>NZ_DS989817.1:0-1348 GCF_000155775.1 Glaciecola sp. HTCC2999
GAAACCATTATTATCATGACATTAACCTATAAAAATAGGCGTATCACGAGGCCCTTTCGTCTCGCGCGTTTCGGTGATGACGGTGAAAACCTCTGACACATGCAGCTCCCGGAGACGGTCACAGCTTGTCTGTAAGCGGATGCCGGGAGCAGACAAGCCCGTCAGGGCGCGTCAGCGGGTGTTGGCGGGTGTCGGGGCTGGCTTAACTATGCGGCATCAGAGCAGATTGTACTGAGAGTGCACCATATGCGGTGTGAAATACCGCACAGATGCGTAAGGAGAAAATACCGCATCAGGCGCCATTCGCCATTCAGGCTGCGCAACTGTTGGGAAGGGCGATCGGTGCGGGCCTCTTCGCTATTACGCCAGAATTCGAGCTCGGTACCCCTGAGTCTAGGTCGGACTAGACCTTGTAAAACGACGGCCAGTCCAGTGTGCTGGAAAGTTTGAACTCAATTGGAAACAAAGACAGTAAAGCATGGCCAAACTGACCTTTACCACCTGATTGACGAACAAACTTACCTTCTACTTCAACAGTAGAACGGATCGTCTCACGATAAGCAACCTGTGGTTTACCCACATTACACTGAACACTGAATTCACGTTTCATACGATCAACAATGATATCTAAGTGTAGTTCACCCATGCCTGAAATGATGGTTTGTCCTGATTCTTCATCTGTATTCACTTGGAATGATGGGTCTTCAGCGGCAAGTTTACCTAATGCAATACCCATTTTCTCTTGGTCGGCTTGAGAGCGTGGCTCAACCGCAATAGAAATGACAGGCTCAGGAAATTCCATACGCTCTAAAGTAATTTTATCATTACTGTCGCATAAAGTGTCACCGGTTGTCACATCTTTCAAGCCTATCGCAGCTGCAATATCACCGGCGTGGACTTCTTTAATTTCTTCACGATCATTTGCATGCATTTGCACGATACGACCAAAACGCTCACGTTTTCCTTTCACCGGGTTATACACAGTATCACCGGTCTTTACGACACCTGAGTACACACGGAAAAAGGTCAGTGTACCGACAAATGGGTCTGTCGCAATTTTGAAAGCTAACGCAGAAAAAGGCGCATCGTCTTTAGCTGGACGAGTTGCTTCCGTTTCATCTTTGTCATCAAGTATCCCTGTAATCGGTTTTACTTCTTCAGGGGAAGGTAAGTACTCAACAACAGCGTCAAGCACTGCTTGTACGCCTTTATTTTTAAATGCTGATCCACATGTTGCCAACACGATTTCATTATTAAGTGTTCGTGTTCTTAATCCAGATTTGATTTCAGCTTCAGTAAGTTCTTCACCTTCTAGATATTTATCCATCAACTCTTCGCTTGCTTCAGC
>NZ_DS989817.1:1448-13880 GCF_000155775.1 Glaciecola sp. HTCC2999
GCGTCCTTTATTTGCGTGGGGAGCCTTTGATTTAGTTATTCTCAATACCTAATAGGCGCGCAACCCACAAACTGAGAGTATATAAACATGGCGAAGAAAGTCACTGGCTTAATTAAGCTACAAGTTGCAGCTGGCGCTGCAAACCCAAGTCCACCAGTTGGTCCTGCACTAGGTCAACACGGTGTAAACATCATGGAATTCTGTAAAGCGTTCAACGCAAAAACGGATTCTCTTGAAAAAGGCGCTCCAGTACCTGTAGAAATTACAGTTTACGAAGATCGTTCTTTCACGTTCGTAACAAAAACTCCTCCTGCGTCTTTCTTATTGAAAAAAGCTGCTGGTATTAAGAGTGGTTCTGGTCGTCCAAATACTGAGAAAGTCGGTACCGTGACACGCGCTCAGTTAGAAGAGATCGCAAAAACTAAAGAGCCAGACTTAACTGCTGCAAGTCTTGATGCAGCTGTAAACACCATCGCGGGCTCTGCTCGTAGCATGGGCTTAAACGTAGAGGGTTAATGACATGGCTAAACTAACTAAGCGCATGAAAGCGATTCGTGAAAAAGTTGACGCGAACAAAGAATATGAAATCAATGAAGCGGTTGCTTTATTAAAAGAATTAGCAACAGCTAAGTTTGCTGAAAGTGTTGATGTTGCCATCAACCTTGGCATAGATGCTCGTAAATCTGACCAAAACGTACGTGGTGCAACTGTACTACCAAACGGTACTGGTAAAGATGTACGCGTTGCAGTATTTACTCAAGGTGCAAATGCAGAAGCAGCGAAAGAAGCTGGTGCAGACATCGTAGGTATGGAAGACTTAGCTGAACAAGTTAAAAAAGGCGAAATGAACTTTGACGTAGTTGTTGCTTCTCCAGATGCAATGCGCGTTGTTGGTCAATTAGGTCAAATCTTAGGTCCACGTGGTTTAATGCCTAACCCTAAAACGGGTACGGTAACTCCAGACGTAGCGACGGCTGTTAAAAATGCTAAATCTGGTCAGGTTCAATACCGTAATGACAAGAATGGTATCATTCATGCGTCAATCGGTAAGATTGCATTTGAGCCAGCACATATCGAAGAAAATTTAAATGCACTTATCGAAGCATTGAAGAAAGCAAAGCCTTCTTCAGCGAAAGGTACGTACATTAAGAAAGTAAGCTTATCAACGACTATGGGCGCAGGTGTTGCACTTGACCAAGGTTCTTTGACACAAGCTTAATTTCAAACCCACATGATGTTTGATTTCATGTGTCTCTTGTAAAAGGTTATGGGTTGGAGCTTATTGTGCATACGTGTATGACTTTAAGTTCCCGTCCAAGACCGTAGGTGAATGTTGGTGATAGAGGTAAGAGAACTATCACAATAACAACATTCTTAATGTAACAGCCTACGCAGACGGTGGTACGGACTCAGACTCTCTGGGGTTATCGAACACCGTAGAGCGGTAAATACATGTTGTATTTATCAATCTGTGAACCCTGATGGCGTAAGTTTACTTACAAAGTCAGATTAAAAAAGAAGGTGAACGCAGTGGCACTAGGCTTAGCAGCAAAAAAAGAGATCGTAGCGGAAGTATCCGAAGTTGCATCTCAAGCTCTATCCGTTGCCGTCGCAGAATACCGTGGTATGGAAGTAAGTGAGTTAACTGACCTTCGTGTTAAAGCTCGTGAGCAAGGTGTATACGTAAAAGTAATACGTAATACATTAGCAAAGCGTGGCTTAGCCGACAGTAAGTTTGCTGACATTGAAAGTGCTTTAACCGGGCCTTTAATTTATGGTTTCTCTATCGATGCACCAGGTGGTGCTGCACGTCTTTTTAAAGACTTCGCTAAAGAAAACAAAAAATTAAATGTCACAGCGTTATCGATTGGTAACGGTCTATTGGGTCCTGAGAAATTGGATGCAGTGGCTTCATTACCGACTCGCGACGAAGCATTGGCGAAATTACTTGCTACCTTCAAAGCACCGGTTGGGAAATTCGTTCAAACAATCAACGAAGTACCTACCAAATTTGTGCGTGTATTGGCGGCGATCAAAGACGAAAAATAATTTTTCGTTTTTGGCAAACTATTTTATATTAACATTAACTCCAGGAGTTTAGAGAAATGGCTCTAACTAAAGATGATATTTTAAACGCGATTGCTGAAATGCCAGTTATGGAACTGGTTGAGCTAATCGAAGCAGCTGAAGAAAAATTCGGTGTTGAAGCAACTGCAGCAGTAGCTGTTGCAGCTGGTCCAGCAGCAGGCGGCGAAGCAGCAGCTGAGCAAACTGAATTTGACGTAGTACTAACTGGTTTCGGCGCTAACAAAGTTGCAGTTATCAAAGCAGTACGTGGCGCAACTGGCCTAGGTCTTAAAGAAGCAAAAGAAGTAGTTGAATCTGCTCCTAAAGCTATCAAAGAAGGCGTATCTAAAGAAGAAGCTGAAGAATTAAAAGCAGCTCTTACTGAAGCCGGCGCTGAAGTTGAAGTTAAGTAATTACTTGTAATTGCTTAATGCCAGAAATGGCAAAAGCAGGTGGCTTTTTGGTCACCTGCTTTTTTGCGCTATAGACAATTAAGAATTACTAACCGCTTATCTTAGTCTATAATTCGCGCAACACCTGACTTTTTACTCAAGTCACATAGGTGGAAACAATCAAAGCGGACTGGGAGTTTGTTGCTATTTTCATGGCAGCAGGTCGGGTCAAAAATCACTAGTTGAGGAAACCATGGTTTACTCGTACAGCGAAAAAAAACGTATCCGTAAGGATTTTGGCAAACGCCCTCAGGTATTGGAAATTCCATACCTCTTATCAATTCAATTGGACTCGTTTAAAAAGTTCATCGATGTCAATGGCGGCAACGATGCAGGCTTAGAAGCGGCGTTCGGTTCAGTGTTCCCGATCAAAAGTTATTCTGGGAATTCAGAGCTACAGTATGTCAGCTACCGTTTGGGTGAGCCGATGTTTGATGTACGCGAATGTCAAATTCGTAGCGTCACATACTCAGCCCCACTGCGTGTCAAACTACGATTAGTATTGTTTGATAAAGAAGCAGCGCCTGGCACTGTAAAAGATATTAAAGAACAAGAAGTATATATGGGTGAAATCCCATTGATGACTGATAATGGTACTTTTGTAATCAATGGTACTGAGCGTGTTATCGTTTCTCAGTTACACCGTTCACCTGGTGTATTCTTCGATCACGATAAAGGCAAAACTCACTCATCTGGTAAAGTGTTGTATAACGCACGCGTTATCCCATACCGTGGTTCTTGGTTAGACTTTGAATTCGATCCAAAAGATAATTTATTTGTACGTATCGATAGACGACGTAAACTTCCAGCGTCTATTATTTTACGTGCATTAGAATATTCGACAGAAGAAATTCTAGAGATGTTCTTCGAAAAGGTAAAAATCCGTTTCGAAGAAGAAAAAACGTTTATGGAAATTGTGCCTGATCACTTACGCGGTGAAACTGCACAGTTCGATATTTTAGATAAAGAAGGTAATGTATTAGTCGAGCATGGTCGTCGTATTTCTGCGCGTCATACTCGTTCTCTTGAGAAAGCTAAGATTACTGAACTTGAAGTACCACCTGAGTACATTATTGGTCGTGTTGTGAGTAATAACATTATCGATGAGAATACCGGTGAAGTTGTGGCAAATGCCAATGACGAATTAACTGTCGATTTAGTTGAAAAACTAAAAGAAGCAGGCATCAATTCATTTGATACTTTATATATCAATGAAATTGACCATGGTTCGTACATATCAGATACATTACGTGTTGATTCTACTAATGACCGTTTAGAAGCATTAGTTGAAATTTATAGAATGATGCGTCCAGGTGAGCCGCCGACAAAAGATGCGGCCGAAACCTTATTCGACAATTTATTCTTCTCTGAAGAACGTTATGATCTATCGACTGTTGGTCGAATGAAGTTCAACAAACGTCTTGGCCGTGACGAGATCACTGGTCCAGGTATCTTAAGTAAAGAAGATATCGTTGCGGTAATGCAGCAGTTAATCACTATTCGAGACGGTAAAGATGATGTCGATGATATCGACCACTTAGGTAACCGTCGTATCCGTAGTGTTGGCGAAATGGCAGAAAACCAATTCCGTGTTGGTCTTGTGCGTGTTGAACGTGCTGTTAAAGAACGTTTAAGTTTAGGTGATCTAGATAACATCATGCCTCAGGATCTGATTAACGCTAAGCCAATTTCGGCAGCCGTTAAAGAATTCTTTGGTTCAAGTCAGTTATCTCAGTTTATGGATCAAAACAACCCGTTGTCTGAAGTAACGCATAAGCGTCGTATTTCAGCACTAGGTCCAGGTGGTTTGACCCGTGAACGTGCCGGTTTCGAAGTACGAGATGTACACCCAACACACTATGGTCGTGTATGTCCTATCGAAACGCCAGAAGGTCCAAATATCGGTTTGATTAACTCATTATCGTCTTTTGCACGTACTAACGATTATGGTTTCTTAGAAACCCCATATCGTCGTGTAGTCGATGGTGTAGTGACAGAAGAAATTGATTTCTTATCTGCGATTGAAGAAGGCCAATTTGCGATTGCTCAGGCAAACGTAGAAATTGACGCTGCTCAGCAGTTAGTTGATGAATTGATCCCTTGTCGTTACCGCGGTGAAACCACGTTAATGCAAAAATCAGACATTAAATATATGGATGTATCGTCGCAACAGATCGTATCTGTCGCAGCATCGATTATTCCGTTCCTAGAACACGATGATGCTAACCGTGCACTAATGGGTGCCAACATGCAACGTCAAGCAGTACCAACGTTAAAGGCAGATAAGCCATTAGTAGGTACTGGTATGGAGCGCACTGTAGCGGTTGACTCAGGTGTTACTGTCGTTGCAAAACGCGGTGGTGTGGTTGATTATGTCGATGCATCACGTATCGTTGTAAAAGTAAACGAAGCAGAAATGACTGCAGGTGAAGCTGGCATCGATATTTATAACCTCACTAAATATACACGTTCAAACCAAAATACGTGTATCAATCAGAAGCCGACGTGTAATGTTGGCGACCCGATTGTTACTGGTGACGTTTTAGCTGATGGTCCTTCAACTGACCTTGGTGATTTGGCGCTTGGCCAAAACATGCGTATCGCATTCATGCCTTGGAATGGTTACAACTTTGAGGATTCAATCCTTATTTCTGAGCGTGTAGCTGAAGAAGACCGATTTACCACTATCCATATTCAAGAATTAAGTTGTGTCGCTCGTGATACTAAGCTTGGTCCTGAAGAAATATCTGCTGATATTCCAAATGTAGGTGAATCTGCATTAGGTAAATTAGATGAATCTGGTGTTGTTTATATCGGTGCTGAAGTTAAAGGTGGTGATATCTTAGTGGGTAAAGTAACCCCTAAAGGTGAAACACAATTAACGCCAGAAGAAAAATTATTAAGAGCTATCTTTGGTGAGAAAGCATCTGATGTTAAAGATACATCTTTACGTGTACCTAACAGTGTACGTGGAACGGTTATTGACGTTCAGGTCTTTACCCGTGACGGTGTTGAGAAAGATGCCCGCGCGAAAGAAATCGAAGAAATGCAATTACGTGAAGTCAAAAAAGACTTATCTGATGAGCTCGCTATCTTAGAAGATGGCATCTTTGCTCGTGCACGTAACTTGTTAATTAACAATGGTGTTTCTGAAGATAAATTAAACGACTCTGCCCGTGAGAGTTGGTTTGACATTGCTATTAAAGACGACGATGCAGCAGCTGATTTTGAACAAATTATTGAACAGCATGCTGAAGTACGAGCGACCTTTGATAAGAAATTAGAAGTTAAACGTCAAAAGATTATCCAAGGTGATGATTTACAACCTGGCGTACTAAAAATTGTCAAAGTGTACTTAGCTGTTAAACGTCACATTCAACCTGGTGATAAAATGGCTGGCCGTCACGGTAACAAAGGTGTTATCTCGACTATCCAACCAGTGGAAGATATGCCATACGATGAAAACGGTACGCCGGTCGACATCGTACTTAACCCACTAGGTGTACCATCTCGTATGAACATCGGTCAGATTCTTGAAACTCACTTAGGCATGGCAGCTCATGGTTTAGGTGTGAAGATTGACCGTATGATCAAAGAGCAAGAAGAAGTCACCAAACTTCGTAGTTTCTTGAACGAGGTGTATAACCTTGGAACAAGTCGCCAAGAAGTTGATATTGATAGCTTTACTGATCATGAAATCAGACGTCTTGCAGAAAATTTACGTAAAGGTGTACCAGTAGCCACACCAGTATTTGATGGTGCGACAGAAGCAGAAATCAAAGAAATGTTGAAGCTAGCTGATATCCCAGAAAGCGGTCAAATTACATTATTTGATGGCCGTACGGGTCGTGCATTCGAACGTCCAGTCACAGTAGGTTATATGTACATGCTCAAACTCAACCACTTAGTGGATGATAAGATGCACGCACGTTCTACTGGCTCTTACTCTCTTGTTACGCAACAACCATTGGGTGGTAAAGCTCAGTTTGGTGGTCAGCGCTTCGGTGAGATGGAAGTATGGGCACTAGAAGCATATGGTGCAGCATATACGCTACAAGAAATGCTAACCGTTAAATCTGATGATGTTAATGGTCGTACGAAGATGTATAAGAACATCGTCGACGGTGACCACAGAATGGAGCCAGGCATGCCTGAGTCATTCAACGTATTGTTGAAAGAAATCCGTTCTCTTGGTATTAACATTGAGTTAGAAGAAAACGAGTAAGCACAACGATTTATCGTTGTAAGTGTTAGTTAGGTTGACCCGATAACGGCTTGGTTGTCGGGTCATAAGACCCACTCCGTAGGGAGAAAAACGTGAAAGACTTATTAAAGTTTCTAAAGCAACAAAATAAAACCGAAGAGTTCGATAATATTCGTATCGGTTTAGCGGCACCAGATATGGTTCGTTCTTGGTCTTATGGTGAAGTTAAAAAGCCAGAAACCATCAACTACCGTACGTTCAAACCTGAACGTGATGGTCTGTTCTGTGCCCGTATCTTTGGTCCAGTTAAAGATTATGAGTGTTTATGTGGTAAATATAAACGTCTCAAGCACCGTGGTGTAATTTGTGAAAAATGTGGTGTTGAAGTCACATTGGCGAAAGTGCGTCGTGAGCGCATGGGTCACATTGAATTAGCATCGCCAGTTGCTCACATTTGGTTCCTTAAGTCATTACCGTCTCGTATCGGCTTAATGTTAGATATGACATTACGTGATATAGAACGTGTACTTTACTTCGAATCATATGTTGTAACTGAGCCTGGTTTAACGACACTAGAACGTCGTCAACTATTAACGGAAGAAGAATATCTTGATTCGTTAGAAGAGCACGGTGATGAATTTGAAGCGAAAATGGGTGCAGAGGCTATCTTTGACCTATTAAAAGTATTAGACGTTGACCAAGACGTTTCTGAAATGCGTGAAGAATTACCTTCAATTAATTCAGAAACTAAACGTAAGAAAATTACTAAGCGTTTGAAGTTATTAGAATCATTCCAATTATCTGGCAACAAACCAGAGTGGATGATCATGACAGTCTTACCAGTGTTGCCGCCTGATTTACGTCCATTAGTACCACTAGATGGCGGTCGTTTTGCGACCTCTGATTTGAACGATTTATATCGTCGTGTAATTAACCGTAATAACCGTTTGAAGCGTTTATTAGATCTAGCTGCACCAGATATTATTGTACGTAACGAAAAGCGTATGCTTCAAGAAGCAGTTGATGCGTTACTTGATAATGGTCGTCGCGGTCGTGCAATCACAGGTTCAAACAAGCGTCCACTGAAATCACTTGCTGATATGATTAAAGGTAAGCAAGGTCGTTTCCGTCAAAACTTACTTGGTAAGCGTGTTGACTATTCAGGACGTTCTGTTATCACCGTTGGTCCGACACTTCGTTTACATCAGTGTGGTTTACCGAAGAAGATGGCACTTGAGTTATTCAAGCCATTTATCTATGGCAAATTAGAAGGCCGTGGTTTAGCGACAACGATTAAAGCAGCTAAAAAATTAGTTGAACGTGAAGCACCGGAAGTATGGGATGTATTGGATGATGTTATCCGTGAACACCCAGTGCTACTTAACCGTGCACCGACACTTCACAGACTAGGTATTCAAGCATTTGAACCGACCCTAATTGAAGGTAAAGCCATTCAATTACACCCATTAGTATGTGCGGCATATAATGCTGACTTCGATGGTGACCAAATGGCGGTCCACGTCCCATTAACTATTGAAGCACAGTTAGAAGCACGTGCGTTAATGATGTCGACCAATAACATCTTATCACCTGCAAATGGTGAGCCTATCATCGTTCCTTCACAGGATGTTGTATTAGGCTTGTATTACTTAACACGTGACCGTGTCAATGGTAAAGGCGAAGGTATGATCTTCACTTCACCACACGAAGCCGAAAAAGCATACCGTACCGATCAGGCGGAATTGCATGCACGCGTTAAAGTACGTATCACTGAATATGAAGTGAACGAAGCGGGTGAGAAAATTGAAAAAACCAGTATTAAAGACACCACCGTTGGGCGTTCTATCCTTTCTTTAATCTTACCTAAGGGTCTAGATTTTGAAGTGATTAACCAACCAATGAAGAAAAAACAAATTTCGAATTTGTTAAACGTGTCTTACCGTACACTGGGTTTGAAAGATACCGTGATTGTCGCTGACCAAATCATGTATACCGGATTCCATTACGCGATGATTGCGGGTGCGTCTGTTGGTATTGATGATATGGTTATCCCGGATGCGAAAAAAGATATCATCGACGATGCGGAAGCTGAAGTTGTTGAAATCCAAGAACAGTTCCAATCTGGTCTTGTTACTGCCGGTGAGCGTTACAATAAAGTTATCGATATCTGGTCAACAGCAAACGAAAAAGTAGCTAAAGCGATGATGGAGAATCTTGAAAAAGAAACCGTTATCAATGCTCAAGGTGAAGAAGAACAGCAAAGTTCATTCAACTCTGTTTATATGATGGCTGACTCTGGTGCTCGTGGTAGTGCGGCTCAGATTCGTCAGTTAGCAGGTATGCGTGGTCTGATGGCTAAACCAGATGGTTCAATCATCGAAACTCCTATCACGGCTAACTTCCGTGAAGGTCTAAACGTATTACAATACTTCATCTCTACTCACGGTGCGCGTAAAGGTCTTGCCGATACTGCATTGAAAACAGCTAACTCAGGTTACTTAACTCGTCGTTTAGTTGATGTGGCACAAGATTTGGTCATTACCAATGACGATTGTGGCACATTAGAAGGTGTCGTTATGACGCCACTAATCGAAGGTGGTGATGTTGTTGAGCCTTTACGTGAGCGTGTATTAGGTCGTGTGGTAGCACAAGACGTAATCAAGCCTGGTACTGAAGATGAAATTTTAGTTGAACGTAATGTATTACTCGATGAAGCACTAGTAGATATGCTAGAAGCGAATTCTGTTGACCAAATCATTGTTCGTTCAGTTATCACGTGTGATAACGATCACGGTGTTTGTGCTAATTGTTATGGTCGTGACCTTGCGCGTGGCCACATGGTTGGACGCGGTGAGTCTGTCGGTGTAATCGCCGCACAGTCTATCGGTGAACCAGGTACACAGTTAACAATGCGTACATTCCACATCGGTGGTGCAGCATCAAGAGCATCTGCAGAAAACAGCGTAGCGGTCAAAACGAACGGCTCATTGAAACTGCATAATGCGAAATCTGTACGTAACCAAGAAGGTAAGTTAGTGATTGTTTCTCGTTCAACCGAGTTAACAGTGATTGATGAACAAGGTCGTGAGAAAGAGCGTTACAAAGTGCCTTATGGTGCAATATTAAGCGTTGATGATGGTGCAGCTGTATCTGGTGGCGATATCGTCGCTAACTGGGACCCGCATAGTCACCCAATCATCACAGAGCGTCCTGCGAAGATTACCTTTGCGGATGTTGATGACACCAATACAGAAACACAAACAGATGACTTAACAGGTCTATCGCGTATCGTGGTAAAAGATTTATCTAAAGCCAATGCAAAAGAGCCTAAGTTAATCTTAGAAGCGGGTGAAAATTCACTGCAGGAAATTCGTTTACCAAGCTTTACTACCATCGTTGCCACTAACGGCATGGATGCAGTAGAAGGTGATGTATTAGCACGTATTCCTCAGGAAGGTTCAAAAACTCGTGATATTACCGGTGGTCTACCACGTGTTGCTGACTTGTTCGAAGCACGTAAGCCAAAAGAGCCAGCTATCCTTGCAGAAGTGTCAGGTATGATTGGTTTTGGTAAAGAGACTAAAGGTAAGAAACGTCTAACGATCACACCACCAGAGGGTGATCACTACGAAGAGATGATTCCTAAATGGCGTCAACTTAACGTATTTGAAGGTGAAACAGTTGCAAAGGGTGAAGTTATTGCCGATGGTCCTGAATCACCACATGATATTTTACGTCTGCGTGGCGTAAGTGCCGTGTCTAATTATATTGTGAACGAAGTTCAAGAAGTTTACCGCCTACAAGGTGTAAAAATTAACGATAAGCACATCGAAGTTGTTATTCGTCAGATGTTGCGTAAGTGTATGATTACCGATGCAGGTGATTCACAGTTCTTAGAAGGTGAGCAGCTAGAAGTATCACAAGTTAAAATTGCGAACCGTGAACTGGAAGCCGCTGGCAAAGTGGGTGCGAAATATGAAATCCAATTATTGGGTATCACTAAAGCATCACTTTCTACTGAGTCATTTATCTCAGCAGCATCGTTCCAAGAAACGACACGTGTACTAACAGAAGCAGCGGTACAGGGTAAAGAAGATGATTTACGTGGCTTGAAAGAGAACGTAATTGTTGGACGCTTAATCCCTGCCGGTACTGGTTTTGCGTATCATGAGAAGCGTGCCGCTCGTAAAGCAGCACAGCTCACTGAAGAAGATTTATCGGTTTCTGCTGACGAAGCACAGCTGGCATTGACAGAAGCATTGAATGCTACTCTTGATATGCCTACTGGCGACGAAGAGTAATCGATTGTCATTAAGGTCGAGCGCTTGACATTTGAGCGTTTGATCTTTAATATTCCGCGACCCGAATTTAGGTTAATCCCTTAGGTCGCGGTTTTTTGTTTTATGGAATAGAGCAATTTCATAAACTTGTAACCTAGTTGATACATGGTGTATCAACTTTATTAATTTTACACACTAGGAGCTAGTTAATGGCAACAGTTAACCAGTTAGTGCGTAAGCCTCGTAAGAAGCCGGTTGAGAAATCAAACGTCGCTGCATTAGAAGCTTGCCCACAACGTCGTGGTGTATGTACACGTGTATATACAACTACGCCAAAGAAACCGAACTCAGCATTACGTAAAGTTTGTCGTGTTCGTTTAACCAACGGTTATGAAGTATCTTCATATATCGGTGGTGAAGGTCACAACTTACAAGAGCACAGCGTGGTATTAATCCGTGGTGGTCGTGTTAAAGATTTACCAGGTGTTCGTTATCACACAGTTCGCGGTACATTAGATTGCGCTGGCGTAAACGATCGTCGTCAAGCCCGTTCTAAGTACGGTGCGAAAAGGCCAAAGTCTTAACGGTTCTCCGTTAGTAAGGCCAAACTATTAATTATAAGTTTTGGGGAATATCCTGAAATTTCTACGGAGAAATTAAAATGCCAAGAAGAAGAGTCGTAGGACAACGAAAAATCCTACCAGATCCTAAGTTCAAATCAGAACTACTTGCTAAATTCATGAATGTCGTAATGCTCGACGGCAAAAAATCAACAGCTGAAAAGATCGTTTATGGCGCGCTTGACATTGTTGCTGAAAAAACTAGCAAACCACACCTAGACGTATTTGAAGATGCACTAGAGAACATCCGCCCAACTGTCGAAGTTAAGTCTCGTCGTGTTGGTGGTTCAACGTACCAAGTACCTGTTGAAGTTCGTCCAGTTCGTCGTAATGCACTAGGTATGCGTTGGTTAGTAGAAGCATCGCGTAAACGTGGCGAGAAGTCTATGGCTCAACGCCTAGCTGCTGAGATGTTAGATGCATCTGAAAACAAAGGTTCTGCGGTTAAGAAACGTGAAGACGTTCACCGTATGGCTGAAGCCAACAAAGCGTTCGCGCACTACCGTTGGTAATCTGAGGATCGTATGGCTCGTAAGACTCCTATTCAACGCTATCGGAACATTGGTATTGTCGCGCACGTAGATGCCGGCAAAACTACCACTACTGAACGTGTTTTGTTTTACACCGGTTTATCTCACAAAATTGGTGAGGTACATGATGGCGCTGCCACTATGGACTGGATGGAACAAGAACAGGAGCGAGGCATTACGATCACTTCTGCTGCAACCACCTGCTTTTGGCAGGGGATGCAGCAACAATTTGAACAACATCGCATCAATATAATCGACACACCTGGACACGTGACTCAC
>NZ_DS989816.1:0-1594 GCF_000155775.1 Glaciecola sp. HTCC2999
TCTAGATTTTATTTATTTGTGGTGGTGCTTTTGCTGGTCTAGATAAAGTCATTGAGCAACGTTCCCAAAAAGGCGCAGGTATTGGTTTTGGTGCGCAAGTAAAAGATGTGTCTAATACCAAAGCAGTGGGAGAGTTATTTAAAGCGGTTGAACCGGAAGATCTCGTTCGTTACGGCTTAATTCCTGAATTCATTGGTCGATTACCGGTAGTGACAAGCTTGGAAGAGTTAAATGAAGAGGCACTCATTCAGATTTTGACCCAACCTAAAAATGCGATTACGAAACAATACGGTGCATTATTTGCCTTAGAAGATACACAGTTAGAATTTCGTGAAGACGCTTTAACTGCGATTGCCAAAAAAGCAATGGAAAGAAAGACTGGGGCGCGAGGCTTACGTTCTATTGTTGAAGCTGTTTTACTAGAAACAATGTATCAACTTCCTTCTACAGAAAACGTCAGTAAAGTTGTCGTTGATGAGACCGTCATTCAAGGCGAGTCACAACCTATCTTGATTTATGACAGTGGCGATCAAGCTGCTGGTGCAGAATAAAAGAATGTTAAAAGGCCTGTTATCAGGCCTTTTTTATGGATGAAAGTATAGTTATTTTCACTTTGACATTGAACTTTCTAATCCTTACCACATATTAATACCATAGATGTTTTAAAAAGAGAGCAATAATGACAGTTGAGCATGATCAAATGGATATGCCAATCCTTGCGTTAAGAGATGTAGTGGTCTACCCACATATGGTAATCCCATTGTTTGTAGGTCGTGAAAAATCGATCCAGTGTCTTGAAGTGGCAATGGAAAACAATAAACAAATTTTTCTAGTCGCTCAAAAAGATGCTGGCGTTGATGAGCCAACGACGGATGATATTTATACCACAGGTACCATAGCGACTATTTTACAATTGTTAAAGCTGCCTGATGGTACGGTAAAGGTATTAGTGGAAGGGTCTGTACGTGGTGATATTCAAGAATATTATCAACATGAGCCATTCTTTAAAGGACGCATTCTACCGATGCCTGATGAACCAGTAGAAGAATCCGATCAAGAAGTACTATCTCGTTCTGCAATTTCACAGTTTGAAGGTTACGTTAAACTAAACAAGAAGATCCCTCCTGAAGTACTGACCTCATTAACAGGTATTGAGGAAGTTGCCCGGTTAGCAGATACGATGGCGGCCCATATGCCGCTTAAATTGTCTGAAAAACAAAAAGTACTAGAAATGCATAAAGTAGAAGAGCGTTTAGAGTATTTAATGGCACTGATGGAAGGTGAGATTGACCTGCTTCAAGTAGAAAAGAAAATCCGCACTCGTGTGAAAAAGCAGATGGAAAAATCTCAGCGAGAGTATTATTTAAACGAACAAATGAAGGCGATTCAAAAAGAACTAGGTGAGCTTGATGATGCGCCGGATGAATTTGAGGCACTCAATCAAAAAATCACTGATGCCAAAATGCCAGCAGAAGCCTTAGATAAAGCAAAAGCGGAATTACAGAAATTGAAGATGATGTCACCGATGTCTGCAGAGGCGACTGTAGTGCGAAGCTATATTGAATGGCTAACCAAAGTGCCATGGAACAAGCGT
>NZ_DS989816.1:3430-6026 GCF_000155775.1 Glaciecola sp. HTCC2999
ACAAATTTATAATTTCATAAAATAAATGTAGGGGATCTTACGTGAACAAATCTGAACTAATCGAAAAAATTGCTGATGCAGCAGATATTAAAAAAGTTGAAGCTGGTCGTGCGTTAGACGCATTCATTGAAGCAGTGACTGCAGAACTAAAAGCTGATGGTACAGTACAACTAGTTGGTTTTGGTACTTTCCAAGTACGTGAGCGTGCAGCTCGTACAGGTCGTAACCCACAGACTGGTGCAGAAATTCAGATCGCAGCTGCTAAAGTACCTGCTTTCAAAGCTGGTAAAGCACTTAAAGACGCTTGTAACTAATACAAACGACTTCATCTTGAAAAAGGCTCTTTTTAGAGCCTTTTTTATTGTCTAAACACCACGTAATCAGTGGCGATAATGTGCATATTCGTTTATCATGCAACGCTAAAATTTTAACAATAACATCCTCACGGAGTTGGCAGAACTTATGTTAGAGAGAATGAGAGAAGGACTACAAGGTCCTTGGGCTATGATTATCGTAGCGTTAATTGTATTAAGTTTCGTATTTGCTGGTGTTGGCAGTTACTTAGCTTCGCCTGTAGATACAGCCGCAGCAAAAGTGAATGGCGAAGATATTTCAGCTCGTGCACTTGATCAAGCGTATCAAAATGAACGCGCACGTCTAGAATCACAATTTGGTGAAGGGATCAGTAGTTTGTTTGCTAATCCAGAGTACTTAGCTAATTTTCGTCAAGGGATCCTTGAGCGCCTAGTGGCAGATAAACTTGTTGAACAAAAGGCACAAGCGTTAGGTTTACGAGTATCGGACACACAAATTAAAGATACCATATTAAGTATGCCGGAGTTTCAAGTAGGCGGTGTATTTAACAATGATCGTTATTTGGCAGTATTACGCCAAGCAGGTTTCCAAGTTGATGATTTTAGAAATTATATGCGTAACACAATGACAAAAGAACAATTGTCACGTGCACTACTTGCGACCGATTTTGTTGTCCCAAATGAAGTCATTACACAGTTAAATTTAGGTCGTCAAACGCGCGATGTAAAATACGCAACGATCCCAACAGCTAACTTTGCAGACACTATTGAATTATCTGATCTAGATATCACTAATTATTACCAAACGAACATTGATACATATGATACTCAAGAGCAAGTGAGTATCGAATACGTTGAATTGAAGGTGTCTGATTTAATGGATGGCGTTAATGCCACTGATGCGCAAATTGAAGAGTATTATCAGTTTAATATTGCAAACTATCGCACAGAAGCACAACGTCGTGTATCGCATATTTTGATTGAATCAGGTGACGATACCGCAGCTGCTGAAGCAAAAATCGCAGAAGTGCAAGCTAAGCTTAATGCGGGTGAAGATTTTGCAGAACTAGCAAAAACATATTCTGATGATACATTTAGTGCTGAAAATGGTGGTGATTTAGAGTTTATTACTATTGGTGATTTAGATCCTGCTTTTGATGAGGCTGTTTTAGCACTAGAAAATGTTGGCGATGTTTCAGATATTGTAGCCACTGATTTTGGTTTTCATTTAATTACATTAACGGATTTTACTCCGGCAGAGGTGACTCCTTTTGTCGATGTAAAAGATGAGATCGCTGAAGCGGTCAAGCTGGAAATAGCGACAGAAGCATTTTTTGTTCAGCAACAAACCATGGCTGAACTAGCGTTTGAAGTGCCTGATACCTTAGAGGATGTTGCTTCAGCTGTTGATAAAGCCATTGTCAAAACGCCATTATTTTCAGCAAGTAACGTTCCGCCAGCATTAAATAATAGTGCAGTATTAGCGAACGCATTTTCTGCTGAATTTATTGAAGAAAACATGAACTCTGATGTGATTGAGCTAAACGATGAGCATGTATTGGTAATGCGAATAGCACAATACGAACCGCAGCGTACACGTAGTCTTGAGGAAGTAAAAGAACAAGTGGTAACGGCTTTGACGACTCAAAAATCTCAAGAGGCTGCACTGGCTTATGTGAACCAAGTGATTGCTGCATCAAGTGAAGAACAAGCTAACTTATTAAGTCAGCAAGGACTAGCACTGACTGAATTATCTAGTGTGCCGAGAGAGGGCTTAGAAGGTATTGACTCTGCTGCAGTAGAGGTGCTTTTCACACTATCCCAAAGTAACGCTCAAGCTGCTGTGACGCTTCCATCTGGTGATGTTGCAATGGTTGAGTTAGTCGCCGTCAATGACGTAACTACGCCTGATACTGAGTTAGGTGAACAGTTACGTAATCGTATGACAGGCCAGCGTGCTCAAAACAGCTATCAAGCATTTGTAGATGCATTGACAGCCGACGCTGAGATTGTTTACTTAACTAAATAATAGAAAAGCACTTACCACTGTCTATTTAGGTACGGTTAAAAAATAAAAAGGCGTGACTCATATGAGATACGCCTTTTTTATTGCTCGTTAATAAATAATCAGAAATAAACTACTGATGTTGAGTAACTATCATTAGCACAGTGTAAAAAACAGCAATGACACTAGAAAACACTAAAATATATAAGAAGCCTTGTTTACCTTGTTTGAGTGTGAAGTCATTGGGCCCTCAAATAGATCACCCAAATAATGCTTA
>NZ_DS989816.1:7162-9256 GCF_000155775.1 Glaciecola sp. HTCC2999
GTGTCTTATTCGTTACCCTACTAGGTTGCCAAAACACAACACCATCTAATCAGGAAGCTCCTCTCTCTCCCACGAAAGACGATACTTACTCTTCTTTGATTAATACCAGTAGCCAAAGTGATTTAGCGTATGAAATTGTCAAATCGCTGACGGTAGAAGTCGGTCCACGCATAGCGGGTTCAAAAGGCGATAAACGTGCTGTTGCATGGGCCGAAACCAAGTTCGCAGAATTGGGGTTTGACAAGATTTATAAAGAGCCGGTTCGCGTACGTAATTGGGAGCGAGGATTTGCTGATGCAAAGATTGTCGCCCCCTTTCCACAAAGCTTAGTCATCACCGCACTAGGTGGAAGTATCGCTACGCCTGAAAGCGGTTTAACAGCGGACGTCGCCATGTTTGGCTCAATTGCAGAATTACAAGCGGCTAATCAAAGCGATATTGAAGGCAAAATTGTCTTCTTAAATACACGTATGCAACGAGATAAAGCAGGCCGTTTTTACGGTAAAGTAGTACCAAATCGTGTTCGCGGCGCAGTAGAAGCTGCTAAACAAGGTGCTCAAGCCGTGATCATACGTTCTGTCGGAACAGATAACTCGCGTTTTGCTCATACCGGTGTGATGCGCTACGATGATTCTGTGGAAAAAATCCCAGCAGGGGCGATATCTACTGCTGATGCAGACACATTAGAAGCAATGATCCAGAAAACCGATAAAGTCACTCTGTCTGTCAATATGCAAGCTAAAGATGCAGGGTGGCAGACGTCATATAATGTGATTGGTGAGTTTACAGGTACCGAATCGCCAGAAGAAGTCGTGCTGATCTCTGCACACTTGGATTCTTGGGATGAAGGGACAGGCGCATTAGACGATGGTGCTGGTGTGGGTATTGTGATGGCCGCTGCAAAACATATCAAAGATGTGATCGGTCAACCGAAGCGCACTATACGAGTAGTGTTATTCGCTGCAGAAGAGATAGGTTTAATCGGTGCCTATGAATATGTACGTGCGAATAAGGACACGTTAGATAGCATTATTGTCGCTGCAGAGTCTGACTTTGGTGCAGGACCAATATATCGAATGGATACCCGGTTTGCAGATAACGTTAGAGATGAGGCTAGTGAGCTTTATAACGCTTTGTTGACATTGGGTGTAGCTTTGGGAAATAACACCACTAACGGCGGTCCTGATGTCTCCATGATGCCAAAATATGGCGTCCCGGTGTTAGCGCTTAAGCAAGATGGTACTTACTATTTTGACTATCATCATACCCCGAACGATACATTAGATAAAATTGATATGGATGACATCCGTCAAAACCAAACCATTTGGGCATTAGTCACCGCTTATATGGCAAATACAAATTTTGATCCTCGTCCAGCACCAGCTGCTGATTGAGTTAACATCATAAATATGAAACGGAGTTGTCACACTAATGACAACTCTGCTTCATCTCTTTGTCATAATTCAAAGTTATTTTAGAATCATATATATACTGTGTGATTTAATTATGTTTTCTGTCTCAGATGTCATCCATCAACACTATCCAAAACTTGCCAATAATCCCACTATTGCAAAACCACTCATATTTTTATTGCGCCACCTGTTACATGAATCTGACATATGCGCATTTGTAAAAACATATCCACATTTAACTGGAATTGATTTTGTAGAACAAGTATTGGATTATTTTAATGTTACTTATTCTGTTCGGGAAACTGAAAAACAACATATCCCATCTATAGGTAAAGCAGTGATTATTGCCAATCATCCCATTGGCTCTCTTGATGGATTAGCATTGCTCAAAATGATTCATAATGTGCGTCCTGATGTGAAAGTAATGGCTAATCAAATGCTAATGAGCGTTAATGCGCTACATGACTTGTTATTACCCGTTGACAATATGCATGGAAATACTTGTCGAAAAGATATGCAGGCTGTTCATTCACATTTAAAAAATGAAGGGGTATTGATCATATTTCCCGCTGGAGAGGTGTCTCGTTTACACCCTCAAGGGATCCGTGATCCACAATGGCGTAGTGGCTTTCTTCGCATGCGAAACAACACCATGCTCCAATTTTACCTGTATTTATCGACG
>NZ_DS989816.1:9595-23531 GCF_000155775.1 Glaciecola sp. HTCC2999
CTTTTGCCCAGCATTTGTCCCTGTGTTATCAGAAGTTCAAGCCCAGGGTGATAAAGCAGCGAACTTGGCTTTCATATCACGTATTTCTGGTACCTTAGGCCTCATTGTTTTTTGTACCGCTTTATTTGGCGTGATTGCCTCGCCCGTTATTGCTGCTTTGTTTGGTACCGGTTGGTTTATAGCCTATCTTGACGGTACTGTAGAAGGGAATAAGTTTGAACTAGCCAGCACTATGCTCAAAATTACTTTTCCCTATTTGTTTTTTATTACGCTCACGGGCCTATCCGGCGCTATTCTCAATACCATGAATCGCTTTGCGGTAGCAGCATTTACCCCGGTGTTGTTGAATGTGGCCATTATTGGGTGTGCATGGGGAATGCATGATCAGTTTTCGACACCTGCGTTTGCGCTTGCATGGGGTGTTTTTATTGGTGGGGTAGTCCAATTATCTTTTCAATTACCGTTTTTATATCGGGCGGGCGTGTTAGTGAGGCCGCGTTGGGGCTGGTCTGATCCAAATGTCAAAAAAGTCCGCACCTTGATGATCCCCGCATTATTTGGGGTGTCGGTCAGTCAAATAAATTTACTGTTTGATACATTGATAGCCAGTTTTTTGATGACCGGTTCTGTCAGTTGGCTATATTACTCTGACCGATTATTAGAGTTTCCTTTGGGGTTATTTGGCATTGCCATTGCGACTGTTATATTACCAGCACTCTCAAGAGATCATGTGGCTCAAGACAGCACAAAATTTCAACAAAATATGAACTGGGCGTTGACGATGGTGTGTGTGTTAGGTATTCCATCTTGTTTAGGATTGATGGTATTGGCTGAGCCTATTTTATCCGTGATATTTGAGCGCGGTGCATTTACTAGTCAGGATGTATCGATGGCAGGTGCTAGTTTGCTAGCCTATGCAGCTGGTTTGGTCAGTTTTATGTTAATTAAAATCTTTGCGCCAGGTTATTACGCCCGTCAAGATACGAAAACACCCGTCAAAATAGGTATTATCGCGATGATTGCGAATATGGGGTTTAACATCATATTTGCGATCCCGTTTGGCTATGTTGGACTCGCTATTGCAACGAGTCTATCTGCAACGCTGAATGCAATGTTGTTATATCGAGGCCTAGTCAAAGCTGGTGTGTACCAATTTGATACTACTATTTTATGGCGCATTGTAAGAATGCTCGTTAGTGCGTTATTGATGGCTGGTATTGTAATGCTGTTACAGCGAAGCGTGAATTGGGAAGGGCTGGTGTTTGTTCAACGAGTCTTTTACGTCATCGGTTGGTTAGTGTCTGCAGTGGTGGTTTATATTATTTTCTTAGGTATTTTAGGGCTGCGTCCTCGGCATTTCAAAAGCACTTAAACACATTAAAAGTATGCAATGTTAAACAATAAGTAAAGTTAACTTGACTTATCGTGAGTGACTCACTATTATCATGAAAAGTAAAGCTTGTTTTACTTAATGACAAAGAGAGTATACCTATGAAAGATTCATCATCATTAGAAAGTCGCACCTCACACAACACCAAACAACTCGCCTTATGGACTGGTCTATGGTTAGCTTCATTAGCGTTAGTCGCATTTGGACCTACTTTTTTATGGGATTATCATAAAGTGATTACCATCGTGCTAATTTGGGTCAACTTGTTCATGGGCTATAAAATGATCATGGCAAATAAACAGCATCTCGAGGGATTAGATGAACTACAACAACGCATTCACCTAGAAGCAATGGCATTATCATTGGGTTGTAGCATGGTGTTTGGTGCAATTTATGGCTTATTAGAAGGCGTTAGGTTAATTGATATTGCTCCGAACCCGTCAAATATTTTGTTTGTAATGGGGGTGACTTATGGGATCGGTATGTTACTGGCCCATCGAAAATATTCGTAAATCTTTAAGCATTTATTGAGCATTCAATCATGAAAAATCGATTAAAAGTATTACGGGCGGAGCGAGATTGGACCCAAGCAGACCTCGCTCAGCGTTTAGATGTGTCTAGGCAAACCATCGTCGCTATTGAAAAAGGTAAATATGATCCAAGTTTGACGCTGGCATTTAAAACTGCCCGTTTATTTGGCCAGGCTATTGAAGCGATATTTATTGACGAAACAGACGTATATACGACTAATAGTCGCCAAATGCGCGGTTATCATCCACAAAAAGCAATGATTTACAATGGATTATAGTGCCTGACTCGTTTATAATCACGCGCTTGAAAATCAATGTAAGTGCATAGTAGACAGGGCTTTTTGTGGAACTAATCCGAGGATTACATAATATCCGTGCGCAACATAAATCGTGCGTACTGACGATAGGCAAATTCGATGGTGTGCATCTCGGGCATAAAGCTGTCTTATCATCGCTTATCGCTAAAGCCAAATCACTAGGACTTCCCTCTACTGTCATGGTGTTTGAACCGCAGCCAGAAGAAGTCTTTTCACCCGATAATGCACCTGCACGCTTATCCCGCTGGCGTGATAAATACGAAGCACTTAAAGACATTGGTATTGATCGACTCATTTGTGTACATTTTACGGCCAAGTTTGCCTCACAATCCCCTGAGCATTTTATTGAACATACCTTGGTCAATGCTCTGGGAGTCAAGTTTTTAGTGGTCGGAGACGACTTTCGTTTTGGTCAAGCACGGCGCGGTGATTTTACGATGCTCAAAGCGGCTGGTCATGAGCATGGATTTAGTGTCGTCAATACCGCGAGTTTCCGCCATGATGATTGCCGAATTAGTTCCACCGCTATTCGTGAAGCGTTAGCGAATAATCAATTTACTTTAGCGAATGAGATGCTCGGACGAGAGTTTACAATCAATGGCCGAGTGGTACATGGTCAGGCAAAAGGTCGAACCATCGGTTTTCCCACCGCTAATGTTAATTTACAACGCGCAAAGGCGCCGATAGTTGGGGTGTTTGCGGTACAGGCTGAATGTCAGGGTTTACGTTTAGATGGCGTTGCCAATATCGGTACTCGACCTACTGTCGATGGCCACCAAGGATTACTTGAGGTGCATTTATTTGATTTTGACCAAGATATTTATGGTCAGTATCTAAGCGTCTCGTTACAACATAAACTGCGCGGTATTAAAAAATTTGATACCTTTGCACAATTACAAACACAGATTGCTGAAGATGCTCAACAAGCGCGTAACTTGTTAGCTGAGTCTTCTTCTGCCCAGACTAAGCCATAGCTTTTTAGGATAGACTTTTTATGAGTGATTACAAATCCACCCTCAATTTACCCGAAACGGCGTTTCCCATGCGCGGTAATTTGGCCCAAAAAGAGCCGAAGATGCTCAAAGACTGGACTGAAAAAAAGCTCTATCAGAAAATTCGTGAAGCCAAAGCAGGCAAAACGCCCTTTATCCTGCATGATGGCCCTCCATATGCTAATGGTGATATCCATATTGGTCATGCGGTCAATAAGATCTTAAAAGACGTCATTGTAAAATCAAAAACCTTGTCTGATTTTGATGCGCCCTATGTACCTGGCTGGGATTGTCATGGATTACCGATTGAGTTGATGGTTGAAAAGAAAGTCGGTAAGCCGGGTAAAAAAGTTACCGCTGCTGAATTTCGTGAAAAATGTCGTGCGTATGCTGAGCGTCAGATTGAAGGTCAAAAGAAAGACTTCATTCGTTTAGGGGTCTTAGGTAATTGGGAAAATCCATACAAAACGATGAATTTCCAATCCGAGGCTGACATCATTCGTGCATTAGCGGGGATTGTTAATTCTGGCCATTTAGAAAAAGGCTTCAAGCCAGTACATTGGTGTACTGATTGTGGTTCAGCGCTAGCCGAAGCAGAGGTAGAATACCAAGACAAAATTTCTCCTGCAATCGATGTGAAGTTTTTAATTGATGACTCGTCAGTGTTTGCTCATGCATTTGGTGTAGATATTGCGCTATTAACTAAAACGTCTGTCGTTATTTGGACGACCACACCTTGGACTATTCCTGCAAATCGGGCGATCAGTATCCACCCGACACTTAACTATGCACTGGTCGCGTTAGACGGTCAGCAAATAGTGATTGCGCAAGATTTAGTTGAAGATTGTATGGCGCGTTACGGCATTGATGCGGCCAATTATCAAGTACTGGCGACTTGTCAGGGTCAAGCTTTAGAAAATACGCTTGCTGCACATCCTTATTTAGATATTAAAGTGCCGTTGATCTTAGGTGAGCACGTCACGACTGAATCGGGTACCGGTTGTGTTCATACTGCACCTGCTCACGGTGTTGATGATTTTAATGTAGGTAAACAATACGGCATTGAAGTCTATAACCCTGTGGGTGCCAATGGTGTTTATATCGAAGATACCCCGTTATTTGCGGGACAACATGTGTTCAAAGCCAATGGGCCAATAGTTGAACACCTGCGTTCAGTCGATGCATTGATGCTAGATACTAAATATGAACATAGCTATCCACATTGCTGGCGCCATAAGACGCCGATTATTTTCCGGGCAACCCCGCAATGGTTTGTCTCGATGGATAAAAATGGGTTACGTAGTAGTTCATTAGAAGAGATAAAACAAACACAATGGATCCCTGAATGGGGCGAAGCGCGTATTTCTACCATGGTAGAAGGCCGTCCTGATTGGTGTATCTCGCGTCAACGTACTTGGGGTGTGCCGATTCCATTATTTATCCATGGTGTGACAGGTGAATTACATCCGCGCTCGACTGATATTATGGAAACCGTCGCACTTGCCGTTGAAAACAAAGGTATCCAAGCATGGTGGGATTTCTCTGCTGAGGAGTTACTGGGCGACGAAGCTGCTGATTATGAAAAAGTGACCGATACGTTAGATGTGTGGTTTGACTCAGGCGTGACGCATTCATTTGTGGTTGACCGACGTGATGATATTCCAGCATCTGCGGATTTATATTTGGAAGGTTCTGACCAACATCGTGGTTGGTTTATGTCCTCTTTGATGTCAAGTGTCGCAATGCATGGTCATGCGCCTTACAAACAAGTATTGACGCATGGATTTACTGTCGATCAACACGGTCGTAAGATGTCAAAATCGGTCGGTAATGTGGTCGCTCCGCAAGAAGTATTTAACAAATACGGTGCTGATATTTTGCGCTTATGGGTAGCGTCGACTGATTATCGTTCAGAAATTGCAGTGTCCGATGAGATCCTTAAACGTTCAGCCGATGCATATCGTCGTATCCGTAATACGGCACGTTTCTTACTGGCGAACTTAAGCGGCTTTAATCCAGCAACAGATTGTGTAGCACCAGAAGATATGGTGGCATTGGATAGTTGGGCGATGGCCAAAGCGCAAACGACGCAAAATGAGATCATTGCTGCGTATGAAAAATATGACTTACTCGTGGTCACACAGAAACTCATGCAATTTTGTTCCATTGATATGGGTAGTCTGTATCTGGATATCATAAAAGATCGTCAATACACAGCGAAGGCCGATGGCCTAGCGCGTCGTTCTTGCCAAACAGCCTTGTATCATATTGTTCAAGCGATGGTGCGTTGGATGGCGCCGATCACCAGTTTTACCGCTCAAGAAATTTGGGAAGTCTTGCCACAAGCTGATCAAAACACTGATACATTCGTATTTACCGGTACTTGGTATGATGCATGGCCAACGGCATCAGCAAAAGAGGGTTATGATGATGCGTTTTGGGGTGATGTGTTACACGTCAAAGATGCAGTTAATGGTGCACTAGAGCAAGCACGAAAAGATGAAGTGCTCGGCGGTTCGTTAGAAGCGGATGTGACCATTTATGTGGATGATACTCTGGCTGGACAATTAGCTAAATTAAGTGATGAATTACGTTTTGTACTTATTACTTCCACCGCTAAAGTTGCGTCGCTGACGGATAAACCTGCTGATGCAGCTGCCACTGGTATGGACAACGTATTTGTGAAAGTCACTAAGTCTAGTGGTGAAAAATGTGTGCGTTGTTGGCATCATCGTGAAGATGTTGGCACACTAGCAGCTCATCCTGAATTGTGTGGGCGTTGCGTTGAAAACGTTGATGGTGCTGGTGAAGCTCGCGCATTTGCATAAATGTTTCATAATTATGGTAATTACCGTCTGGTAATTAGTTGAATAAAACGACTGCCGATTGAAGTAAGGAATATTCGTGACCGAGCAAGTAACAACATCGAATGAAGATAAGGCAACGCGTTTACGAGGTTGGGCGCATATTAGCCAAACGGGTTTGCGCTTTGTCTGGATTGCGTTAATTGGGTTTATTTTGGATCAGGTTACAAAATATGCTGTGATGGATAGTTTCACATTATATGAATCTGTCCAAGTATTGCCTTTTTTCAACCTCACCTATGTCCATAACTATGGCGCAGCATTTAGCTTTTTAAGTGATGCGGGTGGCTGGCAACGGTATTTTTTTACGGCAATAGCCGCTATCGTGAGTTGTGTGATTGTGTGGTGGCTGTACCAATCTCCGCGATCACAACGCTTATTACCGATAGCATTTGCATTTATTTTGGGTGGTGCCATAGGCAATTTATATGACCGCTTAGTCCATGGCTATGTGGTGGATTTTTTACACTTTTACTATGAGTCATTCCATTATCCTGCTTTTAATATTGCCGATAGTGTCATATTTATAGGTGCAGGATTATTAATTCTTGATATGTTCATCAACAAAGATGAAGACCAACCAAAAGAGTCGAGCCATGAGTGAAAATACCGCAGTAATCACAGATAATTCAGAAGTCATCTTACATTTTGATTTGAAATTAGAAGATGGCTCAGCAGCAGATAGTACGCGCGTTAATAATAAGCCCGCTAAGATGGTGATGGGTGATGGTAGTCTCACACCGAATTTTGAAGCGTGCTTACGCGGGCTTACGCAAGGTGAAAAAGCGTCTTTCACCCTCAACGCTGACGATGCCTTTGGAATGCCTAATCCAGATAATATTTACCATGTTGATCGCACTAAGTTTGCGGCTGATATGGAAGTGGCTGAGGGTATGATCATTGCTTTTGCACAGCCAGATGGCAGTGAGTTACCAGGCGTGATCCGCAGCATTGCTGGACATTCAGTAACCGTAGATTTCAATCATCCACTTGCGGGTCAAACCGTGATTTTTGATGTTGAAATCATTGATGTGATTAATTCCTAATGCAAGTTCAGTTAGCTAATCCTCGTGGCTTTTGTGCCGGTGTTGACCGTGCGATTACGATCGTAGAGCGCGCGTTAGATTTATTCGAACATCCTATTTATGTGCGTCATGAAGTGGTGCATAACAAATTTGTAGTGGATGGTTTAAAAGAGCGCGGTGCGGTGTTTGTTGAAGAACTTCATCAAGTGCCTGATGACTCTATTGTTATTTTTTCTGCCCATGGCGTGTCACAAGCAGTGCGGACTGAAGCAACTCAGCGCGGGTTAAAAGTCTTTGACGCAACCTGCCCATTAGTGACAAAAGTACATATGGAAGTGATGCGCGCGAGTAAAAAAGGCATTGAGTGTATTTTAATAGGCCATAAAGGGCATCCTGAAGTGGAAGGCACCATGGGGCAATATGATAACCCTCAAGGTGGTATTTATTTAGTCGAGACTGCCGAAGATGCTCGTCAGTTACAGGTTAAAAATCCGGATGCGTTGTATTACTGTTCACAAACCACACTATCTGTAGACGATACAGCTGATGTGATTGATGCATTACGCGAGACATTTCCCAACATAGACGGCCCACGTAAAGATGATATCTGTTATGCCACGCAAAACCGACAGGATGCGGTACGTGAAATGGCTGTGTCATGTGATTTATTGTTAGTGGTAGGAGCGACGAACAGTTCTAATTCAAACCGTTTAAGTGAGCTGGCTGTTAAGTTAGGCACGCCGTCGTATTTGATTGATGATGCTAGCATGATCCAGCCGCAGTGGCTTGAAGGTAAACAAGCTATCGGAGTCACAGCTGGAGCATCTGCTCCTGAGATACTCGTGCAAGGTGTGATCGATGCATTACATGAACACGGTGCTAATGGCGTCACGGAAATTACTGGCCGTGAAGAAAATATTGAATTTGCGGTACCAAAAGAATTACAAATCAAACAAGTGAAGTAACAATATTATTAGCGTTTAAAATAGTAATACAGGAATGAATGATATGCTTTCACTCATTAAACAAAACATTTTTACGTTATCAATTTTACTTGCTGTTGCCGCCGCGATGGTAACACCTGATACTTTTACTCATGTTGGGGATTTTGAAACTAAATCCTTAATCGTGCCATTACTGATGTTAATTATGTTTGGTATGGGTACTTCGATGAGCGTGAATGACTTTGTGGGGGTTGCAAAAATGCCCAAGGGCGTGTTTATCGGCTTAGTTTGCCAATTTACCATTATGCCGATTGTAGGATTTGGTTTAGCTACAACGTCTGGATTACCACCAGAAATTGCCGCAGGTATTATCTTAGTCGGCTGTTCACCCAGTGGCTTAGCGTCTAATGTCATGGCATATATTTCTGGCGCAAACCTTGCGTTATCATTGACCTTAACTGCCGTATCCACCTTACTCGCTCCCTTCATTACTCCTTTTTATATGTCATTGCTAGCTGATGAATTCGTGCCGATTGATGCGGTTGCCATGTTCTGGAGTATTAGTAAAATCGTACTACTTCCAATCATCGCCGGGTTGGCGTTTAATCACTTGTTACATGGTAAATTCCCGTTAGTAGATAAAGCCATGCCCAAAGTATCCATGCTTGGTATAGCCGTTATTATTACTGTCATCACAGCTGCCGGACGTGATAGTTTAATGAGCATCGGGTTAGTGCTGATTGGGATCGTGTTAATCCACAATATCTTAGGGTATGTGTTTGGTTATGGCGGGGCCAAACTCATGGGGATGGATGAGGCGTCATCACGTACCATTGCCTTTGAAGTGGGGATGCAAAATTCAGGTTTAGCATCTGGTATCGCATTAGAGATGGGACGCGTGGCAACGATGGGGCTAGCCCCGGCCGTCTTTGGTCCAGGCATGAATATTACCGGTTCTGTGCTAGCTAATTGGTGGCGTCAACGCTTACCTAACGTCGCTCAAAAGACGGATACCACAAAACGGATATAAGTTCAGAACAATCATGTTATTGTCATCATTTGATCTGCCTCACTCTAATATCACCGGCTAACCGATCAGTTTTACTCGTTATTACTATGCTTTAGATCTGTTCTGCCATTCTTGCGCTGGATTTTCTATCATTCTAGATATACATATTTACTATCTCTTTAGTCAATGTGTTAATAGTGATAGAACATCATGCAAGTCAATATTACTTCTTCAAGTACATCCCTTAAGACATCATATCAACATCTAAACGGTGTGCGTGGCGTTGGCATGATTGAAATATTAGTCACCTTGGTCATATTATCGATTGGTTTATTAGGGATAGCGACACTCCAATTAATTGCCTCGTTTAATAATGTGGAGGCATTATCTCGTTCTCAAGCTGTCTTAGTCGCCGAACAAGTTGCCGAGCGTTTACGCGTTTCTTCAGTGATTACTCAAAACGGCGATAGAAATGTCATAGATGACGCGTATGTGGATGCTAGCTTATATAATTTTGGTAACTTATCCTGTGGCTCGGATGCAAGTGAATATGACTGTTTTTGCCAATCCTTTCCTGCGACGTTAAGCAATTGTCATATTAATCAATGTCATCCTGCTCAGTTAGCTGCGTTTGATGCTTATCAATTATCGTGTGCCAGTATCCAACATAATCCTAATATGAATCTTGAGGTAACGTGTAATGATAGTAATACCAGTGACTTAACAGCATGCAGTGCTGGATCTCGCTATACCATTATGCTGAGCTGGCCAGCAGCCCATTGGCAACATCCGACCATCACTAATCACAGCTGTGATCAATTAATAAGTAATGATAATAATTGCATTCTGATGGAGTTATTCTTATGAAACAGGCTGGATTCAGTTTAGTTGAAGTCATGCTTAGCCTTGCCTTAGGTGCGATATTAAGTGTGACAGTGATCCAAGTGATGGTGAGTCAAACTGTCACAAATAAACGTAATCGTGCATTAGCGTCAGTACAAGAAAATGGCCGCTTTGCTATTATTAAACTGCAACAAGATATTCTGCAAACGGGACGTTACGACCAGTTATCGCCGAGTCTACAGCGCGCTAAAGACACTGCAGAGGAAGCCATATTCTTACAACATAGTGCAGTCGTACTTCCGGCAACATTTTCCCGTCGAGAGGCCTTGGGGAGTATGCAAGGCGTAAATGGTGCAAATGACACCTTGGTGATAAGTAAAGTGGCACAAACAGATTGCCGAGGGTATCACTTAGGTTATTCGCACGACCAAGAATTTCCAGTGGTAAATGAATATTTCATCCAAGATCATAAACTTAAATGTAGAGGGTTTGATTTACGTGTATTACGTGGTCAACAATTAGCCACTGGACATAATAATCATAATGCGTTTACGATTTTAGATAATGTGGAAGCGTTCCATGTTGTGTATGGCGTTGCTAATCACACCGCTGGCTCGACACAAACAACATCGATTCAATATGTGACAGCGGATAATCTTACCGAACCGCACAAGGTAGTCGCTATCCGAATTGGGTTATTAATTCGAAGTGATAACCCTATCAATGTCGATAATGCTCAAGGATTTGCGGTATTAAACGAAGCACTTGTCTTGCCGAGTTCCTCACATTTATATCGCCAATTTGAAACTACTATTATGCTACGCAATATACACCACACGTTGAAACGGCATGTTATTTCATGAGAGAGCATGACAGGTTTACTTATTCTAAAAGTCAGGCAGCCACACAGCGTGGCGTGGTCCTGATTTTTGCATTGCTAGTGTTGCTATCGTTAACTCTTATGGGGGTAGTATCGGTGTCTAGTAGCATGATTCAACATAAAATGGCCCACGCGATGGAACAGCAGTTATTAGCATTTAATGCAGCTGAATCAGCGCTAGCCGCTACGATATCTCAGTCAGCAGATGAAGCCGTATTACTAGATGATTCAATGATTGATCCTCTATCAGAGGCCAGCAAAATTGCGGCGATTGATTTAAGTGTCGACGCGTTAAGTTGTTTTTTTGATCAAGGTTATGTGTCTCGCACACTCACGCAAAATGGCTTACAAACAGAGAAACATCATATTACCAACGGTCAATATGACCGGCAATCACGGTTGAACAGTTGGTCACTTAGCGCTTTTGTTCAAGAACGAACGTGTCGTGGGTCATCCAGTGTGATGGGGAGCGCAGATATTCAGTGCCATGTCTTTTTGATCCGTGGTTGCGGTCAAATCAAAGATAATCAATATGCAGTCGCTAATACGTTATCGGTGTCAGTGATGACCTATGAATTACCATAATGATGAAAAAGGGAATATATCTATGCGTCACTTTAATGTTCACTGGCCTGGAATTGTACTGATATGCGTGTACCTATGCCTATTCACTTTAAGCTCAGCGCGAGCTGATAGCCTTTCTACTAATGAGAAGTCTCAGTTATTCCAGGTGTATGCTACCGATCAACTTAAAGAGGCTTTTCGCCAAATTTCACTAACGTTCGATGACCTATCACAGGACGATATGGTGTTACGTAGAGATGGAGATAAGACATATCTATATGTAGGAATGAGGCGTGAGGGAAAAAACTACTATACGTTTGATGTAAGTAACAAACTCGATCCTAAACTTGTCTTTAGCATCAAAGGCGGTGATGGCGAGTATGCTCGACTGGCACAAAGCTGGTCTCGGCCTACCATCACGCAAATACGCATAGGCACTACCGTTATGGATGTCATGATCATTGGTGGTGGTTATGATGTTAGCCAAGATGATAAAGCCATTCGCTCTGTTGATAGTACAGGTAATGCCATTTTTATTATTGATGCGAACACTGGTATTAAGTTGTACGAAATCACATCCGATGATGCAGATTTAAAGATCAGTGAGATGCAGTATTCTATTACCGGTCGTATTTCCACTATCGATCGAGATGCAGATGGGTTAGCTGATCATCTCTATGCTGCGGATCTTGGCGGACAGATATTCCGTATCGATATTTATAATGGAGAGACAGGGAACAACGTAATCAAAGGTGGGCTATTAGCTGATTTTAATGGTGATACTAAAACAACTAATCGACGTTTTTATTATGGACCTGATGTGACGGAAGTCGTGACAGTCAGCGAACCATATTTTGGGGTGGTAATCGGTTCAGGTTTTCTTGACGGCCCGGTAAATAGTAACGTGCAAGATAGTTTTTATATGCTCAAAGATAAAGGGGTATACAGCAAAGATGATAATGGTCATTTTACCTTTCCGAATGGTGCTTATACAGTTAAGGATTTATACGATGCGACAAATCATCAACTCACCTCAGGCGATATCATCCTGAAAACCACAGCGTACTTGGATTTGAATATGATGGCTGGCTGGCGTATTGATTTACAGGCATGCGGTGAAACAGTCTTAATATCCCCGTTGATCCTCAATTATCAAATATTGTTTACGACGCATTCACCCGCTTCAGATAATCTAGCGAATTGTTCATTTACTGCTGATACTGGACAGGCGTACTTAGTGGATTTATTGACCGGTAATGCGGTGGTGGATCTAGATCAAGATATGTTAATAACTCGAACAGATCGAGCTGTTAAACTTAATCAAACTAAGATTGCATCTGCTCCTACAATATTCATTAAAAACCTGGTTAAGCCGGTGGTGTGTGTCGGTAGTGATTGTGCTTCAGCGGTGATTGAGTTTGATTCAAATGGAAATGAAATACCATGTAAAAATGACTTTGCTTGCTTGGTACAAAATATTTTTGGGCGTTTTGAGCGCATACAGCCATTATCATGGACGACTGAAATAGAGATCAAACCATGAGCAGCAGGAAAGCTAAGGAATCAAGGCAATCAGGGTTTACGTTATTAGAATTATTGATTGTGATTGCAATTGTGGGGGTGATTGTAACGGTTGGATATCCCAGTTTTACCCATATCAGTCAATCCACCCATCGCACTGCAGGGCAGAGTGATTTGATGGCATTTGCTAGCGCGATGGAACGTCATAAGTTGGCAAATTATACATATAAAGCGGCTGCCATAAATGGTGCAAATACAGGTCAGCCGACGGTCTTTGCCACATATTCACCTTCCCAAGAGCCGATGGCTAACAAACGTTATGAATTGACGATCTGTACCTTAAATGCCACTGGTACTCAATATACAATTAAGGCGACTCCTGTCAGTGATGGGATCATGTTTGGTAATGGTGACTTGTATTATTTCAGTGATGGTCGTAAAGCATGGGATAAAAATAATGACGGCATTGTGAGCATTGATGAGTACTGTTGGAAGTGTTAGGATTTACTAATTAATACAAAACGTTACGTTAAAAATAAGTTGAAATAAGACGAATGGAACGATTATTTATATATGGGACGCTGGCCCCTGGAAGGCCCAATCATCATGTAGTAGAAGACATACCTGGTAATTGGGAAGCGGCGACTTTAAAGGGAACGCTGCTGAACGAAGGCTGGGGGGCTGATCAAGGTTTTCCAGGGATCGTACCGTCAGATGAAGGAGAAGAGGTAACGGGTTTCGTTTTTTCATCGAATCACTTATCTGAATACTGGTCGATGTTGGATGAATTTGAGGGAGCGGGTTACGAACGTCAGCTCGTTCAAGTTAAATTGAATAATAATAAATGGGTTGAAGCGTATGTTTATGCGCTTCACATTGAGCAGGGATAAGAGTCATGCAGTTTTCTTTATTACAACAGATAAGAACATCAGAAGTTGTCGCTCTGTTTAAGGATGTGTTCTCCGCATCAGAAGGTGATGCAGAAGGGCAGCTTATTGCTGATTTTGTAGCCAAACTTATCGCGACGACGGATCCGTTAGACTTAATTTGTTGCGTG
>NZ_DS989816.1:23755-26000 GCF_000155775.1 Glaciecola sp. HTCC2999
CCAAACGAACAATCGGCATTTATTTTGTCGCCGGTGGCGTATCAACAGATGTGCAAGTCAGGGGATTGGCCAACAGCTCATTCAATATGGACTGGCACATCTTAAGGCTATGCACATTGATTTAGTTTTCACTTATGGCGATCCAAACTATTATTCTAAGACAGGTTTTTATCAAATTAATGAAGATATTGTTAAAGCGCCTTGTCCATTGAGTGAGCCAATCGGTTGGCTTGCTCAATCGCTTGATGGTCAAATGATTGAACCTATAGTTGGCACAACTGGGTGTGTTGATGCATTAAATGATCCCGAGTTATGGTAACAGTGGCAATAGTGATTTAACTATTATTCACAACGTAGCATCTTACCGTTATTTTTCTCATATACATTATCACCATCGCTGTCTTTACTAGTGGATACCCGACCTTGTAAGCTCACAAACAAGGCTCGGGTAAATTGAACTTTCGCTGAAACATCACACAGTTTAATAGTCCCAGGGCTGGCACTTGTTCCACTGAAATGGAATGTGATGCCTCGAGCTGGCCCACTCACTAATGTCTGTAACTCACTTTGTTCACTACTAATTAACAGGACTTCGTTACCATCAATGTGAGTGTTATTATTCACATCAGCAAACACGATTTTACTTACCGTCCAATCATCACTGCATTGAACATAATCGTTACTAGGGCAAACGGTAATGCTTTGTTTAGTTTCTAACGCTTGTAGCCGTGCATATTGTAATAAACGGCCGATCCGGTTTTGTTCACTGATAATTCGGTTTTGAATAAAAATATTCTGAGCACTTGGCACGACCAGTGTGGTGGTGATCCCTATAATACTTAATGCCAGCATCATTTCTAATAAGGTCAGGCCTAACGTAGGTGATATTCCTCTTGTGCCTCTAGATGGAAGCTTGGCGCGAAATCCTGACGTTAAATGCGGTGAGTTCACATGATCAGCCTTAAAAAATATTCAATACTCATTATAATATTAATGCAATAGGGTATGTTTTTAGGTATTCTAAACCCTTAAAATGCTCCACTTTATATACGCTAATTATGCTGCGTAATAAATTTGAAGCAACTGTCTCAAAGACAGGTTTTACACATTCACTCATTCAGCTCAAAAGGTTTGACTATGATCGCTACTATTTTAGCGGAAATGAAAGTGCTACCTACTATCGATGCAGCTCACGAAGTAAAACGTAGAGTCGCATTTATTCAGCAACAGCTTAAAGCCTCAGGTTGCACATCTTTAGTTTTAGGGATTAGCGGTGGTATAGATTCTTGTACCTTAGGCCGTTTAGCACAGCTTGCCGTAGACGGTCTTAATGAACAAGCTCAAGGTCAATATCAATTTATCGCAGTGCGACTACCTTATTCCACACAAGCCGATGAGCAGGATGCACAAGATTCAATTACGTTTATACAACCAACCCAAAGTGTGAGCGTGAATGTGCAACCGGGAACCGATGCTATCCATGCACAAACAACTCAAGCACTCGCTGATGCGGGGTTAATGCCACAAGACCCTCATCATATTGATTTTGTGAAAGGCAATGTCAAAGCGAGAGCAAGAATGGTCACCCAATATGAAATAGCCGGTATGTTAAATGGCTTAGTGCTAGGGACTGACCATAGTGCTGAAAATATCACTGGTTTTTATACTAAATATGGTGATGGGGCCTGTGATTTAGCGCCATTATTTGGTCTGAATAAACGTCAAGTGCGCCAATTGGCAACCTACATGGGGGCCCCTGAAAAGGTCATTACCAAAGCACCAACTGCTGATTTAGAATCGTTGACACCGCAATTAGCAGATGAACAAGCACTTGGGTTGAGTTATGATGAAATTGATGATTTTTTAGAAGGGCGTGACGTCAGCCCTGCAGTAAGTGATAAACTTGTGGCAATTTACCAAAAGACGCAACACAAACGTATTCCTATTCCAACTATTTATGACAGCGAGTAAGTGATGAAAAAAATAGAAGCAATTATTAAACCGTTCAAAATGGATGATGTCCGTGAAGCCTTAGCCGATGTGGGTGTGAATGGTATGACCGTAACCGAAGTTAAAGGTTTTGGCCGTCAAAAAGGGCATACTGAGTTATATCGAGGTGCTGAATACCAAGTAGATTTTTTACCTAAAATGAAGATTGAGATCATTTTATCAGATGATGTAGTAGATAGAGCGATTGAAGCGATCACCTCTGCGGCAAACACGGGTAAAATCGGTGACGGTAAGT
>NZ_DS989816.1:26100-35872 GCF_000155775.1 Glaciecola sp. HTCC2999
CATCCGTACGGGTGAAGCTGGTGATGAGGCGTTATAATTAAGGTTTGTTCAGTTGAAATGCTGGCGATAAGTATATAAAAAAGGGTATCTATTTAAGTGATACCCTTTTTTGTCACTATTTTATACCGCTACAGGCTTAGTGACTATGGCCACAACCGCCTGCACCATGGGCATGACCATGTTCAATTTCTTCATCTGTTGCTGCGCGTACATCTAAGATTTCTACATCGAAGGTCAAATCCATGCCGGCGAGTGGATGATTACCATCAACGACCACTTCATCCTCAGTCTCATCGACGATCATGACGGTTTGCTCGCCTTCATCTGTACTGGCACGAAACGTCATACCGACTTTAACTTCGTTATCACCAAACATGGCCTTTGGTACATGTTGCACTAGTTGTTCATGACGTTCACCATAAGCATCTTCTGGTTTGACTTCAGTAACAAAGGTATCACCTTTGACTTTATCATTTAGCGCATCTTCTAGGCCTTGAATCAAATATTGACTCCCTTGTAAATGCACCATAGGCTCGCCATCACGAGACGAATCAATTTGAGTACCGTCAGTCGTTGCGACAGTGTAGTGCATGGTAACAACGGTATTTTTAGCAATATTCATGTAAATCAGTTCCTTTATTGTGCGTCTAACGAGTATGGTAACGCTTGCGTTGATACTATTATGTCAGGTTGTGATTTGAGTCTCAAGGGCACATCTATTTCGGTATCATTGGGTAAAACGGCAAAAAGATACGTATGGCCATCACATTGTCCGCTAGATAGAATCTGTCCACCTCTGCGCCAGTTATCACCGACCTGTAGCTCAAGTAGTTCACCTGCTTGGATATTAACGAGTGAGTGACACTTTAAAATATAGCCAGCGCGTTTGTTTTTACCTAAATATTTTGTACGAGCAACGACTTCTTGACCCATGTAGCAGCCTTTTTTGAAATCAATTGCATCTAGTGCCTGTAAATTCAAAATCTGTGGTACATATTCATTACTCGTAGATGAAGTAATCGCACCAATACCCGATTGGATATCTAGAGCTTGCCACACGGCTGAGCCATCGGGCAAATCACTATTTGCACTGCTGTCTCGGCTGACATGAAGGGCACGTGTAATGGTTTGATTAGACATCGATAACACTAATTGCTCATCAGTACACGTTACTTGACCATATTCACCTGCATCACTGCCGCTACCGGTGAATGAAAATTCGTTGGAGGCATCGACGATCTCTACTTGTGAGAATACACCATATTTTTTGAGTTCGCTTAACGCCGATGGAATGACGTCTTTAGGGCAAATTAATAACAGCGCATCATCCCAGAAGCTGGCTTGGAAAAAACTCCACATTTTGCCTTTAAAATCGCAGTGAGCGCCGAAAGTCCAGCGTTCTGAATTGAGTGTCTCGATATTACATGTAACCTGACCTTGAATATATTTGACCTTATCAGTACCGGTAATTTTAATAATACCTAAATGAGGAAGATGGGCTTGCCATTGTGGGGTAAATTCAGTCAAAACAATTTCCTATGAGTTAGCATTATATAATAATGTGTGTCTTGCCAGAAAAAACAAGATGATGTGTCACTTTTTTACAGATAAATGCGTAAACAAGACTAACGAACAGATGATTTTAAACCGATTTGCGTTATCATGAGGCATAAATCAAACGCAGTATGTGTATCGTATAACGATAATCTTGAGGATAGTGAATGTTCACGGAAAAACGAGTCAACCGATTAAAATGGGCGTGTCGCCGAGGCATGCTCGAATTAGATGTATTATTTTTACCATTCGTCGAAGCCGCATTTGATGAGTTAGATGACGGTCAAAAACTGACGTTTGAGCGTTTGTTAACTTGTGATGATCCTGATTTGTTTGCATGGTTCATGGGACATCAGCAATGTCATGATCCTGAATTGGCAGGTATGGTAGATATGGTGTTACGTCGCGTTAAAGTGTATGGCGACTAATCGATTAGGTTCTAGTCATATCACCTTTTTTATTGCTTGGAAGGGATTATGGGCCCGTTCGGTGTCACGCTCTAATTTGCGCTATGAACTGGTTATTACCCATCATTTAGGGTTGCCCAATCAAGCAAGTATCTGTCTTAATACATATCAAACACAGTTATCCCCACTGTCGAATCATTTTGGCAGTTGGTTAATGTTAGTATTTGGGCCGTTTACCCGCTTTGTTCATCGTTCACAATTATCAGAGCGAAGCTTTCGCCGTCTGACACGCATTATTGTTGCACTTCGGCATACACACTAATGCGTCATGCAATGATAAAAGTGTGTGATGAAAATAAGGAGCATTATGCTTAGGTTGTTGTTTCACTCTGGTGATAAAGCGGTCACTTCAGGTAAAAGATTACCCGTTCTGCCAGACCTAGAAATTAGCAATACATTTGCTCTGAGTGATCTTGCTGATAATATTTATCAATATCACTGTTGTGTTGATTGGTCTGTGTCACTTAACGTTATCCATCCTTGTTGGTTTGCGATGCGCGCGATTGCATTACAAGCAGATTTATTTAAAGACGATGCCCAGCCTTTCAAAGCGTTAGGTTTGGTCCATGTGGCTAATCATATTAGGATGCATCGTTGGGTAGAGCCTCATGAAAGGGTCACGATGACCAGTCGATTTGGAAAAGTCTGGTCACATAAACGCGGCTATATGTTCAGTGTATTGACGACCGTGATGAGTGGGGATGAGTGTGTCTTAGAAATCGAAGCACATAACTTAGCGCGTCAATCTGACATCATCGAGGGAGGGCTAGTACCTTATCCTAAACCAGAGATCCTGAGTGCTGACAATGCCATTATTACGAATAAGCCACTGGCGTTACCAAGTGACCTGGGTAAAGTCTATGCAAAAATTTCGGGTGATTATAACCCGATACATTTACATCCACTCAGTGCCAAACTTTTTGGTCTGAAACGTCACATTGCTCACGGCATGTGGACCAAAGCAAAAGCGTTTAGTGTCGTGGCTAAACAGTTGTGGGAAAAGGAACTAACTGCACACATATCACCGACGCTCCCTAATCAATTACAAATTGACGTGCAGTTCATGCAGATGATATTCCTGCCTGCGCAGATTGAGTTCGAATTTACACTTGACCCATCAGCCCCCCATCAAGCCGTTTTATGGGTGACCAGCACACAAGCTCCTAAACCTTATTTACAGATGACAGTATCATGGTAATAAATAGACTAGCTATTTAAGTCGTTTGGATTCAGTACTGTGGGCTTCGCTTCTGGTAACATATCAGGGTAATCTAAATTATAATGCAATCCGCGTGATTCTTTGCGACGCATTGCGCATAGGACAATAAGTTGTGCGACAGTCACTAAGTTGCGTAGCTCTAATAAATTATTAGACACGCGGAAATTAGAATAATAATCATGGATCTCTTGTTGGAGTAGCTCAATCCGACGCAAAGCCCGTTGTAAGCGCTTATCCGTGCGCACAATACCTACATAATCCCACATTGAGAGACGCAGTTCGTGCCAGTTATGTTGGATAATAACTTCTTCATCAGAATCTGTGACTCGGCTCTCATCCCATGCGGGAATTACTTCAGAATAATCGGCACTATTTAGCTTACTTTGAATATGTTGAGCTGCTGCACGTGCAAACACAATACACTCCAGTAGAGAGTTACTCGCCATACGATTAGCGCCATGTAAGCCAGTATACGCTACTTCACCAACCGCATAGACGTTGTCTAAATCGGTTTTAGCGTGTTTATCGGTGACCACACCACCACAACTATAATGTGCGGCGGGAACCACAGGGATTGGCTGACGTGTAATATCAATACCAACAGAACGACATTTACGGTAAATGTTTGGGAAGTGCTTGATGATAAAATCATTAGACTGATGCGTGATATCTAAGTACATGCAATCTTGGCCAAGTCGTTTCATCTCAAAATCAATAGCTCGGGCGACGATGTCGCGTGGTGCTAAATCACCGCGTTCATCAAATTGATGCATAAATGGTGTACCATCGGCATGCACTAGTTTCGCCCCTTCACCGCGTAGCGCTTCGGATATCAAAAACGTACCAGCGTCAGGATGGAACAGACATGTAGGATGAAACTGATTAAACTCCATATTGGCGATAGAACAACCTGCTCGCCACGCCATGGCAATGCCATCACCACTGGATACATCAGGATTTGAGGTATATTGATATACCTTACTGGCCCCGCCGGTGGCTAATATCACAAACCGTGACTTAATGACTTCAACGCGTTTAGTTTGGCAATTATAGACGTACGCCCCAAGAGCATGTTCAGGGTTATGCTGCGATTTAATTAAATCAATCGCGTTATAATCTTCGAAAATATGAATGTTGGGATGTTGCAAAACAGCATCTACTAAGGTGACTTGAACGGCTTCACCTGTTGCATCGGCTGCATGTAAGATGCGGCGATGACTGTGGCCACCCTCTCGGGTTAAATGGTACTCGCCATCGGACTTATCATCCAGACGGTCAAATGGCATACCAAAATCAATCAACCATTTCATGGCGTCCGCTGCATTTGAGGCAGTAAAGCGCACAGCATCTTCATCACATAAGCCAGCCCCTGCGATGAGCGTATCTTGGACATGCGAATCGACAGAATCATTTTCTTCATCAAAGACCGCTGCAATACCACCCTGGGCGTAACGCGTCGATCCTTCTTTAATATTGGATTTTGATAAGACAATCACCTGGCTATGATCAGCTAAGCTTAGCGCTACACTTAACCCAGCGGCACCACTTCCGACAATTAATACATCACATGCATGTTGAATCGACAAAATCATTTACCTTAATAACGATAAGTTTCAGTTCACTTATCTTTAAAAAACAAGAATAATAACGAACTTTAATCATAAATGGCAGTCTATAAAAGGCATTGAGTGTGCGATAAATTAAGTTTTATGTGTCGATTGATGTAAAATGTACATCAATCGCAGCCAAAATATATGTCATTTCTTTCATGCACCACAGGAGTAGTAGCTCAAGTGAGCGAACATTTTACCGACCAACAGCTTGTTGACAAAGTCAAAGAAGGCGATAAAAAAGCCTTTAATTTATTGGTCCTTAAATATCAAAATCGCGTGACGAATATTGTGTCACGCTATATCAAAAATAATGGCGATGTAGCAGATGTTACCCAAGAAGCGTTTATTAAAGCTTACCGTGCATTACCTAATTTTCGTGGTGACAGTGCCTTCTATACATGGCTTTATCGCATTGCAGTAAACAGTGCTAAAAATTATTTAGTGTCGCAATCGCGTAAACCTCCTGCGAGTGATGTTGATGCTCAAGAAGCTGAATTCTATGAGGGAGCCGATGCTTTGCGAGAAGTTGCTTCACCTGAAAGTAAGTTGCTGACCAAAGAAATTGAAACTGCATTGTTACGTGCGATTGAGCGCTTACCAGATGAATTAAGAGTGGCGATCACTTTTCGTGAAATGGAAGGTATGAGTTATGAAGAAATCGCAGAGATTATGAGTTGTCCTGTCGGTACAGTGCGTTCACGGATCTTTCGTGCCCGAGAAGCGATAGATGCGGTTATCGCGCCATTAATTCATAATAAATAAATTACGAATTAAATTGAACTATTTACGTAATTGGTATACTAAAGTTAAAATAAACGTATATTGCACAAGCAATAACAGTGAGAGATGACATATGAGTGAAAAATTTGAACAGCTTTCAGCATGGGTCGATGGTGAAGCATCGACGACTCGTGTTGATGATGTCAAAGCCGATGTTCAGTTACAACAAAAATGGCAAGATTATCACTTAATGGGTGACACGTTGCGTGGTGACGAAGTGCTACTGACCGATAAAAGTTTGTTGGAAAGTATTGCTGATGCGTTAGATGATGAACCGACTGTCTTAGCTCCATCTACTAAGTCACGTGTGATCCCAATATGGCAAAATGTCGTTTCATTAGGCAAACAATCTTCTCAGTTTGCTGTGGCTGCGGGGGTGGCAGCGGTCATGATTTTAGGTGTGCAAAATTACAACACTGAAGCGACTCAGCCTTTCATGACGGCACCGACATCAGGTCCGCAAGGGGGATTAGCGCCAGTAAGTTTATCTCAATCACGCACTATTCAAACCCCTGAACAACAGTTAAATGAACGTCAGGCATTATTAGAACAGCGTAAACGAATCAATGCATTGCTTGTGGATCATCAGCAACAAGTCAGGTTGCAAGCGGCCCAAATTACCACTAACGAGCAATCCGAAAAGCAGGTGAATCCAGACTAATGCAGGCTCATCCATATTTATTACAGCGACCTGCCTTTTCGGTAGTGTCGCTTTTTTCGTTTTTCACTGTATTATTTTTATTATACAGTTTACCGATCAATGCCCAAGCCGCTAACAATATGCCCCAAGCGACAAATATTGAAGCGCCGGAACTGTTAGCTAAAATGGCAGAAGCGACAAATACGCTTAATTATGCCAGTACGCTGATTGTGTATCGTCCAGGTGCTGAGCCAGTCCCTTATTTGTGGAAACATGGCATCAAAGATGATGTTCCTGTAGAAATGCTCAGTGAACTGAATGGTCCCAACGCTAAAACGCTACGCTATGGTAATCAGGTCAGTTATTTTAATCCTGATATGTCAGCACATTCTTTATTGCAGTCACATATTCATGGTCCATTTGCACATAATTTAATACGTTATCCTGAAGCCATTGCGACAGCTTATGAAGTTATTGTGGTAGGCAAAAGCCGTGTGGCAGGCAATGAAGCATGGCAAGTTCGGGTTTTGAGCCGTGATAATAGCCGTTATAACTATATTTTATGGGTGGATGCAGCATCATTTTTACCGTTAAAGTTAAATATGGTAAATGCGAAAGGTGATTTAATCGAACAAGTACAAGCGACCAATCTAACTATCACTGATACGCTCGATAATGCGTTTGTTGATATGGCACTGAAAGATTTACCTGCCGTCATGCATATCAATCCACCCAAATCATTTCGTCTTAACTGGGGAGTCACACACTTACCACTAGGAATGAAACAGGTTAAGCGAGACATTCATCGCCTATCGATTACCGAAGATGTGGTGGAATATATCTTATTATCCGATGGTATGGTTGACGTATCGGTGTATCTGCAAAAAGCAACGTATCAGCAAGCTGAAGATGTCTTATTCACTAAAGATGCAGTGACATTTTTATCGCGCGTCACCGATAATATCCAAGTCTCAGTGGTAGGTAAAATTCCGCCAGCGACTGCACAGCGTATTATGCAGATGATAGCATCAGTTGAAGCTAACGACGTACAACCTAACCCATGATTATTGAGCAAGGGATAATCACCGATATTACACACAATGCTCACAAAGAGCAGGTCATTGAGGTATCTACGGCGATTAAAACAACATGCGGCAGCTGTCAGGCGGAAAGCAATTGCAGTACCAGTGTGGTTGCTAAGTTTTTCACACCCAAAGCCGAAGCATTTAAATTTACGGTCGATGAAACAGTCTCAGTAGGTCAACAAGTGGAGTTAGGGATCACTGAAAACCGCTTGGTACAAGTGTCGTTTTATTTGTATTTATTACCTATCATGGTCTTTGTTATTACCACTGCTTTGAGCATCGAGTTATTAGCCGATACTGCTTTTGGGCATGAGCTGGTTGCTTTATTAGTCGGATTAATGTCGACCATAGGGACGTTCTTCATCATTTCGGGTAAATTAAAAGCTGACCAACAACAATCGACTCCCGCGTTAATTAAAATTTTGCCGATGAAGTCTCAATTCCCTGTTCAAGCTATTAAAATACAAACGATTGATTAGTGTATGTTGTGTTTTACTTACAATCTGATGCAGTAAAATTCGCATTTACCCTCGGTTCAAGGTAAAATCACGCGATTAATTATCAGTATGGATGTCATTACTGATATAGCATTATTTAACCTAGGTATCTTCAGCATTTATGCAACATAAAAATATCCGTAACTTTTCGATTATCGCTCACATTGATCATGGTAAATCAACCTTATCTGACCGCCTTATTCATCAATGTGGTGGTTTAACTGATCGTGAAATGGCAGCACAAGTGCTTGATTCTATGGATTTAGAACGCGAACGTGGGATTACGATTAAAGCGCAATCTGTGACTTTAAATTATACGGCTAACGATGGTGAGGTTTACCAGCTTAACTTCATTGATACGCCAGGACACGTCGATTTTACTTATGAAGTATCTCGCTCGCTTGCAGCCTGCGAAGGTGCGCTATTAGTCGTCGATGCTGGACAGGGTGTTGAAGCGCAAACATTAGCCAACTGTTATACGGCGATTGATATGGATATGGAAGTGGTCCCGATTCTAAATAAAATCGATTTACCACAAGCCGACCCGTTGCGAGTCGCCGAAGAAATTGAAGACATTGTAGGTATTGATGCGCTTGACGCAGTGCAATGTTCCGCGAAGACTGGCGTGGGTATTACTGAAGTATTAGAAGAGATTGTGGCGAAAGTACCACCGCCTGAAGGGGATCCAGATGCCCCATTAAAAGCTCTGATCATTGATTCATGGTTTGATAACTACCAAGGTGTTGTTTCATTAGTACGCGTCATCGATGGACAGTTAACTAGCAAAGATAAAATTAAAATCATGTCAACTGGCGTTGTTCATCAGGTCGATAAAGTCGGTATTTTTACGCCAAAAGCAAACAATACTGGGGTACTTCGCAGCGGTGAGGTGGGCTTTATCATCGCAGGTATCAAAGAAATCCATGGTGCCCCGGTAGGTGATACCATCACGCTTTCCAATAACCCTGCTACCGAAGTGTTACCTGGGTTTAAAAAGGTTAAACCGCAAGTTTATGCGGGTTTATTTCCAGTCAGTTCAGATGAATATGAAGATTTTCGTGATGCCCTGGCTAAATTAAGTCTTAATGATGCTTCATTATTTTATGAACCGGAAAGTTCAGCCGCGCTTGGTTTTGGTTTCCGTATTGGTTTCTTAGGTATGTTACACATGGAAATCATTCAAGAGCGTCTCGAACGTGAGTATGATTTGGACCTAATTACTACAGCACCTACGGTAGTGTATGAAGTATTAACGACGAAAAACGAAGTCTTAACCGTGGATAACCCGTCTAAATTACCGCCTATTAACGATATCGCTGAAATTCGTGAGCCGATTGTGGAAGCGAACATCTTAGTACCATCAGAATTCTTAGGTAACGTCATTACCTTATGTATCGAAAAACGCGGTGTGCAAACCAATATGGCATATCATGGTAAACAAGTTGCGGTTACTTACGAACTGCCTATGGCAGAAGTGGTTTTGGATTTCTTTGACCGCTTAAAATCAACTTCTCGAGGCTTTGCATCATTAGATTATAACTTCAAAAAATTTAATCCCGCTGATATGTGCCGCTTAGATATCCTGATTAACGGTGAGCGTGTTGATGCCCTTGCCATTATCACGCACAAAGACAATGCCCAATATCGTGGTCGTGACTTAGTAGACAAGCTACGTGAATTGATTCCTCGTCAAATGTTTGACATCGCTATCCAAGCCGCAATTGGTACACATGTTGTAGCACGTAGTACGGTCAAACAGCTACGTAAAAACGTCATCGCGAAGTGTTATGGTGGTGACGTGAGTCGTAAGAAAAAACTGTTACAAAAACAAAAAGACGGTAAGAAGCGTATGAAACAAGTAGGTAATGTTGAATTGCCACAAGACGCCTTTTTAGCGATATGAAGGTAGGTAAATAA
>NZ_DS989816.1:36288-86733 GCF_000155775.1 Glaciecola sp. HTCC2999
CTTTGAACCACCATTACCTTATATAGTCGATACTGCTAAACAAATCTTCCCAGTAATTGCGTTTATTATGGTACTGCGTTCATTCTTATATGAGCCGTTTCAGATCCCATCAGGCTCGATGATGCCGACCTTATTAGTGGGTGATTTTATCTTAGTTGAAAAATATACTTACGGTTTACGAGACCCTATCACAAGAACCAAGTTTTGGGATGTGGGTGAGCCCAATCGCGGAGATATTGTGGTATTTAAATATCCGCCCCAGCCAGAACTCGATTACATTAAACGGGTCGTTGGTTTACCGGGGGACCGCATTTTTTATCGTGCGAAACAAATTACCGTGGTGCCTGCTTGCGACAAGAGTGGCGATTGCGCCAAGCCTTATTTAGTCCCTCTGACTGAAAAACAGACCAGTGAATTTGCCCAAAATATGGTGCCATTAAACCAATACACCGAAGTGTTAGGTGAAGCACAACACGAAATATTACAACATCCGGTATTATCCGCTAGTCCATCACAGTTTTATCGTCAACCCGGTACGGCGATTGATGAATGGCAAGTCCCTGAAGGACAATATTTTGTGTTAGGGGATAACCGAGATAATAGTCGTGATAGTCGTTTTTGGGGGTTTGTGAGCAACGAACACTTAGTGGGTAAAGCGGTTGCGATTTGGATTTCATTTGAATTTGAACGCCCTGCAGACAGTTTCTTGCCACAATGGATCCCGTCAGGTGTGCGTTTTAATCGTGTAGGAGGGTTGCAATGAGCAAGGCTTCTGCCGGTTCATCTTCCCAACAACCCAATACGGCTAGCATAGACCCGTTTGTCAAACTTCAGCGCCTGATTGATTATCAATTCAATGATGTATCACTGCTCAAGCAAGCGCTGACGCATAAATCCGCACATCGTCAACATAATGAGCGCTTAGAATTTCTAGGTGATGCAGTACTTGGCATGATTGTCGGTGAGCATTTATTTAAAGCATTCCCCAATTCACCCGAAGGTAAGTTGACGCGCATGCGTTCGGCCATAGTTAAAGGGGATACATTGGCTGAAATAGCCCTCGAAAAAGGCCTGGGAGAATTTATCCAATTAGGTGCGGGGGAATTGAAAAGTGGTGGTAAACAACGCTACTCAATTTTAGCTGATGTGGTTGAGTCCATCATTGGTGCGATTTATCTAGATGCAGGTATGAACCAATGTTATGACTTTATTCATGCATGGTTTGGTGCTCGGATCGCTAAACTTGACCCAGATGTCCATCCTAAAGATGCGAAAACACGTTTACAGGAATATCTTCAATCACGTGGTATTGAACTACCGGTATATGAAGTCGTTGATATTAAAGGTAAAGATCACAATCAAACATTTACAGTAAGTTGCAACACTGTCACTTTATCTGACCCCATTCAGGCTCAAGGAGCGAGTCGTAAACGCGCCGAGCAAATAGCCGCCCAACTGACCTTAGAGAAATTACAAGATGACTGACGCTGAGTCTCCAAATACATTCTGTGGAATGATTGCAATTGTGGGGCGTCCGAATGTCGGTAAATCCACTATTTTGAATCGCCTAATCGGCCAAAAAGTCAGTATTACCTCGCGTAAACCGCAAACGACTCGACATCGTATTATGGGCATTGATTCTGAGGGAGATAAGCAAGCGATTTATGTTGATACACCGGGTTTACATAGTGAAGAAAAACGCGCTATTAATCGGTATATGAATCGCGCTGCGTCGAGTTCATTAGGTGAAGTATCTTTGGTGCTTTTCGTCGTGGAAGGAACTCGTTTTACCGCCGATGATGCGATGGTACTTGAGAAAATAAAAGCCTCAGGAATTGAGTGTTGGGCCATAGTGAATAAATCCGACAATGTCGAGGATAAACAACAGCTACTTGCACATTTAACCTGGTTAGATGAACAACATGATTTTGCCCATGTGATGCCGGTATCAGCAAAGTTAGGTCGGTATTTACCTGAATTACGTGACATGGTTATGGCGCAGTTACCACAAAGCGAATTCTATTACCCTGAAGAGTATGTGACGGATCGTTCTAGTCGCTTTATGGCGGCAGAAATTATCCGCGAAAAGTTGATGCGTTACACGGGAGATGAATTACCGTATTCGGTGACAGTTGAAATTGAACAATTTAAAATGACCGACAAAGGTATTTACCGGATTAATGGATTAATACTGGTCGAACGCGAAACCCAAAAACGTATGATCATCGGTAAACAAGGCAGTCATCTAAAAACCATTGGTTCTGATGCTCGCAAAGATCTTGAAAATTTATTTGATAATAAAGTGTTTCTAGAGTTATGGGTGAAGGTGAAATCTGGTTGGGCTGATGATGAACGGGCCTTGCGCAGTTTAGGCTATGGCGAACATTAACCCAGTATTTACGAAGGACATATTTTATGAGCGAATTTAATCAGTATCGTCGTGAATATACATTAGGCTCTCTTGAAGAGGGGGATTTGGATCCTAATCCAATGTCGCTATTTAAAACTTGGCTCAATGTTGCAGTAGAATCAAATATCCCGGATCCTAATGCCATGACAGTGGCGACAGTCAATGCAAAAGGTCAACCTTCACAACGTATTGTGTTACTCAAAGATTTAACCGATGAAGGCTTTGTCTTTTATACTAATTTAGGCTCGCGAAAAGCTAAAGAATTGAGCGAAAACCCCAATGTGTCGCTGCATTTTCCTTGGCATATGTTGGAGCGTCAAGTCAGAATTAATGGAGTCGCAACACCGTTAAGTCGTACCGCCGTTGCTAAATACTTTTTTTCACGTCCGAAAGATTCTCAGTTAGGTGCGATTGTTTCCAAACAAAGCCAGCCCATATCATCTCGTCAGATGTTGTTAACCCAGTTTCAACAGCTTAAAGATAAATACGCCCAAGGTGAGATCCCATTGCCTGATTTTTGGGGCGGATTTTTGGTGAAGCCAGAGCAAATAGAGTTTTGGCAAGGCGGTGAACATCGCTTACATGACCGCTTTGAATATACCAAACAAGCTGATGCTACTTGGCATATTCAGCGTTTGAATCCATAATTCTAACTACAAATACCGTGAATGATTGACAGCCATTGTCATTTGGACCTCGCGTGCTTTGATAATGATATCGAACAAGTCATTCAGCGCGCGCTTGATAATGATGTGCATCAGTTTATCATTCCTGGAATTGAGCCTGAACATTGGGTTAAATCGGTGCGCCTTGCAGCACAGTTTCCCCAATGTTATTACACCTTAGGTTATCACCCTTTTTTCTATCCCCGCACACTTAATGCGGCATCTATTGAACCTATGATCACCACGTTAGCAGCAGCGATTGACCAAGCGATTACCCAACGAGGCTTCGTTGGGGTAGGGGAGATTGGCATAGACCGAACATTATCAACTGACTTACCATTACAAATTGACTTATTTGATGCCCAACTCCACGTAGCCAAAACGTATCGTACTCCAGTCATTATTCATCATCGAAAATCACATGATCAAATTATTGGTCGACTCAAAGCAACACAATTTGACCAAGGTGGCATTATTCATGCTTTTTCAGGTAACGCAGAAATAGCGCGGCAATACATTGATTTAGGTTTTTGTCTCGGAGTCGGTGGAACGATAACTTACCCTAGAGGACATAAGACACTCAATGCCATCCAGCATGTGGGGATTGAGCATTGTGTATTAGAAACTGACTCGCCAGATATGCCAATGCTAGGTCGGCAAGGACAACGCAATGAGCCTGCTTATATACGTGATGTATTGGATATTTTAGACGGTGCATTGCCTGATAGTACGGTAAATGAAATCGAGTTAATCACATCGAATAATGTGAGACGGATATTTACTCAGTTGCAATAGGTTGCTTTGAGTGGAAATAGTATGGTCATTATTATTTTGCGAACGCGTAGCGGGCCTTACGGTAATATAATCGGATCGCAAACCCACCAATAAACATACCAATTAACAATATCACGATGAACATCCCTTGTTGTTGCTTTTGGAGCTGAAGTTGTTGAGCTACGATGATATCGTCATCAACCACAAAACGAATATAACCTGCGGTGTCGTCATTAACTGTAATAGGTGAGATAAACACAGAAAAGGGTAAGTGATGTTGTTCAATAAACCCGACAATGGAATCAATCTCACCGACATTGCCTAATTCAACACCATAGCGATTGAATACAGTGATCCCGCGAAAATGTCCTAAGTCCAGATACGTGTTTAATGTGTATTCGAGTTGTTCTCTATAGTTACTTTGCTCAGTCTTCATGATCGTGTCATTCAGCCACGGAGATAGACTGCCTGCTGCGATTTGACTTAAACGTTGACCTAACTGCTGTGTATACACAGCATAATGAGCTTGAGTGGTATGATGTTGGATCTGCCATACCCAAGCAACAGCAAATAAACTGGTCACGATAAAAATTGTTCTGATCAGATACCTTGTCATGGGCAATGCTTTAATTAATTGATACACTATTTACAGTAAAGCAATGTCGGTTTGTTGCCAAGTTATTTTCTCTTAAATTGTCTTAATAAAGGTGCTCTAGATGGCTCATATGTTTTCTCCGCAAACACGTAATTCGCATCGTGCTCTCCTAGAATTTTTATCCATCCATCCTTTTCAACACTTATCAAAAGACACGTTGAGCTGGGGAGTGAGTCAGAATGAATTCACGGACTTAAGCGATGTGCCTGTGCTAACAATTGCTGGCCAGCACCTTAATGCTTATATTCTTGAATCGATTTTGCTTCAGCTACCAGAGCATATCCTTCATGAATCGGTTCGTTTACACCCTCTTTCGGATGCATTTAGTGCAACGGTAGTGCAAGTCATCTTAAATGCTTCTGTCGATAAAGCGTGGCTAGAAACGATCGCTCAAAAATATCATGTTGAAATGTTTTGTTTGATTAATGCACCACGTTTAGAGACGCCAGGTATCATTGTGATGGATATGGATTCTACTGTGATCCAGATTGAGTGTATTGACGAAATTGCTAAGTTATGTGGCAAAGGTGATGAAGTCAGCGAAGTTACTGAATTGGCTATGCAAGGTAAGTTAGATTTTGCACAAAGCCTTCGTCAACGGGTGGGCGTACTTGCGGGTATTGATGTCGCATTATTGCAGGGCATTCGTGACAGTATTCCATTAATGCCTGGTATTCATGCATTATTACAAACCCTTCAAGGCAATGGCTGGAGAACGGTTATTGCCTCTGGTGGCTTTACGTATTTTGCCCATTATTTAAGAGATCGCCTTGCCCTTGATGGGGCACATGCGAATGAATTAGAAGCGATTGATGGTAAGCTCACAGGTCAAGTCCTGGGCGATATCATGGATGCTCAAAAGAAAGCCGATACGGTACTACACTATACGCAGTCACATTTGATTGATCTGTCACAAACCATTGCCTTAGGTGATGGCGCGAACGACTTAGTGATGATGGGCCAAGCTAATTTAGGGATGGCATTTCACGCTAAACCTGTCGTAGAGGCGCAAGCCGATGCCGCGATCCGTTTTGGTGGTGTTGAAAATACCTTGTATGCGTTAATTTAAACAAGTACCAAGTTTACCGTTAATTCACCTTGTTAGTTTTCATTAGGAACTCAATGGATGGCAAAAGCAGACAAAACCGCATTTGTATGTACTGATTGTGGTGATTCATCTCCGCGCTGGCAAGGTCAGTGTAAATGCGGTGCGTGGAATACCATGCAAGAAATCAAAGTCTCTTCGATTAAATCGGCATCACGAAGCCCTGCTAGAGTTGCAGGTTATGCTGGGGTAGGTCAAAGAGGAGCTAAAAAAATCAATGATGTCGCAGCGGCGGAAACAGAAAAGTCGCCGACAGAAATTGGTGAATTAGATCGCGTATTATCTGGCGGGATCACGATAGGTTCAGTGAATATTATTTCCGGTGATCCTGGTGCAGGTAAAACGACCTTGTTATCTGATTTGGTAGCGCGCATGTCAATGCGTATGCAAGCACTGTACTGTACTGCTGAAGAATCCCTATCTCAGTTCAAAAATCGTGTTAATCGTCTTAAACTAACCTACAACGAAGACCAGTTATTTTTATTATCTGAAACTTCGGTTGAAGCAATTATTGAGGAACTCGATACTCATCAAATTAAGTTTGCCGTCATTGATTCTATCCAAGCGGTTGTGACCGATAGTGCTAATGGTAGTCCGGGTTCACCGTCTCAAGTGAAAAGTGCTGCCCAAGCTCTCACCCAATACTGTAAGCAAAATGATGTGACCATGTTCATTATTGCTCATGTGAATAAAAATAATGAGATTGCTGGACCGCAAACCTTAGTGCATATTGTGGATGCACTGCTTCATATCGACACGAATGATGGTCAGGTGCGCACTTTACGTGCCAATAAAAACCGCTTCGGTGATATTGATACCGTGGGAATTTTCAGAATGACTGAACGCGGGATGCTCAGTGTGGATAATCCCAGTGAGATATTCTTATCAGGCTCGAGCACCCAGTCTCCTGGTGCTACCATCACGTGCATTCGAAAAGGGAATCGAAATTTATTGCTCGAGATCCAATGTTTAACCACCGATACTGAAGCTGAGTACCCTCAAAGAGTCTGTGTGGGGCTGAACATGAATCGGATCAAAATGCTGACCGGTGTGCTGCGTAAACATACCAAGACCAAAATCTTCCATGATACGTTTTTTAATATTGTGGGCGGATTGAAAATTGATGAATCAGAGACGTGTATTGACTTAGCCCTTGTGACGGCATTACTCAGTTCATTACATGAATTTGTTGTACCGAGAACCAGTTGCATCATGGGAGAGCTGAGCTTAAATGGTGATGTACGTCCGATAGATAGTGGTGTGCCTCGCGTTAAAGAAGCCGCCCAACACGGTTTCACCGAAATTTACATCCCTTATCGCAACTATCATAAATCCATGGAAAATTTAGGTGCACGTATTATTCCTGTGAAAACGATCCATGAGCTACTTGAGTTAATCAAATAAAAAAGCGAGTCAGTTCCAATGAAATGACTCGCCACTTGTTAATGAACGGCTGATTAACAGCCTAGATATTCATTTAATTACTTACTAATTTTCTTATATTTCAAACGATGAGGCTCAACAATATCAGAGCCAAATGTCGCTTTGAGCCAGGCTTCGTAGTCAGTAAAGTTACCTTCGTAGAAGTTAATTTTGCCGTCATCACGGTAATCTAAAATGTGTGTCGCAACTCTATCTAAGAACCAGCGATCGTGCGAGATCACCATGGCACAGCCAGGGAACTCTAGTAACGCATTTTCTAAAGCACGTAACGTTTCAACGTCTAAATCATTGGTCGGTTCATCGAGTAATAGTAGGTTACCACCGGCTTTAAGTAATTTCGCTAAGTGCACACGATTTCGCTCACCGCCGGATAAATCCTTGATGAATTTTTGCTGGTCGTTGCCTTTGAAGTTAAAACGAGAACAATACGCTCGCGAGTTGATTTCAAAGTTCCCAATGCGAATAAGATCCTGCTCATCAGAGATTTCTTTCCACACGGTGTTGTCTTCATTCATGTGATCACGGAACTGTTCTACCGAAGCAATTTGTACGGTGTCACCCAGCACGATGTCACCCGCGTCAGGTTGTTCTTGACCGGTTAACATTCTAAACAAGGTCGACTTACCGGCACCGTTTGGACCAATGATCCCAACAATCGCCCCTTTAGGAATAGAAAAGCTTAAATCGTCGATCAGTAAACGGTCGCCATAAGATTTTGTCAATCCAGTCACGTCAATGACTTTGTCACCTAGACGTTCACCCGGTGGAATGAATAATTCATTGGTTTCGTTACGACGTTGATAATCGCTGGTATTAAGCTCTTCAAAACGGGCCATACGAGCTTTGGATTTGGTACCGCGCCCTTTGGGGTTAGTCCGAACCCACTCTAGCTCTTGTTGAATCGATTTCTGACGCGCATTTTCCGTGCGCTCTTCTTGTTGCAGTCGTGCATCTTTTTGTTCTAGCCAAGACGAATAGTTACCTTCCCATGGGATCCCCATTCCGCGGTCAAGCTCTAAGATCCAACCGGCGACATTATCCAAGAAATACCGATCGTGGGTAATGGCGACGACGGTACCTTCATAATCATGCAAAAAGCGCTCTAACCATGCGACTGATTCTGCATCCAAGTGGTTAGTCGGTTCGTCGAGTAATAACATGTCTGGTTTTTCTAGCAGTAATTTACACAGCGCGACACGACGACGTTCACCCCCTGATAACTTACTGACATCCGCATCCCACGGTGGGAGGCGCAGTGCATCAGCAGCCCGCTCTAATGCATTATCCAAATTATGGCCATCTTTGGCTTGAATAATCGCTTCTAATTCACCTTGTTCTTTGGCCAGGGCATCAAAATCTGCATCGGCGTCAGCATAAGCAGCGTAAACCTCATCGAGTCGACTAATCGCACCGGCTACATCAGCAACAGCCAGTTCGATATTGCCGCGCACATTCAAAGATTCATCGAGATGCGGTTCTTGAGGCAGATAACCAATCTTGATCCCAGGAAGTGGACGGGCTTCACCTTCAATCTCAGTATCGACACCGGCCATGATCCGTAACAGAGTGGATTTACCTGCACCATTGAGGCCCAGGACACCAATTTTAGCGCCGGGGAAAAAGCTTAATGAAATATCTTTTAAAATAAAACGATTCGGTGGGACGATTTTACCCACACGATGCATTGAATAAACAAACTGTGCCATGAAATTGCCTTGTTTCGTATAATTTAAGCTATTGTAATAGATAATAGCGGGTAACTACTAGATATGTGTGACGGTTTTTAATAGCATATCATTTTTCAGGTATTACAAAGGCCATTTATGACTGCTGTTTCTTTAGAACAACTTGCTCAACATATTGGGGCAACCATTGCTTCCTCTGATGAACGGGCATTAGCAAGTGCATCGGATATCATGATTACGCGAGTGGCACCGCTTGACCGAGCGCTTGCCGGTGAAGTCGGTTTTTTGAATGATAAAAAATACAAATCGAGTTTAGCCGAGACTCAAGCGAGTGCAGTGATCCTGACTGAAAAATTAGCAACGGATTATCAAGGTATTGCCTTAGTGGTCAAAGATGCTTATGTCGGCTTTGCGTTGGCTGCTCAATTATTAAATCCGACACCTAAACCCCATTATGCGATTCATCCAAGTGCTTTTGTCGATGAAACAGCACAACTAGGCCAGAATGTGAGTATTGGTCCAAATGCGGTGATTGAAGCGGGTGTAGTCTTAGGTGATAACGTATCGATTGGGGCTGGCGCGGTGATCCGGGTGAATGCGCAGATTGGTCATGATAGTTATATTCATCCAAATGTAACGGTTTATCACAGTTGTCAATTAGGTCATCACGTTGTGGTCCATAGTAATACATCGGTCGGGTGTGATGGGTATGGCTATGCTCCTCATGGTGGCAAATGGATTACGATTCCACAAACGGGGATTGTGCGCATTGGTAATTACACTGAAATTGGTGCGAGTACGACGATTGACCGTGGGGCATTAGATGATACTGTGATTGGAGAGCATGTCATTATCGATAATCAAGTGCACATTGCACATAATGTCGTTGTGGGTGATGGAGCCTGTTTATGTGGTGGTACGATGATGGCCGGTAGTGTCAACATTGGTAAAAATGTCATCATTGCGGGCACCGTGGCGATTAATGGTCACATTACGATTTGTGATAATGTACAAATAACCGGCAATACAATGGTCACGAGTGATATCACTGAACCGGGTGTTTATTCCTCTGGGATGCCGCATAGTCCATATAGTGAATGGCGTCGCAATTCAGTGCGCATCAAGCAGTTGGACAGTATTTTTAAACGTGTTAAATCATTAGAAGGCCAAGTGCAACGAATTCAATCCACCTCTGACGATGAGTAATCTATCCAAAACACAATATGTAGTAGTTTTTTAGCTGATTTTTGACTAAAATACGCACATTGTAATTTTTGTTTACCCTTTTGCTACAGGTGCCTTAAATGTTAGAACGCAACATGAATATCGCTGATTTTGATCCAGAGTTAGCCAACGCTATTGATCTTGAAAACCAACGTCAAGAACATCACATCGAATTAATCGCGTCAGAGAACTACTGTTCACCTCGCGTATTAGAAGCTCAAGGTTCACAGTTAACGAACAAGTATGCTGAAGGGTATCCTGGTAAGCGTTATTATGGTGGTTGTGAGTATGTTGATGTTGTTGAAAACTTAGCGATTGATCGTGCCAAAGAATTATTCGGGGCTGAGTATGCTAACGTACAACCTCATGCCGGTTCTCAAGCGAACACGGCAGTTTTTGGTGCGTTATTGAATGCTGGTGATACCGTATTAGGCATGAGCCTTGCTCACGGTGGTCACTTAACGCACGGTTCTCACGTGAACTTCTCAGGTAAGATCTACAACGCTGTACAATACGGTATTGATGAATCGACTGGGATCATTGACTACGCACAAATCGAAGCATTAGCGTTAGAGCACAAACCGAAAATGATCATCGGTGGATTTTCAGCCTATTCTGGTATTGTCGATTGGGCTAAATTCCGTGAAATTGCTGACAAAGTCGGTGCGTATCTATTAGTCGATATGGCGCACATTGCCGGTCTAGTTGCTGCAGGCGTTTACCCAAGTCCAATTCCTCATGCTCACGTGGTGACAACAACGACACATAAAACGTTAGCGGGACCTCGCAGTGGTTTGATTTTATCTGCTTGTGGTGATGAAGATATTTATAAAAAGCTGAATAGCTCTGTTTTCCCAGGTAATCAAGGTGGCCCATTATGTCACGTGATTGCTGCTAAAGCGGTTGCTTTCAAAGAAGCGTTACAACCTGAATTTAAAACATACCAAGCGCAAGTCGTGAAAAATGCGAAAGCGATGGTAGCAGTGATGCAAGATCGTGGTTATAAAATCGTATCTAATGGTACTGAAAACCATTTATTCTTACTCGATTTAATCGATAAAGATATTACGGGTAAAGACGCCGATGCAGCACTTGGTTTAGCGAATATTACTGTGAATAAAAACTCAGTACCTAATGACCCTCGCTCACCGTTTGTGACCAGTGGTTTACGTATTGGTACCCCAGCCATTACCCGTCGTGGTTTTGGTGAGAGTGAAGCTCAGCAAGTCGCTACATGGATTTGTGATGTGTTAGATAATATGGGTGATGACAGTGTCATTGAGCGCGTTAAGGCTGAAGTTGTCGCCTTATGTGAACAACACCCTGTATACGGCTAATCACTAGCCATATCGTGATTAATTAGCCGGCTTTTGCCGGTTAATTTGTTTTTAAAAGAGCAAAAACTATGTTTTGTCCATTTTGTAGTGAGCAAGAAACCAAAGTTATCGATTCACGCTTAGTGGCCGAAGGACATCAGATCCGTCGTCGCCGAGAATGTTCAACATGCAAAGAACGTTTTACCACGTTTGAAATCGCCGAGTTGGTTTTACCACGAGTCATTAAACGCGACGGTTCACGTGAACCATTTAATGAAGAAAAATTGCGTTTAGGTTTGCAACGCGCATTAGAAAAGCGTCCGGTGAGTACCGAAAGTGTAGAAAAAGCAATTAATCAAATCAAATCATCACTACGTGCTACTGGTGAACGAGAAGTCGAGAGTGAATTGGTTGGTAACTTGATTATGAATGAATTGAAAGAATTGGATAAGGTGGCCTATGTGCGTTTCGCCTCGGTATATCGTTCCTTTGAAGACATTCGTGAGTTTGGCTTAGAGATCGCAAAACTCGGTCAGGTTCAGGATGGAGAGTCCAAATAGTGCACAACACCTTTAGTGCCTTTGATTATGCCATGATGGCGCGTGCCTTACGTTTAGCAAAACAAGGAATATACACCGCTGCGCCTAATCCTATGGTCGGCTGCGTGATCACCCTAGATGGCGAGATCATTGGTGAAGGGCATCATCAACAAGCCGGCACCGCTCATGCTGAAGTCAACGCGCTGTGGCAAGTCAATGAATTAATAGCTCAAGGTAAATTAGTTGCTACCCAGCTTAAAGAAGCGACTGCGTATGTGACACTGGAGCCGTGCAGTCACACCGGGCGCACAGGCCCCTGCGCAGATGCGTTAATTGACGCATACATTGGTCGAGTCGTTATTGCAATGCAAGATCCTTATAGTCAGGTATCCGGTCGTGGTATAGCGAAACTCCAACGTGCGAATATACAGGTAGAAGTGGGGTTATTAGCGGCTGAAAGTAACGCACTCAATCGTCATTTTTTATCGCTTGTTGAACGACAACGTCCATTTGTAACCGCAAAGCTAGCGACCTCTCTGGATGGCAAAATTGCTTTAGATAATGGCGTGAGTCAATGGATTACAGGCCCTGAAGCTCGTCAAGATGTACAAGCGCATCGTGCCCAGCACATGTGTATTTTGACGGGTTCTCAAACAGTCATTGCTGATGATCCACAGCTGAATGTTCGCTTGGCTGAACTGCCAGAAAATGTTCAGCAAACATTAGCTGCGAACCCATTGGCACAATACACTCAACCGCTGCGTGCGATTATTGATTCGCAAAGGTTGATATCTGAACAATATCAAATTGTCCGAGATGCCAATACCCAAGCACCAACGCATGTTTTTACCCCTGATAATATACCGCTAAACGGCAATGGAAAATGTGATTTATCTGCCGTGCTAGATGCACTTGGTCAGCAAGGCATTAATAGTGTTTGGGTCGAAGCTGGAGCAGGACTTGTAGGTGCTATGCTTAATGCACGTTTGCTTGATGAATTGATTATCTATCAAGCACCATTATTATTAGGCGCTGATGCGAAAGATGCGATTAATATTGCAAAATTGACGCAAATGGACCAGCGTATTGAACTTGATATCATCGATACACGTAAAGTTGGTCAAGATATTAAACACACGTGTCACGTGATTTACCCTAAAGGATAACCATGTTTACTGGAATAATTGAAGCGGTTGGTGAGATCTCACAACTACATAATAACGGCTCTGATATCCGTTTAACGGTACAGTGTCATGATCTAGATATGACAGATGTGGCGTTAGGCGATAGTATTGCGACTAATGGCGTGTGTCTTACTGTTGTAGAATTCGGCGATAATTACTATTGTGCTGATGTATCACAAGAAACGATAAAATACACCGGCTTTAGTGATTACTGCACTGGAGCCAAGGTGAATTTAGAAAAAGCCATGTTACCAACGAGTCGATTTGGTGGCCATATCGTATCAGGTCATGTGGATGGCGTAGGTCATGTCACTAAGATCATCGACCAACAAAAATACATTGAAGTTTGGGTGCATATGCCACCTGAAATTCGCCACTATATTGCCCACAAAGGTTCAATTACAGTAGATGGTGTGAGTTTAACAGTGAATGAAATTACTGAAGATGAGTTTATGTTATGGCTCATTCCTCATACGTTAGAAAAAACAGTGATTAGTACTTATAAAGTAGGTACACGTGTGAATTTAGAAGTAGATGTGATTGCACGCTACTTAGAGCGTTTGATGCAAGGCGGACATGGTGCAAACAACCAAGCACCTCAATCAGATATTAGCATGGCGTTTTTGGCAGAAAACGGCTATTTAAATAGGAAATAAGTTATGACATTTCACTCTCCAGCAGAAATAATCGACGATATTCGCCAAGGAAAAATGGTGGTGTTGATGGACGATGAAGATCGTGAAAACGAAGGCGATTTGATTATGGCTGCAGAGCATGTGACACCAGAAGCCATTAATTTTATGGTGACTCATGCACGCGGTTTAGTGTGTTTGCCAATGACAGCAGAGCGTTGTCGTCTTCTTAAATTGCCGCTTATGGTAGATAAAAATTCAGCTCAATTTTCAACCAATTTCACGGTATCTATTGAGGCGGCAGAAGGTGTCACGACAGGTATTTCTGCTGCAGATCGAGCCCAAACTATATTAGCAGCAGTGAACCCTGATGCTGTGGCCACAGATATCGTCCAACCAGGTCATATTTTTCCGTTAATTGCCAAAGAAGGTGGCGTATTAAATCGTGCTGGACATACTGAAGCAGGTGTCGATTTAGCACGTCTAGCGGATTGTGAACCTGCCGCGGTGATTGTAGAGATATTGAATCCAGATGGCAGTATGGCACGTCGTCCAGAGTTAGAAGTATTTGCACGAGAGCATGGTTTGAAGATTGGTACGATTGCCGATTTAATTGAATATCGTAATCTGAACGAAACTACCATTATTAAGGTAGCCGAGTGTGAACTGCCTACGGAATTTGGTGATTTTCAATTACATACATTCAAAGATGTGATTGATGAACAGATCCACTATGCATTAGTGAAAGGCGACATTGATCCAACTGATCCGGCGTTAGTCCGTGTGCATCTACACAATACATTTTCTGATTTACTCGGTTCTACTCGCGGTGTGAATCGTTCGATGAACCTACCTAAAGCAATGCAACGTATTGGTGAAGAAGGCGGCGTATTAGTATTGTTGGGTGCTAAAGAAAACATTGAGCAACAAGTCCAACAGTTTGCCGCCGAAGATCGCGGTGATGTCGCTGCGGGTAAAACGTGGGAAGGCTCATCACGTACTGTGGGTGTGGGCAGTCAAATACTGGTGTCTTTAGGCGTGAAGAAGATGAAGTTATTATCTAAACCAGTGAAATATTCAGGTCTCTCTGGCTATGGTTTAGAGGTTGTCGAATACATTAGTTAATACTAAGGTATCGCTTGGTTTTTATGATATACTTTGCACCGAAAATTTTATAGTGTTGTAATTTTAGCATTTAAGGAACCCTGATATGCAAATCATCGAAGGTAATATGCGTGCTACTGGCAAAAAATTTGCCATTGTCGTATCTCGTTTTAATAGCTTTGTAGTAGAGAGCTTATTAGAAGGCGCAGTGGATACACTCGATCGCCAAGGTGAAGTAAACGGTGATGATATCACTGTAGTGCGCGTACCAGGTGCTTATGAGTTGCCAATTGCGGCACAAAAGATCGCTCAATCAGGTAAATTTGATGCGATTATTGCATTAGGTGCTGTAATTCGTGGCGGAACACCGCATTTTGACTTCGTTGCTGGTGAATGCAACAAAGGTCTAGCGCAAGTATCACTAGAGCATAACATTCCAGTATCATTTGGCGTCATTACCACAGATTCGATTGAACAGGCTATTGAGCGTTCAGGAACTAAAGCGGGTAATAAAGGCGCAGAAGCTGCAATGGGAGCCCTTGAAATGGTTAACGTTATGGCAGCCATTGATGAGGCTATTGCGTGAGTGAAGCAAAAATGAAACCTGCTGCGCGCCGCAAAGCGCGCGAGTTAGCCTTACAAGGTATTTACTCGTGGCAGATGAATGGCAACACCATTGAAAGTGTTGAGTTACACCTTGCAACAACCAATGATATGTCAAAAATTGACCTTGCATTCTTCCAAGAGTTACTTCGTGATACTGCCAAAAAAGTGGTTGAATTAGATGTGGCTATTAAGCCATATTTAGGTCGCTTACCGGAAGAACTTGATCCTATTGAGAAAGCCATTCTTCGATTGGCAACGTTAGAACTAACACAGCGTATCGATGTGCCTTATAAGGTCGTCATTAATGAAGCGATCGAACTAGCGAAATCATTTGGTGCTGAAGAAAGTCATAAATTTGTCAATGGTGTACTAGATAAAGCGGTTAAAACACTCCGTAGACACGAGCTTTCTTAATCAATTAAACAGGCAGACGTGATCTACCGATGAAAGAGTTCAATATTATTGAGCGGTTTTTTACCGCTCAAACCCAACCGCGACAAGACGTCATGATTGGAGTAGGGGATGATTGTGCTATCACGACTGTTCCCACCAACCAATCTTTAGCGACAACAACTGATACGCTCGTAGCAGGTACCCATTTCTTACATGGGACACACCCAAGTGATATTGCCCATAAAGCACTCGCTGTCAACCTAAGTGACTTAGCAGCCGTTGGCGCTGTTCCTGCCTGGATTAATTTAGCCTTATCATTAGAAGAAATTGATGAAGATTGGCTCGATGATTTTTCTGATACCTTAGCGCGCTTATGCGAATATTATGGGATTAACCTTATTGGTGGCGATACGACAAAAGGTCCGTTGAGTATCACTATTACTGCTCAAGGCTTTGTGCCACCGGAAAGTGTCGCGACACGCTCTGGTGCTAATCGAGGTGATTTAATTTATGTCACAGGGACACTCGGTGATGCCGGCGCTGGATTAGATACGTTATTAGGTAAGTTAGACTGTTATGCGGTTGCTGATTTATCTCATCAAGAGCAAGCGTCTGCTGAAGCGTTTTTGCAATCACGTCATCATCGTCCTACGCCACGATTATTAGCTGGTACAGCTTTAAGAAGAACGATTAGCAGTTGCATAGATATTTCGGATGGATTATTGGGAGATATTCAGCATATTATGAAAGCGTCACAATGTGGTGCAATAATTCATGTTGATAAGTTACCTATATCTGAACATTTAGCGAAAGTTGTCTCGCCCGAACAGGCGATGACGTATGCGTTAAGTAGTGGTGATGACTATGAACTCTGCTTTACGTTGCCAGAACATAATGTCTCCGAGTTGGAAACCTTGTTAAATTCGTCTAATATAAATTTTACCTGTGTTGGGCAAATGGTCGGGGGTAATGAACTCTCGTTAATGCATCATAATATGCCTTACACTGCAGTATCTGAAGCATTTGAACACCAGTTTATTGTTCAAGCTTCATCAACTCAATCTTAACTCTACACCTAAAGGTGCACGCCCTATGGATCCTGAATTACGAGCTCGCCTGCGATTAACTAATCCCATTCATTTTTTGGCGTTGGGTTTCGGTTCAGGTTTAATCCCAAAAGCACCAGGCACCTTTGGTTCAATGGCCGCATTACCGCTGATTTTTGTTTGTAGCCTGTTGAGTTTACCTATTTATTTCACAATGACTGTTATCGCCTGTGTGCTGGGCATTTATATCTGCGGCAAAACCGCTGAAGATATGCAAGTTCATGATCATGGGGCGATTGTGTGGGATGAAATTGCAGGGATGTTGTGTGTGTTTATAGCCATTCCTTTAAGCTGGGATACGGCATTAATCGGGTTTATATTATTTCGCTGGCTGGATATTCAAAAACCATTGTTGATTGGTTGGATAGATAAGCGTTTTACCGATGGGCTAGGGATCATGTTAGATGATATCGTAGCAGGCCTGATTGCCTGTGGCCTGCTTCATTTATACCTCTATTTCATTTAAACGTTAAATCTTAGCTAAACGCGCTTTAACTTGATTAACAATACCGGCAGCGTCAATCTGCAGTTGCGCATACATTTGAGCTTGAGTCGCTTGCATTATAAACTCATCGGGTAAACCACATTGCAGTAATTTGACATCAATGTCATTAGCCAATATAAACTCGGCGACTTCGCTTCCCGCGCCACCTTTGATTGCGCCATCTTCGATAGTCACAAATAAGTCATGCTCTGTCGCAGCTGAAATCAATGCTTGTTGGTCAAGCGGTTTTACAAAACGCATATCAATGAGTGTTGCATTGAGTATTTCAGCAGCTTGTTTAGCTTCAGGTAACAAGGTACCAAAGTTTAAAATGGCAACACGCTGGGTAGTCGCACTTGAAGTATTGAGTGTACGTGAGACGCCAATTGCTAAAGCGGTCATTTGTGGCTCAATAGGGACTCCCTCTCCACCACCTCGAGGATAACGAACCGCGGCAGGCTGGTTTAATTGATGGCCCGTGTAAAGCATTTGTCGACATTCATTTTCATCACCCGGTGTCATAATGACCATATTAGGAATACAGCGTAGATAACTAATATCAAAAGCACCCTGATGTGTAGGACCATCAGCCCCGACGATCCCTGCACGATCAATCGCGAATAATACGGGTAAATTTTGGATAGCAACATCATGAATCAATTGATCATATGCTCGCTGTAGGAAGGTTGAATAAATTGCGACGACAGGTTTTAAGCCACGGATAGCCATCCCTGCAGCTAATGTTACTGCATGTTGTTCGGCAATGGCTACATCAAAATATTGTTCAGGATAGTCTTTGGAAAACTTAACCATTCCCGAGCCTTCACGCATAGCCGGGGTAATGGCATTGAGTAAAGGATCTTGCGCGGCCATATCACATAGCCAATCACCAAAAATATCTGAATAAGAGGGCGAACTTGGTGCTGATTTAGGCAAGGTTGCTTCTTCAGGATTAAATTTAGGTACGGCATGAAATTTAATCGGATCGTTCTCAGCAACGGTGTAGCCTTTCCCTTTTTTAGTCACGACATGCAAAATCTGAGGACCCGATATATTACGCATATTCTTGAGCGTATCCACCATGCCTTTCACATCATGACCATCAATAGGACCGATATAATTAAACCCTAATTCTTCAAAGATGGTACCAGGGACAACCATACCTTTGATATGTTCTTCCGCTTTTGAGGCGAATTCTTTAAGAGGCGGTACCGTGGATAGGACTTTTTTACTGCCATCACGAATAGTGTTGTAAAAATTGCCGGTTAATAAACGTGCTAAATGAGAATTTAACGCACCGACATTTTCCGAAATTGACATTTCATTATCATTTAAGACCACCACGAGATCTTTAGCAATATCACCACCATGATTAAGTGCTTCGAAGGCAAGACCTGCGGTTAAGGCACCATCACCAATCACAGCTACCGTTTTACGCCCTAGTCCTTCTTTATCGGCAGCAATAGCCATACCTACGGCTGCACTAATAGAAGTAGAGGAATGCCCTACTGCAAATGTATCGTACTGACTTTCTGGAGGCCATGGAAAAGGATGTAATCCGCCTTGCTGACGAATGGTCGTCATCCGCTCACGTCGGTCGGTTAGAATTTTATGTGGATAAGCTTGGTGGCCTACATCCCAGATAAGTTGGTCAACAGGGGTATTATAGACATAATGTAATGCTACAGTGAGCTCAACTGTACCTAAACCTGAGGCAAAGTGACCACTGGATTGGCTAACACTAGATAGTAAAAATTGACGAAGTTCATCTGCAACTTGAGGAAGCTTATCTTTGGGTAACGTCCGTAATTCCTCTGGAGTATTTGCCAAAGCCAGAGTCGGGTAATGTGCTAAATCCAATGACATATATTAAAAAGGCTCTGTAGGTTAGTGGTTGCGCTTAACCAAAAAGGCGGCGAACTCGTTTAATTGTGCGGTATTGTAAGGTAATTGGTCCGATGATTGAAGTGCTTGCGTATACAATCTATCTAAATATTCCTGAGACGCTTGTAAACCAAGTAGTGCTGGGAATGTCGATTTGTTTAAATCTTGGTCTGATCCACTCGGTTTTCCTAAGGTATCACTGTCACTGGTGATATCTAGAATATCGTCTTGTACTTGGAATGCTAAACCCAAACTTCGACTAAAGGTGTGCAATAATGCTTGATGCTCTACATCCAGAGACGGCACTAATGCAATGACCATATCCACACAGGCACCTAGTAATGCGCCGGTTTTGAGTCGATGAAGTTGAGTTAACGTCTCCAAATCGATATCTTGGTTGGTAAAGTGTAAATCGATCGCTTGACCGCCACACATGCCCTCATAGCCTGACGCTTTGGCTAAGATCTGAATGACCGCCACCTTTTCGCTCGCGCTCAAAACAGGATGTTGAGCTAAATGCTCAAATGCAAGGCTCTGCAAAGCATCACCCACTAATATAGCGGTACCGGGTGTATATTGAATGTGACATGTCGGCATACCTCTTCGTAGATCATCATCATCCATGTCGGGTAAATCGTCATGTACTAATGAATACGCATGAATACATTCGATTGCCACCATCAGGGGCGCTAATTTTTCTTTGGATACGCCTAATACATCGCCCACTAGACTTATCAATAGTGGGCGCATGCGTTTCCCTTGGCCTAATAGGGCGTATTCCATTGCCGCTAATAAGTCACATGGTAAAGTAGGGTAGTGCCTGATACATTGACTCAATAATATCTGAGTGTCACTTACGACCTGAGCGTGGTATTGCTTAAAATCCATAATCAGCGTCGTCTTCGTCCTTAGTCATGGGTTTTAGCGTCGCATTATCTTTGGTTAATATACTGACTTTTTGTTCAGCATCTTTGAGATAGGTTTGACATGCACGCGCGAGTACAATGCCATCTTGAAATTTCGCTAACGCAACATCGAGGGACAGTTCTCCACGTTCCATTTCTTGGACAAGCTGTTCAAGCTGCTGCATTGATTGTTCAAAATTAGGAAGGTCTTTATCACGTGCTTGGTCTTGTGCCATTGACGACTCACTTTGTTAACGTTTGCTCATCTTAATGCCTAAGATAATATCGTAAATGGTGAAAAAAAGCATAGTAATCTTACTAATCATTGTGACTATTAGTGAGTTTTGCACTCTTTAATTAAAAAGTGCACTTTATCGGATGATAAAATGCACTTCACAATGAACGTTATTATCTAGGATCAAGATGATCGCGACACACATTACCTGAAAGTTAAATCCTCGGTATGTGCCGTTCGGCCTAAAACTAATTGTACCGTTGAGATGGAGCGCTCTCTAAAGCCTCCTTCACAATAATTTAAGTAGTATTGCCACATCCGAGAAAAACGTTCGTCGTAGCCGTTTTCTTGAAGTGCTTCGACATTATCAAAGAAACGATCATGCCAATGAGATAACGTTTGCGCATAATCTAAACCGATATCATGTAAATCACGAATGCTAAGATCAGTGTATTTTTTGATACAACGATTAATGACATATTGCGAGGGTAAAAAACCGCCAGGGAAGATATATTTTTGAATAAAATCCACCCCGTTACTGTAACTGGCATAGCGACGATCATCAATCGTGATCGCTTGCAGTACCATGAGCCCTTCTGGTTTTAATAAAGACGTGCATTTTTCGAAGAAATTACGTAAATACGATTTACCTACTGCCTCTATCATTTCAATAGACACGAGCTTATCGTAAGTCCCTTCTAAGGTACGGTAGTCTTGTTTTAATAAGGTGATTTTATCTTCCAAGCCTTCTTTGGCGACCCATTCTTGCGCCCAAGCATATTGCTCGTCAGATATGGTAGTTGTCGTGACGTGACAACCATAATGCTTAGCTGCATACACGGCTAAGCCACCCCAACCAGTGCCAATCTCCATTAAATGGTCAGTGGGTTTGAGTTGCAGTTTTTCACAAATTTCTTTGAGTTTATTTTGCTGAGCTTCTGCTAAATCGGCTTCTGGGTGCGGATATACTGCTGCAGAATACATCATACTCTCATCTAAGAAATGGGTATAAAGCTGGTTACCTAGATCGTAATGCGCTTGAATATTTTTACGCGCCTGTGCAACAGAATTACGATTAAAGAAATGCTGGATCTTATTAATAGGGAAAGTGAGCCATGCAAAACGTTTTTCCCATTTATCTAAGGTCGGTAAATTACGAGCAAATATGCGAATTACGTTGGTTAAATTTGGTGTGTTCCACATACCGTCCATATAAGTTTCACCGCTGGCGACACTGCCACCGAATAATAAATGACGATACGCTTTTTTATCCAATATATTGACTTCAGCTTGTAATTCGCTATTCATATCACCGAATTGAGCGACCATGCCCCCATTTTCTTTGAGGGTCATACACCCTTGTGGTAATTTTTTGAGGACATTGATAAATGCACGTTTGCACCATTTATCGATGAATGCGCCCTCTTCATGTTTAATTATTGCTTGTTCTGCTTGAGACATACTTATGCTTCCTCAGATTGCGTAATGGGTTTGGAATGGCCATAAAAAGGAGTACGTTTTATAAATAGCTTTAACGCCTCCCAATAAATGCCACCAACCGTTTTTAACGTCATACTTGGTATACGTCGTTTAGCGATAGATAGATTAGCTTGGTTTAATGGCTGACGATATAAATCAATACTCGCGACCATATGTTTAATTTCTTTGTGGCACGTTAATGATAACTTAATGGCATCATTGGGTTGTGGGATATGCCATTGATATTGCATATCCATTGGATTAAAAGGCGAAACATGAAATGCTTTTGGCGTATCTTCCTGAGCACTTAAATCAATCAAATAATAATGTCGTTCATGCCAGGGTGTATTACTGACCTCCGCAAGCATGAAGGTATATTGTTGTGATTGGGGATCTTGGATGTAGTAAAAATTAACAGGGCTAAAGTACAGGTTCAGCATCCTTGTTTGCCCGAGAAAATACACATCACCTATGATTTCTTTGGTAATCGGGGTGGGCAAGGTTAAACGTAACTCGTTAGCTTTATGTAGCACTTCTTCTTCGAGCGATAGGTTCTGTTCGTTAAGGTAATCGGTGCGACGAAATTCTAATAGCCCTTTGGTATTAAGATTAAAACCAGGGATCTCAGATAATGCCCGAAGCTCTTTGAGCTTGAGCCAAAACAAATAAATATCATATTTAAATTCATGACGCGTCGGGGTAAAGCGCTTATGCATCACAGAGCCTTGGTAAATTGCACTTTCTAGCGATGTATTGTGCGGCTGAATGTTGACTTGGTTCAAAGCGTTGCTCCAAAACGTTCACAGACATCTAATGCACTACGAACTCCGTCCTCATGGAATCCGTTATACCAATAAGCCCCACAAAAATGTAGATTATCTTGGCCACAAATACGTTTACGCTCACCTTGCGCTTTGACCATATCTGGGCTGAATTGCGGGTGGGCATAATGAAAGGTATTAATGATTTTAGCAGGATCAATTTCAGCGGTATTATTCAAGGTCACACAAAACGTGTGCTCAGTTTGTAAGCGCTGTAGGATATTCATATTATAGGTGACTGAAGCAGGTTGTAATGCTTCATTAGCATCCCCTTTGATCAAATAATTCCAGCTGGCCCAGGCGAGTTCACGTTCAGGTAATACATTCACATCCGTATGCAGCACGACTTCATTCATTGCATATTCGATATTACCTAATACTTGATGATGTGCTTGAGTGGGTTCATGTAGCATCGCTAAAGCTTGATCAGAATGACAAGCAAAAATAACCTCATCAAAATCAGCCGATTGGGTGTTATCTGCCGCGCCAAATGTAACCGAGTAACCTGTGCTATCAGTCAATTTTAAGACACGTTGCACGGGAGCGTTGAGTTTAATTTGATCAGCAAAGGATTGGGTCAAGGGGGCAATATACTCACGCGAACCACCAATAATGGTATACCACTGGGGGCGGTCAGTGATGTTTAATAATCCATGGTTATTGAAAAACTGTAAGAAAAACGTCAATGGGAATGACTTGGAGTCTTCAACGGACATTGACCATATTGCTGCGCACATTGGCAAAATATAGTTTTGACTAAAATCATCACTCAAGTTGTGATGTTCAATGTAATCAAACAAGGTCATGCCTGCTTTAGCGTGTGTTTGTGCGTCTTCGGATTTACATAATTTATTGAACTTTAAAATGTCTAAGACAATGCGCCAAAATCTTGGACGCAATAAATTTCTGCGTTGCGCGAATAAGGAATTGAGTGTGTTGCCATTATATTCTAATTTGGCGGCACGATTTTTCACACTAAAACTCATTTCGGTAGGCTGAGCATTCACCCCGATCATACTCATGAGCTTATTAAAATTGGGGTAGGTCCAATCATTAAATACAATAAAACCGGTGTCAATCGCATAATGCACGTCGTCGATATACACATCTTTTGTAGCAGTATGGCCGCCGATGTAGTCGTTTGCTTCAAACACGGTAATGTCGTGGTCTTTGTTGAGTAAATATCCGCATGTCAGGCCGGAAATACCGCTTCCAATAATCGCAATACGCTTTTTCATGAATCTCTCTTTTGTTGTTCAACTGGTGCGGCGGGAGGTTGCCGCATCGAAAGGCATAACTTGTGTTGTATAAATTCAGGTAGTGCATCTAAGCAACGCAATAGTAAACTGAAACGAGTTGGGAAATAGACACTAGCTTGGCGGCTGGCTAATCCATTTAAGATATCCTGAGCCGCTTCTTCAACCTCGATACTCATAGGCATAGGGAAATCATTTTTATCCGTCAGTGGCGTCTTAACAAACCCAGGTGATATGGTTTGGACTTGGATACCTTTTGCGGCGAAATCAACAGCAAAACTTTTGGCCATATAATGCAATGCGGCTTTACTCGCACCATAAGCTTGGCTTCTGGCAAAGGGTAATAGGCGCGCAAGGCTATCGACAAATACCAGTTTATTACCTGCGACTAATTTAGGGCTGAGAGCTTCGATAACATTGACGACCCCAAAGACATTCGCATCAAACACACGTTGAAACATCGCCGCGTCGATTGCATCCACATCGACATATTCACAAGTACCAGCATTGAGCAACACGATATCGCACTCAACTTCGGCTAAAGCTGTTTTAGTTGCCTGCAAATCGGTGACATCAAATTGGCAGGTCGATATATTGGGTTGTTGTTCAAGTATTGCTAATTTGTCTTTATTACGGCCACAAGCAATCACAGCATAGCCATTTTTTGCTGCTAATAATGCGACAGCTTCACCAATACCCGAGGTCGCACCGGTCACTAATAAACGCTTCATGCGCGCATACCTGATTTGATTTTGTTCACCACCCATTTTAAGAGTGGGACATGTTCATAAACCATTTGCCCCATGTCGTAATAATCTTGGTGAAAATAGATTTTGTCATCACGAATTTTAAGTAAGGTAATGCCATCGACATGTATGAGATTACCACTATTAAGTTTAGGGGTGGCAAAAGACATCGTCCAGGTGACCGTAAAAGATGTGTCTTGGAGAGGTTCTGGTGTTTTATGAGGTAATATTTGATGAATTACGAAATGAGATGAAGTGGCACCAGTTAATAAGTTATCAAAGTAATTATGCAGTGTATTCAAACCATGATGGGTACCCACAGGATCAATCAAAGTGATATCTTCACTATAAATATCAGGGAGTTGAGAGATATTGTCTGGTGATAGTTCTTGGTAGAATGTTGTAAAACGTTCAATCGCAGTCATACATACTTATATTGAGATAATAATTAATATATTTACATCTATCTATAATAGACGGATCAACAAAAAATTACTCAATTATTTTTAAACTTTAGTCTAGTTCGCATCGTATATTTATGGGTGTGATATTAATTAGGCATTTTATTGTGGTTACCTTACCTCTTTTTCCATTATCTGCGCATGTTCTTCCCGGCGGAAGAATGTCGTTACGCATATTTGAACCTCGCTATACTCGTATGGTGAAAGAAGCATGTGCTTCTGAATCAGGATTCGTCATTTGCATGTTAAATGCAAAAGGCGATAAGACGACAAACGAGCATATCCATTCGATTGGTACCTATGTCAGTGTGGTTGATTTTAATATGCTGGATGATGGTTTGTTAGGGATTACGGTGGAAGGCGTAAAATGTGTCTCAATTAGCAATATTCGAATCGAAAAAGATGAGTTACGCATTGCTGATTGTGAGATTATTTCGCCATGGCAATTTAATCTTGAGAAAGATGCCTTGTTCCCAATGGATATAAAACTCAAAGAGATTTTTGACAAATATCCTGAGGTCAATAGTTTATATCAAGAAACTAGATTCGATGACCCAATTTGGGTAATTAACCGCTGGCTGGAACTCCTTCCCGTTGATGCGGCACAAAAGCAAGCATTTCTAGCTGAAAGTGATTGCTCCAAAATTGTACAATACCTAACAAAACTGGTAGAGTAATTTATGATCTTAATAATATTCACGCCGTATATATAATAAACGTTAATAAGGTAGTGAATATGCTCGTTGGAATTTCTTTGGAAAACAAATTTACGAACACCAGCAAGCCAAAAGACTGCGCAGAAGAGATGTCAGCACTCCTAATGGAAGTTGCTGCAGAGCGTTGTAAACGTTCTTATGCCAAAGTATTTGGATATTTTGCACCTCGTCTACGTTCATATGCCTTGAAACAAATGGGCAATGAAGCGTTAGCGATGGAGTTAGTCCAAGATACCATGACGAATGTGTGGCAAAAAGCACATTTGTTCAATTCAGAAAAGGGTTCCCCGTCAACATGGATATTTACCATCGCCCGTAATATCCGTTTTGATATGTTACGAAAATTGCAGAATCGAAAAGAAGATATTTGTTCTGATGATTTGTGGCCTGTTTTATGTGAACAGACACCTGATCAAAATGAAGTTTCTTTAGATCAGCAAGTAACACTACAACAAGTAGGCCAGCTGTTTAACAAATTACCTGATAAACAAAAGGCCGTGATTGAAGCCATCTATATTGATGGAAAGTCGCAGCAAGAAGTTGCAGATCAACTTACTATTCCGTTAGGAACAGTAAAAAGTAGGACTCGATTAGCACTGCAGCGATTAAAGGATATGTTAGAAGACCATGATTAATTACCACCCAACTGACAAGCAACTACGTCAGTTTGCTGAAGGCAATATTTCTTCAGCGTTAGCGTTAGTTGCAGCTGCTCACTGTGATGTTTGTTCCAAATGCCAAGCTAAAGTCGATGATGTCAATCTAGAATTGGCAAGTGATATCGAGAATATTAAAGCGCATACATTTAGCGACCCAGCATTTGATAAAATGCTAGCGAGCATCACACAATTACCTGTATTAGATGCACCGGTACAAAAATCACCGCGCATTGAGTTGGATGGTCGTTTTTTTGATGTCCCTAGACCATTGCAACGTTTTGTGAAAAAGACTGGAAATTGGTCAAAGCTGTTAGGTAAAGTGTGGCAAGCGCCTGTTGATTTAGGTGAAGCTGGGATGGCCCATTTTATTTATATGGAAAAAGGGGGGCGTGTTCCTGAGCATACGCACCGAGGTACTGAATTTACCCTAGTGGTGAATGGTGAGTTTTCTGATGGTCTAGCTGATTATGATTCAGGGGATTTGATTGTGATGGATGATGAGCATATTCATTCGCCGCATTCAAATGCAGATGATGGTTGTTTAGTGTTTTCGATTGTCGATAAACCATTGCATTTCACATCAGGAATTGCACGATTACTAAATCCATTTAGTCACTTATTTTTTAAATAAGTCCAAATGTAGTCAAAAAAAACGCGTTAAACTAAATTAGTTAACGCGTTTTTTTTGGTCGTTAAGATAGTATATCTGAACTTATATTAACAACTTATAAAATAAACTCACTCTCTGGGTAGTTAAGTTTCAAAATTTTAATCGCATTCGCTTTTAGTTGGTCCAGACCTAACTGGTCATAGCATGACACCATGATTTCTAAAGCTTCTTGAACCATGCCTGTATCGGGATAGTATTCTAATACATACTGACCACGGTTAGCGGCTGCTACGTAAGCTTCTCGACGCATGTAGAAACGCGCAATAGCGATTTCATATTTAGCTAACCGAGTTTTAATATAAACCATGCGTTTTTGTGCATCGGTGGCATATTTACTTTCAGGAAACGTATCTAATAACTGTCTAAAGTCATTAAATGCTTCACGTGATGCAGAAGGATCACGATCTGAGCGATCAATATTAAATAATGATTGGAATAAATTATCATCCATTTCCATATTCGTTAAACCGCGCATGAAATACGCATAATCAATGTCTTTATGATTTGGGTTTAAACGGATGAAACGATCAATAGTCGCTAATGCTTGTGCACTGTCACCGCTTTTATAATAACTATAAATTAAATCCAGTTGAACTTGGTGTGATAGTTCACCAAATGGATAGCGAGAATCTAAATCGCTCAATATTTCAGCAGCCCCACCAAAATTACCATTCTCCATGGCTGTTTTAGCTTTGGCATAGATAGCCTGAGGGCCTTGTAATTCGACCTCTTCGATTGCTTTTTCTGGCGCTGAGCTACAACCGCCTAACGCGATTAAACCAATTAAGCTCAGGGCGTATAATCTTATTTTCATCAACGAAGTAACCTTTATTATTGATTGTCTGGTGTATACAACTCGTATTATTGCACACCTTTGTGTGGAAACTGATATAATTGTATTTTATTTATCACAGTTTTTCTAAATTAATCACTTTATGTCTCAATCTCAATCTCAGCAACAAACTATTTCGCTCACCGGTATTGTCGATCAAACTCAATTTGATAAACGATTAGATCAGGTATTAGCCGATTTGTTCCCCGAATATTCGCGCAGTAAGTTAAAAGAATGGATCTTAGCGGGTTTTGTTAAGGTCGATGATGAAGTGGTCACTGTCGCCCGTCAAAAAATGCAAGGTGATGAACAAATTGATATTCATGCAGTGATAGCCGTACAAGTATTAAATACGCCACAAAATATCGAATTGGATATTGTATTTGAAGATGAACATGTATTGGTGATCAATAAACCGGCAGGCTTAGTCGTTCACCCTGGCGCCGGAAATGCGGATGGTACAGTGTTAAATGCGTTGTTGGCGCATCACCCTGAGATTGAAAATATTCCGCGTGCTGGGATTGTGCATCGCCTTGATAAAGATACAACCGGTTTAATGGTCGTTGCCAAAACCCTCATTGCACAAACATACCTGGTGGAACAATTACAAACCCGAGTCATGAGTCGTGAATATGAAGCATTAGTCATGGGCACTATGGTGGCCGGTGGCTTTGTAGATGAGCCAATTGGTCGTCATCCGACGAAACGCACATCAATGGCTGTTAGAGCAACGGGCAAAGAAGCGACAACGCATTATCGTATTAAAGAAAAATTCCGAGCTCATACTCACCTGCGTCTAAAATTAGAAAGTGGCCGTACCCACCAAATTCGTGTGCATATGGCACATATCCGTCACCCTTTGGTGGGTGATCAGTTATATGGGGGACGCCCACGCATGCCTAAAGCCGCTAGTGAAGCATTTATGCAAGCTTTGCGTAACTTTAAACGTCAAGCGCTACATGCGGCACAGCTTTCTTTTGCACATCCAATTACTGAGGATTGGTTAACGTTTAATGCACCATTACCTGATGATTTTGTGCAATTACTAGAAGATGTGCGTGCCGATACGGATATTCATGGTATCGCTGAAGATTAACCTTGTCATTAGTTTGCGCTAGATCAACTCTCTGTCACATTGTTGGTTTTTTATTCAATTTAGATATTGAATAACATGGTCTCGTACCCACTTAATATTTATCACAAGATGAATAATTGAAGAGACCTGAGATGAGACTTGATAAATGTACAACTAAATTTCAATCTGCAATTTCTGACGCCCAATCACTAGCACTTGGGCGTGACCATCAATATATTGAGCCTGAGCATATTGCTACTGCGTTGTTAAATCAACAAGGTGGCAGTGTCCGCACCATCTTGCAACAGACCGGCATAAATTTAAATACGTTACGCTCCGGATTGGCTCAAGCGTTAGAAAAACTACCACGGGTTAAAGGCGCATCTGGCGATGTTCAGTTTAGTCGTGACACTATCGCATGTTTCAACTTAACCGATAAAATTGCACAACAACACAACGATCAGTTTATTTCTTCAGAGTTGTTTTTATTGGCGGCTTTAGAGACGAAATCGCGTTTTGCTGATTTACTCGTCAGTGTCGGGGTGACTAAAAAAGCCCTGCAAACTGCGATTGATAATGTGCGGGCAGGCCAAAATGTCAATGATCCTAATGCCGAAGACGTTCGTGAAGCCCTTGAAAAATATACCAGTGATTTAACTGAACGTGCTGAACAAGGCAAACTCGATCCTGTCATTGGTCGTGATGATGAAATCCGACGCACTATCCAAGTATTACAGCGTCGCACGAAAAACAATCCCGTATTAATCGGTGAGCCAGGGGTCGGTAAAACAGCCATCGCTGAAGGACTCGCACAGCGTATTATTAATGGAGAGGTGCCAGAAGGGCTTAAACATAAACGTGTACTGTCATTAGATATGGGAGCGTTAATTGCGGGGGCTAAATACCGCGGTGAATTTGAAGAACGTCTTAAAGCTGTGTTAAACGAGTTATCCAAAGAAGAAGGTAATGTCATTTTATTTATCGATGAATTACACACAATGGTGGGCGCTGGCAAAGGTGATGGAGCCATGGATGCCGGCAATATGCTAAAACCTGCGCTAGCACGTGGTGAACTTCATTGTGTTGGTGCTACAACGTTAGATGAATATCGTCAATACATTGAAAAAGATGCGGCGCTTGAAAGACGTTTTCAAAAAGTATTAATCGATCAGCCAACAGTAGAAGATACCATTGCCATACTACGGGGTTTGAAAGAACGTTATGAGCTTCATCATTCCGTGGACATTACTGATCCTGCTATCGTGGCGGCAGCGAGTTTATCTCACCGTTATATAGCGGATCGTCAACTACCTGACAAAGCCATTGATTTGATTGATGAAGCCGCTTCGAGTATCCGTATGCAGATAGATTCAAAGCCAGAAGAAATGGATAAGTTGGATCGTCGCATCATACAATTAAAACTCGAAGAGCAAGCCTTAGCTAAAGAAAGTGATGAAGCAAGTCTGAAACGTTTAGATATTATTCAGGTTGAACGTGAGACAGCAGAATCACGTTATAAAGCCTTAGAAACCATCTGGCTAACAGAAAAAGATGCCATGCAAGGGGCGCAAGGGATCAAAGCTCAACTAGAACAAGCTAAACAAGATATGGATATTGCGCGTCGGGCAGGGGATTTAAACCGTATGTCAGAATTACAATACGGGCGTATTCCAGCACTCGAGCAACAGTTAGAAAATGCTAATACAGCGGATGAAGTGACGCCACAATTAGTGAAAAATAAAGTGACAGATGTTGAAATTGCAGATGTATTATCACGCTGGACAGGGATCCCCGTGGCCAAAATGCTCGAGGGAGAACGTGATAAATTGGTTCGGATGGAAACCGTCTTACATGACCGTGTCATCGGCCAAGATGAAGCGGTGAAATGTGTGTCCAATGCCATTCGTCGCTCACGTGCCGGCTTAGCGGATCCAGCTAAACCAATAGGATCATTTTTATTTCTGGGACCCACAGGTGTGGGTAAAACAGAATTATGTAAATCGTTGGCGGATTTCTTATTCGATTCCCAAGATTCGATGGTGCGCATTGATATGTCGGAGTTTATGGAAAAACATTCAGTGGCTCGACTTGTCGGAGCCCCTCCTGGTTATGTTGGTTATGAAGAGGGCGGATATTTAACCGAAGCAGTTCGTCGTAAGCCATATTCAGTGATTTTGTTAGATGAAGTCGAAAAAGCACACCCAGATGTGTTTAATATCTTACTTCAAGTGCTTGATGATGGCCGTCTGACTGATGGTCAAGGGCGAACAGTGGATTTTAAAAACACAGTGATTATCATGACGTCAAACTTAGGTTCTGATGTGATCCAAGAACAGGCTCATCAACAGGATTATGATGCAATGAAAGCCAGTGTCATGAACACAGTAGCGATGCATTTTAGACCTGAATTCATTAACCGAGTTGATGATATTGTGGTGTTTCATCCTTTAGCTTTGGACAATATTAAATCGATCGCGAAAATACAATTGCAGGGTTTACGTCAGCGCTTGCAAGATAAAGGATTTGAACTGAGTATTTCTGGTGCTGCCTTAAACAAAATTGCCGATGTGGGGTTTGATCCTGTTTTTGGTGCTCGACCGTTGAAGCGAGCGATTCAACAGGAATTAGAAAACCCTCTGGCCACGCAACTATTATCGTTGCGCGACAAGCAGTTTGATAAGGTTCAAGTGGATGTAAGTGATGGTCACTTAACTATCGAGTTTACTCGATGAATCTGAAGCGGGTGGTTGCTGCATACGTGCAGTATCCACTAGCTCCGTATGCTTAGTTTTAGCAAACATTCTCACTTTATGGTGCATAGCCACTTTGGCTAACATATGTGCTACTACCGGTGCGGTGATCACTAGAAACAATGTAATGAGTAACTCACTGATACTAAAACGGCCTTCTGTGGCGTAAGCCGTTAGCATTGAGCACAATAAAATACTACCTAAACCAACAGTGGTTGCCTTGGTCGGAGCGTGTAATCGGGTATAAAAGTCTGGTAGACGTAATAAGCCAAATGATCCAACAAAAATAAAGATACCACCAATGACCAGTAAAATACTAATCGCTAATTCAAATCCAAACGACATCATGACCTCACTCGATGATATCGCCGCGAAGGCGATATTTAGCAAATGCAACACTCGACACAAAACCCAGCATGGCAATGAGTAAGGCTGCTTCAAAGTATAATGGTGAGCCAGAATGCATCCCATACACTAAAATAAGTGCGATACTGTTAATACACATGGTATCAAGCGCAAGGATACGATCAGGCGCATTAGGGCCTAATAGTAATCGGCATAAATTCATCACTAATGCGATACTCAACACACCTGACACAAATAAAATGGCATAATCTAACATCCAAAAATCTCCTTCACGCGGCCTTCATAATGGACTTTAATGTAGTCTATTAAGCTTTGTTCATCTGCTGGCATATCGAGCACATGAATATATAAAAACTGTTTATCTTCAGTTAACTCGCAACTACAGGTTCCTGGCGTCATAGTGATTGTGCTGGCAAGCAGCGTAATGGGTAGGTCATCTTTGAGCGTTAGTGGGTAAGCGATGAAACCTGGTTGGATCCGCTTGACCGGGCCTAACACGAGTATGGCCACTTCAATATTTGCGATAATAACATCTTTGAGAACGACCAATACATAAGGGATCAGTTTAAAAGGTTTTGCTATCTTGGGCTGTGGGATCCTTAATGGTTGACACACAATCGGGATCACAATACCTAATATAAGTCCTAATAAAATATGCCCTAGGCTCATACTATTATTTAACAATAACCACACTGCTGTGAGTAATAATGTATGGAAAGGCTGAGGGAAAATTCGGGTCATTATTCCACTCCTCTTAAACGCATCACATCAATCAATAGCTCAACATCATGCAGCTGTTGTGCGGCTAGCTGAGTCATTTCAATGACCTGAGCACCAAATATCGTGATAAGTGGTGATGCAATTAATAGCACTAATACCCCAGTGATTTGCCACTTGGATAAATCGGGTGAGTCATTGAGATCTTTGACTGGGTCGCGCACCGGAGCATGACGGAAAAAAATAGTTGTTCCTGCTCGTGAGAGCGCGACAATCGTCACCAGACTACTCAAAAGAATGGCACTAAAAATCATGAATTTGTCTGCATTTAAAGTGGGTGCTTGCAGGATCAATAATTTGCCTAGAAAACCAGAGAAAGGGGGCAATCCTGCCACGACCATAGCGACGACAAAAAAACAGCTGCCTAATAAACTTTGATTTTTAAGTTTTCGCGAAATAACAAATCTATCTCCCGCTTTACCACGTTGCAGTCCTATTAAATCTGCAATTAAAAATAATGCTGCGGTAGCTAAGGTGCTGTGGATCAAATACATTAATGCTGCGGCAGTTGCTTCAGGGGTTCGTAATGCAAATGCAATTAATAACGTACCGACTGATACGATCACCAGATTACCCGCTATCCCTTTAAGGGTAGGGCTGACGAGTGAACCCACAGTGCCGATGGCTATGGTGACAAACGCTAGAGGCCAAATAATAGGTTGGATCATATCGGCGAGTTCGCCAGCCTCTACGCCATAAATGACCGTATATACACGGAAAATACAATAGATGCCTACCTTAGTCATAATTGCAAATAGTGCAGCGACCGGTGCGGGGGCTGCAGCATAGGTTTTCGGTAACCAAAAATGCAGCGGCAACATGGCAGATTTCAGGCCAAATACGACCAGCAATAATGCCCCACCAATCTGAGCAAGGAGTAAATTTGATTCTGATAGGCTACTAATTTTTAACGCCATGTCCGCTATATTCAACGTACCTATTGCCCCATAAATCGTGCCCAGCGCAAATAAGAAAATACTCGAACCGATTAAATTTAAAATGACATAGTGAAGTGCAGCTTCGGTTTTTTGCTTACCGCCGGCATGAATTAATAAACTATATGAAGCGATGAGCAGAACTTCAAAAAATACGAATAAATTAAATAAATCATTGGTGAGAAACGCGCCATTGATCCCTAAAATTTGAAATTGAATAAGAGGATGGTAATAGCGGCCTGCACGATCTTCACCTGCTAATGAGTATAAAATGACGCCAAGGCCTAAAAATGTTGTTAATAGTACTAATATGGCAGAGAGAGTATCTGCGTATAAGATGATCCCAAAGGGCGGTAGCCAATTGCCCACGGCATAGAAAATAGGCGCATTACCACTGGCAGAGAGCAGAATGGCGATAGCAGTGGCGATTTGCGCTAGTATTAATAGGACGGCAAAGACACGACGAGCCGCATAACGTTCAATACCTTTGAAAGGAGGTAATAGCATTAATAGCCCACCTATCATCGGGATTAAAATAGGCCAAATGATCATGTGCTCAATCATGCATCACCTCGCTTAGATTTGACCAGTTTTCGCGTATCGGGTGGCTCACTGCCATCGACCAAGTCACTGCCTAAATCAGCCCGAGCGCGCATCGATAAGATCACGACGAATGCGATCATCGCAAAGCCAATCACAATCGCTGTTAATACTAAGGCTTGAGGTAATGGGTCAGCATATTTATCCGCCATGCCTAAAATAGCGGCTCCTTCAAGATTTAATCGACCACTGGAAAATAAAAACATATTCACCGCATAACCGAGCATGGTGAGTCCAACTACCACAGGGAAAGTACGTGCACGTAAGCACAGAAAAATACCACTAAACGTCAGTACACCCACACAGATCACATATAATAGTTCCATTAGCGTTCCACCTTAGGTCGGTCTGGTGTAGATAATTTACCCAAGTGAGCTAAAATTAACAGCGTTGCTCCTACCACAGTCAAATATACCCCTAAATCAAATATTAATGCGCTAGCCAGCTCAATTTCACCAATGAACGGAATGTCAAAATAATCAAACCAAGTTGTCATGAAAGGATAACCAAAGCTCCAACTGCCTACACCTGTCAGTGCCGCAATTAATACACCAAGGGCGATAAGGTTTTGATAATCGACTTTAATTCTAGGCTTGACCCATTCGACACCATGAGCGATATATTGTTGAATGATGGCAATTGACGTCACCAGACCAGCGATAAAACCGCCTCCGGGCATATTATGTCCCCGCAAGAAAATATAAAATGACACCAGTAAAGCAAGTGGTAATAGACTTTGCGAGATCATAGATAAAATGGTCGGATGAATATCGTTAGTCCATGGACGGCCTTTTTCATCGGCGTTTGGCATGGCCAAACGAATGCGCGCCATTAATTTAAATATGCCCAGTGCGGCAATCCCTAATACTAAGATCTCACCTAACGTATCTAATCCCCGAAAATCCACTAAAATCACGTTAACAGCATTCGTACCACCGCCGCCAATTTTACTATTAGCTAAGTAAAAGTCTGAAATACTGGTCAGCGGCTGAGTAATAAAGATATAGTTGATGGTTGCAATTAATCCAGCAAATACCGCAGCGATCGCTAAATCTCTGACGACCCGACCAGGGGCTGATTCTGTAGCCGTTTTCTTAGGTAAGAAAAACAATGCGAGCATCAATAAGATGACCGTTGCGACTTCCACTGATAACTGAGTTAACGCTAGGTCAGGTGCTGAAAAGCGGGCAAAGCCGACCGATAAAATTAATCCCACCACCGATATCGCAAGCAGTGCAATGACACGTCGACGATGCAAGACCATGGTTGCTATAGCAGCTAAACACATCACAATTGCGGCTGTGATTTCAACACCCGTGACCGGCTGCATATTCGTAACAGAGAAACTTGATTGGTATTTAAATAATGGCAGTGCAATTAATATAATTGTAAAAATGAGTAAAGCAGCAACATAACGTTGCAATGATCCTGAATCAAATTTGTCATAATAGCTTGATGCTGTTTTGACGATATGTTGAACGACACCTTCAAAAATCAATTTGGCATCTGTCTCCATGAACTCGGCCTGAGAACGATACAGGCGTGCCCGGTAAGTATAGATTAAAATCCCACCACCAATCGCAATAGCACTCATCAGTAATGGTAAATTAAACCCGTGCCAGATAGCGAGACTGTAATAAGGTAATTGTGTGGTATTTAGAACAGCTTGTGATGCTGCCGTCAGAAAATCTCCTACCATCAGTACGGGAAAAATACCCACTGCAATACATAGGATAACTAACACTTCTATTGGCACCTTCATAAAGCGTGGCGGCTCGTGAGGTGTTTTGGGCAGGTCAATGGGTTCACCATTAAAGAATACATCGTGTATAAAGCGGGTCGAATACGCGACGGAAAAGATACTGGCGATGGTCGCTAATACCGGGATCATCCACGATAAAAAGCCAAAAGCATGTTGATTCAGCGTTTCAGCTAAAAACATTTCTTTGGATAAGAAGCCATTAAATAAAGGCACTCCAGCCATAGACGCGGCTGCTACCATGGCGAGTGTGGCAGTGTAAGGCATATATTTCCATAGGCCATTGAGTTTTCGCATGTCTCGTGTGCCAGTTTCGTGGTCAATGATCCCCGCTGCCATAAATAGAGATGCTTTGAACACTGCGTGGTTCATGATGTGAAACAGTGCGGCGACGGCAGATAATTGGGTATCGAGTCCCAATAATAAGGTGATAAGGCCTAAGTGACTGATCGTTGAATATGCAAGTAATCCTTTTAAATCGTGCTTAAACAGCGCTACATACGCCCCTAATAATAATGTGATTAACCCTGCAGTTGAAACAATTAAAAACCACATTTCAGTGCCGGAAAGAACCGGATAGAAACGTGCCATGAGGAAAATCCCCGCTTTGACCATCGTCGCTGAATGTAAATAAGCGCTTACCGGCGTAGGAGCCGCCATGGCATGTGGTAACCAAAAATGAAACGGGAATTGGGCTGATTTGGTAAACGCACCAAGTAATACTAAGACAAGAATAATAGGATATAACGCGTGTTCTGTGAGTAAGTCACCACTAGCGAGGATCACACTTAGCTCATAACTCCCTACAATATCACCAATAAGTAATAGGCCTGCTAATAATGCTAATCCGCCTGCACCCGTTACCGTTAAAGCCATTCGGGCACCTTTACGTGAACCCGATAGATGCCCCCAGAAGCTAATCAGTAAGAATGAACTGATACTTGTGACTTCCCATGCCATCCACATTTGTAGAATATTATTTGATAACACAATCGATAACATTGCCGTCATAAATAGAATCAAATAGGAAAAGAATCGACCGGCGTCTTCCTTATCAGATAAGTAATAACTTGCATAAAGTATAATCAGTAAACCGATACCCAAAATCAGTAGCGCAAACATTAAAGATAAACCATCTAGATGTAAGGATAAGGTTAATCCCACTGCAGGGATCCATTCTAGATACTCAATCAAGTGCTCACCGGCGAGGACTTGTGGGGTTAAACTAATAATATAGGCGAACCCGATAGCCGGAGCGATGGCTGTCGCTATGGTGGTAATTCCACGACCAAAACGAGCCGCAAAAATAGGGATAAGAGTGCCTATCAATAGTAAAGCGATGACTAAAAACAAGCTCATTATGTCTCCGTACATGTAATTATAAGATTGGTTAGTATCATGACGTCTCAATCTTTAAGAGGTTACAGACAAACGAAAATAAAATAAACAAATTTCGACAGATCCTAAAAGCGATAAGTGATAATAGTGTAACTCGCTAATGACACAGCGAGTGCTATAATAATATGATGTATTTATCATGATTATTTTATTGAATAAGACTGATTAAAGATAAAACACTATTTTATGCAGCTACACTAATTGTGTTACATTAATAGCATATTACTGATGAGATTAAATTTATGTCCCCTGTCCCTAAAAAAGGCATTTACCTACTTCCTAATTTGTTAACAACCGCTGGATTATTTTCAGGCTTTTATGCCGTTATTTCTAGTATGAATGGCTATTACGAAGCTGCTGCGGTCGCTATTTTTGTTGCTATGATATTTGATGGTTTAGATGGTCGAGTTGCTCGCATTACCAATACACAAAGTGAATTTGGTGCTGAGTATGATTCTATGGCTGATATGGTCTCTTTTGGTGTCGCCCCAGCATTAGTTGCTTATAATTGGGGATTCACGGACTTAGGCAAACTAGGCTGGCTTGCTGCTTTTATATATGTTGCCGGAGCAGCGCTTAGGTTGGCTCGTTTTAATACGCAAGTGGGAATTGCTGATTCTCGTTTTTTTCAAGGTTTAGCGAGTCCAGCTGCCGCGGGTGTCGTGGCGAGTTTGGTATGGGTGGCTCAAGAGTACTCCATCGATACGTCACATTTGAGCTGGGGTTTAGCGGGTGTGACAGCGCTATGCGGCCTATTAATGGTCAGCAATTTCAAATATAACTCATTTAAAGAAGTGAATTGGGCTGGTAAGGTGCCCTTTGTTGCTTTATTACTGGTGATGTTAGTGTTTGTGGTCGTTGCCACTGAGCCAGCATTAGTATTATTTATTGTATTTGCTTTATATGCATTAGCAGGCCCTATCAATACCTTTAGAAGTGTGGATAAAGTGCGTTTAGAAGATGTTGTCGGTGATCCTGAAAATGATGTGGATGCTGAGTTTACCAAGGATGAACATAAGCCTGACGCTTGATATGTGGGCATAAATTAAGCAAACTAAATGCAATTGTTGGATTAATCAGCAAAATGCACCTAAACATGAATTTTTTATCATTTTTATATTAGTAAAGCATTGACTTATATAATGGGTACAGTAGAATGCGCTTCCACGTTGTGGAGAGGTGGGTGAGTGGCTGAAACCAGTTCCCTGCTAAGGAACCGTACGTTAATTCGTACCGAGGGTTCGAATCCCTCCCTCTCCGCCATTTGTTTGGTGGAAACGTGTTGTAAAAGTTTTAGTGCGCGTGCGTAGCTCAGCTGGATAGAGTACCTGGCTACGAACCAGGCGGTCGGAGGTTCGAATCCTTCCGCACGCGCCATTTTTTCTGATATGTTTTTATAAAAATGTATCAAACATAACTAAATGACCTTAACTCTGTATTAGTTTATGTTTTAAATCAGTTTTAGTGCGCGTGCGTAGCTCAGCTGGATAGAGTACCTGGCTACGAACCAGGCGGTCGGAGGTTCGAATCCTTCCGCACGCGCCAATCATTAAAAACCACCTTGTTAGGTGGTTTTTTTTTGCCTATCATTTGTTTAGACCGTCTCTATTATGCGCTTTTTCATCATATGGTTGAGTTAATATCGCGTTGATCAATGAAAACTATAAAATAATTATTTATAAAAGCGTAGTATTTATGCAAAATTATGAATAAATAGTAAATTGGTCTTACCAATTCAGGTTTGGACACTCTTATTGATATTGTATTTAACTAAATTATTGATAATAAACATTTTATTATTATTTTTTTGTTTAAATTAGTGTAATTAATAATTATTAAATAATATAATTATGACCAAAAAGTCGTAAATTGGTAAAAAAATATTGTGTTTTTATTCATAGATCGCTATAAAGATACTACCGAAATATTGTGGAGTGTATTATGAATACACCAACTATGTCTGAACAACTCTTTGAAGCTGCTTCATTATTAATGATTGGTATGCTGACTGTGTTCATCTTTTTAAGTGTGCTGATTATCAGTGTAAAGCTCATCACTAAGTTTGTTGAAGTGTTTCCAGAGCCTGAAGCCAACGCTTATTCGTCTGCTCGTCCAACACCTGCAGCTTCATCTCAAGCAGCTAATGCATCTGCCTCTGTATCAAATCAAAAAGACGTGATCACTGCGATCACTCATGCTGTGACTGCCTACAGGCAGGGTAATCAGCCATCATCTAAGTAGGATACCCATATCATGACTAAACCATTAGCGTTAACTGAGCTAGTCTTGCGTGATGCCCATCAATCGTTGTTAGCGACACGTATGCGTATTGATGACATGTTACCTATAGCTGCTGAACTTGATAAAGTCGGTTATTGGTCAGTGGAATCTTGGGGTGGGGCAACTTTTGATAGCTGTATCCGTTATTTGGGGGAAGATCCTTGGGATCGTATTCGTCAATTAAAAGCGGCGATGCCAAATACCAAACACCAAATGTTATTACGTGGTCAAAATCTATTAGGCTATCGTCATTACGCTGATGATGTTGTGTCTAAATTCGTTGAGCGTGCGCATACTAATGGTGTTGACGTGTTCCGTATCTTTGATGCGATGAATGATGTACGTAATTTAGAAACGGCCGTCAAAACTGCAATTGAAGTGGGTGCACATGCACAAGGTACGATTTCCTATACAGTATCGCCGGTACACAATTTATCACTTTGGCTAGATATGGCAAAACGTCTTGAAGATATGGGCGTACATTCTATTTGTATTAAAGATATGGCGGGTTTACTCAAGCCTTATGATTGTAAAGAACTTATCACTGAATTGAAAAAGACGGTTGCTGTGCCGATTGCGATGCAATGCCACGCTACAACCGGTTTATCGACGGCTACTTACCAAATGGCGGTTGATGCAGGGATTGATATGCTCGATACCGCTGTATCGAGTATGAGTATGACATATGGTCACACGGCTACTGAAACGATGGTTTCAATCGTTGAAGGCACAGAACGTGATACTGGCATAAATTTAGAAGGCCTTGAGGGTATTGCCTCATACTTTAGAGACGTGCGTAAAAAATACGCGTCATTTGAAGGAGCACTCAAAGGTGTTGATGCACGTATCTTAACTGCTCAAGTGCCAGGTGGTATGTTAACGAACATGGAAAACCAGTTACGTGAACAAAATGCCACCGACAAAATGGATGAAGTACTGAAAGAAATCCCTCGCGTGCGAGAAGATTTAGGCTTTATCCCATTAGTCACGCCAACGTCGCAAATCGTGGGTACTCAAGCGGTTATTAATGTCCTCACAGGCGAACGTTATAAGTCCATTACCAAAGAAACTGCCGGTGTCTTAAAAGGTGAATATGGGGCGACTGCTGCGCCAGTCAATGCTGAGCTACAAGCAAAAGTATTAGGTGATAGCGAAGCGATTACCTGTCGTCCTGCTGATGTGCTTGAGCCTGAGTTAAATAAATTAGAAGCGGAATTGGATGAGCTAGTTGCGGCAGAAAGTGCCACACTCGCCTCAGACAAAGTGGATGATGTACTGACCTATGCCTTATTCCCACAAGTGGGCTTTAAGTTTATCAAAAACCGAAATAACCCAGATGCCTTTGAGCCTGCTCCAACCGCACCAGTTGAATCGAATAGTTCAGTCTCTGCCACAGGTGAAGAGCATTATAGTGTGCGTGTAAACGGTACTGAGTATGCTGTTACCGTTGCGCCTGACGGTCAAATCACCGATGCACAACCGGTCAATGTCACCGCTATTGATGCCGGTGGTAATACCGCAGCCGCACCTACTTCAACCGGTGCAGGTGAAAGTATTAATGCGCCACTTGCGGGTAACATCTTTAAGATGTTGGTTCGCCAAGGTGACCAAGTGAATGAAGGTGATGTGGTGATGATCATGGAAGCCATGAAAATGGAAACTGAAGTACGTTCGTTACATACAGGTGTCGTGACTACTATCAACGTCAATGAAGGCGATGCAGTGCAAGCCGGTCAAGCCGTCATTACCTTAGGATAAGCTCATGGAAAAACTGCAAATTTTGTGGCAGTCCACTGCCATACCTCATTTTGAAATGGGGCAAATTATCATGATGCTGGTTGGTTTTGGCTTATTATATTTAGCCATTGTCAAAAAGTTTGAACCGCTTTTGTTACTCCCGATCGGTTTTGGTGCTTTGCTCACTAACATTCCGCTAGCGGGATTTAGTGAAGTCGGTGGTTTACTGCATTATATTTATTATATTGGTGTTGATACTGGCGTCTTTCCATTGCTGATCTTTATGGGCGTTGGGGCAATGACCGATTTTGGTGCTTTGATTGCCAATCCTAAAACGTTGTTATTAGGAGCTGCTGCGCAGTTTGGGATCTTTGCGACTTTGTTTGGTGCGATTGCGTTAAATGCAGTACCTGGATTTGAATTCAGCCTCCAAGATGCGGCAGCGATTGCAATCATTGGTGGCGCAGATGGTCCAACGGCAATATTCTTAGCATCAAAGCTAGCGCCTGAGCTATTAGGTGCAATTGCGGTAGCCGCCTATTCTTATATGGCATTAGTACCGATTATTCAACCGCCTATTATGAATGCATTAACGACGCCAGAAGAGCGTAAGATCCAAATGAATCAACTACGTGTGGTGACTAAGCGTGAAAAGATCATCTTCCCACTGGCAGTGCTTTTCTTAACGATTTTATTCTTACCTAGCGCATCTCCATTGGTTGGTATGTTCTGTTTAGGTAACTTGATGAAAGAATCGGGTGTGGTTGACCGCTTAAGTAATACGGCACAAAACGAATTGATTAACATTGTGACCATCTTCTTAGGTTTAGCAGTGGGCTCAAAGCTTTCATCAGACGCTTTCTTAACGGTCGAAACGTTAGGAATTTTAGCATTAGGTGCGGTCGCATTCTCGATTGGTACCGGTGCAGGGGTGATCATGGCGAAAATCTTAGCTAAGTTCAGTAACGAGCCGATTAACCCGTTAATTGGTGCTGCGGGTGTATCAGCAGTGCCGATGGCGGCGCGGGTAGTGAATAAAGTGGGATTAGAAGCGAACCCTCATAATTTCTTGCTGATGCATGCAATGGGACCTAATGTAGCAGGTGTTCTTGGTTCAGCTGTTGCAGCGGGAATATTACTCGCACTAGTGGGTTAATAACTCACTAATGAATTGTGCGCATGGATAAGTTTCTGTGCGCTAGGATGCTCAGGCGCAGTAAATAGCGTCTGAGTTAAATTACTCTCCACTATCTGCCCCTCACTCATCACAATTGTTCGATCCGCCATATGTCTGACTATCCCTAAATTATGGGAAACAAAGATAAAAGCTAATCCAAGTTCAGCTTGTAATTTGAGCAATAAATTAACGGTTTGAGATCGTACTGATGGATCCAGCGCAGCAAAAGGTTCATCTGCCACAATCACTTGTGGATCCAGGATCAATGCACGTGCAAGCGCTACACGCTGTTGCTGTCCGTCAGATAGCTTATGCTTATAGTAATAGTAATGTTCCGGCATTAAGCCAACCAATGAAAGGGTGTGATTGACCTTCTCAAAGCGCATTGCAGCGCTAAGCTGGGTGTTTAAACGCAGTGGTTCATCGAGCATACTACCAATCGACATCCCCGGGTTTAATGATTCTGCAGAATGGCGAAAAACCATGCGAATATTATTCGCACGGGCTTTTGAATGATGGGTATTAATTAATTGATTATTTAATAGTATCTCACCTGAAGTCGGTTTTACGGCTCCTCCAATAAGTTTAGCTAATAGTGATTTACCAGAATCATTGCCACCAATAATGGCGATAGTTTCGCTTTCATGTACATGTAAATCTACTGGGCCTAAAACAAAAGAGGGTCTAGGTGAGAAAAAATTCCAACGTTTAGGGGGATTATAGGTCAATTGGTTGATTTTGAGTAACGGAGTAATAGGCATTTAAACCACCTGCAAGTGAAGTGGATAGTGGCAACGATACTTATGTTCGTTAATCGAACGCTCTGTTGGCGCTTGCACACATTCTTTGGCCGCACGCGGACAGCGAGGCCCCAAGCGACAACCAATAGGCAAATGTTGTAGGGTAGGGATGGTTCCATCCAATGCCACTAACCTTGATTTAGGTTGTAAATCTGGGCTAAAACTCGGTGCGCTGTCCAGTAATGCTTTGGTATAGGGATGCAGTGGACGTTTACGTAACGCTTTCATTTTTCCCGATTCTACTGTTTGCCCGCAATATAGCACAGTCATTGAATGCGCCATTGCAGAGATTGCCAATAAATCATGGCCTACAAATAATATACTTAAATCACGGGTTTTATTTAAATGTGTGAATAAGGCTAAAATCTGTTTCTTTATATTTGTTTCCATACCACGCGTAGGATCATCAGCAATTAACAAGGTAGGCTGAGAGATTAATGCAAGGGCAATCATAAATTTTTGACAAATATCTAATGACAATTCATGGGGATATTTATTGATACATTGAGCCACGTTCTCAATACCGACTCGCGCTAAGATTTGTTTCGCAATCTTCATTTTTGAGCGGTTTCGCTCCCACCAATAACGTCCTTCAACAAACTCCTCGGGTACACTTTCGAGCAGTTGTTCTTGAAGGCGAGATGAGGGATCTAATGCTGCCATTGGATCTTGAAAAATGACAGCAATATCGCGACGCATGATAGCCTGGCGTTGTGCTTGCTTCATGGTTAATAAGTTTTCACCACGCCATGTCAACCGGTCTGCAGTCACAATCCACTGAGGAGGAAGTGCACCTGATATCGCACGTACAATCAAACTTTTTCCAGAGCCAGTTTCGCCTACGAGTGCTCTAATCTCATTTTCTTTAACGGTCAGGCTGACTTTATCAAGTGCCTTGATTAATACACCGTTACTTTCAATCTCTAAGGTCAAATTTTTGATGTCTAAAATAATCATTAATGTGACATCCTGTTTCTGTGCGCTGAACGTAAACCATCACCTACAATATTCACCGATAGCACCATCAAAAATATAGCAAGGCCTGGCAGTAAAATATTCCAAGGGGCAATATAAGCAGTAGATAGCGCATCTGCAATCATCACACCGAGTTCTGGCATTAACGTTTGAGCACCTAAATTTAAAAATCCTAAGGCTGAAATATCTAGTATCGCGATAGAAATAGCCAATGTACCTTGGACAATTAAGCGTTCTACCATATTAGGCAAGATGTTATAAATAAATAAAGCGGAAGATGTTGCGCCATCAAGTTTGGCGGTTAGGATGTAATCTTTACTCATTTCTTGGCGAACAAAATCACGTGTGACATGAACAAATCGTGGTATTAAGGCCAAGCCAATCGCCAACATTGCATTAGTTAACCCAGTACCTAGCATTGCCATAATGATAATGGCAATTAATAAAGTGGGGGTTAGCATCAAAATGTCTAATATATGATTGATAAAACTGGAACGAAGACCTGCTGACATACCTGCTATGACACCTAATATAACACCAAAACACAATGCCACTAAGACCGTAATGATGCTAGAAAATAATGTTATTTGAGTACCGTAAAATAAGCGGGTTAACATATCACGGCCTAATGCATCCGTACCTAAAATATGTAATATACTGCCATTATCATTCCATGCTGGTGGGAGCAGCACAGCATCGGTATGCTGAGTAGTTGGCTCAAATGGAGTCAGCAGTGGTCCTAAAATAGCCATAATAATAAAGAAAATTAATATCCCCAGTCCGGCAACTGCAACATGACGTTGTCGAAATTCACTCCAGGTCGCCTGTAACGGCGTTGGATAGTGTTCTTCTTCGTATAAACTAGTGTCTGGCATAAGCAAACCTATCTCGGGTGGGATCAATCATCTGGCTCAAGCATTCAAGACTTAATGTCATCACCACGACCACCATTGCGACTAACAACATACCTGCGCGGATAGCGGGGAAATCTCGTTCATAAATAGCTTGGATAAGCCAGTCACCAATCCCTGGCCATGAAAATATGGTTTCAACAATCATGACATTTGTCATTAACGTAGATATTTGCAACGCTAACAAAGGCAATACTGGTAACAAGGCATTACGCAATACATGTCTAAAGAAAATCGTAGAGGAAGGCAGTCCACGTGTTTGTGCACATTTGATGTATTCAGTTTGCAACACGTCAGCTACAGAACGGCGCGTCGTGCGCAGGAAAACAGCAAAGGCGATAAAAGACACTGATAATGTCGGTAGGATAAGGTGCTGCAGCGCATCATATAAAGCAGCTTGTTTATAGGGGACATCCGATAACCAAATATCCAGTAAGATAAATCCAGTGCGATGAGGGATATCAAATAATAAACTCAAACGGCCTGACATGGGTAACCATTGCGCTTGTAAACTGACGATTAATATTAATAATAACGCCAGCCAAAATACCGGGAATGAATACATCACCATGCTTGATGACATAAAGATATTGTCGATTTTTTTGTGGTATTGCATACCTGCAATAAAACCTAATGGGATCCCAAGTACTAAAGCGATGGTGATAGCATAGAGACTTAATTCTAACGTAGCAGGTAACAAGCGCATAATTTCTGGATAAAGCGCATTACCTGTGGCGAAACTGACTCCCCATTCGCCTTCTAATAATGCTTGGATATAATACCAAAATGCCATTAATACATTGGTTTGTTCAGCGACTAGCATTAGGGTAGGTTGGTCTTGAATAAACTCAGCACCAAATAGATTTAACCAAGTATCTCCCGGAAAGAAGTAAGCTAATGCAAAGGACAACACCACTAAGATACATAATGTGATAAAGGTGAGGTTTAAAAAACGAAACAAGGTATTGATCATGGACGCCCATCCTGGTTATCTATTTGTTGTACCTTGGGTGCTTTCACCACATTTTCAAACCGAATACTACCATAAGGGTTTATTGATAACCCCTTAATGGAGTGTGCTTTAACTTGATAGCGATTAGCATGTGCAATAGGGACCAAAGGTATATCATGGGCGATAATATTATTAGCTTTGGCATATAAAGATGCTCTTAAATCGACATCAGGGATCCGGATTGCCGCATTAATTAATGCGTTAAATTCCGTATTACACCACATCGCTCGGTTAGTACCTGAAGGAATGGCTTCACAACTAAGTAAGGGGCGATAAAAATTATCCGGATCACCATTATCTGCCGACCAGCCTATTAATACACTATCATGTTCCCCTTGGGAAAGTTTGTCACGAAATGCATGCCAATCATAGGTTACAACAGTGACATCGACATCGACCGCAGCCAAGTAATTTTTAATCAGCTGTGCCATGCGTTTGGCATTGGGGTTATATGCGCGCACAACCGGCATTGCCCAAAGTGTCATTTTAAAGCCCGCAGGGATATTGGCTTGATTGAGTAATTCTTTGGCTTTGATGGGGTTGTAACTTACTTCTTTAATACTGCTGTTATAGGCCCAAGAAGAAGGGGGGATCAGCGAACGAGCTCGAGAGGCTGAATTGAAGTAAATAGCATCTAAAATCGAATTTTTATCAATTGCCATCGCCAAAGCTCGACGCACTATAGGCTGATCAAAAGGCGGTTTACTTGTGTTAAAAGCCCAAAAGCCAACATTTAACCCAGGCTCTTCTTCTACCACAATGTTTGGCGTAGCACGCATGACATCAATCTCCGCTTGAGAGGGGTAGGCAATAGTATCGCACTCACCGGTGACTAACTTGGCAAAGCGAATGGCACTGGAAGGCGTAATGTCATAAATGAGTTGTGCAGATTGTGGCACACCACGCCAATAACCCAGATGTGGTAAAAAGCGGATAAATTGATTTTTTTGGTAAGCATCGAATTTAAATGGCCCAGTGCCGATAGGATAAAAATCGATTTGTGATTGACGGTTATCAACAGCTAACATATCGGCATACTCAGCGGATAAAATAACGGCAAAATCGGTAGCAAGATTAGCTAAGAAAGAAGAATCTCGTTCAAATAAACTGATCTCTATGCGATAACCATTGATACGCTTAATGGATTGAATTTTCTCAGCCAAATTCAAACTATCAAAATAGGGGTAACTGCCCCCATTTACTTCATGATAGGGATGACTAGGGTTGATCCAGCGATCAAAACTAAATAATACATCATCGGCGTTAAACGATCGCGTGGGTTGAAAATACTCGGTTTGATGAAACTCAACATTCCGTCTTAGCTGAAAAGTATAGGTTAATCCATCACTAGACACTAACCAGCTACTGGCGAGAGCCGGTTGTATTCGACCTGTTTGCTCATCAAAATCAAGTAAACGGCTATATATTTGATGGGAGCTGACATCTGATGTCGTCGATGATGTATCTAATTGTGGATTAAGATATGAAGGATTACCTTCAGAGCAATAAATCACGCCATCGGGCGCGATTGAATCAGAGAGATGTTGTTGTTGGATATCATGGGACGGACCGCAGCCACTTAACCATAAGATAGGCAAGAATATAACCGGTGTGAATAGCTTGTGAAAGCGTATCATTGTAGGTCAGGACCTTCATCAAGTAAGCTATACTTTTTCAAGTAACCGCGCAGTTGATGGTAGGTTAAAGATAGTTTTTGAGCGGTTTTCTTTTGATTAAACTGACTATCTTTTAAGGCTTCTTTTATCATGGTAATTTCAAATGCCTGCGAGCGGGCTTTTAAGTCCAATGGAAATGTCATTGATGGAGTATTGTCGGGTGTTTTAGGGCTATTTGTCAACGGTTCTTGAATAGTATTTGCCGGCACAGATTTGTCATACGTAGGTTCGTGACTGGGATCTGTTGATACACTTGAAGAAGGAGGTGTGTAACTAGCCGGTGGTGTTTTGATGCGTGTTTTAGGGCGATACACTGAAGCAAAGGGGTCAAGCACAATATTATGCACTGGTACATGGGCATTATTATTACGATATACGGCCCGTTCTACGACATTTTTAAGTTCTCGAATATTACCAGGCCAATCATATTGCATGAGTACATCAGTCGCTTTGCTTGTGAATCCACTAAACAGCTCCATCTCTAATTCGCGTGCCATATTAATAGCAAAATGCTCGGCTAATATCATAATATCATCAGGTCGTTCACGTAACGGTGGAATGGTAATCACATCAAAGGCGAGCCGGTCGAGTAAATCTGCCCTAAATTCACCATTGGCGGCTAGCGCGGGAAGATCTTCGTTAGTTGCAGCGATGAGGCGCACATCAACTTTCACTGTTTTTGAGCCACCCACGCGCTCAAATTCGCCATATTCGACTACCCGAAGTAACTTTTCTTGGATAGTGGCTGAGGTATTGGCTAACTCATCTAAAAACAGCGTCCCGTGATTAGCGACTTCAAAGCGCCCTTCACGCCGTTTGCTTGCTCCTGTAAACGCGCCAGCTTCATAACCAAATAATTCACTTTCCAGTAGACTTTCATTTAATGCGGCGCAATTTAGCTTTTGATAATGCTGATCCCAGCGGGTAGATAAATAATGTAATCGCGCTGCGATAAGCTCTTTACCTGTTCCTCGCTCACCAATGACTAATACCGGTTTATTGAGCGGCGCTATTTGGGAAATCTGTTCAAGCACTTCTAAAAACACATTAGCTTGCCCGATTAAATTATCTTGTTTACGAAAGCGACTCATAGTAATTTTTCTCTGTGTAGTAAAACAAACTAGCAAAAATGGTCATATATACTAATATTTAGTGTAATTCATTAAACAATAAAAAGGCTAATTTTTTTAAAATAAATTAATCCAATAAAATCAATTATTTACATTTTTTATAAAGTGGCACGTTACTTGGATATATTATGAGTAATTAATTAAGGAGTTACTTATGAGCATATTTTCACGTTTTACCGATATTATTAATTCAAATATCAATTCCATATTAGATAAGGCAGAAGATCCACAAAAAATGGTTCGCCTGATTATTCAAGAGATGGAAGATACCCTAGTTGAAGTCCGTTCTGCATCGGCTAAGACAATTGCATCAAAAAAAGATATTCAATTGCAAATCGATAAACTGACACATCAAGCTCAAGATTGGTCTGCAAAAGCAGAACTTGCTATTAGTAAAGAGCGTGAAGATCTCGCACGAGCTGCACTACAAGAACGTAGTAAATGTAACAATAGTGCTGACGTGTTAGGTAACGAATTAGAGAATATCGACATTCAGTTATCCAAGCTGCAGATTGAAACCAGCCAACTACAAGAAAAATTAGCCGATGCAAAGGCGCGTCAGAAAACGATTCTATTACGTCAAGCTACAGCGACGTCTCGTTTGGATGTTAAAAAGACCTTAGATAGTTCAAAAGTCGAAGATGCGATGGGACGATTTGAACAATACGAGCGCAAAATTAATGATATCGAAGCCCAGGTTGAAGCTTATGATTTAGGTCAGAAGTCATTAAATGATGAATTTGCCGAGTTAGAAGCGAATGACAAAGTAGAAGATGAATTAGCGGCATTAAAAACAAAAATGGCACAAAAGAATAGTGTTCAATAGCGCTTAAGTTTATCCACACTTTTAGTAGCAACAACGCGTAAACACGAAAAGAGGACAATATAATGGAAGAATTTTTTATCGTAGCAGTGGGCGTACCCATGATCTTATTCATGTTGTTTGTCGCCCCAACATGGCTGGTGTTACATTATCGCGGTAAACGTCAAATTAATAAGGGTCTATCGGAAAACGATTATAAAGATCTACAAATATTAGCGGACAAAGCCGAGCAGATGTCAGAGCGGATTAAAACACTCGAAACTATTTAGATACAG
>NZ_DS989816.1:86833-90645 GCF_000155775.1 Glaciecola sp. HTCC2999
ATTTTAGATACAGAGGCGCCACAGTGGAGACAAAAAGTATGAATACTGTCAAAGGGCTTTATCGCAACCCCGATGATAAGCGTATTGCCGGTGTTTGCTCAGGCGTCGCCGATTATTTTGGGATTGAAACGTGGTTAGTGAGAATTTTAACCATTACTGCATTTTTCTTACTAGCAGGGCCATTCGCTTTTGTTGTTTATATTGCGTGTTGGTTTATTTTAGATGTCCGTCCTAAAGGCATGCAAGTCGACACCAGTAATGTTGTGGGTATGGAGAGTTCAACAGGAAAGGGCTGGTACCCTAATGTTAAAAGTAAGATAGAAATCAAACAAAAAGTTTGGCAAAAAGGCCAAGCGCCAGCAAAAGCATTTCATGAAGTCAAAGCGTTGTTTGATGATAGTGAAAGACGTTTACGTGATGTTGAAACTTATGTCACAAGTAAAGCGTTTCAACTAGACCGAGAGCTGAACCGATTGTAAGCAAAATTAGTGATCTTACCTCTATGTGCAACGTAATCATTACACTAAGTATAAAGAGAGTAAGTACTAATGCGTTTAGAAATAAGCTGTCAAGATAGATTGGGAATTGCGCAAGATGTGCTTGAGTTGTTAAAAGCTCATGAGATAGACCTGCGTGGTATTGAGATCAATGAAGCAGGTAAGATATATCTCAGCTTTCCCACCATAGAGTTTACCGATTTTCAGCAATTCATGCCGAAAATTCGTCGTATCGAAGGCATCGATGATGTTAAAACGACTCTCTTTATGCCGATTGAACGTGAACGTAATGAGTTAAAAGCCATCATTCAAACGATGCCTGACCCGGTGTTCTCGATTGATACGAAAGGGCGTATCGTGTTATTTAATGACGCTGCAAAATTTAGTGTCGATAACGATATAAATGCCCTTATCAAAGCAGATATTGAAGAATGGGTTGAAGGATTCAAATTTGAAAAATGGCTAGAATCAAAAGAAACCTTTGCTCAAACTCAAAAAGTAAAATTTGTTGAGCAAGATTATATTGCAGATATTCTACCCATCACGGTAGCTGATAATGACGATGAAGAGATCCTAGCGGGTGCTGTCGTCATTTTGAAATCTGAATTACGTCTTGGTCAGCAATTTAATACGTTCCATCAAAAAGAAACGGATAGCTTTGATAAGTTCCATGCGGTTTCCCCTGCTATGTGCAAAGTCGTCAATGAAGCAAGTAGAATGGCGGACTTAGATGGCCCGATTTTAATATTTGGAGAAACAGGTACAGGTAAAGAGCTCATTGCAAGGGCGTGTCATGAGGCTTCCAGTCGTGAAGAAGCCCCATTATTAATGTTAAACTGCACTGCTAATACTGATGACATTATCGAAACTGAATTATTTGGTACTATTGAAGGTAGTTTTGGTACCCAAATATTGCGTGATGGGCTACTAGTAAAAGCCCAAGGTGGCACGTTATTGCTCGATGAGATCGCGGATATGTCAGCATACCTTCAAAGCAAGTTATTACGTGTGATTGAAGATGGTGAGTTCCGTCGAAGTGGTGACGAAGCGCCTATACCTGTCGATGTAAGGATCATATGCACCACGAGTAAAGATCTAGGGTTACTGGTCGAATCTGGGCGTTTTCGTCAAGACTTGTACTATCGCTTAAATGTATTAAGTCTTGTTATGCCGGCACTACGTGAACGTAAACAGGACATTATTCCGTTAACAGAATCATTTATTAAGGAACATTGCATTAAACTGGGTCGCAATGTCGCTAAGCTTAGTAAATCGTGTGTCGATTATTTGAATACTTATCCATGGCCGGGTAATGTGCGTCAATTACAAAATGCGTTATATCGAGCACTGACCTTATTAGAAGGTAATGAAATCACTAAAGAACACATTCATTTACCCTCATGTGCAACAACGGTAAGTTACATTGACGAAAACTTTGAAGGCACCTTAGATGAAGAAGTCAAAAAGTTTGAAAAAGATTTATTGCGTAAGCTATACCCGTCTTACCCTAGTACTCGTCAGTTAGCACGTAAGCTAGGATTATCACATACCGCGATAGCGAACAAACTGCGTGAGTATGGGATCAATAAAGCCACGGTCAAGATTTAAGGATCTGTAGTGAGTTACCCATTAAATCTGTTTGATGGGTAGCTCAGTGTGTTTTTGACTGTTTCATCGCAAACGTTGAACTGATGTGATCGACAGAGGGTAGGTGCGTTAACGTCGATTTAAGTAAGTGTTCGTATCTTCAATACTTTCAACAATGACCTTGAGTAAGTAATCTTTCTCACCACTCGTGGTATGGCATTCTACGATTTCATCTATTGTTTGAACCGCAGCTTCGAAATCAGTGAGAGAATCACCATCATGATTTTTTAACATGACATATATGAATACCGAGACGCCGAGATTTAATTTTTTACTATCTAAAAGCGTGACCTTTTGGCGGATGAGACCTTCAGCTTCCATCTTTTTTACACGTCGCCAACAAGGCGTGTGTGTTAAGCCTACTTTTTGACTTAAATCGGCCATCGAGATAGTCGCGTCTTTTTGCATTACTCGTAATATTTCTCGATCAAATTTATCTAATTTCATGGATATTATTTCGTTTTTTATTATTAGATAGGATATATATCCTAACTAATGAGGAAATGCAACCACTTCCAACGTAAAAAACACTTCACAAAGCCTAAAGCAATCATTATTCTAGCGCCTTTAAATTTTTCCATCTTAAAAAGGTAGTTCATGGCCGTATTTTCAAACTCTTCATTTTCTGAGCATGAGCATGTTGCGTTTCATCACGATCCTGTGTCTGGATTAAAAGCGATTATTGCAGTGCACAATACGGTATTAGGTCCATCGTTGGGTGGGTGTCGCATGTATCCATATAGTAACGATGATGAAGCGATTACGGACGTATTACGATTATCTAAAGGAATGACGTATAAGGCTGCTATGGCTAATTTACCTATGGGTGGTGGCAAGTCTGTCATTATAGGTAATCCTCATACGGATAAATCCCCCGAAATAATGCAAGCAATGGGAGCGTTTGTAGAATCACTGGGTGGACAATATATTGTGGCTGAAGATTCAGGCATTGCGGTGAGCGATGTACATCTCATGGCACAACAAACTAAGCATGCTGGTGGATTGAATGCAAAGTTTACTTATGAAGGTGCCCCATCGGATGGTAACCCGGCACCATCAACGGCTTATGGTACTTTTGTTGGATTAAAGGCGGCTGTTGATTTTGCTTTGCAAAAAGACTTAAGTGAGTTAACTGTCGCGATTCAAGGCGTAGGGCAAGTGGGTTATCGGCTCGCTAAACACCTACATGAGGCAGGCGCTAAATTAATCATCGCTGATACATTTGGCCCTGCGGTAGATAAAGCACAGAGCGAGTTTGGTGCGAAAGTCGTGGATATTAATGAGATACACGCGGTTGACGCCGATGTGTTAGCACCGTGTGCGTTAGGCGCGACAATCAATCCAACAACCATCAATAGTATCAAAGCAAAAGTCATTGCCGGTGCGGCAAACAACCAACTATTAACAGAATCCTTAGGCCAAGTATTGTTTGATAAGGGAATAACATATGCGCCTGATTACGTGATCAATGCTGCGGGGATCATTGATATTCATCATCAACAAGTCGACAGTTCAGCGGCAAAGATGAAAGCACATATTGAAATGATAGGAACGACGTTAACGGATATATTTACGTTATCGCAAGCACAACAGCGTCCGACAAACATTGTGGCTAACGAATTGGCAGAAGCCAAATTCAAATAACTCTGTACTCAATAGAAAGATATA
>NZ_DS989815.1:0-53873 GCF_000155775.1 Glaciecola sp. HTCC2999
CGCCCAAGACCAAGGTAAGCATATTAGTTATTTTGGCCCTATTGCTAATGATTTCGAGCTACTTGAAAATCTCTTTACTCAATATGCCAACGATGGCTCTGGGCAATACCGTCAGTATTTACATACTTTTGATGAAGCCGTTCCTTTTAATCAAATGCCTGGTACATTTACACCATGGCAAGACCTACCAACAAATACTGATTTATTGTTTTATGAAGGGTTACATGGAGGGATCGCGACGGAAGATCACAACGTCGCTAAGCATGTCGATTTACTCGTGGGCATGGTACCGATAGTTAATTTAGAGTGGATTCAAAAAATTGTGCGTGACACCACTGATCGAGGCCATAGCCGCGAAGCGGTAATGAGTAGCATTGTTAGATCATTGGATGATTACTTCCAATATATCACCCCACAATTTTCACAAACACATGTTAACTTCCAACGCGTACCAACGGTCGATACCTCTAATCCCTTTAGTGCTAGAGAGATCCCAAGCCAAGATGAAAGCTTTGTCGTTGTGCGTTTCCGCCAAGAAATGACCAATGTTGACTACCCTTACCTCCTTAAAATGATTGATGGTTCGTTTATGTCGCGCATGAACACTATCGTCGTTCCGGGTGGCAAAATGGGATTAGCAATGGAATTGATATTAACCCCATTAATTGAAGACATTTTAGAAGCTAAACGTCGTTCAAGAATCCAAATGGATTGGGTCCAAGATCAATAACATTTGAGATTATTTCTTAGACAAACTTTGTAACATCATCCAAGTATAGATTTACATAAAATCATTTGGCTTTTTAATCACTTACATTATAGTGTATGAATAAATGATGACGGAGTATGTGTATATGGGTCAGGAAACATCTAAAATTCTAGTAGTCGACGATGACATGCGGTTACGTAGTTTATTGGAACGTTATCTTGTTGAACAAGGTTTCCAAGTTCGTTCTGCAGCAAACGCCGAACAAATGGACCGCTTACTCGAACGCGAAAACTTCCATTTAATTGTCCTTGATCTAATGCTTCCAGGTGAAGATGGGTTGTCAATCTGTCGTCGTTTGCGTCAAAAGGAAAATACAATTCCTATTATTATGTTGACGGCTAAAGGAGATGAAATAGACCGTATCATAGGGCTTGAAATGGGGGCCGATGACTATCTGCCAAAACCATTCAATCCACGTGAATTACTAGCCCGAGCCAAAGCTGTTCTTAGACGAAAATCAGCCGAAGCGCCTGGAGCTCCCTCTCAAGCAGAGCAAATTGTTGAATTTGCGCACTATAAATTAAATTTAGCTACTCGCGAAATGTCAGCAGATGGTAAACCGATGACATTAACCAGCGGCGAGTTTGCAGTACTTAAATCATTAGTGACACACCCCCGTGAACCGTTATCACGGGACAAACTAATGAATCTTGCTCGCGGTCGTGATTACGGAGCCTTAGAGCGAAGCATCGATGTTCAGGTATCACGTCTGCGTCGAATGCTAGAACAAGATCCTACTAATCCACGTTATATTCAAACTGTCTGGGGATTAGGCTACGTCTTTGTTCCAGATGGTTCAGATGTAAGCTAGTACTAGCAAACTATGAGATTATTTCCGCAAAGTGCCTTTGGCCAAACGGTATTATTGGTAGGTGTACTGCTATTAATAAACCAAGTGGTATCTTATTTATCGGTGACTTATTATTTTATTCAGCCTAGTTATCAACAAATTAATTCCTTAGTCGCCACCCAAGTTGACACCATTTTTGACCAAGATATCGTAACAGTCCCCAAACGCCGAGCACGCTTTACGCAGCGAACTGGCATTGAATTTTACAGTAATAGTGAAGCTGTTTTAAAAGGATTAAATAACGCGACCTACTACCGGTTTATGTCCAATCAAATTGCAGAAGAACTTGGTGGAAAGACAGACGTTCGTTTGAGCACTCACATACCTTATCGCATTTGGATAAATCCACCCCAAAATCCTGAAATATGGATCGTTATACCTATGCCCGGAGTAGGTGAAACTAACTTTTCACCTTTAACCGTCATTCTGTTAGTGATCGGTATATTAAGCGTGATTGGTGGTTATATCTTTGTCCTAAGAATGACACGACCTTTACGAGCCTTACAAATTGCAGCCAAAGAAGTAGGACAAGGTGAGTTCCCTGAACCCATCGAACCCTCTGGCGCGAGTGAGATGAAAGCAGTGACGCAAGCATTTAATCAAATGTCTAGTAGTATCAAGCGCTTAGAGCAAGATAGAAATCTTATGACAGCGGGTATATCGCATGATTTACGCACTCCACTCACCCGTATACGCTTAGCAACTGAAATGATTGATGAGCAGCATGAATGGGTCAAAGAGGGAATTGTCCAAGATATTGAAGATATGAACGATATTATCGATCAATTTATTAATTACGCTCGACAAGATCGAGAAGAACAGCGCGAAACAGTGAATCTCAATACAATTATTGAAGAAGTTGTTCAAGCTCGACATTTTGATGATCACCATACCATTGCACAGCGACTAAACCCTCTTCCCGAGATCAGTTTACGGCGTGTTGCTATCAAACGGGTGTTGGATAATTTAATTGAGAATGCCTTCCGCTATGGATCTGATCATTTGGAAATATATACTGGATTCTCCGCTAAGGAAAAACGCATTATTTGCCATATTCGTGATTTTGGTACAGGGATCCCTGAAGAGCAACTACCTAACTTACTCCAACCCTTTACCCAAGGGGACCGTGCTCGAGGGAGTTCAGGTTCAGGCTTAGGGCTTGCCATTATTAAACGCATAATCGATATGCATCATGGCGAAGTAGCCTTTACAAATCACCCTGAAGGAGGACTGTTAGTGGTATTTAAATTACCACTAACCGATTCTATTACCTAAGTTTGGCTATCCATTAATACATTATTCGCTTATTGGGCTGTTTTACTCGCATCAGGATCAAATCCTGAATGAATCGTTTCCACATCCATAGCATCAAACACATAATCGGTATGACAGAATTGGCAATTCATCTTGATAGCACCTTCTTCAGCAATGATACTAAGAAGTTCTTCTTTCGCTATATTTTGTAATGCGCCAATAGTGCTCTCGCGTGAACAATGACATTCAAATTTGACATCAGCAGGCGTAAATACTTCGACTTCTTCTTGGTGATATAAGCGATACATTACATCATTCGCTTCGAGTGAAAATAACTCTTCGGCTTTTAACGTATCAGTTAACGCCGCAATATGACCAAACTCGGTTGATTCAGCAACGTTTGTCGCTTCACTTGAAGTCGGTAAGACTTGCAATAAAGTACCGCCTGCCATTGGCTTCTCGCCCTGTTGAGCAAATAAACGCACTTGTGTCATAAGCTGCTCTGATTGCAGGAAATATTCTTCAATACAAGCCGCTAAGCTATCTTGATCCAATCCAACAATTCCTTGATAACGCTCACCATCTTTCGGGGTGATAGTGATCACTAGATAACCTTTGCTAAATAGCGCACTAAATGACTCCGGTAATTCAGTTAACGTCTCGTCCCAACGCGCTACACCGCGAAGTTTCAAATCATGGGTACCATTGACGACAGCATACTTAACAATGCCCTCGGATTGGATTTGCAAACCAATCTCACCTTCAAACTTTAACGTTGCATTAAGTAACGCAGTGGCTGCCATTAGCTCGCCTAATAACGTTTGAATGACAGGAGGGTAAGCATAGGAATCCAAAATATGCTGATAAGTAGATTTTAACTGAACCAACTCTCCACGCACGTTGGCTTGGTTAAATAAAAATCGTTGGAGTTGGTCAACACTGGCAATCTCAGACATAACAGGTTCTCTTAAATTAGTTACACCCTATATAAGGGCATTATTGGTGTTTTAAATGAATTATTTGTCGGCGCTGTTTTTTATCGGGTTTGCTGTCAGGCTTTGGACTATGAAAAGCCGATAATTTTCGTGCCTCAGCATTGCGCTCACGCTTTTCAATACTCTCAAGTGTCTCTTCATACATTCCTAAAACTAAGGCTGCCGAACGTCGTTTATCGAATATTTCACGGATAACCAGTTCTTTTGTATCAAATCCCGCAGGTACTTTTAACGTCGCGTTTAACTCTACAATTTTACTTGGCTTGGTTCGCTGTCCATTATAATGGATTTTACCTGCCTGCACAGCTTCACGTGCATTTGCACGCGTTTTAAATAACCTTGCAGCCCATAGCCATTTATCAATTCGGACATTTTCCATTCATTACTACACTTACTGATATATTAAGTTATAAAAAATTAATGTGGACACTGTATATTTTACCCTATTCAGCGTATATTCATACATTCGGAAAGATACTATCATTTCAAAACTGCAGTTTACATTTTACAATAAGAATAATGACGACACATCAACTTAATTTTCAAGCATTCTTAAACGTGCTTAACCAACCAAAAAACAAGGTATTATTGAAGACCTTGGCGTTGATGCTATTGTTCATTTATATCATATTTGCATTAGCGAATATGGTTTGGCAAATTGCTCCCTCTCCAGCATCACCGACAATTCCTCTTCAAGTAACGCAAAAACAAGGTGGCACTCCTGTTCAGACCAACAGCATTAACGATTTGATCGCGTTGAACATTTTTGGTGAAGCTGACAAAATAACTGCGCAACCGATATCAACGGTGACCGATGCGCCCGAAACTAAACTCAATTTGGTACTCACCGGTGTTGTCGCATCTACCACTGAAGACGATGGGGCAGCGATTATCGCCAACCGCAACAAACAAAACACCTACGGTATTGGCGACAAAATCGAAGGGACACAAGCAACCCTTAATCGGGTTTTTGCCGACCGCGTTATTATTAGTAATCGTGGAACGAAAGAAACGTTAATGCTCGATGGTATCGATTTTAGCAAAATGTCATCATCATCGAGCTCGGTAAATGACACCGTATTTTTCCCTGCCAATACCAGTATACCTAAAAGCGTAGTCAAACAAGTTGAAGGTCCCAGTGCAGATAGCATTGCGCAATTACGGGCGGCACCAGAAAAATTCATTGATTTCATCAAAGTTGCTCCTGTAAGAGAGGACGATGAACTACGAGGCTATCGCGTTAGCCCTGGCAAAGAAACAGCCTTATTTAACGATTCAGGATTAAAAGCCGGTGATATCATTACGTATATTAACGGTTTAGATTTAACGCAGCCGCGCGAAGCGGTGCAAGCCATGCAAGCCTTACGAGAAGCAGATAGCTTAGAGTTAACATTGCTACGCAACGATCAACCCATGACGTTATCACTCTCGTTACCATAACGATGACGTCTTTAGGTGAACACATCACAAGGTATTATGTTTATGTTGTCTAATTTGGTTTCACATTGTAAAACTGTCTCTATTGCAAGCGTACTTTCGTTTGCTATTTTTGCTGCGGTAATCCCAGTATCGACAACATCCTTTGTTGTCCAGGCAGCTCAATATTCCCCTAATTTTAAAAATACCGATATCAATGAATTCATTGCAATTGTCGGTAAAAATTTACAACGCACCATTATTGTTGATCCCAATGTCCGCGGAAAAATCTCGGTGCGTAGTTATGATTTACTCGATGAAGAACAGTATTACCAGTTCTTTTTAAACGTACTCCAAGTCTATGACTTTGCGGTAGTTGAAATGCCTAATGGTATCCTTAAAGTGATCCGTTCCAAGGATGCCAAAAGCTCAAACCTACCAGTCGTCGAAGGTAACATCCCTAATGGCGATGAAATGATTACCCGTGTCATCCCTGTGTATAACGTTCCCGTTCGCGAGTTAACACCTTTACTGCGCCAGCTTAATGACAGTGCTGGTGGTGGTAACGTCGTCAGCCATGACGCATCAAACGTCATGATGTTGACCGGTCGTGCTGCCGTCATAAATCGTCTAGTTGAAATCATAGAACGTGTCGATAGAGCCGGTGACGAAGAAGTAGAAATCGTGAAACTTAAGTACGCATCTGCATCGGAAATGGTACGTATCATTGAAAGTATCAATAAATCTCAAGGCAAGGCTGCACAAACTAGTGCCAAATCTGAGCCTCGCGTAGTTGCTGATGATCGAACTAATTCTGTGATAGTCAGTGGTGATGTCAAAGCACGTCAACGCTTAATTAATCTTATCACCCGCATGGATCAAGAACTTGAAACTAGCGGAAATACTCGTGTTATCTTCTTAAATTACGCCAAAGCGGATGATTTGGTCAAAGTCCTAAAAGGCGTCTCTGAGAGTATCCAAGCTGAAGAAAAAGGGACATCTAGTAATTCACGCTCAAAAAATGCAAACACTCGCGATGTCAGCATTGATGCGCATGAAGATTCAAATTCTCTCGTCATCACTGCTGAACCAGACATGATGCGTTCACTTGAGGAAGTTATTCGTCAACTCGATGTCCGCCGTGCTCAAGTACAAGTAGAAGCCATTATCGTTGAAGTCTTTGAAGGTGATGGCACCACATTAGGGGTACAACTTGTCTCTGAAGAAGGTGGTGGCACTCAGTTTACCAATGGCGTTGCCGGGGTCGGCTCTTTAGGGGTAGCTCTGCGTCAAGCAGAAGATCGTGAAGTAAACCGCTCAACTACTGCGCAAGATGGCTCTGCGGTGCAAGCGATAGATACGATTGAAGGTGATTTTACCGCATTGGCAAATATCCTTGGCGGCGCTAACGGCATGATTGCAGGTATTATTGAAAATGGTTGGGGTGCCGTTGTCCAAGCAGTATCCACCGACACTAACTCCAATATCTTAGCAACTCCACATTTAACCACGATGGATAATGAAGAAGCCTTTTTCATTGTGGGCCAAGAAGTCCCTATTATTACGGGTACTAGCACCGGCTCAAATAATTCGAATCCTTTCCAAACAGTCGACCGCCAAGAAGTGGGCATCAAACTTAAGGTCACGCCGCAAATCAATGAAGGAGATGCGGTACAATTATTGATCGAACAAGAAGTCTCTAGCGTGTCAGGTGCAACTTCTGTCGATATTTCAATTAATAAACGTGAAATTAAAACCACTGTCATTGTTGATGACGGCGGTACTATCGTTCTCGGCGGCTTGATTGATGAAGATGTCCAAGAAAGTGTCTCAAAAGTCCCATTACTCGGGGACATTCCGTTTGTCGGTCACTTATTCAAAACCACGACGTCCAGTAAACGCAAACGAAACTTAATGGTCTTTTTGCGCCCAACGATTGTGCGTGATGGCGTGACCATGAACGAAATTTCTCATCGTAAATATAACTTTATCCGAGCTGAACAGCTCAAGCGTCAAGCTGATGGAATCCCTTTAATGCCTAATTCAAAAGGGCCAAGTTTGCCAGAGTGGAACGATGCGCTCACTTTACCACCATCATTTGAAGATTATTTGATGGAAAAAGATAAGCAAACGAAAGAGAATAACTAAGGCGGCTGCATATGGACATTTCATTTAGCTTTGCCAAACGTCATCAGGTGTTGCTCGATCCGGTAGCTCCTACTGTTTTTTATACCGCGGATACAGACTTAACTGTATTTGCTGAAATTCGTCGTGTATTTGGGCAAGGCTTTAATTTAGAACAAGTTGCCAGCGATAAATTTGAGACTCTGCTGACCACTTTTTACCAGCGTGATTCATCTGAAGCTAAACAGCTAATGGAAGACCTAGGTAATGAAAGTGACCTATTTGCTCTTGCAGAAGATCTTCCCGATACCGAAGACTTACTCGATAGTGAAGATGATGCCCCTATCATTAAACTGATTAACGCAATGCTAGGCGAAGCGATTAAAGAGGGTGCTTCAGACATACATATCGAAACGTTTGAAAATCAGCTTGTTGTGCGCTTCAGAGTCGATGGCGTACTAAGAGAAATTTTAAAACCGAATCGTAAAATGTCTTCAATGCTTGTGTCCAGAATCAAGGTCATGGCAAAACTTGATATTGCTGAAAAACGTGTCCCACAAGATGGCCGCATTTCATTAAAAATTGCAGGCCGCGCAGTTGATGTCAGGGTGTCCACCATGCCTTCTAGTCATGGCGAGCGTGTGGTATTACGTTTATTAGATAAAAACAATGCTCGTTTAAACCTTGAAGATTTAGGCATGACGGAAGCTAACCGTGATGTTTTCTCCGAGCTTATCCGTAAACCCCATGGCATTATACTTGTCACAGGTCCTACCGGCTCGGGTAAATCCACCACCTTATATGCTGGGTTAACGGAGATTAACTCCAAAGACCGGAATATTTTGACCGTCGAAGATCCCATTGAATTTGATTTACAAGGCATTGGACAAACTCAAGTTAATACACGAGTCGATATGACCTTTGCTCGCGGTTTACGCGCAATTTTACGTCAAGATCCTGATGTGGTCATGATTGGTGAGATACGTGACTTAGAAACTGCACAAATCGCCGTTCAAGCGAGTTTGACTGGTCACTTAGTCTTATCGACTTTGCACACCAATACTGCTGCCGGCGCCATTACTCGTCTTGAAGACATGGGAATTGAGTCATTTCTTCTCTCATCAAGTTTACTCGCGGTACTATCGCAACGTTTAGTACGTACCTTATGTAACGACTGTAAACAGCCTCATGAAGCAACGACTACAGAATGTGAAGTATTAGGTATTAGCGCTCCGCGCACCATTTACTCGCCGGGTGATTGTGTATCATGTAATCACACTGGATATCGTGGTCGTACTGGTATTCATGAATTGCTTAAAGTAGATGATTCAGTGCGAGAGATCATGCATAGTGGTAAAGGCGAACAAGCTATCGAAAAGCATATCCGCGCACATACACCGAGTATACGTGGTGATGGTATCGATAAAGTTTTGAGCGGCGAGACTTCTTTAGAAGAAGTCCTGCGCGTGACGCGTGAGGAATAAGCGATAATGGCCGCGTTTGCATTTGAAGCAGTCAATGCCAAAGGCAAGACCCAAAAAGGGGTACTTGAAGGCGATAATGCGCGTCAAATTCGCCAACAACTGCGGGAACAAAAACTCATCCCAGTGACTGTCGAACAAGTTAAAGAACAAGCAAAGAAAAGCTCAACCTCCTTTGAATTTACTTTCTTCAAGCCACGTATCTCTGCTAGCGAACTTTCCTTACTCACGCGTCAATTAGCGACCTTAGTAGAAGCTTCATTACCAATCGAAGAAGCGTTACTTGCAGTTGCTGAACAAAGTGAAAAACCGCGCCAAAAAAACATGATGATGGCAGTACGTTCAAAAGTCGTAGAAGGGTTTGGTCTAGCCGAAGCACTCGGAGATTTTCCAAGTGTATTTGATACTTTATTTATCGCAATGGTCGCGGCAGGTGAAAAATCGGGTCATCTAGATATCGTCTTAAACCGATTAGCAGACTACACCGAAAATCGAGAAAAAACGCGTAGCCAAGTGGTTCAAGCGATGATTTATCCTGCACTCATGATGTTTTTTGCTGTAGCGATTACCGTATTATTACTCACTGTGGTCGTCCCTAAAATCGTAACCCAATTTCAGCACATGGGCCAAGGTTTACCCCCGATTACTCAGCTAGTTATGGATATCTCAACTTTCCTGCAAGCCTCTTGGATGTGGGTGGTGGGCTTATTAATCCTCGGTGTGATTGTTGCGCAACGTGCACTTGCTGTACCTGCTATGCAACTGCGCTTTCACAAATGGCTCTTAGGAGTCCCTTTGTTAGGTAAAGTGAACCGCGGTTTAAATACGGCTCGGTTTGCCCGCACACTATCGATTTTGACTGCCAGTGCGGTACCTTTATTAGAAGCAATGAAAATTGCTAGCGATGTATTACTTAACCGTCATATCAAAGCCCAAGTCGCTGAATCAGCGGTTATGGTCAAAGAAGGCGCAAGCCTCAGGGCGGCACTAGATAAAACAAAAATGTTCCCACCCATGATGATGCACATGATTGCATCCGGTGAACGCTCTGGTGAATTACAACAAATGTTAGCACGGGCAGCCGATAATCAAGACCGTGAATTTGAATCTTTGGTCAGCGTGTCACTCAAAGTATTTGAGCCATTGTTGATCGTTTCCATGGCCGGCATAGTGCTGTTTATTGTACTGGCTATCCTCCAACCTATAATTGCACTTAATAGTATGGTGAATATGTAATGAAAAAGTCAGCGGGTTTTACCCTTATCGAAGTAATGGTCGTATTAGTGATCATCGGGATCATGGCCTCAATGGTTGTGCCTCAGATCCTTGGCAATCAAGAAGAAGCTCAGCTCAAAAAGGCCGCTATAGATATCCAAACTTTAGAAGGTGCGATGCAAATGTATAAGCTCAATAACAATCGCTTCCCTACTACTGAACAAGGACTAGAAGCTTTAGTCACCGAGCCTACTGTTGATCCTATTCCACGTGCATATCGCGAAGGTGGCTACATTCAACGCCTACCAACCGACCCTTGGGGTAATGATTACCAACTCATCTCTCCAGGAGAAGTCAGTGCGGTCGATATCTTTTCTAATGGTCCTGATATGGAACCCGGTACAGATGATGACATCGGTACCTGGAACCTGAATGACTACTTAAATTAAACTGATTTAATTTAGCCCATGCTATCACGCCAACGTTCATCCGGATTCACGCTGATCGAAATTATGTTAGTGCTGGTGATTATGGGTTTAGTGGCTGGCTATGTCGTGGTGAATGCCTTCGGTAATGACCCTCAAGATAAGCTTAAAAGTGAAGCTCAACGCTTTCATGCGGTGGCAACATTAGCCTCTGATTTCGCTGTCTTAAACCAAATGGAATTTGGACTGGTGATTGATGATAAACGCAATTCTTATAAGTTCGTATTCTTAGACGACAATGATGAATGGGTAGATGTGCCTGAAAATCAAGCTTTTGTAGAGCGTGAGCTACCGGAAGAAATGGTGATGACATTAGTACTCGATGGTTTTGAGTGGGCATCTGAGGAATCGCTTTTTTCCAGTGGTTCATTGTTCGATGAACAACTGTCGGTCGCCAATGACAGCGTACAAATTGGCAATGAAGAAGATATTCCACCGCCTCCCCCTCAAGTAATGTTCCTTTCTAGCGGTGATTTAACCGAATTTACCTTACAGTTTGCGTTTTTTGATCCTGTCATCTCTGATGCTCAGTTTACTGTGAGTTCTAAAGGATACTTACCGTTAATCAATGACATTGCGCTGTTGGAAGATGCATCATGAGTATTGTGTCAATTAGGCGTCAACATGGTATGACGTTAATCGAAGTCATGGTCGCCTTACTAATTTTCGGTTTAACCGGTACGGCTGTCATGAAAGCAGCAACCGAAAACCTATCTAGTGTTAATCAACTACAAGACATTACATTTGCGACCTTTGTTGCGAATAACCGCCTTGCTCAATTGCACCTCGAACAAGAGTGGCCCATCCGTAATAATCAAAAAGGTGACATGGAAATGGCAGAAGTGACTTGGTATTGGCAACAAACCGTCACTAAAACCCAAGAAGACGACTTAGTACAAGTGCGTATTAGTGTCGCAGTCGATGCCGAATATCAGCAAATGGTGACAGATGTCGTCAGCTTTTTTGGTAAACCTTCGACCTCAGGAGGTCGTTAATGCGCGCGCCAACCTCCGCACATGGATTTACCCTAATCGAGATCTTAGTAGCAATCTTGATATTCTCCTTAATCGCTTCAGCATCGACTGCGGTGCTCAATAATGTTATCCAAGCTTCAGAGCAGTCCACTGCGAGTATTGAGCGTTTACAAATGTTGCAACGGGCTATGACTACTATGGAACGAGACTTACTTCAAGCAGTCAATCGTCCACCTCGAATAGATGGCGTAGAAGAAAATACTATTGTTTTTCGTGGTGGTGCAGGCGAAATGGACAGTACCCATGATGGTGTTAGTTTTGTCCGTAATGGCTGGCATAATCCCATGTGGCGTCTGCCTCGTTCAAACATGCAAGGGGTAGCGTATCGACTCAATGATGAGCAAGTGTTAGAGCGTTTGCATACCACCTTTGTAGATAATGATTCAGGTGTGGAACCTAAAATTAGGCCGTTATTGACCGGTGTTACTGATTTAAATATCGAATTTATGCGCTCTAAAAATGCGCGCAATGAGATTTCATGGGATGAAACGTATACCAACAGTAGCGTGCCCAAAGGTGTCGCAGTAGAGATCACCACCGAGGATTTTGGCCTGATCCGACGCGAATTTGCACTATTAGATCCGCCAGTCATTGTCTCTACAACTAACACCGCCACCGGCTCAGATAGTGATTCTCCTCGTCAAAACAGCCCTACCGCTAATCAAGGAGGCACAGAGTGAACGCGCCTCATCAACAACAACGCGGCATGGCATTGTTAATTGTGCTGTTTATCGTGGCATTAGTCAGTGTACTTGCTACTGAGATGGGCTCACGTTTGCAACTTCAAGTTCAACGTGTCGCGAATATCAAAGATAATAACCAAGCTTATTGGTATAGTATTGGAGCAGAAGCCTTTGCAATGCTATCCATAAAAGATTTATATGAGTTAGATGACGGCATGATCCACGCGAATCAACCATGGGCAGTGCCTTTAGTCTATCCTATTGAAAACGGGCAAATTACCGCGACTATTGCTGATGCTCAAGCTTGCTTTAATATTAATGCATTATCTAAAAAACCGGATAGTAATAATGAGCTCGGCGCTGACCGTCCCTCATTAGAAATGGATGCGTTCAATGCGTTAATCCGTGAACTTACTAATGGGGATACTTATGCAGCAGATGTATTCATGGATTCCATTGTGGATTATTTGGATGAAGATACCATTGCCCGCACGAACGGGGCGGAAGACAATACCTACTTAGGCAAATCTCATCCATATCTAAGCGCGAATACCTTACTAAGTGAAGTCTCTGAACTGCGCCTGATCAATGGCGTCAATATCGAGTGGTTTGAAGCATTATTAGAATATGTCTGCGTACTGCCAAATAATCCTAATCTGTTAGTCAATGTAAATTCACTCACCACTGATGATGCGATTTTGCTTGCAGCATTAACGGGTTTATCGACATCAGATGCGCAGTCATTGATCGAATCACGGCCAGAAAATGGCTATGAGAATCCAGCCGATTTTTTTGGTGAATCCGAGATGACAGGGTTATCATTACCCAAATCACAAATGGCATGGTTTGATACCACGACAGAGTATTTTACCTTAACCACAATAACTCAGTATAATAATACTCAATTCGCTTTGACTAGCTTGTTACATGTTGCAAAACAAGAAGATGTCAGTGTATTACAACGTACTTTTGGGAGACGGTAGCACGTGGAAAAACTCATACTTCGCTTAGGCGCAGATGCTCAAACGCCAATTGATTGGGCGATTTGGCAGACCACAGAACGTACGATTCTAGCATCTGGGGTGTTACCTGATGCTGATGCCTTAGCCTCTTTACAAGAACGTGCTGCTGGTCGTCCTGTAACGGTACTAGTACCCTCTACTGAGGTCCTGTTAAAGCGTGTTGACCTACCACCAGGCGCATCTCGCAAAGTCATTCAGTCAATTGGTTTTATGCTCGAAGATGATGTAGCAACCGATATTGATGAACAGTTTATTGCACTTGGCCCTAAGCAAGGCGATCAACAAGCTGTAGCGATTGTTGCGCATCATACCATGAGGCAATGGCTTGATTGGCTTACCACCGCGAATTTACATTGCGATATCATGTTACCGGATGTACTTGCATTACCTCTTGCACCGGTCACTGCTGTGGAAGAAGACCTAGAACCCGCTGCAACAGCTAGTATCATAACCATTCGTGATCAGGTTCTCCTTCGTGATAGTGCATGGTCAGGGTTTTGTGGAGAAAGCGATTGGGTAATACCGGTTGTATCTTCATATTTTAACGCTCAGTCAGGGCCTATTTCACTCACGCAATACACCACTGATGATGCATTTAGCAGTCATCAAAAAGTACAAACGGTCACCGCCGAACTTGAACTTCCTATGCATGTATTGGCTGATGGAATAGCCACTCACAGTTTTAATTTTAATTTGTGCCAAGGCCAATACCAACAACGCAAACGTAGCTCTGGTCAGTGGCAATATTGGCGCAGTGTAGCCGCAGTGGCTGTGATCGCTTTGACATTAGGTCTCATCGATAAAGGCTTAACGATTTCACAATTAGCGGCTCAAAATGAAACACTAAGTAACCAAATCAAAGCCGATATCCAGTCAGGATTCCCTAATATTGGCACCTATCGGGATGCGCGCAGAGCCATCACACAATATGTAAAACGTATAGATAATATGGGCAGCGGATCATCAGCTGTCGATATGCTAGCTAATTTAACGAGTGCATTTGCCAATTCCGAAATTAAAGCTCAGTCACTGAAATTCAATGATGACCGCAGTGAATTAAGGATACAAGCGCAAGCCAAAGCATTCTCTGATTTGGAAACCTTCAAACAACAAGCCCAAGCGGCAGGTTACACCGTCGAAGACGGCGCGATTAATAATCGTAATAATCTGGTCATTGGCACATTGACCATTAAAGGATAATCGCAATGAATAAACAAGCACTTAGCGATTGGTTTTCTCAGCTTGCCCCTCGTGAGCAAGCATTGTTAAAAGTAGGCAGTGTCATTCTTATTATAGCGGGGTTTTATGGGCTTGTTTGGGCGCCTATGAATGCCAGTATAGAACGTGAAACTAAGTTACTTGCTCAACAACAAGCTCTTTCTACCTGGGTCGTGCAACAACAAGCGAAAGTACTACAGTTTCGCCGTCAGGGACCGGGAAAAGCAACCCTAAAGGGTTCACTAGTCCAAGCGGTCAACCAAACCGCTCGCGCCAGTAACATTACCCTCACGCGCATGCAACCCAACAATGACGAAGTGCAAGTATGGATAGATGAAGTAGGTTTTAACACGCTCATGACGTGGTTAGGCAGCTTAGACACCACCGGCGTTAGAGTGCTACAAGTCGACATTACTGAGGCTGGTGCGCCGGGTAATGTGAAAGTAAGACGATTACAATTAGGAAAGTCATGAAGTTACGTATTTTATCGATATTCGGATTTTTAGCGGTATTTGCAGTGTTGCTAATAGCGACTATGCCTGCAAAACAGGTTATTTACCGGATTAATTTTCCTTCCGATATGGGATTATATGAAGTCTCAGGGACAATTTGGGAAGGCCGTGCAGCGAGTGCATTGGTGCATAATCAAATCCTAAATAATGTCACCTGGGATTTATCTTTTTGGCGCTTACTCACGGGTCAAGCTCATCTTACTATTAACACCAACAAACGTAATCCTGTTGGGTTAAATGGAACTGTCACTCTTGGATTAGTATCACGTCAACTCGAAATATATGATCTAGCAATACGTCTTCCTGCGGAAGTCATTTTCGCTCAAATTCCACTCCCAGTTCCAGTTATTGGTAAAGGGACAGTAACTATTGACATAGGCTCCGGCAGTTTTGACCTCACACAACCTATTCCAATTTGTTTAGACTTAGACGCACAAGGTGCATGGAACAATGCCGGAGTACTAGCCTCAAACGGAATGGTCAATTTAGATCAATTTGATGCTACTGTTAAATGCACTAACGAACAATATCGCGTTGTTGTAAATGAACCTAATGGCTTAGGTTTGTCCTTTGTTGCCACTGGTAATAATCCGCAAAATTTATCGGTGAATGGGAAATTTAAACTGCCTGCGTCATTACCTGAAGATATGCAACGCGTCGGTGAGTTTTTAGGTCAACCTGATGCAACAGGGTATACGAATTTTACTTGGTAAGTATTAACATTAGACTCTAATATCAGCAAAATTTACAAAAAGTGTGTAAATTTTGCACTGATAATTTGCTAAATCACCATTTATCTACAACACTTATTTTTTTAATATGTAAAAAGTAACGTTATGGATATTGTAACAAGTAAACCCCAAATTGTTTTAAATAAGCCAGAAGCCCCTTTATATCGCGTATTAATTGTAGATGATTCAAACATTGAACTTGAAAATATGATGAATGGTTTGTCAGACAATTTCTCAGTGTCCATAGCATCAGATGCCAATGAAGCCTTGAGGATCGCACACCAATCACCACAACCTGATTTAATTTTACTTGATATCGTCATGCCTGAAATAGATGGATATTCACTCTGTTCAACGCTTAAGAATGATTACGATACTCAGAATATACCCATTATTTTTGTCACTAGTTCGAACGATACTTCTAGTATCATCAGGGGCTTTGAGGTAGGTGGTGTGGATTACATGACAAAACCATTAAAATTACCTGAGCTTAACATTCGTATACAAACGCATATTCAACTCAAAAATAAATCAAAACAACTAGAGTCCTTAGCTTATTTAGATCCGTTAACACGCACTGCCAATCGCCGAAAGTATAACGAAACATTCCAATATGAATGGTCTCGCTGTATTCGTTATAAGCAGCCAATCGCCATCATTATTGTCGATATTGACTTTTTTAAACAATTTAACGAACACTACGGGCATGCAGAGGGTGACAATTGTTTGACTCAAGTAGCTCAACTACTTAATGGACAATGTAAACGCTCCACTGATTTATTTGCACGTATCGGCGGAGAAGAGTTCATCATGTTAATGCCTAATTGCGATTTAACCGATGCCGTAACAAAAGCAGAAGAGATGCAGACTGGAATTAATCAAGCTAAGATCCGTCATGATGGTATTGGTCATGGCCATTTTCTAACGGTAAGTTTAGGGGTAGCCGCGACTGTGCCACAATACGAACACGAAGCAATATCATTATTTCAAAAGGCTGATGATGCTCTATTTAATGCTAAAGGCAATGGGCGAAATCGTATTACTGTTGACAGATCCGGTGTCATTTCAGACAGCTCTATGCACTCATTGACACAACATTAACCATTTTCGCGAGTAATAAAAGGGACTTCATTACGATAGTCAATAATACTGGGAAATTCTGTTATTCCTCGGTTTGGCTGCTTACTGTCAGGATTTTCAACACATAATAAATGTTTAATTCCAAAGGTTTTAGCGGCATGTAAAATAGGAACGCTATCATCAACAAATAATGTCGCTTGAGGATCAAAGTGTATATCTTTATACAAAGCCTCCCATAAATCCTGAGACTCTTTTGTCACGCCATAATCATGAGTCGAAATCAGGCGCGTAATATGGTTATCCAGCGCTGTTAACTCCACTTTTAATGATAAACCATCACGATGTGCATTCGTCACTAACACCACTTCTTTACCACTATCTCTTAGCGCATCTAAAAATGGGATTGTATCGGGTCGCATTTGAATCAGATGCTGAATTTCACGTTTCGCAGACATAATATCCAGCCCTAATAAATCTTGCCAGTAATCTAAACAATACCACTGTAATGTACCAGCCACTCTAGCTAGTTCCAGATCCATAAATGCTTTAGCTTCAGCAACAGATTGACCATTTTTCGCGGCTATTTTTTGCGGGATAAGCTCTAACCAAAAGTATGAATCAAAGTGCAAATCTAATAATGTACCGTCCATATCAAGCAACACAGTCTCAATCTCGTGCCAAGGCACTAGCGGGTTGGAATACATGAACTTTTCCTTATAAATGGGATTGAAACAGGGTATGATAATTTTACTTTCAGTCATAGTGTAGCGTAATTCATTGATGAGCAAAATAGACCCGAACAAACCTCTACCGACGATCACCGATCGGAGTATTGTTGCCAAAAGTCGATTCTTCAATGTTGAACAAGTCGATTTAACTTTTTCTAACGGAGCGACACGTCAATTTGAACGCATGGCGGGTAAAGGTCATGGTGCGGTAATGATTGTCCCTTTTGCTGATGATGAACATATTTTATTGATCCGCGAATACGGGGCTGGCACCCATGCTTATGAACTCGGATTTCCGAAGGGTTTAATCGATGCAGGTGAAACGCCATTTGAAGCTGCTAATCGAGAGCTCAAAGAAGAGGCAGGTTTTGGCGCACATCACTTATCTGACCTGATGAAAGTCAGTATGGCTCCTACTTTTTTTAATGCTAGAATGCATGTTGTCGTGGCTAAGGATTTGTACCCTGAGACCCTCGAAGGGGACGAACCTGAACCTTTAGAAGTGGTTAAATGGCCGTTAGCGAAGATTGATGAATTGCTGGCTCGAAATGATTTTACCGAAGCCCGAAGTATAGCTGCGCTGTTATTAGTCGATAGACAACGTAGGAATGAGAAAAAACACACTGGATAAGTGCGCTACTGAAATGTAATCGGCGCCAATAGGACTCAAAATGCCTTATCAAAATTTACTTGCCATTGCTCAAGATGCCGCTAAACAAGCTGGCGCTGCTGTCCTCGATATTTACGATAGTGGTGACTTTACTGAATATAGTAAAGACGACGATTCTCCCGTAACCAGTGCTGATTACAAAGCAAATGAAATTATCACCCAGCTCCTTGAGGAGCAAACGCCTGATATTCCTATCATGTCAGAAGAATCAGAACATTTGTGCCTAACCGATCGTAAAAACTGGTCTCGGTATTGGTTAATAGACCCGATAGATGGCACACAAGAATTCATCGCGCGAAGTGGTGATTTTGCAGTGAATATCGCGCTAATAGAAAACAATCAACCCGTGATTGGCGTTATCTACTGGCCAGCTGGCGAAAGTCTTTACTATGCGACTAAAGGTGCCGGTGCCTACAAATCTTGTGCCATTGAAGAAAAACAAATCCATGTTAAAGCATTTAATGATCCAGATAATGATCCTGTCGTCATCGCCATTAGTCGTCGACAAAAGCGCGAAAATGTCTTAAAACGCTTAGACCAAGACCGCACTTACCAAACCTTACCAGCGGGTAGCTGTTCCTTAAAAGCATGCTTCATTGCTGAAGGTAAAGCAGATTTCTTTATGCGTTTAGGTGTGACCGGAGAATGGGATACAGGTGCTTCCCAATGTATTGTTTCAGAAGCTGGAGGACTGATCCGCTCTGTAGACTTCGAACCGATGAGTTATAACGAACGTGAATCACTAGAAAACCCAAACTTTGTTATTACAGGCGACCAAACTGTGGATTGGGAAGGACTGGTTAATTACTATGTAGATGACCAGCCATAATTAGGTGTCAAATTTCTCTTTAAACCCTTGAGCATCGACAATATCGATGCTTTCGTATAGTTCGGAATAAATCAATAGCGCTTCACCACTGCGAAGCTTTTCAAGCACCTGTGCTACTTTTTCTACCGTAGAAAATTCTTGTTCCCCATAGTCAGTACCCTCACGCAAAACAAAAGATTCAGCGACGTTATAGAGCACTTCGTTAGAGAGTTCAGCAATGGGAATGATCATGCGTTAAGTTGCTCCTCAATAAACGCACAAATACGTTTTCCAAGCCAAGTTGTGGTCGACCACGGCGCCCCTTGAGCGAAACCAACATGCCCACCTCTGGGACTGTATTCATAAGCTACTTTTTCAGACAACGCTTGATCATTCGGGATCACGCCTTGATTCATAAAAGGATCATCTAAGGCATGAAGCACTAATGTAGGAACTGTGATATGTCTTAAAAACTGCATCCCTGAACATTTTTGGTAATAATCTTGTGCACTGGCGTAACCATGCAAGGGAGCAGTAACATTTTCATCGAACTGATCAAACGTAGTGAGATTATCGATTTGAGTTTCATTAATTCGGACTTTGCCCGAATAATCGAGCAGCGTAAACTTTTGTTTCAAATTACTACGCATACTTTTTAACAGTTTATGCTGATACACTTTGGAAAAACCATCGGCAATCGCTTTGGCACATTCATCAAGACGTAATGGAGCAGATACACTCACACAAGCAGATAACGGGTTATGTGTTTGCGTCTCACCGGCTAATTTCATCAGCATATTGCCACCTAGTGAATACCCTACTCCCACTAATGGCACATTAGGGAAACGCTGCTTAATATGTGCAATTGTAAATAACGGGTCACTGGTTTCACCGCTGTGATAGGCACGATGTGTTCGGTTTGGTGAACCACTGCAGCCTCGAAAGTGCATTAAAACTACTTGCCAAGGTTTGCCTAGAGCGCTTTGCAACATATCTTGGATATAGTGAGAGTCTTTGGAACCTTCCAATCCATGAAATAAAATAATCACCGCCTCGACATACTCGGGTGCTGGTCCCCATGCTAAGTCCAGAAAATCACCATCCGGGGTCTCTAAACGTTCTAACTGAGTCTCAACTAATTGACGACGACCAAAAAATCGTGGCCAAATCGTTTGTAAATGAGGGTTACGACACCAGGGTGGTGCAGAATATTGGGCTAAGGTCTTTTGACCAAATTGTGTGGTAAACACTAGGCATTCTCATTGAGTAATGAAGTAATTTTGTCAGTATGGGCAAATGCAGCATCTTTCAAGTTAATGCTAGATAGGCATGTGTCAATATGATGTGTCATATAGGCTTGAAACTGCCCCTTCGAAACTTTACTTATCTCATCCGACAGATTCAATTTATCCAAAATTAACACATCACTATCATACCATGTAAACAGGGTTTCAATGAGTAAGGACTGCTGGCGTTTCTCCGCTTCAAGCTCTGCATGCAAAGCGTGTTGATAGGCTTCGTTATCAGACTTTAATGTCGCTTTTCGCAACGCTCGCATCGGGGCCACATCGTTAGCATGACTGGTGTCTAAACATTTGTGAATATGAGGCCACGCATTGCTAGGTAACTTAATACCGCGAATATCACTCCACATTGCAAACAACACCCCATTGACATGCCCTTGATAAAGATCCTGCCAATCAAGAAGTAATGTCTGCATGCCTTCAAATGCATAAATACGCCCTGAAAGCGTCCATAAATCCTCTATTAAAGATGCCTTGAGTACTTTGGGATGTGTCATGAGGCTGCCATTTGTTGATCAAACTCTGCTTGTGCCAACTCGAGCGCTTCTTGGGCTTCACACCATTGTTCTTCTGCTGCATCGTGACGCTGTGTGAGCGTAGCTTGCTCGGCTAAGTATTCAGTTAACTGAGCTTTGTTTTCAACATCATATAAAGTGCTATCACCCAACGCCGCCTCGACTTCTACAAGACGAGACTGGGTGCTTTCCATGGTTTTTTCGCTTTGAGTAATTTGTTTACGTAACGCAGCAGTGGCTTGACGAAATTCCGCCTCTAAACGCTTTTGTGTTTTGCGATCCACCGATGTAGATACGCCGATATTGTGAGCCTGTGATTCTTTTTCTGCCGCGGCTTGGGCTTGTTGTGTTTGGCGTTCTTTTTTCGTTTCGTTTAACACCCATTTGGTATAGTCGTCCAAATCACCACTAAACATCGCGACTTGGCCGTCATCAACTAAATAAAAATCCTCACACACCGATCCTAACAACGTCCTATCGTGCGACACTAACACCATCGCCCCTGTAAACCCCTGTAACGCAAAATTTAACGCATCACGCATTTCTAAATCGAGATGATTGGTCGGCTCATCTAGGAGCAGTAAGTTCGGCTTTTGATAGACGATTAGTGCTAATACGAGCCGGGCTTTTTCGCCACCAGACATGGGTTTGACCACAGACGTCGCTTCATCACCTTGGAAACCAAACCCTCCCAGATAATCACGTAAGGCTTGTTCGGTAGCCATTTTATCCAACCGCTGCAAATGGAGTAATGGAGTGCCTTCCATATCCAACGTATCCACTTGATGCTGCGCAAAATAACCAATGTCTAAACCTTGTGAGGTCGTGTATTCGCCGCTCATCGGGGCATGCGCTTGGGCTAATAACTTGATTAACGTCGACTTACCCGCACCATTACGACCCAATAGTCCGATACGACTGCCAGGAACAAGATTCAACTTTACTTCATGTAAAATAACCGTTTCACCATAGCCGACCTTGACCTTTTCCATCGATACCAGCGGATTAGGTAACTTAGCCGGCGGCAAAAAAGCAAAGCTAAACGCACTTTGTGCATGCACAGGGGCTAATTCTTGCATCTTTTCTAGCTGCTTAATCCGGCTTTGTGCCTGTTTAGCTTTACTGGCTTTCGCCTTAAAGCGATCGATAAAAGATTGTAAGTGAGCCGTTTTTGCTTGTTGCTTATCATATTCTAGTTGCTGTAAGCGTAAACGTTCCGCGCGCTGACGTTGATAACTATTATAATTACCTTTGTAAGCAATAAGTTGCGATGACTCAAAGGATAAAACATGCTGCGCTATCGCATCAATGAAGGATTTATCATGGGAAATCAGTAAAAGTGTACCAGGGTATTTTTGTAGCCATTTTTCTAACCAAATCACCGCATCTAAATCCAAATGGTTAGTAGGCTCATCCAGTAACAATACATCTGAGGGACATAATAAGGCTTGAGCCAAATTTAAACGCATCCGCCAGCCACCAGAAAAATCGCTCACCGGACGCTGTAACGCCTCGTTACTAAATCCCAAACCTGCCAAGATGGTCGCGGCACGCGCGTTGACATCATAAGCACCGGCGTCTTGTAATTGCGCATGAAGCTGACCGATTAACTCACCTTGCTCTGCTTGCTCAGCGTCCTGCAGCTGCTGTTGCAATGCGCGTAAATGTTTATCACCACTGATCACATAATCGATAGCCGGATCATGTGAATTAGGAGTATGTTGAGCAACCGCAACCATTTTCCATTCTTTGGGAATATGATAAGTGCCCGTTTCAAGGCTCAGTTGATGCTGTAATAACGCAAAAAGACTCGATTTACCACAGCCATTAGCACCAATGATTGCGCACTTTTGACCTGGAAATATATCCACACTACTCGGTTCTAGTAGTGTTTTAGTCCCACGCATAAAGGAAATATTGGAAAGCTTGATCATAACTGGATAATTACCTGTGACTTTTACGCGGCGTATTATACCACTAATCCATCAACGTATGACCATGAGAATTTCACTCATGGATAACCCAAAGGACGCAAACCTGCGTATGAAGCTATCAGTAGTGCCAATTTTACGTATAATAGCACCCTATATCACTGCCCGATTAGCAGCATTAAATAAAGAGTAATAACCATGAGTAACAAACAACGTAAACGTTTTATCGCTGGAGCGACTTGTCCACAATGTCGTTCGATCGATTCGATTATGCTGTATTTTGAAAACAATGTTGAAAAATTACAGTGTGTTAAATGTGATTACAAAGATGTGCAATCAAGTACTGATGTGTCAGAACAGGTCGCAAGTAGTGCGGATGTGATTGGTGTATTTAAACCATAAATATCAACTATAAAATGTTTAATCATTACATAAGGACCGCTTTTTAGCGGTCTTTTTATATGTGAAAAAATCTGATTAATGCTTTGTATTTTAAAACAAATAGCGCTAATCTAAATATTCTTCTTTACAATTTTTTTACATGCCCCACTTAACCAAGACCCAAAAAAGGATCGACCTGTATGCCATTTAATAATGAACTTACCGCTGAACTTAACCTAATACTAAAATTTCCAAGCAACAGTCTCATGCAAGGCCTTAAGATCCATCAAGACGCAGACCCTGCCATCATTGATGCAGGCAAACGATTATTTGACAAAGGCATTGTTACGCAGCCAGATGGAGGGTATTTAACTAATTTAGGATATGATTTAGCTGAACATGCCAAAGTCCTTCAATCCGCGCTGAACCATTAAAACGAAACGTAAAAGATCATAATTAGTAATGTGGAGGAGGCGTTTCTTCTTCTTGTGATGCGACATTAGATGGCTGCATTGATTTTAAACGCTCTACCATATGATTCATCTTAAAAGTCATTTGCGCAATTTGCTGTTGCTGTTGCGCGATTGAATCATTTAACGATTCAATCGTATCGTCTTGGAAAGCGATTTTTGTTTCTAAGTTTTCAATACGTGCTTGCAAGTCTTCGACTAATTCAGCAGTGTCCGTTAAAGATGCCATTGCGTTATGCTCATTACTTATAAAAAAGAGTCGTTAGTCTACCATGCCCATGCGTATAGTCACATCACATCTGATATCAACACATTAATCATTTCTTAACGACAATGTTAGTATTTAATAAATAATCACAAAATACATTTGAACTGTTGGAAAATGGCACAATATAAAGTAGATTGAATACAATAAAATAAATTAGTCAGTGTTTTCAACACATACTATCATCAAGGAGAATTACAATAATGAAAAAGTCTTTAGCTGCAATTGCAGTATTATCTGTCTTAGGGCTTACAGCCTGTGGCGAGAAAAGTGAAGAAACACAATCAACTGCTACAGCCACTACTGCAGCTGAGTTAGAAACCCCTATCGCGCGTCAATCATACTCCATCGGTGCGAGCATGGGTTCTTTTGCCTTAAGTCGCCAAGAGCAACTGGAAGGCCTAGACATGTCACTCGACATGGAAGTAGTTCGTCAAGGTTTCAATGACGCATTAAATGGTAAGCCAGCACTCAGCATGGAAGAAATGCAAACAATCATTCGTAATTCTGACCAAGAAGTCCGCGCCAAACAAGAAGCGATGGCTAAGCAAGATGCAGAAGCAAATGTTGCAGCCGGTGCTACTTACTTAGCTCAAAATGCTGAAAAAGAAGGCGTTACGGTGACCGAGTCAGGTTTACAGTATGAAGTAATGGTCGAAGGAACAGGCGCTAAACCTGCGGCAACCGACATTGTTAAAGTACACTATAAAGGCACGTTAATTGATGGGACCGAGTTTGATTCTTCTTACTCACGAGGCGAACCGGCTGAATTCCCACTAAATCGTGTTATCCCAGGTTGGACTGAAGGTGTTCAGTTAATGAGTGAAGGTAGTAAATTTAAATTTGTTATCCCTTCGGAGCTTGCTTATGGTGAGCGTGCAACGGGTTCTATTACACCTAACTCAACGCTTATTTTTGAAGTAGAATTACTTGAAATTCTCAACGACGAAGAGTAATTAACTGACTCTGGATATTGATATGAAACCCGCCTGAAGGCGGGTTTTTTTATGCACCTTTAAACATGATGCTCGCTCATTTTAAGATAATTTTAGCATTTTGATATACTAAGCGAATATTATCTCTGTATGTCGGTGTATTCACGCAATCTTAATTAATGACACACACTTGTAACGATACAATTTTCTCGGCACTTTTCTCGGCGCTATGGGTTAATGTTGACACCTCTTTGAAACCCCACTTTCGATGAAAGTGTAAAGATGGTTCATTAGGTGGAGCAATGTCGATTTCAGCGCACAGCAGACCTACATGGTTGTGGTAGGCTTGGTCAATAAGGTATTGATACAACGTTTGACCGATCTTTTGCGCACGATAATGAGCATGCACCACAACTCTATCAATATAGTAAAAATCATCATACTGCTCATCAAACCATTGGTAATTGATACTACGATACGCTGTTTTGGGGCCAACAACTAACAAAAAAGCGGCTACAACGCCCTCTATCTCAACCACGGCATGTAAACACGATTGTGCAATGAGTTTGACCATTTGATCGTTATTCAGCGGGCTCAATACCGCTACTGAAGCTTCGTTTAACGCAAGAATAGCATCATGATCTTTGGGCTCGATGGGACGAATGTGCATACTATTATCCATGGGGTATTACCTGTAATCCTGTTATTTTATGATTTGAACATTTTAAAAGCATGCTGAGGGGGCATTATTGGTCATACTCAATGGCCAAAATCGTATAGTAAATGGGACCATCGGGCATGTTGACAACCGCTTCATCATCTATTGTTTTACCCACCATGGCTCGCGCTAGAGGCGAATCAATTGAACATGGCGAGGTATGTTTATAAATCTCATCTGAACCAACGATTTGCACTTTTTTGACCTCACCCTCTTCTGTTTCCAGAGTCACCCATGCGCCAAAATACACTTTACCCACTTGTTCTGGAGATGGGGAGACCACCGTCAATGCTTCCATTCGTTTACGTAAAAAACGCACACGACTATGGATTTGACGTAATCGTCTTTTATTTGTTTGGTAATCCGCGTTATCAGAGCGATCGCCAAGACCTGCTGCCCATGTGACTTTTTTAGTGATTTCATGGCGCTCGACACGCCATAAATAATCTTCTTCCTCTTTAAGTAGGCGATAGCCATTAGGCGTAATAAGATTGGCTTTTGAGGTCATTTTAGATTCGAGATTTCGTTTATTTACCTGATAGTATCACACAATAAATTTTCAAGGTTAATGGTTGTTCACCCCAACAGGCTTCACGTATAATCGCCCCACTTTTAATCATGGACGTTCCCCAATATGATCATACAAACACTTGCAACTGAATTAGCCGTCCAACCAGCTCAAGTCAAAGCGGCTGTTGCATTGTTAGATGAAGGCGCTACCGTCCCCTTCATCGCCCGTTACCGTAAAGAAATCACTAACGGATTAGACGATACTCAGTTACGTAATCTTGAGAGCCGTTTAAGTTATTTACGTGAGCTTCATGACAGAAAACGAGTCATTCTCAAATCAATTACCGACCAAGGTAAAATTACCGATGAGCTTACTCAAGCCATCAATGATGCAGAAAGTAAAACGTTACTTGAAGACTTATACCTACCGTATAAGCCGCGTCGCCGCACTAAAGGTCAAATCGCAATTGAAGCCGGTATTGAGCCTTTGGCCAATGCTCTATATAGCGACCCGACACTCGATCCGCAGAACGAAGCAACTAAGTACATCAATGCTGAGGCTAAATTTGCAGACGAAAAAGCCGTGCTTGATGGCGCTAAATTTATTTTGATGGAGCGCTTTGCCGAAGATGCAAAATTGCTGCAACGTATACGGCAACATATGACTCAACATGGCTATGTTGGGAGTACCTTAATATCAGGTAAAGAAAAAGAAGCTGCGAAATTCAGTGACTATTTTGCGCATCAAGAAAAATTTAAAAACGTGCCATCACACCGTGCCTTAGCTATGTTCCGTGGCCGTAATGAAGGCTTCTTAGCCTTAAATATTACGCTCGACCCTCAAGCCGACTTCAACGCTACTGAGCGCAGTGAATGTGAAAACATCATCGCGAACCATGTGAATATTCGTGATAATGGGCGCGCTGCGGATCTATGGTTACAAACTGTAGTAGCATCGACTTGGAAACTTAAAATTTTGATGCACATGGAAACTGAACTTTTCAATACCTTACGCGAGAAAGCAGAAGCAGAAGCGATCAATGTGTTTGCTAAAAACTTACAAGATTTGCTAATGGCAGCTCCGGCTGGAGCAAAAGTCACAATGGGACTGGATCCTGGTATTCGTACTGGTGTCAAAGTCGCCATTGTCGATGAAACCGGTAAAGTGTTACATACTACGACTATCTTCCCACACCCACCCCAAAATGCGTGGGATAAATCACTGCGCACATTAGCCATGATTTCTAAACAGTTTAAAGTGAATCTGATTAGTATTGGTAACGGTACTGGCTCACGAGAAACAGACAAACTTGTTGCAGAAATGATGAAAGCAAATCCTGAACTAGGTATTCAAAAAATCATGATTTCAGAAGCGGGTGCATCGGTTTACTCTGCCTCTGAACTAGCTTCACTTGAACTACCGGGTATGGATGTATCATTGCGTGGTGCGGTATCAATAGCAAGACGATTACAAGATCCATTAGCAGAACTCGTTAAAATTGAACCCAAAGCCATCGGAGTGGGTCAATACCAACACGACGTGTCCCAAAGCCAGCTTGGTCAGTCTTTGACTCGTGTGATCGAGGATTGTGTAAATGCGGTGGGAGTCGATTTGAACACAGCTTCACCGGCGTTATTAACCAATGTATCAGGTTTAAATAAGACACTCGCGAATAATATCGTGGCGCATCGTAATGAAAACGGTGCTTTTACCACACGTAAAGCCTTACTCAAAGTAGCACGACTCGGGCCAAAGGCCTATGAACAAGCTGCTGGATTTTTACGTATCGTCAATGGGAATAATCCACTTGACGCCTCTGCAGTTCACCCTGAAGCCTACCCGGTCGTGGATAAAATTTTGCAACATAGCAATGTTACTGTGAATGATTTGATTGGCAATACAGACTTGCTGCGCAAACTCGCCCCAGATCAATTCACCGATGACACTTTTGGTGAGCCTACCGTCAAAGATATCTTTAGTGAACTGGAAAAACCAGGACGTGACCCGCGCCCAGAGTTTAAAACCGCCACCTATAAAGAAGGCGTTGACAGTATCAATGATTTAACCCCAGGCATGATCCTTGAAGGTGTAGTGTCGAACGTAGCTAACTTTGGTGCGTTTGTGGATGTCGGTGTTCACCAAGACGGTTTAGTGCATATATCTGCTATGACAGATGGCTTTATCTCTGATCCTCGTGAAGTAGTAAAAACAGGTGATGTCGTCAAAGTGAAAGTCATGGAAGTCGATATAGCACGCAAACGCATCGCCTTTACTATGCGCATGGGTGATGAAGTGAATAGCACTAAGGCTAAACCTGCTCAACGCAATGAACGCAATACTAGCCAACATTCAAATAAAGGCAATCTTCGATCCAACTCAGGTCATAACGGGCCTCAGAATAAATCTCGAAAAAATCAGCAGCGAGGCAACAATTTGCCGGCAGGTGGTGGCATGGCTGATGCTTTTGCTGCAGCTTTTGCAAAAAATAAAAAATAAGTATCAAACATACGCTTTGCTGACCTATTTTAACGGTCAGCTTTTTTGTAAAAAGTCTCTGACAATTTGAACGAAGTTGTTTTTATCTGAAATAAAAGGTGCATGAGAAACATGCTCCATGACGACCGATGTTGCTTTAGGTTGTAACGCCTCTATTGCATTAACCGCTTGGTTTGGAACTAACGCATCTAAGCGCCCATAAATACGCAATGTTGGACATTGGATCAGATCGATTTCTTTACGTATATCCACCGTTTGTAATAATTTTAACCCTTGTAACAGACTTGCTTCACAAGGCTCTGGATAACGCGCAATAGCGTCTTTAAGCACATGCATATCCTGTTTAGCAGAGACAGAGCCCATTGCCTGTATGGCCAAGAAACGCTGCACGGTTTTTTGATAGTTAGTGGCTAATTGAGTCTCAAATTGTTGCAGCACTTTAGGTGCAATACCGAACCATTCATGCGCTTGCGCCATAAAAAATGGCGTTGATGCGACACACACTAAATTTTCGACACACTCTGGATAAGTAAGCACTAACTTCTGTGCAATGAGCCCCCCTAACGACCACCCCAATAAGTTACACCGTTCAGGTAATGCATTATGTATTTGTTCAACAACTGCTTCCAAGGATGTTAATGGCATATTTGCATTATCGCCAAAGCCTGGCAGATCGATCAGTATTACATCACTGTGTTGTGCTAGCAATGGTGCTATTTGATCAAAGACGCCGCTATTGAGTCCCCAACCATGGAGCATCACTAAAGGGATATTGGTTAACGGGTTCGGTATTTCTGATCGCACGATCCGCTGTTGCAGCGCTGAAGTCATGTTAGGGTCTTCTCATGTCATTACAAACAACAAAGGAGTGTAAATGAAGCCTACATTGAAAGCAATTTGGCATCGTTGCCTGCTGTGTTTGCAATCAACCGAACAGGTCATTTGTCCGCTATGTCTTGCCGATTGTGGCTTTGTTAACGCACCATTACTGACACAAGATTTAGTTGAGTTTAATCTAAATGACACCACTGAGCACTTTGCACATGATGTCATTGTAAATGCCAAATTTGATGGATTATGGGTATTGGATATTTATCAATATCCTTTATCTGTATTGATCCCAAAATTGAAATTTTATCAACAGCCGCATTTGGCCAGGCTCATGGCACAGTGGTTTATCTTACATCGAGTAGTCCATATGGATTCGCTACCCGATGTACTCATCCCCATCCCTATTCACTGGCGCAGAATGTGGCGTCGTGGTTATAACCAATCTCAACTATTATGTGATGAGTTAAGTCGCTGTTTAAAAATCCCTTATCTCGAAAATGCAGTCATCCGCAAGCACTACACAAAACCACAAAGTGAGCTAAATTTAGACGCTCGGCGAGCGAATATAAAAGGAGTATTTAGGGTGGATATACAGGCCTTTAAAGACGTTTCTCACATTGCTATTGTCGATGATGTGATCACCACAGGTACGACAATAAATGATTTATGTCGCAGTATTTACCAAGTTGCACCACACATAAGTATTACTGTGTGGTGCATGGGTTTAAGCGTCTATGAGCCCGCTGACGATAAAGCTGTTGGTAAGTAAGTTCTGTTTATCTGATTTTAATTAATGGTGCCATAAATATCGCATTAGCCATTAATTTCTCAGTCCCGCGCCAATACCCTCTGAAGTTCACATTGTCTGCAAAACCAATCACACGACCACGGCCGTAGGGATGTGCAACAATCGCAGAACTTTGAGCAATTAAGTCCTGCAATGCCTGAGCACTGTATCCACCTAGCAGCGGTGTATTAGAATATTGAGCGACTTCAATAAATGGCTTATCTACAGCATTCATTACCATATTACTGGTTTTGAACAGCGGTAAATTCATGTTACTTGCATTAGCATTAAGTGTTCCTGCATTATTGGTAACACCAAACATAAGAGGGTGTGTCTCATCAACTCTCGCTTCGTAAACAGCACCAGCGACCAGTTTTTGTGCATAACGTGTATCCTGGTCGGCAAAATGTAACCCTTGAGCACTAAATTGATCATCGAGCGTACTATTACTCAGTATCGATGCTTCTAGTAATCCGTGATCAGCTAGAAACTTAGCACCACGCTTTGCCCCAATTATCACACCACCAGCGCTTACCCAAGTTTTCAACGCTGATATCTCATGTTCTGACAAGTCACTATAACGACCAGATGCAATTATAATATGGGTAAAGTCAGCTAAATTTACTCGCCCCAAACGGTCTTGATCAACAATTGTCGTTGGTATGGTTAAACGTGTATCGAGATAATGCCAAATTTCGCCTACTTCATATTGAGACGCACCTAAACCGCCAAGTATCATCACTTTTGGTAAAGTGGCGACTTGCATACTTGGACTTCCCACATCAACCCCCTGCGGAGTTAATCCTGACGCTAATCCGTGAAGCTGAATATGCAAGTGATCCGCGAGCTGTCGTAATTTTGTTTCCCAATTATCAGCATGACGCAAACCTGCTGGAACGAGTATAGTTCCTGCTGGAAAGTGTTGTGTTTCATTATTCTGCGTGACGGCACTAAAGGGCTTACTAGCTATACGTGCTTGAATACCATGAGCTAAAGCTCGATATAATAATGCAGGTGCTGTGGACTCATCCCAACGAAATGCATAACCCACTTTAGTATTCCCAAGATCATTATTAACCTCCCTCAATGGTAAGTAAGTGCTTACATATTTAGTTTTGATCCGCTTAGTTTCACGTTTCGTTAATGGGGTATAATCTAGGTTATATGCAAAGGCAATATTCCAATTAGAAACATCATAAAAAGTGTTATTCGGGAAATTTTGACGAGTCGAAAACAATGAAGAAAGTAAGCGATACTGTGGTTGGTTAGTACTTACTAATATTGCTTTGTCTGCTTGATAAAGCACATCATTCACTGTGATATCATTCGTTAATAACTCAGTGCGAATGTGATGTGCATTAAGTGTCTCTATAAAAACTTTGTTGCGTGTCGTATCCGTACTTAACTGCACTAAATAACCACCGATAGTATCGGCTTGTTGTAGTGCCTGTGTTTCTTTAACAAAGTTAGCATGATGCGCCTGAAATGCAGACTTATTTGCCAAGGCTCCAGCAAACGTCGAAAAGCTGGTCGTCACTTGATTCTGAATGCTTTGGGCGAAACTTAAAGGTCCATTTATTGACGTTTGAAGGTGACCACGAGAACTAGCTTGTTCAAATAAGATACCTACCGCTCCATGAGCATCAGGGTAGGTCGATCCTTTACCATAATAAAAGTCGTCAAAGTTTTCTTGCGTGTAATACATTTGACCTTTATCGTCGAGAGCCTGGGCATGGAACTCACCTAACACATTCGTTAACGCCACATTCTCATCACCCGTGAGAGGATTCTTACGCGATGGTACCCCTGGTTGAAAGAAATAAGTCGCATTAGTGCCCATTTCATGAAAATCAGTCAAAATATGCGGACGCCATGCATGAAATTGTGCAATTCTTGCCTGAGATTCTGGATGAGTGAGTAATACCCAGTCACGATTTAGATCGAACCAATAGTGATTAGTGCGCCCACTTGGAAAGCGTTCAGCATGTTCACGATGCATGGCATGTGCAGATGGGTGTTTACCTTTATGCATATTCGCCCATTGTGCAAAACGAGCAAGCCCATCGGGGTTAAGAGATGGATCTAGCAAAATAACCGCATTATCTAGTAAGGCATCCACTTCGGGGCCTTGTGCAGCTGCTAAATAATAAGCGATTAGCAACGAGGCATTACTACCTGACGGCTCATTTCCATGAACTGAATACCCCATATTGATGACTAAAGGGGCATCAGCCTCAGGCATTGTGCCTTTAGCGATAGTAGACTGATGTGCTGTTTTAATAGCCTCAATATTTCGTTGATTATCGATGGAAGTGATTGTCAACAACACCAATTCGCGCTGTTCATGGGTATGCCCCGTCACAGATAATGTTACCCGTTCTGAGGTTTCTGCTAACACCTTCATATACGCCAATAACTGATCATGACGCACATGCCAAGTGCCTACGGGATAACCTAAAATTGATTCTGGCTTTGGAATATTCTGATTATACGTGACATTATTGGGTAAATAATCCATATCAGAGCTAGCTAAAAAAACCTGTTCCGGATTATTAGCGGCAAAACCAGGCACGTACATTGATACACGTTGATGTTCTCCGGAATGATGATTGTGGGTCGAAGCGTTGGCGCGATTTTGTAGGGCGGTTGTTACGCTGATCAATGCGAATAATGCCAAATTTACTATCTTCATAGTGTTAGTCATTTTAATCCTTAATCCGTTAACATAATGTTGTTATTATATTTATTGAGTATTGTCATTAAAAAATGACATATTTGCAATTTAATCGTATTGTATTGCAAAAAGTTATTAATACTTGACTGTTTTAGTCGGGTAATAATGCTATCATTAGCTATTATTTATGGGAAATTTAGGAAGCACCCTATGGTCAATATTTCAGAAACTGCTCAAGCGCATTTTGTTAAACTTCTTAAAAACCAAGAAGATAACACGAATATTCGTGTATTTGTTGTGAATCCTGGTACGTCAACTGCAGAGTGCGGTGTCTCCTATTGCACACCGGATGCTGTTGAAGCGACAGATATCCGTCTGCCTTTCAATGGTTTTGACGCGGTCGTAGATCAAGAGTCAGCGCCGTTTTTAGAAGAAGCGGAAATTGACTTCGTGACGGACCAAATGGGTTCGCAATTAACGTTAAAAGCACCTAACGCAAAAGCACGTAAAATCGCAGATGACGCACCACTTATTGATCGTGTTGAGTATTTAATTCAAACGGAGATTAATCCACAATTAGCCAATCATAACGGCCAAGTCACTCTCACGGGTATTACTGATGATGGCATAGCCATTTTACAGTTTGGTGGCGGTTGTAACGGTTGTTCGATGGTTGATGTCACATTGAAGGATGGCATCGAAAAACAAATGCTAGAACAATTTGCAGGGGAGTTGACCGGCGTACGTGATGCAACGGAACACGCTGCAGGAGAGCACTCTTATTATTAATGTGTTTATTCAAGTCCTTGGCATTACATTCGTTTAGTTGAACCAACATGGCGCTGATAGTATAGCTTATCAGCGCATACTCAATCTTTTATCACTACATCTCATTTAATTTTACGGGATAATTGACATGTATCACTCATTTAAGACATGCTTTTTATTAACCATGGCGAGTGCCTTATTTGTCTATAGCAGTTTAACTTTTGCCAAAACAAGTGAAATAACGACACTTACTACTCCACTAAAAGACAACTTAGTCATTCTTCAGTACCACCATGTATCCAACAACACACCTAAGATCACTTCAACGCCACCGGATGTGTTTGCAGAACATCTTGCCTATTTGTATGAGCATTTTAATGTCGTCGCATTACCAGATGCAATCAACGCTCTGCAAAATGGCACTAAGTTACCAGATAAATCTGTTGCGATTACCTTTGATGATGGTTTTGATAATATCCTGATAAATGCCCATCCTTTACTACGCAAATATGATTTCCCCTATACAATTTTTATCAATCCAGCTCTGATTGGTCGCAGTAGCCAACAGCTGACATGGGAAGAAGTTACGCAGATGAGTCAAGAAGGGGTAACCTTTGCAAATCATACATTAGAACACCAACATTTATTAAATCGGCAAAAACTGAAATCGAATAATAGTCACAATCAGTATGAAGCTATAGAGAATGAGGCACAATGGTTGACTCGAGTCCTGAATGACATTTCACAAGCAGAAGCCATATTAAAAGGGCGATTAGGATATTCATTACGATATCTAGCCTACCCTTATGGCGAGTTTAATCGTACGCTGAGCGATGCGTTAAACAAGCTTGATTATGTGGGATTCGCCCAGCATTCTGGTGGGATAAGTAGTCAAAGTGATTTTTCAGCATTACCTCGCTACCCTGCGGCAGGAAGATACGCTAAATTAGACACGTTAAAAATAAAACTTAACAGTTTAGCGATGCCAGTATTAGAGTCTAAAATCAGTGATCCTGAATTATCTGAAAGTACCCCCAATGAATTACGTCTCACATTAGATGCTAAAGATTTTAACCTCAGCAATGTGAATTGCTTTTACCAAGGTGAACTTCAACCAATCACAATTAACGATGATGTATTAATTATACAATTAAGTGATAACATTCCTGTGGGGCGTTCACGTATGAATTGCACTGCGCGGAGTAAAAGTGAAAAAGACCGATATTATTGGTTATCACAGCCGTTTTTCAAAGCGAATCAAAACGGCTTGTATATTGATTAATGTGTCGCTTTATTTTGCGTAGTCACATTCATTCGGTATTTTACGTAAACTTCATTTACCTGCAGCAAAATTAATTACTTTTGGCATATCTGCAATGATTTGCTGTGTATCGCTAATCGCAATTTGACCTGGGGTATGATTAGGTTTGAAACGTCCTATCACTTGGCCTAAAGGGTTGATCACCACAACCGAGCCAGAATGATCCACTAAATAATTTGGATCATCCGTACTTTGTGACATGGAATACATCATTCCCATGCTACGCACTAGTGGGTAGAGCTGTTTATGCTCGGCTGTCGCGGCGAGAAAATTTGGATTAAAAAAACCAATATACTCAGCTAATCTCTCAATTGTGTCGCGCTTAGGATCAACGGATAAAAACCATACTTTAATGGGCTGATCTTGCGCTTGTTCAATAATACTTGGATATGCTTGGTTAAGCGCCGCTAACGTTGTGGGACAGATATCAGGGCAATAGGTATAGCCCACAAATGCCAATGTCCATTGATTATATAAATCAGCATTTGTCATGGACATTTGCTTATGGTTAGTCAAGGTGAAGTCGCTGAGCTTTCGCGGTTTAGGGTACCACTGCATATATTGAGTACCGGAAGGGTGAGCATCAGGATTATACGATGTACTAACCGGTTGACTATCCGATGTTTCATAAATACTTACACCAAATCCAATACCAATCACAAAGGCTAGCCCTATGATAATTTTAATGATCGTATTCATGTCTAGTTCCTTGAAATTATCACCTATACAGTAATAGGGATGTAGTGATCTAATAATAACACTACAAATAGGACCATTAAATGAATAATCGAAAACTTAAATGTCTGCATAGCAGTTTGCTCTGTGGCATTAAATTTTAATTTATAAGCATAATATAAAAACCCAGTGTTTAAGGCACTCGAACCAACTAAGTAAATTAAATCTGCCATTCCTGCCAAATAAGGTAATAAGCATACTAGGAAAAGTAAGACGGTATATAGCAATACAAAGGTTTTGGTATATTCCACACCGTGCGTCACTGGTAACATAGGGATTTTAGCTTTAGCATAGTCTTTTTCACGGTGAATAGCTAAAGCCCAAAAATGTGGCGGTGTCCACGTGAAAATAATTAATACTAACAATAATGGATACGCATGAATTTCACCGGTAACAGCTGTCCAACCAAGTAATGGCGGAATAGCACCTGCTAACCCTCCAATAACAATATTTTGAGGCGTAGCGCGTTTCAAAAATAATGTATATATGCCCGCATAACCGACTAAACCAGCCAGTGTAAGTACGGCTGTTAAACGGTTAATCCACAAGTCTAATGCAGCAAATCCAAGTACCCCGAGGACCAATGCAAACATTAATGCTTGTTTACTCGACACTCGACCTTTCGCCACGGGGCGATTGACTGTTCGTGCCATTTTACTATCGATTTCATGATCAACAACATGATTGACGACAGCGGCAGCAGATGACAACGCCCCAATACCAAATAACCCAATGATCAACGTCTGCGCAGGGATCCAAGTTTCGCTCGCTAAACACATCCCGACTAGTGCAGTAAGAAGTAGCAGTAACACCACATTCGGTTTAGTCATTTCGTAATAATCGCGCCATGCGGCACGTTGAGTCGTTTTAGCTGTGGGTTTGGCTATGGATGCACTATTGGCCATGAAAAAATCTCCTACACTCGTCGATAAAGGGTATATGTGGTCATTACCATGACCAATAATAAACAAGCTGCCACTGCATTATGCAGCGTTGCGACGGTTAATGGTAAAGAGTAAACAACATTACTGATACCAAGTAATACTTGAGCTGTCAGCACAACGACAATCGTCACACCTAATTTACGTAGTAGATTTGAGTTTGATTTACTAAACAAAACAAATGCTAACCAAATTAAATATGCACTTACCACAATGGCACCGATACGATGGATAATATGCATTGTCATGCGCTCATCATACGAATGCACACCAAACTCGTAATTATCAGCCTCTGGAATGCTAAACGCACCAGCAAAATCTAGCCGTGATTGCCAATCCCCTTGGCAAATAGGTAATTCGGTACAAGCTAATGACGCATAATTTGCAGACGTCCATCCACCTAAAGCAATTTGTCCCACTAATAATAATGTTCCGATGAGAGCAAATTTTGCATAGTCACGCATATGTCCGCTGCCCATTGGCAACTGATAAGGGGTCAGCCTTAAATACAATAAAAACACACAAGAAATCACTGTAAAGCCACCTAACAAATGCCCCATCACCACTGCAGGTAGTAAATTAAGAGTCACAGTCCACATGCCTAAGGCGCCTTGAAAACATACTAAGGCTAGTAAGATGATGGGTAACTTAATCGGTTGACCTATTTTACGTTTGAACAGCGCGATACCTGCGATGATTAAAATAAATAATCCTAACGTACTTGCAAAATACCGGTGGATCATTTCATTCCAGGCTTTTTCTACCTCAACCGGTCTCTCTGGAAACGCTTGATTAGCAGCATCAATAGTCTGTTCTGTCATAGGAACACCAATTAGTCCATAACAACCTGGCCAATCCGGACAACCTAAACCTGCATCAGTTAAGCGGGTATATGCACCTAATACAATAACAATTAAAGCAAGTAAAACACTTGCTAGTGCCAATTTTTTCATTAATTTACATCAACCTATTCTAGATAATTTGAGCAGTTTTTTTATATCCGAAAGAATACTTCGACTTGCTTGTACTGCTTCTTCTTTGTTTGAATACAGCTCATGCTTTAACATGCCATTATTCAATGTATCAACAATAAAAATACCATCAGATGATACACTTTTAAACATTTCATTTACATTTTCTTTGGTTAAATTTAACGTTTTAATCTGTTTCATCCTATCTAAGGGAGTATTATTGCTTTTTTGACTTGTATCTAGCGTTACATCTAAAGCGGATAACTGGCTGGTTTCTGTTGTTATAATAAGTGGTTCAACACGATCCATGTGCTTTCCTAATGCAATATGAATTTGCCCTAAAGCATATATGGCATTAGTGCATTTAGCATCACACTCCTCTGGCAACACATACACTAAACGCCACAATGGTGGCAATTCGGAAAAACCTTTCGACAAATCAACAGGAGGGGTAAGTAATTCACCCTGATTGGTCGCACCTTTATTAAACCAATCATTTTCTAATGCCACTTTCGCGAGTATTACGGGAAGTACAAAAACGACTACAAGTGCGATAATTGCTATTTTATTTTTATTTTCTGTCATATGTTTCGCTCTTCTGTTGTTACTTTAGTTTAGACTCATCTTCTACAACGCGTTTTTTTCGTCGCGCCACGATATAAATAATTAACGCTGCAATCGCTAATCCAAACCATTGCATTGCGTAACCAATATGTTTTTCAGGCGCCATCACTACTGGTGTCCATTCTCTTATATAATCTTGAGAAGGTTGAGTCACAGTCAGCATATAAGGTAATAGTGGCTTATCTAACAATTTAGCTATTTCAGTAAATTCTATTTGCTGGATAATTTTAGGAAATATGCCGTCATTCAGCGCAGTCTCAGTAACAAATCGATTCAGCCCAGGAATACTGATGGCACCAGCTAATGGCCTGGAAAGTTCTTCCAGTGAAGGAATATTAGGTAATGCCAAACGATCTTTGCGTCCTTTAACCCAGCCCATATTAACTAATAACCAGCCTTCGGCCGTTCTTACCGGCACAATTAATTTAAATCCAACTTGTCCATTCGATTGTTGATTATCAAGCCATAATAATTTATCGCTATGCTCAAGCGGGGTTAGGTTGATGATGACATCTCTTACATCTGCTAAATTAAGTGTTGCTAAAATACTATGTGAGATCTGACCTTGGGCTTGTCGAATATTGATTTGAGTAATACGTTCTTGTTTCTCTATATATCTAGATACCTGCCAACTACCAAGACCACAAAGTAAGCTTACCACTAAAGCAACAATTAAATGTGAAACAATTGTTAAAACCTTGCTATTATTAGGCATCCATATTTCTCTGACATTTGGTCATATTAAGGTGACTCATGCTTATAAAAATTCTTATTGGCGGTTTATTACTACTTATGTTGTACAGTTTGTTTCAAGCTATGCGTGTGATGATGCAAGGGGATCATGCGAAAACAAACATGTCAAAGTTTATTGGCCGACGCGTATTACTCTCAGCTATTATTATATTACTAATTATTATAGGGGTGGCGACTGGATTAATTGAAGCTAATCCTAGACCTTATTAAGTCGTATCTTTATTTTTTTAAAATTTAATATTTAGTTAAAGACAAAAGCAGCCATATCAAACGATATAGCTGCTTTTTATTTGTTTACAGAATGTATACAAAGAAAAATAACATTACCCAAACTACGTCGACAAAATGCCAATACCAGCTTCCTGCTTGAAAAGCAAAATGGTTATCAGGCGTAAAGTGTCCTTTTTGCACTCTAAACCACAATACAATTAATATCACAGTACCTAAAGTAACATGCATACCGTGAAAACCAGTCAGCATAAAAAACGTATTACCGTATAGACCAGAATCTAAAGTCAAACCAATATCATAAGCGTGGATATATTCTTCAACCTGTAATGCTAAGAAAATGCAACCTAAGATGATGGTAAGACCTAACATCCATGATAACTGTTTGCGTTTATTCTGCTCTAAACCAACATGCGCATAATGGCATGTGATTGATGATGTTAATAACAGCAATGTGTTTATGAGTGGTAATCCAAACCAGCCCATTTGTGTTGATTCAGTACCACCTGGTGTTTGCAATAATGGCCATACAGCCTCAAATCCAGGCCATAACACTTCATTTGTCATCGCATTATTCGATGAACCGCCTAACCATGGTATGGCAATCATACGAGCATAAAACAATGCACCAAAGAAGGCCGCAAAAAACATCACTTCTGAGAAGATAAACCATGCCATACCTTGGCGATAGGAGCGGCCAAGTTGAGCTGAATACAACCCTGACATAGATTCGTGTATTTGATTACGAAACCAGCCTGTTACCATGACGATTAGCATCACAATCCCAGCAAGTAAAATCCATCCACCGAACCCTTCTTTACCTTTAGATACTTCAATAGTGAAGTTACCTGCCCCTACGGCAATTAAAAATAATGCAACTGCGCCTACAATGGGCCAAATGCTTTGTTCAGGGACATAATATTTTTCGTATTGTTCTTGCTGTGCCATTAAAGGACTCCTTTACTCAGATACTTCTGCTTGAGCAGCAGCGACTTTTTCAGCCGCAGCAGTCACATCATACAAAGTATATTGAACAGTAAATGTGGTTAATTCTTCGGGAATTTGTGGATCAACGTAAAACTGCATCGGCATCACTGCCTCCTCGCCAGAAGGAAGTGGTTGATTATTAAAACAAAAACATTCAGTTTTATTCAAGTAGATCGCCGCTGTCCCAGGAGATACGGATGGAATTGCTTGTCCAACAATATCTCGGAACGCAGGATTTCGAACATAAAACTCAACCGTATTTAGCTCACCTGGATGTACCTGAATACGCTCAGTTCTTGCTTCAAATGCCCAAGGCATCCCTGTGGTTGTTTTTGTTATAAATTCCACAGTGATGAGCCTATCTTTGTCTATATCTATTGCTTCATAAACAATGGCAGTTTCATTCGTTTTTCCATTAATGCCTGTGATATCACAGAACACGTCGTACAGAGGGACCAAGGCAAAACCAAAAGTGAACATTCCAAAGACAATCGCGACTAGTTTAATGACTAGTTTCTTATTTGGACTTTCGTTGTATTGTTCACTCATTACCTGTTCCCTATAAATGTAATACTTACTTAATTACAGGGGGTGTATCAAACGTATGATACGGCGCTGGTGAAGGTATTTCCCACTCCAACCCTTCAGCGCCATCCCATACTTGGTCTGTTGCTGGTTCACCTTGCTTACGGCATGCTTTGATGAGTAACGCTAAGAAAATTAGCTGTGATAAACCAAATGCAAAACCACCGATACTTATCCATTTATTAAAGTCGGCAAACTGTAATGCATAATCAGGGATACGGCGAGGCATGCCCGCTAAGCCAACAAAATGCATAGGGAAGAACAGCACGTTAACAGACACTAATGATGCCCAAAAATGCCATTTGGCCAATGTATTGTCGTACATCACACCAGTCCACTTAGGTAACCAATAATAAGCTGCTGCCATTATTGAGAACACAGCACCCGTTACTAGCACATAATGGAAGTGTGCAACGACAAAGTATGTATCATGGTATTGGAAATCTACCGGCGTAATGGCAAGCATTAATCCGGATAACCCACCAATCGTAAATAAGACGACAAAGGCAATGGCAAATAACATTGGGATTTCAAATGTCATAGAACCACGCCACATTGTAGCGACCCAGTTAAAGACTTTTACCCCGGTTGGAACTGATATCAGCATAGTAGCAAACATGAAGAACATTTCAGCAGCTACTGGCATCCCGGTGGTAAACATATGGTGAGCCCATACAATAAAGGATAACAATGCGATTGATGCAGTTGCATAAACCATAGAGGCATACCCAAACAACTTCTTACGAGCAAATGTAGGGATAATGTGCGAGATAATACCAAACGCAGGTAAAATCATAATATACACTTCAGGATGACCAAAGAACCAGAATATGTGTTGGAACATCACCGGATCGCCGCCACCTGCAGCATTGAAAAAGCTAGTGCCAAAATATTTATCCGTTAAAACCATAGTCACCACACCAGCAAGTACCGGCATGACTGCAATCAATAAAAATGCAGTAATTAACCATGTCCAAACAAACATTGGCATTTTCATCCATGTCATACCTGGCGCGCGCATATTCCAAATGGTCACGACCACATTAATCGCACCCATGATAGATGAAATACCCATAATATGGACAGAGAACACAAACAATGCCGTACTATCACTGCTATAAGTAGTAGATAAAGGAGCATAGAATGTCCAACCAAATGCTGGACCACCACCTTCTAGAAATAAGGATGATAATAAAATCAAGAACGCAAATGGTAAGATCCAAAAGCTCCAATTATTCATTCGCGGTAACGCCATGTCAGGCGCACCAATCATCATCGGAATTAACCAATTCGCTAGACCTGTGAATGCCGGCATAACGGCACCAAATACCATGATCAAACCATGAACAGTGGTCATTTGGTTAAAGAAATTAGGATCAACAATTTGCAGACCGGGCTGGAATAATTCCGCTCGGATTACCATGGCCATCGCTCCACCTGTTAAAAACATGATGAAAGAAAACCATAGGTATAAACTGCCTATGTCTTTATGGTTGGTTGTAAATAACCAGCGCTTAATCCCAGTTGGAATGTGGTGGTGATGGTCATCATGTTCGTCATGATGAAGTGTATCGGTAGCAGTACTCATTCTCAGTGCCCCCTATTTACCATTAGCATAAGTATGCACTTCAGACGCTTGTACAATATCACCAGTATTGTTGCCCCATGCATTACGTTGATATGTGATTACCGCTGCAATCTCAGATAGTGTGAGCTGTTTTGCAAATGACTGCATTGCGGTGCCTGTTCGGCCATTGAGTAAGATATCAATATGACCTGAGCGATCATTGAGTGCTAGACTACTACCTTTAATAGCAGGAAATACACCCGGTAAACCTTCACCATTTGGCATGTGACATGCAGCACATTTTGCCAAATATACCTTTTTACCTGTCGTCATTAACTCATCCATGCTCATATTCATTGCTAATAAACGCTCTTCTTCTTCTTTAGCAATTTGGATTGCGGCAATTTTTTCATTTTTCCAAGCTTCATAATCTGCTGGATCTTTAGCAATAACTACAATTGGCATGAACCCATGGTCTTTACCACATAGCTCGGCACATTGACCACGGTATACGCCTGGTTCATTTACATTAGTCCATGCTTCGTTGATAAATCCTGGATTAGCGTCTTTCTTCACCGCAAAATCAGGTACCCACCATGAATGAATCACATCATCTGAAGTAATTAAAAAACGTACTTTTTGTCCAGTAGGAATGACTAATGGGCGATCTACTTCAAGTAAGTAATTCTCCCCTTTAGAAAATTTATTGGATATCTGTTCGCGCTGAGTCGCTAAATTTGAAAAATACTCAATATCTGAGTCCATGTACTTATAATGCCATTTCCACTGGGAGCCTGTAACAAGAACTGTCAAATCGGCATCCGATGTATCTTCCATTGCAATAAGTGTATTCGCCGCAGGTACAGCCATTAAAATCAAAATAATAAAAGGTATTACCGTCCAGGCAATCTCAACTTTGACACTTTCATGAAAGTTTGCAGGTTTAGCACCTCGAGATTTTCGGTGAAGGTACATAGACACAAACATGACACCAAATACAACAACAGCAATACCTATACAGACCATAAACATCAACATATGCAGATCATACACTTGGCTACTGATATCCGTGACACCTTGACGTAAGTTGAGGTCACTTCTTCCTTCTGACTCAACGGACTGAGCCAATGTAGGTAATGAAAGGCACATTGCAAACAATGATGTCCCAATTTTTGTGAGTAGGTTCACTAACCACCTCCAAGAAAATTAAACAAAGCAAAACCTTGGCAAATCATAATTTTGTTAATGTTTTACACCAATTGTTAAGCATAACTACCACTTATGTAAACATGATGTTAAACAATGTATGATAAATACACAACTTTTTTATTGTTTATTTTCAATTAGCTAGAAGGATTCATAGAAAACACCAGTACAAAAATTCTTACACCTATTAATTCTACTCAATATAAACGTTGAACTTTTTTTATTAGCTACCAGTTCGCGAATTTTTGAGCAAAAAAAAGAGTGCTGGTCAAACAAACCAACACTCTTTTTATAATTGATAAATATGTGAATTACCTTCTCATATTAATCTTTATCATAAATAAAATTACATCCAGTCAGCATTTCTAATTACCCCTACGGCAATTCCTTCGATATTAAAGGGCTCTTCAGCTAAATCTACTTTGATAGGATCAAAATCTTCATTCTCTGCATGTAATAGTACATGCTGACCATTTTTCTCTAAACGCTTAACCGTGACATCCTCTCCAACACGTGCCACGACAACCTGCCCGTTATGCACGTCGATAGTCCGATGCACAGCCAATAAATCCCCATCTAAAATGCCAATATCTTTCATCGACATACCATTCACTCGTAACAAGAAATCAGCTTGAGGATGAAATAAATTCGGGTCGACTTGATAATGAGATTCAACATGCTCTTGCGCAAGAATCGGTTCTCCGGCAGCCACCCGACCAATTAAAGGCAAACCTAACTCCTCAGGTGTGTCATCTAATGGAATATTCAATTTAATGCCACGAGACGTCCCTGCAAGAATTTCGATAACACCTTTTCGGGCTAATGCTTTGAGATGTTCTTCAGCAGCATTTGGCGATTTAAATCCTAATTGCCGTGCAATCTCAGCACGAGTGGGGGGCATCCCCGTGTCAAGCATTTTTGCTTTGATTAAATCGAGAACTTCTTGTTGTCTGGGAGTTAGTGGACGCATAAACAGCCTGTTAATTAATACAGTTACTGTTAGTATATCCAGTATTATCTAAATTACAACCCCTGATAAATATCCCTAACCGAAATTGTCATGTATAATCTGGTAAAAATATTGAAGGGTACATCGTAGTTCATGTCTTTTTTTAAAAAATGCTTAATTTCGTTATTATATTGGCCTATCAGGATCTTAGTTAAACCACATACGATCCCTGCCGATGTCAGTGGTGAGCTGGGTATTGAGCCTACTAAGCCTATCATTTATTTATTGCATACTGATTCCATCGCCGATCAACTTGCCTTAGCCTATTCGACTAAAAAGCTTGGATTACCAAGTCCATTATCTCCAGTTAAACTTAAAGACTCGCAACATCCATCGTGTTTATATCTGTATTCTCCAACACCTATATTTAGCAAAACGCCTCCGAAAACAAAAATTGAAATGCAATTTACTGCACTCTTCCATACCCATAGAGCGCAACCAGATTTAGACATTCAAATAGTTCCTGTTTACATCACTTGGGGTCGCGCTCCCGAAAAATCTAAACCAGGATTTTCTGATCTTATTGTCGATGTCGCTTCACCGAGTTGGCTACGTAAATTATTTATTGTGTTATTTTTAGGTAGAGATAATTTTGTATCCTACTCTCGATCTGTATCTTCTCAGTTCATGGCGCAACAACATGGTGACGATAATAAAATTGCACGGAAACTCCTTCGTGTAGCCGCGACCCATTTCCAACGTAAACGCCAAGGACTTATTGGTCCAACATTATTAGAACGACAAACCTTACATTCTGCAGTCATCGGTTCTAACTCAGTAAAACTGGCGATGCGCGATTTAGTCCGCACCAAAAATGTCTTGCCAGAAAAAGCGAAACAAGACGCTCATCAATACCTTGATGAAATTGCCGCTGATTATCGTGAAGGCTTAGTTCGTTTCGCCAATCGCATCCTCACTCCGATATGGAATAAAATTTATAACGGTATATCTGTTTCAAATGCAGCCAAAGTCCGCGAACTTGCCCGTAACGGTCACGAAATCATCTATGTACCATGTCATCGCTCTCACATGGACTACCTGTTATTAACGTATGTTATTTATCATGAAGGTCTAGTTACTCCACATATTGCCGCAGGGATTAACTTGAATTTTTGGCCAGCAGGGCCGATTTTTAGACGTGCTGGCGCTTTCTTTTTGCGTCGAAGTTTCGCCGGGAACAAAGTCTACACAGCAGTTTTTCGGGAATATTTAGAGTTATTATTTAATAAAGGATATTCGGTAAAATATTATCCTGAAGGGGGCCGCTCCAGAACAGGGCGATTACTGCCTCCTAAAACCGGTATGTTAGCAATGACTGTTCAGGCAATGACTAAAGGTATTAATCGACCTGTGAGCATAGTGCCGGTGTATATTGGTTATGAAAATGTCATGGAAGTAAGCTCTTATGTTAAAGAGCTTAAAGGTAAATCTAAAAAGAAAGAATCGCCACTACAAGTGCTTGGTGCAATTAAAAAACTACGTAATTATGGTCATGGTTATTTGAATTTTGGTGAACCTATTCAATTGAATAAATTTCTCGACCAACATGCGCCTGAATGGAGCAATAATATAGATGCAGATGACCTAACTAAAAAACCACAATGGCTGACCCCAGCGGTAAACAGTTTAGCTGATAATATTATGTTAGAGATCAATAAATCAGCTGCGCTTAATGGCATGGCAATGGTTTCTTTATGCTTACTTGCCAGTAAAACGATGACAATGAGTCAAACAGAGATAGAACAATCGATTAATGACTATTTAATGTTATTTAAGGCGCTACCTTTTTCAGACACGATGTCAATTCCAGCATATTCTGCCCCAGAGCTTGTCAACGATGTACTAGCCTTAAAACGACTCGAAGTTAAAAAAGATAAATATGGATCTCTTGTATCACCATTTGCAGGCAAAGCTGTTGCGTTGACTTATTATCGTAATAACATTATTCATTTATTTGCATTGCCTAGCCTTATCACAGCTTTAGTATTTTCTAAAAATGGTTGTGAAAAATCTCACATCATGACAACGGTTAAAACCATTTATCCGCTGCTGCGTAATGAGCTATTTATTTATTTTACGCTTGAAGAAGCACTCACTTATACAGAAGCTTGTATTACACAGCTAAAAGCCCAAGGGTTACTTATCCAATCAGGTCGAAAAATTGTCCCACCTTCAGCTTCAACACCACATTTCCATAGTGCTTGGTTGTTGTCTCGCGTAATGCAAGACACCTGGCAGCGTTATGCGGTCGTATTGACCGTATTAGGAAGTAATAAGGGTGTCAGTCGCGGAGAATTAGAACGAGAGTCGCGCAAAATTGCTGAACGTTTATCTAACCTATATGGTGTCAGCTCGCCTGAATTTTCTGATAAAAATGTCTTTGCTATGCTCGTGAATAGTTTACGTGAAAACGACCTATTAGAATCGGATGAAAGTGGTTCGCTGCATTTAAATGATAATTCAACGGCACTGCACGATTTAGTCAACGAAATTGTCTGGCCAGAAATCGTGCAACATTTACAAAAGATTTAGGCAGTTAGTGACTGCCTAAGAAAAATTGATACGCAGCATTGCCGGTATGTTCTTGGTAGATATAACCAAGAGCATCAAGGTGTGTTTCAAAATCTAAAGACGCATCTTCAGGTAAATCAAAACCTACTAAGACTAATCCTTCAGCTGCACCGTGGTTGCGGTAATGGAACAAGGTAATATCGTAACGCTCACCTAAGGTATTCAAAAAGTGCATTAATGCGCCAGGATACTCAGGAAACTCAAAACCAAACACTCGCTCTTTAATCGCTACTGGCGGTTTTCCACCCACCATATGTCTCACGTGTAATTTAGCAAGCTCATCGTTTGACAAATCTACAGCTTCATAACCATTTTGAGCCAAAGTAGCGGTTAGCTCAGCATATTCTTCTAAACCACGTTTCAATTTAACACCGACAAACACATAAGCCTGTTCGGCATTAGCAAAGCGATAGTTGAATTCGGTGATATTAATACCGCCAAGCACTTCACAAAAACGTTTAAATGAACCTGTAACCTCAGGAATTTTAACCGCAAATACGGCTTCTTTTCCTTCTCCTAACTCGCAGCGCTCAGACACATAACGCAATGTGTGAAAATTAATATTCGCACCACATAAAATGCCACCGATATGCTGACCTTTGATGTTATTGGCTTGACAATACTTGCGTATAGCGGCAACTGATAGTGCCCCTGCAGGCTCTGCAATCACACGAGTGTCATCAAAAATGTCTTTGATTGCGGCACAGATTTCGTCATTGCTTACGGTCATGACTTCATCGACATATTGCTGACAAAGACGAAACGTTTCTTGGCCCATGATCTTGACTGCGACACCATCGGCGAAAATGCCCACCGTCGGTAACATCACTGGCTCACCAGCTTCTAATGCAGCGGCTAAACACGCAGATTCGGCTGATTCAACCGCGATGATCTTTACATCCGGCTTGAGCTGTTTAACATACACCGCAATACCAGCAGCTAAACCACCCCCGCCAACCGCAATGAATAAAGTATCCAAATCCGGCTGTTGTTCTAACATCTCACGGGCAATGGTTCCTTGACCAGCAATCACATCAGGCTCGTCAAACGGTGGAATATAGGTTAAGCCCTTGTCGATACACAACTGCTGTGCAAATTGCGATGCGGTATCAAAACTGGTTCCGTGTTGGACGATAGTAACCCACTCACCGCCAAAACGGCGCACAGCATCAACTTTTATATCTGGCGTGGTTTCCGGCATGACAATCGTGGCATGAATTTGTTTCTTCTTCGCCGCGTAAGCCATCCCTTGAGCATGGTTCCCTGCTGATGCAGCAATCACTCCTTTTTCCAATTGCGCTTGAGACAACTGACAAATACGATTATAAGCGCCACGTAATTTAAATGATTTAACCGGCTGCTGATCTTCTCGTTTTAAATAAATCTGATTACCCAATTCTCCCGATAACCGATTCATTAAATCAAAATCAGAATTAACAGCCGCCTCATAGACAGGTGCGAGTAGGATCTTCTTTAAATATTCACTGGCGCTTACATGGCTCATAATTTAGATATCTTCTAATTTTGATGGATCACGCACCGCACCTTTATCGGCACTGGTCGCTAACATGGCAAATTGACGTAATGCGAGTGACACTTTACGTTCACGGTTCACTGGCTTATATGGACGCTCGCGCGCTTCCATTTTCACTCGGCGAGCATCAAGCTCTTCCGCTGATACCAACACGTCAATAGTACGATTCGGGATATCAATGGCAATCTGATCACCCTCTTCGACTAAGGCGATACCGCCGCCACTGGCCGCTTCTGGTGAACAATGCCCAATCGATAGACCCGAAGTGCCTCCAGAGAAACGACCGTCGGTGATCAATGCACAATCTTTTCCTAACCCTTTAGATTTCAAGTAAGAGGTTGGATATAGCATCTCTTGCATACCTGGACCACCGCGAGGGCCTTCATAACGGATCACGACGACATCACCCGCTTTTACTTCATCATTTAAAATCGCTTTCACTGCGTCATCTTGAGATTCATAAATACGTGCAGGTCCTGTGAATTTGTGGATAGATTCATCCACCCCAGCGGTTTTAACAATACAACCTTTCTCGGCGAGATTACCAGTTAAGACTGCTAAGCCACCCTCTTGGCTATACGCATGTTCAATGGAACGAATACAGCCCTTTTCTCGGTCATTATCACTGTCGTCCCAGCGACAGCTTTGCGAGAACGCTTGTGTAGTTCTGATACCAGCAGGACCTGCTCGATAGAATTTGTCTGCTTCAGGATTATCACGAGTGATATCCATCGACGCAATCACTTCGCCAATGCTGGTGCCTAAAACATGTGGATTATCCGCATGTAACAGACCCGCTTTATTTAACTCGTTCAAAATACCCAATACACCACCGGCACGATGGACATCTTCCATATGGTATTGCGGTGTAGCAGGCGCCACTTTACATAAATGAGGCACTTTACGAGAAAGACGATCAATATCATCCATGGTAAATGGCACTTCACCTTCAATAGCGGCTGCTAATAAATGTAAAATGGTGTTCGTCGACCCACCCATCGCAATATCCAAACTCATGGCGTTTTCAAAGGCGTTGAAGTTCGCAATATTACGAGGTAGAGCACTTTCATCATCATCGCCATAATAGCGTTGACATAATTTCACGATTTCTTGACCCGCACGAATAAATAGCTGCTCACGGTCGGCGTGTGTCGCAAGTAAAGAACCATTGCCAGGCAATGATAAGCCTAGCGCCTCGGTTAAGCAGTTCATTGAGTTCGCGGTAAACATACCTGAGCAGGATCCACAGGTAGGACAGGCTGAACGTTCGATTTCATCAGAGTCGGCATCGGAGACTTTATCATCTGCCGCAGCCACCATTGCATCCACCAAATCAAGTTTGATGATTTGGTCAGAGAGTTTCGTTTTACCTGCTTCCATCGGACCACCTGAAACAAAAATCACAGGCACATTCAAGCGCATTGAAGCCATTAACATCCCAGGCGTGATTTTGTCACAGTTAGAAATACACACTATCGCATCAGCACAATGAGCATTCACCATATATTCGACCGAATCAGCAATGATTTCACGCGACGGCAAGCTATAAAGCATCCCCGAATGACCCATCGCAATACCATCATCAACGGCAATGGTGTTGAATTCTTTCGCCACACCACCGGCCGCTTCAATACTACGCGCAACTAGTTGCCCCATATCTTTTAAATGCACATGCCCTGGTACGAATTGAGTAAATGAGTTGGCTACCGCAATAATCGGTTTCCCAAAATCACTATCTTTCATTCCAGTCGCGCGCCACAATGCACGTGCACCAGCCATATTACGACCTTGAGTAGTCGTTGCCGAACGAAGTTTAGGCATAATTAATCTCTCTTTTCAAAACGAATAAACGGTTTAATTACTGGAATTAGTTACCATGATAATACACCTTAACTTACCTTTACGGTAGGGCAGGTTCATAGTACTAAAGATATCTATTTAGTTTGGTATGTAAGTGAATACATTGATTATTTATCAATATATTCTCTAAATGTGGTCACTGATTGAGCGAACGCTCTTTTTATAGTAAGCCTTATTTTAAGTAGAATTGCAAGCGATTCGTCACCTTACGATAAGTTGATTCACTTTCCTGAACTGATGACCTGTTTTATACCTAATTTGCATATCCTGATCTTCTTCATCTTCCATTTTGGCTATGCTTAACCCTATACCATTTATCCATTCATAGGAGCGACGATGCCCTTATCCGTTATCCATGCGCGCAGTGCTATTGGAATTAAAGCGCCTCTCATCACGATTGAAGTCCATATATCCGCAGGGCTACCGGCTTTTAATGTCGTAGGTTTACCTCATCGTAGCATTTCCGAAGCCAAAGAGCGGGTCCGCAGCGCTATTCTGAATTCGGGCCTAACCTTTCCTCCCAAGCGCATTACCATCAATTTATCACCGGCCGACCTACCTAAACAGGGCGCACGATTTGATCTCGCCATTGCCGTGGGCGTTTTAGCTGCCAGTGGACAAATCCCAATTAATCAATTACATCACTATGAATTTATGGGCGAGCTTGCTCTATCAGGAGAGCTACGTCCGGTTGCTGGTGCCTTTATTGCGGCGTTATCATTACCACGGACTAAGTCCTTGATAACCTGCTCCGAGCATCAAGACGAATTAAGTGTCATCCCTCATCTTAAATCATTTTATGCGGCACATTTACAAAATATCATCACATTTTTTAATGATCACGCTCATGCTGGTTCAACGATTATCTCTAATCCTGCTAAGCCTACTCCCAGGCATTTTCACAGCGACAATACTGAAGCCGATTTTAGGGATGTGTTAGGTCAACCTCACGCAATCAATGCCTGCTTATACGCTGCAGCTGGCGGTCATAATTTACTCCTCTACGGTGCGCCAGGCTCTGGTAAAACAATGCTCGCAGAACGTATTGCTTCGATCATGCCACCGCTCACACAAACTCAAGCTATTGAAAATGCAGCCATTCACTCAGTGGCTGGATTAGATGTTGCATCGCTCTGGGGCAGACGACCATTTCGTCAACCACACCATAGTTCATCAATCCCTGCGTTAACTGGCGGCGGTGTGAAGTTTTGCCCAGGAGAAATGACCCTAGCAAATCATGGGGTGTTATTTTTAGATGAATTGGCGGAGTTTTCGGCCCATGCATTAGACCATCTTAGACAACCCTTAGAGGCGAATACGATTGCCGTTGCTCGCGCTCAGTATCACCTCATCCTACCCGCTCATTTCCAACTCATTGCAGCAATGAATCCAAGCCCTACTGGTGATATTTATAATAATCGCAGTACCTATGATCAAACGGTTCGATACTTGCAAAGAGTTTCCGGCCCCTTATTAGACCGCATTGATATTCAAATAGAGGTGAAAAAAGTGCCCATCAGTGAACTTAGTACACTTAGCCAAACCTCTCCAAGCACTCAATCACGAACATCTTCAGCGACTTTAAAAGCCACTGTCGCTGATACTCAAGCTCGACAAATTTCACGACAAGGCTGTTTGAATGATGCTTTAGACGCCTCTCAAATCAAAGAGTTTTGTCAGTTAGACGAATTATCTTCTGAGTTTTTTAATCGCGCTATCGAAGAATTGGAGTTATCAGCGAGGGTCTACCAGCGCGTTTTAAAAGTCGCGCGAACAATCGCCGATTGTCATTCTGCAGAGAACATCGATTTTGAGCATCTTCGTGATGCCTTAAAATTACGCGCATTTGATCGCTTTGTGCACCACTATACTCAATATGAAAAAATTGTGTAAATGACATCTGCAGTTGTTGATAGAACCGACGCGGTCTCACTTACAACTCAAACATGGCTTTAATCATCGGCTCGTCTTGCTTTCGGGTATGACAACATAACCCAATCTGATATGACTCAATATCGTCAATGTTTATCGCAATCACTTGGTTTGATTGTGCGGAATTATCAAGCACAATCGATGGTACAATTCCGATACCAAAACCTAGAGCCACCATACTCACGATCGCTTCATTTCCCCCGACGGAAGCATAGACTTTTGGTCGAATATTATGCTCAGCAAACCAATGATGCACAATGCGTTTTGAGGGCCCAGATTCTGGCATGATTATTTGATGCTGATCCCATTTTATTTGACGTAAGTGCCTGATCCCTAGCGACTTAGGCACGACTAATACTAACGGCACATCATCAATGGCTTTAAAACGAATATCAGGATGCATTTGCGGTGTTTTTATCGATATCGCGACATCAGCCTGTCCATCAAGCACTTTTTGAATGGATAATGCAGGATCGCCGGTCACCAGTTTAATATCGACCTGAGGGTGCTGAGCACGAAACTGATTCAGCATACCAGGTAAGTGTGAATGTGCCGCCGTGACCGAGCAGTATACGCTCATCTCACCCGTTAAATACTGTGTTTGTTGCGCTAACTGTGATTGCAGTGATTGCCATTGCTGCACTGTCTCAATACTAAACGATAAAAACAGTCGTCCTTCTGGCGTCAGTGAGACCTTACGATTATTACGCTGAAATAGTGTGGCACCTGCGTCTTGTTCTAGCCGTTGGATCGCACGACTGAGTGTTGAAGGAGTAACAAACATCGCTTTCGCGGTCTGCCCAAAATGCAGTGATTGGGCCAAATGATTGAACATCGCGAGAGATTTAATATCCATTAACACACCTAAAAATCAATATAAACAACATCTTGCAATTAATGCAACACAGTTTTGCAAATATATCATTTTTCAACACATAAATCTTAGTTTATATTCCACACCAATCGTCACTGATTATTTGATGGGTGCATTATTCCACCCTGAGCGAACCCATTTTAGTTTGAACAACACGAGAAATCACCATGGCTAACTATTTTAATACATTACCTTTACGCGTTCAGCTTGACCAACTAGGTCAATGCCGTTTTATGGATAGAGAAGAATTTGCAACAGGTTGTGATTTCTTGAAAGGCAAGAAAATCGTCATCGTAGGTTGTGGTGCACAGGGCCTTAACCAAGGTCTTAACATGCGTGATTCTGGTTTAGATGTATCTTATGCATTACGCCAAGCTGCTATCGACGAAAAACGTGAGTCGTTCCAGCGCGCATCAGAAAATGGGTTTACTGTGGGTACTTACCAAGAGCTTATCCCAACAGCTGACATCGTATATAACCTCACTCCTGATAAGCAACACGCATCAGTAGTTGA
>NZ_DS989815.1:53973-103429 GCF_000155775.1 Glaciecola sp. HTCC2999
TATCGCCGTTCCCCAGAAATGATCATCTTGGTCAAGGTTGGGATATAGCTAAAGCATTAGCATCGGCGACTGGTGGAGACCGTGCAGGTGTACTTGAATCTTCATTCGTAGCGGAAGTTAAATCTGACCTTATGGGTGAGCAAACTATTTTATGTGGTATGCAACAAACCATCGCTATTTTAGCCTACGACAAAATGGTTGCTGACGGCGTTGATGCAGCATATGCAGGTGCGTTAATCCAATACGGTCTTGAAGCGATTACCGAAGCGCTTAAGATTGGTGGCGTAACCAACATGATGGATCGTCTTTCTAACCCAGCGAAAATTAAAGCATATGATTTATCAGTAGAGTTAACTGAGTTATTACGTCCGCTATTTGAAAAACACCAAGATGACATCATCGGCGGTGAATTCTCTAAAACGATGATGATCGATTGGAGCAATGGCGATGCGAACTTATTAAAGTGGCGTGAAGAGACGCGTCAAACTGGTTTTGAAAATGCACCTGCTTACGAAGGTACTATTGATGACCAAGAGTTTTTCGATAAAGGTATTTTATTAGTCGCTGCCATTAAAGCCGGTGTTGAATTAGCGTTTGATGTGATGGTTGAAGCAGGTATCTTACCTGAGTCAGCGTACTATGAGTCGCTACACGAAACCCCATTAATCTCAAATACGATTGCACGTAAGCGTTTATATGAAATGAACGTTGTTATCTCTGATACTGCTGAATACGGTAACTATTTATTCGCTAATGCAGCAGCACCATTAATTGCACAGCACATCATGCCGAAAATGACCAGTGAATACATTGGTGGTGGTTTGACTGATACTTCAAATGCAGTGGATAACATGCGTTTAGTGGAAGTGAATAAAGCTATCCGCGAACACGGTGTTGAGTGGATTGGTGAAGAGCTTCGTGGCTACATGACAGACATGAAAGCGATTATTGAATCGAACTAAGTCAACAGATTCGTTAATCAGTATTCAGTACTGATTAACACCCTTCTGTCGTTAGGTGCTTTACTATAAAGCCCTTTTGCCCGGCCAATTTGGCCGGGTTTTTTCGTTTTAAAGGCTCTAGTGAACATTGTTTTATAGCTAAGACTCATTCCGAGGGACTCATTCCGAGCGATTCATTCCGAAGGAGAACCCACTTTAAATAACATCAAACTCACCATGCCAAAAATGAAAAAACCGATAATAATAGGCAAGATATTGGTTGTTAGAAAACTGTCTACAAAAATAGCAATAGGAACGGATATCGCACTACTAATAGCACCGATTAAAGCGGCGCCGATTCCTGCGACTTGTCCTAAAGGCTCCATAGCCAATGAATTCATATTGCCGAAAATGATCCCAACAAAGAAGAAATCGACAAATAAAGTGCCGATTAATAACATTATCGGAGGCATACCATCATAATATAATGCCATTATTAAAATTAATAACGATACGACAATGTGTCCGTACAATGCGATATGACATAATTTGAACATGCCAAAGCGCTCTACTAACTGTGAGTTGATGAAAGATGCAATCCCTATCGAAAATGCTAACGTTGCAAAAATATAGGGAAACCAATCGCCCATATCATACATCTCTTGGTAAATGGTTTGGGAAGCACTGATATAAGCAAGGAAAGCCCCAAACACACAGCCCATTACGCCAATATAGGCCATCACCTGACGGTGGGTGAGGATGAATTTAGCGGATATTTTTGCTTGGGTCATTGAAAATGGCTGACGATTGGCTTTGGTCAAGGTCTCTGGTTGTCTCAACATAAACCATATGCCTGTTAAGGCGCCAATCACTAAGAATGCAACCAAGATATACCACCAGTTAAATGCCTGCATTATTAACTGGCCCATAATCGGTGCGATCATGGGTACCATGATAAAGACCATCATAATAAATGACATCACTTTGGCCATTTGATTACCCACGTAGATATCACGGATAATCGCCATACAGGAAATACGTGGACCAGATACGCCAAACGCTTGCACAAAACGTCCCAAAAGCATCATTTCCATTGAGGTGGCTACCATACAAATGCCTGTCCCTACCGCGAAAATGGCCAACCCCAACAAAATGCTCGCACGCCGACCTTTTGTATCAGCATAGGGCCCAAAAAATAGCTGTCCAAAGCCCATGCCCACAAAAAACAGCGAGATCATCAGATGATTTTGTTGGGAACCCGAGCTATTGAGTGCGGTACCGATTTGATTCAATGCTGGTAATATCGCATCGATACATAACGCCACTAATGAGCTTAGCATAGCCATTAACGCCACAAACTCCGGCAGGGATAATGTCGCCTTGGCATGGGTTGTGTAGTCGTTCGTCGGGGTAGTCATGATGCGTGAACCTTTTGGTACAAAATAGCGGTGCAGGATACGCAAAAAGAGGATATTACGCTAGGTTTTTGATTTTGCCATTGCGTAAACTGTAAATCCAACTGTGAATTTTAAGCGGTTGCCCGCGAAGATGGGCTTCCTTCACAATGGACGTTCGCGCAACATTTTGTGCTTGGGCTTTGACGTTTAATTCACACAATCGTGCAGCTTTGGCTTCACCGCTTAATGCAGAAAGTTCAGTCCCATGTAAAGCGGCAATATCTTTAATATGCGCCAACCAATTATCTATTAATCCAAAGGATTCATCGGTCAAGGCAGCATCCACGCCACCACAACCATAATGACCACACACAATGATATGCTTTACTTTTAACACATCCACTGCATATTGCAGTACTGACAAACAGTTAAAATCAGTATGAACCACTAAATTGGCCACATTACGATGAACGAAAATATCACCTGGTAATAAATCGACAATTTGATTAGCTGGTACACGCGAATCTGAACAACCAATCCACAAATACATCGGAGTTTGTTGTTTAGATAACGTATCAAAAAACTGGGGATCGCGGACCATGGTCTCATCTGCCCAGCGCAAATTATTCTCGAGTAACTTTTGGATCTCAGGCATGTAAATGTGACCTATTGGTTAAATGTGAACTGCGGAAACCATCGATGTAATGGCACTTTACCCATCGCACAGGCGTTCCCAACTAGGACCAGCAAAACTCCGAACGCAGAAAGTACAGACCATTGATAATCTTCAAAAAGGGTTGAGACTAATAATGCTACCAGTGGATAGACCAAGACAACATAAGCTGCTTTATCCGACCCAATCTGTTGCACTAACTTCATATAACAGCCAAATGCCACCACTGAACCAAATACAGCTAAATACAACAATGCGATGTAAAATGAAGGACGTTCGGGCCATATGACAGGGGTTTGCGTCACTATCAAACCTGCTGCAATAATCAAGCTACCATACAACATCGTATAAAAATTAAAACTGACTACGGGCACGGTTTCGAGTACTTTTTCAGACAAAATATTCCCTACCGAGGCACTGGTAAAAGAGCCTAAAGCAAATAGGATCCCAATCAGAATATAGCCTTGTTGTTCCAGCGCTTTGAGTTCAGGAGCAAATATCGCAGCAATCCCAATAAATCCGAGCGTTGCCCCGATGATCACCTCTGGACGCATGGGTTTACCCAGTACAACCCGGCGTAAAATCACGTTGAAATACACCACACTTGAGCTCATTAATGCAAGTAAAGCGCTCACAATATGCTGCTGGGCAGCATACAGTAACGTGTAATCAAGCGCATACAGAAACAGCCCTCCAGCAATAAAGCTGCGATGATAGCGCCAGCTAAATAATAAAGGATAGCGCTTCAGCAGCGCAATGCCCCCTAATATGATGGCAGCAATAAAAAAACGAATCCCGACTGAGTAAGCGGGATTGATGGTATCGATTTGAAAATTAATCGCAAACCAGGTGGTACCCCAAATTAAGGCACACACCACAAAGTAAACTGCATTAGGCATTAAAACGGCGCAGGGTATTGACGAAGTAAACTAGCCACTTCGGCTAAACACTCATCTGATAAATTCATATCAAACGCGGCGATATTTTCTTGCAACTGCTCCAGCGACGTCGCACCAATAATAGTAGATGTCACGCCATCAACCCGATCACACCACGCCAAAGCAAGTTGACTTGGCGTCATGTTATAGCGGTTAGCCACATCAACATAGGCCTGAATAGCCGCTTCGGTGGTGTCGTTTTTACGAAATAAACCATTGCGCTGTTCATAGGTTTGACGACTACCAGCAGGTAATTGACCATTGAGGTATTTACCAGATAACATTCCGCCAGATAATGGGGACCACGGTAAGTATGCGACATCTTCACATACACATGACTCAATCAAAAACGGCCAATCTTTAGTATGCAATAAATTAAATTCATTTTGAATCGATACTGGTCCTGGCATCCCGAGCTCTTTGGCCAAATTAATATAGGTATGGATCCCCCACGTCGTATCATCTGATAAGCCCCAATTGCGAATTTTACCCTCGTCTAAGGCTTTTTTGAGTCCTAATAAAATATCGCGCATATTATCGCGCTCAGCTTCCACATCTAAAGACGTCGGGCGCGTGAAGTTTAATGCATGTTTACCAAAATGCGGGGTCATGCGATTTGGCCAATGTAACTGGTATAGATCAACGTAATCCGTGTTTAATCTTTGTAAAGAACCTTCTAAGGCGATACCGACATTATTCCCAGTGATCGGCGCATTATTACGTACATATGGAAAACCTGGTCCTGCGATTTTCGTAGCAATGATCCAGTCTTTGCGACGCGCTGGATTATTAGCAATCCACTGACCAATAAAACGTTCAGTATCCGCGTAAGTCTTACCACTAGGCGGTACCGGATACATCTCTGCTGTATCCATAAAATTTATACCAGCATCCAGAGCATGATTAATTTGCTCAGCAGCCTCAGCCTGGGTATTTTGTAAACCCCATGTCATAGTGCCTAAACAAATACGAGATACTGATAATCCAGAGCGACCTAATGGTGAAAATTGCATATGAATTCCTAATGTTAATATTGATGCACTATCTAATACGGTTTATTGGCGAATATGACCATCGCCAAAGACAACAAATTTTTGGGTCGTCAATGACTGCGCGCCCATCGGTCCGTATGCATGTAGTTTCGAGGTAGAAATACCAATCTCGGCACCTAATCCCAGTTCTCCCCCATCCGAGAAACGTGAGGAAGCATTAATCATCACTACTGCAGAATTGATCTGTTGTAGGAACGCTTGTTGGCGTTGTTTATCTTCCGACACAATCACTTCAGTATGACCTGAATTATAGCGTTGTATATGAGCAATCCCCGCAGCAAAATCAGGCACAATTCGCACCGCTACTTCCATCGCTAAATATTCCGCTTCCCAATCTGCTTGCGTGGCTAAACTCGCATCGGCTAACGCACCAAAATAAGGCAAACTCTCAGCACATGCATGCACTTTCACGTCATGTTTAGCGAACATCACTGCTATTTTGGGTAATACAGAAGCTGCGACACTGGCATGGACTAAGACCGTTTCTAATGAATTACATACACTCGTACGTTGAGTCTTACCATTTTCTACAATCGCGAGCGCTTTGGCTTCATCTGCAAATTCATCAATATAACAATGGCACACGCCTTTAAAGTGCTGAATAACCGGTATTTGACTGTTGGCAGATACAAAACGAATCAGGCCTTCCCCGCCTCGCGGAATAATTAAATCGATGGATTCATGTAAGGTCAGCATAGTATTCATGATCCCGCGATCAGGGTCTGGGATCACGGTCACGGCGGCGCGATTAATACCATGTTGGTCAAACACAGTATGCAAACATGCTGCTAACGCCATATTGGAATGTAGCGCCTCTTTACCACCACGTAAAATCACCGCATTTCCGGCTTTAAAGCATAATGCTGCAGCATCGATCGTCACATTCGGGCGTGACTCATAAATCATGCCGATAACACCTAACGGAATACGCATTTGTCCCACTTCTATACCACTAGGCATGGTCGCTAATTCACTGATGGCGCCAACGACTTCTGGTTGATCTGCGATTTGCTCGACTGCTAGAGCAATCGCTTCGATACGAGTCTCATCCAGTAGCAAACGATCTTGCATTGCTTGATCCATATTATCAGCTTGTGCTTGAGCGATATCTTGCTGATTAGCATTGATAATCTCTGCAGTACGGGTGCGTAGGGATGTCGCAATATCGCGAAGGATCGTATTTTTCTGTTCAGCGGTAAGTGTGGCGGTGATAATCGCCGCCTCTTTCGCTGCACGGGCAGCGGTGGTGATACAAAAACTCATGGAACTCCTTTTAATAGATAATTAAATTATCTCGATGAATGACAACACTCGCAGGAACATATCCTAATGTTGCTTCTATTTCATCACTATGATGGCCTTTTATCAAATATAACTCTTTACTAGAAAATAAGGCTATCCCTTTGCCGATGATCTCACCGGCATAGAGCACATCTACTGCATCTCCGGTATGAAAATCTTGGCTGATCTCGACCAAACCACTCGGTAGTAGTGACGCCCCTTTATTGACTAAGGCATTACGGGCACCTTCATCTACATGGATTTGACCACGACTGTTTAAGGTGTGGGTTAACCACTGCGCGCGCGCAGTTTGCTGACTAGCTTGAGCAGCGAATAACGTGCCTTTACAACGACCTTCTCCTAAATGAGAGAAAACATCTGCATCAGTACCATTAACGATCAACGTTTGAATGCCAGACGCACAACAACGCTGTGCCGCTTGAATTTTAGTTTCCATACCACCGGTGCCTACTGCAGATCCAGCTCCACCGGCCATCGCTTCAATTTCAGGTGTAATCTGAGTCACAAGCGGAATCAGTATCGCATCAGAATTTACTCGTGGATCGGCATCATAGAGCCCATCAATATCAGAACAAATAATACACGTATCTGCTTGAGCAACCAGTGCGGTATATGCAGCTAAATTATCATTATCGCCGACTTTTAACTCATTAATGGCGACCGTATCATTTTCATTTACGATAGGAATAGCATGATGACGTAATAACTCACGAAAAGTATTTTGGATATTAATATAACGTTCACGATCATGCAGATCATCCATCGTCAGTAACACTTGTGCACACGGTTGGTCAAAAAAGCGTGCCCAATTTTGCATCATCTTAGTTTGCCCTATCGCCGCCATCGCCTGTTTTTCAGCTATCGAAGGCGGGTGATTCAATGGCATACTGCTACGCCCTGCCGCGACACTGCCAGATGACACAATGATAATTTCTTTTCCTTGCGCCAATGCGCCGGTAATAAATTTAGCAATGGCTAATAAATACTGAGCTGAACAACCCGTATTGCCACCACCGGGTGCAATTAACGAACTACCTACTTTGATTACGGCGCGTTGCCATGAAAATGCTTGCATGATGTTGATTAATAATGAATGTGTAAGACTAGAATACGCCATTTCGACACAGAAAGAACCTAGACCACCGGCTTATTTTTCATTTATTAGATTATCACGTATAATCGCGCTCCTAAAAAATATAAAACCAATATGACAGGAACAGCAAATGCGTAAACTGCTACTCGCTCTCAGTGTTCTCACACTGCTCCCTTTTTCTGTGTTACATGCAGATGCCATCAAACAAACTAAAGGCGATTTTGAAGATAAATTCCGTCAACTTGACGAAGTTTTGCCAACCCCTAACGTCTATCGGAATGCAGCAGGTGAACCAGGCCATCAATATTGGCAGCAACAAGTGGATTACACAATTGCTGCGCGTCTGATTGAAGACCAGCGTCGTATCGAAGCGACCCAGGATATTACTTATTACAATAATTCTCCTGATACATTGAAGTATTTATGGGTCCAGCTAGACCAGAATAAATTTAAAGACGACTCTATGTCAGCGCTCACCACGACATTTGGTGGTATTGGTAACCGTGGTCCAGCATCAAAAGCCGCTAGTGGTGATTCTCCAGCGCAAATTTCATTAGCGGCGCTGCGTCGTCAACAGTTTGTTGAAGACACGGAACTAGGCTATGACATTTCTCGCGTCGTTGATGGTTTAGGTAACAAACTGAACTACACCATTGTCGGTACTTTAATGCGTGTTGATTTAATGCAGCCGTTAAAATCAGGCGAGCGTACACGTTTTACGCTAGATTTTGCCTTTAACATTGTTGAAGAAGATGCGGTATCTGCGCGTTCTGGTTATGAGCATTTCCCAGATGATGCTCGCGAGGGTGGTAATGATATTTTCTTACTTGCCCAATGGTTTCCTCGTCTTGCTGCTTATACCGACTATGAAGCTTGGACCAATAAAGAATTTATCGGACGAGGTGAATTTACCCTAGAGTTTGGCGACTATGATGTCTCGCTCACTGTGCCAGCAGATCATATTGTTTCATCAACTGGTGTGCTACAAAACCCACGTGATGTATTAACCGATGAACAACAACGACGTTTAGAAAAAGCCAAAACAGCTGATCGCATTGTTTTTGTTGTTACCGAAGAAGAAGCTCTCGAGAACGAGAAAGCAGGCACAACGGAAACTAAAACCTGGCGCTTCCGTGCGGAAAACGTGCGTGATTTTGCCTGGGCTTCATCTCGTAAGTTCATGTGGGACGCACGTGGTTATCAGCAAGGTGGTGACGTGATGCCGGTCGTCATGGCAATGTCATTTTATCCCAAAGAAGGCGGAGATTTATGGAAAAAATACTCTACTGAATCAATCATCCACACAATGGATGTCTATTCACGCTTCTCGTTTGATTATCCATATCCTGTAGCACAGTCAGTCAATGGCCCGGTTGGGGGTATGGAATACCCAATGATCACCTTTAATGGCCCACGTACCGATCTGCAAGACGATGGGACACGCACATACTCTCAAGCAGAAAAACGCTTTTTAATCGGTGTCGTTATCCATGAAATCGGTCACATTTATTTCCCGATGATCGTCAACTCAGATGAGCGCCAATGGACATGGATGGATGAAGGGTTAAACAGTTTCTTAGATGGCGTAGCAGGCCGTGAGTGGGATCCGACCATTCCATGGGGTGTAGAGCCGCGTGATATCACCGGTTATATGAAATCTAATGTTCAAGTACCCATCATGACTCAGTCTGATTCAGTCTTGCGTTTAGGCCCCAATGCATATACCAAACCAGCAGCCGCGTTAAATATATTACGTGAAACTATTTTAGGTCGTGAACTTTTCGATTTTGCGTTCAAAGAATTTGCTCAACGTTGGATGTTCAAACGCCCGACACCGTCTGATTTTTTCCGCACGATGGAAGAAGCCTCAGGGGTAGATTTAGATTGGTTCTGGCGCGGTTGGTTCTACAGCACCGATCACGTAGATATCTCGATTGATAGTATTTATCAGTTACGTCTGGATACTGAAGATCCAGATATTGATTATGCTCGTGAACGTCAAGCCGAAGCAGATAAGCCATTATCATTAACCGATGAGCGTAACAAAGCCGAAGGTAAAACATTATGGGTCGACCGTTTTAGTGACATCAGTGATTTTTATGACGAAAATGACCGCTTTACTGTCACAAATAAAGAGCGTAATAAGTATCAAAAATACCTCAAAGATTTAAAACCTTGGGAGCGTAAAGCCCTTGAGCGTGCAGTGGCTGAGGACAAAAACTATTATGTGATGGATTTTTCTAACCTCGGTGGATTGGTCATGCCGATCATTTTAGAAATGACGTACACCGATGGTTCTACAGAAATGATGCGCATCCCAGCCGAAATTTGGCGCCGTACCCCTAAAGCGGTAAGTAAGCTGATTGTAACGGAAAAAGAATTAGCGTCAGTGACCGTTGATCCGCGCTGGGAAACCGCTGATGTGGACACGCATAATAACCATTACCCACGCCAAATCATTAAATCGCGCATTGAGTCATATAAGTCAAAACCACGCAGTGGCAAAGTCTATCGTGACATTATGCAAGATATTAAGACCGAGTTAGAAACTGATGATGAGTCAAACTAAGGTTATGTTGCTAAGTGCGTTAATTGCACTTAGCATGCTCTCACTGAATGTGTTCGCACATCAGCAAAAATCAGGGTTAACAACAGTGTTGTTTAACCCTAACACCAATAATATTGAAGTGATGCATCGTGTGTACATGCATGATGCTGAACACGCGGTCAAAACTTTATTTGATAAGAGCGCAGATATTATTAATAGTGAGGCGACTCAACAACAATTCGCACAATATGTTGCTCAGCGATTTGCTATTTATGATGAAATGTCGCAAGCGTTTGCATTAGATTTAATTGGTTTTGAAGTAGATGGTCGCCATTTTTGGATATACCAAGAAACCGCTCAACCAGCAAATATAGGTAAGTTAACCGTGCGTCATGATGTTTTACGCGACATCTGGCCGGAACAAAATAACTTGATCAACTTCGAAGGCACAGGTGAGGTGAAATCTTTAGAATTTGCCGATAATGTCGAGTTATTGAGTGTCGAGTTTGGTGGGCATGAATAGCACCTACTACTAAGCGTTAGGTTTAATATATTTTAAATACGTAAAATCGTCCAAACCTAAGCTGCCGCCTTCACGCCCAAAGCCAGATTGTTTGATCCCACCAAAAGGTGCGGCTGCATTGCCTAGTACGGCGGTATTGCACCCCACCATCCCATACTGCAATTGACGCTGGCATTGAGCCAAAACCTCGTTATCTGCACTAAACACATAAGAGGCTAACCCCGCTTGGGTATCATTCGCATACTTCAGCATTTGCTCCATGACCGCGTCATTACTTAGTCCTGTATCGTCAATCGTGATGATAGGATACAAGGGCCCAAAAATCTCTTCACACACCACATCATCGTCATGTTGCACACGAGTCAACACGGTATGAGGGTAATAGGCACTGCCTGCTTGATAGACTCCGCCACATAGAACCTGGGCACCTTGAGCAATCGCTTGTTGGACTCGGTTGTGGGTTGTATTTGCCGCATCAAACGTGATCATGTGACCCACTTGGGTATCTGGATGCAAGGGATCACCTGTGGTCAACCCACTGACTCGTGCCACTAAGGCTTGTGTAAATGCTTCAGCTACCGAAGCAGCCACATAAATACGATTCACTGCCACGCATGTTTGTCCCGTTCCGCGTTGTTTGTTGGCGACACATTGGGCTACTGCCAGTTCAATATCCGCATCACCAAAGACTAGCATAGGCGCATTACCTCCTAATTCTAAGGACACACGTTTTAAAGAGCTGGCACATTGTGCACTGAGCAATTTACCCACTCTTGTTGAGCCAGTGAACGTAAATTTAGCAATACGAGGATCGGTAGTGAGTATTTGTCCGACAGCGGCATTTTGATTACTGACTAATACCGCTAACCAGCCCTTATCCCAGCCTGCATTTTGAGTATATTCAGCAATTTTTAATGCCGATAATGGCGTTAATTCCGATGGTTTGACTACAAATGGACAACCAGCAGCAATTGCAGCTGCCAGTTTACGTACGATCATCGCGCATGGAAAATTCCAAGGTGTAATTGCACCAACCACACCCGCAGGCTCGCGCCATACTTCGACTTTTTCAGCCACTTCAATCGGCGCATCCATTGACTCCGCTAGTTGAGCAAACCAGGACAAATATTGATTCGCATAATCAATCTCAGCCATAGCATCACCAAGAGTTTTACCTGACTCTTCGCTAATGATTGTGGCTAATTCATGACGATGTTCAGTTAACTGGTCGTGCAAAGCGATGAGCATTTGTTGACGTGCATGACCTGTTGACGGTGTGTAATATCGAACAGTCGCCGCGCTAATGGCTGCTTCAATATCATTGCCAGTCGCGTTAGTGAGTGTTGCTATACACGCATGAGTGACACTGTTATACACGTCAAACGTTGATGTCGGTGACAGACTACGGGAGTTCATTGTAATTTCAATTCCATTCGAATATCGGCGCGTTCATATGGCGAAGGTAACATAGGCACTTCAACAAACCCACATTTTTCATATACATATAAGGCATTAGTTAGGATGCGATTTGACTCTAAAAAGATAGACTTGGCGTCTTGGGTTTTGGCCCATTCAATGGCTGCATTGACTATTTGCTCCGCATAACCTTTGCCTTTGTGATCTTGGTTCATACCCATTTTAGATAGTTCATATATGTCATCGCCTGCATTTAAAATTGCGCAGGTAATGACTGAATTACCTGTAATATCGAGACCTAACAGCACCTCACCGCCCTTCTCAATAATACTTGCTTGCGGGTTTTCCAAGGTATAGACATCCTTTTCTTCAAGGACAAAATACTGCTCTACCCAAGCTTTATTATATGTGGTGAAGGTGGCTTGTTGGATCGGGGTAGCTTGGTTAAATGTGACAAATGTGAGCATAACAACATGAATCGCTTAAATTAATAGGGCTGCGTCATGGAAAAGGGCATCGCCATCGCTTCATTCGATTTAGGCGGATTACCAATCATTTCCTCATAAGGTGAATCATGCACCATAACGGCTTTATCTACCACACAAGTCGCGAAACTATCACGAATATGTTGGGAACTATGAAAACGCATGATGTTATCTTTTTTATCATAAACAAAACCAGTGATGCCATCGACTGTTAACTTAACTAAATACACATTCACTTCAAATGACTGGACTTCTAAGTATTCAATATGCGAGGTTTGCTGGTGAAATTGGGAAAATTGAAATTTGTGCATGATGTATTCCTATTTAAAACATAATTATTAATTACGAATGAATGTTTTGATAAGATCCACTTTGAAGCTACACTTTGCAGAAAAATGCATTAATAATAATGTGAACTTATTGCTTATCTTTCAGACTTACTAATAAGGCACTTGTTTTTCACATTTTAGATTAGGATTAATTCTTACATGACTCAAACACCAACGTCGTCTCGTTATCCGCTTTATGGTGTCGTAATATTATTAGTGATGGTATTAGCCGTCGCGTTTTTATGGCCAGAAAATGATGCCCCTTCGCCAGTGGTCGTCTCAGCGCCTACGACAGTTGTACCTGAACCAATAGCCGAGCCTGTTATGGCGCCTCAAACTGAAGAAGTGATGATCGAGGAAGAATTTACCGTCGCAACACCCATATCTGAAGCTAATGTTGAAGATCTTGGGGTCGAAGAGGTCTTCATCGAACCCGAAATAGTCGCGGAACCAGCGATACTCGATGTTTCTGACCAAGCCATTAAGCAAGCCTTGATCACGACATTACGCTCGCCAGTGTTAAGTACGCTCGTTGTTAATGAATCTATCATCGCCAATATGGTGGCGACTGTTGTTAATACTGCTGATGGCAAGCTACCAGAAAATGTCTCGATGCTCACCGCTCCTAAAAACAAGTTTTCAGTGTTTACCCAAGGCGACAATCAATTTATCACCCCAGAATCGTTCACGCGTTATAATGTATATGCACAGACATTTGCCGCTATTGAGACAGATTCATTACTGCGTTTATTAAACGATTATAATGACGAAATCACGACTCAGTTTGCACAAATAACCCTGCCCAACAGTGATTTCAACCTGACTTTAATTAATGCAATCAATGAGTTACTTGATACTCCTACCGTTAGCCTGCCGATTGCCGTAGAAAGTGACAGTGTGATGTACCGATTTGTTAATCCTCAATTAGAAGCCCTTTCGCCGGCACAAAAACAATTGGTACGAATGGGGCCTGATAATATGCGGTTAGTAAAACGAAAATTGCGTGAGTTACGTGATGCGCTTTCGCAATAAATCAATATCATTGCATGACTTATGCTAAGCCAACTGCACAGCTCACTAGCACATATCAGCGAGTGTACATACCCGCCAGTGGAAAAGTGGGATCCACCATTTTGCGGCCCGATCCCATTGCATATCGACCATGCAGGTCAATGGTGGTATGACGGTTCACTGATTAAACGTCCCGCATTAGTGAGATTATTTTCACGAGTATTAAAACGTGAAGGCGAACGCTACTTTTTGGTGACACCTGTAGAAAAAGTCGAAATCACAGTCGACGATGTGCCTTTATTAATCGTGACCTGGCAACGACTGGGAGACTCACCTAACGCGCCTATACAATGCCACTCTAGTACCGATGATCTTGTCACTATCAGCATCGAACACCCCATAGAAATGCGATTTAATGCTCATGCTGGGTGTGATATTCCATATTTATATATGCGGAATAATTTGTGGGCAAAGGTACAACAAAATGTGTATTATCAATTTGCTGAAGCATTAGATATCATCGAAGGAAACGCGTTTTTAGCGTCTGGCGATTATCTTGCGCACTTTGGCACCATAGAATAATAATTAACACTACGACCCAAGGATGCTCTATGTCACGCATTATCATGTCTTGCTGTGCCCTGTTGCTCAGCCTACTATTGACCACAAGCTTACACGCTGAAACGACGACGATCCACGCCGGTAAATTAATAACGGCAACGGATAAAAACGTCCGCGAACAAATGACGATCATCGTCAAAGACAACACTATCACCCAAGTACTGTCAGGGTTTCAAACACCTGAAGATAGCTCAATGTTAATTGATTTATCAGACTACACCGTCATGCCAGGTCTAATGGATATGCACACGCATTTATCTTACCAACATGGCGGTCCAAGTACGTATATGAAACGGGTCCAGTATAATGAAGCTGATTATGCTTTTGATGCGGCGCATTACGCACAAAAAACCTTGATGGCAGGCTTTACCACCGTCCGCAACTTAGGTGATTCGTTTAATGAAACTGTGGCGTTGCGCAATGCGATTAATCGTGGCGTTGCTGTCGGCCCTCGTATCTTTACCACGGCAAAATCTATTGCCACCACCGGTGGACATGCCGATCCCACCAATGGCTTAACCAAACATTTAATGGGTAACCCAGGTCCTGATGCAGGTGTGGTCAACGGTGTTGCCCAAGCGCGTCAAGCTGTGCGTCAACGTTATAAAGACGGTGCGGATTTAATTAAAATCACCGCCACAGGTGGCGTATTATCAGTCGCTAAAAACGGTCAAAACCCACAGTTTATGTCAGATGAACTCACTGCCATTGTTGAAACGGCTAATGACTATGGAATGACGGTGGCTGTGCATGCCCACGGGAAAGAAGGGATGGTACGTGCAATTAAAGCAGGAGTAGATTCCATTGAACATGGTACCTATATGGATGATACCGTAATGGATCTGATGAAAGAAAATGGGACGTTTTATGTCCCTACTATTTTAGCCGGTAATTTTGTTGCTGAGAAAGCCAAAATCGATGGTTTTTTCCCTGCAATAGTGCGCCCAAAAGCCGCTGCGATCGGGCCTTTAATCCAACAAACCTTTGCTCGCGCTTACCAAGCCGGTGTAAAAATTGCGTTTGGCACTGACTCTGGTGTCTCTGCTCACGGTGATAATGCCCAAGAGTTTGGCTTGATGGTCGATGTGGGTATGCCACCAATCGAAGCAATTTTAAGTGCGACCAAGCATACCGCAGAATTACTGAATGTGACCGACACCTTAGGCAGCATCAGTGCCGGTAAGCTAGCTGATATAGTGGCAGTAAAAGGTGACCCACTTGCGAATATCCGTTTACTGGAAAATGTCCAGTTTGTCATGAAAGATGGCGCAGTGGTGAAGCACGATTCAACTAATTAAACCGCGTTATTTAATGGATGACTTATGTTTGACAGGATAGCTCAACGCCTATCGGATTGGGTGCGCTCAAAACATTTGCTTCCAGGGATCACCATTGCTTCATTTTTAGAATCGATTGTGGTCCCTATTCCGATTGAAACACTCTTAATTCCAGTCACACAAATGCGCCGTGATAAAGCATGGTGGATTGCAACAGTTGCCACTCTCGGCTGTGTTGCTGGGGCCCTCGTTGCTTATGGGATCGGGTTTTGGCTGTTTGCCTCGTTTGAACCACAAATACTCGGATGGTTTGATAATCCTGACGTATTTACCGAGATCCAAGCGCGAATCCATGCAGAAGGGTTTTGGTTTATTGTACTAGCGGGGATCGCGCCGATACCTCTGCAATTGGCGATGCTAGCGGCTGGCGTCAGTGGTTATCATTTAGGACTGTATGTTATCGCTATTGCCCTATCACGGATGCTGCGTTATTTTGGAATTGCTTGGTTAGTATTAACTTTTGGCGATCGTGCTGAGCATTTTTTACGTAAGTATCAATACAAAACTGTTCTTGGATTATCGCTCATCGTATTATTACTATGGGCAGGACAACGTTGGTTATTAACTTAAAGGATACAAACATGATGGGATATAAAAACCGTTTGAATACATCGTTTTCATTATCAAATACACTTGCTGCCATCGGCGTAGCAGGGTGCTTATTGACTTCAGCCAGTGCATTTGCGCATAATCATAAATCAGGTGAGATGCACAGCACGGCTGATTTAGTCAAAGCCGCGATGGCTGCCGAAAGTCGTCCAGAAAAGGACAAAGAACGCGATCGTAACCGTAAGCCAGTACAAACATTAGATTTCTTTGGTTTAAGTCATGACATGAAAGTGGTCGAACTGATCCCCGGTGGTGGCTGGTATACACGTTTATTAGCACCGGTATTAGCGGAAAAAGGGGAATATTTTGCGGCTATCGGTACGTCACGTATTGAACGTGGATTAGCTAAAGAGGAGGGATTTGAAAATATTCAAATCACTGCCAAAGATGCGTCGTTAAGTCGTGAACCTGGCGCACGTTTTTACTCACTTTCCATTGATAGCTTAGGCGTCACTGATGCCGATATGGTGTTGACGTTCCGCAATTATCATAACTTTGATGATACTGGTCGAGCTAAAATGAATGAAGTCGCGTTTGCGGCGCTTAAATCTGGTGGGATTTATGCGGTAGTCGATCACACTGCACGTCATATGGAACCGTTTACGGATTCAAATCGTCGCCGTTTTGATCCGGTTAAAGCGATTAAAGAGATCCAAGCTGCAGGGTTTGAATTAGTCGATTACAGTAACTTACATTACCGTGAAGATGATGAGCTTGAATATGAAGTGGGTGCACGCAGTGTGACGGGTAATACCGATCGCTGGACGTTGAAGTTTAAAAAGCCGTAGCCACTGTTTTTTATAATGATTAAAGCCCTATTAGATAGGGCTTTTTTGTAGATGGTTGAATCTCGCTATACGCCTTTTTTAAGCAAGTAATGAAACGGCGAAGAAGCCGTTTCACTGGCAATAAGTTCGTGTTCCATGAATCGACAAAAACTAGGAATATCACGAGTAGTGGCAGGATCATCGGCAATGACATACAGCCGCTCACCATCCTTGAGTTCACGCATTTTTTTACGGATCATCATAACCGGTTCAGGACAACGTAAACCCAACGCATCAAAATGATGCGGGGCTTGGGTATAAATCTCTGGCACAGTTGTGTTATCACTCATGAATCGTTAAATACCGTATTGTTGACGATAAGCATTAATATTAACTAGGTGCGCTTCATATTCCGGCTTACCGACTAAATAATCCACCACATCGCCTAAGGTAACAATACTCACCACCTGAGTATCGAAATCACGTTCGACTTCTTGGATAGCAGATAACTCAGCATTACCCTTTTCTTGACGATCAAGAGCAATCAATACGCCGGCTAGATTCGCTTCATGTTCGGCGATAATATTCATGGATTCACGGATCGCAGTGCCTGCGGTGATCACATCGTCTACTAACATAATGTTGCCAGTAAGCTCCGCGCCCACTAAACTGCCGCCTTCACCATGAGTTTTCGCTTCTTTACGGTTAAAGCAGTAAGGAACCGAACGTTGATATTCTGTCGCCAGCGCCACTGCCGTGGTCGTGGCAATCGGAATACCTTTATAAGCGGGACCAAACAACACATCAAACTCAATTCCTGAGTTATTGAGCGCAGCAGCATAACACTGCCCTAACAAAGCTAGGTCAGCACCGGTATTAAATAAGCCGGCGTTAAAAAAGTATGGGCTCAACCGGCCTGATTTCAACGTAAACTCACCAAAACGCAGCACGTTGCGGTTAATAGCAAATTCGATAAATTGAGTTTTATAATCTTGCATGGTGATAGTTCCGTCAATAATTAGTTATTTAAGGCTGTTTTTTGAATATCAAACAACTCGCGTAAACCATGTTTGGCCAAATCTAACATCTCTGACATCTCTTCAAAGCTAAATGGTTCGCCTTCAGCAGTGCCTTGAACTTCAATCAGCTTTCCGGTTTCTGTCATAACAACATTCATATCGGTTTCAGCATCAGAGTCTTCTAGGTATTCTAAATCAGCAATCGCGTTGCCTTTATACACACCCACTGATAAAGCTGCGATCATGTGTTTAAGCGGATTCGCTTTTAAAATGCCTTTGCTGCGCATATGGGTCAATGCGTCAACCAGTGCGACACATGCACCGGTAATTGACGCGGTACGCGTGCCACCATCTGCCTGGATCACGTCACAATCAAGTGTAATTGTATTTTCGCCTAAGAGCTTTAAATCTACAGCAGCACGTAATGAACGTGCAATCAGGCGCTGAATTTCCAACGTACGTCCACCTTGTTTACCGCGAGCCGCTTCACGGCCAGAGCGTGAATGTGTCGCGCGCGGAAGCATGCTGTACTCAGCCGTGATCCAACCTTCGCCTTTGCCTTTCATAAAGCGCGGTACGCCTTCTTCAACAGTGGCGTTACAAATGACTTTGGTGTTACCAAACTCAACCAATACCGAGCCCTCTGCGTGGCAAGTAAAGTGACGTGTGATAGTGACAGGGCGAATTTGGTTGGCTGTACGACCGCTTGGGCGCATAAAAGCTCCTAGATATAATAGGGAGAAAAGAATTAATTCTATTATAGCGTATTCACAATTCGATGAAAAAAGAAAAATCAGTTACAATTTAGCTATTGTTTGATCGCGTGTACGGTACAGGCGGTTTTTGATAGCTATTATTTAAGGATTTCATCGTGATTTATAGTATGACCGCATTTGCTCGTCGTGAATTAAAAGCCTCCTGGGGCAGTGCAGTGTGGGAAATCCGCTCGGTGAATCAACGCTATCTTGAAACGTTTTTCCGCTTCCCAGAAGCTTATCGAAGCTTAGAGCCAGTCTTGCGTGAACGTTTTCGTAAAAAGCTCCAGCGTGGAAAAGTAGAGTGCCAATTACGTGTGATGCTTAACGCCAGCAACAACGCAAAAATCAATGTTAATCAGAAGCTTGCAGCACAACTTATTCAAGCTGCAGAGTCACTGCCTATTGAAGGTCCATCAAGCCTGAATCGTCTAGAGGTTTTACAATGGCCAGGTGTCGTCGAAGCCCAAGAGATGGATATGGATGCGATGAGTAAAGACTTACTAGCTGAATTTGATTTGACCTTGAAAGACTTCTTAGCCGCCCGAGCTAGTGAAGGTGAAAATATGGCTGCGTTAGTTGAGCAACGTCTTGTCGGTGTCTTAGCAGAGGTCGAGAAAGTCAAAGCACGCATGCCAGAAGTATTATCATGGCAACAAGAAAAGATCCGTAACAAATTTGAAGAAGCGCAAGTTGAACTAGATAGTCAACGTGTTGAGCAAGAGCTCGTGTTACTCGCTCAAAAACTGGATGTAGCAGAGGAACTAGATCGTTTAGTCTCGCACGTATCCGAAACGCGTGGGATTATGAAAAAAGGCGGTGCGATCGGTCGCCGATTAGATTTCATGATGCAAGAGTTTAATCGTGAATCGAACACATTAGGTAGTAAATCGATTAATACTGAAATCACCCAAAGTGCAGTCGAGTTAAAGGTGTTAATTGAGCAGGTACGAGAGCAGATCCAGAATATAGAATAAATTTCTGTTTGTGTCTTATCTTATTTAATTACCCAGCTTATGCTGGGTTTTTTTATGACCGATAACCACAAAGAAAATTCGCATTATTCAAATCATGTTCTATATTTGATGATAAGTGTGTTTTTTTATTTATTCGTTAGTTGGGTGTTATATGGATTTTTCACGTGTTGTCTTTTGGATAAGTCTAGCAACGGTTTTATTATTATTAATTTTGGGCTGGCATGAAATTCGTGAAAATTCAGAAGAGCACGCGATACGAAAATTTGAAATAACAACACAACACGAAGTAGATATTTTAAAAAAGCGAATGAAAGAATATGAGCGAGTATTAAGAGGTGCTGCTGGACTTTACTATAGTAGTAATGACATCACCCGAGATGAATGGAGAAAATATTACCAATCTTTACAGCTCGATTTATCACTTCCTGGGATCCAAGCACTAGGGTTCTCAAAAATATTTCCCAAAGATAAGCTCCCCGCTATTGAAAACGAAATACATAGTACAGGATATCCTGAGTTTTCAGTTTATCCTGTAGGCGATCGTGAAACTTATAGTGCAATCGTTTTTATAGAACCTTTTGATGAAAGAAACTCCAAGGCATTTGGCTACGACATGTACTCCAACCCTGTACGTAGAGAAGCGATGCAACGAGCAATCAAAACAGGTCTACCTTCATGGTCAAATAGTGTCACCCTTGTGCAGGAAATAGATGATGACATACAGAAAGGAGTGTTAGTTTATTTACCCGTCTATAACAAGGGGGAAATGGCACGCTCAGAAGTTGAAAGGCAGCAAGCTATACATGGATTTAGTTACAGTGCTTTTCGAATTAAAGACATGATGTCAAAAATTTTCGATCAGCGACAAAAAACGTTTGATTTACAAATATACGAAGATGAAATAGCAAAAGACAAACTACTCTTCAGCTCAGGAGAACACTTTGAATCAGCAAAATTGACCGAAATTTATAACATTCATTTGGGTGGTGTTGAATGGGTAGCCGTGTTTACCAATAATTCAACCTTTTTTGAGAATGATGATGATTATTTAGAAAATTGGCTGTTAGGATTAGGAGTGTTGGTAATATTACTTGTCGCCGCCGGAATTCTTATTGACGATCATAAGCGTAAACAACTTAGTGAACTTAACAATTCAATGGAAAAGCGCTTTCAAGATTCTATAATAATGGCTGAATTGACAGAAATGTTACAATCTTGCAGCCATATTAAAGATGCATATCCAATTATTGCACAAAGTATGCAGAATTTATTACCAGACCTATCTGGTGCTTGTTATATTTTAAATAATTCTGAAACACTGTTAATACAGCAACAAGTTTGGGGTAATAAAACACTCTTTACAGAGACATTTCACCAATATGATTGTTGGTCAATCAAGCGCAGTGCAATACATAATTCGTATGATCAAAATTTAATCGAAACCAAATGCAATCACTTCACTAACAATGCTAATGGATTATGCGTACCATTATTGTCACAAGGTAAATTAATCGGTGTATTGAGTTTTTCATTATCACCAAATCAAGTACAACAAATACCTAAACAAGACATTGATTTAATTTCTTCTATTTCTGACATGATTAGTTTATCACTTGCAAATTTACAGTTACGTGTGGCCTTACATAACTTATCAATGCGGGATGCTTTGACCGGTCTTTATAATCGTCGCTTTATCGAAGAATGTATTCAACGAGAAATTGATAGGGCATCTAGAAATAGCTCCTCTCTTATAATCGTAATGGCAGATCTAGACCATTTTAAACATATTAACGACAATTACGGGCATGATGCTGGGGATGCAGTGTTGAAAACAATCAGCCAGTTGTTCGTCGGTTTTCGAAATGGTTACGATATTGTTTCTCGTTATGGCGGTGAAGAGTTTTTATTCCTGCTTACCGATATTTCTCAAGAAAACGCATTTCAACGTCTAGAAAAATTACGTTTACAAATAGAGGATTTAAAGGTTGAAACTGGCGGACATGTTATCGATAGCTTATCAATATCGATTGGCGCTGCTACTTTCCCTGAAATGGGGACAGAAAAAGAGATATTAATTAATCGCGCAGATGAAGCAATGTACTTAGCCAAAAACAACGGTAGAAATCAAATCGCTTTTTACACTCCAAAACAGTAATGCTGATAATCACAATGGATTAATGTAACCGCATCAACACGCAGCCAACATCAATCCATTGTTAATAACTCAGCCCATCATCTTACTATGGTGTCACAATATTAAACCAAAATGGAAACTCATCCAGTAAACTAAATAATTGATTTAATATCCGGATATCCCCTGCAAAAGAAGCCTTTCCTGACGCGAGTAAATCGCGCAGCGCTACTTGTTTTAGAATCACTAGCGTCCAATCCTCACGACTTATCGTCAAGCTAAGATCAGCATCCTGAACCGTCACACCTTCAATATTCGTTAACGTTGCATTACTCAGTTCAACTAAGTACTCCCGCCCCTCATCGGTGAACGTAAAATTAATTTTGAATGCTTCACTCTCGGCTCGCTTTGCGTTCACTTTGACTGCCAAATAATCAAACAACAACCCAGTATCCATCGCTTGTAAAAATGATGGTCCGGGGCGGGTAATATTGCTCGTTGGCAGCACACCATCACGCAATTCTTTAGCACCTGTTAGATAGGTATTGCGCCAACCCGCACTCTCCGCTTGGTAGCCCATTTGCTCATATATATTCGCCAATAGACGCTTGGCTGGTATGTAATTAGGCTGAGCAAATACGAGTTTGTTTAGCAGCTCTGCTCCCCAACGATACTCACCCTTGTCATGCGCTTCCTGTGCTAGTGTCATGACTTGCTTTTCCCCCCCCATTGCTGCGACATATTTAGGTGCCGAATCCGCAGGAGACAGGCGATCTAAATTCGCTGGATTCATATCAAAATACCCTAAGTATTTATTCATGATCCCTTGGGCGTTATGCTTATAACTACCGTGATATCCGCGGTTATACCATTCATGTTGTAAGCTATCTGGCACATTGATTTCGTTGTGGATTTCGTTAATCGTTACGCCTTGGTTCGCCAAATGCAATGTTTCATTATGTAAGTATGCATACATATCACGCTGTTTTTTTAAATATGTTTGAATGTCTTCATTACCCCAGCGCGGCCATGAATGAGACGCAAAAATGATTTCTGCCTGTTGCCCATAGCCATACACCATTTCATTGATGAATTTACTCCAGGCTAGAGCATCACGAGCAGCGGCACCACGCAGTGTATAAACATTATGCATTGTCCCTATTACATTCTCTGCCGCCCAAAACGCCTTATCTTTTGGGAAATACGTATTCATTTCTGCAGGTGATTCGCCGCCTGGTGTGTTGATAAACACCATCTCCACGCCATCAATGATCATCACACGCTCATTCTCATCAATTTCGACCGTCGGCTTAATCAAACCAAACATACCTATCGAAAGCCCTTTGCCGATCGCAGCATCTACTTGACCTGTCGCACCTTTTGGTAGGACATTCCCGTATTGGAAAATAGCTCGACGGGTCATGACATTGCCGGCTAGGACATTTTCTTTTATTGCATGCTCCATAAAACCACTTGGCGCAATAATAGGAATATTGTGTTGTTTCACTTGCTCTGGCGTGACAACACCTAGAACACCACCAAAATGATCCGCATGTGCATGGCTATAAACCACCCCTGTGACCGGTCTTTGTCCCAAAGTATCATTAACTAATTTCAACGCTGCTTTGGCTGTTGCTGGGGTTAGCAATGGGTCAAATACAATCCAGCCGGTATCGCCTTTGATGACGGTGAAATTAGATAAGTCATAACCTCTGACTTGGTAAATATTTTCGGTAATTTTAAATAACCCATATTGGTAATTTAAGCGCGCTTGTCTAAGTAAACTCGGATTTACCGACGCATGGTCTTCAAGTAAAAACTGATAATTGCCTAATTCCCAGGCTAACGTCCCATCGTCATTGAATATCTCAACTTGCTCAGGTCGAACAATTAAGCCTTTTTCTGCTAGGGCAAAGTCCTTTTTATTCGCAAAGGGCAACGCTTGCTTGACTTCATTTTGCTTGGTGATGGTATGTGATGAGGCCGGCTTTGCGCTAGAACGCTTTTCTGCTACCTCCGCAGCAACGTTATGAATGTGTAGTAAGTAAAAACCACATATAAACACAAAACTTAAGCGAGAAAAATTCATGATCAAACCATTGTTAATATTTTGTAAACATGCTCGCATCATAACTCAACTGTTTAATCATATGAACCTATTGCAGCAAAATTAACGAAGCTTCCTACGTAGAATTTTACCAACCAATTTGAAACACCAATGATTCAATTAAAGACTCATTGACTCTATCATCATCTTAAACTGTCGCCAGTTGCCCACTCTCCTTCAATCTATTACACTCACATATCAATTAAAAGCTCATAAAAAGCTGACATCCGTCACAATCAAAAGAGAACAATAATGAAAACATCCTCTCTACCTACGACACCTGTAAACAACCAACATAATGCGATTTTACTGACATTGTTGTTGTATATGGGACTGATATTACTCGCGTTATCTTCAGCGAATGCATTGGCGTACTACTTTGAAAGTGATCAGGCTACAGGAGTTGCAGACGTTCAAAATGAATTTAGTAATAGTGCCGAAAAAGTCAAACAGGTGGTAAGCACAGATTTGATCACCAAAATTACCCTTACCAACGACGCTGACACCTCAAACATCAAAGACCATCAGTTCCCCGATTCTGTCCAACAAAACCTGATCAACTTTATCAGTGATAAAATCGACCATGACCAGCGTATTACTGTTTTTAACGACACCCGGACATGGACCGCTCTGACCGGCGAGACAGCAGGCACACATTTACTTCGCTTTTCCATACTGCCACAACGTTATACCACAGGGTCATTGACGGTTGAAGGTGCCCAAAACGTGTCGTTGTATCTAAATGAACAAGCACAAATCGGTAAATCGAGCTTTGATGTGACACTATTAAATCAAGATTATCGTGCGCTGATGATCGTATCTGGCGTTGAAAATTGGCAAAACGTTAGTATTTCATGGACTCCAAAAAACGCATCAAAGCACAATGACACCAACACGGTATCCTCGCTTGCGTTTGATAATGATCAAAATAAGCAGCGCCCCACTATGCGCCAGTTTTTTGATAGCCAAACAGTAGGTACATTGAATCTATCTCCCGATGGTCGATGGTTACTGTGGTCAAAACAGCACTACTCGGATCTGGGTGGCGATACCGCCCATAGATTGGTTGAAATCCTAGATATGAGCACCCAACAAGTAGCCTACCGCTTCCAAGCAATGCGTCCAGGTAATGTAGACTGGCGTGCAGATAGCCAAGCAATGGTCTTTACCCATAACAACACATTGTTTGAATTGACCACCGGCAACTGGCAGCTCAAAACCCTTGCCACCGATGTTAAGAGAGTAGGTAGCGTCCATTACGTGAATAACGACCAACTCTTATTTACCTGGAGTAAACCTGAAAAAGCGCCAAGTACCATTACCAAGCGCTACCGTGCACTGCAAGACCGCTGGAGTTATTGGCGCGGTGAACAACAACTGCACCTCATGGATATTGAATCAGGCCTTATCAAACAGCTTACGCAAAATCCGTTGAAAAGCTATCTACTGGACATTGACCCAACCACCCAAAGTGCATTGATTTCACGCTCACCGGTAGATTATGCCAAACCGCCACATAGTCTTACTCAGCTGATTGAATTGAATATCGCGACCGGCACAGAAACCCTATTAGGTGAATATCGCACTTTCAACTCAGCACAGTATCATAAAGACGGCATTGTCATCGTCGCAGGCCCTAATTTTAAAGCCGGTCTAGGGCTTAATCTCAAAACTGCTACCTTAGCCAATGACTATGATGGTCAGCTTTATCTCATGGCGCGAGACAACCCAGAAAAAGTCACTGCGCTGTCGCTTAATTTTGACCCGAGTATTCGTCGCGTTGAGAACCTTGCAAGTGGTGAACTATTATTAAGTGCAACGATTGAAGATCGCGTACAATTGTTTAATGTTGATATTAATAAGCAAACATTTACTCAGCATACTCTCAATGCAGATGTGATCAACGGCTTTTCCGTGTCAAATACCAAGCGCCCAACACTGGTATATAAGGGTTCAACAGCCACAACCCCGCAAAAAGTCATTGCGACTTCTTTAAAGCGTAGTAAAGACATCACCCTATTTGATAGCGCGGCTCAAGACTTTGCGAACAACACCTTTATCGATATCAAAGACTGGGATTACACCACCAAATCAGGCCAATTCATTGATGGTCGTGTGTATTACCCTGATAACTTTGATCCCAATAAACAATACCCTGCCATCGTCTATTACTATGGTGGCACCTCTCCTGTGACACGGGGCTTTACCGGACGCTATCCATTTAATTGGTATGCCTCAATGGGTTATGTGGTGTATGTACTACAGCCGTCAGGCACCTTTGGTTATGGACAGGATTTTTCGGGACGCCATGTTAACGCGTGGGGCATTAATACTGCCGATGAAATCATTGAAAGTACCCAAGCGTTTGTCGCGGCCCACCCCTTTGTGGATAAAGATAAATTAGGCAATATGGGGGCATCCTATGGTGGGTTCATGACCATGCATTTGGCCACCAAAACCGATATGTTTGCCGCCTCAATTTCACATGCGGGGATCAGTAATCTAACGTCCTATTGGGGCTATGGCTGGTGGGGTTATGGTTATAAAGGCATTGCAACACGTGGTAATTGGCCGTGGAATAATCGCGAACTCTATGTGGGACAAAGTCCTGTTTATAGCGCAGATAAAGTCACTACACCGATCTTATTAGTACATGGTGATGCTGATACCAATGTACCTGTAAATGAGAGTCATCAAATGTATACGGCATTAAAATTGCTGAACCAAGATGTCGAACTTATCGAGTTTTTAGGCGATGATCATCATATTAATTCCCGTGAACACCGTTTTAGATGGTGGCAAACTAAGTTAGCGTATTTTGATAAATACTTAAAAGATGAGCCTGAGTGGTGGGAAGTACTGTATCCTTAATTTGTTGGTGGTAATGTAATTACTCTTACTGACTCTGTTTGACCAGCATCACCGTTTGCCAAGTCACATCATCTCGGCCCAACCTATCAGACTGAGCTTCTGGCGTTAATAAGCGATAACTCAGTCCAAATTGACGGGCCAATTGCGCTAACTCGTCGGCGCTCACGTCATGCATCACCCGTTCGTCATGACAAGCACCATGACGCAATGAGATTATTAATCTGCCGCTGGGTTTGAGTAATGAGCTGAGTTTACGCAGCGCGCGTTCACGCTGGGAGGCAGGAATGTGCATCCACACCGCACTGAGTAGTATCAAATCAAATTTCACCTGCAAGGCAAACACTTGCTTTAACTCTGGCAAACTATCATCGAGCCAGTGGATACTACCTTGAGTTTGGGTATGCTGAGTGTTGGAATATTGAATCTCAGTATACTCTGTGTCGGCACCAGAATAAGCTTGAGCGACTTCACGAATACCATTAGCGGGCTCCACTGCCACCACACTGAACCCTTTACTCGCTAAAAAACGCGCATCACGACCTGAACCCGCGCCTACATCGAGTGCCATACCTGGCTCAGGTAAATGCAATAGCCAGTCTTTGTGCACATCGGTCACAGCCACATCGTCGTATTGGGCTGCGAGGCGTGTTGCATGCTCTGAATAAAAAGTGATATTGCGATCGGTCGACATTAACAAGGGTGCTTTATTAGGAACGTATAATGACTCTATCAAAGTCTCAGCCAAAAAAGAATGGGGGACAAGTCATCGAAGAAAACTCTTGTTGTAATCGCAAATGATAACCATTATCATCTTTGGGCGTGTTAATTATTCCTTTACCCTAACGAGATCTTTTATGTTTATGTCATTATTCACTCTGCGCCGTTTACTACTTGTTACTGCTGCCGTCTCCACTATCACTAGCACAGCAGTCCTTGCATCCGAATCAAGCCATTTTGAGCCCGTTGCCTCGCCTGATCTAACCTCTGCACTATGCAACCTAACTACTTATAACGCGGAATTAAGCGCTATTAAAGATAAAACCGAGCTAACCACCTTAGACATGGTCAAAGTACATGAACTGACTTACACTTTGGAACAGGCAGTTGCTCAGCTTAAGTCCCAAATAGATAAGGCAGCCCTTGCTTTAGAAGAGGTTCATATCGCATCAGAATCACTCGATCAACACATTATCAAAGCAGAGTCCAACAAGTACCTTGACCCGATCATGCAAATGACTCAACCTGCCACTTGCCAATGAATTACTTAATCAACGTTTACAAACTATTGTCGCAGCCTTAGAAAAAGAGGTAGACTCAATGCCACCTCATGTTGACAAAGAATTACTGCAACTAGCGTATACACAGCTAGGCATTCAACCCTAATGCTATCAGACCCGATCAAAAAAATACTCACCCTCGCTATCCCAATGATCCTGGCGAACCTATCACAGCCATTATTGGGGTTAGTAGATACGGCAGTGTTAGGACACTTAGATTCCCCTGCCTTTTTAGCTGGGGCTGCTGTGGGCGCGTTTTTTATCTCACAGTTATTATGGATCTGCGGGTTTTTACGCATGTCCATGACCGGACTTTCGGCGCAAAGTTTTGGACTATTTAACGCTGCAATAGCACGTGAGGCTGACACTCAACAACACACACACCAATCGACTTCAATCCAAACCAACACGCCTAAAATAGGCCGTTTAGATGATCTCTCTCGCGCCTGTATTATTGCCATGATCTTGGGTATGGGTTTAATGCTCGCCAGTCCATTTTGGTTAGAATTACTCTTTGGTTGGACAACGTTAAGCGGTTTAGCCGCGCAAAGCCTGTCTGACTATGTTGTTATTCGCTTTTATAATGTCCCCATTGCGTTATTAAATTTGGTATTGATCGGTTATTTAGTGGGTCAACAACAAGCGCGCCTCGTCATGACAATCCAAATTGTCGGCAATGCATTAAATATCGCTCTCAATCTTGTACTTGCCGTATATTTAGATATGGCTGTAAAAGGTGTGGCCTATGCGACCGTCATTGCTGAGTGGGCAATGTTGTTGATGGCACTATCTGGCATCTACAGTGCAACTATAAAAGCCCCACATTTAGCTTCCTTTGCTTTGTTCTCTGAACAGTGGCGCACGTTAGCGAAATTTAAACGCATCTTGAGCCTTAATCGCGACCTGTTTCTTCGCTCGATTTTCTTGCAAGGTTGCTTAGCGTTTGTGACCTACCGTGGTGCACGTTATGGGGTTACCGAAGCGGCGGTGAACGCGATTTTGATGCAATTTTTCATCATCATCGCATTAGGACTAGACGGCATTGCTTATGCCATCGAAGCGGTGGTTGGGGAATCAGAGGGTAAAACGGATAAACGCCAACGCTGGCGCTATATTATCGCTAGTATCCAATGCTCTACGGTATTAGGCATTGTATTTTGTTTCATTTTTGCATTTGGCTTTGACCAAATACTCCACTTACTCACCGCGCAAACCAATATCATCAGCGCAGCTCAAGCGTACTATTGGATTATCCTTGCGCTGCCTTTGATTGCCCATTGGTGTTACTGTTTAGACGGCATATATATCGGGCTCACCCGTGGTGATGTGATGCGTAACAGTATGTTTATTAGTGCGCTATTTGGCTTTATGGGTGTGTATGTACTTACATCGCAATACGATAATATGGCGCTATGGTTTGCGCTACTCGGACTGCAAGCCATGCGCGGTATCACCTTAGGCTGGCACTTGAAACGCCATTATTCAATCTCTAGTTATTAACTTTCCACTGCCATTAATGAATCATTAGGTGGTATTTTTCGGTTTTATCGAACGACCAGGCCGTTCCTCTAACGGTTTTTCTGGCCATCGATGTTTTGGATAACGCCCCTTCATATCTTTGCGCACATCAAAATATGAATGCGTCCAGAAATGCGCGAGGTCACTAGTGGTTTGTAAATCTCTCCGGGCAGGTGAGAGAAGCGTAAAACATAAGGGTACTTGACCATTGGCGAGTAACGGCGAGGTTAACTGACCAAACATTTCTTGTAACACAATATGCACTGACGGTGCTTGGTGTTTGGAATAAGTGATGTGGCATGACAGCCCACTGGGAGCGGTATATTTTACCGGTGCGTGTTTAGCCAGAAATTGTTGTTGCTCATATGTCAATATCGCTTCTAGTAAAGGCATTAACGCTAATTGTTGTAACTGTCTGATGGTTTTGATGCCATGACAATAAGGCAACAACCAGTCATTCAGGTGTCCTAATAAATACGCCTCATCAATCAATGGCAACTCATCTGGGCAATATTCTGCTAACCATTGCACCCGCAGACTCCATTGTTCACAACGTTTATCCCATTGTAAAAAACGCAGCCCTTGCTCGGCCACGACTTGCATAAAGCACGGTATTAACACCTCATCGGGGATGGTGGAAAGCGGCGTTTCATTTATCACTAACTGCCCGATACGAGTTTGTCGACGTCCAGTGATTTTATTATTCGCCACACTATATTCATAAACGTTTTCAGTATTCACACTATCTAGTTGCATGATCACCGCTTCGCTGACTGCCAATGCAAGAAACACTCGACCATCATTGTTTTGTCCATCACAATCTACAATCACCAGCCAAAGCGAACTGGCTAAGGGTTCATTGGGCATCAGACTCACACCCCGACCATTGGCCATGGTATAGGATATTTTTTGCGATAAATCAGGATCTGCGGCGCGGCGTTTTGCAATTCTATCCACAAATGCAACCGCACATAAACGAGCACTCATCGTTGCGACATCACTAATTTGGCCTAATGCATCATAAAACGCTTGGCGTGAATGGGTTGTTTGGATGTTACCGGTGATTTGTCCAAACCAACGAAGCGCCAGTTGCTGAATATGGTGCAAGCTCCCTTTCGATGAACGCGAGGTGATCAATGTATGAATAACTGCGCTAAGACGGGCCAGCACATCGACCCCAAAGTGTTGCTGGACAAATGCTGGATCATTGGCAATATCCCGCTCGGTAAGAAGCGCCGCAAGCACACAAGCTAAAGCTTGCTCTACGGTACTATCAGCACTAAGTAGCATCGCGCCCAAACGGGGCTCTATTCCCATGTCTAAGAGCTGTTGCCCTTTAGTGCTGAGCTGACCTTGAGATTGAATTAACGCTAGTGAGGTATTTAATTGCAAAGCATGTTCAATGTGGGCTGTAGGCGGAGTATCTAACCAGTTTGCTGCTAGCGGATCATGGATCCCCCACGCGCTGAGCTCCAACGTAAATGCCGATAAATCGGTATTATTAATGGCCAACGGTGCAAAATCGGCTAGCTGATATTGCTGGGTTTCACTCCACAAGCGAATGCAATGTCCAGCTTGGACACGTCCTGCTCGACCGGCGCGCTGATCGGCGGATGATTTGGCGATGCGCTGAGTCACTAATTTCGTTAATCCACTTTTGACATCAAATAACGCGGATTTTTCTAAACCCGTATCAATCACCATCGTCACATTCGGGATCGTCACACTGGTTTCAGCAATATTTGTCGCAAAGATAATGCGCCTCGGTGGATTTGACGAAACCGATTCGGAAGCAGTCGCAGAGGACGATGATGCTGGGGAATATAATGCAGAAGATGGGCGGATGATTTCCTCTTGTGCGCTGAGCGACATTGCCCCATAAAGCGCATAACAAGCGATTTTCGATTGGTCTTTTAAGCGTGTTTCACATTGATTCATCGCCGCATGAATAGCCCCTTGGCTGGGCAAAAACACTAACACATCACCATGATCACTGAGCTGTACTAATGCATGCTCAAGCGCATCAGACACCATACTGGCAATATCACGATTTGATAGACGATTCATGGACTGATGCTTCGATAGTTTTGGTGGATGATAGCTTATCTCCACAGGAAAACTGCGACCTGGACAATCAATCACTCGAGCACCACCCAAATAATCCGACACACTGAGGGTATCCATGGTCGCTGACATGACTAATACCCGTAAATCGTCACGCAACCCTTCTTGGACTTCTCGGCACAGTAACAATGCCAGATCTGCATGGACAGCACGTTCATGAAATTCATCAAATATCACGACACTGACATCGGCTAACTCAGGATCGGACTGTAATCGACGCGTTAAAATCCCTTCAGTGATCACTTCAATTCGCGTTTGTTGACTCACATTACGCTCATGACGAATTTGATAACCGACTGTGTGCCCGACAGATTCACCAAGTTGATATGCCAGATAATGTGCAATTGATTTTACTGCGACACGGCGTGGCTCAAGGATCAATATTTTACCCGTTACCCATGACGCAGATAACAATGATAATGGCACTTGCGTTGATTTACCGGCACCAGGTTGCGCCGCTAACACAACGCAATCATCGACGGTAAGAATTTCATGTAATGTCGATAATATGCCGTGGATAGGTAGGGATTCAGTATTCATAATATCGACAACAATACCTATTTTTGAAAGAGAGTTAACCCAACACCCTTAACCTTTACACAATGTATAAATTCACGAAGACTAACTGTAATAACACAGATAAGCGCAATGTTCTTCAATCTTCACATTAAACTCGACGCCAGCTTCCACGTGAAATGCGTTACCTTGGACAATTTCTTCCCATGTGTCTTTACCAGGTAACTTGACAGACATAGTACCGTGAACCACTACCATTTTTTCTTTTTGTGAAGTACCAAACGTATATTCACCAGGTGCCATTACACCCGAACTTACCGCACCGTCTTTGGAATCAAAACCAATTGAAAAGACATTATCATCAAAATATTTATTTACTTTCATCGTTTATAGTTACCATTTGGATATGTTGTTTAAACGCCACAGCTGTCACTTTGGGGACGGAGACACTCAGCAGCACTGTATCACTGTATTGACAAGCATCAATATTACCTTGGTGCTGTTCGACAATATGACGTACAAATTGCTCGTCCTTAAATGATACCGTTAAGTGTATGGGTATGCGAGGAATAAACGTATGAGTTTGTAACTGTTCTAGCGCCATGGCAGTGGCTCGGCTATATGCTCTAACTAACCCACCAGCACCTAATTTAATCCCTCCAAAATAACGACTAATAACGACCATCACATCGCCAATGTCATTGTGTTGTAACACATTTAACATGGGTTTACCTGCTGTACCGCTTGGCTCTCCATCATCATTAGAGGCAAGTGATAATGGCTTTGCTGGCGCTCCTAGCAAGTAAGCCCAACAATGATGACGCGCATCGGGATATTGCTCTTGCTGTGTCGCGAGCACTTGCATAGCCATGTCTCTCGTTTCTGCTAAAGCAGCATGCGCATGAAATAAGCTCTTCTTTTCTTCAAACGTTACGCTTACGGGCAACGTAGGCAATTGATAGTTAATAAAAATCTCAACTTAATTAAATGATATTTATAGTAAGAGGTATTGAAAAAACGATAAAGGCAATGTGTTAATCCGAAATAGACGTAATCAACATTATATTAGATAATCGAGGCGATATTTTCGATAAGGCCTGTTATTCTATTCTGGATGAAAAACTCTAAACGACCATTATGTCAGCAATGCCATTACCCTCTTAAGACTTGTGTATGTCACGTTCTTTTGCCAATGTCTGTACCTGCAAATATTACTATCATACAAGATCCAAGTGAAACACTACATGCGAAAAATACTGCTAGGCTATTAACGCTTGCGATCCCATCATGTCAAATTGTCACATTAGATGGTATTACCGAATGGCCTCAGACTTTAATTAAACAAAATCAGTGCACTGTTGTTATTTATCCATCAGAAAACGCACAACCTATAGAAACATTGTATTTAGCATCGGACATGTCCTTAGACGAAAAACTGGCTGGCATTGAACATATTATCTTATTAGATGGTAGCTGGCGTAAAACTCGAAAGCTATGGTTAAGTTACCCTGAACTTCAGCAATGCACTACGCTGACATTTAGTAATGCACCATCCACTCAATATGCCATACGAAAAACGACACAATCACATAGTATGTCGACACTTGAAGCTTGTGCGTACACATTAGAACAATTGTTTGATTCTGACACGAGTGTTTTATATGCATTATTAAATGCTATGCAATCACATTGGCAAAGACATGAGCCGCATACTAAGACCAATATTGAAGATCCCATATGATCCAACATTCAATTATCAAAATTCTTACTCAGCAATTTAACACCTCTAATATTGAATACATTGAAACTGTGCAATCATTGTGGAGTGGTTATGGCAGTATTTCCCGTTATCGCATAGATACTCAGTCGGTAATAGTCAAAACCATTGATATTCAGACACAGCAGCGCGAACATCCAAGAGGCTGGCAAACCAATTTTGCGCATCAACGTAAAATTTCATCATACCAAAACGAATGCATTTTCTATAATACGCTTGCACCACTCTCTCATGCATCAGCCCGTGTACCTGCGTGTTTATATCAACATCACGATAATGATGTCATTGTATTAGTATTAGAAGATCTAGACGCTTTTGGATTTAACGTGCGTTTAAATGATGCGCAGACACTTGATATTGCTAAACAGGTTCTGCATTGGTTAGCTCACTTTCATATACAGTTTTTACAAGTTGACCGCGGCTATCCACACCCCTCCCCCGTGGTATTAGATCGACAATGGTCACGCGGGTCATACTGGCATTTAGCTACCCGTCCTGATGAATTTCAAAACATGCCAGATTCAGCGTTGAAACGTGCCGCACATCAACTTGATGACGCCTTACAGCATGCTCAATATCAAACACTAATACATGGTGATGCGAAAATCGCTAACTTTTGTTTTGATATGACGTTACATCAAGTCGCTGCGGTTGATTTCCAATATTGTGGTAAAGGAGTAGGCATCGTTGATGTCATGTATTTTTTAGGCAGCGCCCTATCCAATTCTCAATTAACTCAACATGCTGATGAATTAGTGACATATTATTTTTCACACATTCACAATGTACTTAATGATAGAGATGGACAAGTTGATGTTGCAGCATTAATCACTGAATGGGAGAGTTTATATTGTGTTGCATGGGCTGATTTTGAGCGCTTTTTAGTCGGTTGGTCACCCGGACATAAAAAACTACATGCTTACAGTAAGGCACAAACGCTTTTAGCTATTTCTTAATCATCAGGTATAATGATTTGGTGTGTTAGAAAATAGGAAGTAAGTATTATGGAAACAAGTAATACATATTTTAAGTTCCTACATTTAGCTCAAGCAGTTCAAAAACTGCCTACTTTTCCTGAATTAGATTCAGTAGAAGAACGGTTATTGAATGTTTGTGCCAGTGTATGGTTTAGTGATATGAAAATCTCAGTTACCGAGATTGCTAATATGTTACCTGGAACCTCAGAAAGAACCAGCCATAGACGCATAAAATCATTATTACAAAAAAATATGATCGTGTTAAAGACCGACGACAAAGACAGGCGGGTTAAATATATTGTACCCACACAACTGTCAGATAAATATTTCAAAAAAATGGAAGATTGTTTGCAATTAGCAACACGCTAATCAGTCTATTATTTGTATTGAAGTGTTTTTAAAAACCCGCATTATAATGAGCCCTCATTTTTTGGACCCTTTATTCAGCGGGTTTTTTAGTTTGATATCAGCAACACCGATTTTGTTATCAATGGAATTTATCGATGAAAATATTATTACTCTGTATTTTGATATCTCTTAGTACTGCTACAAAAGCAGAAGAATTTACATGACGTGGTCAACATATTTCGGACAACCCAGTTAAGCAACTTTTTGTAGTTTTACCATTTCCTGCTCATACTGATTTGGGCTTTGATACCCCAGATATGAATGCAGTCTATAGCTGTTATAGAACATCGTGATGTAATTCAAGATATCCTGTTGTGCTTCGTATCGAGTTTGGTAGTTTCGCCAATGAACCCGTTCGTTTTTCAAGCTGCCGAAGAAACTTTCAGCAACGGCATTATCCCAACAATCGCCTTTTCTGCTCATGCTGCCAACTAGGCCATGAGCGTTAAGTAATTTACGATACTCGTGACTGGCATATTGCGAGCCACGGTCGGTATGCACAATTAATCCTTTCTCTGGTTTTCGCTGCCATATTGCCATTCTCAGCGCGTCAATTACCAGCTTTGCTTTCATCCTTGAGCTCATGCTCCAACCAACGATTTTACGCGAGTACAAATCAATCACGATGGCTAAGTACAACCAACCTTCTCGCGTCCATATGTAAGTAATATCAGAAACATACGCTTTGTTAGGCGCATCCACAGTAAACTCACGATTGAGCACATTATCAAACAACGGCTTGTTATGGTTACTGTCTGTTGTCACCTTATATTTCTTGCGATAACGAACCCACACCTTGGCTTCAAGCATTAGCTTCTTCGCCTTTTGGCGACTCACTGGATAGCCTAAACAATTCAGGGCATGCTTCATTCTGCGGCTGCCATACGTGTTATCACTAGCGACAGCTATCTTTTTCACCCACTCGATCATATCAGCATGAGTAGGGTCTATTTCTTGTTCTATCTTCGCCCAACGGTAAAAGCCGCTGCGCTTCACCCCTAACAATTGACACATTCTGTCAACGGGATAGGTCTTCTTATTTTGGGCAATGAAGCGGTACTTTACTTCATTTCTTTGGCAAAAAAGACCGTTGCTTCCTTTAAAATGTTTTTGTCCATTTCAAGCTGGCGAACCTTTGCTCTCAGTTGCCTAATTTCTTCTTGCTCTGGCGTCAGCTTGCCATTACCACGAAACGCCTGACCATCATTATCTTGTTCGTGTTCTTTCATCCAACGGGTAATCAGATTTGGATTAATCTCCAAGCTTCTTGCCGCTTCAGCTCGACTGAACTTCTGATCAACCACTAGGCTGATAGCGTCTAACTTAAATTCTTTTGAATATTTTTTTCTAGCATTCATAATGCACTCCAGTTTTGAGAATTATCTCTTATCTAGAGTGTCCGAATCAAATCTACCACCTCAACATTTAGTGCTGGTTTAGGTTATCAGTTTGGTGGGGCATTGGGTATACAGAGTGCCTATGTCAAAAATGATGCTCGCTGCAGGTTAAGCTTAGGCTTACTTGGTGCGACTGCAGGATATGATTATGCGCTAAATGAACATGTTTCATTCGGTTTGCAACTAGGATGGATAGTCGGAGCAGAAGGTGCGGGTATCAATATAAACTATTTCCCGAACAGTACTTTTGATGATGGCTTTGTCGTTGGATTAGATTTTCTATACACCACGGATCCTGAGTTTCCCTTTGTTAAAGATAATGAGCCTAACAGTGCCGTATTATTGAGTATTGGATACCAATTTTAGCTTTGAACCGTAACTATTAAGCGTCGATTACCACCATGATTACGATGCTCACCTAAATAAATACCTTGCCAGGTACCAAGTGCTAAGTGTCCGTTGATAACAGGAATAGAGACATGGTTACCAATCAATGCTGCTTTAATATGTGCAGGCATATCATCGTCACCTTCATAAGTATGTGTATATAAGGCTAATCGTTCTGGTACTAAATAATTAATGAATGTTTCCATGTCATCCCTAACGCTAGCATCAGCGTTTTCATTGATACTTATTGAGGCGCTGGTATGTTTGATAAATATCTGTACGACAGCTTCAGCAGGTAAATTAGGTAGTCCCTGTTCGATATGGTGTGTAATTAGGTGAAACCCTCTTGAATAGCTTGGTAACGTAATTTGATAGTGGTTGATCATAAAATAGCGTCCAACATTTTATTGAATATAAGTTGAGTCTATTTACTTTCCTCAATCGTTGCTACAAGTATCTTGCAAGGTAATATAATTTTATAGGCAATAAAAAACCCGCTTAAAGCGGGTCTTTGTATAACAATACAACTGTTATTTACGTAATTGCTGAATCAATCTTAATTGAGCAAGTGCTTCTTCAAGCTGTATGCTTGCTGCATTATGGTCAAAATCAGCGCCAGGATTCGCTATGGATTCCTCAGCTTGACGTTTAGCCTCTTCAGCGGTGCTCTCGTCCAAATCATCAGCGCGAATAGCTGTATCAGCTAACACGGTAACGGTGTGCGGTTGAATTTCTAGTGTTCCACCAGCAATATAGATAAAATCTTCTTTGCCGTTTTGCACTAAACGCACCATACCTGGACGGATATTAGTGATAAGTGGTGCGTGACCAGGATGTATTCCTAGCTCACCTTCACTACCTGTCACTTGAATCGCTTCAACGGCACCAGAAAAAATCGCTTCTTCTGCACTTACCACATCTAAATGTACGGTAGCTTCTGCCATGTGACCTCCTATATTAGGTAATTGTGTAGCATGGAGCTAAAGCCTTAGGCTTTAGCTTTTTCCAATGCTTCGTCAATAGAACCAACCATATAGAATGCTTGCTCTGGCATATCATCGTAATCACCTGCAAGAATACCTTTAAAGCCACTGATAGTGTCTTTAAGAGATACGTACTTACCTGGAGAACCAGTAAATACTTCTGCAACGAAGAATGGCTGTGATAAGAAACGCTGGATTTTACGAGCGCGTGTTACCACTTGCTTATCTTCTTCAGATAATTCGTCCATACCTAGAATCGCGATGATGTCTTTAAGCTCTTTATAACGCTGAAGAGTCGTTTGAACGCCCTGTGCAGTGTCATAGTGCTCTTGACCGACAACTAATGGATCTAACTGACGTGAAGTCGAATCTAGAGGATCTACCGCTGGGTAAATACCTAATGATGCGATATCACGAGAAAGTACAACTGTTGCATCTAAGTGAGCAAAGGTTGTTGCTGGAGATGGATCCGTTAAATCATCCGCAGGTACGTATACCGCTTGGATAGACGTGATTGAACCTTTCTTAGTTGATGTAATACGCTCTTGAAGTACACCCATTTCTTCAGCTAGTGTAGGCTGATAACCTACTGCTGATGGCATACGACCTAGAAGTGCTGATACTTCAGTTCCTGCTAGAGTATAACGATAGATGTTATCAACGAAGAATAGTACATCACGGCCTTCATCACGGAATTTTTCAGCCATAGTTAGACCTGTTAGTGCAACACGTAAACGGTTACCAGGAGGCTCATTCATTTGACCGTAAACTAACGATACTTTATCAAGTACGTTAGAGTCGTTCATTTCGTGATAGAAATCGTTACCTTCACGAGTACGCTCACCTACACCAGCAAATACTGAGTAACCGCTGTGCTCGATCGCGATGTTACGAATCAATTCCATCATGTTAACAGTTTTACCAACACCGGCACCACCGAACAATCCAACTTTACCACCTTTAGCGAACGGGCATACTAAGTCGATAACTTTGATACCAGTTTCAAGTAGTTCAACTGAACTTGATTGTTCTTCGTAGCTTGGTGCTTCACGGTGAATAGACATACGCTCTTCTTCACCGATTGGACCTGCTTCATCAATAGGATTACCTAATACATCCATGATTCGACCTAAGGTCTTAGTACCTACTGGTACTTGAATCGGTGCATTTGTATTATCTACTGCTAAACCACGACGTAAACCATCTGTAGTACCTAATGCGATACTACGAACAACTCCGCCACCTAATTGCTGTTGCACTTCCAGGGTTAGCCCTGCTAAGTCACCGTCGGTCACTTTTAGTGCGTCATAAACACGTGGCACTGCGTCTTGTGGAAATTCAATATCCACAACAGCACCAATGATTTGGACGACCTTACCTTGACTCATAATTTGTCCTCTATATACCTTATTAAACCTTTGCCTACACCGCTGCCGCGCCGCCAACAATCTCACTGATTTCTTGTGTGATTGCTGCTTGACGTGCTTTGTTGTATACCAGTTGCAATTCGTCGATTAAGTTACCGGCATTATCTGTTGCCGCCTTCATCGCTACCATTCGTGCTGCTTGTTCAGAAGCTACGTTTTCGACAACGCCTTGATATACCTGAGATTCAATATAACGAACCATTAATGTTTCCAAAATTTCTCTTGGATCTGGCTCGTAGATGTAATCCCAGCGGTGTTGTACGCTTTCATTTTCTGATTTAGGCAAAGGTAACAATTGATTGATCACCGGCTCTTGTACCATAGTGCTCGCAAAATGATTGAACACTAAATGGATTTGGTCTAGTTCACCCGCGTCATATGCATCTAGCATGACACGAACGACACCAACCACATCACTGACAGAGGGCTTATCACCTAATCCTGATTCTGCTGCTAAAACAGAACCACCAAAACGTGAGAAGAAACCAACCGCTTTGGAACCGATAGCTGCAAACGCAACCTCAACTCCGTTCTCGCGCTTAGCTTGTACATCTTTGGCTACTTTCTTGAATAAGTTGGAGTTTAAACCTCCGCATAATCCACGATCTGTAGATACTACGATGTAGCCGACACGTTTGACCTCTCTCGCTTCCATATATGGATGGCGATATTCGAGGTTACCATTGGCAATGTGACCAATCACTTTTAGCATGTTTTGTGCATATGGACGGCCAGAAGCCATACGATCTTGCGCCTTTTTAATCTTAGACGCTGCCATCATTTCCATTGCACTAGTAATCTTTTGAGTATTTTTAATACTCCCAATCTTACCTTTTATCTCTTTACCGCTAGCCATGACTATTTCTCCGATTACCTAACGAAACGCTCTAGTAAGTTACCTTACCAGAGCTCATTGATTACCACGTTTGTGTATTACAAAACGTTGTTAAAGCATCGTTTAGTTGCTTTTCAATGTCGTCGTTATAGTTACCTGTTTCATTGATAGTCTTGACTAACTCAGCTTGCTCTGCACCCATGTAAGAGTGAAGTGCCGCTTCAAAATCTAGTACCTTGTTCAACTCAACGTCTTTCAAGAAACCTTTTTCTATCGCGAACAGGGAAACAGCAGTATTAGCAACCGATAACGGTGCATACTGGTTCTGTTTCATTAATTCGGTTGCACGCTCACCATGCTCTAATTGAGCACGAGTTGCATCATCAAGGTCAGATGCAAATTGCGAGAACGCCGCTAATTCACGATACTGAGCAAGTGCTAGACGGATACCACCACCTAGTTTCTTGATGATTTTAGTTTGCGCTGCACCACCAACACGAGATACTGAAATACCCGCATTTACCGCTGGGCGAATACCCGCGTTAAATAAGTCAGTTTCTAAGAAGATCTGACCATCGGTAATTGAGATTACGTTAGTTGGTACGAATGCAGATACGTCACCGGCTTGCGTTTCAATGATAGGTAACGCAGTTAAAGAACCCGTTTGACCTTTCACTTCACCGTTTGTAAATTTCTCTACATAGTCAGCGTTTACACGAGCAGCACGCTCAAGTAGACGTGAATGTAGATAGAATACGTCACCAGGGTATGCTTCACGACCAGGAGGACGTTTTAATAGTAATGATACTTGACGGTAAGCAACAGCTTGCTTAGACAAATCATCATATACGATTAATGCATCTTCACCGCGGTCACGGAAGTATTCACCCATAGTACAACCAGAATACGCTGACAAGTACTGCAATGCTGCAGACTCAGATGCTGATGCTGCCACTACGATAGTGTTAGCAAGTGCACCGTGCTCTTCTAGTTTGCGTACTACGTTAGCGATAGTAGAGGCCTTTTGGCCAATCGCTACGTAAACACATTTAATGCCTGTATTTTTTTGGTTAATGATGGCATCGATAGCTAATGCAGTTTTACCCGTTTGACGGTCACCGATAACTAGCTCACGCTGGCCACGACCGATTGGGATCATTGAGTCAACAGATTTGTAACCTGTTTGAACTGGCTGATCAACTGATTGACGTTCGATAACACCCGGTGCAATTTTTTCAACTGGCTCAAAACCAGCAGCTTCGATTGCGCCTTTACCATCAATTGGCTCACCTAGTGTGTTAACAACACGACCTAGTAGACCTGGGCCTACTGGTACTTCTAAGATACGACCAGTTGATTGTACTTTATTACCTTCTTGAAGGTCCTGATATGGACCCATAACTACTGCACCAACAGAATCTCGTTCTAAGTTAAGTGCGATAGCGTAACGATTTCCAGGAAGCTCGATCATTTCCCCTTGCATTACATCGGCTAGGCCGGTAATACGGATGATACCGTCGGTAACACCGACAATTGTACCTTCATTGCGAGCTTCACTTACTACTTCAAACTTCTCAATTCGTTTTTTGATTAGTTCTGCAATTTCAGTGGAATTAAGTTGCATGCTCTTATCCCCGTTATGCTTGTAACGCGTCTGCTAGACGGTTTAATTTAGTGTGTATGGAACCATCGATAACTGTGTCACCGGCTTTTATTACTAAACCAGCAACAACTGCCTTATCCACGTTACAATTAAGCTTCACTTTACGTGCCAAGCGTTTTTCAAGCGCCTTGCTGATGTTAGTTTGTTGTGCTTTGGTCAGTTTGATCGCAGATGTGACATCTACATCAATTTCTTTATCAAAGTCAGCTTTTAGCTGATTAAACAACGTAGCAACTTCAGGAAGTGCAGATAAACGTTGGTTCTCTGCCAAAACTTTAATGAAGTTTTGACCGTTTTCGTCGATTTGCTCACCGCAAACACCGATAAATATTTCAGCTAGTCTGTCAGCAGAATAAGCACCATTTAACACTTGTTTAATGGCGTCATCCTGAGCAACTGCACCAGCGAATACCAGCATTTCTTGCCATTGGGCGACGGTTTCTTTCTCGACAGCGAAATCAAAAGCCGCTTTGGCATAAGGGCGAGCAACGGTAGTCAATTCAGACATGGCTCATTCTCCCTTATAGCTCGTCGACAAGTTTTGCAACAATGTCGGCTTGAGCGTCTTTATCGATTTCACGCGCTAAGATTTTTTCTGCGCCAGCAATAGCTAAAGCAGATACTTGCTTACGCAAATCTTCTTTGGCACGGTTGCGTTCAGCTTCTATCTCCGCATAACCTTGGGCGATGATTTTCTCACGCTCAGAGTGACCACGTTGCGTTTCTTCGTCAACTAAGACGTTGGCACGCTTTTTGGCTTGCTCGATAATGTCTGCTGCTTGCGCTTTGGCTTCTTTAAGCTGCTCAGCTGCTTGAGCTTGAGCATCTGCTAGATCTTGTTCAGCACGGTCAGAAGCTTCTAGCCCATCGGCTATTTTCTTCTGACGCTCTTCAATTGCGCCTAGTAGTGGTGGCCACACGAACTTCATGCAGAACCATACAAAGACAGCAAAAGCGATTGCTTGACCTATTAGAGTGGCGTTAATGTTCACGTCTACTCCTCCTATTTAATGTTCGCTAAAACTTTCGGGTTAAGTAAATTAAGCACCAACCGCGAACAATAGGTAAAGAGCGATACCAACACCGATCATCGCGATAGCATCGATAAGACCTGCTACGATGAACATTTTAACTTGCAATTGTGGTGCAAGTTCTGGTTGGCGAGCAGCAGATTCTAAGAATTTACCACCTAAGATACCGAAACCAATAGCGGTACCTAGGGCACCCATTCCGATTAGTAGAGCAACTGCGATATATAACATTTTATGTCTCCGAGTTTTCGTAGTTAAAGTTTAAAGTTAAAAGAAACAATTAATGGTCTTCATGTGCCAGGCTTAAATACACGATAGTTAACATCATGAAGATAAACGCTTGCAATGGAAGAACCAAAATATGGAACACAGCCCATGGGAAATGCAGCGGTAACTGCCATAATCCTAAGGTTGCAATAAGTATAAAAATCAATTCACTAGCGTATAAGTTACCGAACAAACGTAAGGCAAGAGATACTGGACGAGCAATTAAAGTGACTGATTCTAGGATGAAATTCACTGGAATGAACGCCCAATGGTTGAACGGTTGCAGTGTTAACTCTTTCATAAAACCGGTGATACCTTTGATCTTGATTGAATAGTAAATAATCAAGAAGAATACACCAATTGCTAATGCAAAAGTTAAGTTCAAATCTGTCGTCGGTACCGCTTTCATGTATACATCATGTGGATCCATTCCAAATGCGGTAGAACCAATGAAACCAGCGATAGTAGGTAAGAAATCTACCGGTACTAAATCCATCAAGTTCATCAAGAACACCCAGACGAAAATAGTTAATGCTAGAGGCGCGATAAGTGCATTTTTACCATGAAAAGTATCTTTAACGTTTGTATTCACAAACTCAATCACTATTTCAATAAATGCTTGCCATTTGGTTGGAACACCAACAGTTGCTTTTTTAGCAGCGCTGGTAAATAACCATAAGAAAAGAACACCTAAACCAATTGACCACAGAAGTGTGTCGATGTGCCATGACCAAAAACCTGCATCTTTACAAGCTTTGTTGAATGCAATACCGTTTTCAGTAGTACACATGACAGCATTGGTTAAATGGTGTTGGATATATTCAGTAGTAGTATATTCTGATGCCATTGTTTAACCCACGTTTAATTAGAAATTGTTGAGTGGCGTTTACTGATCCATATGATCGAAATAGTATGTGTCGCCGTTGTGAGGACAAATCCGATTAACATAGTTACGGGATGTAACTGAGGTAATTGATATGCCAGCACAAATAAAATCATTGTCATCGCCAATTTTATTTTAGAGCCTTGGCTAAAACTCTTCATCACCAAATCTTTTTTGGTGGCGCCGGCGAACCGAAACGCAAAAAATGAAAATACTAAATTAGGAATTACACTAACAGCGGCACCTATTGCAAAAGATACGGCTAGATGTGAAGTGAAAAAAATTACAAAAAATAAAGATAAAATGAGAGATACAAAAAATTGAAGTAGTAGAGTTTTGGTGGCCAGTATTTTTCCTTTACTTACCAACGATTTTCTCACTTATACTCTCTTACATTTAAAACCTAACTTTAGCGTGGAGAAGTATACTTAGAATGGATATTATTTCAACTAATAAAGATCAATGATAATTTTAATACCACTCATACATATAAATGATGATCTCGATAAATAAGGCTCTGTAGCTATTGATTTACCTAGGTAGGTTGATCGTAGTAGATCCAAAGTCGTAAACATTCACCCACATAATGAATGACTTTTATTCGTTAAAAAATCCTAAAATTCCATCTAACTGTTCTAAATCAGAGAAATTGATAACAACCTTGCCCTTACCTTTTTTATTTGCGTTAATCTGGACTTGTGCACCAATTTGTTCTGCTAGTCTTGTTTGTAATTGTTCGACATCTGGAACGACTGATTTTGATTCTTTTTCTTGAGGTGGGTTTAATAACTTACGGACATAATTTTCTGTTTCGCGAACACTGAGTTTATTGTCCGCCACGTGTTTACCTGCCTCTTTTTGTAAATCACTTTCTAATGCAAGTAAAGTTCTTGCATGACCCATTTCAATATCACCGTATTCAAGTAATTTTTTTACTTCATCATTGAGTAAATTGAGACGCAGTAAGTTCGTTACGGTAGTGCGTGATTTACCTACGGCAATAGCAACTTCTTGATGAGTCAGTTCAAATTCTTTCATTAAACGGTCAAGCGCTTGAGCTTCTTCCATGGCATTAAGATCTTCACGCTGGATGTTCTCAATTAATGCAATCGCAACGGCAGCTTCATCAGCTACTTCTTTAATTAAGCAAGGTACCTCATGTAATAAGGCTAATTTGGCTGCACGCCAACGACGTTCACCAGCAATAATTTCAAATTTATTATTCCCTACACTGCGAACAACAATTGGTTGAATAATTCCTTGTGCTTGAATAGAGGTAGATAGTTCCTCTAAAGCATCGGGTGACATATCTTTACGAGGCTGATATTTTCCGGGTTGCAAACAATCAATTGGTAAATGGCGTAAGTCACCATCAGTAGGCTCGCCAGATTTAATCTTTGACTGACTAACAGTATTTGGTGCTACAGTACGATTAGAGGTTAGCAGTGCATCTAATCCTCGACCTAAACCTTTACTTTTTCCAGCCATAATCTGTTGTTTTCCTATACAGTTTATTGTGTAGCACTTTTATTTTTACTATTGATAATTTCACCAGCTAAAGCAAGATAAGCTTTTGCACCAGTAGAAGATTTATCATAATACATTGCTGGTGTACCGTAACTAGGTGCTTCTGCTAATCGGACATTACGAGGAATGACAGTTCGATATACAAGTTTTCCAAAATGACGTTTTAATTGTTCAGAAACATCATTTGCTAAGCGATTACGCGGATCGTACATGGTACGTAAAATACTCAATGCATAAATCTTTATTCACAACTGAAGCGAGTTTTCAATTGTACCCATTAGTTCGGTTAACCTTCTAATGCATAATATTCACATTGCATAGGTACGATAACAGAATCGGCCGCTGCAAGTGCGTTAACCGTCAATTGGGACAAGGATGGGGGACAATCAATAAAGATAAAATCATAATCGTCTTTTACCGGATTTAATGCATTTCGTAATCTAACTTCGCGAGCATACAGTTCCATCAGTTTAACTTCAGCAGCTGTATTATCAGAATTACCAGCAATTAAATGATATTTACCACTTGTTTCATTGATTATAATTTCTTTAGCAGGCTTATCTTCAATTAATAATTCGTAACAGGTATTTTTAACATCATGTTTTGATATACCGCTGGCAGTCGTTGCGTTGCCCTGAGGATCAAGGTCTATCAATAAAACACGACGTTTAGTTGCTGCCATAGAAGCAGCAAGGTTTACTGTCGATGTGGTTTTACCAACACCACCTTTTTGATTCGCTATTGCGATTATTTTAGCCACGGGCCAATCTCTTTTATACTGTTTGCGTTGATATTATGCGAATTAAATGCCGTTCCCCGATCAATTGAGGGACATGTAATTGAACTGACTCTTTTAATTGAAAATTTATTGGCATCTCAGTTAACTCAGATTCAGGATATTGGCCTTTTAGGGCAACAAATTCTCCACTAGTATTTACCAAATGACCACACCAGTGCAACATATCTTTTATGCTAGCAAAGGCTCTGGAAATGACACCATCAAATCCATTAGGATCTTTATATTCTTCTACTCTTGATTGTACTGGCGAAATATTATTCAATTTTAACCCATATGCCACTTGCTGCATGAATCTAACACGTTTTCCTAATGAGTCTAGTAATACAAATTCATATTCAGGATGCATTATTGCCAATGGTATCCCTGGTAAACCTGGCCCAGTTCCGACATCAATAAACCGTGTTCCACGCAAAAATGGTGATACCACAATTGAATCTAATACATGTTTTACTAGCATATCATCAATTTGACGAATGGAAGTGAGGTTATACGCCTTATTCCATTTGTGCATCATTTCGATATACATCACTAATTTTTGTAGTTGTTCAGCCGTAACAGTGAGATCAGTTTTAGCTACTAGGTAAGTTAATTTAGCAACTAGCTGTTGGTCTGCTGCTTGAAATAAGGTATCAGTCATTAGGCAGATTTTCTCAACATGTTGTGTTTTTTCAAATATACCAACAACAAAGATATTGCTGCTGGTGTGATACCAGATATTCGAGACGCTTTACCAATAGTTTCTGGACGAGACTCTGTTAACTTCGCTACTACCTCATTGGACAAACCAGAAATTTGAGAATAATCAAATGTCGGTGGTAATAAGGTTTCTTCGTGCCGCTGTGTTTTCGCTATTTCTTCTTTTTGGCGTTCTATATAACCAGCATATTTAATTTGTATCTCTACTTGTTCAGCTGCTTGTACATGCTCTAAACCTGGTCCAATTCCTTCTATTTCCATTAGCTTTTTATAAGTCATTTCAGGACGTCTAATTAATTCTTCAAACGTATGTTCCCTACTTACTGGATTTTTCAATAGTGGATTTAATGCTGGTGTCGCACTGTGTTCTGGATGTACATAATGCGCTTTTAGTCTTTGTTTTTCTTGTTCAATTAAATCTAACTTTTCATTAAAGGCAGCCCATCGAGCATCATCAACCAGACCTACTTCTCGACCTAATGGTGTTAAGCGCATATCAGCGTTATCTTCGCGTAATAATAATCGATATTCAGCACGAGAAGTAAACATACGATACGGTTCTTTCGTGCCCATAGTCGCTAAATCATCAATTAAAACACCTATGTAGGCTTGGTCACGACGTAAACTGATAGGGGCTTTATCTTGCGTTTGTAAAGCCGCATTCGCGCCAGCAATTAACCCTTGAGCACCAGCTTCTTCATAACCGGTGGTCCCATTAATTTGACCAGCAAAAAATAACCCTTCTATAAATTTAGTTTCTAATGACTGTTTCAAATCTCGTGGATCAAAGAAATCATATTCAATCGCATAGCCAGGTCGAATAATATGCGCATTTTCAAAACCTTTAATGGAACGAACTAAATCAAATTGCACATCAAAAGGTAAAGATGTCGATATACCATTAGGATATATTTCAATTGAATCTAATCCTTCTGGTTCAACAAATATTTGATGAGAATCCTTATCAGCAAACCGATTAATTTTATCTTCAATGCTTGGACAATATCGTGGTCCTATTCCTTCAATAACACCGGTATACATAGGAGAACGATCTAGCCCGCCACGAATTATCTCATGGGTACGTTCATTAGTATGTGTGATATAACATGGAATTTGACGTGGATGCTGTTCCACTTTTCCCATGAAAGAAAATACAGGTAAAGGGGTATCCCCTGGCTGAGCTTGCATGACTTCATAATTTAACGTCCTAGCGTCAAGTCTTGCGGGTGTGCCAGTTTTTAATCTATCAACTCTAAATGGTAATGCTCTTAATCGTTGTGCAAGTGCTATTGAAGGTGGATCGCCAGCGCGTCCTCCTTTGTAATTCTCCATTCCTATGTGGATGGTTCCACCTAAAAATGTACCTACCGTTATCACAACGGTTTTGGCTTTAAATTTCAAACCCATTTGTGTAACAACACCAGTTACACGGTTGTTTTCAACTATAATATCATCACAAGATTGTTGAAAAATGGTCAAATTTTGTTGATGTTCTAATGATTTTCTTACGGCATTTCTATATAAATTACGATCTGCTTGAGCTCGTGTAGCTCTTACAGCAGGACCTTTTGAAGAATTTAATGTACGAAATTGAATTCCAGCATGATCGATAGCATGTGCCATCGTACCACCCAGTGCATCTATTTCTTTTACTAGATGACCTTTACCAATTCCACCTATTGCCGGATTACATGACATTTGGCCTAACGTTTCCATATTATGTGTTAGCAATAATGTTTTCACACCCATACGGGCAGCCGCTAAAGCTGCTTCTGTACCAGCATGACCACCACCAACGACAATGACATCATATGATTCTTCGTAAAACATGTAATTTGACCTATAAATATTAACCTTCTTATTTTAGCTGATTTGCCAGAAAGTTGACAATGCTTTGTGCGTAGCACTGCTTTTAATAAAAAAAGCTTTTATATAGTGTATAGATTATTACTATTATTATTAAGGAAGCACTTTTCTGTGTATAACCCTTTTTTTTTTAGTAATTTTAATAAGTTATGTAGATCATAACTATCCTTAGGGTCGGTTCGTAACTGCGTACAAG
>NZ_DS989814.1:0-28510 GCF_000155775.1 Glaciecola sp. HTCC2999
GCGCTTAATCAATATAATTCAATATCGCAGACGATGCAAAACACGCTATAGTCATTCTACAGAAAAATATACAGACAGAAGGAAAGGAAAGCTCCCCTATGCATAAATTGTTGATGATAGACGATGATATTGCGTTGACCGATATGCTCAAAGAATATTTGTCTGAGCATAGCCTAGATGTGTCTGTAGAAAATGACCCGATAGCAGGGATCGAAGTGTTAAGAAGTCATCATTATGATGTGTTGTTGCTTGACGTCATGATGCCAGAGCTTGATGGTTTTGAAGTGCTGCGTCAAATCCGTCAGTTCTCTTCTATTCCAGTGATTATGTTAACGGCAAAAGGCGATGATTTTGACCGGATTTTAGGGTTAGAGTTGGGCGCGGATGATTACTTGCCAAAACCATTTAATCAGCGAGAACTTGTGGCCAGGATTAAAGCATTAACTCGTCGCTATGTGGATCAATCACCTCAGTTTACTTCTGCTTCAGCGCCTGAAAAGCCGCACCTATTATCCTTGCATAATATTGTTATCGACATTCAACGCTTACAGGCGTCCATCAATCAACAGAATGTGGCGCTTACTGCGACTGAATTACACATGTTGCATTACTTAATGCTCAATGCGGGAAAAGTGATTACTAAAGACACATTAAGCCAAGCTATTTTGCATCGCCGGTTGAGCGCCTTTGATCGAAGCTTAGATATGCATGTGAGTAACATTCGTAAAAAACTTGCATTACATGGGGTGACTGACGTGATCAAAACCATGCGAGGTGTTGGTTATTTATGTCAAATTGAAGAGGTTCAAGCATGAGCCGGTTAGCCCGTTTGGATCCTCGTCAGCGCTTGTTCTCGAAAGTATTCATTTGGTTTTGGTTAGCGACGTTAGTCATGTTAGGCAGTGGGTTTCTGTTAACCCGAATGTTGCAGGTGGATGTGCAATTAGCTGCAGTTGATACAAACGAGTTGGCGCAGGCTAAAACCGTAGTACAACGTATTGAGCGGCGCTTGAATCAAGGTCTAGCTATTCAACAAGCCATTAATCGCAATGGCAGAGGTCGTATGTTAGTGATTGCTTTTGCTGATGAGCAGCGTGAACCTCGTTTAAGTTTCCCTCGTCCATTGATTCGTGATTGGCGCACGTTTAAGACCTTACAACATGAATCCCACATATGGAGTGTTCGGTTGCGTAACAGTGAGTTTGTCGGACCTTTTACAGTGACTCAAAATGATGACACCTATAAAATCTTTGTTGGGCGCTTATTACCACGTAGTGAAATCGACGATCCGCAGACAATTGCGCCAGTGATCATTGTTGTAGCATTATGTCTCAGTGCATTATTTTGTTTTGGTTTGGTGTGGAGTCTAACCCGCCCTATAGCGCAATTGCGTCAAGCGACTAATGCAGTTGCACAGGGGGAATTATCGACACGGATTGATGCTTTAGCAGAGCGTCGCGACGAGATAGGGCAATTAGCGCGTGACTTTAATCATATGGCACAGCGAGTGGAAGAAGTTGTGTCAGCTCAAAAGCAATTATTATCGAATGTGTCTCATGAATTACGCTCACCATTAACGCGTCTACAGCTCGCTGTGGCATTATTAGAAAATGCCTCAGAGCCAGCTAAACAAGCACAACATACCGCTCGTATTGAAAAAGAAATCCAGCAAATTGATCAGCTAATCGGTCAACTGTTACATTTAGCCAAGGCTGATGCGGATAAGGCGTTGCTTCGAGAGTCGGTATTATTAAATGACCTGGTCTCGGCTGTGATTGATGATGCGCAATTTGAAGCACTGAATTTACATAAAACTGTGCAGGTGAATGAGATCCCTGAAATGACATTACAGGTCCATGTGCCTTTATGGCAAAGTGCGCTCGACAATGTGTTACGTAATGCATTGCGCCATAGTCATACCTGCGTCAGTGTCCGTTTTAATATGATCACTAAGCATGGACATGATGGTATATCGATTGTTATTGAAGATGATGGTGAAGGTGTGCCTGAAGCACAATTATCACAATTATTTGAACCTTTCTATCGTGCCAAACAGACAGACGATTTAAGCACGGGTTTAGGTTTGGCGATTACCAAAGCGGCGGTTGATTATCACGGTGGGGTGATTCATGCGCAAAATCTCACACAAGGGGATAAGCGAACAGGTTTTAGCGTAAGCATGTGGTTCCCGTTAGTTAATAAATAAACTCTAGTACTTATGAAAACGCCCCATTGCAAATCAGTGTGGGGCGTTCAAATCATGTCATGTTTTGAGCGTAAGCTTAATCTCGCAACATCCGTCTCAGCAACTTACCTACACTTGATTTAGGTAACTCGTCCATCACGTGTATCTCTTTTGGTACCTTATATGCGGTTAATAATTTACGACAATGTGCTTCAATGTCAGCCGTATCTATTTCTGAGTTTAATGAGACATAGGCACAGACGCGTTCACCAGAATGATCATCGGGTTTACCAATCACTGCAGCCTCTAGAATCGCAGGGTGTTGTGTCAACACATCTTCAATTTCGTTGGGATAGACATTAAATCCTGACACGATGATCATATCTTTCAAGCGATCGACAATTTGGATACAACCGTTGGGTAAAATCACGCCCACATCACCGGTTTTAAAATAGCCATCGGCGGTCATCACTTCGGCTGTCGCCTCAGGGCGTTGCCAATAACCGGCCATAACTTGTGGCCCACGTACTGCGATTTCACCGGCTTCCCCATCAGGTTGATGTGAACCATCTTCAGCAAGAATAGCGATATCAGTACCATCTACTGGCAGTCCAACGGTGCCATATTGTTCATTGCCGGCTTGATTAAATGCAGCAACTGGCGCGGTTTCTGATAAGCCATAACCTTCCGTAATATCACAGCCGGTGACGCTTTTCCAAGCATCGACAGCTCCAGTGGTCAGTGCCGTACCACCAGAAATAGTCAATTTGAGTTTAGAAAAATCACAAGTTTTGAAATCAGGGTGAGACGAAAGCCCGACAAACAAGGTATTGATACCCGCGAAAGTAGTGAATTGATGTGGTTTGATTGCAGCGATAAATGCATCCGGGTCACGCGGATTAGGGATCAATAATACATGCGCACCGCGAGAGGCAAACGCCAACATACATACAGTAAACGCATAAATATGATACAGTGGCAAGGGACAAACCACGACTTCTGCTTGTGATTCAAAATTATCACCTAGACGAATGATGGTTTGCACGCAGTTAGAAATGATATTGCTATGAGTTAAGGCTGCCCCTTTGGATACGCCGGTGGTACCACCGGTATATTGTAGCGCAGCAACATCATGTATATCGATAGCTGGACGAGCAGGTAAAGGTTGAGCTGCGCCTTGCTCAAGCACAGTGGTAAAATTCGCATGGGTATCATGAGTTGGCGCGGTATTCGGCATCAATAATTCTGTTGCAGAGGTAATAATGACCCTCTCAATGCCCACATCTGCGGCAATTTCATCATACTTAGGTAAAAAGTCAGCTAAGATGACCAATGCCTTTGCACCCGAGTCATTGAATTGATGTTTCATTTCTCGAGGGGTGTACAGTGGGTTGGTATTTACCACGACGAGACCCGCACGAAACGCACCATAAACGGCTATCGGGTTTTGCAACACATTGGGTAATTGAATAGCAATGCGATCACCAGGTGACAATTGCATTTCATTTAAACAATAACTAGCAAAGCTAGCTGATGCACTATCGATTTGTGCATACGTATAAGTTTGGCCAATAGCAGTGTAAGCCGAGACTTCAGCGTGCTCTTTAAAAAAGCCTTCGACAAAATCGCCGATAGAATTAACACCACTCGGAACAAATGTAGATGGGGTAGACATTAAAAGCTTCCTTTTTCATTGTTATAGTTTTATAGGATTAGTGTGCCAGAAATGCAGGTCTTTTTACAATTATTTTACATTATTAGTGTTGTTTATAGAAAGCCCACCCACCCAAAGCGCCACATAGCATTTGTATCACTAAACCACTATCACGAGCGCCAGCTATTAAGGTGACATTTAAAATGGGATACAAGATACTATGCACTGTCAAAATACTTAACGCGCCGGCAATAATCGTCAGTAGTTGTTGGTAAGGACGGGCTGCTAATAAATATTTCATTATCATGTTAGTGACACTAAAAGCCAAAATAAGCGCGATGGCAATGATTACGCCATAGGTAGGTAATAACCCAAGCCAGTCTTGCGCGGTAAAACTGACTCGCTCATCCAACGGGATAAGGACATCGACTTGTTGCAGACGCCATAAATTAAACTGGGAATGACAAATACTAGCCAAAGAAAAGGTTATAAACCATGCTAGTATGAATCGCAGCCAAGGTAATTGCGCTATTTTCTGAAACATTGCGTATCCTTAAATGTCATGATGAAATATGAGTTCATTCAATGAATTCTTTCCCGTCACCATATTGGAGCTTAAAAAGATGTTTACCAATCAACCCACCAAAGCAAATACGCGAATGGTTTTTTGTATGAAGATAAATAGTCTGCTTTTAATGTGCTTACTTGTTATGAATATTTCTTATGCACAATCTACCGCATCTTATGGACTATATCCATTAATTGAGGAGATCCCCAATCCGATGGCGATAAAAAGCGATCAAGAAGGGCGTTTATGGATCACCCGTAAGACTGGCGAGTTGGTTATCACTTCAAGACTTGATTTGTATCAAGCTGAACAAGCCCTCACGCAGCAAACGATCGATTTAGATTTAGCGGATTTATATGTTGCCGGTCAAGGTGGCTTAATCGACGTATTATTACTGGATTCTTCTGATGCTGAGACAAAGCAGTTGATGGTTTCCTATGCCAAAGGTAATGAAGCGGCTAATGCGACAGCGGTCAGCTTACTAGAACTATCATGGAATAAAGCCGAAAATAGCTGGCAACTTAATGATTCACGTGTGGTGTTTATTAATGCTCCTACCAAATCATCACCGGTGCATTACGGAGGCCGTTTAGTGCAGCTTGGTGATGGCACCATATTATTAACCACCGGCGATGGTTTTGACTGGCGAGAAGCCGCACAGGATACTTCATCGGGACTGGGGAAAGTGATGCGTTTTAATGTGGATGGTTCTCCAGCCAGTGACAATCCTTTTATTGATTCAACACATCCAATCAAACGTTATGTTTATTCATTTGGCCATCGTAATCCCCAGGGACTCGTTATTGGACAGGGTGGTCAAATTTGGGAGCATGAACATGGCCCTGCCGGTGGCGATGAAATTAATTTAATTACGGCTGGTACCAATTATGGATGGCCGGTCGTCACTCAAGGAAAAGATTACTCTGGCGCGTTAATTACCCCATTTGACACATATCCTGAGATGCAATTACCACAGGTCAATTGGACACCTTCAATTGCGCCATCAGGGATGTATTTTTATGAGCATACATTATTTTCAGAATTCACCAATACATTACTAGTCACGAGTTTGGTGGCAAAGACCATTCATGTGACGTCGCTGAACGATCTATCTAACGTTGATACGGTTGACTTAGACACCCAGGTTTTTCGTATTCAGCAAAATGATGTCATACAACTTGAAGTACCTCGATTACGTGACATTACTGCCTTACCGACTGGTGAGATCTTCGTGATAAGTGATGGTGATAATGGTGAGGTGCTACAGTTAAAAAAGCTGCGATTACAACAGTAATAGATAAACATAATACGGTATGTTGGCTGGATGTTAGACCAATGTAGCCTTTCTCTAACAAAAAGTTGCTTTAGAATATCCTTATATCACTGAATTTATATGCTTTTATATCTATATAGATTATGTGAATAGTAAGTGTTGCACATTGAACCAATAACGAGACTCATTTCATCGCGATAAAACATCATTTTGATTATCATTTTAGTTACTTATTTTAATGAACTGTGCGAATGAGACGTTAATTCACAACGAAAGAGAGGATAATATCGTGCTAGTAGAATACCGTAAACACGTCGAAGAGCGAGCTGTAGAAGGGTTACCACCAAAGTCGCTTAACCCAGAGCAAGTGACAGGTCTGATCGAATTATTAAAAAATCCCCCGGCAGGTGAAGAAGCATTTCTAGTGGAGTTGATTGCTGATCGTGTTCCTCCTGGTGTTGATGAAGCCGCTTATGTAAAAGCTGGTTTCTTAACTGCGATCATCAAAGACGAAGCCATTTCTCCTTTAATTTCTAAAGATGCAGCCGTTCAGTTATTAGGTAATATGCATGGCGGTTATAATATCGTTACTTTAGTTGAATTGCTTGATAATGCCGACTTAGCAGAATTAGCCGCAGAAGAATTAAAGCACACATTATTGATGTTTGATGCGTTTCATGATGTTGAAGAAAAGCATCGTGCAGGTAATGCCTATGCGACCGAGGTTATGCATTCTTGGGCGGAAGCGGAATGGTTTACATTACGTGATGATCTCGAAGAAAAAATTACTGCGACGGTGTTTAAAGTCACAGGCGAAACTAATACGGATGATTTATCACCTGCACCCGATGCATGGTCTCGTCCAGATATCCCATTACATGCAAAAGCCGCATATAAAATGACGCGTGATGGGCTTGAGCCAGAAAAGCACGGTGAAGTGGGTCCATTAGCACAAATTGAAGCAATCAAAGCCCAAGGACATCAAGTGGCTTTTGTGGGGGATGTGGTTGGTACCGGCTCTTCACGAAAATCGGCTACTAATTCTGTATTATGGTTCTTTGGTGATGACTTACCGGGTGTACCCAATAAACGTGGTGGTGGTATTTGTATTGGTTCTAAAGTTGCTCCTATTTTCTTTAATACTATGGAAGATGCTGGCGCATTGGTATTTGAAGCTGATGTTGAAGCCATGAACATGGGTGATGTGATTGAGATTTATCCATTTGCAGGCAAGATTACCAAAAATGGTGAAACCATTGCTGAATATGCTTATAAATCAGATGTCATACTTGATGAAGTGCGTGCCGGTGGTCGAATTAATTTAATCATTGGTCGTGGTTTGACTGACAAAGCACGTGAATCGTTAGGCTTAGCACCCACTGATTTATTCCGCAAGCCAGTGCAACCTGTTGATTCTGGTAAGGGCTTTACCCTAGCTCAGAAAATGGTAGGTAAAGCATGTGGCGTTGAGGGGATCCGTCCTGGCACGTATTGTGAACCTAAAATGACGACGGTTGGCTCGCAAGATACTACCGGTCCAATGACCCGCGATGAACTGAAAGACTTAGCTTGTTTAGGTTTCTCTGCAGATTTAACGATGCAATCATTCTGTCATACGGCAGCTTATCCTAAGCCAGTAGATATTAATACACAGCATACGTTACCTGATTTCATGATGAATCGTGGCGGAGTATCATTGCGTCCTGGAGACGGTATTATTCATTCATGGATAAACCGCATGTTATTACCTGATACAGTGGGTACTGGTGGTGATTCACATACCCGCTTCCCAATGGGTATTTCATTTCCAGCCGGATCGGGTTTAGTGGCGTTTGCCGCGGCTACAGGTGTGATGCCATTAGATATGCCAGAATCGATATTGGTACGTTTCAAAGGTCAAATGCAGCCGGGTATCACGTTACGAGATTTAGTTCACGCCATTCCATTATACGGTATTAAGCAAGGCTTATTGACGGTAGAGAAGAAAGGTAAAGTTAATGCCTTCTCAGGGCGTATTCTTGAGATTGAGGGATTAAATGAACTGACCGTAGAACAAGCGTTTGAACTTTCAGATGCTTCTGCGGAACGCTCAGCAGCAGGTTGTACAATCAAGTTATCTGAAGATTCTGTAGCCGAATACTTAACCTCAAATATTACGATGTTACGTTGGATGATTAAAGAAGGTTATGGTGATCCTCGTACCCTAGAGCGTCGTGCACGTAAGATGGAAGAGTGGTTAGCACAACCGTCGTTAATGCAAGCTGATGCGGATGCCGAATATGCAGAAGTGATTGAGATTGATTTAGCTGAGATCAAAGAACCTATTTTATGTTGTCCAAACGACCCAGATGATGCGAAAACATTATCTGAAGTCGCCGGTGAGAAGATTGACGAGGTCTTTATTGGTTCTTGTATGACGAATATTGGTCATTTCCGTGCGGCAGGTAAATTATTGGAAGATTTCGGTGGTTCATTACCCACACGTTTATGGATGTCTCCGCCAACTAAGATGGACAAAGCGGTCTTAATGGAAGAAGGTTATTATAACGTTTATGGTCGTACTGGTGTACGTACTGAAATGCCTGGGTGTTCACTATGTATGGGGAACCAAGCACGTGTAAAAGCGGGTGCGACAGTACTATCTACCTCAACACGTAATTTCCCTAACCGGTTAGGTGATGGCGCAAACGTTTACCTATGTTCAGCTGAAATGGCTTCAGTCGGTGCGATTGTCGGTAAGATCCCATCAGCGGCAGAGTACATGGAGTATGCGTCTAAAATAGATTCAATGGCTGGCGATGTTTATAAATATTTAAACTTCGACCGTATTGATTCATTTAAAGCGGCAGAAGAGGAAGCTAAAGCGTCTATTATTCCGGCATTAAATATTGCATAAGAAAAACCGATTAACTAGCGTTTTATAGTGTTAGTCATCAAATAAAAAACCAGTTAAGTGATATTCAGTTTACACTTAGCTGGTTTTTTTACATTTAAATGCTATCGTCATCATTAACTTCAAGGTTTGGTAGAAATGAGCTTCATCTTTGATATGATGGAGTGTATTAACCCATAGTAAAAGACGTAGTTATAATGCCTACATTTCATTCTTTATCTCGCTTTATTTCGCTGACTTGTGCCATTTTGATGACCATGATGCCCGGTCATTTGTTGGCATTTGAACAAGTACATGCTGATGAGAATGCTCCCTCCATCGAGTTTGGACACGCCAAAGTGAATATGGCAGGACGAACTTACACCCTAGAGCTAGCCAGTAATGATACTCAACGAGCCCGCGGACTGATGTACCGCACGGAATTATGTGATAGCTGCGGTATGTTATTTGATTTCGGGCGCAGTCGACATGTCGGCATGTGGATGAAGAATACGAATATTGCATTAGACGTTGCCTATATAAACGCGAACGGAAAAATTATTAATATCGAACAAATGCAGCCTCATTCGTTACAATCTCATTATTCAGACGGGCCGGTAAAATTTGCAATAGAGATGAATGTAGGTTGGTTTGCCAAACAAGGCTTACAAGCTGGAGATAAGGTGCGTTTGATTTCTGCTATGCCAAAAAACTAAATCGTTCTATAATGCGTATAACGTACTCATTTAACATATAAAAATAACAAAAATGAGCAAATTGAGACAAAGCACCACGACAGATTACTCAATTTTTACGGAAAATCACACATCATGAATTCAGCTTTAACTATCGCCAAATTTGGCGGAACCAGTGTCGCCAATTATCAAGCAATGAGTGCTTGTGCTTCTATTATTGCTCAGCAAAATGATACCCGAGTTGTCGTGGTGAGTGCCTCTGCCGGGGTAACTAATCATTTGGTGTCGTTATGTCATGATGAGCTTAATGCTGAGCAAATTGATAATATCATTGCACAAATATCCACCATTCAATATGCCATAGAAAAACATCTTCCAGAGAATACGACTCGAACAGACACACTAAAAGGACTGATTGATGAATTAACGTTGCTTGCGAAACAACCTTCGTTGCGCACCAATGACATGCTCAAAGAGCAGGTATTGTCGATGGGGGAACGGATGTCATCGTTGTTATTTGCTGATGTATTGAATGTGCATGGTGTGGAAGCAGAAGTCTTTGATGTTAAACAGGTCATGCGAACAGATTCAAATTTTGGTGCAGCGAGTCCTGATTTAGCCCAAATCGCAGCATTATCAACAACTCATTTGGCGCCTCGTATCCAAGCCAAAGTTCAAGTAACTCAAGGATTTGTCGGTGCAGATGAGCAAGGGCGCACGACCACATTAGGACGCGGCGGTTCTGATTTTACTGCAGCGTTACTAGCTGAAGCATTAGGTGCACAGCTATGTCAAATTTGGACCGATGTCATCGGAGTATATACGACTGATCCACGCATTACTGATAAAGCTCGTCCTCTACCAGAATTAAGTTTTGAAGAGGCAGCTGAAATGGCTACATTTGGGGCTAAAGTATTGCATCCAGCCACGATGGAACCTGCGTTAAGACAAGACATTAAAGTCTTTGTTGGCTCGTCAAAAGAGCCAGAAAAAGGTGGCACGATCATTGTTCGTGATTGTGAGGTTGAACCACCATACCGAGCCATTACCCGTCGTAAAGAGCAAGTCATGGTTACCGTAAAAACACCTAAAATGATGTATGCGCAAGGATTCTTAGCAAAAGTCTTTGAGATTATTGCCAAGCATGAACTCAGTGTGGATTTGGTAACGACATCAGAGATCTCAGTCTCATTTACTTTAGATAACCCACCCAATTCAGTAGCAGAGCGCTTAAACCGAGTCACTATCGAAGAACTACAGGATATCTGTGATGTAACGGTTGAACGTGGTTTTGATTTAATCACTGTTGTAGGGAATCACATGCAAACTTCGGTGGGTGTCAGTAGTAAGATTTTAAGTGCGGTGACTGATTATCAATTACGCATGATTTGTTTTGGTGCAAATCCGCATAATATGTCATTCCTCGTCCAAGAACAGCACAGTGCTGATATTGTTAAACAACTTCATTCGGTATTGTTTGAGTAATATTAGCTAAACCTACGTAGGGGTAACTAAAGGTACTTCATTTAATTTTCTGCAGAAACAGATATTAATTTATTCTCGGTTAGATTAAGTGCGGTCAATTTTTTACCCCAAACGTATCCGGTATCCAGTGCAATAAATTGGGGGTGTTGGGTTAACCCATCCAGGCTCGCCCAATGACCAAAAATAACACGTTGCTGCGGGCTCAGATGAGGATTGTGCTTCTTAAACCAAGGCTCAATATCATCCGGTGCATTGGTAGGTGACATTTTAGATTTCAAATCTAGCCCACCGTTCAAAGAGATATATCGCATTCGGGTAAACGCGTTGATAATAAAGCGTTTGCGGTCTTTTCCAGATAGATTACTATGCCAGCAATGAGGTCGGTTGCCGTAGAGGGCATTAATGGATTCTGCAAATTTCTTTTGCTGCAATATTGTCTCTATTTCATGAGAGTATTGTAATGCTTGTGAGAATGACCAGCCTGGATATAATCCGGCATGTGTGATTAATGTATTGGGGTCATATTGGTAAGCAAGGGGAAATTGACGTAACCAATCGATATACCGATTTAAGCGTTTGTTATTTAATAAGCGATCTAAGCGGTCAGCTTCTTTCGCTGTTTTTAAACCCGCTTGAGTCACCAGTAAATTCAGGTCATGATTACCTAATACACTCGTAAATCTATCGCCAAATGAACGGCATAGCTTTAAAACACTTAACGAGTCCTCACCTCGTGCGATGAGGTCGCCCACGGCAATTAATTTATCATGTTGAGGATTAAAACTTAGCGTATCTAAGAGTTTATTTAATCCGGCATAACAGCCTTGAATATCACCTACGACGTAATCTGTCATAATGAGATAACGTCTTAGTTAACAGCGGTGTTGAGGGCTAATGAGAAAACGTCGATAGGCGCTTTATACATAGTGCCGTCATTGGCTTCAAATTCGTAGTGACCTTGCATAGTGCCCACCGGTGTTTTGAGTAACGCGCCACTAGTATAGGAAAAAGATTCACTGGGGGGAATTACAGGTTCCTCGCCAATCACACCCGCTCCACTGACTTCTTGTTGTTCACCGTTACCATCTGTGATGAGCCAATAACGGTTGCGTAATTGAAGTGGATTATCACCTTGATTTGTCATTGTCACATGATAAGCAAATGCGAAACTGACATCAGGGAACTCACCTTGTTGTCCTAGAAATTTAGTGAACACGTTGATATTAATATCATGAGTCAATGCTAAATCTGCCATACACACACTACCTGTTTATATTATCGAAATTGCTAATTTACGTTTCTGAGCCAAATGTTGCATGATTAGCAATCAAAGCAAACTGAGCCAGAGATAACCCTTCCGCGCGCCACACCGGATCAATGCCTATACTGGTGAGTACATCTGCATCAATTACCGACTTTAAACTATTCCTGATTGTTTTTCTGCGTTGGTTAAAAGCTAAAGCGGTGACTTTTTCTAATGCTTTTAATTCATTCACTTCCACAGGAGGTGTTTGATGAGGGATTAATCGAACGACTGCACTATCCACTTTCGGTGGTGGTGTGAAAGCTTCTGGTGGCACTTCAATCACCGGTACTACGGTACAATAGTATTGAGCCATGACTGACAAACGGCCATAGTTTTTATGGCCTGGACGAGCAGCTAAGCGATTGACAACCTCTTTTTGTAACATGAAGTGCATGTCTTTTATTTGATTAGTAAAGGTAAACAAATGAAACATTAAAGGGGTCGAAATATTATATGGTAAGTTACCAAATACCTTTAAAGGTCCTTGCTTGGCTAACTCAGTGAAATCAAATTGCAATGCATCTGCTTCAATGACATTCAATTTAGAGGACATAAACGGATGTTCACGTAAACGTTTAGCTAAGTCTCTGTCTAATTCAACGACATTTAAGTGCTCAACCACATCACATACAGGTTCAGTTAACGCCCCTAAACCGGGTCCAATTTCTACCATAATATCGTCATTGTTAGGTGCAATTGCACTGACAATTTGATCGATAACATAGTCGTCATTTAAAAAGTTTTGCCCAAAACGCTTACGCGCCTTATGACCTAAGTGAGTATTACTCATACGCGCCTATTTGCTAGTTTGATGGCTTGCAGCATTGCTTTATGCAAACTGCCCGAATCGGCTTGTCCCGTGCCAGCTAAATCAAGTGCTGTGCCGTGATCTACTGAAGTACGGATAAAAGGTAACCCTAACGTAATATTGACAGCTTTACCAAACCCTTTGTATTTTAAAACGGGTAAGCCTTGGTCGTGATACATTGCAAGAATAGTATCTGCATCTTCTAGGTATTTAGGATTAAAAATGGTATCTGCAGGTAAAGGCCCTGTAATATGCAATCCTTCATCGCGCAATTTATTTAATGCCGGGATCATTACGTCAAGTTCTTCACGCCCTAAATGCCCATCTTCACCAGCATGTGGATTTAATCCGCAGACATAAATGTGAGGCTTATCAATGCCAAACTTCAGCTTTAAATCAGTATTGATAATGTGAATGACTTTATCAAGTCGATCTTGAGTAATTGCTTTTGATACATAAGCTAACGGAATATGGGTTGTCGCTAATGTCACGCGAAGCCCATCGGTGGCAAGCATCATCACTACATCAGAGGTATTAGATTGATTAGCAAAATATTCAGTATGACCACTGAAGGAGATACCCGCTTTGTTAATAATGCCTTTATGCACAGGGCCTGTGACGACGGCATCAAAATCACCATCGATATTCGCATCACAGGCTTGTTTTAATGTTTCTACAACATATTGGCCATTTATTGTCGATAACTGACCCGCTACAACCGGTTCGGCGCAGGGAATGTGCTGAACATATAATGAACCTAATGGCGCTTTAGTCGTTTGTTGTTGATAAGGAATGACATCTAACGCTAAATCCAACATCGCTGCACGCTCTAAGAGCATATCTTTATCAGCGAATATGACTAAGATGGCATCCCAGCTATGGTGAGCAAGTTGTACAATCAGATCTGGGCCAATACCTGCCGGTTCACCTGGAGTGACGGCTATTTTACTTAGTGCTGGCGTCATTACGAATTGCTGCCATCATCAAGCACTTCAATAAATGCTTCTTCACGCATCTCGCGTAACCACGCATCGGTCTCTTCAGCGAATTTACGATTAAAGATAAGTTGATATGCTTTGTCTTGTTTTTTGCGATCAGTAATATCATCAACACGACGATCAATTAATTGAATTAAGTGCCAGCCATGGACAGAACGTATAGGTTCAGATATTTCATCTTTTTCTAACTTAACAAGTGCATCTTTAAATGCAGGGACATATAAACTAGGGTCAGCAAACCCTAACTCACCGCCTTTCACTGCAGAACCCGGGTCTTCAGAATGTGCTTTAGCTAAATCAGCAAAATCAGCTGTGCCTTCTAGTACCTGAGCTTTGAATTCTTGTAACATTGTTTCCACTTTCTGCTCAGACAGAATAATTGAAGGTTTCACTAAGATATGGCGAGCATTAATTTCTTCTAACTTAGCCACTTCAATACCACGTGTTTCTTGTATTTTAAGGATATGAAAACCAGCGCCACTGCGAATGGGACCAATTAATTCGTCAGCTTCTTTGCCTTGTACCACTTCTGCAAAGAGGGTCGGCATGGAGTTGATGTTCAGCCAACCCATATCACCGCCATCAAGTGCTTTTGGTCCAGAAGAAGAAGCAATAGCAATTTTTGCAAAGTCAGAACCAGAATTGAGAAGGTTCAACACTTTTTCAGCACGCTCACGTGCCGAGGTAATATCAGCATCAGTAGGTTCAGGTGGGAAGCCAATGAGTATATGTCCTAGGCGATATTCAGCTTGTTCATTACCTTGTTCTTCGATGAGTGCAACCAGTGAAGAAATTTCTTGAGGGGTAATATAGATACGACGGCGTACATTGGCACGTCGGACTTCACCGGTAATCAGTTCTTTGCGAACGGTTTCTCGATAACTGTCGTAATCCAGTCCCGCTTGTGCAATTCCTGCACGTAATTGATCCATGGTACTGTTTTGGTTTTTGGCAATGTTTGCAATCGTTTGTTCTAGTTGAGGATCAGAGACTTGGATCCCCATTCTTTCAGCCATTTGCATTTGTAGATTATCTAAAATTAAGCGCTCAATAGCTTGCGTACGTAACGCCCTATCAGAGGGTAGTGACTGGTTATTTTTCTTAGCACTTTCTTTGACGGTGGCGATGAGCTCGTTAATTTCACTTTCTAAAATAACACCTTGATCGACAATGACTGATACTTTATCTAATTCCGTTTGGGCCATTGCAGAGACACTCACTGATAACCATAAACAACCTATCAATATTCCTAAAAACTTCATAAACACTCTTTTTTTTGTTGTGTGCGTTAGACACTTTAATTAATGAGGTAAGGTTGGCGGTAACCAAACATACCTTCTTGTAACATATTATTGTTGCGTCGAGAGGACGATAATCCTTTAAAACTAAATTGTAGCGCAACACCTGAATCAAACTGACTTATATCTTGAATATTATCATTAGTGTAGCGATTTGCTAAATGGCGTTGGGCGATTAATCTGACTGACCAGCAACACGATTCATATTGCAGACCAGCATATGCTTCAATAGTTCGCGATAAAGTACGATCTTTATACCAACGTCCGACCCATTGCCATTGTTCGTTTATTGGCCAAGCTGCACTGAGACCTAATTGATTAATCGTTTCTTGGGAAAGATCACGTACAAATCTGTGTGATAATTGTATCAGACTTTGAGCGTCTTTTCGGTATTCCAGCGCCACACTGCTTCGTTCTACTTTATCGGCATTGGTGCTTAGTTGTAATTGTGAATGAGCAAACCAGCGTTGGGATAAGCGAAAATCAAACTCTGCTGCGAGTGCTGAACGTTGATCATCAATCGTGTTCTTGAGTAGTTTCGAGTTATCAAAATAGAAAATTTGACCAATACTCATGGCACCACGTTGTTGACTTTGGGCATCTAAAATACGTGCAGTTATACCAATAGTTAATTGATTATTATCGCTGATACGATCAAGTCCACTGAAAGCTTGGCCTCGAAACAGACCATTGACATTATTTAATAAACGCGCAGAGTCATAGAGCCCAATATCATCTTGTTCAGCATAACTGGTGTATAAATATTGGATTTGCGGAGATAATGTCAATATCCCTTTTGTATTGGTTAATGACTGAGGACGCTCAAAAAAGGCGGCTGCGTAGAGGCGGGCTTGTCCAATATTTCGATTGACGCTTTCGGATAAATTAGATTGAAGAATATTGCTTTGTTGATAATGGGTGGATAACCAAGTGAAGTCTGCACTGACTTCGGTTGCTGCTGAAATTTGAGAATAACGTAATGTCGGTGCAATATGAGCACGTGTTGCTGTCGGTAAATTAGGATTTTGATTATCAAAGTAACTGAGTTCAGAGTGGACATCTAAAAACCAATGGTCATTCACAGCATGACTATAATCGACCGAGATATGAGGCAGGGCACGATAATTATTGGTATTTTCGCCCATCACATCAAAGTCTTGAAACGTCGTTCGTAATGACAAGTTTTTACTGTGATAAATCCACCCTACAGTTCGGTTCACATAAGTATCTGCACGGTTATAAAAATCAGAACCAAAATCGACTATGTAATTATCGTCGCTAATGTCATTAAAATCGATGAACCATTCCAGGTTATCCGTTATCTGCCCTTGGTGTTGTAAACGAAAAAAATAACGTGGGTCATTAGTCATAAACTCGTCATCAGAAGCTAAGTATTCGAGTGTGACGGTCCCTTGTTGTTGTTCTGTTAGGTAACGAAACTGGGTATTAAGTTGGATCCCTCGGTTAGTTAATATTCGCGGGGTGATAGTCGCGTCGTAATTGGGAGCAATATTCCAATAAAACGGCTGAGAAATATCGATACCATTGGTGCTTGATGAGGTGATTTCTGGGAATAATAGACCCGATTGACGCTGTGACGTCACCGGGAAAGCAAAATATGGTAGGTATAAGACTGGCACACCGGCAACATAAAAGCGTGTGTTAAATGCCTGGCCTAAGGTACCTGATTGGCCAATATTAATCTCTGATGCTTTGATAGCCCAGTCTTGTTGAGAGAGTGGGCAGGTGGTAAAACTCACAGTGTCTAATGACAAACCACCTTGTGCACTAACCGATATTGTTTCAGAGAGTCCATTACCATTAATGTTAGCCAGCTGATAGCGCGCATTGTCTATGATAAATGAATTCGTGTTGCTGTTTAATGAAATAGACTCACTGGTCACTTCTAGTTGGTCATTGATAAAGCCTACTTGTCCCACGGCAACAACACCATTGCCGTTGTCAGTGATGGTGGCAGAATCCGCAAAAATTTGTCCTGCAGGACTCTCAATGTTGACATTCCCAGTAAATTGCGCACGTTGATTTAATAAGATCTTCGCGCTATCGGCACTCACCATAATGGCATTTGAATCTGTGGATAATACACGAGGTACTGGTGTGATAAGCGCTGGATTAATACATTGTAGTGCGGAAATAGCAGTAGGAGACGCAGTTTGCGCTAATGCATTATTCAGCCCAAATAGCATCGTCAAAAGACCTGCATATATAAATGTCACAACAAATTTCATGAACGCATTAGACAACATAAGATAAAGTGTCGGTAATTTTAAAGCTTTATGGCTAAATTTCCATGTTTAACTGAGAAAAATAACTATTTAACTGACTTTTTTATGTTTTTTTCTTTAATGCCAATCTTACGCCAGTTATGATGCTTCTTTTGAATGCAACAACAATGGATGTAACATGAACTATACGGGAAAAATACTCGGTGTATTGTTTGGTTTTTTGTTATTGAAAATACCAGGCGCATTGCTGGGGTTAATAGCCGGTCATTTATTTGACAAGGGCATGAGTAATGACTTCTCTGGTTCAGGAGGATTCCGACGTTTTTTTGCAAATAATGAACGGTTGCAAAATAGTACTATTTTTTTCCACGCATTATTTGCTTGTTTAGGACATATCGCCAAAGCTGACGGAACAGTGACTCAATCTGAAATCAACGTCGCTATGCGTTTGATGGATGATATGAATCTGGACACCGAAGATCGGAAAAAAGCGCAACAAGCTTTTCGCGAAGGTAAAGAGGCGGATTTTCCCTTACATAATATTCTGAAAGATTTAAAACACGATTTACATGATCAAAAAATCATTCTTCAAGCGTTTTTAGAAATGCTAATAGAGTCATCTTTTGCCGATGGAGAATTGTCGGTTAAAGAAGTCGAAGTATTGGATAAAATTTCTCTTGAACTTGGATTTACTCACAAAGATTTAGAACGATTGATTCGCCGTTTTGAGGCTGAACTGCGTTTTCGTCAACGCCAAGAAGCCGTATTTAAAACGCGAGAAGAAGCACGTGCAAGGGCACAAGAATACGCCAAGCAATGGCAAGAGCAAGCGCGTCAACATTCTTCACAATACTCCCAACACAAAGGTCATTCACAGCAACCTCAATATACCAACGAACAGCGCCTTGCCGATGCTTATCGTATACTCAACGTGGCGCCAACTGCAGATGAAAAGACCCTTAAACGCGCTTATAAAAAGTCGATGAATGAACATCATCCCGACAAGTTGATGGCGAAAGGGTTACCTGAACAAGCCATGGAATTGGCCAAAAGTAAAGCTCAAGATATTCAAGCTGCGTACGCATTAATTAAGCAATATCGAAAATGACAGGACTTTTATCGGCTCATAATGCGCAGGTACTCGATGCTTTTCTAGAAGTCCTGTATTTAGAAAAAGGGCTATCAGATAATACCTTATCTGCTTATCAAACTGATTTACGCCAACTTTGCCGGTTTTTGACGCAACAAGACGCTGCGTTTTCATTAGTGGATATTACCGATACAGATATTCGTGCGTATTTGAGTCATCGCCAAGCCAATAATGTGTCAGCACGCAGTACTGCTAGAGCGTTATCATCATTAAAAACATTTATTAAATATTGTTTATCAGAAAAAATCCGTGATGATGATCCGTTACGTCATATTAAACCGCCGAAAGTCGCAGTATCGTTACCTGATAGTTTAACCGAGGCGCAAGTTGAATCGTTGCTGGCCGCACCTGATACTGCACTTGCTGTGGGTCAACGTGATAAAGCAATGCTGGAAGTATTATATGCCACGGGTCTACGAGTGACAGAGTTAGTCGGGTTACGACTTGACCAAATGTCGTTGCTTCAAGGGGTGGTGCGGGTCATAGGTAAAGGTAACAAAGAACGTCTGGTGCCATTAGGTGAACCGGCAATAGAAGCGTTGACGTTATTTTTGCAACAAGGTCGCCATGAATTATTGAAACATAGCAGTGATGTTGTATTTCCTAGTACCCGCGGGACCCAGATGACTCGACAAACGTTTTGGCACCGTATAAAACACTATGCTATGGTGGCTGGGATCCAAGTGCACTTATCTCCGCATACCTTGCGTCATGCGTTTGCGACACATTTACTCAATCACGGTGCAGATTTGCGAGTAGTGCAGCTCTTATTAGGTCATAGTGATCTTTCTACTACACAAATATATACTCATGTAGCCAGTGAACGTTTAACGCATATTATAGAATCGCATCATCCACGCGGATAAATTATTTCAGATTTTTATACGAAAGGTGAATACAATAACCTATCAATGCGGTCTATTCGCCACTTATTAGTCAATTATACGGAACCATAAAATGAAAAAGCTGTTATTACCTTCTAAGCTTATCGCACTGTTTATAATATTACTCAGCATGAATGCTTGTGCTCAGGAGTCTACAGAAACGCCAACTGTCACTGGTCAAGTGACACCATCTATCGTATTGAGCGATGATATCATTGAAAAATTTCAATCCAACACCCGTTTAGCCATTCAGCATGTTGCGCAATCTCCCGTTGATGCACTTTATCAAGTGACAACAGACCGTGGTATTTTCTATTTATCCAAAGATGGTCAGTTCTTCATCAATGCGGTTATTTTTAATCTCGACAAAGGCATGCTTAACGAGACTGATGTGGCAATGAACAGTGTGCGTCTAGCACAAGTAGCTAAGATCCGTAATAGTGGGATTGTCTATAAAGCATCAAATGAAAAATATATAGTGGATGTATTTACCGATACTACTTGTGGTTATTGCCGAAAGTTACATCGTGAAATGCAAGATTATCTCGATGCAGGGATTTCGATTCGTTATTTGGCATATCCGCGTGAAGGTTTAGCAGGAAATGTTGCTCAACAAATGCAATCAATTTGGTGTGCTACTGATCAACAAGCTGCTATGGACCAAGCAAAAGGTGGGGATAATGTGTCTAGCGCATCATGTGATAACGAAGTGGCGGCTCACTATAATGCAGGCCGTGCGATTGGTGTGACAGGGACTCCGAATATGGTTCTTTCTGATGGGTCTCTGATCGGAGGCTATCAACCCGCCGCCGCGTTATTAACTGTATTGAAGCAACGTTTAGGTAGCTAACCATTGATTGATACTGCATTTACTAAAGAGCATCAGCCTGTTTCTGACTTAGCTGTTGTACAGCGAGCGGCAATGGTGCCTATTAAGGATCGTCGTTTGGCTTTTGGTGGTCCTTATGAAGACATTTTATCTGCGATTTTTTTACATCGTGGTATCGAGAGTCTTGATGAGCTGGCAACAGGAGCTAAAGATTTACTGCATTTTAATCAACTTAACGGTATTCAAGCCGCGGTTGAGCTTTTATTTACTGGGTTACAATCCCAACAAAAAATCGTCATCATCGGTGATTTTGATGCCGATGGCGCAACTAGCACAGCATTATGTATGCTTGCGTTACGAGATTTAGGTTTTCATAGTGTCCAGTATTTAGTACCCAATCGATTTGATTTTGGATACGGGTTATCTCCAGAAATCGTCGATGTCGCGATTGAACAATATGCACCGGATATCTTATTAACCGTTGATAATGGCATTGCCTGTCATGCCGGTGTGGCGCATGCTAAAGCTCATGGGCTTAAAGTCATCATCACCGATCATCACTTACCGGGTGAATCGTTACCTAACGCAGATGCCATCGTCAATCCCAATCAGCATTATTGTGAGTTTGGTTCAAAGCATTTAGCCGGTGTCGGTGTCGCCTTTTATGTATTAAGCGCATTTAAAACTCATTTATTAAGTGTGGGTTGGTTTCCTGATCCTGCGCGTGCACCAAACTTGGCTCAGTATTTAGATATTGTGGCGTTAGGGACGGTGGCTGACGTCGTCAAGCTGGACAAAAATAACCGAATTTTCGTCTATCAAGGCGTCCAACGTATTCGAGCCGGTCGTTGTCGTCCTGGCATCCGAGCCTTATTGGATGTCGCGAGTAAAGCACCTGATAAAGTCACCGCAACGGATTTAGGGTTTATCTTAGGGCCGCGCTTAAATGCTGCGGGTCGTTTAGAGGATATGGCTCAAGGTATTGAATGCTTATTAGCTGATGATTACGATACTGCGCGAGGTATGGCACACACGCTGGATTCGTTAAATCGTCAGCGCCGTGAGATTGAAGGTCAAATGCGTGAGCAAGCAGAGGCAGCACTGGCGAGTATTCAACTGGATGACGCCACCTTGCCTGATGGTTTAGTGTTATATGATGCTGATTTTCACCAAGGGGTGATAGGTATTTTAGCGGGTCGCATCAAAGAGCAACATTATCGACCTACTGTTGTGTTTGCTCAACAAGACGATCACGAGCTTAAAGGCTCAGCACGTTCGATACCTGGTGTCCATATTCGGGATGTATTTGATGAGATTAATACTCGTCATCCCCATATTATAAAAAAATTTGGCGGGCATGCTATGGCTGCAGGCTTATCCATTAATGTTCAGTACATTGATGAATTTACTACCGCATTTCATTCGGTCTTAGCTAAATACATGGCACAAGTGCCTAATGAAGCGCAAATACTCAGTGATGGTCAACTTTCATCGCGCAATATGACGTTAGATTTTGCCCACACATTAGTGCAAGCCGGCCCCTGGGGACAAGGGTTTGAAGAGCCCATTTTTGATAATATCTTTGAACTAGTGAGTCAGCGTGTGGTAGGGCAAAAGCATTTGAAGATGGTCTTAAAACTTGATCAGGTTACCGTCGATGCCATCGCTTTTAATATTGATGTGAATACGTGGCCGGATCTTAATGTCAAGCGTGTCCATGTGGCGTATAAATTGAATATTAACGAATTTCGTGGGCAACAATCGGTGCAATGCATGGTGGTTAAATTTGGGCCCGCTTATGGCTAAACCGGATAAACAACTCGACAACATGCTCAAACGTCACCGAGCGCTCACACATTCTACCGACATGAAAGTGTGTTCACATGTTCAAAGAGAGACCGATGAGTGGGTCGTACATACGTTGATGCTAGAAAGCATTGATGTGCCTTTTGTCTTTAAACGTAAAAAGCGTTACAAACCACTAGTCGGTGCCAATGTGAATTTGACTTACTATCCCAGCGTACGTGAAGTGGCGGGTATTGAGATGGAACAGATGAACGTGGTCCGCGTCAAACGAGCATAACTCATGAACATGCTATTACAATTGCGTTATCGTTGGAGTCAATTAACATGATAGGCGGAGCCAGCACGTTTATTACAGGATTTGTACTGCATCGACGTGCTTACCAAGAAAGCAGCTTTTTGGTGGATATCTTAAGTCTTGAAGCCGGCAAGATTCGTTGTGTGGCTCGCGGGATGCGCAGTGCTAAATCTGATCGTAAAAGTGTCCTGCAGCCTTTTCAACCAATCGCATGTGAATTAACCGGCAAAAGCGAGTTAAAATCCGTGAAAAATGCTGAAAACACAGATAAGAGTATTCCTTTGCAACACACGTCGCTGTTTTGTGGCATGTACCTCAATGAGCTGATTAATCGTGTATTACCGAGTAATATTCCATGTCCTGATATTGTGAATGATTACTATGAGACGCTCAAGCAACTCCACACTTCCCAAAAATTTAATAGCACACTCCAGCCTCACCAAGAGGCCCAGCTGCGCTGTTTTGAACTAAATTTATTAGCAGAATTAGGTTATTTACCGGATTTAAGTTGTGAAGTTCGTACCCAAACCGCCATTGAAGACGATATGGATTATGTGTTTATCAGTGATCAAGGACTATTTTTGAAACAATGGTATCCTCATCTCACTTCTGTTAAGGGCCAATGGATCAATGATGCATTGGCGCAGAGATGGCACCCTGAGAGTTTGCGTACCGCTAAGTGGATCACGCGCCAAGCATTTCAACCATTACTAGGTGATAAACCCTTAAAAAGTCGTGAATTATTTGTATCAAAATAACGATTAAGCGATAATTACCCTATATATTAAATGAGTTATAAGTGAGACGACGATGATATTAGACAAAGAAGTGTTACTCGGTGTGAATATTGATCATGTAGCGACACTGCGTAATGCGCGTGGCACTAGTTACCCTGATCCTGTCCATGCGGCTGATATCGCAGAACGCGCTGGGGCTGATGGCATTACGGTGCATTTACGTGAAGATCGTCGTCATATCAATGATCGTGATGTGGAAATCTTAGCTCGTACACTTAACACGCGCATGAATTTGGAAATGGCAGTCACGGATGAAATGCTAGCGATTGCGAAAAAGACGCAACCCGCATTTTGCTGTTTAGTGCCGGAAAAACGTGCTGAATTGACCACCGAGGGTGGATTAAATGTCGCCGGTAATCTTAGTCGTATGCAAGATGCTTGTGGGCAACTTGCCGAACAAGGGATCTTAGTTTCATTATTTATTGATGCTGAACCCGAACAAATTGATGCGGCGGTGGCCTGTGATGTCCCGTATATCGAGATCCATACAGGACAATACGCTGATGCAACCTCTATTAAGCAACAAACCCAAGAGTTGGCAAAGTTGAAAGCCGGTATTCAATTTGCTCATCAACGTGGTTTACAGGTCAATGCGGGACATGGCCTGCATTATCATAACGTTAAGCCAATTGCAGCCATCCCTGAAATTGTCGAATTAAACATTGGCCATGCCATTATGGCGCGTGCGATGTTTGATGGCTTAGGTAAAGCGGTGAGTGACATGCGAGCATTAATGCAAGAAGCTCGGATCCAAGGACTCATCGAGTTAGGGCGCTAATATGCCCATCATTGGTTTAGGTACTGATATTGTCCAGATATCACGTTTTGAGGAGATGGAAGATACGAGCGTGAAGCGTGATCGTTTAGCCCAAAAAGTGCTGACACCCAATGAGTTTGATATGTATCTTCAGCATGCTCACCCGGCTCGATTTTTAGCAAAACGCTTTGCGGTTAAAGAAGCCGCCGTCAAAGCGTTAGGTACGGGGATTGGGCATGGTGTCGGTTGGCAACATCTATCTGTCACTCATACGGATAAAGGCCAGCCGTTATTACAATATACAGATGGCTTTGCTCACATTGCTAGTGAGTTAGGTGTGACACACAGCCATGTATCCATTTCTGATGAAAAAGAATATGCGGTGGCCACCGTGATTTTAGAATCACACATTTAGAGACAGGAACAGCTCATGGCTCAGTTTTTCAAACCGCAACATAAAGCATCATCCAAGGCCAAGCGTCAACTTCCCGTAGTGACTCTTGAAATATCTGGATTCACATTAAATGGTCAGGGGATTTGTAAGTCACATTCTCCGGTAGTCATTGTCTCAGGTGCGTTACCTGGTGAAACGGTGATAGTGCAAATTACTGCACAAAAAAAACAAGTGTGGTTAGGCAGTGTCATCTCAGTAATTACCTCACATGCACAGCGTATTGCGGCTCCTTGTCCATTCGCCGTGGGAGCGCAACGCGATAATAAGGTATTACCGACTCAACTCGCTATGCCGACATGCGGTGGTTGTCAGTTATCTTTTGTTGAGCCAAGTGCCTTACTGGCGTTAAAACAAACGGCATTGGATGAATACGTCCATCAGCATATAGGGGCTATTGAATTACCTTGGCGAGCCCCAGTTTTATCAGCACCTCAATACCGAAGAAAAGCGCGTCTAGCGATTGATGCGCGTGATAAACAGGCGATTAAAGTTGGGTTTAGGCAAACTTCAGCAAAAACTGTCATGTCGATCCCGCAATGTGAGGTGTTGGAAGGCGCATTACAGCCGGTACTAAATGCTATCCATACATCATCAGCCCAGTGGCATTGGTTAATTCATGTCGGGCATATTACCTTACTCGAGTCGCGCGATCAGATTGTGGTCGCGTTTAATACCCAACAGCCCTTATCCAAACAGGCATTAGCGGCATTACAGGCTTTTTCACAAGCACATGAAGTGTTGATTGCGGTGACAGTTAAGGGGGTACCTAAAGGTGTGCCATCGTTGCCACATAACGATGACGCTAAATGGCTGACACTGCATTGGGCCGATGACAATGACGCCATGAATGTCTCGCTAGCACAGCCTGATTTATGGTTAACGAGTATAGATGAATGTCAATACCCGGTAGGACTGGATGATTTTATTCAAGTCAATGCATCCTTGAATCAGGCGATGATCTACACCAGTATCGATTTACTCGCTCTCGCACCAGATGATCGAGTGGTGGATTTATTTTGCGGCTCAGGTAACTTTTCAGTACCTATCGCGAAACAGACGGAGTATGTCCTTGGTATTGAAGGGGTAGAGGCAATGGTTCAGCAAGCAAACCAAGGAGCAGTTGCATCTGGCGTGGATAATGTGACGTTTTTGCATGCCGATTTAACGACGTCAGAGGCGATGCATGCGATAAAAGCCGCTAAATGTAATAAGCTATTACTTGATCCTTCCCGTGAAGGAGCAAAAGCGATTTTAGCACAGGTTGATTTACAGCAATTTGAACGAATTGTGTATGTTTCTTGTAACCCACAATCATGGGTACATGACATCCAATTATTATTAGATGCTGGTTTTGCGTGTCAGCATACGCAATTTTTTGACATGTTTGCAGGCACAACGCATACTGAGTTAGTCAGTGTATTTACCCGTTAATCGGTTAAACCAAAAGGATCCGGTGTGGTTACGATTAGAACAGTACAACATCCCCAGCGCCCCAGTTTTGTTAAATGGTTAGCGGGATTAGCAATATCTGAAGAGACTAGAGCAAAACTCACTTCGGTGTCTGATACCCCTGAAAAGTTACTTGTCGGGCAAGAAATGGTTGAGATCCTCCATGAACTGAATATGGACGATGAAACTCTTCAAGCAGCGCTCGTATTTCCATACTGTGAAACTCATGTATTAAATAAAACCGAAATTGAAGATGAGTTTGGTATCGCGATTGCTGATTTGATTGAGGGTGTACGTCAAATGGAAGCGATTAAAACACTTCACGCCAAACACCAACAAGACGAACAGCAAGTTGATAATATTCGTAAGATGCTTATCGCCATGGTGGCTGATGTGCGCGCGGTTGTGATCAAAATGGCGGAACGGATTTGTACATTACAACAGGTCAAAGAAGCTGATGAAGAGACTCGGGTTCTTGTTGCACGAGAGTGTTCAGCGATTTACGCTCCTTTAGCCAATCGCTTAGGGATAGGTCAACTTAAATGGGAATTAGAAGATCTTGCGTTTCGTTATCTACACCCGAAACGCTATATGGAAATTGCTCGCTGGCTTGATGAAAAACGTGCCGATCGCCAAGATTATATCGATGAGTTTGTGGCGAGCTTATCCCATACACTGCATGAACATAATGTCGCCGCGCAAGTGTTTGGCCGGCCCAAACACATTTATAGCATTTACAAAAAAATGCAAAAGAAACACCTGAGCTTTGAGCAGTTGTTCGATATCCGTGCGGTACGAATTATTGCGAACACCTTACAAGATTGCTATGCAGTATTAGGGGAAGTTCATGCTAATTATCAGCATATTCCCAATGAGTTTGATGATTATATTGCTACGCCAAAACCCAATGGTTACCAGTCCATCCATACAGTGATAAAAGGTCCAGAAGGGCGCACTATTGAGATCCAGATCCGCACCCAAAAAATGCATGACGATGCTGAACTTGGGGTCGCTGCGCATTGGAAATATAAAGAAGACCACTCAGGTAAATTATCTGCAGCAGAAGAACGGATCAATTGGTTACGTAAAATTTTGGCATGGCAGGAAGAAGTGGCTGAATCTGGCGATTTAGTGGAGGAGTTCCGGTCGCAAGTATTTGATGATCGCGTGTATGTCTTTACTCCAACAGGCGATGTGATTGATTTACCGGTGGGCTCTACGCCATTGGATTTTGCGTATTATATTCATTCGAATGTCGGTCACCGCTGTATAGGGGCAAAAGTGGATGGTCGTATTGTGCCGTTTACATACCAATTACAAAGTGGCGACCAAGTTGAAATTTTAACCGGTAAACAAATGAATCCATCGCGGGATTGGATGCACCCAGGCTTAGGGTATGTGCATTCATCCCGTGCGCGCGCTAAAATTCATACATATTTTAAAAAACTCGATAAAGATCAGCATCTTATTGCGGGTAAAGACATCATTGAGAGAGAGCTAAATAAATTACAATTGCACCTCAAAGATGTCAGTAAAGCTGTTGAAAAGTTCAACATGAAATCTCCTGATGATTTAATTGCTGCCGTTGGCGCTGGGGATATCCGTGTTATGTCGCTGGTGCATTACCTGCAGCAGTTACTCCGCCCAGAACCAGAGATTACGGCTGAGGAAATCAACGCAAAAGCTAAACCCAAACGCCGTAAGCAAAACACCAACAACACGATTGAAGTGGAAGGCGTTGGACATCTAATGAGTCAATTGGCCAACTGTTGTCAGCCAATTGCGGGTGAGCCGATCTTAGGTTATATCACTCAAGGTCGAGGAGTGAGTGTCCATAAGCGTGATTGTGATCAGCTAGCACATCTACTGTCTATGCACCCAGAACGTGAGATTGATGTAAATTGGGCAAGTGATCTTGATATGGGGTTCGCGGCTGAATTACGCCTCAAATGTTATGATAGAACCGGTATATTGAAGGACATCACGACAGTGTTAGGGAATGATAAGATCCCAGTGTTAGGTGTGAACTCATCGAGTGATACTGCGCAAAACACCTGTCAAATTGATTTGAAAATTGAAGTGAAAGACGTTAACCGATTGTCACAGGTGGTCAATAAATTAAATAAAATTCGTTCTGTTTTAAGTGTCCATAAATTAGCATAGTTAACACCCAGTTCGAGTCGACTGTTTAAATTTAATCGCGATACACAAAACGAGTTGTTACACTATGGCAAAGCCATACAAATGAATTGATTGAATGAAACCTGAACAGCGTCAGCAATATATCGAGTTAACCGAATCTGATCCTATCAACGCGCTTGTCGCAATTATGACTCAACTCAGAGATCCTAATACTGGATGCCCTTGGGATATCAAACAAACACTCCAAAGCATCATTCCGCATACGATTGAAGAAACCTATGAAGTCGCAGATGCAATATATAACGGTGATCCTGAGCATATCAAAGAAGAGCTTGGAGATTTACTTTTCCAGGTGGTGTTTTACGCTCAGATTGCGCAAGAATCAGGTTGGTTTGATTTTGCTGAAGTAGCGCAAATCATGTGTGAAAAGTTAATCCGACGTCATCCCCATGTCTTTACCGATCAATCACATTTAACGTCGGAACAAGTTGAAGCACAATGGAATGCAATTAAACAAGCAGAAAAAGCAGGATTACCGATACCCACATCGATATTAGCG
>NZ_DS989814.1:30949-40164 GCF_000155775.1 Glaciecola sp. HTCC2999
CGCGTGGGGATCTAAAAAATACTGGTGTAATAAGCATGGTTAAGTTCGCTTATCGCATGTTGTTTCGCTTGTTGTTTAACGGGTAAAAACCCACGAAACATAAATTGGTCGGTAGGTAATCCAGAAGCGGATAACGCGGTAATGGCTGCACATGGCCCTGGTAAAGCAATCACACTATGATCCGCTAATCGACACGCATGTACTAACCCATAACCAGGATCACTGATAAGAGGGGTACCCGCATCAGAAATTAACGCTATCGATTCACCCATTTCTAGTCGTTGGATCACTTTTGTTATCTGCGCTGATTCATTATGATCATGTAAAGCAAACGTTGGTTTATCAATATTGAAGTGTTGCAGCAATACACGACTATGTCGAGTATCCTCGCAGCCTATCGCGCTCACATCACGTAATACATCAAGTGCTCTTAATGTAATATCTTGTAAATTACCAATGGGTGTAGGAACAATATATAAACTACCAGGCTGAGACATAATGCGCGACTTATTAAAATACAGTATGATGCGTATTATACACAAATGTGTAACTTTCATTCACTTGCTTTCTATGGATTTCATTGTGACAAAAACGTTTAGCAAACGAAGTATTCAAAGCACTGTAGTACTGGCATTAATTACGATGCTATGTAGTTGTGGGTCTACCACTTCCCCAACGACTAAGATGGTAGAAAAAAACACCCCCATGGCGCAGGTGATGCAATCCAATACGCTAGAAAACATCTTACAACTAGCTGATTTAGCAGAGCGTCAAAATAAGTTACAACAACGCAATCAATACCTGTTAAAAGGGGCATATTTAGCTGTGAATAATGGGCAATGTGCAGAAGCACATATACTCATAACATCTATATTTACTGAACTCACCGATGATAATCTTGCTAGGGCAAAACTATACCGAGTCATGTGTGCACACCCAGATGATGATTTATTAACACAATTATCATTACTGTCATCACCGACATCAGAAATAGCAATAGCAAAGCAACAATGGCAATTAAAAGCAAACATATTTGAACGGCTATTTAATTATCCTAAAGCTATCGAAGCTCATATTAAAAGTCAGAATTACGATATCCAACATGTATGGCATTTAACTCAACAGCTGTCCAATACTGAATTAACGTTAACCGGAAACAAAGAAATTGATGGTTATTACCGTCTAGCAGCATTACTACGGGAACATGCGCTAGACCAATATGAACTTGCCAGTGTTTTAACACAGTATCAATTTGCTTATCCCAATCATCCTTTAGTTAATAATCTACCAGAAGAGATCATTGGCTTATTACAAATGGACACTCAAGCATTTCAACAGATCGCGGTGCTCTTGCCATTGTCAGGCCGTTTATCTAATCAATCTCAGCAAATCAAGCAAGGCATTTTAGCAGCCTATTTAGCCGCTCAAAGTAATACTGAAAATACACCGACTAAACAAATTTCCATACAGTTTCTAGATACAAATGCATTAGATAATACCGCATTACTGGCGAAGCTATCTGATATTGATGTCATTATCGGTCCACTCTTAAAACCTAAATTGACCTTTATCGCTCAGAATCTTCGTCCAGGACAACAACTACTTGGTCTTAACCGAATTGATACGTTATTAACCCAAAATACAGCGAATACCGAACCCAAAAATCTAAATTCAATCATAGAGACAAATTCAGATATCGTGCCTGAGGTAGCAGATACTACGACAACATTTTTTGCATTAGCGCCGGAAGACGAGGCGATACAAATTGCTCAATTTATGTTTGCTCAACAATATCAGCAGCCGATCCTCATTCATGCACCGGACCGCACAGCGATTCGCATGGCTGAAGCTTTTTCTGACACGTGGCAAGCGCTAAGCCAACAGTCAAATTTAATCACACTTTCCTTTAGTGATAATAAATCAATGCGCAAAGCTATTGGCGATGCACTTGGCGTACAACAAAGCCGTGATCGTATCACGACCTTAGAACGTTACTTAGGTAAAGAGATGTTCAGCGTGACGCGCAATAGAAAAGATATAGATGCTTTTGTCGTATTTGCTAATGCCGAACAAACTGAATTAATTAATCCGATGATTGAAGCGAGTATCATTTCATTTTCAGATGAGTTCCAACCGGTATTCGCTAGCTCGCGCAGTTATAACCATCAATTGAATCAAAACTCATTACGTGATTTGCAAAATGTCATCTTTATCGATATGCCTTGGTTAATTAATTCAAAAGTTGCTCCTGAATTATTGTCACAGTATGAAACTGTGTTTATTGATGCTTCCGCAACCCAAAAACGTTTGTTCGCATTTGGATATGATGCATATAATTTGATCAATAAAATAATGCCTATGCGACAAGTGAAAGGATTAACATTACCGGGATTAACCGGTAACTTAACGATTGATAACAATAATCAAGTGACACGTGTCTTACCCCGTGCCAAAATAACAACGAAACAAATTGAACAAATCAGCGGTGAATAATACCCAAAATGCTTATCATCGTGGTTTAGCGGTTGAGCAAAAGGTGAAAGCCTATTTGATAGCACAAGGTTTAGTTTTCAAAGACGAAAATTTTAGAGCTAAATGTGGTGAAATCGACCTGGTGATGAAAGACCAAGACACTTGGGTGTTTGTCGAAGTGAAATATCGTGCACGACCAACGCATGGAAGTGCAGCTGATATGTTAACGTCGTCTAAACGTGATAAATTAACTAAAACAATGTATGTGTATATGGCTAAGCATTACCTTAACCCTAGTATCATTGACCATCGCATTGATCTATTTGCTGTTGATGGTAATCGTGCTAGATGGCATAAACACGTATAAATATACAATTTTAACTTCAATTACATATCGGATTACTCATGATAGAAAACATCAAAGCAAACTTCACCGAAAGTATTCAAACTAAAATAGCTGCCAGTGAAGTTTTACCAGAAGCAATTGCAAATGCATCAATGATGATGGTTGAAGCATTGATCCGCGGCAACAAAATTTTAAGTTGTGGTAATGGTGGTTCAGCTGGCGATGCACAGCATTTTTCATCTGAGCTATTAAATCGATATGAACGTGACCGACCTAGCCTTCCAGCTATGGCGTTAACCACTGATAGCTCAACTATCACCTCCATTGCTAACGATTACAGCTATGATGAAGTCTTCTCCAAGCAAGTTCGTGCACTGGGTCAACCAGGTGATATATTGTTAGCTATCTCAACAAGTGGTAACTCACGAAATGTCATTAATGCAATGGAAGCTGCATTATCACGTGATATGACTATTGTTGCTTTAACGGGTAAAGACGGTGGCGAAATGGCGGGGTTTTTAGGCCCCAATGATGTGGAAATTCGAGTCCCTTCTAATCGAACTGCGCGTATTCAGGAGGTACATTTATTAGCGATTCATAATTTATGTGAATGTATCGATGATACCTTATTTCCCGATTCAAACGAGTAAATATACGCAACGAACTATTCTATATTTCAACTGAGAGACCGAAAATGACTAATCTGTTACGCAAACCGATAATGAGTGTCAGTATTCTTTTAATATTGTCGGTGTTATCTGGATGTACGGCAATTGTTATTGGTACTGTCGCAACAATAAGTGCAACAGCCAGCCAAGACCCTCGTTCGATTGGTACCCAAATTGATGATACTAATGCTGTAGCCCGTATTTCATTAGCGTTATCACGTATAGAAGGGTTATCAGAAGTATCGAATATCCAAGTGGATGTTTTTAACCGTCAGTTATTGCTAACGGGGACATTACAAGACAACGCATGGCAATCAAAAATTAATGATATCATCAACGACGATCCCTACTTAAGAAAGGCGCATAATCAAATCCGTACAGGAATGACATTAAGCACCTCAATGCAGGCCAAAGATATTCTCATTGCGAATACTATCCGAGCAAAATATATCACCAGTGATGAAATCGAATCAAGTCGTGTGAATGTCGTTGTTTCTGGTGGGGAAGTGTTTCTAATGGGGTTACTTAATAATCAACAAGCCACAAGAGCCGTCGATATTGCACGTAATATCAACAATGTCAAAAGTGTCATCCGAGTATTTGAAATTATTTAGTATTATGCTTATTTAACAACAGTAAAGACAGGGCGTTTCCTGTCTTTTTTTGTTTTAGAAGGAGCATTATCTTTAGGCGTGTCCGTTTTCACCTCTACAAGCTCTTTAGGAGCACTCTGCAGGGTTTCTACCTGATTATCTTCTTCAGGTATAATGATGTCATCGGATTCCTCAGATATGGTGTCAGGCGTAAATACCGTACCGGCACCGTTCTCACGAGCGTATATAGCTAATACCGCACTACATGGTATATCGATATAGTGCGGTTGACCGCCAAAACGCGCTTGAAAACTCACTCCCTCTGGAGACATATGAAAATTCATACAAGCAGAAGGAGAAACATTCAGCACGATTTGACCATCGTTCACATATTGAAGAGGCACTCTGACATTATCCATTGTGGCATCTACGACTAGATGTGGCGTAAGTTCATTATCTACAATCCAATCAAAAAATGCTTTTAGCAAATAAGGTTGATTTGATGTCATCGTCAACTCACTCATGTCAGATATTCTTCTTATACTGTTGTATTAATTATTACAGTGGATTATGTATTTCACGCTCTTGGTCAGTTAATGACGCAACAAAAGAAGAACGTTCAAAGATGCGTTTCATATATGCTAATACTTCTTTACTCCCAGCACCTGTCAAAGTGATGTTTAACGCCGGTAAACGCCATAATAATGGTGCAAGATAGCAATCAACTAAGCTAAATTCTTCTGACATGAAATAAGGTGTTTCCGCAAAAATAGGTGCTAATGATAGTAACGTTTCACGTAAATTATTACGTAATGCTTCTGTATCACCTTCACCACGGAAAATTTGTGCGGCTAATGAATACCAATCCTGTTCAATACGGTGCATCATTAAGCGACTGTTACCACGAGCCACTGGATAAACGGGCATTAACGGTGGATGCGGGAAGCGCTCATCAAGGTATTCCATAATGATGTGAGACTTATATAAGTTAAGATCACGATCAACTAAGGTTGGGAGGGTACCGTAAGGATTTAACTCTAGCATTTCTTCTGGTAAGTTCGTTGGATCAACATAATTAATGTCGACGGTCACGCCTTTTTCAGCTAAGACAATGCGAACTTGATGACTATAGATATCAATCGTATCTGAAAACAAAGTCATGATAGAGCGTTTATTCGTGGCTACTGCCATTGATGTTTCTCCTATAAAATGACGCCGAGCGTACATTTATTTCAACCATTAAAAAAAGGGGCTATTGCCCCTTTTTCGGATTATACATGAATTTTCTACTTCTTCACGTCTCGCCAGTAATCTTTTTTCAATAAATAAGCAAAGACAAAGAATATTAGAATAAAGACTAAAACACCTTTACCGATCTTTTCAGATGATAAACGTGAAGGTTCGCCTGTATATTCTAGGTAATTAACTAAATCTAGAATCGCTTTATCATATTCATCTGGACTTAATTCGCCATTACCATCAGATTTAATTCCTACATACTGAGGTACCATTTCACCATCAATTAATGCGTCTTCATAAGCAATTCGAGGTGTACCTTGAAGTTCCTGTAATACGTGAGGCATACCTACGTTAGGGAATACTAAGTTGTTAACACCAAATGTTTTTGAATCGTCAACATAAAAAGTACGTAAGTAAGTATATAACCAGTCTGCACCACGAACACGCGCAACCAACGTTAAGTCAGGTGGTGGCGCACCGAACCAAGTTGCAGCTGCATCTTGGGGCATCGGCGTGGTGATGTAATCAGTGACTTTTTCACCAGTAAACTGCAAGTACTCTTGACCTAAATCAGCCGGTATACCTAAATCTTCAAACGTACGTGAGTAACGTTGATATTGCTGTTGGTGACAACCTAAGCAATAGTTCATGAAGATACGTGCACCATTTTGTAGTGATGCTTTGTCGGTTAAATCATAATCGGCTTTATCTAGCGGAACTGAAGAGCCCGCCGCTAACGCAACATTTGATAATAAGCTAGGCACCAATAGTGCGATCGCTAATAGTAATTTTTTCATTTAGTGATCCTCTCTGGTACTGGCTTAGTTTTCTCATTTTTACTATATATCCATAGTAACCCGAAGAAACCGAAATACATGACAGTTGCAATTTGAGAAGCAATGATTTTCCAATTTTCTTGAGGTGTACCACCTAAGTAACCAAGGAAAATAAACACAATTGCAAATACGATGAGGTTCCATTTATGTAACCCACAACGATATCTCCAAGAACGTACTGTACCACGGTCTAACCAAGGCATTGCAAATAATGCAGCAATCGCACCAAACATGGCTAATACACCAAATAATTTATCCGGTACCGCTTTGAGGATCGCGTAGAAAGGAGTGAAATACCATACTGGGAAAATATGCTCAGGCGTCTTTAACGGGTTAGCAATTTCAAAGTTAGGATGCTCAAGGAACTTACCCCCCATTTCTGGTGCAAAGAATAAGACATAAGCAAAGCCAGCAAGGAAAATACTAAAGGCAACTAAGTCTTTCAATACGATGTGTGGGAAGAAAGGCACGACATCGTTGGCAATATCATACTTGCTTGTATAATACTCATGGATCTCATAAGGCGTTTTATCTTCTTCAGCTAACGAGCCTTTCTTGTGTTTAATCGCAATGCCATCAGGGTTATTTGAACCGACTTCGTGTAATGCAATGATATGTAAGAACACTAAGATAACGATAACCAATGGAAGTGCAATCACGTGTAATGCAAAGAAGCGATTTAACGTCGCACCAGAGATAACATAATCACCCTGGATCCAAATAACTAAATCAGGACCAATAACTGGAATCGCACTGAATAACGAGACGATAACTTGCGCACCCCAATAGGACATTTGTCCCCATGGTAGTACATAGCCCATGAATGCTTCAGCCATCAATGCTAAGTAAATTAGCATACCAAATACCCATAACAACTCACGAGGCTTCTGGTAAGAACCATAAATCATACCGCGGAACATATGCATGTACACCACGATAAAGAACGCAGATGCACCGGTAGAGTGCATATAACGTATTAACCAACCGTAGTCGACCTCACGCATGATGTATTCAACAGACGCGAATGCTCGCTCAGCTGAAGGTTCGAAATTCATCGTTAACCAAATACCTGTAACAATCTGATTAACTAATACTATTGTTGCTAAAAATCCAAACACGTACCAAAAATTCATATTGACCGGTGCTGGATATTGAATCGCATGCATATTTGCTACGCGCATCATTGGGATGCGTTGTTCAATCCAATTTAATAAACCATTCATAATTATATGCCCTTATGCATCTGAACCGATTAACACAGTGGTATCACTCAAAAATTGATGAGGTGGTACAACTAAGTTTAATGGTGCTGGTACGGCTTTGAACACGCGTCCAGCCATATCGAATTTTGAACCGTGACAAGGACAGAAAAACCCTTCTGGAACCCCTTCTGCATACTCAGAAAATGCACCATCGGTTAAATGCTGTGGTGAACAACCTAAATGAGTACAAATACCCACTAATACTAGGTATTCTTCTTTGATTGAACGATAACGATTTTTCGCATAGGCTGGTTGTTGTTCGTTTTCAGAGTTAGGATCGCGTAAATCACCTTCAACGCCCTCTAAGCTAGCTAAGAGTTCTGGAGTACGTCGCACGATCCAGACTGGTTTTGAACGCCACATGACACGAATCAACTGACCCGGTGCAATACCGCTAATGTCAACTTCAACATCCGCACCAGCAGCTTTCGCTTTGGCACTTGGGTTCCATGAAGCAACAAACGGAACTGCAGCACCCGCGGCACCGATACCACCAATGACGGACGTCGCGACCGTTAGGAACTTACGACGATTTGTGCTTTGGGGCTGTTCATTTGTAGCTGATTCATTTGCATCGTTTGATACATTACTCATCCACTTTTTCTCCAAAATTCGGCTGTTATCTACGCAAGCATAAAAGTTACAAGCTGTATTTATACAACCTAATATAATTTACTGCGCGAAATGGTAAAGAAAAGCCATAATAAAAACAAGTCTATAGTGGCATTTATATACTATTATTGCTTAAGACGTTCGTCTTTAATGGGTAATCACCTTTACAGTGGGCCTATGCAGCATCACTTATAGATATTTATCTATTTTCTTATTAATTTAATACAATTTTTTGACATTGACTGGATATTAATCCAAAAAGCGATGTTTGTTAGATACAAAAATGCCGCTGAAAAGCGGCATTTGATATCGAACTGTAAAACGTAAAAATTAACGTTTTGAGAACTGTGGACGTTTACGTGCTTTATGTAAACCAACCTTCTTACGTTCAACTTTACGCGCATCACGCGTAACGAAGCCCGCTTGACGAAGTGAAGGACGTAAAGTCTCATCAAATTCCATAAGCGCACGAGTGATACCGTGACGAATCGCGCCAGCTTGACCAGAAATACCACCACCAGAAACGGTAACGTATAAGTCAAACTTCTCAGTCATTTCAACTAACTCTAATGGTTGACGAACAATCATTCGAGCTGTTTCACGACCAAAGAACACATCAATTGGACGTTTATTGATTACGATATTGCCTGTACCTGGACGTAAGAAAACACGAGCGGTAGAGCTTTTGCGACGACCTGTGCCGTAATATTGAGTATCTGCCATTGTCTCGCTCCTTAAATGTCTAGTACTTGAGGCTGTTGCGCCGCATGGTTATGCTCAGTACCCGCGTAAACTTTAAGTTTACGGAACATTGCACGACCTAGAGGGCCTTTTGGCAACATGCCTTTAACTGCTTTTTCTAAAACCATTTCAGGCTTCTTAGCAATTAATTTCTCAAATGTAGTATCTTTTAAGCCACCTGGGTAACCAGAGTGTGAATAATAGATTTTATCTTTCGCTTTGTTACCTGTTACTGCGATTTTTTCCGCATTAACGACAACAATATAATCACCAGTATCTACATGAGGAGTATACTCTGGCTTATGTTTACCACGTAAACGTAGCGCGATTTCAGCCGCTAAGCGACCTAATGTTTTGTCTGCAGCGTCAACTACATACCAGTCACGTTGAACTGTTTCTGGTTTTGCAACAAAAGTTTTCATTGTTAAATTCACCCGAATTTGAAT
>NZ_DS989814.1:40264-190359 GCF_000155775.1 Glaciecola sp. HTCC2999
AAAAAGGCGAGTTTGTGTTGATGGTAGGCCCTGCCAGTAAATCGACAAGTGAAATTTCGTTAGAGGCACAATCCTTATTTATTCAGCTTCAAGCACATTTACCACCTAAAAAAGCGGCTGGGATTGTCGCAGAGCATTATGGACTGAAAAAGAATGCTATTTATCAGTGGAGCTTAAGTCTCGAATAAAGTATTGAAATCATTATGGATCTTTAAATTAAGCGAATAGCCACTATGACTTAAGACAGTCTCGCTAAAAAGTCATCATAGGTGAATTCTCGTACCAACTCAAACTCGCCATTTTGTCTCAAAATACCAATACCTGGATGCTGTACACCATTAAAGAACGTTGTTTTGACCATCGTATAATGCATCATATCTTCAAACACAATGCGTTGGCCTACTGCTAATGGTTCAGCAAAACTATATTCAGGTAACATATCACCCGCCAGACAAGAATTACCTCCTAAACGATAGGTATACGCTAGTACATTGGCTTCTTGGGCATCTTTGATCATTGGACGGTAAGGCATTTCGAGGACATCTGGCATATGTGCGGTGACCGAAATATCTAAAATCGCGATCGGGCCATTATTTTCAACAATATCTACCACTTCGGCGATTAAGGGGCCGGTTTGCCAAGCGACAGCTGAACCCGGCTCTAGAATCACATGTAAATGTGGATATTTGGCTTTGAAGCGATTTAACACATTAATTAAATGATCAATATCATAATCCGCTTGGGTCATTAAATGGCCGCCACCTAAATTCAGCCATTTAAGTTTGGGAAAATAGGCAGAAAATTGTTGTTCAATGGCATTGAGCATTCGCTCGGTAGCATAAGAGTCACATTCACACAGTCCATGTATATGAAAGCCTTCAATTCCCGATAAGTCTTGGTGTTGGAGTTGAACAGCAGTAATACCTAAGCGCGAACCTGGCGCACAGGGATCATACAGTGGCGTCTCAGCCTCTTGATGCTCAGGGTTAACCCGCAAACCCATGCTCACATTGCCACGTTCACAGGTATCCTTATGCATTAAATATTGGGCCAGACTGTTAAAGGATATATGGTCCACTTCGTTGACGATAGCGTCCATTTCAGCAGTTTTGAATGCAGGAGAAAAGGCATGAACTTGTTTGCCTAATCGTTTGGCCAGTTTGGCTTCCCATAATGCGCTAGCGGTACCACCTTGTAAGTACTTGCTGACTAAATCAAAACATGACCACATTGAAAAGCCTTTTAAGGCCAAAATAATATCGACACCAGTAGCCGCTTGCACATGTGCCATCAGCTTTAAGTTATCAATTAATTTTGCTTCTTCTAATACATAGCATGGGCTAGGAATATTAGGATTATTGCTCCAATGTGGCATGGTAATGTTCCGTCTTTAAATCAAATTATTGAGTAAATGGGCTGCTATCGCATTCCATTACATGCCAAGGTAAACCATGCTCATTTAACATTGCCATAAATGGATCTGGATCCATTTGTTCCATGTTAATGACACCCTCTTGATGCCATGTACCATTGAGCATTAACGCTGCACCAATCATCGCCGGTACACCTGTGGTGTATGACACTGCTTGTGCACCCACTTCTTCATTACACACAGCATGATCACAGTTGTTGTAAATAAAGATAGTTTTCGTTTTACCATCTTTGACACCGGTGATGTAGGTACCAATACATGTCATGCCTGTATAGCCTTCAGCTAGTGAACCTGGATTAGGTAAAACCGCTTTTAAAAACTCTAGTGGGGCAATTTGCTGACCATTAAAATCGATGGGCTCGATACTTGTCATACCAATGCCTTCAAGCACTTTTAGATGATTCAAATAAGCATCACCAAAGGTCATCCAGAAACGTGCACGCTTGATGGTTGGGAAGTGTTTTACGATGGACTCAAGTTCTTCGTGATACATCAAATATGATGCACGGGTGCCGATATTTTGATAATGCAGATCTTCTCGAACGCTAAGAGGTTCAGTTTCTAACCATTCACCATCTTGCCAATAACGACCGCGCTGTGTAATTTCACGAATATTAATTTCAGGATTAAAGTTCGTTGCAAATGCTTGACCATGATCACCACCATTGCAATCGACAATGTCTAAATAATGAATTTCATCAAAATAATGTTTAGCAGCATATGCGGTATAAACATTAGTTACACCAGGATCAAACCCGCTTCCTAATAAAGCCATTAAGCCTTTCTCAGCAAAACGTTCTTGGTAAGCCCACTGCCATGAATATTCAAATTTAGCGACATCTTTAGGCTCATAGTTAGCAGTATCAAGATAATTAACGTTACAAGCTAAACATGCATCCATAATAGCAAGATCTTGATAAGGTAGTGCTAAGTTCACCACTAAATCAGGTTGGCAGTCATTGATGACAGCCTCGACTTCATGGGCAAAATCTGCGTCTACAGCGTAGACTTTCTTTACTCGCTCAATACCGACTTCGGCTTGCAATGCTTCACATTTTGAAACAGTCCGAGAGGCAAGATAAATTTCTGAAAATAATGCCGTTAAACGGGCACATTTTTTAACAGTAACGGCAGCAACACCGCCAGCACCAATAATTAATACTTTTGACATAGAAAGTGACCTTATCTGATTTTCGCGCATCGTAGCAGAAGATATAATATTCTCCAACTAGCAAATTTGTTAATACTTATAATTGCAGGTGCGTAAACGGCGTCCCAATAGTCACATGGTCCAATTGCTCAATCACTGGGAAATAAAATTGGTGGCTGGAGCCATCAAATAAATTCACATCGGCCACAATGACATCAGTAAACTCATTGCGCTTCGTTTCAATGAAGCCAGCATACAAAAGCACAGAGTTGGCTTTGGACACATTGAGAGTACAATTAAGGATATTGGTTTCAAGCTGTTCAATCATACCCATATTTTCACCTTCCCCGAGAATATGTTCGAAGGAAGCCGCATTAATAAAGTTATCATGGTGATCACGTTCACATGGTTCATAACTGAATATGGGTTGTAAATCACCATCTAAATCAACCGCAGCAAATGGATAAAAAGTATCGGTATGATTTAACAACGATTGACACAGCACTAAGCTGGTATCAATCATGGTTAATGCGCTTTCAGGTAAGTCACAATAGGATACAGACATTCACAGCTACCTTATGAGCAATTAAGTCATTTAAACGTTAGAATGATAAATATAGTTCATGTTTACGATTTGCGAAGTCCTTGGAGACCGCCAGTATGCAACATAATAATGTTGTCATAATTTAATAATACTTGGTTTTCAATGAGTTGTTTGATGGCAAATGCAACTTTACCCGAATATGTCGGTTCTAATTTATTTTTAGACGCGTTTATTTTTGTACAAAATTCCAACAATTCGGGTGTTGTTTTGGCGTAGCCGCCCGCATGGTATGCATGATTAATCGTCCAATTTGGAATGCAGCTCTTGTCTAGATGTTGAGTTGCTATTAATTGAGATAGATGCGTGTTTGTAAGACTTTCCAGATAATCAAGGGCTTCTTTAGGATGACCTTTTAAAACAGCGATGCCTAGTATGTCGATATTGAGGTGTGGGCAGCTTTCTTTTTGTTCAGCAATGCCATAGATAAGACCTGCTAATGTCGCTGCTGTGGCCACGGGTGTCACAATCACATGACGCTGAAGTAAGATAGGCTTGATAGTGCCTTTGATGTTATGACTAACCTGTTTGAGTTGAGTGACTATTTCCTGGATACATTGAGCAACGCCAATGGGGGCATGCTCATTAGAACCCCCTTCAGGTATGATTAATGCTTGAGGATACTCAGACTGTAATGCGCTAAGATAGGGTAACTGATGGCGCTGTTTATATTGGATTTTAGTTAGCCAGTGGAAAGTCGTCCCCCATTCATGAAGATCGGCTAAACAGGGTGTTAAGCGCTGTGCATAATTCCCACGGATGAACGCATGAAACTCGATGTTGAATATTTTACAAATATAACCCAGCGCATGAAGGTGATTAGAGTACCCGCCACCAAAGCTGATAATTTGTTGTGGTAATTTTTGCTGTGAGGTCAAATACTGATCTAAGGTTGGCGCGAGTTTTCGCCATTTATTTCCTGAGATAATCGGATGGATAGCATCATCCTGTTTCAGCCACAATGAAATGTCATTAGGTACATGGATATCAAGCTCCCTAGGATCCACTTGACTAGAGGAGAAGGAGCTGTAATGCTAGGCGTTCTTTGATATTTGTTAATGTCAATGTGATCAATGCGTCTATATAAACGGTAATAATAATTATAATGTGCAAATATTGAAACGAGGTCAATGTGTCTTTTAGTACGACAAGTCATTCCCCGAGATTATACGGTTTTATCTTAATGATGTATTTATCTTTAAGTCTATTTAGTCACTCGGTTCAAGCCAGTACAATAATGGTGCCGAATTATGTCAAAGATAAAGTGCCAAATGCGACGGTGCAAGGCCAAAGCCGGTTGACCATGTATTTTTTCAAAGTCTACGATGCCACCTTGTTTAGTCCAATGGGACAATATCAGGAAGAGCAGCCTTTCGCGTTAAGTCTTGCTTATTTACGTGATTTAGATGGAAAAGATATTGCCGAGCGTTCCATTGATGAAATGCGGGATCTCGGTTATCGCGATACGACGATGCTGGCACAATGGCTGGTGGAAATGGAAACCGCCTTTCCTGATATTAAAGAGGGGGATGTCTTAACCGGTGTAGTCGATAAGCAACAACACACCACCTTTTATTTTAACGGTCAACAGCGACATACCATTTCAGATCCGTTATTTACTAAAGCGTTTTTCGCGATTTGGCTAGCCGAAGGCACCTCACAACCACGTATGCGTAAAGCTTTATTAGGAGAGTAATTGATGACAAAGCAGTTCACAAAAATAATCAGCATCATAATATTATTTACCATTAGTGGGTGCTCACTGACAATTGATGGTAGTGATTATGAGCAACAAGCGCCTCAATTTGACTTAGTCGAATTTTTTGATGGTAACGTAACGGCCTGGGGGATTGTCCAAAATCGTTCGGGTGAAGTGGTCCAACGATTTATTGTCGATATTGAGGGGAGTGTCCAAGACGATGTGCTTGTCTTAGATGAAACCTTTGAATACATTGTGGGTGAGGGGGTGACCAAAAGAGTATGGCGCTTAACTCAAAATCCAGATGGCTCGTTTACTGGCTCGGCAGGGGATATTGCTGGTGAAGCCACAGGAAAGCCCCACGGTAATGCATTTAATTTTGTCTATGAAATGGATCTTGAGGTCGATGGAACGAGTTACCGTGTGGCATTTGATGATTGGTTTTTTGCAATGGATGAATCGACCTTAATGAACCGTTCTTACATTAAGAAGTTCGGTATAGTGATGGCCGATGTCACCATTTTTATGCAACGCCAACCATAATGGGGTTAGTATTTATTACTGGACTTTACATGCTAATCTATTTTGTCTCACTGATTAAAGGCAATAATTGCCTCAATCATAAATATGCGATTTTCTTTTTGCCCGGCTCATAGAAAAAACTCTTAGTCGGGTTATAAGGGGTAAAATTAATTGTTTTACCCTCTTTGCAAACTGCTTGTAGTTGCCGCCAATACTCTGGCGTCATTAGATCCCCATGTAATTCTTTTAAGCAGTCTTTAAGATGCTTTTTGCCAACAATAAAATGTTCGAACTGCTCAGGAAAGACATCATTGGGAGCGACTGATAATGTGTCTAATGCATATGGGTCATCCGATTTAGGAATTTCTCTGAAGTTACGCTCATCCATGAAACAAATTTCATCATAGTCATAGAAAATGACTCTGCCATGCTTTGTGATCCCAAAGTTCTTATGCAACATGTCACCGGGAAAGATATTGGTCAAGGCTATTTGCTTGATGCATAGTCCCAACTCATCAATGGCATGACGTATTTTTTCTTCGTCAGTTTCATCGCGCAGGTAAAGATTTAACGGGGTCATCCGCCGTTCAATATATAGATGCTTGATAATTAATTTATTTTCACGGATCTCAATGCTTCCCGCACAGGTCTCTTTTAAGTAGGTAAGTAATTCATCATCAAATCGGTCAAGTGGAAATGTAAAATTGACATATTCATGGGTATCCGCCATCCGCCCGACACGATCAGAGGTTTTCACTAATCGATAGCGATCTTTGACATGTTCACGCGTGATTTTTTTACTTTCAGCGAATTCATCTTTAATCACTTTAAACACCACACCATAACTAGGTAGATGAAAAACGGTCATGACGAGACCTTTGATACCAGGAGCAAGTGCAAATAAGTCGTTTGTTGCCTCAACATGGTCTTTATAATTACGATAAAACTCAGTTTTACCATGTTTATAAAAACCTAATGCCATATATAGTTCAAATTGTTTTTTGTTAGGTAAGAGCTCTTGGAGAAAAGCCACAACTTCTGCCGGATATTGGGTATCTGCCATGAAATATGACCGTGCAAAGCCAAAAATGATACTTAAGTCTTTTCGATCAGTGAGTAGTGCATCGACAAAGATTTCATGAAAACGGTTGATACGTAAAGCAATGACAAAGGGGATGGTTTCATCAGGCATACAAATGCGTCCGATAAAGTAAGCAGCCTTACCTCGATAAAACACAGCTTTGAGCATCTCTACTGTATGGACACTGCCAAGTTGTGCTGGGGATAATATGTGACGTAAACCGTCATCTAAATGACCTAAATCACGAATTAGGTCAGCAAATGGCGTATTAAATCGGTACACCCTAAAGATCTCTTCAAACATATTAAGTACAGTGCCGCTGGTATCAAAGGCGTTCACGACTTTCAAGCGATCTTGGCCAGGTAAAAAACAGCGCGTTGAGGTGACATACATCATGGAGTCATCGATTTGTCCATGTTTAAAAATACGGCAAATGATCGAATTATAAAACGTTTCAGCGAGTTCAAACTGTGGATGGGTCGCCAACAGCTTAGTGTAGGCCTGTTTCATTTCAACCCATAGCTCAAGGGGTTCTTGTGAGGGCGTCATCACATCAAATAGTTCCGCTACCACATCTGAAACACTTTGATCATAGTCATTAATACGTTCACGGATAGACTGCTGGCATTCATTCCACAGGCGTTTTTCAAATCGCTCTTGAGCGCCTTTAGTGATCCTTGTATATCTGCGGTAATTTTTATCAAAACCCCCCATAATTAAATAAGCAATTTTTTTAGCGCGAACCATATCCTACCTCAATGCCTCATGTGTATATGAATAATGCGTGTTTTGAGCGATAAACATCAGCTAGACATTAGTCTATATAAATTTAACAAAATGAGTGTGATAGCGATTTAGCGGTTGACATTTAGACGTCTATACGGCAAATTACAACCATGAATATAAATATAAAAACCAACGACATGATTATTATTACCACCCTTGTCAGGGCGGACGTTGGTTAGTGCATGTTCACAAATCATCTGAAGCCCGCTAAAGTAGCGGGCTTTTTTGTTTTACCAGTATCAATTTTTCGAACTAGGAGTTCACATGAAAGTATTAAAGTTTGGTGGTTCATCGCTTGCCGATGCAGTGCGTTATCAAAACGTCGCAACGATTGTCGCAAGCATTCACCAAACCGATGGTGCTGCAGTTGTATTATCTGCGCCTAAAGGAGTCACTAATGCACTTTCATTACTCACAGAACAAGCCGAACAAGGTCAAGATTTTGGTGAATTACAAGCCAAGCTTTCGATGACCCTTAATAGTATTGCTGATGAACTTGCTGAGGCCATTGCAGGTTATGATGTCACTGCGGTAAAAGCGATGATTGAAAGCACGTTAAACTATTTAGATCAGCGTTTACGCGGTATTCAATTATTAGGCTGTGCGCCAGAAAATACGGCTGCCGAGCTCATGAGTCTAGGCGAATATGTCTCGGTGAATTTACTTAGTCATATTTTTAAAGCCCAAGGCGTGAAAAATACCATTATTGATCCGGTTGATTATGTCGTTGCCAACGGCCCTTTCTTGGATGCATTAGCTGATGTTGCCGAATCTAAAGCACGCTTTGTGGATGTTGATAACTCCGGTGCTACGTTATTAATTATGCCTGGATTTGTCGCGGTAAATTCTGACGGAGAAAAAGTGACCTTAGGGCGTAATGGTTCAGATTACTCAGCTGCTATTTTAGCTGCTTGTATCGATGCGTCAGTATGTGAAATTTGGACGGATGTGGATGGCGTGTATAACGCCGATCCGAACCAAGTCGAAGGCGCCGTCTTGATGGACAAGTTGACTTATGAAGAAGCAATGGAATTATCGTACTTTGGTGCCAAAGTGTTACACCCTAAAACGATTGGGCCAATCGCTCAGCATCATATTCCTTGTTTAATTAAAAATACCTTAAACCCTTCAGCACCCGGCACTCTTATCAGTTCTGAAAAGAGCGAAAAATGGACCAGTGTGAAAGGGATCTCCAACTTAGACGATGTGGCGATGTTCAACATTGCGGGCCCAGGAATGAAAGGTATGGTCGGTATGGCGACGCGTATTTTTGATTCGTTAGCCAATGCCGCCATTTCAATTACGCTGATTACCCAATCATCGTCTGAGTACAGTATTTCATTTTGTATTCAGGCCAAGGACCAGCAAAAAGCCCTTGATGTGCTTCATGATGAGTTTACCTTAGAATTACATAACAACCTACTTGAGCCGATCGATGTGCGTGAAGGTCTATCGATTGTGACACTAGTAGGGGATGGGATGAAACAATCGCACGGTACTGCAGCGAAATTTTTCCAAGCGCTTGCTCAAGCGCGTATTAATAACATTGCAATTGCCCAAGGTTCTTCAGAGCGTTCTATCTCAACAGTCATTGAAGCGGGTAAAGCGAAAAAAGCCATTAAAGTGGTACACCAGAACTTTTTCTCAGAGCTACAGTGCATCGATGTGTTTTTGATTGGATGTGGTACAGTAGGCGGCGAGTTATTACGTCAAATCCATAAACAGCAACCGGTGTTAGCTGAAAAATCGATCCGCTTAAGAGTATTTGGTATCGCCAACTCGCGTCAAATCTTGTTCAACGATAACGGTGTTGATTTATCAAATGATACCCAATGGCGTGATGATTTAGTGGCTCATGGGGTTGATTATGGTCTAGCTGAGTTACAAGCATTTGTGGTCAAAAATAGTTTAACTAACCCAGTGTTTGTCGATTGTACGAGTTCTCAGAGTGTGGCCAGTCAGTATGTCGATATCATTAACGCTGGTTTCCATATCGTAACACCAAATAAGAAAGCCAATACCGATACGGCTGAATACTACGCTCAAATTAAAGCAGCTGCACAAAACCATAAACGTCAGTACTTATATGAAACGACTGTGGGCGCAGGTTTACCGGTGATTGATAATTTACAAAAACTGGTGACGGCAGGTGATCAACTGCACACCTTTGAAGGGATCTTATCTGGTTCATTGTCATACGTGTTTGGCAAATTAGAAGAGGGGTTAAGTCTTTCAGAAGCCACGCTTGTCGCTAAGAAAAATGGGTTTACCGAACCTGACCCACGTGATGATTTAAGTGGTATGGACGTAGCGCGTAAGTTATTGATTATGGCGCGTGAATCAGGCATTGAATGCGAATTATCAGACATTGAAATTGAGTCAGTATTACCACCAGGTTTTGATGATAGTGGTGATATAGAAACGTTTTTAGCTAACCTACCCAGTGCCGATGCACATTACGCACAGTTATCGGCGGATGCCAAAGCGAAAGGTGAAGTACTGCGTTATGTCGGCCAAATTAAAGATGGTCAATGCAAAGTGGCGATCCAGTCTTGCCCAGCAAGTCATCCGCTAGCAGCAGTGAAAGACGGTGAAAATGCCTTAGCAATCCATTCTGATTATTATAGCCCGATCCCTTATGTTATTCGCGGTTATGGTGCGGGTGCGACAGTAACTGCCGCAGGTGTATTTGCTGATATTTTAAGAACCATGGCATGGACGCAAGAACTATGAAATTAACTGCATTTGCGCCAGCCTCGATTGGTAATGTGAGTGTCGGCTTTGATGTCCTTGGCGCGGGCTTAGCGCCGGTGGATGGGACCTTGTTAGGTGATACGGTCTCGATTGAACCTGCAGAGAATTTTGCACTGACCGCATCAGGTCGTTTTGCCGATAGACTACCTGCTGGCATGGAAAACAATATCGTATTTGCTTGTCATGAATTTTTTAATTCTGCGTTAATGCTTAAAGGTATCGCGGTGAAGCCATGCAAAATGGCATTAAATAAAGCCCTACCTATTGGTAGTGGCCTAGGGTCAAGTGCTAGCTCGATTGTGGCAGCATTCTATGCATTGAACGCATTTTACGACTATCCTTTTGACAATAATGAATTGTTATACATGATGGGTGAGTGCGAAGGTGATATCAGTGGCTCTGTTCACTATGATAACGTGGCGCCAGCACTATTTGGTGGTATTACCCTGATGACGGGGCTAAAAGAGCCAATTTGTGAGCAAGTTCCGGTGTTTAAAGATTGGTATTGGGCGATGTGTTATTCGGGTATTAGTGTGTCGACCGCAGCGGCGCGTGAGATTTTACCTAAGCAGTTTGATATGGCTACGACACTCACTTTTGGACGCCAATTAGCCAACTTTATCCATGCTAGTCATACGCAAAATGAAGCATTGGCAGCGCAAGTGTTTTTTGATGTGTTAGCCGAAGAACACCGTCAAGTATTACTCCCGCATTTTGCACAAAGCCGTGAATTTGCAATGGCCAATGGTGCCATCGGTTTTGGGATTTCAGGCTCAGGCCCAACGGTGTTTGCAGCATGTAAGACGCAAGCTCAAGCACAAGTGATTGCTGATTATTTAGCAGCAGAATATATACAGAATGAAGATGGTTTTGCGCATGTTTGTCAAATAGACACGCAAGGCACTCGATTAGTTTAAGTACAAAGGAAATTAGATCCCATGCATTTGGTGAATTTGAAAGATAATACGCAGCAAGTTGGTTTTAAAGAAGCAGTTAAGACGGGTTTAGGACGACAACAAGGATTGTTCTTTGTTGAAGAGATAACACCGTTAGATAATATTGATGCGCTATTGGCAATGTCATTACCTGATCGCAGTAAAGTGATTTTGCAGCACTTAATCGGTGATGAATTTAGCCCAGAAGAATTAGGTCAGTTAATTGATAATGCCTTTACGTTTCCTGCGCCAGTAGCAAAAGTGGATGACAACTTGTATAGCCTAGAGTTATTTCATGGTCCGACGCTGGCGTTTAAAGACTTTGGCGGTCGCTTTATGGCTCAGTGTCTGACTGACATCTCACAAGGTGCACCCGTCACTATTTTAACTGCGACCTCTGGTGATACCGGTGCTGCCGTTGCACATGCTTTCCATGGCATTGATAACATCAATGTCGTGATATTGTTTCCACAAGGTAAAATCTCACCTCTCCAAGAAAAGTTATTCACTACATTAGGTGGGAATATTCATACTGTAGCAGTTGATGGTGATTTTGATGCGTGTCAGGCAATGGTGAAACATGCCTTTGATGATGAGCAAATGCGTAATGAACTGCATTTAAACTCTGCTAATTCAATCAATATCTCACGTTTGTTAGCGCAAGTATGCTACTACTTTGAAGCGTTTGCTCAATTAGATGATGACGCACGCAAAGAATTAGTGATTTCAGTCCCAAGTGGTAATTTTGGTAACTTAACAGCAGGGCTAATTGCTAAAGCACTGGGCTTACCGATCAAACGTTTCATTGCTGCCACTAATTTAAATGATACGGTACCACGTTATTTAGAAGAAGGTGAGTGGTCACCTAAAGATACCATTGCGACCTTATCGAACGCGATGGATGTGAGTCGTCCAAACAACTGGCCACGTATTGAGGCAATGATTGAAAAGGGCATTATCGACAAAGATATCTTAACGGGTATGGCGATCGATGAAGACTGCACCCAAATGGCGATGAAACAATTACAAGCGTTAGGTTACACTAGTGAACCACATGCTGCTGTTGCATATCGTAGCTTATGTAAGTCATTAAAAGACGGTGAAACGGGGCTGTTTTTAGGTACCGCGCATCCGGCTAAATTCCGTGAGTCTGTGGAAAACATCTTAGGTCAGCCGTTGTCATTACCTCAAGCATTAGCTGATGTGGCAGGTAAACACTCCTATGCGGTTGAAAAGCCTGCAGATTACGCAGTAATAAAACAACATATGTTTGATTTATTGAAGTAGACTTAATTGTAGAACTGTCTTACTTATTGAGTGACTATGCAGACTTGGTCAGCGTTTTTAACAACACAGCAAGCTTCGCCTTACTATCAGGATATCCAAACCCAAGTAGCCGCGAAGCGTCTAGCAGGTGAGGTGGTGTATCCACCTCCAGAGTTAGAATTAAATGCACTTAGTCAGTGCCCGTTAGATACGGTGAAAGTGGTTATTCTCGGCCAAGATCCTTATCATGGCCCAGGGCAAGCCCATGGTTTGAGCTTCTCAGTGCCACCTGGCATCGCTATCCCACCTTCACTCCGTAATATTTATAAAGAACTCGATAACAGTCTGCCTGACTTTAACATACCTGAGCATGGGTGTTTGTTAGAATGGGCACAGCAGGGCGTGTTGTTACTTAATACCGTGCTGACAGTAACAGAATCCAAGGCGCATTCGCATGCGAAGTTGGGTTGGCAAACCTTCACCCACGCCGTCATCGCAGAGGTCGCTCGTACTCAACCGCATGTCATCTTTATGTTATGGGGATCGCATGCGCAAAAGTTCACGCATGATATATTGAACACCGATTGTCAGCACCACTTGATATTAAAAGCTCCCCATCCCTCGCCCCTATCAGCGCACCGCGGATTCTTGGGCTGTCAGCATTTTGTAATGGCCAATGAGTGGTTAGCGAAAAAAGGGCTAGCGGTAATTGATTGGCAGGTTTAATCGCCGGCCTTATTTAATATATCGAGTATTCGGGCATAAATAATTTGTGTCAGTAGAACGCGGTCATCGCCAGTGGTATTCGTGAATTGAATAACGACAGTATCCGTATCTTTATGATAACGAGCGATACTGGAGTACCCAAGGACCCAACCTGTGTGACCATAGTCATAGAGTGATGCATAAATATCAGCTTCCTCAGCGGTAAACAATGTTCCCTCATTAAGTGCGCGAATAAACACACCAACATCGCGTGCTGACGCAACATACCCTTGATCTAAATACTTTAGGTCATCATCGTAACCTACATAGTAGCCACTCATTAACTCATCCATATCCACGTCATGAATAGAAAAGAAGGTGTGCTTTAATGCTAATGGCTTAAGGATATTAGCTTGAATAAATTGTGTATAGTCATAGCCCAACACATTGTTCATGATCTGGGTGAGTAACAAATAGTTAGAGTTGGAATAAGCATAGTCGGTATCGGGCTTGAAATCGGCAGGTTTATCTAACATTAATGAGAAAACATCGATGTCATTTGACGCCCAATCAAACCCAGGTTGATCAGTAAAGTTAGGCACACCGCTGCGGTGCATGACTAACATTTTTATCGTAATTTGGTCTGCATATTCAATACGAGAGGCTAACTGAGGGAGGTAGTGAGCAACGCTTTGATTAGCATCGAGTTGATTTGTCGCAATGAGTTTGGTGATCGCAGCGGCTTCATATAACTTAGCAATGCTCGCAATTTTAAATAACGCCTGCCCATAAGCGGGTATCGCCGCAGCACGGTTATGCCAACCTCGCGCGACTGTTTGCCCTGGCTCATTTCCGGTTTGTGTATAGATGATAATGCCGTCTATACCATTTTCAGACGCTAATTGCGCTTCTGACTCGACACTCGAGGATAACGGCTTTAAGTAATACACACCATACTCCCAAGGGGCGAATATATAGATACTCGAGGTTGTTAAGGTTAACGCAAGGAGTATTTTAAGGATTGCTTTGTGCCATTTGCTCATGTGTCATATACATTATCAATTTATTCACGTCTATCATGACACATGTGCCTCATGGGTCAATTTAGATAATGTAACCTTGTGTGAATTGAGCATTGAATTAATCGCCTGGGTGAAAGGTAATATGAGATAGAGCTTCATCTTATGACAAGCTATAATCGAATTCCAAATGAGTTGTGTGAGCGATGCTTGTGTTTTTTGATGCGTTTTCATTGATGCCACTATGGGCATTATTAGCAGCAATCGCGGTGACGCTTGTTGCCGGGTTTGTGAAGGGGGCAATAGGCTTTGCGATGCCGTTGATTATGATTTCGGGATTGTCGCTGTTTTTAGATCCTGTGATTGCCATATCAGGCATTATTCTTCCAATTGTGTTATCTAATTTTTTGCAAGTGGCGCGCTTTGGCAAAGATGAGGCCATGATTGCCGTTAAAGAATATTGGCGCTATATTTTGATCGTCTGTTTGATGATCCTGATCGTGGCCCAATTTGTGATGGCCATTCCCACCCAAACATTTTACCTTATCTTAGGTATACCGGTTGTGGTGTTATCGGTGATCCAGTTACTGGGTGTAACCTTCCATATACCGACTCACCACAGGCGATTATCTGAGTGGGTTATTGGCACCTTTGCAGGCGCATTAGGTGGATTAACGGGGACATGGGGACCACCAACGGTTTTGTATTTAATTGCATTACAAACACCAAAAGCGAAGCAAATATTGGTACAAGGTGTTGTGTATGGACTTGGTTCAGTGAGTTTATTGGCAGGTCATCTCAAATCCGGAGTATTGACTTTAGAGACTGCTCCTTTTTCTGCATTGTTACTTATTCCTGCATTCTTGGGGATGCACATGGGATTTCGTTTTTCAGATCGGCTCGATCCTGCTTTGTTTAAACGTATTACTTTGATCGTGTTGATTTTAGCTGGGGCAAACTTAGTAAGGCGAGGAGTTATGGGCTAAGAAGTTCTGACAGCCAATGCCTAACTTAAACCACAAAAGATAGACGAAACCAAATGGAGCAGAAAATACATAGAAAAAAGGGTAGATACCTAAGTAACTACCCTTCGAAATTATCATTCCTCGTCGAAGAAGTCGTAATCATAATCGAGCGTATTGAGCTCTCTTTTTAAACGTTTTTCTTCATTGATGGCTTCTATTTCACGCCATTTATGCCTTCTATTTTTACGTTGCAATTTATTAGACTGATACTCGCTTTCCAACATGGTTAATTCTTCCATAAAAAATTCCGTATAAGAGTCGCTTCCATCGTCATCTTGTAGATCATTACTATCTTTGTATTTACTGTGTGCAAATGACATAAGCAGGTTACCTAAAAAAATAGACTACTTTTAAAAAAATTTAACTAGGTTGCATGATATTGCATCCACGTTAAAATCACACTTTGGTGATTTTTGGAGTATTTATTAATCATCATAAAATTACCAGATTATCTATAGAAAAAATGGTTATATAAACCTAATAATAAGTTTTAATTTCTTCTATGTTAAATCACACACAGGTAGTAATTAGAAGAATCAAATATGTTTGTTGTTCAGATAGTGAATAGCCGCTCTGTGATGCCTTGTGTGAATTAGTTTGCATGGTGGAATCGCAAAAAAAAGGGTAATGCCAACCGACATTACCCTTCTTATATCATCATTCAGATGACAATTATTTTAAGCTGTCTCTAAATTGATTAATGAGTGCTTGAGTTGAGCTGTCCATGGAAGCGTGCATGTCACCTGAATGAATCGCATCAAGGACTTGATTACCTAACACCTTACCTAATTCAACGCCCCACTGATCAAAGCTATTAACGCCCCATACAACACCTTGCACAAATACTTTATGTTCATATAAAGCGACCAAAGCACCTAATGTAAACGGGTCTAACTGTTCAAATGTAATCGTGTTAGACGGTTTATTACCCGGCATAACTTTGTGTGCTGCAAGTGTATCTTTCTCGGCGTCACTGAGCGCATCAGGCAGCTCTGCACGACATTCATCAAAGGTTTTACCTTGCATCAGTGCTTGGGTTTGACCAAAACAATTCGATGCGAGCATCGCATGATGGGTATCATCTTGGTTTGGCACTCGCAGTGGCATGATAAAGTCCGCAGGGATTATAGTATCGCCTTGATGGATCAACTGATGGAATGAATGCTGCCCATTGGTCCCTTCTGAACCAAAAATTATTGGGCCGGTCGCGTAGTCAACTGCACTACCGTCAGCTACGTTACGTTTTCCGTTAGATTCCATATCTAATTGTTGTACATAAGCTGGGAAGCCACGCAAATAATGATAATACGGTAATAACACATGACTTTGCGCATCTTGGAAATTACGATACCACACGCCTAGCATGCCTAAGATCATGGGTAGGTTTTGCTCAGCTGGTGCACTTTGGAAATGTTGGTCCATCGCGAAAGCCCCTTTTAATAAGGCTTCAAAATGCTCATAACCAATCGCTAGCGCAATCGGCATTCCGATGGCAGACCATAAAGAATAACGACCACCGACCCAATCATCCATTGGGAATACCAGTTCAGGGTTCATCCCAAACTCAACGGCAGCAGGCACATTCGATGAAATGGCTGCGAAATGCGTTGCAATCGCCTCTGCGGGAGCACCTGTGCCTAAGAACCAAGCTTTCGCTGTTAAGGTGTTTTGTTTTGTTTCTTGAGTACCAAATGACTTCGAAGACATCAAGACTAATGTCGTTTCAGGATCACGTTGCGCTAGGACATCTTGGATATGACAGCCATCCACATTGGCGACAAAGTGCACCTTTAACTTATTAGCATGATAAGGCAACAATGCCTCTGTCATGATTTTAGGCCCTAAAAATGACCCACCAATGCCAATACTGACGACATCCGTAATCGCTTTGCCGGTGTAACCTGTGTGTGTACCATTGTGTAATGACTCAGTAAATGCTTTGATTTTGGCTCGCGTCGCTTGAACCGCAGGCAGCACATTTTCGCCATCAACATAAATAGGTGCATCACCAAAATTACGTAGTGCAGTATGCAGCACGGCACGATTTTCGGTGTAATTAATCGGCTGACCAGCAAACATGTTCGCGCGAGCTTGAACGACATTCGCTGTGTCTGCTAATGCAAGTAATTGGTCAAAGATACCTTGGGTAATCGTATTTTTTGAAAAATCGATATTGATGCCACATGCACTTTGCGTAAATTGTGCGGCTCGATTCGGTTCGTTATTAAACCAATCGCGCATATGCTCATTTTTGTGTGCTGTAGCTAATGTTGCCAATGCCTGCCATGGCGCGCTGCTAGTGATACTCATAAAATTATAACTTTGCCTCTAATAACGCTTCTAATTTGATTTGGTCTTTGGTGAAGTTACGAATACCTTCAGCGAGCTTCTCAGTCGCCATTGCATCTTCATTCATATCCCAACGATATTCACTTTCAGTGAGTGCTGCAGGTGGAGTTTGAGTTGCTCCGTTATCCGTTAATTTAACAGTTAGCTCGCCTGTGGTATTGGCTAATTCTTCTAATAATGCTGGCGCGATAGTTAAACGATCACAACCTGCTAACTCGATGATTTCATCGGTGTTACGGAAACTTGCTCCCATAACAACCGTTTTATAGCCATTCGCTTTATAATATTCGTAAATTTTTGATACCGATTGCACACCTGGATCTTCAGCACCCGGGAAGCTATCTTTACCGGTAGCATTTTTATACCAATCTAAAATGCGGCCTACAAATGGTGAGATTAAGAAGACACCGGCTTCAGCACATGCACGTGCTTGGGCAAAAGAAAACAATAATGTCAGGTTACATTGAATACCTTGTTGTTCAAGTTGCTCAGCGGCTTTGATGCCTTCCCAAGTGGACGCGATTTTAATTAAAATACGGTCTTTACTGATCCCTTCATCTGCGTACATAGCGATAAGTTTTTGTGCTTTTGCCACAGTCGCTTCAGTATCAAAAGATAAACGCGCATCGACTTCGGTGGATATACGTCCTGGAATAACACCCACGATTTCTTTACCAATTAATACTGCTAATTTATCTGATGCATCGGCCACTTGTTGTGCCGTATCCGCACTTTGGCTTTTAGCCCAAACAATCGCATCATCAAGGATAGCTGTATATTGGGGAATATCTGCGGCTTTGAGTAATAATGATGGGTTAGTAGTAGCATCGACAGGTGCATATTTTTTGATAGCATCGACATCGCCAGTATCGGCGACTACAGTAGTCACTGCGCGTAATGCACTTAGTAAATCAGACATAATTTTCCTTGAATAGTAACAATGACTATAGGTTACCTTGCTGATGCTAAAATGGCTAGGATCTATTAAGGTTTTTTGGCCATAAGATAACCGATTATGTTGATTGTTTTATTTAATTAGCACAAGCTCAAGATAGGTCGCATAATTATTCCGTCAAATGTCATAATGCATTTGAAAATAAATAAGTAAATAGGTGACTATCATGAAAAAATCAGTGACAACAAATGTGCGTTTAAGTGTAATTGAGTTAGTATTGCCTCAAACAAAAAACGCATCTAATGCAGTAAAAATTGAATGTAATTATGCAAATAATTATTATGGTGATCAGATGTGCCTGGTATCGAGTAAAAAACCACAATAAGCATCCTATTTAGTTTGCTTATATCAATACTCATCAGTACTTTCACCAAAATCGCTTAAGGAAATATCAGTATGTTAATGGTCGTCTCACCAGCAAAAAATTTAGATTATAAAACGCCTTTGAAGGTGAGTGCTCATTCACAGCCTGCTTTAATGGCGCAGACTGAACCATTATTGGCTCGCTGCCAACAATTAACGCCAGCCGATTTATCATCATTAATGGGGATTAGCGATAAGCTTGCGCTCTTAAATGCGGAGCGTTTTGCCTCATTTGAGTTGCCTTTTACCGCAGATAATGCGCGACCGGCAGCATTTGCTTTTAATGGTGATGTGTATGCCGGACTCGATGCTGGCTCGATGAGTGAAGCTGATATTGAATTTGCTCAGGCGCACCTGCGGATTTTATCTGGACTTTATGGCGTGTTGAAACCGCTGGATTTGATGCAACCTTACCGCTTAGAGATGGGGACAAAATTAGCTACCGAGAGTGGTAAAAATCTGTATGAATATTGGGGTCACACGATCACAGATCACCTGAATGAAACATTAGCGACCCATGACACACAAGTAGTGGTGAATTTAGCATCGACCGAGTATTTCTCAGCAGTTAAACCTAAGGGCTTGAATGCACACATTATCACCCCTGTTTTTAAAGACGAGAAGAATGGCAAAGTGAAAATCATCAGTTTCTATGCCAAAAAAGCACGAGGAATGATGGCGCGTTATATTATTGACAAGCGCATTGATACAGTAGACAAACTCAGTGAATTTGATGAGGCTGGTTATCGTTTTGCGCCTGAGCAAAGTAGTGACACTGAACTGGTCTTTGTCCGCTTGGAAAAAGACCGTCTCTAATTATCACATGAAAAAAGAACGCGACAATGTTGCGAAATGATGAAGTTAATCAACAAACATTTCTTGTTTAAAGGTCAGCTTTTCAGAAATGTCGCGTTGCTTAATTTCAATATCAAACGTGTAATTTTCTTTATGTCTAAATGATAGAGGAGCAAGATAATAGATAGCGTCTCCATCAATCACACGTTTAAATTTTAATTCTTTCGTGGTACCAATTAAATTACGAGCGGTACCATTGATATCAATGCGTTGTGCTGCTTGGGAATTTTTATCTAATACTGAAATGTTGATAATAGCGTTGTATTTACTCCGAATAAATCCATTTGCTTTGGCAATTTCAGGGGTTAAAAAGGTCGTAGGGAAAGCAATATAATGGACATCCCAAGGGCCTAATGTCACCTTTTGTTCAGCATTGACAGATGAGCTGCAAAACAATAAAAACGCACTCATTACACCCCAAATATACATCTTATTCATATGTTTTCCTTAAAACGGTCCGAGAAAATCAGTCAACAATAATTGTATGAATTGTAGGGCTAAGATTGCAATCAACACCGATAAATCTAATCCGCCCATTGGAGGGATGATTTTACGGATCGGTGCTAGCATCGGTTCAGTTAATTGCGATAAGACGTATTCAAACGGATTACTGCCTTGCGATACCCAGCTTAAGATGGCGCGCAGTATAAGCATCCAAAACACCAGTGATAAGAATTCTTTTAATAATGTCATCGCGCCTAAAATCAGCACTGCCACTGGATTAAACGCTGAGTTTGAAAAGAACAGACTAATCACGGCGACTTTAGCGCAGGCGATAATCAATGCCAGCACAAAAGTGGCAGTATCGAATTTACCCAGTGATGGAATGATTCGGCGTAAAGGCCCAATAATAGGCTGAGTCGCTTTCACCACAAACTGAGAAAATGGATTGTAGAAATCTGCTCGTACAAATTGTAACCACAAGCGAAGTATAACCACCATGAGGTAGAGGTTAAATAAAGTATCAACTAAAAAATAAGTAGCGCTCATAGGTATCCTGTTATAAAAAATTACATGCTAGATTGCATTTCAATGGCACGATCTACTGCCGCTTGCATCGCTCCGGCTATTATATCGGCAAGTTGAGCTTGATTGAAGTGCTCAATTGCTTTAGCCGTGGTGCCGCCTTTTGACGTCACGTTTTCTCTTAAGGTACTAAATTCTATTTCTGGCTGAGCAATCAACATCGCACCTGCGCCAGCTAATGCTTGGCCAACTAAGCGTTTAGCATCTTGTGCAGGTAACCCAAGTGCTTGTGCTTTTGCTTGCATTGCCTCGGCGAATAAGAACACGTAAGCCGGTGATGAGCCTGCTGCTGCAATCACCGTATTAATATCACTTTCTTGTTCCACCCATAAAACGTCACCTACCTGAGCTAAGGCAAATTCAGCTGCCTCTTTTAATGCGATAGGCGTGTCTATATCGGCATATAACCCTGTCATCCCCATACCAATGGCCGATGGTGTATTAGGCATCGTACGTACGATTGGGCGATCTGCTTGGAGCATTTTTTGAAGTCGTTCAACCGTGACTCCTGCCGCGATCGAGATGAATGAACATGCTGCTATTGCTTCTTCCGGGAGTGCCGTACATACGCTTGCAAGCATTTGCGGTTTTACTGCTAATACAATGGTCTTGGCAAAAGTCAGAGCCGCTTGGTTATCTTGACTAATATGGATACCAGTAGCCGCTGTTAATTCATCAAGTTTAGTGCGACTCGGGTTTGTCGCCATGATTAAGTTACTTGGATAACCACCAGCAACCATGCCCTTGATAATGGCTTGGGTCATGTTGCCGGCACCGATAAAAGCGATAGGTTGAGGCGTAAAATCGTGTGAAATTGTCATATGTTTAATCCTTTTTCGGTGATGGCGTGCGTTGCCCAAAAATGCCAGTACCCACTCTTACCATTGTCGAACCTGCTTCAATCGCTGGGCCAATATCGCCGCTCATCCCCATGGATAAGATATCTACATCGGGGAAATTAGTTTGTAATGCCTGATATAAGTGTGCCAAACGTTCAAAGCTATCTCGTTGCTCTGTGATGATTGACGTTGCTTTTGGTATGGCCATGATCCCGCGTAGTGTTAGTTGTGGCATCTGGGCGATTTGTGACGCAATGGCGGGTAATTCTTCTGGAGTAATACCTGCTTTTGTTACCTCATTATCGATATTGACCTGAATGCATACTTGTAAAGGCTTCTGGTCCACAGCACGTTGGTTATTCAAACGTTGGGCTATCTTTAAGCGATCAATGCTATGACACCAATCAAAACATTCTGCGATAAATTTACTTTTATTGGATTGTATAGGGCCGATAAAGTGCCATACCAAGTCGGATAAATGGGCTAACGCGTGCACTTTTTCTACGCCCTCTTGTACGTAGTTTTCGCCAAAGTGGCGTTGTCCAGCATCATATGCTTGGATGACATCAGATATAGGTTTAGTTTTGCTAACGGCCAATAATTGAACCGAAGCAGGTTCACGGTCTGCGTCTTGGGCTAAAACTGTTATTTGAGACAGTATGTTTTCAATGTTCTGTGCAATAGTATTCGACATAGTCTTATTTTAATGTGTTCCCAATAAATTAACGATATGAATATTACCGAACTTTTAGCCATTAGTGTCAAAAATAACGCATCAGATTTACATTTATCTTCAGGTTTACCGCCGCTGATAAGAGTCGACGGTGATATCAGGCGATTAAATATGCCATCACTGAATCACCAACAAGTCTTAGCATTAATCTACGAGAGCATGAATGATAGGCAGCGTGTAGAGTATGATACACATATGGAAGTAGACTTTTCTTTTGAAAAGGAGGGCTTAGCTCGTTTTCGCGTAAACGCCTTTGTACAAAACCGAGGGGCGTCAGCGGTATTCAGAACCATTCCTAGTAACGTACTTTCTTTGGATGAGATTAACGCGCCGCAAATATGTAAAGACATCATTAGGCAGCCTACCGGTATTATTTTAGTCACAGGGGCTACGGGTTCGGGCAAATCGACTACACTGGCAGCTATGATAGATTATCTAAATACTCATGAACGGATGCATATCTTGACTGTGGAAGATCCGATTGAATTTGTTCATAAAAATAAGCAGTGTTTGATTCATCAGCGTGAAGTGCAGCGTGATACCAACAGTTTCTCTAAGGCTTTGAGATCAGCCTTGCGTGAAGATCCTGATGTGATTTTAGTCGGAGAGCTACGAGATTTAGAAACAATACGTCTGGCTATTACCGCGGCAGAAACGGGTCATTTAGTGTTTGCTACCATGCATACCAATTCAGCTCCCAAAACCATTGATAGAATTATCGATGCCTTTCCTGCAGGTGAAAAGTCTATGGTACGTTCAATGCTCTCTGAAAGCCTACGAGCAGTGATTGCTCAACGTCTCATTAAAAGAGTAAACGGTGGCCGTATAGCAGCTCATGAAATTATGGTTGGCGTACCCGCTATACGGAATTTAATTCGAGAAGATAAAGTATCGCAGATGTTTAGCGTTATACAAACCGGGCAGCATCATGGGATGCAAACGATGGAACAATGCCTGCAACGCTTAATCAATCATGGGGAAATTACACAACAAGATGCAGGTAAATTATTAAGCGCGGGTTGCTAAATACGAATCAACCATGGAAAGATGATGGGTACTTGATGAGATTGCCTAACATCGTCTACTATGACGTAATACACTTGTTGAATTGAGTGTCTACTCCATCCAATGATAAAGGAAAATGATGCCCGTTTTTTATTATGATGCACAAGTATTTAAAGTCTATCAGGTTAAACAACTGCTCGATGATGCGCATATTCCTTGTCTGGTAAAAAATGACTTTGCACAGGGTGCGGTGGGAGAAATAGCCCCTTTAGATAGTGCTCCGGAAATCTGGCTGGTAGATGAGCAGTGGCGTCCGAAAGCGCAACAACTGGTCGATAACTTCCTCGCTGAACTACAGTCGGCAAGCGATGCTGGGGATTGGGTATGTGGTGAATGCCAAACGGATAATGAAGCTAGTTTTGGCATTTGCTGGTCGTGTCAAAGTGGTCGTGAATAATGGCTCACAATCAATATTGAGATTCACACCAAGCTTCAAAGATGACACATGCAGAGACACTATCGACTTTATCTTTACTCAGTTTTTTATATCCGCCCAGTTCGAATAATCTTGCTTTAGCATCTGTAGTGGTGAGTCGTTCATCGACTTCAAACACCTGGCTTTTACATCGAGCGCTAATACGCCGTCCGAATTTACGCGCCCGTAATGTCATTTCTTGTTCAGTACCATCCATATTTAAAGGTAATCCGACGAGCATCGCGGTGGGTTGCCATTGAGCATGTAATTCAGTAATGGTATCCCAATTTGGGATCCCATCGTTGGCTTTAATCGCTGCAAGTGGCTGAGCTGTGCCTGTGATCGTTTGTCCTACAGCTACGCCAATACTTTTTGTCCCAAAATCAAAAGCAAGGTAAGTACTCACTATGCGTGACCTGCTTGTTCAGTCAGCTGCCACGGTTCGATACCTAATGCTTTAATTGCGCCGTTCCAACGCAAATGTAACGGAGTGCCAAACACCAATTCATGAGAGGCTGGGATAGTGAGCCATGCGTTATCCGCTAATTCTGTTTCTAATTGACCTGGTGACCAACCGGCATAACCTAATGCAATAATTTGCTTTTCAGGCCCTTTGTCATTGCCAATGCATGCAACAATATCTTTAGAAGTGGTAACAGTAAAGTCATCATTAAGCCGTAAACTGCCTTCCCATTCACCATGCGGATAATGCAACACAAACCCGCGGTCGGGACTTACAGGGCCACCTTTGATAATGATTTGGCTAGCTTTATCTGGGTTGACTTCAGCTTCAGGGGCAGCTTGCTCGACCATTTCAGCAAGATTCATTTCAATCGGGATATTTAATACAATTCCCATTGCGCCTGCATCACTGTGTTCACAGATATAAATGACTGAACGTTTGAAAGAAGGGTCAAGTAGTGACGGCATGGCAATGAGTAGATGATTGGCAAAACTGTTGTTCACAATAATTCCTTAACTCGCCTGGCTAAGCACACGTTGTTCAATGGCATCAAACAATTTACCACAGATGTTGACGCCTGAAGCTTTTTCAATTTCCCGTACACACGTTGGTGAGGTGATATTAATTTCTGTCACACGATCGCCAATGACATCCAATCCAACAAATAAAATACCGTGTGCCAATAATGTCGGTGCAATGTTTTCAGCTAATGCTCGGTCACTATCAGAAATAGGTTGTGGCCGTCCCACTCCTCCTGCCGCTAGATTACCTCGCGTTTCGGTACCTTGAGGTAAACGTGCTAAGCAATATTCCATGACTTCACCATTGACGATTAAAATCCGTTTATCACCGTCTTTAATCGCGGGTAAATAACGCTGAAACATCGCCAGTTTCTCACCATTATGGGTCAAGGTTTCAATCACGACCCCTAAATTATTAGCATCTTCTTTGATTCTAAAAATGGAAGCTCCCCCCATACCATCTAAAGGTTTGCAAATAATGTCATGATGCTTTGCATGAAATGCTTTTGCTAATGCTTTATCGCGTGTGACTAATGTATCAGGGATTAATTCAGGAAAGTAAGCGGTAAATAATTTTTCATTAAAATCCCGTAAGGCTTGAGATTTATTCACCACTAGAACACCCAGCTTTTCAGCCAGTGAAAAAATATGGGTCGCATAAATAAATTGGTCATCAACAGGAGGGTCTTTACGCATGAGTAAGGCATCAAAATTTGCGAGAGGCTGTACCTTACTATCTCCTAGGGTATAGAAATCTTCGTTTTGATCTGTCACTTGGAGTGATTGTGTCTTGGCATAAGGTACACCGTTATCAATATACAAGTCCTGCATTTCGATGTAATCAATATGATAGCCGCGACGTTGAGCTTCTAAACATAATGCAAAAGATGTATCTTTGTAGGGCGTAATATTAGCAATCGGATCCATAACAATAGCAATGCGTAAACTCATAACGTGAGATCTCCATATGTTGCTTGAATAATCGCAATTGATGCAATTGCGGCGGTTTCCGTGCGAAGCACACGCGGTCCTATCTTAACGGTATTAAATCCGGTTTGCTCTGCACCATAAGTTTCAGCCTCGCTGAAGCCTCCCTCAGGACCGATTAGAATACGTATGCCATGCTGTGTAACAGGCAATGCCTGTAGATGCTGCTGAGCATGTGGATCAAATGTAATGCGATATTGCTCGGTTGATTGCTTACACCATTCACTCAATGTGATAGGCGGGTGTAATATTGGCAGTACATTGCGTCCTGATTGTTCACAAGCACCGATAATCACTTTTTCCCATTGCACGAGTTTTTTGGCCCAACGTTCAGGTGATAGTTTTACGTTACACCGCTGCGTGATAATGGGAGTAATTTCGGTGACTCCTAACTCTGTCGCTTTTTGTAATACCGTTTCCATACGATCGCCTTTCGCGATCCCTTGACCTAAATGAATCGGGAACTTAGATTCTGCACCAATGGCGAGTTTCGCATCGACATTCACAATGACTTTACGTTTATGTACTTCGTTAATTTGGGCTGAGTACTCATTACCATCCCCATTAAATAATACTAAGGGTTGGTCTTGTTTAACACGCAGTACATTGATTAAATGATGGGCACTTTCATTATCAATCGTCAGTGCGGCATCGACAATTAATGGTTCAGGAACAAAAACTCGGGTAATACGCATAATTATAAAGGTAGTTTATTTTTATTAATTGTAACAATACCTATGTTTGGTCGCTAGCATAAACCTGAAGTTATTTATTTTACTTTGTAGTTTACTTGAACTAAGTTAGAAGTAAGTTATGAATGAGTTATTAACACATCACTTTTGTCAGGTAGATTATAATTATAGGGAAACAAGTAATGTCAATTTTAGATTTGTGGGTGGCGTTCTCACAAGATTCAACCCCAGTATCGCCTCAATCTTCTGAAACCCCAGTACAGCAGGTGCTTAATATGGGGGAGCAGATTGAAAATTTCGATGTACAACATTTTATTGATGTCTATGTCATGCCTTGGGGGATTAATATTATCCTGGCAATCGTCATTTATATTATTGGTAAAATGGTAGTAAAAACGCTGGTGGGTATATTTGGCAAAATTATGGCCAAATCGAAGTATGATGATATGTTGGTCGACTTCTTAAAATCCATCGTCAATGCGTTTCTAATGCTGTTTGTTATTGTGGCTTCGCTTGATCAACTCGGCGTGGATACAACTTCTCTAGTGGCTATTTTAGGGGCAGCCGGTTTAGCAATTGGTTTGTCATTACAAGGCTCACTTCAGAATTTTGCCGCAGGTGTTATGTTGCTGGTGTTTCGTCCTTTTAAAGCCGGTGACTTTGTCGAAGCCGGAGGTGTATCAGGTTCTGTCATCAATATAGGTATTTTCTCAACCATTATGAGTACCCCTGATAATAAAGAAATCATCGTGCCTAATGGCAACATCTATGGTGATAATATTACCAATTACTCGGCAAAATCGACCCGTCGCGTGGATATGGTTTTCGGGATTGGCTATGGCGATGATCTACTCAAAGCGAAACGCGTGTTAACATCCATGTTAGACGCTGATGAGCGTGTGCTTAAGGAACCGGCATATACTGTTGCTGTGGGAGAGCTTGGTGATAGTTCGGTTAATTTAGTCGTGCGACCTTGGGTGAAATCGTCAGATTACTGGGGCTTGAAATTTGATTTTACCGAAGCGGTTAAGTTACGTTTTGATCAAGAAGGGATATCAATCCCGTTCCCGCAAATGGACGTGCATTTAGATAAATAATGTCATGCTCATTGCTCAAGAGTCGTGCTAAGCAAACAAGGTCACTTCATTCATCAGTGACCTTTTTTATGCTTGAACATTAGGACATCACGCGCAATAGTAAACAAAGCCGTGATAACTCTGAACTTTGGTCAATACTATTGAATACAATTCGGTTTGTTGGCAGCGGCGCGATAATCTGCCATCACTGATGGTATAGCGGCATTTAATGCTGCAATCCTCGTATCGTTTGCAGGGTGAGTCGATTGCCATTCAGGTGGCGCACTGCCTTTGGCTGCTGCCGCCATATTTTCCCATAATTTGGGTGCAGCATGCGGATTAAACCCCGCTTTGGCCATAAGTTGTAAGCCAATGAGATCGGATTCTGATTCGTGGGCGCGACTAAATGGTAAATTAACACCATATTGTGCCAGTAACCCTGCACCAGCCATCATCAATGCTTGATTTTTGTTGGTGACACCGGCACTTTTTAAGCCGACATTGGTAATTTGCAGTCCTAAATTAGATAAGGTCGCAATCGACATTCTTTCATTACCATGCTCAGCAATCACATGGCCAATTTCATGCCCCATCACCGATGCTAATTGGTCAGGTGTTTCTGCTACTTTTAGGATGCCAGTGTATACACCTATTTTTCCACCAGGTAAGGCAAACGCATTGATTTGCTCGTCATCAAAGACCACGACTTCCCAGTCGCCATCAAAAGTGCCAGTGGGGATATGCGGTATTAATGCATCTGCAATACATTGTACATACTGATTTTCAATGCGCTGAGTTGATACTTTTTGTTCAGACTTGAATGCGGCAAAGGTGTCATTGCCCATTGAGTTAAGGGTGTCGCTGGAAAATAATTTAACTTGATTTCTACCCGTAGGAGAAGTCGAGCAGGCAATAATACCTGACAGTAAAACCACATAAATAAAGATTCGCATAGCGTCATTCCTTGAAATTCTAATGAGTCTTTATTTTAGTATCAGTGGCTTAAATAGCAATTAATGATTTAAAAATCATTGATTGCCAGTATTTGCCCAAATGTATACAACAAAAAAAGGAGCATTAAGTTGCTCCTTTTTAGGGTTAGATTACTTACGTTTCCGTCACTTACAATGCTTTAGCAAGTAACTCCGCTCTATCCGTTTTTTCCCAAGGATAAGCTTCATGGCCAAAGTGACCGTAAGCAGCTGTAGGTAAATAAATCGGGCGTTCTAAATCAAGCATTTGAATCAACCCATATGGACGTAAGTCAAAATGTTCACGCACTAAACGCGTAATGACGTCATCAGATACTTTGCCTGTTCCAAAAGTATTAATACTAATGGATGTCGGTTCGACTACGCCAATAGCATACGACACTTGAATCTCACATTTATCAGCCAGGCCTGCCGCGACGATATTCTTAGCTACATAACGACCAGCATAAGCGGCTGAACGATCTACTTTTGAAGGATCCTTACCAGAGAATGCACCACCGCCGTGGCGAGCCATACCACCGTAGGTATCAACAATAATTTTACGACCCGTTAGACCACAATCGCCCACAGGACCCCCAATCACAAAACGGCCCGTTGGATTAATATGGAATTGAGTCGCTGGCGTGATCCATTGTTCTGGTAAGACCGGTTTGATAATTTCTTCCATAACCGCTTCACGCAAGCTAGGTGTATCAATATTGTCACTATGCTGGGTAGATAATACGACGGCATCAATGCCAATCGGCTGGCCGTTTTCGTAAACAAAGGTGACTTGTGATTTAGCATCAGGGCGTAACCAATCCAGTTTGCCTGACTTTCTGACTTCGGCTTGCTTTTGCACAAGTTTATGCGAGAACATGATCGGTGCAGGCATTAGCTCTTGAGTTTCATTACACGCATAACCAAACATGAGACCTTGATCGCCAGCGCCTTGCTCTTCGCGTGAACCACGATCAACCCCTTGATTAATATCATCAGATTGCTTACCAATGGCATTTAATACTGCACATGAATCGGCGTCGAAACCCATATCTGAACTAACATAACCGATGTCTCTTACCGTATCACGGGTGATTTTCTCAATATCAACCCATGCATGGGTATTAATTTCACCACCAACCAGCACCATGCCCGTTTTGACGAACGTTTCACAGGCAACGCGTGCCATTGGATCTTCGGTTAAAATAGCATCGAGCACGGCATCAGAAATCTGATCGGCGATTTTATCCGGATGTCCTTCAGAGACTGATTCAGAAGTGAATAAATGTTGTGACATAGTGACCTCATAAAAGAGTTAACGAGTAGACTGTCGTTGTAACCGACTACAAGTTAGCGTGTTGGTGTAATTTTTATACTAGATGTTATTCTATAGTCTAACCATCTAGACGTCTATACGTCTTTTACATAAGAAATGAAAATTAAGTTCATTAAGGCAAAAACTTTTATCCATTTATGTCGTCATGAGACACTGGTCTTATTACATGCTTTTAATCCACGTTTTTGGACATTTGATATTGAACAAATGACACGGGTAGGCGACAATGGATGAAACTATTTTCTACAATCTTTAAGCAATTGTTTTGTTAGGAATATTTCTTAGCATTACGCCTCTGCTGTGATATCTCAGGAGTCATTCATGTCATCACGCCAACAACTCGCGAATGCAGTCCGTGCATTAAGTATGGACGCTGTTCAACAAGCTAATTCTGGTCACCCAGGTGCACCAATGGGGATGGCTGACATTGCTCAAGTATTGTGGACCGATTTTTTGTCCCATAATCCATCTGATCCTGCATGGGCAAACCGTGACCGTTTCGTCCTATCCAATGGTCACGGATCAATGCTCTTATATTCACTACTGCATTTATCGGGTTATGCGTTGCCGATTGAAGAGTTAAAAAACTTCCGTCAATTGCATTCAAAAACGCCAGGCCACCCAGAGTATGGTTATGCTCCTGGTGTTGAAACAACCACCGGACCATTGGGTCAAGGGATCAGTAATGCAGTAGGTATGGCGTTAGCAGAGAAAACTTTAGCAGCACAATTTAACCGTGAAGAGCATGCTATTGTTGACCATTATACTTACACGTTCTTAGGTGATGGTTGTTTAATGGAAGGTATTTCACATGAAGTATGTTCATTGGCAGGTACCTTAGGGTTAGGCAAATTAGTCGCGTTTTGGGATGATAACGGTATCTCTATTGATGGTGAAGTCGAAGGTTGGTTCTCTGATGACACCCCTGCGCGCTTCAAAGCATATGGCTGGCAAGTGATTGATGGCGTTGATGGGCATAACCCGGAAGAAATCGCTTCTGCGATCCGTACCGCTCAAGCTGAGACGCAAAAACCGACATTGATTTGTTGTAAAACCGTCATTGGTTTTGGTTCGCCAAACAAACAAGGCACAGAATCATGTCACGGTGCGCCACTGGGTGCTGATGAAATTACGGCTACTCGCGCTGCATTAGGCTGGGAGCACGGTGCCTTTGAGATCCCTGATGACATTTATGCCCAATGGGATGGTAAAGCGAAAGGGGCAAAAGCTCAACAAGCATGGCAAGAGCGTTTCGCCGCTTACGCCGATGCATATCCTGAGTTAGCCGCTGAGTTTAATCGTCGTGTATCGGGTCAATTACCAGCATCGTGGGACCAAGCAGCTCAATCTTATATTGAAGAATTACAAGCTAATCCAGCGAATATCGCGACCCGTAAAGCATCACAAAATGCATTAAATGCTTATGGTCCTTTGCTACCTGAGTTATTAGGCGGTTCAGCCGATTTAGCGGGTTCAAACCTCACGATTTGGTCGGGTTGTAAGGGAATCAGTGCCGATGATGCGAGCGGTAACTACATCTATTATGGTGTCCGTGAATTCGGTATGTCGGCAATGATGAACGGCTTAGCCTTACACGGTGGTTTTAAGGCGTACGGTGCTACTTTCTTAATGTTTATGGAATATGCGCGAAATGCAGTGCGTATGGCGGCGTTAATGAAGCAACCTGCCATTTTTGTTTACACTCATGATTCAATCGGCCTGGGTGAAGATGGCCCAACACATCAACCAGTAGAGCAGCTAGTCGCGTTGCGAGCTACGCCAAACTTAGATAACTGGCGTCCGTGTGACCAAGTCGAGTCAGCGGTGGCATGGAAATCTGCGATTGAGCGTACAGATGGTCCTTCAACCTTGATCTTCACTCGCCAAGGCTGTGAACAACAACCGCGTGACGCTCAACAACTAGCGAATATCGCTAAAGGTGGATATGTCTTAGTGGATTGTACGGCAACACCTGATGTGATTTTAATTGCAACCGGTTCTGAAGTTGAATTAGCCGTTGCGGCGGGTAAAGAGTTAAGTGCTGCAGGTCAAAACGTGCGTGTTGTATCCATGCCTTCAACGGATGTCTTTGACGCGCAATCTGCTGAATACAAAGAAAGCGTCTTACCTGCAAATGTGACTAAGCGTGTGGCGGTAGAAGCACTAGCCAAAGACACTTGGTACAAATATGTCGGTCTTAATGGGGCGATTATTGGTATGGATAGCTTTGGTGAGTCAGCACCTGCAAAAGATTTATTTGAACACTTTGGGATCACAGTCAGCGCGGTAGTTAATGCTGCCAAGGCGCTATAAAGGGATAACGCATTGTTGAAAGTCGCGATCAATGGTTTTGGACGAATAGGGCGTAACGTGTTACGTGCGCTCTACGAATCTGGACGCCAACAAGCAATCAAGGTTGTGGCGATTAATGAAATAGCAGATGCCGAAGGGATCGCACATTTACTCAAATATGATACTGCGCATGGTCGTTTTGGTCATGAAGTTCGTTTGGCTAAAAGTGACGATTCGTTACCACAACCAGATACTTTACTTGTCGATAATGATGCTATCGCGTTATATCACTCAGCTCAAATTGACGGTTGTCCTTGGGGTGAGTTAGGTGTTGACGTGGTGTTTGAATGTACCGGTAATTATGGTAATGCGTCGGATGCTGCAAGACACCTTACTCAAGGCGCTAAAAAAGTGCTGCTTTCTGAGCCGGGTTCACCGGATGTCGACGCCACAATCATTTACGGAATTAATGAAGATACCTTAACCGTCTCGGATAAGGTTATCTCTAATGGTTCATGTACGACTAACTGCATTGTACCTGTAATCCAAGCGTTAGATGACGCTTTTGGTGTGCAAAGTGGCACCATTACTACCATTCATTCATCTATGCATGACCAACAAGTCATCGATGCATTTCATCCTGATTTACGTCGAACACGGGCCGCCAGTCAATCTATCATTCCGGTAGATACTCGCCTTGCTCAAGGGATTGAACGGATATTACCCAAATTTGCAGGAAAGTTTGAAGCGATTGCCGTTCGTGTGCCGACGATTAATGTCACTGCCATGGACTTAAGTGTCACGCTGCGCGATAACGTCACTATTGGTCAAGTGAATCAAGTATTACAACAAGCCAAGCTCGGCCAGCTCGCCGGGATTTTGGATTACACCGAGCAACCGCTCGTATCAGTGGATTTTAATCACGACTCACATTCTTGTATTGTTGATGGGACACAAACCCGTGTAAGCCATGGACAATTAGTTAAAACACTTGTCTGGTGTGATAACGAATGGGGCTTTGCTAACCGTATGCTAGATACGGCAATGGCACTTTATCCACTATGTAAATAAAGACTAACCAGATTGGTTAATCACTGGAAATAATTTAAGGAATAGTATGACTATTACAAACATGCAAGATATCGATTTACAGGCTAAACGTGTTTTAATACGCCAAGATCTTAATGTCCCGATTAAAGACGGCAGTATTACGTCTGATGCTCGTTTACGTGCTTCGTTACCGACAATAAAACAAGCATTAGAGATGGGGGCCGCCGTCATCTTGATGTCCCATTTAGGTCGTCCGACAGAAGGCGAGTTTGCTAGTGAGTTTTCAATGCAACCTGTTGCCGATTATCTAACAGAGGCGTTAGGACAAAACGTTGCATTGGCAAACGATTTAGATGAAGTTAGCTGCGTGCCTGGACAAGTCGTGTTACTGGAAAATGTACGTTTTAACGTGGGTGAGAAAAAAGACGCCGATGATTTAGCAAAACGCTACGCCGCATTATGTGATGTATTTGTGATGGATGCCTTTGGTACGGCTCATAGAGCCCAAGCTTCTACACACGGCGTTGCTAAATTTGCCCCTCAAGCGGTAGCTGGTCCCTTATTGAGTGCGGAATTAGATGCACTAGGTAAAGCGATGGATAACCCTAAACGTCCATTAGTGGCGATAGTTGGGGGCTCAAAAGTCTCGACTAAATTAACCGTATTAGAGAGTCTAGCGCCGTTAGTTGACCAACTCATTGTCGGTGGTGGAATTGCAAACACGTTTATCGCAGCACAAGGACATAATGTAGGTCAGTCATTATATGAAGCCGATCTGATCCCTGCAGCGCAAAAGCTCCAAGCTGATGCTCAAGCCAATGGCGGTAGTATTCCTGTGCCTATCGATGTCGTGACAGGGCAGGCATTTAGCGCCGAGACCCAAGTCGATACCAAAGCAGTTGACCAAATAATCGATACCGATATGGTCTTTGATGTAGGACCTGAGTCAGCGGCTCAGTTATGTGAAATTTTGAAAAATGCAGGGACCATTGTTTGGAATGGTCCGGTAGGTGTGTTTGAACTAGCCCCATTTGCAGGGGGCACGAAAGCGATTGCACAAGCCATTGCTGATAGTGATGCGTTCTCGATTGCCGGTGGTGGTGATACCCTTGCTGCGGTCGACCAATTTGGCATTGCTGATAAGGTATCGTATATTTCAACTGGGGGCGGTGCTTTCTTGGAATTTTTAGAAGGTAAAACGTTACCAGCTGTTGCGATTTTAGATAGATAGTCGTTAAGACGCTGAACATTTTTATATAGATTAATAGTTAATATAAACCTCATTATCGTGCAACACACAATAATAATAAGTACGAAATGGATCTTTGTAACCCTACACTAAGTGCTGAATAACAGACTTAGCAATCATGGAGAGATGACATGCCGTCAACTACCCAACGTGAGATGCTGGCTAAAGTAAACTCACAAACTGGCTTTATTGCCGCGTTAGATCAATCGGGTGGCTCGACACCCAAAGCGCTTGCCCTTTACGGTGTTGATGCTGATAAATACAGCACTGATGAGGAAATGTTTGATCAAGTTCACGAAATGCGCACACGCATTATTACCAATAATGCGTTTACAGGTGAACGAGTACTGGGTGCGATTTTATTCGAAAACACCCTCGATCGTGAAATAGAAGGACGCTCTACTGCACATTATTTGTGGCAAGAAAAACAGATTGTCCCGTTCTTGAAAGTCGACAAAGGCTTAGAAGATGAAGCCAATGGTGTTCAGCTAATGAAGCCAATCACTAATCTGGATGTGTTATTAGCGAAAGCTAATACTCAAGATGTGTTTGGAACCAAAATGCGCTCAGTGATTAAGCTCGCAAATCAGACGGGTATTGATGCTATCGTAGCGCAGCAATTTGCCGTCGGTCAGCAAATTTTAGATGCAGGTTTAGTTCCGATCATTGAACCTGAAATCGATATTCACAGTCCGGAAAAAGCATTAGCAGAAGCTCAGTTACAAGCCGCTATTTTACGTCAACTAGACACCATTCCTGAGGGACAACAAGTGATGTTAAAACTGACTTTGCCAGAAGAAAATGGTTTTTACGCACCTTGTATAGCGCATCCTAAAGTGCTGAAAGTCGTCGCCTTATCAGGCGGTTATAGCCGTGATGAAGCTAATGAGCGATTAACTGCAAATGCTGGGATGATTGCAAGCTTTTCACGCGCACTGACTCAAGGGGTAAGTGCTCAACAAAGCGAAGTTGAATTTACAGCGATGTTAGATGAAGCGATTGCTGGTATTTACGCCGCGTCTAATACCTAAAAAAGCGATTAAAATGATGTAGGAATAGAGTTAACCGAGCGTTAGCTCTATCCCTATTGCTTTAAGGTATTTCTGTTCAGCGGCTAAATCAGCAGAAAATATTGGTTTTCCTGCTAACCAATTATCCCCAAATGTCACATCAATCTGTTTTTTGTTAGGGGTGAAGAAGATTTGAGGATGAATATCATCTTGGCGTTTAACATTGAGTAACACACTTAAACGTAAGATCACTAACATTGCTTGAATCTGTGCTTTGCTAAACTGATCAAAGTCATTAATAAGCTCAGGTCGAATTTTTTTACGAGAAAAGCGAACTAATAATGCTAATAACCGTTGTTCTTCAAGGTTAAATCCGGCAAGTTCAGTGTGTTCAATAATATACGCTGAATGGCGCTGAAATCCTCGAGAATTAATATGGATCCCTACTTCATGTAATAAGCAGGCCCAGCCTAATATATTTTTGAGTAATTGTTTTTTTTTCAACCATTTATAAGGGCTTTGTGCAACCAGATCATGACAAGTCTGTAATACACGTCGAGCTTGCTCTGAATCAACATGATATAGCTTAGCTAAGGATTGTGATGTCCGTTCTCGAGTATCGACTTTCCCGATACTCTCTTGCATTTCAAAAATTACACCCTCGCGTAATGCGCTCGATGAAAAATCCATTTGCTTAATATCAAAACTTTTAAACACGCCGATTAAAATGGCTAAGCCTGCACAAAAGACCGACGAACGATCAGCTGCAATAGTGGCTACTGGAAGTGCTTCTATTGTTTCAGCGTTAATTGCATCTTCCATCAATGCCTCTAAGGCGCATAGTGTGATAGGCGTATAGTCGCTTGATTCTTTATCACGGATGAGTTGAATAATCGTTTTGATGGTTCCTGAAGTGCCAATCGCTGTTTGCCAACCTAATTTCGTGTACCGATTGGTAATCAGTGTTAGGGTTTGTTGAGTGGCAGTAATAGCACGTTTGAATTGTTTTTTTGAGATCTTTTTTTTGGTAAAAAACCGTTTTGTAAAGCTCACACAACCCATCTCTAGGGAACGACAAACGAGTGGTTCAAAGCCATCCCCAATGACTAGTTCAGTGGAACCGCCACCAATATCGACAATTAAACGTCGTCCTTCATCAAAGGAAGTATGCGATACGCCGGAATAAATTAAGCGCGCTTCTTCCATTCCAGATATTATTTCTACCGGGTAAGGCAATATGTTGCGAGCACGATGGATAAATTCATGCGAGTTGCGCGCCTTGCGTAAGGTATAAGTGGCGACAATACGGACTTTTTCAGGTGAAAATCCTTGTAAGCTCTCACGCATAATATCAAGCGCATCGAGACCTCGTTGAATCGCTTCTGGTGAAAGCTGAAAATCTTCGTCTAAACCTTGCGCCAACGCTACCCGTTGTTTAACTCGATGTACAATTTGAACCGAGCCATTAACGATTCGAGTGACGACTAAATGAAAACTGTTTGAGCCTAAATCCAGCGCAGCTAAATGTTCATATTCAGTCGCAGGGAGGTCATTAACGACGCGTTCTGGCTTACTCACTTTCTGCATCCTGAGTTTGGTTATCTAGTATCGCCTGTTTTTCGACCTGCTTTAAGTACTCATAAATCGCCATTTGCGACCGTAGATGGCGACGATTACCACGTTTGACATATTGGTTGCTTTGTTCTTGGTCGATAATCCTTGCTTTTAATGTATCTTGAAATTGTAAATTTAACGTCGTATCTATTTGTTCAATCAGTCGTTGTGAATAGATAGGCGCTCCGACTTCAATTCGGCCATCCATATTACGTGTCATCCAATCGGCTGAAGAAATAAAAACACGCTTATCACCAGCATTTTCAAATAACATGACTCGAGGGTGCTCTAAAAATCGATCGACAATACTGATAATGGTAATATTGTCGCTAAGTCCTGCTACTCCCGGAATTAAAGAACACATTCCTCTAACAATAATACGGATATTAACACCTGCCTGACTCGCTCGATATAAATCATCAATTAACTCTTTATCGACTAAATTATTGACTTTTAACGTGATGCCCGAAGGTAAATCTTGGTTGTAGTTTTGTATTTCAGTACGTATAAAGGATTGGATTTTCAAGCGTGAATTCACGGGTGAAACTTGTAAGTGCTTGAACTTTACATTGCGATAGGGGTTAATAATAAAGTCAAATACGTCTAATGCTTCTTGAGCCAGTTCTTGGTTGCGGGTAAAAAGGGAATAATCAGTATATATTTTGGCTGTTTTTTCATTAAAATTACCGGTCCCAAAGTGTGCATAATGGACGGTTTGATTGCGCTCTTCTCGAGAAATGACACACAGTTTAGAGTGGATTTTGATATTAGGATTACCAAAGACCACTTTAATCCCCGCATCGGTCATGCGTTTTGACCACTGTATATTCGCTTCTTCATCAAATCTTGCACGCAATTCAACAACCACAGTGACATTTTTTCCGTTGTCTACAGCGTCAATTAGTGAGTTAATTATCCGAGATTGTGAGGCGACACGATAAATATTTAAGCGGATATGACTCACATTACGATCAAAAGCCGCTTGGCGAACAAACTCTGTGAAGTGTAAGAAACGATGATATGGGTAGTACAGTAAAATATCATCCGCGGTAATCGCCTCGAATACAGTGTTGTAATGATTAAATTGTTCAGTACTAATAGCGGGTAATTTAGGATTTTCTAAATAGGCACGACCAACATTAGGAAAACCGATAAAGTCTTTAAAGTTACGATAATGACCAGCCTCTTGTAGCGTTTCTGACGACTTTAACTTTAAGCGTTTGGCTAAATCTTGGATCATGTAATCGGGCATCTTATCGTCGTGGATAACTCGAACCGGTTCAGCGATCAGCCGCTGCTTCATACTTTCTGACATTTTATCTACGTAAGATTCGTCGATTTCCTCGTTTAGGCGGTATTCAGCATCACGGGTTAATTTAAATGAATATGCCTCGATGTCATCATATTTGACAAAACCACGAAAGATTTGCTCTAAACAAAGTTGAATAATGTCATCAAGGAGAATAATGTTTTTCTTTTTACGAGACTTCTCAGAAGGCAATTGAATAAAACGTGATACCTCTTCTGTGGGGATTTGTACGACTGCGTATTTAGGATTACGTCCAGCACGTTTCAAAGCGACATAAAAGTACACGGAAGAACCATTTAAGCGCTGTGATAAATCGATTTTATTATGCACTAATATTGGCGCAATATGACGTAATATTTTATTAAAGAACAGATCAGTAACCCATTTAGTATGGGTATCGGATAACTGCTCTGCTTTTAATATAAAGATATTGTAACGCCCTAGTTCCTTAATAATACGTCTATGTATGAGGTCAAATTGCTTAGAAGCACGAATCACTTTATCTTGGATTTTATCTAATAAAATTCTACCTGCATCTATTTCTGCTTCATCGCCTGTATTTTCTGCGATAGAAATCATGCGTTGCACGCCAGCCACGCGGACTTTAAAAAACTCATCGAGGTTATTGGAGTAAATACCTAAAAAACGTAAGCGTTCAATCACCGGATTATTTTCATCAGCGGCCTCTTGCAAAACACGCTCATTAAAGGCTAACCAGCTTAGTTCTTTGGGGTAATAAATCGATGTGCTATTCATTTGACTCCATGATATTGATAGAGATAGGTATAACCAATATTACGATATTACAATAAGAACGAATACTTACAATCAATAATCGCCGCTTTATCTATAAATACACTAAAATTAGATTTAAAAGCATACATTTTCATGATGGGTTTGCACTTTACATTGGTGCTTTGTAGTATGAACAAATATCAACTGACTTGTACTCACATGAAATTAAGTCACCAACATAACAAACCATCGCGTTTTTTTACTGACCGGGTATTTCGTGGTGGAGTAAGGGCGTCTGCCTTGCTTGTCATTATGACATTTTTGGCTTTGATTTCGACATTGATTTATCGTGCTGCGCCAATACTCTATACACCAGAAGTAACATTTACTAAATTAGCCCCACAACAAGCTGTGACTATGTTAACGGATAATCCGCCAGCGCTCTCAACGATGCAGCCGCACAATGAGCATCTAGAAAATGTACGTTTAATGTCAAACCGATTTGAATTATCTCATCATGATAATCAAATTGTGGTGCGTCAGCTGAAGACTGATTTTAAGATATCTTTTCCTGTTGATGGTGAGTTAATGGAGTGGCAAATCAGTCAGCAGCCTAATGTATTTTATGTCCAAATACGACAACAGGAAAATGAGAGTCATATTCTCCAAATTAAACGTATCCAACTATTGAGTCAACCTAAGACGGGGCTAGCATTCCAAGAAGATTTATTATTTAAACAAGCGTACCAAAGCATTCCTCCACTTGCCGTAGTGGGTGAGAATGATATTCATAACATCATCCATGTTGTTTATTCTTTGGATGGTCAAAAGCATTATTTAATGCTAAACAGTGTGACACTTGAACCGCTTAATCATCAACGTATTGAAGGCCTTCCTAAAGAGGTGAACTTGTCCGAGGTCACTGTCACATTTTATCGAAATAAGCTAGTACTGCATCATGACCAATTTGTGGTCCTTGGCGAATTTTCAGCATTACACTCCGCTATTACTATCGCTGAGCTATTCTCACCACAACAATATGTTGGGTACTATGATGCTGAATACCTGTGGCAAACTAACCCTTCTCTCGACTTCCAAGACCGTAAGTATAATATCATGCCTTTATTAATTGGTAGTGCAAAAGCAAGTTTACTGGCATTACTTGTGGCAATCCCTCTAGCGCTCGGAAGTGCTATTTATGTTGGGTATTTTGCCCCAAGAGTGATTCAACGCACATTAAAACCGATGATTGAAGTATTGGAAGCAATCCCCTCAGTTGCGATTGGTTTAATTGCTGCAATTTGGTTAGTACCACTTACCGAAGCGGCGTTACTTTCTTTTCTCCTATTTATTGTGTTATTGCCAGTGATGCTTTTAAGTGCGCATGGTGTATTTTTGCTAGCAAAATGGTTCGGCTTAAAGCACATTTTTGTGAGTATGGAATTAGGTCTTCAGGTATTCCTTATTTTAGCGCTAGTATGGTTTTGTTTTGAAGGAATTTCTGGGCCACTAAACGATATGTTGCTGGTATTTGCCATCGACACAATCAGTCTTGATAAATCAACGTTAGTAGTGGCAGTGGCATTGGGAATTGCGATTTCTCCTACGATTTTCTCATTGGCGGAGGATGCCCTCAGTGGCGTCTCTAATTCAATGATCAAAGCTGCAGCAGCGTTAGGAGCCACGCGCTTACAAACGCTTCAGTATGTATTACTGCCTGCTGCCGCGCCAGGGATTATTGCAGCAGTTATGATAGGTTTAGGACGTGCGTTTGGAGAAACCATGATTGTATTGATGGTCACGGGTAATACACCTATTGCGCAATGGGACATTTTTGCAGGGTTGCGAGCACTTTCTGCAAATTTAGTGATTGAATTACCTGAAGCCAATCATATGAATAGCCACATGACGGTCTTATTTGTCACTGCCTTATTATTATTTTTATTTACATTTGTCCTCAATTCTGTGGCTGAGTTGATTAAGTATCGATATACAAAGTCCCTCAGAGGTTTATATGACTAAGCTATATAAACCCGATAATAGCTTTATTACAATTAATTTAGCAGCGAGTGCTGCTGCGATGTTGTCATTGGCATTAATCGGATTGATTATGTTTGTTTTAATCAAAGGGTTGAGTTATTTCATAGTTTATCCAACGGTCAATGTGCAAATCACAGATAAGCATGGAAACGCGCTTGAATATTATGCTCAATTATACGATGACAAAGAGGTCCAAGAGGAACATGTCCTATTGGTTTATCATCCAAATACACAAAAAAACCAGCAGTTATTTGTTCATGATGACAATATTATCTACCGACCTATCATTCATCCTATTTGGACATTACATCTAAATGACGGCAGTAAAATATTCGCTAGCCACTTAACATTGCAGTCATCATCTGAGCCAAATAAGATTGAACGATATTCACGCGCTGCTTATTCTGATTTACGGGATGAAATTTATCAGCTACAAACTCAACTTCGCACATTAACAAAGACACTCATACCGTTGAATATTGAATTGGCGACATTTACTGAAAGTGGCTCAATGAAAGATAAGATTCGATATGAAAAAACACATATGCAAATCATGTCACTGATGGCACAAAAACAGCAGCTTGAAACACAGTTAAATGGTATTCAAATTCACTATCAACAAGCGGATGGTACCCCGCTTTCAATACCGCTTTATCAAGTGGATTATCTTATTGATTCCAATGGCTTATCTTGGCTTGAGAGAATGAGCGTAAGTGCGTTAAAAATATGGAATTTTATGAGTGATGATCCTAAGCAATCTAATGCTTCAGGAGGCGTATTTCCTGCATTGTTCGGTACGTTATTGTTAGTTTTTTTAATGACTATTTTGGTTATGCCATTTGGCGTTTTAACCGCATTATACTTAAATGAATTCGCCCCATATAATTATTTTACGATAATTCTGCGTACTATCATCACTAATTTAGCCGGGATCCCTGCCATTGTTTATGGGGTGTTTGGATTGGGATTATTTGTGTTTGTGATTGGCACGACGCTAGATCAGTGGCTGTACTCAGACACGCTTCCAAGTCCAACCTTTGGCGCGCCAGGTTTATTATGGGCAGCGTTAACGATGGCATTATTAACATTACCTGTGGTGATAGTGTCAACGGAAGAAGGTCTGAGGCAAGTCCCTGAAGGACTTAAAAAAGGAGCAATGGCATTAGGTGCGACCAAATTTGAAATGATCATTAAGATTGTTCTGCCCATTGCGAGTCCTAGTATTGTCACCGGTGGGATATTAGCCATTGCTCGAGCCGCGGGTGAAGTGACTCCGTTATTATTAGTTGGAGCGGTCATGTCAGCACCTGTACTGCCCGTAGATAATGAATTTCCATTTATCCATTTAGAGCGTCAATTTATGCATTTAGGCGTATTGGTTTTTGATGGGGTATTTCACAGTCAAACTACTATCGATGAATCATCAATGATGTTTGCTACGTGTTTGTTACTAATTTTAATCGTCATAGTGTTAAACTCGATGGCAAGTTGGCTACGTTATCGTTTGAAAAAACAATATGATTGGCAGTGATGAAGGGTTATGAATTTATTTAGTCGTAAAACAACACCATTAAAAAAACTGACACCAGAAAATATTGCCGTCAATATTGAATCGTTAAGTGTCGAGTTAAATAATAAAGTGGTACTCGATAATATTTCGATGCGAATTCCTGCTTATTCCATCACGTCTATAATAGGGCAGAGCGGCTGTGGAAAAACCACATTATTAAACTCGATGAACCGTATGAATGAACTCATCACCGATCATAAGATCACAGGTCATATCTGGATGGATAAGCGTGACATCAACCATAAACGCGAAAATGTCGCCCGACTCAGAACGAATGTTGGCATGGTATTCCAGCAACCCAATCCTTTTCCGATGACGATATACGAGAATGTGGGATTTGGTCTTAAATTACAACAGCAGTATTCACGTCGACAAATTGATGATGCGATTGAAAAAGCGCTTATTAATGCAGGTCTTTGGGATGAAGTGAAAGACCGTTTACATGAGCCTGCCATGATCTTATCAGGCGGGCAACAACAACGATTGATGATTGCGCGTGCCCTTGCGTTAAAACCTCAAATTCTACTATTAGACGAACCAACATCGGCATTAGACCCCTTAGCGACGTTATTTATAGAAGAATTAATGCAAAGTTTAAAACAGCATACTACGATTGTAATGGTGACACATAATATGCAACAAGCCGCCCGAATTTCTGATTACACTGCATTTATTCATAAAGGTGAGTTGATTGAGTATACTGATTCTGACAGCTTGTTTACTCAACCGAAGCATAAACAAACAGAAGATTATATTACCGGGCGGTATGGATAACGTTTATGGCACATATTGATTTTAATACACATATTTCTGTTAGCTTTAATAAAGAACTTGAAGATTTACGCAATGCTGTTTTAGTGATGGGGGGAGAAGTAGAGCAGCAATTACTCAATGTAATTCAAGCCATTCAATTTAATGAGGCCAGTCGTGCGGAAAAAGTGGTATTAAACGACATGAGAATTAATCAGTTAGAAGTGGAGATTGACAAAGAGTGTCTTCGAATTTTAGCCACTCGAAATCCAACGGCCAGTGATTTAAGGTTAGTGATGACCGTTTCAAAAACGACCACAGATATTGAGCGAATGGGTGATGAAATTGCTCGGGTAGCCAAATATATTAGCCAGGGTATTTTTCAAATTGATGAGCAAATCAAACTTAATACTATTGTGTTGGGAGAGGAAATTATCAAAATGATGCAAAAAACATTTGATGCTTTTGCGCGTCAAGATGTGCAGTCTGCAGCATTAGTGTTCGAACGAGATGATATTATCGACGCTAAATACGAGCATATTATGTTAATGTTAAAAGATAGATTGCGGCATGAAGTGGAGCAACTTGATAATTGGTTAGCGATTATGTCTGGATTGCGAGCGTTAGAACGTATTGGTGATCACTGCAAAAATTTATGCGAATACATCATTTATTTAGCGGGGGGACAAGATATTAGACATACGAGTACCAAGAAGATGCAAAAAAAAATCAAGGCACTCATTTCACCCTAATTCCTTTTCTATTTGTGTTAGGCTAGCACTATGAAGTTACCAAATTTAAATCACCTTTCTTATTTATTGATGCTGCACGAAGAACAGCACTTTAATCGGGCAGCTAAACGTTGTTTTATAAGCCAATCGACCTTGAGCGCGGCTATTCAAAATTTAGAAGAGCAGTGTGGTAATCAGATTTTAGAACGTGATAATAAACATTTTGTTTTCACCTCCTTTGGCCTAGCGTTAGTCGAGCGCGCACAGAAGCTCGTCGAAGATGCGCAAGATTTTACTCAGTTTGCTGAGACCGGGGGAGATTGGCGAAAGTCAGTGTTGAGAATGGGGGTCATTCCGACTATTGCTCCTTTTATTTTTAATGACCTTCTAACGAGTGCAAAAGAACAATATCCTGAACTTCAATTATTGTTGAGTGAAGACACTTCAGCTAATGTCATGGCTGATTTAATGAGTGGCAAACTTGATGTTGTGCTATTAGCGCTGCCGTTTGCGACGCCGAATTGTCGTCAACGAATTTTAGGGCATGATCCATTTCATTTAGTCGGTCATCCTGAGCAAATAGCGAATTTACCACAGCCTTTTGAATACTCGAGATTACCTAAAGACAGTGTATATCTGTTGCAAGCTGAACATTGTATGACAGACCATGCTGTTTCAGCGTGTGAAATCGCTTATCAAGAACAAGTGAATGCCTTATCTGCAAGTAGTATCCATACATTACTGCAGATGTCACAACACCATCAAGGTTTTACCTTTATTCCTGAACTAGCTAAGCGTCAAGGTATATTGAATAACACGGGGTTAACTACATTACCTAGTGATGGGAATGCATACCGTGAAATCGCATTAGTTTGGCGCAATACGTCTCAGCGTGCAGACTTGTTCAACAGTATTGCTTCTATTCTCATTCCTTTAATGCCGGTACCAAATATTTGACTGAATTGATATTATTTGAATTCATGATAAGCTGAAAAAAAATATAATAAAGAGCCTATATGAAAACATCAGTCGTTATTAGCGGTAGTGGCATGTTTGTCCCTCCTCACAGCATCACCAATGATGAATTAGTCGCAAGTTACAATGATTATGCCGATTTAACTAATGCACAACACCAGGCTCAGATTGACGCAGGCACGTTTCAACCAATACCTCACTCTAGTGCTGATTTTATCGAAAAAGCGTCGGGTATAAAATCTCGCTATGTATTTGTGAAAGAAGGAACACTTGATATTCATCGAATGCGCCCTGATATCCCTGAGCGTAACGATGATGAGTTATCTCATCAAGCTGAAATGGCGGTTGCGGCAGCTAAAGATGCGATGCAAGCAGCTAACAAAACTGCGGCAGATATAGATGTTGTTATTGTATCATGTGCTTATACTCAGCGTTCCTATCCGGCTATTGCGATCGAGGTGCAAGCTGCGTTAGGTATAGAGGGATTTGGCTTTGACATGCTTGTGGCATGTTCCGCTGCGACTTTCGGTATGCATCGTGCTTATGAAATGATTAAGTCACATACTGCCAAAACGGTGTTAGTCATTAACCCTGAGTTAGTATCACCACAAATTAACTACAAAGATAGAGACAGTCATTTTATTTTTGGTGATGTCGCTACGGCTATGATTTTAGAAGATGGAGCTCAAGCCGATAGTGAGCATGTTTATGATGTCCTCTCTACTCATGCGGTAACGTCTTACTCTAACAATATACGTTCTAATTTTGGGTATATGAGTCATGCTACGGATGCAGAGCCTTACGGTGCTGATAAGTTATTTCATCAAGCGGGTCGCAAGGTCTTTAAAGAAGTGTGTCCTATGGCGGCAGAGCATATTGAGACACATTTATCTCGTCATGACTTAACGCCTGATGATGTGAGTAAGTGGTTTTTACACCAAGCTAATATCAATATGAATACCTTAATTTGTAAAAAACTATTAGGGCGAATGGCGACACCAACTGAGGCACCCATTATATTAGATGAATTTGCTAATACGGCCTCAGCGGGTTCCATTATTGCTTTTCATCAACATCAAAAAAATCTTCAAACAAATGATTATGCATTAATATGTTCATTTGGTGCTGGTTATTCTATTGGAAGTCTGGTTTTACAAAAACGATAGTCGATTAAATATGATAATGCTCTCTAAATTCACTTAGTTGTAGCTACTTAGGTTCAAGGATGATCTCTAATTTAGGATATTGTGTTGCCTCAGCAGGATTTGTATTCTTGCTGTTTTTATTATTGACAGTGCGTCAAGGTGGGAAAGTTAAACTTCTGCTCATACTTGCTGTTGTGTCTAATTTGGTGTGGACGTTAGGATACAATAGTTGGATTTTCCCTGAGTCTGGACTTGATCAACACCTAACATTTGATTTATTGAAACAAGTCAGTTGGTGTGTGTTCCTATGTATGGTCCTGCATAATCAATTGTCGGATACATTTCATTCGCGTTATAAAAAATTTAGATGGCTCGGATGGAGCATTCTATTTCTTACCATCGCAATCGTATGGCTAATCACGGTCCCTGTGTCTAAGGTTTATTTGATTTATACGATAACAGCGCTAACGTTAATCCTCTTGTTAGTCATTTTGCAGCAACAAGCTGCCGAGAAAAAATGGGCTTTCATACCATTGATGTTATACCTAGTGATCATCAATATCTTTGATGTCGCCTGGTATGCATACAGTACTGAAGAGGCTGTGCTAGATGCGAATTATATCGTTGTCAGAGGTTATGTTTATGCCTTGATGATCCCGTTTCTATTCTTGGCTGTTCGGCGCATGGAGCACTGGGGGATCAAGATATTTATATCGCGAGATATTATATTACACAGCACGCTATTGAGTGTAGCAGTCATATATGTATTCATTATGATCGTGCTTGGGTATATTTTTTCAAACTCCAGGGAATTCTGGAACACTTCAATTTTCGTCGGCATGATCATTCTATCGCTCATTCCTATCATGATATTGTTTTTATCGAGTCATATCCGCAATACATTTAAGGTGTTTATTATTAAACACTTTTTTGCAAATCAATTCGATTATCGAGCACAATGGGTTGAGTTAACTAATATACTGGCTAAAGGGGATGGTGGTATCTCCGAAGTTTATCAAACTGCCTTGCAAGGACTGATGAACTCGGTAAATTACGATAATGGCATATTGTGTAAGTTGGCGGGTTCTCATTATCAAATAGTGGCGAATTCTAAGGCGCCCCCCCCGAGTGTTCCGGATGATCATTTATTGATGCAAGCGATTGCTTTTTTAAAGCAAAAGTCTTGGCTGATTGATTTGCATGAATTACAAGTTAAACCTGAAAATTACATCGGTTTAGATATTGAATTACATGAAATCAGTGCCACTCAATATCAGTTTATTTTACCCATTTATCGCAATAGTGAATTATGGGGAATCGCTGTGTTGTTTACACAAAGTGGTATTATCCGAAAGCTAAACTGGGAATTACGAGATTATTTAAATGCGGTATTAGCGCAGGTGAGTAATTATGTATTGCATTATGAGGCGTCGAGAGAAGTTGCTGAAAATATGCAATTTTCAGCATTCAATCGTATGTCGGCATTTGTCGTCCACGACTTGAAAAACGTGATGGCGCAAGTTGAATTGATTTTATGTAACGCTCAGCAACATAAATCTAATCCTGATTTTATAGATGATACGTTTGAAACATTGAAATTCACGCAATCTCGAATGCAAAATATGCTTAAACAACTGACCGAAAAACAGCTGACTTCCGCACATAAAATGCAGCCAATAGATGTATGTAAGATTATTCAAGCGGTTATTACGCAAAAGTGCGCCGCCTACAAACCGATACCTAGATTAGAGCATGAGCTTGTGGAAGCGGTAAGAGGTGATAGTGAAAAATTGAGTAATGTGTTTTATCACTTGATCAATAATGCTCAAGAAGCTTCACCCAAGGATGGTTGTGTCACAATCCATGTCACCCAAAGTGACAATATCAATATGGTTAAAATAGTGATTAAGGATACTGGACATGGCATGAGTAAGACGTTTATTGATGAATGTCTATTCACGCCTTTCTATACGACTAAAGGTAATGCGGGTATGGGTATTGGTGCATATGACGCGAAACAATACATTGAAGGAATTGGCGGAAGTATTAAAGTGAATAGCCGAGAAAATTTAGGCTCTACTTTTACGGTGTTACTGCCGATATATACCTAATCAAAGTTCATCAAGGATAGAATATGAGTAAGGTATTAATCGTCGATGATGATTTAGGGATCCAAAAACAGTTAAAGTGGAGTTTATCTGATTTTGACGTGGTATTTGCAGATAATCGAGAATCGGCTATTACGCAATTACGTCGTCACGAACCGGCCGTCATAACATTAGATTTAGGCCTGCCACCAGATCCTGCCAATGCTTCTGAAGGCTTAAAAGTTCTCGAAGAAGTACTTATGCTTGCGCCCTACACTAAAGTAATCGTCGTGACGGGCAATAATGATAAAACACATGCGCTGCAGGCTATAGAATTGGGGGCTTATGATTTTTATCAAAAACCGATTGACTCAGATACCATTAAAATTTTAATTTCACGGGCGTTATACGTATCTAGCTTAGAACGAGAAAACCGCCGTTTAGCTCTCTCTCGACAGCATTTAGGTCCTATTATAGGCGTGTCTGAGTCTATCCAAAACGTCAGTAGGCGTGTTGAGAAAATAGCTAAAACTGATATTTCGACTTTATTATTGGGTGAAAGTGGAACGGGTAAAGAGGTTTTTGCTAGGCTTATACATGAGGGAAGTTCACGGGTAGACAAACCGTTTGTAGCGATTAATTGCGCCTCGATTCCAGAAAATTTATTGGAAAGTGAGTTGTTTGGGTATGAAAAAGGTGCATTTACTGGCGCTAATAAAACCACACTAGGAAAGATTGAGACGGCGCAAGGTGGTACGTTATTTTTAGATGAAATTGGTGATATGCCTATCAGTCTTCAGGCAAAAATGTTGCGCTTCCTTCAAGAACGCGTCATTGAGCGGGTTGGTGGGCGGAGTGAAATTAGTGTTGATATCCGCGTAATATGTGCGACTCACCGTGATATCCAAACGATGGTTAGCCACGAAAGCTTTCGTGAAGATTTGTTTTATAGAATCGGCGAAATAATCATTAACATTCCACCATTACGAGATCGTGAAAGTGACGTGTTGTTATTAGCAAAAACTTTCTTAAAGCAGTATACCCATGATTATGGAAGCAAAGTAAAAGGATTTAGCGATTCTGCGATGGCAGCCATGTTACATTATCAATGGCCAGGTAATATTAGGGAATTACAAAACAAGTTAAAGTCTGCCGTGATTTTAGCTGAGGGAACAATTATTCATGCCGATGACTTATCGATAATGCCTGGCAATGAAGATGAAGTCTTGGAAGTATTCAATTTACGCTCGGTAAGAGCCGAAGCAGAAAGTCGCGCTATTCGACGAGCGTTTACTCAAGCCGACAAAAATATGTCAAAAACAGCTGCATTATTAGGCGTGACCCGGCCCACCTTGTATACACTTTTGGATAAATATCATCTTGATGATTTGAAAAATAATGCGTAATAATTTCATATTAATAACGCATGTTGCTAATGTTCTGATGACAGTGTCATAATACAAACAATTATGAGTGTGTTGCATCATATTTCAGGTATGGATTCTGTGTCATTTTAATATTAGGAAACACAAACATGTTGAGACTGTTAGTTCGGTTGAGTGTTATTGTCATTTGTGGTGTTAGCTTTAGCTCGTCTTCAACTGCAGACAGCAGCCTAGATACGATATCTATGTCTTTTTCTCAATTACATTCACCCCGTTTAGGTGCAAATAAGACATGTGTTCAACCCATTGTGTTGAATGATAAAAATAGTCGTGTTATTCAATATTGTGCCAACCAGCTTCGTAATGACGGTAATGCGCCATTTATGCTGTTGCATCAAGGTGTCACAACACAAGTCGTGGTATTATTACATGGTTTGAGTGACTCGCCTTATTACATGCGCTCAATCGCAACAACACTACATGAAGCAGGTTATAATGTCGTTGTGGGTTTATTACCTGGCCATGGCGTTGATGAGCCTATTAAGGTCTTACACTCAGCGGAATTAGCAACGCTTTGGCGTGATTATACCGCTCAGCTTATTCAGTTAGCTCAGCCGCTTGGAGATAACCTAGTCATTGGTGGATTTTCGACTGGAGGAGCACTCGCAACCGATTACATGCTTGACAATTTATCACAGGTTGATGGGTTAATGTTGTTTTCGGGGGCGTTACGTCTGGCAGATAATGCTGAAACCTTATCCAAAATTCCATTTGCTAAGTGGCTGAGTCGAATGATAGATGGCGATTATGCGACTGCTTCTCTTAATCCTTATAAATATCCTGAAGTTTCCAATCATGCCGCTTTGGTGTTAATGGATATTATCCGTGATATTCGTCAAAAATTAGCCGATTCGACTGGGATTACTATTCCAATCTTCGCTGCGCATTCACAATCAGATCAAGTGACTCCAATAGCAGGGATCCAGGAATTAATTAGTTATGCTGTCGCACCGCATACTTTGTTTGAAATCGATGCTAGTATGAATGTATGCCATGCCAATCTTCCCTTGAATCAAGCACAAGTATCCCAAATAGGGGGCAATGATGCGAACCCTCTATCTAATTGTGATGCGCTAAAAGCTAACCCAGTACATCATCATATGATGGCGATGGCAGTGAATTTTTTATCAAAATAATTAAATAAGGATACGCCAATGAGAGGTTTCTTTTGGATCATTATCGCCATATATGTATTTTTATATTTTTATGCGGTGTGGTTGTATGAAGAGTTCAGTATATGGATGGCGCTAGCGATTGTAATCGCCATCGGGTTACAAGTTTACTTTATGAAAAAACGTAAAGAGGTGTTAGCTGAACAAGAACAAGCACCGGTAAAAGTTGAAATGAAACCGTTATCGTTTTGGAAATCACCTTTCCCTTACTTAGGAATCGCGTTTTTTACTTATATTGGGATCTTGATTTTGTTATAGTCCCTATGAAGGATAAAACTGTGTATTTTATCTCCAGTTTTATCCTTGGGAGGATAAAATCTATCAATATAGACCCGCTTTGTTACAAATTTGTCACAAAATGATGTTTCTACATGACATCAAGGTTGTTTTTTCAGATAATCACACCATAACTATATAATCTAAATAAACAATGAGAATATATCCATGGCAATGAATTACGTACCACTAGATAAAGCAGTCCACAAAGATCTTAAACTTTCGACTCAAAATAACTTTGCATTTACCCAGAATACTCACTTAGCAGCAGCGTCTATCCGCGAATTTGCTCAGTTAGCGGGTGCTATCCCAATGGTATTCATCAAAGATGAGCAAACCGGTAATCATCACACAGTATGTATGTTAGGTATTGAGAAAGAATCAAACTTATTCTTTGCTGAAGATCGTTGGCAAGCGCCTCAAGTCCCAATGAATATTCAGCGTTACCCATTTGACATTCGTCCAGACAACGGCAATTTAGGCGTATTTATTGATGATGCTTCTGATTTGATCACTGACGATGGTGCTGCGTTATTCACTGAAGACGGTGAGGCTGCTGATCTATTGAAAAATCGCTTAGAGTTTTTAGATTATCTTGCAAACTCAGAGCGTTTAACACAAGAATTTATCAAGAAAGTCGTTGAATTAGATCTATTAACTGAAATTGAAATTCGTATGGTTAACCAAGCTGGTGAGCGTCGAGCTATTACCGGCATGTTAAGTATTGACGAAAATAAATTATTCAATCTTAAAGATGAAGATATTGTTGAGTTACATAAAAAAGGTTTCTCAGGTGCAATATACGCATTAATGATGTCATTAAGCCAATTGAATCGTTTAGTTGAATTATCTAACAAAACGGATAAGCCGATTCGTTCATTACAGATTGTAAATTTAGCAGCAGAAGCAGCGGCTAAAGCAAAAGCAGAAGCTGAGCAAGCAGAGTAATACGAACACAGAGAAGCTTAATACTTCTTCCCATCAAAGATGATGTGTAAAACCATTACATTAAATAATGTAATGGTTTTTTTTTACCTGCGGATTAGCCAAATCCATTGATGACTTTGATTGAAATTAAGTCTTATTCACAAACCTATTTTTTCTTTGTTTTTTGTCTTGACGTGGATCAAAGAACACCATAAACTGAAAAATGTGGGGAAAAGTGGTGTAATGTGGATCAATTCATATAAGGATATACGAATGATTTGTCGTCTGTGACAACTTGATTAGCATTTTATGCCACTGTAATTATAAGAAAAAGTCTCAATTTATTATTATTATAGGGTCTGCAAATGTTCCGCGGTGCTAATGCAATCAATCTTGATGTGAAAGGTCGAGTGGCTATACCAACAAGGTATCGTCAATCGCTCCTGGATGATTGTGCGGGACGAATGGTTTGTACTATAGATACAATGCAAAAGTGCTTATTGCTTTACCCACTCCACGAATGGGAAGAAATTGAGCTCAAGTTACAAAAATTATCCACTACCAATCCCCATGAACGACGTTTACGCCGTCTATTGCTAGGTTATGCAATGGAAGGTGATATGGACAAAAACGGACGTTTTCATTTATCCACTCCCTTGCGCCAGCATGCCAAACTAGATAAGCAAATTATGCTAGTTGGACAATTAAACAAATTTGAAATTTGGGACGCCGATTTATGGCAACAACAAATTGAATTAGATGTACAAACAGAACAGTTGGGTGATTTTGAGCTCACTGAACGTCTACAGGACTTCTCCTTATGATGGATCCTGCACACACCTCTGTTTTACTACACGAATGTATTGAGGGTTTAGCCATTAAACCTGATGGTATATACATTGATGCGACATTTGGTCGAGGAGGGCATTCTAGCTATATCCTTAATGCGCTGGGTGAGCATGGTCGTTTAATTGCATTTGATCGCGATCCTGCCGCGATTGAAGCCGCCCAAAAATTTGTTAATGACCCACGTTTTACGATAGTACATAGCGCCTTTGCACAGATGGATGAAGTGCCATTAACAGCTGGTTTAATAGATCAAGTAGATGGTGTACTAATGGATTTAGGTGTTTCATCGCCACAATTAGATGATTCTAGCCGAGGGTTCAGTTTTTTACGCGATGGCCCCTTAGATATGCGTATGGACACAAGTACTGGTGTCAGCGCTGAACAATGGCTTGCGCATGCTGACGAACAAGATATTGCACAGGTCATCAAAGAGTTTGGTGAAGAAAAGTTTGGTAAGCGTATCGCACATGCCATTGTCAATACGCGTGTTCACACCCCGATTAATTCGACTTTACAACTAGCCGCCATCATTGCTGAAGCAATGCCGGTCAAAGATAAACACAAACATCCTGCAACCCGAGCCTTTCAGGGGATCCGAATTTATATTAATAGTGAACTCGATCAATTGCGCGATGGGTTAAAAGCCGCGGTTAAATTACTTAAACCGACCGGAAGATTGGCGGCGATAAGCTTCCATTCTTTGGAGGATCGTATGGTTAAGCGGTTTATGCGTGAACAAAGTAAAGGGAAAAATGTCCCCCATAATATGCCTATTCTTCAAGCTGAGATTGATGCTGATAAAGTGCTCAAGTTAATCGGCAAGGCAATCAAACCTAGTGATGAAGAGGTGTCTAATAATCCACGATCCCGTAGTTCTGTGTTACGGGTTGCGGAGAAACTATGACTTCTCAACGCCATAATTTAGTAGATATTTTGTTAACAGATTTAACCCGCAATTTTGTGCGGGTTTTGTTGTTTTTAGCCGTTATGGCCTCTGCCTTCGGTGTCGTGCTTAGCGCACAGTATAATCGTCAATTATCGATTCAAGTAGAAGCTTTAATGCAGGAACAGGATCGCCTTGATGTTGAATGGCGTCATCTGGTATTAGAACAAAGCGCACTTACCGAACATAATCGCATCGAGACGTTAGTCAATAAAAAATTAAATATGAAGCGTCCAGATGTTGATAGTGAAATTGTGGTGAAAATAGAATGACAAAAAAACAAACATCACTTAAAGGCGCAACATCTAATGTGCTACCTACTACGATTACGTGGCGTTTTACGCTAGTGATAGTTGCGATTGTATTTGTATTTGCAGGTATTGGTGCACGCGCAGCGTATATTCAGGTAATTGAACCAGATCAACTGATTAAACAAGGTGATAATCGTTCTAAACGTGTGCGTCAGGCTGCGGTCCACCGTGGTCTAATTGTTGATCGAAATGGACAAGAATTAGCTGTGAGTATTCCAGTGCAGGCAATTTGGGCTGATCCAAAAGTTATCGCTCAAAAGAATTCTCTACAAGACAAACGTCGCTGGGAAGCACTAGCAAAAGTATTGGATCGTGATACTGAAGCATTAATGGCCCGTGTTAGTAATCCAAAGCGTCGATTTGTATATTTGCAACGTCAAGTAACGCCTGCGATGGCTCAATATGTGGATGACTTAGATATTCCAGGCGTAAATTTAAAAGATGAATCACGTCGTTATTACCCCTCAGGAGAGGTCTCTGCGCATGTTATTGGCTTTACTAATGTAGATGATAAAGGTATCGAAGGGATTGAATATTTGTTCAATGACTATTTAACAGGTACGCCAGATAAAAGACTTATTCGCCGTGATGGCCGTGGCAGACAAGTGGAAGTGATTGATGAAAAGGAAGGTGAAAAAGCCAGTGATCTAGTGTTAACTATCGACCAGCGTATTCAGTCTCTTGCTTATAAAGAAATTAAAAAAGCCTTAACCGTATATCAGGCACGCTCTGCGTCAGCCTTAGTGGTTGATATCGAAACTGCTGAAGTATTAGCGATGGTAAATGGACCATCATACAACCCAAATAATCGTAAAAATACTGGCGCTCATCGCATTCGTAATCGTGTTGTCACTGATGCCTTTGAGCCTGGCTCTTCAGTCAAACCACTCGCGGTGTTAAGTGCGTTAGAGTTCGGTTCGGTCAATAAAGATAGCATTATTGATACGCATCCAGGCTGGATGCGTTTAGGCGGAAGCCGAGTGTCTGATCCACGCAATCTTGGTGAACTTGACTTACGTACCATTATTCAAAAATCGAGTAATATGGGCACCTCTAAATTAGCGCTGTCAGTGCCAAAAGAATTTTTACTCGACACTTACTATAACATGGGATTAATGAGTGATACTGGGATGAATTTACTTGGAGAAAGCTCCGGTTTATTTCATGAACGTAGTCGCTGGTCGGATTTTGAATTAGCTACGTTATCTTTTGGATATGGCATTTCGGTGACAACTGCTCAATTAGCCAGAATGTATACCACACTTGGTAATGGCGGGCTTCACCGTGAATTATCCATTATCAAAAATCAACAAGTCAAAGAAGCAGAACAAGTATTTTCGCCAGAAAACACGCAAGCTGTGTTGGAAATGATGGAAACCGTCACGCAAAAAGATGGATCTGGCAGAAAAGCTGCCGTTAAAGGGTATCGTATTGCAGGTAAGACAGGAACCAGTAGGAAAGCTATTGCCGGTGGTTACGGTGATAACTATGTCAATATCTTTGCTGGTATAGCTCCGGTATCCGACCCACAAATTGTAGTGGTGGTACTCATAAATGAACCCGGCGGAGATCTGTATCATGCCGGTGATACTGCAGCACCCGTGTTCTCAAAAATTATGGGTGGTGCGTTACAAATGCTAAACATTGCACCGGATGCGCAAGAAGCAACTCATATTGCGAATCTAAGTTTGAATGAATGAGGCTATATTGAAATGATTAACTTATCACTTATCGACATTGCCCAACAAGTCAACGGGACACTCCAAGGTAATGATCTCATCATTACTAACGTGTCGACGGATACGCGTGAGATTAGTGCTGATAGTTTATTTATTGCATTAGTTGGTCCTAATTTTAATGGTCACGTATTTGCTAATGAAGCCCGTCAAAATGGGGCGGTTGCGATGATTGCATCTGAACCGGTTGAAGCACATATGCCCGTCATCATGGTCGAAGATACTAAAGCTGCCTTAGGTGCATTAGGCGCATATGTTAAGCAAAAAGTTGCTCCTAAGACGGTTGGGATCACTGGTAGCTCAGGAAAGACGACAGTAAAAGAGATGACGACAGCTATCCTCAAAGAATGTGGAAGTGTGTTATCGACTCAAGGTAACTTCAATAATGATATTGGTGTACCACTGACGTTACTCAGATTAGAAGCTGAACATGAATATGCGGTCATTGAGATGGGCGCAAATCACATAGGTGAAATCGCTTATACCACAGGGCTGGTAAAACCGGATGTCGCCACGATTGTTAACGCTGCTGCATCTCATTTAGAAGGGTTTGGTAGTTTATTTGGTGTAGCCAGGGCGAAAAGTGAAATTTTTAAAGGATTGAGTAAAAGTGGTACTGCTATTCTGAATTATGATTCTCAGTTCTATGATTTTTGGCTAGGTAAATTAGATAATGAATTGATTTATTCGTTCTCATTAAATAGTGCGCCTGGTAAAGGCGCTGATTATAGTGCTTCTCAAGTTGGTTTAGCATTCAATGGTTGTGCGCATTTTATAATGCATACACCAATAGGTGAGATGAATATTGAATTGACTCTTCCAGGCATTCATAACGTAGGTAACGCGTTATTAGCTGCTGCCTTATCCATTAATGTCGGTGCTAGCCTTGAAAATGTCCGAGATGGATTAGCAAAAATACAACACGTCAAAGGTCGTTTAGAGGTCAAACAGTTATCTGAAAAAGTGCGTTTACTTGATGATTCTTATAATGCCAATGTCGCTTCGGTGACCGCGGCAATTAAATTACTCAGTAGCTATGAAGGGCGTCGTGTATTGGTCCTTGGAGATATGGCTGAACTGGGCGATCAAGCTCGCCATTATCATGAACAAGTCGGTGAATTAGCGAAAAGCGAAAGCATTGAGATGTTCTATACATTGGGTGAGCTGAGTAAAAGTGCTAGTGACATGTTTGGCGAGGGTGGGCAGCACTTTTCTCATATTGAACCCTTACTAGATGCACTATACAAAGAATTATATGCAAACGATAACGAGTTCACGATTTTAGTTAAAGGATCGCGCTCATCTAGAATGGATCGTGTTGTCACAGCAATAGAGGGAGCCCCACTAAGCAATGTTCAACATTATGGGGGATTCACTGAATGCTAATTTTATTAACCAACTGGTTAATGCAACTAGATATCGGGTTTAGTGTGCTGAACTATTTAACATTGCGGGCCATTTTGGCGACGTTAACTTCGTTGTTAATGGCGATTGTGATTGGACCTACCATGATCAAATGGTTGCAGCAATTACAAATTGGACAAACGGTTAGAGATGATGGACCGCAAACGCATTTACAAAAAATGGGTACACCAACGATGGGTGGAGTACTGATTTTAGCAGCAATTATCACGAGTGTGATTTTATGGGCGGATCTATCTAATAAATATGTCTGGGTGACACTGACGATTTTAATCGGTTATGGGGTTGTCGGATTCGTAGACGATTACCGTAAAGTCGTGAGAAAAGATTCAAAGGGTCTGATCGCTCGTTGGAAATACTTTTGGCAAACTGTCATTGCATTAGCTGTCGCTATCTTCTTATATTCAACCACAACTCAAGCTGAAGAAACCCAATTAGTCGTGCCATTTTTTAAAGATGTAGTACCGCAGCTCGGATTAATGTATATCGCATTTGTGTATTTTACCGTGGTAGGCAGCAGTAACGCGGTCAACCTTACGGATGGCTTGGATGGCTTAGCAATTGTACCCACTATTTTAGTGGCTGGTGCGTTGGCTATATTTGCATATGTAACGGGTAATATAAACTTTGCAATATATCTGCACATTCCATTTATCCCGCAAACGAGTGAGTTAGTCATAATATGCGGAGCTATTATTGGTGCTGGATTAGGATTCTTATGGTTTAACGCTTATCCTGCTGAAGTTTTTATGGGCGATGTTGGCTCTCTAGCGTTAGGTGGTGTTTTGGGGATTATCGCCGTTCTGGTACGTCAAGAAATAGTTCTAGTTATTATGGGCGGTATATTTGTTATTGAAACATTATCCGTCATCATACAAGTTGGCTCATTTAAACTACGTGGTAAGCGCGTGTTTAGAATGGCCCCTATTCACCATCATTTTGAATTAAAAGGTTGGCCTGAACCAAAGGTTATCGTTCGCTTTTGGATCATATCATTAATCTTAGTTTTGGTCGGCTTAGCCACCCTAAAGTTAAGGTAGCATAATGAACTTCTCAGCCACCTCTTCAAATCTACAAGCGATGTTTGCTGCACGTCATGGTGATGCAAAAGCACCTATTGCTATGTATGATTTAGGTTTAGTGATGGTGGCATTAGCGTTAGTATCAATTGGTATTATTATGGTGGCATCAGCCTCCATGCCAGAAGGTATTGCGAAATATAACAATCAATATTTTTTCATTATTCGACATGTTATTTTTAGTTGCCTTTCTTTCATCGTGGCTTTATTTGTACTCATGATCCCAATTAGTATGTGGCAAAAATATAATCCATATTTATTATTTTTGGCTTTTGGATTATTAGTTGCAGTATTACTGGTAGGGCGTTCTGTTAATGGCGCTCAGCGCTGGTTAACCCTTGGACCGATTAATATTCAAGCTGCAGAACCGACAAAACTATTTTTCTTTTGTTTCTTAGCCGGATACTTGGAGCGTCGACATACCGAAGTAACCGAAAATATCAAAGGCTTCATCAAGCCTTTGCTTGTGTTTTTCGTTCTAGGATTATGTTTGTGGTCACAACCTGATTTAGGTACCACTATAGTGATGTTTATCACGACGATTGGATTGCTATTTTTAGCGGGGGCTAAACTATGGCAATTTATTGGTCTATTGTTAACAGGTGTCGTGTTATTTATTACTATGATCTTTCTAGAAGAATATCGTATGCGGCGGATAACTGCATTTCTTGATCCGTGGGCAGATCCTTTTGGTACCGGTTATCAACTGACTCAATCACTCATGGCTTATGGGCGTGGGGACTGGTTTGGACAAGGTCTGGGTAATAGTATTCAAAAATTACAATTTTTACCTGAAGCTCATACCGATTTTATCGTTGCTATTATTGCTGAAGAACTAGGTCATATTGGTATTATCGTATTGTTGGCATTACTCCTAACATTAGTCATAAAAGCCTTATTACTTGGTAAAAAAGCCTTAGATCAGCAAATGCCATTTGCAGGTTACATTGCTTATGGCATTGGCATTTGGTTTGCATTTCAAACATTTGTGAATATAGGTGGTAGCGCAGGTATGTTACCTACCAAAGGGCTGACTCTTCCTCTCGTAAGTTATGGTGGTTCTAGTATGATCATCATGGCAGTCGCAGTTGCATTGTTGATTCGTATAGATTTTGAATTACGATGTGCAGAAATTCACCTCCATAACAATACAACGAAAGCGAAAAAAACTAAGCAATCAAAAAAGACCAATGCATTAGCAGAATCTGATGCTGTATTTGACTCTTCAAATCCAGGAGGAGTCGATGCCTAACATACTTATTATGGCTGGTGGCACAGGTGGTCACATTTATCCTGGATTAGCGGTGGCTCATCGACTAAAACAAGATAATTGGGATATTAATTGGTTAGGAACAGCAGACAAAATGGAAGCGCGCATTGTCCCTGAACAAGATATCCCTTTTCATACGATTAAAGTCAAGGGGATAAGAGGCAACGGGCTACTCAGAAAAATAGTCATGCCAGTGATGTTATGCCGCGCGGTATTTGATGCCTATCGATTAATTAAACGTATAAAACCTGATATCGTCTTAGGTATGGGAGGATATGCCAGTGGGCCTGGAGGCATCGCAGCTAAATTCTCATCAGTACCATTAATTGTACACGAACAAAATGCGATTGCCGGGATGACAAATCGTTATTTGGCAAAAATCGCGAGTCATGTATGTAGTGGATTTCCTCACACTGACTTTGGGGTACATCAAGATAAAGTAACCTATGTGGGTAATCCCGTAAGAGCCGCTATTGCAGCAATTCCTGATATGCAAGAAAAGCCACAAACAGCATCGCTTAAGTTATTAGTCTTTGGCGGTAGTCTAGGGGCACGTATATTTAACCAAACACTTCCCAAAATATTACATGGTTTAAGTCAGAGCATACCGGGTCTCAATATTACCCATCAAGTGGGTAAAGGGAATCTAGCATCAGTACAAAATGCGTATTCACAATATAATTTCAAAGCGGATGTGACATTACAGGTAACCGAGTTTATTGATGATATTGCAGCTGAATATGCCCAAGCTGATATGATTATTTGTCGAGCTGGCGCATCGAGTGTTGCTGAAATTGCTGCTGCGGGAAGAGTCGCTTGTTTTGTCCCCCTGCCTAGTGCGGTAGATGATCACCAAACCGCTAACGCTGAATATTTAACGAAAGCGGATGCAGGACGCTTGTGTCCGCAAGCTAACTTAGCCGAACTAGCACAGTATATTATGCCTTACTTAACCAATTCAAAAGCCCGGTTTCAGGCAGCAAAGCTTGCTAGGCAACTGAGTAAATCAGACGCGACCGAGCAAGTGTGCTTCATAATAAAAGGTCTATTAGATGAATAAAATCAAATTGGCTATTTTACTTGGCGGTCATTCAGCTGAACGGGAAGTATCTCTTGCATCAGGGGAGGCGGTATTTAAAGCTGTTCAAGCATTGGGAATAGAGTGCATTGCTTTTGATCCAAAACAACACCCTTTAACAAAACTGATAGATGAACAAGTCACTCACGCGATGATCATGTTACATGGTCGTGGTGGTGAAGATGGTACGATCCAAGGTGCTTTAGAATGGTTAAATATTCCTTACACAGGATCAGGTGTGCTAGGTTCTGCCATTGCAATGGACAAACTCCATACTAAGCATGTTTGGCAAGCATGCGGATTACCAACGGCTAAATATACTGAGATTAAAGCTCCGATATCGGTAGATGAGGCGCAAACTATTATGCTGAATATAGGTCCTGATTTGATGGTTAAACCCAGCCACGAAGGATCTAGTATAGGTATGTCAAAAACAGGCACTGCAGAAGAACTTATCTCCGCAGTCAATACCGCATTAACATATGATGAGCGAGTGTTAATAGAGCAGTATATTGTCGGTACAGAATATACTGTCAGTATACTTGGTGAAAACGCTTTACCAAGTATATCAATGGTCACACCAAATATATTTTATGATTATGAAGCAAAATATCAGACGAACACGACACAATATCACTGTCCGAGCGATTTAAATGACATAGATGAACGTGTCATAGGTCAATTGAGTTTAGATGCTTTTAAAGCGGTATCATGCAATGGCTGGGGTCGTGTAGATTTAATGCGAGATCAGAAAACTGACGAGTTCATATTATTAGAAGTTAATACGGTACCAGGGATGACAGCAAAAAGCTTAGTACCTAAAGCAGCAAAACAGGCTGGTTATGATTTCAATGAATTAGTTAAACAAATTTTAGTTTCTGCTTTTGGGACTGTTATTTTACCAGCGATACAGGCAGATACACAGGTGCCTTTGCAATGAATGAATTAGAACACCATCAATTAAAGATGCGCAAAGAAAAAGCCTGGGGGATGGGCTTTCTTATTGTGGTGTTTACTAGTTTAATTATCGGCGGAACGGTATTAACAAATTGGATGGTAGATGAACAACAAGTACCTATCTCAAGTGTTCAAATATCTGGTCATTATACGTATATAAAAGACCGTGATATTTCAAGACTGATTGCTAATGACATAGAGGGTAGCTTTTTTTCAGCAGATATTAATGATATCCATAGTGCGGTACTTAAACACCCTTGGGTCTATCAAGCATCGGTTCGAAAGAAATGGCCAAATACCATACAAGTCTATTTAGTTGAACAAACGCCTGTGGCAATTTGGAATGGCGATTTGTTGTTGAATGCAGAAGGTATTCCATTTGTTGGAAGTGTTGCTGGAGCTCAGCTCCCATTGCTTTTCGGTCCTAATGGCGCTGAAAAAACAGCATTATCAGGCTATCAAGCTATGCAAATGATCTTATCTACAGGAACACTGACGGTAAAGAATTTAGTGTTGAGTGAACGTTTTGCTTGGCAGGTACAATTAAATAATGGGATTAAATTAAATTTAGGACGACAAGAGTTTATTAATCGATTACAACGTTTTATTAATTTATACCCATTACTGCAACAGGATGAGCGCGATATTAATTACGTGGATCTACGCTATGATACAGGTATGGCAGTAGGTTGGCAGGCATAAATAATGATGAATAATACCCAATTTATAGGAACAAACCATGTCTAAAATAGACGAGTCTAATTTGGTAGTTGGATTAGATATAGGGACAAGTAATATTAAAGCCGTCATCGGTGAGATGTTGGATAATCATTTTGTCAGTATAGTAGGTGTTGGTACCTATCCTGCAAAAGGGATGGATAAAGGCGGTGTTAATGATTTGAATCTCGTTACCCAGTCAATTCAACGTGCTGTTAATGAAATGGAATTGATGGCAGATTGTAAAGCATCTTCGGTCCTTATGGCGATAACAGGCAGACACGTACAGTGTCAAAATGAGACTGGTATGGTAGCGATAAATAATGCCGAAGTGGATCAAGAAGATATTGATAATGTAATCCATACCGCCCGTTCTGTTCCGATTCCAGCTGAACGTAGAATGCTACATGTACTTCCTCAAGAATACACAGTTGATGTGCAAGAAGGGGTTAAAAACCCGATCGGCATGTCAGGTGTCCGAATGAATGCGAATATCCATATCATTACTTGTGCTGAAGATATGGCAAAAAATTATATTAAATGTACTGATCGTGCTGAATTAGTCGTGGATACTATGGTGTTTTCCGCATTGGCGGCGAGTTATTCCGTATTGACAGATGATGAACGTGAATTAGGCGTGTGTGTCGTTGATATTGGTGCAGGCACGATGGACCTAGTGATATATTCTAATGGTGCCATTCGTCACTCAGCGGTCATACCGGTAGCAGGCAATCAAATTACTGGTGATATAGCTAAAATATTTAGAACACCTGTGAATAATGCTGAAGCATTGAAGGTCCGTCATGCTTGTGCTTTAAAAGATATGGTCAGTATTGAAGATACAATTAACGTTCCTAGTGTAGGTGGGCGTCCAGCGCGAACGATGTCACGACACACGTTAGCTGAAGTGATAGAACCAAGATATCAAGAACTCTTTGAGTTAATTCATGAAGAAATTAAAGCAAGCGGTTTAGAAGAGCAGATTGCCGCAGGGATAGTCCTCACTGGCGGGACGGTTAAAATGGAAGGCGCGGTAGAGTTTGCCGAGGAAATTTTTCAAATGCCTGTACGAATAGGTACACCAAATAATATCAAAGGACTAACGGATTATGTCAATGACCCAAGTTTCGCGGTAGCGATTGGGTTATTACAATATGGACGACAATCAATAGAAGAACAAGTGTCACAAAAATTACCGACAGAAAGTATATTTAATCGCATAAAATCGTGGTTTAAAGGCGAATTTTAATATATTAACCTGTATAATAACAAACATAACCGGAGAACAAATATGTTTGAATTAATGGATGATAACAGTGCAGAAGCAGTCATCAAAGTCGTCGGCGTTGGCGGTGGTGGTGGTAACGCGATTGAGCACATGGTCGTTAACAAAATTGAAGGTGTTGAGTTTATTACTATCAACACGGACGCGCAGGTCTTAAAGAAGTCACAAGCCGATACTATTTTACAGATCGGCAATAATGTGACTAAAGGTTTAGGTGCAGGTGCAGATCCTAATGTTGGTCGTGAAGCTGCTCATGAGGACCGTGAAACGATCCGTCAGAGTATTGATGGTGCTGATATGATCTTTATCACTGCCGGAATGGGTGGTGGCACAGGCACTGGGGCAGCACCTGAAGTCGCAAAAATTGCGCGTGAAATGGGAATTTTAAGTGTTGCTGTTGTGACCAGACCCTTTGGTTTTGAAGGTAAAAAACGACTCTCATATGCAAGTCAAGGTATCGATGAGTTAGCGAAACATGTTGATTCATTAATCACGATCCCCAATGACAAATTATTAAAAGTGCTTGGTAAAGGTACGCCGTTACTAAAAGCATTTGAATCGGCTAACGATGTATTACTTGGTTCCGTTAGAGGCATTGCTGAGCTAATTACTAACCCTGGTCTGATCAACGTAGATTTCGCCGATGTGAAAACCGTTATGTCAGAAATGGGAACAGCGATGATGGGAACCGGCGTAGCCTCTGGTGAAGATCGTGCTGAAGAAGCAGCAGAACAAGCCATTGCTTGCCCATTATTAGAAGACATCGATTTATCTGGTGCTCGAGGTATTCTAGTGAATATTACAGCAGGCCCTGATTTTGCAATTGATGAGTATGAAACAGTTGGTAACGCTGTACGTGCTTTCTCTTCTGAGAACGCAACCGTGGTTGTCGGTACTGTTATTGACATGGAAATGCAAGATGAGTTGCGAGTGACTGTTGTAGCAACTGGTATTGGCACTGATAAGCCAGATATTTCTTTAGTCAAAGGCGATACCGCTCATACTACATCTGCTGTAAGTCAAACTCAGTCGAATCGTGCTTCGGTTGGCGCTAGTGGCGGAATGAGTTCTGGTGCTGCGATGGCCGCAACCAAAGTAGATGAAGAAGAAAGTGGGTTGGAGTATATCGATATACCAACATTTTTACGCAAACAAGCTGATTAAGAAGACAGGAATTGACTTTTAACTGGTACGACCATATAATGTGCGCCCAGTTTTCAAGGTGTTACCATGATTAGACAGCGTACAATTAAACATTCAGTACAAGAAACCGGTATTGGCTTGCATAAAGGCGAGAAAGTGACGATGACACTTCGTCCAGCTCCAGCGAATACAGGTATCGTATTTAGACGTGTCGATTTAAATCCACATGTTGACATCCCATCGCGTGCGAATGCGGTGAAGGATACTGTTTTGTGTACATGTGTCAGTAACGATGATGGAGTAAGTGTTCATACTGTTGAGCATTTAGCATCTGCGCTAGCAGGTCTCGGTATTGATAACATTATTGTTGAAGTCAACAGCCATGAGCTGCCTATTATGGATGGTAGTGCTAGTCCGTTTATATTCTTACTACAGTCTGCAGGTATTGAAGAACTCAATGCGCCAAAACAATTCTTAAAACTCATCCAGACAGTCCGGGTCGAAGAGGGTGATAAATGGGCAGAACTTAGCCCATTTAATGGTTTTAAGGTTGATTTTGAAATTGATTTTGATCACCCTGTTATCAGTCAGACACGTCAAAGTATGCAATTAGATTTTAGCTCTGATTCATATATTGATCATGTTTCTAGAGCGCGTACGTTTGGTTTTATGCGTGATTTAGAGATGATGAATTCCATGGATTTAGCCCTTGGCGGTAGTATGAATAATGCTGTTGCATTAGATGAATATCGTGTCTTGAACCCTGAAGGCTTACGTTATGAAGACGAATTTTTAAAACATAAAGTGCTTGATGCTGTCGGTGATTTATATCTCGGTGGCCATAGTATTATTGGTTTATTAAAAGCTTATAAGACAGGGCATGGCTTGAATAATAAATTACTCAATGCTGTTTTAGAAAATACTGATGCGTGGGAATATGTCACCTTTGATGATGATAAAACGGCGCCCATTCAATATATTAGCCCCGTGATGGCAATGAGTTAGAAGCACATATAAGTATATGGCCCTTTACGATAATTATCGAAAAGGGCTTTTTCGTTTTTTAATAGGTAGAAATAGTTTATTATCTAACGCCATAACCATAAGTAAATTAAGATAATGAAGTTAACAATCACTTTTTCACATAATACACGTTTGATTGAACGTTCAGTGAGTGTGAGAAAGCTATTAAGTTTGTTAGTACTTACTTCATTATTGTTTTTGATCTCCAGCCGTTCTACCCATTCCGTTGATGATAATATTCAACGCGTACAGCTTGTCAAACAAGGTCTGCTGGCACAACAAGAAATCATCTTTGCATTGCAAGAGAAAAGTAAAATAGACGCGTCTGCCATCATAGATCAAGTTGCGCAATTAGAATATAAGCTCTCTCAGCTAGCGTCACAACAACAGCAATTAGCCCTAAATAACAGTGATAAACTTGTGTTTACGGATAATTCGTCATACGCAACAGTTAAACAAAAGCAAAATATTAATATCGCTATTTCCATTGAAGATAAGCTGGGTGAAATAGAACACAAAATTGCTCATCAAGTAAAACAACTTGAAGCGCTTGAAAAAATATATCAGAACACCCATATAGATAATGAGCAGCATATTTCTGGCCGTCCCATTACGTCAGGCTGGCTATCATCTTATTATGGTATGCGAGATGATCCCTTCACCGACAAAGTTGCCATGCATAAAGGTATTGACTTTGCTGCTGCTGAAGGCGATAAAGTTATCGCAACGGCCGCGGGAGTAATCACCTGGTCAGGTGAGCGTTTTGGTTATGGGAATCTTGTAGAAATCGATCATGGAAATGGGTTAGTTACTCGCTATGGTCATAATCAATTATTATTAGTCAATGTAGGTGAAGTCGTTACAAAAGGTCAGCAAATTGCCCAAGTTGGGAATACTGGTCGTTCAACCGGACCGCACGTACATTATGAAATCATTAAGAACGGTACTCAGATAGACCCGTTGCCATTTGTCTATCGTCAATAATTAACGGAATCAACACACCCATGTTCACATCTTTAGCTCGTAAAGTTTTCGGAAGTCGCAACGATCGTATCCTAAAAAAAATTAATAAAGCCAATAAACATATCAATGCGCTTGAAACTGAATTACAGGCATTATCAGATGCCGAGATACAGGCTAAAACTGCAGAGCTTAAGAATAAATTAGCGACTGGCAGTACCCTTGATTCATTGCTGTCAGAAGCATTTGCTGTAGTAAGAGAAGCGAGTGTGCGTGTTTATGGTATGCGACCTTTTGACGTGCAATTAACAGGTGCCACGGTACTTCACCAAGGTAAAATTGCAGAGATGAGGACGGGTGAGGGTAAAACATTAACATCGACACTCGCTACCTATCTCAACGCAATAACCGGGCGTGGAGTACATGTCATTACAGTGAATGATTACCTAGCAAAACGAGATGCTGATTGGAGCCGAGAACTATTTTCATTCTTAGGATTAACGGTAGGCTGCAACATTCCAGGTTTAAGTCATGAGGAAAAACGTGCGGCATATGCTTGTGATATTACTTATGGTACTAATAATGAATTTGGCTTCGATTATTTGCGCGACAATATGGCGTTTAGCCCTGAAGACCGAGTGCAGCGCGAATTACATTATGCTGTTATTGATGAAGTTGATTCCATCTTAATTGACGAAGCTCGTACACCATTAATCATCTCTGGTGCTGCTGATGACAGCTCGGCACTTTATAAACAGATTAATGCTCTGGTGCCGAAATTAGCACAACAAGATAAAGAAGATGAAGAAGGTGTTGAAGGCGATGGGCACTTTACTATTGATGAAAAAGGCAAGCAGGTTTACTTAACTGAAAAAGGCCAAATATTTGTTGAAGAATTACTGATCCAAGCAGGGATATTAGCACCTGAGCAATCGTTATTTTCATCTGCCAACATTGCGCTATTACAACATGTCAATTCAGCATTAAAAGCCCATAAATTATTTACCAAAGATGTCGATTATATTGTTAAAGACGGTGAAATAGTTATCGTTGATGAGCATACTGGACGAACAATGGAAGGACGTCGTTGGTCAGAAGGGCTGCATCAAGCAGTGGAAGCCAAAGAAGGTGTTAAAATTCAGAATGAAAATCAGACGCTGGCATCGATTACTTTCCAAAACTACTTTCGATTATATGAAAAATTAGGCGGAATGACTGGTACTGCAGATACCGAAGCATTTGAATTTCAGCATATATATGGTCTGGAAACGGTAGTAATACCTACTAACCGAGGTATGGTTAGAAAAGATATGCCTGATTTGATTTATATGACTGTCGAAGAAAAATACGACGCGATCATTCAAGATATACTCGGCTGCGTAGAACGCGGTCAGCCAGTATTGGTAGGGACAGTTTCGATTGAAAACTCTGAACTATTATCTAATGTTTTAAAGAAACAAAAGATTAAGCATAAAGTACTTAATGCGAAATTCCATGAACAAGAAGCGGAAATCATTGCTCAAGCAGGCCTTCCTAGTGCAGTTACGATTGCAACAAATATGGCTGGACGTGGGACTGACATCGTCTTAGGGGGGAACCTTCAAGTTGAACTCGCTGGTGTTGAAGATGAAGCTAAAATTCAAACTATTACTGCTGCATGGCAAACCCGTCACGATGCAGTGATTGCTTCTGGTGGTTTACACATCATTGGTACCGAACGTCACGAATCTCGACGTATCGATAATCAATTGCGCGGGCGAGCAGGTCGTCAAGGAGATGCCGGTTCTTCACGTTTTTATCTGTCACTAGATGATGCGTTAATGCGCATTTTTGCCTCAGAAAAAATGGGTAATATGATGAAACGCCTGGGTATGGAAAAAGGCGAAGCCATTGAGCATCCTTGGGTATCGCGAGCTATAGAGAATGCTCAGCGTAAAGTAGAAGGGCGCAACTTTGATATTCGTAAACAATTACTAGAATATGATGATGTGGCAAATGATCAACGTAAAGTTATTTATGAACAAAGAAATGAGTTACTGGATGAAGGTGATATTGGTGAAACAATAACGGCTATTCGCTCCGATGTAATAGATGAAGTTATTAGTCAATATATACCCCCGCAATCACTTGAAGAAATGTGGGATGTACCTGGACTAGAGGAGCGCTTGAAGGGCGACTTCCATGTGGAATTACCTATCCAGCAATGGTTAGATGAAGACGATAAATTATTTGAAGAAAAGCTACGTGATAAAATTCATGATGCGATAAATGCCGCTTATCAAGCAAAAATAGATGTAGTTGGCGAGAGTGTTATTCGTCAATTTGAAAAAGCAGTGATGTTACAGTCTCTTGATTCACATTGGAAAGAGCACCTAGCGGCAATGGATTATCTACGTCAAGGGATCCATTTACGAGGCTATGCGCAGAAAAATCCAAAACAAGAATATAAACGAGAGTCTTTTGAGCTATTTTCTGAAATGCTTGAAAACTTAAAAATAGAAGTCATTAGCTTATTAAGTAAGGTACAAGTTAAAGCAGAGTCTGATGTAGAAGAAGTGGAGCGTCAACGTCAAGAAACGGCTGCTCAGCCTACTCAAACAAATCAACAAGATCAAGAGTCATCTGTGCAAATTGGACATCGCCAAGGACCTAAGGTGGGACGAAATGACCCTTGTCCTTGTGGTTCAGGTAAAAAATATAAGCAATGTCATGGCAAGCTATAGCTCTGATGTCCGATAAAATAGTACATGTTGCGGTGGGGGTAATTCTCCGCTGTGTGGATGATGATGTAATCCCAAAAGTGTATTTAACACGACGTGCTGCTAATGTTCACCAAGGAGGGAAATGGGAATTTCCTGGTGGTAAAGTCGAGGAGAGTGAATCAGCAGAGTCGGCATTGATCAGAGAGCTGTCTGAAGAAGTCGGTATTGTTGTCACAGCCAGCGAACATTTAATGGACGTGAAACATGACTATGTTGATAAACATGTTTGGCTGGATATTCATTTAGTGTTAGGTTTTGAGAATGAACCCTTTGGTCAAGAAGGGCAAATAGGACAGTGGTATCCAATCAACACACTTCGTACATTAGATTTTCCTGACGCGAATAACGCCATCATTTCTGCACTTGAACATCGTTACCTAGCCTAACTATATTGGGCTAGGTATTTGTTCAGTTACCACTTAAACTTAGTTGCAGTTGCGAACGCAACTTTGCTATTACGATATGCGGCTTCGTTAATAAAATGTGGATATACAGTGTGTGTTCCCGTCAAGAAAATCTCGGTACCATCAAATAACCGAAAAATAGGATCTCCAACCTCTACTGCACAAAAATCTCTATCAAGTAATGTTTCATGCACAAGCCCTGTTACCTCCTCTTCCTCATTTAACGGAAACTGAACATTTTCAATTAAACGATAAGCATCAAATGTTGGCTGCTCAGGCATCGCGTCACGATTATATAAATCACAATACTCAAAGACGCTTTGTAACATAGTCTCACATTGCAAGAATATATCCATTCTGGATACGCCATGAGGCTGACAACCTAGTTCAAGCATAATTCCGCGTTTGCCTGTCGTACATAAATATGGATGTTCAAGATATGATATTTCGTCTTCCAAAAGAATATTCACATCAGGCATACGAGCTTTGAGATAACCAGCCATGTTCCGGTAAAAGGGCGAATCCTCTAAAAGAATAAGGGTAGCACCCATAGCAGAAGTGGTGTTGTGTATATCAATGACAAGATCGGTTCTAGGTGAATGTTTAGGACCCAGTTTTTGGTCTAGTACTTTCGCGATATTCAATTCGTATAATCGGCTATTACTACACGATAAATTGTGGATGCCAAACTGGCGATTTAAATCAACATCAATAAAACGTACATTAGCAGCAACTGCTGAGGGGTTTGCAATGATGTATTCAAATTTAAATACATCATCAAATTGATTGGTGAGACCCTTATCTAACGCTTTAACTATATTTATTCCGGTGAGTTCATTGCCATGTGTTCCACCGACGATTGCGATAGATTTAATTGTAGACATAGTGGGCCTGTATTATTTAAAGAATGAATCAGATTGTTGGGAAAGTAATGCTTCGATATCTTCAATATCGGGTAATTCAGCTGGTTGTGTATTATGACTACTGCCACATGGGATCGCTTTTTCTTCATCAGCCCATTCACCAAGATCAATGAGTTGACATTTTTTACAACAAAAAGGACGAAATATATTAGTGCTCACCCAATTTACTGGTTTTTTACATGTAGGACAATTAACGTTCATTAACAACTCGCCATCAAGAAAGAAATGGTATCATCAACAGCAACACTTTCATTGTTTTTTTCAGAAAACGCCATAAAACGCACAGCATAACGATATTTATTACCACTTAACGTTGGATAATACGGGGTTGAATTAGTTGACTGTACTCGGATAAGTTCAACCTTACTATCAGCTATACCTTGATAAAATCCGTTTTTTGCTGATACCTCAGTTAGTTCATCACGATTTCTAATAAACTGTAAGGCAGTACCAACAGCGTCTTTTAACACCATCATGGGTGCGAGCCATTGATTCAGGTGTTGTTGTTTGGTGTTTTTATCCAAGGATAACCAATAATGTAATTTAGGCAGGTCAAAACTACATGTTGCTCCTGGGATAGAAAAACGTTGCCTAATAGCAGTCAGAAAGCGATCAGATTTAAATTCATGTCCAATACGTTTTGATGCTTTTAATTTTTCTGATACGGATAAGACCATCGCGATTATCAACTCAATGCGCTTAACATCTATGTTAGGGTAGGATAACCAAGAGTTAAGGGTGGTTGAGTAACTACTTAAATCGCGTAAAAGTTCAGTGCGTAAATCGATGCGCTCAATCAAATCAAGTAACGTAAAAAAATCACGAAAAAACTGGATTTCATTGTGTTGGTCACATGTTTTATCTGGATGGCTCAGCAAGGTTAAGAGGTGTTCAACGCGCAGGTAATTTCGCACTTTTTCATTAAGTGGAAATTCATATATTACTTGCGTCATGTCACACTCCTATTTGCTATATGCAATAAACTATAAAACAGCATGATTTTCAAGGTAATTTTTAATTTTCAGACACATTTTGTCAATTTTGTGTAAATTTCATGTAATTTAAGTACTTTGTTAACGCTATTTTTTTGAGGCCCTGAATTATCAATAATATCGTCGGCTAAAGCGAGTCGCTCATGTCTGTCAATTTGTGCCGCGATAATGCTTTCAATGGTTTGTCTGTCACTCTGATCTCGTGCTTGGACACGTTGAATTTGTTGTTCAGGTAGAATGTCAACGACAATGACACGGTTGCATAAATGTTGTAGCTTATTTTCAAAGAGCAGTGGTATTGATAAGATAGTGTATGAGGATGGTGAGTCCGCGATATCAGCTAACATTTTGGCCCTTATTTTAGGATGTAACAGAGCATTAAGCCATTCTGTATATTTAGGATCTGCAAAGACGATACGACGTAACTTTGCTCTATTCAAATGACCATCAGATTGAAGGATATCGTTACCAAATTTATTTTCAATAGCACCTAAGCATTCACTGCCAGGAGCTACAATCTCTCGGGCTATTTCATCGGCATCAACAATGGTGATCCCAAGTCGTTTAAATTCATTACTAATGGTTGTCTTGCCACAACCAATTCCACCGGTTAAGCCAACCACAAATGGTGTACTCATGATCCTAATAGCCATTGCAAATAAATTCGTTGAATAGTGTCACCATAAAATATAGTTAACCATCCAGCTATCCCTAAAAATGGACCAAAAGGTACAGCTTGGTTAATTGAGCCATTATTTGAGGGCAGTTTTCGGGTGATTTGAGGAATTAGCAATCCCAACACTAAGCCAACGATGGAAGCCAACAAAATAACAATAATTAAATGGTACCAACCGACAAAAGCACCTAGGGCCGCCAGCAGTTTAAAATCACCATAGCCCATTCCGTCTTTGCCGGTCACTAACTTAAAGCCCCAGTAAATTGACCATAATATTAAATATCCTAGCATAGCGCCTATGATGGCATCAGGCAGTGGAATAAAGACATCCCAAATAGCCACTAATAATCCAAGCCATAATAAGCCTAAAGTCAAATCATCAGGAAGTAGCAGATGTTTACAATCAATCATTATCATACTAATGAGAAAAAAACTGACAACGATAAGTACCAACGTTTGGATACTCACACCAAAGTGCGAAGCAGTCCATAGGCCAACAAATCCAGTCGCAAGCTCAATTAATGGGTAACGTATGCTAATGGCAGTCCGACATTGACTACATTTACCCTTTAGAAAGAGATAACTTAATACTGGTATATTTTCCCACGCTCTGATGTGGTGCTGACACTGTGGACAAGTAGAATCTGGTTTAACGAGATTAAATGTACCGCGAGGTGTGTATTTTTTGATAAAAGATGGCGGTAATTCTTGTTTAAAAAAATCAATGGTTTGCTGCTGCCAATCACGTTGCATCATGATGGGTAAACGATAAATCACGACATTTAAAAAACTCCCTACCAGTACACAAAATATAAACACACTGATATAAAAGGCTATTGGGAATTGGGTAAATAAATCAATTATTTGCTGTAACCCACTAAATATATTCGACACTAAAAACGCCCTATAAAAAATAACATGAGAATCTTATCACACTACATTCCCCATTTGAAAAATAGGTAGATACATTGCTGTGATAAGCCCACCAATCACTAGCCCTAACACCGTCATAATAAGCGGTTCAAGTAAACTGGTGAGGCCATCGATCATGTCATCAACTTGGGCTTCATAAATTGTTGTTACTTTCAATAACATGTCATCGATTGCACCAGACTCTTCTCCAATTGCGATCATCTGTACCACCATATCAGGGAATACGTTGGTTGCACCCATAGCGACAAACATAGGTATGCCTGAGCTAACCTCTTTTCGCATGGAACCAATAGCATCTCGATAAACGGCGTTTCCAGAGGCATTTGCTGCTGAGTCAAGCGCGGTAATTAAGGGAACGCCCGCCGTCATTGTCGTTGCCAGTGTACGAGTAAATCGAGCGATAGCTGCTTTGTGTAAAATCAGACCGAGAATAGGCACTTTTAATAATTGTCTATCCAAATGGTGACGAATTGCTATAGAGCGTTTATATGCATGAATATATAAACCCATTGCAGTAGCCGTCCCGACGCTTATCAACATAGCATAATCTTGTATCACTTCAGATAGATTTAAAATCATTTGTGTCAAGACGGGTAATTCAGCACCAAAACTGTTGAAAATCATTTGAAATTGAGGGACTACAAATACCAATAAGGTGACGGTCACCATCAGTGCAACGATAACGACTGCCAATGGATAAAACATCGCTTTTTTAATTTTAGATTTCAACGCTTCTGCTTTTTCTTTGTATATTGATAGTTGCTCAAAGATAGTGTCTAGTCTTCCTGATTGTTCCCCGGTATCCACTAAATCACAGTATAGGGTATCAAATTGAGAGGGATATTTTCTGAGCGACTGAGCAATAGGGTTACCAGCCCTAACATCATCTGCAATCTCGCTGAGCATTTTTTTGACTGAAGGTTTAGTTTGCCCAGCTGCGATCATTTCGAAAGTTTTTAGAATATTCACACCAGCACAAAGCATAGTCGCAATTTGCCGAGTAATGATGGCTATATCTGTTGGTGATATTTTGTCTTGTTTAAAATTAAACAAAGAGGTGGGGGCTTTTTTAATCTTGTGGATCGAGCACCCTTGACGTCGTAATCGATATTTTATTTCACTGATGTTCTTTGCTGTCATTTCACCTTTAACGGTTTGTCCTTGGCGATTGGTTCCCTGCCAAGAGAATTTACTCATGGAGTGAGTCATAAAACACCTTTAAGATTACAAACGATTATGGATATTTAGAACAATAATCAGCCCAGAGCATTGGGCTGGTGTATTAATCTATGTTGGCTCAACATAAGAAGTGTATTAACACAATGTTGCAGGTACACATGTGGCGGTCCAAGATATCTTACCGCCAGTTAACGCAGGGTCTGGGGTTAACGTAAATGTGCCAGAACCTGTGATTGAGCTGTCACTCGCCTTTGACGTAGTAATGATGCCATTAGTAGTGTTTAATCCTACAATCCCATCTGCAGCTTCGATGTTCATGGGGATCCCTGCTGATCCCCCATCACAGGTTTCTAATCCACCGGTGACTTGAGCACATACTTCGACGGCTGATTTAGCAGCCGCGGATGCATTTGTTATTTCGGTAAATTTCGCTTTCTGGGTATAGTTTTGATATGCCGGTAATGATGTTGCGGCTAAGATGCCGATAATTGCAACAACGATCATCAGTTCAATTAAAGTAAAGCCTTGGTGGTTATTCGGTTTAGAGTGTTCCAAATTATTTCTCCGTAGTGAATGCATTGTTGAAATAACATAAGCTATGTTAAATCGGTTGACTGGCTATGGTCGTCATTACATGCGAATCAGTGCTTGGAGAAAAGCGATGTTATCAGAGATACTGGATAATCACCTATGACTAGTGAAATATTGTTTAGACATAGGTGATAACGTTTAATCAATTATTCTTAACGATAAATCGACCGCGTGTATATTTTTAGTTAGTGCGCCACTAGAAATAAAATCAACTCCGGTATCTTTCAACTCTGCAATTCTTGCATCAGTAATGTTTCCAGATACTTCTAGTTTACTTTTTCCAGCATTGATAGCTACTGCCTCATGGATCTGTTTAGTAGAAAAGTTATCCAACATAATCACATCAGCACCACCTTGAATGGCTTGTTGCAATTCGTCTATATTTTCTACCTCAACTTCTATCAGTGTATTAGGTGAAATGATTTTGGCTTGTGTAATCGCTTTATCTATCCCACCACAAGCAAAAATATGATTTTCTTTAATTAAAAAAGCGTCGAATAACCCAATACGGTGGTTCTGGCCCTGTCCACATTGCACTGCGTATTTTTGAGCGAACCTCATTTTAGGTAGAGTTTTGCGTGTATCCAATAGCGTGATTCCCGAGCCTTCTAGCTTACGGACATAGGACTTAGTCACGGTCGCTGTAGCGCTGAGAGTTTGTAAAAAATTAAGTGCTACACGTTCTGCGGTTAATATTGCACGCCCGTTTCCCGTTATTGTGGCAAGACGCGTATCAGGTGGCACAGTTTGGCCATCTTTAACATGCCATTGAACGGTCAACTCGTTATGACAGCGTTCAAAGGCATAGGAGGCCCAAGCAATACCGGCAATCACAGCATCATCTCGGCAGATGATCTGTGCGGTGACCAAGGTATCATGGGCAATTAACTGAGCAGTGAGATCTTGTGAGCCAATACTGTCGTTATTTAAGCTCATGATGCCAAGGTCTTCGGCTAACGCGGTATCGACATCTTGTTGGATGATAGAACGTGAAATAAGCCGATCAGAAGTGAGGTGTTGAGGATAAATAGACATCGCTAATGGGCTACTTGGATCAATATTACTCATAATGTAGGCACTTTTATAGTGAGTTGGTTATTCAATTGGGTTAATTCTAAATCTTTTAAGACATTCATGCCTAATAAAATTTTGTCTGATTGCATACCCGGATTGATGTTAGCGCGTATGTTTTGTAATTCAATAGGACCTATAGATAATGAGTTGAGTTGTGTATCAGTGACAAATACCGAACCATTAGCGGTTTGAACAGGATAACGTTGGCCTTTAGGTAAATGTAAACGCTCGGCGATATGTTCAGGTATTGACACGGTTGTTGCACCGGTATCTAGTAAAAACAGTACAGACTGTTGGTTAATTTGACCGTTCAGTAAGTAATGACCTTGTTGATTCTGTTCCAAAGTAATGACGGTGCCAGCGCGAGTAACATCATAATTAATATGTTGGTTTGGGTTATATTGATCGTCCAACAAATGATTAAAAACAGTTACTAATAACCATAGAACACATAACCATGCTGCAAATACCATCCACTTGGCATAGCGATGCGGTTGATGATTATCTTCTGTTGCCATTTTTAAATCCTTGATTTAATGTGATGTAATGTACTATACCATAGGATAACTACTTGAAACTCTACTATCCAAACGCCATAAAGATGCCTTGTCCGCATTATAATGCACGCCCAAATGGACCTAAAGGGGTCGTTTCATTGTTGGTGATCCATAATATTTCCCTGCCTGCGGGTTTTTTTGGTGGTAACTATATTAGTGAGCTGTTCGCAGGGACATTAGATTGTGAAGCGCATGAAAGTTTTGATGAGTTAAATGGATTAAAAGTGTCCGCTCACGTTTGTATAAGACGAGATGGAAAGATTTTACAATATGTCGATTTTGCACAACGTGCTTGGCATGCAGGGGTTTCTGTGTTTGAGGGCGTGGCAGGGTGTAATGATTACTCTGTTGGGATCGAACTAGAAGGGACTGACAATCATGCTTATACCGACGCTCAATATGCATCGCTTCAAGACGTGACATGTTATTTATTTTCACAATTTCCGATGATGACAAGCGATCGAATTGTCGGGCATAATACTATCGCTCCTGGACGAAAAACCGATCCAGGTGATGCATTTGATTGGCCTCGATACTTATCTGCGTTGGCTTAATAGAATATATCTATTTGTACTAAGATGATTTTTTAATTATAAAGTTGAGCAAAACATGACACTAATTTACTTGTTATTAGCCTTATTTGCAGAGCGTATGCTCAGTAAACCCGATCATTGTCATAGTAATTTTTATATTGATAAATATATTGATTGGCTTAACAAAAAATCTTACTTAACACAATCTGTCTCTTCATCAGTGCTATCCTTAATGTGGTTATTACCCGGCTTACTATTAGTCGCAGCATTAACGCTTGTTAATGTGAGTATTATTGATTTTGCGGTAACATTATTTGTACTGTATATGGCAATTGGTTGTCCAGAGCTAAGAAATACATATAAATGTTATCTGCAAGCCGCTAACCAAGGCGATATCGATACCTGTAATATCTATACTCAGCAACTCGGTTTGGGGCAGTTAGAGCCAAGAACATTTGGTCAGCATCTTATTTGGCTGAATTACCAGCGTTACGCTGCACCGATGATCATGTTTGTCGTCTTTGGGTTATTTGGAGTGGTTGCTTATGGGTGTTTACGCACGTTGCATGGTTATAGCCAAGCAAATAACATTCATGCTCAATCATCATTAGCTAAGGTGTTGCATGTCTTAGATTGGTTGCCAATTCGAATTACGGCATTTGGGTTTTTATTAGTTGGCCATTTTTCTAATGCTTTACCAAAATGGGTTGGCTTTTTATTTGATACTTCTACTCATGCGAAACTTGTACTTGCGGAAGTGGCAGTCGCTGCAGAAGACGTTACATCTCAAGATGGCGATATTACCACTGAACCAACGACTTTAGTTCAATTAGCAAAGCGCAATGTATTATTTATTGTCGCGATTGTTGCTGTTTTAACCTTATCAGGCGTTATCACATAACTTTTTATTAACACTTCTGTATGACTCACGGTATAGATTAGAGTCGATTTTTATTGGCCTTGAGAAACATGTAATCAAGTTGATGACATGTTGCGTTGTTTTTTACACATAATTTTGATTAAAAATTGTTCGATAAACTTGTTCTTAGTTTTATCTTCAAGTAAACTTGCCAAATTACAATGGTAAAATGGTATTACCAATTAAGATTAAACGTTAATTTTAATTAACATGTGCCATCATAATGACAGCGTATACATATGAGTAGTATCAAACAACAAAAACTATCAGACGTCATCACTGACAGACTTGAGGCTATGATTTTAGACGGTAGTTTTGTGGCTGGAGTTAAATTACCTGCAGAGCGAGTCTTAGCAACTCAGTTTAATGTATCCCGTCCATCTTTACGTGAAGCGATACAGAACTTACAAGCCAAAGGTTTAGTTGAGCGTAAGCAAGGTGGTGGCACATTTGTTAGCGCTAAACTTAACGCTAACATGACAGAGCCCTTACTTGCATTAATTGCCCAACGACCAGAGACTCAATTTGATTTATTGGAGTTTCGTCATGCGTTAGAAGGCATGGCTGCGTTTTACTCTGCGTTACGTGGACAACCCGAAGATTATAAACAATTACAAGCAGCATTGTCTGGACTAGACGCCATGGTGCCGACAGCGGATAAAGCTGAAGAAGCACAAGTGTTAGGAGAGTTTTATCTCATTATGGCTCAAGCTTCTCATAATATTGTATTGCAACATGTGATGCGCAGTATGAAGGGAATGCTAATTGAAAATATTCAGCGTAACCTGCAGATGTTGGCAGTAAACCCAGAAGCATGTAATGAAATAGCATTACAACGAGCAAGTATTGTAGCTGCGATAGTACAGCAGAACCCACAACAAGCAAGGCGAGCAAGTAATATACATCTCGCTTTTATAGAAGAAACATTATTGAATATAAATCAACGTGATTCACGTGTTCAACGCGTTTTACGAAGAATTGAAACCAACCCGAGCTAAGGCTTGGCATTAGCAAATAATAAGGAATAATGCATGACTGACCAAAAGCATGTTGATCTCGACCCTACAGAAACGCAGGAATGGCTTGATTCTTTAGAATCAGTACTAGAAGCGGAAGGGGTAGAACGTGCTCACTATTTATTAGAGAGTATGATTGAAAAAGCGCGCCGTAATGGTGCCCACTTACCTTATGATGCAACGACAGCATATTTAAACACTATCCCTGCTGGTCAAGAGCCAACCATGCCTGGTGATCAAACGCTTGAAACTAAGATCCGTCATGCCATTCGTTGGAATGCAATGATGATGGTACTGCGTGGTTCGAAAAAAGATTTAGAACTTGGTGGCCATATTTCATCATTTGCATCATCAGCAATGCTATACGATGTCGGCTTTAACCATTTTTTCCGTGCACCAAATGAAAAAGATGGTGGTGATTATTTATTTGTTCAAGGTCACGTTTCTCCAGGTATTTATTCTCGTGCATTTATTGAAGGGCGTTTATCTGCTGGACAATTAGATAATTTCCGTCAGGAAGTTGATGGCGAAGGTATTTCGTCTTATCCCCATCCAAAATTAATGCCTGATTTTTGGCAGTTCCCGACAGTATCTATGGGCTTAGGTCCGATGCAAGCTATCTATTTAGCGCGTTTCTTAAAATATTTGACTAACCGTGGTTTGAAAGATTGTTCAGATCAACGTGTATGGTGTTTTATGGGTGATGGCGAAGTCGATGAGCCGGAATCATTAGGTGCCATTGGTCTTGCTTCACGTGAAGGCCTTGATAACTTAACATTCGTTATCAACTGTAATTTACAGCGACTGGATGGTCCAGTACGTGGTAATGGTAAAATTATCCAAGAGCTTGAAGGAACATTCCGTGGCGCTGGTTGGGAAGTCTTTAAAGTTATCTGGGGACGTTATTGGGATCCTCTGATCGCGCGTGATACGACCGGTAAATTACTCGAGTTAATGAACGAGACCGTAGATGGTGAGTATCAAAACTTTAAAGCTAACGGCGGTAAATACACGCGTGAAAACTTCTTTGGTAAATATCCAGAATTGAAAGAAATGGTTTCCAATATGTCTGACGATGACATTTGGCGTTTAAACCGTGGCGGACATGACCCTGTTAAAGTTTATGCTGCTTATAAGAAAGCAACAGAAACAAAAGGTCGCCCTCAAGTCATCTTAGCTAAAACGGTTAAAGGTTATGGTATGGGTGAAGCCGGTGAAGGAAAGAACATCGCGCACAATGTGAAGAAGATGGATATCGAATCTGTTAAACATTACCGTGATCGTTTCAATATTCCGGTATCGGATGAAGAGATTGGTGATTTACCATATTACAAATTTGAAGAAGATAGCCCTGAAATGCAATATTTGCGTGCCAAGCGTGAAGCATTACATGGTTATATGCCAGTTCGTTTGGCACAAAGTACCCATGATTTACCAGCACCACCTTTAAAAGCATTTGAAGCGGTAACTAAAGGCTCTGGTGAACGGGAAATTTCAACGACGATGGCGTTTGTTCGAGTCTTAACCGTGTTGTTGAAAGATAAGCAAATGGGTAAGAATGTTGTTCCTATTATCCCTGATGAAGCGCGTACCTTTGGTATGGAAGGTTTATTCCGTCAAGTGGGCATTTATGCTAACCAAGGTCAAAAATATGTGCCTCAAGATGCTGATCAAGTCGCATTCTATCGTGAAGATAAGAAAGGTCAGGTATTGCAAGAAGGTATCAATGAGCTAGGTGCAATGGCGTCATTCGTGGCCGCTGGTACGTCTTACTCAACCAATGATTTACCGATGCTACCAGTATACATCTATTACTCGATGTTTGGTTTCCAACGTGTTGGTGATATGGCATGGGCGGCAGGTGATAGCCAATGTCGTGGTTTCTTAATCGGTGGTACTGCTGGTCGTACAACGCTTAATGGTGAAGGTCTTCAGCATCAGGATGGTCATTCACACGTCCAAGCTGGCTTGATTCCAAACTGTGTGTCATATGACCCGACCTACGGTTATGAAGTCGCTGTGATCACGCGTGACGGTACTCGTCGCATGCTAGAAGAACAAGAAAACGTCTTCTATTACCTGACAGTCATGAACGAAAACTACGTGCAACCAGCTATGCCAGAAGGTTCTGAAGAAGGCATTATCCGTGGTATCTATCAATTAGATACAGTGGGTAAATCTAAAGCGAAAGTAAATCTTTTAGGTTCTGGTACTATTTTGGTTCAAGTACGTGAAGCAGCGAAGATTTTGGCTGAGAAATATGACGTTGAATCATTAGTGTTCTCTGCGACCTCGTTTAACGAGTTAGGTCGTGATGGTATTGATGCAGACCGTTTCAATATGCTTCACCCTGATGGTGAGCAGAAAGTGCCTTATATCACTAAGATACTATCTGAAACAGGTCATGAAGGCCCAACAATTGCTACGACGGATTATATTAAAGCCTATGCCGATCAGGTTCGTGCATTTGTCCCTGGTCAATACCGTGTATTAGGTACTGACGGATTTGGTCGCTCAGACAGCCGTGAAAATTTACGTCGTCACTTTGAAGTGGATGCAAACTACATTACTTTCGCTGCGCTATATGAATTATCCAAGCAAGGTCAATTTGATAAGAAAGCATTGGCAAAAGCGATTGATGATCTTGGCATTGATGCTGATAAAATTAACCCACTTTACGCATAAGGAAGCTGGACATGTCTGATATTAAAGAAGTATTAGTCCCTGATTTGGGTGAAGATTCTGTTGAAGTTATTGAAATTTGTGTATCGGTTGGTGATTCATTAGATGCAGAAGATTCTATTATTACGGTTGAAAGTGACAAAGCCTCTATGGATATCCCGGCCCCTTTTGCGGGTGATATCGCAGAAATTTGTGTTGCTGTGGGTGACAAGATTTCAGAAGGGGCATTATTAGCTAAAATGAAAACTGCAAGTGCTGCTGAAGCAGCACCAGCCGTTGAGGAAACTGTATCGTCTGCACCTACTGCCACACCTGCACCTGCAGCGGTTGAAACCGCGCCAGCACCAGCAGCTGCAGCATCCACTACTATAGAAGTCACTGTGCCAGATATTGGTGGTGATGAAAATGTCGATGTGATTGAAATTTTAGTGGCGGTTGGAGACAGCGTAGAAGTAGAAGATGGTTTAGTGACGTTAGAAACGGATAAGGCTTCTATGGATGTACCTAGCCCACAGGCAGGTACGATCACTGCCATGCACTTGAATGTAGGTGATAAAGTATCCGAAGGTTCGCTAGTCGTGACATTAGCTACAGCCTCTGCTGAAGCACCAACTGCAGAAGCGCCAGTAACAGAAACACCAGCACCTGCTGCAGCGCCAGCAACTGCTTCTATAATTGAAGTGACGGTGCCTGATATTGGTGGTGATGAAAATGTCGATGTTATCGATGTATTAGTCGCTGCCGGTGATACGGTTGAAGCTGAAGATGGACTTATTACCTTAGAAACCGATAAAGCATCAATGGATGTGCCATCGCCACAGGCTGGTACGATTAAGTCAGTTCACATTAATGTGGGCGATAAAGTATCCCAAGGTAGCTTGGTTGTGCATTTGGAAGTGGCCGGTAATGCGCCAGTCGAAGCGACGCCTGTGTCTGCCCCTGCACCTGCTGCGGCACCAGCCCCAGCTGCGCCAGCGCCTTCACCTAAAGCACCACCAGTACCACATCACCCATCCGCTGCAGCGATTAAACCTACGGGTAAAGTACATGCTTCTCCGTCAGTACGTCGTTTAGCACGTGAGTTTGGTGTTGATTTAACCCAAGTTAATGGGTCGGGAAATAAAGGTCGAATTATTAAAGAAGACGTCCAATCCTATGTGAAATATGAGTTATCTCGTCCTAAGCTTACTGCAGCTACTGCAACGGCTTCGGGTGAAGGGGGCTTACAAGTACTAGCCGCTCCGAAGGTAGACTTTAGTAAATTTGGTGAGATTGAAGAAAAGCCGTTAACGCGTATTCAGAAAATTTCTGGTCCAAATTTACATCGCAATTGGGTGACAATTCCACACGTCACACAGTTTGAAGAAGCCGATATCACTGATATGGAATCGTTCCGAAAAGAACAAAATGTCGTGTGTGAAAAACGTAAGCTTGGTTTCAAAATTACCCCGCTTGTATTTATGATGAAAGCAGTTGCTGATGCGCTTCAAGCTTACCCTACATTTAACTCTTCATTATCTGCTGATGGTGAGAGTTTGATATTGAAAAAATATTTCCATATCGGAATTGCAGTTGATACACCGAACGGGTTAGTTGTGCCGGTGGTTCGCGATGTCGATCAAAAAGGCGTTCATGAGCTATCAAAAGAGTTAATGGATATTAGCGTTAAAGCACGTGATGGTAAGTTAAAAGCGGCTGATATGCAGGGTAGTTGTTTTACTATCTCTAGTTTAGGTGGCATTGGTGGTACAGCATTTACACCAATAGTGAATGCTCCGGATGTTGCTATTTTGGGTGTGTCTAAATCCGAGATAAAACCAAAGTGGAATGGTAAAGACTTGAACCAAGGTTAATGTTGCCATTATCATTATCATACGACCATCGTGTGATTGATGGGGCGCTAGCCGCACGCTTTGCAGTACATATTAAGAATGTGTTGGGTGATTTACGTCAGATTATTCTGTAAAATACTTAACGTTAAATAAACCTTAACTAAATTTAAAGATTTTGAGGTCAAAATGAGCGAAATTAAAACGCAACTAGTTGTTTTAGGAGCCGGTCCTGGCGGTTACTCTGCCGCGTTCCGTGCTGCCGATTTAGGGATTGATACTGTACTAGTTGATGCCCGCGCTAACTTAGGTGGTGTATGTCTTAACGTGGGTTGTATTCCATCAAAAGCATTACTGCACGTAGCGAAAGTTATCAAAGAAGCGAAGCATTTATCTAGCCATGGTGTGTCATTTGGCGAACCAAAGATTGATTTAGATAAAGTACGCGACTGGAAAGATAGCGTAGTAAGCCAGTTAACCAAGGGGTTAAGTGGTATGTCAAAAATGCGCAAAGTAGAATTTGTGCAAGGTTTAGGTAAATTTACCGGCAGTAACACACTTGAAGTGACTGGCGATAAAGGTACGACAACTATTTCTTTTGACAACGCGATTATTGCTGCCGGCTCTGAGCCAGTTTCTTTACCGTTCATTCCTGAAGATGATCGTGTCATTGACTCTACTGGCGCGTTAGAGATGAAAGATATCCCTGGCAAAATGCTTGTATTAGGTGGTGGTATTATTGGTCTAGAAATGGGTACTGTATATAATGCACTAGGCTCACAGATTGATGTGGTTGAGTTCTTAGATCAGTTAATTCCAGCTGCCGATAAAGACATTGTTAAGGTGTATAACAAAACGATCAAAGACACCTTTAACGTCATGCTAGAAACTAAAGTGACAGGCGTTGAAGCGAAAAAAGACGGTTTATATGTCAGCTTTGAAGGTAAAAAAGCGCCAGCTAAGCCAGTGCGTTATGACAAAGTCCTTGTTGCTGTTGGTCGTAAGCCGAATGGTAAATTGGTAGGTGCAGACGTTGCCGGCGTAACAGTTGATGAGCGTGGGTTTATCAATGTCGATAAACAAATGCGTACTAACGTGCCACATATCTTCGCAATTGGTGACTTAGTCGGTCAACCAATGCTTGCACATAAAGCGGTTCATGAAGGTCATGTCGCTGCAGAAGTGGTTGCAGGTAAGAAACATTACTTCGATCCTAAGTGTATTCCTTCTGTTGCTTATACTGAGCCAGAGTTAGCATGGGTTGGTTTAACTGAGAAAGAAGCCAAAGAGCAAGGTATCAATTACGAAGCCGCATCATTCCCATGGGCAGCTTCTGGTCGCGCTATCGCTTCTGATGCCACAGATGGTCTCACTAAGTTAATCTTTGACAAAGATACTGACCGTATTATCGGTGGTGCAATGGTAGGTACCAATGCAGGTGAAATGCTGGGTGAAATTGGTTTAGCGATTGAGATGGGTGCAGATGCAGAAGATATTGCATTGACAATCCATGCTCATCCAACACTGAATGAATCTATTGGCCTTGCTGCTGAGATTTATGAAGGCAGCATTACTGATTTACCGAATCCAAAAGCGAAAAAGAAAAAGTAAGATTTTCGTAAACATTGGTAAAACAGATAAACAATCCCTATTACTGGCAACAGTTTAGGGATTTTTTTTGGTATCATGACATGATTAATAATTGTTAAAGTGCTATATGCGTCAGATTGAATTGTTTGAAGTGCCTAGTCCATGTATTGGTATTTGCCAATCTGGTCCAAAAGGCTATTGTCGTGGCTGTTATCGCTCACGTGATGAGCGACTTAATTGGCTCAAAGTTGACGATAATACAAAGAAGATCATCAATGATGCATGCATGCGTCGTAAACAAGCTTATTTACGAAGACAACAAACACAGACTTTAAAAATCAAAGAGCCTTTACCTGTAACACCTACAACAGGACCTCAAAAAGATCTATTTTAATAGAGACTGAAGCAAAATAACGTTAGAATATACGCTGTTTTTAACGCTATAAAAATTCTAAATTTGCTATATCAAGCTAATATCAATAAGGAAAATTATGTCGATGACTAAGGTGCCAGTCGCCCTTGTTTTATGCGCATTATTCGCAGCCGCGCCGAGTGTTGCTCAAAAAGATAAATCCATCTCTATGGATGGAGAGTTCGGTTTAATTATTACCACTGGTAATACCGAAGCGACATCGTTAAGTGCCGGTTTAGCAGGGACTCAAGAGTTAACAGATTGGAGTAATGAATATAAGTTTGATGCTTTATACAAGCAAGATAAAGTCAATCGTGCTGGTAATGAAGTGACTGAGACGACAGCTCAAAAATATTTTTTATCAGGACAAGCTAACTACAAGCTAACCCAAGAAAATCAACGTTTATTCGTATTTGGTTCCTATGAAGATGATCGTTTCTCTGATTTTAAATATCAATCGACTGTGGCATTAGGTTGGAACCAGGAAGTATTTTCCAATGAAAAATCTAAGTTCAGTTATTCAGTAGGTCCGGGTTATAGTTTTTCAGAAAGCCAAGATGGTAAGAATTTAGACAGTATAATTGTTCGTGCGGCGTTGCAATATTCATTAAGACTATCTGACTCGGCAAAAATCACCCAATCATTATCTTCGGAATTTGGTGGAGATAATACGAAATCACGCTCTGTAACAGCCGTTTCAGCGACATTAAAAAATGCGTTATCGATGAAAGTATCTTTAAAACTGGATCATAACACGGATGTCGAGGGTGACAGTAAGAAGTTAGATACTGAGACCGCTGTGACACTCGTCTATACCTTTTTCTAAATCATTTATCCCATTCATAAAAAAGGCTTAGTTGCATTGAAGTGTTATATTAATATCCACTTCAAATCGCGTCTAAGCCTTTTTGGTATCTTATTAGTACTAAGCTGTACTTTAATCTTTAATGTAGTATACGAGTCTTAATTGTGCCATCAATTTGAGTCAATTGTGCAAACGCATCATCGGCTCTATCGGTTTCAACATCGATAACTACATAACCAATATTTTCGTTGGTTTGTAGGTACTGTGCGGCGATATTAATGTTTTGTGATGCAAACGCTTGGTTGATTTGCGTGAGTACACCGGGTGCATTTTTATGGATGTGCAATAAACGAGAGTGTTTATTATGACCTGGTAATGACACTTCAGGGAAGTTGACTGCCGAAAGAGTGGAGCCATTATCCGAATATTTCGCCATTTTACCTGCGACTTCTATGCCGATATTTTCTTGTGCTTCCTGAGTACTGCCACCAACATGAGGTGTCAGGATCACATTATCAAAACGACGTAAAGGCGATTCAAATTCTTCATGATTAGATTTAGGTTCAACTGGGAATACGTCAATTGCAGCACCATTTAACTTACCTGATTCTAAGGCGGTTTCTAATGCTGGGATATCAATCACAGTACCGCGAGCCGCATTAATTAAGATGGAGCCGTCTTTCATCTGAGCAATTTCTTCAGCGCCAATCATATTCTGAGTCTCAGCGGTTTCTGGAACATGCAGACTCACCACATCAGAGGTGTTAAGGAGCTGTTTCATCGTTTTAATTTGAGTAGCATTACCAAGAACAAGTTTATCTTCGATGTCAAAGAACTGGACGCGCATACCTAAATGTTCAGCGAGGATACTTAATTGAGTACCGATATGACCATAACCAATGATACCGAGTGTTTTACCACGAGCTTCATAAGAGCCATTGGCGCTTTTATCCCATTCACCGCGATGGGCTTTTGCATTTTTTGCTGGGATACCGCGTAGTAATAGGATCAAAGTACCAAGTACTAATTCTGCAACAGAACGCGTATTAGAAAACGGTGCATTAAAAACCGGAATACCACGGATTTGGGTGGCGGTAAGATCAACTTGGTTAGTGCCAATACAAAAGCAACCTATAGCAACAAGTTTTTTTGCGCTTTCAACCACACGTTCAGTAATTTGCGTGCGTGAACGTAATCCAATAAAGTGGACATCTTTCACTTTTTCTACTAACTCATCCTCGGGTAATGAGGTCTTGAGATACTCTATATTACTGTAACCATTATTTTTTAATGTTTCTAACGCACTTTCGTGAACGCCTTCAAGTAATAATATTTTAATCTTGTCTTTTGGAAGTGAAACCTTGCTCATGGAATGTAAACCTGTAGAAAAAAAATAAAAAGACATCTAGACGTCTAAATGCTTAATTTATCAAATTGCGACCTTGCTGAATAGTTTTTTTTAGTCTTAGACGGATAATGTTGTTATAAAGTTTTAACTCCGTCTTCCCCTCCGACGATTAATATATCGGCGCCTCGATGGGCAAATAATCCATTCGTGACCACACCTACAATTTGATTGATTTTTGTTTCTAGTGCGCGAGGATCAAGAATGGTTAAATTATGGACATCTAAAATAACATTGCCATTATCGGTGATGACACCCTGGCGGTAGACAGGGTCACCACCAAGTTTGACTAATTCTCTAGCCACATAACTGCGTGCCATAGGAATGACTTCAACTGGTAATGGAAAATCACCTAACATGCCGACTTGTTTTGTGTCATCAATAATACACACAAAGGTTTTAGCAACGGCAGATACGATTTTCTCTCGAGTTAATGCGGCACCACCACCTTTGATCATGTGTTTGTGTTCAGTGATTTCATCGGCCCCATCGATGTAAATATCAAATTGGTCCACACTGTTTAAATCAAATACTTCAATACCAAGAGCTTTAAGTTGTTGAGTGGAAGCATCAGAACTAGAGACGGCACCTTCGATGAGATCTTTTTTGGCAGCTAACGCTTCGATAAAATAATTCACCGTAGAGCCTGTACCAACACCAACAATATCGTCAGGTTTTACATAAGCAAGAGCCGCTTGAGCTGCTGCACGTTTTTTGTCATCTTGGGTCATGAGTCTGATCTCTTAAGGTCAAAAATTAATAAAATAACTATCAGTTAGTGTAGCTTAAATCGTATAAGAGTGAGCTAACAATCTGTCATTGTGATGCATTTTTGTGGGGTGAGGATATGCGACATCGGTATATCCCATTGTGCACATGGTATAGAATCGAGCATTTGAACATCATGGGCAAGGCCTATTAGAGTTGGCGGTGTCGAAATTTTGAACGATACATATCCTACCTGATGAGACTCGGTAATCGGTGCTAACGTGCGATCATAGAATCCACCCCCCATCCCCATACGGTTACCTTGGTCATCAAAACCGACTAACGGGACGAATATCCTATTAATAGTATGTATTGGAATGATGTCTTGAGTAGTCAGTTGCGGTTCAGGGATCCCGAACTTATTCTTTGTCATATTACTTTGTGATGTGTAGCGAACAAATAACAACGTTTGTGGGTGGAACGGATGAAGGACGGGTAATGCCACCGTTTTATTATGTGCCCAAGCGTAATCAATTAATGTCTGTGGTGATATTTCCCCATCGTTGGGTAAATAAGCGGCAATGATATCAGCATTGTGAATGAAATCAGACGCCTGAGTGAGTAACTGTTGTTGTGCATGGCATTGTTCCTGCTCAGATAAAGCACGCCGTTTAGCACGTAACTCGGCGCGCAATGCTTGGCGAGCAGACATAATAAGCGGGTCTGTGTTCACAAATTACTTCCCATAGGTCTCGATAAAGAGCGTCGTTAATTCACTATGATTAACCTTAGTCGCTACTTTTACAGTGCTTGCTTGTGTCCATAAAGGACTCATGGTATCACCTAGTGCAGCGAACATCGTCTGACCTCGATCTAATTCGGAGGTACCGATTCGCATATGACCTTCAGTCAGCTCAAATAAATCAGGCTGAATCAAATAAGCTAGCGGGAAAGCATCATGGAAATAACACACTCGTTGGTCTAAACCTTGAGAATAAAAGTCCATATAAAATTGTGAAGAGTCTCTGACAAATCCACCTAATATCGGATGTTGCTGCGCTAAAATATCGACGAAGTCCGGTGCAAACGGAATATCATAAGTAACGTCTAAGCCAAACATTACAAGTGGCCACCCTGCAGCAAATACAATTTGGGCTGCATGAGCATCATTCCAAATATTCGCCTCAGCTACTGGCGTGACATTGCCTTTTACATAAGCTGCACCGCCCATAATGGCCACTTGCTTGACTAATTGAGGTAACTCCGGACATAAACGTAATGCTAAGGCAAGATTACCCAAAGGTCCGACAGCGACTATGGTCACTTCACCTGGGTGGGCTTTAACGGTATCGACAATAAATTGTGCAGATGAACGTGGATCGCATTCTCGTGATGGTGGATTGACCGGGATATCACCAAAACCATTATCACCATGCACAAAATGGGCATACGAAGATTCAGGACCTACCCATGGCATACCGACACCTTGTGTGACGGGAACATCATGTTGTTGAGCAATATCGCAAAGGCGGATAGCATTTTGTGCAGACATAGCCACAGGTACATTACCAAAGACAGTCGTTAATCCAAGCACATCAATTTGTGGGGCTTGGAATGCAAAAAATATAGCCATAGCGTCATCGATACCTGGATCTGTATCAAGAATAATTTTATGGCGGGTTTCGTTATTATTAACCATCTGCATTCCTTGTTATTTGGCTTGGTTGTGTTGTGCTAAGAACATTTCAACATCATCAGCATGAGGTATAGATTGCGCTGCCCCAGATTTTGTTACCGCCAATGCAGACGCTGCACAAGCAAATTTCAACGCTTGTTGGGGTATTTTGTGTTGTTGGTAATGAGCCATAAAGAAACCGATAAATGTATCGCCTGCTGCCGTAGTATCAGTAGCCTCAACGACAAATGCTGGGATAACAATGTCACCTTTATCAGTGTGTCGAGCATGGATAAATTTCGCGCCTTGTTTTCCCAAGGTAATAATGACTTCTGCATGGGCAAAATGTGTATGGAAAAACGCTTCAATATCATCCATTTGAGAACAATCAGACAGCTCAGCTGCTTCAACTTCATTGACAATTAATAAATCAATATGTGTGAAATTTAATGATTTAATGTCATTGGTCATTGGCGCAGGATTAAATGCGACTTTCAGTCCCTTTGCTTTGGCTGCAGCAAGCACATCCGCAGTGCCAGAGGTTTCATTTTGTAGTAATACCCAGTCACCCGACTGTGTATCAGCTAGAGCTGCTTGTATATCTTGTGTGGATATTTCTTGATTAGCGCCACCAAATAAAAATATCGCATTTTCACCACTGGGTGTAACTTGAATGATGGCATGCCCAGATGCGGTATCGGTACATCGAATAAAACGGCCATTGATACCATGTTTGATCATGGCTTGTTTAAAGTGGACATCATTATGATTGATGCACCCAACATGAGAGACTTCAGCACCGGCATTGGCTAGTGCAATAGATTGATTAGCGCCTTTCCCCCCAAGTAATACTTGATAGTCATTGGACGCTAACGTTTCACCGGGTTGAACAAAATGGTCTACTTGGTATACGTGGTCGATATTAATTGAACCAAAGTTAATCACTGCCATAGGATAATTTACCGCGAGTTATTTGTTTAATTGAATAGCAGAATTATATAAGAGAATGAAGATAATGTCGCCCAAGATGCCGCAGGTCATAATTCGCCCGAACGCCGAAATGTTCAGGGCGGAGGTATCATCACTACCGCAGGCGTCTCAATACGGGTTGAGCTTGCGCAAAAGTAGTGGAATCAACTTCCTAGGTTTTAAGCATCGGCCAGGGACATGTATGAACATGCCAACATCCCAGGAGACTGTAATTAGAATACAGAATATGAAAGAACTTGTATATGAGATTATATGAAATATATTGGCGCAGCATATTATGTGAACAATCAAATTGGTTCGGCTAAGTATTTATTGAATTAATTTGATATGCTATTACATTCATTTGAGGCCTAGACCTCGTTTTCAATCTATTTTGTTGCCTGATAAGAGATGCCTTTATGAGTACCATTGCAAACTTTATAAATACCACCGAACTGTTAGCTAAACATGATGTATTAATCGATGGCGCCGAGGTGCATGGGATTATCTGTGGTATGTTATGCGGTGGTATGACATTAGATAATCAAGACTGGGTGTCTGTGTTAACGGATGTAGCAAATAACTCTCAACCATTTGCCCTACCTTTAGTGACTCATTTGCAACATCTTTACGGACAAACCGTCAATCAACTTACTGATGCTGAATTTGGTTTGGTGTTATGTTTACCCGATACTGATGCACCTTTAAGTGAGCAGGCACAAGGGATCATTCTATGGGTGCAAGGGTTTATGCTCGGATTTGGTTTGCATCAGCCTTCGTTAGATCAACGCTCTGATGAAGTTAAAGAGGGGATTCAAGACTTCTCTGAAATTTCGCGTATGGAAAGTGTCGATGATCAAGACGAAAATGACGAAACCCAGGCACAACTGCTTATCTTAATTGAACATGTGCGAGTGATTGCGATGAGTTGTTTTAATGAGTGTCAACCTGCTCATAAGCCTATGCCGATTGAGACTGATCCTACCGTGCATTAATTATTGGGATATGAGTTATGAAAAAGATTGCGTTATCTGAACATCAAGCCCGTCGTGCTAAATTACTCAGCCTAATGGCAACCAATAGTATTTGTGTTATCGGTGCCGCATCTGCCCAAACGCGCAGTAATGATACTGAATATAATTTTCGTCAAGACAGCTACTTTTGGTATTTAACCGGCTTTAATGAGCCTGATGCAACCCTAATATTAATCAAAGACAGCGCTGGCCAAACGCATGTTGGTATTTCGGTGCAACCCAAAGACGAGCAAGCTGAAATTTGGCATGGTAGACGATTAGGTGCAGACGCTGCTATCAACAGCTTGGCGGTAGATAGTGCATTTGATAACACCCAGTTGACAGCACAACTGATTGATATGTTCTCAGGAAAGACGACAGTTTACAGTTTATTTATTCAATCCCACGTTAAACGAGCTGTTGATAAAACAATATTAGCGTTGAAACAGATCCCGAAAAAAGGCGTATTAGCCCCATCGAGCCATATCGATGTGCAGAGTTGGTTAGACGAGGCAAGGTTAATTAAATCACCTGCCGAAATAGCGCTGATGCAATCAGTGGCAGATATTTCAGCCCAAGCCCACTGTCAGGCGATGCAGATATGTAAACCGGGTTTAAATGAATATCATTTAGAAGCTGAAATCCAATATGTATTTGCTCGCAATGGAGCACGTCATCCCGCCTATACGAGTATCGTTGGAGGAGGGGATAACGCTTGTATTTTGCATTACACCCAAAATAACCAACCGTTACAAAATGGCGATTTAGTCTTAATTGATGCCGGTGGTGAATTAGAAGGGTATGCTGCGGATATTACAAGAACATTTCCAGTTAGTGGGTACTTCACAACTGTACAGGCCAGTGTTTATAACATTGTTCTAGATGCTCAGTTAGCCGCACTTGAGTTACTTAAACCCGATGCGCTCATACCAGAAGTGACTCAGGTTGTCGTGGAAATCATTACTCAAGGGTTACTCGATTTAGGTATTTTGACGGGTAATTTACACGATAATATTGAGCGGTTAACGTATCGCCAATACTTTATGCATGGGTTGGGGCACTATTTGGGGCTTGATGTACATGATGTCGGTGAATACACACATCATGGTGAACCGCGTCCGTTATCTCCAGGAATGGTAATCACTGTTGAACCAGGAATTTATATCGCCCCAGGAAGTGATTGCCCTGAACAGTTTCACGGTATCGGCGTGAGAATTGAGGATGATATTGTGATCACTGAATCAGGGAATCACGTTTTAACCAGTGATGTTCCAAAAACGATAGCGGATATTGAACAATTAATGAGTACAGGTGCTTAAGTGCAGAATGTGACAGCACAACAAGAGAATATTCATACCACCGACATCCTAGTTGTTGGAGGGGGAGTTGTGGGTTTAGCGCTTTGCCAAGGATTATTGCATGATAAATTAGGTCTCCACGTTACCTTAGTATCATCAGGTAGTATTCATCAATCTAATGTGTATGCCGATGATGTTAGGGCTATTGCACTGGCTCATAGCACTGAGTGCCACTTGGCTGCAATGGGGATCCCTTTACCCGAGTGTCATGCACAAATTCAACAAATTCATATTAGTGATCGTGGGCATTTAGGACAAACACGGTTACGTGCGCAAGAACAAGGGGTATCGGCGTTAGGGTATGTGACTCAGCTAAGTGCTTTAGAAACGGTCATTACTCAACAGTTAAGCAAGCAAAGTGCAGACGATATCGCGTTATTCGAAAACACTCAATGCCGTGTTGTTGAGTTATCCGACGAAGGGGTGACTGCAAGGTTAGCAACGGGACAGGTTATCCATGCTAAAACGATAGTCTTTGCGGATGGTCAGGGAACGGATTTAAAAACTTCATTAGGCATAGTGCCAAATATGATTGATTATCAGCAACATGCCCTAGTGTCTATTGTTGGAGTCAGTCGTTCAGGTCCTGCACGTTACCAGACTGAATTAACCGCGTTTGAGCGCTTTACTGAAAACGGGCCATTGGCATTACTACCTATGCATCGCGATGCGTTACACGATACTCATTGTACTCAATATTATTCATTAGTTTGGTGTGGTACTGAGCAAGATATAACAACACTTTGTGCACTTGATGACAATCGTTTTCTGAATGCATTGCAACAGGCATTTGGTGATCGTGCCGGGCTATTTAGCTACGTATCTACCCGCCAACATTTTCCATTAAAGTTAACTTGTCACTCTGGTCGTGCCCAACGAGTATTCACCTTAGGTAATGCTGCACAAGCGTTGCACCCTATTGCGGGGCAAGGGTTTAACCTAGGTATCCGCGATGTCATCAGTTTTATTGCATCGATTAAAGAATTATCGAGTATTGAGATGCTAGGTGCTCACTCTCACCAAGATCGATTTGCAGCGTTACGAGAAACTGATCGACAAATAGTGATCAATATGACGAGTTTGCTCGTGACGGTTTTCTCAAATGCTATCCCTGGGCTAGTGGTAGGCCGAAATAAAGCGTTGAATTTACTACATGCTATCCCTCCCATCAAAAAATGGTTCGCAAAAAAAGCAATGGGCTATCAATAAACTTCAGTAATTTTTAATTTGGTCGATAACCTTTTAGAAGTCAATAATCAGTTGACCTAAAATTATCAAATTATTCTAGGAAGTATATGGGCCAGCATCAGAATTTTAAAAATAGAAGATTTAGTTCGTTAATCATATCTGAAGCGTTATTAATCTCTTATATTTTATACATTACATTTTATGTGGTTAAGTTTTTAGATCCTGCTGCTCCAGATTTGGATACTTCATATATACCATTTATTGTCACATTTACTTTTTTTATTTTGATGAGCTCACTGTCTCTTGGTTTATATGAACCTAAATTGCGTGAGTCTATTCGTGGTATTGTCCGACGTATTTTCGTGGCTAACGGTCTTGCTTTCTTTGCAATGTATGTCATCACGATTATCTTTTTCCGTGAGATTTTGATACATCCTTACTATTTTGTGGTGAGTATAGGGCTCTCGATTACTAGCGTTTCTGTATTTAGATTCTTTATGGTCCGCTATGGTTCATTGGGGTTAGCGAAGAGTCGCATTGTCATTTTAGGTGCCGGGGAACGCGCGTCAACGATTGAGCAAAAAATGCGTCGTGCTTCAGATCGTCGAAGTTTTGACGTTGTCGGTTTTATCCCTGTTGCAGGAGATGATATGGAGAATGGGATTAAAAAAGAACCTGTTCTCGACATTGATATTGAGAATTCACTTAAGGCATTTGTGGTTGAAAATGAAATTAATGAAGTGGTGATAGCAGCGGATCAACGCCGTGGCACATTACCGATTGAAGTCTTATTTGACTGTCGTATGCACGGAGTACAAATCTCTGATTTATTAGACTTTATGGAACGTGAAACAGGTCAGATCATGGTCAATCTAATGTACCCGAGTTGGTTGATTTATTCTAAAGGATTTGAATCACAAAGCTATCTTAGACAAATCAGAAATTATAGCTTTAATGTATTTTTAGCTACACTGGTATTGTTATTTGTGTGGCCTTTTATGTTACTTACCGCATTAATTATCTATGTTGATGATGGTCGTAAAACAGGGGCGTCAGTATTTTATAAACAAGTTCGCGTCGGTAAAAATGGTGAACCGTTTTCCATCTATAAGTTTCGTAGTATGGGTATTGATGCTGAAAAAAATGGTGCTCAATGGGCGGATAAAAACGATGTACGAGTGACACGTGTAGGTGGTTTTATACGTAAATACCGATTAGATGAGTTGCCTCAATTGTATAATGTATTTAAAGGCGATATGTCTTTTGTCGGGCCTCGCCCAGAGAGACCTGAGTTTGTTGAACAATTAGAACAGGCAATCCCTTTTTACTCCAAACGTCATAATGTTAAACCAGGATTAGCTGGGTGGGCACAGTTAAATTACCCTTACGGTGCGAGTATTGAAGATGCTGAAGGAAAGTTAAAATATGATTTATATTATGTCAAACATCAAAGCTTTTTACTCGATATTCTAGTCCTTATTAGAACTATTGAAGTGGTATTATTTGGTAAAGGTCAGTAAGTCGTTGACTGCAACGAGTTTTCTCATTACTACAACAACTGGCATCAAATATGAGTTAATGATGCCAGTTTTTAAATAAAACAATTACACTGAATTATCTTAATCGGGCCTTCATTTCACGGCGACGTTCGTGTAAAAGTGGTTCGGTATATCCGCTAGGTTGTATGGTACCAAGTACGATTAAATCTCTTGCCGCTTGAAAGCCTACCGCATCATGGTAATTGGGATACATAGGAATGTATTCATTATCATCGATATTTTGCTCATCGACTAATTTCGCCATACGAGCCAATGTTTCATCAATTTGTGTAAGCGTGACGACATCATGTGTTAGCCAGTTAGCAATATGTTGAGCTGAAATGCGTAACGTCGCACGGTCTTCCATCAAACCCACATTATTAATATCAGGAACTTTTGAACAGCCAACACCTTGATGCACCCAACGTACTACATAACCTAATATACCTTGTATATTATTATCGAGTTCCCATTGTATAGACTCTGGACTTAAGACTCGAGTAGGCTCTAATAGCGGTATATCTAAAATGGTATCGATGCCATCAAATTCACTATTGTCCAGGCTTGCTTGTACACCATACACATCAACTTGATGATAATGCAGGGCGTGTAGAGTCGCAGCAGTAGGTGATGGAACCCAAGCGGTATTCGCACCTGATTGAGGATGACCAATCTTAGCTTCCATCATATTCGCCATTTGATCGGGAATGGGCCACATGCCTTTCCCTATCTGAGCTTTGCCTGACATACCAGCCCTTAAACCCGTGACGACATTCGCTGTTTCATATGCCGCGATCCATGGGCGTTGTTTTAATTCTGCTTTGGGAGCAAATACGCCTTTATACATCGAAGTATGAATTTCATCTCCAGTGCGATCTAAGAATCCAGTATTAATAAAGACCACACGATGCTGAGCCTGTTCGATACAAGCTTTGAGATTAATCGATGTCCGACGTTCTTCATCCATGATCCCAATTTTAATGGTATGGCGGTTAAGATGAAGTAAATCTTCAATCGCATTGAATAGGTCATCACTGAATTTAACTTCATCAGGTCCATGCATTTTGGGTTTTACGATATAAATGCTACCTGTTTGAGAGTTCGTAAATTGACTGTTACGCTGTAAATCATGTAATGCAATGAGTGATGTGATCACGCCATCCATGATCCCTTCAAAGATGGGCTGCTCATCAAACAAGATCGCATCATTCGTCATCAAATGACCCACATTACGAACAAACATTAAGCTACGCCCTTTTAGGGTGATTTCATCGCCATTAATCCCTGTGTATTGTCGGTCTGCATTCATCTTACGGGTAATGGTTTGACCATTTTTAGTCATTGTTAAATGCAATGACCCTTGCATCAAGCCTAACCAATTTTGATAAACGAGAGTTTTATCTTCTGCATCTACGGCTGCTACTGAGTCTTCACAATCCATGATGGTACTCAGTGCCGATTCTACTAATATATCTTTAATATTAGCTGGATCAACCGATCCAATCGGGTGGTTTGCATCAATTTGTAATTCAATATGTAAACCGTTGTGCTGAATTAAAATAGCGGATGGTGAGCTAATGTCACCTTGGTAGCCTATGCATTGTTCAGGTGCTCGCAACTCAGTCGTATCGCCATCAGCGAGTGTAATAGACAAGCCAGTAGGTGATAAGGTATATGCGATTGCATCTAAATGAGAGCCAGTAGCTAGCGGTGCAATATCGTTAAGATAGATGCGAGCTTGTTTGATGACAGCTTGTCCTCGAACGGGGTTATATGTCGCTGTTTTTTCGGCACCATTCTCATCACTTAATACATCGGTGCCGTAGAGTGCATCATATAAACTGCCCCATCGAGCATTAGCAGCATTTAAGGCATATCGAGCATTATTGATAGGCACGACTAGCTGTGGTCCTGCCATCGTCGCTAATTCAGGATCAACATTCGCTGTTGTGATCCTAAAATCATCTGGTTCGGGAACAAGATAACCGATAGTTTGAAGAAACGCTTTATATTCGGCAAAGGAATCCGTTTTGTGGTCTTGATGATACGCATCAATTTTAGCTTGAAGTTTGTCACGAGTATCTAATAACGCAATGTTTCTAGGGGTGAAATCGGCCAGTATGGCCTCAAATCCATGCCAAAATGCATCAGCGTCAATCCCTGTGTTTGGTAAAACGGATGTGTTAATAAATTGAGCCAGTGTGGTGTCAATATGTAATCGACTCTGCGTTAAATATGGCATCTTCAATATCCTATCAATGAGTTAAACTAAGGTTAGTATATTGAGAAAATTTGATAATGTTTAGATTATACTAACTATTCTAGCCATTCATGAGGTGAATGATATTTGCCGTTTTATTGGCATTAAGATCCATTCATCCGCTCTGAAACATCAGCAATTAATCGGCGTAACCAAATATGCCCTGCATCATGTTGTAATAATGCACTCCATGCCATTTTTAGGGCGATGGGCGGTATATCAAAAGGGGGTGGGAGCACCACAATATCAGGATCATCTTTAAAAATTTTGGCTGCGCGACTGGGTAACGTTGCAATTAAATTTTGGGTTTTTGCTAGCTGCAATGCAGCATGATAATGTCGAGTAAATACTCTAATTTGGCGTTGCTTACCAATTTTTGTTAGTTCTGCATCAACCCAGCCTAGCTTTTGAACTTCATTCGGGTCAATACCTACACCAATACCAAATCCTGTTTTACTGACCCATATATGCTGGCCTGATAGGTAATTGTCTAGGTTGAAATTCTCACAGCGCGGATTGTTTTTGTTAAGGACACAGGCAAATTGATCATACCAGATGACTTTTTGATGGAAGGAGAGGGGTAACTCATCAAAGCGGTTGATTGCCATGTCGACTTTACCTTGTTCGACATCGTGAAATGTAACGTCTGATGGCGTAATTAAGTCCAAAGTAATATTCGGAGCCTTATAGCTAAGCTCTTCAATCAGTTCTAACAGTAACGTTGATTCGGCATAATCAGAAGCCATAATTCTGAAAGTGCGCGTAGATGTTTCTGGATTAAATTCAGTCTCAGGTTGAATGGATGACTCTAACTTACTCAATACATCGCGAATCGTTGGCTGTAATTCTAGCGCACGTTTAGTTGGGGTCATGCCATCACTGGTTCTGACTAATAATGGATCCTTAAATAAATCACGCAAACGTTTTAGTCCATTACTCATTGCAGGTTGGGTAATACTTAGTTGGTTAGCGGCTTTAGTTACACTGCCCTCGCGTAACAACACATCGAGGTATACCAATAAGTTTAAGTCAATTTTTGCAATATTCATGGTTAAGTCGCCTATACGTCGTAGAAACACCATTATAAATTTATTTGATTATAATTCATTACGATATTAGTCTAATGAATGTGGTTTTATATTATTTTATCTTAACTATTTGTGTCTCATGTGTGACATCATCGACCAATAAAAAACCCAGCCGAAGCTGGGTTTTGAGATGAATTGATGCGTTTGATATTAGTCGAATTGATTCATTGTATTATCTTCACCAGATGCTTTTAATGCTTGGTCGCCAGAGAAGTATTCTTTATGAGTATCACCTAAATCAGAACCCGCCATAGCTTGGTGTTTAACACACGCTAAACCTTGACGTAATTCTTGACGTTGAACGCCTTTCACATAAGCAAGCATACCTTGGTCACCGAAGTACCCTTTCGCTAAGTTATCTGTTGATAACGCCGCTGTGTGGTATGTCGGTAATGTAATTAAGTGATGGAAAATACCTGCTTCACGTGCTGCATCTGCTTGGAAAGTTCTAACTTTCTCATCAGCTTCCGCTGCTAGCTCTGTATCGTCATATTCTACAGACATCAAGTTTGCTCGGTCATATGCAGATACGTCTTTACCTGCTTCTGTCCATAAATCAAAGATTTGTTGACGGAAGTTTAATGTCCAGTTAAATGATGGAGAGTTGTTATATACCAGTTTGGCATTAGGCACTGTTTCGCGAATTGCGTTAACCATTTCTGCGATTTGACCTACGTGAGGCTTTTCTGTCTCAATCCACAATAGATCAGCACCGTTTTGTAAAGAAGTAACACAATCTAATACAACACGATCAAAACCTGTATTGTCTTTAAACTTATATAAACCATTAGGTAAACGTACAGGTTTAACAATTTCGTTATTAAGTTTCATGACAGTATCGCCATTCGCAAGTGCATTTAAATCTTCTACGGGTGAAACTTCTAAGAATGCATTGTATTGTTCAGCCAAATCACCTTCGGTATTTGATACTGGGATTTTTTGTGTCAGACCAGCACCTAGTGAATCGGTGCGTGCTACGATCACACCATCATCAACACCTAATTCAAGAAATGCATAACGAACAGCATTTATTTTTGCTAAGAAATCTTCATGCGGTACAGTTACTTTACCGTCTTGGTGACCGCATTGCTTAGCGTCTGATACTTGGTTTTCAATTTGAATACAACATGCACCGGCTTCAATCATTTTCTTAGCTAATAAGTACGTCGCTTCTTCGTTACCAAATCCCGCATCGATATCAGCAATAATAGGTACAACATGAGTTTCAAAATTATCAATTTTTGCTTGTACTGCAGCAACATCACCGCCGTTAGCTTTTGCTTTATCTAACTCGTTAAATAAGTTACCTAGTTCACGTGAATCTGCCTGGCGAAGGAATGTATATAGCTCTTCGATAAGTGCCGGCACTGAAGTTTTTTCATGCATTGATTGGTCAGGAAGTGGACCAAACTCAGAGCGAAGTGCTGCTACCATCCAACCTGAAAGGTATAAATAAGACTTGTCAGTAGTACCTTGATGCTTTTTCACTGCAAGCATTTTTTGTTGGCCAACAAATCCATGCCAGCAACCTAAAGACTGTGTGTATTGTGCTGAATCGGCATCATAATCAGCCATGTCTTTACGCATAATACCTGCAGTATATTTAGCAATGTCTAAACCTGTTTTAAAACGATTCTGCGCCTTCATGCGAGCTGCATACTCTGGGCTGATCGCGTTCCAAGCACTACCTTGTTCTTTAATTAACGCAGCGAATGCCGCTTGGTCTTGTTGATATTGAGACATAGTCTTTATCCTTTATGTTGTGTGTAGGGTGGCGTGAATGATGACAATGTCAACGTTCACTGCAGACAAATTCATATTAGGACGCAAAGAATAATAAATAAAATAAATAATTACGATTACCTTTATTTCTCTCATGAATGAACTGTTGATATGTTTAGTATTTAACGAATTTAGGCTATTAAACGCTTTTATGTTGGGGTTTCACTTGGGATTTACATTGTATATAAGGCTATGGTCGTTCATCCCAAAGTTGTATTTTTTCAATTAATTAATTCATGCTATGAATGCTGAGGATGGTTTTCATTCATAGTTATTTGTGTCGTTAACGTGTGTTTAACAATGTGACTAGAGAGCCATGTCATAAAAGCTTCTTATTTAAAGATTTGAACCCTTTGATTTAGCCGTTACAATAGAATCTATTATTTTTCTTTTTTTCAGGATGTATGCTGATGAAATTTTTGCCTATGTTATCCCTTAGTATGAGCTCACTGTTATTGTCTGCATGTGTCATTGTGACGCCTGATATCGTCGTTAACAAAGACGATGTAATAGTGACAAGTGAACGTCCGAAAAATATTATTATGATTGTGTCCGATGGTATGGGGCCAGCTTATACTACGGCATATCGCTATTACGCCGATGATCCTGCGACAACACAGCTCGATAATACCATTTTCGATCAATGGCATATTGGAAACGCATCTACTTATCCTGCGGAAGTCTCGGGCTTAGTTACTGATTCTGCCGCTAGTGCGACAGCCTTATCTTCTGGTATAAAGAGTTATAATGGAGCGATTGGTCTAGACGCGAATAAACAACCGGTGAACACTGTCTTGCATCGCGCCAAATCAAAAGGAATGAAAACAGGTCTCGCGGTGACTTCACAAATTGTTCACGCCACACCGGCCGCTTATGTCGCGCATAATGAAAGTCGTCGCAACTACAATGAAATTGCTGATAGCTTTTTCGATGATCGCTTACATGGCAGTATCAAAGTTGATGTGATGCTAGGCGGCGGGACTGATTATTTTATCCGTGAAGACCGTGATTTAACTGCTGAGTTTGTTGCACAAGGCTATCAGTACATAGATGATTATGGACAACTTCCTCGTTTAAATACAAAAGGCGGAGCATTGGGCTTATTTGCCCCTTCAGGTTTACCTTGGGCACTGGATGATACCAATCCTACGCGTTTAAAAGATATGGCACAGACAGCAGTACGTCTTCTGGAAAATGAACAAGGATATTTCTTATTACTAGAAGCCAGTCAAGTTGATTGGGCAGGGCATGGCCGTGATATCAATTCTGCGATGGCAGAGATGCATGATTTACATGTGATGCTCGAATGGTTAAGTGAATATCAACAAAAGCACCCTGACACTTTAGTGGTGATGACGGCTGATCATAGTACTGGAGGGCTGACTTTAGGGGCGAATGGTGATTATCGTTGGGAGCCAGAAATACTCCATAATATTGTTCAGTCAGTGCCGAGCATGATTGAATTTATCAAAGCATCCGCTTTAACACCACAACAACGTCTTGCTTACATCCAGTCAGCGTTACAATTTGACCTGACCGAGGAAGAAATCCAAGCTGTATTTGCAATGGATATGAGTGCTGAAAATCGACCACTAGAGGCTGTCATTAAAGCATTCATTGACCGTAAAACGAATACGGGATGGACGACATGGGGTCACACCGCTGTCGACGTACAAGTATTTGCCATAGGACCTGGTGCGAGTAAATTTGCAGGCCATCAAGATAATACGGATATCGCGAAGTCTATATTTGAATTGTTGGATTAGTTATTGATTCAAGAAAGTATCAATTTCTTCACCGGTCAATTTTTTCATTTGCATAAAAATATACATGATTGCAGTGATGAGCATGATCATGCTGGGGATGACAATAACAGGATAACTCAGTGCGGTCATGCGGCCCAGCTCTTCGGTGTAAGCTGTTGTGCCGGGCTCCGATACTAAAATCCATTTAGCTAATGCATAGTTCAGTGTCGCAGAAAGAAAGAACGACGCGGCGACAATATAGTTACTGATATCAATTTTCTTTTCAAATTCAGCTACTTTGTTGATGCTGACTAAACGTTCGTTTAGTTTTGGCCAATTAATTATGGCTTCATTAAGTACTAATACTTTGATCAATGGCTTTTTCATATAGCGGGTCACTAATACAGCGATACCGATTAGCGCTGGGATAGCTGCTTCTTTTATAGCGATATATTCTGCAGGTAATTTTAATAAGCTAATCCCACCAGTTAATAAAACACTCACAATTCCTAGGACAGAGAAAAAATTGACTTTTTTGGTTTGTAGCAACTCATACAAACCATAGCCAACAGGAAAAGCTAATGCTACCGCTATACTCCATAATGGGCCTAAATACTCTGGTTTACTCGCATAGGTCATGATCACAACGGGAATGATGATGTTAAATGCAAGATTCGCTAGCATATTCTGTTGTTGTGGTTTGGTATGAGGAGTTGAATTGGGCACGAGATTAATTTCCTGTTGGATAATGGCGAGGAGTTTACCCTAAAATAATATGGGGAACAAACCGAGAACTGTCTTGGGTGATCAGGCTGTTATCTTCACGGATGGACATACCTGCTGGCATATCATTGACGAGCCAAGAGCCTATTAATGTATAGTTATCGCCAAATTTTGGTAACGCATGAAATTGCTGAAATATAACGCCTTCATCGCCATATTGACCACCGGTTTGGGCTACCACCTCATTATTATCAATAATCATGATGTTAGCTCCTTCTCTTGAAAAAATAGGCTTTTTGACCCATTTCCCAGATTTATCTACCTTGTCTAAATCTTTGTGCAAAAAACTGGGCAACAAGTTAGGATGTCCGGTGAAACGAGACCATAATAATGGCATCAGCGCTTTATTCGACAGCACACTTTTCCATAAAGGCTCAACCCATTTAGTCGATGAGTAGGCAGCAATTTCACCAAACTCTTCGCTCAACATAAATTCCCAAGGGTAGAGTTTGAATGCACTGTGAATGGGTAAATCATCCAGATCGAGAAATCGATGGGTCTCAGTGACACCTATATCATCAATGAAAATAAATGGTGTCTCTAGTCCAGCTTGTGCTGCGCAGTCTTGTAAATATTGAACAGTGCCTCTATCTTCAGCAGAATCTTGAGCACAACTAAAGTGCATGACTTTTTGCTGATGGATATTTGCGATATCACGAAAACGCATAATGAGTTTTTCTTGGAGTGAATTAAATTGGTCGGCAGATTGCGGTAATGTGCCACCATCTACACACTGTTCTAACCAAAGCCATTGCCAAAAACCAGATTCATAAAGGCTTGTCGGCGTATCTGCATTATTTTCAAGTAACTTAGCGGGTCCTTTTCCGTCATACACTAAATCAAGGCGTGAATATAATGAGGGGTGGCGTTGTAACCAGGCGTCATGAACCGCTTCATGAAAGGCTTCAGGGATACAAAAATCAGTCAATAACGCTGGTGATTGCACGACTTCATCGACGACATGTAAGCACATCTCGTGAAGCTCTTGGGTAGGATCTTCTATGTCACGTTCCACTTGTTCAAGCGTGAACTGATAATATGCACTTTCATCCCAATAAGGCTCGCCGTTAATGGTATGAAAATTAAAGCCGTACTCTTGGGCGAGTGCTTGCCAATGCTGACGGGGAGCAATATCTCGCCTTAACATAACCTATCCACCGAAACTTCTGGAGCTGGAAGAGCGTGCTACACTTTTACCAAAGCCACCGCGTTTCACGGTGCGGTTGACCGTGGGTTTCTTTTTAAAATCAGATTGATAGACTTTTACATCACGACGTCCCAAACTACCAAAGTCTTTACCACTAGCATTAAACCAACGACCACGTAAAGATGACCGGCGCGAGTATGAAGTGAACATGGGTTGCATATAGTAGCGGCGTTTTTTCTTCTTTTTACCCAGCGCATCACCGACTTCATCAATGACTTCACTCATCAAATAACCGGCCATGAAAGGCATAAAGAAACTACTGCCTTGGTTTGACACGTATTCACAATTATCCTGACCAAACTCAAATTCACAGTCGCCTTCGCTCAAAAACTTAGGCCCCGTGCGCAGTGCTTCATCTTTTGCCTCTTTATAAGCACTGGTGCATTCTTCCATGTAATTTGGATTATCACTGGCACATTCATCAATACTGGTGTAAATCGAAGCAAGCTCGGGTTCTTCACCACAGCCACTTAGAAAAATAGCACTGATACCGACAGCGAGCGGTTTTACGGCGAACCACTTGCGCATTTGAGGTAAGGCAATTGAAGCAGTACGTTTTGATTCATTCATCATGGACTCCCTCTACTTAATAGGTCATACAAGCTGCGTTGAGTAAACCCACTGCAATAGATAAGGCTGCCAGCATGATGCCAGCCGACACTTCATTTTGTTCGATACGTTCAGCAATTTTAGGCATAAAAGTGAAGCGTAATAGTAAAAACGCCAAACACTGTGCGAGTAAAGCAACAACGGCCCAAATAATAAAGTCAGTAAATGAGACTGCGTTTGCTGCAGCACCAGATAATGCCAATGCAAAGCCTATCAGTGCGCCACCAAAGGCAATGGCCGCTGCAGTCGATTGCTTTTCCTTAATCAGAACCCACTCATCATGGGGCGTGACTTTGCTATAAATGACTTTAAAAACAAAGAGTAATGCGATGGCTGCTGCAAAATATAAAATAAAACCGCCTAGGCCTGATAAAGAAGTGACAAGTGTGTCCATTATTAAGGTTCCTTATTGAAATGATGACCAATTAAATTCATTGATTCGTCGTGCTGCGATATAAAAAATACGATCACCCGGGTTCACTTGTTCATTAAAATCCGGATTCACATGAATATTATGATCATCATGATCCGTTGCAAAACCAACGAATATGGCATTATGGTGTCTTTTTAATCCTAAGAATAAATGCTCAACCGACATGGTCGAGGCCGTGTCAGGTACTAAAACAGAGTATTGTTCCTGGCCGGCATCAACGCTGAGTAAATCATGGTGCAATAAGCTAGAACCTGGATCAAATGCCGATTTCACCAGTAATTCTACTGCTACACTAGGGGTGCATTCCACATTTGGACAATGGTCTTTGAGTAACCCCACTAAACTTTCATCGTTAAAATACGCCACTATGTGTGCATCTGGATTACGCTTGGCACAATACAACGCACTCGTCATCGTAATGTCGTCATCCGGGTTATCAATCAAAATCGTCTTAGCCTCAGCGACATTTGCCCGATCCATATCTTCGTCACGATTAAATGAGCTGACTTTAACAAATTCAATTTGTCCTGGAAGTGGGTTGGTAATGTCTTTTCTGACACACAACATGATTTCGGACTTGACCGAATTTTGGTCGTTTTCTTTGATTAAAAGATTAAGTAACTGCAAGGTACGCTCACCATTCCAGCCCATAATCAATATGTGTTGTTCAGTCATGTGATTATTTAACCCTTTATTATTTTTGTGCCATTTAAATGATATCCACGTCGCAATACGACCTACAATGAGGGCAAAAATACTCAGCCCTACAGGTATGATATACAGTGCGACCACTAATTTACCAGCAAATGTCGATGGTGAATAATCGCCATATCCGACAGTCGATCCGGTGACAATCAACCAATAAACAAAGTCGATTGGATGGGTCAGGGCAGTTTCCCCTGTAGCAAGTAGTAAGCCCCATGACGATATTCCATAGAGAAATAACAGAACGACTATTGTGTACCAATGGGTGTCTGAAAAATAATGAAGTAGCTTTTTTTTCAGCTTTTGCCAAGTCAACATTCAGGATCCTATAGAGTATTATTGTGATTATTAAGGGATAATAGAGATAGAAAATCAAGGGATTTAATATTTTGAAACAAAATAGTGTGTAAAATTTGTCACGCTATTTAGCAATTATGTACAATGTTCACATCAACGCTATTTACACATACCATATTTATGAAAACTTCTGATTTTGGCTTCACTTTACCTGAGCATTTGATTGCGAAATATCCAACACAACAACGCTCAGCATCCCGTTTATTGCATTTAGATGGTAAGACTGGAGCCATCGCTCATCATCAATTTAAGAATATGCTGCAGTTTGTTGAAGCTGGTGATTTGTTGATATTCAATAATACCCGTGTCATTCCTGCTCGGTTACTTGGTCAAAAATCCACCGGAGGGAAAATAGAAGTATTGGTTGAAAGAATGCTTGATGATCATCGAGTGTTAGCGCATGTTAAATCAAGTAAATCACCTAAACCGGGTGCTCAACTCATATTGGAAGAGGTGATTGAAGCGACAATGTTAGGTCGTCATGGGGCATTATTTGAGCTTGAGTTTAGCGGTAATGAAAGTGTATTGGATTTACTTGAGGCACATGGTCATATGCCATTGCCACCTTATATTGACCGTCCTGATGAAGACGGTGATAAAGAGCGTTATCAAACGGTGTATAATGAAAAGCCTGGCGCGGTCGCAGCACCGACTGCTGGCTTACATTTTGATGATGAAATTTTGGCACAAATCAAAGACAAAGGCGTGCAAATTGAGTTTGTGACCTTGCATGTGGGAGCGGGGACGTTTCAACCAGTCAAAGTTGATAATGTAGAAGAGCATGTGATGCATGCTGAATACGCGGAAGTGCCAGATGCGGTGGTAGCGGCGATAAAAGCGACAAAAGCAGCAGGTAAACGGGTCATTGCTGTTGGCACCACCTCTATGCGTTCATTAGAATCGGCGGCGAAAAAAGCTGACGCCACGAATGAATTGATAGTGCCATTTTATGAAGACACCGAAATCTTCATCTATCCAGGGTTTGAATTTAAGGTGGTAGACGCCATGTTCACCAATTTTCATTTACCAGAGTCGACATTGATGATGTTAATCAGTGCGCTTGCGGGTAAAGAAAATGTCATGCAGGCATATGCTGAAGCCATCGCTCACGAATACCGATTTTTTAGCTATGGTGACTCAATGTTCATCGAAAAATCATAGGGTGTGCAACCGTTTTTAGTTTGCTATAATGCGCGCCATTATTGATAAGTAGATGGTATTTACGTGGAATTTAAACTCCTTGCTACTCAGGGCAAAGCCCGTCGTGGCCAACTCATATTTCCTCGCGGTATCGTAGAGACTCCGGCGTTTATGCCAGTGGGAACTTACGGAACTGTCAAAGGCATGACACCTGAAGAATTAACCGATACTGGTGCTCATATTTGTTTAGGTAATACCTTTCACCTCATGCTGCGTCCTGGTACAGGCATTATTCAGCAGCATGGTGATTTACATGATTTTATGCATTGGGATAAACCAATTTTAACTGACTCTGGTGGCTTCCAAGTATTCAGCCTCGGTGCGATGCGTAAAATCAATGAAAATGGTGTCACGTTCCGTTCTCCCATTAACGGCGAAAAAATCTTACTTACGCCTGAAAAATCAATTGAAGTTCAGCGTGAATTGGGCTCTGATATTGTCATGATTTTCGATGAATGCACCCCATATCCAGCGACAGAACAAGAAGCGCGTATTTCAATGGAGTTATCATTACGTTGGGCTCAGCGCAGTAAAGACGAACACGGTGATAGCGAATCAGCACTATTTGGCATTGTCCAAGGGGGCATGTACCCTGCTTTACGTGATATTTCACTAGCAGCGCTAGAGAAAATCGGCTTTGATGGGTATGCCATTGGCGGTCTATCGGTTGGTGAGCCTAAAGAAGATATGATCCGCATTTTAGATAATACCGCACATAAATGCCCAGAAAATAAACCTCGCTATTTAATGGGGGTGGGCAAGCCTGAAGATATTGTTGAAGCGGTACGTCGTGGTATTGATATGTTTGATTGTGTGATGCCAACTCGAAATGCGCGTAATGGTCACTTGTTCACCACCGAGGGTGTGGTTAAAATTCGTAATGCCAAGCATAAAACGGATACAGGTCCCTTAGACGAAAAATGTGACTGTTACACTTGTAAAAATTATTCTCGGTCATATCTACATCATTTAGACAAGTGTAATGAGATCCTCGGTGCGCGGCTTAATACCATTCATAACTTACGCTATTACCAGCGTGTAATGCAGGGCTTAAGAGATGCCATTGAAGCGGGGACACTTGATGAATTTGTCACCGAATTTTATACCCAAAAAGATATGTCAGTACCGCCATTAGAAGCGGTAGAAAATTAAAATTAACTTACCATTAAGGAAAACTTATGAGCTTATTTATTTCAACAGCACACGCCCAAACAGCCGGTGGCAGCGCCCAAGGTGGCGGCATCGAGATGCTAATTATGTTAGCCGTTTTCGGTTTAATATTTTATTTCTTACTTTATCGCCCGCAAGCGAAACGTGTTAAAGAGCATAAAAATCTTGTTGCTTCTTTATCAAAAGGTGACGAAGTACTGACGCAAGGTGGTTTAGTAGGTAAAATTACGAAAGTAACAGACGAAAAAGATTTTATTGAAATTGCGTTAAATGAAACCAACGATATTATCGTACAGAAAGCATCTGTCACAGCAGTGTTGCCAAAAGGCACAATGAAAGCGGTATAACTACCCAATATGGCTCGCTAGGCGGGCCATTTTTTTGTATTCAAAGTAGGAATGAGTTGTGTTAAATCAAACTCCGATTTGGAAATATTTCTTAGTATTGTTAGTGATTGGCGCCTCGGCGTTATATGCACTTCCTAATATTTATGGCGAAGATCATGCGATCCAAATTTCCGCAGGTCGAAACGCCCAAGTCACAGAAAATATGATACCGAGTATTCAATCATTATTGACTAATAATGAGATTGAGACAAAACGTATTGAATTTGCAGATGATAAAATTTTGGTCCGTGTGAATGATTCAGATACCCAGTTAGTAGCACGTGAAGTGTTAGAAAAACAACTCGGTGATGAATACTTTGTGGCCATGAATCTTGCGCCTGACACGCCTCAATGGCTTGCTGCATTAGGTGGTAGTCCAATGAAGTTAGGATTGGATTTACGCGGTGGTGTACACTTTCTAATGGAAGTGGATATGAATTCTGCGATCGGTAAAGCGACTGAAGATATGGTCGGCGATTTCAGAACCGCCTTACGAGAAGAAAATATTCGTTATCGCTCAGTTAAACAAGTGGGTGACGCGGTGAATATCCAATTCCGTGACCAAGACACCCTTGATTCTGCTCGTTTTTTCTTGCGTAACCGTAATCCTGATTTAGTGTTTACCGAGCGTGATGGTCTGATTATCCGTGCCACGTTTTCTGAAAATCGCTTAGTGCAAATTCGCGATTATGCGGTGAAACAAAATATTACCATTATCCGCAATCGTGTTAATCAGTTAGGTGTGGCCGAACCTTTGGTTCAAAAGCAAGGTGCGGAACGCATCGTTGTGCAATTACCAGGTATTCAAGATACTGCAAAAGCCAAAGAAATATTAAATGCGACTGCGACGCTTGAATTTAGAATGGTTGATCAAGATAACGACGTCCGTGACGCCGTAAATGGTCGTATTCCACCATCCTCTATCTTAGTTAATGATCGTAGTGGTATCCCTCAATTATTGAAAAAGCGTGTCATGCTTACAGGTAATCATATTATCGATGCTAACAGTGGTGCCGATGAGTATGGGATCCCTCAAGTCAATATTTCGCTTGATTCCAAAGGTGGCACTAAGATGTCACAAGGCACGAAAGATAATATCGGTAACCCGATGGCGACTGTGTTTATTGAATATAAAGCCACAGGTGAACGTGATAGTAATGACAAACTCATTTTTGAGAAAAAAGAAGAAGTTATTTCAATTGCAACGATTCAAGCTCGTCTTGGTAGTAACTTCAGGATCACTGGATTAGATTCGCCTAAAGAAGCGCGTGATTTAGCATTACTACTTAGAGCCGGCGCGTTAATTGCGCCGATTACTATTGTTGAAGAACGTACGGTAGGGCCTAGCTTGGGTGCGGAAAATATTGAATTAGGGATGAAAGCAATACAAGGTGGTTTGATCTTAGTGCTTATCTTCATGCTTATCTATTACAAAGCCTTTGGTATGGTGGCGAATATCGCATTGATTGCCAATTTGGTTATGATAGTGGGTGTGATGTCGATGATCCCCGGTGCGACGTTAACCTTGCCTGGTATGGCAGGGATAGTCCTGACTGTAGGTATGGCAGTGGACGCGAATGTGCTAATATTTGAGCGGATCCGTGAAGAGCTCCGCGATGGACGCTCACCTCAACAAGCCATTCATCATGGTTACGATAGCGCTTTTTCAACCATCTTAGATGCGAACATCACTACGTTTCTTGCGGGTCTAATTTTGTTTGCAGTAGGTACCGGTCCAATCAAAGGGTTTTCGATTACGTTGATGATAGGTATCGCCACCTCAATGTTTACCGCGATTGTATTAACGCGCGTGTTAGTTAACTTAATTTGGGGCGGTCGTCGCCTTGAATCGTTATCGATTTAAGGAGATTTGAATATGCGTTTATTAAAAATTAATAGTACCGTAAAATTCATGCGTTTGCGGGTCCCTGCGCTAGTGTTTTCAACGATTCTGATTATTGCCTCGTTGGGTTCTTTAGCTGTGAATCAGTTGAATTGGGGCTTGGACTTTACCGGTGGAACCCTAATTGAAGTAGGTTATCCTGATGCGGCTAACTTAGATGAAATACGACGTGAATTGGATGCCGCTTCATTTGGTGATGCAATTGTACAAAACTTTGGCTCGAGCCAAGATGTGTTGATCCGTCTTGCACCGCGCGAAGGTGTGAAGTCAGCCGAAGTGGGTGACCAAGTGATGCTTGCGTTGCGTGCGACGGGGAAAAATGTAGACATGCGCCGTATTGAGTTTGTCGGTCCTAATGTGGGTGAAGAATTGACGGAGCAGGGCGGTTTAGCGATGCTGACCGCCCTTATTTGTATTTTGATTTATGTAGCAATGCGTTTTGAATGGCGTTTTGCTTTAGGATCAGTATCAGCTCTCGCCCATGATGTGATAATCACGCTTGGTTTATTTTCATTTTTACAGTTAGAATTTGATTTAACTATTTTAGCGGCAGTACTAGCCGTTATTGGTTATTCGTTGAATGATACGATTGTTGTATCGGACCGTATCCGTGAAAACTTTCGTAAAATCCGTAAAGCTGAATCTGAAGAAATCATTAATATTTCACTTACCCAGACATTGAATCGAACTATCATTACCTCTGTGACGACAATATTGGTATTGCTTGCACTATTCTTTGTGGGCGGAGCGTTAATTCATGGTTTCTCTACTGCATTATTGTTTGGTGTCGTGATCGGAACATACTCTTCTATTTATATATCTAGCTCAGTGGCGTTACTACTAGGTATAAGTAAAGAAGACTTAATTCCTGAAGTGATTGAGAAAGAAGGTGAAGATTTAGATCCGATGATTTAAGTTTTCCGGTAGTTTAAATCATCAATCTTATATTGATACCCATAAAAAAACCTAGGTGTTAATTCCACCTAGGTTTTTATGTTTATGAGCTGTGAGTATATACCCGTTAATCAGCCTATATCTGGATCATGAGTGTTATTTTAATTGTTTAACAATTTGTTGGACGACTCTTGGGTTACCGGCAACGATTTCCCCTTTTTGCATCGGATCATTACCACCAGCAAAATCAGTGACTAGACCTCCTGCTTCTCGAACAATCAGTTCACCTGCAGCCATATCCCATGGTTTTAAACCACTTTCAAAATAACCATCTAATTTACCAGAAGCAACATAGGCTAAATCTAAGGCTGCAGAGCCAGTACGACGCACATCACCAGATTGGGCAAATATACGTGTAAATTTCGGCATAAATTCAGTTAATTGAGTTTTATCTTTAAATGGGAATGCGGTGGCAAAAACACCATTATTTAGGTCTTTTTGTTTGCCAACACGAATACGGTAACCATTCAGTTGAGCACCTGCACCACGAGATGCAGTAAATAAATCACCACGGATAGGATCAAAAATAACAGCTTGGTCAAGGCGACCTTTATACATTAGCGCAATGGATACACAGAAATGAGGGATGCCTTTGATAAAATTAGTAGTGCCATCAAGCGGATCGATTACCCACTTAAATGTATCATCGCCTTGTACAACACCGCCTTCTTCACCAATGAACGTATGTTCAGGGTAGGATTGCTTGATTTTTTCGATAATAGCTTGTTCAGCATCCTTGTCTATTTTTGTCACATAATCATGGTCGCGTTTCGCAGTCACCACAAGGTCGTCACGGTTTTCAAAACCGCGTGTAATTACAGAACCAGCACTGCGGGCAGCACGAATGGCAATATTTAGCATAGGATGCATATCAAAGTCTCACTACTTAAATTGTCAAAGAACATTTTTCGCAAGTGATGTCGAATTTAATTCGATTTAAACACCATCACCTGAAAATTCAGGGTGATAGTATAGCAAATCTATTCTGTATATCCTAACGTATATTAAAAGAAGAAAAATTTGCGGCATATCGCTTCTGTTAAATCACCGATGCAATGCGTATAATATGCAAAAATTTATCAGGCATTATCAATTATGTTAGACAATATCCGCATCGTATTAGTAAATACATCCCACACGGGCAATATAGGCTCTACAGCTCGGGCAATGAAAACTATGGGATTAAGTGATCTATATTTGGTTGATCCTGTGTCTGCACCTGATGGCAAGTCAAGTGCACTCGCTGCCGGAGCTGGAGATGTATTAGCGAATGCTACGATCGTGTCTGACTTATCAGAAGCAGTGAAAGATTGTTCATTGATTGTGGGGACATCAGCGCGTTCACGCACTTTACCTTGGCCAATGTTAACACCTCGAGAATGTGGTGTAAAAATGGTCCAAGAAGGGCAAAAAGGCCCCGTAGCATTGGTATTTGGTCGTGAAAACAATGGCTTATCTAACGAAGAATTACAATTATGTCATTTTCACGTTTGTATTCCAGCTAATCCAGAATATAGTTCATTGAATTTAGCCGCGGCAGTACAAACACTTTGTTATGAAATTCGCATGGGCTATTTAAATTTAGACAGTTATCCAGACATGGAGTCTGATTATCCGTTAAGTGAAGATTTGGAAAGGTTTTATGTGCATTTAGAAAACACGCTAACGGAAACCGGATTTATTGTTAAAAACCATCCAGGGGTAGTGATGACAAAGTTACGACGTCTTGTGAATCGTGCCAGACCTGAATCTCAAGAACTGAATATCCTACGCGGTATATTATCAGCGATAGATAAAAAGAATAAACAATAGCGTATATCGTTAAAGGGTACTCATGTTTAAATATTTACAAGAAGATATAAAGAGCGTTTTTCACCGCGACCCAGCAGCTCGAACGACATTAGAAGTGTTAACCAACTATCCAGGATTGCATGCCATTTGGGTGCATCGTATAAGTCATCGACTTTGGCATTGGGGCTTAAAATGGTTAGCACGTTCCTTATCGACAGTAACACGCTTTCTTACTGGCATTGAAATTCATCCTGGCGCCAAGTTAGGTCGCCGGGTATTTATTGACCATGGTATGGGCGTCGTCATTGGTGAAACAGCTATCATAGGTAATGATGTGACCTTATATCATGGGGTCACATTAGGTGGAACCAGTTGGAAGGCGGGTAAACGTCATCCCACTCTAGATGATGGTGTTGTTGTCGGTGCTGGAGCAAAAGTGCTTGGACCTATTACCATGGGAAAAGGTGCTAAAGTGGGCAGTAATTCAGTCGTAGTTAAAGACGTTCCTGAAAATGCTACTGTCGTGGGTATTCCCGGTCGCATTATCCTATCAACAGCTGAGTCTCTAGACACCCAAAATGGCAAACGTGCAAAAATTGCTAAAAAATATGGTTTTGATGCCTATGCTGTTGCGGTTGATAACCCCGATCCAGTCGCCAATGCAATGGGCATGTTACTAGAGCATGTGCACTTGATGGATAATAAAATCCAAGAAATGTGTAATGTAATCCAATCAATGGGAGGCGACGTGTGCACGGACTCATTGCCTAAAATGGATATGGAAGAGTTTGCAGCGACGGGTCTTGACCCACAAAAAAACGTATCAGGCGACGATGACGATTCTAGCAATTAAACAATGAAGTTGTTTACGTATCGTTTACAATACTTGACTAAATTAGTCGGTTAAATACTTGACTAATTTAGTCGGGTAAGTAAAATACCCAGCAACAAAAGAAATGAGTCAGGATTATGAAATTAACATCTAAAGGTCGATACGCAGTCACTGCTATGCTCGATGTGGCTTTGCATTCTCAGCAAGGTCCAGTATCCCTTTATGATATTTCGATGCGCCAAGAAATTTCGTTATCGTATCTTGAACAATTATTCTCAAAGTTACGTAAACAACACCTGGTTGAAAGTATTCGTGGTCCTGGTGGCGGTTATCGCTTAGGGAAACCTGCTAATGAGATTGCGGTAGGCGAAGTTATTGCAGCAGTGAATGAATCGATTGATGCCACAAAATGTAATGGTAAGGCTGATTGTCAAGGTGGTGAAAAATGCTTAACGCATAACCTGTGGCAAGACTTATCAGACCGTATTAGTAAATTTTTAGACAATATTACGCTGGGTGAATTGATGGCTAAACAAGATATAAAAGCCATTTCATCTCGTCAGGATGGACAGCAAATAGATGCTGCCATTGATAAAATTAACGTTAGTTTTCAAATGTAACCGGAGCGCACGAATGAGCGATTTGCACTTACCAATTTATTTAGACTATTCATCTACTACACCTGTCGACCCGCGTGTAGCCAAAAAAATGACAGAGTGCCTTGAGATGGAAGGTAACTTCGGTAATCCGGCGTCACGCTCTCACCGTTTTGGTTGGGTAGCAGAAGAGGCTGTTGATATTGCCCGTAATCAAATTGCCGATTTAGTCAATGCTGATCCTCGAGAGATCGTGTTTACCTCTGGTGCTACTGAGTCAAACAACTTGGCTATCAAAGGTGCTGCGAATTTTTATCATAAGCGTGGTAAGCATGTCATCACTTTAAAAACCGAACATAAAGCTGTATTAGATACTTGCCGCCAGTTAGAGCGTGAAGGCTATGAATTAACTTATCTACAACCAGAACCAAGTGGTTTAGTTGACTTAGGTAAGCTTGAAGCGGCGATGCGAGAAGATACTGTGTTAGTGTCAATCATGCATGTAAATAATGAGATCGGTGTTATCCAAGATATCGAAGCCATTGGTGAAATGTGTCGTGCTCGTAAAATTTTATTTCATGTCGATGCGGCTCAATCTACAGGCAAAATCGAAATTGACTTACAAAAATTAAAAGTCGACTTGATGTCTTTTTCTGGCCATAAAACTTATGGTCCAAAGGGAATTGGCGCATTATATGTTCGTCGTAAACCGCGTGTGCGCATTGAAGCACAAATTCATGGCGGTGGTCATGAGCGAGGCATGCGTTCTGGTACTCTAGCGACGCACCAAATCGTTGGTATGGGCGAAGCCTTCGCGCTAGCCAAACAAGAAATGGCATCTGAGAATGAACGTATTCGGTTGTTACGTGATCGTTTATGGAATGGTATTAAAGATATGGAAGCCGTATACCTTAATGGCGACTTAGACCAGCGTGTTGTGCATAACTTAAATGTATCATTTGCATACGTAGAGGGTGAGTCACTCATTATGGCATTAAAAGATATGGCAGTGTCCTCAGGTTCTGCATGTACTTCGGCATCTCTTGAGCCAAGTTACGTATTGCGTGCTTTAGGGCTAAATGACGAATTAGCGCATAGCTCTATTCGCTTTAGTTTCGGACGCTTTACCACAGAAGCCGAAATCGATTATGTTATCGGTGTTATAAACAATGCCATCGGTAAACTGCGAGAGATGTCGCCGCTTTGGGATATGTACAAAGATGGTGTTGATTTAGCTAGTGTTGAATGGGTTCACCACTAAGTATTATTGAAACAATGTGTGCGTTAGGTACAATACCCCGCCACAAATATAGAGGTAACAACAATGGCTTACAGCGAAAAAGTAATTGATCACTATGAAAACCCTCGTAATGTAGGTGGGTTTGATAAAGACGACAAAAATATTGCAACGGGTATGGTTGGCGCACCTGCATGTGGTGACGTGATGAAGCTACAATTAAAAGTAGGTGAAAACGGTGTGATTGAAGATGCTAAGTTTAAGACCTATGGCTGTGGTTCAGCAATTGCGTCTAGTTCACTTGTCACCGAATGGGTCAAAGGCAAAACATTAGACGAAGCAACGACAATCAAAAATACGGATATTGCTGAAGAATTAGCATTACCGCCAGTGAAAATACATTGTTCAATTTTGGCAGAAGATGCAATCAAAGCAGCTGTTGCTGATTACAAAGCCAAAAACGCATAACCGCTAGTAAAATAATTAAGGAGACCTTGTGGGAATTTCAGTATCAGATGCCGCCGCTAAACGTGCTCGTGACTTTTTAGTCAATCGAGGCTCGGGAATTGGTCTGCGCTTAGGTGTGAAAACTACAGGGTGTTCCGGATTAGCATATGTCTTGGAGTTTGTTGATGAGCTGAATGAAGATGACACTGTTTTTGAAGATAATGGCGTGAAAATCATTATTGATGGCAAAAGCTTAGTTTATCTAGACGGCACTCAACTTGATTTTGCCAAAGAAGGTCTCAACGAAGGGTTTCAGTTCGTCAATCCAAACGCCAATGGTGAATGTGGTTGCGGTGAAAGTTTTAACGTTTAATTTTATACATTTTTATCTTTTTTATTGAAGTGAATGGGCAAAGCGATGAACTATTTTCAGTTGTTTAATTTACCTGTATCACTTAACCTAGATAAAGCGCAACTTAGTCGTGCTTATCAAGCGTTACAACAACTCACCCATCCAGATAAATTTGCGTCTGGTTCCGATCAAGAAAAGCGTATCGCGCTACAAAAAAATGCCCAAATCAATGACGCTTACACGACCTTAAAACATCCCTTATCTAGAGCTCAGCATATGCTAGCATTGCGTGGAATGGAAATTAATGGTGAGCAACAGACGATGCAAGATACTGCTTTTCTAATGCAACAGATGGAGTTACGTGAAGCGCTGGAAGATGCTCGTGATAATGAAGATGCGCTGTTAAAATTTTCAGATGAATTATCCCTCGAGATAAAACAAAAAATAGGCCAATTAGAAGCATTATTTGACGCTCCTGAGACATCAAAACAGAACGAAGAAATTGCACACGAAATTAGAAAACTCACCTTTATTTATAAGTTCCAATCTCAAGTGGAACATCACCTAGAATTATTAGAAGAGTAAGCAATGGCATTATTACAAATTGCAGAGCCTGGACAAGCTGCAGCACCTCATCAACGAAGATTGGCCATTGGTATTGATTTAGGCACCACTAATTCATTAGTGGCTTCTGTCCGCAGTGGCCAGGCACAAACATTACCCGATGAACAAGGTCGAGCTTTATTGCCTTCTGTTGTACATTATGATCAAGATAAGGTTACTGTTGGCTACACTGCGCAAGCGCTTGCCGACAAGGATCCTAGTAACACCATTGTTTCGGTTAAACGTTTCATGGGACAAGCCCTTTGTGATGTGACCGCGAAATGGCAACATCTTCCTTACCAATTTGCTCCTCAAGAAAATCAACAAGTCGCGATCATGGCCGGTGGCCAAGCTCGTAACCCTATTGGTGTTTCTGCTGATATACTGCGCACCCTTAAAAACAGAGCTGAAGCTTCTTTAGGTGATCAGTTAACCGGTGCCGTGGTGACTGTACCCGCTTATTTTGATGATGCTCAACGTCAAGGTACCAAAGATGCCGCTCAACTCGCTGGATTGAACGTGTTACGTTTATTAAACGAACCTACAGCGGCGGCGATTGCTTACGGCTTAGATACCGGGCAAGAGGGTGTGATTGCGGTCTATGACTTAGGCGGTGGTACCTTTGATATCTCAATACTACGTTTGCATAAAGGCATATTTGAAGTGCTAGCAACGGGGGGAGATGCGGCTTTAGGAGGCGATGATTTTGACCATGCTATTGCCAATTACTGGATCACTCAATGGTCATTAAATGATGACCAAAAAACGTTAGCTTACCGCAGGCTAATTACATTAGCGAAAGCAACTAAACAAGCATTGTCAGATACTGCAAATATCACACAAACATTTGATTTAGACGGTCAAATATTCGATGCATCCCTGTCTAAAGATATATTTGAAGCATGTGTTTCTGGGTTAGTTAAACAAACTATTAAAGCGTGTCGTCGCAGCTTAAAAGATGCTGACGTTGAAAAAGATGATATCGTTGAAGTGGTGATGGTAGGCGGCTCTACTCGAGTGCCTTTAGTACGCGAACAAGTCGGTGAATTTTTTGGCCGCACTCCTCTGACTTCAATTGATCCTGACCAAGTCGTCGCGATTGGTGCAGCAACGCAAGCAGATATCTTAGCGGGTAATAAACCTGATTCAGATATGTTGTTATTAGACGTATTGCCTTTATCGCTAGGGTTAGAAACCATGGGTGGATTAGTGGAAAAAGTGATCCCACGTAATACGACGATCCCAGTAGCAAAAGCCCAAGAGTTTACGACATTTAAAGATGGTCAAACGGCCATGATGATCCACGTATTGCAAGGTGAACGCGAATTAGTCGATGATTGTCGCTCTTTAGCTCGTTTCAACTTAACCGGTATTCCGCCAATGACCGCCGGAGCTGCTCACATCCGAGTGACTTTCCAAGTCGATGCAGATGGGTTGCTGAACGTTACAGCAATGGAAAAATCTACTGGAGTACAAGCAGAAATCCAAGTGAAACCATCGTTTGGTTTAGCCGAAAATCAAATCACAGAAATGTTAAGTGCTTCTATGAGTCACGCCAAAGAGGATATGCAAGCGCGCATGTTGAGAGAGCAACAAGTGGAAGCTGATCGTGTACTTGAGGCACTGATTGCGGCTTTAACACCGGATGCGAAACAATTACTCAGCACTGATGAGTTAACTCACTTAGAAAACACAATGTTGGCACTTGCAAACATTGCTAAAGGTGATGATACTCAAGCGATAAAAGATGCGATAGCAAAAGTCGATCAAGCATCTCAGGATTTTGCGGCTCGCCGTATGGATCAATCAATTCAACAAGCATTAGCCGGTCAGTCGGTTAATGATATTTAAATAGGCAGAGAAGACCTTATGACTCAGATAATATTTTTACCTCATGAAGAATTATGTCCAGATGGTGCAGTACTAGAAGCGAACAAGGGTGATTCTGTATTAGATGTAGCGTTAAAAAACGGTATCGGTATAGAACATGCCTGTGAAAAATCATGTGCGTGCACGACTTGTCATATTATTGTACGTGAAGGATTTGATTCACTTGCGGAAAGTGATGAGTTAGAAGATGATTTATTAGATAAAGCGTGGGGTCTAGAGCCTGAATCTCGTTTAGGCTGTCAGGCATTCGTCAATGATCAAGATCTGGTTGTGGAAATTCCGAAGTACACACTCAATCATGCTAGTGAAGATCACTAGCGTAAAAATAATAAATCATTAGTGTTTTTATGTAGTTTTGCATATAATCACGCAAAATTTAGAGTCAAACGACACAAACTATTTAATTGGAGCCCATCATGGCATTGGAAAGAACTTTTTCTATTATTAAACCTGACGCAGTTGCTAAAAACGTAATCGGCGCTATCTACAACCGTTTTGAATCAGCAGGTCTTCGTATTGTTGCTTCTAAAATGGTACATTTGAGCAAAGAGCAAGCGGAAGGTTTTTATGCAGAGCATAAAGAGCGTCCTTTCTTTGGTGCATTAGTCTCTTTCATGACTTCTGGTCCTGTCATGGTTCAAGTACTTGAAGGTGAAAATGCAGTGGTTAAGAACCGTGAGATTATGGGTGCAACTAACCCAGCAGAAGCGGCAGCAGGCACACTCCGTGCTGACTACGCTGAGTCAATTGACGAAAATGCCGTTCACGGTTCAGATGCACCTGAGTCTGCAGCTCGCGAAATTGCATATTTCTTCTCTGACGAAGAAGTTTGCCCACGCACTCGCTAAGCGCTCAAAAATTGTTGTAAAGGGAGCTTAATGCTCCCTTTTTCGTTTGTTACATTGTGACTATTTTATTGTTTACTTAATTAGGCCAACCATATGACTACGGTTACCGTTACTCCCGATAATAATGCTTCGCAAGCACCTACCAAGAAAACCAACTTGTTGGATTTGACTCGCTCTGGTATGCGTGAATTTTTATCATCAATTGGAGAGAAGCCGTTTCGTGCGGACCAAATTATGCAATGGATTTATCACCATGGCGTAAGCTCTGTTGATGAAATGTCGAATATTAACAAACAGCTTAAAGCTAAACTGAACACTCATGCAGAAATTGTCGCACCTGAGATTGCTTACCAACAAAATGCGACGGATGGCACGATCAAATTTGCGTTAACTTTAAACGGTGGCCAAGAAGTTGAAGCGGTATGGATCCCTGAGACAGACCGAGCCACTTTATGTGTTTCATCGCAAGTCGGTTGTGCCTTAGAGTGCACATTTTGTTCTACTGCACAGCAAGGTTTCAACCGTAACTTATCGGTAAGTGAAATTATTGGTCAAGTCTGGCGTGTCGCAACGACAATCGGCTTATCAAAAGATACAGCAAAACGACCCATTACCAACGTAGTCATGATGGGAATGGGCGAGCCGTTATTGAATCTTAAAAATGTCGTACCCGCGATGGAATTAATGATGGATGATTATGGCTTTGGTTTATCTAAACGCCGAGTCACTTTATCAACATCGGGTGTAGTGCCAGCATTAGATATGCTAGGTGACCAAATTGATGTGGCACTTGCTATATCACTGCACGCACCGAATGACACATTGCGTGATGAAATCGTACCGGTGAATAAAAAGTACAATATTGAAACTTTTTTAGCCGGTGTTCGTCGATATTTAGACAAATCCAAAGCGAATCAAGGTAAGGTCACAGTCGAATATGTCATGCTATCGCACATTAATGACAGTACGGATCAAGCCCATGAGTTAGCAAAAGTGCTATCAGGCACCCCGTGTAAGATTAATTTAATTCCATTTAATCCATACCCAGGATCACCCTATACATGTTCGAGTAACTCTCGTATTGACCGTTTTTCTAAAGTATTGATGGCGGCAGGATATACCGTTATGGTCCGTAAAACTCGTGGTGATGATATTGATGCAGCGTGCGGACAGTTAGTCGGTGATGTTGTTGACCGCACAAAACGTATGCTTAAAAAACAGTTAAAAGGTCAACCAATTTCAGTTAAAGTAGAAAAAGAATAAGCCATTGAAGGCATTTTGTTTAAGGTAGAACAAAGTATGTGGAAAGCTGTCAACGTTATTGTGCTAATGAGCATCTTATGTGGTTGTATGAGCATTCAAACAGGAAACTCCAACACGGTACCTGATCCTTTAGCTGCTGCGAAAAATCGCTTAACATTAGGTTTGACCTATTTACGGTCCAACAATTTCCAACAAGCAAAATTTAACATTGATAAAGCGTTGGATTTTGCTCCTCGATATGCAGAGGCCCATTATGGTCTGGCCTATTACTATCAAAAAGTAGATGAAAATAAACTGGCTGATGAAAGCTACCTAGTGGCGATAAATTTAGACCCTAACAATGCAGAGATAGCGAACTCATACGGTGCCTTTTTGTGTACACAAACACGTTACTCTGAGGCGCAAGCGTATTTCAATTTAGCGATTAATAACCCAAGTTATTTATCGACTTCTCAAAGCTATGAAAATTTAGCGATTTGTAGTCAGTCTCAAGGTGATATTACGGCTGCGATTGATTACTTAAATAGAGCGTTAAACTTTGAACCTACTCGTCAAACAAGTTTATATTTATTGGCGGAATTATATGCATCGAAAAATCAGCATGAAAAGGCCCTGGCGACGATTACTACTTATGAGCGTATCTTAGGGCCTAACCCCGATTCCATGTTTTTAAGTTTTGAAATAGAGCTATCACAAGGTGATCAACGAAAAGCCCAACAAATCCTTGATACTTTGGCGTCTGGATATCCTGAACATCCCAATACTATTTTAGCCAAACAACAACTAGCAGCATTCGTTAAGCACATGGTAAAACAGAGGTCATCAGCGGTTTCTAGCATAGTTCCAGATGATCTTGATAATGCAAGTTTGAATCATCAAGAAACAAATGCTACTCCCAGTATTCATACCTTAGCGAAAGGTGAAACACTCTATCGTTTATCACGTGTTTATAATGTATCTGTGTCTGATATCATGTCATGGAATAATATTAAACAAACAGATACTTTATCCATTGGTATAAAACTCATTGTTGGTTACAATTAACTCAACTTTATAGCGTCGTTATTATTGAAAGGAAATATCAATCCTCATGACAGAATCCAGCCAAATGGAAACACCATTAGATTCACCTGGCTTATTACTGGCTGAAGCTCGTCGAGCTAAACAGTTATCTACTGATGACGTTGCAAAACGATTGTGCTTAAAAGTGAATATCATTGAAGCGTTAGAAAAAGATGAATTACTTCCCAGTATTTCGTTAACGTTCATTAAAGGGTATACACGCTCATATGCGAAATTATTAGGCTTAGATGAAGTACATATCATTACATTATTTAATGATTTTCACGCGAGTGAAACACTAATAGCTCCTAAAAAAATGCAAAGCTTTTCCCGTAAAGTTGCCAAAGAAAATAACGATTCTCGTTGGATGTTGGTCACTTATAGTTTAATTGCAGTTGTACTGATTTTGATTGTCATTTGGTGGAGCCAACAAAATTCTGAAAACTTCTTTGCATCACCTAGTTCTGTTCCTGCGTTGAATAGCAGTGAGGCCGACCTTCCTGTCGCATCGACAACTGAGCAGCTTCAAAATACCAGTACAATACCGTCTAATTTAAATGAGAAGCAAACAACAAATTCTCTAGACTCTGTTGATTCCATCTCTTCTAATGGTGATTTAGCTGGCAACCTTCCAGAGGAGTCAATTCTGACCGAGTCACTTCTGACGGAGACACTTCCGACGGAGACATCCTCACTCGAAGAACCATCGGTTGCAATGTTAACTGAACAGAATAATTCTCTAGAATCTAATGATTTAAATCAGGTTGAACAAGAAACGATCCCTGATTTTGTCCCAGACAAGGTCCAAGGGAATATTGCACAAGTACTCGACTTACTTGAAAATGATGCTCCTGACGTGGAATCTGAATTACGTTTATTTGATGATGATATGTCAGCATCAAATGATGTGGAGATTGTCGAATTAATGTTTACTTTTAGTAATGATTGTTGGATAAAAATTACCGACGCAACCGGCAATGACATTGCTTATGGCGTGAAAAAACAAGGACGCGTTATGCCAGTGAGTGGGCAGCCTCCTTTTTCAGTCATTCTTGGCGCTCCTGCCTCTGTAAAAGTTAACTATGCTGGTGAGCCAGTGGATATCTCATTTTTACCATCAGACCGTACCGGTCGTTTTGTGTTACCGTTACAGGAATAACGATTATGTTTGCAGAATCCCCCATCACTCGTCGTAAGTCTCTACGGATCAATGTTGGTAATGTCCCTATTGGGGATGGTGCGCCAATCGCGGTGCAATCGATGACCAATACACCGACGACCGATGTCGCCGCAACTGTTGATCAAATTAATCGTATCGTAGCAGTAGGTGGCGATATTGTTCGAGTATCTGTGCCGACGATGGAAGCGGCTGAAGCGTTTAAATTAATTAAACAACAAGTGTCTGTCCCTTTAGTCGCAGATATTCATTTCGATTATCGTATTGCCTTAAAAGTAGCCGAATATGGGGTGGATTGCTTACGTATTAATCCTGGTAATATTGGCAATATGGATCGTGTCCGTTCAGTGGTGGATTGTGCCAAAGATAAAAATATTCCAATTAGGATTGGGGTGAATGGCGGTTCATTAGAAAAAGACCTTCAGGAAAAATATGGGGAGCCGACGCCTGCCGCACTGGTAGAGTCAGCTATGCGTCATGTTGATATTCTCGACAAATTAAACTTTGATCAATTCAAAATCTCGGTTAAAGCATCTGATGTTTTTTTAGCCGTTGGGGCATATCGTGAATTAGCCAAACAAATCATCCAACCATTGCATCTAGGCATCACTGAAGCTGGCGGAATGCGTTCAGGTTCTGTCAAAAGTGCGGTTGGTTTGGGGATGTTATTGGCTGAAGGGATTGGTGACACATTACGCGTGTCGTTGGCAGCGGATCCCGTTGAAGAAATTAAAGTAGGTTTTGACATTTTAAAATCGTTGCGAATTCGTTCTCGTGGGATTAATTTTATTGCTTGTCCGAGTTGTTCTCGTCAAGAATTTGATGTGATTGGCACAGTGAATGCGCTAGAGCAGCGAGTTGAAGATATTTTAACACCAATGGATGTATCTATTATTGGCTGTGTCGTCAACGGTCCGGGTGAAGCCGAAGTATCAGATATTGGTTTAACAGGCGCGCGTAATATGAGCGGCTTTTATCTAGATGGTGAGCGTCAACGTGAGCGTCTTGCAAATGATGATTTAGTTGACCAATTAGAAAAGAAAATTCGCGCTAAAGCAGCGCAACTAGATCCAAAACAACGCATAAAAGTACAAGAAGTCGATTCATAAGATTATCTAGACTATACCTAAGCGAATAAAGCCCCTATAATATGGGGCTTTATTTTATCTCATTTTTAATTATAACCGAGCGAGCATTTTTACGTGGCAAAAACGATCCAAGCAATACGCGGCATGAATGATTGTCTACCAGAGCAATCTGGTATTTGGCAGTACGTTGAGAACATACTCCGTTCTACAGTTGCTCAGTATGGTTATCAAGAAATTAGAATGCCGATTGTCGAGAGCACAGAGTTATTTAAACGCTCTATTGGTGAAGTGACTGATATCGTTGAAAAAGAGATGTATACCTTCGATGATCGCAATGGGGATTCGCTTACCCTTCGCCCTGAAGGAACGGCTAGTGCGGTGCGTGCAGGTAACCAACATGGCTTAATTTATAACCAGCAACAACGCCTATGGTATATGGGACCGATGTTCCGTCATGAGCGTCCGCAAAAAGGGCGATACCGTCAATTCCATCAATTTGGCGTGGAAACCTATGGTTTAGCTGGCCCTGATATTGATGCCGAAGTCATTAGCCTAAGTGCACGTTTATGGCGTAAATTAGGGATTGCAGATAAGGTGACCCTAGAGATTAATTCTTTAGGCTCAAATGCTGCAAGAGCGGAGTATAAAACGTTGTTAGTTGAGTTTTTAGAAGCGCATAAAGCACAGCTAGATGAAGACTCTCAACGTCGAATGTACACTAATCCATTACGGGTATTAGATTCTAAAAATCCAGAAGTGCAAGCGATCTTAAGTGATGCGCCAAAGCTCCAAGACCATCTAGATGAAGCAAGTGCTGCGCATTTTTCACAATTGTGTGAACGATTAGCACAATTAGGTATCTCATACCGTGTTAATCCTAAATTGGTACGCGGTTTAGATTATTATAATGCGACTGTATTTGAATGGGTCACTGATACCTTAGGTGCCCAAGGGACTATTTGTGCTGGCGGTCGATATGACGGTCTAGTCGAGCAGTTAGGGGGCAAAGCAGCCCCAGCAGTCGGATTCGCGTTAGGTTTAGAGCGCTTAGTGTTGATGTTGACTGAGTTAGGGTTGACCGATGATGTCCCTGCTGCTGTCGATGTCTATGTTACCGCTTTAGGTGAAGATGCGGTATTATATGCGCAAACCACAGCAGAGATGTTGCGAGACACTACTGATTTAAGAGTGCAAATGCACTGTGGTGGTGGCAATATGAAGAAACAGCTAAAACGTGCCGATAGTGCGCAAGCTCGAGTTGCATTATTGATTGGTGGTACTGAAGCTTCCGATCAGCAAGTTACAATCAAATATTTAGGCGGTGATGCTGACCAAACGACTGTCGCATTAGCGCAATTAAGCTCAACGCTTAATGCTTTTTTTAACCCATAAATCAAGTATCCATTGATACGAGTATTGAAGTAGGAAAATCCATGGAACAGTTCGCAACAGAAGAACAACAAGTAGAAGCGATTAAAAAGTTTTGGAAAGACAACGGCAGCGCAATTATTATTGGCGCAGTGCTTGGTCTTGGAGCGTTATGGGGATGGCGTTATTATACTGATACCCAAATAATGACCAAGGAAACAGCATCGACAGAGTATCAAACATTGGTCACTTCATTATCAGAAGATGCTGCGTTAGATGAAGCAACTGCTTTTATCACTGCGCAAGGTGAGACGGGTTATGCCCCACTTGCCGGTTTCATCGCAGCACAAGCAGCGGTTGAAAAAGCAGATTTTCCAGCGGCTATTAGTCAGTTACAAAATATAACCACATTAACCAATGATGCTGTTTTGTTAAACGTAGCTAACTTACGCTTAGCCAGAGTTCAATTTGCTACTGTAGATTATACGGCAGCGTTAACCAGTCTCAATAATGTGACTAATGAGGCATTTATTGCCGATAAAGAAGCGTTGCGCGGTGATATATTAGTAGCTCAAGGTGACTTTGCCCAAGCTCAATCGGCTTATACTGCTTCATTAGCTGCAAATGATGATCGTTCGGTACAAATTCGTTTAGATAATATCGGCGCGATGATTGATGCTGCCGCTGATGCAACTGGAAACTAATTTATGAAGTTGACCTCACGCGTATCGTTATTAGCTGGATTATTGTCAATCACTTTACTGGGTGGATGTGCGAGTGTTACTCAACCCGTGATAGATTGGTTTGAAGATGAAGAAGTACTTGAGATCCGTAATTTAACGCCTATTGAAAATGTTGTGGATATGCAAGTGCAATGGCAACACGATGTGGGAAACGGCGTGGGTGATTATTTCTCTCGTCTTCAACCTCAAGTGGCCAATGGCAATGTGTTTGCCGCCGACCGCCAAGGGCTAGTCGTCGCTTTTGACAGTGCAGGTGAAAAATTATGGCAAACTCGCATTAATGAAGCAGGCAGTTTTTTCTCTTCGGGTGTTTCGGCTAAATTAGCTGGCGGGATCACTGTCAGCGCAGAGCATATCTGGATAGGCACTGAGGATGGTCGCTTACTTGGATTGAATCAAACTTCTGGTGCAATAGAAAAAGATATTACCGTAGCAGGAGAAATTATCGCAGCTCCATCAGTAGGTGATGGTTTAGTCGTGGTTAACACAACGGCTGGACGCCTATTTGCTTACAGCATAGAAACGGGTGAAGAAGTTTGGATGCACGAATCTGATGTGCCGCCATTATCGCTTCGTGGTACATCATCACCGCTAGTCGCTAATGGTGGTGTCTTGGTCGGCACTGCGGCGGGAAAACTCCAAGTTAATATCTCTGATTCTGGATTGGTTGCATGGGAGGCGACGGTAACAACACCTTCCGGTGCGACTGAGCTAGAGCGTATTATTGATGTGGATTCACAACCATTAATTGTTGGTGCTAATGTTTACATTGTCTCTTTTAATGGTGCTTTGACAGCTGTTGAATTGCGTTCAGGTAGAGTGGTGTGGAAACGTGAGTATGCTAGTTATCGTAATTTAACCGTGGCTGGAAATCGTCTTGTTGTATCTGATATTAATGGCAATATTTTTGCGTTAGATGTGCGCAACGGTGTGGAAATGTGGTCGCAATCAACATTCAAAGGACGAGACTTAACCTCTGGCGTAATGTTTGGTAAATACATAGCCTTTGGCGATAACTTTGGTGTGGTACATTTAGTTGACCCCATCGATGGTTCATTAGTTTCAAGAAAAACATTAGGTAACGACAAGGATGAACGCTTTTTTGCGCCAGGCGTCGTTGCAAATAATATTTTGTATATGCAAAATGCAAAAGGTACTTTATTTGCGTTAGGTTCAGAGTAATCTGACGCAAGTAACATTTTAAGGTAATCTCATGCTTCCCGTTCTGGCTTTAGTCGGCCGTCCCAATGTCGGTAAATCGACACTTTTTAATCGTTTAACCAATACCCGAGATGCACTTGTTGCAGATTTTCCTGGATTAACTCGTGATCGTAAATATGGTCAAGCTAAGGTTGAAGACCGTCAATTCATTGTCATTGATACTGGTGGGATCACCGGTGATGAAGCAGGCATTGACGCAGCAATGGCCGAACAATCCTTATTGGCGATTGATGAGGCTGATGTCGTTCTGTTCTTGGTTGATGCCCGAGCAGGTCTGACTGCAGCTGACCAAGGTATTGCTGAGTACCTTCGTAAGCAAGAAAAAACAGTCTATGTCGTGGCAAATAAAGTCGATGGCATTGATGGTGATAGTGAAAGTGCAGACTTTTATGCGTTGGGTATGGGTAACGTCCAACAAATTGCTGCCGCGCATGGCCGTGGCGTAGCGCAGTTATTAGATTTGACCTTATCTCCTTTAGCAGAAAACTTCCCTGATATGATTGCCGTTGAGCCAGAGCGCAACGATGATGATGAGGATGCTGAAAAACAACTTGAACGATTGCAGAATCTTCCTATTAAATTGGCCGTCGTTGGTAAACCTAATGTTGGTAAATCGACTCTGACTAACCGTATCTTAGGTGAAGAACGAGTCGTGGTTTATGACCAACCCGGTACAACCCGTGATAGCATATTCATTCCAATGGAGCGGGATGAGCGTGAATATATATTAATTGATACTGCAGGCGTACGTAAGCGCCGCAAAATTAATGAAGCAGTTGAAAAGTTTTCGATTGTAAAAACCTTGCAAGCCATTGAAGAGGCGAATGTCGTTCTATTAGTCATTGATGCACGAGAAGGGATTTCAGATCAAGATTTAAGCTTATTAGGTTTTATTTTGAATGCTGGTCGTTCATTAGTCCTAGCGGTGAATAAATGGGATGGTTTACAAGCCCATGTGAAAGATGAGATAAAACGCGAACTCGATCGCCGTCTTGGTTTTGTCGATTTTGCTCGATTACATTTTATTTCTGCATTACACGGCACTGGCGTTGGACATTTATTTGAGTCGGTACAAGAGGCTTATGAATCAGCGACACGTCGTATTAATACTTCAATGCTGACACGTATTATGGAGATGGCTCAAGAAGACCATAATCCACCACTGGTACGTTCGCGTCGAGTGAAAATGAAATATGCCCATGCCGGTGGGTATAACCCGCCTGTTGTGGTGATCCATGGTAATCAAGTGGATGATTTGCCTGATTCTTATAAGCGTTACTTAATGAATTATTATCGTAAGTCATTGAAAGTGATGGGGACACCAATAAGGATTGAATTCCGTGAAGGCGCTAATCCGTTTGAAGGTAAAAAGAACTCGTTGACGATATCTCAGCAACGCAAACGCAAACGTTTGATGTCATTTCATCAGAAAAAATAGTATCTGAACAAATCATAAAGCCTGACTAATGTTAATATTAGTTAGGCTATATGCTTTATATTTACTACTGACCTTCGACAATTGGTTGCTTATACTCTCTAGATCTTGGTCCCGGTAGTAGTCCATTAACACTATTTTTAGACAACAATCGACTCGCAGTAATACCTGCAATTTTGAACCCTTGGTCTGACACGGTTTCAATAATTTGATTCATCGCTGCCACTACCAACATGCCAATTAAACCACCACTATTACTGTTACTTCTCGTTTCTGCACTAGATGCTGTAGCCGTTTTTTCCCATAGTAAATTCCCTGTAGAAAGGTCGATAAGCTGAGCTGAGATTGTCACTACGGTATCACTAGAAATTATCACATAACTTGTACCGTATTCTTGGATATTAAGATAGAGCGCGGTATCAGCACCAAATATCTCTTGTAGTTTCTCTTTTGGTAATGCGTGAATATCCTCAGGAACCGTTAACCCATTGTTCCTAAATGTTTGTTCAACTAAAGCAACTGGTAATGGGTAGTAACCTGCCTCAGAAATAGGAGCAATGACACGCGACATGACACCGTAAGTAGCTACTACTTCCGTTGTGTTATTTATAGGAGGTAATACCAAAATAGAAGAAGGATCAGATTTTCTGAATTCAGTATAATCATAAAGGACTGGTGTACTACCACAACCTACCAGGATTAAGCAAAGTACACTGATAAATACATTATTGAAATATTTCATAATTATCCTTTATGTTGGCTTAATAAGAAGTCTATAAAATTAGCAGACTCAGGGAATAATGTTTTCTCTTTGGTAAAATGGACTTCTCCATCAAGTGGATTACCATTTTCAAAATATAACATTGCTAAGTGCGCATGAACGCCAGGAGCGACTGCTTGACCATTTTCTTGAGTGGTAGCGATGACAAGTTTCATTTGTTCAATCTGTTCTGCAGTGCTAAGTTCATCGGCCTTTAGAAATTGATATACAGATGATGGATAAGCGCCATAATAATATAAGGGAGGATTCTGAGTAGCACCACAACCTGACAGTATAAAGATGGTCGTTAATAGACTAACTAATATTTTCATAAATATTCCTTAAAGTTTCCAAGCGCCACTTTCAATGCCGTTGACTAAATTATTAACTGCCTCGCGTAATGCTAGATCAAGTACTTTACCGTTTAATGTAGAATCATAACCAGCCGTACTACCAAAACCGACTACTTCACGTTCGGATAAGCTATATTCACCTGCACCTTGTGAAGAAAATACTAATTCGGAGTTAGTCACATCAACGACATTTATAGTCACTTTTGCATAGGCAATTTGTGATTTACCTTTGCCCAATAAACCAAATAGTTGTTTGTCGCCAATATTTTTGCGTCCAAACTCAGTAACATCCCCGGTAATGACAAATCGAGCTCCAGAAAATTTTTGTTTTGAACCTGAAAAGTTAGCTTCGGATTGGAGAATTTCTAAATTGTCTCTATCAAGCACAGTAAAACGATTTGTTTGTTGTAAGTGGCTCATTAAAGAGGTTTTAGCTTGATTGCCTAAACGATCGTTACCAGATGAGAAAATGCCATTTTGAAAGCTCGAGCGATTAACAAATTTTCCGACAGCTAATTTACTTTTATTGCCCGAATATACTGTGTTATAACTATTAACCTTCGGTGTATCAATAACCTTAGAAGTAGTTGTTGCAGAGCAGCCAGTTAAAATTAAGAAAGCGGGTAATGCAATGTAATATAATGATTTTATTGTTAGTTTCAAAATGATTCCTTTAAATATTTGATAGTACAATTCTAATTTAGTATATAAATCATATTAAGTAAAATATAAAAGACTGAGCTTGTTTTTAAATTTATATATTTAAGTATTCATACAAATGTTAAGCGATTATTGACGAAATAAACTTCGCATAGTGATGGTGTTTATCTACACTCTATTAAAAACTGAATGGATTTTTCATGAATACACCTACAGCACAAATATCTCCCTACCCACATATGTTAGCCGAATTAGATTTAGGTTTTACCACACTTAAAAACCGTGTCCTTATGGGCTCAATGCATGTTGGGCTTGAAGAAGAGAAAGGTGGTTTTGATAAGTTGGCGGCATTTTATGCCGCGCGCGCTCGAGGAGGGGTAGGTCTGATTGTCACCGGCGGCATCAGTCCAAATATTGCTGGTTGGGTTGCACCCTTTGCTGGGCGTATGAGCAGTTCTAGGCATGCAAAAAAACATCGTGTCATCACCGATGCAGTCCATGCTGAAGGGGGTAAGATTTGTATGCAAATTTTACACTCTGGTCGCTACGGCTATCATCCACTTGCAGTATCAGCGTCTGCCGTGAAGTCTCCTATTACACCATTTAAGCCTAAAGCGTTATCAACTCGTAAGGTCTATAACACGATTAATGATTATGCTAAATGTGCCCAATATGCCCAAAGCGCAGGTTATGATGGTGTTGAAATCATGGGCTCTGAAGGATATTTAATTAACCAATTCTTTTGTGAACGTACAAATTTTCGAGATGATGAATTTGGTGGCTCACTAGAGAATCGAGCGCGTCTGGCTGTCGAAACAGTGAAACAGACCCGATTAGCGGTAGGCTCTGATTTCATTATTATTTATCGATTATCGATGTTGGATTTAGTTGAAGGCGGTGCCCCTTGGGAAGAAGTTGTATATTTAGCTAAAGCCATTGAAGCGGCAGGGGCGACGTTAATTAACACTGGAATAGGCTGGCATGAGGCCCGTGTGCCCACGATTGCAACATCAGTACCACGTGCGGCGTTTACGTGGATTACTCAGCGTATGAAAGAACATGTAAATGTACCATTGATCACCACCAATCGAATCAATACGCCAGAAGTAGCTGAATCGGTATTAGCGCAAGGTCATGCAGATATGGTCTCTATGGCGCGACCTTTCTTAGCTGATCCTGATTTTGTAGCGAAAGCGATGCGCAATGCATCAGATCAAATCAATACCTGTATCGCCTGTAATCAAGCTTGTTTAGATCATGCATTTGAACAAAAGCGCGCGAGTTGTTTAGTCAATCCGCAAGCATGTTATGAAACTGAACTTATTTTCAAAACAGTTGGCAAGGCTAAAAAGTTGGCTGTTGTGGGTGCTGGACCTGCAGGGTTGGCGTTTGCGACATATGCGGCAGGGCGAGGTCATGAGGTGCATTTATTTGACCAGGCAAGTGAAATTGGAGGTCAATTTAATTACGCTAAACAAGTACCTGGTAAAGAAGAGTTTTACGAAACGTTACGCTATTATGCAAAACAAATCGAACTCACGGGCGTGCATTTACATCTTAACACGCAAGTCACTGCGGCATCATTGGCTGGTCAAGAATTTAGCGAAGTGATCATGGCAACAGGAATTAAGCCGCGTGTTTTGAACATACCAGGAGCCGACCACCCCAAAGTGAAAAGCTATTTACAGGTTTTACGTGACCATGAGCCTGTCGGACAAAAAGTTGCCGTCATAGGTGCTGGTGGTATTGGTTTTGATGTCTCCGAATACTTAGTGGAACAAGAAAGTCTAACAACGGATATCGATAAATGGTTAAGTCATTGGGGCATTGATAAAACGTTTGCCACCGCTGGGGCTATAGTAGAAAAAGCACCAGTAGCAGTCGAACGAGAGGTATATTTACTCCAACGTAAAACGACTAAAGTCGGAAAGGGCTTAGGAAAAACGACAGGTTGGATCCATCGAACGTCACTGGTACATCACAAAGTCAACATGATGAATGGTGTAAGCTATGAAAAAATTGATGATGATGGTTTACATATTATGGTCGGGGATGAATATAAAGTATTAGAGGTTGATCATGTGATCGTCTGTGCTGGTCAAGAGCCATTACGCGAATTAGAAGGTGCGCTGCTGGATGCGGGGTTAACTGTGCATGTCATTGGTGGAGCTGATGTAGCTGCAGAACTTGATGCGAAGCGAGCTATTCGTCAAGGCGCTGAATTAGCCGCCGTTATTTAACGGCGCTAATACGTTCTACTTTACTCGTCACTTCACCATCCGTTAAGCGGGTGGTGAGCGTATCACCTTCTTTAATAGTGCTTGTCGTATTCACAACGTGATTATCCACAAAACTAATACTATAACCTCGAGACAGTGTAGCCAGTGGACTGACCGAATGTAAAATCCCTGTCACTTTAGCAAAACGCTGTTGTTGGTGAGTCAATCTATTCGCCATGGCTTGGCGTAAACGCTCAGTAAGGGTGTGTGTGTGCTGTTGAGATTGTGAGACTAGATGAATAGGTGACAGGTGCTGTAGACGATTTTCTAAGTGTTGTTGACGTTGTTGAGCCACCTGTAAACGACGTTGCATGTTATGTTGCAATTGCATAGTGAAGTGATCTATTGCTTGGGCCTGCTGCTGAAGTCGTTGTTGCGGGTGGTTTTGTTGTAAACGACTGCCGAGTAATTGCTGTTGGTAATCACATTCATTAAGTTTCGTTGAGATTGCTTGAGTCAGTCGCTGACGCCATTGTTCGATGGTATAAATTACATCGCCTAAATCAGAAGAGACCAGCTCTGCAGCCTGTGATGGTGTTGCAGCGCGCAAATCGGCGACAAAATCAGCGATCGTCACATCCACTTCGTGACCTACAGCACTAACGATAGGTAAATGTGATCCAAATATTGCACGAGCGACCGTTTCTTCATTAAAACACCATAAATCCTCGAGCGAACCACCACCGCGACCCACTATGAGTACATCCACTTCACGACGACGATTGGCAATAAAAATAGCATTGACGATTTGAGCAGCAGCTGCAGCACCTTGAACCTGAGTGGGATATACAATGACATTGATCATTGGATTACGACGTTTCAATACTGTCGTAATGTCATGTAAGGCGGCGCCGGTGGCAGAAGTAATAATCCCAACGGTCTTAATATCTTGAGGGATAGCTTGTTTTGTTTGAGTCGCAAATAAGCCTTCAGCTTGGAGTGCATTTTTAAGCTGTTCGTATTGTTGTTTGAGTAATCCGGCACCATCAAACTCTAAGTGTTCAACAATGATTTGATAATCCCCTCGCGGTTCATATAAACCAACATTCGCTCTAACCAGAACGCTATCACCTTCTTTAGGGCGTTGTGCGATCCGGCCATTTGCGCCTTTGAACATAGCGGCTTTCACTTGGGCATCGCGATCTTTGAGAGTGAAATACCAATGGCCTGAAGCTGCGGCGACAAAATTAGATATTTCCGCGCTGATCCACACTTGGCCAACGTGAGTTTTGAGCAAAGAGCCGACCATTTTGTTCAATTTTGCAACACTTAGGATGTTACGTTGTGTGGAAGTAGATGTGTACATGAAAGAAAAAGCCCTTTTACGTAAAATATGTTTACCTTAAACCTAAAGATCATTATAATTATACCGCAGTTAACACCCTGATACAGAAGGTTATTTGCATGCTAAGAATTGCTCAAGAAGCACTCACATTTGACGATGTTCTCATCGTTCCTGGACACTCACAAGTGCTCCCTCATACTGCAAAGCTAAATACGCGTCTAACGCGCAAAGTGAATTTGAACATTCCACTTATTTCTGCCGCTATGGATACGGTATCAGAAGCACGTTTAGCCATCGCGCTCGCTCAAGAAGGCGGCATTGGTTTTATTCATAAAAACATGTCTCCAGAGCAGCAAGCAGAACACGTACGCCAAGTGAAAAAGTACGAATCCGGTGTCGTTTCTGACCCGGTAACTGTTCGTTCTAATGCCACTATAGGTCAAGTAAACGAGTTAAGCCAGCGCCTAGGCTATTCGGGTTTCCCTGTGACCGATGAAGAAAATAATCTTATTGGCATCGTCACTGGGCGTGATTTACGTTTTGAAACGCATCTTAATGCCTCTATTGAAACGGTCATGACACCTAAAGATCGTCTAGTGACGGTTAAATCAGGTGAGTCTTCTGAGGTGGTGCTAGAATTAATGCATGAACATCGCATTGAAAAAATTCTAGTTGTCGATAATGACTTTAAATTACATGGTTTGATCACGGTTAAAGATTTCCAAAAAGCGGAAAATAAGCCTAACGCATGTAAAGATGAGTTAGGTCGCCTACGCGTCGGTGCTGCAGTCAGTGTCGGTCCTGGTACAGATGAACGTATCGCTGGTTTAATCGACGCAGGTGTTGATGTATTGCTAATCGATACGTCGCATGGTCACTCTCAAGGTGTCATTGATCGTGTCGCTAAAGTCCGTGCTGATTATCCTGATGTCCAACTTATTGCTGGTAATGTCGCTACTGGTGCGGGTGCTAAAGCACTTGCTGATGCAGGTGTTGATGCCGTAAAAGTAGGTATAGGCCCTGGTTCTATTTGTACTACTCGGATTGTGACGGGTTGTGGTGTGCCGCAAATTACCGCTATTTCTGATGCTGTAGATGCTTTAGCGGGGACTGATATTCCAGTCATTGCTGATGGTGGCATTCGCTTCTCTGGTGATATTGTTAAAGCATTAGTAGCAGGCGCAAGCTGCGTCATGGTAGGTTCTATGCTAGCCGGTACTGAAGAAGCACCTGGTGAAGTCGAATTATATCAAGGTCGCTACTATAAGTCTTATCGTGGTATGGGATCATTAGGTGCCATGGATCAAAGTAACGGTTCATCGGATCGTTATTTCCAAGATAGCAAAAACGCAGAAAAACTCGTTCCAGAAGGTATTGAAGGACGTGTGGCGTACAAAGGACCTATCAATAACATCATTCACCAACAAATGGGCGGTTTACGTTCTGCGATGGGACTTACAGGCTGTGAGACCATCAATGAGCTCAACACTAAACCACAATTTGTGAAGGTGACAGCCGCTGGTATGGGCGAATCCCATGTCCATGATGTTAGCATCACGAAGGAAGCGCCAAACTACCGTTTAGGCTAAACTACGTTTTATTCTTAATTTATCAGGCTAGCCTATAACGCTAGCCTGTTGTGTTTTTACAAAGAGACCATGCCATGACAGCAAACATTCATTCTCAAAAAATCCTAATTTTAGATTTTGGTTCACAATACACGCAGTTAATTGCTCGTCGTATCCGTGAAATCGGTGTCTATTGTGAACTATGGGCTTGGGATGTCACAGAACAACAAATCCGTGATTTCTGTCCTGATGGTATTATCTTATCTGGAGGTCCTGAGTCGGTGACTGAAGCCGGTTCTCCGCGAGCACCACAATATGTATTTAATGCTGGTGTGCCGGTATTAGGTATCTGTTATGGTATGCAAACCATGGCACAGCAATTAGGCGGTGCGGTTCAAGGTTCTGATTTACGTGAATTTGGTTATGCTCAGGTTGAAGTCGTTGAAGCTAACCCATTACTTGCTAACATCGAAGATCATATTAGTGATTCAGGCAATGCCTTGCTCGATGTGTGGATGAGCCATGGTGATAAAGTCTCTGCAATCCCGCCTGGTTTTGTGAAAGTGGCACAAACCGAGAGTTGTCCGTTTGCAGCAATGGCGAATGAAGAAAAACGTTTTTATGGGGTGCAGTTCCATCCAGAAGTAACCCACACTCGTCAAGGTGAGCGTTTATTATCTCATTTTGCATTGAATATTTGTGGCTTAGAGAAGCTATGGACACCGGATGCGATTATCGAAGATGCCATTGCCCGTATCAAAGAAAAAGTCGGTGATGATGAGGTCATTCTTGGATTGTCAGGTGGTGTTGATTCATCTGTTGTAGCAATGTTGATTCACCGCGCCATTGGTCCAAAATTGACGTGTGTGTTTGTAGATAATGGTTTGTTACGTTTAAACGAAGGCCAACAAGTCATGGACATGTTTGGTGATCACTTTGGTTTAAATATTATTAAAGTAGACGCAGAAGATCGCTTCCTAGCCGCGTTAGCAGATGAGTCTGATCCTGAAGCGAAGCGTAAAATCATCGGACATGAATTTGTAAATGTGTTTGATGAAGAATCTCGTAAATTAGAAAATGCAAAATGGCTTGCCCAAGGCACTATTTATCCTGATGTAATTGAATCGGCAGGTTCAGCAACGGGTAAAGCACACGTGATTAAATCTCACCATAATGTTGGTGGCTTGCCAGAAGACATGGAAATGGGCCTAGTTGAGCCATTACGTGAGCTATTTAAAGATGAAGTGCGCAAGATCGGTCTTGAGCTAGGTTTACCGTATGACATGCTATACCGTCACCCTTTCCCTGGACCAGGTTTAGGAGTACGTGTTTTAGGTGAAATCAAAAAAGAATATTGTGATTTATTGCGCCGAGCAGATGCGATCTTTATCGAAGAATTACATGCAGCCGATTTGTATCATAAAGTCTCTCAGGCCTTTACGGTATTCTTACCAGTACGCTCTGTAGGCGTCATGGGTGATGCGCGTAAATACGATTGGGTGGTGTCGCTTCGTGCTGTTGAAACGATTGATTTCATGACGGCACACTGGGCGCATTTACCGTATGATTTCTTAGGTAAAGTATCAAATCGAATTATCAACGAAATCGATGGTATTAGCCGAGTGGTATACGATATATCAGGTAAACCACCTGCAACGATTGAGTGGGAATAGTGATTAAATAAGTAAAAACGCTATTATTGAATTTCGATAATAGCGTTTTTTTATGCCGATAATTTATGTGGTGTTGCCTACAAAAATCGTAACTGCACACCTAAACTCACTCGAGATTGGTGATTATTATAATCAATGAGTGAATCACCGTAGCCATTAAAATACTGTAATAACACATCATAACGTTGGCTCAGTGGATAGGTCATATTGAACTGGACACTTCCTCGGTTATCCGTGCTTTTTAGATTGTTGCGTAAGCGGGTAAAGACTTCTATTTCTCCGATTTGAAAGGCATAACCTAATTCTACACGGCCAATATAGTCATTGATATCCGGGTTATCATCGCCGGTGGGATCATTAATGGTTAACTTTTCATCTTCTGGTATACGCCACCAAGTACGAATGTAATAAGCAGAATTTACATCACTGAATAAAGCACTGAATATCACTCTGTTCCAGCTACGTGAGCGTAATCCACTTTCTCCATTGGATTGATGATTTAACCCCATTTGTAGCGCGTTAAATCGCGTATCAAAAAAGCTTAAGTCGGCTTGCCAACGATAGAATATTTCAGGTTCATAGTTTGTTTCACGAAAAGGTTTCGATACCTTGTCATTAAATACTTGCCAAAAAGAGCGTGCGGTAAACCCAAAATATAAACCCGATAACGTTTGTAAAGCATCATCGGTGTCAACATAAATAGGGATCTTGGTACTAATTTGAAATACAGCTTCTATATTATCCACATTCTCTGTATTTAAATCAGGTTGAGCAATTGGATTTGGATTAGATGCATAGGAAAAGGGGAGCAAATAATTCACGTGATGCTGAGCAAGACTATACGGATTGGCATTGATTTGTTGATCTGCGATGATCCGTTTATCAAGAATAGATTTTGATTCTTTTCTTTGTTGATTCTCTTTTAGCGCTTGATTGAGCTCATCAAGTGTTTGCTGAGCTTTCAGTATACGCGCTTCGAGGGAAAGCGTGCTAGGGGCTTTTTCTTCTTTGGTTTCGCTGTCAGATGCGTGCAACATCGAACAAAATGTCAATGCAACAAATATCACACTCCCTACACTTATTCGAGGTAGTAAGGGTGCAGTATTAACATTCGTACTTATTAACATGTGACCATCCTTGATTAATCAATGTAATGTGTTGAATACTGCACAAGTGTAGTTTATAAATTACCAATAAACTCACTTAAATCGGCGATATTAAGCATTTTCTTTTCACCCGTTCGACGGTTTTTATATTCCACTTCTTGGTTATCTAGGTTACGTTCACCGATAACAATGCTATGTGGCACACCAATCAATTCCATATCATTAAACATCACACCTGGACGTTCTTTACGGTCATCAAACAGGACTTCTACACCCAGTGCAAGACACTCTTCATAGAGCTTTTCAGCTACTTCTTTGATGCGGTGGGATTTGTGCATATTCATCGGAATGATCGCGATAGTAAATGGTGCAATCGCATCAGGCCACTTGATCCCGTATTTATCATGATTTTGCTCAATTGCAGCTGCCATAATACGAGACACTCCGATACCATAACAACCCATGGTCAATGTTTCATGCTTACCCGTTTCAGTTAAGACACCACAGTTCATGGCTTGAGAATACTTGTTGCCCAATTGGAAAATATGACCAACTTCAATCCCACGTTTAATTTCAATAGTGCCTTGGCCACATGGTGAAGGGTCGCCAGCTTGGATATTACGTAAATCGAATACTTCGTATTCAGGTACATCACGCGACCAGTTAGCGCCGGTATAGTGCACATCATCAGTATTTGCGCCACAGACAAAATCAGCTAATGCTGCAGCACTGCGATCAACAATAATTGGTAATTCAAGACCTACAGGACCAATTGAACCAACACCACAACCAATAGCCGCTTTAATTGCCTCTTCATCGGCCATGGCAAAAGGACTTGCGATCAGAGGATGTTTTTCAGCTTTCAATTCATTGAGGTCGTGGTCACCTCGTAATACTAATGCGACTAAACCTTGAGAACCATCCTCTGCTGGCGTGCCTAAAACGATCAACGTTTTGACAGAAGTGTCTTCGGGTAAGCCTAATAATGCACTGACTTCAGAAATTGTTTTGGCGTTTGGAGTAGCGACTTTGGTTAAGTCTTGTGAGCCATTTCCTTGAGACTCTGGAGCAAGTGCCTCTGCCATTTCTACATTTGCAGCGTAATCAGAGCCATTTGAAAAGGCAATATCATCTTCACCTGAATCTGCTAATACATGAAATTCATGTGAACCACTGCCACCAATTGAGCCATTATCAGCAATGACCGGACGATACTCTAAGCCAATACGTTCAAACACATTACAGTATGCTTGGAACATTTTATCGTACGTGGTTTGTAAGCAATCTTGGCTCAAATGAAATGAATAAGCATCTTTCATCAAAAATTCACGACCACGCATGATCCCAAAACGAGGACGCACTTCATCACGAAATTTAGTTTGAATCTGGTATAAATTCAATGGGAGCTGTTTATAGCTAGATACTTCATTACGAACTAGTGCTGTAACCACTTCTTCGTGTGTTGGGCCGAGCACAAAGTCACGTTGATGACGGTCTTTTATACGCAATAATTCAGGACCATATTCTTCCCAGCGTCCTGATTCTTCCCAAAGATCAGCCGGTTGTACTACAGGCATTTGGATTTCAATTGCACCTGCTTTATTCATCTCCTCGCGCACAATGTTCGCTACCTTATTTAGTACGCGTAAGCCTGTTGGTAAATAATTATACAAGCCTGATGCGACTTTTCTGACCATTCCAGAGCGTAACATCAATTGATGTGAGACGACTTCTGCGTCTGCTGGGGTTTCTTTTTGCGTAGATAATAAATATTGGCTTGTGCGCATGGCAATGATTTCCTCAAAATTTGTGGGCGTATTCTAGCACAAGATCATCAGGACTAAAGCCCTATGCTTCCGGTTTTTATGCCTGAATGTTGATAATATGAGCTTGTTTATTATTTTCGATAATGAACTCAATATCTAGGTAAAAGAGCCGGATGTGATAGGTTTTATTTGGATTTTGTGCTTGGTAATCAGGTTTTTGATGATAAGCAGGGCGAGGATCAAAGGCGATGACTTGTTCAATGAGTGCCAATAATGAGGACTTGGTGTGCGTCTCAGGCAGGTTACAGGTGTCTAACTGAGTTAACACATCTTCAGCGAATATGACTATTAATGTGGGAACGGGTGCGTTATCTGCAAACCCACTTTGTGCATCAGGCTCATTATCAGCATAAGTTACATAAGGCTTGATATCTAAGATCGGAGTGCCACTTAAGCAATCTACACCTAAAATATGTAAGCGAGTTTCGCCATCAACCCGCTCAATGTGTGAATATTTGACTTTGGATAGACCTATGTTATTCGGTCGAAAGCTACTGCGTGACGCAAATACACCGATTTTTTCATTTCCACCTAAACGTGGAGGACGAACGAGTGGAGAATAGGTGTGTGTCGTGCCAATACTCTGATTAAATTGAAACATAATCCACAAGTGTGAGAAGTCATCAATTCCCCTAAAACCATTAATATCATCATACGGAGGAAACATCTTAATATAACCTGGAATAGCTGTTAAACCTGATGACTGTCTGGGGATCCCAAACTTTTGTGTAAAAGGAGTTATCATCTCACCAATGGGATGACATTCAATGGATAATTGGTTGGCAGCTGATTGATTACTCATAGGAAGAAGTTACCGAGGTAACTTAGCGTGTGCCTGTTTGAGTATATCGGTGAAGTACTGAGTGCCCAGTTCGTGTGTACGGGCAATATTATCTTCAGGTATAGTATGCGCATTAGGCATATTATCTAGAATTTGTGTCAGACTGTCTTCACGTAAAATATGGTAAATAGGCAAGGGTGCACGATTCGTAAAATGACTGGGAGAGGAGGCTTTTTCTCCTTCAAATTGATAGTCAGGATGAAAGCTCGCAATTTGAAATACACCTTCAAATCCTTCATTCTCTAAGGTCTGTTGCAATAACATCAAGCCATCGAGATAATCATAAAAATCAAGCGCTTGCCAATCTAAAATAAATAATGTGGTTTCGATATCTTGATTGTCATTAAGGTGATGTAGTTGTGCGGTAAAGTCCTTTTGAATCTGTGCCCAGTCTTTAGAGTCATTGACATGATAAGCAATGGTTTCTTGGATGAAGGGCTTTTGCGCGAAAGGACAAAATTGCTGTCCAATCACAATCGCTTCGAGCCAATGTTTGATTGACTCGATAATTTGCAACTTTACCTGAGGATCTGCCACTTAAGAATGAGCCTTGACGTAAGCTTCCAAAGTGTTCTCGATTAAACTCGCCACTGTCATTGGCCCTACACCGCCAGGCACTGGCGTAATCCAACCTGCATTTTCAGCGGCCTTATCAAATTCAACATCACCAACTAACGAGCCATCTTCTAAACGGTTAATGCCAACATCAATTACAATCGCATTTTTCTTAATCCATTCACCAGGGATAAAGTTTGCCTTACCCACCGCGACGACGAGTAAGTCAGCACGCTGAACATGGCTTTTCAAATCTTGAGTAAATTTGTGACAGGTAGTGACAGTGCACCCAGCAAGTAATAATTCGAGTCCCATCGGTCGGCCGACAATGTTAGATGCGCCAACTATCACTGCATCAAGTCCTTTAATATTGCGTTTGGTCGACTCAATCATCGTCATGATACCTTTTGGCGTACATGGACGGATAGCAGGAATACGCTGAGCAAGACGCCCAATATTATATGGATGGAATCCATCGACATCTTTGTGTGGATCAATACGCTCTAAAATCAATTCAGCATTTAACCCAGCAGGTAAGGGTAACTGAACTAAAATCCCGTCAATAGTCTCATCAGCGTTTAAGGTATCGATGAGTGATAAAAGTTCATCTTGTTCAGTTGTAGCAGGTAAATCGTAGCTTTTTGATACAAAACCCACTTCATCACACGCTTTACGTTTGTTATTCACATAAACTTGAGAAGCAGGATCGCAGCCAACTAATACTACCGCTAATCCTGGTGCGCGTTTTTTAGCGGCGACTGCGCCAGTGACGTATTCAGCGACATCTTGACGAACATTCTTTGCGATGACCTTGCCATCAATGAGGTGAGCTTGCATGAAAAACCTTGATTGAATAAAAGATGAATATGGTACATTGTTTCACATGTGAGAAAAATTGCCAAAAAATAAATTGACCTCAAACAGTCAAATCGGTAATATGCGCCACCTTAGTCGGTGAGTGGCGCAGCTTGGTAGCGCACTTGGTTTGGGTCCAAGGGGTCGTAGGTTCGAATCCTATCTCACCGACCATTATTTCCCAGCATATCCATTATATGCCCATTGCGAGGGCGTAGCTCAGCTGGATAGAGCATCTGCCTTCTAAGCAGACGGTCGCAGGTTCGAATCCTGCCGTCCTCGCCATTTATTTTCACACCTAGATTTAATTCAGTGAACGAATTTCGATTAATTATATGCTTTTTCGGCAGGATGAAGAATCTGCGAAGCAGGTCGACAACATGCCTGGAGCATGTTGAACTGTGTGTAGCACATCCCAAAGGGACGAGGGCAGGAAGCCCGAGGTAATCCTGCCGTCCTCGCCATTTATTTTCACACCTAGATTTAATTCAGTGAACGAATTTCGATTAATTATATGCTTTTTCGGCAGGATGAAGAATCTGCGAAGCAGGTCGACAACATGCCTGGAGCATGTTGAACTGTGTGTAGCACATCCCAAAGGGACGAGGGCAGGAAGCCCGAGGTAATCCTGCCGTCCTCGCCATTTATTTTCAGACCTAGATTTAATTTAGTGAACGAATTTCGATTAATTATATGCTTTTTCGGCAGGATGAAGAACTGTTTAACCTTGCCTATCGACTAGGTTTACTCGCTAAATACCTAATATACAGATATACCTCATCGTAATTCAGTTTAATTTGAGGCGTATCATTATGGGATTATTTAGACAGGCAGCAGTCGATGCACGCAAACGTGTCGTGATTGGTAACCATTTGATTCCACCAAGTCGTCATTTAACTTGCTTAGTATGGTTATCTTGTGGGGTGTTTGTACTGTTAACGACATGGGTATTAACGCGTCAATATGAACAGACAAAAGCAATACAAGGTGTTACACACTATACGCAAGGTGAGTTTTCGATAGTGAGTCCATACCAAGGTATAATAACTGATATTCATGTCACTTCTAATCAAACAGTAGTGAAAGGACAGGCATTATTTACTGTCAATATGCAGCCTACGTCAGGTTTTACTCCCGCAGATATTCAGTTACAACAGACTCAATACAATACGATTCAAACACATTTGTTAAACAAACAAAAAAATATTGATGTGACTTTTATTGCAGAGAAAAAATACCTTAAACAATCAGCCGACAATACTCGACGTGTGATTAATAACTTAAACGAGCAGCTGGTGTTACTGAATGCTGATCATCTCGCTCAACAGGCGCAAGGTCAGCGCATGATATTGTTATTGAATAAAGGCATTGTTAGTCATCACCAGGTGGAACAGCACCAAGTAGAATTCAGAGGGATTAAAAGCCGAATATTACAGATTGAGCAATCGCTCATAGAGCGAGGCTCTCAACTAGCACTATTCAAACAACAATTAGTCGATTTAGTGAGTAAAAGGGACGAAAAACTCGCTAATATAGAAGGGCATTTAGTTGAAAACAGTACAAAACTTCAAGCCTTAAAATTTCAAACTTCAACTATGATTACGGCACCTAAAGACGGCGTTATCACACAACTTGTGTTGAACGAAGGCGCGACCATATTTAATCAACAAAAGTTAGCAGTAATAGTGCCCGAACACGGAGAGTTAGTGGGGCGCCTAGTGATCCCGAGTGTTGCAACGGCTGATATCAATATACATCAGTTAGTTCACTTACAAATGAAGTCCTACCCTCATAGAATTTACGGGCAATTGCAAAGCACCATAACAAGTATTGATAAACCATCATTCCAAACACAGCCGAATGGAATACATGCTCAAGTAGCGATCCCTGAAGTGTGGCAGACTAACAAAAGTGCTCAAGAAATTATCTTAACGAGCGGTATGGAATTCACCGCATTGATTGTCATTGAGCAGTACCCGTTATGGCAAAAAATGTGGCTTAAATTGAATCGTACTTTCGCTGATAGGGGGTAAAGTATGTTCAGTCAACTGTCATTTAATTGGCCATCATCGACACCACTGATCCTACAGCAACAAACATCAGAATGTGGTCCTGCATGCATCGCTATGATTAGTGGTCATTATGGCAATATGCTAAGTATGTCGAAAATACGTCAACAATGTGTGCAAAATAACTATAGTTTGCAGGGTATGAATTTGCTTCAGCTGAGCCAATTGGCTGAGTTGAATGAGCTAACTGCGCGTGCATTTCAATGCGAAATTGATGAGTTAGAATCACTAACACTACCTTGTATTTTACACTGGGATCTTCAGCATTTCGTCGTCTTAACAAAAATTAAAAAACAGACATTTCATATTCATGATCCCGCCTCCGGTTCAAAGGTGTTCTCATTAGCTCAACTTTCTAAGCATTTCACAGGGGTCGCGTTAAGCATCGAGCCAACGCTATCATTTACCCCGAATAAAACGGATACAGATATTCACTTAAGGGATTTGTGGGCTGGGTCTAATGGCTTTAGTTCTGCTTTATGGCAAATAGGTATGCTAAGTATCACCCTGCAATTGTTGTCATTATCAACACCGTATTACCTACAATGGATCATGGATGAAGTGTTACTGACTTTTGATAAAAGTATGCTGTTCACATTGGCATTTGGTTTTAGTGGGGTATTGATATTTACCACAATGGTCAATGTCCTTAGAAGCTGGATTATTACGCGATTTACATCATTTTTAGCCGTGAGCTTGAGTGATAATGTGATGAGTCATTTGTTAAAACTGCCACATGAGTACTTTGTAAATAGGCATTTAGGTGATATTGCGTCTCGATTTGGCTCTGTTAATGCTATTAATGAGCGCATCAGTGCTGGTATTACCGAAACAATAGTGGACGGGATCATGGTGCTCAGTGTTGTTGGTGTAATGTTACTTTATGGTTGGACGTTAACGTTGATTGTTGTTGGTTTTATGTTGTTATATGGGATCCTGCGATGGGTGTTTTTTCAACCACTTCGTCAAGCCACTTTATGTCAACTTGAATACAATGCCAAAGCGGATACGCTTTTTTTTGAAAGTTTACGTGCACACCAAACGATCACCTTGTTTAATCAAACCGCTAGACGAAAACAGTTATGGGCAAATGATTATGTGAATGCCGTCAATGCAGGTATTGAATTAAGCCGTTGGAATATCGGATTTGAAACAATCAACAAACTCATTTTTGGTTTTGAAAACATCATGGTTATTATGGTGGCAACAATCATGGTGATGGATCAAAGCCTTTCTATCGGGATGATGATTGCTTTTATTGCCTACAAAACAATGTTTACCCAACGTATCGCTAATTTAGTCGAGCAAGGTATTGCCTTTAAAATGCTGCGAATGCATTTAGAACGATTAGGTGACATTATTGATACGCCGATTCAACCTAATTTAACGGCCCAAAGGGCTTTGCCTTATCACCGATTAAATCAGACTTTCCTTGCTAAAGATAATAATGACTCGAGAGCAGATACCTCAGGCGAGTTGGTGTTGGATAACGTCTCATTTCATTATCCAGGCTCTGAGGATCTTATATTGAATCAGATTAACCTGACTATTAATGCCGGTGAAAAAGTCGTGATTTCAGGCCCTTCTGGTGGTGGGAAGACCACCTTGTTAAAGATAATGTTAGGTCTAATTGCACCAACAAGTGGATGTGTTAGATACAACGGTGTCGATATTACTCAACTTGGTCTAGTGGCTTATCGAAGCCAAATCGCTACAGTGATGCAAGATGATTTATTGCTAGCAGGGACCATTGAAGAAAATATCACCTTGTTTGATGAAGAACCTAAGCATAAAGAGTTACTGAGGATATTAGAACAATGCCAATTACTTGACATGGTTAATCGATTACCTATGGGAATAAATACTCTTATAGGCGAACTCGGGGCGCAATTATCTGGTGGACAAATTCAACGTATCTTACTCGCTCGAGCACTTTATCAGCGCCCTCATATTCTATATTTAGATGAAGCGAAAAGTGCTTTGGATAAAGAAACTGAACAAGCGATTATCAGTCAAATTAAACACTTAGGTATGACACAAATCCAGATTGCTCATCGTCAAGAAACAATAAAAAATGCCGAACACCACTATCAAATTAATGCCCATGGATTACAGCGCATAGCGAATAGATAAATACATGACGATTAATTCTTAATTTTATCTAGAATTTTGATAATTAAATCTTGACACTTGATGCCTATCAACTTAATATGCGCACCGCTTTCAACGGCGAATAACAATGGTGGGCGTAGCTCAGTTGGTAGAGCTCCGGATTGTGATTCCGGCGGTCGTGGGTTCGAACCCCATCGTCCACCCCATTTCGCTGTTGGTCAAGTTAACCAGAGAAACTTTTCTCTCGGGCAATGCGGGAGTGGTGGAATTGGTAGACACGCTGGATTTAGGTTCCAGTGCTTCACGGCGTGAGAGTTCAAGTCTCTCCTTCCGCACCATTTATTAGAGTCCTATCTAATAAAACTTTAAGATCGGTGAGTGGCGCAGCTTGGTAGCGCACTTGGTTTGGGTCCAAGGGGTCGTAGGTTCGAATCCTATCTCACCGACCATCTTAAATTCATCTAATATTACCTCTGTACTAAATCTTTACATAACTGTATAATACGCCGTCTTTTATAATGGGTCTGGGCTCTGGTATATAAATATTTATATACAGAACAGCTCGATTTAACCGCGCATGATGCGCACAGTTGAGGTAGAATAATGCAAGTTTCAGTCGAAACGACTCAAGGTTTAGAGCGCCGTGTTACGGTAGCCGTTCCTGCAGCTTCTGTAGATGATGCAGTTAAAGCACGTTTACAACAATTAGCAAAAACACAACGTATCAACGGTTTCCGTCCTGGTAAAGTGCCAGTGAAAGTATTACAAAAACGTTTTGGCGCATCCGTTCGTCAAGAAGTAGCCGGTGATTTAATGCAGCGTCATTTCTATGAAGCCATTATCCAAGAAAAAATTACACCTGCTGGCATGCCATCATTCGATTTAACGAAAGATGTTGCTGGTGAAGATCTAGAATTCACTGCCGTTTTCGAAGTATATCCAGAAGTTGAACTAAAAGAGTTAGATCAATTATCAGTTGAAACACCTGTTGTTGAAATTAAAGACAAAGACCTAAAAGAAATGATGGTCACGTTACAAAAACAACATGCTGATTGGAAAGAAGGCAAGCGTAAAGCGAAAAAAGATGATCGTGTGACTATCGATTCGTCGCACCAT
>NZ_DS989813.1:0-131648 GCF_000155775.1 Glaciecola sp. HTCC2999
CCACATCAAGATACAGTTAAGACGACTTGTACTGGTGTTGAAATGTTCCGTAAGTTGCTTGACGAAGGTCGTGCAGGTGAGAACGTTGGTGTTCTTTTACGTGGTACTAAGCGTGAAGACGTAGAACGTGGTCAAGTATTAGCGAAGCCAGGTTCAATCAACCCACATACTAAATTCGAAGCAGAAGTATACGTACTAAGCAAAGATGAAGGTGGCCGTCATACTCCATTCTTCAAAGGCTATCGTCCACAGTTCTACTTCCGTACAACTGACGTAACAGGTGCTGTAGAGCTTCCTGAAGGCGTAGAGATGGTAATGCCAGGCGACAACTTAAAGTTTGTTGTTGAGCTAATTGCACCAATCGCGATGGACGAAGGTTTACGCTTCGCAATCCGTGAAGGTGGCCGTACTGTAGGTGCGGGTGTTGTAGCGAAGATTTTTTAATCTGACCTAACACAGCTATCAAAATTAAGAACCCAGCCTTGTGCTGGGTTTTTTTATATCAGCTATTTTATGTATGATTAAAACCTAACAGAAAGCGATAAAGATCCACCGACTGCAACGACAGTTCCCGAACCTCCAGAACTTTCAATATATTCACCATAATCTGAAGCTTGTCGTGCATTGATAATGAAATCAAGCGCCATCCTCTCCCAATTATAACCAAGACCGCCACCGATAAGGAATCCAGAAAATTCAACGTCATCTGCTGTATTGTCACTAGCCCATGAATCAGCAAAATACCCAATACCAGCATATAACTTTAACTTGTCATTAGATAGGAAACCTCTTCCATAGTAAGCTGCAATATCTATATTTTGTGAAGATACATCAGAATTATCGTCAAAATCTAATAATTGATAGGATGTTTTAACGGCGACGCGATTGCTAAAAGCATATTGAGCAGTAACTAAATGACCAGTAAAATCTAAATCTTGAATATCGTTAGTGACAGTCAAGTTTTGAAAACCTGCACCTATAGACCATTGTTTAGGTAAAAATTGTGGTGTCATTACTGAGTATTCAGCATAGGTAGAGGCGCTAAGCAGAGATGAAATTAGCACCGATGACAATAATATTTTATTCATCATTAAATCCTTTTAATGTATTCCGTATAAGTTTCTATTATTCACATATAATATATAAATAATCAATCCGTTATCTCTTACAATGCTCATAATAAGCGTCAAGCAAGACTGTCAATGCCCGTTATTATTAACTAACGCTTGTTTTGCTTCCACGTTCCACCGTATTGGTAGGTGGAGTCGTTTTGTTTTATTTGAGATTGGCACTGCTTGCATGCAAAGACCCAATCTTGGTGTTTCAATGTTTTGATGCGATATAATACTTCAGTAGAATGCATGCAAAAATGACAGGATTTTGGGTCACGTTGACGCGTTTTTTGTTTCAATGTGTTAATCCACCTAACTTTTGCATTAAAGTAAATTCTGTAAATGTTAATGGCATTACTGATAATCGTTTGTGTGTTAATAAATAACATTCGCTTAATGCTGGCTGTAATTTTAGCGTTGCTAATGGGACAAGTGTAGTAAATTTGTGAGTATAGACCATATCGACTGCGACCCATCGTGGACGCTCAAGCGTCGATTTAGCATCAAAATAAGGGCTATCTAATTGAAATTGTAAGGGATCATCATATGCCGTTCGTGTCACTTGAAGCTGACCACTAATGCCAATATGCCGACAACTTGAATGATAGAGAATAACCGCATCACCCAGTCCCATTTGTTTCAAAAAATTCCTTGCCTGGAAATTACGAACACCATCCCAAGGGATAGATGTTTTTGGGGAGTGCAGAAAATCATCAATCCCACACTCGTCAGGCTCACTTTTTACTAACCAATACTGCATGCTTGTATCCTCATATTTTAAGTAATTCGCCTTTAAGTCAGGTGACAAATATAGTTTCTTATAGCATACTGTTTAGCCGTATTAATGGATGATACTTAATAAGATGTTACTACTTATAACTTATGTCATGGTGGCTTTAGGCTTTTCTTTCATTTGCTCGATAGCCGAAGCAGTTATTTTAAGTGTGTCCAATGCATATATCCAAATGCTAGAGCAAGATGGCAAAAAAGCAGGTAAGTTACTTGCCGCTCAAGCCAATGATATCAATAAACCTTTATCTGCAATACTTACATTAAATACCATCGCCCATACTATGGGTGCAGCAGGGGCTGGGGCGCAAGCTGCTCGGGTGTTTGGCGATGCATATTTAGGGGTTATCTCTGCCGTATTGACGTTATTGATCCTCATTTTTTCTGAAATCATCCCCAAAACCTTAGGTGCGACTTATTGGCGTCAACTCGCCCCGATTACGGCGCATTTCCTAAAATACTTAATCATTGTGTTGTATCCTTTTGTCAAAATGTCGCAAAAAATGACAGCGGGGTTTACTGAAGAAAGTCCGTTAAAAGGCTTAAGTCGCTCTGAACTTCATGCAATGGCAGAATTATCTGGTCAAGAAGGTCAGCTAGCTAAACATGAGGCGAATATTCTTAAAAGTTTAATGTCCATGCATGAGTTGACGATTCGAGGCGCTATGACCCATCGCACTAAGGTATTTTCGCTTCCACAGGAAACGACGGTTGGTGAATTTTTTCAAAAAAATGAAATTACCGGATTTTCAAGAATACCAATCTACGAAGATAATGATGCCGAAAAAGTGATTGGTTTTGTCATGCGTAATGATTTGTTACTTGCTCAGGCTCGGCAACAAACGGATATTCCATTAAGTGAATTCAATAAAGACATGCAAACGTTACTAAGCAGCATGCCTTTATCATCTACATTTGAGTTATTTTTAAAAAACAAAGTACATATTTTGTTAGTTGTCGATGAATATGGTGGACTTGAAGGCATTTTAACCCTTGAAGACTTATTAGAAAGCATATTAGGTGTACAGATTGATGACGAGAAAGACCAAGATATATCAATGCGTGAGCTTGCTGCTGGCATTGCCCAACAGCGACAACGTCAATACACACTAAAAGGTGCTAAAAAGTAAATTACCTCATAGCGAGGGTGTTTGACTACCATGTCAATATTGCTCATTAATGACTGGTTTGAGGTGGAGAAAAATACCCATCCCACATCGCTAGATGTTCGGTAAAGCGTTGTTTAATGGTGGCGCTGACTTCATCTATCTCCAATAAGTCTGCTGGAATTTGCTTGATGATGCGCCAGTGATTCAAACAATTTACCGCTGCTGCACAGATTTGCGCTTGGGTCGCAAAGGCATACTCAGGATCGCTTATGACTTTTCCCGTAGCTTCAGTCAGGGCGATTAACTCAGCCTCTAATCCGTCACACATTTTCAGAGTAATCTGATAGTTTCTCACTAACGCTAAATAATGTTCATTACTCGGCGATATATCGCAAGAAGTGTCTTGAACTTCATTTTGAATGGCATTGATATGCATGATGACATCAAAGCTCGCCATATGCAGTTGCTGAAACAATGCTTCTTTAGCTTGTAGGCGAGGATCAACAAATTTATCGTTATGCATTACCATTATCCTTATATTTACATTAATTACGAAATTGTAACAAGTGCTACATTTTGTTTACTAGTGTGTTCTTATCTATGTCTAATATTTAGTAAAAAAATATAGCTCAATCCCTTTATAAATGGAGTGAATGGATATATCATCACCGCCTGAATACTAAAGTCTAATTCCGTCATTAATTCAATGGCGTAATCTAGCCGCAATTCACTCTTTCAAAGGGACTATGATGCCAATTTTATTAACATGTTTAGTCATTTTTTCAGCATTGTTTTCAAATCAATTATTTGCTGCTACTAGCGCAAGTGAACTTATTGATTTGACGCATTCTAGTGCTGGATTTCTTGCTATCGCTATTTTTGTAATCGCTTATGTATTAGTGATATTAGAAGAGCAGCTTCATTTAGCCAAATCAAAACCGGTTTTGCTTGCCGCAGGTTTGATTTGGGTCATTATTGCCATTGTTTACGGTAATATGGATAAAGCAGATCTAGTTGAACATGGAATTCGTCATAACTTCCTTGAATATGCCGAGTTATTTTTCTTCTTACTTGTTGCAATGACGTATATTAATGCCATGTTAGAGCGTGGTGTGTTTGACGAGCTGCGTAATCGATTGGTTGCGAAAGGCTACAGCTATAAAGCTTTATTTTGGTTAACGGGAATTTTAGCATTCTTTATTTCACCTATTGCCGATAACTTAACGACAGCATTGGTCATGTGTGCCGTGATCATGGCAGTAGGTAAAGGTCGTCCTGATTTTATTGCCCTTGGTTGTATTAATATTGTTGTTGGCGCGAATGCCGGCGGTGCGTTTAGTCCATTTGGTGATATCACTACGTTGATGGTATGGCAAAAAGGTATCTTAGAATTTACTGAGTTCTTCGCCTTATTTATTCCATCGGTAGTGAACTACATTATCCCTGCCACTATCATGTCTTTTGCTGTTGCCAAAGGTAATCCTACTCCATTGGATGAAGTAGAAGGCAGTGTGATTAAGCATGGTGGCTTAGTGATTGTTGGGCTATTCTTAGCGACAATTGTAACAGCTGTTAGTTTCCATAGCTTCCTACACTTACCCCCTGTGTTTGGTATGATGACAGGTCTTGCCTATCTTAAGCTATATGCGTTTTATCTTAAGAAATCTGCCCATAAAGAAGCCCATTTACCGAACTCAACACCGGGTGATGCTGAACAACCAGAGTTTGACATCTTCAAAAAAGTCGCACAAGCAGAGTGGGATACTTTGTTCTTCTTCTACGGTGTTATTTTAGCCGTCGGCGGTTTAGGCTTTATGGGTTACTTAGGTATGGTATCTCATCTAATGTATGGTGAGCTAGGTAACACGGGCGCTAATATCTTAGTCGGTATTTTATCTGCTATCGTAGATAACATTCCGGTGATGTTTGCGGTTCTTACCATGAATCCTGATATGGATGCGACGCAATGGTTGTTAGTGACCTTGACTGCTGGTGTTGGTGGAAGTTTATTATCCATTGGTTCAGCTGCTGGGGTAGCGCTAATGGGCCAAGCGCGCGGCTATTACACCTTCTTTGCTCATTTAAAATGGACCTGGGCGATTGCCTTAGGTTATGCAGCCAGTATTGCCGTACATTTAATGATTAATTAATCACATATTACGCTTATTTTAATAGGCATAGAACACACCCAAGTGGTCATACTTAGCTTCTTATAAGTATACCCTTGGGTTTTTTTGTAAATAAATCCCCGCATTTAAAGAATCCTTGATAAAATACAATCATATTATTTCAGCATCAGAGAGTTATCTTTTAATGGAAGCATTATCGATATCCGGCTTAACTAAAACCTATCAAGGTGGCGTAACTGCGCTAAAAGGGATTGAATTGTCTGTAGAAGAAGGTGATTTCTTTGCCTTACTTGGGCCTAATGGCGCAGGCAAATCCACGACTATTGGCATTATTAGTTCTTTAGTAAACAAAACTGCCGGCAAAGTTTCAGTGTTTGGCTATGATTTAGCGACTCAAATTACTGAAGCTAAATCATGTATTGGTTTAGTACCCCAAGAATTTAACTTTAATCAGTTTGAAACAGTACTTCAAATTGTCGTTAACCAAGCAGGTTATTATGGCGTGCCGCGTGATATTGCAAAACAACGTGCCGAAAAATACCTCACCCAGTTAGATTTATGGGAAAAACGTCACTCTGCTGCCCGTACCTTGTCTGGTGGGATGAAGCGTCGGTTGATGATTGCCCGTTCATTGATGCATGAGCCAAAGCTCTTGATCCTAGATGAGCCGACCGCTGGTGTTGATATCGAAATTCGTCGTAGCATGTGGGATTTTCTGAAACAAATCAATGCTGATGGCGTGACGATTATACTCACAACCCATTACCTAGAAGAAGCTGAAATGCTATGTCGCAATATTGCCATCATAGATAAAGGCATTATTGTTGAAAATACTTCTATTAAGGCGCTGTTATCAAAATTGAATGTGGAAACGTTTGTTTTGGATATAGATTCAGAGCAAACCGATATCACTATTGAAAATGTCTCATACACCGTAAAACCAGGTGAAATTGAAGTAGAAGTGGCAAAAGAAGACGGCCTTAATCATGTGTTTTCGCAATTAACTGAGCAAGGGATCCAAGTGATGTCGATGCGTAATAAAGCAAATCGTTTAGAAGAGTTATTTGTGAAGTTAGTCGAATCAGGTCGAGAGGTGCAATCATGAGTAATCCAGTATTCATCGGATTAAAGACTATTTGGATTAAGGAATGTACTCGTTTCATGCGTATCTGGGTACAAACATTAGTTCCCCCTGCGATTACCATGTCATTATATTTCGTTATTTTTGGTAACCTCATTGGAGAGCGTATTGGTCAGATGGGCGGTGTGTCATATATGGAGTTTATCGTCCCGGGTTTGATCATGATGTCGATTATTACTAATTCATATTCGAATGTATCGTCATCTTTTTTTAGTGCCAAATTCCAACGTAATATTGAAGAAATGCTGGTGTCACCTGTGCCTACATGGGTGATTATTATGGGGTTTGTCGGTGGTGGCGTCGCGCGCGCTCTGATTATCGGTGTAATCGTCACAACGGTTTCTATGTTTTTCGTTGATGTACATATTTTTAATGGATTTATTTTGGTGTTAACCCTCATATTGACTGCTACGTTATTTGCGACAGCCGGTCTTATCAACGGTATTTTTGCGAAAACATTTGATGATATCTCCGTGATCCCAACGTTTGTTCTTACTCCGTTAACATATTTAGGCGGGGTGTTTTACTCGTTATCGCTACTACCTGAATTTTGGCAAACTGTCAGTAAAGCTAACCCGATCGTGTATATGGTCAACGGTTTTCGCTATGGCTTTTTAGGCGTCGAAGGCGATGTACCATACTTTCACTCCATCATAGTGATCATTGGATTCAATATTATTTTGTTTAGTGTGGCTTATTATTTACTAAATAAAGGGCAAGGGATCCGTAGTTAATGAGCGCCGGTAATTCGCGTATTGTTGAGACTAATCAAACGGGTATTCATGAGCAATTAGATAACTTAGTTGATAAGTATATACAAACTGAGAATCTTAAGCCTATACAACCACACACGAAAAAAGCATTTGAGCAGGTCATTACTTGGTTAGGTGCTTGGGAAGGCGATATTATTTTTGACTCATGCTGTGGTGTAGGGCTGAGTACTATCGCACTTGCAGAGCGCTTTCCCGATGCTAAAGTGATAGGCATTGATAAATCTGAACAGCGTGTAGGTAAGCACTTACATCACTCTCAAGCGGTTGAAAATAGATTAAATAATCATCTTCTAGTGAGAGCGGATGTGATTGATTTCTGGCGTTTGGCTGTGGCGCATAAGATACAACTCTCTCATCATTTTTTGTTGTACCCAAATCCATATCCGAAAAAGACACAAGTTCAAAAGCGTTGGCATGGGTCGTCATCATTTTTAGATATTATGGCATTAGGCGGTGTACTTGAAATACGCAGTAACTGGCTATTATATTTAGAAGAATGCCAGTTTGTACTAAATAAGTTAGGTCATTCATCTACGTTGACTGCCATAAATGGGCAGATCGTTGATTTTCAGCCGCTAACGTTGTTTGAAAAAAAATACATCAATAGTGGACAAACCTGCTACAGACTTGTGGCTCCTCAATACCTTGAAGACAAATTCTAATCCAAGGTGAGTCATAAAATATTGCCATTAATATGCTTAAATGCGCCTAAGCGAGGATAAAAGAATAGACGAAGACCTGACAGACCAGTATGATTCGCAGTTCATAAGAATCAAGCCACGATGAAAGTGCTTGTCTACAAGGATCGAAAGAGACAACATTTGAGGTATGCATGTGAGTAATGCGGAAGCGAGCTTGGAGCATTTATTTCGGGTTTTTACGATGCCCGAGCACAAGGACTCTACGCTTAGTCAAATTGAACAGCATTTATCAGATAATTTATCTGACTTTTTGTCACGCCATGTTGTTGCTAAACGCACTTCTTTAGAAGAGATTGAGCAAGATTTCAATAATGCGCAATTACCTTTACAACCAGAATTTGTTTCCACACACGCAGAACACTTATTAGAAAAACTGGTTACTAATTCAGTCAATACTTACGCACCGACATTCATCGGGCATATGACTTCAGCATTGCCATATTTTCATCTATCACTTGCTAAGTTATTAGTGGGACTGAATCAAAACCTCGTTAAAATTGAAACGTCTAAGGCGTTCACCCCACTAGAGCGCCAAGTGCTTGGGATGATGCATAATCTAGTTTATGAGCAAACGGATGCCTTTTATGCCAGTCACCTTCATTCGGCAGCGCATTCACTTGGTGCATTTTGTTCCGGTGGGACTGTCGCAAACGTAACTGCATTATGGGTCGCTAGAAACCTTAAGTTAGCTCCGAAAGGCACGTTTAAGGGAGTATCGAGAGACGGTTTAGCCGCAGCTTATAAAGCTTATGATATAAATAATTTAGGGTTGATTTGTTCTAAACGCGGACACTATTCACTAGGAAAAGCTGTGGACTTGTTAGGTATTGGTCGAGCGAATATCTTACATGCTTCTGTCGACTCCCATACACTAGATCCGAAAGAAGTATTGGCATTAGGCAAAGCCTATAAAGCCCAAGGTAATGAGCTATTAGCCATTGTCGGGGTAGCAGGTACTACAGAAACGGGTCATATCGATCCTTTAGATGAACTGGCAGATGTTGCCCAAGAATTAGGGTGTTGGTTTCATGTGGATGCTGCTTGGGGTGGGGCAACATTATTCTCAGATACGTATAGATCCTTATTGAAAGGGATTGAACGTGCGGATTCCGTGACTCTCGATGCCCACAAACAAATGTATGTACCTATGGGTGCGGGTATGACCTTATTTAAAGATCCGGCCGCCTCCGCTGCGGTACGACATCATGCACAATATATTTTGCGTAAAGGATCTAAAGATTTAGGCTCTACGACATTAGAAGGTTCTAGGAATGGTATGGCAATGATGGTCTATTCATCATTACATGTATTAGGCAAATCAGGTTATCAGTTATTAATTGACCAAAGCATTGAAAAAGCCAATACGTTTGCTGACATGATCAAGGCACACCCCGATTTTGAATTGATTACCGAACCGACATTATCATTATTAACCTATCGCTATTGTCCTGCACAAGTACAAACGTTTCTTAAGTCCGACCAATGTGAAACTAATTTGATTAATGAGCACCTAGATAATTTGACCAAAGCGATTCAAAAACAGCAGCGTGAAGCAGGCAAATCTTTTGTCTCTAGAACCCGCCTCGGGATAAATACATACCCAGATGAGTGCTTAACGGTATTTAGAGTGGTGATTGCAAACCCGCTAACGACAGTGGGGCATCTGGAAAATATTCTAAATGAGCAGGTTGAAATAGCAATAAACCAACCACAGCTCACTACTTTACTGTCATACCTACAAAGCGAAGATAACGCTATAGCGTAACTTGGATATTATCAATTAAGCGTGTTTTACCTAGAAATGCAGCAATCAAGATGACTAACTCTTTCCCTTCAAAAGACGCTGGCTGTAATGTAAAAGCATCGCGGATCTCTATATAATCAGGTTTAAAACCTGATTGTGCTAGCAGTGTGTTTTCGGTATTGATGAGTTGATTAAAATCGCGACGACCGGACTCTATTTGTTCCCGAATACGAATAATAGTTTGATAAATCATCGGCGCTATTTGACGTTCATCTTCAGTCAAATAACCATTCCGAGAACTCATGGCTAACCCATCATTATGACGCATAGTCGGAATGGCATGTACACTTAGATTCATAGATAAATCAGTCACCATTGCTTTGATGACTTGGACTTGTTGATAATCCTTTTCGCCAAAAAATGCACTGTTAGGCTGGACCATGTTAAAGAGTTTACTAACAATTGTTGCCACTCCACGGAAGTGACCAGGGCGACTTGCACCACATATCATATAGGAAATTCCCGGTACCTCAACAAAGGTTTGTTGTTCTAGGCCGCGTGGGTAAATCGCTTCTACCGAGGGCGTAAACAGTACATCAACGCCGAGTTTACTTAGATGTTCACTATCTGCTTCCAGCGTACGAGGGTAGTTATCCAAATCTTCATCTGCGCCAAACTGCAGCGGATTAACAAATATCGACACCACGACAATATCAGCATGTTCTTTGGCTGCTTCAACGAGTGATAAATGACCTGCATGTAAGTTACCCATTGTCGGTACAAAGCCGATACTTTTGCCTGCTAGTTGCCATTCTCGACGAATTTCTCGCAGCCCATCAATAGTAGATATAGTTTGCATAATTTAAATGTCTCTAAAGCGAAATTATTGAACAAACGAATGCTCGGGTCCTGGAAATACACCTTGTTTGACTTCTTCTATATAAGTTTCAACGGCGGTGTGCAGATCTCCGGTTTGGGCTAAATAGTTTTTAGAAAATTTTGGCATGTAGTTCGCACTGACGCCCAACATATCATGCATAACTAGAATCTGGCCGTCGGTATCAGGTCCTGCGCCAATTCCGATAACTGGAATACTTAATAGCTCTGATACGCGTTTTGCGAGTGCTTGTGGAATACATTCCAATACGAGTAGTTGCGCTCCAGCTGCTTCTAAACGTTGAGCGTCAGTGCATAATTTATCTGCTTGAGCTTGTTGACGCCCTTGTACTTTGAAACCGCCAAATACGTGCACAGACTGAGGGGTGAGTCCAAGATGAGCACACACGGGGACGCCACGTTCAGTGAGCTTTTGAATGGTACTGCAGAGCCATTCTCCGCCTTCTACTTTCACCATACTCGCGCCGGCTGCCATTAATCGTGCGGCATTATGCATTGCGTCTACTTCTGTACCGTATGACATGAAGGGCATATCAGCGATGACAAAGGTGCTGGTAACGCCACTAGCTACTGCACGGGTATGATAGGCAATTTCTTCGACTGTGACGGCAAGCGTATCAGGTTCGCCTTTTAAAACCATCCCTAATGAATCACCGATTAAGATAATATCCACTCCTTTGCTATCAAATAACTTAGCAAAGCTAGCGTCATAAGCGGTGAGAGCTGTGATTTTTTCACCAGCTTGTTTTTTTGCAAGTAAGCTAGAAGTTGTTATTTTTTTCATAGGACGATTCTACTGTTAGTTATTGCGACAGCGTGTTAGTTAAGCGAAATACGACGTAATTGACTAACATCGCATTCACTGACCCATTTTGCAATCGGCGTATTATCTGGCATTAATAAATCGGGCTGTAATTCAAACATAGGTACCAGCACAAATTCTCGACCTTGCATCCCATAATGAGGCAAGGTCAATTCGTCGGTGTGGTATGTTTGGTTACCCAAAATCAACAAATCTAAGTCAAGTGTTCTGGGGCCCCAATGGTCACCTGTTCGAATTCTACCATGAGTTTGTTCAATATGTTGAAGTTGCTTGAGCAGTGACAGTCCATCCAACGTTGTGCTAATTTTACACACTGCATTGGTATAGTTAGGTTGTTCACTTGGTCCCATGGGTACGGAGTCATAAAAAGATGAACAAGCGAGCAGCTCCACATGAGCGAGCTCGGCAATCTGTGATAACGCGCTGGATAGCGTCGCTACCGGATCGCCAAGGTTTGCGCCTAATCCGATAAAGCCAATATCGACAGCAATAGATTTATCCATACTGTTGTATTCCCTAGTTAGGCTTACGTTTTGGTTTTTTGCGTCGGCGAGAGTTGCGAGGTCCAGATTGTGCTCTTAAGTCATCAATCATTCTTTTACGAGTATCACTGTCAACTTCTTGGAAATCGGTCCACCACTGAGCTAATTCATATAATTCTCCACCTTCAATTTCACCTCGTAATAGAAGGAAATCATAGGCAGCACGAAAACGTGGATGAGCAAGCATTTGATAAGCGCGGCGACCATAACGTCGTGATAAACGGTGCTGAAAAGACCAAATCTCTCGCATCGTAATACTAAAGCGTTTGGGGATCATAATCCGTTGTAATTGACGATGTAACACATCACTCATCGCCATATTAAATGCATCTGCAGGTGATAAACCTGACTCAATGACTAGTTTTTGAGAGTGTTCTTCAATAGGGTACCATAACATTGCAGCATACAAGAACGCAGGGGTAACACGCTGCCCGTTATTAATCCGATTATCGGTATTAGTAATAACTTGATCAATAAATTTACGCTCACGACTATCCGTTTTGAGTAACGGACCTGTTTGTGGAAATAGTTTATCAAATAAGCCATATTCGAGTAATAACTGGTAAGTCGTTAATCCTTGACCGCTAAATAATAATTTAAGGACTTCTTCAAATAATCTAGCCGGTGGGATATTTTCTAGAAGATAAGCAAATTTATGGATCGCTTCATCACTTACCTCATCGATCGTCATATCTAACTTAGCGGCAAATCGGACTGCTCGTATCATCCGCACAGGATCTTCACGATAACGTGTTTCAGGATCGCCGATTAATGAAATAGTTTTTTCCTCAATCGAATCAATGCCCCCGGCAAAATCTCGGATAGTGCCGTCCACCACATTATAATACATGGCGTTAATCGTAAAATCGCGGCGTGCGGCGTCTTGTTCAAGTGTACCAAAGACATTATCTCGGACTAATTGACCTTCGCCATCTTTTTTTGATTTATCGGAAGTATTTTTATCTTGGATATGGGGACCACGGAATGTGGCCACTTCAATGATTTCGCGGCCAAAAACAACATGAGCCAATCTAAAGCGACGTCCAATAATTCGGCAATTTTTAAATTGAGCTTTAATTTGTTCAGGTGTGGCGTCAGTCGCGATATCAAAATCTTTGGGGTGCTGATTGAGTAATAAATCGCGCACACAACCACCGACTAAGTAGGCTTCGAATCCAGCAGCATTTAACCGACGTAATACCTTAACCGCGTTAACACTAATATCTTCAACGCGAATGTTGTGTTCGTTTTGAGTGATCACTTTCATCGGTGGTAGGGTTATTTGCGTAGTATCGTCAGTAGACATTGCTTTTTTTATTTTTGTTATTGCGCGTTTAAAGATAGCTCACGCTCCTAAAATACATATATTTGTAATAATAAGCTGAAACTGCTTAGGTAACAATGATTTCATGACTGGGAAAGTGAATTCCTTGTTGCCAACATGCCACCGCCTCTTGTAGGACAGCAGATAGGCCTTGCTGTTTACTAGCCTCTGAGATGGAAATCTTAAGTAAGCTTAAACAAAGTAAAACATTGTCTAACGCATGCTGATTGTCAATGGCGCTAGCATGGTTTTGCTTACTCAGCTTTTGTCCTGGGCTGCTTACTAATAAAGGTGTGTGGGCATAATCGGGTAATTGGGGACTGAAATATTGCCATAAATTCATCTGTGCAATTGTCGTAGGAAGTAAATCGAAACCACGCACAATATGCGTAATACCTTGTTCAATATCATCCAATACTACCGCTAAATTATAAGCAAATAAGCCATCTTTGCGCTGAATTGTGATGTCTTCGAGCTCGAATTCATGTTCTGATAGTGTTATTAGACCACTGAATCTGTCATTAAATTGAGTAATGCTACACGGGTTTCTATACCGAACGGCACTGGGTGTGGTGGTAAGTTTAGTCATGGAACATGTGCCTGGATATTTGCCTCCAGCTGCTTTTATTTGAGCACGAGTACAAATACATCGATAAGCTTGATCTTGTTCTAATAGACGTTCGATCACTGAGTGATAGTGTGCCAAGCGAGTTGATTGATACAAGATAGGTTTATCGGAGATTAACCCATGCGCCTTGAGTGAATCTATAATAGTGCGATCAGCGTTTAACTGTTCTCGGGGAGGATCGATATCTTCAATCCGCACTAACCATAAGCCCTGATGTGCTTTTGCATCAAGATAACTGGTTAACGCTGTAAGCAAAGAGCCTAAATGCAATGGACCCGATGGGGACGGCGCAAACCGCCCAACATATGGAGTCGCAGGCATCATATTAGCCTTGCATTTGTTTTTCTTTGATTTCAGCCATGGTTTTACAGTCGATGCACAAATCTGCAGTTGGGCGTGCTTCTAAACGTTTTATACCAATTTCAATTCCACACGAATCACAAAATCCAAAATCGTCATCTTCGATACGTTTTAATGTTTTTTCAATTTTTTTGATTAACTTACGCTCGCGATCACGGGTTCTTAATTCTAACGAAAACTCTTCTTCTTGAGCAGCTCGGTCAACTGGATCAGGAAAGTTGGAAGCATCATCTTTCATATGAGTAACAGTACGGTCTACTTCTTCACGTAACTGGGTGCGCCACGCGGATAGTATTTGACGAAAATGATCCATTTGAGATTCATTCATATACTCTTCGTCAGCGTTAGACTCGTATGCAGTTAGGCCTGCAAGGGCAAGTAATCCTAATGATTTATTATTTTTTGTTGTGGGCATGCCCCACCTCCTTAAATAATGACATTTTTGCATGATAGCAACATATAAATGTCATTCTACAGACTGAATATTTTGACTACACTTTGAAAAATACTAGTCATTTCCTTACTACTATTTTTGAACAAGCTGTTTCTAAAACCACAATATGGGGCTTAAATTAAAAAAAGCAATCCATTATTTATGCTGTAAATATTAATTGTTGATTTATATGGATATTTTCTTCGTTAATTATGCAGTTATAAGCTATAAATTCGACACCAACTTCCTTAGCCATTTTCACGTACTCTGTATATTTAGGATCAATGTGGGTCGCTGGAGAAACACTTTCTATACCAGTGTGCTGAACTAAGTAGAGCATAATTGCACGTGCTTTAGTGGATTGTTTCAACTGGGTTAATTCACGACAATGTTTATGAGCGCGAGTAGACACTGTGTCAGGGAAATACCCTCTATTGGATGTTGGATCTTTTAATGTAACGCTTTTCACTTCAAGGTAAGTTTGTGTGCCATCAGTATGGTCAATTAGAAAATCGATTTTGGAATTTTCCTCACCATATTTTACTTCCGGAGAGATAGACGCTATATCACCGATTTCATTGATGAGACGTCGATGTAATGCATCTTTAACAATACTATTTGCTCGATGAGTATTAACTCCAATCCACTCTTCGTTTTCATTTTGTACCATTTCTAGCGTGTATTTGAGTTTACGTTTAGGATCTTTATTAGGCTGAACCCAAGCGGTAAATCCAGTTTCAGCACACCCTGTCATTTTCCCAGTGTTGGGATTATGTGCAGTGATAAGCTCGCCATTATCTAAGGTGACATCAGCAAAAAAACGCTTGTATCGTTTGACCAAAGTGCCTTTTAGTAGTGGAGTGTGAAATTGGCGAATTAAGCTTTTTTCCTGATGTGTGTCATTCATAGAAGCCATGATATACTCTTTGTTATAATGTACTTTTCACAGTATACGTCATCGTTATTATAAAAAGAGTCACAAATTTATGTCCAATTTTACGATCGCATTATCAACCTCACCAGCACCTTCTCCATTTAACCCTAATAGCTTGATATCGACGTCTGACACAGGTGTCTCGGTGCATTTGACCGGGGCGAATGACGTGCGTGAAACCCAAAAAGCAGCTCGTCTTGTGAGCAGTCTTATCCATGAGCATATCGCGTTTGTCGGTCAGTGGTCTGGACTATTACAACGTGTGTTTGTACTCGCGCTAGGGCGCGATGATATTTCTGTGAAATGGTCTACACAGGATAGTACTGTTAATACTCAACAACTAAATCAAGAGTTGATGGCCATAGAGTTTGCTCGTAATTTAGTGAATCAATCTCCTGAAGATTTATCCCCAGAGAGCCTTGCTAAACAAGTTGCACATCATTTAGAGGGATTAGCACCTGAGCATATTAGCGCTAAGCATATTGTGGGTGATGCGTTAGTTGAGTTTGGTTGGCATGGGATATTTGAAGTCGGGCGTGGTAGTGATCGTCCACCCGTTCTCTTAGAATTGGATTATAACCCAACGGGGAATCCCGATGCCCCTGTTGCTGTGGCTTTAGTAGGTAAAGGTATTACGTTTGATAGTGGCGGTTACTCCATAAAATCCAGCGAAGGTATGTTGGACATGAAGTGTGATATGGGGGGCGCTGCGACGGTCAGTGCGGCGCTAAGTTTAGCCATTATGCAACAATCCCAAAAACGTATTCGCTTATACTTATGTTGTGCAGAAAATCTTATATCGGGTCATGCTTATAAGCTAGGTGATGTGATTACTTATAAAAACGGGCTGACAGTTGAAATTGTCAACACAGATGCAGAAGGTCGGTTAGTGCTTGCTGATGGTTTAATGGCGGCGTGCGAAGCACAACCGGGTATGATTATCGATGCAGCCACATTAACTGGTGCTGCAGTCATGGCGGTAGGCACTGATTATAATGCGATATTCACACCGCAAACTGAATTAGCGCACAAGTTAAGTCTGATTGGTCAAAAACATGCTGAACCGTTTTGGCAGTTACCACTAGAGCCATGGCATTCAGAAATGTGTCCATCTCCATTTGCCGATACGGCAAATTCTCGACCACAAAAAGGCGGTGGTGCCGGTGGTGCGTCCAACGCAGCTGGTTTCCTAGCTCGTTTTGTGACACCGGATATGCCTTGGCTACACCTTGATCTAGCTGGTGCATACCAGCGCAACGCTTCAGCGTTAAAACCAGCTGGCGCAACCGGCATGGGTGTGCTGAGTATCGCCGAGCTACTCTATTAATATGGATACGTTATCCGCTGCGATTATGCTGTTTTTGATCATGGATCCATTGGGTAATTTACCCATTGTAATGTCAGTATTAAAGCCTTTTGAGCCTAAGCGTCGACTCTTTATTTTAGCGCGTGAGTTGATCTTTTCTCTGATGATACTGTTGGTATTTTTATATTCAGGTGATGCCATTTTAGCATTTTTGAATATTAAGCAAGAAACGGTGAGCATTGCTGGTGGGATTATTTTATTTTTGATCGCCATTAAAATGATTTTTCCGACACCCGGAGGGGTAATGAACCTGCCTGCAGGTGAAGAACCGTTTATTGTACCATTAGCCATTCCTATGATTGCTGGACCGTCATCGATGGCGGCATTGATTTTATTATCTAATCAGGCGCCGACGCGTATTATTGATTGGACGCTGGCACTTATTGGTGCATGGGCATTATCAGCCTGTATACTTTTATTTTCAGGGCCATTGCATAAGCTGTTGGGACAAAAAGGTCTCTCTGCTGTTGAGCGGCTTATGGGCATGATATTGATCATGCTTTCAATCCAATTATTGTTAGACGGTGTAAGTGCTTACTTGCGTATGTACACAAATTAAAAGGGGCTATTGTGCCAAAATCACCATTATCGACGTTTGCTCAAATTCGAGCATTATCTGCAAAACAAAGCCTAGCATTCAGTGTCGCAGTGCTGACAAGAATGGTACCTCATGTTGTCTTATATGACGAACTTATTGCTCCTGCAGAAAATGCAGCATTAGCTGAAGCCTCAGTCTCAAATGAATTAGGGCCACTTGCGCATAAGGTCTTAGGATTGTTATGGGATTATTTAATTAATCATAAAGCGAAATTTAATTATGGTGTCCAATTAGAAAAAATTGAATCCATGACACCAGATATAGGGCCAGATACTCCCTTTGGTGTGCTGCCAGCAATGGACGCTTGTATTGGTTTAGCGTCAGTGTTGCGACTCATTCAACACGAACAAGACGATGCCGCTGTAATAATCAGTAAACTTGCTCAAGGCGGTATTGAAGCCATGTTATTAGCCACTGAGTTTAGCGAGCAAAACGATAGAGTATTAGCGATTGATGATCCTGAAACTCAAGATAATGCTCATTTTGCATTATCTAAGGCACTTAAAGCGCATCCGTTGATGGAGTTTGAAATTCAATATCAACAGCATGTTTTAGAGTATGTAACTACTCACTCACTTGATGCTGCAGGGATGAAAGCCTTATACGATATGACCCGAGAAACCGGCATCACGACATTAGGGATTGAATTAACGTCGGAGTAATTGATACAGACCATAATGAAATGCACCTGTTACATGCTGCTTAATGGGCTTTAGATGATAAGGCTGTGATAAGTTGTTTAAAGCCTGATTAATGTGCATTAACGTCACTGCAGATTCATGTTCTAGGTAGATTAAGGCATCTGTAGCCAGTATCTGATGGTTCACACAGGCGCATAAACTGGGGATCAACAGGCCTTCACCGAATGGGGGGTCGAGAAATAAAATATTGATAGGTAGTGAGTGTTCACTTTCATTTTGTTTTATGTTCTGTAAAGCTTGTGAAAATTCGCTATGATAAGAAGTGATATTTTGAGCGCAGCCTAAACCAGCGGCGTTATGGGTGATTTGTAGAGATGCTTGTGAGGTCTTCTCAACAAAATACACATGCTTAGCTCCACGCGATAGCGCTTCAAATCCTAAACTCCCACTGCCAGCAAACCCATCAAGACAAATGGCATCATGGACATTTTGCATTAACCAATTAAATAGTGTTTCTTTGGTACGATCAGTGGTTGGCCTAAGACCCGGCGAATCTAAAACGGGTAATTGGCGCCCACGGAACTGCCCAGCGATGATCCGAATACGGCCGGTTGCCTTGGGATTTTTTTGTTTGTTGTGACGCATCTTTGTTAATTTTTGAGCTAAGTTAATGGTATGATAACAATAATTATTTGACTACGCTTAAAAAGTCTTTGTTGTATGTTTAATTTATTTAAAAAGAAACAACCCAAATCATCGCAAATCACATCGCCAGAACAGGTAGATGTGCAAGCTGAGCATGCGGACGAATCAAACGTTGACGCACTGCAAAATATAGAGTCTTCGCCCGAGCCTTCACCCGAGCCTTCACCCGAGCCTTCGCCTGATCCTAAACCTTCGTTTTTTAGTTCGTTAGCTGCCAAGTTATCACGTACGAAAGAAAGTATTGGCTCTGGTATCGCAGATCTATTTGTGGGACGTAGTATTGATGATGAATTATATGAGGATCTCGAAACCCAATTGCTAGTGGCTGATGTCGGTATGGATACGACTCAAAATATAATCGAACATCTAACACAAAGCACTAAGCGAAGTACGCTAAAAAATGGTGAGGCCTTATTAGGTGAGCTCAAGGCATACATGGGTGAGCTTTTAACGAATATTGAAGCACCGTTAATTCCCGTAGTTCCTGAGGGAAAAAAGGGGCCGTTCGTCATATTAATGGTTGGCGTAAATGGGGTCGGTAAGACTACCACTATTGGTAAGATGGCAAAACAATTTCAACAAGATGGTAAAAAAGTGATGCTAGCTGCTGGCGATACCTTTAGAGCCGCAGCGGTTGAGCAGCTGCAAGTTTGGGGTGAAAGAAATGATATTCCAGTCGTCGCACAACATACCGGTGCAGATAGTGCTTCAGTCCTTTATGATGCCATTCAATCGGCTCAAGCGAAAAATATAGATGTGTTGATTGCAGACACTGCTGGACGATTACAAAACAAAGATTATTTAATGCAAGAGCTAGAAAAAGTCGTGCGTGTTATTCGCAAGATTAATCCAGATGCCCCGCATGAAATTATGCTCACTATTGATGCTGGTACGGGACAAAACGCCATCAGCCAAGCGAAGTTATTTCACGATGCAGTAGGTTTAACGGGTATCACTCTTAGTAAACTTGATGGCACGGCTAAAGGTGGTGTGATTTTTTCAATCGCTGATCAGTTTTCAATTCCAGTGCGATATATTGGTGTGGGTGAAGCAATTGACGATTTGCGTCCGTTTCAAGCCACAGAATTTATTGACGCATTATTCGAACCCACGAAATAGCTAATTATGATTAAATTTGATCGAGTGAGTAAAACCTACCCCGGTGGTCAACAAGCACTACAGCAGGTAGATTTTCATATTGAACCAGGTGAAATGGCATTTTTAACTGGTCATTCCGGTGCGGGCAAAAGTACGATCCTTAAGCTCATTTCATTGATGGAACGTCCTAGTGTAGGGAATGTGTTGATTAATGGTCATAACCTTAACAATATCAAATTGAATCAAGTACCCTACATCCGCAGAGATATAGGTATGATTTTTCAATCTCATCAATTACTGATGGATAAAACTGTTTTTGACAATGTCGCTCTTCCTCTGGTGATAGAAGGCTACTCACGTAAACAAATTCAAAAACGTGTGTCTGCTGCACTGGATATGGTCGGGTTGTTACACAAAATCCAGCAACTCCCATTAGCGCTTTCTGGTGGCGAGCAGCAACGAGTGGGTATTGCTAGAGCAGTAGTTAATCGTCCACCACTATTACTAGCTGATGAGCCAACGGGTAACCTTGATCCTAAATTGTCGATGGAGATTATGCGATTATTCGAAGATTTCAATCAAGCAGGTGTGTGTGTATTTATAGCTACCCATGATTTAGGCTTAATTGCGCGGATGAAATATCGCTCTCTAACGATTAAAGAAGGGCGTATGATAGATGATGGGTTGGCTGAATCAGTTAACCCCATAATGGATTCACATGATCCTTACGCCGCTCCTGTCACTAAATTACCACCGAAGTACACCTCATGAGTTTATTATTTACCGGCCGTAACAGCAGTAGCGCATCTCGCAGGGTCAGTCTTTTTCAACGTTTGTTGATGGGCATCATTAACCATATACGTCAAGCGTTGGCGAGTTTAGGTGAGTTATGGCGTTCCCCCCTCGCTACGATTATGACAATTGGTGTGTTGGGGCTGAGTATTACATTACCTAGCACTTTGTATTTGATGGTTAAAAACACCGAAAAAGTCACCGCAGGCTGGGAAGATGCGGGTGAGATTTCATTATATTTACAAGCAAACACCACTGCAAAGCAAGCACAAAAATTGCTAAGCGGTGTTAGTGCAATGAAAAATAAAATTGATGACGCCCGATTAATCTCGCCTGATCTCGCGTTAGAAGAATTTGAAACATTATCGGGGCTAGGTGATGCGCTTGCCTATTTAGACGCCAACCCATTACCTTATGTGTTATTAATTACACCTAAGCCAGAGTATTTGCGTCCAGAAGCCGCTCGTCAATTGTTATCGGAATTAGAACAACAATCCATCGTAGACTTTGGTAAATTGGATATTGAATGGTTAGAAAAGTTGTATGCAATTGTTTCTATTGCCAAAGATATTGTGTGGATTGTCGCGATATTACTATGCGTTTCAGTGGTTTTAATTATTGGTAATACGATTCGTTTAAATATCTTATCTCAGCGAGAGGCAATTGCAGTAATGAAACTGGTTGGTGCGACCGATAACTTCATTCGATTTCCTTTTTTATACACCGGTTTTTGGTACGGAATTTTAGGTGGATTTTTAGCTTGGATGTTAGTTGCATTTTTACTGTGGTGGATCCAATCAGGTGTTGAAAACCTGGCTGGATTATACCGTACGTCGTTTACTATTAGTGGGTTAGATGGTTCGGCTTTGGGTATAATTCTAATGATTTCGATTACGTTAGGTCTCATTGGATCGTTGATATCAGTACAAAAGCATATCAAAGAAATTGAACCGAGCTAGATAAGATATTGAACTTTTTGCTCTAATCCCCATACTAATGAGTAGTGAATTTAATCTATATATGTTTAAACTAAATAATTAAGTGTGCATGTCGCATTTATCGATTCACTTTGGTATATTAAGAGAGATATATTAAATAACGGAGTTTTATTTGATGAGTAAATCCATGCAAATGGCATTAACGATTCCTCAAAGCGGTAGTATAGAGAGCTACATTCAATCGGTAAGCAATATACCGATGCTGTCTGCTGATGAAGAAAAGTCATTAGCGGAACGCTTATTTAATGAAGGTGATCTCACTGCAGCACGTGAATTAGTTATGTCACATTTACGTTTTGTTGTACATATAGCAAAGTCTTATTCAGGCTATGGTCTAGCTCAAGCTGATTTAGTGCAAGAAGGAAACATAGGATTAATGAAGGCGGTGAAGCGCTTCGACCCTAACGTGGGTGTCCGTTTGGTTTCTTTTGCTGTCCATTGGATCAAAGCTGAAATACACGAGTTTGTATTAAAAAATTGGCGCATCGTAAAAGTTGCCACGACAAAGGCGCAACGGAAGTTATTTTTTAACTTACGTAAGTCTAAAAAACGTCTAGGGTGGTTCACCCATAAAGAAGTACAGAAGGTCGCTGAAGAACTTGGTGTAAGTGAAAAGGAAGTGCTGCAAATGGAAGCCCGTATGGGAAGCCAAGACACTGCTTTTGATTTGTCTAGTGACGATGGTGACGATAACAGTAATTTTTCGCCAGCTCAGTATTTAGAAGATAAATCTGAAAACGTTGAAGCTGCTGTTATTAATGCTGATTATGATAGTAACGCCTCTGCACGCCTTTACTCTGCGATTAAGACACTTGATGAACGTAGTCAGTATATTATCGAAACTCGCTGGTTAAATGATAATAAAATGACATTACAAGACTTAGCCGCTAAGTATGAAGTGTCTGCTGAACGTGTGAGACAGATAGAAAAGAATGCGATGAAGAAAATTCAAGCCGCAATGTCGTAGGCTATAGAAGCATAATATTAAAAGAACCACTGCTTAGTCAGTGGTTTTTTTTTGCGGTAATACCCAATAAGCGCCCTTAAACTCAGCAACGGGCGTGTCACCGTCCAGGATATTAACAGTCAAATCGACCCGCATTTTATTGCCATTATTTAGTGCTTGATAATCACATTCATAGTGTTCGATGTGTACTTGAGCTCTGGGCTGCATAGTAATGGGTTTATGGTAATGGATATTACCATCGCCTAATACGATTTCACCTTCGAGCTTCTTACGTTTGAGTTCTAGGAATATCATTCCCCAACCAGCTAATGTACCTAAAGAAAATATACTCCCGGCAAACATAGTGCCATGTAAGTTAATATTTTTATTTAATGAAGCCCTTACTTCCAGTGTAGTCCCAGAATATTGATGAATCTTAATACCCATTTGATCTGAAATGGGAATAGTATTTTCCCATGTAGACTGTAATTCTTGACACCACTTAGGATGAATCAAAAACTGTTGCGCACTTAGTTTCTTTAACATGTGAATACGATTCAGTTTACGCAAAGCTTCGGGAGCAGAAAATTTGGTATAACCACAGATTTCAAAAAATGCACGAGAGCTTTCAAGGCTATTGGTGACAGCTCGGATAGCACCTTGTTCAATCGCCACCTTTTCTAAAGTCGCCACTATAAGACTGCCATACCCTTTTCCATGAGCTTCAAATGCGACTGCGATATGACGTATTTGTACCTCTTCAGCAGTATTAAAATGCACTCTCCCAATCGCCATAATATCGTTATTTACATTAACGATCATACGATGCTCTGCAACTAGCTCATACTCATCTTTTTCAGATCCTTCAGGGAAGTTGAATGGTGCTTTTAAGATTTGCCAACGAAAATGAAAATAGGCAGCTAACTCTTGCTCAGTAGTGGGTTTTATTATTTTATACAAAGCGTAATAATCCTATTAATCGCTCATGTCGAGCGAGTGCTAAACGGTCAGTGTGAAAGTGACTGGCCCATCATTTATTAATGCTACTTGCATATCTGCACCAAATTGTCCGGTAGCGATATGCGAATCAGGTAACTGTGTTTGTTGTTTTACCTCATCGATGAAAGCATTATACATCGTTAACCCATGTTCATGGGATGCCCCTTTAGAAAAGCCAGGGCGGTTACCTTTTTGAGTATCTGCAACTAATGTAAATTGAGAGACAATTAGCAAAGCGCCTTGAGCCTGTTCAATATTAAGATTCATTTTGCCCAAATCATCATTAAACATTCTAAAATTTAATAGCTTTTTAGCCAGTTTTTGAGCATGAGAGGGGGTGTCTTGCGCTTCAATTCCTAATAATAATAACCCACCAGCGCTGATTTCGCTAATCACTTCTTGATTAACGGAAACGGATGCCTGAGAAACGCGTTGAATAAGACCTATCATCAATGACCCTCGACGAATAACATTGTATTTATATAATTTATGAACTAGTTTATATGTGTAGGGTCGTAATTTAAATAAATTATTATTAGAGAAAAATAATGTCACAACAAGGTTCTGGTGGAAACGTTCTTGCCGCTATTTGTAGTTTTTTCATTCCGGGTTTAGGGCAGCTTGTGCAAGGACGTGTACTTGCAGCAATACTCTTTTTTGTCGTTGCGGGTGTCTGTTATGGGCTCGCTGCCACTGTTATATTCATATTTTTATGGCCGGTAGGCGCTATTGCTCATCTATGGTCAATTATAAGTGCAGCGCGTTATCGCGCATTTTAACAATCAATCTTTACTTACATGGGTTAAATAGACATCCAATATTGGAATAGAGATTTGCAAAAGGAGTTGCTATGTCCATTACATTTAGATCAGTTTTTCTACTATTAACTTTATCTCTGTCAAGCTGCCAAAGTGTTTATTATAGTGCTTGGGAAAAGCTTGGCGTCGAGAAGCGAGATATATTAGTTGACCGAGTAGAAGATGCACGAGACTCGCAAACAGAAGCTCAAGCGGAATTTGCCTCTGCGTTAGCAGAGTTTAGCGCATTGATAAACTTTGATGGAGGTGAACTTGAGTCAGTCTATCACACCTTAAGTAGTCAATTTGATGATGCCCAAACGGCAGCTGATGATGTCAGTGCTAGGATCAGTAAAGTGCAAAGTGTAGCTGATGCACTATTTGAAGAGTGGCAAGCCGAATTAGCGCTTTATACTAACCCTAATTTAAAACGAGATAGTCAACGTAAGCTACATGATACTAAGGCTCAATATAAAGCGATGTTACGCGCTATGCGAAAAGTGGAAAGCAGTATGCCTCCTGTACTTAATGCATTGCAAAACAATGTTTTATATCTTAAACACAACCTTAATGCTAATGCTGTAGGAGCGTTACAAGGAGAACTATCTTCAATTCAATCGGATGTGGGTAGTTTAATTGATGAAATGAATGCGGCCATTAAACAGTCCGACCGCTTTATTGCATCGATGAAGGGTTAATATTTTTATCATTGATATCTGGATTAAGTACTTCATCGATGGAGCAGGTAAACTCTGCTCCTACCAATACCACAATCCATGATAAGTAAACCCACACAAATAAAATAGGGATGACGGCGAGCGCCCCATAAATAACTTGGTATGATGGAAAACTGGCGACATAAAAAGCAAATCCTTTTTTTGATAGTTCAAATAAAAATGTCGCTAATATTGCACCACAGAGTGCATGAGAAAATTTAACTCGAGTATTGGGTACGAGCATATATAATATTAAAAAGCCAAAAGTTGCAGTCACACTTGGTACCATTTTTAATAATAATGTGCCCAGGCCTGGTGTGTATTCTTCAGCATAACTAGCAAAACCAAGTAAATAAGAACTGACTAATATACTTGAACCCATCATAATAGGGCCTAGGGTGATAACCATCCAATAGACAGCAAAAGTAAACATTCTAGGACGAGCTTCTGGAGTACGCCATATAGTGTTAAGCGTTTTGTCGATATTCATAATCAACAGTAGCGCTACAACCATCAAAGACGCAATCCCAACGGCTCCCATTCCCGAAGCATTGCCAACAAACTCACTTATATATTTTTGTAACACGTCACCTGAAGTAGGTACAAAGTTATTAAATATAAAGCTTTCGAGTGCAAGACGAATTTCTGCAAAAGCTGGAAATGCTGATAACATAGTAAAAAATACCATGATAAATGGTACAAGTGATAACAGTGAAACATAAGCAAGGTGACCAGCCGACACTGTCACCTTATCGTTTGCGCATCGAGCTAGGAAATATTTACCTAATGCTGGTAGTTGTGGAAGTACTTGTTCTTTTATAGCCGCCATCCATTGGCGATAAGTTTCTATCATGCACGCAGTCCTAGCATATGACAAATGGCGTAGCTCAACTCGCTACGGTTAAGTGTATAAAAGTGAAAATGTTTAACACCTTCGCGAGCGAGGACCTTCACTTGATCCATTGCGATGTTGGCCGCTAATAAGTTTCTAGTAGTTTGATCATTTTCATCTAAACCATCATACATTTTATGTAACCAATTAGGAACATGTACGTTAGTAAAGCCTGCAAATTTAACTAATGTTTGGTAATTAGTCACCGGCAGGATACCTGGCACGATGTCTATATCAATGCCTGCAGCAGCAGCACGATCACGAAAACGTAAATAGTGCGAGGTATCAAAAAAGAATTGTGTTATTGCTTCATTTGCGCCTGCTTCAGCTTTACGTTTTAAGTTTAATAAATCAAATTGATCATTCGGTGCTTCAGGGTGCTTTTCAGGATAAGCGGCTACTGAAATATCAAAATCTGCAACATCTTTAAGAATTGTGACTAAGTCACTGGCATACATGTCTGGTTTATCCATACCTGGTGGTAAGTCCCCACGAAGTGCGACAATACGTCGAATACCGTTATTCCAATATTCTTTAGCGATCTCTATCAACTCTTCTTTGGAAGCATCTACGCAAGTGAGATGCGGTACTGCAGGGACACCTAAATCATGCTGAATGCGTTTTACGACGCCATGAGTTTTATCTCGCTCTCCACTATTTGCACCATATGTCACAGACATGTATTCAGGTTTTAATGGGGCTAAGCGCTCAACAGACTTCCATAGCATTGATTCCATTTTGTCACTGTTAGGAGGGAAAAATTCAAAGGATACGTTAATATCACGTAATTCTGACAGCGATTGATTTAATGAATCGACGCCTTGGGCGTAAGAAACCATGGATATACCTCAGATAAAAAAGTGTACAATAGACGTTTAGACGTCTAAACTACGTAATATTAGGGGAGCCGTCAAGCATTAATATGTGAAGTTCTACTAATAATCTATAGCATAAAAATATAATAAAAAGTTCAACGTTTGAGGTAGTCACAATGGCCCAGTGGAATGGTAAATATATTCATCCCTATGCAGAGCATGGCAAAAAAAGTGAACAAGTAAAAAAAGTGACTGTGTCTATTCCGATCAATGTTCTAAAGGTATTGACAGATGAGCGTACGCGCAGGCAGGTGAATAATTTACGCCATGCGACGAATTCAGAATTGTTGTGTGAAGCGTTTTTACATGCTTTTACAGGACAGCCGTTACCCAATGATAACGATTTAAAGAAAGGGAATAAGAACCGAATACCAGAGTCGGTTAGACAACTGATGGAAGAAATGGGGCTTGAAGCAGAACTTGAAGCATCTAACCAAACCCCAGATGAGGAGTAATAGGTTAAGTCATGAGACTTAACCTTCCATATAACCTTCAGGTAAGGCTGTAAGATAGGCAACACCTGAATCGATGGCTGCTTGCCCGACCGCTTTAGCAATACGTGCACACAAACGTGGGTCCATGGGTTTAGGAATAATATAGTCTCGACCAAATATCAGCTTATCTACACCAGCAGCGGCCAATACTTCTTCCGGCACCGGCTCCTTTGAGATACTTCTAATGGCTTCTACTGCAGCCACTTTCATTTCATCATTGATGGCACTCGCACGCACGTCTAATGCACCACGGAATATAAACGGAAAGCACAGTACGTTATTCACCTGATTTGGATAATCAGAACGACCTGTGGCCATAATCAAATCATCGCGAGTCGCCATCGCTAACTCGGGTTTAATTTCTGGGTCGGGATTAGAACAAGCAAATACGATAGGGTTAGGTCCCATCAACGCTAAGGTTTCTGGCGGTAATACGTCCGGACCAGATACTCCTACAAATACATCAGCCCCATCCATGACATCTTCTAAAGTCCGTTTGTCGGTATTATTAGCAAAAGCGGCTTTATGTTCAGTTAATGATTCACGACGTGTATGGATAACACCATTGCGATCTAGCATGTAAATTTTTTCACGCTGTGCACCACATTTAATCAGTAACTCCATACATGCGATTGCAGCAGCGCCAGCGCCCATACAAACAATCCGGACATCTTTGATATCTTTACCTTGTATTTCTAATGCATTGAGCATCCCTGCAGCGGTTACAATCGCGGTGCCGTGCTGGTCATCATGGAAAATAGGGATCTTACAGCGCTTTTGTAATTCTCTCTCAATTTCAAAACATTCAGGTGCTTTGATATCCTCAAGGTTAATGCCACCAAAGGTATCGGCGATATTAGCTACAGTATTGATAAACTCTTCAGTGGTGCGGTGAGATACTTCGATATCGATAGAATCAAGACCGGCAAAGCGTTTGAATAAAAGGGCTTTGCCCTCCATTACTGGTTTTGATGCGAGAGGTCCCAAATTACCCAAGCCTAATATAGCGGTGCCATTAGAAATGACAGCGACCATATTTCCTTTGGCGGTATACTTATAAGCATTAGCTGGGTCATCAGCAATTTCACGAACAGGTTCGGCAACGCCAGGGCTATAAGCTAATGCTAAATCTTTGACAGTAGCGGCTGGAGTAGTCAGTTCGACACTAATCTTTCCTGGTTTAGGCAGGGCGTGATAGTCTAACGCTTGTTGACGAAAATCAGACATATTTCGTGCATTTCCTTGATCTGTAGGGAGTTAAAGGTACCTCTATTTATTTGCTTTATGATTGTTTTTATTAGCAATAATCCTAATGTAACACAGCAGAAATTAAATACACATCTGATTTATTTATAGACATAAAAAAAGCGCTGAATGAGCGCTTTTTGATGATAACTAGATGAGCTGCTAGCAGCAAATTAGTATTATTTTTTGCTAAGTGCACCAAAACGCTTGTTAAAGCGATCAACACGACCACCAGTATCAACGTTACGTTGCTTACCAGTATAGAACGGGTGACATGCTGAACATACGTCTAGGTTTAAATCTTTACCGACAGTAGAGCGAATTTTCATTTCATTACCACAAGAACATGTTGCAGTAATTTCTTCGTACTTAGGGTGAATACCTTCTTTCATGGGATACCTTTAAATGTAGGCCGCATCGCTATACAACCCGAAGTTGCACACCATACGCAATAATTAACATGACCTACCGCACGTGCAGTAGCTCGCAAAATGGACGCGCATAATAATGTAACTTCCTTAAATGATCAAGTATAATCGTGTTTTAACTACTAAAAACAGAATATCAATTCAACCTATGGCGATATTGGCAATTGCGGTACCTGTCCCACTGCGCAAAACGTTCAATTACACTTATGCTCAACCCGTAGAGTTAGGGGTGAGAGTGCAAGTGAGCTTTGCTAACCGTCCTTTAGTCGGGGTCGTCGTCGGGTGTGTGAATTCTATTGATGAAATACCTCTTGAACAGCAAGGTGACCCAAACAAATATAAACCGATTGATGCCGTGTTAGATGATACACCGATGTTATCTCAGTCTTGGTTGAGTTTATTGCATTGGTTAGCCAGTTATTATCAGCACCCACTAGGTGAGGTGGTACAAACAGCTTTACCTAATGCGTTACGTAAACCGCAATCCAGTCAGCCGACTCTAATCAATGTATTAGCGTTGAGCCCAACATTACAAGCTATCAATGTCCCTGGTAATGATATTACTCAGACCGTTCCATTTATTCATTTAAAAAGAGCACCAAAACAATTTGCGCTAGCTTGTTTTGTGGCAGCAAAAACACAGTCTGGCACTGTCGATAGTCTCACCAAGGATGAAGTGAAACAGCATTTTAGTAGCGCTTTAATTAATGCGTTAATTAAAAAAGAGATCTTAATTGAATCGCAGCATCAGCTGACATCTGGGTGTTGGTTTGATCGAGTAGGGGCGGAGCACTTTGCACATATAGCAGAGCTACCTGCTAACGTTGAACAGTCTGTGGCGATAAGTGGGATAAGTGCGCAATTAAACCAGTTTAGCTGTTTTTTGATTGAAGGGATCACCGGCAGTGGTAAAACAGAAGTGTACTTGCAAGTCATTAATAAAGTGCTACAACAACGTCAACAAGTATTGATTCTGGTGCCTGAAATTGGTTTGACTCCACAAACGGTATCGCGTTTTGAATCGCGTTTCGGCATCACTGTAGGTGTCTTGCATTCAGGGCTAACCGACACAGAACGTTTAGTGGTTTGGCAACAGGCTCGTTTGAATCAAATCGGGATTGTGATTGGTACACGTTCTGCAATTTTCACCCCACTGCCAGAACTTGGAATGATCATTATCGATGAGGAACATGATGACTCATTTAAGCAACAAGACGGACTCCGTTACCACGCTCGTGATCTAGCGATTATGCTAGCTCAGAAGCAGGGTATTCCTATTGTACTAGGTACGGCGACACCCGTACTGGAGAGTCTGCATCGCGCCCTTACAGGAAAATTTCAGCATTTTAAATTAGAACAACGGGCAGGTAATGCGACTGTGGCACCAGTGCATCTCATCGATATTTGCCAACAACCTCTTCACTATGGTTTAGCACCAGCCACCCTTGATGTAATGCAGTCGCATTTATCTCAAGGAAATCAGGTATTACTTTTTATTAACCGTAGAGGTTTTGCACCGGCGGTAGTATGTTCAAGTTGTGGGCACGTAGAAGATTGTCATGCATGTGATAAGCCCATGACCTACCATAAAACACAATCTCGCATGGTCTGTCATCAATGCTTAGCCCAAGCCAGTGCGCCTCATCATTGCAGTGTTTGTGGGGCCTCAGAACTGATTACGCAAGGGATAGGAACCGAGCAACTTGAGCAAGGGCTAAATGAGTTATTTCCTCAATATTCCACTATTCGCATCGATTCCGACTCAATGCGTGGCAAACATACGTTATCTCAGACCATTGAGGCCGTTAATCAGCGTAAGCATCAGATATTATTAGGGACACAAATATTAGCTAAAGGTCATCATTTTGCCCATGTGACTTGTGTGGTGATTATGGATGTAGATGGCGCATTATTTAGTGCTGATTTTCGTGCGCCTGAGAAATTGGCTCAATTAATTACCCAAATATCTGGTCGTGCCGGCCGAGCAGACAAGCCAGGGGAAACCTTTTTACAAACGACACAACCTGGCCACCCCCTGTTACAGGATCTGGTCAATAATGGGTATGGCCATTTTGCACGTTTTGCACTTCACGAGCGGGAGCAAGCTGCTTTACCACCGTTTACTTATCAAGTTATTTTGCGCGCAGAAGACGAGTCACCCCAAAGAGCGACGCAATTATTACAGTTTGCCCGTCACTTATTAACCAATATGCAGAATATTTCAACAATAGGGCCTGTGCCCTGTCTGATTGAGAAAAAACAAACTCGACATCGCTATATGTTAATTATTCAGAGTCCGTACAGGAATTTACGCCAAAAGGTATTGGATACGATTATTGATGATTATGCGAAATATGCGAACAAGTTACGTGTTCGATGGTCTATTGATGTAGATAATATAGATTTTAATTAAGCAAATTACTACAATAAACCAGATTATTCCATTTTAGGTATCATTCGCCCTATGGCTCAGAAAGATTATATCAAACGTAAGCCTGCACCTCGTAAAAAATCAACCGGGTCTACACGTCGTACAAAACCAAAATCAAAGGGTGCTTCGGGTGTTTTTACAAAGCTTAAAATTGCTCTAGCGATTTTGGTATTAGCCGGTTTTGCTTATTTTTTATATTCTATTAAAGATGATGGTATTCAACCGACAAATGAGCAAAAAGAGATAACGGTCACATCGAATATTGATGAGGTCGATCCTTTACCGGAGCTTCCGGAAGAAGAATGGGAGTTCATTAAGACGCTTCCAGGTTACGAGGTTGAAGTCGATGCTGAAGTGGCAACTTCGGATAAATTATATTTAATGCAATGCGGTTCATTTAAAATATTTGAACAGGCTGATTCGATGCGAGCTACCATGGCATTCGTTGGGTTAGAACCGCAAATTAGAGGAACCCAATCAGGTTGGTATCGAGTCATATTAGGACCCTATGAATCCAAACGTGATGCCGAACGCGATCGTCACGTATTGCAACGTCAAAAGATTAATACTTGTGAAATCTGGCTTTGGAATCTATAGTCAGATTTCCCTTAGCCTTTCCCTTGAAATTTATAAATTCTTACCCCACATATTACTTATTCGGCACATTTTAGTGCGTTATATAAATAAGGAATTCTTGTGACTACTATTGTATCAGTACGACGTGGTAACCAAGTTGTAATGGCTGGAGATGGGCAAGTCTCATTGGGCAATACTGTGATGAAAGGGAATGCTAAAAAAGTGCGTCGCTTATATCATGATAAAGTCTTGGCTGGCTTTGCAGGTGGGACCGCCGATGCATTTACATTATTTGAGCGTTTTGAGAGTAAACTTGAAATGCACCAGGGGCATCTAACGAGAGCTGCAGTGGAGCTTGCTAAGGACTGGCGTACTGATCGTATGTTACGCAAGTTAGAAGCATTACTAGCAGTAGCCGATCACACCGCCTCATTAGTAATAACCGGAAATGGTGATGTGATTCAGCCTGAAAAAGATCTGATTGCTATTGGTTCTGGTGGGCCTTTTGCTCAATCTGCCGCCACTGCACTATTAGATAATACTCAATTATCAGCTCAAGATATTGCCACGAAATCACTAACGATTGCTGGCGATATCTGTGTTTATACCAATCACTCGCAGACAGTCGAAACACTCGACTACTAGCCTACATCCAGCGCAAAGGAAATATTTATGTCAGCTATGACTCCCAGAGAAATTGTTCATGAATTGGACTCTCATATTATTGGTCAGCAAGACGCCAAGCGAGCGGTGTCGATTGCCCTAAGAAATCGCTGGCGTAGAATGCAGTTATCAGAAGATTTACGCCAAGAAGTCACTCCTAAGAATATCTTAATGATCGGTCCTACTGGGGTGGGAAAAACTGAAATAGCACGTCGTTTAGCTAAATTAGCCAACGCGCCTTTTATAAAAGTTGAAGCAACTAAATTTACCGAAGTGGGTTATGTGGGTAAGGAAGTTGAAACGATCATCCGTGATTTAGCCGACATCGCGGTAAAGATGACCAAAGAACAAGCTACTGCTAAGGTGAAGTTTCGAGCAGAAGAAGCTGCCGAAGAGCGTATTTTAGATGTATTAATACCACCACCGAAAGATATTTTTGGCGATAACCAGGAAACAGATAACAAGTCTACACGCCAAGCTTTTCGTAAAAAACTACGTGAAGGTAAGTTAGACGATAAAGAAATTGAAATTGATATAGCAATGCCGCAAGTGGGTGTTGAAATCATGGCACCTCCTGGTATGGAGGATATGACGAACCAGTTGCAAGGTATGTTCCAAAATTTGTCAGGCAACCAGTCGAAAAAGAAAACACTACCGATTAAAGACGCTTTTAAATATTTAGTGGAAGAAGAAGCGGCTAAATTAGTTAATCAAGAAGATTTAAAACAAGAGGCAATTGAATCACTAGAACAAAACGGTATTGTCTTTATTGATGAAATCGATAAGATTTGTAAACGAGAAGGCAACTCTAGTGCAGATGTTTCTCGTGAAGGTGTTCAGCGTGATTTGTTACCTTTAGTTGAAGGTTCGACGGTATCCACTAAACATGGCATGGTGAAAACGGACCATATTCTGTTTATTACGTCGGGTGCGTTTCAGATGAGTAAGCCTTCTGACTTAATTCCTGAATTACAAGGGCGATTACCTATCCGAGTAGAATTACAGGCCTTAGAAGTCAAAGATTTCGTACGCATTTTAACGGAACCCCACGCTTCATTAACAGAGCAGTATGTGGCATTACTTGGCACGGAAGGCGTTAGTGTTAACTTTACCCAAGATGGTATTCAACGTATTGCTGAAGCAGCATGGCAAGTGAATGAGCGTACGGAGAATATTGGTGCACGTCGTTTGCATACCGTAATGGAGCGTTTGATGGAAGATATATCTTATGATGCCTCTGAGAAACAAGGTGAAGCGATAGAGGTTGATAAAGATTATGTTAATCGTCACTTAGAACTGTTAGTGGATAATGAAGATTTAAGTCGATATATACTTTAATTGATTTAAAACTAATAGGTGTTATCAATATTAACGACTAATATTGATAACACCACACTCATAAATATAACGCTTAGAAATGAACACTAAATCAATGCTCATTAACAAAAATTATATTTATTTAATGTATGCTGAGCTTAAGTTTTTCGATACGTTGCATTTCCGATACGTATCCAGAAATTAATCCTGCCCTATTTTTCAAATTAAGTTTTTTGTAGATATTAGCGGCATGAAACTTAACCGTTCTTTCACTAATAAAAAGCGTATCGCCAATCGCTCGGTTGGTCATTCCCTTTGTTATGTGGTTTGCGACTTGAAATTCTCTCGGCGATAAACAATGTAACTCTTTTTGCATATAAATAATCCTTTTTAATTGTCAGTAAAATCAATTGTAAAAATAGAAGGCGACAACATGTGGATTTTTTAATCACTCTATATATTTTATAAAAGTATTTAAGAAATTCTGTAACACACTTCTTTTTTTCAATATTAATGTTAGATAAAAAATAATATTTCGCCAATTAAAATTGATAAATATGAATTGTTAAATCAAAACTCAAATAAAGTGCTGCACTATGTGTATGATATTTATATTGTTTTTATAAAGATGAAATGTAATTCATTAGAAAAACTAGACCAAAGGAGAGCATATCTATTTCCTATGCTCTTTAAGTTTGTGTTAAGTTAAGCATGATATTTTTTAATTATACTCAATCAAAAAGTCCTTTATGCATATCTTATTAGTAGAAGATGAAATTGCCTTGGCCAATGAAATTTGCCAATCGTTACGACAAGCACAGTACGCTGTATCGCATTTAGGCCACGGTAAACAAGCCATTATTGCAGCACAGAACGGTGATGTTGATATTATAATTTTAGATTTAGGTTTACCGGATATAGATGGCTTAGACGTCATAAAAAAAATTCGTTCTTTGCAATTAGCGATTCCTATATTGGTTCTCACTGCGCGTGGACAGCTTTCAGATAAGATTAATGGATTGGATGCTGGTGCTGACGATTACTTGCCTAAACCATTTGCTCTAGAGGAATTACTGGCTAGATTAAGAGTGCTGCAACGTCGTTTAGGTACGGTGATGAGCTCCACCATAGAAATCAGTCAAGTCTCTTTAAATATCGATTCAATGCTAGTCACCGTAAATGACACAATGATTCAATTACGGCGCAAAGAATTTATGGTGCTGCGTGCTTTAATGGAGCGTGCTAATCGAATCGTATCAAAAGCGCAATTAGAAAGTATGCTCTATGAATGGGGACATGAGGTATCGAGTAATGCCATTGAAGTACATGTTCATAATTTAAGAAAAAAATTACCAGAACATTTTATTACCAACATACGTGGTGTTGGCTATTGTATTCCTAAATCAGAGTCAGCGACCTAAATGCATTCCCTTCAACGCTTAATTACATTTTTACTGCTTTCCAGTGTGATCTTAGTCGTAACGGTGGCCGTCTTAGGCGGTTATCGACAATTAGTATTGAATACTCAGCAGTTGTATGATGGTGAGTTACAATCCGTAGCACACAGCTTAATTCAAATACCATTGGATTCAAGCTCATTTGACTCACAAGCGTTATTATCAACAGCAGATAATGGTTTTTTAACTATTCAAATTTGGCAAGACACACAGTTATTATTTCATACACAGAATAGTCCTACTTATCCGGTGAGCCAAGTACCGGGTTTTATGGATGTCAATTTTCTTGATGACCGTTGGCGGGTTTTTATGCTTGAAGCCAATGATAGACAAGTCATAGTTGGATATTCATTATCTGTACGAGGTCTCCAGACGGATCAATTTATTGCTTCTTCTATTTGGCCATTACTGATCGCATTACCCATTCTGGTAATTTTGATCATCGGGTCTGTCAAGTTCGGTTTGAGGCCGATGCAACAACTAACAAAATTACTAGCGAAACGCTCTTCTCAGGCGTTGCAACCCATTGAACTAGATCATGATTATGCCGAATTAAACCCCGTGGTCGCTACCATTAATCGGTTACTTAATGAGGTCGAACAGGGAATGTCTCGTGAAAAAAGTTTTAGTGGGAATGTGGCACATGAGCTTCGAACACCTTTAAGTATCTTAGCATTGTCCTTACAAAATTCACTCAACGAAATCCCTAAGGATTATCATGGTCGTATTGATACGCAAAAGAATGAAGTCGCTAGGTTGACTCGTATTGTTAATCAACTTTTATTACTTTCTCAAACCCATCCTGAACATCACCAGGTTATCTGGCAGTCTATTCCTATTGAAGCCTTGACCCAAGAAGTCATTAGTGATCATTATTCAAGTTTCATGGCAAAAGAACAAAGCATTGAATTAGTATGCGATCTGCCGTCGGATTTTATGTACATTTCAGAAAGTGAGTTGTTTTCATCATTATTAGGCAATGTGCTGAGTAATGCGCATAAATATGCGCCGGTAGGTGGCAAAGTGATGTTGTGGTTAAGTCTTGATGAAGCTTCTAAAAGCTTGATGTTACGCATCGATAATGAAGGAACATGCCCAAGTTCAAGTACATTGAGTATGATGAGCCAACGTTTTTATCGAGCCCCTGAGCATCATCATATACAAGGTGCGGGCTTGGGACTGGCATTGGTTAAGCAAATTGTTGCACTGCATGAAGGTACGATTACTTTTATGCAGAGTGACAGTCTAGGCGGGGTATCAGTGAATATTTCCTTACCAGTATTCGCAGGCTTATCTGCATGAGAATAACAGTATATTTAATGGCGTTATGTTGTTTACTTTTTCCGTTGAGAGGTCACAGCTTTTCGCCGTTAATTGTTAAGCATATCGAGATTAAAGCTCATTTATTCTATCCCAGTGAAGTGGTTGTACCTGAAAAAACACCCATCCAATTGTTGATTACGAATCAGGATGAGGCACCAGAGCAATTTGATAGTTTCATATTAAATCGTGAAAAACTGATCTTTCCACAACAAACGGTGACGATATTTTTACCAAAACTGGCTGTCGGTCAATATGATTTTATGGGGGAATACCACCCACATACTGCCAGAGGGGTAATTAAAGTGGTGTCTGAAAATAGTTACCAAGCACTGCCAAAAGAAGGGGAAACCGATGTTGAGCAGTAGCATACTTAACGCTATCAATGCGTGGTTACCGATTTGTTGGTTTATCAGTTTTCTATATATTTTAGTCCCTGAACTTAAAGGTTTAAAGCGACGTTGGGTGTCAGTATCTGTCGGATTGATTTGTAGTATCGCTATTATTATAGGTGTATTTCCATCATTCTTATTAAGTCAAAATTGGGAAGCCATTTTCATTTTATCATTACTTGGATTTGTATACTTTACATGGCGTTTTTTTTATTTGGGACAAAATAAAGATCATTCACAGTGGCTATTATTAAGTGCGTTAATCTGTTTGCAATTCCCTTTGTTAATGTCACATATCACTTATTTGTATAGCGCATTTTTTCACTTACAGAGTCAAGCATTAGTGATATTGACAGGCACTGGGGTGGGTCTCCTCATTAGTCTAGCCTTATCAATGACGTGGTTTTTAATCGGCGTCTTCGTGCTTAAGCGTTCTGCTTGGTTGATGTGTCTTTTTGTTTTATTTATTGCTGGCCAATTACTATCGATTGAGCATTGGTTGGTCCAAATATTATGGGGAGCATGGTTGCTACCTGTATTAGACCTTAGTGAGTGGGTGAATCAAGCATCAATTCTTGGGATCTTACTCTATAACATCTTTGGTTTGCACGCGAGTGTCAGTATTACTGGATTAATATTGTATAGTTTAGCTATCAGCGTCGGCGTTTACGGGTGTTACATTCACATTTTTTCAGGCTCAAAGGAGCAAATATGAAAGGTATGCTACCCATCGGATCTTATTGGCTATCCATCCTGTTATTGAGTTTTGTCACCCTTTCACAAGGCCATGCAACTGGAGTGGTGGATAGAGTGTATAAACCGAATATTCTACCTTTAGAGAAAAACGTGGAATGGCGTTTAGTTTCGCGTAACGCGCCGAGCGGGAATGAACTACTCCAACGCATTGGCTATGGGCATGCGTTAGCTGAAGGCTTTCTAGTGCAAGGTTTTATGCTAGGTAAACGCGATAATAATGACCAATTTGGAATCGCTGCATACGAGATTGAAGTACGTTGGATGATTGGGCAACAAGGACAATATTGGGCTGATACTGCTGTGTTGTTAGAAATCGCAAAAGACCATCATCAAGATCAATATCAAGCAAGCCTTGGCCTTATTAATGAAAAACAATGGGGGCGAACTATTTTAGCAACGAATCTCATTACCAAACAAACGTTTGGAGCGGATACTAATAATGTATTAGAAGCTGAATTTAGAATGCAATATCGGTATTTGTTTACACCGGCATTTCAACCTGCGCTTGAAATTTATAGTGACCGAGATTTTCAAGGGATTGGTCCAGGTTTTATGGGAGTTGCCAAGTTTAGTCCAAAACAACATCTCAAGTGGGAATTGGCATTTATAAAAGGTGTTAACGGCAATAAAAAAGATCACACTTTACGGGCAGGCTTAGAGTGGACATTCTAAGTAAAATTTTCTTTACTTAAGCATCGTTTAATTTTCAGGTCGTATTATCACACTATCTTAATTTTATATCAGTGTGATTATGTACCTATTACGTTCTTTATTTTTATCTTTTTTAGTGTGTTTGTTCGGGTTCTCCTTCCAGCAAATGGCACATGCTAAAACTGTGGATTATCCAGCACCATCGATTAACTTTAAATCAGCCTTTTCATTCACTAATCAAACTACTCAAGCAACTGACATCACGCAATTATCACAATTGCGCGGTAAAGTCGTATATGTCGATTTTTGGGCATCTTGGTGTGTACCCTGTCGTCGCTCATTTCCTTGGATGAACCAAATGCAGGCAAAGTATGCTGATGACCTGGTGATCCTTGCCATTAACCTTGATCAAGACCCTAAATTAGCAGAAGCGTTTTTAGCTAAACTTCCTGCAAACTTCCATATTGAATATAACCCTAGTGGCGACATAGCGAAAGCATATGATGTTATCGGTATGCCCAGTAGTTATGTCATAGATAAAACCGGCCAAGTACGGTTAACCCATGTGGGATTTTTTAAAGCAAAACAAACTCAATATGAACAGAGCATTGTGGCGTTGATAAATGAAGTTCCATCTTTATAAAAGAGGTATTTACCATGAAAAAAATAAATAAATTACTATGTATAGGGCTCTTAGCATCCCAAGCAATTGGCTGTGCTAGTTTAGGTGTGCAGCCTTGGGAACGTGATCTTTTGGCCAAAGAAGAAATGGCATTAAATGCTGAGGGCGTTGATTTAGGACTCGATGATCATATTTACTTTTCTAAAGAAGCCACTTCCGGTGGTAGAGCCTTTGCTGGTGGAGGTTGTGGATGCAATTAGATAACTCATCAACGAATATAGCAGCCTCTTTAGCATTAGCCACATGTACATTATTAGGTTCGACACCGGCGTTAGCAAATGAAAGTGTTGATAATGAATGGCGCTTTGATACTGCGATCTTATATTACGGTGAAACTGATCGTGTCAGTTTAGTTGAAGGCGTGATCAGTGCCACGAAAGATTTTGGCGATGACCACATTTTTAATGGCAAACTGACGTACGATGGGTTAACGGGTGCATCTGCAACTGGAGCTGTTCCTCAAGATACCGTACAAACATTTTCACGTCCATCTGGGCATGGGGGGTATGCAGTTGCCGCGGGTGAATTACCACTAGATGATACATTTAGAGACTCTAGAGTACAGCTAAACGCACAATGGACTCAGCCTTTAGGCGATAACCTTCGTGGTTCTGCTGGCGTGCATGCTTCTAAAGAATATGACTATTTATCCTTAGGTATGAATGGTTCATTAGCGCAAGATTTTGATCAAAAAAATACGACATTGTCTTTGGGGCTCTCTTATCAATTTGATCAAATTGATCCAGTTGGAGGTACGCCTGAACGACTTGGTGTTATGCCTATACCGACTTATATTGGTGATGACTACGATGATGATCATGATGATGACTACGATGATGACCATGACGATGATCATGATAATGCCTATCCAGATAGAAACGGTACTCAAAATAAAGATACGGTAGATGTACTATTGGGACTTACCCAAATTATCAACCGCCGCACTATTATGCAGTTAAATTATGGGGTATCGGTGTCAGACGGCTATTTAAATGACCCATACAAACTTGTGTCAGTCGTCAATGACCTGGGTCAAACCCAACAAACTCTGTTTGAATCTCGCCCTGATCAACGGACCAAACATAATGTTTACTGGCAAACAAAGTATGCAATGGATTCAGGCGTGTTTGATATCTCATATCGGTATGCTACCGATGATTGGGATATTACTTCGCACACGTTAGAATCAAGATTACGATTTAATATCACAGATAATAGTTATTTACAGCCACATATTCGAATTTATAAGCAAACGGCTGCAGAGTTTTATCAACCTTTTATACTGGATGATAGCCCTTTACCAACCTTTGCGAGTGCGGATTATCGATTAGGTGATATGGATGCATATACTGTCGGACTTAAATATGGTCAGCAGTTAGATAATGGTGATGCTTGGGCTGTTCGCATGGAATACTATCAGCAAAACCCTAAGAACGCAGGATTTGATGAGCCAGGCCAACTTGCTGATTTAGACTTATATCCAAGTGTGAAAGCAATGATGGTACAATTTAATTATCAATTTTAAAATGTACCCATCTAGTAAGTGATAAGTATGAGTAGCACATTGACTCGTGAGATTAATATAGAGCAACGCCAAGACCATCTTTGCGGTTACTTTCAAGCAATGGCATCGCCTTGTGAGGTATTAATCGATATTGCCGAGAGCAGTGATATATCGCCACGTCATTCTTTATGGGATGAGGCGTATAAACTGGTTTCGGCAATTGCTGAGGAAGCATGGCGAATAGAAGATAAATATTCACGTTATCGAGATGATAATATTATCTATGAAATTAACCATGCACGAGGAAGACGAGTTGAGATTGACTCCGAAACATTTGAGTTGCTTAACTTAGCCAATACTTGTTACGAATTAAGTCAAGGACGCTTTGATATTACTAGTGGTATCTTAGGTAAAGTATGGCAATTTGATGGTAGTGACAACCTTCCTTCCCAATCAGTGATTGATGCATGTTTGGCCTGTATAGGTTGGCATCATGTTACCTTAAATGAAAAATACATTCATTTATTACCCGGGTTTGCCTTGGATTTGGGTGGCATTGGTAAAGAATATGCGGTCGATAAATGTATTCAAATTGCTCGTCAGCAACTGCCGGATTTTTCTGTATTGATAAACTTTGGCGGAGATATCAGCGTGACACAGCCTAGAAAAACGTTACCTTATTGGCAAGTGGGTATCGAACATCCTAATCCAGAAGAACAGACTCAGATGATGGTCAAAATTGCTCAAGGCGGACTTGCGACGAGTGGTGACGCAAAACGTTACTTATTAAAAGATGGTGTTCGCTATGGCCATGTGTTATCACCACACACGGGCTACCCAGTAATGGATGCACCGCGTTCGGTCACTGTCGCAGGTGAAAATTGCACCCAAGCTGGTTTGCTAGCTACGCTAGCACTGTTACAAGGTGCAGGTGCCGAATCATTTTTAAAAGACCAAAAAATCACGCATTGGTGTCTTCGTTAGAAGTCCAATGCGTGCTATTCATATTAGATAAATATAACTTAATGTACCCAGTGATACTTTTCAGCTTTGGCATCGATTTGGCGTTTTGTAGCCTCTGGTAAGAACTGGTTATTTTGATCCGTAAAGAAGAATGGAGCTGGCACGTTATCAGTCCCTAATTCCTTCATTGTCGCTGCTTCAAATACGCGCCCATTAATTACCGTATGCGTCACATATTCACTGCGTTTCAAGTCAGCTAAGACATCCCCGTCAATAATCGCTAAATCGGCAATCTTGCCAACTTCAATACTACCAATTTGCTTATCCATACCTAAATGACGGGCGCCATCAATCGTACCGCCACGTAATGCTTCCCAAGGCGTAAAGCCACCTTGTTCCATCATCCATAACTCCCAATGAGCAGCAAGCCCTTCACGTTGACCGTGGGCGCCAATATGTACACCCACTCCGTTGTCTCTCAAGGTCTTGGCATAGGTCGCCACTTCAATATGATTATATTGATTATCGGGTGCCGTTGGACGGCGAATAGAGCGGCGGTCCAAAATAGTATGTGGGGTATAACGTAATAAACGTTCATTTTCCCACACATTGGTTCTGTCATACCAATATTCTTCACCCATTAATCCACCATAAGACACGACAAATGTTGGCGTGTAGCCAAATTTAGTCGCCCCCCATAATTGAGTCAGATCGTCATACCCTCTAGCGATGGGTAACGAATGCTCTAAACCTGTATGGCCATCAACGAGCATCGATAGATTCTGCTGTAATTTACCACCACCTTCTGGCACTACCATCATGTCTAGTTCTCTAGCGGCTTGTAGAACCCATTGACGTTGATCACGGCGCGGTTGGTTATAGGATTTGACTGAAATCGCACCGACATCTTTTAAGCGTTGTACATGGAAATAAGCGTCTTCGAAATCATTAATAATCGCCTTGTAACCTAAGCCCTCAGCACCATATAAAATTGTGCCGGTGGAGTATAAGCGAGGACCAATGCGTAACCCTGCGCGTTGCAATTCAGCAGCCGCGAACATCTCAGTCGTATCATTAGACGGGTCATGGATGGTAGTCACACCAAACGCTAGCTTGGAAAATTGTGACCAGTTTTGTTGCGGAATGATCTCATTACGTCCTTGCGAACCATGGTCATGCGTATCCACTAGACCGGGTATTACCGTTTTACCTTGAGCATCGATGACTAATGCACCTTCAGGTATCGTAATCCCATTCATCGGACCAACCGCTTCAATGACATTACCATTGATTAGTACCACACCATTTTCGATAACTTCTTGTTTCTCGTTGGCATCGCGCATCGTCACTACATTACCACCAACAATCGCCGTATATCCGGTCGCTTTTTTACTCTTTTGGGTAAACGATAGTGATAATCCTTCTGTAATAGGAGCAGCATTTTCTTCACTGCCGCCTTCCACAAATGCGAACGCTTCTGCTAAAGATTGCTCAAATAAATAGGGACCATGGAACCAGGTTAGGCTGTCATTATCCGGCGCCCAGTTTAGATATTCCCCTGCACGAGCCGAGATTTGTGTGACCGGTAAGGAAGTCATTGTTGGACTGATGGTAATTTTCTGACCATTTTCTACAAATGGCACCACATAGGTGTTGTATTGATACACAAATGCGACCCATTTATTATCATGTGATAGTCGGTACTCACTGACTTTATCCGCCCCATATAAGTGAGTGCGTTTGTCTTCACCAGCTAAATTCACACTGGATAACTGCGTCTCACTGTAAGGGGTGCCTGAGACATATTCAGTGAAATAGACACGATCATTAGCGCCAGAGAAATGTGGTTGCATCCCTTGTTTACTGATACGAGTTGTGGCTTTAGTGTCGAGATCAAGTACATACAAGCCAGGCTCAATTGAGTAGGCAGGGTCGAGTAAATAGCCACCGGTGAATTTACGATACGTCACTTTTTTACCATCAGGTGAAAATGCTGGCTCAACATAATGACCCGGTTGTGAAGTGATAATGTCACCTTTACCGCCTTTGGCAGAAACGATGCGAACCGCCCCGAGTTTTTGGTCATGCCACGTGGTGTAAACAATTGATTTACCATCGTTAGCATAACGAGGATAGTATTCATCATGCTCATTTTGTTTGGTCAGGCGCTTAGTTTTGCCTGACTGTAGATCACGAATGTAGAGTTTACCTAAGGCTTGGAATAATGCTTTTTTACCGTCAGGTGATTTTTGTGACCAGCGTAGCATTTTAGTGTCAAAATTATCCGGTGCTACATTAACGTCAAAGCGCACCGCATCAGCGTATTTAAGATTACTATTTAGATTAATATTTAAGGTGTTTAAGGATTGGTCATTAATGTTGAGACGATGAATTTTACCCGCGGTCCAAAAAACCAGTTCTTGGCTATCTGGGGTCCAATCGAAATAACTGAAATACCCCTCGCTACCAAAACCTTCCTGCATATCACGTTCTAAATCATGGTAAATAGCACGCTCGGATCCCGTTTCTAAGTCCTTCAAAAACAATGCGGTTTTCTCTTGAATACGACGAATGAATGCGACATAACGACCGTCAGGAGAAGGTGTAGGCACAACTGCGCCACCAGTGCCTGATATAAAACGCTCCTCTTCGCCATTTTCACGGTTAATACGCGTAATCGCAAAAATGGATGTTAATGGGTCACGGTTGTAATTGAAGCGAAAACCGCCCGTAATATCTTGGGTGAAGTAAATATATTGGCCATCATGAGAGAAAGCAGGATCGGCGATATTCTTTTGATCCTTAAGCCCATTGACACGTTTTTTTATGGCTAATCCGGTACCGCCAGTATGATGGTACATCCAGATTTCACCAGCAGGAATACTGCGACTAGACATAATGCCTTTAGTGACCAGTATATACTCACCATCGGGGCTCCATTTGGGGGCATGGATGATGTTGTTCTTTTCTTTTGTCACTTGGCGCAGTTCAGTTCCGTCTCTATTCATGACCCAAACATTGGATAATCCATCACGATCTGAAATAAACGCGATTTGTTTACCATTAGGGCTTACTGCGGGGTGAATGTTCCAAGCAAAATCTTGGGTCAATGGCTGAGCGTCACCCCCTTCAATACTACTGATAAAAATATCACCTAAGGTATCAAAGACGATGTGCTTGCCATCCGGTGTGACATCTAAACTTGCCCAGGTGAGTTCGTTACTTTTTACATTGATTTCATTTAATGGAAAAGCAGGGTTCAACACATCCCAATCGGCAAAACGTTTCTCTGTTGTTACCGTTTCAGAGTCAGTAGATGAGGTATTATCAGTCGTTGATGCGAATGCCGTATGTGTTAATAAGGCACTGGAGAGTACAAGTGCGCTGCTTAAAAAATTCATACGCAAACGCTGTGGGAAATTATTCATTGTTATTATTCCATAGCAGTAATATCACATCAGACTATACACTAATGTGAAAGGGAGTCACAGAGGGCGAATGATGAACAAAATTGATGACTCAATACCTGGTTCATCGTTCGCTTTACACATTATACGTCACAAGCCATTGAGTAAAACTAAAACCCTAATGGAATGTTAAATGTGAAAAATCCAATTAATAATAGTGACCAGAAAAATAAGAATACCACCGAATAAGGTAACATCATGATAATCAGATCACCAAAGGTCAAACTTGGCTTATATTTGCGCATAAATGCTAAAATAACACCTGAATAGACCATCATTGGAGTGATAATGTTGGTAGATGAATCGGCAACGCGATAGGCGGCAGCAACCAGATCGGGTGTCATCGCAGGATTTACTTGATATAGCATTGGGACAAAAATAGGGCCGAGTAACATCCACTTTGATGTCAGCCCACCGACGAATAAATTAATTAATGATGTTGTTAAGATAAAACCAATAATTAATAACACAGGGAATTGTTGTAGACCTAATGCTTCGAGGAAGCTAGCACCTAAATAAGTAATGTAAGTACCTAATCCAGAATAACCCAACAATCCTAAAAAGTTATAACAAAAGAAGGTCAATACCATTATGTAACCCATGGTATTGGATTGTTTTATCATCGCTTTGATGACATCCATTAAGTTATTAAAGGTGCCCGCGGCAAAACCATATGCTGCACCGATCACGACAAAAACAAAGGTAATCAACAATATAATATTATCAGTAAATGGCGTGACTGTTTTGCCCGCTTCATTTTCAAAGCTCGCAAGCGGTCCTATTGCCATCAAAATTAATACCAATAAAGCCAATACAAAACCAATACCGGCAGCTTTTAAACCTTTTGATTCAGCTTCACTGATAGAAAAATCAGATAAATTGATATTTTCAGGCAGCTCGAATTCATCATTTTCAAGACGCGGTGCGACAAACTTATTGGTGACCCAAGTACCTAAACCGACCAGTAAGAATGTGGACACAAGAATGAAAAAATAGTGCATAGTGGCGGGTGTGAGTGCTTCACCGGCAGCGTTGGAGAATGGCACGCCTTGGCTTTCGGCAAATAATTTTGCATTCATACCGATGATGACATCAATAGGTGTCGCGGGGATCAAGTTAGCACTAAAGCCTGCCGATACGCCCGCAAATGCAGCTGCCATACCAATTAATGGGTTTTTACCTAAACCAGCAAATAATAAGCCGGCTAAAGGGATCAAAATTAAATATCCAGCATCGGTGGCGATAGAGCTCATAATGCCTAAAAAGACTAAAGAGGGGACTAAAAAACGCTGACTGATCCTGGTGCCCATTTTTTTGATTAAGGTCCCAAATAAGCCAGAATATTCGGCTACGCCGACGCCTAGCATCACGATTAAAATAACCCCTAGCACACCACCGCCAAATGCGAGCCAATTAGCAACTAAAGCATTGTCAAACAGCCATACGATGTGTTCGGAATGAGCCATATTTTTAATCGTATGGGTGATAGTCGAACCATCAGCGGCAGTCGTTTCAAAAGTAAGACCACCAATCACTGCAGTCAGGATAAATGCAAAAACAAAGAAATAAATAAAAATGAGGATAGGGTCGGGAATTTTTTGACCAGCACGCTCGATAAAACGAATGATTGGGTTAGTAGAAAGCTCCATGAGAAGTATCCTATAGGTAGTAATTATTATTTTTCTAAATAAGTAGAGGCCAAATAACGGCCTCGACTATTTATTTTAGGTTAACGTAACGAACTCTTCACCGCTAGTGGGGTGAATGGCGACACATGCATCAAAATCAGCTTTCGTTGCACCCATTTTTAAAGCGACACCAAAGCCCTGTAAAATTTCATCCATTCCATGTCCAATGCCATGAATACCAACGACTTTTTCATTTTCACCAGCACAAATGAGTTTCATTGTCGTCGCTTGGCGATGACGCGTCACCGCGGTATACATGGCGCCAAAGCTTGAATTATAGACTTTAACATTGTCTTTGCCATGCTCAGCTATTGCTTCTGCTTCGGTTAAACCCATTGTGCCAATCGGTGGATGAGAGAATACGACAGTTGGAATTAACGTATAATCCATTTTTGCATTAGTCTGCCCGTTAAATAAACGTTCTGATAATAATCGTCCTGCTTTAACGGCAACGGGCGTTAAATCAATTTTGCCAATGTTATCACCTAAGGCATATATCCCTTGTGCCGTGGTATTTTGATATTCATCGACCACGATGTAGCCGCGCTCGTCCAGTTTGATATCGGTATGTTCTAGACCAATGTTGTCATTTGCTGGTGCACGACCAATAGCCCAAATCAGTGTATCAGTCTCGATATTATCACCATTGGAGAGGCTGACCAGTAAACTATTATCATTCTGCTTAATGACTTTAGTGACCTCAGCATGATTAATGAGTTTAGGTCCTTCTTCGGCCATAATATCTACCAAGGTATCACTGATCGTATCATCAAAATTACGTAGCGGCTTTTCTTTGCGGACAACGAGTGTGGTGTCGGTGCCTAATGAATGTAATACGCCAGCCAGTTCCACACCGATGTAACCTGCTCCTACAACAACAGCACGTTTGGGTTGTTCTAATAAGTCGAAGAAACCATCAGAAGTGATCCCTAAATCTCCGCCTTCAATTTCAGGAATGATTGGGTAACCACCGGTCGCAATACTGATATGTGGTGCGCTATATTGCTCACCGTTCACTTCGAGGACGTTATTATCGATAAATTTAGCAAAACCGTTAATCACTGTGATCCCATTATTTCCCAAAACGCGATCATAAGATTGGTGAATTCGTTCAATATAAGCTTCGCGCGAAGCGACTAATGTTGGCCAACTAAACGCATTCACTTTGACATCAAATCCATAGTCCGGTGCATAACGATGAATGGCTTCGGCTACTTGGGCACCAAACCACATCGCTTTTTTCGGAACACAGCCCACATTGACACAGGTGCCGCCGATGGCTTTCGCTTCAATCAAAGCGACATTTTTACCATGCTTTGCAGCACGGTTCGCAGAAGCAATACCACCACTACCACCACCAATACAAATATAATCAAATGTGTGCATATAAATCCTTAATTTATTTATCACAGGGAAAAAGCGTTATGTATGACTAAGTACGTACGCTAATCAATATTCATTGAAACAATCATGACGTAGTGTGGCGTAAAATGATAAAAAATCCAATGGGTATTCCGCGGCAAAAGCACAATTACGCAATGATTTTATAAAATGAAGCAACCTCAAATCATTGACTTGGCATTGAGTTTTAATGAAATAACCTTAAATAGGGTATATAGCAATTATTTTGTTTTTCGTATTTAAGGAATATTTATGTCTTCTTCTGTCGCTGCGACTTGGTTTACTGATGATGGTTTACCCAATTTTTCCGCCATCCAAGCAACTGATATTGTGGCTGTTATCACCGCTGCAATTAACGATTGTAAAGCTGCAATTGAAGCGGTTGTTGAGAGACAAGACGCTAGTTATGCTGGTGTGTTTTTAGAGATAGATGAAGTTGATACACAATTAAGTAATTTGTGGTCACCGGTATCACACATGAATTCAGTACTTAGTAACGATGAATGGCGTGAAGCTCATGATGCTTGTTTACCGTTATTATCTGAATACGGCACTTGGGTAGGTCAACATGAAGGATTATTTAAGCTTTATCAGACCTTAAGTGAATCAGATGAGTTTGCCAACTTAGATATGGCACAGCAAAAAATGATCACCAACACGTTGCGAGACTTTACCCTATCCGGTATCGCGTTAGATGCGCAGAAAAAAACGGAGTATGGCAAGATCCAAGCGCGTTTGTCTGAGCTATCATCGACCTTTTCTAATCAAGTACTCGATGCAACAATGGCATTTAAAAAGCATATTACCGATGAAAAGATGCTTGCGGGATTACCCGATTCAGCCAAAGCCGCTGCGGCACAATTAGCGAGCCAAAATGACTTGGCAGGTTGGTTATTTACGCTTGATATCCCCAGTTATTTACCCATTATGAGTTATGCAGATAATCGCGAATTGCGAGAAGAAATGTATCGTGCTTACGTGACGCGCGCTTCTGAAATGGGGCCATATGGTGGTGATTTTGATAATACTGCGATCATTGAAGAAACTTTATCTTTACGCACTAAGATCGCAAATTTATTGGGCTTTGAGCATTATGCACAGCGTTCTATTGCGACAAAAATGGCCGAATCTACTGACCAAGTTCAATCGTTTTTACATGATTTGGCACGCCAATCAAAACCTCAGGCACAAGCCGACCTAGCCGAAGTTAACGCTTTTGCAGCTGAGCATTATGGTCGTACTGAGTTACAAGCTTGGGATATTGGCTATTACTCTGAAAAACTTAAGCAAGAGAAGTATGCGATTAGTGATGAACAGCTACGTCCTTACTTTCCTGAAACACATGTCGTTCCTGGGTTGTTTGAAGTGGTATCGCGTCTTTATGGTTTAAAGATTACTGAAAGAAAGGATGTGGATACTTGGCATAGTGATGTGCGTTTCTTTGATATTGTGGATAGTGATGATGAGTATCGCGGCAGTTTTTACTTAGACTTATATGCGCGAGCTAAGAAACGTGGCGGTGCATGGATGGACGAATGTCGCGTCAAGCGTCGTAAAGTCGATGGGAGCCTTCAGCATCCTGTGGCGTATTTGACATGCAATTTCTCTGGGCCGGTGGATGGTAAACCTGCATGCTTTACGCATGATGAAGTGGTGACCTTGTTTCATGAGTTTGGTCATGGTATTCACCATATGTTGACGAAGATAGAGGTCTCAGGGGTGTCAGGCATTAACGGGGTTGCTTGGGATGCGGTCGAATTACCTAGTCAGTTTTTAGAAAACTGGTGTTGGCAGCCGGAGGCGTTACAATTTATTTCTGGGCATGTAGACACTGGTGAGCCACTCCCTAAGGCGCTGCTAGATAAAATGCTGGCGGCAAAAAACTTCCAATCGGCAATGCAGATGCTGCGTCAAATAGAATTTAGCTTATTTGATTTCACGTTACACATGCAAACTGAAAGTGTCGATGTGCAGGCGTTTTTAAATGAGGTCAGAAAAGAGATTTCGGTATTAACACCACCAGAGTTTAACCGTTTCCAAAATAGTTTTGGACATATTTTTGCCGGCGGTTATGCTGCTGGATATTACAGTTATAAATGGGCGGAAGTATTATCTTCAGACGCCTTCGCTTCATTTGAAGAAAATGGGATCTTTGATGCGAAAACGGGACGTCGTTTCTTAGAGAGTATTTTGCAAATGGGTGGCAGTAAAGAACCCATGGCATTGTTTGTCGATTTCAAAGGACGTGAACCGTCAGTCGATGCTTTATTACGTCACAGTGGTATTGCTGCTTAAGCACATGAGTTATGTGCCATGGGCTATGGCGTGGCCGAGTGAGTCGGATTAAGCCATACCCACAGCATTATCGCCGGTGGCGTAAGCAATAGTCATGCTAATTTCTTGTAAGGATAACCCTGACTCTTTACGCCATTGATTAAATGTCTGTTGGATGGTGGTAAGACTCCGTTTAGACGTTAGTCCACCATCAATGAGCTTATGCGCTCGAAAATACCCTTCCACATCGCGCGATAGCAGGAATGTATCTTTGCCTATTGCTCTGAGCGCATAAGGGCCAGTATTACCTCCAAGCCGCGCACCATGTTGTTTTAAATATGCCCACAATCCAATGATATCCTCTTCTGGCCAATCCGCGAGCCATTGCCCTACGCTACCGTATTCTACTGCAATATCATGCAACATCGAGGCATTAGCGCGAATCGTCATTACTTTGGATAAATTCCGGATGATTTTAGGATCGGTCGCTTTTTTCTCCAGCATTTCATCTGGCATCATCAGGATCTTTTCGATATTAAAGTCCCAAAATACTTCTTCAAAATGCGGCCATTTTTGGCGAACTACGCGCCACACAAAACCAGATTGAAAGACTTTCTTAGTCATTTCTGCCAGTACCCGACTGCTATCGGTGTTGACTAATTGTCTGTGAGTTTTAGGTGCAGTAAGCAGAGATTGCAGCATAGCTTCACTACCTTTACGTTTTACTGCTCGGGCATAAATAGCACTGAATTTTTCCATAAATAACTCGATATCGCCGATAAATTGATGATAAACATAATAGAGTGTATACCTAGTTTCAGATCATTTGCATAACAGTATTTCTTATACATTGTTAAATGGTCTCATCTGATCCGCTTTTATTTTCACTATCAGGTCATTGTAGATGGATAAGCAAACATTTAAATGCCTTTATTTCAAATGGGCTTTTGTGTACTATTTAACAATAAATTGTAGCTGACTTACCTTTCAAAATTGCGCGATTATACGTGCATATTTTCGTATTTTTTCACATTATGTAATCAGCTTTTTGTTTTTACCTGACAATGTGGGATACCTTTAATGTCTGACAATAACGCAACTTCCGAAACTCAACCTGCTTCAGTCGCAGGAAGTAAAACTCATTTTGGTTTTACTCAGGTTGATACCGAACAGAAAGAATCCTTAGTTGCAGACGTATTTCATTCTGTGGCGGCGAAATACGATATTATGAATGATGTGATGTCGATGGGGATCCATCGTATTTGGAAACGTTATACGATTGATTGTTCAGGTGCTAGAAAAGGACAACAAATTCTAGACTTAGCGGGGGGTACAGGTGACTTAACGGCAAAGTTTTCTCGTATTGTGGGACCCACCGGTTCAGTGACCCTATCTGATATTAATCCGTCGATGTTAGAAGTAGGTAAAGATAAACTACGTGATATGGGATTAGTCGACAACATCAAGTATGTCGAAGCAAATGCAGAAGCCCTACCATTTCCAGATAATCATTTTGATATTGTTACAATGGCGTTTGGTTTACGTAATGTGACACATAAAGAAAATGCATTGGCATCAATTTATCGTGTACTTAAACCGGGTGGTCGTTTATTAGTGCTTGAATTTTCAAAGCCAACCTCTTCAGCATTAGAAAAGATCTACGATACTTATTCATTTCATTTATTACCTAAAATGGGCAAACTCATTGCAGATGATGAAGATTCATATCGTTATTTAGCCGAGTCCATCCGTATGCATCCTGATCAAGATACTTTAGAACAAATGATGCAAACAGCTGGTTTTGAAGGTACGTCTTATACTAATTTAACCGGTGGTATAGTGGCATTGCACCGTGGATTTAAATATTAATGCCCATCACTCAGTTATTATCAGGCGCTGCTGAGTTAAGTGCTAATGAGTTGATGCGATGGGATAATGACTATCAGACCTATTTGGCGCCCTTAGCAGGCAGGTCCTTAGGCATCACTCTTTTGCCTATGCATTTGACAGTTCATTTGTATTTTAGTGATTCACGCATTGATATTAGTATTCCAGAAACACTCCCTCAAAATGAGATTGAAGTGGCAGCGGATATTTGTGATTGCCACTTAACGATACATATCTCAGCATTATCAGAAATGCGTAACGCGAATCAACTTACGCGCTTGATCAAAGAAGATAAGCTTGATATTGAAGGAGATTTAGCTGTTGCTCAAAATGTGAGTGCGCTGGCAAATAATCTTGATATCGATCTCACAGAAATGTTGACCCATAAATTGGGTGATGTACCTGCCCACACTTTGATGGGAGGAGCTAACTCAATTAAAAATTATGTGGCGTACTTGAAGCAACATGTAGAAGTTACAGTGGGCGAAGCATTGATTGAAGAAAAGCGGCTGGTTGCATCACCACTTGCGCTAGCACATTTTAGTGATGAGGTGACGGATACCCGTTATTGGTGTGACAGACTCACAGCACGCATTCAACGATTAGAACAAGCACAACAAGCACAACAGCAGGATGTAAAATAATATGGCCTCTAGGCGTTTTTATCAAATAGCTAAAGTTATTTTACAATTTGGATTAGATGATTTAATCCCTCCACATTGGATCCCTTGGTATGCTAGAACGGGTAGGCACGCTGTATTTTGGTTACGTAATCGTCATCAAGATAAATCGCGAGGTGAACGAGCACGTTTGGCATTGGAATCGTTAGGCCCTGTTTTTATTAAATTTGGTCAAATGTTATCAACCCGACGCGATTTAATTCCTGCGGATATCGCCGACGAATTAGCTATTTTACAAGATAATGTTGTCCCTTTTGATGGCAAAATCGCAGAACAGACCATTTTAGATTCGTTGAAAATTAAGCGTATTGATGACTTATTTACTGATTTTGATCCCGTTCCTTTAGCGTCAGCGTCGATTGCGCAAGTCCACACAGCGAGGCTCAAAGAAAGTGGTGATGACGTTGTGATAAAAGTCATTCGTCCAGGTATTAAACCAATCATTGAGTCTGATGTTGAGTTACTACGGAGTATTGCTGCGGTGGTACAAAAGTGGTTGCCAGATGGTAAGCGGATGCGGCCTGTTGAGGTGGTTGAAGAATATCAAAAAACCATTTTTGACGAGTTGGATTTAGTCCGTGAAGCGACTAATGGTATGGCGATAAAGCATAATTTTGCCGAGTCAAACGCCTTATTTGTGCCGCATTTTTACACTGATTATTGTACTCATGATGTTATTGTGATTGAGCGAATTTATGGGATCCCTGTGTCCGATATTGAGGCTTTAAAGGCCCAAGGTACGAACATGAAAAAACTCGCGGAGCGAGGGGTTGAAGTCTTTTTTACCCAAGTGTTTCGAGATAGCTTTTTCCATGCAGATATGCACCCAGGCAATATTTTTGTTAGTAAAGAAACGCCTGATGATCCCCACTATATTGGGATTGATTACGGTATAGTCGGCACATTAAATGCTGAAGATAAACATTATTTGGCTGCAAATTTCATTGCCTTCTTTAATCGAGATTATCGTAAGGTAGCTGAATTGCATGTGGATTCTGGTTGGGTGCCTTCAAATACTAACGTTGACGATTTAGAAATGGCAATTCGCGCTGTGTGCGATCCTATTTTTCAAAAACCCCTAGATGAAATTTCCTTTGGTCATGTTTTGCTACAACTTTTTAATACAGCACGGCGTTTTAATATGGTTGTTCAGCCACAGCTGGTGCTATTACAAAAAACTCTGCTTTATATTGAAGGCTTAGGTCGTCACTTATATCCCCAGCTTGACTTATGGTCTACAGCGAAACCATTTTTAGAAAACTGGATGAACGAACAAATTGGTTTTAAAGCGTTATATACTAAAGTGAAAAACAACGCGCCGTTTTGGGCTGAAAAATTACCCGATATGCCAGATCTAGTATTTAATACGTTGAATCAACTTAAAGCGTTACCAGAACTACAACGACAGCACCACGAAGCACTAAAAGCACAACAAGTGACTCACCAAAAATCCACGTTATATGGTATGTTAGGCTCAACGGGATGTGTAATTGGGGTTTTATTTGTATTGAATGATATGCCAATTTATTACGCATCTACTGCTTTTGTTTTAGGTGCGATATTGTGGGTTAAATCGATATCAAACATTATCTCAAAAGACTAAAACTGATAGTGAGCGCCTTCACCATAGAAGGCTTCAAAACGAAGAGCGATGCCATAAGAGGGTTCAAAATCTTCTTTATCGAGCCATGCCACAAATGGTTCAATTTCAAAAAATAACCACTTACGCATTGGGTTACTGCGTAATTTAGCGCCTAAAAAGACTTGTTCTGTATGCGCGTTAGGTTGTGTCGTACCTTGTACAAACAAGGTGTATACCAATGTGGATTGCAGATCTAGTCGATAGTAGCGCTGTGTTTCTGTATGCCATCTCAATTCATCACGTTTATCTGAGTAGTAGAAGCGATGTTTCAATTTATCAAGTTTTTGGCCATCATGTTCATATAATAATGAAGCGCCTACCTCGACACCTAAGTAGTCACGATTATAGTAATTCACTTGGGTGTCGTAGAGTAAGTTAGTTTGTTGGTTAAAAGAATGAATATTACGATACGTAGCGCGAGCAAATACTTGGTCGCGTCGCCCTACACCCAAACGGTAACTAACATTCTTAAATCTAGGGCTATAAAAACGCAGTGCAAGGGTAGTGGACTGTGACCTATTTTCAATTTCACGACTGACTTTTATCTGGTCTTCGGTGGCTTCATCTTCATCATCACTTAGCAGCAAATCGACTTTGTTGGTGAGAGAGGGAAGTGATAATTTAATTTTAAAGCGGGTATCAAACTCACCAAGGTTGCGTGTTCTTGGCTCCCAACCTAAGCGAATTTTTCCAGAAGCCCCTGCATCACTAGACGTGGAAGGCGCATCAATAAACCAACCATCAATAGTTTGCGCTTGAAGGTTAAATGTTTGGGTGAGTTGACGCTGCCAGCGGTCGACCCAAATCTGTTCATTGGGAATAGACGCTGTCGCTGTCACATTATCGTTTTTTTGTTCTGCAGAGTGTAAAGTCGCAGAGGCATAACTTGATAAAAATAAGCAGGAAAAGGCATAAATGAAAAAATAGATACGAATAATTTTCATGTCCCTACTTACAAAGTGTAATTAATGCGGTTGATACATTATTTATCGAATGTAATCTAACCCCGTTTATTTTATACTACTTAATCGAGTATAAGGTTATTCACAAAGATAAACAAATCATCAAGTGTAAAAGGAATAAATTATGGGTGGTATTAGTATTTGGAGCTTACTGTTAATTGCGTTGATCGTGATTTTATTGTTTGGGACAGGTAAGTTAAAAAATATCGGGGCTGATTTGGGGGGAGCGCTAAAAGGTTTTAAAAAAGCGGTCAATGACGATGGCACCACTCAAAAAGACGCTGATTTCTCACCCGAGCAAATTAATGAAAAAGCGGATGAAAGCGTCACAATCTCATCCACTCAGGAAGTGAAAAAAGACTAACTCATGTTTGATATTGGCTTTTGGGAATTATTAGTAATCGGGGTAATGGCACTCGTTATTCTCGGACCTGAACGTTTGCCGAGCGCTATTCGCAGCACGATGAAAGTAGTACGTGGTGTTAAGCAAACAGCCAATGGATTTAAAAATGAAGTGGAAGAGCAATTACGCATTCATGAACTTCACGAGAATCTTAGAAAAGCCGAAGAGAAAGGCTTTTCTGAATTAGATCCTGATTTACAATCCAGCGTGGATGAACTAAAAGAAGCCGCTGCTTCAGTCCAGCAACCTTATAAAAAAGATAACTAACACATGGCATCGCAAAGCGGTCTTATTACACATCTTATAGAACTTCGTAGTCGTTTACTTAGCATGTTAGTGAGTGTGTTGTTGATTTTTGTTTGCCTATCACCGTTTGCTCAAGATATTTATCACTTACTTGCTCGCCCCTTACTTAACGCGCTTCCTGACGGAGCAAGTATGATTGCAACTGATGTTGCGTCGCCTTTCCTAGCCCCTTTTAAATTAACGCTTGTTGTTGCTTTCTTTATCGCGATCCCTTATATCCTTTATCATATATGGGCATTTATTGCGCCAGCGTTATATCGTAATGAAAAGAAACTCATTGCTCCTTTATTGTTTTCAAGCTCTATTTTATTTTATGCCGGCATGGCATTCGCGTATTTCGTGTTATTCCCTGTCGCCTTTGGCTTTTTAACTAGCTTTGCGCCAGAAGGGGTTGTTGTAAGCACCGACATTAGTAGTTATTTAAGCTTTGTATTGACAATATTTTTTGCGTTTGGCGTTGCATTTGAGATCCCAATAGCGATTATTTTATTGTGTTGGACAGGTATCACCACGGTACAACAATTGCGGCAAAAACGGCCTTACGTCGTAGTGGGTGCATTTGTTGTCGGGATGTTATTAACGCCACCAGACGTCATATCTCAAGTGCTATTAGCGATCCCAATGTGGTTCCTGTATGAAGTTGGGATCATTATTGGTAGTATTTATAGCAAGCCACACAATGCATCTGAACAAAGCACTCAATCGGAATAACAATAAGAGAGAATTTCTATGCGTATCAATATTCATCATCACACTCAGCGACTTGTTTCATATTTAATCATGACGTTCATTCTGTGTTGTGGCATGGCTGTACATGCGCAAACTCAGTCTGTCGCTGATGCGATATCAGCCTGTGGGGCGCAGAAAAATAGCCTGAAACGATTAGTTTGTTTTGATCGCATTCATGCTAACTTAAATGACTATAGTGATGTGACCATACCTAAACAAGTTACTTCGAGTGTCAAACCTTCTACGGCAATGAATACATCGACACCTGTGACACCACATACCGTTGAATCTAGCGTGAATAAGGCGACCGAATCATTTGGTCAAGAAATCGTCACTACGGATACTATGCAGGCAGTCATCACGGCCATTAAAAGTGATCGGAATAATTATAAAACGATTACATTAAATAATGGACAGGTCTGGAAGCAGGTGCGCATAGAAGACCGCGCAAGATTATCCGTCGGGCAGGTCGTGACGTTTGAAAAAGGTGTGTTTGGTGCGATTTATATGTCAGCTGAAGATAGTAATCGCCAACTGTCTGTTAAACGGATTAAATAAATAATATGTCAGATTCATACCACCAATACCCGCTTGTTCGCCCTCGTCGTTTACGTGCTACTTCTGGTGTACGTAAGATGGTCAGTGAGACGCATTTGTCGGTGAAAGATTTTATTTACCCTATGTTTGTTCTTCCTGGGCATAATCAAATTGAAGCAGTAGAGTCGATGCCCGATGTGTATCGTTACAGTGTTGATACCCTACTGGAAAAACTGGAAGAGGTCGTTGCTTTAGGTATTCCTACTATTGCTATTTTTCCAGTGACACCGGATACGCATAAATCGTTGTTAGCAGAAGAAGCTTATAACCCTGAAGGCTTGGCGCAAACTGCAGTAAGAGCTGTAAAACAACGCTTCCCTGAATTAATCGTGATGACGGATGTTGCGTTAGACCCGTTCACCACGCATGGGCAAGATGGCATTATTGATGATCAAGGCTATGTGCTTAATGATATAACATGCGAAGTGTTGGTGAAACAAGCGCTGTCTCATGCACAGGCTGGTGCTGATATTATTGGCCCATCAGATATGATGGATGGCAGAGTCGGTTTAATTCGACGTGCTTTAGAGGCGCATGGTTATGTGAACACTTGCATCATGGCATATTCGGCTAAATATGCGTCTAGTTATTACGGCCCTTTTCGCGATGCAGTTGGCTCTGCAGGTAATATTAAAGGTGGCAATAAGTATACGTATCAAATGGACCCTGCGAATTCAGATGAGGCGTTAAAAGAAGTGGCGTTGGATTTAGCGGAAGGCGCTGATATGGTGATGGTCAAACCTGGGATGCCGTATTTAGATATTGTCAGACGTGTCAAAACAGAGTTACAAGCGCCCACTTTTGCTTACCAAGTCAGTGGAGAATATGCCATGCATCAAGCCGCGTTTGCGAACGGCTGGCTTAATAAAGAGGCTGTAATATTAGAAAGCTTGATCAGTTTTAAACGAGCCGGTGCCGATGGCATATTAACTTACTTTGCCATCGAAGCTGCTAAATTATTGCAGCAGCCATAAGCAAAACAGCCTTGAGTTGTTAGTATTGCACTAAATTCAAAGTTTGTTTTGCTTTGTGCATCAGCCAAGTCTCATTTGCCAGTTCAGTTTCAACTAACTTGTTTTCTGCTATCCAGCATTTTTCAATAGATACATTCCATACTGGTGTCTCTGCATCTTCACTGATTTGAATGTGAGCAATGTTGTAAATGCTTTTATCTTGGGTGCGTTTTATATTAAGCACGACCGCTAGACGCAATACTCTTAATAGCTGTAACATGTTCGTACGTACTTCTTTAGGATAGTCCTGTAATGCATCTTCAGGGATATCTGAGCGATGATATTTAACTAAATCTGAAATACATTGTTTTTGTAATTTCGTATAACCAGGTAGATCGATATATCTTAAAATATAAGCACCATGCAAGTGTTGCTCTTTAAACTCGATATGTAATCCAATTTCATGCAACATCGCGGCAGCATAGAGAATATTTTGTCCATCTAAAATAGTGTCAGCGAGACGTTGATTAATTTGTTTGAACAGCTCGATTGCTGTCGTGGTGACTGATTCTGCTTGTTGTTCATCGATATGATATTTGAGTATACAGGCATGAATAGTCTGTGACCGACGATCGGTTAACGTTTGATTATCCAACATCCCATAGATAATCCCTTCACGTAAAGCGCCACCTGCAATATTCATTGTTTGAATATTTAATGATTCAAATAATGCGATAAGAATCGCTAAGCCAGACGGAAAGATAACACGACGAGATTCCGCAAGACCATCAATGTTCAGTGCATCGATATGCAAAGCCTCAATACACTGCGACTTAAGTTGATAAAGGTAATTTAATTTAATTTCATCCCGGATCCCTTGTTGGATCAAAATATCGGTAATCGCTTGGGGAGTACCCGATGCCCCTAATGCTTGTTGCCAATCGAAACATTTAAACGCATGTACGTGTTGTTCGATTTCAGTTTTTGCCGCATTAATTGCTAAGTTAAAATTATCTTCAGTTAGATGACCATGTTCAAAATAGTGCTGCATAAAAGTGACACAGCCCATATTAAAGGAGTGAACGTGCAACGGCTGCATATCTCGGCCAACAACGACTTCAGTACTAGCGCCTCCGATATCAATCACTAACGTATTGCCTGATGTTGTAGAGGTATATGCGACACCGCGATAGATCTCTGCCGCTTCTTCTTCACCACTGATGATATGCAATTTATGCTTAAGAATGGTTTCAGCTTCCCGTACAAAATCTTCTGCGTTCGTTGCTAGACGTAAAGTAGCAGTAGCGACAATCTTAATATTTTCTTTAGGGATATTTTGTAATCGATCGGCAAACCTGGTGAGACATTGCCAACCTCGCTCAATTGCGAGTTGGTCAAGGTGATTATGAGCATCTAGACCGGCGGCTAAACGCACTTTTTGTTTAACTTTAGATACAATTTGAACGTTCCCGTGGATAACATGAACTACCACAAGATGAAAGCTGTTTGAGCCAAGATCGACCGCCGCATAATAATCACCTTTTGTGTTTAGGGTGGTCAAATCTTGATGTGTCATGTTAGCGTTGGTTGTTTCGATTGGGTCTTGCATAGTTTTTACTTTTATTATTATTATTATTGTTTCTTGTATGGCCAGAACCTTGGCGTTTTCTGCTGACAAATTTAGGTGGCGTTAAATCCGTAAGTAAGGCGCCACTGTCGTAATCTGTAACGGGTATTGAGTGTTCAATATACGCTTCAATTTCAGGTAGGTTCAAGGCGTATTTTTCGCATGCAAAACTGATGGCATGTCCGCTTTTACCTGCACGGCCGGTTCGACCAATTCGATGTACATAATCCTCAGCATCGTCAGGGAGGTCAAAATTAAATACGTGAGTGACTTTTTCAATATGTAAACCACGCGCTGCTACATCGGTGGCGACAAGAATATCGAGCTTCCCTTTGGCGAATCCCTCCATGATTGACATACGTTTTTTCTGAGGTACATCTCCACTGAGTAATCCGACACGATGACCATCGGCCATCAACCAAGCCGCGACAGTTTCACAACTAAATTTCGTATTAGCAAAAACAACGGCTTTTTCTGGCCATTCGTTTTCAAGTAAAGTTAATAATAATCGAATTTTATCATCATCGGATGGATAAAATAGCTCTTCTTGAACACGAGTTGCGGTTTTCTTTTCAGGCTCAATTTGTACATGAGTCGGATTATTCATATGCTCGTAAGCAAGTTCTTGTACACGATAACTTAAGGTCGCAGAGAACAGCATACTTAAACGTTCGGTTGCATTAGGCATACGTCTAAATAAATATCTAATATCTTTGATAAAACCTAAATCAAACATCCGATCGGCTTCGTCAAGTACCGCCACCTGTAGATGATTGAGCGAAAAAATTCCTTGTTTGTAGTAATCTAAAATCCGGCCTGTCGTACCGATAATAATATCGACACCGTTTGTTAATGTTTGACGTTGATCTTCATAACCTTCGCCCCCATATATCAAACCTAGGGTCAAACCAGTGTGTTTACTTAACAGCTCTGCATCGTTATAAATCTGAACAGCAAGCTCGCGAGTAGGCGCCATAATCATCGCCTTTGGCCCTTTTTCACTATTTTTATGCGTTAGCAAATAATGAAAAGTAGCGACTAAAAAGGCAATGGTTTTTCCTGTTCCTGTTTGAGCCTGTCCCGCAATATCAAGTTCATCGATAAGAGGTGGCAGACTTAATGCTTGAATGGGTGTACAATATTCGAAGTTTGCTTCGTTTAGAGCATCTATGATTGATTGATGGATCTTTAAATCCGAAAATCGAGTATCTGTTAAGTGAGTTGTTTGCATTAATATATGTTCAGTGCTTGCATTAAAAACTACTTTTATATAACACTATGGTAAACAAATTAGAAGTTTTACCAACTTGGAGAATAAAATGAGCGACAAGATTATCACATTATCTGATGATAAATTCGAAGCCGACGTTCTAAATGCTGAAGGTCCCGTTTTAGTTGATTTCTGGGCCGAATGGTGCGGTCCATGTAAAATGATTGCCCCTATCTTATCTGAAATTGCAGATACTTACGAAGGAAAAGTCAAAATTGGTAAGTTAAATGTAGATGAGTTCAGTGAAACACCGAAAAAATTCGGTATCCGCGGTATTCCAACATTATTATTATTCAAAGATGGCAACGTTGCTGGAACTAAAGTTGGTGCATTATCAAAAGCACAACTAGAAGAGTTCTTACAGGAAAACCTGTAATTCATGTATAGGCTGTTAATGATATAAAAATTAACAGCCTATAACATTTAAACGCAAGAATCCTTTACCTAACCCCAATTTAGTGCTAACGTTAACTTAATACACATCTCTGTGTCACGACTCCACAGTAACATCCTCAATGCCTGTACTGTGCAATTAATCTCAAATATCATTATTTAATCAAAGCGAATGCTTAAAGATCCCACTATGAATTTAACCGAATTAAAAAATAAACCCATCTCTGAACTCGTCGCATTGTCTAGCGAGATGGGACTAGAAAACCTCGCCCGCGCCCGCAAACAAGATATTATTTTCTCTATATTGAAAGCTCACGCTAAAAGTGGAGAAGATATTTTTGGCGATGGTGTATTAGAAATTCTTCAAGACGGCTTTGGTTTTTTACGCTCGGCTGATTCTTCATACTTAGCGGGTCCTGATGATATATATGTGTCTCCTAGTCAGATTCGACGTTTTAATTTACGCACTGGTGACTCAATATCGGGAAAAATACGCCCACCAAAAGACTCTGAACGTTATTTTGCCTTATTAAAAATACGTGAAGTCAATTTTGATAAACCAGAAAACTCACGTAATAAAATCCTTTTTGAAAACTTAACGCCATTACATGCGAATGAACGTCTTCGTATGGAACGTGGTAACGGTAGTACTGAAGATATCACAGCACGTGTATTAGATTTAGCATCTCCTATCGGTAAAGGTCAGCGTGGTTTGATTGTTGCCCCCCCAAAAGCGGGTAAAACCTTATTACTGCAAAATATTGCTCAATCGATTGCAGCGAACCATCCTGATTGCCAGTTGATGGTACTACTGATTGATGAACGCCCTGAAGAAGTTACGGAAATGCAGCGTCTGGTCCAAGGTGAAGTTATTGCATCAACCTTTGATGAACCTGCGAGTCGTCATGTTCAAGTTGCCGAAATGGTCATTGAAAAGGCGAAGCGTTTAGTTGAACATAAGAAAGACGTGGTCATTTTACTCGATTCAATTACTCGACTAGCGCGTGCTTATAACACCGTCATCCCATCATCGGGTAAAGTGCTTACAGGGGGTGTAGACGCTAACGCATTGCACAAACCGAAGCGTTTCTTTGGTGCTGCGCGTAATGTTGAAGAAGGTGGTAGTTTAACCATTATTGCAACCGCGTTAATTGATACAGGCTCTAAAATGGATGAGGTTATCTATGAAGAGTTTAAAGGCACGGGTAATATGGAGCTACATTTGAATCGTAAGATTGCTGAAAAGCGGGTATTCCCAGCCATCGATTACAACCGTTCCGGCACGCGTCGAGAAGAATTGTTGACGAACCAAAAAGAACTTCAGCAAATGTGGATTTTACGTAAAATTGTTCATGAAATGACAGAAATTGATGCGATGGAATTTTTAATTAGCCGTTTATCGATGACGAAGACGAATGATGAATTCTTTGATGCAATGAAGCGCCAACGTACTTAATTCTTATACAAATGAATATAAACCATGTCCTCATTTTGGTGTAGACATGGTTTTTTTTTACTTATTTTTTGCTTTCTTCTATATAACCAACTTACACTGTCAAACTTATAGAAGCACAATAACATATGGGAAACATCATGAAGATACAGTCATTTTCACGACAAGTTTGTAGGTTTATAGGGGTTGTAACAGTATTGAGTGTCTCATCACTGAGTTTCTCATTGCCAGGCCATGCAAAACCACAAACTACTGTTATTAATCAAAAAGTAGATGAGGTTGAAGCTCAGGTCATTCAGTGGCGTCATCATTTTCATGAGTTTCCGGAATTATCGAATCGCGAATTTAAAACAGCCGCGTATATTGAACAATATTTACGTTCTCTAGGGTTGCAAGTACAAACAGGGATAGCTAAAACGGGTGTCGTGGGGTTATTGGATACAGGCAAACCTGGACCCGTCGTTGCACTTCGCGCTGATATGGATGCTTTGCCAATCGAAGAAAGCAGTGATTTACCATTTAAATCTGTCCAGCGTGGCAAATTTAATGGTAAGGATGTTCCGGTGATGCACGCCTGCGGCCATGATACTCATATGGCAATGCTCATGGGAGCCGCCAAAATTCTAACGGATATGCAAGATGATTTGGTTGGTCAAGTTAAGTTCATCTTTCAACCGGCTGAAGAGGGTTCGCCTGAAGGGGAAGTCGGTGGGGCTGAAATCATGGTAAAAGAGGGTGTCTTAAAGAATCCTGATGTAGATGCTATTTTTGGGTTACATATCTCAGCAGCAACCCCAGTTGGAAAAGTATTATGGCGTGAAGGTGGGATCATGGCTGCAGTAGATCCGTTTAAAATTGTCATCAAAGGCAAACAAGCGCATGGCGCTTACCCATGGTTAAGTGTTGATCCTATTACGACTGCCGCCCAAACTATTATGAGTTTACAAACTATAGTGAGTCGTGAATTACAGTTACTTGATGACGCAGCGGTTATTACCATAGGCGCTATAAATGGCGGGAATCGTTCTAATATCATTCCTAATGAAGTCGAATTAGTGGGTACAATTCGGACATTAAATGAAAAAGCACGTGATCACATTTATGAAGCTCTACCTCGTAAGGTCCATGCGATAGCGCAAAGTATGCGCGCAGAAGCAGAAATAACGTTACCATTAGATTACCATTATCCAATCACTTTTAACGATCATGCCTTAATGAAACAAGTCTTACCGACGCTGACGCGAACCGCTGGAGAAGATAATGTCGTCTATTCTAAACCGGTGACCGGAGCTGAAGATTTTTCGTTTTTTCAAAAGGAAGTGCCAGGTGTGTATTTATGGGTAGGTGGTCGCTCACCTGATATCACTGAAGCACAAGCCCCTGCTCACCATACTCCGGAGTTCGTCGTACAGGATGAAGGAATGAAATTAGGAGTGGCTCTTTTGACCAACTTAACTGTTGATACATTATTTAATCAAGAACAGCCATAAGTACACTAATGTCATTGAGTAGCAATTATCCGATGTGGTAATTGCTGCTATTAAGACACTGAAGCTAGTTGGCCGTGATTTAACAAGTGATATGTAAATTTGTTACTAATATCTGATTGTGGTCTGTTTTTGAGGGTGACTGAATGCCATTGGTTAACAATAGGGAAATCAACAATATTTAATTCTTTTACCATAGCATTCGTCTGTTGACTTAATGTTGCTTGAGACAGAACGGCGACACCTAATCCTGAAGACACCGCAAGTTGTATCGCTTCATTACTTTCAATCAGCATAATGTTAGATAATGTAATATTATTTTGTACACAATAATCCACTAACACCTTATGTGTGGCAGAACCTTTTTCCCTGACCAAGAATTTTTGTTCTTTAAGTTCACTTAAGTGACAATGATTGGGACCATTGTAATCCATTGGGCCAACCAATTTGAGCTGGTTATCCATAAAAGGGGTTGATGTGATGTTGTTGAGTTCTGGCACAGATGAGAAAATATATAAGTCATCTTTATTTTCAGCTAAGCGTTGTGTTATTTGCTCTGTGTTGCCCACTTTAAGCTGAACATTCACACCTGGGTTTTCTAAACAAAATGGTTTTAGGATTGGCGTGATTAGATATTTAGCAGTGGACACTACCGCTAATTTAAACGCGCTAGTCTGTTGCATTTTTAGTGAATCTATATGAGATTCTAACACTTTTTGTGACTGCATTATTTCATTTGCACAGTTGTATACAGCCGTGCCTGCTTCAGTCAGACGAAGGGTACCATGATGAGTCTCAAGCAAAGTCATATTATAAATTTCTGACAATTTTTTGAGTTGTAATGAAACTGTAGGTTGAGAAAGTTTTAACGCTGCAGATGCGGCGGTAATAGACCCTGTTTCAATAACTTGCTTGAAGACTTCTAGTAATCTAAACGTTAATGAATTCATAGATTTCTACTATATAGTGATAATCAAAAAAGTAAATACTTATTAATGGGAAACCTACAGCTTCGCTTTAATCTAACGCGGTTGGATAACGTTATTTCATTATAGTTAAATTAAGGTATAATAGCCGGTTTCCACGGCATTAAATTAAATAATTTGGTTATGTCGGACTAGTCGCAGTAAAGAGAGTATAAAATGGCAAAAGTTGCAATTGTAATGGGGTCTACATCTGATTGGCCTACGATGAAACTGGCTGCAGAGATGTTACAACAGCTCGGTGTTGAATTTCATGCGCAAGTTGTTTCTGCACACCGCACTCCTGAATTATTAACTTCATTTGCTCAGACTGCTCATACTGAAGGTTATAGCGTGATTATTGCGGGTGCAGGTGGTGCTGCTCATTTACCTGGAATGATAGCTGCTCACACTCATATTCCTGTTTTAGGCTGTCCCGTCCGTTCCAGTCAGTTAAATGGAATTGATTCTTTACTATCGATTGTACAAATGCCTAAAGGTGTCGCTGTTGGTACACTTGCCATTGGTGAAGCAGGAGCGGCAAACGCAGGTTTATTAGCAGCTCAAATCGTTGCACTTCAGGAACCTAAGGTCGCTCAAGCGATCATTGATTTTCGTCAAACTCAAACGGACACCGTGCTTAGTAACGGTCAATTAGAGCTTTAATTATGAATGTGTTGGTATATGGTTCCGGTCAACTTGCTCGAATGATGTATTTAGCCGGTAGTCCCTTGAATATTAATATTCAGGCGGTCGATGTGGCGACGAATAAAATTGTGAATCCTGTTACAAAACGTAATTTGAAAATATCTTTAGACGATGCCATCGCTAATGCCGACGTATTAACCGTCGAGTTTGAGCATGTGCCTGAAGCACTTCTTGAACAGGCGGAACAGTCAGGTAAGTTAGCCCCAAATATGCGATCGATTCTCGTGGGTGCAGACCGTGTCCGTGAAAAACAACTTTTAGCATTGGCTAATATTCCAAACTGTGAACACGAAATTATCACAAATGTTGCTCAACTTGATGGGATCACGGAACGCTTAGGTGACAAAATTATTTTGAAGTCAAGCCGTGATGGCTATGATGGTTATGGGCAATGGCGTGTGAGTCAACAAAGTGATTTAGACGAACTCATTACTGTATTTAATCATTTAGATTTAGAAAAAGTGCCAATTATCGCTGAAAAAATGTGTCCATTTGATCGAGAGTTATCATTAGTAGGAAGTGTTGATAGCGAAGGTAATGTCGCACTATATCCGTTGGCTCAAAATACGCATTTTGAAGGTCAATTGCATGTTTCGATCGCCCCAGCACCTGAGTTAAATGATACTTTACAACAAAAAGCAGAAAGTATTTTTGCAGCATTAGCTTCTCAAATGGAATATGTCGGTACATTAGCAGTAGAGTTGTTCCAAGTAGGAGATGACCTATTAGTTAATGAGTTAGCGCCGCGAGTACATAATTCCGGACATTGGTCTATGCAGGGGGCTGATACCTGCCAGTTCGAGAATCATCTTCGTGCTATTTGTGGCTTACCATTAGGTGATTCTCATGCCGATAAAATCAGTGCGATGGTCAATATCATTGGCGTAAGTTCATTTTCAAAAAATCTAATAGGGATCCCAGGTGTGCATCTGCACTGGTATGGAAAAGAAGTCCGTGAAAAGCGTAAAATGGGACATATCAATGTCACTGCTAATAGTTATGCTGATCTGGGTAAAAAATTCGAGCAGCTCGGTGAATTTTTACCTATGCAACATTTTCCGCGGTTATTGACCCAAGCCAGTAAATTAGCTAAACAATAAATCGGAGTTATGACATGTTAAAATTATTGAGTACTATGATTGCAATCTGTGTCTTATCAGCTTGCACCCCATCATTACCGGATACGTTAATGATATCAGATGCTAAAATCCGTGCTGCTTATAGTCAGGCGAAAACCGGCGCTGCGTATATGACGATCACGAATCCTACAGAAACTACTACAACACTAACTTCAGTGAGTTCATTGACAATGGTGGCGAATGATATTCAATTACACACCATGACAATGGATGGCGATGTAATGAAAATGGAAGAAGTGTCAGGTGGTGTGACGATTGATGCGCAAAGTACAGTCACGTTTGCACCGGGTGGTTTCCATATTATGTTTGTAGGGTTACAAACAGAATTAAGTGAAGGTAAGCAAATAGCGTTAACTTTAACGTTTGATAATATGCCGGCACAAACTGTCAACTTTCCTGTAGTATCCATGCACAGCTCAGGGATGAAACATTAATCTAAATGACATCTTTTACGTATAGATTAGTTCAATACTTAAAGGAAAATATTATGTTGAGTTCAAGCAAAGTTGTGGCTGTGGCCTTTTTTGTCATGAGTTTCTCGCTGATGACTGGTAGCAACAATGTATTCGCGCAGTCCATTACGGCACAAACCGTCATAGCAACTGATCTCTCTAGTCCGTGGTCGCTTGCTCTTCTGCCACGTGGCGAATTTCTTGTGACCGAAAAAACAGGCTCGATAGCTAAAATTACAGCCACGGGTAACGTCACCCGTCTAACCGGACTGCCGAGTGTCGTTGCAGAACGTCAAGGTGGAGTATTAGGCGTCACTTTGGATCCTGATTTTGCTCAAAATAATAAAATTTATGTATGCTTAGTTAGAGCTGATGATGAAGGTAAAACTGGTTCAGAGGTCTATTCAGCTACGCTTAGCGGTAATGAATTAAGTGATGTCACGAATATCTTTACCGCGCAGCCTAAGGTGAATTCAGGTTTTCATTTTGGGTGTCGTTTAGCATTTACAGATGATAAATCGTTGTTTATCACACTCGGTGACCGCGGTGCCGGTAAAGAGTTAACTCAAGACCTTGATAATCATTATGGCAAAGTGATACGTGTGTTACCTGATGGCACTCCACATCCTGAAAATGCGTTTCTAGATTCAAAGGTACCAGAAGTCTATTCTATTGGTCATCGAAATGTGCAAGGGATCGTGTGGCATCCTACTGAAAAAGTCATGTGGGCACATGAGCATGGACCAAAAGGTGGTGATGAATTAAATCGCCTTAAAGTAGGTGCCAATTATGGTTGGCCAACCATCACTTATGGGGTGAATTATAACGGTACCATTATCACTGATCAGACTGAAGCGCCAGGATTAGAGCGGCCTTTAACATATTGGGTGCCTTCTATTGCGCCCAGTGGTATGGCATTTTTTAATGATGACATTTTGATAGGCTCATTAAAATTCAGACATTTACGCTATTTAGAAATGGAAGGCGATAATGTCGTGAAACAGACGGAATTGCTGAATGAGTTAAACGCACGTATTCGTGATGTACAAGTCAGTTCAAGTAATGTGGTTTATGTGCTAACTGATGAGCCTAAAGGCCGATTAATTGCGGTTCAATTGCAAATGGATGCTCAATAGCAAACTGCATCCATTGCATAGTAGTGGGATGGTAAAATCCCAGCTCAGCAGCATGTAGCCATAATCGAGTGACTCCCTCACGGGTATAAGCTTCAGTATATAAACGGTCACCTAATATTGGGTGACCGATAGACAGTAAATGTACACGCAACTGATGCGATCGTCCCGTCACAGGGTGTAATTCAACGAGGGTCGTTTTTTCACCCACTTCAACCACTTTAAAGTGCGTTAAACTTTTCTTACCCGTTTCATAGCAGACTTTTTGTTTAGGGCGATTTGGCCAATCTACAATTAAAGGTGCTGTGATCTCCCCTTCGCTGACTGACATCTGGCCCAAAACTCGTGCAAAGTAGCGTTTTTGAGTTTTACGCTCTGCGAACTGAGCACTTAAATGCTGATTGGCCGATTTATGCATCGCCATGACGATGATCCCAGAGGTAGCCATATCTAAGCGATGCACAATACGGGCATTGGGATACACGTCCGTCACACGTTTTTGTAAACTATCTTGGTGGTTCGCAGCTCGCCCACGGACACTGAGCAAACCAGGTGGTTTAGCTAAGACAATAATGTCCTCATCTTGATGCAATATATCAAGAAAGGGATCAGTGGGTGGTTGATAGTTTAAAATAGCCATGTTGATTGATTATCACTTTTTGGGGTTATTGATCACGACTCGGATCGCATCTAAATATAACGTCGCTTCTTGAATTCTTGTTTGAGCTTGCTCTAATGTACTTTGCATATGCGCAATTTCAATGTCACTAATACTTGGATTCACTTTTTGCAATTCGGTCAACCGAGTAATTTCCGCGCCGAGTTGTGTGTGGATGAATTCATGCGCTGCTTCTTTTACCGATGCTACCCGCTCTTGGGCTAAGGCTTCCGCTTTTGCTAGGACCAGTTTAATTGGTTTGGCGAGTGCGGGAACTAGTTTTTGGCTGAGTTTACGGTCAACCTTAGTTAACTCAACCGACACATTATTCATCGAGTTACCTTGACTATCGAGCTGGATCAGAACTGGTGTCTGAGGCAAATAAGGGTTAAATCCTGTCGTGTTATCTGTATTGGCTTGCAAGATGTATAAACACTCAACAAAAAATGCACCCGCAGGTAAAGCGGTGTTACTCATAAAGCTTAATGATGCTTTGCCGTTCACTTCACTGGTGATAATGTCGATAGCTTCATGTATCAGTGGATGATCCCAGCTAATAAAGCTCAGCTCTTCTCTTGCAGTAGCGACATCACGACGATAGGTAATCGTTAATCCTTCATCAGGTAAGCTAGGAATAGCATGTGCTAATTGATCAGTGGGTTGTAAAATAAAGCTATGTGCGTCATTAACAATATGCGCAATGCCTAGCGCGTCACAGATTAAGTGCATGAAACTTTCTACGCTATGCGCTAGTTCTGGCGCATTCAATGCGTCGACTAATGATTCTATTGTACCTTTACCGCTAGCACTGATTTCTAACAGCTTATCACGGCCTTGTTGGCGTTCTTCATTAAACTGAGATGCTAGAGCTGCTGCTTGGATTATCACATCATTAATTTCGGTAGGTTCTGCTAAGGCACTTTGAATCTTGTGGTCTAGCGTTGCAAACACTTTTGCCCCAATGGCACAGGTCTGATTAAAACTATTTAGACCCTCATGATACAGCTTAAACAAGGTGGCTTGACCGGTATGTTCAACATACGGGACATGGATGTTCACCGTTTGTGATTGGCCAATACGATCAAGTCGACCTATGCGTTGCTCTAATAAATCCGGATGTGCAGGTAAATCAAATAAGATTAAATGCTGCGCAAATTGGAAATTACGCCCCTCTGAACCAATTTCGCTGCATAATAATAAGGGTGCACTGTTTTCCGGATCGGAAAAATAATGTGCAGCACGGTCTCGTTCAATAATACTCATGTTTTCATGAAAGACAGGTAAATGTTGACCCGTCAGTTTCTTAATAAATTCAGCAAGTTGCAACACAGTCCGTTGGGAGCGACAAATAAGTAAAGTCTTATTCGTGGTATCTTCTAAATATTCCAGTAACCAATCTACGCGAGGATCATCGTATAACCAACTTGAATGTAATGCGGGTAACTCATGAATAAAACAGGTATGTGATCGAGGACAATCTAATGTTTGCCATTCTTCTGGTAACGCTAATGGATAGGCATGTAAAATCCGCTCATTCAACCCTGCGATAGATTGTCGAGTGTTTCTAAAAAACATCCGACCGGTGCCATGGCGATCAATGAGATGATTGATCATCGATTGATGTGATGTGGTCGCAAGATATTCAACATCGATATCTGTATAGATAGAGGCGACATGTGTTTGTAATTCATTACTGATTGTCGCTTCAGTCTCAGCTAGCTCTGCAACAAGAGACATAGTGCTTTGCTCATCTAGCAATGCATCCGTTAATTCAGCAAGCACTTTATATTGAGCCTGTTCAGCTTCATAAGTAGCAAAGTCAGTAAAACGGGCAGGGTCGAGTAGGCGTAAGCGTGCAAAATGACTTTCATGACCCAGTTGATCTGGCGTGGCTGTCAATAGTAAGACGCCCGGTGTGATTTGAGTCAGTCCTTCTACCAGGGCATATTCATCTGACACGGTTTCATTTGACCAATGTAAATGATGCGCTTCATCTACAACCATTAGATCCCATGATGATGCTAAAGCCCAAGCATTAATCTTAGGCTCCGTCACTAAGGTATCGATACTAATTAAGACGATTTGCTCTGCATCAAATGGGTTCATGCCATCTTCGAGTAAGGCTTCAACACGACTAGCATCAAATACTGCACAGGGTACATTAACCCTTCTATGCATCTCGACTAACCATTGATGGATCAAGGTTTCAGGGACAATAATTAAAATGCGAGTAGCACGACCACTGAGACGCTGTTTTTGTATGATCATAGCTGCTTCAATCGTTTTACCTAAACCCACTTCGTCAGCAAGTAACACGCGAGGGGCGAAACGATTACCTACTTGATTCGCAATATGAATTTGATGTTCAATTAAGCTAACTCGTGCGCCGCTTAAACCCAATAAAGGCGATTGTTGGTGCGTAAAACGTGCATCAAACGCCTCACGTCTTGCATCAAACCAGTTGTATTTATCTAGTTGCAGCGTAAATAAGCGATCTTCAGGCTGATTAATTTGCGTTAAGTGTGATAACTGAGTTTCAGTTAATACGACCGACTCATTATTGTGTGTATATTCGACTAGATATTGGATGAGACCATTGGTGTCCATCGTGTCGAGTACACAAAATTCTTGCTTATCGACATCGAGGCCAATATCGCCTTTTTCTAATAATAAACGGATCAAAGGTGAACTATCGATGGAATAGTGCTTATCTTCTTGGGTAACAGGGAAATAAATAGTGACTTGTCTAAGTTGAACATCAGCAACAATGCCTAGTCCAAGTTCGGGTTGCTGTGAGCTCAGCCAGCGTTGACCAACGGTAAAATTCATAAAATATAGGTAAATAATTTCAAGAGTAAAAGGATAAAGTGTAATTATCGCATGAATTCTAGTAGACGTCTGAGCAATATGAAAAAAAACAGGTAATTTCAATCTATATGGATTATTGTAAAGGTATTGAATATAAAACTTTGTAAAAAATTATCGGTCAGATAAGGAGTTTTAAATGACAGTATCTTCAAGTGCTACCAAAATTTACGTTCTTGATACGAATATTCTATTACATGAACCTCTCGCCTTTTTATCCTTTCAAGAACATGATGTCGTTGTGCCAATGACTGTTTTAGAAGAACTGGACCATATCAAAGATAGTAAAAAAGATGTTGCACGGGATGCTCGCATATCTATTCGTGCGATGGAAAATGTATTAAAAGATGCAACCCCTGAACAAATGACTCAAGGGGTCAGTCTTGAGGGGGTTACTGGCGGAGAACATGGTCCCCGTGGGCGATTGTCTATTTATACTGACCTAGTAATGGCCCAAGAGTTACAAGTATTTACAAGCAATGAAAACGACAACCGTATCATCAATGTCGCACTCGATATGCAGCAGTCTCACCCAAACAATGAAGTGATTCTCGTCACTAAAGATATCAATATGCGTTTAAAAGCTAAAGGCGCAGGCATGGGGAAAGTCGAAGATTACCGAACGGACCAACTGGTAGACGATATTAAATATCTATCGAAAGGTTTTATGACATTTGAGGGTGATTTTTGGGAACAAGTAAGTAATGTAGAGAGTCGTCAAGAGGGACGTGATGTTATCCACCGAATACCAAAATCAGTATTGCCAGATGCTTATATTAATGAGTTTATAGTGGATGAAAACGGCACATTTGCGGGAATTGTTGAAGGTATTGACTCAGATTTTATTGAAATCCTTGATTTAGGTGTGGAGCGATTAATGTCTCGTCAAGCATGGGGCATTCGTCCGAAAAATATAGGACAAGCTATGGCACTGCATACCTTACTCGATCCGCATATTGATTTGGTCGTGATGACGGGTCCTGCTGGAAGTGGTAAAACTTTACTCGCTTTAGCTGCTGCACTTGAAATGGTGGTGGAAAAGAATATGTATGACAAAATTATTGTCACGCGTTCTACTCCCGAAATAGCAGAATCGATTGGTTTCTTGCCGGGTACGGAAGAAGAAAAGATGGCCCCATGGCTATCGGCAATTACGGATTCATTAGAGGTGCTACATAAACACGATGAAAGTACTGCAAGTTCGATGTCTTACATCATGGAGAAAGCAAACATTCAATTTAAATCTGTCAATTTTATGCGCGGTCGGAGTATTCAAAACGCTATTGTCATTTTAGATGAATCGCAAAATTTAACGGCGTCACAATTAAAAACGATTATCACTCGTTGTGGTGAGGGCACTAAATTAATATGTGGGGGGAATTTAGCGCAAATTGATAGTAATTACCTATCTGCGGTGACTTCAGGACTGACATACTTAGTCGAAAAATTTAAAAACTTTGAGGGGAGTTCAACCATCACTTTGGACGGTGTCGTCAGAAGTCGTCTTGCAGAATTCGCAGAACAGTCGCTTTAACAATCATGGTATGATTATTTGAATAAAGAAAGCTTACCGGTCCAAATGTCTTTATACATCACCCAATCGCCTATCAGGCTATATAGCGGATAGCTAAAGGTGGCAGGTTTATTTTTTTCAAAAAAGAAATGCCCCACCCACGCAAAGCCATATCCTAATAAAGGCAAAGACCACAGCCATACCCATTGTTGGGTGACTAATACAGCTATCAACACTAGCAGCACTAATGTTGAGCCAATAAAGTGCATTAACCGGCATTGGCGATTTTTATGTTCTTGGAGGTAGTAAGGGTAAAATGCTTTGAATGATTTATACGATTGCTTCATAGAAAATGCTACCTAGAATAAAAATATTTTAAGATAATAAGACCAACTCAGCTAAAGCGCAATATTCCGCTATTGAAACTTGCTTTCTGTGTAAACTGCCCCATTATAAAAATATTACTATTTAATTTCCCAACCAAGGTCATCAGATATGAACGCACCGATTGCGATTACCTTAGATAATTTCCAGCAAATCTTATTAGAAGAGTCCAAGCAAAAATTTATTTTAGTCCAGTTTTGGGTGCCGGAAAGTCAAGCATGTAGCCAAATCACTCAATCATTATCGGTACTGACCGCTAAGTACAGCGAAGTGATGCAGTACACCCAAGTGAATTGTAATGAGCAACAACAAATTGCCTCTCAATTTGGGATCCAAAGTTTACCGACTGTGATGTTAGTTAAAGATGGTCAGCCGGTGGATGGGTTTGCTGGAATGGTAGAAGACGCACAGATTACCGCTTTTCTAGAGAAGCATCTTCCACAACCTGAAGATGCTTTACTTATCCAAGCCCAAGAGAAACTTAACGAAGGTGATGCACAAGGTGCTTTACCTTTTGCACAGCAAGCTTATGCCATTAAGCCTGAGAATCTAGACTGTCAATACATGTTAGCTGATTGTCAAATTGACGTAGGGCAAATTTCTGCTGCCAAAGCATTGTTAGATAATATCGGATTGGCTGATCAGGATAATCGTTATACGGTGTTGCAAGGCAAAATCGAGTTAGCAGAACAAGCGGCAGAGTCTCCTGAGTTAAAAGCATTACAAGCACAATACGATGCTGACCCCACAGATAAACAGATCAGTATTGAACTTGCCGTTGCATTACACGCAGCACACAAAACAGAAGAAGCCCTTGGATTACTTTATAGTGTCGTGCAAATTGATTTAAATTTCGGTGATGCGAAAAAGCATTTATTAGATATGATCAATGCATTACCAGATGGTGAACCCCTTAAATCGAGTTATAGAAGAAAGGTTTATAGTTTACTCTATTAGTCTAATCGCCTAGTTAAGAAAAAAAGCCTTATCAAACGCGTGAATTTGAAGCGAGTTTTTGCTACTATTCACGCCTATTTTTTTACAGCAAGATTATTATGGCAAAGAACGTAGTCGTGCTCGGCACTCAATGGGGTGACGAGGGTAAAGGTAAGATCGTTGATTTATTAACTGAACGTGCAACGTATGTAGTACGTTACCAAGGCGGACATAACGCCGGTCATACATTAGTGATTGATGGTGAAAAGACGGTATTACATTTGATTCCATCTGGCGTACTGCGTGACAACGTCACCTGTGTCATCGGTAATGGTGTTGTATTAAGTCCTGAAGCGCTAATGACGGAAATGAGCATGCTTGAAGCACGCGGTATTCCAGTCAAAGAACGCTTAGTCATTTCTGAAGCGTGTCCGCTGATCCTTCCATATCACATTGCATTAGACCAAGCCCGTGAAATTGCACGTGGTAATAAAGCTATCGGTACCACCGGTCGCGGCATTGGTCCTGCGTATGAAGACAAAGTGTCGCGTCGCGGTTTACGTGTAGGTGATTTATTCAATGCCAAAGATTTTGCTGAAAAGCTGAAAGAGATACTGGCATATCATAACTTCATGCTGACTGAATATTATAAAGTCGACCCTGTTGACTTTGATAGCGTTTATAACGATGCAATGGAAGTCGCGAAAGTCCTCAAACCGATGATCGTTGATGTCACCGATTTACTCGATGAAGCGCGTAAGGCCGGTAAAGAAATTATGTTTGAAGGTGCTCAAGGGACATTACTTGACATTGACCATGGTACTTACCCTTACGTTACCTCTTCAAATACAACGGTTGGTGGCGTCGCTACCGGTGCTGGTTTTGGTCCGTTAAACCTAGATTATGTCTTAGGTATTGTTAAAGCGTATACCACCCGTGTAGGCTCAGGACCTTTCCCTACTGAGTTGGATTGTGAAGTTGGCCAACACTTAGGTGTTAAAGGGCATGAATTTGGTGCGACTACTGGTCGTAAACGTCGTACTGGTTGGTTTGATGCAGTTGTGATGAAGCGTGCAGTACAAATTAACTCAATTACAGGTTTATGTTTAACGAAGTTAGACGTTTTAGATGGTCTTGAAACCTTAGAAATTTGTACAGGTTATAAAGACAAAGACGGCAATATTGCAACTGTACCGCCAATGGCAGCTGATGGTTATGATGTTATCGAACCTGTGTATGAATCAATGCCAGGTTGGAGTGAAAACACGTTTGGTGTGCAGTCTTATGATGAGTTACCGCAAGCTGCGAAAAACTATATCAAACGTCTAGAAGAGTTGACTGGTGTACCGATTGATATCGTATCAACCGGTCCAGACCGTGTCGAAACCATTGTTCTGCGTGACCCATACGACGCATAATGAGCGAATTACGTCCTTTCCATCTAGCATTCCCGGTGACTTGTTTAACCCAAGCCACCGCTTTTTATGGAGAATTGCTAGGGTGTGCGAAGGGGCGTGAATCTTCCCAATGGATTGACTGGAATTTCTTCGGTCATCAAGTCGTGACACACCTTGTTGCGCAAATGCCATCTGCACCTGCTTATAATGCCGTCGACAATCATGCTGTGCCGGTACCTCACTTTGGTGTTGTGCTGAACTTATCTGACTGGCGTGAATTAGCTGATAAACTCATCGCTGCGAAAGTGGAATTTGTTGTTGAGCCTTACACGCGCTTTAAAGGCGAAGTCGGTGAGCAAAGCACGCTATTCTTGCTCGACCCGTTTGGTAACGCCTTAGAATTTAAAGCATTTGAAGATTTATCTTCGCTGTTTGCCAAATAAGCCAATTATCAATAATTAATAAGCAATAACTCGCTTTCTATTTGTAACTCGCGACCCGTTTTGTAACGGGCCCTTAGTTTACATATCTAGCACTAGCGCGTCATGAATACTTGCGCTTTTCCCCGACCATGGCTTTCTGATGCTGCCTCGACACGGTCCCCATTCACACTAATTAAATGTAGATCACCATAGCGACTTTCTTTGAGGGTGTAGCCCATCTCGGTTAGTGCGTTGGTGGTTTTATCTGGTAATCCTACATGATGACGGATCTGGTTAACAGGCAATAACTGGTGATGGAAACGCGGGGTATCAACTGCTTCTTGAGCACGCATTCCGAATTCTAAAATATGTAAGATGGACTGATAGACACTGGAGATGATCGTCGTGCCACCTGGTGAACCGGTGATTACTTTCACTTTGTTGTCTTGCAACACAATCGTCGGTGACATGGAAGATAACATGCGTTTATTCGGTTGAATTTCATTCGCGGTGCCACCGACTGCGCCAAAGAAATTAGGCACACCGGCTTTCACACTAAAATCATCCATTTCGTTGTTCAGCAAAAATCCAGCTCCCTCAACCACGACACCATTACCAAAACCTAAGTTAATCGTTGTCGTATTGGAGACGGCATTACCGTATTTATCCAAAATAGAAAAGTGTGTCGTTTGTTCCGATTCAGGCAATCCAGGTTTGATATTTTTTGTTATTGAGATCCCACTGCGTTTTACACCACTGGCACGCTCGGTAATATACTCTGCATTAGTAAGCGCGTGTTGAGGGATGGTCACGTAATCAGGATCACCAAGATATTCGGCTCTGTCAGCAAAGACCCGTTTGCCTATTTCAGCTAACAAATGGACATACTCTGGTGAGTTGTGTGGCAGGCGAGGGGACGTCGTGCCATCGGCGTTGATGATACGAGGATTTAAGCGTTCAAACATCGCTAACCACTGAGTAATAGCTATTCCACCTGAGCTCGGTGGCGGTGCGCTCAGAAGTTCAAACTCGCGCCACTGAGTAGCGATGGGCTGACGTTGTTTTGCCCGATATTGAGCTAAATCCTGTTTCGTAATTAAACCGTTATTGCTGGCCATAAAGTCGTGAATGATGTCAGCTGTTTTTCCTGCATAAAAGCCCGCCATGCCCTTATCGCGGATCCTTATTAAGGTCTGCGCCAGTTCAGGTTGAACAAAGCGTTCACCAGTTTTAGCCGCACTAAAATATTGGGCAAAATTTACATTAATCTTTTGGGTCGCTAACATTTCTATGTATTCATTGATGCTGCGTCCGAGTTTGGGATGGACGATAAACCCATTTTGGGCTAAATCGACTGCTGGTTGAACTAAGTCTTTCCATGGTAATGAGCCATATAATGCATGCGCTTTGACCATACCTGCCACTGTGCCAGGGGTGCCTGAAGCCAGAACACCATAAAGACTCTTACGTGTTATTGCATTGCCCTGTGCGTCTAAATACATATCGCGCGAAGCTGAAAGTGGGGCGGTTTCACGATAATCAATAAAATCATTGCTAGTAGGAGTGTGGATCAGCATAAAGCCACCACCACCAATATTACCCGCTTCAGGTAAGGTCACCGCTAACACAAACTGTGCAGCAACCGCAGCATCGATAGCATTGCCGCCACGTTGCAATATATCCATGGCAACATCTGAGCTGTAACTATCTGGCGCGGCGACCGCCATCGCTTTGGGGATGATAGGTGCTTGTTTAGTTGTTACCAACGCGACATTATTATTTGCGAGCGTCGCGGCCTGAGGCGCTAGAGAGGCACTCACTAACAATAAAAAAGAGACGATTGAAGTGATGTATTGGGTCATAGTCATTATAAATATCCGATTAAACTTATGCTGTGGTGATTAGGCTGGCTAAGGTAAATGCAATCACACTAAGGCCACCAGCTACCAGCGCGTAAGGAAGCTGAGTTTTTACGTGGGTTAATAGATCACAACCCGCTGCAAGAGAGGATACGGCGGTCGTATCCGAAATAGGCGAGCAATGATCACCAAAAATTCCACCACTTAAAATCGCGGCAACCACAAGCGACGGTTGTAAACCTAAGGTCTGTACCAGTGGGATCCCAATAGGGATTAAAATAGCAAACGTACCCCATGAAGTGCCAGTAGTGAATGACATGATGCCACCAGCAATAAACAACATGGGGACCACTAAAAATATCGGTAAATATTCACCGACCAATCCAGCCACAAATATACCTGTCCCTAATACTTTTAAACTAGCGCCTAAGCTAATAGATAACAATACGATGGTCACTAGCGGAAGTAACTCGCCCATCCCTTTAAAACTGATACGCAAGGCTTCGCGTTGAGTAAAACGTCGGTGTATTACGACTAAAATAAATGCCAGTAATGTCGCCAATGTCGTGGCATAAAGTACCGAACGACTGCCACTGCCTTGGGTCAAATCGCCATTCCCAGTCCAAAACATAAAACCTAGCATAGATAACACCATAGTGATGAGTGGTAACAACATGAAGCGTGATTTTGAGGGAATCTGCTGTTCGTCCTTGGCAGTAATTGGATGGGAATTTTGTATATTAATTTCACCAGTATTAGCGGCGGCCCAATCCTCTTCGATTTGCATGGGGCCGTGTACTTTATCGGTAATGATAGTGTATGCCACAATCGCTAGAGTAAATAGGGCATAAAAGTTAAACCACACACTGCCCCACAAAATACTCACTGCAGACTCTTTCAGTTGGTAGTTGCTAATTAACCCTAAAACAAAGGCACCCCAGCCATTAAGTAAAATCAAAATACAAATCGGCGCACTGGTACTATCAATGATGTAAGCAAGACGAGCGCGGCTCATCTTGAATTTATCAAATAAACCACGCGCTAAAATACCTGAAGACAGCACACTTAAATTCGATTCGACAAACACTGCAATACCGGTAAACATCGTTAAAGCGCCTACATGCTGGCGAGTTTTGGCAATACCTAAATCCATAATTCGTTGAACAGTCGCGGTCACACCACCAGAGTCACGGATTAATGCTAAGAGTGCGCCGACTAACACTGAAAATAATAAGATCCGAGTGTTACCTCCGCTCCCTGCAACATCGACAATGCGATCAACTGTCATCATCGGTGCTAGCCAAAGTGTTCTTTCAGGATCTGAAATAAGTAATAATATTTCTGAAGTGACCAAGGCGATTAAAAGAGCACTAATGACTTCTTTTTTCCAAAAAACAATAATGATCGCTACAATGGGGGGGATAATGGAGAGCCAATCCATGTCGTTCCTTATTTTTATTATGCTGTAGTGTTGAAGTATTGATAATACAGTAAATTAAATATTTTAAAATGTGTGTCGGGGATAAACCCATGCCTAGTGCTAGAAAATATGTTGTTTTTGTCTGTTGTTTGTTGCAAATCCTCTTTATGAGTGCCCAAGTTAAGGGGGAGGAGGCACCATTAAGGCTACCAACATTAGCTCAGTTGCTGGGTCAAAAAATCATGATCGATATTCGGTATTTTTGTGCCGATGAAACCCCTTCTTTAACATGTCGAGAGCCGGTAACAGCTTTACCTAATGAATTAGCAAGCTTGATAAAAAAACATCAACTCGGTGGCGTTATCTTATTTTCCGAAAATGTACAAAGTGTGACGCAAATACAACAGCTCACTAGCGATATTCAAAAACTGCGTCCACACTCTAGGCTACCCATGTTCATTGCGATAGATCAAGAAGGGGGGCGTGTAGCAAGACTTCCTACCGCTTTCTCGCCAGCGTATAGCGGAAATATGGCGATTGGCGCAACATATGATGCGCATGGGACAGCGTATGCAGCAAAGGTGGGGGAGTACATTGGGCGTGATTTAGCATCCGTTGGAATCAATGTGAATTTTGCACCAAGTATCGATGTGAATGCTAATCCTAGCAATCCAGTGATAAATGTACGCTCATTTGGCGAGTCAGCTGAGATGGTGAGTGAATTGGGAGGTGCATTGGTGCAACACATGCAATCTCAAGGTGTGCTCACCGCATTAAAGCATTTCCCTGGGCATGGTGATACTGTAGTAGATAGCCACACCGGCTTGCCTCAGGTAAACCATGATTTACCCACTATTATGAAGCAAGATATAGCGCCATTTAAGCATATCATCAAGGAACATGAACCTGCCTTTGTCATGACCGCACATATTCAATACCCACAATTAGATAATTCGACCTTATTGGCTAAAAACGGGACAGAGCAAGTGCGTCCAGCAACATTATCGCCGGTGATCTTAACTGACTTATTACGGGGAACGTTGGGATTTAAAGGAATAGTGATAACAGATGCGCTTGATATGGCAGGTATCGCTCAGTATTTTTCACCACAAGAGGCTATCATCGAAACGTTCAATGCAGGTGCCGATATTGCCTTGATGCCTTATACGATTAGAAACCTTGAGGATATTCAAGCATTTTCTAGTTTGATGGATGAGCTTGAGCGGCAGTTAGAAAAATCTGGAGATTTTACGGCGTTATTCGCTTCTTACACTCGGATCATGAACACCAAGCAAAAATTAGTCAGTTCACCACGACAATTGTCCACTCTTTCATCGCGTAAGGTGATGAGTATCGACCAAAAGCGCCAGTTATCTCGAGATTTAGCCCTCGCCAGCGTTACCCAAACCAGTGGACCTGTCGGTGTGCTCGCTGAGTATCGAGCTAGCGCAACAAAGTCATCGTGGTTATTGGTCATGCCTGATGCATTAAGATGCAAAGGAATGATGACTGCATTGAATAAAGCATTGTCTTCAGCCCAGCTAACGTGCGTGAATACTACATTAACAGCGATTGATGACCGACGCATAGAGCCACAGCACTTAAGGCAATACGATGTGGTGATCGCTGCTGATTTATCCCCACAAGTGAGTGCCATTGAGATGGGGGGGATGGATGATGTAGCTGCGTTGCGCCAACAGCGTATGCGTAGAAATAGTCTTGAGACTCAAAAAAGGATTATTACACACGTTATTCAACATGCGTCAACATCTAGTAAAACGGTGTTCGTGGCGTTAAGAAATCCATATCCAGTGGCTCATTATGTTAAAAATACCGATGCGACATTTGCGCTATATGACTATCGTGTTGAACCTAAGGATTTTAACAGCGATAGTTTTGAGGCATTAGTGACTTACCTACTGTATGACACTTCCGCCCCTGGCCGTTTACCTGTTACTGTACAATAAGGACTGTTATCCAGAGTAAACGATTGAGCTATTACTCTGGATAAAGTAAATAGGGTTGACGTTGAGATTGATACTGGCTTAATCCAGACTGCCAACGCGCTTCAATTTGCTCAATACTCTCACCCTGTAACAGTGCTTTTCTTAACGTGTCGCTGCCTGCTAATTTATCAAAAAAACTTTCCGAGGTAATCAGGTCAATGCCTTGAGCCCTAGCGAGTGAAAAGACGTAATGAAGTAGGCGCAAATCAAATCCCGTCACTGAGTATGATCGTATTTCAAAATCATCGATGAATAAGGCGTTTAAAGGGGTGTTTTCCCACTTTGGGTAGGGTGCTGCAACAGGATCTTTCTGCGGCACTATTTGGGTCAATGATGTATCTGGCCATATTAATGTTGGATGTCCTAACATTTGAAAAGGAAGAGCAGTCCCTCTGCCAACACTGATGTGAGTGGGCTCAAATAAACATAACGATGCATACCACCTTACAGAAGATGCATTTGGGAGATTGGGGCTTGGCGGGATCGGTAATGGGTATGGATCGGTTTTACGGTAATTGGTGAGGGAGATGACATTAAGTGTTAGGTTGTCAGCATGTTCTATCCAGTGTTCGCCTTTGATCATCAATGCTAACTCGCCAACCGTTAATCCATGTACAACAGGGATGGGATGCATCCCGACAAATGAGCGAAATTCAGGTGCTAAAATGGGACCTGCGACATACTGACCATTGGGATTAGGGCGATCTAAGATCAGCATATCGACATTATATTTTGCTGCGGCAGCCATCGCATAATGCATGGTTGAGATATAAGTATAAAAACGGACCCCCACATCTTGGATATCAAACACTAATACATCGATGTTAGCAAGCATGGCCTGGGTAGGTGCTTTGGTTTGACCATATAGAGAAATAATAGGTAAGCCAGTCGTGGTATCGATATTATCCTCAATCATCTCGCCTGCGCCTTGGTTTCCTCTAAAACCATGCTCAGGTGCAAAAACGCTAACGACGTTGATATGATGTTGGAGCAACGCATCGACAAGATGAATCGAATTCGGAGTATTGGGATATAATACCGATGTCTGGTTAACAATCAGGCCGACGCGTTTACCTTGTAATTGTGGTAGATAGCGTTCAAGTTGTTCGGCCCCTAACATCATATTTTGTTGATTGGATGGTGATGTTGACGTCTGTGCACATCCATTTAATAACAATAGCACGAATAGTAAGATCAGAGATAAAGGGCAGTGAGCTAGGCGCATTACACGTTTGCCAAGGCTCGGCGAAGATAACCCTCGTGCTGAGCTAATAAATCGGTGGCGCGGGAAGCATCAATATCAGCAAGAATACATAATATTGCTGTCTTTGCTCGATAGTGAGTACTTATTAATGTGGTTTTTGCAGTATTGATATCACATCCCGTTGCTTCTATGACAATACGCTGTGCTCGCGCTTTTAGTTTTTCATTACTCGCATTCACATCGACCATGAGATTGGTGTAGGTTTTACCTAATTTGATCATAGATGCTGTACTGAGCATATTAAGAATAAGCTTTTGTGCCGTACCAGCCTTCATTCGAGTCGATCCGGTTAAAATTTCAGGACCTACGGCTGCGCAAATATTAATATCTGCTAAGGTATTGATAGTACCGTTTGGATTGCAACTTATACTGATTGTTTGAGCGTGAATTTGTTTGGCATAATTTAGCGCACCGATGACATAAGGTGTTCGTCCAGAGGCGGCAATACCGACCAATACGTCGTGTCGAGAGAACTGTATATGAGCTAGATCATGCTGAGCCGCAGCTCTGTTATCCTCAGCTCCTTCCACAGCATTAGTGAGCGCTTGCTCGCCTCCGGCGATAATTCCTTGAACTAGTTCATCGTCGACACTAAACGTGGGACGGCACTCTACAGCGTCTAAAATACCTAACCGACCAGATGTACCAGCACCAATATAAATTAATCGCCCACCTGCTGATAATTGTGAGACGATCAGATCCACCGCTTGAGTAATAACGGGTAATATTTCAGCAATGACATTAGGTACCGTTTTATCTGCGATATTGATGGTTTTCAAGATATCAAATGTCGATTGGCAATCAATTGTCATTGAGTCAGGGTGGCGATTTTCTGATAAAATTTGCTGTAAATCGCTCGGGGTGACATCACTCATTAGTTAGCCGGCCTTCACTCTGTCAATCCAGCTATTCACTTTACGCTCGAGCATGGTCATCGGCAGTGCCCCGCCACCTAAAATCGTGTCGTGGAATGCGCGTATATCAAACCGTTTACCCAGTTGCATTTCAGCATGGCGGCGCAGTTCTTGAATTTTTAACATACCGATCTTGTAGCCGGTGGCTTGACCTGGTAATACTAAATATCGACGTACTTCGGATGTGGCTTGTTCTGACGTAATGGCGGAGTTTTCTTTAAAATAAGCAATTGCTTTTTCTTCTGTCCAGCCTTTAGCGTGCAAGCCAGTATCGACGACTAGGCGAATCGCACGCCACATCTCTGAACCTAGACGTCCAAATTCAGATAATGGGTCTTGGTAAGTCCCGGGCATTTCCTTAGCCAACCATTCTGAATATAAGGCCCAGCCTTCTCCGTAGGCATTAAGATAAGATTGTTGTCTAAAAGTTGGGATCCCTTCAAGCTCCAATGAAATGGCGATTTGCATATGATGGCCAGGTAAGCCTTCATGATAAGCGATAACCTCTAGTTCACGCTTTGGCATGGCTGTCATATCGGATAAATGGGCATAATAAACACCTGGGCGAGATCCATCTGGTGTGCTAGGAGAATAATGTTGTGCAGCACCTGGCTGTTCACGAAAGGCTTCAACGCGTTTCACTACCATATCTGCTTTAGGTAAGATGCCAAAATACTCAGGTAGGACTGCTTTTATTTTATCGATGGCAGCTGTGGCATCATCAATATAGCCTTGTCTACCGGCGTCTGTATCGGGATAATACAAGCGCTCATCGTCTTTCGTATCACGAAGAAAGACAAAAAATTCTTGTAATGTACCTGCAAATCCAAACTCAGCTTTGACAGTTTCCATAGCTGCGCGAAGGCGTGCAACTTCAGATAATCCAATGGTATGGATTTCGTCCGCTGTTAATGTCGTGGTCGTTTGGTTCGCCAAGCGTTCATTATAATAATTGATACCATTAGGTAGTGCACTGACACCTTGAGCTGTTTTTGTAGCGTTGACCTGATCCGTTTTCTGCCAAGCAATTAAACGCTCATAGGCAGGTTTAAATTCAGTCACCAGCGCCGTTTTTATTTTGGTAAGGATAGCGTCTGCATCGGTTTGAGTAAGTAACTCATCGGTCACTAACTTGGCCACTTTACTTTGAGCATCCGCCCAAATAGCAGCGTCTTCTCCGGCAGTAAAAGGCGCACCGGTAATAATTTTTTGAGATTCGTTAATCACGGCTTCAAAAGCAAAATAAGGAGGACGAACACCTTTTGCTGCAATCGCTTGTGAATTGTGGATTAATTGATCCAATGCTTTGGCACTGCCACTAATGCGGGACAAATAGTCTTGTATATCTTGTTCTGTTTCAACAGAGTGCAACGCGATCAATAATTGTGGAAAGAAACTATGAATAGAGGACATTTGATCAAATACATAAGTGTTGTCACGATATTCATACTCAGCAATCGACTGCTGCGCTAAATAGACCCAAAAATCATAAGAGAGTTGGGTATTGGCATCTAATTTTGCATAATCAAACTGGGTTTGTAATTCGGTTAGATTGGCTTTTTGACGGGCAATGCTCTTGTCATAGGCTTCAGCAGAAAAGTCATCAATTTCGCCTTTGCGTTCACTGCGACCAATATAGGTCAATCCGATAGGGCTCTGTAGCTGTTCTGCTTCGAACTTGGCTTCAAACCATGCATTTAATCTTGCCGATTCAGCGACAATTTCAGCATGGGTGATCGGTGCTGCTTCGGATTGTGCTGTGGCCTGTTGAGTGGCAGTGATACTTTCTGATGCAGGAGAACACGCGGTTAATCCTAACACAACGGCTAAGGAGATAAGTGAATGACGTGATGACATAAGGTGTTTTCGCAATGCGACCTAATTGACTAATAATGGACTCGACCATACACCATATTCACAAAGAAATGAATGAAATTTCTCTCTACAGCATTGTAGCTATGACTACTTTGACGTAACATTTCAAAACAAAATCAGTGTCTTAACTTATAAGGTGTGCAGTAGTGCAACTAGAATTGAAAGTCGCGACACTTGAAGATGTGTCTGAGGTATTAGCCCTCCACTATCGATATCAAGTCGATAGCATAGCTGAAGAAGATAAAGCCGATGGTTTTATCACTACGGCATTTACTGAACAGCATTTGCGCGATTTGATCCAAATAGAACAAGGGTTGTTCATCGCAAAGCATAACAACAAAATAGTCGCATATGCGATGTCTGCGTCGTGGCAGTTTTGGTGTCAATGGCCGATGTTTGCTTACATGGTTGAACACTTGGATGACTCAACATGCCAAGGAAATACATTAACCATCGACAACTCTTATCAATATGGGCCAGTCTGTGTTGATAAAAGTGTGCGTGGGCAGGGTGTATTCGAACAGATATTTGCGTTCGCGCTGGAACAAATGTCACGACGTTATCCGTTTTTAGTGACATTCATTAATCAAATCAACCGCCGTTCATTTGCAGCGCATACGGGGAAAGTAGATCTCGACGTTATCAAAACATTCAGTTTTAATCATAATGAATATTATAAACTGGCCTGTAAAACAACCTAAATAGTTGATAAAGAAATTATTTTGTCCAGCTGATAGCATGAACGATTAAGACAAATTCGCCATTATCTTTACTCGTAAGCATCAGTCCCATTTGCGCGATTTCTGGCCAAGTGAGTGCCGGCTGGTTGGGGACGGTGCGACCGCGCCAAACGGGTTTAAAATCTGCTAGCGAAAATTCATACTCTAGAATTTGGTCGGGTTCGGTTTGGAAAAACGTCGCATACGCAATGCCATCCATACGTGATGCGGTGCGAAACCGGAGTTGATAGGCTCGGCCATCGCCTTGCACACTAATACGTACTTTACTGTCAGGCGCTAAATCACGAGGTAGCGTTAGTTCCCGACGAATAGAGGCAAAGCCGCCGTTATTGGCTGTGGAAAGCTGCCCGACAAACGCAAATTCACCCGTTGATATTACACCCGATAGGCTTCTGGAGATGCCACCCATGACGGAATCATCCACGCTATACCAGCGTGCAGTATCTTCTAGAGCCAATGTAAACGCTGTTTGGTCATTGTTAGCCGACACGGTATGTGAAAGTGATGACATGATGAGTAATATTCCTAACCAGCGCATGTTGCACTCCTAAATAATATAATTTAGTTACGATAAAGGCTGGCAAAAGGATTAATTAACACATTTCAGGAGTGATAATTTACAGTCGATTACATGAGTAGTATCAGCAAATTCACTGGCAAAATAAGCGTTTTTTCTATACATTGCATTACTATAGAAATTTGTCAGCCGACTTCTACCATCATTGCATTTGTTAAGGACTGTTAGTGCCACGTCAAACCATCGCCCATATTGATATCAATGCGTTGTTGCATAACTATCATCAAGCCAAAAATGCTGCGCCTCAAAGTCAAACGATGGCGGTCATTAAAGCAGATGGTTATGGACATGGTATGTTAAAAATAGCTCAATGCTTAGCCGATGTGGCTGATGGCTTTGCGGTGGCGTTCATTGACGAAGCGATAGCATGTCGTGATGCTGGATTGACACAACCTATCTTAGTACTTGAAGGTGCACACTCTCCAGAGGATATTGTGCTTGCAGTCGATTATGATCTTTGGTTAGTCATGCATCAACCTGAACAAATTGATTGGTTAGTTGAGTTTGATGCAACACTATCAGTGGATGAGACAAAGCCTACGGTGTGGTTCAAATGTGATACCGGCCTGCATCGTTTGGGTCTCTCACCCAACGAACTGGAAACGGCTTTGCGTAGGGTACCTTCAGAGTATTTAGATAATGCCGTATTGATGGGGCATTTTGCGTGCGCTGATGATTTATCTAATCCAATGAATGCACACCAATTGACGCAGCTCAATGACTTAGCAAATCGATACCAACTGCCTATCTCTATGGCCAATTCCCCAGCGATTGTGGCAGATACTGATTCTCATGGACAATGGAATCGGCTAGGTATTGCACTTTATGGGGCTGAACCATTAAATCGCTCCAGTGCAGTTCAATCCAATGTGGTGTTAAAACCTGTTATGACGCTCACTGCGGCAATCATTGGTTTACGTCAGATTCAACCTGGTGACGCTGTAGGTTACGGGCAAACTTGGCAAGCACAACGCCCTTCTATGATTGCGACCGTGGCGATTGGTTACGGAGATGGCTATCCACGTCATGCTCCCAGCGGTACTCCTGTGTTTCTTCAAGGTCAAACCGTTCCTCTAGTAGGGCGCGTATCGATGGATATGATCACAGTGGACGTGACGGATTTATCTCAGGTGCCAAATATTGGAGATATGGTTGAATTATGGGGGGCAAATTTAAGTGTGACGACAGTCGCAGCGCATATTAATACTATTAATTATGAACTGGTTACCCGGATCAGTCCTCGAGTAACGAAAACATACCATCAGCGTTAATAAAAACTTAACATTTATTCTAGTCATTGTCTTTATTTAGCGATACATTACACGCCTTTGTTATATTCAAAATTTATGTCTTGAAAAGAGGTTGATTATGTTGCTCGCTCACATTGCAAATCCAGTATGCCCATTGCGCCAGAAAATCCGTGATTTTTATCGAATTGATGAAGATCAAGCGGTCGACCATATCCTGCCTCAAGCGGAAGTGAATATGCGTGCTCGGAGCCGAGCATGGGAACGTGCGCGTAATATGGTATTGCAAATTCGTCGTGAGCAAGAGCGTCATGGTGGTGTTGATGCACTTCTCAATGAATTCTCCTTATCCACAGCCGAAGGCATTGTATTGATGTGTCTAGCGGAAGCCTTGTTACGTGTACCCGATAAAGATACCCAAGACGAACTGATCCGCGACAAATTATCCCAAGGCGAGTGGACGCCGCACTTAGGTAATAGTGACTCGCTGTTTGTGAATGTCTCTGCATGGGGCTTATTGTTTACTGGAAACATGGTCGAGTATGCGGATGAAAAGAAAAAAGCGCAATTTGGTTTATTGAAAAAGACGATAGGCCGTTTAGGTGAACCGGTCATTCGTAAATCGATGAATATCGCCATGAAAGTCATGGGGCGTCAATTTGTCATGGGCGAGACGATTAAGGCGGCGGTGAAACGGGCCAAAGACAAAGAATCACAAGGGTATGTGTATTCCTATGATATGTTAGGTGAGGGGGCGCGCACGCAAGCGGATGCAGACCGTTATTATCAATCCTATGAATCTGCGATTCATGTGATTGGTAAGGCTGCTGCTGGGAAAGGACCCGTAAAATCTCCTGGTATTTCAGTGAAATTATCTGCGATCCACCCGCGTTATGAATTTACCCACAGCGAACGTGTACTAGCAGAAATTCCACCCAAACTTAAGGCGTTGTGTTTACTGGCAAAACAATATGATATTGGTTTGACTGTTGATGCTGAAGAATCAGAACGCTTAGACATTTCGTTGGACATTATCGAAGCGGTGTTTAGTGATCCGGATTTAGGCGATTGGGAAGGTTTTGGTTTAGCCGTGCAAGCTTATCAAAAACGCGCTATTCATGTGATTGAATGGTTGCGAGTGCTCACTCAGACTGTCGGTCGTCGCTTAATGGTACGTTTGGTTAAAGGCGCGTATTGGGATAGTGAAATTAAACACACTCAGCAAATGGGGCTAGATGAATTTCCGGTATTCACGCGTAAATCATCCACCGATGTATCTTATCATGCGTGTGCCAATAAACTGTTAGATTACCGCGATACTATTTTTCCGCAATTTGCGACGCATAATGCTTATACAGCTTCGGTGATCATTGAACTTGCTGGCGGCGATACGATTAAAAACGGGGATGCCGGTTTTGAATTTCAGTGTCTCCATGGCATGGGAGATTCATTATATGACCAAGTCGTCACTGAAGTGGGCGTGCAATGTCGCGTGTATGCGCCGGTGGGCGAGCATGAAGATCTCCTCGCTTATTTGGTGCGTCGACTATTAGAAAATGGCGCAAACAGCTCATTTGTTAATGCCATTGTGAATCCTGACTTACCGGTTGAATCGTTACTGACTGATCCAGTAGAACGTACACAACGCTTAAAGCGCAAAACGAACCCTCATATTGTCCCTGCATATGCCATGTTTGGTGAGGAACGTCCTAATTCTAAGGGGCTGGACATCAACGATCCGCAAAGCTTGATTCACATGCAGTTAGATATGAATCGCTGGCTTGATGAAAACTTACCAGTGGTAGGCAGTGGTGATGACTTAACGCCTATTTATAACCCTGCAAATATTGCTGAATTAGTCGGGCAATTGAATTATCAAACTAAAGAGCAAATGCTGGCAAAACTCGATTTAGTTGAACATGCATTTACAGATTGGTCTAACACAGATGTGGCCGAACGTGCTGCTATTATCAATCGAATTGCCGATGCGTTAGAACGTCATATGCCTGAATTGATTGCGCTGTGTATCAAAGAAGCGGGTAAAGTCACTCAAGATAGCGTGGATGAAATTCGTGAGGCGGTGGATTTTTGTCGGTACTATGCGGCCCAAGCACAAACACTAGCTGAAGATGCGCGCCTGCAACCACGCGGCGTGATTTTATGTATTAGTCCATGGAACTTCCCACTGGCGATCTTTTTGGGACAAATCGTAGCGGCGCTAGCGACGGGGAATACGGTGTTAGCAAAACCGGCTGAGCAAACCAGCCTGATTGCTCTACATGCCTTAAATCTCATGCTTTCGGTGGGGTTACCAGAAGGGGTGGTGGAATTGATCATCGCACCTGGTCAAGGTGTGGGTGAGACGTTATTACCCGATCATCGCATTAAAGCGGTGATGTTTACCGGATCTACGCAAACAGGGTCATTAATCTCCAAGATCCTCGCTCAACGCGGTGCCGAGCAAGTACCATTAATTGCAGAAACGGGTGGTCAAAACTGTATGATCGTTGATTCTACGGCTTTGCCTGAGCAAGTTGTAGACGATGTGATTGCATCGGGCTTCCAATCTGCTGGTCAACGTTGTTCGGCAATGCGCGTGTTGTATGTCCATGAAAAAATTGCCGATGATGTGATCCGCATGATCACCGGTGCCTTATCAGAATTACATGTGGGGAATCCGGCTCAATTAGAAACCGATGTAGGGCCGGTCATAGATACTAAAGCCCTCAATGCATTGAACGCTCACGTTGACTATATGCAAACGCAAATTGATGCAAAACGTGCGTCGCTAGTGTTTGAATGTGAACTGGGTACTTTGCCTGAACAAGGGCATTTCTTTGCACCTCGTTTATATGAAATTGATCATATTGATGTCTTAAAGCAAGAAGTGTTTGGTCCTGTGGTGCATGTCATTCGTTTTAAAGGAAATGATTTGGCTGGGTTAGTGGAACAAATTAACTCATCAGGTTTTGGTCTGACTATGGGGATCCATACGCGCATTGAATCGCGTGCTTATGAGTTAGCCCGTTTGTCACGCGCGGGTAATGTTTATATCAACCGTAATATGATTGGTGCGATTGTCGGTGTGCAACCCTTTGGTGGTCGAGGCTTATCCGGTACTGGTCCTAAAGCCGGTGGTCCAAACTACTTACCACGATTACTGCAAGAGGTCGCGACGCCTAAACCGACGGTTGAGGTACCTGATGCTATCGATCCTGCATTAGTCTCGGATGATAAAGCATCCGCTGAAGCTCAGCACTTTATGACACAAGCACATGAGGTTGAAGCGATGTGGCGCTTAACATCTTTGAACGACCGTATTTCTATGGTACGTCAATTGTTAGCCAAAATTTCTACGGTGGATTCAGTGGATGAATTCGCGGATGATTTGAACCATACGTTAGCGGCTGCGCGTGATCAGTTGATTCATATTGAAAAACGCCTAAGCAAGCCGCTTGAACTACCGGGGCCAACAGGTGAATACAATGCACTATCTTATGAGCCGCGTGGCACGTTGATTTGTTTTGCAGATAAAGATGTGAATTTTGAGTATTGGACGTTATCGATTGTAACAGCACTCGCTACCGGGAATGTGGTTGTAGCAGTAGTGTCGGATATCTTCTACCCAGAGGCATTAGCCTTTCGTGATAAATTAGTCGCTACAGGGACTAATGAAGCGGTACTTCAGGTGGCGAATCTGCGTCACCTCGATGCGTTGTTAAAACATGAAGACCTTGCAGGTGTCGTAGTGGATAGTAATACTGATCGTAGTGCATATATTGCTGCCATGCTTGCCGATCGCAGTGGGGCGATATTACCGGTGATCACAGCTGAATATAATGATAATCTAATACAACGATTAGTGACTGAAAAAACTATCAGCATCGATACCACAGCATCAGGCGGGAATACTTCGTTGATGACTTTGGTGGATGATGAGTAATTAGGGAAATAGTGTGCCAACACGCGATTCATCTGTGCCATCACAGACACCATTGGAAGTTGAATTAAAACTCATAGCGCTGCATGATCCACTTGTAGCGTTTGAAGAACATGTCCTGCCAAATTTGAATGGGCAGGTGCATGTTTCAAAGAAAACACTGAAAAATCAATATTTTGATACGCCAGATCAGTTGTTGCGTCAGCACAAAATGGGATTGCGAGTGCGCAGTGCGAATGATGAGCATGAACAAACCCTCAAATTGAAAGGTTCTACAGTAGGCGGTTTACATCAACGCCCAGAGTATAATCTGCCATTATCAACGGCGAATGTTGATATTCGTTTGTTTGATGCCGATATTTGGCCAGTGACATTCGATATAAATGGCATTCAAGAGGCGTTATCACCATTATTTACTACGCATTTTCATCGCACGACCTATCATATTACTGATGCAGACGATAATGAGTTTGAAGTGGTGTTTGATGTAGGAGAAGTTGCGACGGACAACGACCAGCATCCTATTAATGAAATTGAGTTAGAACTGGTTAAAGGTCTGCCTAATGCATTATTTGAACTGGCAAATAGCATAGCTCAACATTGTGATGTGCGGGTGAATAATCTGACGAAAGCCGCATATGGTTATGCACTGGTGAGTGGGAAATCTTTACAGCCTAAAAAAATGGCATATGTTTTACCTATTAATCAAAAAGCCAGCACGGAAGCAGCGTTTGAGACGGCCGCAGCATATGCGTTAAAACACTGGCAGCATAATCAAACGGTATACGTTGAGACTTACAAGTTACAAGCACTGACTGAAATGGTGCGGGCGATACGATTATTGTTACAAGTGTTTTCACTCTATTTACCGGTATTACAGTGCAAAGCATTATTAAGCTTACATCGTGATTTGATAAAATTTTTACAATCGTTGCATTGGCAAGACGAGATCCATGCTATCCGTTATCTGCGATCACGCAAAGGTCCATTTAGTAAACGTCTAAACAGAGACGCGGCGTTAATGAGCTACTTACAAGGTCGTAAAGAAGGTATCTTGAATGCCCATGCGCCTCAAGATATTATTTTTTCAACCGCCTCTGCCACTATCCAATTAGATACAGCTGCACTGCTACTTAACCGTCCTTGGCGTGAAAGTGCCCATGGTTATGAGACGCCTGTTATTGAGCATGCACATGGATGGTTATCACAAGGTTGGCAAACCTTGCTTCAAGCAATGCCTAATCAAACCATGAAAGCGCCTCAATATCTTTCTGCACAAGTTTTATTAAGACAAACATTGTTGAACGGTTTTATGTTAGCTGGGCTATTTGATGAAGATCGTGAAAGGTTTCGTGCGCCTTGGCTGGATTTAGCAATGGGGATGGAAGAGCTAAATGCCTTGGCATTACTCAAACATATTCTTCAAGAAACCGATCTGGATGATAAATCAGATTTATTAACGTGGACACGTGATAAAACCGACGCTTTGCTCAATGTGATGGAAATGACGCGCAATGTGGCGTTAAATGCTGAGATATATTGGTAAGCACTAACGCTTAAGTCAGTATTAACGACCAAATGCGCGATTCACTATCTGTTGAGTGAAGGTTTTACGTAAGTAAAATCCGCGTGGGCGAGTTTGGATGATTTGTCCGTCTAGCCCTCTAGCATCAGTTAACGCTGCTCCATTAGCGGCTTTGGGGCGGATATGCAAGGCTTCCCCCATGCGTGCGTTAATGGATTCGATGTGACCTAAGCTGATTTTTTCCATTAACTCTTCCCAGTCGTGTTGCAGTATATCCAATTCATCTTCACTGGGTTGCCAAAATAACGGCATACCCAGTTGCCGCTCTCGTGGTGGGATGTCACGCTCACCTACCACGGGAATAAATAACACTTGGGTGAGTTTATTTTTCACCGCGCTAGTGTCCCATTGTTCTGCTATGTGCGACAGCAAATGTACATAACAAACATATGTGGTCTCCAAAACATTGCCGTTTTGATCAATTGGGATAGTTTTTAACTCGACGCCTAAATCAGGAAAGTCTTGTTGTTGTTTAGACCCAGCACTGGCCCCAAGCCACAATTCAATTAACTGCCCAGTAAAGCCTTTATGCTGTTTAAAATGAGGAGGTACATGAATATTCGCAGCATCTCCTAATTCCCCTAAAGTTAACCCTGCAATTTGCTCTGCACGCTCAAGTAGGTGTGAAATATTTTCTGGAGGTGTGATAGGAAGCTTAGGCATGATTTATTTGTTAGATAAGTGTAAGTTATTGCTAGGAAAAGATAGAGGTTTGTGAAAGAATGTCAACATATTAAATTTTCACCGAATTGGTTTCCAAGTGATTGATGCTGAAGGATTCCGTGCCAATGTCGGTATTATTATCTGCAATAAACAGGGGCAGGTGTTTTGGGCGCGTCGTTACGGCCAACATTCGTGGCAATTTCCACAAGGGGGAATTGATCAAGGCGAGAACCCTGAGCAGGCAATGTATCGTGAATTGCATGAAGAAGTAGGACTTAAGCCTACGGATGTCGAATTATTGGGAGTGACCCGTAATTGGATCCGCTACCGCTTACCCAAACGCTTGATCCGTTCAGGCACACATCCTGTGTGTATTGGACAAAAACAGAAATGGTTTTTATTACGTCTAACATGTGATGATAAAGATGTGGATGTACTGCATTCTTCTCATCCAGAGTTTGATGATTGGCGTTGGACCAGTTATTGGTATCCCATTCGCAATGTCGTCTCGTTTAAGCGTGAAGTTTATCGTCGAGCATTAAAAGAATTACTGCCGATGCTCTTTAATGGCTTAAGATCACAACAAAAGCCGGAACAAAAATCCAATAATAAACCAGACCATAAAAAACATTCACGGCGTCACAAAGCACGTAGACGGAAAAACCCGAACCAATAATAATCGACGTATTACTTGGAGATTGGATTAGGATGCTCACCACTTTAAAGCAAATTGTACAAGAAGTTAGCCGTACACCTGAGCTGGATGCCGCTTTGAATCGGTTAGTGACGTTAGTCAAAAAGGCAATGGAAGTAGATTCATGCTCTATCTATTTGGCTAATTATGACAAGCAACAATTGATTTTGGCTGCGACTAACGGTCTTGATCAAGGCGCAGTTGGTAAAGTTCGTATTGGATTTTATGAAGGTGTTATTGGTTTAGTAGGACAGCGAGAAGAGCCGCTGAATATAGAAAACGTCCATCAACATCCTCATTTTAAACACTATCCCGAAGTCAAAGAAGAAAACTATAACGCTTTTTTGGGCACACCTATTATTTATCAGCGTAAAGTACTCGGTGTCATGACCATACAACAGACGCAGATGCGCCGTTTCTCGCCAGATGAAGAAGCATTTTTGGTCACGTTAGCAACACAAATCGCGTTAGAAATTGCCAATGCAAATATGCTTGGAGAGCTGATTCAATCTGAAAGTATGGCGCAACCCTCGGGGCCGCAAATGGTTAATGGTGTCCCAGGTGCAAGTGGGCTGGCTATGGGCATCGGGGTGACTTGGAATCAACAAGTGTTGTTGAGTACTTTAGTGAATCGACGACATCAAAACGAAGCATATGAGATCATCGCTTATCGGGATGCGGTCGAGATAACACGCGCAGAGGTGAAGGCGTTATCATTAGGGTTAGATGAGTCATTACCGGATGATATTAAAGCCATTTTTACTATGTATGACCAGCTTCTGGATGCAAATAGTTTAGGTCGTGAGGTTGAAAAACGAATCAAAGATGGGTGGAATGCAGCGACAAGTTTAAAGCTAGTGGTCGAGGATTATGCGGCTCGCTTTAAAGCGATGCAAGATCCTTATATGCAAGAACGTGCAGTTGATATTATCGATTTATCTAATCGTATTTTAGGGTATATTTTAAATCCGACAAAAAAACCACGACAGTTTCCTGACAAGCCGTTTATTCTCGTCGCGGATGAAATTACGGCATCGATGTTAGCAGAGTGTCCCAGTGATATGCTTCAAGGTGTCATCTCAATTAACGGCTCGCAAAACTCTCATGCTGCGATCCTCGCCCGCGCGTTAGGTATTCCCGCGATCATGGGGATCGCCTCAATATTGCCGTCCTTATTAGATCAAAAAACATTACTAATTGATGGTTATTCAGGGGCAATTACGATTAGCCCTGAACCTCAACAAGCGCGCGAATTTAAACAACTCATTGCAGAAGAACAAAACCTTAATGACCGCATTGACGCTTTGAGTAATGAGCCTTCGATTACCTTAGATCATCATGACATGCATCTATATGTTAATACTGGGTTAGTTGTGAAACAAGAACTTGCAGATAATACCAATATCAAAGGCGTAGGGTTATTTAGAACTGAAATTCCGTTTATGCAAAGTGACCATTTTCCGCCGGAGCAAGCCCAATATGAACTCTATCGTAGTATTTTACAGGCAAGTCCTGATAAAGATATTACTATGCGTACGTTAGATGTAGGCGGTGATAAACCTTTATCTTATTTGCCTATTGTGGAAGATAACCCTTTTTTAGGCTGGCGTGGGATCCGTATTACACTGGATCAGCCTGAGATATTTTTGGTCCAAGCTCGGGCGATGATCCGTGCCAGTGAAGATTACACTAACCTGCAAATAATGTTGCCGATGATCACGACAATTTCTGAGGTTAAAGAGGCCAAACGCCTATTACAACAGGCCTTCTTTGAAGTGAAAGAAGAATCTAACGATCCACACTCTATGATGATGCCAAAATTAGGGATCATGTTGGAAGTACCTGCAGTCGTATATCAGCTTCCTAAATTTGCCGAGCATGTAGATTTTTTCTCTGTAGGGAGTAACGATTTAACCCAATATTTATTGGCGGTTGACCGAAATAATCCACGAGTATCTTCCTTGTATAATAGTTTTCATCCGTCTGTCCTTGCGGTTTTACAGGAGATTGTCACACAAGCGTATCAATTAAATAGACCTATCACGGTTTGTGGTGAGCTCGCTGGTGACCCAGCGGGTGCAGTACTGTTGATGGCAATGGGTTATGAAAAACTGAGTATGAACGCTCATAATATTCGTAAAATTAATTGGGTAATACGCAGTATTGAGCTTAAACATTCCCAACAATTATTAGCAGATGTCATGATGTTGGATAATCCCAATGAAGTGAAGACCTACGTCGACACCTTTCTTGAAACGCATGGACTGGGTGGTTTGGTTCGTGCAGGTGCTTAAACGAGGTATGTTCGTTATATGTTAGCTCCAGAAGTCAGTATATTTTTGATTTGTATTATGTTGGGATCAGTGGTGGGTTTAAGTGCTGGTTTATTAGGCATTGGTGGTGGTCTAATTGTTGTGCCGGCACTGACGTATCTGTTAAGTTATTTTTTAGGTATTACTCCGTTTGATGCAATAACTATTGCGATTGCCACATCACTTTCTACTATTATCTTAACCGGTCTATCTTCATCACGCGCTCACTATCAATTGGGTAATTTAGAGTTCAAGACAATTTTCTTCACCGGGTTAGGGATTGCTGTTGGGGCGGTTGCTGGTGGGTTATTTGCAACTAGTATTGATGGTCAACTACTCAAAGGTATATTTGCGGTATTGGTGATACTCGTCGCTTTATATATGATATTTGGGAAGAAAACCGCATCGAGATTTAGTGTAAACCGTCCTTTGTTATCGTTCATAGGACTCAAAACTGGATTCATTTCAGCGATGATGGGCATTGGCGGCGGCGCAATACTAGTGCCAGCGATGATGTTTTTTCAGATTGATATGCGAAGAGCGATTGGTTGTGCATCGGTCAGTGGATTAATCATAGCGCTATTTGGTACGGCTAGCTTTGTCATAGCAGGTTGGTCGTTACCTGATTTACCTCCATATTCTATGGGGTACGTTTATCTACCTGCTACGGTAGGGATCGTATTAAGCTCAGTGTTTACTGCACCAATTGGTGCTAAAATGGGTCAAACGATGGATACTCAAAAGTTAAAACGAATTTTTGCGATATTCCTAGTCTTAGTAAGTATTCGAATGTTAATAGGGATCTTATAATACATGCAGTCTATTTCTGAAGCCCAGTATTGGGTGTTTACAAATATTGATCCGGTTATTTTTTCAGTTGGTCCATTAGCGGTGCGTTGGTATGGGCTGATGTATTTGGTCGCATTTGTTGCCGCTTATTTGATTGCGAAGGCCAGATTAGCAAGAACAAGCTGGAGTGAGGAAGACTTAAGTGATTTATTATTTTGGGGCTTTTTAGGCGTCATTTTAGGTGGGCGTTTGGGTTATGTGTTCTTCTATCAATTTGAATATTTTTTAAATGATCCTTTATATCTTTTCAAGATTTGGACCGGTGGTATGTCGTTTCATGGCGGTTTGCTTGGCGTCATAACCGCTATATACTTATTTGCTCGTAAAAAACAGGTATCATTTCTCACGGTGGGGGATTTTGTAGCACCATTGGTACCTTTAGGCCTAGGTGCCGGGCGTATAGGAAACTTTATTAATGGCGAACTGTGGGGGCGCACTACAGACGTGCCATGGGCGGTGATATTTGCATCGACTGATCCTGAAAGTCTACCTCGTCACCCCTCGCAGTTATATCAATTTGCATTAGAGGGTGTCGTGTTATTTTCATTAATTTGGTTCTTTTCACGCAGTCCTAAACCAGTAGGTTCGGTGGGCGGCTTATTTTTAGTTGGCTATGGTATTCAGCGCTTTGTTGTCGAGTACTTCCGTCAACCAGATGCTCATTTAGGACTCAATACATTAGGCCTATCACAAGGACAAATGCTGAGTATCCCGATGATTTTACTTGGGGTGTTTGTGATGGTGCGTGCTTATTCTAGCGGTAAACAAGGGGGTTAATATATGCGACAGTATGAAGATTTATGTCAACGGATCATTGATGAAGGTGAGTGGGTTTACAATGAAAGAACCGGTAAACGCTGCTTAACGCTAATCAATGCTGATCTGGAGTACAATGTTGCAGATAATGAATTTCCTCTTGTGACGACGCGTAAAAGCTTTTATAAAGCGGCGATTGCTGAGTTACTAGGGTATCTACGTGGCTATGATAATGCCGCTGATTTTAGAGCGATTGGCTGTAACACATGGAATGCGAATGCGAATGAAAATAGCGCATGGTTAAATAATCCGCATCGTAAAGGTGAAGACGATATGGGCCGAGTTTACGGTGTTCAAGGTCGTCGCTGGATGACACCTGATGGTCGTGAAATAGATCAGCTTAAGAGTATCGTGGATGACTTATCTAAGGGGATAGATTCACGTGGTGAGATCCTCACATTTTATAATCCAGGTGAATTTGAATACGGGTGTTTACGTCCGTGTATGCATACACACCATTTTTCTTTGCTAGGTGGGAAGCTATATTTAAACAGTTTCCAACGCAGTGCTGATATCCCTCTAGGGATTAATTTTAATCAGGTGCAGGTATTTGTATTACTAGCGCTTATGGCTCAGATTACAGGTCATAAACCTGGTAAGGCATATCATAAGATTGTAAATGCGCACATTTATGAAGATCAATTAGAGTTGATGCGTGATGTGCAGTTGAAACGTGAACCGTTCCCTGCACCTAAACTGACGATTAACCCCAAGATAAAAACATTAGCGGATATTGAAACTTGGGTGACCACTGATGACTTTAAAGTGGAAGGATATGAGTGTCACGAGCCGATTAAATATCCATTTGCGGTATAATGCTAATACTTATCTAAACGATGATAAGTCGCTATGATCTCCTATCTCTCTTTAGTTGATTGAGTAAAGTGGGCGTCAGTGATTACTGACGCGCTTCCATCTGCATAATAGGGTCACGAATCATTCGTAAAAACAGCAAGCTAGGGATGACCATAATCGCAGTCAATAAAAAGAACAACGCCCAATTCCCATGTAAACCATCGACGATAACACCACTACTAGACGCTAACAAGGTACGGCCAAAGACGCCTAGAGAAGCCATCAGCGCGTATTGTGAAGCACTAAAAGCCTGGTTACATAGCAATGATATAAAGGCAACTAAAGCCACTGAACTCCACGCTGCGGTAAACCCATCTACAAAGACAGTGGCAGCAAACAATGCAGTATTTGGTCCAGCTAACGCCATCAAAGAAAACATAATATTACTCGATGCCATTGCAATACCACCCACCATTAATCCACGATAGATGCCATAACGCATATTCACCATACCACCGATAACGGCGAAGATAATAGTCACCCACCAATTGAGTAATTTTGAATAAGTACCGATTTGGGCATTAGAAAACCCGATCTCTTTATAAAATACAATCGACATACGCCCTAAGAAAGCCTCGCCAATTTTGAATAAGAAAATAAAGAGTAAAATGGATAATGCAAGCTTGAGGCCGTTGCGTTGGAAAAATTCACGAAAAGGTTCGATCAACGACACAGCAAGCCAACTTACTATTCGATGTGATAATTTTTGAGTATCGAGGGATAAACTGGAAGCATAGTGAGCACTTGCATCGGCTTGGAATGATTGTCGGTGGGTTACAGGCTCTTGGACCCAAAATACCGTAGTGGTAAGTAAGACCATGATCCCTGCCATGGCAAAGTATAAGGTTTGCCAAGTAAATCCGGGTAAATCCACCAAGAAAAACGGAATAGCACCGAGTCCACCGTAGCCTGTCCACCAACCCGCTGTCGCCATGGCAGAAGCACCTGAAAGAGCTGCCTTTTCATGTTGCATAATGGTGTCAACACGAAACGCATCAATCGCAATATCTTGTGTTGCTGAAGCTATGGCAATACCTAAACCAATAACAGCAACCCAATAAATTTGATTAGGCATACTCACAAAGCCCATAGCAAGACATAAGCTGATAATGCAAAGTTGAGTGACTAAGATCCAGCTTCGCCGTTGTCCCATTTTTAGCAGCTGTACGCGGTCTAATAGAGGTGACCATAAAAAGTTAATAGAATAAGCGACGAAGATTACCCCAAATAGACCGATGGCGCTGCGGGATAAACCTTCTTCCTTGAGCCAAGCTGTTAATGCTGATCCAATCAATACCCAGGGAAAACCACTGGCCATACCGAGGCAGAAAATAGAGAGGAGTCGTTTATCTTTATATGTGGATAAGGCGCTGCGCAGTGTCGTGTCTGAATTCATTTGAGTAAAATTCGTAAAATGATAACACCATCATAGCACTATGCAGGACGAAGCCCAATATAATCAAAAGGCGACACAACATATATAATGGAGATTGGATGCTGCTGATGTTCTTGAAGATTAATCTAGTTGTGGCTTAAACCAATGTAAATCGTCATGTAAAGAGACCACGGTACCGACGATGATCAATGCTGGCGGTTTAATTTCTGCTGTTTTTACTAATTCTTCAATAGTCGTTAATGTACCAATGACAACTCTTTGATGAGGTAATGTCGCAGATGCAACAATCGCAATCGGCATATTTGGAGACATACCATGTGCTATCAGTTCACGGCATATAATCCCTAAACCTGTCATGCCCATGTAAAAGACCGTAGTTTGATTTTTCTGCACTAACGCAGGCCAATCTAGATTAATGGTATCGTCACGTAAATGGCCCGTCGCAAAGACAACAGATTGAGCGTGGTCACGGTGTGTTAGAGGTATGCCAGCGTAAGAGGCTGCGCCACTTGCAGCGGTCACCGCAGGGACCACTTGAAAACTGATCCCTTTATCTACAAGTGTTTCTAATTCTTCACCACCGCGTCCAAAGATGAATGGGTCTCCGCCTTTAAGTCGGACGACCCTATTGCCCTCAAGCGCTTTATCTACAAGCAGCTGATTAATTTCATCTTGAGGGATGGTATGCTTTGATTTAGCTTTACCCACATAAATTTTTTCTGCATCACGTCGCACGAGTTCGACAATCGCTGGAGATACGAGCCTGTCATACACAACAATATCCGCTTTTTGCATCAAACGCAGTGCACGAAATGTGAGTAAATCAGGATCACCAGGTCCAGCACCGACTAAGTAAACCTCACCTTGAGTGTTGTCTTGTTGGGTAAAATCATCTAATGCATTAGCAAAGTCCATATCTGCTTTAGCTTCATTGCCTTGCATCACGGTCTCAGCAATATCTCCATCTAATACGGATTCCCAAAAATAACGGCGTTCGGTCACACTACCTAAACGTGATTTCACCTCGCTGCGGAATTTCTCTGAAAACCGGCCTAAGCGTTGAACTTGCGCGGGAATCACACTTTCCAGTTTTTGTCGTAAATAGCGTAATAATACCGGTGCAACCCCACCACTAGACATCGCAATAATGATCGGTGAGCGGTCAACAATCGATGGCGTAATAAATTTACACAGCGGAGTGTTGTCCACGACATTCACAAGAATATTATGTGCCGTCGCATGATCATGAATATGTTGGTTTACTTGAGGATCGTCGGTGGCTACAAAGACCATGTTATGTGTAAAAATGTCGGCATCTTCAAATTTACGTTCATGCAAGGTGAGTGAGTGCTGAGCAACGAGTTGTTTCACTGTATCACTGACCCAAGGAGAGACAATAGTGACCTTTGCAGGAGTTTTTAATATTAGTTCAAGTTTTCGAGCGCCTACTTCCCCAGCACCGACAATAAGTACAGATAAATGTTCTGCATCAATAAATACTGGGAAATATTGCATTATCGCAAGTCCTGTGTGTTGCGCTCGAATACTTAGATGAACACCACAAGATTACTCTTGTGGTTTTTTAGGTCCCTTACGGTGTTCTTTTTTAGCAAAGTTAGGTTTAGCACGATTTGCACCGCGATCATCACCACGACCGCCATCTCTGCCTTTACCGCCTTCACGATTGCCACGTGCAGGTGGCTTATCAGACCATTCTCGAAGACTCAAGCGTTGTCCTGCAACACGAGTCCCTTGAAGTTGTTCACGCGTTTCTGCTGGCATACCTGCGGGTAAATCGACTGTTGAATAGGTGTCATAAATTTCAATCGCGCCGATATTCTTAGAGCTGATATCAGCTTCGTTCGCAATCGCACCTACAATATTACCTGGCTTAACATGATGTACATGTCCAACATCAATTCGGAAGCGCTTCATCCCTGCATCTGGAGTTGTGCGTTCACGAGGACGACGTTCTCCGCGTTCACCACCACGACCACCACGGTCGCCTCTTTCACCACCGCGTCCACGATCACGTCCACCACGCTCACGTCCACCAAAGTCACGCTCGCTACGTTCACGACGCTCAGGTTTCGCATTGAGATCAGGTCGGTCTCCTTCTTTGAGTAATAATGGTTCATCACCTTGAGCAATTTTTGCTAGGGCAGCCATTAATACTTCAGGATCAGCTTCTGTTTCTGCTTTAATCATTTCAATAATAGGGATCAAAGATTGAATTGAGTCATCTTCAATTGCTTCAACCACTGACTCTTTAAAACGCACTAAACGTGATTCATTCATTTCTGAGATGCTTGGAATAGGCATCTGCTCAATTGATTGTTTGGTGGTTTTTTCAATTTGGAATAACAAACGTTTTTCGCGATGTGAAATAAATAAGATTGCATCACCCTGACGGCCAGCACGACCAGTACGACCAATGCGGTGTACATAGGATTCAGTATCGTAAGGAATATCAAAGTTAATGACGTGCGAAACACGTTCAACATCAAGACCACGTGCAACAACGTCGGTCGCAATGAGGATATCGATGCTACCAGATTTAAGGCGCTCAACAGTACGTTCACGAGATTTTTGTGGAATATCACCATTTAATGGCTCTACGTCATAACCGCGTGCAGATAACTTATCGGCTAATTCAAGCGTCGCCGTTTTTGTACGTACGAAAACGATCACACCGTCGAATTGTTCGACTTCTAAAATTCGTGTTAAAGCTTCTAATTTATGATGGCCGGCAACTTGGCAGTAACGTTGACGAATCGTGGAAGCCGTCGATACTTTTGATGCAATTTTTACATGTTTTGGCTCATGTAAATAACGCTCAGTAATTTTTTTGATTGGTCCTGGCATTGTTGCCGAGAACAAAGCCGTTTGCTTTTCTTTAGGAGAATGCGACAAAATTAGTTCAACATCATCGATAAAACCCATACGTAACATTTCGTCGGCTTCATCAAGCACTAAGAACTTCAAACGATCAAGCTTTAATGTTTTACGTTGGATGTGATCAATCACACGTCCTGGAGTTCCGACTACTACTTGAACGCCACGTTTTAGTTGACGAATTTGGTTGTCATATGACTGACCACCGTAGATAGGTAAAACACGAATCTTTTTCGAAAAGCTTGCATATACTTGGAATGCTTCAGCGACTTGAATCGCTAATTCACGCGTTGGTGCTAACACCAATAACTGCGGGAAACTTTCCTCTACATCAATGTTTGCTAGCATTGGTAATGCGAATGCTGCAGTTTTGCCTGTACCGGTTTGAGCTTGGCCTAATAAATCATGCCCTTCTAAAAGCAATGGTATACTCTCAGCTTGAATGGGAGAGGGAGTTTCGTAACCTACTTTTTCTAGTGCTTGTAAAATTTCAGAGGGTAGATTGAGGTCTTTAAATGTCATATTGACAGTATCGGTCATGGAGGATCCTGATGTAGAGCACTTTGTTGAGTCAGTATGACCTATTAAAGTGATGAAGATATTACTTAAAACCCAATTATAAGGGTAAATGTCCGTTTATACCATTTAACTTATGATATTTCTTGGGAGTGATGGATGAATAGCATTTTATTCATGGTGTGACTGGCTAAATTACACCTATCTTTTATGTCATGTAATTTGTTATGGGCATGTTAAATGTATATCACAGACTCGCTGTTAATCTGATGATAGATGTATGTAAAATGTACAATGATATAATATGTAAATGTCACAACGATAATATCGATTCGGGCTATTTAAATGATTTACTGACATCATGTTCCAACCCACAGTCAGAGATAAATTGTTCAAAATTTAACCATCAAAGGTGGCTTTGAATGAAATAAAATATGCATAGGCTTATTTCACCATCAATATTGTGTCCTATTTGTGCCTACTGCTTGAGCTTCAATATGGTAGTGTAATTCATATTGGTAGAAGTTTGCTGATGTACACATATTTATGATGGTACAGTTAGCGTCAAGTTACTCATTACAACATAGGAATTATCCAATGATTACCTACAGACAAGCTGATTTTTCAACCAAGACGGATGCTAATGCATTGTGTTTGCTAATGAATGCATATGCGACCGATCCTATGGGGGGCAATACCCCTATTGCAGATGCGATCCTATATGCACTCCCTGAACTGTTAGCAGAGCGCGATGACGCGTTTAGTATCATTGCATGGGATGCTGACGTCCCGATAGGTTTAGCAAATTGCTTTGTGGGGTTTTCAACGTTTGCAGCGCGTGAATTGGTCAACGTACATGACTTAGTTGTGATAGACAGTCACCGCTATCAAGGTATTGGTAAAGCCCTATTAGCAGAAGTCGAACAAGTGGCTCAGTCTCGAGGTGCTTGTAAAGTCACGTTAGAAGTATTACAAAATAATGCACCTGCTCGCAAAGCCTATACGGATATGGGATTTGTACCTTATGAATTAGCGCCTGGTGCAGGTGTCGCTGAGTTTTGGCAAAAGAAAATATAAGTTTGGATAATCAAATGACCTATTCTGAGAGTCATTCATCATGTATGTTTTAACTCGCCCTAAAGGTGTCGCTTATCGTGTGCAGAATGGAAGAATGCATGTACAATACATTTCAGAATTTGGTCTTTTTTAATCAATAAATATGTACTCTAATATTGTCTCTGCACTATCACGCTTACGTCATAATCGTGTTTTTGAAATTGTTGTCATTACCGTTATTATTATCTCAGCACTTGAGATAGGTGCGAAAACATTCCCACTTTCGGATTCTGCGGTATTCGTCACCAAGATTATGGACCGGGCCATTACGATCTTTTTCCTCTTTGAGATCCTGATTCGATTTATAGCAGAACCTCGCAAAAAAGACTTCTTCAAATCGGGTTGGAATATTTTTGACACACTCGTTGTGGTGATTAGTTTGATCCCGATCAACGAATCGGAAATGGCATTACTCGCCCGTTTAATTCGAGTGTTCCGTGTCTTACGAATGATATCGATAATCCCTGAACTGCGAGTGCTGATTAATTCATTACTCAAAGCGATGCCGCAGATGGGTTATGTCGTGTTGTTAATGTTTATCATTTTCTATATTTACGCTGCAATAGGCAGTTATTTATTTGCACCAATAAATGAAGTGTTGTGGGGGAATATTGCGATTTCAATGCTGACTTTATTTAGGGTCATGACATTTGAAGATTGGACCGACGTGATGTATGAGACACAAGCAGTTTATGGGTTCTCTTGGATTTATTACATGACCTTTATATTCTTGACGGCATTTGCGTTTTTAAACATGGTCATCGGGATCGTCATTAACGTCATGGAGCAAGAACAGCGTGAGGCACGCGAAAGAGAACTAGCCGCTGACCCTGAAAAACAAGATATCTCTAATCGAGAAGTCAATGCAGAGCTTCACGCCCAAATTGATGAGCTGCAAAGTGAAATAGCAGAGATTAAGGCGCTAATTGTGGCTAATCGTCGGGAAACTAAAACCTAATTAGTTATGTGTGGGGCTATTTTCGTACTAGTACCCAATGTGAGTCGACATCATTCATAAAAAAAGAGCTCAATGACATTTACGCGCCATGAGCTCTTCTTACAATATCTACGCATTAATCATTGTGCGGGTTTTAACCCTTTATTTAGCGCTTCAATATCTGCCACTGTCAGTGTCCCAGCAGCCCGCTTAAGATTAATGACTGCAGTAATAAAATCATAGCGTGCATTAGCCAGATTTTTACGCGCATTGAACAGGTTTCGTGTTGAGTTCAGGACATCGACAATCGTGCGAATACCTACATCAAAGCCTTCTTCAGTAGCGCGTAATGCTGATTCAGCAGAAACTACAGCTTGTTCAAATGCGTTAATGGTAGAGATGTTGGCACCAATATTGTTGAATGAGTTACGGACACTTCTTACCGTGCCGCGGTAGATTTGTTCTAGTGTTTCACTTTCTGCGACAAATCGTGAGCGAGATTGTTCAGTTCGTGCTGATGTTGCACCACCCGAATAAATAGGCACATTGAGAGTAATACCTAAGCTGCTCGAATCTGAATCACTGTCAATACCATTAGTATCAAAATCAGAACGTGACATAGAACCGGATAAACCTAACGTGGGTAAATGACTCGCTTGATTGGCACTGATATCATCTTTAGCAATATCCACGGCAAACTGCTGGGCTTGTAAATCTAGGTTATTCATCTGTGCTAAGTCTAGCCACTCTTCTACATTCTGTGGGGCAGGAGCTTGAGCGGCAAATGTCTCTGTATTTAAGACGTTTACTTCTTGGTAATACAAACCAGTAATTTCACGCAGTTGTTCTTTACGAAGCTCTAATGTGTTTTGCGCACGGATTTCTTGGGCAATGGTTGTATCAAAGTTTGCTTGCGCTTCATGGACATCAGTAATCGCGATCAAACCCACTTCAAAGCGTTGTTTAGTTTGTTCTAACTGACGTTCGATAGCTCGTTTTTCTGCTTGCACAAATTCAACATTATCTTTGGCACGTAAAATATTCAAATAGGCATCGACGACACGGACGATAAGATCTTGTAGGGTGGCGGAATAAGAAGCTTCGGCTTGTTGTGCAACTTTCTCTGCACGGTCCATACCAACCCACTTGGCGTGGTCATAAAGTGACATCGATAAACCGACGCGGTAATTAAGGGTATCAGTATCGACATCATTCGTGTCCGACATAGAATAACCAATTGAGCCGGAAACTTGAGGTAATAATGGCGCGCGTGCTAAGGTCACGCCCTCAAGTGATACATCACGCAAGGCTTTTGCGCGGTTAACTACAGGATCTTTATCAAGGGCTTGTTGGTAAATCGTGGTAAGATCTTGCGCATAAAGCGAACCGGTAAATCCTATGCTTATGATGACACTTAACAGTGTTTTTTTCATATTGCTGCCTTTCAATCAGTTAAAATGAATCAAATATAGTAGAGTGTAAGAAATTCAACCGCATACATAAATAGTTATCACGTAACGAGTAGCGGTTATGTGTAACAGAATGTAATTTCTCTAGGAAAACTATGTCAATCAAACCACAGTTTAACAACCAAGACGTGGAAGTGGTGACCACCACACCATTATACGACGGTTTCTTTAAAATGGTGCAATATAAACTCAAACATAAACTGTTTGCTGGCGGTTGGTCTGGTGAGGTGACGCGAGAAATGTTTGAGCGCGGTCATGCGGTGGCGTTATTACCTTATGATCCGAATACCCAAGAGTTTGTATTAATAGAACAGTTTCGCTTGGGTGCGATGGCAACATCAGATTCACCTTGGTTGATTGAGGTGATAGCCGGTATGATAGATGACGGTTACACCCCTGAGGATGTATGTCATAAAGAGGCTCAAGAAGAAGCCGGTATCGAGTTGCAACATTTAACTAAAGCATGCAGTTATTTGTCTAGTCCAGGTGGCACCACCGAACGGTTACACATCTATATTGCACATACTGATGCAACTAAAGCACAAGGCATTCATGGGGTTGAGCATGAATCAGAAGATATACTAGTGCACCGCGTTGCTGAAAAACAAGCAAAAGCATGGTTAGCCAACGGACGCATTGACAACGCAGCTGCTATTATTGCGTTGCAGTATTTCTTTTTACACAAACAACAGATTTTAGATAGTTGGCAATAAACCGTGAACGATCATACGATACACAAGAAAAAATATGTCCCCCATTTACCAAGCTTGTTAGCTTTAGGCGATCACAATTATGCGCGGTTTATGCGCTTATTACCTGATTGTGATACCCAAGACATGACCTATCATTTTTGTGTCGAAGAGTTACTCAGTTACTCCATTGAGATCACCGATTGTGCCCGTTATACCACGACAGTCGACGTTAAGCAGATTGCTGAATCGTTACCGAATTTTTTGAAACCTGCAATGACAGTACGGTTATACCATGATGCTAAGTCAGCTGAGGTGATCAGCTGTCAACATGTGGGTAATTTAAAGGCTAGTTACGAATATCCCAACTTACATATGCACCAGAAAAATGAAAAGTTTATGGTGAATGTGTTCTTATCTGAGTGGTTACAATTTTGTATTGCGTATCAAAATAAAATGACGGCACATAACTCATGAGTTTTGCACCACAAGCGCACATACTATATTTACATGGTTTCTTAAGCTCACCCATGTCTGCTAAAGCACAACAAATGCGTACCTATTTAGCTCAACATTTTCCGCATGTACAAATGCATTCTCCGCAATTATCTGGCGTGCCTAGCGAAGCGGTTGAGCAAGCATCACAGCGCTTCAGTGCACTACAAAATGCTTACGGTGAGCGTTTTCTGGGTGTGATAGGTAGTTCAATGGGCGGGTTTTTAACGACTCACTTATTAGAAAATATCAGCGCGCCGAATTACAAACCTAAAGGCGTGTTAATTAATCCTGCGGTGGCACCACATATCTTGTTCCCCAACTATTTAGGTGAACATATTAATCCTTACACAAAACAAGCATTTACGTTATCGGATACCGATGTCCATGCGATAAAAGCGTTATATATGCCTACAATTCAGCGCACTGACCAATATCAAGTATGGTTAGAAACCGAAGATGAAGTGCTCGATTATCGTCTGGCTGAAACACTCTATGCTGACAGTGATTTGCGGATCACCCAAGGAGGCGATCACAGCTTTCAAGGATTTTCGAATGCGCTACCTAATATTTGTGCGTTTCTGGCATGTGAAAGGTTTGCTCAATAGCACCGTACTTGGTAATATCAAATGATAATAAATACGTTACCTGAGCCAGCCAAGTTAATGATGCGGGCACTTGAGTAACACCACCAAGGCGCAAGTATTCATGTCAGAACAATATAATTCAGATGCCATTGAAGTCCTTAACGGGTTGGATCCTGTTAAACGTCGCCCAGGGATGTATACCGACACCACACGACCGAACCATTTAAGCCAAGAAGTCATCGATAACTCAGTTGATGAAGCCCTGGCAGGTCATGCATCTTCAATTAAAGTCATTTTACATGATGACCAATCATTAGAAGTGATTGATGATGGTCGTGGTATGCCGGTGGATATTCACCCAGAAGAGAAGATCTCTGGCGTAGAATTGATCATGACCAAACTCCATGCCGGTGGTAAATTTTCTAATAAAAATTATGAGTTTTCTGGTGGGTTACACGGTGTTGGTATCTCCGTGGTTAATGCCTTGTCCAAGCGTGTTGAAGTGACTATTCGTCGCGATGCCCAAGTCCATCAAATTGTGTTTGCCAATGGCGATAAGATTTCGGAGCTTGCCGTGATTGATACGTGTGGAAAACGTAATACTGGCACTAGCGTCCATTTCTGGCCTGATGCGAGTTATTTTGATTCGGGCAATTTCTCAGTACGCCAGTTACTGCATGTGTTACGCGCCAAAGCGGTGTTATGTCCAGGATTACGCATTCGCTTTGATAATAAAATTAGCAAAGAAACGACAGAATGGTATTACGAAGATGGTTTGCGTGATTATCTCTATGATTCCGTCAAAGAATTTGAAACGTTACCTACAGATGAGCCGTTTGTAGGTGCATATTCAGGTAATCATGAAGCCGCTGATTGGGCGGTGATGTGGCTACCGGAAGGTGGCGATATGGTCACCGAGTCTTATGTGAACCTCATCCCTACAGCGCAAGGTGGTACACACGTAAACGGCTTGCGTCAAGGACTGTTAGAATCCATGCGTGAGTTTTGTGAGTTTAGAAATCTGTTACCGCGTGGTGTGAAACTTAGCCCTGATGATATTTGGGATCGTTGTAGTTATATTCTCTCGACCAAAATGCAAGATCCTCAATTTGCTGGACAAACTAAAGAGCGCTTATCCTCTCGTCAAGCGGCTGCGTTTGTATCAGGTATTGTTAAAGATGCGTTTAGTTTATGGCTAAATCAACATACTGATATTGCTGAATTATTGGCTGAGATGTGTATTAATAATGCGCAAAAACGCTTACGACAGACCAAAAAAGTGGCGCGTAAGAAAGTCACTCAAGGACCTGCGCTACCCGGTAAACTGACCGATTGTTCTTCTCAAGATAATAGCCGTTCGGAGTTGTTTTTGGTTGAGGGGGATTCTGCTGGTGGTTCCGCGAAACAAGCTCGAGATCGTGAAATTCAAGCGATAATGCCACTGCGTGGAAAGATTCTTAATTCATGGGAAGTTGATTCTTCTCAAGTGCTCGCGTCACAAGAAATTCATGATATCTCAGTGGCGCTAGGTATTGATCCTGATAGTGAAGATTTATCTGGCTTACGCTACGGTAAAATATGTATCTTAGCGGATGCCGATTCCGATGGTTTGCACATTGCTACCTTGTTGTGTGCGTTATTCGTGAAGCACTTCCGTACCTTGGTAGAGCAGGGACATGTGTATGTGGCTATGCCACCACTGTTTCGTATTGATATTGGTAAAGAGGTTTATTATGCGCTGGACGAAAGTGAAAAGCAGGGTATTTTGGATCGTATTGAAGCAGAGAATAAACGCGGAAAAGTAAACGTACAACGCTTTAAAGGGTTAGGGGAAATGAACCCACTACAACTGCGTGAAACAACAATGGATCCTAATACGCGTCGTTTAGTCCAGCTGACAGTCGGTGATGCTGAGCAAATGCTTGAATTGATGGATATGCTACTTGCGAAGAAACGCTCTGGCGATCGCAAAGTATGGCTAGAAAGCAAAGGTAATTTAGCGCAAGTCGAATAAGCATACCGTCTACTATTGAACTTCGTCTAGCCACAAGCAACGATCTTCCCGTCTTGCATGCATTTTGCATGGGTAATGCGTGCGAGGTCACGACATGTGTCTGCGCCCTTAATCGGTCGATTCTGCAAACTGCCAGACCTGCACATCATATGCCGACAAGGTAAGCGTTAACTCACCTGCATTATCACTTAATGTAGACGACTCGTTCGACACCTCTTTTGACCATACCAGGCTAAATGACGTGTCAGTGAGCTGTTGATTTACGCTGCTGGTAACAGAGTCTGCTGATAAATTTAGCGCGACGACGACACGCTCGTTATTCAACACCGACTCCCAGATTAATACCGGTTCATTGACTGTACTTAATACCTGTTTTACCCCCTTTGCGAGTACGGGATATGCTTGGCGCAACCGATATAGGTCTTGGTAGAAGTAATAAAGACTATCGTTATCTGCAATTTGAGCAGCGACATTATTGGTGGTCGCGTTCGCTGAGAGACTTCTAAATAGCGTGTTACTCACGCTAAACCCAGCATTCACGGCATCATTGGTCCAACTCATTGGGGTGCGCAATGAAGCATCCGCTTGTAAGTTGGCGCCTGCTAGCATACCAATTTCTTCGCCATAATAAGTAAATGGATTAGCAGATAGCAACAGGTAACCAGCGGCCGCTAGGCGGGTTTGTTGAGGGTTTTGATTCAATTGATTGGCCACTCGGTTACCGGCAAAAAAATCATGATTGGCTAAAATCAGCGGCATATTGGCTAAGTTTGTGTCATTAATGACATTGATTAATGTGTGATTGCTGCGGCCTTGCTTAACACTGTCTAAGATTGCATGACCGGCACTAAAGTGAAAAGCTTTGCCACACGAACTATCTAGCGCGAAAGTGGCAAATCCGCTTGGCGCTTCACACACCATATAAGCTTTAGGGTATTGTGTGATGATATCGCGCATCGCTCGCATGACGGGATGATTTTGTGGCTGATCTTCTAAGCCATCAGGCCCATTTTCGACTAATACCCCGACCGCATCAAAACGGAAACCATCCACACCGCGATTCAACCAAAACGCGAGGTTATTTTGATGGAACTCGATGACCTGTGGGTTTAATAAATTAAAATCAGGCATACGTGAGGTAAACGCACCATAAAAGTTGCCGCCCACACCAGTGCGCCAAGGATTGTTCCCCCATAAAGACCAGTTAGTTGGTATAGTGTCACGCCAAATAAACCAATCACGTAATGGGTGGTTGGGACTGGAACTGGCATCTAAAAAGACGGGATTTAAAAAACTGGTGTGGTTGATCAGATAATCAATCACGATCGCAATACCTCGACGATTGGCTTCGCTGATCAGACGGTCAAAATCTGCCAACGTCCCATAGTCAGATTCAATACTACGATAATCTTGGGTTTCATACCCATGGTCATTGTCTGAACTTTCCATGATTGGCATGAGCCATAATCCGGTGATACCTAATGTGTCTAGGTAATCGAGTTGCTCAATTAATCCATTAATATCACCTATCCCATCACCGTCAGAGTCTTTATAACCGCGGACATAAATCTCCATAAAATTGGCGTTGTCTTGCCAGTTATCAGCTAATTCGTTAGTTGGTACTGACACACTGACAGGACTCATATCGATAACTGCGATTGCATTGCCTGAACGTGCTTGTACTTCAGCAAAGGCCGATCTCGCGATGGTTTCATCAGCGAATGGTTCGGCATTCACACCATTAATATTGATAGCGGTATCTTGTACTACCCACACTTCCGTCCCGAAGTTATCAGGAATAACACGTAAATCAAAAGCCGGGCTTTTGATATCACCAAAATGAACAATAAAGTTGAAAAATTCGCTGCCATCAACAAACGGCACTTCATATACCGCATAGTCGTTTTCAACACGTGTCAATGGGCGAGGGCTTTGCCATGTTGTCGCGGTTTCTGCTGAAATTGCACTACCCCACAAATGTAAGCCCCATACATCGTATTGACCAGAAGTATGCAAAAAATGAATTTTCATGACATTGGTTGTGGTAGGGGGAGTATAGGGTGTGACCGGGTCGGGTTGTGCCGCTGGCAAGTTAGTGACATCAATCGATAACGTTTGCGAAGTAGTTAAGGTTCCATCAGAAACTTGCAATATTGCTTGATAGTTTGTGTTCGATGGGGCAGTGAATTCTAATTGTGTGGTGGTCACACAATTAGATATAGTTTGAGTAAGTGTTAATCCGCCGGATATCGATATAGTGCAATTTAGGTTCGTTTGTTGGCTATCACTCACACGCCAAGTAAGGTTAACGCGACCATTATCATTGATACTGCGGGTATTGAAACTTTCTATGGTCGGGGCCGTATTTTGTGGTTGTGCTGGTGTGCTAGGGGTTGAGTTGGGTTCACCGCCTCCACCGCCACAACCGGTTAATAACACCACAATACAACCGACTAATAATTTTCTGAACATACCCATCATCACTGTTAACATTTTTTCAACATAGTATTGTACTAAGCAGTCATTAGAATGCCAACAAACATCGTTAGACTATCTTCATAGGGCTGTTTATAATTAATTATATATGGATGCAAAATGGCGAGTAATTAGATGAACACCCAATACAAATCAAGAACAAGAAAAGCCCAAGTTTCGACAAGCCTACTATTGATATGTGTTGCTATGACAATGCTTGGATGCGGTGGTGGTTCGGATACTCGTGTTGATATTGATCCTGGAAATGGCAGTAGTCCTGAAGCCCCTAAAGTCAATCGCGCCGATATTTCTGCCAGTATTCTAAAACCCTCAACAAACGAGTCATTTGGTCGATTGTTGAAAAATGGCTTGTATTACAATAACTTCCAAACATCCAATGTGGTTAACGCTGTTGCATCTGATAGTTTAGCATCAGCCGTCCCGAGTGCCGAAAGTGCTAGCCCTGCCAACTTTTCTCAAACGATCACTCAAGAAGCCGGTGTCGATGAAATGGATATCATGAAGTTTGATGGTGATTTTCTGTATGTGTTAGATCGCAATTCAGATGTTGATGTAATATCCACTACAGCCGCAAAAATAAATACGAGTCTTGATTTAACTTCACCTGCATTACCAATTAATGATACTTCCCCAGAAATAATCCGAGTATTACAACGTGAAAATGATCACAGTCTTACAGAGGTATCACGAATTAACACTGGTATTACTCCTGAAAATGGCTATTTTAGCGTCAAAGGTATGTTTATACGCGATAAACAATTAGTCGTTGTTGGCAGTGGATATGAATCCACTAATAACCAAGACCAAGGAATTTGGTGGTACGGTGATAATCAAGTGACGTTAGATATCATCGATACGAGTGTGCCATCAAGCCCTAGTATTACCACCAAATTGACCATTCAGGGTCAATCAATTCGCTCTCGTCGTATTGATAATCAGTTGCTTATTGTAAGTTCGTTCTTACCGCAACTGACTGATATCGATTTAAGTAATTCATCAACTGTTATGCAACAGGCTGGTTTTGATGCGATTCAAGCGGTCAGTACAGATGACCTTATCCCACGTTTATCAACACGGGATCCTCTGACCGGAGAAGAAGCTTCATCGATTCCTTTATTCAGTGCTAATGATTGTTATATTCCCCAAGATGCAAATGAACTTGATAGTGCTACAGGTATTATCTCGATGACCATGATCAACCTAGATAATCCCGCTCAAATGCAAACAACTTGTATTAACGGTCAATATGATGATGTGTATGTGACCACGGATGATATTTTTGTGCATGGTAATGTACCGACGTATGATGAGAACAATAATCGCGTATTAGAAAGTACCGTAGTACATCATTTTATGCGTGTGAACTCTGAATTTACCTATAACGGAACTGCAGAGCTCGATGGGACTTTAGGTTGGCAAAATAAGAATCTGCGACTCAGTGCGACCGATACCCATTTGCGCGCGGTGACGAGTGAAATGACATTAGATGAAAATGACCGTTTCGACCATACATTGTATATGATTAACCTTACCGCGACAGACCGACACTTATCGATTAGTGCTCAATTACCTAATAACAATGCTCCAGCTGAATTGGGTAAGCCAAATGAGGATATTCGTGCGGTGCGTTATTTTGGTGATAAAGCATATATCGTGACATTTGAAACGATTGACCCCTTGTATGTGATTGATGTGTCGGATCCATCTCGACCGGTCATCACTGGTGAGTTAGAAATGCCAGGATACTCTTCTTATTTACACCCGATTAATGCACAGTTTATTTTAGGAATAGGTCAAAATGTCCCTGTAACAGGCATAGATATAGCGCCCGCGTTAACTGGAACAGATCAATCTGGGGCAAAAATAGCGTTATTTGACGTATCCGGTACACCAAGAATTGTCGACGAATTTATCTTTCCAGATAGCTATTCGCCTGCTGAATTTGATTACCATGCATTGACTTATTTAGCAAAATCAGAGGTAGAACATATTTTTGCGATGCCGATGCAAAGTTGGACATTGAATGATTCAATTTGGTTACCTGATAATAGATTAGAAATTTTTGAAGTTGATTTGAATGGTAATGCGAGCATGGCTAATACGATTTCAGTGCGCCCACCTAGTCGAAGTGATGAGTACTCCTGGGCGACAGAAGATAGAGCGGTGGTCATCGGTGATATAATTTATTATGTGAAAGGGGCGCAAGTGTGGCAAACTACTTTCAACGATGCATCAATCATTAACGGCCCTTATTAATTCTGTGTTTTCATTCTTATATCGCACTGCCATCTTTGTGGCAGTTATTCTATTGTGTTTTCATTTCCTGGTACTTTCGGCCACTCCATCTGTTGTCGTTTCCTCTGCGCAACAGGTAGATAATGCGCAAAGTGTTAATGTGTTATTGGATGATGTGTATAAAGTACTAAATCAAAAGCAATTTGCGCATGACATCACTATTTCTAAGGCCCAAGGTCAAAGTTTGTTAGGCTTTATGCAACGCGCCTATCCATCATTTAGTGGTAATATTCATTTCAATCAAGATATTGGGGTGGTAGAAATGAGCATTAAAGTGCCTCAATGGATAGTGCCTCGATATATGAATATTCAACTAATACTCAATTCTAATAGCTATGTTGATATTGAAGGCTTAAAAGTAGGGAAAATTCCGTTACCGGGTAATGCATTACTGAAAATAGCGACTTGGTTGGTAAATACATACACCCGCAGCTCGATTGCCACACAAGCACAGACGCAAATAAATGAAGTGAGGTTTAGCCCTGATAATGTGTTCGTTTCCATCTTACCGATGAAACAATTTCTAAATGATTTAAAAGTGGTCCGTGATAGTATAGATTTTGGCGGTGACCCAAGTCTTGGTTTACGAATCAATCATTATTTAAATTTTTTAATGAATGAACAAAGTGTTCCTAAAAATCGATGCAATTCACTGGCCGTCTATATCAGAGAAGTCATGCTTGAAGCGCAAATACAAAGCTCTCCTGAGACGACCCATTTAGAAAATGAGGCGGCGATATTAGCGCTTGCAATTTATGCGGGTAATCCACGTTTTGCCAATTTATTAGGTGTGATACCACCGCAAAAACAACAAGTTTTGTATGGTGATTTCACCCCAGTATTGGCCTTAAGAAAAGATTTATCACAACATTTTATTTTTTCTGCAGCCATCAAGCTTTTATCAGATCAAGGGGTCACTGTTGCCATTGGAGAGTTCAAAGAATTGATGGATCGGGTGTCTGCGGGAAGTGGTTATAGTTTTGTAGATTTAGCTGCAGATAAGGCTGGAGTCAATTTTGCCGACTATCTGACAGATCCTGATACCGCATCGTTAGCACAAAGTCGTCTAGCACAAAGTGTGAATGAAGCGCTCTTTTTCCCCACGATTGAGCATTTACCGGAAGGACTCAATACTGATGCTTTTATTCAAACATTCACTGCGGTCGACTCACCAGAATACCAAGCAATGATTGGGGATATCAAAGCGCGTCTTAAACAACTGCCACTTTATCAATAAACCAATAGTGTTCCCAATTTTACATATTACAGTGTTGCTTTAAATTGAGTGAGTGTTGCGAGTAATGCTTCAATTTGCTGAACGATAAGCGTTAATTGTGGTTCAATTATATTCATATCGACATTTTCAAAGTCATTTGCGATGAACGTATCCATATTTCCTGCTACTTCTTGAACGTAAGGTTCAAAACGTTTGGCACGAGTGGTAAATGGACTATTTTCAGCAAAAATCGTGGCGAACTTCCCTTTGCCTTGTTGTTGTAACTGGTTTAATGCATTATCAGCATCAATTGCTTTGCGGTAAACAAGTTGCAGATTATCTTTAAGTTTGTCGAGTACGTTTTGCATAAAAATATAATGTAAGGATAAAAATGTGTATTAAGTTTATCATATCTTTGAGCACATTAAATTGAATAAAGGCCCAAATCTACAGGGGTTTTACTTGATTCACCCCCAATTTCTCTCACCAGTTTAGGTACCATATAGCCTGATTGCTTGGTTAAGACCTCTCTCATAATATTCACTGCGCGTTTATCACTAATGGCAAAATGCGCCGCCCCTTGCACTTTATCGAACATGTGTAAGTAATATGGCTGGATCCGAGCACTAAATAAAGCCTCGTTGAGGGCAATTTGGGTGTGTGCCGAGTCATTAATGCCTTTTAATAGCACTGCTTGGTTAAGGACCGTCACACCCGCTTCATGCAACAAAGCAACTTTTTGAATGAGCTCACTGGATATTTCTTTCGGATGATTGATATGTAGCACCATGATGGTCTGCTTGGATGATTGGGCTAACGCAATTAATAATTCTGGCGTCACGCGATAAGGCAATACCACTGGTAAACGGGTATGTAAACGAATACGTTTAATGGAAGGTATTGTTTCTAATTGTGCGCATATCCACGCCATATAATCATCATTGGCCATAAGTGGATCACCGCCGGATAAAATCACTTCGTCAATCTTCGGATCGGTTTTGATGTGCTCAAATACGTCTAACCAATCTTGCTTGTTATTATGATGTTGGTCATAAGGGAAGTGCCGTCTAAAACAATATCGACAATTTACCGCACAGCCACCTCTTAGCATCAGCAAAACACGATTTTGATATTTGTGTAACATGCCTTTAGTCGATGTGTTAGTGGTCTCATTTACTTGCTCTTTGAGCGGGTCTAACGAAAATTCAGGATCTACGATAAACTCGTCTGCAACAGGCATGACTTGCTTTAACAGAGGATCATCAAGATCGTTACGCGCCATCAAATCAACAAAGAACCGCGGGACTCTTAGTGCAAATAATGAACGTGCTTTATGATCTTCAGCGAAGTCTGACGCATTGAAGCCTAAGTAGTTGAGTAATGAATCTGGTGAATTAAAGCCATTTGCTAATTCTTTTTGCCAGTTAGGCTCTACAGGTCGCTGTTTTTTGTGTATATTATGCACCGTTAAACCAATCATTTAGTGAGATTAGAGGAATTATGGCGAATTTTAGCACCAATGAGTTCAAAGCAGGACTAAAAATTATGCTTGATGGCGAACCATGTAATATTTTAGAAAACGAATATGTAAAACCGGGTAAAGGGCAGGCATTTAACCGTGTTAAAATTCGTAAATTGATCTCTGCTAAAGTCCTTGAAAAAACCTTCCGTTCTGGAGAATCAGTTGAAGGCGCTGATGTCATGGATACTGAGCTGGCATATTTATATACCGACGGTGAGTTTTGGCATTTCATGAATAATGAAACATTTGAGCAAGTTGCAGCGGATGCTAAAGCGTTAGGTGATAATGTGAAATGGTTAGTGGAAAATGATGTCTGTACTATTACATTATGGAATGGTTCACCGATTGTTGTCACACCGCCTAATTTTGTTGAAATTGAAATTACTGAAACTGATCCAGGCTTGAAAGGCGATACTGCTGGCACAGGCGGTAAACCAGCGACCTTAGCAACGGGTGCTGTGGTTCGTGTGCCGCTGTTTGTTCAAACGGGTGAAGTAATTAAAGTCGATACCCGCAATGGCGAGTATGTATCTCGTGCCAGCAAGGCATAACATACGCTAATGCAGGATTATGGTCAGGACGAGTTATCTGATGTGCTATGGCGCATGGATATCTCACCTGACAATCTACGTCGAAGAGCAGCGATTATAGCTCAGATTCGCCACTTCTTTGCACACCTCGATGTACTGGAAGTGGATGTCCCTGTTCTGAGTCAATTTGGGGTCACGGATCCTCATCTATCTAATTTTGTTACGCCCTTTACTTTAGGTAATAAGGTCACTTCCTTATATTTACAAACCTCCCCCGAATATGGCATGAAACGTATGCTAGCGTCTGGTAGTGGTTGTATTTATTACATGGGTAAATCGTTTCGACATGAAGATGCTGGGCATCAACATAACCCAGAGTTCACTATGTTAGAATGGTATCGAATTGGCTTCGATGACCATGCGCTTATGCTTGAGGTAGATGCATTATTACAAGGCATTTTAAACACCGAACCAGCAGATAAGATGACTTATCATGAAGCGTTTTTACAGTTTGCCGATATTGATATTAACCATGCTAATAAAGACGATTTAATTGCTGCACTGGCTATTGATACCCATTATGATCTCTCTTGTGAATCGATCGAGCATATTTTACAGCTGATCTTTAACCTACATATTGAACCAAATATAGGCGGTTCACGTCCTTGTTTTGTATATGATTTTCCAGCCTCACAAGCAGCCTTAGCTCGGTTAAAAGCAGATGAACCTGGTTACGCCCATCGGTTTGAGGTTTATTATAAAGGGCTTGAATTAGCCAATGGGTATTGGGAGCTAACTGATCCTAAAGAACAAGCACAGCGCTTTGCTAAAGATAATCGTTATCGAAATAAGTTAGGGTTGCCTAATACAACAATAGACACTCGATTGATGGCCGCCCTTAACGCAGGTTTACCTGATTGTGCAGGGGTTGCATTAGGAGTGGACCGATTAATTATGTTGGCACTGGGTAAAAAGCACATCAATGATGTGCTTAGTTTTGGGATTGACCGCGCATAATGGAGTCAACGAAACTATGATACAACTCATTCATCTTGATTGAGCAAACCTCTAAAAAGTAGGAGCAGGAAGAATGATCACTTTTTGCAGAACTACCGGTGTAATCGGTACGTCAGGAGCTCTTAAATCCATACTATATTGGGTTTCTACTTCACTGATTGAATCTAACACGTCACTGCCTTCTGCAACATAGCCAAATACGGCATATCCCCAGTTACGGCCAGGATCAAGTGACGGTGTATCTCGCATATTAAAATAAAATTGACGGGTAGCTGAATGAGGATCATTTTGTCGTGCCATCGCAATGGTATAAGTTTCATTTTTCAGGCCGTTGCCTGATTCATTAAAGATAGTACCTAATGATGGTTTTGGCTCAAATTCAGCGGTATATCCTCCTCCTTGGACGACAAAACCTGGAATAATGCGATGAAAAATCGTGTCTTCGTAACTGCGCATATCGACATATTTAAGAAAATTATTCACACTGATTGGCGCTTTTCGACGGTCTAACTCCACGATAAATTCACCCATAGAGGTCACCATTTTAACTCTTGGGTAAAAATTATCAGGTTGGATATGGCTTCCATCTTTGACAGCACGTTTTCCTGTTTTAGCATGTGCATCAGCAATGGAAAAGCTGCCAAGTAGTAGACTGAGAATGAAGACAAATGTGATTGATGTTACAGCTTTCATACGTTATCTCCTTGAGGCGTCACTTTTATAGGTTGAAAGAATACTAAACTTAGCGTTGGTAGCAATGACAGTAAACCCGCCATAGCGCTTTTTTAACATATTCCCATAAGGTAAATGTCGATTGCCAATAATACGTAACTCGCCTCCGTGGCGTAAAACTTGTTTAGCATCCTTGAACATTTGCCAGGCAATATGGTCAGTTACGGCATTTTGTTGATGAAATGGTGGGTTACACAGTACTAAATCGACATGTTCCAGATCGACTTGACTCAGACAGTTTGCGACAACAAAATCGCATTGTGCGTATTGTTCAGGGAAATTATCTTGGACATTGCGCTTGGCACTTTCAATGGCCATGTAAGACTCATCCACAAACGTAACCTTAGCATTGGGTGCATCTGCTAGTACAGTACAACCAATAACGCCATTACCGCAGCCTAAATCAACGACATGCTCGCCTTCTATTAGGGGTAAATGCTGCATCAAAAAACGTGCCCCAATATCTAAATGAAGTCGTGAAAATACATTAGGCAAATGACTTAGTTGTAAGACTGGCTTAGTAATTTCCCAGGTATTCCATGGCGTTAGTGGTGGTGGCGTGAGTGCATTATTCACACTGCCAATAACCAAACGAGATTTTTTAGCCGCTAAAGAAGTGTGGCAATCTCCTAAGATGGTATTAAATAATTGTTGAACATTTTTGGTTACTACCGGAACCTTACCGCCAGCGATAATGATAGTGTCAGGATGTGTACAGTCACGTAACTGATGCAATTGATAGGTCAGTAGCGCCAAGTTTTTCGGTAATTGCATCAATACGATATCAAAGGTTTGTGATAACTTATCAGTACTGGCGATAAATTCGATAGATGCACTATCCAAGTCATTTTGTTGTAGATTATGACGTGCGCCTAATTGAGCCACAAAGGAGTCAGAAATATGTACTGGCTTACATGCCTGGAAAGCGCAGGTTAATGCGCCAAAATCATCATTTAATATCGCCATGCGTTGCGGCGTTATATTATCAAGCAGATCCGTATAATTCGCTTGGACGTAAGATATGATATATTCATCCACAGCATCCCATGCTTGCAGTGATTTATGTTGGTGCTCGGCCGGGTAACGCACTAGGGTGTGGGTACCACGCGCATGGGTAAATTCTGTATTCAACGTTTTCTCAACTTTGTTATTAGGTCGTTATGCAATTATTTGATTCAGTTCCGCTAGAGATGGACGATGCCAATGTCGAGTATTTCCCCAATTGGTTAGGGTTATCTCAGGCAGACGCATTTCTAACGCGTCTTAAAACGGAACTGACCTGGTCGCAAGATTATATCAGAATTTATGGACGAGACGTAAAAATCCCGCGGTTACAAAGCTGGGTAGGTGATCCAGATTCGACCTATACCTATTCGGGATTACCAATGCAGCCATTACCTTGGAGTACTTCATTAAGCACGATTCGCACATTGTGTGAGCAAACCACGCACAATACGTTTAATTCGGTGTTGGCTAATTGGTATCGCGATGGTCAAGATAGCATGGGTATGCACAGCGATGATGAACCTGAATTAGGGCGTGAACCGACTATTGCTTCTGTCACCTTGGGCTACCCAAGGAAGTTTATTTTTAAGCATAAACAAACAGGTCAAAAAGTGGATGTGGAATTAGAGCACGGGAGTTTACTGGTGATGTGCGGTTCGACTCAGCAATTCTGGCAACACGGGATCAACAAAACTAAACGTCAGATTGATGATAGAATTAACCTCACATTCAGACATATTTTTAAGGATTATTAACGTGAAAGTTGAACATCAGATTACCCAAAAATTAATTGAGGCCTTTGCTCCCACAGCGTTGTATGTTGAGAATGAAAGTCATAGGCATAATGTCCCGCCAGGTTCTGAAAGTCACTTCAAAGTCACGGTGGTCAGTGATGTTTTTGAAGGTAAACGCTTGCTTGCTTGTCATCGAATGATTAATGAGGTACTCAAAGATGAACTGGAACATGATATTCATGCGCTAGCTATCCATACTTACACTCAACAAAAATGGGAAAGTATCGAGCAAACCCCTGACTCACCCAATTGCATGGGCGGTACAGGAAAGTAATATTATCGCTCTATTTGACTAAAAATGACTTCTAAACTGAGTCCTTGAAGACCAAGCATGTCTTTCAAACGGCGTAATGCTTCTACTTGGATTTGACGGACTCTTTCACGTGTTAACCCAATTTCAGCGCCAACATTTTCTAATGTATCAGGCTCAAAACCCATCAGACCGAAGCGACGTGAAAGTACCTCTCGTTGTTTAGGATTAAGCTCTTGGAGCCACATGACGATGTTATTTTTAATATCGTCTTCTTGGTTCTTTTCTTCAGGTCCACTATGATTACTATCGGGTAAAATATCTAATAATGAATTTCCATCACTTTCATGACTTAAATATGAATCTACCGATTTAATCCGTTCATTCAACCGCAGCATTTTATTGACATCTTCGGTAGAAACATCAAGTTTATCGGCAATTTCCTCAGCGGTAGGCTCATGATCTAATTCTTGGGCTAAATTGCGAGCAGTTCGCAAATAAATATTCAGCTCTTTAACGACATGAATGGGTAACCGAACTGTGCGTGTTTGATTCATAATAGCGCGTTCAATGGTTTGCCTTATCCACCATGTTGCGTAGGTAGAAAATCGGAATCCACGTTCAGGATCAAATTTTTCAACCGCCCTGATCAATCCCAAATTCCCTTCCTCTACTAGATCTAATAATGCTAAGCCTCTGTCTTTATAACGACGTGCAATTTTCACCACTAGTCTTAGATTACTCACAATCATCCTTTCTCTTGCATCTTTGTCGCCTTTTAAAGCCTTACGTCCATGCAATACTTCTTCTTCGGCACTTAATAGCGGCGAAAAACCAATTTCATTAAGATAAAGTTGGGTATTATCAAGGCTTTTCTTGATTTCACCAGCAAGACTTAAGTCATTGAATGCATCAGTATCGTTGGTCATCTTATTATCATGAGAAGCATGATGCTCAGATTTAAGCGAAGCGTGTAAATCTACTATATTGTGATTTGATTGAGCCAAAAGAACTACTCCTTATTAATTGGCATGATGATGGTCTTATCCTTAACCTGCTTGCTTGATTATTTTTTGGGTAAATACTTGAGTGGATCAAGAGATTTGCCGTTATACCTAATTTCAAACCTCAGTTTAATACTGTTGGTACCGCTATCACCCATGATTGCAATTTGCTCACCTGCTTGAACAAAGTCTCTTTCCTTTACCAAAATTTTACTATTATGTGCATATGCACTTAAAAATTTATTCGTATGTTTAATAATAATAAGGTTGCCATAACCTCTTAGCGCATTTCCGCTATAAACGACTTTGCCATCTGCGGCAGATACCACGGGTGTACCGCTTTTATTGGCGATTTCAATTCCTCTAACACCTGCTTCAGCCGTTGAAAATGTGCTAATAAGCGTACCTTCTGCTGGCCATTGCCAGCGTTTAACACGCTTAGGGATCTGTTCTATTGCACTCTTTTTAGTTGTTGGATGCGTCCGCTTTGTATCCGTTTTTTTATTATTTGCGACGACTGGTGTTTTAACAACATTTGCTACCGGTTTACTTATATCGGCAGAGGGGACGATTTTTTTAACAGGTTTATTCATTAACTCCAGTGTTTGTCCTACATTTAACGCGTAGGGTTCTTCTAAAGCATTGTTATTTGCTAATACCTGATAATCTAAACCATACAACCAAGCAATGCCGTAAAGCGTTTCACCTGATTGCACAATATGCTGCTTAGCGCTTGACCATTTACTGGACTCATCAACATAAGTATTTATGTTAATCACAGGTGCCGGTGGTACTTTACGGGCACAGCCTGCGGTTAAAAAGAGTGCGATTAAGCTTAAAAATACTACTTGTTTAACAAATATAGTGTCTATTTTAGCGTTCATTCTAACGATCTTATTTTGCGACAAGGTAGATAACAACGGCTAAAACAATGACAAGCCAACCTAATAGTTCGACATATTGACGAAGTTTCGATTCCATTTTTGCACCACCCCAGTACATCAAGGCCGCGACTAAAAAGAAACGGCAGCCTCGTCCAAAAAAGGAGGCAATGACAAAAGGAATAAACATCATCCCAAGTACGCCAGCACTAATAGTAAATACTTTATAAGGGATCGGTGAGAACCCCGCTATAAAAACAATCCATACACCATATTGCTCAAACCACTGCATCGCGGTATTGAGTTTGTCTTGGTAATGTAGTGTTTCAATGAGGGGTAAAATTAGCCCATCAAAAGCTAAGTACCCTAGTATATATCCTGCTATACCACCTAGCACCGAAGCTAATGTGCAAACAAAAGCATACCACCATGCTTTTTCAGGCTTAGCTAACGCCATAGGTGCTAACATAACATCGGGTGGAATAGGGAAAATAACAGATTCAGAAAAACTTAATCCAGCTAAATATTTATCTGCATGAGGGTGCTTTGCCCAACGCAAGCACACATCGTACAAAGGGGTAAATAATTTCACTGTAATTCTCCTGGTACCAGTGGTACAAACTTAACTGCTTCTATGATTTGATGTATAAACTCATCGCCTTGGCGTTGATATAAATAGAGTTGCTGGTCCGACTCTCCTACAGGGATAAGTAAACAGCCTTGTGGGGATAACTGTGCTAATAGTGCTTCAGGTAAAGTCGCTGCTGCAGCGGTAACAATAATACCATCAAACGGACCCTTCGATGGCCAACCTTCCCAGCCGTCCCCATGCTTTAATGAAAAATTATAACAATCCAAATGACGTAAACGTCGGCGCGCCTGAAACTGAAGGCTTTTAATGCGTTCAATACTGTATACATGGGTAAATAATTGGGTCAGTACGGCAGTTTGGAATCCTGAACCGGTCCCTATTTCTAAAATCTGGGGAGTATTAATACCTTGTTCTTGTATGTGTTGACGCAAAATAGCACTCATCCTAGCGACGGTATAAGGCTGGGACAAGGTTTGCCCTTGACCAATGGGTAAGGCATTATTCTCGTAAGCTTTATGCGTCAAGGTAGGGGGTAAAAAAAGACTGCGATCAATTGAGCCTATCACATTTAATACGATCTCATCATCTACACCCAGTTCGCGGATGGTGTTAATTAAAGGTAAGGCTTTTCTAAGCATCTTATTGCCCTTGATCTTGTTCGTTGTTATTTAACCGAGCATTATCTAACCAATGATTCAACGAAGCTAGACCTTGGTGGTCGGTCATATCAATACTTATTGGTGTAATCGATACTTGTTGTTGACCTATGGCATAAAAATCTGTGCCTGGGCCGGCATCTTGCTCTGAACCTAAGCGTCCGTACCAAAAAATGTCACGACCAAATGGGTCGCTAGATTGCACCATGTTTTCTGCTTTGTGACGTGAACCTAAACGGGTAATGCTCCAACCAGATAATTGCTCAATAGGCACATTAGGTACATTGATATTTAAAATCTGATGATCGTTCATTGGCAGTGAAGATAATGAATCTAAGAGAGTGGCTATCACATGCGCTGCGGTATCAAACTGCCAATCTTGATAGCCATCTATTGATACAGCAAGAGCTGGGCATCCAAGATGACGGCCTTCAGTAGCCGCTGCAACAGTACCTGAATAAATAACATCATCACCTAGGTTGGCACCATGATTAATCCCTGAAATAACGATATCGGGGGATGGGAATCGATGAGAGTTCACGCCTAATTGTACACAATCAGAGGGTGTGCCATTAACGGCATAAAAACCATTTTCAAGCTGGGTTAAACGTAATGGGTCATGAAGTGATAATGCATTACTGGCACCTGAGCAATTACGGTCTGGTGCGATAACCGTCACATTATGATGTAGTGCGAGCGTTTGATAAAGCACTTGAATACCTTTGGCAAAAGCACTGTCATCATTACTGAGTAAAATATTCACAGACGTCCTTTATATGAATTCATTAAGTATGTATCTCACAACATTCGCGTAATATAGATGTCGCGAAACACCCGACGGGTAAAGTGAAAGCTATGTTTAGCGTGTGTGCGTCAATCTCTGTCATTGTTAGATCGGATGGAAAAAGACGTATGGCGCGGCGTTCTTGTTTTAAACCTAAATCGACTAGTACCTGACACATCTTGGGGTAATGTTGCATAAGTTGTTTTTCAAGTACTTCAATTGAGTGTGTCGAAGCAAGCTCTCCTGTCCCCCACAAAGGTGCGGACAAATCAATATCACCACTTTCGAGTCGTGCTTGCAGTGATGAAAGTTCATCGGCTTTTGCCACAAAATAACTATTTGTGCCACTGAGTATCATGACATCGCCTTCTGCAACCGTGTGATGCGTTTTGGTCTTTATCCGCTGAGAAATGACAGTATTAAACAACCAACTACGCAATGCTGATATAGCGACTGAACGTTTATTACGATTTTTAATTTTGCCGCCATTAAATAACTGTTCGGCCAACACTAAATTCCCACCAACTTTGGTTTGTTGCTGTTGTTGTTCATCTAAATAACGTACCTCACCAAAACGTTGTTGCCCATAATAGTTAGGTACGCCATGGGTGGAGATAGCCGTTAAGCGACGTTGGATATCATCGATGTCACTGACATCTTTTAGGGTAATAATAAATTGATTATGTTTTAGTACGCCTGTGCGTAGTTTTTTATCATGACGTGTTACGGATAATATGTTGACGCCAGCAAGGTCAAAGCTATCCCAGGGGAAGCTTTTTTTACCGGGGCAATGAATGCCAAACCATTGTGTCGACGTTGAGAATTTATCTTTGCGGCCTGCATAAGTGACATTGCGAAGCGGTAATTGGGTAAAGGCTGCGAGTTGTTCAGCGACAAAAGCAGTATTGAGTCCGGTTTTTTCAATATGAATAAAAATATGTTCACCATGCCCTGTCGGTGTGAACCCGAGTACTTCATTGACTTTAAAATCAGCTAATTCACGTTTAAATGCAGCTTGGGCAGAGGGTTTACCATGTTGAAAGGCAAACTCTAGTGAAGGGTAGGGTAAAAACACATGACTCATCGTTGGACTAATACGACTGCATGCGTAGCAATCCCTTCTTTGCGACCGGTATAGCCCAGTTTTTCAGTGGTCGTTGCTTTTACATTGATTGTTTCTATATCGGTGTCCAGTGCTGAAGCAATATGTGCCCTCATTGTTTCAATGTGCGGAGCCATTTTAGGTGCCTGAGCGACGATAGTAATATCTGCATTACCGATTCGATAGCCTTTTTCAGTAACCAGAGAGTAGACATGTTTTAATAACTCAGTACTATCAGCCCCTTGGAAATTAGGATCCGTATCTGGGAAATGGCGACCAATATCGCCTAAAGCAACCGCACCTAGCAATGCATCGCACAGTGCATGAAGAACGACATCTCCATCTGAATGAGCGAGTAACCCAGTGGGGTAATCGATAGTTTGCCCAGCTAAGATTAACGGGTCATTGCCACCAAATTTATGCACATCAAAACCATGACCGATTCTAATACTCATGAAATACGTCCTTGTTGTTGTAAAAAAAACTCAGCCAGAGCTAAGTCTTCTTGAAGCGTGATTTTGATATTACTAGAAGCACCAGCGATTAATTTTACACGATGACCAGCATGCTCCATTGCAGACGCTTCATCAGTAATAGTTTTACCGGCTAGTTGAGCCGTTTTAATGGCTTTTTTTAGTAGCTTTGCTTGAAATAATTGTGGCGTTAATGCATGCCAGAGAGTTTCACGATTAATTGTCGTATGAATCAACGTTGATGATGACAGAGTTTGTTTCATGGTATCAATCGCCGGTTTGGCTAAGATTGCTCCAGCATATTTGAAAAGCATGTCCGGATCGTTATTATTTTCGATGATGTCGATAAGTTTATCGATATCTTTGTGTTCCAAACATGGACGTGCAGCATCGTGCACCATGACCCATTGTTCATCTTGAATAATTTCTAAACCATTTAAAACGGAATCAACCCGTTCAGAGCCGCCATAAATGCGGGCGATTTTGTGATGACTGGCAATGGCAAGGTGATCAAAATGGGTATCATTTTTGTTAAGCGCTACCACGACATGACTTACAGCAGGATGTGAAACTAATATACTTAATGTATGCTCAAGTACTGTTTTCGAGCCAATGGGTAAATATTGCTTAGGAATACTGCTAGACATTCTAGAGCCAATTCCTGCTGCAGGGACGATCGCCGTGATTTTGTTAACAGAGGAATGCTTCATTAATCAGATTTCTTGTTAGTAAAATGGATAAATTAATTACTATCTAATGATGGAATAATGCGATAGAAAGTTTCGCCTTCCTTGATTAAACCAAGTTCATTTCTAGCACGTTCTTCGATTGCATCTAAGCCGATTTTTAAATCGTTGATATCTGCAGCAAGTAATTTATTACGCTGAGTTAGGTTAGCATTTTGCTGCTGTCGTTGTTCAACTTCTGCCTGTAATGCTAAATACTCAGGGATGCTGCGCTTGCCAAACCACAAACGGTACTGCAGAGCACACAATAATGATACTAAGATCACTAATATAATTTTATTCTGCCACACAACA
>NZ_DS989813.1:131748-133207 GCF_000155775.1 Glaciecola sp. HTCC2999
ATAACGTGTTAATTGATAATGTCGCTTTGGTCAGTTGCGCAGAGAAAAAGGTGAAGTGTTCCGTCTCCCCGGACAAAGTTTCCAAGATATACTCGATGTCCTCCCTTCAAAAGAAGAAATCCCTACCCAAAGACGAATTGCTAGCGCGCTCAGCATTACAGACACCGGCTGCTGTAGCGTCTGCTAAAACGCTAAAAACTCAGTATATCGAGCCATTACGAGTACAAGCCAAAAACTTACCCACTAAAGCCGATATCGACGCATATCAAGCTCAGTTTGATGCGTTAAAAAAGACCGATTACAACGATCCTGCGGCACTGCTCAACGCCAAGGTACAGTGGGATGAAATAAAAACGAAGATGCGAGCAGATAAAGTCAAAATCGCTGAATTCAAAGCACTTGCCTCAGAAGCGAATACTGCCCTGAAAACCCAATTAGCAGCCCTCAAGACGGCTCCCAAAGCGGACTATGAGCTAGTTAAAGGTGCCATAACAGGCGATAGTGATGCCTTATCACAACTGACTCAAATGGTGTTTGGTGCAAAAGCGCAACAATTTAATCAATCATTACTCGCGATTACCAACACGATAGCCCCAATGCTGGCACCAAAACCAGATACCCCCATTACACCGGTTGACCCCAACGCCCCTTATCCTAATTTGTTAGTCAAACAGGCTGAAGTGAATGTCTTAGTGGGTAGTGAGAAAATTAGCAGTCAATGGGCTAACATTACCAATCAACACATCATTACTAAAACCCCTACCACCTTTAAAGTAGACGCTACCAATGGCGCATTGTGGGAAAATTTAGCCATGACTGGTAGCTTTGAAATATTAGCTGATGGCGTTAACGCCAAACAAGCGTGGGATATTGCTGGGCTCATACTGGACAATGTCTCGGTCAGTGATGACCCACGTCTGCAAGCATTGATAGAAAGGGCAGCGTTGTTTTCGAAAGGCAATGTTTCTATGGAAAAGAATAGGTTATCAGGTGGTGCCAATTTCTTATTTAATCAGCTTAAATTAGATGCCACAGGAAATGACAAATATACCCAAATTATCGCTAAAACCTTATCAACATTAAATAAGTTAAACGTGACTTCTACCTATTCAGGCGATATCAATGCGCCTACGTTTCAGCTTAAATCAGATTTAGATAATCAACTTGGCAGTGCATTAATGGATGGTATTTTAGCAGACCAAGCCGGTCCATTAGCTGAATTACGCCAACATCTTGAAGCACAAGCAGCTGAAGGGCTTGGCGTAACTCAAGGGGAGATGGCCGAAGTCTCACAATTATTGCAACTTGCAAATGGCGATATGAGTTCGCTTAATAGCTTGCTAGAAGGGCAATTAGGTGGCACGGATCAGCTAAAAGATAAACTCATGAACAAACTGAAAGGGAAACTCTTCGGAGACTAGGCAAACCCTACGAAACCCTTTACAATACTCTGCAAGAA
>NZ_DS989813.1:134177-141243 GCF_000155775.1 Glaciecola sp. HTCC2999
TCTGGTCGAGAGCCAGGGGTACTCGGTGCTGCTTTGAGTCATCATGGGTCGTTTGCGGGGTTGATTATGGATGGTCAGCATGTATCACCGATTTCTATCCAAGCAGCACTTAATGCCAAAGGGATTGAACATAGTGTTCTAGTCACTGATGCCATGGGGCATGTGGGCAGTGATAATCTAACTCAGCCCTATTTTGATTTATCGATTACGCGCAACGGTAAGCAATTAACGACACCTGATGGTAGCTTAGCAGGCTCATGTTTAACTATGCATGAAGCGGTGTTAAATACAGTTCAACATTGTAATGTGACAATGCAGGAAGCTATTGTAATGGCAACTCAGAGCCCGGCTAATTGGTTGGGGGTGGCTGATCGAGGTAGGATTGAAGTGGGTCAACAAGCGAATTTAATTGCATTAACACCCTCTAACACAAGTCACACATGGCAAATTAGTGCTCATTGGATCAAGGGTCATAATTTGCACGCTTAAAAGAATGCACCATAACATTAACAGGAGTCAGTATGTTATCAAAACATAATACCGGTTTAATTGTTGTTGATATACAAGGAAATTTAGCTAAGCAAGTCCACGCTAGCTCTGCTTTTCTTGATCAATGTGCAACATTGATTCAAGGAGCAAAGTGCCTAGATTTACCTGTTGTGGTACTAGAGCAATTACCCAATAAGTTAGGCCCTACTGATGCCAAGTTAGCAGCTCATTTAGGCGCTTTCACACCTATTATTAAATCCACCTTTAATGCATGTGAAGAGCCTGAATTTGTTGAGCGAGTTCGATCGTTTAAGGTGGATACTTGGTTAGTCTGTGGTATTGAAGCACATATTTGTGTCTATCAAACGGTACTTGGCTTGTTAGATTTAGATTTTCATGTGGAACTAGTCAGTGATTGTGTATCATCGCGTAAGTTAAGTAATGCTGAGTTGGGTATCCATCGTGCTGAAGCGTCAGGAGCGAGTGTGACCAGTGTTGAGATGTGTCTGTATGAATTGGTTAAAGACGCCTCGTCACCAGAATTTTTACCCATCCTTAATTTGATCCGTTAACCTGTAAATCAAAAGAGAAATATTGTCATGATAAGAGAAATGACTAAGTCAGACTTTGTTGCATTTTGGCCATGCTTTCGTCGCATTATTAGCGCACAAGAAACTTATGCATTAGTCCCTGATATGACGATGGAAGAAGCCTTCACATTATGGTGTATCGCGCCAAAACAAGCTTATGTATTTGAAGAGAATGGCCAGATCCTTGGCACTTATTACATCAAAGCAAATGCCATGGGACCAGGCAGTCATGTTTGTAATTGTGGCTATATGGTTGATCCGAACGCCAGAGGGCGAGGCATTGCTAAAGTCATGTGTGAACATTCACAACGACAAGCTCGACTGTTTGGATTTACTGCTATGCAGTTTAATGCGGTAGTTGCGACCAATACGATAGCGGTCAAATTATGGCAACAATTAGGATTCTCTATTGTTGGCACAATCCCCGATGCTTATCAACATCGACGAGAGGGGCTTGTAGATTGTCATGTGATGTATAAATCAATGGACGTTAATGAAGCAAAAAAAAGCGAGTCACAAGTTAGATAAGTAAGTTGGACTCGCTATTTTTAGTTGTTTACAGTTCAAAAATTTGATTATTCAAATTCAGATACCTGTTAAATACGCTCGATAATAGTTGCAATTCCCTGACCATAACCAATACACATAGTAGCCAGACCAATAGTGTGATCTTGCTGTTCCATGACGTTTAATAAAGTGGTGGTAATACGGGAACCCGAGCAACCAAGAGGGTGCCCCAGTGAGATTGCACCCCCGTTTTGGTTCACTTTCTCGTCATACTGCTCTAACCAACCTAATTGCTTAATACATGATAATGCTTGTGCAGCAAAGGCTTCATTGAATTCAGCAATATCGATATCGTTCATCGATAATCCGGCTCTAGCTAACGCTTTTTTAGTGGCAGGCACTGGACCATAACCCATAATTGCAGCATCACAACCAGACACTGCCATTGAACGAATTTTGGCACGCGGCGTTAGCCCTAATGCTTTGGCACGATCAGCGGACATCAGTAACATTGCCGATGCACCATCAGAGATTGCTGATGAGGTCGCTGCTGTAACCGTACCATTGACCGGATCAAATACTGGACGCAGACCCGCTAAGCTTTCTACGGTGCAATCAGGACGAATAACTTCATCACTTTCCACCATAATCATGCGACCTGTCTCATCATGACCAGCAATTGCGGCAATTTCATTATTCCAGCGACCGTCTAAATGCGCTTGATGGGCACGTTGGTGTGAGCGCGCTGCAAAGGTATCTTGCATTTCACGAGTAATCCCGTTTTGTTTACCTAGTAGCTCTGCGGTTAAGCCCATACTGCCTGATGCCATGGCGGTGGTTTTGTTTAGTTGTGTATTTAAATCAATGTTATAGTTCATGGGGACATGGCCCATGTGCTCGACACCACCAATCATGTATACATCACCTTGACCCAGCATGATCCCTTTTGCGCCATCATGCAAAGCTTGCATCGATGAACCACATAAGCGATTCACTGTCACCGCAGCAGTAGAGCGTGGTATATCGGTGAGTAACTGTGCATTACGTGCAACATTAAAGCCTTGTTCTTTGGTTTGTTGGACACAGCCCCAAATAATATCTTCAATCTCACTAGGATCAACGTTTGGATTACGCTCAAGTAAGGTAGTCATTAAGTGAGCAGATAAGGTTTCTGCGCGCACATTTCTAAAAACACCACCTTTGGAACGACCCATTGGGGTACGAATACCATCGACTATGACGACTTCTTTCATAATTTTTCTCCTTGGTCGTTATGCAGTGAAATAAGTTTTGCCAGCGGCTGCCATTTCGCGCACACCGTCTGAAACTTGATAAATAGGACCTAGATGTGCATATTTGTCAGCTAGTTCTACGAAGTTGGCTAAGCCCATGGTGTCAATGTAACGGAATATTCCACCTCTAAACGGTGGGAAACCGATACCATATAGCAACGCCATATCAGCTTCGGCAGGACTTGCAACAATGCCTTCTTCTAAACAACGAATCGATTCGTTGGCCATAGGGATCATTAAGCGTGCTATGACTTCTTCAGGCGAGAATGTTTGAGCCGGAGCAGCATGTTCAGCAATCATATCAATCGCAACTTGCGCTGGTGTCTTACTTGGACGGCCACGTTTATCTTTCCCATGATCATAGAAACCAACACCGTTCTTTTGACCTAAACGATTTGCGTTATACATTAATGTGACCGGATCGTTATCGAGCTTTTGCATGCGCTCAGGAATACCATCAGCCATGACACCCGCTGCATGATCAGCTGTATCAATACCCACTACATCCAGTAAGTATGCCGGTCCCATTGGCCAACCAAATTGTTTTTCCATAATTTTATCAACGGCCACAAAATCAGCACCATCGAGTACTAGCTTGCTGAAACCGGCGAAGTATGGGAATAAAACTCGGTTAACTAAAAAACCAGGGCAATCGTTGACCACAATAGGGGTTTTGCCCATGCGTAATGTTGTGGCAACTACTGCTGCAATCGTCTCATCAGAAGTATTCTCGCCGCGGATAATCTCCACTAATGGCATTTTATGGACTGGGTTAAAGAAGTGCATGCCGCAGAAACGAGAAGGGTCTTTTAATGATTTAGCCAGGTGGTTAATGGAAATAGTCGACGTGTTCGAGGTGATCACCGCATCCGCAGCTACATGTGTCTCGGTTTCGGCTAACACAATCCCTTTCACTTTCGGATTCTCAACCACAGCCTCAATGACTAAATCAGCATCTTTAATCGCGTTATAATCTAATGTTGGCGTAATGTTGTTTAAGGTCGCAGCCATTTTCGCAGGCGTCACTTTCTTGCGTTGCATGCCTTTTTCAAGGATCCCTGCAGCAGTGCTTAAGCCTAAATCAAGCGCATCAGTGTTGATGTCTTTCATGATACTAGGGATGCCTTTCACAGCGCCTTGATAAGCAATACCGCCGCCCATAATACCGGCACCGAGCACCGCATTAAGTTTGATTTCTTTTGTGGCTTGTTTCGCCATTTTCTTGCCGACACCTTTGACGACTTGGTCGGCTAAGAAGATACCAATCTGCGCACTGGCGGCATCAGTTTTGGCAAGGGTTAAGAAACCTTGATTTTCTAGTGCCATTGCCCCTGTACGGTCAAGTCCAGCGGCTTTTTCAATGGTACTGACCATCAGGTTCGGGGCTGGATAATGCTTACCGGCCTTAGCATAAACCATGCCTTTGGCCGTATTAAAACTCATGATGGTTTCATTGGCACCTAACTTTAATGGACTCATTTTTTCAGTTTTACGAGCGCGCCAATCAAATTTACCAGCAATCGCATCACTTAGCATGCCTTTCGCTGCTACGATTAATTGCTCAGGGGCAACTACGGCATCAAGTGCGCCGTCAGATAATGCTTTAGGTGCTTTTTTATTTGCGCCGGTGGTCATCCACTCGAGCGCGGTGTCTGCACCAATTAGACGAGGTAAACGAACGGTGCCGCCAAATCCAGGCATGATACCTAATTTGACTTCGGGCAATGCAACGATAGCATTAGTTTCTGCAATTCGGTAATCACAAGCTAATGCCATCTCAAAACCGCCCCCTAGGGCCATGCCATTAATAGCTGCAATAGTTGGGATATCTAAATCTTCAAAGCGGTCAAATACACCCGATGACTCTTGGATCCATGCTAACATTTCTTCATCAGTGGCACTGAACATGGTAGTAAATTCAGTGATATCTGCGCCGACAATAAAGGCGGGTTTAGCTGAATGAACAACGACACCTTTCACATTGACATCACCGGCAATGGCTTGAGTTGCAGCATCAAATTCGTTTAGTGTTTGTCGGTCAAATTTGTTGACAGAACCGGCGGCGTTGTAACAAAATTCCGCGATTCCATCAGCATCAACCGTTACGGTAATATTAGTACCTTTATACAGCATGATTATCTCCTTTGGTTTAACCAAACTTTTTTTTGTAGGGTAAATTTTAAAACTGGTCTTACAAGTAGTCCTATATAAAAACATATTGCCAAGCAGTGCAAATGAATTCTATGCTTACAGGTGTATAGGTCAAACTTATAATAGAAAAAGGTTTGTTGTTACTCAAGATATGGTTTGTCGTTTTATTTTATCTGTAAACCGCTATCCTGACAGTGAATTTATAAACTGATACACTAATCAACACATTACTTTTGAGGTCCATAGCAATTGCGAATTACTTGCAAAAAGCGCTTCGAGAATATCATGCTATCGAATAGAAAATAGTAGAAAACAAATAATAACGACAAGGAATTAAGATGAGTGATTTTACCGCTCTGGTAACACAATTGTATCCTCAGCATATTGAGTACATGCAAAACTTGACCAAAGAAGCGTTAGCACGAGAAAATTTGGATGGTTTGGTTATTCATTCAGGTCAAGGTAAACGTATGTTTTTGGATGATAATCATTATCCATTTCATGTGAACCCGCAGTTTAAAGCGTGGTGTCCCGTCACAGATAATCCGAATTGCTGGTTAGTAGTGAATGGGGTGGATAAGCCGAAACTGATTTTTTATCGACCTGATGATTTTTGGCATAAGGTGCCGCCTGAACCAAGTGCCTTTTGGACTGAGCACTTTGACATTGTTATGCTTGCACAAGCTAATGCGGTCGAGACACATTTACCATTAGATAAAGCGGGTTATGCTTATATAGGTGAATACTTTGAGGTCGCCAAAGCATTAGGGTTTGAGCATGTTAATCCAGAGGGTGCGCTGCATTATTTGCATTATCATCGAGCGTATAAAACCGATTATGAACTAGTTTGTATGCGAGAAGCGAATCGTATTGCGGTTAAGGCCCATCATGCTGCAAAAGAAGCGTTTTTCGCAGGTAAGTCTGAGTTTGATATTAATCTGGCGTATTTGGCGGCCGCGCGCCAAGGTGATAATCAAGTGCCCTATAATAATATTATTGCGCTAAATGAACATGCTGCGATTTTACATTATACCGTTTTAGAAACGGATGCCCCAAGTGAACATCGTACCTTTTTGATTGACGCTGGTGCCAGTGTTCACGGTTACGCGGCGGATATTACACGCACATATACGACGGACACTGGGGAATTTGCTGCTATTGTGAAAGGCGTCGATGAACTTACTATCACATTAGCGAATCAACTTACACCGAACACTTCTTATGTAGATATTCATGAACAGGCCCATGCAGGTGTTGCACAAATACTACATGATGCTGGCATTGTGAATTTGCCAGCTCATGAAATCGTAGCTAAAGGGATCACAAAAACCTTTTTTCCGCATGGTATTGGCCATATGCTGGGTTTACAAGTTCACGATGTTGCGGGTCATGTCAACGATGATTATGGTACACCGAACCCGGCACCAGCAGAACACCCGTTTTTACGCTGTACACGCAATATAGAAGCGCGCCACGTATATACGATAGAACCAGGTGTGTATTTTATTGATAGCTTATTAGCGAAGTTACAATCAACAGACAACGCGATCTATATAAATTGGGATAAAATAGCCGAGTTATCCCCGTTTGGTGGGGTGCGAGTGGAAGATAATATCATTGTCCATCCTACGCATATAGAAAATATGAGCCGAGACGCTGGGCTCAACTCTTAACTCTATATTAAGATATTAAGCGACACGCTCTACAGAAAGGTGCGCTAAGCCAATTAGCGCATCTTTATATTGTGATTCAGGAATAGCAGATAAAGCATCAATTGCTCTTTGTGCTTCAAGCTGCGCTTTTTCTTGAGTGTATTCAATCGAACCGACATTTTTCATTGCTGTCAGAATGGTCGGTAAATGTTCTAAACCGTCACCATCGGTAATCGCGTTGGCGATAAGTTCAGAGGTTTGCGTGTCACTGTGCCACATGGCATGTAATAATGGCAATGTTGGCTTACCTTCGGCCAAATCATCGCCTACGTTTTTACCCATTTCATTGGCATCAGCCGTATAATCAGATATCATCAACGAGTTG
>NZ_DS989813.1:141343-203041 GCF_000155775.1 Glaciecola sp. HTCC2999
TTTAGTTGTCATGATTGTTAACCTAAACAAGGACATTACTATGTCAAATATTACCCCTATATCGACTGTAAAATCGCGCTTCTCATTAAAACACCTTTCTGCTTTGTTGATTGCAGTGCCGTTACTCACGACGTTAACGGTATCATCAGCACTCGCTAAAGGCCCTCATGGCGGGTCATCACATGATCCAGTCCGAGCGATGTTTAAAGGGTTAGATTTAACCGAGGCTCAAAAAGAACAGCTCCATACGATCCGTAAACAGGCACAAAATAATCGGGTCTTATATCGCGGTGAACGCGAAGAAGGCCAAGCGTTAATGGAACAAGCTAACAAACTAGCAGCTTGGGATGAAGCCCAGATGCGCAGCTTAATTGAAAGTAAGATTGCGAATCGCCAAATAAGCAAATTGGCACAGGCAGAAACGAAACATGCGATGTTTTCGGTGTTGACCGAAGCACAACAAGCTCAGTTAGCTGAAAAACGAGCACTGAAACGAGCGAATAAAACACCTGGGGTCCGTGCTGCTAAACAACTTAAGCGCTTACTTAACATGGCGAAACGGGTAGAGGCTACTGACACGCAAATCGATGAATTAAAGACACTTCATACTCAACACCTCACCGCAATGAGTGCGTTAAAAGCATCTGCGATGGCTCATAAGGAGGCTGAGCGGGAATTGATTCATGCCGATGAATTTGATGTTGCTCAGTGGTATGAATTGCAGGCTAATTTTAAAGATACAGCAGTGAATATCGGTCTACAAAAAGCACAGCATCGTTATGCTATGAATCAAGTGTTTAATGATGAACAACAAGCACAACTGCAAGTAATGAAACAAAAAATGCAGAAGAAAATGAAACGTAAAATGAAACCAAAAACCAAAAAAGAACAGGCTCGTAATCAAGCTGGTTAATTCCATAAAAATCAAAATCGTTGACCGAGTCCACTGACGAGGTCAACGTCTTGTAAAACGCAAAACCACAACCACTGTTTACAGCGCAACAAAGATTATTTTGTCGTTAATTTACTTAAAATAGATATCAAGGTAAAATTGAATCTCAATTCATGTTTTGTGATAGTGCAGTGATCAAATTACAAATTGCCTTGTTCTTCTTACTTTTTAGCTCAGTGATACAAGCTGATACTCTAGTCATTTTAGAACGGTCAGGGACGCTCACCTTTACTCATTCTTTGGCACAAGAACTGCAAAAAAAGCAACTTCCCGAACACGTGCATGTTGGGTATGTTGATACTATTTATTCAACATTAAAACCGGATACAAAGAGCACATCCATAGAATTGTATAAATCAGCTATCTTATTATCCGCAGGTATCGACGAGTTCACACCTATTGATAAGGTCATCAGTCAAGGCTCTGCATCGGCTCGGTTTCTAGAAGATCACCCAGAACTATTCAGCCAAGCTGAGCGTTTCTTTACACATATAGCATGGCAGCCTACCACTGGTACTTTAATACCCTCTGATGTGAATGTTATCGAGAATATTCGTCACCTCACCACTCTCTTCCCTCAAAGAACGCATTTATTATTGATAGGTAACATTGGCACAGACACAGGCGATTTAATTAAACTCAACATTGATGTAACAGACTCGTTTCCATCGATTGCTCGTGTGAATGACCTCGACTATCAGAGCTTTTTTGAAGAAATCAATGAGTTGACTGTCAATACCCAGGACATGGTCGCACTAATAACTAACCCGCCAGTAGTCCAATCTGAACTAGCCACGTTGAATTGGTTAAAAGCACAATCGATTCCGATTCTCTTCTTATTTGCAAATCATTTAGATTTAGAAGTGTATAAAACGGTTGGGGGGTTAGTTGTCGATCCTATTAAAATTGCTGACATCATCGCCACACTTGCAAACAATGACCCTGTCTCGCCACAACAACATAACGTCACCACTGCGCTTTACCATGCTGATGCGATTGAAAAATATAACCTCGAACCTGATACCTATAGTACACAATACCAAATTATTGGCGAACATTATTACACGAAACTAGACGCTCAAATTTTTACCCTAAGCGCGCTGGTTATACTTATCTTTATCTTATTGTTATATATAAAAAGCCGCTTTAAATACATCAAATTGCTTAGTGAAAAAACGACGATCGCAGAAAAAGCTAATCAGGCAAAAGATATTCTTCTTGCCAATATTTCTCATGAACTAAGAACTCCTCTAAACGCAATTAATCTTGCTTTTTATTCGCTTGGTCAACATCAAAAAGACGAAGATAGCCCACTCATAAAAGCCGGTCAAAAATCTACAGCTCACCTGAAATCTATTGTAGATAATGTGTTGGATTATCACCAAACGTCAATTAATGCCATGCAAGTTAATCTAGAATGGAGTAATAAAGACAATCTACTAGATGCGATAAAATTACACCAGCATGCTGCACAGGCCAAAGCCTTACATTTCAATATTATAGGATATAATGAGTTACCTTCATGGCTGTATACTGATGAAAAATTGTTCATACAAATACTGCATAACATCCTATCTAATGCGCTAAAGTTTACCGAAAATGGCGCGATTACCATGACATTTACTCATACCCCCGAGCAGTTAAGTATGGCTATCGCAGATACCGGTATTGGCATGTCAGAATCTACAATAGCTGATATTTTTGAACCATTTAAACAAGCTGACTTGTCTATTCGTAAAAAGTATCAAGGTACAGGTCTTGGAATGGCTTTATGTGACAATTTAATCACATTACTGAAAGGTCGCCTTGATATTCAATCTACCTTGGGAAAAGGGACAACGTTCACTGTGACAGTTCCCATCAAATTTCAAGATAGTATGGCTGAGGAAACACCGACAACGATAGCTTCAACACGCACATTACTAGATTTAGAACTATTGATTGTAGAAGACGAGCCGATTAATCGAGAGCTCATGAGCTATGCTATCGCTGACCAAGTGACTCATGTAAACGCGGTTGAGTCGGCTAAAGCCGCGCTTGAATTTATCGCGGAACATAAAGTGGATGTGGTGTTAACTGATATACAAATGCCTGATATGGACGGAACAGAATTGTTTTATTTGTTGCGTAAACAGTTGCCAGACTTACCCATCATTGCAATAACGGGTAATGTACTTCCTCACGAACAACAACTGTATGCAGAAATGGGATTTAATGCCGTTCTTGGAAAACCCTTTAATATGGCTGAGCTTATGGATATTTTAGAACAACATTTCTATCCTCAAAACAGGTAAACAGAAAAGATTAGCTAAAACTAATACTGCCAACCTTGGGACCACTTGTTAGGATCTTTGAGTTCAGTCCAATCAATAGAGTATGCATTGTTGGAGATCACCGCCTCAATCACGCAGGATTCCACATCCCCTTCCTCATCAAACGTCACTTTTGAAACCAAAAAGTGCTTTTCTTTATTCACAGGTTTTACTGCTGTCCACTTACTATGGTGTAATTTTTTAGGATTGAATTTATTAGTCATAATGTTGCCAATCGTTTCGCCCAGTTGTTCTGATGCTCTTGTTCACACATTTCTTCTGTGTCATAAACCACTATTTTTACATTAGGTTTAAGTGAAACATCTAAGGTGGTTAATACACGCCGAATGTGATTATCCATTTTTTTATCTGTTTTTTCATGGCTAACCCCCTTTCAACGATGCTTCAAGTTAACTATTGTCTTCAATATCCGCATTTATATGACAATCGCTTAATCTATTTGATGGGCCGCCAATATAAATGCCAACTCTTCGGCTTTATCCAATAATCGACCATAACGACCTGAATTAGCATAATGACCAGCACTCATGTTCATACGCATGATTAATAAATTATCATCGGTTTTAGTATGGCGCATTTTCGCCGTCCATTTAGCCGGCTCCCAATAAGTCACTCGAGGATCGTTAAGCCCACCGGTTACCATCATCGGGGGATATTCCCGTGCTTCAATTTGGTCATATGGGGAGTACGACAAAAGACGCTCAAATGCCACTTTATCTGTTATCGGATTACCCCATTCGCTCCACTCTGGCGGTGTTAATGGTAAACTTGCATCGAGCATAGTATTTAAAACATCTACAAAGGGTACTGCCAATAACACGGAACGCCACAAGTTAGGCGTCATAGTGACCACCGCCCCCATCATCTTCCCACCGGCAGAGCCGCCCATGATAGAAATGTTACCTGCTGACGTGTATCGTTGGTCTACTAGGAAATTCGCCACATCCACAAAATCATTAAATGCGTTTTGACGTTTATCCATCTTGCCATCTAAATACCACTGATAGCCCATTTCATCTCCACCTCGCGTGTGGGCAATGGCATAAGCAAAACCTCGATCGAGCATACTTAAACGGGTAATGGAAAAGTTCGGTGACATACTCACCCCATAAGCACCGTATGCATAAAGTAATACAGGGGCTTTTCCATCTGGTTTAAAGTCTTTGTGATGTACAATCGATACTGGTATTAGAGCACCATCTTGAGCCGGTGCCATTAGACGGGTCGTAATGTACTCGTCTGGATTATATCCTGAAGGAATGCGTTGCTGTTTACGAATGGTGTGTTGTTTGGTTTGTATATTTACATCTATGATTGATGCTGGTGTCACCATCGATTCATACTTTACGCGCACGATATCAGAGATAAATTCAGGGTTTACATCTAGACGGACATCATAAATAGTCTCTGTAAACTCAATATCCGACATCTCAGAATTATCATATGGCTGAATCGCTAATGCCTCCACAGCATTGCGCGTCAGATGAAGCACAACCCCAAAATTAAACGTCTGCAGCGATTTTAAATATTGGGTATCGCTTCCCGCAATTACGGTTTCCCAGTTTATATATTCGGGACTCGCTGATGCCACTTTGGCTAAGCGATTATTCACATGCTGGTCATTGGTTAATATATAGAAATGGTCATTGGCATGGTCAATTTGTGCATTAATTGCCTGGTCGCGCATGACGATAGGTTGTAACGCTTGAGTCACGTCATTTACTGGTACCGTAAATGCTTCTGTAATATCGTTATTGCCGGTATAAATCACCAAAAATCGCTCGTCCGACGTTAAGGAAAAATCTAACGAAAATTCTTCGTCATCCTCACTCAATAAGACGGTGTCCTTACCACTTAGAATATCGTAGTAATGAATAGCTTTGGTCGCCCAGCGCTGTTCATGCAACTGAGCATAGACAATGCCTTTACCGTCATTGACATATAATACATCTTCACGAATATTGGTTAACACGTTAGGTTGTACTTTCCCTGTCTTTAAGTCCTTGATGGAAGCGACATATCGTTCACTACCATCAGTATCAATGGTGTACACAATGTGCTGATTATCGGGTGATATATCGTAATCACCTAAGACGAAATAATCTTCACCTTTGGCTAGTGAGGGTAAATCTAAATAGACTTGTTCACCTCCACTAACTATCTCTTTACGGATCAAGGTTTTATAGTCAGCACCTTCACTATATTCATATCGGTACTCAAAACCATTTTTGACAAAAGGTACAGACACATCCGTCGCATCCATTCGTCCTTTAAACTCTTCAAACAAGGTATTCACCAGCGCTCTTCTTGGTTCAAGAAACGCTTGATAATACTCATTCTCAGCCACTAAATAATCGAGCACAGGCTGATCGTCAATCACAGGATAGCCTTGGTCTTTTAGCCAATGATACGGATCGTCTCGACTGATTCCATGAAGCGTATCAATATGATCAATCCGCTTTGCGATTGGGGCAACTTGCTCAATTTGGGGAATGCGTTTAAATGGAGCATTATATTGCGTATTATCATAAAGGCGCTGCACCTGTGTTCCAACTTCAACCTCGCTGTTTACGTCTGTAATTGACTCTGTTGATTGTGGCGAACATCCACTCATAAAAACTCCTATTAGACAGGTAAGACCCAGTAAGCTACGTGTAGGTAATGATGGTAAACAAATAAAATGGTGAAGTGACATGCGCCGTCCCCCTGATCAAAATTCATTTAATAATAAGGTAAAAACAAAAAAGCGCAATGATATGAAATCATCGCGCTTTTTTAATTCATGAATGTGATTGACGAAACCACAGATTAAGCTAGATCTTATTCTTCGTTTAGAATTTCTTCGAGGTCTTCTAAATCGATATGTCTAACATCTTTACCATTCACTAAGTAGATTAAGTACTCATTAATATTAACTAAATGATCGCCAATTCTTTCTAACGCACGAGCACTCCAGCTAATCGATAATCCACTTTTGATTGTTTTGGGCTTGTCTTTCATACGGCTAACGAGGAAGTTAAGAAATTCCTCATACTCATCGTTAACAGCCTGGTCTTGTTTTATCACCTCTAGCGCTTGATCAACGTTTAACGTTTCAATCACTTCTAACGTTTGGGTTAACATTTCAATGACCATGTCACCCATTGAACGAAGGTACTGATATTCTTGTTCACTAATATGCTTTTCTTTGACGTTACGCGTGCTAACAGCAAGCTTTTCAGCTTCATCGCCAATACGCTCAAAATCCGTAATCGTTTTAATTAAACTTAGCACAAAACGTAGATCAGTCGCAGCCGGCTGTCGGATGGCAATAATACTGGTACACGCTTCATCAATTTTGACTTCTAGCGCATTCACCTTGTTATCACGTTTAATGACTTTTTTAGCGAGCTTTTCATCACCGTCTAATAATGCGGTAAGACCATCACGTAATTGCTTTTTAACCAAAGCGCCCATCTTAAGCACTTGGCTTTTTATATTTTCTAACTCAACATCAAATTGTTGTGAAATGTGCTGAGTTGGTTGGTATTCATTTTCCATTATCACACCCTATTAGCCAAAACGACCAGATATATAATTTTCAGTTAATTCATGACGAGGATTGGTAAATATCTGCTTAGTATCCCCCATTTCCACAAGTTTGCCTAAGTGGAAATATGCTGTTTTTTGTGACACTCGTGCAGCCTGTTGCATGGAGTGAGTCACTATAGCAATCGTATATTTTTCTTTTAATTCGTGGATCAATTCTTCAATGACCGCTGTTGCAATAGGATCCAATGCAGAAGCAGGTTCATCCATTAGAATGACTTCGGGACTTACCGCAATAGTCCGAGCGATACATAAGCGTTGCTGTTGGCCACCTGATAAACCTGTACCAGGTTGGTCTAATCGGTCTTTAACTTCATTAAACAAACCCGCTTTGCGTAAGCTCGTTTCTACGATTTCATCTAATTCAGATTTGTCTGTTGCCAAACCATGGATCTTAGGACCGTATGCGACATTTTCGTATATCGACTTAGGGAAGGGATTAGGCTTTTGAAACACCATACCCACTCGCGCTCTTAGCAATACAGGATCCATTTGCTTCCCATAGATTTCTTCACCATCGAGTTGTAATGAGCCTTTCACATTACAGATAGGGATCAAATCATTCATACGGTTTAAGCAACGTAGAAATGTTGATTTACCACAACCCGATGGACCGATAAGTGCAGTCACTTGGTTTTTTTCAAGATCAAAACTGACGTCATGTATCGCTTGGTTATCACCGTAAAATACATCAACATTACGCATAGACATTTTAGCGTCATCACAAAATGGTTCGCCTACCGCCCCATCGATTTTAATATCGTTAGATCCGAGACTTTTAGCAGAAATAATATCAACCATGATTTGTCCTATTTTGATTCAAAACGACGTCGTAAATACGCCGCCGAAGCATTCATTAAAAATAAAAAGCCCAATAACACAAGTATTGCAGCAGATGTTTTAGCTAAGAAGCCACGCTCTGGACTATCTGCCCATAAGAATATTTGTACCGGCATTACTGTTGATGCATCCGTAATAGAAGCAGGTACATCAACAATAAACGCCACCATACCAATCATCAACAATGGCGCCGTTTCACCTAACGCTTGGGCCATACCAATAATCGTACCAGTTAAGATACCCGGCATCGCCATAGGTAACACGTGACTGAAGGTGGTTTGTATTTTCGAAGCCCCTAAACCAGTAGCCGCTTCTCGTATTGACGGTGGTACGGCTTTGATCGATGCTCGACTCGCGATGATGATAGTGGGCAGTGTCATTAGGGTTAACACGATCCCGCCCACCAATGGTGCTGAACGCGGTAAACCAAATAAATTAATAATCACCGCTAGACCCAACAGACCAAAGATGATCGACGGTACTGCGGCTAAGTTATTAATGTTCACTTCAATCATATCGGTCCACTTATTCTTAGGCGCAAACTCCTCTAAATATAAGGCTGCCGCAACGCCTAGTGGGAAAGATAAAACCAATGTGACTAGCATTGTCAGCATCGTGCCCGTTAATGCTCCGCGAACACCAGCAAGCTCAGGCTCACGCGAATCACTGCTAGTGAAAAACTGGATATTAAAGCGCTTATCGATTTGTCCAGCCTCGACCAATGATTTGATCCACTGTGCTTCTTTTTCATCAATACGGATTAATGGCTCACCTAGGGATGTCGTTTCTTTAAGATAAATATCAACATCATCGTCCACTCTAACCCATACGTTTTGAACCGTGTTTAATGCTTGAGGATTAGCGATTAAGAAATCTTTAATTGCGAATTCTGCATTACTAGAATATAAACCATTGAGTTGACGCTTATCACGGCGTGACTTCACATCAGGAAACTGATTGGCTATAGCCTTTCTTAACGTACTGCGGTAGCGAAGATTTTCAAGAGAGTCGCCTTCTGAATAACGAAGGTTACTGGCCGAATAATCAACTTCAAGTTGCACCCAGTGCTGGTGAAATGCCGGTAATGCTTTGCTGGTAATATCAAATAACAGTACAAACACTAACATAAAACCTAACAACACGGCCGCTAAACCCGTTGTTTTAAACATCATTTCACTGCGATGACGTTTTTTTAAGCCTAATTTGATTTTTTCTGTTACTGCCGATGTCGGAAGTGACTCATTCACTGCTTTAGTCATATTGCTCTCGATACTTACGAACTATTTTTAACGCGGCTATGTTTAATGCCAGTGTAGTGATAAATAACATCAGACCTAATGCAAAGGCCGCTAACGTTTTAGCACTATCAAATTCTTGGTCACCTTTTAACAGCGATACAATTTGTACAGTCACCGTGGTCACTGACTCTATTGGATTAAAGGTTAAGTTAGCCGCTAATCCTGCCGCCATTACCACGATCATCGTTTCACCGATAGCCCGTGACACCGCTAATAAAATCGCACCGACGATACCGGGAATAGCTGCCGGTAAAATGACTTTCTTAATGGTCTCAGAGTGCGTGGCACCCATGCCTAATGAACCTTCTTTCAATGCGACTGGCACGGCCGTCATGGCATCTTCAGATAATGATGATACAAAAGGAATAATCATAATACCCATGACTAAACCGGCGGCTAATGCGCTCTCAGCAGCAATAGGTAAATCAATGAGTAAACCAAAATCACGAATTAACGGGGCGACGGTAAGCGCGGCAAAGAATCCGTATACAACGGTAGGCACACCGGCTAATACTTCTAGCATCGGCTTGGCAATAGAACGGATACGCTTAGTCGCATATTGAGATAAATATATCGCTATCATTAAGCCGACAGGAATCGCTAAACACATCGCAATCGTACTGATTAATATCGTACCGACGAATAATGGAATGGCTCCAAAAGCACCAGAACCACCAACTTGGTCAGCTCGCATCGCAATTTGTGGGCTCCACTGAGTACCAAACAGGAATTCAGTAATCGGGACTTGTGAGAAAAACGAAATCGATTCAAATAACACCGACATCACGATACCGATGGTCGTCAATAATGCGATGCCAGAACAAGTAAATAAAAGACCGCTGACGATACGCTCTAGGTTATTGCGCGCGTGAAAACTGTGTTTTATTTTAGCTAATATAGTAGAAACACAACCGACCGCAATGACCAAGGTTAATAATGTTTTTAACCATGTCGCTTTTTCATTTAATGCGATGAAAAATTGAGCATTTTGTAACTGAATATCAGTCGCGCTCGAGATGTCTTCTGATAAGGTGATCTTTTCTGCAAGCAATTTTACATTGTTAACGATCAATCCCATATTCTGTTGGATTTGCCCATCAGCACTTAATACGACTTTATCAATCAGAAGTGAATCAATGACGCTACTTTCGATGGCAGACCAGAGCAACAAAAATAAGATTGCTGGAATACCGCACCAAAACGCGGTGAGCAGTCCATATTGGCTGGGCAATGAAACAAGGTCTTTTACTTGCTGCTTGCCACCGGCAACTTTTATTGAGCGTTGAATGCCCAACCAGTAACTGGCCAATGCAATTAACATCACGATAAAGACTAAGTTCGCAGTGGTCATGAATTATTCCTTAGCTTAAAAACAAATGACGAGATAGTGTTTACCACTATCTCGTCATACACCAACAATGTGGATGGTATTTTACAATGAAACGCTTTGAAGTGACATCACTGATTTTCTCATTTCTTCTAACTTTTCATAGCTTAGCGGAATGAGACCTTTGTCAGTCGTGTAACCTTCATCACCAATGGCGTCTTCACTGGTAAACTCTTCCAGAAACTCCATTATACCTGGTACTTTACCAACATGCGCTTTTTTCACATAAAAATATAACGGACGAGAAATTGGGTACGCACCGTCAGCGATATCTTCAAACGTTGGATACGCGCCACTCACCTTTGAGCCTTGTAAGGTATCTGAATTTTGATCTAAGAAACTAAATCCAAAAATCCCAAACGCTTTAGGGTTTGTAGTCAATTTTTGTACAATTAAGTTATCATTTTCACCGGTTTCAATATACGCACCGTCTTCACGGACAGAATGACAAATACTCTTATAACGATTTTTATCCGCTTTTTTCAATGCCTTGATCCAGCTGTATGTTTTACAACCACCTTCTAAGGCTAATTCAGCAAACGCATCACGCGTACCTGATGTTGGCGGTGGTCCATATACCGAAATCTTCATATCAGGTAATGAAGGATTCACTTCATTCCAATTGTTATATGGGTTTTCAATTAAGGTCGCTGAACCATCTGGATTAGGGATTTCTTTAGCTAAAGCTAAGAAAATTTCTTGTAAGCTAATAGAGATATTGGGAGCGCCGATAGCATTAGAGAATACAATGCCGTCATACCCAACTAATACTTCAACCACCTCATCAACGCCATTAGCTTTACACATCTCAAGCTCTGACGCTTTAATACGACGTGACGCATTTGACATATCAGGCGTATCCACACCCACACCTGCACAAAATAACTTCATACCGCCGCCGGTACCGGTTGATTCAATCTTTGGAGTCGCAAAATCAGTTGCTTTACCAAAACGCTCAGCCACAACAGTGGAGAACGGATAGACAGTTGATGAACCCACCACTGAAATTGTATCTCGACCAGCAGCCATTGATGTTGTTGCCACTGCCGCTAAGCTTAATGCCATTAATTTTCTGTAAAACATTGGATCACCTTTGTTTGTCAATTTCATTATGTATTGATGGAAGGTGACAAAGCACCATGCCATCGGTCAAATTCATTCGCTGTTAGTAAGTTAACTGTAAACGAACTCTAAACTCTTTACCTTGGTCGTCACTACCGGCTTCATTGCTCTCACCGTCTGAGTAGTTCACACCTAGTTTCACGTTATTGGCTACGTACCAATTCACCCCTACAGAGTAGGCACTCGCATCAACACGACCTAACTCAATATCACTGTGGTTGCCGTCGCCTTCTTCCATTCTAGCGAACACTTCCCAAGCACCAGTGCTGTTACTTGGTTTAACACGACCAAACTTACCGCCTTTATAAGGACGAGTTTCACCCGTTAAAATATAACCCGCTTGGATGTAGTAACCATCACGGTCTGTCGCACCTTGCTCTTCGTCAAAGTACTCCGATTGGATGTGGAATGAACCAACATTTGCTGCTAATTCTAGACCAACAGCTTGACGATCACCACCTCGTTGTACATAACCGGCACCTACGTGCACTAACATATCATCATTTTTGATCGGTAAATATGCTACTCGCGCACCAAAACCAAAGTCATCATCACCGGCGCTACTATCTTCAAATGCCGATACTGAATAAAAAGCGTTGCCTACCGCACCATTTAATTTTACCGCGTTTTGGCGACCAACCGCATACTGCTCAGTAATACCTGAACGCTCTAAAGCAGTGATATCTTTTGAGCTAGTCATCTCTTCTAAACCAAATGCGACTTTTTGTTTACCGACAGTCAGCTTAGCGGCTTTGCCCCAACCACCGTAAGAAATATATAAATCTTCTGGTGTACCGCCATTGCCATTACCCACATTAAACTGGGCTTTATAAGACCAGTCATCACCAATGCTACCTTTAGCATAAATACGTGCTCGGCGAATACTCAAGGTATCTTCGTCAGTAACCCCATTTAATTGCGCATTATTATAGTCCCACATAATACGTCCACCAAGTTGGAATGCAAAATCCCCATCAGTGGTTTTCACTGAAAAACCGCCCTTAGTGTTAATTTTAATGTCCGCGCCATCAGTAGTTACATTACCTGCAACAGCAGGTGCTGAAGCGAGGAGTAAACCAATAGTGGTTGCTAATAATGTTTTTGATGTTGTGTTAATAGACATAATTCCCTCGAATTGAATATTTTTAAAATCTGAGCATATAGTAAAATGCCTTTATGACAGAAATATTACAATTTGAGTTATTTATGACACAAATATTAAAGTTTTGTGTATTTATGACAAAAACATTACATTTGCATGTGGAATATACCTCTTTAAAAATATGTACTTATCATAAAATAAACGTATTACAATTTAATGATAGTTTTATTAAAATAATATGACGTTCACATATATTCAGTTCGTGCTGACTCTAGTATCTACCCTGATGTTTGAAACAAGTTGTTTAACTGCGCTTGCTGCTGATTTGATGATATCGGAAAGTATCCCAATTGACGTACAATGTATTGTCCTTGCTGTGATAAAATATAACGCAAAAACTGAGCAACGCCCGGTGCAAGCGATTTATCTGGTGACTGGTTTACAAGTAAATACAGTTGTCGAGCTAATGGGTATTGTCCTGATTGGACGGTTTTAGCATTCACTTCCACTTCTTTACCACCATTAGCGATAGATAATGCTTTAACGCCAGGAATGGTAGAACCTAAAGAGGCATACCCTATCCCCCCCATTCGATTGGCAACTGTATGAATAATCGAGGCAGAACTAGATAGCTGCTTAACTGTGTTACGATAATCACCATGACACAGTGCTTTTTGTTTAAAGTAGCTATAAGTACCAGAAGCAGAGTTCCTGCCAAATAACTGAACTGGAAATTCGGGGAACTTTGCAAAATCAGATAATGAGTATTCACTGTCATCTAATAATTCATGCCAATAATTAATTGGCTGTCCGAATGTGCAATAACGCGTGGCACTAAACAAACGATCTAGTTGATCCACGCTGAGACTTTGGAGAGGGTTACTCTCCTGAACAAACACACCTATTGCATCAATTGCTACCGTGACCATAGTAGGTTCATATCCAAAACGGTTAATAAACGACTGGCGCTCTGATGGCTTAAGTGGCCGTGACATTGGTCCAAGTGAAGCGGTTCCTGCGGTAATCGCAATTGGAGCCGCAGAGGAGCCTGTCGTTTGGATTTGAATTTTAGCCTGTGGATATAAGCGATTGAATTCAGTCGCCCATTCTGTCATTAAACTCGATAATGTTTCTGAACCAATAGATGTAATACTACCCACAACACCAGGCGTCAGTTCCTGATTAGCATGCGTTAAAGATACGTATGACAAATTAAACATTAGACCTATTAAAATGGTCTTAGTCGCGAGGTAAATTCTCATTATTTTTATAAGGACTATCCGATGGGATCAAATCATTACTTAAGATAAACGAAAATTCAGCTCCTTGTCCAACCTTACTTTTCACTTCCAAGAAAGTATTGTGATGGTTTAAGACATGTTTGACAATCGACAACCCTAATCCAGAACCGCCCGTATCACGCGAGCGAGCTTTGTCTACACGGTAAAATCGTTCGGTGAGACGTAACAAGTGCTTTTCATCAATACCGTCACCATTATCTACAACACGAAACTGCGCATCAGCACCAGACTTCGACCAATACACATCAATTTGTCCTTCATCCGGTGTATAACGAATCGCATTAAATATAAGATTGGAACACGCAGAGCGAAGTTCACTTTCCACACCATAAACATTCAAACCCGCTTCAATATGAAATTGAATAACATGACGTTTATCTTTATTTAGCCGCTCTGCTTCCATATTGATTTGTTGAAACATACGAGACATATCGACAATATTTTCATAAATACGCTCTGAGCTTGACTCAATACGCGATAACACCAATAAATCTTCAATGAGATTTTGCATCCGTCGAGTTTGGGTGCTCATTTCATAAATGGCTTTATATGCGAGTGGATCATCATTCAACATCGTCATCGGTAGCATTTCTAAATATCCACTAATGACAGTTAAAGGGGTACGCATCTCATGAGAAACATTCGCCACAAAATCTCGACGCATATCTTCCAATTGTGAAACACGTGTAATATCTCGGGAGATCAACAATAAATTATCGTCTCCATATGGCATTATCCGATATTCATTGGTTTTTCTTGGGTTTGCTGGGGACGGGACTTCAATCGGATAAGTAAAATCTCCGGCTTGGAAATACTCAACAAACTCTGGATGACGTAATAAATTATCTATTCGCATACCCATATCATCAGGCCATTTTATGCCTAATTCAAACCTAGCCAGTCGATTACACCATAATATCGTGGCATCATTATCAATAATCACTACCGAATCTGGCAGCGCCTCAGCCCCTTTGCGAAATCGCTTAACTAATTCTCCTAACTCTTTGCGTTTGCCACGCTGGCGGCGTTGTAATTGATATATACCCTCGTAGATATATTCCCATACGCCATGTACTTTTGGAGGAGATAGTTTTTTACTTTGCCGGATCCATTGATTTAATTTATATAATTGATATAAATTAAATCCCAGCATGACCAATGTCGAAAGCGTTACACCAAACATGTAATTATCCAACAACATACCCAGTATCAGTGCAAGTATGATCAGCACGATAAGCTGAGATATATTTTTTGACCATGTAAATGGATAATACATAAACTAAATAGCCTTAAATCATTATTTAACAGAGAAACGGTAGCCAGCACCACGCACCGTTTGGATCATAGCATCATATCCTTGCGACTCTAAAGCCTTACGTAGTCGTCTAATATGTACATCGACAGTCCGATCCTCTACATAGACATTGGTCCCCCAGACATTATCCAGGAGCTGTTCACGTGAGTACACACGCTCCGCATGGGACATAAAAAAGTGTAATAATTTAAATTCAGTAGGGCCCATTTCAATACTGACACCATTGGCTGTAACTCGATGAGAAATAGGATCTAATACCAAACCCGAAAAGTGAATAGGTTCTTCTTTCGCTGTAGGTGTCACACGTCGCATGACTGCCTTAATGCGCGCAACGAGCTCTTTTGGAGAAAAAGGTTTAGTAATGTAATCATCCGCACCGGCATCTAAGCCTCTGATTTTATCATCTTCTTCTCCACGCGCTGTCAACAAAATAACCGGAATCTCTCGGGTGAACTCATGTTCTTTAAATTTACGCGCTAACTGTACACCACTGCCACCAGGTAACATCCAATCTAATAACACCAGATCAGGATACGGTTCGACCATTTTATCTAGTGCAATATCAAAGTCTTCGGCTTCGTTCACGGTGAAACCTGCTTGTTCTAAGATTATTTTGATCATTTCCCTGATTGGGGCTTCATCTTCAACTAACAAGATTGAACGAGACATGGTTTTTCCTAATTTAAAATTACTACATTATTCATATAAGATAATTATTCACTTTTTCTATGACAGTTTTATTAATCCCTCGTCATATTTGTAAATTAATTTGTATAATTGTCATCAACACTAATTATTGATACTCTGCGCATCCTTTTTTCGACCCCCTTTGGAGATTACATTATGTGGTTTAAAAACGCTAAAATGTATCAACTTACCCAACCACTTTCTTTTACTGATGATAATTTACAGGATTGTCTTGAAACTGTCACATTCCGCCCTTGTGGATCTCAAGAACTTGCTACCATGGGGTTTGCAGCACCGTTACCTGATTCATCTCAGTTATTTCATCAGGCAAATGGCCGTTATTTATTCACATTAAAAAAACAAGAGCGCATCTTGCCTGCTGCGGTGATCAATGCAGAATTAGCCGAAAAAGTAACCCAAATAGAACAAGAAACGGGCAGTCCCGTCGGTAAAAAAGCCCAACAAGATCTAAAACAAGAGATCGTCGCACGTTTATTACCCCAAGCCTTTACTAAAAACTCTTATTCTCACGGGTATATTTGTCCTAAGCATAAGCTGGTTATTGTCGATGCTTCTGCCGATGGTAAAGCGGAAACCTTTTTGGCGATGTTGCGTAAAGCACTTGGCTCTTTACCTGTTGTGCCTTTATGTCGCTCAGGGATCCAAACGTATTTAACTAATTGGGTCACCGCAAATCCACCAGAACAGATTCAATTATTAACCGATATTGAACTCAAAGCCCATGATGATGAAGCTGCTGTCGCGCGTTGTAAAAACCAAGATTTACAAGCCGAAGAAGTCTTGCGTCATATCGATGCGGGTAAATGGGTGGAGAAATTAGGGATTGATTTTAATGAACAACTGACATGTATGATCGAAAGCGATGGATCAATTATACGTATTAAATATGCCGATTCATTAAAAGAAGAAAATCAAGATATCCCCAAAGACCAGCAAGCAGCTCGTTTGGATGCTGATTTTGTTTTGATGTCAGCAGAACTCGTCGCGTTAGCCGATTATTTAACGGAAGTGTTAGAGCTAAACAAAGACTAAGAATGAAAGGGCTTCCTAGGAGCCCTTTCAATTAGATTATTGGCATACAGCATTAAGCGATTTTGATATGCTAAGAGCTGTAAAAGGTTTATTTAGTTCGTCTTGTATCAAGGTTAGATTATTGACTACGTCAGTAAATTTAACCTTGAATTGCTCATTAGCGGCAGATATAGCGATGATAGGTTGACTTATACCCATTTCTCGAAGCGCTCTTGATGCATCTATACCGCTCATATTAGGCATCATCATATCCATTAAGATCACATCAAATGCGTCATTTGTTTGACAAAAATCAATACATGCTTTACCCGACAAAAACGAAATCACATTAACATTACACATCTTGAGTTGCTCAGTTAATATTGCAATATTAATTTCACTATCATCTACTATGACCACTGTATCAATATGAGCAGTTAATAATGACAAATCAGTGTCCGTTTGCAAAAGCTCATTGACCTCCTCTAATGGCGTCATGAATGAGATTTCAAATGAAAACGTCGAACCCGACCCTAACGCTGACTGTATATGTAACTGACTCCCAAATGCTCGCAATAAATTTTCACAAATATATAAGCCCAACCCAGTACCATGATTAATATAACTGGTTTGATAAAACGCGTTGGCAACATGAGTCAATTGCTCTCGCGTCATTCCTTGCCCTGTGTCACTGATTATAAAAGTTACATTATGTAGGCCTGTAGAGTCCAACTTATGCTCTGCCGATAAGTGGATCGTACCAGTGTCGGTATATTTTATTGCGTTTGATAACAAGTTTTGAATGATTTGGTGAAGCCTATCACTATCAGTATTCACCCAAGATGGTATATTTTCATCAATAGATAATTCAAGGGTGATCGGTTTATCGCCTATATTTAGTTGAGCTTCCTTGTATTCTGATTCTAATAACGCCACTACACTAGTAGGCTGTAATCTTAATCCATCAATGTCCTGCTCAGATTTAGAAAAGGTTAAAATATCATTGATCGTACGTAACAAGTAATTTGACTGTCTTTGCGCCGATAATAAATAGTTTTCGTGCTCAGGGATAATCTTTTCTTTGATAATGTCGTGTGTACCGATAATAGACTGTAAAGGCGATCGTAATTCATGACTAAAACTGGCAAGAAAACGTTTAAGATCTTGCGTTTGTCGTTCTGCTTGGTTTCTTAATTCTTGTAGTCTTGAATTGTAAAAAAGTGTAAGAAGTCCAATCCCAGCTGCAGCTATTAACACTTGCAGATCGATATACATATTTTTATTACTAATATTGAAATCATGCAATAAAAATAGTGATAAATAGACAGCAATATAATAACTAAGCAGCCAGCGCCATGTAAATATAATAGATATTAAAAACCCTGATGCTAGAGCTAGCAATACCCAGTCTATGCCACCTCCACCATTGTATAAGCGAAACAGCAAGGCCAAATTAATAGCAATAATATAAAATCCACCAACCATTTTGATGGTTAAACGGTATCTAAATTGTTCTAAAATCAACGTAAGGAATATTAAACTAGGACCAATAAAAGCAAAGTTTTCTGGAGAGAATATCAGATTCATCAAACCCGCAAACATCCCACAAAATCCAATCACTAAAATAGTGACATTCAATGTTTGCGCTTGGGGCTCATTATCATTACATTCACGAAATCCTCGTTGAATATAACCTTTAAAATACTTCAATAATCGTTGCATCCGTGTATCTCTTCTTTCCTTTCTTCTTTCCTTGATGAGTCAACGCACATCTTTATATAATTAAGTACTTATTTTAATCGTTCTTGGTAGGGTGGCCAACCTAGTGGTTTACCCGCTAATACATGTAAATGAATGTGGTATACCGTCTGTCCGCCATATTCATTACAATTCATAACGGTTCGAAACCCTTTATCAGCTTCGCCATGTTCAGCCACTATCAGTGCGGCTATGCCAGATAATTTCCCTACTATTGTATAATCATCAGGCGTAATATCGTTGATGGTCGCAATCTGTTTTTTAGGGATCACTAAAAAATGCAACGGTGCTTGAGGATTAATATCGCGAAAGGCTAACACGTCGTCATCTTCATATAAGATATCGGCAGGGATCGATTTATCTATAATTTTATTAAAAATGGTTTCACTCATCGGATGACTCCTAGCGATAATTAAATGTAAATAAAGAAAATCAGCACGGCACCTAACAATAATCGATATATAACAAACGGGAACATCCCAATACGATTAATCCATGTTAAAAACAATGAGATACAAATATAAGCTGACACAAAAGAAAATAACGCACCATAAGCCAATGCAGACCAATCCACCGCGTTCGGCTCAGCGACTAAATCCAGTGTCGCTAACAGGCCGGCACCTAAAATGACAGGAATAGACAGTAAAAATGAAAAACGGGCACTACTTTCACGATCATAACCCAGTAATAACCCCGTGGTCATCGTGATCCCCGAACGAGATGTGCCAGGAATAAGCGCGATGGCTTGGGATAATCCGATAATTAAACTGTGTTTCCACGTCATATTATCGACGACTTTGACACATTTAGCTTTAGCATCGGCATACCATAACAACAAACCAAACACGATAGTGGTAAAAGCGATGACCGCACCTGAACGTGCATATACTTCAATAAACGACTTAAACGTGAATCCAATAATAATAGCAGGGATAGTTGCTAGCACCACAAACCATGCCAGCTTACTATTAGTAGTTTGTTGACGAGTAAACCCAAAACGACACCAGTCAATGGTCATATTGATAATGTCATGACGAAAATAAATAATTACCGCAAGTAAGCTGCCGACATGAACAGCCACGTCAAAAGCAAGACCTTGACTGTCCCAGCCAAGTAACGCTTCAGGTAAAATAAGGTGTGCGGAAGATGAGATCGGTAAGAACTCAGTGATCCCTTGAATGATAGCTAAGATCACAATTTCAAAAAAGGTCATACTATGACTAACTCCATGTAATATCGATTGTCCATAATTTTTGTTCAGGCTGATCAAATTCAGCCCACATTTGTGCATAACTCATTTGTGTACTGGGGTGTAACTTATTCGGTAATAATTCCGCTAAGGGTGCTAACACAAACGCATGATACTCGATTTCCGGGCGCGGTAATACTACTGGTTCCACACATACCACATCATCGTAGGTCAATAAATCAATGTCCAAAGTCCGAGGTGCAAATTTAATATCGGCACGCGTGCGGCCATTTTTATGTTCAATATCTTTAAAAAATCGCACCACCTCAGCAATACTCATATCAGTGTAAGCGCTCATTACGAGGTTATAAAACGCCGCGCCAGAAAAACCCACAGCTTCACTTTCATAGGTACTAGATAAATGGATATCCGTTAAGCGCTCAGTGAGTGCGGTAATCCCCGCTTGAGTATAATATTCGCGATCGACGTTAGATCCTAAACTGATTAAAATATGATGCTGACTCATACTATTTCTCACCATTCTCACGATATCGTGTGATCGCAACAGCCACTTTAACATCATTAGGCATGATATCCGGCTTATGAATAGTCACGTCAATGGCTGACACTTTTACAAAATTATCTAACACCGCTCGGGCAACATGCTCGGCAAGGGCTTCTAACAACTGATATTCACTTTGCTGACTGATATCAGTAATTAATTGAGTCACACTCGCATAATCCACCGCGTCTTGCACATTATCACTTAAACCTGCTGGACGATTATTAGTATGTAAATCAACTTCGAAAATTACCCGTTGAGGGGCTTCTCGTTCAAAATCATACACACCGATGAGTACATCTAATTGTAAGTTACGAATCAAGACTCGGTCGGTGTGGGGTAAAGAAGATGTCATAAGTTGGGGCCGATAGATAATAGCTAGTCAAACATGACTTTATTTAGTAAATTGACCATAGTGTAGCGTGAATGGAGGGAGGAAGTACATGGAAATCACAATAATGCTGACGATTTTAGCGGCTTATGTTCTTGGCTCTTGTACCAGTGCCGTCTTAATTGCAAAAGTGTTTCAATTACCCGACCCTCGTTCGACCGGTTCAGCTAATCCCGGTGCGACAAACGTCTTTCGTATTGGTGGGAAAATACCAGCCATCATTGTTTTGGTCTTGGATTTATTAAAAGGCAGTATTGCCGTTTATAGTGCTCATGAGTTAGGACTCAGCGATGCCTGGTTAGGTATCGTGGCAATTGCCGTATGTTTAGGTCACATGTACCCCATTTTCTATCATTTTTCAGGAGGCAAAGGGGTAGCCACGGCCTTTGGCTGTTTAATGCCTTTGGGATTTAATATTATTGTCACGTTAACCATGGTGTGGATAATAACTTATCGATTATTTCGATATTCTTCCCTTGCAGCATTGGTCACTGTCGGTATTGCGCCATTAGCTACTTACTTTTTCAATCCTAAATATACTCTAGCGGTCAGTATGCTCGCTGTACTTATTATATGGCGACACCAGCACAATATCACAAGATTACTGCAAGGAAGCGAACCCAAAGTGTAATACTTATAGCGGTGGCAGTGAATCCAGCGGCCAGCGCGGTTTAACTTGTTCATCATAGCCATCGAATTGCTGTGCCTTCAAACGTTCCATGCCAGCATATGCGATCATCGCCCCATTATCCGTACAAAAAGCCAAGGACGGATAAAAGACATTTTTACCATTTGGTCCAATTTTAGCTTCAAATACTTCACGTAAATGCGTGTTTGCACTTACTCCACCCGCAATCACCACACGTGAATAACCGGTCTGTTTTAATGCGCGTTTGCATTTTATTAATAATGTGTCCACCACGGCTTCTTGGAAGGCATACGCAATATTTGCATGCGTCTGTTCATCATTATCAGCCGCACGGATCGTATTTGCTGCAAAGGTTTTTAAACCGCTAAAGGATAAATCTAAACCGGGTTTATTGGTCATGGGACGAGGAAATTGATAATGACCAGGCTCACCCTTTGCAGCCAACTTCGCTAGTAATGGACCACCAGGATAATCTAAACCAAGTAATTTAGCCGTTTTATCAAACGCTTCTCCCGCGGCGTCATCAATGGATTCACCTAGTACCTGATATTCGCCAATACCTTTAACATCGACAATCATACTATGACCACCAGAGACTAATAACGCAATAAACGGAAATTCAGGCGTATTTCCCTCATCTAACATTGGGGCAAGTAAATGGCCTTCCATATGATGCACACCCACTAGCGGTTTATCCCAAGCAAAGGCTAAACTTCGCGCCACCGATGATCCAACTAAGAGCGCTCCTATTAAACCAGGGCCTTTCGTGTAAGCTATTCCATCTAAATCATCGGCTGAGGTATCAGCGTCTTTAAGCGCGCGTTGAATCAACGGAATAATTTTGCGAACGTGATCACGTGATGCTAATTCAGGGACGACACCACCATAATCAGCATGAAGTTTTACTTGAGAATAAAGTTGGTGAGATAATAAACCAAGTTTATCATCATAAACTGCAATGCCAGTTTCATCACACGAAGTTTCAAAGCCTAATATGCGCATAATAATGAGTGTACTTATGGGTTATGTGCCAAATATGTGAAAGAGTTTACCCATATCATCAGATAATGACTAGACCTTGGTCAAAAAATTAGCACCTATCTTGAATTTGTACTTTACAAGCGTTGCTAACATGTTTACTATTACGCACCATTTTTAGCCAGAGTGACTTTTCTGGTGATAGAAAGTTCGAATGGTATCGATTCGAACATAAGTACATCACCGCTATAAAACTCGCTCTGAAGATTCATAATTTTTGAGGTTTACATTTAAATGCCTATCGTTAAAGTTAGAGAGAACGAACCGTTTGACGTAGCTCTTCGTCGTTTCAAACGTTCATGTGAAAAAGCGGGTGTATTATCAGAAGTTCGTAAGCGCGAATTCTTTGAAAAGCCAACTTGGGAACGTAAGCGTAAGAAAGCTGCCGCTAAAAAGCGTCATTTGAAGAAGCTTTCTCGCGAAAACGCACGTCGCGTTAAACTTTACTAAGCAATTTTAGTAAATATTCCTATTTACTAGGAATAGATGTATTAAGGCAGCCAATTAGGTTGCCTTTTTAGTTTGTGCAATGGCTATTTTTCAATCTGATACTCTGTTAATCTGAACACTGATGTCTTTCCTTCAGCTATGCTTGAAAGGAAAATATGAAGATCAATCAACGCTATCAGTGTTTTTTATAAGGATAAATCATGACTTTACTAGAAACGCTCAAAGAAGCACAAAAAGATGCGATGCGCGCCAAAGACAAATTACGTCTTGGAACCATCCGCATGACTTTAGCTGCAGTTAAACAACGTGAAATAGATGAGCGTATTGAATTAACTGAAGGTGATGTATTAGCGATTGTGACCAAAATGGTCAAACAGCGTAAGGATGCGGCCCAACAATTTGCTGATGCTGACCGTCTTGATTTAGCAGATAAAGAATTAGAAGAAATCGTCATCTTAGAAAGTTTTTTACCTCAACCACTAACGCCAGAAGAAATTGACACACTAATTGCTACCGCGATTAGCGACACAGGTGCAGCTGGCATGCAAGATATGGGTAAGGTAATGGGATTATTAAAACCACAACTGCAAGGACGTGCAGATATGGGTAAAGTCAGCGGATTGATTAAAGCAAAATTAGGCTAACCAAGATATCATGGCAGGCAGGATCCCTCGAGATTTCATTGACGATTTAATCGCACGTACCGATATCGTGGATATCGTTGATAGCCGAGTCAAACTAAAAAAAGCAGGTAAGAATTATCAAGCCTGCTGCCCTTTTCATAATGAAAAATCCCCATCTTTCACCGTATCTGCTGAAAAACAGTTTTATCACTGTTTTGGTTGTGGTGAACACGGCAATGCATTGTCTTTTATTATGGAGTTTGATCGGTTGGAGTTTGTCGAAGCGATTGAAGAACTTGCCGCCCATCACTCTCTTGATGTGCCTCGTGAACAAACCAATACTCCCTTTAATCCACAAGCTTCACAAGAAAAAAAACAACAACGTGAAAATGATTATGAGTTAATGGAAAAAGCAGCCAAATTTTTTCAGCATCAGCTCAAACATCACGCCAACTCAAGCAAAGTCATTGATTATTTAAAAGATCGTGGACTTAGCGGCGAAATTGTCAAATCGTGGGAAATCGGTTATGCGCCACCAGAGTGGCAAGCATTAGCGGATACACTGGGAGCCACACCCGAAAAAGCCCAACAGTGTGTCGATTTAAAAATCATGACCCAAAATGATAATGGCAAACGTTATGATTTTTTCCGTGATCGATTAATGTTTCCCATCCGTGATAAACGTGGACGTGTCATTGGTTTTGGGGGGCGCGTTTTGGATGCTGAGCAAGGACCGAAATATTTAAACTCTCCCGAAACTCGCATCTTTTTTAAAGGTTCGGAACTATATGGGCTTCATCGTGCACGAAATATGCAGCGCCATATTGACCGCATTGTGGTGGTCGAAGGCTATATGGATGTGGTTGCGTTGAGCCAATTTGAAATTAATTATGCCGTTGCATCACTCGGCACGTCCACCACTCCAGAACATGTGCAGTTGATGTTACGCAATACCGATGAAATTGTATGTTGTTATGATGGGGATAAAGCGGGACGTTCTGCGGCATGGCGTACCATGGAAAATGCATTACCGTTACTCAAAGACGGTAAACAGATGAAGTTTATGTTTCTACCTGATGGTGAAGACCCTGATACAATGGTCAGGAAAATCGGTAAAACTGCGCTTGAAACTTTATTTTCAGAGGCTATGCCTTTATCTAAATTCTTATTTGATAATTTATTAACACGCCATAATGTTGGGTCAATTGAAGGCAAAGCATCTCTTCGAGCTGAAGCAGAACCTTTAATTAATATTGTTGGTGGGAATATTCAAAAAGAGATCCTCTTAGGCGAACTAAGTAAATTACTTGGCGACTATGATCGCCATCAGCTTGAACGTGATATTACTAAAGCCAACGCGACCCCTAATCGCATGTTACCACCGAAACGTGGCGCTCCTCAAAAATTATCACAAACGCCGGTACGTATGTTAATTCGTTTGTTAATCGAGCACCCCTCGTTAGCCCAAGCACTACCGAAAGTAAATCCAGCGGCAATTACTGATGCCGGCTTACCCGGTCTACCATTTTTAATTGAGCTACATCAATTTTGTTCCCAGCAAACTAACGTTAACACAGCCTTAGTATTTGAGTATTTCCGAGAACACCCATTTGCTCAGCATTTGCAAACATTATTAGCTCAAGAGTGGTTAGTCAAAGACGACGAAATACAAACCGTGTATGTAAGTACATTTAAGCGACTCATCGACCAATTTTTAGTGGGCCAAACAGAAGCTTTAATTGCTAAATCCAGAAGTATTGGATTAAGTGATGAAGAGAAAACAACACTCAAAAAATTATTGATGAAAAAATAATTGCTATATCAGATTTAATTTTTCATCAATCAAGCCGATATTTAATATTCATTATGACAAATAGTCATTATATTCGATTTAGCAGCTAGTGATTTTTATCCAATATCTGCTATAATTATCTATCCGTAAACGTCTCAGTGAAGAGTAGCGTTTCCAAACATCAACGAATCAATGAACCTCAGCATTGGACGCTAGGGTAAGCAGTAATGATTTGATTCGCATGAGAAGTGTAAATATTTATGCAAAGTAAGCAGTCTCAGATTAAACTACTGATTGCCAAAGGTAAAGAACAAGGTTATTTAACCTTCGCCGAAGTCAATGACCACCTACCTCAAGATATTGTAGATTCAGATCAAATCGAAGATATTATTCGAATGATCAATGATATGGGTATCCAAGTATTTGAATCTGCTCCTGATTCAGATGAGTTGTTAATGGCCGAAACCACGACGGATGAAGAGGTTGCCGAAGCCGCTGCTCAAGCACTTGCAACAGTAGAAAGTGAAATCGGTCGTACAACCGATCCGGTTCGCATGTACATGCGAGAAATGGGTACTGTTGAGTTATTGACCCGTGAAGGTGAGATTGAAATTGCAAAGCGCATTGAAGATGGGATTAACCAAGTCCAATGCTCAGTCGCGGAATATCCTGAAGCCATTACTTATCTATTAGACCAATGGGACCTGTACGAAGCCGAAGAGATTCGTCTAAGTGACATCATTATTGGGTTTGTCGATCCGAACGAAGATGAAAACCTTGCCCCAACTGCTACTCACATTGGTTCTGAATTATCTGAAGAAGAACTTGAAGATGAAGATGATGATGATGCTGAAGAAGAAGAAGTCGATACCGGTGTTGATCCAGAATTAGCGCGCGAAAAATTTGATGCCTTACGTAAACAATATAACAAAACACGTGATGTTATTGAGGCTAAAGGTCGCTCTAATGCTGCAGCTAAAAAGCAAATCGCTAAGTTATCAGATGTATTCAAAGAATTTCGTTTAATTCCAAAGCAGTTTGACCGAATGGTTAAAAACATGCGTGGTATGATGGATCGCGTTCGAATTCAAGAACGTTTGATTATGAAACACTGCGTTGCACAAGCTAAAATGCCTAAGAAAGACTTTATTAAGGCGTTCGCTGGTAACGAAACTTCGACAGATTGGTATTATAAAATACTGAAAACATCTAAACCTTACGTATTGGTGTTAGAGACCTTCCAAGAAGACATCGAACGTAGCGTCAGCAAGATGAATGCTGTTGAGGCTGAAACCGGTTTATGTATTGCTGATATTAAAGATATTAATCGACGCATGTCAATTGGTGAAGCCAAGGCACGTCGAGCCAAAAAAGAGATGGTTGAAGCCAACTTGCGTCTAGTGATATCCATCGCTAAAAAATATACCAACCGTGGTTTACAATTCTTGGATCTTATCCAAGAAGGTAATATTGGTTTGATGAAAGCGGTTGATAAATTTGAATACCGCCGTGGTTATAAGTTTTCAACTTATGCTACTTGGTGGATCCGCCAAGCAATCACCCGTTCTATTGCAGACCAAGCGCGTACGATCCGTATACCCGTTCACATGATTGAAACGATTAATAAACTCAATCGTATTTCACGTCAAATGTTGCAAGAAATGGGTCGCGAACCGACACCGGAAGAATTATCGGAACGCATGATCATGCCTGAAGATAAAATTCGCAAAGTGCTAAAAATCGCTAAAGAGCCAATCTCTATGGAAACCCCAATTGGTGATGATGAAGATTCACACTTAGGCGATTTCATTGAAGATAATACCATTATCCAACCGTTAGATTCTGCCACTGGTGGTTCATTAAAAGATGCGACTCAAGACGTATTAGCCGGATTAACACAACGTGAAGCAAAAGTGTTACGTATGCGTTTTGGTATCGATATGAATACTGACCACACGCTAGAAGAGGTAGGTAAACAGTTTGATGTAACACGTGAACGTATACGTCAAATTGAAGCTAAAGCGTTACGTAAACTTCGTCACCCTAGCCGTTCTGAGCAATTAAGAAGCTTCTTAGACGAATAACCTTGTATGTTGCGTGTTATTATTATTAACGCGCTATAGCAAAACATTTAAGCCCTGAGAGCAATCTCGGGGCTTTTTATTGTTAACACTCTTATTTTGACGAGAATAATATGTTCATAGAATTTTTTGGTTACACCGCAGCATTCTGTACGTCGATGTCATTACCTTAATTTTTGCTGGAACTATTTTAATAATCAAAATAACCAACCGAAAAAAAGATAAGGAAGGGTCTATATAATTTAGACCCCATCCCCTTTACGATATGGAATTTGACTTTCAAATTCATCAACTTGTTGACTCAGTGCTTCGGGTGAAGAAGTGTTCCTCGCTAAGACGTGATACATCGTTGGAATAACAAATAACGTTAAGAACGTTGAGAATAGTACCCCTGCAAATATCACCATGCCAATGACTGCCCGACTTTCTGAACCTGGACCTACGGCTAACACTAATGGTAATGCACTAAATACTGTAGTAAAACCGGTCATCACAATGGGACGTAAACGCTGCGTAGATGCGGTACAAAGTGCTTCTTTGAACTCCATCCCGGCATCACGAAGTTGGTTGGTGAATTCCACTATCAAAATACCGTTTTTAGCTGCCAGCCCAATGAGCATCACCAGCCCTATCTGAGAATAGATATTTAATGACATTCCATTAAGATATAAACCAATAAAAGCACCGACTAAGGCGAGCGGAACCGTGAACATAATGACTAATGGATGGATCCAGCTTTCAAACTGAGCTGCTAGCACCAGATAAGTAACGGCGAGTGCCATCGCAAAGATAAATAAGAATGAATTACCTGATTCTTGATAAAGTAACGATTCACCTTTGTAATCAATCGAGACATCTTCTGGCAGCTCTGTCGCTACAATATTCTCTAAGTAAGCCAGCGCTTCACCTAATGTGTAACCATCGGCTAAGTTGGCATTAATAGTAATGGCGCGCATTCGATTGTAACGATTTAAGTTTGATGCTGTCGCTTGTTCGGCCACACTGACTAGATTATCCAGTGGGATCAATTCATTGGTCGTGCTTGAACGAACATAGATATTATCGATACTGTCAGGACTACCAAAATCACTTTCTTCACCTTCAAGAATGACTTCATATTCTTGACCGCGATCTAAATAGCGCGATACACGACGTTGCCCCAGCATGGTTTCAAGGGTGCGACCGACTTCAGAAATGGAGACTCCTAGATCCGCAGCGCGTTCGCGATCAATATTCACGGATAACTGGGGCGTTGTCTCTTTATAGTCTGAATCCAAACGGAGTAACTTGGGATTTTCAGCTGCTTTTTCTAAGACAATATCGCGCCATTGTACTAGCTCTTCATAAGTATTACCTTGCAACACGAACTGTACTGGTCTTCCTAGACCACGCCCACCAAGAGACGAACGCATGATAGAGAACGCACGTACATCTGGTATTTGCGACAGTTTACCGGTCACTTCATTCATCAAGTCAAAGGTACTACGTTGACGTTTATCCCATTTTGCTGCACCGATTATGGCAATACCTGCACTACCACCAAAACCTGGTGTACGAACCAGAACACGTTCTGCTTCACCTGTTTCTAAATAGGGTAATAACAGATCTTCAATTTTCTTGATATTTTCACTATTTGATTCAAAACTGGCGCCTTCTTGGGCTTGCATCAAAACAAAAAAAGTACCTCGATCTTCTTTCGGAACAAACTCACGAGGGATTAAATTGTTTAACTGATACATGAGCAGTAAGCTAGCTCCAATCAAAATAAACACTAATAAAGGTTGGTGTATTGTTTTTTGTAACCGGGCATTATAAGCACCCTCTACGCGTTTAAACGCACCTTCAACCCAAGAACCAAACCCGCTACTACGACTGCGTTTAGTTAACAAATATGAACTTAACATGGGCGATAGCGTCAGTGCGGTAAAGCTCGAAAATGCGACTGCAGCAGCAATAGCTAAAGCGAATTCTGTAAATAAGCTACCAATATTGCCTTCTAAAAAGACTAATGGCACAAAGACGGATATGAGTACCAAGGTCGTCGCAATAACAGCAAAGCCAACTTCTCGCGCCCCTCGGTATGAGGCTAATAAAGGTGGCTCACCCATTTCAATACGGCGATAAATATTTTCTAACACAACGATGGCGTCATCTACTACCAACCCAATAGCAAGCACTAATGCTAATAGCGTTAACAAGTTAATCGAAAACCCTAACGCATACATGACAATAAACGCAGAGACTAAGGAAACAGGCACTGTTATTGCTGGAATAATTGTCGCTCGCACATTTCCTAAGAAAATATAGATCACGACCACAACCATAAACATCGCAATGGCGAGGGTGTTATATACTTCGTTAATTGACTCTTCAATGAAAATCGAAGAATCATAACTAGGTACAATAAAAATATTATCTGGTAGTGTTTGGGAAATCTGTGCAATGGCTTTTTTCGCATTTTTCGCCACTTCCAGTGTGTTGGATTTAGATTGCTTTACAATCCCCAGTCCAATCATATTCACACCGTCACCGCGAAACTCAGTTTCATCATCTTCAGCGGCTAATTCAACCCGAGCAACTTCTGATAAACGCACTAGATAACCATCAAGATTTGATTTCACCGTTAAGCGCGCAAAATCATCTGGGGTAAGAAAAGAACGGGTCACCCTTACTTCAAAATCGCGATAACTTGATTCTACGCGACCGGCGGGTAACTCGACATTTTCACTGCGGATCACGCGCTCTACATCCGCGACCGTCACGCCACGCGCTGCCATCGCGTCTTTATCAAGCCATACTTTCATCGCATAACTTCGACCGCCACCTAAGCGGACACGCGCTACACCATCAACAATAGAAAGTTGATCAACAATAAAACGATCCGCGTAATCGGTAAGTTCCATTACAGATAGATTGGTTGATCGTAAGTTATACCAGACAATAACGTCTTCATCCGAACCGGATTTAGATACTTCGGGTGGAAATGCTTGGTCTGGGAGGTTATTTAACGCACGACTAATTCGCTCTCTTACATCATTAGAGGCCGCATCAATATCTCGTGATAGATTAAACTCTATTGAAATTCTAGAGCGACCATTACTAGAAGATGAACTGATATTTTTAATACCCTCAATACCACTAATACGATCTTCGAGTAGTTGGGTAATACGTGTTTCTATAATCGCAGCTGAGGCACCTGGATAGCTGGTGCTGACAGATACTATGGGCGGATCAATGTCTGGGTATTCACGCAAAGACAATAAGCTAATTGCGACGACACCAAAGACAATCAATAATAAATTAACGACACTGGCAAAAACGGGGCGTTTCACCGATAAATCAGATAATAACATGGTAACTATCCTTGTACGTGAGCACTTACAGGCTGTTGGGTTTGCGTGCTTTTGTCATTGTTTGCCGGAGCATTATTGGTACTTAAAATACGTAGCGCAGAACCATCACGGATACGTAATGTACCTTCTACGACAATTTCTTCGCCTTCGGTGATACCCGATAAGATTTGCACAATGCCAGGGCGACGCTCACCGATAGTCACCTGCGTTTTCACTGCTTTACCATCGATAACTTTAAATACAAATTGCTTTTCATGATCGGGTACCAATGCTTTTTCATCAATGGTTAGTGTACTTAACACGCGTTTTTGTAACGTCACTGTCAATAACATGCCTGGACGTAATTGTTGGTGTGTATTATCAATCTCTGTACGAATATTGAATGAACGTGTCGATGGGTCAATACGAGAATCTACATTCGTAATCATGCCCGTAAATTGCACCCCAGGATAAGCAACCGATTCAGCAAAGACCGTTTGTCCCTCTTGAACGCTAGGAAGATGACGCTCTGAAATAGAAAAATCGACCTTGATAGTATCTAAATCATCTAGTGTGGTGAGTACATCACCGGGTTTTACATAGGCTCCAAGAGAAAATTGACGTAAGCCGAGTTTCCCAGAGAATGGCGCTAAAATTTGACGTTTATCTAAATTTTCTTGGGCGACTTCACGTTGCGCAGTCAATGCTTTTACACGTGCCTCTTGCTCATCTAATAACTGTGCAGAAGTTGAATTGGATAATGCTAAGTTTTTGATACGAGCTAATTGGCGCTCTGCTTCTGCAAGATTAATGTTGATTTCATTTAAGCGGGCTTTTTGTTCATTACTATTTAATTGTGCCAGCAAAGTACCGGCTTCCACACGTTGACCATCTGTAAAGTTCAAGACAGTAATCACATCCGATTGTTGCGGAGTAATATTCACTGACTCATTGGCTTTAGCAGTACCTAGGGCTTTTAGAGTGATGGGAAAATCAGTGATTTGTACAATTTCAGTGATAACAGGTGTCGAACGAGCACCTCGCTGAGAAGTTTGTTCAGTCACCGGTACATTAATGTAAATAAGTAAGGCCGCTAGTGCAATAACGCCTAGCCATAAAGGGGAAAAACCAAAACGCTGTGACATGATATTCCTTTAAAATTAATAGCGATATCGCTATGTGTAATTATTGATGAGCGGTTTATTGTGCATTATTAACGCTAATCAGCGTATTATAAGCGCATTATTAGCGTTTGTACTGATTTATGTCATGTTTAGATTAGTTTATTTGTTGTTATTTATCGTGATGCTCCTGTCTGGATGCAATGCCGATACGCCTGTTGCCCCATTTTGTCGAACTAAACATACTGCAACGATGAATCAACATGATCTACAGTTAAACAATGCAGGCTGTTTAATCCGTTTTGACCAACGTATCCTGTTAGTCACTCACCGTCTTACTGGAAAACTCGATATTCCTGGTGGCATGCAAAGGACAGATGAATCTCTAGCTTGTACCGCGCATCGTGAAACGTTTGAAGAAACGGGTTTGAATGTAGAGGTATTACTGCCTGTCGCTCAAACCACAAATGGGATGCTCGTTTTTAGCTGTTTGGCAGATAACATGCTCAATATTACTCATTTCCCACGTCCGGTCCCCAACTTTGCCCTCGTTGAAACGACCACCCTAGACTTATATAATTTATATGAATTAGATGATAACCATTTACGCTTTGCAGATGACCTCATCCGATTACGAGATGGCTATGTGCTAACACCAGTCTCATCTCCCTTACAGCCTCGTTAACTATTTATTTACATTCGCTTTAAATTTACCTTTATTTGCATTAGTATTTGAAATTAAATACTGGTCAAACCACTTATAAAGGATAGTTATGGCGACATATAAGGCACCATTAGTCGATTTTGCTTTTTTACTCAATGATTGGCTGAACATTGACGCTCATTATCAAAATATTAACGCTGAAGGCATGGATAGTGAACTGGCTTTAGAAGTGTTGGCTCAAGGCGCGAAGTTTGCTGAAAGTGAAATTGCGCCATTAAACCAAATTGGAGATGAACAGGGTTGCCGTTTACATAATGGTGCAGTGACGACGCCTGATGGCTTTGCAGCAGCCTACCAAACCTATATCGAAAATGGTTGGAACGCCATGCTCGGGAACCCCGATTTTGAAGGACAAGACTTACCTTACTCAATGGCAGTGCCCGTCCATGAAATGCTTAATTCTGCTAACTTAAGTTGGCGTTTAACCACCATGCTCACCGAAAGTGCGGTATTAGCAATCAATAAACACGGTTCAGAGGAATTGAAACAACGTTACTTAGCCAAGATTATTTCTGGTGAATGGACGGGTACCATGAATCTGACTGAACCGCATGCGGGAACCGATTTAAGTTTATTATCGACTAAAGCGGTACCGCAAAATGATGGTTCCTATGCCATTACGGGGAACAAAATTTTTATTACGGCCGGTGATCATGATTGGTCTGAAAATATCATTCACTTAGTACTTGCTCGATTACCAGATGCGCCAAAAGGTGTGAAGGGTATCAGTTTATTCTTAGTGCCTAAAATTAATGTCAATGACGATGGCACTCTTGGTTCTCCAAACGCCGTGAGTGTGGGCAGTATTGAAAAGAAAATGGGGCTGAAAGCTTCACCGACTTGTGTGATGAATTATGATGAGGCTCAAGGATTCTTAATTGGTGAGGAGCATTCAGGGTTAGCATGCATGTTTACCATGATGAATGATGCACGCTTCCAAGTTGGCCTACAAGGTTTAGGTATTGGTGAAGCATCCTATCAAGGTGCATTAGAATATGCGGTCGAGCGACTCCAATCTCGGGCCCCTCAAGGTATCCAAGCACCAGATAAAAAAGCAGACCCGATCATTTTTCAACCCGATGTCCGTCGCATGTTATTAACCCAGCGCAGTTTAACTGAGGGTTGCCGAGCCCTATCCATGCTATATGCGAAATTCATGGATATTGAAAAATACGCGACGGGTGAAGCAAAAACAAATGCTGAAGTCGTTATTGCTTATCTCACACCAATTTGTAAGGCTTTTTTCACGGATATGGCGACTGAAGTGTCTAACTACGGTATTCAAATCTACGGTGGCCATGGTTATATCCGTGAATGGGGTATGGAGCAATATGTACGTGATACCCGTATTGCTCAACTTTACGAAGGTACTAATGGCATTCAAGCTGCCGATCTTATCGGCCGTAAATTGACCCGTTCAAATGGCGCTATGATGAACATTACCCATAACGTCTTCAACGAAATCGTGAATGATATCGCTGACAGTGACTATCAGGCTCATGCATTAGGGTTACTCACCCAATGGCATACCGTCTCAGAATCATTATTAGACAAATCACCTGAATATTGTGCCGCGATCGCATGCGATTATTTGAATTACTGTGCGTATAACTTAATTGGTATCTTATGGTTATCTATGTTAGATAAATTACCTGACACTGAAAACCAGGCATATGCCAAAGGTAAAATTAAAACAGGTCAATTTTATATTGCTTATATTCTACCTAGAGCACAGCAACACCTACATGCCATAGAACAGGGTGCTGATACTGTCAACGCCACTCATCTTGCAGATTTTGTTTTTGCATAAACAAGACAAATAACACTCAAAAAAAGGGTAATGTTCTCTCCTACATTGCCCTTTTTCTATTTATTGTGTTTTAAGACTCAAGAAAGGTTTCATTAAACCAACTGCGTAACATATTCTTCTCGTATTTTAACGAGTCGGAACGAAACACGGGGTTATGTCGAGACAAGAAACTCATATCTTTTATATTCACGTCATCACGTTTTAATTCTACCCCATCCTGGTCAGCATAAATGTAAGTAAACTTAATTCTCGGAATATCGATCTGTTTAATCACCCTAATACTATCTGCACTATGCATACCTAATCCAGCAAAACTCGCCGGTAACACACGCCCAGCCAAATCTAAATCAGTCACTTCAATATTAAGTTGATGCCCTTTAGGTAAATCGCTAGCCAGCTTCACAATATACTTTTCCAGATCAGCAAAAGTACGTTGGGCAAAGCGTTTTCGAGATTCATTTGCAGACTTCACATCCGTAAATTCTTTATAATCACCCCACTTGACTTGTACCGCTGGTAAATTATCGCTATCAGCCATCACTATATTACTCAATAATAACGTACCTAGTAGTCCCGATAACATGCCACTTTTTACGAGTAATGGTAATTTCATTATTTTCCCCTTTACACTAACGTTGGTGATTCGCTATAACAATATAACAACCCATTATCATTATGACCAGCATCGCCATAGACAGTTCCACTCTTTTGCATAATAGTATCGCGCTGACAGGTTATTAGATTACATCTTCATATAACAATTTAATCCGACAAAACATCATAAAATCGTCATAAATATTGATATACTTCAAACAATTACCGCATGAATTGTTTTATGCTACTTGGTAAACAGCAGTCACTATATAAGGCAATGGCCCCATGAGCGATAAAATTCCCATTAAAGTCATCCCAACCGATGCAAGTGGGCGCAAAAAAATCCCAGAAAAAGTCACCATCAAACCATCACATGATACTGATGTAGGCATTTATCCTGCTCGCTCACAAATTTATGTGCGGGCAGTCAAAGGCACTTTAGAGACATTTCGACGCTTATTTGGGTTTATCTTTTTAGGTATATTCGCACTGATCCCATGGCTTCAATATAATAACCAACAAGCTATCTTATTTGATATCCCTGAACAGCGTTTTAACTTATTTGCGATTACCCTGTGGCCACAAGACCTCACTGTATTAGCCTATATTTTTATTGTTGGTGCGTTCGCGTTATTTTTCATCACCACCTTTGCCGGACGTGTGTGGTGTGGGTTTATGTGTCCACAAACGACATGGACCTATATGTATATTTGGATTGAGGAAAAAATTGAAGGAAGCGCAAACAAGCGCATGAAACTCGATCAACGCAAGATGGATGCTGATAAATTTATTCGTAAAGCTCTCAAACATACTGCCTGGGTTGCTGTCGCACTGCTAACCTCATTAACGTTTGTCGGGTACTTTACCCCCATTGATGAATTGTTTATTGATTTTTTTACCTTTCAAACCAGTTTTTGGATAAGTTTTTGGGTGTTATTTTTCACCTTTTGCACCTATGGTAATGCTGGTTGGATGCGCGAAATCATGTGTATTCACATGTGTCCTTATGCGCGTTTTCAATCCGCTATGTTTGACAAAGATACATTTACGGTTGCCTATGATGCTAGGCGTGGAGAAGGCCGAGGACCTCGATCACGCAAAACCACACCTGAACAACGCGAAGAAAAAGGCCTAGGCGACTGTATTGATTGTAATTTATGTGTGCAAGTCTGCCCTACCGGTATTGATATTAGAAACGGTCTACAATATGAATGTATCAACTGCGGAGCATGCGTCGATGCCTGTAATGGTGTGATGGATAAAATGGGTTATGACAAAGGCCTAATTAGTTTTACATCTGAACATGAACTTAATGGCGGTACAACAAAAATTTTCCGTCCCAAACTCATCGGCTATGCAGTCGTATTGTGTGTTATGGTGGGATTATTAGGCTTAGATTTCGCTCTGCGTAAACCGCTTGAAGTTGATATTATTCGTGACCGTAATTCACTTTACCGAGAAACGAATGAAGGGCTTATTGAGAATGTTTACACTCTTAAAGTACTTAACAAATCTCAAACTGAGCAGACTTATCGGATTGAAGTTCGAGGCTTAGTCGAAGCGGTCTTTATTGGCGACCAAGAAGTGACTGTCGCAGGGGGTGAGGTCTTCAGTTTACCTATCAGTGTCGCCACTGATGCTTATAATTTAGAACAGGCCGTCACCGAAATTAGCTTTTATGTGTCGACGGTACAAAATGATGGTACATTAGTGGAAATAGAAGAACCCAGTAAGTTTTTATACCGTTAATGAATCAATTACCTCCTCAAACACACTCATCGGGTTTATCTAATACCGATGAGTGTGTCGATTTTAGTTTTGCCAACCTCAACCCTGATGTGATTTTGGATGCCTTAGAAAGCATTGATATCCAAGTCGCTACCGGTCTACTGGCACTGAATAGCTATGAGAATCGCGTTTATCAATTTGCTGATGACCACCAGCGTTATGTGGTGAAATTTTACCGTGCTGGTCGCTGGACTGATACTCAAATTCAAGAGGAACATGACTTTGCGCTAGAACTAGCAAGTAACGAGATCCCATTAGTTGCACCTTGCGTCATTAATGGCAATACCTTACATCATTATCAAGACACCCGTTTTGCATTATTTCCGTCTGTCGGCGGACGTCAATTTGAAGTGGATAATCTTGATCAGCTTGAGTGGATGGGACGTTTTATCGGACGAATGCACCGTGTAGCCCAATCATCACCGTTTGTTTATCGCGCACCGTTAAATGCATCAACCCATCTACAAACTCCGTTGATTCAGTTACAACACAGTCAGCTAGTGCCTTCTCACTTACAAACCGCTTTTTTCGCTATTCTCAATCCAGTTATCGAAGCAACAACTGAACTATACCAACCAAAAAATGAACTGATCCGGCTGCATGGCGATTGTCATCCAGGCAATATACTGTGGCGCGATGGCCCTAGTTTTGTGGATCTAGATGATTGTCGCATGGGGCCCGCAGTACAAGATTTGTGGATGATGCTATCAGGTGATAAGCACCAACAATTTATCCAGCTTGATACCTTGATTGAAGCCTACGATGAGTTTCATACGTTTGCCCCAGAACAAACCCAATTAATCGAGCCACTGCGAGCCATGCGGATGGTACATTACATGGCATGGCTCTCTGAACGCTGGCAAGATCCGGCGTTTCCCCAAGCATTCCCTTGGTTTGCCGAAGATAAGTATTGGGAAGGGCAGATCCTAGCGTTAAAAGAACAAATGTCTGCACTCCAAGAAGCCCCTATTCGCTTATAAATAATGGTTAGTAATTCATAGTTAGTAGCGCATGTTTTTTGCCTAAACTTGTCGTCTGACCATCCGCTTTGCCTGTAGCCCCACATCTTCTTCTAGGCTATAATCCGCTTTGCTTAGGTGCTACCTCATATTGAGACCAGTTAAACGGGAAAAAAGTGAAATGCTTTTGCTGCCCCCGCAACGGTAAAATAAGGTCACCCTCATTCATATCGAGTGTCGTCTTTGCGACAATCTCTTGCCACTGTTTAATTACGGGAAGGCGAATGATGGGTTTGTGAATGCTTACTATCACAACTTATTGAGCCCGGATACCGGCCTATGCATTGATAACGTCATACTCTGTGATGTTGCGATTATTTACCCTGTTCGGTGGGAACAGGCTCTGGAATTTACTTACCATGACATTTCACAAATACGCTCTTCGTGCTGCTATCAGCGGTGCTCTTTCTTGTGCCTTATTGATGACCACTGTCGCACATGCACAAAATACAAACGAACCACTGGAAACCATTGTTGTATCAGGCTCTCATAGTGCCATGTCGATAGCACAACTTGCTGGCAATGTATCAGTAATGACGGCAGCTGAGATTGCCAACAGCCAGGCTGCTTTTGTTTCTGAACTATTAGTCCAGTTCGCTGGCGTAGATATCTCAACCAACGGTGGTGTTGGTCAATTTGCTGAGCTGCGTTTGCGTGGCAGTGAAACTAACCATATTTTAGTCCTACTTGATGGTATTGCGATCAATGATCAGGGGCAAGGCGGATTGGTTGATTTAGCCCATTTATCGACGCAAAACATTGCCCGTATTGAACTGTATCGCGGTGCACAAAGCGCGCTATGGGGCGATGGCGCAGTCGGTGGCGTACTTAATATCATTACTCAAAGCGGCGCTGATAACGATACAACCACGCATTCACTTAAAGCGGGATTGGGAACGAAAAACACCCAACAACTTCATTACCAACAACAGGGCCAATTCACTGATGGTCACTACGGGTTAACTGTCAGTCGTCAACAGACCGATGGCCAAAATATCAGTATCGTTGATGGGAATACCGAAAAAGATGGCTATCAAAATACCTCTATGAGTGCCCAACTTGGTTATGTCGTTAACCATGAGCATACTGTGAGCGCGGTACTACATAACATCGACTATCTGACGATGTTTGATGCGACAGATTTTGTCACCACAGGTTTACCGGTAGACGCTGATAACGTCACCGATGGTCGTCAACAAAGCGCAGCGCTTCGCTGGGCGTTTACCCCGACAGGCATCACTAGCAATCGTTATTCTTATACTTTAGATTCATCCGCTAAATATCATCGTAATTTTGTAGAAAATACTAGTAGCGGTGCATTATCGGGGTTAACCGATGCTAAAACAGTATCACTTCGTTCAGTGGCTCGCCTCGCCTCTAATAATGGGCTGACGCGTCAGTATCATATTGGGTTAAGTGCGGATAAAACGGATTTTGAACAACGTGGTCCGTCTGGTTTTGGTGATCCAAACCAATCACAACGCATTGAAAGTCATAGTATTTTCGGTGATGCCGTGATCGCTTTATCTGACAACATTTATACAAATAGTTCTATTCGCTACACCGATAATAGTGAATTTGATGCGGCGATTGATTATCGTATTGGTGCGAATTACCAAAATTCAGATAAGTTGACGTGGTTTGCCAGTATCGGACGAGCCAGTAAAAACCCGTCTTTTACGGAACGCTTTGGCTTTTTTGCTGGTACTTTCCAAGGTAACCCCAATTTAAAACCTGAGCAGTCTAGCAATATAGAAATAGGACTTAGAAGTAAGTATGTACTAGCTAACAGTCAACTTAACCAACAAATTAATGTGTTTGTAGGTAAGTTGGAAAACGAAATCAATGGCTTTGTATATGATGCACAAACGGGTAACTTTACTTCCGATAATGTCGCGGGTACCAGTGATCGTAGCGGAATAGAATGGGAACTTTCATGGATAAGTGCCGATGTCTCCATTAATGCTTCTTACAGTTATTTAGATGCTTCTCAAGGTGATGAGGAAACGGTAGAACTGCGTCGTGCCCGTCATAATGGGTCGATAAATATGTCCTACACGGTGACCCCAACAATGAGCACGTATGTCAGTGCAAGTTATGTCGGCAGCAAATCGGATCAATTCTTCCCACCTACCCTGAACCATCGAAAATCATTGGTTTGCGAGCGTATTGGCTAGTGAATGCGAATCTTACATACCAAATTTCATCCGCGTTAAATGTCAGTGCGAAAGTGGATAATCTATTTGATCATGGATATCAAGATATCGTGGGTTATCGTGGTCTTGAGCGCAAAGCCATGCTTGCGGTGAAATATCAATGGTAATATAGCATCATAGTTTAGCAGCGGTTATTACGTATCGTTTATCGTACGAGAATGAGCACTTTCTCTTAGATTAAGCCATGATTCAGCTTGTCAGTGTATACTTAACGTATCAAATTATGTATATGCTGACATTTTTTGTCACAATCTCTGGTTTCATTCCCCTTCGAGCCTGTGTATTATCAGCATCAATTCCACCTTTATAAGCGAATATCAATATGAAAAAATTGTTTACCAGTATGTTATTTGTCATTGTCAGTGCATTAATAGCTTCACAAGCTGCCGCGCAAATCCGGTTTGTTGAAGGTGAGCACTATAAAGTGATCAGCAGCCAAGCTACAGCAACCCCCGAAGTAAAAGAATTCTTTTCTTTTTGGTGCCCGCATTGTTTCAACTTTGAACCGTTAGTTGTGCAAATGAAAAAGAAGCTGGACCCGAGTGTAACGTTTGAAAAAGTGCATGTGAACTTCATGGGTTTTGCTGGCAAAGATTTACAAGATGATGTCACCAAAGCCATGATGATTGGCCAAGCGCTGAAAAAATCTGAACAAGTCAATGCTGCCATCTTTAACTATATTCATCGTCAACGTGGCAAAATCACTAGCTCAGATGATGTACGAAGTATATTAAGTGTCAATGGAATTGACCCTGCTGAGTACGATAAAATGAATAAAAGTTTTGCTGTGAACTCTATGTTGAAAAAGAACAACAAGGCCATCAGTGAGTATCGCCGATTTGTGAGTGGTGTGCCTAACTTCATCGTTAATGGTAAATACCAAGCACAATTCACCCGTGATATGACAGCCGATGACATGGTTGATCTAATCGTGTTTCTATCTGAAATGAAATAGTCTTTACTTCATTGTAAATACAATTGGGAGTGTAATACATGAGTGGCGAAACGAATCTAACTAAGTTATTAGCCAGTATGTCTCCGGCATGCGATAACATGATGTATGGCTTTGCCACTCTCCCGTCAAAAGATGCTCAAGGGCTATCTTTTGTGCCCAAGTGTATGTTTCAAGAAGATGAAGGTATCACTGTTATCGCCACCATTGATCAGTTAGTCGATAACAATATTGAGTGTATGGGACCGTTTGCGTGTATTACCCTTACCGTCCACTCATCACTTGAAGCGGTGGGGCTAACAGCTGCCTTTGCTACCGCACTGGGTAAAGCTGATATCAGTGCCAACGTGGTAGCGGCTTACTACCATGACCATATCTTTGTGGCATGGGAAGACAGAGACAGTGCGATGGCGACGTTGAATGCGTTACCTGAGCATAATTAATCTGCTGCTATAACCGTCTCATTTTGTTTAAACGAGCGTTGTTCCCCACTCACAAATTTCTGCCATTGTTCAGCCATCTTTTGACTAGATTTAAATGACTCAGCTTGAGCTAGTTGATCTAAAGATTTAGCAAACTCACGCTTGTTATAGTAAGCCATACCCAGAACTAAATGTATCGTTCCTTGATTACGCAGGCTCCCTTTTTTAATGGCAAGTTCAGCACTTTCAATCGCCAAATCAAATTCATCAATGTTTAATAACAACTGACTTAATTGGGCATAGATTTCGCCATCATTTGATAACGCCGCCGCAGCTTGCATTACCGGCACAGCTTTATCGATTTCCTTAGCTAATTGATAACATTGTCCTAGGAATTTCAAGTTACGTAAATTCTCTTCCAAAATACCGTTATTCATTGCTTGCAACATCATCTCAGCACACTTGTAAGGGGCTTTGTGATAGTAGTATAGCTGTGCCATATTAAAGATGTCAGACGCTTTTTCTAAATAGCCTTGTTGCTTTGCAGCTTCCATAATACCAAGTTGATGCTTCTCCATTCCAAGCTCTCCATACATCCCAGCTAGCTGAATCCAATACTTAGGTTCATCAAAAAGCTTCACCATTTTGACTAAGATATCTTTCACTTTTTCAGGTTGTTTTAACTCATAATAAATCGCACGTTGGAGGATCAGCCAACCTTCGTCTGGGATCATGCCTGCTGCTTCTTTATTTTTTACAGCTTGAGTGACAAACTTACCAGCCTGCTCATATTGCTTATCTTGATAATAGGCTTGGGCTTTGATAAATAAATGCTTTGGTGGCACGTCACCCACATTTAAGTATTCCCAGCGTTCTAAGAAGTGAATAGAGTCTTTATAGTTACCTTGCATCAATGACAATTGCGCAAGCGTAAATAATGTACTTTGTTCAAAGGATTCAGGTATACCAGGCTCTTCTATTACTTTTTTAAACGACTCTAGCGCGTTATCAGCTTGCTCAAGATTATAGTAAATGAAGCCATAAAAGTTATATAGCATGGCTATTTCGTAACTATTCATCGAGCTTTTTTTATCTTCAATGTCTTTTAATGCTGCAAATGCTTCTTGCGGCTGATCATTGTCAGCAAACGATTGAGCACGAGCGAGTTGCTCATAGACTTTTCCACGTAGTGTAGGTACACGACGAGTCTTTTTTTCACTGGCTTTTTGCGTATCCGCATTTACGTTGGCGGAAACAGAGAAAGATAATGCAGGTAAAGTGATGATAGTACCGACGCACAATGCCATTACTATAGTATGAAAGAAACGAGTCATGAAAATCTCCTTAACCATCGATTTTAAATGTAATACGGTTTTGCACACCTGATACCTCGGTTGCGACACCATTGACTACACGCGGCTTATACTTGAATTTTTTAGCCGCATCAATTGCTGCTTGCTCAAATATACCTTGTGGTTGAGCTTCTATAACGAAGGGGTCTTTGACTGCGCCAATAGTATTCACCGTAAACTCAACAATCACAAAACCCTCAATGCCACGCTGTAATGCACGGCGTGGGTATACAGGTGCAACTTTAACTATAGGCAAATACTCACCATCACCCGACTCCAAACCTAATCCACCGTCAAGTGATACATCTGTAGCAACCTCAGCAGCGAAGTTCATACCTGCCCCCTCAGCATCAGGTGAAGGCGCATCCATTTGTGGTGTTTCCATCTGTGGAGGCGGTTCCTCGGGCTGAGGCGGTTTCTTCGGTTTACGATCCTTTTTTTCAACCGCTTCTTCTTTTTTGACTCGAACAAAATCCATGACGCTACCCTTTGGTGGTTCGGTTAGCGCACTGCCCCCACTTTTAATCAGAGATTGCATCAAAAAGAATAGACCTAGGGTTATTACAGCCGAGACAAATATTGCAATGATAAAACGTGAAATCATAAGGTTATGGCTCTTGGGCAGCTATCGACACATCATACACACCTGCAGATCGTGATGCGTCCATGACTTTAATTAACACATCTGTTGTTGCTTTTTTATCTGCTTGTATCACAACACTGCCTTGAGGATTTTCAGCGCGTAATCGTTCTATATTTGCTTGGACCGCGCGTTCATCGATACGGCGCTTGTTGATCCAAATCTCACCTTTATCACTTATTGCAATTAAGATATTCGCACGATCTTTTTTGACAGCCGTAGCGGCATCCGGACGATTGACATCAATACCGGCTTCTTTAACAAAAGACGCTGTCACAATGAAAAATATCAACATTATAAATACGACATCTAGCATCGGCGTCATGTCAATCGCAGCTTCTTCTTCATCAATCAAATTTTGAAAATGTTGTTTCATACTTTTACCTGTTATGCCTATAACATCGCATTAAGCTGATGCAGTAGTACGTTTAATTTCGATGGCATCTTCTAAATGCATGCGTTCAGTTTTGACTTTACGAGTTAACCATGTTGAGGCGAATACGCCTGATAACGCACCCACCATACCGGCCATTGTAGGAATAGTGGCTTTAGAAACACCCGATGCCATTGAACGAGCACTGCCTGAACCGGATATAGCCATGACATCAAATACTTCTATCATACCTGTCACTGTACCCATCAAACCTAGCAGTGGACACAGCGCAACTAGCGCCTGAATAATAGGAGTGCTGCCATTCAGATTCATGATTAAACGCGATATGATTTTTTGGCGAACTTGTTCTGCGTTCCAGGACGACTTATCTGATCTTGCTAGCCACTCTTGCATAGCACTACGTTTTTTTGCTTTGTGCCATATAAACACATACAACACACGTTCTAAAATGAGCATCCACATCACAAAAATAAGTAACCCGATGACCAAGAGTACTTGGCCACCTGTTTCTGTAAAATCGCGAATGGCTTCAAAAAACTCGGTCATCATTTAGCCTCGTTCTGAACGCTCTGCAATGACACCTGCAGCTTGTTCTTGCAGAATATAAACAATGTTCTTACTACGTGTATTGAGCATCGCATACAATAACGTCATGGGAATGGCGACCACTAACCCTAAGACTGTGGTAACAAGCGCGGTCGAAATACCACCCGCCATCAATTTCGGATCACCAGTACCAAATAATGTAATCGCCTGAAAGGTGTTAATCATTCCGGTAACTGTACCCAGTAGGCCCATTAATGGCGCTACTACCGAGATAATTTTAATGATGGTTAAGTTACGCCCAAGCTTGGGTACTTCACCTAAAATCGCTTCAGTTAAATGTAACTCTAGAGACTCACTATCTGCACTGGGATAATCATCTTTCACTTTCATGACACGTCCTAAAGGATTGTTACTGCTAAACGTTTCTGATTTAAGCTGTTTATTCACTTTAGCTTTGATAATGGTCAAAGATACTAAGCGCTCTAAAGCAAGTAGCAAACCAATCGCACCAACAATTAAGATGATGTAACCGACAAGGCCACCCTGTTCCACGCGCTCTTGTAAATTTGGTGCTTGAACTAGCAGGCCTAAAATCGATCCACCCGTTGGATCAATGCCAAATTGCACTGTTTCACCATTAGATGCTTCAAGCGTCGCTACTGATGCCCCAAAACGGTCAGCCGGTTGGCGAATCAATTCTGACACAGTCCCTGTTACCCCGTTGTATTCAAGGTATTTGCCATCTGCAACTAATGCAAAAGGCCCAACACGTACTACTTCTTTATTGACTTTATTCCCGTCTGCTTCCACAACAGAAGTGGTGAAACGAGTCACTTTTCCGGCTTCAGTCATTTCACGTTGAATTTCAAACCAAACCCTCTCAATTTCATCGATAGATGCTAATTTAGATGATTTACCCATCGTTTGCGCCATTTCATCTAAAAACTCAGACCTGCCTGGGATTTGTGCTGATATAACAGAGTTGTAAAATTTATTTTTAGTATCACCAGACACTTGCTGCAAGACACCAAAAAGCTCTTTTAATGAACCTAGGCGCGTATTTAATGCATCATTTAAATCAGCCAATTTAAATTCATTTTCTTCGAATTGTGTTTCTAAACGCTCCGAAGTTGCCAATGCTTGATTTCTTACTTGCACAGTATCGCGAAGAATTTGGTCTTGCTCGGCACGTTTTTGAATAAAGGCTTGCTCACGTTCTGTGTTTTGCGCTTTTTGCGCAAACTGTCCTTGCTCAAGCTGTTGTAATAATGCATCTAAATCTAATGCTTGTTTATTTTCTGCCACCGCACCTACACTAAATAATGAGGCACATACGATGGCAATGATGGGAGTAAGTAATCGTTTCATTGTCATTACCTTAGTCTGTGATTGCTACAGGAAGCATTAATAAATCAGGGGCTAATTGTTTCTTGGCCATACGTAACCCTTTAGTGATCTGGGTACGATAGCTAGAATCTAATGCTTCCCACTGGCGCGTTTGTTTATTCCATACGCCTTGACTTGATGCATCACGTGTTTGATAAATAAGTGCAGTACGCCCGAGACGTAGAAATTCTACATCGCGCTCTTGACCATCGATAATATGTAATCCTTGATATGCTTCTAAAGTACGCCCGTAATCCATTTCTACTTGGAATGCCTCCATCACACGACGAAATTTCTCTGAGGGTGCCACATCAGCACGATCCATCATGGCACGCAGTCCAGTGACACGTTGAGCACGCTCCTCAGGCAAAAACGGTACATCGAGCGCAACAAACTGAGCTAGACCATCAATCATATTCATCATTAAAGGGGTAATCTGACGTTCAATCACACTCACTTCATCAATCGCGGCATTAAGATCAGCCATTTCTTGGTTCTGATTGTTAACTTGATTTTGTAACTGACTGTTGTAGACATTTAAGCCTGCAATCTCTTTGTTCAGCGCTTTAAATTGTTGTAGTTTGCTATCAATTTGATCGGCAATATTATCAATCTTAGCTTGAGAAGCTGCCGCTGATTGGTTAATCATGGCCGAGTTATCAATGACTTTTTTAACCGTGCTATCTTCTTGAGCAAATAAGCTAGTGCTTACCATTAATGTGCTCAATAAGACGAGTGCAAGAGAGCTTACGCGTTCCATATATGAAGACCTATTTTGATGGTGGTTGCTATGAAATGGCAACTTTAAAACAGCGCTAAGGATAAATAATCTAAGTGACACTTTTATTACAAAACTAGCACTAGATTACATCTTCATAAAAGTGTCATATTCGACAGTGATTTGCTGTTATAAGGCCTAAAACACTAGATAATAAAAAAGGAAGCACATGGCTTCCTTTTTATGACAGTGATATGACGTTATTAAAAGTCGTATTTAAAAGACACACTCACACCACGCCCTTTAGTTTCTGAACGCAGTAACACGTTTTCAAACTCTAGCTCTTTTTGTTCGTCGAACATGTTTTTGAGCTTAAATGTAATGGTCGTATTAAAATCTGGGTAATACTTATACACCGCATCCAAAGAATGGAAGGGTAGTTCCATATTGTCATCAAATCCATCAATACCCGGGATTAAAATACGTTCGCCAAAGACGTTATATACCAATGATGCACTGTGCTCTCCATTATCAGAGTCAAAACCAAGCTGTAAGTTAACAACATACTCAGAATGACCTGTCAAACGACGTGTCGTATTAGTAATCGCAGCAGAAACACCAGTTTGGTCAACAATGTTTTGACGGTCAAGTTCGATTTCTGAATCAGAAAGCGTCACGTTACCAGACAAAAACATGTTATCCCATACACCGTCACCGATGACTTCAAGACCTTGTAAAAACTCGATCTCAACACCAGTAAGTGAGCCAGTTTCAGCATTTGCAATGCGAATTAATGGAGGACCATCCTGAGCAGGTGATTGCACCGATTCAATTGGATTCGTCATATCCTTATAGAACACACCAATTGATAGGTTATTACCTGCTTCTCGATACCATTCCCAACGTAAATCATAATTAATGATAGAGGTGGTGAGTAGGCCAGGCGTTCCAGCCACTGGAAATTCAGTTAATGGATCAATATATGTCGCAGAAGAGACTTCACGCAAATCAGGACGAACGACGGTTTCACCAACACTAGCACGGAATTGCATTGAATCATCTTTGATGTATGTCACAGCAAGTGCAGGATAAAAATCATCCTCTTGGAACGCAAGCTGTGCACGATCATCTTCATCTGATAAATCAATTTGGTTAGTACGCGGATCCATTGGCACAACGGCTTGTCGGAAATCTTCGAAACGAGCACCACCACTGAAACGCCATTGACCTTGATAGAACAAATCCGCTTCTAGATAAAACGCATCCACTTTTTGTGCTGCAGAGTAATCATCACCCGCGATGGTAGTATCACGTACTAAGAATTGACTAGCAGAATACATCGCGTTATCCAAAGCGCTATCACTTAAAATAGCAGCAAACGAATTACCTGATAACGTATTACCGTCAGCAAAAGCACGGGTATTAATGGCTATTCGACGGTTTTCTGCAACACGCGCTTTTGTTAAGAAATCACCACCAAATTTAAATTCCATTTCCCAATCTTGAGTAGTAAATGGGATAGTAGTATTCCACCCATAATTTTCAACACGGTCATGTAATGTTTGGAAGTCGTACTGCGCAGCACCCGTTGAGTTTGAAAGCGTACTTTCATTAACCACATCGAAAACACCATCTTCATTCACATCGGAAAGAATAAAACGAGCACCGAAACTACCAGGCGCATTTCGTACTGAACGACCCAAAGAATATTTCCAATCAAAACCAGCAAAATTCAACTCAGGAAATGTATGCATACCTTTGATTTGGTTGGTATACATTTTACGCTCTTCATAATCGATACTGATATCGCGCACACGAAGACCATCGTTCTGGTTCAAGTTTTCCGTATTCCCGAACTTTTCTTTGACTTCATCAGACGTATCACTTAAAGCAATTAATGAATAATCGATGCGGTGATTGCGTTGATAATCAATCCCCATGTTTAACAGGGTCGACCATTTTGTCGTGTATTCGGTTACAAGCACATCATCGAAGAAACGTACGATTTCAATGGTGTCACCGACGCGGTTTGCTTGCTCAAGTTCATACTCTTCAGAAACATTCACACCACGGCTGTAGCCAGAAGCTAACAAGTAACCGGTACGAATATCATCCGACAAATCAAAGTTGTTACCAACAGAGACATTAAAACCATAATTCGGGTCCACTGATGCATCAACCGGATCATAATCACGCTTCATGCTTTTCAGGACTTGGACGGCTTCATCTTGTGTAAATGCATTGTCAGCTTGTCTAGGAATTAATGGGTTGTTACCCAAGAAATCCTTAGTCGCCCAACTATTTACTAAGGTTGAAGGTGCAGCAAGGTTACCATCGTCTTGACCTAAGAAATTATCGTCACGACCATAGTCAAGCGCATCACCAGAATTTTCTGTATTTGTGCCAATACTACCTGAAACATTAAAGATGAAATCAGAAGGGATGGACTTTAATCGAATATCAACGTTACCACCACCAAAAGAGGCAGGCATAGACGGAGAATATGATTTTTGTACTGATAAACTTTCAATGATATCTGATGGAAATAAATCCAATGGAATAACATTACGCGTTGGATCGGGCGAAGGTACGTTAGCGCCATTTAATAGCGTACTTGAGTAACGTTCACCTAAACCACGCACATATATGAACTTACCGTCAACAAGTGTCAGACCTGTTACACGTCTTAATGCTGAGGCAGCATCACCATCACCCGTTCGTGAAATCTGTTCGGCACCTAAGATATCAGCAACAAAGGCTTGATTCTTTCGCTCTTCTAGAACTGCTGTTGCAGTCCCTTTTAATCGAGTGCCCGTTGCAACCACTTCTTCAATGATTTCTTCATCTGACTCTTGCGCTAATGCGGCAGGTGTAACTAGCAGAGAAGATAAAATTGCTAATGTAAGTGTTTTTAACGGAAACTGAGTATTAGGTTGTTTCATTTTAAACCTCAATTCACTGCTTGAATAACTGTTGTATTTGGAAGTGTTTGAAACACAAGTGCGCTACCGAAGGTAACGCACTTGATCATCAAGCATTACTGACTTGCTAGGTTATAGACCTACAGTCCAACCAGCAGTCCAGTTATTTTCAGCGTCTTTAACAGCACCGATGAAGTCAGTTGTAGTGAAGAATGAATCAACAGCGTTTACGTCTGTAGCATCCACACCAGTTGCGATAGTAAAGATATCATTCACAACAGCCGCTTCATCAGCTGCAACAGCATTGTTACGCGCCGCATCGTTCCACCATGCTTCAACACCTGCAGTGTCAAGTCCTGGTGCATCAACACCTTTGAAGTTTTCAGCACATGCAACAACTGACGTTTGAATGTTGATATCACCATCAGTCAAGTTACCTTGAACTGTGTCGTCGTTATCAAACTCGAGACATTCACCAGCCGCGCCAGTGATAACAAAGTTATATAGCTGCGCAGACGTTTGGTCACGAAGTAATATACCTTCAGAATCTGTGTCAGCTGTGTCAAATGCGTTACCAATGATAGTCATGTTTGCAACAGTTGGGTTTGAGAATTCAAAGCCTTCGCCTGAACCTGCGTTTCCGCCATCACCGTCACCTTCAATACCACGGTTAGCATCAGAATCATCATCAGCGTGCTTAACAAGTACGAACTGCATCTTACCGTCATAACCGTTATCCCAATCAACTGAGTCATCTTGGATACCGGTTAGAACAACATATTTAGCATTCACAGCACCACCGAAGAACTCGACACCATCATCCGCATTTTTGTGCACTTGAATGTACTCAACCGTTGTTGCAGAGCCAACGCCACCGAATGTGATTCCGTTTAACTCGTTGTCAGGTGCAATTTCAAATCCACCGTGCATGACACGAACATAACGTAAGGTACCTGAGTTATCCGCATCATCAGTGCCACCAAATACTGCACCTTCTTGTACACCTTCTACTTGAAGCGCACATGCTGTTCCGTCCGTTGGACACTTAGTAGATTGACCGTTACCTAAGATAACCATACCACCCCACTGACCTGGCGCACCGTTTACTAGTGTGCTTGGGTCTTGTGCGTGCTGACGAGAAGTGAAAGTAATTGGGTTTGTCGCGGTTCCGTTCGCATCGATTTGTGAACCTCGGCTTACCACTAGGTAATCGTTACCAGAAGAACCATATATAATAACACCAGGCTCTACTGTCAATGTAGCAGAATCAGTGTTATCGCCACCAACAAATACAGCACCAGAAAGTGCGTACATGTTCCCAGCTGTTAATGTTAAGTCTGAAGTAATACGACCTGAAACTTGACATGTGTTTGTTTCGCCGTCAACAGAAGCAATCGTAGTGGTGCCTGCGGGACAACCTGACTGAGAAGCCGCAACCGCAACTTGGCCACCGCCAAATCCGAATGCCCAACCTTGACGCCAATCAGTCGCACCTATAGCACCTACAAAGCTGTTTTCTGCAAAGAAACCATCTAATGTAGAAGGGTTGCCACCCGCTGTTAGCAATGAAGACTCAGAAGTCAAAGAACCATCGTTGTTTATACCAAGCGCATTGCGTGCATCTGCATCAGTAAAATCAACAATTTGGTTACCTACTTGACCTTCAAACCAAGTTACTAATTCTTCAGTGGTCTTCCCTGGAACATCTACACCTTTGACAGGCTCACTACATACTAACGCAGAGTATGTGATAGTTAGGTCGCCATCGTCTAAGTTACCTTGAACAGTCGCATCGCTATCAAACTCAAGACACTCACCCATTTCTTCAGGGCCAGTCACTAATAAGTTCATAATTTTAGCGGCTGTTTGGTCACGTAGTAATAAACCTTCAGAATCTGAATCTTCAGTGTCAAAGGTATTACCAATGACAGTCATGTTAGCAACCATTGGTGCCGAGAACTGGAATGCACCGCCATCATCGTTTGCGTTACCGCCGTCACCGTCGCCTTCTATACCACGGTTCGCATCTGAGCCGTCACGTGCGTGCTCTACGTAAACGTATTGTAATTTACCGTTATAACCGTTATCCCAGTCAACAGAATCGTCTTGGTTACCCGTTAATACTAAGTACTTAGCGTTAACAGAACCACCGAAGAATTCAACACCGTCATCAGAGTTAGCGTGAACCTGAACATATTCAACCGTTGTTTCAGAACCAACACCACCGAATGTGATACCGTTTAATTCGTTATCAGGAGCAATTTCGAAACCGGCATACTTAACGACGGTGTAACGTAAAATCCCAGAATTATCAGTCGCGTCAGTTCCACCGAATACAGAACCTTCGACAGCACCTTCTACTTGAAGCGCACATGCTGTGCCATCTGTTGGACACTTAGTTGATGGTGCGTTACCTAAGATAACTAAACCACCCCATTGGCCTGGACCAACTTCTGCACCAACAACATCATTGTAAGATGTCATGATTACCGGGTCTGTTGCAGAACCTGTTGATTCAATTTTTGAACCACGGCTAATAACTAAATAATCAGCACCTGAACGACCAAAAATAATTGTACCTGGTTCGATTTCAAGCGTGACGGAATTTTCGTTGTCATCACCAATAATCACAGGACCTTCTAATGCCCATACAGTGTCATTCGTTAATGTAATAGTTTCTGCAGCGTCACCTACAGATGAAATACGACCTGATAAAGAGCGCACTTCTACAGAAGAGCCCAATGCAGTGGACACTTGAGAACTCAAAAATGGAGATGCGACACCAGGTGCACTATCATCAACTACAGGTGTTGAAGGCGTGCTTGGTGCATTATTAGTCGTCGTAGTAGTATTAGTGTTAGTAATATCACCTTCAGTAATATTAATATCGCCACCACAGCCGGCTAATACTAATGCCGATGCAACAGCAGATGCTTGAAATATGTGTTTTATATTCATATTTATTCCCTATGAAATATCTTTAGTAAAAAAACTCTCTGTAGAATATCGAGGGAAAATGACAGAATTGTTACATTGATAAATTGTCATAAAAGTTTCATTTTATGAAATGGAGCGAACGCTTATTAGTTATGTGGCGAGATTTAGGTAGTGCATAATTAAGATAACAGCTACGAACAACAGCCACCATACTGATGATGATAGCTGTTGTCGTATCTAGAGTTAGATAGGTTTAACCTAATTCATCCGTCGCGACAAAGTAACGCGGATCTTCGTTGACGTTAATTTCAACGTAACGAGATGCTTTACGCAATAACACACGACATTCTGGAGAGATATGACGAATATGCAGTTTTTTACCTGCTGCTTCATATTTACCTGCTAGCGTATCTAATGCATCAATACCCGATGAATCCCAAATCCGCGATTCATTGAAATCAATCACCACATCAGTCGGGTCATTTTCTGGATCAAAGATCTCTTTAAAGTGGGTTACCGAACCAAAGAATAAAGGACCTTCTAATTCATACACTTTCCAGCCATCTTTGTCATCATGGGTCTTTGCAGCGATATGGGTCGCATGTTTCCATGCGAACACTAAGGCTGAAACGATAACACCAACAACTACCGCAATCGCTAAGTCAGCGATCACTGTGACAAAGGTCACAAGGAATAACACGAACGCATCTTCTTTGTTCACACCGCGAATAATTTTGAATGATGCCCACTCAAAGGTGCCTATCACTACCATAAACATCACACCAACCAAGGCTGCTAATGGGATCATTTCGATAAGTTGTGAAGCAAAAAGGATAAAGCCTAATAATACTAGCGCAGCAGTGATCCCTGATAATCGACCTCGACCACCAGAATTAATGTTGATCATAGACTGACCAATCATGGCGCAACCACCCATTCCACCGAAGAAACCATTAACCGTATTCGCAACACCTTGACCAATACATTCTTTGTTACCACGACCACGAGTACTGGTCATCTCATCGATTAACGTTAAGGTTAATAACGATTCAATCAAACCCACTAAACATAGAATTATCGCGGTAGGTAATACGATATAAAGCGTTTCAAGCGTAAACGGTACCATTGGGATAGAGAAGCTAGGTAACTCCCCGGCTAATGTTGCTGACGCTTTTTCCGCTTCTGGTAGCATATCACGGACAAAATCAATGACCGTGCGCGCTTCTAAATCCAAACCGTGTACCAGTCCTGTCACTACGATTATCGCCGCTAGCGATGCTGGAACCGCTTTGGTTAATTTAGGTAAAAAGACTATGATCGCCATCGTTAATGCGGTTAAACCAAGCATTAAATACAGCATCTCACCTTGCATCCATGTTTGGATACCAGTAGTTTGATCAAAGATTTTGAACTGCCCAAGCTGGGCTAAGAAAATCACAATTGCCAGGCCATTAACAAAGCCAAGCATAACAGGATAAGGCACTAAGCGGATAAATTTACCGAGCTTAAATACCCCCGCTAGGATTTGCAGCACACCGGCAACCACAACAGCAGCAAATAAGTATTGCACCCCGTGTTGAGCGACTAACGCGACCATCACAACAGCCATTGCCCCAGTAGCTCCAGAAATCATCCCCGGACGACCGCCAATCGCTGAAGTTATCAAGCCCATCATAAACGCTGCATAAAGACCCACCATCGGCTCTACGCCTGCGACAAACGCAAACGCTACAGCTTCTGGTACTAATGCCAATGCCACAGTAATGCCTGATAACACATCGTTTTTCACGTTGTTATTGGCAAACTTACCGGCAAAATCAAAATTAAACATACTTTGTTACACCCATAAAAAATTCGGGTGCAGGGTAGCATATTTAAGGATATATTGCCGTTAAATATCTGTTAACAGATTAACTAACCTATCGCGATAGGCTGGTCATGAAATACCTTGCGCATAAGTGGAATAAAACTGTCTAGCGGATCCACTTCAAAATCAGGATCAAAAGCGGGTGCATCCCATTCATCCACCAATTTACAAGCCAATGGATACCAAGATTCATGTTGCCATTGCAAGCGTAAATCTGTAGGTGCGCCTAGATACTCATAATAATATTCACCTTGGAAGGCTTGATGGTTATACACCACATGATAACTGTCTTCAGAAATGTATGGGCGCATCATTTCTGCAGCGATTGCACCATGATTAGGTACATTAATGACTTTTGCAATATCATGGCACAAAGCAATCACAATATGTTCATCACTCGCTCCATCGCGACGGGCTAAGGTACCCGCCATTAACGCATGTTGCAGTTGATCACAAGCAAACCCTAAGGTGTGTTGCTCGAGCGACTGGAGCATGCCAATGAATCGGTCTGCGGTGTTTTTGAACTCTTCATAATGCGCTGCACCAATAATTTGCCAATCTTCGAGAGTGCCATCTTGCATCCGGGTAAAGCTAGCCTGCTGTGTCATGATCGTATTCCTTGCTTGCTAATGAAAACGTCATTAGATTACCAAACAACTATTCTAGTCGTCCAAGTAATGTTATTAATTTGTAAAAATCAGTTAGGGTGATGTCTGTTTGATGAGAGAAAACATCAACTCGCCAACTGATAGCTTTGACTCAATCTTACTATTTGGGAACAATCTATTATTTCACGTGAGTTCTCACCTTTAACCCCTTATAATCTTGATATACATCACACAGAAATTTCTAAAATGAATTCACCCGCGCTTATTACTGCACTCCTCGTTATCGCCCCAGTCATGTGCCTGATTATTGCTGGAGTGGTGTTTAAACGCGTCGGTCTGATGAGTGAAGCGTTTGTTGAAGGTGGTTCAAAACTCATCTACAACGTGTCATTACCTGCATTACTGTTTAATGCTATCTATACTGCTGACTTTAGCACTGCCGCGAATCCAGATTTGATCCTCACCAGTGTGATTGGCACCATCATATTTGTGCTATTAATGGTGTTAATGTGCCAATTTATTATTCCTGAGCGAACTGACCGTGGTGTTGTTATTCAAGGGGCATATCGTTCAAATATAGGCATTGTGGGTCTGGCACTCAGTGCCAACGCTTACCCTGAATTTTTTGCAACCGCATCGGTCTTTATGGCGTGTACCACCTTAATCTATAATTTATTGGCCGTGTTATTACTCAATTTTTATTCTGACAAACAACACTCTGTTAAAGATAACATTATCGCCTTACTCAAAAACCCAATCATAATATCGATTGTACTTGCGCTAACGGCATCTTATTTTTCGGTACAATTACCCGGTGTCGCAAAAGTGAGTTTGGCGTATTTTGCCCAGCTCACCTTACCACTAGCATTACTATGTACCGGGGCTTCGTTAGAGTTTTTTGCAATGCGCGCGGCAATTGGTTCCATGATCATGACCAATATTGCTAAATGTCTTCTATATCCAGCTGTTATATTATCTATTGGATATACATTAGGTTTAGGAGGGGTGGAAATGGGCATTTTGTTTTTGATGAGTGCATCACCCACAGCTGCAGCTAGCTATATCATGGCAAAGAAAACCAATTCAAATCCGGTGTTAGCTGCCAATATTGTCGTCTCGACAACGGTTATCGCTATCCCCATTATGATGGTATCCATGATTATATTAATTCAGTATGGCATCATTGCCCCTGCCACTCTTGAATAAGGTCAAATTATGCCGCCCATTGTTCGATTATTACTATCTGCATTAGTCGCGTTTTGTTTTTATGGGGGGTGGGCATACTTTGCAAATATGTCATCAACAGTGTCAGCTGAAGCGTTATGGCAAGTAGCACTAGTACAAGCTTCTACCAGCGCAGCCATTACGTTTGGCTTTACGTTAATCACAGAATGGAGTTATCGACGTTTTAAAGCCAGCTGTGTCTCGTTTGCGTTTGTCACTCCGCTCTTATGTTTACCCTACCATCACACGCCATACGCATCCCAAATAAGGCGAAGCTTTAATCAGCTACTGGATAAATCGGCTGGATATTTGCGGGAGAACCGATTCACTGGCGCATTATTTAGTCCACTCATACCCATGAGCGTACAAGGGATCATTGTCATCAGTGTGAATGTTATTAACGAGACACCTAACCTCTGGCTAACCGTGACTCCTTCTATTTTATTTAGTGGAGTTTATGGATATATTTACACCTTCAGTTTATACAAAAAAGACCGATAACTAAGTCTGTCTTTGTAATGTGACGAATTCGTAATCGTGTGGGTTTTTTTCGTCTCTTTGATGCTGCTCACGACTCACTTCTTCCCATTGACCATACTCAGTCCAATCTGGAAAAGTAGTATCTCCAGCGACAGCTTTATCAATAAAGGTCAAATGCAGCGTCTGAGTATGTTCAATTAATAAGGCATAAATGCTACCACCACCAATGATCATTACTTCATCTTCCTGTGCACACAAAGCAAGAGCTTCATCAACGCTATACACAACGGAGGCATCTTCTAAGTGATAATCAGGATTCGTAGTAATAACGATGTTATGTCGACCTGGCAATGCCTTACCAATAGACTCATAAGTCTTTCGACCCATGACCACAGGTTTACCCATTGTGGTGCGCTTGAAATGCTGTAGATCAGCCGGCAAATGCCATGGCATATCATTGTCAGCACCAATGATCCGGTTGTGTGCCATCGCAACAATTATGGCAAGTTTAGAATTGTGTGTAGTCGTCATTATTTTGCACTTTGATTAATAATTTGCTTAACTATAGTTTACTGCTAAAGCCATGATTAAGACCATGAATTTCTTAGAATTAAAAATTCCACCCGTTGCTTTATTGCTAATTGCTATATCAGGAATGGGTTCTGCACAACTTTATTTGCCTAATTTAGGCTTACCTAACGGATTTGCTTTAAGCTTAGCTATAATAAATTTAACTATTGGACTGACTATTATCATATTGGCTGTATGGCATTTTCGTAAGCAGCGCACGACAGTTAATCCTCACTTTCCTGAGAATAGTTCATTGTTAATTACATCAGGTATTTTACAACGAACACGAAATCCTATGTATTTAGGATTTGTCTTCGTAATTATTGCAGCAGGCTTAGACATGCAAAGTTTTTTATTTCCTATTGTTGCTATTGGTTTTATATTATATATAACACGTTTTCAAATCATCCCAGAAGAGCGTGCTTTACTTAAGCTTTTCTCACAAGAATTTGCCCAATATACAAAATCAACTCCACGCTGGATTTAGGTCGCTATTTATTTTTAATCAGATTATTATTCAATCACTAAACACAATATAACATTTAGGATAGACAAAAACCGTGTCTACCAGACATTTAAAACTATTCTTCATTAGTGGCCTTGCACTGCTCTTATCTGCATGTGGCTCTACTCCGCAAGGATTTATACCGCTGGTCAAAAATGTGGTGCAAGAAGATGGGAAAAGTATTGGATTTGCTTATATCTCACCTAAAGCCAATGCTACGACCAATATTTATGGTGCAAATTGTTTGTTATGTTATGGCGTTGCCTCGGCACTAACGAGCGCTTTAGATACTCACTTAAAAAATACGATTTCAGCTGATGAATTATTGGTGTTGAAAACTGCTGTTATTGATAAATATAAGTCACTTGATGTTGATTTGATTGAAACCAATTTATCCTCACCGATTAATAAAATGAAGAAATTCAAAGGGGATATCGGATTCGCTAAACGTGATTTCAGAGTGCTTAAAGACACACTCGGTTTAGACATGCTAGTTGTCCTCGACATTCGTGAACATGGTGCGTATAGAAGTTTCAGTAGCTATATCCCAAATGGTGATCCTCAAGGCTATGTTGCAGGATTAGTGTATACCGTTGATTTAAATACCAATGCATATGTGCAATATATGAGGTTTAATGAATTAGTTCAGCCTCAAGGTGAGTGGGATGAACCTGATGATTTTCCTAGTGTCACCACCGCATATTATCAAGCATTAGAAAACGTGAAGTACTATATTGCCAGCCTATTGTAAAAGTGGAATCATAATAAAAAAGGTCACCTCGCTAGGTGACCTTTTTTGTATCTCATTATTATCTCACTGGATATTTAGCCAAAATGACTAAAGACTCCTTTATTCCCGTCAGGATCTTTAAAGTAACCACCATAGAATACGTCAGGGATGCGCTGACCAGGTTCACCGTCACATGTTGCGCCAAGTGATAAGGCTAATGCATGTAACTCATTTACTTGTTCTTTTGAGCCGGGAGAAATAGCAAACATATTACCATTACCTGGATGTGGATCCTGTTCGTTGTAAGGCACGCAGATCGAAATCATTGGCTCTTGCATTGATTTACCAATAAAAATAATACGATCCATTTTAATCAGGGTTTTTGCACCTAAAGGAGCGAGTAAAGCATTGTAGAAGGCTTCAGACTTTTCTAAATCCGATACACCAAGAGTGATATAGCTTAACATAGAGACCTCGTTATTTTGATGATAATGGTACTGTTGATAAGACAGCAATACCATTATCACGCTAGAGGATTTTGACTTATTTGTAAAACACTTATGGGTAATTTAAGCGTTTAGTTTAATGTTAGATAACTATACATAAAACGTATTAGGGTGATCATCATCTTCATCATCCCAATCGTCATCATCTTCATCAACGTCTACATGCTCTGCAATCACTTTTTGATGATAAGCATCCCATTTGAAATCAACTTCTTCTTGCTCTTCTTCTGCTGTCACATCATCAGGCAATGATTCAAGATAATCCATAACATCCCGACAAACAGTGTCGACATTTAGCTTTTGGAATGCAGAAATTTGATAATAATTTTCAATGCCCAAGTCATTTGCAATTTTTTCACACAATGCTTGCGCTTCATCTTCGAACATCAAATCAATTTTATTAAACACTAACCAGCGAGGTTTCTTGGCGAGTTTAGGAGAGTATTGCTCAAGCTCTTTGATGATCGCATTAGCATTTTCTACTGGATCACTGCCATCCGCCGGCATTATATCGACTAGATGCAATAATACTCGGCAACGTTCAAGATGCTTTAAAAATTGTATGCCTAAACCGGCCCCATCAGAGGCACCTTCGATGAGTCCTGGAATATCTGCAATCACAAAACTTTGCATCGCATCCATACGCACAACACCTAAGTTAGGCACAAGTGTTGTAAATGGATAATCAGCAACTTTAGGTTTTGCTGCAGAAACACTTCGGATAAAGGTCGATTTGCCCGCATTCGGCAAGCCAAGCATGCCTACATCAGCTAATAGCATCAGCTCTAGCAGCAAGTTACGGATTTCACCAGGTGTGCCATTAGACTTTTGACGTGGAGCGCGGTTAGTCGAACTCTTAAAGCGTGCATTACCTAAGCCGTGGAAACCACCTTGAGCAACTTTAAGACGTTGACCGTGCTTAAGTAAGTCGCCTAGCACTTCTAACGTATCTTTATCCGTCGCTCGAGTACCTACAGGTACTTTTACTTCCAAATCTGCACCGCCTTTACCAGTACAGTTAGCCCCTTGGCCATTGGTACCACGTTCAGCACGATGAAACCGCTCAAAACGATAATCAATCAAGGTGTTTAAATTTTCATCAGCGACTAAGTAGACGCTACCACCATCACCACCATCGCCGCCATCAGGGCCGCCCTTTGGGATGTACTTCTCTCGTCTAAAACCGACTACGCCGTTGCCACCATCGCCCGCTTCGACGCGAATTTCTGCTTCATCTACAAATTTCATGACTACTTATCTTACTCAATATTATCGCTTGTGAACCTTAATTATACACGCATCAAGGCTAGGTTGCGCACTTCATCCATAAAACACGCAGAAATTAATGCTTTTGACGGTGCCAAAAACAAAAAACCCCGCTAAGTGCGAGGTTTATAAGAATCTTGTAGTATTAATTACTCAGCAACAATACTTACGAATTTACGATTCTTAGGACCTTTAACTTCAAACTGAACTTTACCGTCAGTTAAAGCAAATAAAGTGTGGTCTTTACCGATACCCATGTTGTCACCGGCGTGGAACTTAGTACCACGTTGACGAACAATGATATTACCAGCTAATACAGATTGACCGCCGTAGCGCTTAACGCCAAGACGTTTACTTTCTGAATCGCGACCGTTTTTGGTACTACCACCAGCTTTTTTATGTGCCATGTGTTAGCTCTCCTATTATGCGTTGATACCAGTGATTTTCACTTCTGTGAACCACTGACGATGACCCATCTGCTTACGTGAATGCTTACGACGACGGAACTTGACGATTTTTACTTTCTCGCCACGACCATGTGTAATCACTTCTGCAGTTACTTTACCACCGGCTACATAAGGTGTGCCGATCTTAACATCTTCACCATTGCTCACCATCAAGATGTCATCGAATTCTACTGATTCGCCTGGGGCGACTTCGATTTTCTCTAGACGAACGGTTTGGCCTTCAGCCACACGGTGTTGTTTACCACCACTTTGGAAAACCGCGTACATATTTAACTCCGCTCTGCGTACAAGGACGCTTTATTTAAAAATTAGGGCGCAGAGTATACGTAAAATGATAATTTGATACAAGTGATAATTTTAGTTTTGTAATAAATTCTAGCGTAGGGCACGACTTTAGGCGTATCTCTGTGATTTATTTGTCTATTAGCGGGAAAAAACCAGATAAACGGGCTGAAATTTTTCAAAATTAATGTAACATTAATATATATTATTTACATCCATTTCCCATATTTGGACCTCAGCAGTAAACACTATTCATGACCGAAACCATGCACTCAGACGATATCAAACAACTTGCACATGATGACATGCAGCAAGTTAACCAATTGATCCAAACTCAAGTTGACTCTGATGTCGCGCTGATCCAGCAACTCGGTTTTTATATTGTGAATAGTGGTGGGAAACGTTTAAGACCCCTACTATGCGTGCTATCAGCTCAGGCATTAGGTATCACCAACCAACAACACCACCATTTAGCTGCGATTATTGAGTTTATCCACACTGCAACTTTATTGCATGATGATGTTGTCGATGAATCTTTATTACGCCGTGGTCGGGAGACCGCGAACGCATTATTTGGCAATCAAGCCAGTGTGTTAGTCGGTGACTTCTTATACTCACGTGCATTTCAGATGATGGTCGAATTGGATAATATGAAAGTAATGCGTATTTTATCTGACGCGACGAACAGAATTGCGCAAGGTGAAGTCATGCAGTTGATGAATGTCAATGACCCAAACACCACGGAACAAAGCTATTTTGATGTCATTTATAGTAAAACTGCACGTTTATTTGAAGCGGCTACTCAGCTAGCAGCAGTGTAACCGACCAGAC
>NZ_DS989812.1:0-12319 GCF_000155775.1 Glaciecola sp. HTCC2999
CGCTAGGCATAATGCGCGTCTTCAATGGTAAGTCTCTGGTCCTCTCGCAATGCTATTTTGTGAACTCGGTCAGGCCCGGAAGGGAGCAGCCGTAGCAAAAGACTCATGTGCGCGGATGTGGCTGGAGATTTACCACCCAATATCCTCTGTGAATGCAGTAAATTACACCGTATTTTTACAAATCCTACCAGTTTAAAGTAAATTGTCGAATGTCATATGTTTTTTTCTAAGTTATTTAAAAATACAGACATATTAAAATAAAAACGTGTTAAGTAATTGTAAATGAAAAAGTTTTTTAATTTTTCGATGTCTGAAAAATAATATTAATTTACGGAACTTTTTAAGAAATCTACAAACATATGGTTGACCAAACCGATAAAATATGACTATTATGTCGGCGAATTAGTAGTCTAAGGCCTAGATATTGAAGGCTTTAGCATGATTTATATAATAAAGTCGTTCAGCGACATACATTCACTATCAAAAAATGTAGTGCTCTAGGGAGACATATAAATGTTTACAAACACGAAACTAGCTAAGTCTATTCAGTTAGCGATTGCGTTTGGTGCCGTATCAGGCCTAAGCCTATCTACTGCTGCAGTAGCTCAAGAAACTGAAGAAGCAGAAGCGGAAGCAGTTGAGAAAATCCAGGTAACTGGTTCACGTATCAAGCGTGCAGATATGGAAGGTGCTTTACCTGTAACTGTTATCGATCGTGCAGCGATTGAATTTTCAGGTCAAACTTCTGTAGCCGATTTATTACGTAACACATCTTTTAACTCTTCTGGTTCTTTCCGTCCACAGTCTGGTTCATCTGCACAAGGTGTTTCTCAAATCAGTTTACGTGGTTTAGGTGCAAGCCGTTCATTAGTTCTTGTTGATGGTCGTCGTTTAGCACGTTCACCTTCTACTGGTTCTTCACAAGATTTGAATAACATCCCAGCAGCAGCTGTCGAACGTGTCGAAATCCTGACTGATGGAGCATCAGCAGTATATGGTTCTGATGCTATCGGTGGTGTAATTAACATCATCACTCGTAAAGATTTCAACGGTGTCGAAATGAAACTTGGTGCTGGTCAAATTGAGCACGAAAACGGCGACCGTGAAGAAGGCTCAATCATCTTCGGAGCTTCTTCTGGTGAAGGTCAAATTCTTGGTGGAGTATCATGGAACAAGCGAGATATAATTTTTGCACGTGATTTCCCATGGTATGACTCTGGTAATGCAGTATCAGTTAACTCAAATAACTTTGAAAACATCCCGTTGACTACCCGAACAGCGGTTCCTGGTGGTTGTAATGAAAACTCTGCTTACTCATTAACAGATTTTGGTGCAGCACTTCCAAACACTGCTGGAGAACAGAAACTATGTTTGTATGAATTCGGTCAAGTATCAGCGGATGAAGCATCTACAGGTAATGTTGCGTTATTCTTAAACGCGCGTTATGAAATTAATGATGACTGGTCAGTATTTTCTAACATGAATGTTAGTAAAACTAATTCATTTGGTCGTTATGCGCCCTCTCTTGCACGTATTCGAGTCTCAGCAGATAGCCCTAACAATCCAACTAACCCAACATTATCGGATGGTTCTGTTAATCCACTATATGATTCAGCATTTGGTGCTGCCATTGGTGGTGATAATCAAGATGTTAACGTACGTCACCGCTTTGCTGCATTAGGAACTCGCGATGGTGATGTAGAAAACACGACTTCTGATTTATTAGTGGGCTTTGAAGGTGATATCGATGGTATACTAGTTGATTTCGGTGTGCGACGTAATTTATCTAAAACTTTCGATATCGGCAGAAACTATGTCGTTACTCCTATTGCTACAGAATATTTTAACAGTGGAAGGTACGATATCAGAAATCCACTAGAAAATAGTGCAGATACATTGAATTCAATGAAAGCAACTATTTCACGCGTTGGTGAGTACAATACTGATGAAGTTTTTGGTTCAGTTCAATTTGATTTATTTGAAATGGATGGAGGGACTGCTGTCGCTATTGTAGGTGGTGAGTGGCGTGATATCTTTTATCGTGATCAATATGATTCATTATCTGAAGGTGGTGCAATAGGTGGTTCTGCAGGTAATTCTGCAGGTGGTGGCCGTCAAGCATCTGCGGCATATGTAGAAGCAGTATTCCCATATTCTGACGAATTAGAAATCACAACTGCACTACGTCGTGACAAATATTCAGATTATGGTTCAGACGTATCGCCAAAAGTATCTGTTCGTTATAACCCAACTGATGAATTAGTCATTCGTGGTTCATATGGTGAAGGTTTCCGCGCACCGACAATTGATATATTAACTCAACAGCCATCTTTCTCTGCTGATTCAGTTAGTGATGTTGATACATGTCGTTCGATCGGACAAGATGATGACTGTAGCACGCAAATTGATGCGACTGTTATTGCTAATCCAGGTCTTGAGTCAGAGTCATCTTCACAATACGCTATTGGTGTTGCTTATGAAGCTGCAGATTGGATTGATTTCTCAATTGATTACTTTAATATTGAAATTGAAAACCGTATCCGAGGTTTTTCTTCACAGTTTATTATCGACAGTGTGCGTGCAGGTGATTCAATTCCTTCAGATTTCTCTGTTGTACGTAATGCGGCGACAAATGCTGTTGAATCTGTAACCCGAGGCTTTGGTAATGATGGGACATTGGAAACTGATGGTCTTGATTTCAACATCAATACACGTTTCGATTTCAATGAAATCGGTTCATTAAACCAAAACTTAACCTTTACATACACTAATAATCTTTCTACTGACGGTGGCAGAAACTTCGTCGATGACGCTGGTACGCCAGAGTATCGTGGTGTTTTCTCTAACGTATATTCAATAGGTGATTTCGATATTGTTTGGAACATGAACGTCATCGCAAGTACTTCTGAAGATACAGTAGATGGTGAACAAATCGGACATATACCAAGCTGGATTACTAACGACTTACAAGTTAACTACAACGCACCTTGGGGTGGTAAGGTATCTGTAGGTTCGCAAAATATTGGCGGTAAGCAACCACCATTATTCGCATTCGGCGGCCGTGATTATAACTTCAATTTGTATGACGGTTATGGTCGTTATGTTTACGCTCGTTATACTCAATCTTTCTAAGATTAGTTAACTAATTCAAAAAGCGAGCTTAGGCTCGCTTTTTTTATGCTAAAATTTTAGTCATTTAAATATTATCGTGATGAAGAAGGTGTTATGTCACAACAACCTTGGCAGTCTTATTGGCAATCGCACACTACTGCGAATTCCTTTTTGCATGAATATGAGTCAGGTGAAGGTCCTTACGGGATTATCGCTGATTATTGGGCACACATATTCTCCCAGTTTGATACAAATGATCATGTCATTGATTTAGGTGCTGGTAATGGAGCCTTAAGTCACTTATATCTTTGCCAATTCGTACAACCAACTATTGCTTCATGGCAAAATATAGATTTTGCCCATATTCAGTGTCAGACCGCTCATGCTTGTGTTGAACATATTCAAGCAGATATGCATGCATTACCCTTATCCGCTAATAGTGTTCATCAAGCAGTCAGTATGTATGGGCTTGAATATAGTGACCTTCACCAATCAATGAGTGAAATTTCCAGAGTACTTGTCCCAAATGGCCATCTCCATTGTCTATTACACCACCCTGATAGTATTATCTCACTGCAATCTCAGATCACTATCAATGTGAGTGAAAGATTACTCCAGGTCGATTTTTTGTCAGATCTCAGTCATTGTCATCAATGAATTATGAACAAATAAAACAGCATTGCTTGAAAGGCTTAAATGCCCAATTACATAGTGTGGATAGAAAAGCTCAGGAAGATGTGAAATTGATTGGACAAAATGTGTTTAACATTTTACAGTTTAATACGTCAGTAGTCGTTATATGTGAGTGTTTACACAAGTTAGCTGATGCGATAGCTGCACAATCACAGCGTTTAATGCAACAACTTGATGCTGCAGCACAAGCAAAATCATTTTTTGCTACTAATAGCCACAAAGCACAATTTGTAAACGAACACTCACTTGAGCTTTTAACGTATAACGAGCGCCCAATTGCGTATGCATTTTCGGGCATAAAATAAACTAATAAAAGGATTCGATATGCGAATTTGGTCAATCATTGTCGTTTTGATGTTATCGATAGGTATTGTACAAGCACAAACAGCAGTAACAGAACCATCAAGTATACCAATGGAAGCATTTTTCAAAGATGCTAAATTTTCAAATATGTCTATCTCTCCTGATGGTAAACATCTAGCGGTACGATACGATACAGGGACATCAAATAGCGTTGCGATTATGGATACAGGATTAACTCAAGTAAAAGCGAATATAAACTTTGGTGAGTTTATGCGGATTGGGAGTGTTATGTGGCCACGTAATGACCGCATTATTTTATCTTATCAGAAATTTGTAGGTTATCTTGATACTCGTGGTAGTGCATCCATTTATGTTGCGTTTGATCTAGATGGTAGCAATGGCCGCCAGTTAACCGTACCGCAACGTGTTCAATATAGTATCCTGAATATGTTGCCTAGTAAGCCTGATAAAATATTGGTGCAACGCCGCCATTACGCTGATGGTGGTCAAGCAAAGTTATTTGAAATTGATATTGAAAGCGGCAAAGAAAAATGGATTGGTGGTGAACCTCGAGGTGCGCAATCAATCATTACAGATGTTGATGGTAATCCGCGTTTTGCTTTTTCATATGAAGAAGACGATGATGATGAATTTGGTAAAGGCGATACTGTATTTTATTTAAAGAAATCCAATAATGCTGATTGGCAGAAAGTGAAGTTACCCATTTATAAAAAAGGCGGTAATATAAACTTATTAGGCTTTAATGCTGCAGGTACATTAGCGTATGTGGCCTCTGATTATGAAACAACAGTGCCGAGTATTTATTCTGTAGATATGCAAACGCTAGCAACAAAGCTAGTACATGAAGAAACGGTAGCTGAAATCTCTGGTACTGGAACAATGTATAATGGTGCATTAGAAGCGGTTTCATTTTCTCCTGATTATAATCGCTTAGTATTCCTATCTGATGATAGTGAAATGAAAAAGATTATGATGCAACTATATGCCACATTTGGTGTCGATGATGAGAAGACTGATGTACGCATCTCTTCATTTACTGAAGATGGCAATCAATTGGTCTTCACATTATCTTCTGACCGTGATCCAGGCGCATTTTATTTATTCAATCGTGGTTTAGATGGTTCAAAACCCAGCATTTCTTTATTGGATGTTGCTAAATCAGAAATTGATCCAGCGATGATGGCTGAGATGGTGCCCTTTAAATTTGATGCGCGTGATGGGTTAACATTGAATGGATATTACGTATTGCCGACGACAGGTGAAGCGCCTTGGCCGATGGTACAAATCATTCATGGCGGACCTCATGGACCACGTGATTATTGGGGCTGGAATCGTGAAGCACAATTCTTAGCAAGCCGAGGTTATGCCGTCGTTTCAGTCAACTTCCGTGGTTCAGGTGGTTATGGCACTGAATTTATGGAAGCGGGCTACAATGAATGGGGCGGCAAGATGATCAATGACATGACTGATGCAACAATGTGGATGATCAACAAGGGGTTCGCTAATAAAGATAAAATGTGTGTATATGGCGGTTCTTATGGTGGTTATGGGACGTTACAAAGTCTTGTACGTGAGCCGGACTTGTATAAGTGCGGGATAGGCTATGTGGGCGTATATTCGTTACTTGAGTTTAAAAAATCAGGTGATGTACCATCTCGAGCGTCTGGCCGTAAATATTTAGATCGTGTCGTAGGGACAGATAATGAACGTTTACGTGAATTTTCCCCAGCATTAAATGTCGATAAAATTAAAGCAGATTTATTTATTGCACACGGTCGAGAAGATGTACGTGTGCCAATGGAACAATATGATGTGTTATCTGAAAACTTAAAACGCATCGGTAAACCTTATATTTCAATGGTACGTGATGAAGGTCATGGTTATCAGCAAGATAAGAATAAATATGATTTTTATAATCAGATGGAATCATTCTTAGCGAAGCATTTGAAATAAAATTACAGAATATGACGGATTTGTTACAGAAAGTATGTGTGTCAACATATTTATTTAACTTGTTAATGATATGTGAGCTTGATTAACACCGTCTATTATGTGATCATTTAATCGTTATGGGCATGGATTGTGCCCATTATTCATTCTACTTATATAACGTTTTTTACATACTTACGTGTATTTGTTACGTAAGTGAAACATAAAATAACACTAAATTGGTTGGGAATTATGTCCAAAATGAGCAAGAGAACTCTTATTGCGACAACTGTTATCGGTGCATTCGCATTAGCAAACAGTTCGGTCGTTTCAGCAGATCCGTTGAATGCTCTTCATAAAGAAGAAGCTAAAATTCACGTTGCTGCAAAAAAATCTCAAGAAAAAATTAACTCTTTATTCGAGCAATCACAGGAATTGTTGGTTGAATATCGTGCAGTAGTTGATGAAACTGAAAACTTAAAGGTCTATAACGATTATGTTGCTAGTCTTGTTGCTGATCAGCAACGCAACATTGATTCGTTACAACGCCAAATTGATTCAATTGAAGAAACTAAGCAAAACATTGTTCCGCTAATGTTCCGCATGATTGATTCTTTAGAGCAGTTCGTTAAACTTGATGTGCCAATCAATTTAGAAGAGCGTTTAGCACGTGTTGAACGTCTTCGTACAATCATGACTAACTCAAACGTAACTGTTTCTGAGCAGTTCCGTCAGGTCATCGAAGCATACCAAATTGAAAACGAATACGGTGCACGTATCCAAGCTTACCAAGGTGAGATTGACGATAATGGTACTACGGTTACTGTTGATTTCTTTAACTTAGGTCGTACTGCATTATTAGCTTTATCACTTGACCAAAAGAATGCATGGGTATGGGATAATGAAGCTCGTTCATGGGAAAAATTAGGTGATGAATACCTAGGTTCAGTTGTTACTGCCGTTCGTATGGCTCGTAACTTAGTACCTGCAGACCTAATCAAACTTCCAATCAAAGCAGCATCGGCGGAGTAACCATAATGAAAACAATAGTTAAAACGCTACTGACTGCAGCATCAATTGCTGTACTATCATGTTCAGTTCAAGCGCAAGAAGCTCAATCACTTGAACAATTACTTGAACAAGTTAAGAAAAATCGTGTCTCTGAAGCTCGCCAAAATGTTGCGCGTGAAAAAGAGTTCCAATCAGCACGTGCTGATAAGCAAGCATTATTAAATCGTGCTCAGCGCGAATTAAAAGCAGAACAAGACCGTGGCGATCGTTTAGCGAAGCAATTTGCTGATAACGAAGTGACATTATCTGAAAAAGCAATCGAATTAGATCAAGCAACAGGTACGCTAGGTGAAATGTTCGGTGTGGTACGTCAGGCATCTTCTGAAGCATATGGTCGTATCTCTACTTCAATCGTAAGTGCTGAATTCCCAGGCCGTGACGTGTTCTTAGCACGTATGTCTGAAGAGTCTAAAGGCTTACCAAACATCAAAGAATTAGAAGACTTATGGTTTGCATTACAAACTGAGATGACTGAATCTGGTCGTATTTCTAAGTTCACTACTAACGTTATCAGCCTTGATGGCGGTTCTGCTGTACAAGAAGTTGTGCGTGTTGGTACATTCAACTTAATCGGCGAACAGGGTTATTTAGTATATGATGATGCCAATGATCAAGTAGTGCCTTTAGGTCGTCAACCAGATAGCCATATGGTATCTTCAGCTGATGATTTACGTGCAGCAAACTCAGGCTTTGTGCCAGTGTATGTTGATCCTTCACGTGGTTCAATCTTAGGTCTATTAAAGCAAAAAGCAACGTTGATGGAACGTTATCACGCAGGTGGTATCGTGGGTTACATCATCACAGTGATGCTAGCTATCGGTCTATTAATTGGTGTATATAAGTTAGTTGCATTATCGCTAGTGTCTAGCAAAATCAGTGCACAGCTTAAAAATGCTGCTAACCCTTCTGATGCTAACCCATTAGGCCGTATCTTAAAGGTTTATCATGACAACAAATCAGCTGATACTGAAAATCTAGAGCTTAAGCTTGATGAAGCAATTCTTCGTGAATTACCTTCAATTGACTCTGGTATCAATATCATCAAGATTTTTGCAGCGATTGCGCCGTTATTAGGTCTACTAGGTACAGTACTTGGTATGATTGCAACGTTCCAGCAAATCACATTATTCGGTACTGGTGACCCACGTATCATGGCAGGTTCTATCTCAATGGCACTTGTTACGACTGCTCAGGGTATCATCGCAGCCTTACCATTAATCTTAACGCATAGCATTGTAGCTGGACGTAGTAAGTCAATTGTTCACATCTTAGATGAACAAACGGCAGGCATCGTTGCAACTCATGCAGAGTCGGAGAAAGCGTAGATGATTTACCTGATTGGATTATGGGAATCTGTCAGGGACTTTATCGCTACCGGCGGTGACGTATTGTATTTCGTCGCTGCCGCGCTCTTCCTTATGTGGGTATTAATGGTTGAGCGTTATTGGTATTTGACATCAGTATTTCCAAAAGTAAAGAGTGATATTATCGCTCGCTGGGATGCTCGAGCAGATACTACTTCATGGTATGCGCATAGAATCCGTGATACATGGATTTCAGAAGCGTCAGACGCGCTTAACGCACGTATGTTGATTATTAGAACGTTAGTGGCCATGTGTCCATTGATTGGTCTTCTAGGTACAGTAACAGGAATGATTACTGTATTTGAAACAATGGCCACTCAAGGTACAGGGAACGCACGTTTGATGGCGGCAGGTATTTCAATGGCAACTATCCCTACTATGGCAGGAATGGTTGCGGCATTATCAGGTTTATTTGTGAGTTCACGCTTAGAAGCAAAAGCGAAGATGGCTCGTGAAAAACTGGTAGATAGCCTGCCTCATCACTAGAGAGAGATTATTATGGCTCGAAAAGTCAGAGTAGAAGAAGAAGATGCAGCGATCGATATGACGCCGATGTTGGACATCGTATTTATCATGCTGATATTTTTTATCGTCACGACAGTTTTCGTAAAAGAAGCCGGTATTGAGGTAAATAAGCCAGAAGCATCTGAAGCTTTTATGCCAAAAAATGCCAACATCTTTATTGCGGTGACTGAAGATGGCGATGTCTGGTTAGATAAGCGCCAAGTGGCGGCTGATTCAGTGCGTGCAAATGTTGAACGTTTGTTAACTGAACAGCCAACCGATTACGTCATTATTCAAGCGGATGTGAAAGCAAAGCATGGATTAGTCGTAGAGATCATGGACCAAGTTAAAGATGCGGGAATCGATAAGATTTCAATCGCAACAAGGGGTTAATCAATGGGACGTTTTATAGTTTCTATTTTAATTGGCGCCGGTGTAGCTTTTACGTTGTTCGTGGTTATGGCGAAATTAATTGAAAACACTAACCGCCCAGCGGAAGAAGTGCCAGACACACCTGTAATTGATATCGTAATGAGTCAGCCGGATGACGAGACGCAGACGCGTAATCGTGTACCGCCTCCTCCACCTCCTCCGCCTCAACAGCCGCCTAAAATGCAGCCAACTGAGCCGGATGATGTTGACCCAGATGCAGATGCGTTTAGTCTAAATGTCCCTGGTATTGATACTGGTGGTGTAGGCATTAACTTGGGTGGTGTTGGTGCCATGCGTCGTGACGGTGATGCTACACCTATCGTTCGTATTGAACCAAAGTATCCAGTACAAGCTGCTCGTGATGGTAAAGAAGGTTGGGTTCGCTTAACATTTACGATTAACGAAGTAGGTGGTGTTGAAGATGTAAGTGTCACCGAAGCTGATCCAAAACGTGTTTTTGACCGTGAAGCTAAGCGTGCTTTACGTAAGTGGAAATACAAGCCTAAAATTGTTGATGGGAAACCTCAAAAACAATTTAATATGAAGGTTCAGTTGGACTTTAAATTGGATAAATCATAATGAAGAATTTAATTAAAGTAGCGATTACAGCAGCCACGATGTCAGCGACATTTGCATTTGCAAATGTGGCCCAAGCTCAAGATAATGCAGCCGCAAAACAACCTGCACCAAAGCCTGTTTTACCGGTAATGTGTCCAGGTTATGAGCGTGGCAAAACGCAAATCGTAGGCGAGCGTGTTGGTAAAAAAGTACAACGTGCATTTGAAGCATACAATGAAGATTTAATTGCCGATGCAATACAAATACTCATTGATATTGAAACTTCAGATACCTTTGACCAAGCATATGTTAACCGTTTTGTAGGTAACTTATTGGCTGCAGAGAAAGGCCGTGCGAAAGAAGCTACTGAGCGCTTAACGGCGTCAGTATCAGAGAAAGTACTGAACGACCGTGAACATGCTGATACTTTGCGTCTTTTAGGTGATTTAAACCTTCAAGAGAAACAGTATGCTGATGCGGTTAAATGGTACGAAGCGTGGATGGATTTTACATGTAAAGAAGATCCAGCTATTTACACACGTATGGCTCAAGCGTTTTATGAGTTAAAGCAATTAGATAAAATCATTGCTCCTGCTGATAGTGCGATTGCTTTGTATACCAAAGAAGGCAAGCCTAACAAAAACCCTTATGTATTAAAGTTAACGTCTTACTATGAGCGTAAAGACTATCCAAACACGGTAAAAGTGGCAGAAGAACTTGTTCGTCAGTTCTCTGATACACCGCGTTGGTGGACTCAACTTGGTTTCTTCTACATGTTAGTGGAAGATTATAAGAAAGCGTTATCGACATTTGAGATGGCATATAATCAAGGATATTTATCAAAAGCTTCTGAATTTAAAGCGTTTGCACAGCTTTATTCAACGAATGATATTCCTTACAAAGCCACTCAAATCCTAGAGAAATACATTGGTAATGGTACGATTGAGAAAAATGAAGCGAACTATTCGTTACTAGCGAATGCGCATCACTCAGCTAAAAACCACAAAAATGCGGCGAAGTTTTATGAAATTGCAGCACGTTTTGAAAACAATGCTGATTTATATCGTAAGCAAGGGTTATTATTGATGTCAGCTGAAGATTATAAAGGCGCTGTAGTTGCGTTCGAAAAATCTTTAGAGTTTGGTATTGAAGATCCAGGTCGTGTACATTTCTCATTAATGGAAGCTAACTTCTATCAAAACAAATTCCGTACTGCATATAAGTATGTATTGGAAGCGAAGAAGTCTAAGCAAATGAAGCGTAATGCAGAAGCATGGGCGCCTTACATTAAAGAAAAAGCTAAGAACCGTGGTATCAATATTTAATTGATAATATCTGTTCACAGTATAAAAAAGCGACTTTTTAGTCGCTTTTTTCTTATCTGTACTTACTCTAGTAGTATTCTTCTATCAAATAACTCTGCTGTTAAATCGCTCTGCTATTAAATTGTTTAGCTATTAAATGACTTTGTTGTCGAATTACTCTGCTTTTAAATTACTCGTTCTAGATAAAAGCCCTCTGACAGCTTCTTTTATCTTTGATATGTATTCATTCTTACCTGATAAGTTATATTCTTTAATAAGTGCTTCTATGACGACTCCAACATGATACCGTTGCCATAGAATATTTGATTGAGTGATATGTGAGCCTACTTGGTCTATGTGGATAAATTTATATATATACATATCCACATAATCGAGACTGCGTTTGTTGTGAATAAATTGATGAAGCATATTGATGGTATGTGTTAATACCTGCTCATAATGTAGTTCTTGCGTAGATGGATGTCCATATTCATAAATATTTCCATGACCATCTGTATGTCCACTCTCATGTTCATTTCCACTGTCATCTTCAGTACTTATTTTTCCATTAGAGACCAATGCATTCCATGCTTGTAAAAGCGAGTAATTGCACTGTATGTGCTGCCATAGGTCCTTCATTGCATTGTGCTGCACGGAGCGAGCGACAATAGCAGTCACACGCCCCGATACAGCATTAACTTGTACCCCTTGTTTAATGGGCGTGAATTGGTTTTTTTGCCAAAATCGAAGGAGTACTGGACTTGCACCAAAGGCGCTTGTAATGAGATCAATGTGTTGTGTTTTGGCCTCGGCATAGATGGCATTCAACATTTGACTCCCATAGGCCAGATTCTGATTTCGTGGCAGTACCGCTATCCGGTTGATGCGCCAGATAGATTTTTTCAATAATTCAGGGCGCCATATGTGTATGCGAGTTGTTGGACAGATAGATGGCCAGTGACCCGTCTAGTCCCACACGCATATCATTGCAGAGCTGAACATTAGTAAAACCCCTTCTACATGATCATA
>NZ_DS989812.1:12419-16939 GCF_000155775.1 Glaciecola sp. HTCC2999
AAAGTGCAATCCATCCGTATAACTCAAATTCAGTTCTTGAGAAGCCATATCTGCTGATAAGGTATTCATCGTTGATGGCGGCTGCAATAAAGCGGTGGTAATTGTTCTATTGGACATGGCGATAAAAAACGTATTGGATTGTCTAATTCGTGCTGATGGTAATTCGCTAATCTTGGTAAAAAGGATAATGAAAATCCTAACCCATTATTTTCATAACCTGAAATGGTCGTTGCAAAAATAATATGCTGATAATGTTCGGTTAAGTTAAGTAACCATTGAACAGGTAGCGACGCAGCTTCATCAACCATGATAAGCGTTTGGGACACCTCATCGTGGTTAAGATCGGGACCATGTGTGAATAACCGAGGATCATCTGGTGCAACAAGTATGATATTAATCCCATTAGTCAAAAAAGATCGGTCGGACAGGGGCGTACTGTGTTCATTTGCGTTTAATGACTTGCGGATAGCTTTAGAAGCTTCATCGCTTTGAGTGACAATGAAAATATGATGGCAATAAGCCTGATTAACTAATCCGCAGACCATGCCTAACAAATAACTTTTACCACGACCTCGCTCTGCAATTAACACATGAAAATTAGCTAATATATCATTGGGTGTGGCACTTTTTTGTTGGTATATCAGGTTAAACATTGTTGTATTAAGCTGACGTGCAATCGTGTGAGCATGCATTTGCTGTTTCGATTTTGCCGCTGACAGTAATGAGTTAACTTCGAAAGGCAATATCCTAGTGATACGCGCTTGCTGGTGTTTTTGCCATAGTAATAACGCATCATGTAAGTCATTGGGTTCACTTAGATAATTAACACCGATGTGAGAGAGTTCTTGTGCGATCAGTTGATTAAATCGGCTAGGCTGTATGTCTGTATCAAATGATTGTGGTAGTGCTGATGGCAGTAACGAAATATCGGTGTAAGGCGTGAGCAAGATTAAACGTCCACCTAGGTGAATACAGCCCATCACACTATAGAGTGTATTAGCCCTGATCCCTAAACTGATGTCATAAACAACTAAGGCATACTCTTGTCCTAATATTTGGCGGGCATGTTTTGGGGCGATATGTTTAAAGCCTGGTAGCGGTGTTACTGGCTGTTCGGTGATCCACAGGATCAATTTATCCTTGGATCCAGCTTGTGTGTTAAACTGGACCAGTTCATGACATTGCTCATGAAGAATAGCCAAATGTGCTTCTGTGTTTAACACCAGATTTATTTGGCGTTTAAAAGATTTCATTACAATTCAATATTAACTACTGTTTGTTGATAAGATAAATATAGCACAAAAATCGGTATGAAAAGACAACCTCCTAGTCAGGCATATATTGCCCGCCTCAAATACTTACGCGGCTTATCAATTATCCTCTTGTTGATAGGCTTATGTTTATCGAGTCTATACAATGATTATCGGTTACTTAAGGTAAATCAGACAAAATACCTTGTGTAGCAAACATCATCGCAGAGTAAATAATCAAACGATCACATCATTAACTAACTTTAGTGATTTATTAGTCAAACACCGAGTCCAAGTATCTTGGATAAACGTCGTTTTAGCACGCTTGTTGCCCAACAATTACCTTATATTCACTCAATTTCAATGGCGTCGGCATACTCCCAAGAAGAGCTGGAGCCATTGTTATCACCTCGTTTCATGTTGAAACAGATCCGGATCAGGGAAAATGGTGAAATTGAATTGATACCATATAGACCACAAAGTATTAATGTTATTACTAATTTCATCTATCCATTAACACCTCAAACTAAGCCGATCATTGGCTTAGATATTTTGTCGCTAAAATTACTCGATCCATTATTTAATCGAGAATATAAAGATGACTTTGTGCGACTCTTAAAAGCGCCGACTGCGCTACATCAAACTGTCACTCGGCCATTTGATTTATTTGGAGGCGGCTCTGCCATATCGATCAATCAAGCGATTGGAGAAAGGCTTTTTAACGACAAGGTATATCCGCAACATATCACTACCTTATTAATTGAGTTAGATGATTTTAGGAATTTTCTAGCGAATTTCATTGGTAATGATGCATTGCGAATACAGTTACAAACTGAACAAGGTGAAGCTATTTGGTTTGGTAAACGTCTGGCGCCACAATGGTATGAGATCGCTATTCAAGAGCAGCAAACCTATCAGTTATTAGGTCGCGATATTATTTTGCAAAGTGAGTTTGGTTTTGGGTTAAAACAGATCAATTGGCAGCTGATGCTCGTGCTGATGCTATTAGGATTAGGTGCGATTTTTTACTTTAATAAGTTATATAGCGTAATCCAGCGTAAACAACGTAATTTAATCGCAGCCAATAGCAAATTGACCCACAATCTGAAAACTCAATCAGATATGCTTGAACATATTTCTCATGAACTAAATACTCCCCTTACGCTCATTAGCTTAGCGAATCAGCAACTACAAAAAGGGGAGGGGAATGACGAGCAGACTACTCATGTGGTAACGATTGATCGACAACTAAAGAAGATGACGAATTTAGTTAAGCACATCTTAGAAGTAAAGACCGCTCAACGACTATCGCTCAACCCGCAACCACAAGATATTGTGGCACACATAAAACAAATTGTGAGTCCATTTAAAGCGCAGTTCGCACAAAAAAATATCCAGTTTTTACATATTGAAAGCCATGTTCAAACCGTCACGACGAGTTATGATCACTTATCGTTAGAGATGGTACTAGAAAATATGTTAACCAATGCATGCAAATATACCGATGCGTTTGAATGGGTAGAGCTCTACTTGAACTTAGAAGTGGGTGATGGTGAAGATCCACAACGTTATCTGGTGGTGAATATTGACAATGCCCATGACGGTCTTACAGCACAGCAATGTGAGCAGATCTTTACGAAGTTTGTGCGTATTAATGCCCAACATATTCAAGGCTCTGGACTTGGATTAGACATTGTTAAAGAAGTATGCGCGCGCAACGATTGGTTAATTGAATGCTATAGTGGAGTTAAACCATATGTTGCTAAGCAATTTGGTAAAGACGGTTATGTGGCATTTAAGTTATCCATTCCTGTATAAGGCTTGCTAAATAGGTGAGTAGCCAGTATTATTCGCAGCGTCCAAGGGGTGCTTGAGACACATCATGTGTTGTCGGGCTGAGATCGACAGAAACCCTTTTACCTGATCCGGATAATGCCGGCGTAGGGAATGGAAACACTCACCTGCCCATACCGGATCTTTTTTATCACTTATAAAAAGGATCTTCTTATGAAATACCATGCGTTAGCTCAGGCTATTTTATTCAGTACTACCTTAACTATAGTTGCCACGTCTGCGTTGGCTCAAAATGTCGCCGATGTCTCTAAAGTTCCTGATGCCTCAGATACCATCAATGCCTCGAATGCGAGCACGGATGTCGAAGTAATCAACGTCTTTGGTGATTACAGCCAATTATCCCTTGACCAAATTGCCCAGTCGGCAACGATCATCTCTGCTAAGGCGGTCCAGCAACGTCATGTCAACCATATTGATGGCCTGTTAAACATGGCACCCAATGTTAATTTCACTTCAGGTGCTTCACGCGGAAAATATATTCAAATTCGCGGGATTGGTGAGCGTAGCCAGTTTGGTGAGCCGCTAAACCCGTCCGTGGGTTTGGTGTTAGATGGCATGGATGTCTCTGGCTTAGGCGGTATTGCGACCTTACTGGATGTGGCTCAAGTTGAAATTTTACGGGGTCCGCAAGCCACCGTATTTGGTACCTCAGGCTTAGCTGGGGTGGTGAATATCGTTTCCAATGGTCCAACAGACATGCCTAGCGGTACTTTTAGTGTCAAAGCAGCGACCCAAAACACATTTGCCGTTAACGGCGCTTATGGCCTGCGACTCGATAATGGTTTAGGCCTGCGTGCGGCGGTGGCAAAAAATACCTCGGATGGGTTTGTGAAAAATGCACATTTAGGTCGTGATGATACCAGTAATATTGATGAAACCAGCGTGCGTTTGCGCGGTGATGTGGCATTGACGGATACCTTAACGTTAGATGCACAAATCCTATATGTGGATGCGCAAAATGGCTATGATGCTTTTTCATTAGATAATGATAATGTGACGTTATCTGATGAGCCGGGTGTAGATAATACCGAAGCGACCGTCATGGGGTTTGGTTTAACCCAAATCACTGATTGGGGACAATGGCGCGTCCAAGGCAGCGCCACTCGCTCTGATAGCACGTATGGCTATGATGAAGATTGGACGTTTGTGGGCTTTCATCCCTGGGAATATTCCTCAACTGATTATTACTTCCGTGAGCGTGATACCGATGCACTGGAGTTTCAAGCACGCTCGAGCCAGACTGCTAACAACGCTATTCAATGGGTGGGTGGCCTGTTACATAAACAATCTACAGATTATTTAGTGCGTGAATATACCTACGAAGACTCAGATTTTACATCTCAATATGTTCCGACGTCCACTGCAATATACGGCCAAATCACTTACCCGCTGGATAAGTTACCAGGCATGTCAATG
>NZ_DS989812.1:16989-117626 GCF_000155775.1 Glaciecola sp. HTCC2999
CGTCAGCGGCCACACCGTTTATGCATTTGTTGCACGTGGTTACAAAGCAGGTGGGTTTAATGCCGATGAGCGAGTGCCTGATGCACAGCGTATTTATGAAGCTGAGTACAACTGGCATTATGAGGCGGGTGTGAAATCGCGCTTTGCCGACAATGCTGGCAACCTTCGTTTAGCCCTGTTTTACATGACTCGTGAAAACACCCATGTCAGTGATTTTGCGACCTTTGCTCAAGATGGCGGTGCGGTTGAATTTATTGATATCGTGGATAATGCTGATACGGGGATCAACCAAGGCGTTGAAGCTGAGTTAGCATGGCAGTTAAGCGAGCGTGTCGATGTTGGTGTGAATTTAGGCTATCTCGATGCCACGTTCAAAGGGTTTACACGCAGTGATGGCCTGACGGTAGCTAAGCAGGATCAAGCACAAGCGCCAACATTTTCTGGCCAAGCATTCATCAATACGGTCATTGCCGATAACGTTTTATGGCATGTTTCACTTGAGGCTAAAAGCGCGCATCGTTTCTCGGATGGTCATGATGAAATTAACCCAGGCTTTGGTCTATTAAACACGTCTATTACCGTACCATTGTCGGGCGGTTTTGATGGCTGGACGGTGAGTGCGTTTGTGAATAATGTCACGGATAAGGTGTATTATCTGCGCGGGTTTGGTGGCTTTAGTAATGATCCTCGTGACTATTATGAAACACCAGAGCCGTACGTTCAGTTTGGGTACGGTCGTCAAAGTGGCGTGCAAGTGAGCTATGCTTTTTAATTTACTAGAAGTCGGTGCCGTCATTTGTGCACTGGCTTATATGGTCTTAGTGGCGCGCGAACATATCGCGTGCTGGGCCTTTGCGTTTGTTTCGACGGCGCTTTTTACCATTGTATTTTTTGAAGCTGCATTATCATTTAGTATGCTGCTCAATCTTTATTATATGGTGATGACCGGTTATGGTTATTGGCAATGGCGCCAGCCTACAGATAAGGTCGTTAACCCTTCCACGAGCATACATACACGTCATCCAACCTTCCATCTCACACTGATCAGTATGGGGTTATTGATTAGCGCAGTGTTGATAGCTGGGACGGTAGAAACGATTGGTGACACTTTCAATCAAGCAATGTTGATTGGCATACTGGATATTGTGGTGAGTGTCTTTAGTGTTATGGCGACCGTCATGGTCGCGCATAAAGTGTATGAAAACTGGTTTTACTGGATGGCGATTAATGCCTCGGCGGTTGTGCTATACAGTTTATCTGGGCTGTATATGAGTGCTGGGTTATTTGTCATTTATTTTGTGTTTTCATTGTACGGATGGCGTGAATGGCGCGGATTAATCACGCAAAGGACATAAGCGGTATGGCGACATCACACACCGATCACTTAACATTCAATGATGAGGCGATGGCGATCTTACGCGATGTTGCATCTACGTATGTCGGTGAATCAGTTACACAGCGCACTGTGCAGGTAGCACGTTGTGATGGGACTCATGGTGTCTGGATAGTGGCTTTTGGTGATGTAAAGTTAGTGTATAAGCAATTCATCACACATGATGCTCAAGCGTTTTCTCATGCCTCGACATTTCAATTACAACGCATTCTCTTCCAGCTAGGTTTAGCGGCAGAACCATTATATTTTGACGCTCATAAAGCCGTGTGGATAGAAGCGTACCTGCCTGCGCAGGCACTGCCTGTTGTAAAGGGTGAAGAGGGAGCCAACAGCTTATCCCATCACAGTGCTAACCATAACAGCACTATCCATAACAGCACTATCCAGAATGGCTCTATCCAAAACATAACAATCGATAAGGTTCAAAACGAAACGATCCATATTTTGACCCAGGCGCTGGTTAACTTACATCAAGTCCGCGCAGTCGATGTCCAGAGTAATGGTGAGGATGGCGAGGGTGATGGCGATAATATAAGATGGCTTGATCCATTTAAACAGGCTGATTATTTATTAGCGCAGCTTACACCGGCTCAAGCCAAGCGCTTCACTGACGCACTATCCATGCTACGCACAGATATTCAATCGACAACCAATCAAGATGAACCTTGGGTGCTATGTCATAATGATTTGCATGCGGCACATGTACGAACAGATAAACGCTGTATCGATTGGGAGTATGCGGGGATAGGTCCTCGGTATTTTGATGTGGCGATGTGTATAACGATTAACCAAATTTCTGCCAGTGCACACCATGCGTTTATCGAAGCATATGCCCAGTTAACTGATACCGATCTAGCCTATGTCCAGCAACAAGTCGCCAGTTATTTAAGGCTATGCACGATCATCAACCAGATGTGGGAACAAGTCCTCCATCATAGCGCATAAGTGTTTTTTCTTTACCTTTAGGTAAAGCCTTGTATAATGCTCAGCGTTTGTTGCAGGGGCGTAGTTCCAATTGGTAGAACAGCGGTCTCCAAAACCGATGGTTGGGGGTTCGAATCCCTCCGCCCCTGCCAAATTTTCTTAGAAGGCTTTTCTCATGTCTGATACATCTTCATCGCTTTTTTCGGGCCCTCAAGGAAAAGTATGGTACTTACTCTATTGTAAAGCCAAAGAAGAAGGCCGTGCCGTAATGCACTTAGCCAATCAAGGTATCGACGCATTTTATCCCAAAGCGAATATCACCAAAGTCCTGCGCGGTAAGCGTCAGACTGTCGAAGAAGCATTATTCCCAAACTATGTTTTTGCTCAACTTGATCACGATGTCCATAATTTTACCTCGGTGCGCTCCACTCGAGGAGTAATCGGGTTTGTGAAACAGGGAAAGGATTATCAAAAAGTCTCTCAAGCGTTGATTGATGTGTTTGTGCAGTGTGATACGGTGGATAAACTCGATAGCGCATTGCCAACCAAAGGGGATAATGTCATGTTACAACATCCTCAATATCAAAATATCCCCGCGATTTACCAAGAGCCCAAAGGTGAAAATCGAGCAATATTACTGATCCACTTGCTCAATAAGCCGGTGGAATTAGTCGTAGACAATAGCCAATTTACCAAAAAGGATTAGGCTAGGCGTTAACGCTGGATGATAGCGCCACTATTATCTTTGATCTAAGAAAATGGCTTAGAAGGATCAGCGATGTTCTCATTGTAGTCACCCATTTCATCGGTATAATGTGCGTCATATTGTCTAGCTGTACCAAGAATAAGTATATTGTGTTGTCGTTAAGCCCTTTTTCATTATTGAGCGTGTCATTTGCCAAGCTTGCCAAGGCAAAGTGGTGGTTCATGATCGTGCTTTGTGCATGGGCTTTTCATACGATGATCCCTCGTGTCCACGCGACTAATATTTACGAGCCGGTCGCCGATGTCCCCATTGATGGTCAATTTTCCTTTAGCCTGACTCAAGATAATATTGGTCAACACGCTGATCTTGCTTATCAAGTCACCCCGTGGATGATGATGGGGGCAAACTATGTGCAGCTCAATCACCCAGAGCGTTTTGCGTCATTTCGATTTGATGCATTAGTGAAGGTACGTGATGCACAAGGTTATTTACCTGCCATTCATTTAGGAATGCGTGATTTTACTAATCAAGCGAACCTGAAAACGCCTTTTGCCGTAGCATCTTGGTATCATAAACAGTGGCAGTTTGAAGCAGGTGCTGATACTCATATTTATAGCAGTATTGGGTACACACATCCTCGATACCCACTTACATTTCAAGCTAGTTATCATGATCAAGGGCGTTTGCTGGTTGAGCGATCATGGTACCAGCAAGATGCACAGTCTCACAACAGTGATGCATTACCGCTATCGTCAGTTCGCCTACAAGCACGTCCAGCCAAATTTATGTTGTCTAGTCGGTGGGAGTTTCAACCCGGTATAGAGCTCGGTGTGAGTATCGGCGACAATCAGCATTGGGGCTTATCGATAAAGGCGACTTTAGATAGTCAACGCTCGCCGGCCAGGTATAAGGCACCCACGACACCGGATACGGTTGTTTCTGAAACGTCGGTGGATTTGACCAAGACATTTGAAAATTTAGATATGCGTTTACATGGGGTAGTGTCTGAGACCGATAATGAGACTAGTACTAACGCCACTGCCACTGAAAGTCAGAATAACAGTAATGTGAAGTCGCCTTCGGATAGATTATTAATCGGGGTGAGTCAAAGTGCCTATCCATATTGGCCTGATGCCATTAGCCAAGCTCATTCGGCGTTGACCCACGTACTCCCGTTGGATATTGGCAGTGTGGATTATGTGATCCATACCGATGCTAAACCGATGATGCGGGTGCATAAAGATATCACCCGAAATGAGTTGTTCAAAGATTTTAGTGACTCGCAACGGGTTCATCCTTTAACAATGAATGATTTGGTGCAGTTAGATGCTCATTGGCAAATAGCATCACCACAATGGCGAGTGTCATTAGAACATCAAGGATGGTTAGGCGAACAAGCATCTCCCATTCATCATCTTTTACAAGCCCATGGAGCGATGCAATGGCAGTTCGATGTGAACTGGTCTGTATTCGGGCAAATGAATCTAGATATCGCAGAAGATAACACCAGTGACAGCGCATTTACGATCAATGATATCAACCCGCGCTTAGCACGTACCCAAGCCCAAAATATTCATATTCCGCAACTTATGCTCCAATACCATGATACGGCGGTGGTCACGCAGTTTGGCCATCAAGCTAATTTACATTACCAAGTTAATGGTGGATATTTAGCGGATAATTGGGCAGGGGTTGGAGTCGATGTTTTATACCAACCATGGCAGACACGTCTAGCTTATGGGATCTCGCTGGCCCAATTAACCGCCCGAAAAATCGATGGACTGCTATCACTGTCTGATGATGAACATTTAACTACTCATATCGATAACGATCCAGATGCGTTTACTGCACTCGGGAGTGTGTTTTGGGGAACACCGTTTTATGATATTGATGTAGCACTGCATGCAGGCCGTTTTGTCGGACAAGATACAGGCACAAAATTTGAATTAAGACGGACGTTTGACAATGGTTGGCAATTTGGGATCTGGGGCAGTCGCACCCACCATGATGGTCAACGCTTTTCGGATCATGGATTATATTTATCCATTCCCCTAGATACTGCCTTAGCTAAGACGAACAGCTATACTCGGCATATTGATTTTAACAGTCACATAAATCAAATAGAAAATACGGGTGGTTATATGCTACCATACGGCGCGTCAAATACTTGGTGGTCGCAGCGCGCTGCATTTAAGTCGTTAACGCGTAAAAGAGAGTCTTCACGGCAGCGACAGTTTTATACATCAGATAAAGCCAACACTTGGCTATTAGTCGTGGGGGGTTATGAAGTGACCGGTCAGGTACGCTATATTACCCCAACCGTTGATGGGACTCATGCTACCGGAGGCACTCAAGATAATCAGGTCGCTTATTACCAGTTCGAGTCAGATAATGGCGATAGACTTCGCTTTACTCAAGATGGGATCATGAGTATTGACCGACTGGCCCAGCGGCCCTTGAATATGCAATTTAATGATGTATCTGCATCTGAGTCTGTTGACGAGGCGAGTGTACTTCGCCAAGTGACGGTCGGTCAGCTAAATTATGCCGCTTACCGATGCAGTGCATTAACACGGTTGAGTTTTACCGCGTCACAGCGATGTGAGAGTCAGCCTTCCCATCGTGTTGAACTACAATACGATAAAGATTTTAGGCCAGTGCGCATAGCGCAGTGGTTAGTATATATGAATCAACATTTAGAATTAAAGAGGCTAAATTAGCCATGGAAATGGAGTTAACTTTGAATACATTATCTCGTCGGATCACCACGTTATTAGTAACAGGTGTGAGTTTGATTGCATTTCAACTGCACGCACAGCAACCTACTGCTGAGCAGCTGAAGATGTTTCAGTCTCTGCCTAAAGCTCAGCAAGCCGCGTTAGCGAAGCAGTACGGTGTGGATTTAAATGCCATTCAAGGCGCCGGTGGTGCCCCTGCACAAATTTCTAATCCCAATGTTGTCATTCCCACCGCCCCCGATAGCGCCGAAACGGTTGAAGAAGATATTGTGGAAGAAGCGGCCAAAGAAACTACCGCAGACACGAAAGAATCGCGTAATACCCAGATGGATCTGCAGATGTTTGGGTATGATCTATTTGCGGGTGCGCCGACGACGTTTGCCCCTGCTACAGATATTCCTGTTCCGGGTGAATATATCGTAGGACCTGGCGATAACATCAACCTAAACCTATACGGTAAAACGAACTCACAGTTAACGGTTGTCGTTGATCGTGAAGGCAAAATTAATGTCCCTGAGTTAGGGCCAATTCATGTGGCGGGCTTATCGTTCCAAGAGCTCAAAGCCATGATGAAAGAAGAAGTGAAACAACGGGCAATTGGGCTAAGTGTCTTAACTACATTGGGTGAATTACGCTCAGTGCGTATTTTCATTTTAGGTGAAGCAAACCGTCCAGGTTCATACACCGTGAGCTCATTATCGACGATCACTAATGCCTTATTTGTCAGTGGCGGGATCAAAAAGACCGGTTCATTACGTAATATCCAATTAAAGCGTAACGGGCAGTTGGTCTCGACGTTTGATTTATATGACTTACTGTTAAAGGGCGATACGAGCGATGATGTGCGCGTATTACCGGGTGATGTGATTTTTGTGCCGCCGGTAGGTAAAACTGTGGGGATTGGCGGTGAAGTGAAACGCAGCGCGATTTTTGAACTCAAAGAAGAAACGACCTTTGCCGATCTTGTGCAGCTCAGCGGCGGTTTCTTACCGACGACTTATTTACCCGCAACCAAAGTGAACCGGATTGATACGACAGGACAACGAACCATCCTGGATCTGGACTTAAGTGACAGCGCAAATCTTCAACGCAGCTTAAATAATGGCGATCTGGTACGTGTATTTTCTATTTTAGATAGCTTAGAAGATGTTGTCACTGTGGCAGGCCATGTGTATCGTCCAGGTAACTATGCATTCAATGACGGTATGCACGTAGGCGATATCTTAGCGGATATCAAAGATGTACTGCCTAATGTGGATTTAAGTTATGCCCTGATCCGTCGTGAAACACCGGTCAATCGTGAAATTTATTTTGAACAGTTTGCACTGAGAGATGTATTTGCTGGTCAAACAGTTGCATTAGCCCCACGTGATAAAGTGGTCGTATTTGCCAATGACGGTGAACGAGATGCTCTCATCGCTGACGATATTGCGCGTCTTCGTGGTCAAACGATGTTAAATGAGCCGGCTAAAGTAGTCAGTGTCGTGGGACCGGTGAAACAGCCTGGTAGCTACCCATTGATGCAAGGCATGAGTGTGAAGCAATTACTCCAAGCGGCGGGTAACTTAACCCTGACAGCAGAAGAAGAGTATGCGGTCATTATTCGTCGTAATGCGCAGCGTGATGTGGAAGTGGTGACACTGAACTTATCGGATGATGCGTTATTAGCGACATCACTTCAAGCAGAAGACCAGTTATATGTGTTTGGAAAAGACCAAGACCGAGCAGACACACTTGCGCCAGTCATGTCACAATTAGCCGATCAAGCCACTAAAGAGTTAGAAAATCAGCTGATCACTATCTCCGGTGAAGTGCGCTTTCCTGGTACCTATCCGTATTCTAAAGACATGACGATCCCAGAGATTGTGTTAGCTGCCGGTGGTTTAACCGAATCTGCGTACTTAGAGGAAATAGAGATCTCTCGTTTCTTCACCGATAAGAGCTCGATAGCGAGTCGTAACACTTATCAGGTGAACTTAGGCGCTGAATTGAGTGATCCAAAAACGAAGCTACAAGCTAAGGATGTGATCCAGGTTCGCCGGATCCCGCAATGGTACGAAGACCAGTATATTGAGTTAGGCGGTGAGTTTGTCTTTCCTGGTCGTTACTTGGTCAAAGACGGTGAATCGTTACGCAGTGTGATTGAACGAGCAGGCGGTTTTACACATTTGGCTTATCCTGGTGCGGCGGTATTTATGCGTGACTCGGTGAAAGATAAAAACGTCGAAGAGTTGGCGCGTTTGGAAAAAGTCTTAGAAAAACAAATTGAAATTGCGTTAGCAGCCAAAGCCATGTCAGCGACATTAGGTGTACAGACAGCATCACCAGATAAGGATAAGATCGCCAATCTCATTCAAGGGGATGATATGGATGGATTAGGGCGTGTTGCAATTGATTTAACCGCGCAAGTCAGTGGTCAAAACAGCCCGATTGAAGTATTCCCGAATGATAAATTATTTGTACCGCGTAAACCGGCAACCGTCCAAATCTTAGGTGAAGTACAAATGAACTCAGCCCATGTATTTAATGGTGACTTATCATTGTCAGATTATTTAGCGCTTGCCGGAGGCACGACACAATTTGCAGATGAATCAGGAATATATGTTATCCGTGCTGATGGACGTGTTGTCACACCAAACAGCTGGTTTAGCTACACTAATAGCGATATTCAAGCCGGGGATACCATTGTGGTGCCATTAGATGTGAACTTACGTGACGGGTTAGGCTTATGGCAACAAGTCACGCAAATTATCTATAACAGTGCTGTGGCAGTTGCTGCTATTCGTGGTCTATAGGAGTTATCATGTCGAATAATCACATACCTGAACCTGTTGCTCATGATGATGAGATTGATTTAAAAGAACTCTTTACGACCATATGGGCAGGTAAGGTGCTCATCATCGGTGTGACATCTGTATTTGCTGTGCTGGCGGTCGTTTATGCCCTCATGCAGCCTAATATCTACCGCTCTGAGGCATTACTCGCCCCAGTACAGGCCGGTGATAGTGCTTCGTCTTTAGCCAGTCGATTTGGTGGACTGGCCTCATTAGCGGGGGTGAATCTCGGTGGCGGCGGAATGAACAAAACCTCCTTAGCCATAGAGTATATTCAATCACGCGCTTTTTTAGACAGCTTCATGGAAAATCGTCCAGGGGTATTGCCAGCGTTGATGGCCGTCGATAAGTGGCAAGCGGGTGATAACACCTTGGTGTATGATGAAGAGATTTATGACGCACAAACCAGGCAATGGTTACGCGAAGTCACAGCACCAAGACAGCCTAAGCCCAGTGTGCAAGAGGCTCATCTTGTGTTTAAACAGATCTTGAGTATATCTCAAGATAAAGACACGTCGTTTGTGACCTTAGCCATTGAGCATCAATCGCCGTATATCGCTGCTCAATGGGTCACGTGGTTAGTTGAAGATCTCAACAAATTACTCAAGCTAAAAGATATTGAACAGGCTGAGCGTTCTATTGCGTATTTACAGTCAGAAATTAATAACACGTCATTATCAGAAATGCGTTCGAGCTTATTTGAACTGATCCAATCGCAAACCCAAACTATCATGTTGGCCAATGCAAGTCCTGAATATATTTTTAAGACTGTTGATCCGGCTGTGGTGCCAGAACTCAAAGCCAAGCCAAAACGCGCATTAATTGCTGTGTTAGGCACGCTTTTAGGCGGCATGTTAGGTGTCCTGATCGTATTAGTACGCCACTTCACTGGTAAAGCACACCCAGCTGAGTAACCCCTCTCAAAATCCCATCACATTGATGATGCATCCACCCAATAAGAAGGGTCTATCTAAGACTTTTTCTTATTGTGGTGTATCAAAGACTTTGCTATTGTTCGCGCCGTGAACAAAACACCATAAATCAATCTGATATGTAAATGGCCGTATTCATTGAAAACGCCGTTATATCAAAAATATAACTTGTTCAAAACATGAATATTTGCTATTGTTCATGGCGTGAACGCACTAACAATATTTTTGATAATGATTATCAAATAAGTGCACTTGTTCACGCTAAAAAGGAATGCAACATCACAAGGAAGCTTGCCAATATACTGCATTCCTTGCGGTAGCCTACCTGAAAGAAAATAACTGTATTGTTAACCCCCTTTTTTTCATTATTCATAGAGCATTTATGTCGCCAAGACAACGAGATGTAGTTCGCTTTAGAGTGCTACAGGCAATCGAACAAAATCCCAAAGCATCACAACGTGAGCTGGCCAAAGCGCTGGGCGTGAGCTTAGGCAGTGTCAATTTTTGTTTAAAAGCGCTCGTGGATAAAGGGTTGGTGAAAATTGAAAACTTTGTGAAATCCGATCACAAAAAAGGCTACGCTTATTATTTAACGCCTTCGGGTTTAATAGAAAAAAGCGATATCACCGCGCAGTTTTTAAAGCACAAAGTCGCAGAGTACGAACTGCTCAAACAAGAGATAAAAGAGTTACAGAGTCAGGTGCATCGTTAAGCTCGTTGTCTGATAAACGTGCTAAAAACGTTTTAGCAACGTAAGATGAACGACTCGGTAATGGTGAATAATGTTAACCCGCGATAGTGGGCATTATCGGTTATTAGATGTCGTTTAATCTCATTAGTTTATAAAGATTAACTGGTTTTTATGCACTTTAGCAGTTAGCTGCGGTGATTGAATTAAAGCGAGTTAAAGTTAGTAATAAGGTATTAATTTGTCTATAAATTCAAAGCTAGAGACTGCTACTGTATTAAAAGAAAGTGGTGTTACTTTTGGAACCAGTGGTGCTCGTGGATTAGTAACGCAATTCACACCTAATGTTTGTGCTGCCTTCACTGTCGCGTTTACACAATGTATTCAACGTCACTATAGCTTCCAAACCGTAGCGATAGCGATAGATAATCGTCCTAGTAGTTATAATATGGCAAAAGCGTGTTCAGCAGCACTAGAACAGCTAGGTATTCAGACAGTTTATTACGGCGTTGTACCCACTCCAGCGTTAGCTTATGTTGCAATAAAAGATAGTATTCCTGCAATTATGGTCACGGGCAGTCATATTCCGTTCGACCGAAATGGCCTTAAGTTTTATCGTCCAGATGGTGAGATTAGCAAAGCTGACGAAATAGAAATCTTAACCGAAGAAGTATCGTTTTCTCCAATCATAGACTTACCTGAACTGAGCAGTGATGACAGAGCGACGGAAGATTATATAAAACGTTATACTTCGTTATTTTATGATGCATGGTTAACCGGTAAGCGTATTGGAATTTATGAGCACTCAAGCGCAGGTCGTGATATTTATTACCGTATTTTTGAAAAGCTAGGGGCTGAAGTTATTTCATTAGGGCGAAGCGACCAATTTGTGCCGATTGATACTGAAGCGGTATCACAAGAGGATAAAGAGAAAGCAATTAAATGGTCGAATCAATATGATTTAGATGTCGTTTTCTCTACTGATGGAGACGGTGATCGTCCATTAGTTTCTGATGAAAATGGTAATTGGTTACGTGGAGACATTCTTGGTTTGTTATGTGCTGATGCATTAAGTATTGAGGCACTTGCGGTGCCGGTTAGTTGTAATACAGCGATTGAATTAAGTAATAAATTTGATTATGTAAAACGTACTAAAATTGGCTCACCTTATGTTATCGCAGAGTTTGCAGAACTATCTAAGAGATTCAATTCAGTTGCAGGTTTTGAAGCAAATGGTGGATTCCTGCTAGGCACTGATGTGCAATTAAATGGTCGGGTGTTAAAAGCATTACCAACACGGGATGCAATGCTCCCAGTTATTATGTTACTTGCAGCTGCAGATAAAGACGTTATTTCAACATTAGTTAATGCATTGCCACAACGCTTCACTTGCAGTGATCGTATACAAAATTTTCCGAAAGATAAAAGCCAAACTATTATAACGGAAGGTAAAGCTAATCCAGTTAAATTACTCGCAACATTGGGATTTGAAAATATAAAGATTACCAATGTTGATGATACAGATGGCTTAAGAATAACATTAGCAGATGAAAGAATTGTTCATTTGCGCCCATCAGGTAATGCACCAGAACTACGTTGCTATGCTGAAGCAAATAATTACTTACAGGCGAATAATTGTGTTGTGAAAAGTCTAAGTAAACTTCAGGGTATATAAATTTTATATGATACAATATTTATCTACACAAACCTTTGCCAATGTCATTGAACATGCGCCTCTTATCTCAATCGATTTATGTCTTGTTCACCAAGGAAAAATATTGCTTGGTAAGCGCAATAATCCACCTGCAAAAGACTTTTATTTTACGCCAGGCGGAAGAATATACAAGAACGAGCCATGGCAGGATGCTATGCAGCGAATAGGACAGGATGAATTAGGCCTTGATATTCAAGTAAGTGATTGGCAGCTAATGGGAATGTGGGACCATTTCTATAAAGATAGTATTATTAATGAAGATATTTCCACTCACTATGTCAATATGCCTTATTATTTCGAAGTATCAATTCTTCCTGATTTGTCTTCAGACTCTCAACATTCATCACTTTCTTGGTTTGAATTATCTCGTTGCCTAAGCAACGACATGATCCATCCCTACACCCAAAACTACATTCAATGGATATTAAATAGGTAAACTATGCAATTAGTCGTCATGGCTGGTGGAACCGGCTCACGTTTGTGGCCAATATCACGCAGTAACTTTCCTAAACAGTTTATTAATCTTGTTACAGAACATTCTATGCTACAAGACACTTTATTACGTGTGGATGGGTTAAAGACTGACGCACCCTATATTATTTGTAATGAAAGTACTCGATTCTTAGTTGCTGATGAGCTGCAAAATATCAATGTTACAGATAGTAATATTATCCTTGAGCCTGTTGGCCGAAATACAGCGCCCGCGATTGCTTTAGCGGCATTTGATGCAATATCCAAAGGACAAGATCCTATATTGCTGGTGCTTGCAGCTGATCATGTTATTAAAGATCAAGATGAATTTATAAGAATAATATCGTCGGCAGAGTCTGCTGCCAGTAAAGGAAAGCTGGTGACATTTGGAGTTGTACCCAATGCCCCTGAAACCGGTTATGGTTATATTAAAACAGGCCAACAAGAGTCTGATTACTTTAATATTGAAGCATTTGTTGAGAAGCCGGACCTAGATAAAGCAACAAGTTACTTAGCTTCAGGTGACTATCTTTGGAACAGTGGTATGTTTATGTTTAAAGCATCAACTTACTTAAACGAGTTAAAACTCAACAGTCCAGATATATATGCCAGTTGTGAAATAGCGATACAACAAGCAACGACTGATATGGATTTTATTCGTATCTCAAAAGAGCTGTTTGAACAATGCCCTGATGACTCTATTGATTATGCGGTCATGGAAAAAACGGAAAATGCGGTAGTAATTCCGTTAGATGCAAAGTGGAGTGATGTGGGCTCTTGGGCTAGCTTAAGTGACATATCAGATAAAGATGAATATAACAATGTGCATCAAGGTGATGTGATAAGCGTTGATACCCAAAATACGTATGTATATTCACCTGACAGATTAACTGCCACTATCGGGTTACAGGATTTAATTATTGTAGATTCAAAGGATGCCTTATTAGTCGCTCACAAAAATAATAGCCAGGATGTAAAAAAAGTCGTAAAGCAGCTTAAACAAGAAAATAGAAGTGAGTATTCGACACATCGTGAAGTACACCGCCCTTGGGGCAAGTATGATTCAATTGATAATGGGGAACGTTATCAAGTCAAACGTATCACAGTAAAGCCAGGTGCGAAATTGTCTGTACAAATGCATCATCATCGCGCTGAGCATTGGATAGTGGTATCGGGTACTGCAAAGGTCACTAACGGTGATAAAACATTTATATTATCTGAAAATGAATCTACATATATTCCAGTTGGAGTAGTACATGCACTTGAAAACCCAGGTAAGTTACCATTAGAGCTGATTGAAGTTCAATCAGGTGCATATCTTGGTGAAGATGATATCGTACGATTTGAAGATAATTATGGAAGAGTTGCCAAGTAGCTTGCAGACTATGTTTGGTACTAAGTAAAATATAAGAGGAATAAAATGAATAAAGTCGCATTAATTACTGGGGTAACTGGACAAGATGGTTCTTACTTAGCCGAGTTTCTACTTGATAAAGGGTATGAAGTACATGGTATTAAACGCCGTGCATCATCTTTAAACACTGAACGTGTAGACCATATTTATCAAGATAATCATGAAAAAAATCAAAAATTTTTTCTTCATTACGGTGACTTAACTGATTCTTCAAATCTAACTCGTATTATCAAAGACGTACAACCTGATGAAGTATATAACTTAGGTGCACAGTCGCACGTGGCAGTTTCGTTTGAATGCCCTGAGTATACAGCAGATGTTGATGCAATGGGGACATTACGTTTGTTAGAAGCGATTCGCTTTTTAGGGCTAGAAAAGAAAACAAAATTTTATCAAGCTTCAACATCTGAGCTTTATGGTGAAGTCCAAGAGATTCCACAAAGAGAGACAACCCCATTTCACCCTCGTTCTCCTTATGCTGTAGCGAAGATGTATGCTTATTGGATAGTTGTGAACTATCGTGAGTCTTATGGAATGTATGCCTGTAATGGCATATTATTTAATCATGAATCTCCACGCCGTGGGGAAACCTTTGTGACTCGAAAAATAACACGTGCAATTGCAAACATTGCCCAAGGATTAGAAAAATGCTTATACCTTGGCAACATGGATGCATTACGTGATTGGGGTCATGCTAAAGATTATGTTCGCATGCAATGGATGATGTTACAGCAAGATTCAGCTGATGATTTCGTCATTGCGACAGGAAAGCAAATATCTGTACGTGAATTTGTAGCACTGTCAGCCAAAGAGGCTGGAATAGAGCTTGAGTTTACTGGTGTAGGCATTGATGAGATTGCAACAGTTAAAGCGGTCACCGGTGATAATGCACCTGCGTTAAACGTAGGAGATATAATTGTTAAAGTTGACCCTCGTTATTTCCGTCCTGCAGAAGTTGAAACACTATTAGGTGACCCTACTAAAGCAAAAGAAAAACTAGGTTGGGTGCCACAAATTACAGTTGAAGAAATGTGTGCTGAAATGGTCAGTAATGATCTGAATAAAGCTAAGCAATATGCGGTTTTAAAAGAGCATGGCTATAACATATCCGTCACTATTGAGAGCTAAGAGATAAAATGTGCATCGTAGCTTGAGCGTGTTAAAAGGTTTGAAATAATATGAATAGAAAAAAGGTATTTGTTGCTGGACATAATGGAATGGTTGGTTCGGCTATAGTTCGACAGTTAGCTAATCAGAATGATATAGAAATCATTACTCGTTCAAGAAAACAGCTAGATTTAACCAATCAGCAAGCAGTACTTGAGTTTTTTCGGGCAGAAAAAATAGATCAGGTCTACCTAGCCGCAGCGAAGGTTGGAGGCATCATTGCCAATAACACATATCCTGCAGATTTTATTTATGAAAACCTTATGATTGAATGTAATATAATTCATAGTGCTCATATAGCAAATATTCAAAAGTTACTATTCTTGGGATCATCATGTATCTATCCTAAATTAGCCGAACAGCCAATGGCTGAATCAGCCTTATTGACTGGCACATTAGAAGAAACTAATGAGCCTTATGCAATTGCGAAAATAGCAGGAATAAAACTATGTGAAAGCTACAATCGTCAGTATGGACGAGATTACAGGAGCGTTATGCCAACAAACCTCTATGGTCCTCATGATAATTTCCATCCAGATAATAGCCACGTGATACCAGCCTTAATACGTCGTTTTCATGAAGCAAAACTGAACAATGATAGTGAGGTTACTGCATGGGGGAGCGGTAAGCCGATGCGTGAGTTTTTATATGTTGATGATATGGCTGCTGCTTCGATTTACGTCATGAATCTTCAAAAGAATATATATAGCGAAAACACTGAGCCGATGCTAAGTCATATCAATGTTGGAACAGGAGTTGATTGTAGCATTCAAGAACTGGTTAATACCATAGCTAGAGTTGTCGATTTTGAAGGTGAAATTAAATTTGATACTACAAAACCTGATGGTGCTCCCCGCAAGTTAATGGATGTTAGCAGACTAAAATCTTTGGGTTGGGAATACACCATGTCATTAGAAGGTGGTCTAACTATTGCTTATCAATGGTTTGTTGATAATCAAAATAGATTTAGGGGCTAAATTAGCCCGATGGAAATATTCAGAAACATCAAAAAGTATAAAAAAAATTATGGTGTTGTTAGGTACTTTAATAACACTTCGTGGCTTCTTGGTGAAAAATTATTAAGAATGTCACTCGGTCTCTTTGTTGGAATTTGGGTTGCAAGATACCTAGGCCCAGAGCAATTTGGTTTATTTAGTTATGCTCAAAGTTTTGTTGCGCTGTTTGCAACTTTTACGACTTTGGGGTTAGACGGTATAGTCATAAGGGAGTTGGTAAAAGGTAGCGGGGACAGGGATAAGCTTTTAGGTACAGCATTTGTTCTAAAGTTTTTTGGTGCTATTTTTGTGCTGTTTTTACTCGCGGTATCAATATTTTTTCAAGCAAGTGATTACAAAACAAATTTACTTATTTTTATTATTGCATCTTCAACGGTATTTCAAAGCTTTAATATCATAGACTTCTATTTCCAAAGTAAAGTATTAAGTAAATATGTGGTTTATATTAATATATTATCTCTTTTACTATCTTCATTAATAAAAGTAATTTTAATTTTAAACAAAGCCCCTTTAATAGCATTTGCTTTCGTTATTCTATTCGATAGTTTAGTTTTGGCAAGTGGTTTGATTTATTATTACGTTAAAAATAAATTATCTTTCTTAGATTGGACTTTTGATAAGGGTTTGGCTAAATCATTGTTGAATGATAGTTGGCCTCTAATTTTAAGTGGATTAGTTGTTTCAATGTATATGAAAATGGATCAAATAATGATTAATCATATGCTTGGCAGTGTTGAAGTTGGTAAATATGCAGCTGCAGTGAGATTAAGTGAAGCGTGGTATTTTATTCCAGTGGTTATCTCATCTTCGTTATTCCCAGCGATAATTAATGCAAAAAAGATATCTAAAGAACTATATTACTCACGTATACAAAAACTTTATGACTTAATGGCATGGATGGCAATCGCTATTGCAATACCAATGACTTTTTTAAGTGATTGGGTGATTGATTTATTGTATGGAAAAGAATTTGTTCAAGCAGGAAAAGTATTGATGATTCATATTTGGTCATCAGTTTTTGTCTTTTTAGGAGTAGCAAGTAGTAAGTGGTTTATTGTAGAAGGTCTACAAAAATACTCACTCTATAGGACACTTTTTGGTGCAATTTTAAATATATTATTAAATTTTGTATTAATCCCTATGTATGGAATATATGGCGCAGCAGTAGCGACGTTGTTATCTCAGATATTTGCTTGTTATTTATTTAACGTAGTTAATAGGAAGTCTAGAAGAACGTTCGTTTTACATACAAATGCTTTGCTTTTTCCTTTTAGAAAATTAGGTATTCAATTTTGAAAGATTTAGCTCCTATAGTACTATTTGTTTACAATAGACCCGAACATACATTAAAGACAATACAAGCTTTACAAAAAAATATTCTTGCATTAGAAAGCGAATTATTTATTTATGCAGATGAAGCGAAGGACTCCTCGAAAAGAGAATCAGTCGATGAAGTTAGAAAGTTGATATGCAACATAACTGGCTTTAAGAAGGTTAAAGTTGTAAAGCAAATTAGAAATGTTGGTTTGGCAAATTCAATTATCTCAGGGGTGTCTGAGATTGTCGGAATATATGGAAGAGTTATTGTCCTTGAGGATGATTTAGTTACCAGTCCTTACTTTTTAACATATATGAATTCAGCATTAGAATTTTATTCAGATAAAAAAGATGTTTGGCATATTAGTGGATGGAATTATCCAATAGAAGTTTCAGGTCTTCCTGATACGTTCTTATGGCGAACAATGAATTGCTGGGGCTGGTCGACTTGGAGTGACCGTTGGGAACACTTCGAGAAAAACACAGATAAGTTGATCGAATCTTTTTCAAATGATGAAATTATAGAGTTCAATTTAAATGGCTATGAGAATTTTTGGAGCCAAATTCTTGCAAATAAAGAAAATAAGATTAATACATGGGCAATTTATTGGTACGCGTGTATTTTCAAGAATAGGGGGTTATGTCTAAATCCAACTACTACGTATGTCAATAATATAGGCCTGGATGGTTCTGGGATACATTGTGGCGTTAGTGAATCATATACGAATAAACTTAACTCTAATTTAAATGTTAATTTTGAAAATAGTATGATTGAAAATGTTGTAGCACTTGAGAGAATAAAATCATTTTACAAGCTAACAAGAAAAACATATTTCAAAAGAGTTGTTAATAAAATTGCTAGAATTATAGTTAAAAGGAATGTCATTAAATGAGAGTTTTGATTGTTAATTCAACGGATATAAGTGGAGGTGCAGCTAGAGCCGCTTATCGACTACATCAATCTTTACTTATGAAAAATGTTGACAGTACCATGTTAGTTCAAAACAAAATGAGTGACGATTTTTCAGTAGTAGGACCAATCTCAAAATTTGACAGAGCATTTAATAAATTGAGACCAACTTTAGACTCATTACCTCTTAAGCGTTATAAAGATAAATCAGCAACCTTATTTAGCACTTCTTGGGTGTTCTCGGGGAATTTAGTTAATCAAATAAATAAATTAAACCCAGATATTGTTCATTTACATTGGATAAACTCAGGAATGCTTAGGCTTGAGGATTTATCTAAAATAAAATCAAAGATTGTATGGTCTTTACATGATATGTGGATGTTTACTGGTGGATGTCATTATGATGATGACTGTGGTTTATACAAAGACAATTGTGGTAATTGCCCTGTTTTGAATAGTAGATTCTCACATGATTTAAGTAGAGTTATTTTAAAAAGAAAAAGTCGCGCTTTTGCAAATGTTAGTAGTTTAACCGTTATTGGTGTAAGTAAATGGCTTCAGGGGTGTGCTGAACAAAGTCAGTTGTTAAAAAATAGAACTGTTTTAACTTTACCAAATCCAATAGATACAACACTATTTAGAGGACATGATAAGCTGTTATCAAGACGTTTATGGGGCCTGCCTTCTAACAAAAAACTGATTCTTTTTGGCGCTATAGGATCTACAAATGACCCTAGAAAAGGTTTTAGTGAGTTAATAGATACACTAAAAAATATTGATACAAGAAATGTTGCATTTGTTGTTTTCGGTGCAACCAGACCATTAAACCCACCTGTCTTTGATTGTGAAGTTATTTATGTGGGTAGTTTGCATGATGATGTAAGTCTTATATCACTTTATTGTAGTGTTGATGTTATGGTTGTTCCATCACGACAAGAGGCTTTTGGGCAGACTGCTAGCGAGTCAATGGCGTGTGGTACCCCTGTAGTTTCATTTCGCCATACAGGGCTCCTTGATATTGTTGACCATAAAGTTAATGGTTACCTTGCTGCACCTTCAGACACTGAAGATTTAGCTGCCGGTATTGAATGGGTACTTAATAACGAATCTTATAGTGAGCTTTGTATTGAAGCTAGAAAGAAAGTAGTGAGTAAATTTGATAGTAAAGTAGTTGCAGAGAAATATATTGAGGTCTATAGAGGTTTGTTAAATGAGTAACGTACTTTTTAGAAATTCGAAATACAGCACGACTAAATTGTTATCTACAAACATACCTATTATTGAAAAATCAAGTCATGATAAATATCAATCAATTAATTTCTTACCGGAAAATAAACAAAGATTAGCTGAAGGAGGGCTAAGATTATCTGGAAGCTTTAAGTCTTCAGTTGACGGTAAACCTTTAGTATCAATTGTAACAATAGTGTATAACGGGCAAGAACATATCGAGGAAACTATTCTTAGTGTGTTGAATCAAAATTACGATAACGTGGAGTATATAATTATTGATGGTGGCTCCGCTGATAATACTCTAAATATATTAAGGAAATATGATAATAGTATTGACTATTGGGTGAGTGAAGGTGACTCCGGGATAAGTGATGCTTTCAATAAAGGGATACGATGCTGTTCGGGTGAGATTATCGGCTTGATAAATGCTGACGATTATTATGAAGCTGATTCATTTAGTTCGATTGTTAGTAGTTATATTGAAAATGAGAAAACAGAAAATGTCTTTTTTGGTAATACTAATAAGATTACTGTAAATGGAAGAAAGGAAGTAAAAAACGATAATAATATTAGTTGGTGTATAAGCGTACCCTTTAGTCATTGTTCTTCTTTTGTTACAAAATCTTACTATAAAAAATACGGTTTGTTCGATACTAAATATCGTATCGGTATGGATGTAGAGCTGCTAATGAGAGGCTTGAAATCATCTAATTATATTAAGTTGGAAAAGTTTATAGCAACTCAGAGAGATGGTGGAGTTAGTGACCGAAACAGGTTAGAGGGATACAAAGAATATAGGGAAATAGCTATAAAACACTTTGGTGTGGTCTCAGGATATTTAGGTTACTTATTAAAGGTGTTAGTTTTTTATAAAAATAAGGTTTTTTAGAATGAATGAATTTCTAAAAGGATGTGTATTTTATTTCATTAATCACATACTTAATAAAATACCATCTAGACGTTTCCGTATGTTTTTTTATTCCGCTTTTTCTAGAGGTAAGATAAGTGAGCAGGCATCAATTGGGTTAGGTGTAAAAATATTAGATATAAGAAGAGTTAAGATAGGTGCTAATACTAATATCAATTTTGACTCGATACTTGACGGACGAGGAGGAGGGATTGAAATCGGTGTCAATGTTGATATTGCTCCTCAAGTAAATATATGGTCTCTTGAGCATGATCCTAACGATTCAAATCATGCAAGTCGTGCCGGTATAGTAACTGTAGGTGATAACTGTTGGATAGCAAATAGAGTAACCATTTTACCTAATACGTGTATATTAGAAAATAGTATTATTGCGGCGAATAGTATTGTTAAAGGGAGTTATAAAGAAAATAGTGTTTTGATGGGGGATAAGGCAAAAATTATTGGGATGCGAGCTACTAATATAAAAATTACATTGCCACCAGTCAGGATATTTAGGTAGATATGGAGGTACTTAAGCATACTACAAAAAATATTAGTAAGAAATTACCTCTTTCTCCATTCATCATACCATTTTTATTGTATGTTTTTTCCGTTATTTTTTTATACATATTACCGTTTTCTGCACTGATTAATATAAACATAGTAATGTTAAGTACAGTCGATTACTTTATGACTATGTTTGTTATTGTTATTTTTTTTATAGTTAATAAGAAAAAGATATTACAATTAGATGCTGTTTTTAGAACAAAATATCTTGATTTTGTTTGTAAGTTTTACTTTGTATTTGTCTTATTAGTCGTTTACCTAGTTTATGGGACATATAAAAATCTCAGTTTAGTAATATTGAATGGTTATAATAGAGAAGGGCTTTTAAATTCTGTTAGTGCTGGTTATTTAGATATGCTACTTCCTAATCTTTTTAATTGTCTATTTGTTGTTTCTGTTCTGTATAAGTACCCAATAAAAATTCGTCTAATATTTTTTTTAGGCGTTATTTCAATAATGTTATTTTATCTTTCCCGTTCCAATTTGATTTTTTTGATTTATTTTCCTTTAGTATTTTTGTTTATAATAAATCGTTGTTTTAATTATAAAATTGTATTAAAGTTTTTTCTTGTTGTTTTTCTTGTAGTTTTGATTGCATCTGGAATTACAGTCGTTCAAGGGCGTGGCGAAAATATACAGGAAGTGTTGTTCAAAATATTTGAAACTTTATTTCGATATAAAGCATATTCTTTTTATCTTGCTGAGTATGCTATAGAGATTTCACACGGGGTCGAAAAATCTTTATTTCCTTTCTTAGGCTGGTTTTCTGAGAAAATAGTATCTATGGGTTGGGCTGTAGATAACCCTATCGCTATTTATAATTCTGAATTTGTTTTTGAATTTAGGTTTTTAGGTAACGGATACCGAGCAAATGTTTTATATCCTTGGTGGTCCTGGTTTTATGGATATTATGGTATTTTAGGCCTCTTTCTTAAGTCTTTTTTTTCTTATTTTATTTTAGCTGTAACATTAAGGTTCAGGCTTTCATTAACTTTTATGTATTTGCTATACACTTTTTTATTTATTATTGTCGTGAAGCATCCCTTAATAAATGCTAGTGCTTTTTATAGTATTTTTGTTTTGCTAATTTTTGATTTGTTGATTAAGGTTAAATATGACAAAACAGCTAAAAGATAGGGTGGCAATTGTAGATCCATCTTCGTATTCGTTACCGTACGATTTTTTTTATATTAATGAGTTAAGGTATTCCGTTCACATAGATTTTTATTTTTCAAAATGCAATAGTAACTATGAGTATATAAATAGACTTAAAACTTTTAAAAATGTTACTCTTCACGAATATTTAATCTCTCCTAGTTCTACTAATAAAATTAATGGGTTGTACAATTATTTTTTGATGTTGAAGGATATTTTTTTAAAAAGAAATACTTACAAAAAGATACATTTTATTTGGAATGTATTTATATTTTTTGAATTAGTACTTTTTATAGTTGTTAGGGATAAGTTGATTTTCACTTTTCATAATGATGTTCCTCATGGTTATAGGTATAAAGTTTATTTTCCATATAAAGTAATAAAGATAATATCATCTAAGATACTGTTTGTTAGCAATTATACCAAGGCTAACTTTGTATTGAACTATGGCTCACACAAGGATGCGTCAGTGATTCAGCATGGTTTGCTGCCTATCGATTTATCATTAAGTGTTAATTCAAATGTTAGCAAGCCGTTTGAATATAAAATAATATTTTGGGGGCGCGTCGAGGAATATAAAGGTGTAGATACGTTTTTAACTCATATAAGAGAACAACCTGTAGAAATATATGGGAAATGGTCTTCTAAATTAGATTCATTGAAAGCTAAGTTAAGCTTGCTTGATAATATTTATATTAATGATAGTTATTTAACTCATAGTGAATTATTAGATTTACTCTCGCGTGAATGTGTTTTTATTTTACCCTACAAGGATGCTACTCAATCTGGTATTCTGTATACTCTTTTGACATATGGTAAAGTTTTTATATCAAGCAATGTTGGTGAAAATAAAGATTTCTTATTGAAGCATGGTTTGGGTAAACTTATCTTTGATAGAAGTGATGAGCAATCTATAATTGATGCTATTAATTATGCTACAAAGGAATATGAGATTATCAAGTTGAAATTTAAAGATATTCGAGGAGAGTATCAATGGAGTGAAACAATGGACATACATAAAGTTTCTAATTTGTATGATTTGTAATTTCATCGAATAATTATTTTATTCTTCTCTATTTTTTTATCAATTTTTATTTATTTTAACTATAACTGAGAAGTATATGGAAATAAAAGTATCTATTGTAACTGCAACTTACAATTCTATTAAATATATTGGAGAGACTTATGCTTCAATTTTAAATCAAAGTTATTCGAATTGGGAGTGGTTAGTCACAGATGATTGCTCTTTAGATGGAACATATGAATGGCTTTTAGAAAAATCTAAAGAAGATAGTAGAATAGTTATTTTTAGAAATAAAGAAAACCTTGGAGCAGGAGCTTCTCGAAATGTTTCCATAGGTAATTCGACTGGAAGATATATTGCTTTTCTAGACTCTGATGATCTATGGCTTCCTTCAAAGCTAGAAAAGCAAATTAAATTTATGCTGAATAATAATATAGATTTTTGTTTTACTTATTATCAGAAATTTTCAGGTGAATTAGATGGTGCAGAAGTATATAGCCCGTTAAAAGTAAGTTATGATGAGTTATTAAAAAGGAATAGTATAGGTTGCTTAACGGTTGTTTATGATACAAATGAAATTGGTAAAGTATATATGCCAACTATAAGAAAAAGGCAGGATTTTGCTTTATGGCTTAAGATATTAAAAAAAGTAGATTTTGCAGTTTGTATTCCTGAGGTACTTGCTAAATACAGAGTTGACTCTGGAATGACGCAAAATAAATTTAAGCTATTAAGTTATCAATGGAGTTTGTACCGTGATGTGCTAAAACTACCGAAATTAAAGAGTATTAGCCTCCTTATACATCATATTTCTCAAGGTTATATTAAATATATTAAATGAATATTCTTCTAACTGGTGCTTCAGGTTTTATTGGTCAGAGTCTATCTAGTTTTTCTTTTAGAAATGTAGTTAGAAATAATCATGAAGCTAATGGTAAGTCTCATTTTTTTATCGATGATTTAAACTCGAAAACTAATTGGGATGGTGCTTTTGAGTCAATTGATGTAGTCGTGCATCTGGCTGGTTTAGCGCATAAGTTAAAAGTTGATAATAATGATTTTCATGAATGTAACTACTTAGCGACTTTACATTTAGCTAAACTAGCCGCTATTTCCGGAGTTAAAAGGTTTGTTTTTATTAGTACAATTGGTGTGAATGGTTCATACAGCAATGCTAAAGAGCCTTTTTCGCCTAAGTCAATCCCCAAACCTTTTAATTATTTTTCACAATCAAAATATAATGCTGAGATAGGATTAAGAGCAATTTCTAAAAAGACAGGAATGGAGTTAGTTATTATTAGACCGCCTCTCGTTTATGGTCCAAATGCCCCTGGAAATTTTGGTTCATTAGTAAGACTTATACAAAAAACACCAGTTTTGCCTTTTGGGTCTATTAACAACAGTCGTGATTTTATTTCTGTGCAAAATTTAGCTGATTTAATACTGGTCTGCTCTTCTCATCCAGCTGCAGCAGGTCATACATTCTTACCTTCAGATTCTCAACGTGTATCGATTAAAGATTTTACTAATGCAATATCAAAAGGGATCGGAACTAATTTAATCCAATTACCAGTACCGCTATTTTTAATGCTATTTGCAGGTAAACTGTTTGGAAAAACAAAGATGATAGAACAACTGTTTGGAAATCTCGAAGTTAATTCGTCGAATCTATTTGAAATTCTAGATTGGACTCCTCCATATTCAATGGAAGAGTCTATGTCTTTTCTAAAGCAAAAAAAATGAGTGTTCTTAATATGACTAGATTTATCGATTTTGTTGCTGCCTTCCTAGGTTTATTGCTTCTTTGGCCTATTTTGCTTTTTTTCATTATTATTGGTTTATTCGATACTGGTTCCCCAATTTTTATCCAAACTCGAGTTGGGAAAAATAAAAAAGCATTTAGACTGATCAAATTTCGTACAATGTCTGTTGAAACAAAGTCAGTTGCAAGCCATTTAGCCAATAATGCGTCAATTACAAAGTTAGGAAACTTTCTACGCAAAACAAAGATTGATGAGCTACCGCAGTTGATTAACGTTGTTAAAGGTGAAATGAGTCTGGTTGGTCCACGTCCAAATTTATTTAACCAAGAAGAGTTAATTAAAGAGCGCGATGCTTTAGGCGTTTATGGTGTTTTGCCGGGTGTTACTGGGTTAGCTCAAGTTCAAAACATTGATATGTCAACGCCTTCATTGCTAGCCAAAACGGACAAGCAGATGATTGATAGCTTAACTGTGAAACAGTATTTTAAGTATATCATGATGACCGTCACTGGTAGCGGTTCTGGTGACGCAGTTAAACCTAAATAATATATAGTTGGAAGATAGATACTAATGAAAATTGCAGTTGCTGGTACAGGTTACGTAGGTTTATCGAATTCAATGCTTCTGGCTCAAAACCATGAAGTAGTAGCAGTTGATATTATTGCTGAAAAAGTTGATATGCTTAATATGAAAATCTCCCCAATAGTTGATGCTGAAATCGAAAGATTTTTGACTAGTAAGGTTCTAAATTTTAAGGCAACTCTTGATAGGCAGTTAGCTTACGAAGACGCTGAATATGTCATCATCTCAACTCCTACCGATTATGATGTTGAGACAAATTATTTTAATACATCATCTGTAGAAGTTGTGATCAAAGATGTAATGGCAATAAACCCTTCAGCAGTGATGGTAATCAAATCTACAGTGCCAGTTGGTTTTACTAAAAGTGTAAGAGAGAAGTACTCAACTTCAAATATTATATTTTCGCCTGAATTCTTACGTGAAGGTACAGCACTTCATGACAATTTAAATCCTTCAAGAATCATTGTTGGTGAAAGAAGTGCGCGTGCAGAAAAATTTGCTCAGTTATTAGTTCAAGGTGCTGAAAAAGAAAATATTGATGTATTGTTTACTGACAGCACAGAAGCTGAAGCTATAAAGCTGTTTTCTAATACTTATCTAGCTATGCGAGTTGCTTATTTTAATGAACTTGATTCCTACGCAGAGTCGCACGGCTTGAATTGTGGCCAAATTATCGCAGGGGTTGGATTAGACCCACGTATTGGTAGCCATTACAATAATCCATCATTTGGTTATGGCGGGTATTGTTTACCAAAAGATACTAAACAGCTTCGTGCTAATTATGCTGATGTCCCCAACTCTTTGATAAGTGCTATCGTTGATGCAAATACAACCCGTAAAGATTTTGTTGCTGACTCAATTATTTCAAAGAGTCCGAAAGTTGTTGGTATATATCGTTTGATTATGAAAAGTGGATCAGACAACTTTAGGGCGTCATCAATACAAGGGATCATGAAACGTATTAAGGCCAAAGGTATTGAGGTAATCGTTTATGAACCAGTTTTAGAGGAAACTGAATTTTTTCATTCTCATGTAGAAAAAGATTTGTCCACCTTTAAGTCGAAAGCTGATGTTATTGTTTCAAACCGTATGGCTGAAGAATTACTTGATGTTGAAGATAAAGTGTATACCAGAGATATTTTCGGTAATGATATGTAATCCATAGGCAAAATACAAAGTAATTATTGTTTTAAAAGCCTAGCCTTTTTTGGGCTAATTTTTTTAAGTATAGTTTACGGATTGTTATGAAAGTTGTCATTCCGGTTGCTGGCTTGGGAACTCGCATATTACCCGCAACAAAAGCTATTTTTAAAGAGATGTTACCGTTAGTCGATAAGCCTCTGATTCGATATATTGTTGATGATTGTGTGAAAGCCGGTGCCAAAGAGATTGTTTTAGTCACTAATGCTAGAAAAATGCAATTCAAAATCACTTTGACAGGTCTTATGAGCTCGAGTCGACGTTAGATAAGAGGGTAAAGCGTCAGTTGTTGGATGAAGTTAAAGCTATCTGTCCGAAAGACGTGACGATTATGCATGTTAGATAAAGGGAAGCTAAAGTCTATGGCGAGTGACAGTGTCGCTTTTCTGTTGTTATCGTTGACATCAAAGATGGGGCAAAATTCTTTTATGAACGCTATGGGTTTCAAGCGTTTCAATATTCAGAGAAAAAACTCTTTATCACCATTGATGATGACAGAGCAAGTTAAAGCGAAATAACAGCCAGCCTTTAGCTAACGAAGTTCACAGTTTGTTATGACATTTTGTCTTGATTTGATTAATCTATTACACCTGTTAGGGAAGCTCCAACATAGACACGACGGGTCAGTTGCGGGTCAAATCCTATATATGAGAGTAAACCATCGCTATCCTTCTCATTTTGCATGTGCCGGTCATGAGTTTTATCGCTTTTTATCTCAGTTCACACTGTCTCAACGGCACTTAAATTGACATTTTTCAGTCTCCTGCGGGCTGGGCGCAGAAAGTCCTTAAATTTAAAGGGATATACCGGCATTTGTTGTGTGCGGTTGAATAGCGCTAACTTTGAGCTTATTTAGTTTAATTATAAATTTTAGAATATTGTTATATTTCCACTATCTTTATTTATTACTCCATCATATCCCAAGATTGTAAATAGCGAATCACTGAAGATTCGCTATGCCATCCTCCTCGTAACATGATCTTTTCTATTGGTGTGCCTTGCATCAATAAATCTAATGCTCCTCCCACCCGAAATGAATGCCCTGACAGTTTCACTTCAGTATGAATGTCACTCTTAGCTTGTATCTCTTGTAATATTCTATTCACGCTCGATGGGGCTAGTGATTCAGTAATAAATTTATTTCTGATTATTCCCCTTAATATCAATCCATTGCCTACCTTTGCTTGCCACTGTTTTAACATCTCATATAACTCACTCGTAATGGGCAGTGTTTTTCCTCGCCCCATTTGGTCCGTTTTACTAAAGCGTAATTGAATACCGTATCGCTGTCCTGGTAATACCTTGATATCCTCAAACCTGAATTGACATAGTTCAGAGCGTCGACGCATGGTTTGATGACCTAGCAATAATAAAATATGGTTACGATCACGTTTTAAGCCCATTCCACAGAAGCCCCATAATTTATCAATCAAATCTTTTGTTAACGGCTCGGCTTGTGTTTGGGCTGAACCCTTCTGACGTCTTATTTTCTTCATCAATAAATAAATATCCGTATCCTTGGTCGTATCTTTGAGTCCTAAAAATTTGAAAATAGAAGATAAACATGCGATGCGTCGATTAATTGTCGCGGTACAGCACGTATGCGCTAAATTCTCGATATATGCATACATTTGTTGGGGCTTTTCATTTAATGGCTCAACACCCTCTCTTAGGCACCATTTGGCATAATCGTTATAGTCACTTCGATAAGCACGAATGGTATTTTTTGCCATGGCACCATTTAGTTTTGTGAAAAGCTCTTCAATCATGTATAAATACTCATATAAAAACCTTTAATATGGAATATTTTATTCCATTAGTGGAATTATGTCAATCAGTGTTGAGCAAATTAAAGCAGCTAGAGCTATTTTGGGTATAAGTGCAGCTGAATTATCAAAAATAAGCAGTGTCGGTGGCACTACTATTAGAAGGTATGAAATGGGGCAAGGAATACCTAATGCTAATCTTCAAAATATAATTAAGATAAAAAACGCCTTAGAATCCCAAGGCATCCAATTCATCGGCGACCCCCTTAAAAACCCCGGTGTGATATTACACCTTGATAAGCAGTCTTCTCATGACGAATAACAAAAAGCTTCAAAAGCTCACCACCTTAAGAACGGTGAAGTTACAACCGCAGCATCAAGCACAGTTTGATATTGTGTTTGAATCATTACTCAATGAAATGGATACCCCGTCTGCATTGTCTGTTGTGCTCATAGAGCAAATAGCGGAGTGTTTGTTTTGGATAAAACAACATAACAATGATAAAGAAGAAATCATTTGTTATGCTATGGGTGAAGAGTTAGTGAAGACCCTCCATTTTCTCGATAAAGATTATGTTGAAGCCACCACCCATACGATAAAGCAAATTCTGCAAGGTCATGATGTCAAGGACAATGAGCCTGAACGGTATGCACGATTTGAAGAAATAATGGATAAACGCGGTATGACGTTGAGTACGTTGCGGGCTAAAGCAATGTTAGCGCGCATGGATAAGATTGATGATTTGGATACCATTATTACACGCCATATCCAAAACTTACGACACCTACAAAAAGGCTTAGATGCGGTTGATATTAAAAAACGCATGCTCAAACGCCTAGACTTAGAAATACAGCAGCTGACAGACGAAGTAAGACAACAACGAGAGCACTCACTTGAACACAGTTCGAAGAATAAAGCCGATGCTATCGACCATCAGTCCTGAAAAGTTATTAGCCAATCGTAATAACGCCAAATTATCTACCGGCCCTAAATCCAAAAAGGGCAAACAAACGGTCGCAAAAAATGCTACTTCTCACGGGTTAAATCAGGCGACGTGTTATGCTGATGAGCCGCTTTACTATCCGCTGTTAACATTGATACACCAAGATGGGTTTAGCGAAGATGACAGTGAGGCCATAGCTCAGGCGTTGACTGAATATCGCAAAGTGATGGATGCGTATTATGAGACCTATATGGCTATCCCGCCTGTGGACAGTAGTTATTCTTTTAACCCGTTGATTATTGCTGAAGCAATATACGGTATGGCTGAGGGGGCACGAGATTCGGTGACATCGTTAGAAATTAAACAAGTCATTAGTCTCATCAATAATTCACGTAAGCAAGCGCAAAAACAAGGCTTAATGCCGATGCGAGTTGCCACTGATATGAGGCGGTTTATGCGCTATCAGCAAAAAGCTGCAGCGTCTGTTTCCAAAGCGATTTGTCATAGTGACGATATCAACCCTACTGGTTTAAGCTCCTCTATCCCCACTCCTAAAAAAATAAATAAATAACAAACAGATAAATAACAAAAACGCCAATGCATCGTAAGGACTGGGTAAAGCCTGTGTAAATCTTGTGTAAGTTGGCTGAATTGATGTGCGAAAAACAATGAAAATTACCATATTCTGTGTAAGTGCACTATAATATGGTCACGTTTTACAGGCACTAAGAATTTTTCTTAGAGAAATCATAGACTTTTGTGTTGTATACTGCGCTCATAAACTGGAAAGGAAGATTGAAGGAAGGTTATGATTAAGCAAATTTTAAATTCCCCTCGTCCCATTAAACGCATCATTTCAGTATTCCTCGATGCGGTATTTGTCTTATTGGCTTTCTGGGGAGCATTGCTGCTTCGCCTGGAAAACACATCCATATTCTTGATGACTGATTACTGGCAAGTCGCCTTGGTCATGATCCCTGTATCAGTCGCTATATTTATGAACTTTGGCTTATACCGAGCGATCCTTCGTTACTTATCCGCCAAAGCCATCTGGTCAATTGTCACCGCACTATCTGCTTCAACAGCCTGCTTAATGATCAGTGACTTCTTTTTTTCAGCGAGCATACCCAAATCTGTCCCTGTTATTTATTTTGCGCTAGCACTGATGCTTATCGGTGGCTCGCGTCTGCTTTTACGCGCTATTTATAGCAGCCTAATAGGCGAGGTAAAACAGTCTGTTATCATTTATGGTGCTGGCAGTGCAGGGCGACAATTGGCAATTGGTTTAACCAGCGGTGCTGATTATAAACCAGTAGCGTTTATTGATGATGATACTGCAAAACAAGAGAGCATTATCCAAGGGATCCAAGTTATTGGCATGGACCAATTACATAAAGTGCTTAAAAAAGAACATGTACGTAAAATATTATTGGCCTTGCCAAGTGTCACACGCGCCGAGCGAAAAGTGATATTAAGTCAGTTAGAGCGCTTTGGTGTTCAGGTGCAAACTATTCCTGGTATTAAGGATGTGATTGAGGGCAGGGCATCGTCAGATGAGATTAGAGATGTCGAGATTGAGGATTTACTGGGTCGTGATCCGATTTCACCGCGCAGTGAACTCATGCAAGCTAATATCTATCACAAGGTGGTGATGGTCACCGGTGCGGGCGGCTCTATTGGCTCAGAGCTGTGTCGGCAAATTATTCAGTTACACCCCACCACATTAGTATTATTTGAGCTATCCGAGTATGGTTTATACGCCATAGATAGAGAGCTTCAGGAGCTTGCAGATAGTCTACAGGTCAATGTTGAAATTGTGCCGCTGATTGGCTCGGTACAGCGCGTTAATCGCCTTGAAAATGTCATGAAGGCGTTTAATGTCGATACGGTCTATCACGCTGCAGCCTATAAGCATGTGCCGTTAGTGGAAAATAATACGGTCGAAGGGGTACGTAATAACATCTTTGGTACGATGTATTGCGCCCAAGCGGCGATTGCTGCCAACGTGGAGACCTTTGTATTGGTCTCTACTGATAAAGCGGTTCGACCGACCAATATTATGGGCGCGACCAAGCGTATGGCAGAGCTTGTGTTACAAGCGCTTTCTAAAGAGCAGTCAAGTACGCGTTTTTGTATGGTGCGCTTTGGTAATGTACTGGGCTCATCAGGCTCGGTAGTGCCCTTGTTCAGAAAACAAATTCAAGACGGTGGGCCAATCACCCTGACTCACAATGATATTACCCGCTACTTTATGACCATTCCTGAAGCGGCGCAGCTGGTGTTACAAGCAGGTGCCATGGGCAAGGGCGGTGATGTCTTTGTACTGGATATGGGCGAGCCGGTCAAAATTTATGATTTGGCGGCAAAACTCATTCGACTATCGGGGCTAGAGCTCAAAGATAAGCACAATCCGCATGGGGATATCGCCATTACCACAACCGGTCTGCGTCCTGGTGAAAAGTTATATGAAGAGTTACTCATTGGCGATAATGTCGATGAGACCTCACACCCACGTATCATGACGGCCCAAGAGTTGATGCTTTCCTGGGATGAGCTAAATACCATCATCAAACAACTTGACCGAGCTTGTCATGAGTTTGACCATCAAGCTATTCGCGATTTACTCATTGACGCGCCTACGGCCTATAAACCAAACGATCCTATTGTGGATAGGTTATATATGGCAAAACAAGATACCCCAGCACTGGATTATCAAGACACTGCCAAAAACAAGGCGAAAATCGTGCAATTGGATGTGTTGAAAACGGGCAGTACATCAGATAAATCTTAAAAAGTGACAAAACAAAGCCAAATGATTTAATAGGCGATAAGTGCCCCTATCACTCGTCAAAAAATAGAATTATTGGGTGACGAGCCGGATTGATGTATGAAACAACAGTTATAAGATAACTCAGTGTAATAAGATGTAATGATTGATGCATCAGTCTCCTAAAAAGTTAACCGCTATTTCCAAGTTAATCACATTCATCAATATGATGTATCTAAGAATCTTTCTTAGATACAGAATACATTTTATCATTTATCATTAAAAAACGTTGATACAGGTTAAATGTAATTATTTAGTGAACCCTCATAATGTGCTATAGTTTAGGTGATTAAATGGAATTGAATAATATGTTGAATATTTTATTTGAAGCTAATTGAGGTGGTAGATTTGATTCGGACACTCTAGATAAGAGATAATTCTCAAAACTGGAGTGCATTATGAATGCTAGAAAAAAATATTCAAAAGAATTTAAGTTAGACGCTATCAGCCTAGTGGTTGATCAGAAGTTCAGTCGAGCTGAAGCGGCAAGAAGCTTGGAGATTAATCCAAATCTGATTACCCGTTGGATGAAAGAACACGAACAAGATAATGATGGTCAGGCGTTTCGTGGTAATGGCAAGCTGACGCCAGAGCAAGAAGAAATTAGGCAACTGAGAGCAAAGGTTCGCCAGCTTGAAATGGACAAAAACATTTTAAAGGAAGCAACGGTCTTTTTTGCCAAAGAAATGAAGTAAAGTACCGCTTCATTGCCCAAAATAAGAAGACCTATCCCGTTGACAGAATGTGTCAATTGTTAGGGGTGAAGCGCAGCGGCTTTTACCGTTGGGCGAAGATAGAACAAGAAATAGACCCTACTCATGCTGATATGATCGAGTGGGTGAAAAAGATAGCTGTCGCTAGTGATAACACGTATGGCAGCCGCAGAATGAAGCATGCCCTGAATTGTTTAGGCTATCCAGTGAGTCGCCAAAAGGCGAAGAAGCTAATGCTTGAAGCCAAGGTGTGGGTTCGTTATCGCAAGAAATATAAGGTGACAACAGACAGTAACCATAACAAGCCGTTGTTTGATAATGTGCTCAATCGTGAGTTTACTGTGGATGCGCCTAACAAAGCGTATGTTTCTGATATTACTTACATATGGACGCGAGAAGGTTGGTTGTACTTAGCCATCGTGATTGATTTGTACTCGCGTAAAATCGTTGGTTGGAGCATGAGCTCAAGGATGAAAGCAAAGCTGGTAATTGACGCGCTGAGAATGGCAATATGGCAGCGAAAACCAGAGAAAGGATTAATTGTGCATACCGACCGTGGCTCGCAATATGCCAGTCACGAGTATCGTAAATTACTTAACGCTCATGGCCTAGTTGGCAGCATGAGCAGAAAAGGCGATTGTTGGGATAATGCCGTTGCTGAAAGTTTCTTCGGCAGCTTGAAAAACGAACGGGTTCATTGGCGAAACTACCAAACTCGATACGAAGCACAACAGGATATCTTGAATTACATCACGATGTTCTATAACAGCTATAGACTGCATTCATATCTGGGGTATCAAAGCCCAAATCAGTATGAGCAGGAAATGGTAAAACTACAAAAAGTTGCTTAACTGGGTTGTCCGAAATATGTTGACCACGTCAGATCTACTCGGTCGAGATCCTGTTCCACCCGAAGCTGAACTTATGTCCGCAAATATTTTCGGTCAAGTGGTAATGGTAACCGGTGCAGGTGGCTCAATTGGTTCAGAATTATGCCGTCAAATTATTAAACAGCGCCCTAAGAAGTTGGTGCTATATGAACTATCTGAATTTGCACTTTATTCTATCCATCAAGGCTTAGAAAGAATCAATAGTGATCGACAACTTGATGTTGAAATTTGCCCTTTAATCGGGTCAGTACAACGCATAAATCGCTTAGAAAATGTAATGGAAGCGTTTAATGTTGAAACAGTTTATCACGCTGCAGCATATAAACATGTTCCGTTAGTCGAGAATAATATTGTTGAAGGTGTGCGCAATAATATCTTTGGGACAATGTATGCAGCACGCGCAGCTGTAAAAGCTGGTGTCCCTAATTTTGTTTTAGTGTCTACCGATAAAGCGGTGCGTCCCACCAATATCATGGGGGCAACTAAACGCATGGCTGAGCTTGTATTACAAGCATTATCAAAAAATCAAGATACAACACGTTTTACGATGGTGCGTTTTGGTAATGTACTCGGCTCTTCTGGCTCAGTGGTGCCATTATTTAGGCGCCAAATTAAAGAAGGTGGTCCAGTTACACTTACCCACGAAGATATTACACGTTACTTTATGACAATTCCTGAGGCGGCTCAGTTAGTGATCCAAGCGGGTGCGATGGGTAAGGGCGGTGATGTATTTGTATTAGACATGGGTGAGCCGGTAAAGATCCGTGATTTAGCAGTGAAAATTATCCGTTTATCCGGTTTAGAAGTGAAAGATATATATAACCCTCATGGTGATATTGAAATCAAATGTACAGGACTTCGCCCTGGTGAAAAACTCTATGAAGAGTTATTGATTGGTGATGATGTTCAAAAAACCAATCACGCACGGATTATGACCGCTCAAGAGATCATGTTACCGTGGACAAAGCTTAACGATATCATCGAACAACTTGATTCAGCCTGTCATAATTTTGAGCACGCGAAAATAAGAGAAATACTACAATCTGCACCAACGGGTTATCATCCTAATGATCCTATAGCTGATTTGGTCTACGACGCGTTCCAAAATAGAAAGCATAGCCCTGATATTCAAGATTCTGATAAAGTCGTCAACTTTAAAAAGTAATTGTTTTACGGTGTTAAGAAAGCCATCTTAGAGAAATCTTGGGTGGTTTTTTATTGATAACATATTGACACACCAACTTATCTGCCAGCCAATCAACTTCATACCATAACCAGATTCCATCAGATACATCACCCATGGGCCTTTAAGATCTACTAATGTTATTGAATACCACGAAGTAGTAGATATTAATTACTTTATAAATCAAAGCGCTCAATTAAAAATTTAGCCACCCCATCATCATCATGATGCCCAATCACCGAAGTGGCTTTATCTTTGATAAAATCCTTGGCATTATCGGGTGCATAGCACTCATCTGCTATTTCAAACATACTGATATCGTTATCACTATCACCAAAACAAATCACATTACTCGCGCCTAATTCATCACGTAAATTCTGTACTGCGCTGCCTTTGTTAGCCAAACAATGATGCACATCCATCCAGCTATAATCTTTGCCTTCATGAGCGGGGCCTGAATAAGCAATTAGATGCGGGTGGTGATTAAGCTGCGTCCACATGGCCTTAATATGGCTGTTTTCACCAATCATACTGATGTTAGTGACCGGTATATCATGCGTTAATGCGTCTAATGGCATTAATGTCGCTTTTGAGCGTGCAAAATGCTCATTAATCAGTTTGGTTTCTACATCATGCTGTGGTGTGCTGTGGTAAATCACATGCTGATGAGCGTCTACGGTATTCACAAATGGCGTAATACCGTGTTCAACAGCCATGGCGAGTATCACATTAATTTCGGTTTCGGTGAGTAAATTCTCAAATGCGACATGTTGCTGCTGAGGATCCCAACGGGTCACCCCGTTATTATAAATATGTGGCAGGGATAAAAATTGGCCGGCTAGAATAGGACGAGCAGAGACCATGGTTCTGCCTGTGGCGACAGTGTAAGCGATCCCCTTAGCGTCCATGCGGCTTAACGTATCTAGGGTAAATGGTGAAAGGGAAGAAGCGCCATTTAATAGGGTGCCATCGAGATCAAAAAATACTAAATCCATAATTGTGCTTTTATTGGTGAGCTGAATAATTAACTATACGGTGAAAAGACGGATTAGGCTTTAATTAAACCGCATTCGTGTTGTTAGCACCGTAATAGTGTTCGTTTACATTATGTTAGATGATATACTTTTGTCATTACAATTCTATGAAAAGGCAATTTATGTCATTTAAGTTATTATTTATCATCAGCTTGTTGGTGTCAGGTTATGTGCAGGCGACTGTAGTGGAAGTGCGCACCTCGTTAGGCAATATCCAAATTAATTTATTTGATGAAGCGACACCACAAAATGTGGATAATTTCTTAGGCTATGTCAATGCCGGTGCTTATCAAAATAACGTGGTACACCGCAGTGTTCCGGGTTTTATTATCCAAATGGGGGGCTTTGAATATGCCAATAGTTTCCCACCTGAAGCTATTTCAACGGGCGCGGGTGTCACCAATGAACCTGAATTATCTAATCTGCGCGGCACGGTGGCGATGGCCAAATTATCAGGCGATCCAGACAGTGCCACTTCTCAGTTTTTTATTAATTTAAGTAATAATGCCAGTAATTTAGATGTGCAAAACTCGGGTTTTACTGTGATTGGGCAAGTGATTGGGAATGGGATGGAGGTTGCTGATGCGCTCGCTGCACTACCACGCTTTAATTATGGTGGTGCCTTTACTGATTTACCGTTGCGCGATTTTTCTGTAACAGATGCCAACAATGGGGTCGAACCGAATGATGACAATTTAGTCGTGATCAGTGATGTCGTGGTGATTGATGCAGCAACAGTGACTAACCCAGATATTGTGCCTGTTCCGAATACGTTATTATCTTCTCCAACACCCTCTACCTCAGGCTCAGCGGGCGGCTCGAGTGGCGGGTCACTGTCGCTTTGGTGGTTGGTATTAATTGGTTTAATCAGTGGACGTCAGATACGTGCACGACGTTAAGATTGGCTGTGCGTGAGCTAGACTGGCTTTATAATATGTTCAACATTTTTTACTTTGTCTCTAAGCCTTTTTCTTCGATATTGTAACAGTACTGCATCCTTATCTCTAAGAAATATTCTTAGGAAACTTTCTTAGTGATAAACACTGATTTGATTGATATATTACATTATCAATATTGTTTTTAATTTTGGAAGTAATCGTGAGAATTATTCAAGCTGCATTAATAACGTTATTTGTGTCCTCTTGTGGAGGTGGTGGTTCCAATAATAACACCCCAACTAATCCACCGACTCCTACTCCTACAAATCAAGCGCCTACGATTACGCTTAATGAAGAATTCGAGCTATTTGAAGGGGAGTCGTTTTCAACTGACGTACTAGTCGCCGACGCTGATGGCGATAATATCACGGTGTCCTTATCAGGCGATGATGCTCAATTATTTACGCTCACTTCAAGCAATGTGTTGTCCTTAACTTCAGCTTTAGATTATGAATTATTAACACAAGATAATAATGATAACATTTTAGATATTGTTATTAGTGCATCTGATGGAACGGATACTACCAACCAACGTTTACAACTTATTATTAAAGATGCTTTAGAAGGGCGTATTATTGACGGGCCGGTCTCCGGAGCAAAAGTCTTTTTAGATATCAACAACAATTTAGCCTTAGATGATAATGAACCTTTTTTTGAATCCAACGCGGATGGTTACTTTAGTTTAAAACAAGCCGTGCCTTCGGGTGCTAAATTAGTGTCAGTAGGTGGAACGGATACAGTATCTAATAAAGTCCTTACCGATACGGTGTTTGCTTTTCCACTCAATGAACAAACAGCCTTTGCGAATGTCTCGCCGATATCGACGCTTGTCGCATTATCTTCACCAGAAACTGTTCAATCATTATTAGATAACGTAGGTGAAGGATTATCCGTTGCTGATTTACTTCAAACAGATACATGGGAAGATGCTGAAGACAACTCAGAAAAAGCTCAACAATCCCAAGTGTTAAATACCCAAATTATTTCTGTGATTAATACCGCTAAAGCCATCACCGGCCAAGATACTGCGGCTGTCCTAGTGTCTGTAGCTAATGTTATTACCCAATCTACTGATTTATCAGTCTTATCCAAGCTAAGCCAGCCAGAAACGATTGAAAATGTATTAACGTCAATTGTCACTGAATCATCCACTACCAATATTGATACGGATGTGATTAAAGCGATCGCACAAACAGTCGCGAGCACTAATGATGCTGTAGAGAAAAACCAAGATTTAATTACTACATCTGAGATTGTGCAAATTGTAGTTGTGGTACAAGAGTCATTACCTACACAAATTAAAAATGTCGTCTCAGGTGATATTTCGGTAGAAGAGTTTGAAGATGCATCAGAAACGATTAATCAGACGGTGGTGGTTGATTCTGATAACGATGGCATACCTAACTTTTCTGATGCGTTCCCCAATGATGCCACTGAATCAGTTGATACTGATTTAGATGGTATTGGTAACAATGCTGACACTGATGATGATGGCGATGGTGTATTAGATGCTAATGATGCTTTTCCGCTTGATGCGACTGAAACGTTAGATACAGACCAAGATACCATCGGAAATAATGTTGATAATGATGATGATAATGATGGAGTTTCAGATAATAATGATGCGTTCCCACTTGATGCGACAGAATCGGTTGATACTGATTTAGATGGTATTGGCAATAACACTGACAATGATGATGATGGAGACGGTGTTGACGACGCACTGGACGCGCTACCACTTGATGAGTCTGAAACACTAGACACCGACCAAGACGGCATAGGAAATAACACAGATACCGATGATGATGGTGATGGTGTAGCCGATGCAGATGATGCATTTCCATTAAACCCTTTGAGCAGTTTAGATACTGATCAAGATGGAATTGCAAATAATAATGACACTGATGATGATAATGATGGCGTATTAGATATTGATGACGCGTTTCCATTAGATACATTAGAGTCCCTGGATACTGACCAAGATGGTATTGGGAATAACAAAGATACTGATGACGATAATGATGGTGTATTAGATGCTGATGATTCGTTCCCATTAGATGCAACCGAATCGATGGATACTGATTTAGATGGTATTGGTAATAATAAAGACACGGATGATGATGGTGATGATGTATTAGATACAGACGATGCATTCCCATTAGATGCAACCGAATCAGTCGATACAGATGGTGATAAAATTGGTAACAACAAAGATACCGATGATGATGGTGATGGGGTAACCGATGATAAAGATGCTTTCCCTTTAGATCCTACTGAGACGCTTGATACTGACTTAGATGGTATTGGAAATAATAAAGACACGGATGATGATGGTGATGGTGTAGCTGACGATTTGGATTCAGAACCACTAGATCCTGATGTCTTTGCTAATGTTTTAGGTAGGGTTATTGATGGATACATAAAAGGTGCCCAAGTTTATTTAGACCTAAACTACAATGCCGTGTTAGATGACAATGAGCCAAATTCGGTGACTGTGGATGAAGGTTTATTCACATTTAATCTGACGGATGAGCAAGCTCAATGTCAGGCATTTGTTCCACTTCGTGTTAATGTTCCTTTAGGTGCTGTAGATGAAGATCTTGGTGAAGTTAAGCAAGCCTTTAAACTGGTGTTGCCACCTTCATTAGGTATTATCGATGTATCTGAACAGCTCAATGTCACACCTTTGACATCGGTTTTATGGACTGAGATAGAGAGTTTATTAGAAGAAGAACTAGGGACAGATCTATCTTGTGAATTGGTCCGCAGCAATCTCAATACGATTGAAAATATTGATCAAGCCATTGAAATCTCAATAGCTAACATAGTTAGACATTACAACATTCCGGCAAGCCAGATATTTAGCGATTTTATTGCCGATAATAATTCAGATATATCTGAAAAGGCGACTTTAATTGTTAAAGGGTTAAAGAAAAGTTTTGCAGAAACAGCAGCTTTACGTGAGCAATATCCAGAAGCCAGTTATGCTGAAGTCAATTATTATGTGTTCACTTCGATGGACGGTGATGATCTATACCCGAACGCTTGGTATCGAGACAAAGCATATAATGATGGCGATAAGACATTTGTTGAATTAATGAAAATCAGCGATGATTTAGAATCCGATATACGTCTTATCTATCAAGCTGAAAGAAACGGAAGTTTTAGTCAAAACGATCCAAGATTTGGTTATGGTCTCAATAAAGAAATTGAATCAAGAGGAGGCGATACGTCTCCATATCAATGTAATTATCAAGAACAAATAACCTATGCTGTTGGCAATGAGGAATATGAAGTAGTCAATCTGACTACTTATGATGGTTTATCAAATAATATTGAGGATTGTCAGTTTGCATCGTTTGAAGAATCTACGCAAACACGTTACGTTTTCTGGAACCAAAGAGAGTCAGAAAATGAAGGGCAAGGTGCTCAGTTTATGTTTGACTATGCGACTGCTAAACAACAATTGCCGGGGTGGACTGATTTTGCACAAACTATTAATTCATTAAATCCACAACAGTTAGTTGACTATGTTGATAGTTTACCTAAAACATTCTGCGAAACCGATATTGCGAATGCTTCCTATATCTCTAGAAGTCAAAACACAGTAGATGAGGATGGAACTCGAGTTGTTATCGACCGTGCTTCAGATAACTCATACACTGTTCGTCGAGAGTTTACGGATGGAACGACTTCTCAAGAAAGTTTTACTGAAGAAGAAAATCCTACAATAAATGGATGTACATTAATTGATACCGATCAAGATGGTGTTACCGATTATAACGATTTATTTCCTACTGATCCGAGTGAATCAGTTGATTTCGATTTAGACGGAATTGGGAATAATGCTGATTTAGATGATGACAACGATGGTGTTTTAGATGAAATCGATGCGTTCCCATTTAATGCTGCATTAACGATTACCATTTCTAATGGCTCAATTGGTGATTCTCTTATTGTAAGTGAAACTATAGATTTTGACCCATATGCAAACTGTGGTTTAGAAGTTACATTGGATGAATCTATTGATAGTGATTCTGATGGTATACCTGATGTGTATGACACTGCTCCCAATGATGCGTCTATCACAAAGGCAGCCAAATTTAACCTTGGTTGTGTGGCTAATGCCGGTATATCTGAGTCAATAAGCGAGGCAACTACTGGTGATATTGCATGGAAAAAAGCGAAAACTCCTCAGCCTTCTCATTTTGAGTTAATCATCCCAACGGCATTTGCACAAGACGCTTCGCTTTCGCTAGCAAATACGACCAATGTGAATAGTGTGGATGTAGATGGTGTGCCAGTTTCTGATGCTATTTTGTCTTCAGAGGGTTTCTTCGTAGCTGAAACAATTGCTACTCCAGATGGGAAGTACACATATTTAGTTACTTCACCACGGGTTCAACAGTCACTTTCAAATCTACCTGAAGAAACTTGTAATTTATACGTTGTTGAAAATGAGACTAACAATTTCACTTGTGCACTGGGGACTGATGCTCCAGAGCCTACGCCTGTTCAATTAATGTCAAGTTCACGTATATCATTCCAACTAAAAGGTATTCAGTTTAGATCTGATAATACTGCTATTTTTACCGGCAGTAATAATGGGCTTTATTTGCTCAGCCCTAGTTACGAAGTATCACAATTACCTAATGGTTCACCATTTGAGAGTAATTTTGATATTAATTTCGGTGGTGCCGGTTGGTTAGACGACGAACATGTTTATTATGTGGCTGGATATTATCATTTTGATTCTGGCTCTTATGTTGGACCGAACATTTCAGTGATAAATGTTTCCACTCAAGAAATTGTTTTTACTGGTACTGAATCCGACATTTTAAGTAACGCGGCAGGACAAGTATCACAGTTAGATGATGTTGTATTTGTCGGTCAACGGGCTATCCGATGGACTGGTTCTGAGTTTGTCGCGGCACCTGAGATGGAAGGTGGCGGTATTGAAACTATCGTCGATCCATTCAATAGAACATGGTCATACGTCGATTTCTATGAAGGCGACACACCTAAATTACTCACTAGTAATGATGGTCAATATCGTATAGAGATGTCCCAAGCCGCTAGAAATGGTTTTGACGATCAACCTTCAAGTGGCACGGGCAGTGGCATGGTATACCGTAACTTTGATTTTGCGGATAATTATGTGCTTCATAAATACGGAATGAATGCCAAAACACCAGTACAGACCGTTGCTGGCCAGCCTTATTCAGCGTCAACAGTATACTCGCTTGATAACGAACAAGGATACATTATCGTTGATAACCGTTTTTCGGTATGGGATTACATTCCTACGGCTAATACAACTGGAGATGTCACTGTTGAATACACTGCTTTAGTCGATGGGGTCGAGGAAGCACGCTCATTTGTCATTCCAGAAGAAGCCGTTGAGAATTATTTATCAGCAAATCCTGCTCCACTCAATCCTATTGACTATACCGATGATATAAGACAAGTCACAGATACAGGGCTTATTCGTCTGTATACTCCTGAGCCTCATCGTCTAGGATTTTGCTTATATGAATTAAATTCTCAGTCACAGCAGTGTGCGCTATTAGAAGACTATAACTCAACTTCTGTGCGCTTTGATTATTTACAGGGTAACCCTTATTTACCTCAAGATTATTATGAGTGTATTGACGGAAATTGCAGTTCTGGTATTCAAAATTTAGTCTTGTTAGGTGACGATATTTACGCTTATTTCCGTGATGATTCGGATGGACAATTTTATGCTGCAACTGCAAGTATTCAAGATTTTATGGTCAATGGTGAATCAGCGCTTGAGATTGAGGCTGTCACACATACCGCTGGTGAATCAGACATCATGGCCAGTGCCAATGCGCTTCGCGACCAAGTTACACTTCCTTATGAAGAGTTTGAGGTAGAAGTAACAGAAGCGTCAGTAACCATTACTTTTGATAATGCGTTAAACGCATATGCACAATTACCGCAGTTTTCTGTGAATAATAACGATGTGATTCTGGACAGTGTCGTTTGGAATGATGCGCGCACCTCGGTTGAGCTATTGTTTGATTTTTCTGCCTTAAACGACGAAGTAAGCATAGAATTGACACAAGATAATGTCTTTTTCTTAACGGATTCAACCACTCGATATAAGCTACCTGCAGTCACGTTCTCTGTTGGAGGGCAGTCAGCCACTCCTGTAGAGCCAACGTTTATTGAGGCACGTGAAATCAGTGTTGTAGCGGGTGACATCCAAGTACCATCCTTATTTGCATCTGTCGGTAATCGTTATAGTTTTGCGTTCGCTGCGATGGGAGATGCAGAAGAATTTGTAATTAATCCGCTAACAGGAGAGATCCGTTTCAAAAACACGTCTGTGTTTGTGGCCGATAATTCAGATGCAAACCAGTATCAAGTCCAAATTAATGTATATGACTTTAGTAATAATATTGTCGCGGAAGAAGTCTTTACTATTACAGTAAACGAACCTTCTACAGTCGTACTTGGAAAAATAGTAGATAGTTATGTGGCTGGCGCGACGGTATTCCAGGATATTAATAATAATGGCACCCTAGATCCGTCTGAGCCTCGCACAACGTCAGATATCAATGGTCAATTTGAACTGGCACTGGATTCCAATAGCCGCAATGCACGCGTTCGAGTGGTCAATAGTGGTTTTGATATTGGTGCAAATGAAGTATTGGGAGCAATGCTTGATGCTCCGCCAATCGTTGATGAGAATTTTGTACTTACACCGGTCTCAACATTAGTCGGTAGAATGCTAGGGCAGGATTATGGACTTTCAGTAGATGCTGCAAATCAAAGAGTAGCATCTCTTCTTAATCTCGACCTTGCTGATTTACCAAATGCCAGTTTACTTGGTGTAGATCCTATTGCTTTAATGCAAAGTGATGATGATTCTGATGTGCTCGCAGCGAAAGCGTACTTCCAGCAACAAATGTATTTAATGACGCTGGGTAATTTCACTGGCGCCTGGTTTGCTTATCAGCACTCTGCCGAGTTATCACAGTTGCAGTCTCAATACAGTGGTTTTAATCAAGCACCACTTGATTCAGACTATCTCTCTGCACTGGGGCATGAACAGTTCTTTGATACGCTATCTTCAGTTGTGACTAACACGCCTGAGTTGCCTAGTGGGTTTATTTTAGCTGAGCGTCCAGTTGAAGTGGTTGATTATATTGATGGCACCCAAAGCAATCGTCATTACTTATATCCATCGGTATCAGGTAATACACTGTCACTGGATCAACAAGCACCGGTGCTGGATTTAAGTAATTTACAAAATATTGTGAATACTGAGTCACAAGGTGTTGTGCCGTCATTTAATCTATTCTTAGATGCGATCCCTGAGGCGGGCGCGTCTGGATCACTTTCGGTAACGACCACTATTTTTGATGGTGAGAATGCACAGCGCGATGTTAATGAAAGAGCGATTACCGCGGAAGCAGTTTTTGAATGGGCGTCAGACGGTAATGAGATCACGTTAAAAGCACCAGTACAACAAGTACCGGTCGTCTTTATTGATAGTAGTGGTGTCGCGATTGAACGTGAGTTTGCGAATGAAACTGCTGATACGCTTAAATTCAGCGCGGCTGACGATGTGACACCTGCAAGTCTTCAGCTTAAATTAACTGCTTATATTTCTCAAAACCTGGCTAAAGTTGGTTTGAATCCAGAGCGTTATTTTGATGAAGGGAACTACTATCTCCAAATTACGTTATCCGATTCGCCTCTCATTGATAGTAATGAGACGGCTTTAACTTCAATAACTATGCCGTTCACACTATCAGATTCACATAATGTCAGTGCTTATGTTGATGATGCTAAAGTTTCTGAAAGTGACGCTTATGGGACATTGCGTTTATCACAAGGATTATCAAGTGCTACGTCGTTTACTTACACGATTAATCCTTTACCTGGTGATATGGGACGCTTTAGTCAGACATCGGGCGTGATCACTGTACCTGCGTTTACAACATCTACTCAGTTTAAATTGCCACTAGTAGATAACGAGGTGGTTGATAACACGACTTACTTCAGTATTTCTCTTGATTCGAATGCTGATGTTGAGTTAGTTAAGCGTAGTGCACGTTTTGAGTTGTTCGATATCGATGGGATATTAGATATTGAACAAAATGATCGTTTAGTACAAAGCTTAGTCAATCAATTAAAAGCAAAATCATCTGAGTCAGTCTTAACGATTCTAGATACATTAAATGGTCAATCTACATTTAGTGATGTCACAGGTTTTACAACGGAAGAGTATTTTGTAAATAACAGCAGTGATATTTACCAAAACAATGTTAAAGCAAGTGAGACGGTTATCAATCACTTTATGCGTGAGATAGCCGCTCGTATTAATGCAATCGACACATCTGGCTCAGAAATAAATAACTTTGCTACAGAGCTGACTATTTTGGTTACGGCTATTCGTTATGTGGATTTTGATGCGGTGTTAGCTGGTTTTACTGATGGTGAACTGGCGATATCTGACAGTGAATTAACAATGTTGATTGCTGACGGGATCGATACTGCAATATCTCTCGCTGCGCAGACGGTAACTGACCCATTTGGTTTAGAAACGACAGCTCAATTCCCGAATGCGGACATCGTGATACTCACTCAACAAGCTGATACCTTTGTCGGAACCGATGCCTCTGAACTCATTGCCACACGAAATGGTGTGGATGAAGTGGATGCCGGTGGCGCGAATGATAAAGTCATTGGTGGACGTGACATCGATACGCTGCGTGGAGGCGATGGGAATGATCATCTCTATGGCCAAGCTGCCAATGATCTTCTTTATGGCGATGCAGGGGATGATAAATTAGCCGGTGGTTTAGGTAATGACACCCTTGATGGTGGTGCTGGTGATGACCTGTTATTGGGTGAAGCCGGAGATGATTACTTCGTAACGGGTGCTGGTGATGATGAAGCTTATGGCAGTATTGGTAATGATACGTTTGAAGTAAATGGTCTTGGAAGCAAACTTATCGATGGCAGTTCAGGTGATGATAAGTTGCAGATCAATGTATCAGGGATCACTGATGTGACTGATTTGGTGACCTCTGCAGACGGTGACTATACGGTGTTAAGTCGTGCTGATGATAGTTTGGTGGTGCGCTTTAAGAACATTGAGCATTTTGAGATAGCGGGCGTGTCTTATGAGGCGATTAGCCAAGGATATAATGCAACCGACGCGGCGTATTATCAAAGTGTGGCACAACATACCCCACAAAGTTCTGATACTTTTGGGTTTAATAGTTCAATAACGAGTGCTTATGTATCTAGCGTCAGTAATGCTGTTGTACTGTATCCATTTTCTGATACTCAAGGTGCGAACTTTGATTTGTCATTGTTTAATAATTTTGATTCACAAATAAAAGACCTACTTGATTTAACTAATGATATAACGGTGACAGGTACTCAGTTAGACGACAGTGTTAATGCGTCAAGCTATATGAACTTGAGTGCTGATTTGACAATTAGTCTTGGAAGTGGCCAAGATTTAGTTAATTTATTAGGTGCTTATGGTGCCGATAGTGTCGATTTAGGTGCTGATGATGACTTCTTATATGTGATGTATGATGAAGGCATTGACTATTCCTCTGCTGGAATAGAGTTGATGGACTCAAATACAATGAATCGTAGTTATGAGTCGGATACTGCGTTAAATGGTGGTACAGGTATCGATTGGTTGATTTTCAGAGTGCCTAATGATGTCGTTTATGGTGTGGACTATGTTCTCAATAGCGCACCAACTTCAGGTTTTGAAAATATCCAAGGTACTAAGCAAGACGATGTACTCACTGGCGATGATACTGCGAACATTATTTACGCAGGCTTAGGCTCAGATGAAGTATATGGTCTTGCTGGTGATGATGTCATTTATGGTGCGTATGGCACGGCTAACTGGAGCTCAGACGATAATGATGGCGCGGATTTGTTATTTGGAGGTGCTGGTGATGATATCTTATACGGTAATGCAGGTGATGATGAATTAGACGGCGGTTTAGGCCAAGATATCTTATGGGGTGATGATGACAGTGCTAATAGCTACACGACCCCAGATATGACAGATGAAACTCAAACCGGTGGAACTGATCTATTTGTCACACGTTTAGTTTATGCAACTCAATGTCCGGAAAATGCTGATTTGATAATGGATTTTGAAGATGGTACCGATCAGCTTGGATTAGCTGGCGGGTTATTTAAATCTGAAATTTCGATTGAACAGGGGATTGGTAAATATTCTGACGATGTGTTTATTCTAATCAACGGCAAATACTTATTTGTTATCAAAGACATAGATGCTGAATTTATTAATGAATTTGATGTTATTGAATTTGAGTCGACACAACCTAACCCTATTGCCGAGTTATCTGATGATACATCTCAAGTATGCGAAGATTTATTTGAAGAAGAGCCTTCAAACAGTACTTTAACTTCTTACGATGTAACTAATATCGAACACAACTTATTGGAATATGACGTTGCGATGGGTTGGAACTTGTTTGGTGATAATGATGAATTTGGCCGAATGGGTGATGATTCTGGTTATCAGACAGCGTACTTTGAAGTTGAGGCTGGTGTATCTACTATTCCAAACTTTGGCTTTACGACTGACCCTGCCAATGGTGGTGATGGCAGTACAATAGACTTTTATGAGGCGAGCAATAACGGCGGCGAACTCATCTTCTCGATGAAGGTGTTGAGTGGCCTGGTACCTGACTTTGAAGTACGTTTTGAGTCATCAGATGGTCGTGTTGCGGTGCAAGGTTTTTCTGCTAATTTAGATGGGTTAGTGCCCAATTCAGATTGGCAGGAGTTTCGTTTTGATTTGGGTAATTTCATTGATATCGATAATAGCAACTTAGTACGTATAAGTATCGCACCAGATACATCGGTTGATGAGATGGTACAGTATCAGATAGCACAGTTACGCTTTACCTATGGTTTATAATTTAATGATCTCACATTCTAAAGTGACATTACTTGTATTTATGACTTGGTTTATTTCAATATATGTTCACTCAGCTGAACATAAAATTGATATAAAAATAGATCACTTTAGTAAAGGTTTAGATTTTGTAAACTATTTAGATAAAATTAATACATCTTCAATTCCGGAAGAATTATATCGAAATCAATTTGGCTACACTTACATTGGCTCATCTCATGAGTTTGGCGGAAGTATAAGTCATGAAGTCGGCAATATTTCGAGACCTGTAGAGCCATTATCGATTGAAAATACATTTACTCAATATGAACTTTATTTATCCAAATTCAATTGGGATCGGAAGCATCAATTTTCGTTAAATGTAGGCATTATTGAACAAGAAGAAATATCGCTAGACTGTGTACAGCGAGGGAATGTTCTATTAGGAGGGAGCTGTGATAATGCAGATTTTAGATTATTAGATGGTGATTTCTTAGAGCAAACGGGCAGCAGAAGATATCTGCCTGTTTTAGATTCTTCTGCTTCAGCTATATATGCTAAGTTGACTCACACCCTAAATTATTATACCAATGAATATAAGCATTCAATTAATACCGTACTGTCGATTCATCAAGTTGAACATCACACTGAGTCACCATTATTTGCTTTAACATCAGACTTTTTACTAGACAGTCAGCTACAAGGTCAGAGCTTAAGAAAGATTATTAGCGATTTACAAGCAGAGCTACCACAGCAAACTGCTTGGTATGATATTACTTTAGACATCAGTGTTGAGTCTGCTTACAAGGTAGGTGACGGAAGTATTTATGGACAAATCGGTCTACTCTATTCAGAGAAGTTAGACTATGAATCGGACCAACAGTACAAGCAAAACACATATATTAAATTAGGGTATCAAACTGAGCTTATCGAGAGATTATCAATCAACGTTTCAGGTATCGCCTACCAACATTACTTACAAGGCATTCAACCTATTTTATATACCCCAAAAACAGCCAAGTTTTTTGCTCATCCCTATGGAGAGTTGAGCATTGGAATGACTTACTACTTCTGATCACAAACCAAACCGCTCCCGCAAAAACTTCGCCACACCATCATCATGGTTATGGCCAATCACTTTGGTGGCCTTTTCTTTGATAAATGATTTGGCATTGTCTGGTGCGTAACACTCATCGGCAATCTCAAACATACTCAAATCGTTATCACTATCCCCAAAACACAGGACATTCGTTGCCCCTAATTCATCTCGTAATTTTTGCACTGCAGCCCCTTTATTAGCAAGGCAATGATGCACGTCCATCCAGCTATATTCTTTGCCTTCATGAGCTGGGCCCGAGTATGCAATAAGGTGAGGGTGGTGATTAAGCTGTTCCCACATCGTCTTAATATGGCTATTCTCACCAATCATACTAATATTGGTCACCGGCCTGTCATGGGCTAGGGCATCTAGTGGCATTAATGTGGCAGCTGAGCGAGCGAAGTATTTTGTGATCAGCTCCTCTTCTATCGCATGTTGCGGCGGGCTGTGATAAATCACATGGTAATGCGCTTCCACAGTATTCACAAACGGAGTGATGCCATGCGCTAGCGCCATCGCTAAGATCACATCAATCTCGTTTTCGGTGAGTAAGTTCTCAAACTCAACCCGTTGCTGTTTTGGATCCCATAATGTAACGCCGTTATTATAAATATGCGGTAACGATAAAAATTGCCCCTCCAAAATAGGGCGAGCAGATAACATGGTCCTGCCCGTCGCAACGGTATAGGCAATGCCGTTTGCGTCCATTTTCTGTAAAGTCTCGATGGTAAATGGCGATAACGAGGAGCTACCATCTAATAAAGTCCCGTCTAAATCAAAAAATACTAAATCCATAATTGTGCTTTTACTTGATGTGTTAATTACTTGTTGATACGTTCAAAATCCCAATTCAGCTTGCAATATATTGGATTAATTTTGGTTTGAGCTGTGCACTTAGCGGTAAGTTTAGGCTATAATTTTGGCATTATACTCATATTATTAAGGCGACTTATGTCCTCAAAGTTATTATTGATCCTCTGTATGGTGATGTCATGTCACGTTCAAGCCACTGTGGTAGAAGTTCGCACGTCTTTGGGAAATATCCAAATTAATCTGTTTGATGAAGTGACTCCGCAGAATGTGGATAATTTCTTAGGCTATGTAAATGCGGGTGCTTATCAAAATAATGTGGTGCATCGCAGTGTACCTGGGTTTATTGTCCAAATGGGTGGTTTTGAGTATGCCAACCGTTTCCCGCCTGAAGGAATTTCTACGGGTGCCGGAGTGACTAACGAACCTGAGCTTTCCAATCTGCGCGGCACGATTGCGATGGCAAAATTATCCGGTGAACCGAACAGTGCCACTTCTCAGTTTTTCATTAATGTAAGCAATAACGCCAGTAATTTAGATGTCCAAAACTCAGGCTTTACTGTGATTGGGCAAGTGATTGGTAATGGAATGGACGTTGCTGATGCAATCGCTGAACTACCACGCTTTAATTATGGCGGTGCCTTTACTGATTTACCATTGCGAGATTTTTCCGCTGCAGATGCGACCAATGGTGTTGAACCGACGGATGATAATTTAGTGGTGATCAGTGATATCGTGGTGATTGACGCAGCAGCGGTAACCAACCCTGATTTAGTGCCGGTAGCCAATACCTTGATTAATCCTTCAACGCCAGCGCCTTCATCACCTTCGGCTACACCAGGTGCTTCTAGTGGCGGAACGCTAACCCTTTGGTGTTTGATGTTAGTCGGTATCATTATTACACGACGAGTCCTTTAATTTTATAAATTGCGATAACCACCTAGGCTGGTTTTTCAGTGGTGAGATAGGTCAAGCGACACCTATGACACATAGAGTTGATGCATTGGCTCAAATCTGGTTAAGGATTATTGCCTACCGGAAGAAAATATTTTGCTTCTCGTCTTATGTGAATCAAAATTATTGGATACTGGATACTGGATACTGGATACTGGATACTGGATACTGGATACTGGATACTGGATACTGGATACTGGATACTGGATACGCTGAAGCGGCGCATAAAATTAATCGTCGTATCGAAATCAGTGTTCAAGCTAAGGTAAGTTCCGCTATACTTAAGAAATGAAAATATTAGTGACAGGCGGCGCGGGTTTTATTGGCTCAGCGCTCATTCGTTATCTTATCCAACATACCTCTCATGAGGTATTGAATGTGGATAAACTTACCTATGCCGGTAATCTGACTTCATTAAGTGATGTCAGTGATGATCCTCGCTATCGATTTGTACAAATTGATATTGTAGATAGTCAAGCGCTTAAGCAAACGTTTGCAACTTTCCAACCCGATGCTGTGATGCATTTAGCGGCAGAGAGTCATGTCGACCGTTCTATATTAGCCGCAGATGAGTTTATCCAAACGAATATCGTAGGTACCTTTAACTTACTTGATGTTGCTAGACGGTATTGGGCGCAGTTACCTGCCGATAAACAATCCCGATTTCGTTTTCAACATATTTCGACGGACGAGGTTTATGGTGACTTGCCGCACCCGAATGATGCAGATTTTACTGGTCAATTGTTTTCAGAAACTACTCCATATGCGCCAAGTAGTCCGTATGCTGCGTCAAAAGCAGCCAGTGATCATTTGGTCAATGCTTGGTGTCGAACTTATGGTCTGCCGATTTTGATGACAAATTGTTCAAATAATTATGGTCCGTATCATTTTCCAGAAAAATTAATTCCCTTAACGATCCTTAATGCACTTGAACAAAAAACGATTCCTATCTATGGCAAAGGCACACAGATAAGGGATTGGCTATATGTCGAGGACCATGTTGAAGCGTTGTATTTAGTGCTACAACAAGGTCACATCGGTGAAACCTATAACATCGGTGGACATAATGAAGTTGAAAACCTTCAGTTAGTGCATATTTTATGTGACACTTTGGATAAGTTGGTGCCGCAGTCGACATCATATAAGACGTTGATCCGCCATGTGGATGACCGTTTAGGCCATGATCGTCGCTATGCTATTGATGCATCAAAAATACATAAGGAGCTTGGCTGGAAGCCTCGTCATACTCTTGAGCAAGGACTGCAGAAAACCATAAAGTGGGTGATTGACCATCGTGCATGGTGCATCGCTGCAGCCCAACGAAAGAGCGCTGCAGTCGATAGGCTTTATTCTTCTCACTAACACTAACACTAACAGGTCGAGTGTATGAAAGGTATTATTTTAGCTGGGGGTAGCGGTAGCCGGTTATGGCCCATTACTCAGGGCTGCTCAAAACAGTTATTACCGGTATACGACAAACCGATGATCTATTATCCATTATCGGTACTCATGTTAGCGGGTATCCAAGATATTTTGATTATCACGACGCCTGCTGATAATGCTCATTTTCAGCAGCTTCTAGGTGATGGCTCATCAATTGGTATTCATATCAGTTATTGTGTCCAAGCTGAGCCTGAAGGGATTGCCCAAGCGTTTATACTCGGTGAAGAATTTATCGGGAACGATGAAGTTGCGCTGATATTAGGGGATAATATTTTCTATGGTTATGGGTTTTCAGCTTTGTTACAGCAAGCTCAGCAGCATCCTAATAACAGTACTATTTTTGCTTATCATGTAAATGATCCACAGCGTTTTGGCGTAGTAGAGTTTGATACCAATGGTACAGCGTTGTCTATTCAAGAAAAACCCTTACAGCCCAAGTCTTCATTTGCCGTGACGGGTTTATATTTTTATCCCAATAACGTTGTGCAAATAGCTAAGTCATTAGTACCGTCAGCAAGAGGAGAATTGGAGATCACCGATATAAACCAAACCTATCTTGAGCAAGGAAAATTACAGGTGCAGACGTTAGGTCGTGGCTTTGCTTGGCTCGATACTGGTACACCTGAATCGTTGATGGAAGCGGGTCAGTTTGTGAGCACTATAGAAGCACGACAGGGTTTAAAAGTGGCTTGTTTAGAAGAGATTGCACTGCAACAAGGCTGGATAGATATCTCAACCATTGCTGCCAAAGTTGCACAATATCGGCACTCATCATATGGTCAGTATTTACAAAAATTAATAGAGAATTAGCATGAATGTTATCGAAACAGCATTACCTGGTGTGTTAATTATTGAACCAGCCATATTTGGTGATGACAGGGGTTTTTTTAAAGAAACGTTTCAAGCACAACGCTATCGTGAGCTGGGGATCTCCCAAGATTTTGTCCAAGATAATTATTCCCGCTCTAGCTATGGGGTGCTGCGTGGTTTGCACTTCCAACAACAATATCCGCAAGGTAAATTAGTGTCATGTACACACGGTTCTGTATTTGATGTGATTGTGGATATTGACCCTGGTTCTGCCACATTTACTCAACATGTTTCAATTGAAATATCCGGAGAGAACCATCGCCAGGTGTACATTCCTCCTGGTTACGCTCATGGGTTTTGTGTGCTAAGTGATACTGCTGATTTCATGTACAAATGTACCGACTATTATCGTCCAGATGATGAAGCAGGTATTTTATGGAATGATCCTCAAATTGATATTGCTTGGCCTATCATCCACCCAACATTGTCACCTAAAGATACAGTTAATATGACTTTAGATGCTTATCAGGCATCGTTATAAAGACCTTAAAATGAAGATATTGATTGCGGGTGCAAATGGTCAAGTCGGCAGTGAGTTTAGTCAGTTAAATTTAGACCAAAATATAGAACTTATTTTATGCGGTAAAGACACGTTGGATATCACGGATAAGCGTTTAACTGAACAGTTGTTCGAACATCACCGTCCTGATATTGTAATTAATTGTGCTGCTTATACAGCAGTCGATTTGGCTGAAAAAGAGCCTGAGCGCGCTTTTTTGATTAATGAAACTGGTTGTGAAAATCTCGCTATTGCCTGTGTAAAATATGATGTGCATCTTATTCATTTATCGACAGATTATGTATTTGATGGTACCAAGTCATTGCCTTATGAATCGAATGATATTCCTAACCCAATTAATGTTTATGGCCAATCAAAACTCGCTGGCGAACAGAAAATTATTCATCTATTATCCCGATATACGATCTTAAGAGTTTCCTGGGTATTTGGTCAATATGGCAATAATTTTGTAAAGACTATGCTGCGTTTAGCAGAGAATAATACACATTTAGAGATTATTAATGATCAACTAGGTGGGCCAACAGCAGCAAATGATATTGCTATGATTTGTGTAAATATTGCGCAAAATTCAGATCGCTTTACAGGTATCTTACACTTTTCAGGTACTCCTTTTGTTAGTTGGGCGCAGTTTGCTGAAGCAATTTTTAGAACGGCCCATATAGAGGGTGCAATTAAGTCAGTTCCATCAGTGGTGCCGATAAAAAGTATTGATTACAAATCTTCAACAAATCGCCCCAAAAATTCGACGTTAAAAACATCAATATCCTTGTCACATTTCAAAATTATAAATTGGCAAAAATCAATGTTAAAAATTGTTAAATTATTAAACTAAATTAAAGCAAAAAAATTTTACATATTGTAAGATTAAGGATTAATTGTGTAAGAAATTTATTACACATATTCTTTTTCTGTTGATAACCTGTCTGTGAAGGTATTTTATGAGTGTAAAACTTTTTGATAAAAGTAGTCCCAATGAGCAATCCATCTTATCTGAAGCTGAGTTCAAGCAACTCCTTGAGGGAGCTTCATCCCTAGTAGCGCAAGGTGACGATATTATTCTTACGACTGCTGATGGACAAGAATTGGTAATCCCGCAAGGTAACCAATTAACAGACGTTAAAACACTTATATCTGAATCACAACTCTCTTTTGACTTCGCAGTTGATAATTTTAGCGCGAATAATGAGGATGGATTAGAGTCTAATTCGGTTGTCATATCGTCAATTAAAGGCGCGGCTTACGTCATTACATCAGATGGACGTCGTGAAGTCAGTGAAGGTGACTCAATTGCCACTGACACAGTAATATTTACAGAAAGCGAAAATTCCGAAATTGAAATTGTTGATTCACAGACCAACAATAAAGCAACAATAATTCTTGATACAGATACAGAAATTTCACTACAGCAAAGTACCGTCGACTCACTCATCGTTGGTCTTAACAAAGGGACGATTGCTAACACAGCATCAGAAAGTTTCTCCATTTCAACACCAGTAGGTGTCATCAACACTCAAAATCAACCGCTTGGTGTCAGTGTCAACGATTTAACTAAAGTGACCACGGTTGTTGCCTTGTCTGAAAATGCTCAAACCATCAATTTAAGTACATCTTCTCAAAGTAATCTTGAGATAGTAGTACCTGATACTGGTGTCGAGATACAACCGGATACCGATCAACCTGGCACGTCAGGGCAATCTACACCTGACACCACAACGACTCAGCAAATCCGAAGCTTGATATCACAAGATGGCTCTGGTGCATCGGCAATCGTTGATAGCTCCAGTGCATCAACTTCAGACAGTGTAGCGAGTGAAACTTCTTCAAATCCAAATAATTCGCTTAATAGTGCTACGCTTTCTGGTGTGGAAGTGAGTTCAATTGCTGAGTCAACAGGCGAGCAATCATTAGAACAAGGTGCGTTTTCAAATGATTCTGGTGCAACTAGTAATAATGTTGCTAACCCTAGCACTTCATCATCTGCATCTTCAAATACTGAGGGTTCAGATTCGGGAAGTTCAGATTCATCAGATAGTGGTGATGTAGTCGGCAATGATAACAACATGGCAATTATGCCCTTTGTATCATTAGTTATTTCTGACTCTGTAGTCGATGAGCAAGATGAATTTATTAATTTAACGATCCAATTATCCACCGCAACGACTATGCCCGTTACTGTGACCCTCGTGGTTGAAGGCAATGATACGGGACGTGTTGAACTACCTAACAATGCAGAGTTCACTATAGCGCCTGGAGCATCAGAAATTGAAGTGCCGGTTGCTTTAAGTTCAGATTTTACCCGTCAAGATTTAGAAAATATTCAGATATCTATTGGATCTGTTTCAAATGGAATGCCTGATGAGCAAAATCCAGATAGTGTCACTTTTGATATCATAGACCAAGATCCAATTAATGCAGCAAATTCGGATTCACCTATCGAAGTTGAGGGTAGTGATCAGGAAGATTCCGTTAGTGGTAGTGCTCAAGGTGACACTATAAATGCAGCTGGAGGTAATGACTTTGTAGATGCTGGTAAAGGTGACGATGTTATTGATGCCGGTACTGGCGATGATACTGTCTCTGGTGGTGATGGCAATGACTCTACCTCAGGTGATGAAGGCGACGATTCGGTCGAGGGCGGAGCGGGTAACGATACGGTTACTGGCGGCATTGGCAGTGACACCACATTAGGTGGTGAAGGCGATGATACTGTCTCTGGTGGCGAGGGCAATGACTCTACCTCAGGTGATGATGGTGATGATTCTGTTGATGGCGGCGCGGGTAACGATACGGTTACGGGCGGCACTGGCGATGACACTACCACAGGTGGTTCAGGCAACGATACTGTCTCTGGTGGTGAGGGCAATGACTCTACCTCAGGTGATGACGGTGATGATTCTGTTGATGGCGGCGCGGGTAACGACACGGTTACTGGCGGCACTGGCGATGACACCACCACAGGTGGTTTAGGCAACGATACTGTCTCTGGTGGTGAGGGCAATGACTCTACCTCAGGTGATGACGGTGATGATTCGGTCGATGGCGGCGCGGGTAACGATACGGTTACGGGCGGCACTGGCGATGACACCACCACAGGTGGTTTAGGCAACGATACTGTCTCTGGTGGCGAGGGTAATGACTCTACCTCAGGTGATGACGGCGATGATTCTGTTGATGGCGGCGCAGGCAACGATACTGTCTCTGGTGGTGAGGGCAATGACTCTACCTCAGGTGATGACGGTGATGATTCGGTCGATGGCGGCGCGGGTAACGATACGGTTACGGGCGGCACTGGCGATGACACCACCACAGGTGGTTTAGGCAACGATACTGTCTCTGGAGGTGAGGGCAATGACTCTACCTCAGGTGATGACGGTGATGATTCGGTCGATGGCGGCGCGGGTAACGATACGGTTACGGGCGGCACTGGCGATGACACCACATTAGGTGGCGAAGGCAACGATACTGTCTCTGGTGGTGAGGGCAATGACTCTACCTCAGGTGATGACGGTGATGATTCTGTTGATGGCGGCGCGGGTAACGACACGGTTACTGGCGGCACTGGCGATGACACCACCACAGGTGGTTTAGGCAACGATACTGTCTCTGGTGGTGAGGGCAATGACTCTACCTCAGGTGATGACGGTGATGATTCTGTTGATGGCGGTGCGGGTAATGACACGGTCACAGGTGGCGCAGGCAACGATACGACCATAGGTGGTGCCGGCAACGATACCGTTTCTGGTGACGCAGGTGATGACTCGACTGGCGGCGGCGACGGAGATGATACCGTAGACGGCGGTGAAGGAAATGACACAGTCACAGGTGGCGCCGGCAACGATACGACCACCGGTGGAGCAGGTAACGATACTATCTCTGGTGACGCAGGTGATGACTCGACTGGCGGCGGAGACGGTGATGACTCCGTAGACGGCGGTGAAGGAAATGACACAGTCACAGGTGGTGCGGGTAACGATACAGTCATAGGCGGCACTGGAGATGACTCTATCGATGGTGGTGAAGGTGCGGATTCAATAGCTGCAGGATCTGGTAATGACACAATTATTTTCGATGCGAATGATCTCTTAGTTGATGGTCAGACAGGAACTGATACGTTAATCATTCAAGAAGATACCCTTGATTTGAATGATGTAAACAATGACATTATTAAGAATATAGAAATCATTCAGCTACAAAATGATTCAGGTGTAGCATTCTCGATGTCTGAAACAGACCTTGTAGCACTTTTAGAGTCAGGTAATGAGCGTTTAATTATTGAAGGTGCTCAATCTGATGTAGTCACGTTATATGGGGTATTTAGCGATTTAGGAATAGAGTCACTCGATAACGCAAATTACAATGTGTTTGGTTTTGATGGATTGGAAATTTTCGTCCGTGAAAATATCGGAAGTTCGGTTGTATTCCCAACTACACCGGGCGCCGATACTATTCCTGGAACAAGAAGTGATGATACTATCGATGGTGGTGAAGGTGATGATTCCGTCGATGGTGGTGAAGGAAATGACACAGTCACTGGTGGCGCAGGCAACGATACGACCACCGGTGGAGCAGGTAACGATACTGTCTCTGGCGACGAAGGTGATGACTCGACTGGCGGCGGCGACGGTGATGACTCCGTAGACGGTGGTGCAGGCAACGACACAGTTTCTGGTGGCTCAGGCAACGATACAACCACCGGTGGAGCAGGTAACGATACTGTCTCTGGTGACGCAGGTGATGACTCGACTGGCGGCGGAGACGGTGATGACTCCGTAGACGGCGGTGAAGGAAATGACACAGTCACTGGTGGTGCGGGCAATGATACGACCACAGGTGGTGCAGGCAACGACACAGTTTCTGGTGACGCAGGTGATGACTCGACTGGCGGCGGCGACGGTGATGATACTGTCGATGGCGGTGAAGGAAATGACACAGTCACTGGTGGTGCGGGCAATGATACGACCACAGGTGGTGCAGGTAACGATACTGTTTCTGGTGACGCAGGTGATGACTCGACTGGCGGCGGAGACGGTGATGACTCCGTAGACGGCGGTGAAGGAAATGACACAGTCACTGGTGGCGCAGGCAACGATACGACCATAGGTGGTGCCGGCAACGATACCGTTTCTGGTGACGCAGGTGATGACTCGACTGGCGGCGGCGACGGAGATGATACCGTAGACGGCGGTGAAGGAAATGACACAGTCACAGGTGGCTCAGGCAACGATACAACCACCGGTGGTGCAGGTAACGATACTGTTTCTGGTGACGCAGGTGATGACTCGACTGGCGGCGGAGACGGTGATGACTCCGTAGACGGCGGTGAAGGAAATGACACAGTCACTGGTGGCGCAGGCAACGATACGACCATAGGTGGTGCCGGCAACGATACCGTTTCTGGTGACGCAGGTGATGACTCGACTGGCGGCGGCGACGGAGATGATACCGTAGACGGCGGTGAAGGAAATGACACAGTCACAGGTGGCTCAGGCAACGATACAACCACCGGTGGAGCAGGTAACGATACTGTCTCTGGTGACGCAGGTGATGACTCGACTGGCGGCGGAGACGGTGATGACTCCGTAGACGGCGGTGAAGGAAATGACACAGTCACTGGTGGTGCGGGCAATGATACGACCACAGGTGGTGCAGGCAACGACACAGTTTCTGGTGACGCAGGTGATGACTCGACTGGCGGCGGCGACGGTGATGATACTGTCGATGGCGGTGAAGGAAATGACACAGTCACTGGTGGTGCGGGCAATGATACGACCACAGGTGGTGCAGGTAACGATACTGTTTCTGGTGACGCAGGTGATGACTCGACTGGCGGCGGAGACGGTGATGACTCCGTAGACGGCGGTGAAGGAAATGACACAGTCACTGGTGGCGCAGGCAACGATACGACCATAGGTGGTGCAGGCAACGACACAGTTTCTGGTGACGCAGGTGATGATTCAACTGGCGGCGGCGAAGGCGATGACTCCGTAGACGGCGGTGAAGGAAATGACACAGTCACAGGTGGCGCAGGCAACGATACAACCACCGGTGGAGCAGGTAACGATACTGTCTCTGGTGACGCAGGTGATGATTCAACTGGCGGCGGCGACGGCGACGATTCTGTTGATGGCGGCGCGGGTAACGACACGGTTACTGGCGGCACTGGCAGTGATACCACATTAGGTGGTGAAGGCGATGATACCGTTTCTGGTGGAGCAGGTAACGATACTGTCTTTGGCGACGCAGGTGATGACTCCGTAGACGGCGGCGACGGTGATGATTCCGTCGATGGTGGTGAAGGAAATGACACAGTCACTGGTGGCGCAGGCAGTGATACCACATTAGGTGGAGCAGGTAACGATACTGTCTCTGGCGACGCAGGTGATGACTCGACTGGCGGCGGCGACGGTGATGACTCCGTAGACGGTGGTGAAGGAAATGACACAGTCACAGGTGGTGCGGGCAATGATACGACCACAGGTGGTGCAGGCAACGACACAGTTTCTGGTGACGCAGGTGATGATTCAACTGGCGGCGGCGAAGGCGATGACTCCGTAGACGGCGGTGAAGGAAATGACACAGTCACAGGTGGCGCAGGCAACGATACAACCACCGGTGGAGCAGGTAACGATACTGTCTCTGGTGACGCAGGTGATGACTCGACTGGCGGCGGAGACGGTGATGACTCCGTAGACGGCGGTGAAGGAAATGACACAGTCACAGGTGGCGCAGGCAACGATACAACCATAGGTGGTGCTGGCAATGATTCCGTTTCTGGTGACGCAGGTGATGATTCAACTGGCGGCGGAGACGGTGATGATACTGTAGACGGCGGTGAAGGAAATGACACAGTCACTGGTGGCGCAGGCAACGATACGACCACAGGTGGTGCAGGTAACGATACTGTTTCTGGCGAAGCAGGTGATGATTCTGTTTCAGGCGGAACAGGTGATGATTCTGTTGATGGCGGTGAAGGCGATGACTCTGTTGATGGTGGTGCTGGAAATGACACTGTCAATGGCGGGGCTGGAAACGACTCTATCGATGGTGGTGAAGGTGCAGATTCAATTGCAGCTGGCTCAGGAAATGACACCATTATTTATGATGCAAACGATGTATTGATAGATGGTCAGGCAGGAACTGACACATTATTGATTCAAGATAGTGAAGTTGACTTAACGCTTGTCGATGATGCGATTCTTAAAAACATAGAAGTTATTCAATTAGACAATAATAGTGGTGTGAGTCTTACAATTAACGGTACTGATTTAGCTGCTTTATTAGATACAGAAACAAACCGTTTATACGTTCGCGGTTCAGATACTGATACAGTTGAGATCCTCGATATATTTACTGCAGACGGTACTCAAACATTAGATGGTGTTGAGTACAATGTATTTTCAAATGCGACTCAAGCTATTTGGATTGAATCTACCATTGATTCTAGTGCAGTGATCCCATCTGGTCCAGGGAACGATGAGTATCCTGGTTCTGAAGGTGATGATACCTATAATGGCGAAGGTGGAGACGATACTATTGCTGGAGAAGAAGGAAATGATTCTCTTGACGGTGATACTGGGAATGACTCTGTAGACGGCGGTGAAGGAAATGACACAGTCACTGGTGGTGCGGGCAATGATACGACCACAGGTGGTGCAGGCAATGATTCTGTTTCTGGTGACGCAGGTGATGATTCGACTGGCGGTGGCGACGGTGATGATACCGTAGACGGCGGTGAAGGAAATGACACAGTCACTGGTGGCGCAGGCAACGATACGACTATAGGTGGTGCCGGCAACGATACCGTTTCTGGTGACGCAGGTGATGACTCGACTGGCGGCGGCGACGGAGATGATACCGTAGACGGCGGTGAAGGAAATGACACAGTCACAGGTGGTGCAGGCAACGATACAGTTTCTGGTGACTCAGGTGATGATTCAACTGGCGGCGGCGACGGTGATGACTCCGTAGACGGCGGTGAAGGAAATGACACCGTCACTGGTGGTGCGGGCAATGATACGACCACAGGTGGAGCAGGCAACGATACTGTTTCTGGTGACGCAGGTGATGATTCAACTGGCGGTGGCGACGGTGATGACTCCGTAGACGGTGGTGAAGGAAATGACACAGTCACCGGTGGTGCGGGCAATGATACGACCACAGGTGGTGCAGGTAACGATACTGTTTCTGGTGACGCGGGTGATGATTCAACTGGCGGTGGTGACGGTGATGACTCCGTAGACGGCGGTGAAGGAAATGACACAGTCACCGGTGGTGCGGGCAATGATACGACCACAGGTGGTGCCGGCAACGATACAGTTTCTGGTGACGCAGGTGATGATTCTGTTGATGGCGGTGAAGGCGATGACTCTGTTGATGGTGGCGCTGGAAATGACACTGTTAATGGCGGAGCTGGAAACGACACCGTATTAGGTGGCGAAGGTAACGATTCTATTGATGGTGGCCTAGGCAGCGACTCAATCACTGCAGGAGACGGTGATGACACCATTATCTACGACAGAAATGACGTATTAATTGATGGTGGAGCGGGAACCGATACCTTGGTGGTGAATGATGCTGAAGTAGATTTCACAACAATTTCTTCTCCGGTGTTACACAATATAGAAATTATTGATTTATCCGGTCCAAATGCCTCACAAATAACACTAAACGAAGCCAGTGTATTTGCTATTACTGATAGTGATCCTGCAGTGTTAACTGTCAATGGAAATGATTTAGATATTGTCAATATCATTGGTGCTTGGACTCAAGGTGCCACTGTTGACGGTTACAATGTATATACTGGTACAACTGTGAACAGTGATAATAATACTGTCAATGTCACATTGAATATATTTAGAGACATTACTGTTGCACAAACACAAACCGGTGGGACTGATAACGATACGTTAACTGGTACATCAGGCTCTGATATCTTACAAGGCTTTGGTGGTGATGACTCTTTAATGGGTGAAGCGGGTAATGATACGCTGCAAGGTGGTGCTGGAGATGATGAACTCATCGGAGGTACTGGCATTGATACTGCAGATTATACCGATGAAACTGCCAATATCAGCGTTGACTTAGACGCAGGTACATCAGGCGCGACTGATCCAAATGAGACCGCCGATACAGGTAGCGATACGTTAACTAGTATTGAGAATGTGGTCGCCGGTGATGGCGATGACACTTTACGCGGTGATAGTAATACCAACCAACTCGAGGGTGGCGCAGGAGACGATACCATCGATGGTAGACAAGGTGCAGATACACTTATTGGTGGAGTCGGAGATGACTCGATTATTGGCGGTGAAGGTAATGACCGTCTCCGTGGTAATGAAGGTGCTGATACGTTATCTGGTGGTGCTGGTACCGATACTGCGGATTACTCGGATGAAGATTCCAATGTTACCGTAAACTTAAAAGACGGCAGTGCGACGGATGGTAGTGGTGATACCGATATTCTTGAAGATATTGAGAATATTGCAGGTGGTTCTGGTAATGATACGTTAACCGGCGATGATACCAATAACGTTATCACTGGTAATGAAGGCGATGATACGTTAATCGGTGGTTTAGGTAACGATACCCTTGAGGGCAGTGCTGGTAATGATACGGTCAGTTTCGCAGGTTCACTGAAAAACTGGGTAGTGAATCTATTTAGTTCAGATGTCACCAATAATGGTCAATCGACTGCAAGTAACTCTGCTCAAGCTGACACAGAAGTTGACCAGTTATCGAGTATTGAAAATGTCACCGGTGGCGCAGGTAACGATACTATTTATGGTTCAGATGAGGCCAATGTTGTCGTTGGTGGTGCAGGTAATGATGTCATTACTGCTAATGGCGGTGCTGATACTATTGATGGTGGCGCTGGTAGCGATACCTTCATCGGTGGCTTAGGCGCAGATGAAATCGATGGTGGAGCGGGAATTGATCAAATTGATTATAGTGCGACGACTAACGCTTTAACTGTTGACTTAGCAAATAACACCGCCTCTGGTGATGATATTGACTCTGATACTTTAACCAATATTGAAAATGTTTCAGGTGGTCAAGCGGAAGATTCAATCACTGGTGATGATAATGCCAATGAACTTCGCGGTAATGCCGGTTCCGATACATTAACTGGTGGTGCTGGAAATGATACCTTAATCGGTGGTCAAGGTACCGATGTACTGCGCGGCGGTGAAGGCCTTGATACTGCATCATTTGCAGATGTAACAGGTCCTATTACGATTGATTTATCGTTAGGTACAGTAGTGACAAGTGCAGGTTCTAATGCCGGTGCGGATACTCTAGAAAGTATCGAAAATGTCATCGGTACAGGTTCAACAGATACGATTATAGGCTCTGATGATGCTAACCGTATTGATGGTGCTGGCGGTGCTGATACTGTTGATGCTGGCGCTGGTAACGATACCGTCGTGTTTGATGAAGATGACGGTATGGTTGATGGTGGTGCAGGTATTGATGCATTGGAAGTGGGTTCCAGCGTCTCATTACTAGATTTAACCGTCACACGAGATGAGATTTACACTAATTTTGAACAAATTGATTTAAGTGCTGAAGGTGCTCAAATCCTGAAACTTTCTGATTCGGATATCCGTAATTTAAACAATGATGAAATAGGTGCCACAAGCGGCACGATCGTTGTTAAGGGTACTGACGCAGACTCGATCCGTCTGGTCGGCGCTAATTGGCCGACAACACCGACCTCAACAGAAACTATTGATGGTATTGATTACGATGTCTATGCCTACGATGTTGTGGGTGGAACAACGACGCTTAAAGTCCAAGACGGTATTGCGGTTGGTTTCATTTTCGTCTCTGGCGAAGATGCAGACTTAACCACTGCTACAGATGGTTCGGATGAATACACAGGTAACGGCGGGGACGATACGTTACTTGCTGGTGGTGGTGATGATTCAGCTGATGCTGGTGCAGGAGATGACAGCATCGTTGCTGGTGAAGGTAACGATACGGTCTCTGGTGGTACAGGTAATGACATCATTTATGGTGGTGATAATCCTGATGCTGAAGGCTCAGGCGATGACAGCATTAATGCTGGTGCAGGTAATGATACTGTCATCAGTGGTGATGGAAATGATACTGTCATAGCTGAAGATGGCGATGATTCACTTAATACTGGTTCTGGTGATGATAGCGTTGATTCAGGTGCTGGTGCTGATACCATTGAAGCTGGGACCGGAGATGACATTATCCGCGGTGGCGCAGGCGATGATGAGATCAATGCTGGTGATGGCGATGATATCGTCGATGCAGGTTTTGGCGATGACACTGTTATTGGTGGTGCCGGAAATGACACGCTCGATGGTAATTCAGGTCGTGACTTATTAGATTATTCAACTGAAACCGGTGATGCAGATATCAACCTCAACACAGGTGTCGTAGATGCCCCTGATAGTGGCACCGATACAGTAACCAACTTTGAAGATGTCACCGCGGGTAGTGGTGATGATACGATCACTGGCGGTATTAATTCCAACGTCATTGATGGTGGGGCCGGTGCAGATAGTATCTCTACGTTATCTGGTGATGATACTGTCATTTTTGATGCGCAAGATACTGTTGATATGGGCATTGGTATCGATACCCTAGCGATTCAAACCACGACGCTAGTTGATTTTGCTAATATTGACGATGATCAGTTCACTGGTGTTGAAGAAATTGACTTAACCGGTAATGGCGGTCAATCAGTCGCGATGACTGATGATGATGTACTTAACTTCTCAGATACCTCTAATCAAATTGTTGTGCATGGTGATAACACCGATGCGTTGACTTTGACAGGGCGCTGGGTGGCTGATGGCACTCAACCGGTGAGTTATCAAGATGCTCCTAATCAACCTTATGCGCGTTTCATTGCTGAGATTGAACCAGGTGTCGTTGTTTCTATTTTAGTTGACCCGGTTATCGCACTAAGTCTAGAGGTGGTAGGCAGTGATGGCGATGATAATGATCTAAATGGTAGTGCTGGTGATGATACAGTTCGCGGTGATGATGGCAATGACGTTATTGATGGCGGCGACGGTGCGGATACTATTCGTGGTGAAGCAGGCGATGATACGATCATTTATGATGCGAGTGATGTCTTAATAGACGGTGGTACAGGTACCGATACTTTATTATTTGTTGGTCAAAATGAATTACTTGATTTTACTCAAGCAGACCGTTCTAACACTGATGGCAATCGTCCAGAAGTCGCTAATATTGAAATTATTGACTTACATGGTACGGGTGCTGCAAATAATACCCTAATCATTAATTCTGCGACTGTGATAGCGAATACTGCAACTAGCACTGTTGCGAATACGATGACGATTGAAGGCGTCTCAGGTGATCGAGTCTATATCTCTGACCCTGGCGCGAATTGGAATATAAATTCAGGTGCTAACCAAGCTGGTTATGACGTTTGGGAAAATACCGATGGTAATGGTGATGTAGTGGCGACATTAATCATTGCAGACACGGTATCAGTACAAAACGCTATTGTTGGTACTGACAATGACGATGTGATGATCCTCACTGGTGGAACACATGATACAACTATCAATCCAGAACTCATTGAAGGTCGAGCTGGAAATGACAGCATAAATGGTCAAGGTGGTTCTGATCTTATCAAAGGTGGTGCAGGCAACGATACCATCGTATTTGATGCTGCTGATGTCTTAATTGATGGTGGCGCGGATACGGATATTCTGAATATTTTATCTGACGTAGATTTAAATAATGTCGATGATAATAAAATCATTAACATTGAAACGGTCAACTTAGCTGCAAACACGACCTTAACCGCTGCTGGTAGTGACTTACTCGCACTCAATAGTTCTGATAGTTTGCTGGTGACGGGTGATGCAACTTCCACATTAGCGCTCCAGGGGAACTGGGTTGAAGCTGCTGATGATGGTACTAATACCACATTTACCTTAACTGAAGGCACCGTATCGTCATCTGTTGTGGTTAGCAATGATGTTGCTGTGACGATCACTTACACAGGCACTAACTTACGTGATGATTTGACCTCATTTGCCGGTGACCAAACCCTAGTAGGCCTAAATGGTAATGATGAAATCGACGGTGGAGCAGGTGTCGATACACTCCTTGGTGGTTCAGGTGATGATGATCTTATTTATGACGAGAATGACGGCAATATTGATGGTGGTGAAGGAAATGACACCTTAGTTATCAGCGGTAATGGTGTGACACTTGATTTACCTGAAATTGATAATAGCCTGATTAATAATGTCGAGAGTATTGACCTAACGGGTACGGGTAATAATACCGCAGTGGTAAATGCTGATGATGTACAGGCAATTTCTACCTCTACAAACACATTGATTGTTACCGGTAATTTAGGTGACTCAGTGCGCTTGTCTGGCACTGGCTGGGAAGCTCGAGGCTCAGAATTAGTGGCGGGTGTGACATACAACAAATACATTGGTTTTGCCACAGATGGTACCCAAGTAGTAGTCCTTGCCGGTTTATTAGTGACCAAGGGTGAACAAATTGTTGGTGACGATGCAACTAGTGACACACTCACAGGTAGTGATGGCGCTGATTTCCTAGATGGTAAAGCTGGTGATGATCTGATCGATGGCGCTGCAGGTGCTGATGAAAACTTCGGTGGCGATGGCGACGATACTGTGGTCTATGATGCGGCTGACCGTATTATTCATGGCGGTAATGAAGATGAAGTTGGCGGTCAAGACAACGATACTTTACGTGTCGTGACTGATGGCGAGATCATTGACCTACAAGAGCCTGGTCGACCTAACTTAGGAGCGATCCGTCCTCAAATTGAGTCGTTTGAAACTATTGAGCTTGATGGCAGTGGTGATAATTACATTATTGTCGATGTGGCATCTCTTGCCGCTTTATCAGGTGCGAGTTTAACTATTACAGCAGGCGATGATGACATTATCTTTACTGAAGGTGATTTATCAGCAAGCTTAACCGTAACTGGCGGTACAACCAAAACTGTGATCACTGATGATGCTGATACAACTTCGGCTGACGACACTATTACGGGGACAACGGGACAAGATGCTATTAAATCTGGTGCTGGCGCTGACATCATAGATGGTGGCGAAGGTGCTGACATTATTTATGGTGAAGCAGGTGACGATACCGTAACTTACGACGCGGATGATTTGCGAGTATTTGGTGGTTCAGGAATCGATACTCTCATTATTAAAGATGAAGATACTATTGATGGCGGTGCAGATAATACTAATGATTTATTAAACACTGATGCTGGTGATGTCGATTTAAGTGCAATCGTTCCAGATACGGTTGAAGGCTTTGAAATTATTGATTTAAGTGGGAATGGTAATCAGTCAGTATATGTTGACCGAGATACCGTTCTAGCATTATCTGATTCTGGTAAACTTACGGTCCGTGGTGAAAGTGATGATGTCCTGAAACTTTACGGTGGCTGGACAACCTTAGGTATCGAGTCTGATGAATTAGGCCGTATTTATACTGTGTACCAAAATGAATCTGCGGTGGTTTCAGTTCTTGAATCGGTGACAGTCCAAATCACCAATGAATTGGGTGGTCGAGTTATTCTCGGTACAGTCGGCGCGGATGATATTACGGTCCGTAACTTTGGTGATGGTGTGTCAGGTGGTGATGGTGGTGATATTATCCGTCTACAATCACTTAATTTCACGTCCGCTGATGGTGGTCGTGGTTATGATGAAGTTTACTTTGAGCTAGATTCGAATAGCACCATCAATACAGCATTGATGTCTGAAACTGCATTAACTAACATTGAAGAAATCAACTTATCCCAAGATGATCCATCTTCTGAAAATAATACATTCATCAACACGTTAGTCTTGACCCCTGAAACAGTGGTTAATATGACGGATGATGACAATATTCTTGTGGTGTCAGGCACATCAAGAGATACGATTAATCTATATGGTGAGTGGTCAGATTACACATCAGCGCCGACGGTGAATTATAACGGTGTTCTATACCGTGAGTTAACCGCTGAAAATGGTGCGACAATTTATTATCAACCTGAAATCAGTATTACTGAAATCGATCCTACATTGCAAATGAGTGCTTTCTCGGTAGCCTTTGACGCTGGTGCTTACTTAGTGAGTGAAGGTATTGAGCAATATGCTGGTTGGAAAGTAGATAATGCGGGTGATATTAACCAAGATGGCATTGACGATATCATTGTGAATAAAGTCGATGGCGCATTTATCGTCTTTGGTACCGAGTCAATGGAAGGTCAATTTGACCTGAGTAACCTTAACAGTAATGGTGTCGAAATTACCGGTAATGGTGTGACGATAAATGATCTCACTGGAACGGGCTACCAACCTGCTAACTATAATCAATATGGCTTTGGTGTTAATGCGATTGGCGATTTCAATGGTGACGGTATTGCAGATATTGCTACTACGATTGCGACTACGGGCTCTGATAACAATGTTACAGCTGTCATTTATGGACGTTCGGATTGGTCTGATTTAGATCTAAGTGATTTATCGGACTTCTCATCTACCGCTATTGCTGATTTCATTGCCAATGGTGACGGTGTGATTATTCAAACGGATCACTTATTTAATGATGATGAAAACTACACGTCGTTAACCGGTATCGGTGATATCAACAACGATGGTTACGCTGATTTTGCGATTGGTAATGCGTTTGCTAATGATGCGAAAGGTGAAGTAACCGTTGTCTTCGGTGGTGCTTATGATAGTAATATCGATGCAACATCTACCTCAACAGATACAACACGCACGTTTAATCTACTATCCGACTCTGCTAATAATACCAACATAGGTATGTCTATTGATGGCATTGGTGATGTAAACGCGGATGGATTCGATGACTTTATCGTTGGTGGACCGAATCTACTTAACCGTATTAACTTAGATACAGGCTCACGTGTTGACTACAGTGGTAATGCACATATCATCTTTGGTAAAGAAAATGGTTGGGCAAATACTACTGTGGTTCAACAAGATGGACTTGCACCATCTATTTCTGGATTCAATCCTGCTAATAATGCTAGCGCTTCAACCCTTGATAATATCCAATTAGCCTTTAGCGAAGATATTCAATTTGGTGATGCAGGACTGGTACAAATTTATCGTGCTGGGACTGATTTATTGGTGGAAACATTTGATGTGGCCACCGGTACTGGTTCAAATGGCGGTCAGATTTGGTTCGATGGTAACGATGTTTATGTGAATCCAGGTCAAGCACTAAGTTCAAATTCACAGTTCTATGTGACGGTTGAAGCGGGTGCAATCACTGATTTATCGAATAACGAATTTGCAGGTATCACTGATAGTCAAGATTATCGTTTCACTACGAATAGCAGTTCAAGTGACACTTCTGCACCGACAATAGAGTATGCAGTATTACAAGAATACGACGCGACTCGCGATGTCGATAATAATGGTAATCCGGTTGATGATCTTTTTTATAGTAACGGCAATTTACGAAGTAGTGATTACTATATAGATTATCGTGACCTAACCTTGATTGACGGTACTTTTGACGATACTAAACCAAGTAGTAACGTATCTGTCGCACCAGAAGCAAGTACAAATGGCGAAAGTCTCTTTAAGTTCTTCTTACGCTTGAGTGAAGCGGTGAAAGGTAACGGACAAATTGTGATTAAGTCTGGCGATGATATCGTTGAAACATATGATCTCAACACCGGCGAAGGCTCACTTGGTGGTGGAATTTCGTTTACAGCTCTAAGAGGCTATGTTTATAACGGTAATGTGAGCTCTTACGAGATAGACCAAGCTGATGTAACGAATGATGGCAAAGATATTGTTATTGATCCTGGATTTACATTTACCACGAGTACCCAATATACGATTGAACTTATTAACGTTAAAGATAGTGCTGGTAATGAGGTTTCTGCAAGTGATCGAGTGATGACATTTACCACAAACGGTGTCGATAGTACCGCTCCGGTTATTGTTGCTTGGAATTTGGATGAGGGTAATACTGCATTTACAGATGCCGATAATGTTGGCGTAAATAACCGTTCAAATGTGCATGTTGATGAAACTATTATATTTAAAGCATCTGAGAGCCTAGTACCAAGCGCCTCAGGCGAAATCACATTGAGAGTAACCAGCGATTATTCTGCTACGGGTAATGTAGAAACCTTTGCTTGGACTGAACAACCGTCTGCTAATGCAGATGGCACATACACGTTAACCGGTGATTTAGGAGGTACATTAACTATTAAAGGTCAAACGGTCTTCATGGACGTTGGCCAAAACCTTGATTACGGAACGCAATACGGCATATTTGCAACAGGTCTGAATGATCCAAATGGCAATGCCTTTGTGATCAATAGTGCGTCGGCAATGCGTTTCAATACGATTACTGAGTCGACAACAGTACAGATGCTAGCTGGTGATGCTTACTCGAATCGCACTACGGCAGCGATAGATGAGCCAATCGTCTTTAACTTTGTCGAAGATGTGATTGCGGGCGTCACACCAGCGGATATTACCAATGGAGATGCAGAGCAATATATCAGTATTTTTAATACCGATGACGTCTTGATTGAACGTTTTGCAGTGTCATCAGGTGAAGGCTCTAACGGTGGTGAAATAACGTTTGATGGTAACCAAGTATCGATTACTGTTGATGGTGGTTTAGATTTTGCAACAGGTTACTACATCACTGTTGATGCTCAAGCAATTCAGGCGGCACATGAAAACGTCTCTGAAGACGTTGGTAATGTGGATGGTGATACGGTATCTACGCGTTATTTCAGCATCATGGATATGGATAATTCGGATTCAGCACTGCATTTCTCAACTGAAGCAGGTTCGCAAATTGATCCAGGATTGGTTACACAATACTCGTTTGATGCCGATGGTGAGGGTGTGAGTAATACTCAATACATTGCGGGTAGAGATAATTACTATAGTTACTATTACAGTGATGGTTATCATTCTGCACCTTTCCCTGGTCAACCTAATACAAATAACATTAATCGTTATTTAGTCTCTGGAGAAGGCGCGGGTAATATCGTTTCAGCCGTCGGAGATGTAGACGGCGATGGTATCAACGATTTTATCTTTGGAAGTGGCAATAAAGTATATGATAACTCCGTACCAGGTGGTTTCGCTTATGGTAAGTATTATCTTGTATTTGGTGACACCGAAGGCTGGGATAGTGTTGTTAATATCGAAACACTCGCAGAAGCCAACCAAGTGGTTGAAATTTTTGGTACCGCAGATAATTGGTTGAAAGGGATCACTGAATTTGGTGATTTGAATAACGACGGCTTCGCAGACATTCTGGTTACCGCCGGTGGTTTATATCCAGATACTGATGGTGATGGTAATGATAGACTAGCGAGTGACGATGGTGATACCGATTCAGGTGCAGCATTTGTCATTTACGGTCAAGCGCGTCAGTTATGGTTAAATTCTTACGACGTGACTCAATTAGGTGAGCAAGGACTTCAGATTACTGGTGGTTTACCACAAGAACAATTAGCGTTCTCTGCAGCATCAGGTGACTTTAACCTTGACGGTCAAATCGACATGCTCTTTGGTATGCCAAGAAATGACCGTGATGGTTTTGCATCAGGTGAAGGCTTTGTGATTAATGGTGGTGATTTTACTGACTCATTAATGAGCACAGGTACGACCGATGACGATTTATTATTAGGCGATTACAACGCTGATCGTATCTCAGGATCAAGTGGTGATGATACTATTTATGGCTTAGGCGGCGCGGATATTATTCGTGGTGGTGAAGGTGATGATGTAATCGGCCTCACTGGTCTTGATTTCATATTACTTGATGGTGGTACGAATAATGCTGGTGGTGATACCCTAGAGTTCATTGGGAATGGCTTTAATTTAGACTTCACTGGGTATGCCGGTGCGAGCATACGTAGTTTTGAGCGTCTTGATATTTCAGGTGATGGTAATAACACGATTACCTTGAATTATGATGAAGTCTTATATCTCTTAGAACGTCCACTTTCTACTTCTTATGGCGAAAATACGACATTAACGGTCGATGGTAATCGAGGTGACATAGTTAACCTTGAAGGTCCGTGGGCTCTTATTTCATCTGATGATACTTACGATAATTATGCATTAGATGGAATGGTTGTGCGAGTCGATGCTGATGTCACAGTAAATAATGAGGGCTGGACCATTCCTTATAACGGTGCCACGTTAGACTTCTTTGCTGATGAACTACCAGATGGTTTACGCGTTGATCTGATTAATTTCGCTTCCACTACAGAAGCGCGACTTGATACTAGCTTTGTCATCTCGTTAGGTGACATTAATGCTGATGGGTTTACGGATTTTGCGGTCGTCGATGAAGGTAATATTCGTGGGGCATTATTACCTTATCATTATTCAGCAGGCACCGGGACGTCAAGTAGTACGTCATTTGGCGATACATACTATGACAGCGTACCATATGTTGCAGGCTTAAATATTTATAGTGATGTTAGTTATAACGAAAGCGCACGTGTATTGAATAGAGATACAGGAAATTCGGGTGAGTTCCATATTATTTATGGACAAGCTGGTGGATTAGGCGCGTTAAACTTAGATTTGAGTGATGATGCATTTATCTCTCAAACGCTCATATCAGGTGATGAGTTAGGTGATAATTTTGCTACAAACTCTGGATATTTAGGTGATATTGATGGGGATGGTAAGGCTGACTTTGTCATTGGCGCGAACTCTCGAACAGAATTTACCTTCACTGAAGGAAATGACGTAGATAATTCTACTACCCAATGGACACAAAATTACACTGATCAATATATCAATTCTAATATACGTAATTATGATTTAGGTGACATTGTTGCTACATCAGCGCCTACCTATCTACTAACGTCTTCAAGCGATAGATGGGACTTCACTGAAACAACCGATCGTCAATTCATATTCCTTGGTGGTAATAACTCCCTTGCTGCTGGTGAAAATGGAGCAATCAATGAGTATCAGTTAAGTAACACAGCGAATAACTCCAGTGATCTGCCGACGTCTGTTGAGACTAACGCGAGCTGGTCATCAGATGTGCCTGATATCAGTGATGATGCTGCAGTCACTACTTATAACAATGATTTACAGTCAACTACAGCCGATTTAGTGATTAATAATGCTGTTTCATGGGAGCCAATCTCCGTAGGAGATGTAAATGGTGATGGTTATGGCGATTTTATTGATTCATTAAGCAGCGGTATTCTGTATTTCGGTCAAGCTTTATCAGCAGGTGTTGATATTGACGTTGATTGGGAAAAAATTGATTTAGGCAGCAACTTTGATGCAATAACTGCCTCTGGTGATATTGATGGTGATGGTTTAGATGATTTTGTTATTTCTGAAGGCGTGAATGCATTTGTGGTCTTCGGTAAAGAAGGTCAATGGGCTAGCTTAAATATCAATAATGGCACGGTTCCAGAAACGAATAATAGCGCTGCTGTCACCAAAATAACGGCTGATGCAGAAGCCACGGGTAATTTCCAAAATATTTATTCTTCACTAGGTGATATCAATGGAGATGGATTTGCCGATATTCTTATTGCAGGTAACCCAACGGATAATTATGGTCTTAAAGCTAATGGTGCAGTTTATGTGCTATTTGGTTCAGCGTCTGATGAACTTAATTCAGATCAATGGGATAGTGATGTCAGCTTGACGGACCTTGCTGCAAATAACCAAGGTTTCCGTATCACGGGTGCCTTGGATTTCGATAAGTTAGGCAATGATAGCTGGACAGGTATTAGCGATATTAATGGGGATGGTTTTGATGACTTTATTGTTCAAGCTTCAGGCGATGCTGAAGGCGATGATAACGGAACTGCAGGAACGGGGTCTTCTTATCTCATATTAGGTCAATCAAATGCTAATTGGGAAAACTTTAGTACGCTTACCGTCCAAGACTACGGCATTCAAATCTTAGGGACTGGGACAGGCGAGTGGACGGCACTAGGTGATATAGATGGTGATGGTTTTGCTGATGTAAGCTTTAGTAATAATACTTCATCCAATATCTTCTATGGTTCGCAAGTACTTAGTGGTACTCGAGATGCATCTTTGGGTAATTTAGGTAATGGTAATGATGTTGTTCAAGTGATTTCAGTATCTGCCGGTGGCACATTAACAGGCGCTCGCGGTGATAATCCGGTCGCATTATTTGGTCAAGATCGTCTTATTGGAAATGTTGGTAACGATACGTTAATCAGTGATGGTGGTGCTGATGTATTAATCGGCGGCGCTGGAGATGATGCCCTTACTATCGTGGATGATAATTTCTTCCGCCTTGATGGTGGTTCAGGTATTGATACATTAACGCTTAAAGGTGACATGTCATTAGACATGAATTCAGCTTCATCAAATAGTGTAGAGAGTATTGAAATCATTAGTCTTGGTACTGATACTCAAGCGCTAACACTGAGTGATTTAGATGTCTTGAATATGACCAATGGTACCAATACAGCGGTTGATAATATTGATTATCAGTTAGGTAACGTATTGGTGGTTGATGGTACAGACGGTACCGATACCTTAACTCTTAATGGTGCTCAGTGGTTAGATACAGGTGATACCACCACTGTGAACGGTGGATCGACGACGTTTACTATTTATCAAGCAAGTGGAAAAAATATCTTTGTTATTACAACATTGACACCTGTCATTGTCTCATTATCTGCAGTAGCAGATACCAGTACGACAGGTAATGATGTGATATATGGAGAGTCGGGTGCAGATACCTTTGTTGCAGATAGTGGTAATGACACTATTTATGCTGGAGCTGGTAGTGATGATATTGCTGGCGGTGAAGGTAATGATGTGATTGTTGGTGCTGCCGGTAATGATGTGATTGCAGGTAATGCTGGTAATGATTTCATCACTGCAGGGACTGGAGACGATACAATTGATGGTGGTGACGATACAGATACGTTGAGCTATGCAAATAACGGCCAATCAATCGCTGTTAGTTACACTAACGCCACAGACGGCAACGTTTCTGGACAAGGTAGCGATGAGTTCTCAAACATTGAACATATCCAAGGCACTAGCCAAGCAGATACTTATACAGCGAGTACTGCAGGGAATACATTTACCGTCATTAATGCACGAGGTGGGAATGACTCATTTATCGGTGGTGCAGGCACTGATACCTTAGACTTAAGTGGTATCAGCGGTAATGTGACTATCGACTTTACGGGTGCTAATGCCGGTACGATAGCTTACAGTGCTGCTAATTATGGTATGGATAGCTTCAGTGATATTGATACTATAAATACAGCGGGTTCTACGGTGACTCTTAACAATGCTAATGGCGTTACTGTCACGGGTAATGCTTCGACTGATATTCTGAACTATTCAACCTTTGGTTCAGCCGTCACTGTGACCTTTACTGGAACGGGTGAAGGAGCGGTAACAGGTGGTGCTGCGGTCACATTTACGGGCACAGAGCGAGTGGTTGGTTCTGTCCAAGATGATACATTTGTCAATAACGCAGGTACTGCTCTACTTGACTTTAGTAATGTTTCTGTTGGAGTTGAATTTGATGCTAATGGTGGCGAGATTACATCTTCTGAAACAGGCACTGATAGCATTACAGGTGAATTTACTTTCATCGGAACGGTTCACAATGATACGTTTGTTGCCGGTAGTGGGAATGATACTTTCGCTGGTGGAGCAGGCTCAGATACCTTAGATTTGAGCAATCTATCAGCCGGTGTATCGGATTCTAGTACGTTTAGTCATTCTAACTCCCAATTACAATTTAGTGGTGCTGGTTCAGAATTAGGTCGTTATACGAACATTGAAGAGTTTATTTTCTCTGATAACGCTGACACTATTGTCGTCAGTGGCGTAAAAGTTCATTTAGGTGGTGGTAATGATACCGTTTCTGGTTCATCACTTAATGATACTGTGTTTGGTGAGGCTGGCGATGATTCTATAGTGACCAATAATGGTAATGATTGGATATCTGGTGGTGCTGGAGATGATACCCTTAATGCAGGAGGCGGAATAGATGTACTGAACTTTAGTGAAGTCTCTGGCGCGGTCACTGTTGATTTAGATGCCGGTACTGTCGCAAATGATGGTCAGGGCGGTACTGATACCATTAGTGGTTTTGAAAATGTATTAGGTGGTACCGGTAACGATAATATTACCGGTAGTGCAGCTGCCGAAACGATTGCTGGTGGAGCTGGTAATGACACCCTCAACGGTGGTGATGGAACAGATACAGTGTTCTTCGGTTTTGCCGCTAATAATATGATTATTAATATGGCGACAGGTGTCGTAACTGGTGAAGGTACTGACCAAATCTCTAATTTTGAAATAGTCGTTGCTGGTTTAGCAAATGACTCCATCATTGGCACTACTGGAAACGATTGGGTTTGGGGTAATGATGGTGACGATACCTTTGTCAGTGGCAGTGGTGAAGATACATTATACGGCGGTTCTGGTAATGATACCTTTGTGTTAACTGACGATGAATTCAACGACTCTGTTTTTGGTGGAGAAGGTTTCGATACACTTGATTTGTCTGCAATTACACGTGATCTTAATGAAAATATCTACGATAGTTCGGCGTATCTTGGTTCATTGCTAGATGATGCAAATGGAAAAACTGACCGTATTATTAACGGTCAATTAAATTCCGATTATTTGACCGATAGTATTGATGACCGTTATGAAGATATCGAAGCGGTTATTGCTGGTGGCGGTAATGACAAATTGACTTATATACCTAGTCAAAGTGCTCCATCTAATTCTACAGGGGTATATTTTGACGGTGGCGCGGGTAATGACACGCTCACCGGTGGTAATTCTCGTAATGATACACTTGTCGGTGGTGCAGGTAATGATAGCTTAGTCGGTGGTTCGGGTTTCGACACTGCTGATTACACGAATGCGGCTTCTGCAATTACCGTGGATATGTCATTAAGCGCCGGTCAAGTATCAACCGATGGAGACGGTGGTGCGGATACCTTAAACGGTATCGAGCATATCCAAGGCTCTACTTTCGGCGATACCATATCCGTAAATAATAGCTCGGTAGATGGTGGTGCAGGTGATGATACATTAACCGGTGCTGGTTCGAGCGATACACTAAATTATGTCTCCGCAACAGCGAATATCACGGTAAATCTAACAACAGGTTCAGCCACAGATGAGCACGGTGATACCGATACTCTAAGTGGGTTTGAAACTGTTAGAACAGGTTCTGGTAATGATAATGTAACAGGTTCAGATGCTAATGAATCCTTCTATTCAGGTACTGGAAACGATACTGTTAATGCTGGTGATGGTGATGACGTTATTTGTGTGAACACAGGCAATGATGTTATCGATGGTGGAGCTGGTAACGATACCGTTAATTTCGCAACTGAACTTCCATTCACTGCAATTCTTATTGACTTGTCAAATTCATCAGGTGTGGCTTCTGATATTGGAACCAAAATAATCACCAATGTTGAAAATATCGTAACTGGTTTTGGTGAAGATACAATTACTGGTAGTACTAATGCTGAAACGATTAATTCAGCAGGGGGGAGTGATAGTATCAATGCGGGAGCGGGTAATGATGTGGTCCTCTCTGGTGATGAAAATGATACCGTTGATGGTGGTGCAGGTGATGACCGCCTTGAAGGCCAAAATGGTAATGACTCCTTATCTGGTGGTATTGGTGCAGATACCTTGCTAGGTGGCTCAGGCCAAGATACCTTACGCGGTGAAGCCGGAGACGATTCGATCGACGGCGGCAACGAAAGCGACCTTATTTATGGTGGTGACGGTAGTGATACCTTATCAGGTGGTGCTGGTTCAGATACCTTATTTGGTGGCGCTGGTGACGATAGTTTCTCTCATAGTAATAGCGGTACCGACCGGATATATGGTGAAGCGGGTGATGATTCACTAAGCTATACAGCCTATAACTCTGCAAATGGCACGGTCTTGTTTGATGGTGGTGCGGGTAATGACACCTTAGTTCTGGTGGATCAATCCACTAAACGCTTTACGTTTGATGATTCGGCTTACGTTCGTTTAAACGATGTTGAAGTCATTGAGCTGGCCGGTGATGCACAAATCCTTGATTTAGACAGCCAAGCTATCCGTGAGTTTGCACCAAGTACTAATGCAACAGTCGATAATACGACTTACAACGCTCAAACTATTTTAGTTGTTACGAGCACAAGTGCAGATACCTTAGTGAATTTAACTGATATTGATTGGGTGGATACCGGTGATACCACTACCGTCAATGGCGGAGAGACGACTTATCGTATTTTCCAATACGGCAATGAAGGTATTTTCGTCGCGACTAACGCTGTTACTGCATTATTTGGTGACCGAGGTAACGACTCTGTAGTGGGCACTGAAAGTGCTGATAGTATTAATGCTGGCGTAGGCAACGACACCATCTTAGGGTTTGGCGGGGATGATACGATTATCTCTGGTCGAGGCGATGATGTTGTTGATGGTGGTGACGGAGATGATGAAATTCGCTTTGTGACCACTTCTGATATTACGATTGATTTAGGTCTAACCTCAGCTCAAAACACTGGTGAAGGTTCTGATACCTTTACTAACTTTGAACAAGTTCAAGGTGGTGATGGTAAAGACGCTATTACGGGTCGATTAGACGCTGATACCCTACGTGGTGGTGATGGCCGAGATACTATTTTAGGTCTTGCTGGTGATGATGTCATCGAAGGTGAAGATGGTCGCGATTCTATTGATGGCGGTTTAGGTGCTGATTCGATTAATGGTGGTGCGCTTAACGATACTATCATTGGTGGCGAAGGTGACGATTCTATTGATGGTGGAGCTGAGAACGATTTACTTACCGGCGGTGCTGGTAACGATACGATAGTTGAAACGTTGTCTAACTCTGGCGATGATACATTACGTGGTCAAGACGGTGATGACACCCTAGATGGTGGCGTTGGAAACGACTCTATTGGCGGTGATGATGGTGCTGATAGCATCTTGGGTAATTCTGGAGATGATTCCATTAAGGGCGGCACTGGAGCTGACTTTATCGATGGTGGAAACGACCAAGATAGCATCTTTGGTGGTGATGACGCTGATACCATTAATGGCGGTTCCGGAAATGATACTGTCTTCGGTGATGCGGGAGATGACTCTATCTCAGCAGGTGCTGGTAACGATACCGTTTATGGTGGTGCCGGTGATGATGAAATAGCAGGTTCTTCTGGTAATAATTATCTTGCCGGTGGCGAAGGTGTTGATACGATTGTTGGTGGGTCAGGCAGTGACACTATTGCTGGCGGTACAGGTAATGATTCACTCAACGGTGGTTCGGGTATTGATGTTATTGATATGTCGGAATCTACTTCTTCATTAAATATTGTACTTGGTAATGCTAATGACACGATTACACTCAGCGATGATGTCCTTGGCGATGATCAAGTCACAGGTTTCGAAGGTATTATTGGTGGTCAAGCTAACGATATAATCACAGGTAATGCGTCGAACAACATTATTGGTGGTGGTTTAGGTAATGACACACTTGATGGCGGAGCAGGTATTGATACGCTCGATTTATCCAATGCTAACCAAACAGTTGAAGTCGACTTAAATGTGACAGGTGCAGTAACGATTGCTGATGGCCAAGGCGGCTTTGATGTGATTCGCGGTTTTGAAAATATTACAGGTGGTTCTGCATCCGATATATTAGCGGGTGATAACGCAAATAATGTCATCGTCGGGAATGGCGGGTTTGATACCATTTCAGGTAACGGTGGTAATGATAACCTAAGCGCTGGCATCGGGAATGATAGTGTCTCTGGTGGTACGGGTAACGATACTATTTCTGGGGGTGAAGGTAACGATACTATCTCTGGTGGAGATGGCAATGATTTTGTCGATGGTAACCAAGGCGATGACTCCATTTACACTGGCGCTGGTAATGACCGCGTAGATGAAAATAATGATGGTAACGATACCATTGATGTCGGTGACGGTTATGATTCTGTCTATGCTGGTATTGGTAATGACTTGGTCATTGGTAACTACGAAGGTAACCGTGATTATTATTACGGTGAAGCTGGAACAGATACGATTACATTTGCCCATGTTACGACGAATCTCTCTTTTAGTAATTGGTATGCAGGAACTTCCACTTGGTATGGAGAAGATTACTTTAGTAGCTTTGAACGAATCATACTAGGTCAGGGTAATGACTCGCTGACTACCTATTATTACGGTACTTCTTGGGTTGATGGTGATCTAGGAAATGATAATATTTCTGGCGGACGTTATGACGATTCATTATTTGGTGGTGCTGGGAATGACTCTATCAGCGGTGGCGATGGTAATGATGAGCTCTTCGGTGGTGCTGGCGATGATAGTATCTGGGGAGCTGGTCATAATGACACTATTTCTGGTGGTGAAGGTAACGATGTTATCAGTGGAGACTGGGGGAATGGCGTATTTGATGGCGGCGAAGGTCTTGATGCTTACGCTGTATTAGATAACTATTCGCCGACTAACTCTGGTTTTGATATTGATTTAAATACTAACTGGCAAGCCAACTTCAGTTACTACGATAATAATCAAAGTAATGTGCTTATGGATATCACTTTGACTAATTTTGAAGGTCTCATTGGTGGTAGTTATAACGATACTATCACCGGAACGGATGGTTCTGATATTATTGGTGGGTATCGTGGTAATGACTCCTTAACCGGTGGTGATGGTATTGACACCTTGACCTATGGCTGGAACGGCAGTGGTAATGGTGCAACAGTAAACTTGGGCACGAATACGGTCACGAATGATGGTTACGGTACTGTGGATACTATCAGTGGTTTCGAGAACTTATCAGGTGGTCGTGGCGCGGATAACCTAACTGGCTCTGACGGTGATAATGAAATCCGTGGAGACTGGGGTAACGATACGATTATTGCTACATTAGGTAACGATACTTACGATGGTGGCGATGGTACTGATACTATTGATTTCAGTAATATCGATGTGTCAGTTGATGTTAACTTCGTTACTAATACTGCTGTTTATGGTGAAAATACGACTAGAGTGACATATTTTGAGAATGTGACACTGGGCGACACTGACGATAGCATTACTTTGGCATCTAATAATGCGGCAGTGACTATTTCTGGTGGTGATGGTGTCGACACTCTTACATATATTAGCGATGCTAATTTATCTATTACTAACTTTGCATTCGGTGCAACTACTGCAAATACACTGACGCCTGATGGCAACCGTCATACTTACACAAGTATTGAGCAATTTGTCTCTGGTGCTGGGAATGATAACTTGGCAGCAAGCGCTGGTGCTGCAAACTTTGACGGTGGCGCGGGTGATGACACTATTAATGGTACTGCTAATGCAGATACATTAATGGGTGGCGCAGGAAATGATTTAATCAATGTTACTGCAGGTGATGACTCACTCGATGGCGGTGAAGGTATTGATGCATTGAACATATCTGCAGCAACGAATGATGTGAACATTGACCTAAGTACTGATTGGGAATCGACATTAACTGTGACTGGACTTGGCAGTAACACCTTGACGAATTTTGAAGGTGTATTAGCTGGCTCTGGTGACGATGCTATTACCGGATCTGATGGCGATGATGTCATTGGCGGTGGTGATGGTGTGGATACGCTTATCGGTGGTGAAGGTAATGACATACTCTCATTTGCTAATATCACTGCGGCCGTGAATGTCGATTTAACTCAAAACCTCATCTTGAATGACGGCTTCAGTAACGAAGAAACGATTTCTGGTTTTGAAACAGTAATAGGTAGCTCTGCCAATGACACAATCAAAGGCTCAGAAGCTGCAGATGAGTTAAATGGTCAATCAGGTAATGATTATTTCTATGGTACTGCCGGTAACGATACGATTATTGGTGGCTTAGGCTCAGATACCATTGACTACTCAGCCTACGAGGGTAACCTTATTATTGATTTAGCGAACCAAACTGTCGTTAAAGATAATGGTGAAGTAGATACGTTGGTGGGTATTGAGTTTGTTAGATTTGCCGGTGCTGGTGATGATTCTATTGTTGGAAGTAACAGCAATGAGGTCATTTATGCTGGTCAAGGTAATGACACCGTCGACCTTGGATTTGGTGCTGATACCATTTATGGACAAGACGGCGATGATGTTCTGTTATTTACACCTAATGATAATGCTAGGAATTATTTCTATGGTGGTGCTGGTTTCGATATTCTAAGTTTTGAAAACAACACAACAGCTGTTAGTAATTATTTTGATATTAATGATTCTTATGACGAGGTCTATATTGATGGTCAGTGGAATTATTTCTATCAAATTGAAGGTGTTTTAGGTACGCAGTTTAACGATACATTACGTATTGACCGAGTTAATACATCCAGTAATGGTGACGATTATGATGCGATATTCGGTGGTTACTTAGATGGTAATGCTGGGAATGATGCTCTATATGGTCGAAACTCCTCAATTGACGGAAATGATACGTTATTAGGTAACCTAGGTAACGATACTATTTATGGTCAAAGCGGTAACGACTCCATTGATGGCGGTTCAGGTAATGATGATCTGCGCGGTGGCAATGAAAATGACACGATTACGGGTGGATTAGGAAACGATAACCTACTTGGTGAAAGTGGTGACGATATCCTTATCGGTGGTGTTGGCATCGATACGCTCAACGGCGGCGCGGGTAATGATACATTAACCGGTGGCACCGGAGATGATGTTATTGACGGTGGTGCTGGTGTCGATGTGATTGATTTATCTGCTGCTTCTGCGGCGTTGACTATTGATTTCTCGGATAGTACAGAGATTAGTATTACAGATGTGAATCTTGGTTCTGATACCGTGACCAATGTCGAAGGTGTTATTGGTTCTGATTTTGCAGATACCATGACTGGTAGTGATGCCGCTGAAGTGTTTGGTGGTGGTTTAGGAGATGATACTCTGGACGGTGGAGAGGGTGTTGATACGCTCGACTTCTCACGTGCAACTTCTGGCGTGACCTTCTCAATTGCAGCGAATATCGGAGCTACGGTGACGGTTGCTGACGGTCAAGGTGGAACGGATACCGTGTCTAACTTTGAAAATGTCACAGGTGGTGCAGGTAACGATATCTTTACTGGCGATGAGAATGGTAACCTAATCTCTGGTGGGGCTGGTAATGATACCATTATCGATGGCGATGGCCTTGACACTATTTATGGCGGCGACGGGAATGATACCTTCGTAGTATCAGTAGATTCACATCGTGACACTTTCTACGGCGGCGATGGTATCGATATTATCGATTTCTCAAATTTCGATGATGGTATCTCTACTGGATTCTACTTCCAAACGAATGACACTCGTGTATTGACTGTAAATAATGTTAATTATCAAAATGTCGAAGGTATTATTGCCGGTGATGGGAACGATAATCTTCGCTTTAGCGGCAGTGATGCTTACATTGATGGTGGTGCGGGTAACGATATTATGACTGCCTTTGGTGGGAATGATACCTTTATAGGTGGCCTAGGTCAGGATACGATTGATGCTGGAGCAGGTAATGACATTATTCACTTCGATAGCGATGCGGTGGATAGTATTCAGGCAAGCTCTGGTACAGATACTATATTATTTAATACTACCGAGACATTGGACTTTGCTTCTGAAACATTAGTGAATATCGATAATGCCGAAATCTTTGAGTTAGGCGCAGGTAACCAGGAAGTGACGTTATCCGGTGCCAATATCATTGATTTTGTATCGAGCAATAACAGCACGGTTGATAATTCTGATTACCAAGATAAGATACTGCTCGTTGTAGATAGCACGGAAGGCTCAGATACACTTAACCTAACAGGTGGAAGTTGGGAAGATACAGGCGACACCACTACTGTAAATGGCGAAGGCAGCTTCAGCGTTTACTATGATAGTGAAAATGACGTCTATGTAGTTACCGACATCGATCCTAATGGCATCTAAGGTTATAAATGACTGAGCAAAACACTCCACCTGTGGCACCAACGCCACAAGTGGAGAGCACTACAACAACTAAAACGAATCATCTCAGATCGTTATTGATGATCGTGAAGCAATTTTTAGTGGCGAGTAAAAACGGACGAGGTCTCACTGTGGATAGTGAAGAATTACCCGTTGATGGTCTATCCGATGAACAGGCACAAACGTGGTTCGATGCGATTTTCGAACCCTTGCGGCCTGCTTATAAACAAACCTTATTGATGGCTTTTGGGATCAACATTATAGGGTTATTTGCCTCGATATTTGCGTTACAAGTATATGATCGCGTCATCGCTAAAGGCGGCCATAACACGTTAATCGCATTAGCCTCAGGGATGGCGATTGCTATTTTGGTAGAATTTATTTTACGTGGTGGTCGCTCTGCGCTCATGCGTCGGATTGGTTCACGCATTGAAATATCTATTGCACGCACTGTTTATAAACGTCTTGCGGATATGCCTTTGATAGAGTTGGAAGCTCGCTCACCGGCATTTTGGCAAGCGATGTTTAGAGATATTGAATTAGTTCGTAGTGTCATGGCGGGTGCACCGGCATTGCTACTTATTGATTTACCTTTCATTGTATTAACACTGATATTATTAAGTATCATAGCACCGCCACTATTGGTGCTAGCGTTAGCGATTATGTCTGCGTTTATGTTCTTAGCCTGGCGCTCGGAAAAAGTGATGCGTAACGCGGCTGCTGATGAAAAAGCCTTGATGATTAATCGTGATGCTGTGTTATCTGATCTAACGGCATCTCGTCGCCATTTAAAAGCGGTTGGTCCTTCTGCTTCTTTGAATCTTAAGTGGGAAACGCAATACGCCCAATGGATGGAGAACTCGGTTGATCGCAGTGAAGAAAGTGACCGCTATCGTGATATGTCCCAAAGCTTAATGGTGAGCTCCACGGTCTTAATGACCAGCTTTGGCGCCATCGCTATCATGAACCAACTCATGACAATGGGGGCATTGATTGCGGCGAATATTTTAACTGGAAAACTCACCAGTCCAATGGTGCAATTAGTCAGTCAATGGCGTACATTTGGTCAATTTAACCTTGCTCGCGACCGTCTGAATGAATTATTCAGTGTACCGCTGGACCGCACTGTGTCACCTGTCGCGATGGCGCGTCCAGAAGGGCAGTTGACGTTAGACAAGGTGAGCTTTGCATATCCCCAATCTGAATCTAATCAAATTAATGAAGTCTCCGGTCGACTCGGCGCGACGGGGTTACATGTGATTGTTGGTAATAATGGGAGTGGGAAAACGACATTACTCAAACTGATGCGCGGTTTATATGCACCTTCAGCTGGTCGAATCTTAATTGATGGGTCAGATATAAAGCAATTTGGCCAACAAGACCTCGCCAAATGGATAGGTTACTTACCTCAACAACCTCGCTTAGTGCAAGGTACGATTAAAGAAAACTTACTACTCGCTAGTACGGATATTACTGATGAAGAATTAGTCACGATTTGTAAGCTCGCTGGCGCATTTGAATTTATCACCAGTTTACCCGATGGCTTTGATACCGAGGTTGGTGAAGCGGGGAGTCGCTTTTCTAGCGGTCAACGCAAACGTATTGCGATTGCTCAAACGTTAATGCAATCGCCCCCGATTATTTTATTCGATGAGCCTACATCTGACTTAGATCGTGAAGCAGAGCAAGCGTTTATTGCACAAATGAAATTATTAGCTAGAGATCGTACGGTCATTGTCGTATCTCATAGCCCGGTATTGTTGCAACAAGCTGATGGTATTGTTGTATTACAAAACGGAAGAGTCGCGGCTGCGGGTCTAGCCAAAGATGTGTTACCTAAACTCGGTTTTACAAGCAGTGGAGATAATCATGGTAGCTAATAATCCATTTGCAAAAGTACTACAAAAACAAGGAGAACCGAACTGGCGTCGTCGCGATGTGTGGTTGATCCTATTATTTATTGTGGCATTGATATGGGCTAGTGTGGCTAAAGTTGATCGAGTAGTAACTGCACCGGGTAAAGTGGTCCCATTTAATAAGGTAAAAGTGATTCAGCATTTAGAAGGCGGGATCATTGAAACCTTATATGTTCAAGATAATCAGAGAGTGGCGGCAGGCGACCCGCTGATTGAATTAAACCTAGCGAGTTCTGGTGTCAATGTACCCGAATTAATGGCGCGTTTTGGTGTGTTACAAATTATACAGAAACGTCTTATGGCAGAAACGCAAGGAACTGAATATGTGGTTGATAATGATTTACCAGACAACATTCGTCAGTCCGGATTGGCAGAAAAGAACACGTTTAAATCACGTACTAATGAACTAAATGAAGTTGTCTCTGCATTAGAACAACAACTCAAACAAGCCGAAAAGCGCGTTGCCGAGCTGCAAGCGAAACAACAGTCCCAAGAACAAAACTTAATCATTGCAGAAAAGGAACTCGCGATTTCAAATAATCTTGTTGCTGATAAATTGGTCTCTGAACTTGAACATTTCCAGCGTTTACGTGCGGTAGAAACCATGAAAGGTGAAATTGCAGCAACGACTCAAGCTATTGCGGGTGCGTTATCTGTTGTAGTTGAATCGCAAGGACGTATTCGCGAAGAACAAGCGCGTTTCGTTCGCAGAGCATCCGATGAGTTAGGTGATATTGAACGCCAAATGGCGAGTGTAAATGAAGAGCTAATTCGCGCCAAAGAGCAAAAAGCACGTTCCGTAATTCGTGCTCCGATTGATGGTTTTGTCAAAAATATTAAGTATCAGGCTATTGGTAACGTGATAAAACCGGGCGAGCCGATAATGGAAGTAGTACCAGAAAAAGACCGATTGGTCATCGAAGTCAAGTTATCGCCGGTGGATCGAGGTTTTGTTATCCAAGATCAAGAAGCCTTAATCAAAATCTCAGCTTATGACTACTTTCGTTATGGCGGTATTGTTGGAACGGTAGAGGGAATTGCTGCTGATACAACCATTGGCCAACAAGAAGAACAGTATTATCGCATCATCATTAATGCCTCTCAGGCTTATGTTGGTGCACCTGAACAACAAATGTTAATCAAGCCTGGTATGACTGGAGAGGTAGCGATCAAAGTCGATTCTCAATCCGTCTTATGGGCACTTATTAAACCGATATTAAAAATAAAAAGTGAAGCATTACGCGAAACTTAAGCCATTGTCTCTCAAGGGGGGAACCATGACAATAAAACGTAAACTAACCGCTGGACTACTTGCTGCAAGTGTTGCATTTGCGGTGAACGCGAATCCGTTAGAGCAAGAACTTGCACACTTAGTTAAGACACATCCTTTATTACTTGCTAGTGATTTTGCTATCGATGCATCAGTAGATAATACTGCTGCGGTGAATGCGAATTTTTATACGCGTTTGAAACTCAATGCTGAAACGGGGCGTGAAAAAATTGCTTCCAGAAGCTATTTACCAGACGATAATTTTTATTTAGGTAATGCCGGTACCGGTCCTAACCAACGTAGTAAGTTATCCTACCGTAAATGGGGCTTAACCTTAGAAACCCCTTTATGGCATGGTGGTCGTAATTACTCTGATCTCCGCACTGCTCAGCTTAATCAAGACATGGCAGCGATGGATAAAAACGGTTTGACCCAACAAGTCTTACTTGAAGGGATCACTGCTTATTTACAAGTAGCTCGTTTCTTAACGTTAATTAAATTGACAGAAGAAAATGAAGCATCAACCCTAAATCAATTGGAATTAGAGCGTAAACGTGTAAATGCCGGTGGTGGTGTCGCAGTGGATGCATTACAAGCGCAAACACGCTTACAAATTGTCCGTGAACGGACCGTTTTCTATCGTCAAGGCTTACGTGATGTGATGACAAACTACCAGCAAGTATTTGGTCGTTTGCCAGATTTAAATAATTTACAATCTCTAGATTTGTTCGCTGAACAACTCCCTCAAAGTGTTGATGTTGCATTAAATATCGCAAAAGCGCAAAGTCCTGATATCCAAGCAGCAGATATTGAAACTAAGCGTGCAAATGAAGCTCTTACTCGAGTGAAGACTGAATATACACCACGTTTTGACTTAGTTGTTGGTTCGACCCATGAGTTTGATAAAAACATGCTTGATGAACGAAGTGATATGTTTGTTGGTGTGAAAATGAACTGGGAATATTCACTCGGTTTTGAAACTAAATACCGTTCTTCAGAAGCAACGAATCGCTTAAACGAACAAAAACAACGGGCTAAAAACGTAAATAACCGAACTGCTGAAGCGGTTAATATCGCTTGGAACCAAGTGGAAAACGGTCAAGAGCGTTTAAGCTTACTAACCGACGCGGCGGAAATTTCCAAAACCGTCATGGAAGATCGTAAACGTCTACGTGATGCTGGTAAAGAAACAGCTTTAAGCGTGCTTGATGCAGAAGTGGAATATTATGGTGTACTAGCGAGTCGCGTGAATGCATTGTATGATACGCGCATCAGTTCATACCGTTTAATGAATGCTATGGGTAAACTGACACCAGATACGATAGGTATCGATGGCCAGTTTAAACTCCCTGTGCAGTCATTATCGCTAGATTTAATGAAATAAATGGGCAAAACCAAACCAGCGTTATATTTTAGTAATGAAAGCTACTCCGTCAGTGGCCCCAAACTTATGGGGCGGCAAGCGGCTGGAGAAGCTTTTCTGGAAGGGTTTTTAGCACATTATGGGCGGTCCGAGATTGATATACTCCTTCATTCCCCCAAAGAAGTACGTCAGTCTAGGGATTTCCTAATCAAGCAGCAGCAAGTTGAACGGGTGAACTCATTCAACTTGTGGCAGCTTGAACAGTTTACCAACAGTACGTTGTATATGCCTTATCCTGGTATTGGGGATATGGCGGTACATCGAGCTAAAATCGACGAGGCTCGATTTAGTTTATGTGGGATTACTCACACAACTGCCTCTCATAGCGTTATGGAAACGCTTTCTAATTTACTCACTGATCCGGTCAGACCATGGGATGCACTTATCTGCACTTCATCTAGTGTCCGTCAATCTGTGGAAGTCATATTAGATGAAAAGATGGATTATCTCCGTTGGAAATTAGGGGCCACACGTTTTGAGTTACCGCAGTTACCTGTGATACCTCTTGGAGTACATTGTCATCACTATGCTGAGAAGATTCCTGATGCGCGTGCGCAACTAGGTATTGCACCTGATGATATTGTCGTGATTTATGTGGGGCGTTTATCGTTTCATGCTAAAGCGCATCCTCATCCGATGTTAGCGGCGCTAGAAGCTGCGCATCATCAGCGCAAAAATACACAAGGTAAAATTCACTTACTTCAATGCGGGTGGTATGCTAATGAACATATTGAAAAAGCATTTACTGATTTACAAAGAACCTTAAGCCCTAATGTTGAGCACCATTACATTGATGGACGTGACAAACAAAATGTCAAACTAGTGTGGTCAGTAGCGGATATATTTATGTCCTTATCTGATAATATCCAAGAAACCTTTGGGTTAACGCCAATAGAAGCGCTAGCGGCTGGGGTGCCTGCGATTGTCAGTGATTGGGATGGTTACAAAGACACTATCACACATAATGAAACTGGCTTTCGGGTTAAAACGACGATGCCATCAAAAGATGGTGTTGGCAAGTGGTTAGCACATCGTTACGCCACGGGTGAAGATACCTATGATATGTATTGTGGGCACAGCTGCGAAACTATCAGTGTAGATATGCACGAAACAACGTCGTATTTAGTTCGCTTGATTGATGATCCTGCATTGCGTCAATCTATGGGTGAAGCGGGTGTGCAGCGTGCTAAATCTCATTACGATTGGTCTGTGATTATGCGTCAATATGATGAGTTATGGACGCAACTGGATCATATTCGCCAACACACGACCAATAAATTTGGTCCATTACCTCATAAAATCTTACCTCAGCAAATTGACCCCTATCGATTATTTGCTCATTATCCGACAGAGCAGTTCAGTCAAAATACGTGTTTAAGTGTGGTAACTAGGTTATCTGAGGTTGAGTTTGAGCGATTGATTAATCTTAAAGCGCATAGCTTTGCGCATCATATATTACCTAAATACTCTGAAGTCTCGTCTATCTTGAATGTATTTGACCAGCATCCTGAGTGTCACTTAAGTACATTATCTGAGGCACTTCCTTTATCATCTATTCGCTTAGAAATAACACTCTCTTGGTTATTAAAAGTGGGTACACTTTCTTTAGAACGATAATTACCTATGAACATACTGTTTATTCATCAAAATTTCCCTGGGCAATATAAGCACATTGCGCCGGCTCTTGCTGAACGTGGTCACGATGTTAAAGCGATTGGCATGTGTGATTTTAAATCGAATGATAAAATCACCTATCATCGCTACCAAAATAAACGTGGAACCACCGCCAATGCTCATCCATGGGTGATTGACTATGAAGCGAAAATAATTCGCGGTGAAGCGTGTGCTAATTTATGTAAGTCATTACTCGATGATGGTTACACACCTGATGTAATTTGTGTGCATCCTGGATGGGGTGAAGCGTTGTTTCTAAAAGATGTTTGGCCGGAGGCTAAGCAACTACATTTTGTGGAGTTTTATTATGGCTCTACTGGGCGTGATGTTGATTTTGATAAAGAATTCCCGACGTTAAACTTCGCTGGAAAGTGCCGTTTAACGAGTAAAAACACCAACAACCTAATGAATCTTATCACCATGGATGCGGGCATGTCTCCTACACGGTGGCAGCACTCTACAGTCCCTGAACAATTCCATGAAAAAATATCTGTGATCCACGATGGGATCGATACGAAAGTTCTCTCACCGGATAAAAGCGTGAGTTTTCAAGCTAAATCTGTTGCTGGGAATGTGGTTCATTTTGATCAAAGTAAGCAGGTGATTACATTTATTAATCGGAATTTAGAACCCAGTCGTGGTTATCACTCTTTTATGCGGGCTTTGCCTATGATCATGGCGCAGAACCCTGAGGCAAAAGTGGTGATTATCGGTGGTGATGGCGTCAGCTATGGAAAAGCGCCAGAGAAAGGCACTTGGAAAAATATCTTTTTAGATGAAGTGAAAGAAGATATTGATTTAGATAGACTCTTCTTTTTAGGCCGGATTCCATATCATGTATATTTAAGTGTCATGCGTTTATCTGCTTGTCATGTCTATTTAACGTATCCTTTTGTCCTGTCATGGTCAATGCTTGAGGCATTAAGCATCGGTGCACCTGTGTTAGCTTCAAGTACGCCGCCAGTATTAGAAGTGATTGAAGATAATAAAAATGGATGGTTAGTGGATTTCTTTGATTATGAGGCAATCGCCAAACAGACGACTGCGATTTTAAATAAGCCTAAAGCAGATATTGAACGAGTAACATTGGCAGCTAGAGAAACGGTTGTTGAAAAATATGATTTAGAGCTAGTGTGTTTACCTAAACAAGTCGCATTGATTGAGAATTTAATCGATGGTGGTCATCAGATTAATCATCACTAGCCAAAAAACGCCCCGTTTGCTCACCTTGCTCAAACACTAACATCTCACCTGGCTGCATTTTGATCCACGTTTCATTAGTGGTCAGCGGCTGGGTAGCGAACACGGTAACCACATCTTTTTCAGTCGTTTCAGTACTGAAATCCACACTCACTTCAATGTCTTTTAATAATGCAGGACCAAACGGCGCGCGGCGAGTGATCCAATGTAAATTATTGGAACAGTGGACGATCAGTGCATGGCCATCACTGAGCATAAAGTTACACACATCATAGGCATGCAGCTGGGCGCGCTTTTCATAAATAAATGCATATAGTTGTGTCGGATCAGACGGGCGGGTCGGAAATGCTGTTGCGATTTGGTCGAGTAACCAACAGAAAATATGTTCAGAATCGGTCGTTCCTACCGGTAAATAACGGCCTAAAGGCAATATAGTATCAATATCTTTGAGCTGGCCGTTATGCGCAAATGTCCAGTTCTCACCCCATAGTTCACGGCGAAATGGATGGGTATTCTCAAGCGTCAATGCACCGACATTGGCTTGTCTAATATGCCCAATAACAATGTCACTTTTGATGCATTGTTGCTTTAAAAAGTTAGCGACATCGCAGTCCGAGCCGGCTTGTAGATCACGAAACTCTTGTACGCCTTTGCCCCGATAAAACGTGATCCCCCAACCATCCTTATGTACATCTGTGCGACCGGCACGTTCGACTAACCCGGTAAAACTAAATCGAGCATCGGTAGGCACATTGGCCGACATTCCCATTAATTGACACATATTATTGCGCTTACGTTTAAATTATCTTAATAGTCTATTATACCTAACTGATAGCATAGGTACTATCGCCAACCGTCGTAAAACGATATAATTCTAGTCTTACCAGTACATAGAGAATATGAAATGCAAGTATGTGGCGTTGAAATTAAAGGAACAGAGGCTGTCATCAGTTTATTATCGATATCCGATGGATTGTTTAACATTCCTGATTGTCGAGTGCGTAAGATTGAGTACACAAAGAAAAATACGACGTCTGATTTACGCTATTTTCAGGCGACATTTGCTAAGCTGATTGAAGATTATAAAGTCGATGCGGTCATCATCAAAGAGCGTCCATTAAAGGGTAAATTTGCGGGTGGGGCATTAGGTTTTAAAATGGAAGCCGCGATTCAACTGATCCCGGATTTGGATGTGCATGTGATGACGAATATTGACTTAAAAGAGACATTAAATCGTTACCCTGTGCCGGTCGATTTTAGTGAAACGGGATTAAAAATCTTCCAGCAAGCAGCATTTAATACCGCGTTTGCTTATTTGGCACCTAATTGTTTATAACGCCACGACTTTTCCTTGCCAAACCAGACTATCCTAAGCTAGATTATAGACATGTAAGAGACGATCAGGAGATCGTCTTATTCGACCAAACCCAATATAAACCTGCTTAGGAAAATCGTTTATGCCAAATACTGCCCCAGAACAGAATCACATCCCTACATTGGTCATCACGGGAGGCTCTTCTGGCATTGGTTTGGCAATTTGTCAGCGCTTTATCGCCGCAGGTTACCGAGTATTTAATTTAGATATCCAAGCGTCTAATGTCGGTCACTTCATGCAAGTGGACGTGACAGACGGAACGGCAGTTCAACAGGCGATTGCACATATTGCTGAGCAGCACACTATCGATACGTTAATTTGTAATGCCGGTAAACACTTCTCGGCAGATATTGAACACACCTCTGAAGCGCAACTTGATAGCATGCTTGCCTTAAACGTCAAAGGGGCGTATCACGCTATTCAGGCGACGTTACCTAACATGAAACAAGCCAAGAACGGCTCAATCATTTTAATTGCTTCTGACCAAGCGTTAATCGGTAAAAAATCGTCGTTTGCTTATAATCTCACCAAGCACGCTCTTGCTTCGATAGCAAAAACCACCGCCTTGGATTATGCCGCGTTTAATATTCGTGCCAATGCACTTTGCGCTGGTACGATTGATACTCCGTTATATCAACAAGCGATTGCTAACTATGTTGAGCGTTCTGGCTCAAATCCAAAAGATGTGCACCAGTTTGAAGCCCAATGTCAGCCATTAGGGCGTATTGGTTTACCTGAAGAAGTGGCCGGTTATGCATTATTTCTTGCTTCTGATGATGCTCGATTTATTACAGGTTCGTTGCCTGTGATGGATGGTGGATATATTGCAAAATGATCACAGTGGTCGATCCGCATGTGCACCTAATTGCATTGGCGGACGGAGAGTATGGTTGGTTACAACCGAGTAACCCGCCATTTTGGCCGGATAAATCGATCATTGCTCGCTCATTTAGCCCAGCGGATCTAACGCTTTCAGCTCCTCTTGCATTACACGCCTTTGTGCACGTCGAGGCGGGGTTTGATAACGCCCATCCTCATCGAGAAGTTGCTTATTTAGAACAGCATTATTTATCATCGGCTGAGCTCTCAGTCACCGCCGAGCGAGCAGTTACCCCTGAGCAAGTAGTCACTGAAAAACTGTCGTCATCTACGCCTTTTAACACCATCGCCACGTGCGATTTGACCCTGCCTACAGAGCAGTTCCAGGCACAAATTGATACATTGTCTGCATTACGCTCTTGTGTCGGAGTTCGCCATATTCTCGATGAAGATGCCAGAACCTTATTAGATTTGCCTCAGGTCATCACAAATTTACATGCGTTAGCACATGCGCAGCTGATATTTGAATGTCAGTGTGATCTGACCGATGCATGGGTCGTAGAACAGATCATAGCCTTTCATCGAAGCACTTCGCATGTATGGGTGATTAATCATGCTGGTATCGGCGCATATAATGATGCAAACAGCCTAAGGATATGGACTACGCAGATGAAAGCATTAGCTCAATGCCCCAATATCCACGTGAAAGTGTCGGGCTGGGAAATGGTAGACCGTCAATACACAGCTGACGCGATAAAACCGATCATTAAGCAATTAGTAGATATATTTGGTGTGGAGCGGGTGTTACTGGCGAGCAATTTTCCATTGACGCTATTTCGTCAATCCTACCAAGACTACTGGCAAATGATGCATGATGTCTTGGTTGAATTAGGCTTTGATGAAACACACCAGCGCGCCTTGTTGGGACAAAACGCGCGGGCTATTTACTTCACGACCACGTGAGGTGAGCGTTTCACGATCTCATCATTTAATTCAATCCCGATCCCTGGTAAATCAGGTACCACAAATTGGCCATTAACCGGTTGGTAATCTTGGATACACAGCTCACGGTTCCATGATTTTATCGCGTATGTATGATGCTCGTGGATCAAAAAGTTAGGGATCGCCGCTTCTAATTGCAACGCCGCTGCAGTCGCCACAGGACCGCCGCACACGTGTGCTTGGATCCGAATATCATAGACATCCGCATAGTCACATACTTTTTTCGCTTCTGTGAATCCGCCACATAGGCCCACATCCGGTTGCAGTACATCAATACTTTGATCTTCAAAATATGGACGTGCATCCCAGCGATGATACAAACGCTCGCCACCAGCAATCGGTACCTTGACGTTTTGTTCCACTTTTTTATGCACCGCTGAGTTGAGGTAGTTCACTGGCTCTTCAAACATCATACAGCCGACTTCTTCAATCACACTGCCCATTTGAATGGCACTGGCACAGCCCATTAACGAATGTGCTTCAAAAATAATATCGACGTCTTCACCCACCGCGTCACGGATCGCACGCAGACGATCACCAAATAAACGCATTTGCTTAGGGGTAAATAAGTTGGTGCGGTCAAAACTTGAATTACCATGCTCATCGTACACTATCGGATCGACTTTCACTGCGTCATACCCTTCAGCAACGGCTTTAAGCGCGGCTTCTGCGTATTGGGCTGGTTCGGTTAATTTGACACATTCGCTATCCCAATCAAACTGTAACTGACTAGCATAGGTACGCAAATTATCATTCGTCTTACCACCGAGTAGCTGATATACCGGCACATTTAATGCTTTGCCTTTAATATCCCACAACGCAGTATCAATTGCGCTCATCGCAGCATACAGGACCGGTCCGCCCCCTAAACCCCAGAAGCTTTCACGTAGCATACGCGACCATAATTGCTCTGTTTTGAATGGGTCATGGCCGATCAAGACCGCTTCTGCAATTTCTTTGATCATGGCTGCTGCTGCACTGTGGCCCCAATCATAGGCTAGGCCTGCTTCTCCGACGCCGTGGATCCCTTCATCGGTATGCACGCGCACAAAAATAGGATTCCAAGGTGGACGTTCTGGGCAATGAATATCAAAAATTTCAACGTGAGTCACTTTCATGAGAATAAAGCCTCGTATTCGGTATGGTTAAATAAAAAAAGAAATAACATGTCTTATTGGTCAAAATCAGGGTAAGCACGTTTGACTCGGCGCATCATGGCAGGCCAGGTTTTTTGTCCCCCCGTCAAGCCGGTATGAACGATGTTTGCTTGCGCTTTGATCCCATCAATAATGCCTTGGTCCACGAGGATCGGCGTATCGCTACTGGCATCAATTTTGATTTGGATCTCACAAGCTTTGAGCAAATCGTACATGTGCATAAATGCATCACCAATCGTCAAGCCCATCGTCAACGCGCCATGGTTACGTAATAACATAAAATTAGCATCGCCTAAGTCATCTTGAAGGCGCTGTATTTCATCTTCCTCTACAGCCAGTCCCTCATAGTCATGATAGGCCATCGATGCCAGGGCAAAGGCGGAGTATTGCGAGTAGGGACGTAATCCATCTTGTAAGGATGCCACCGCAATCGCATCCGCGTGATGGACATGAAAGGCGCATTGGTCGGCATGTCGTGCGATATGAACCGCGCTATGAATGGTAAAGCCAGCAGGATTAATACTAAAGGGACTATCTGGATCGACTACATTCCCCTGTATATCGATTTTAACCAAGTTAGAGGCAGTCACTTCTTCAAATGCCAGCCCAAACGCATTGATTAATAAGTATTCAGTATCTGGGATCCGCGCTGAAATGTGGGTATGAATTAAATCATCCCAGCCATGCATTACCATCAGTCGGTAAGCCGCTGCTAACTCAACACGCGTTTGCCATTCTGCAGCGCTGACTTGCCCTGCTAAGCTTGGGGTAGGAATGTCGTACATAGTCTAATGTCATCATGGTTGTTTATGAATATACTAACATACGACGATATGAATACTTAGAACGATTAGGAAAAATAGTGTACAGGATTGGCCGTTTATCATTCGAGTATGTGCTGTATCGCATCCAATGCGCCATTAAAAAGCTGCGCCATAGTGGCGCAACTTTATTAGCTAGAGCCGACGATTAACTTAACTTCACTAAATAACGACCCGTCACTGTGCCGGCCATTAATGCTTTGGCCGCGTCTTCGACGTCCGCTAGACCAATGGTATGAGCAATATCCGATAACTGTGAAATATCCATCTCATTAGCTAAATCAGCCCATGCCGCTTGGCGTTTTGCCACCGGACAATACACACTATCCACGCCCACTAATGACACGCCACGTAAAATAAATGGCGCAACCGATGAGGGTAAATCCATGCCTTGTGCTAAACCACAAGCTGTCACCACACCACCGTACTGCGTATTAGCAATAATATTCGCTAAGGTATGGGAGCCGGCAACATCGACAGCACCAGCCCAAATTTGTTGACCTAATGGACGCGCTTTTTCAGCATATTCCGCACGGTCAATGACGGCTTTCGCGCCTAACCCCGTTAAATAGTCATTTTGGTCCGCTTTACCTGATAAAGCATGGACTTCATAGCCGCGTTTAGCCAGAATGTTGACCGCAATACTGCCTACACCACCAGTCGCACCTGACAGGATAATCGGACCTGACTCAGGTTTCACACCTTGGTCACGCAGTACATTACAGCATAACATCGCCGTATAACCAGCGGTCCCTATGCGCATGGCATCGGCATCAGACAATCCCGCAGGCAATTTAATCAGCCATTTGCCTTTCACCCGCGCAGTTTGTGCAAATCCGCCCCAATGTTTTTCGCCTACGCCCCAGCCGTTTAATACCACATGATCACCCACGGCAAAGTCAGCATTATCAGATGCAGTAACGACGCCACTAAAATCAATCCCAGGTACCATCGGGTATGATTTGGCTATAGGCGCAGAGCCAGTGACCGCCAAGGCGTCTTTGTAGTTAATGGTCGAGTAACTCACCGCTACTGTGACATCACCCTCGGGCAAGGCCGATTCATCAAGATCAGTTAATGCAATGGTGTTCTTATCAGTTAATTGTAACGCTTGAAACATGTTCACTCCTGTCGTTGTTCTTATAATCGCTACTGTATCAAATCAATGTAGCAGTATCTGTAGTGAAACGCTATATCCAGTTACGCGATTGCATTAATCCATGCATCTCGTCTAAACAAGCAGGATCGTCAATGGTCGATGGTACCGTATAGGCCTGTCCATCAGCCATATTTCGTAATATTTTACGCAAAATTTTACCAGAACGTGTTTTGGGTAAACGCGGTACAATCAAAGTATCTTTGAAACACGCAATCGGTCCAATATTTGCCACTAGTGCTTTTTTGATATCTTGGTGCAGGTCTGCATCGGTAATATCTTGGCCATCTTTTAAAATCACCATGCCGACAGGTAACTGTCCCTTCAGGCTGTCTTTGACGCCGATCACCGCACATTCTGCTACCGCAGGATGCTGAGCCACGACTTCTTCCATTTCTCCGGTGGATAAACGGTGTCCAGCAATGTTTATCACATCATCAGTACGCCCCATAATAAAGACATATCCATCTTCATCGATGTAGCCACCATCTCCGGTGCTATAGTAACCTGGGAACTCTGTTAAATAAGCACTTTCAAAGCGTTCAAAGTTACCCCAAATTGACGGTAGACAGCTAGGTGGTAATGGGCATTTAATCGCTATCGCACCTTGTGATCCTGCCGGCAGCTCCGCGCCAGATTCATCTAAAATACAGACATTAAAGCCGCTGATAGGTAAGGTGGCAGAGCCTGCTTTGACCGGTACTTTTTCAATCCCGAGCATGTTGCCACAAATTGCCCAGCCGGTTTCCGTTTGCCACCAATGATCGATGACCGGCTTACCGGTTTTTTCTACGGTCCAATCATAGGTCGGTGGATCAAGACGTTCACCCGCCATAAAGATATTGTTCAAACATGAAATATCGTAATCATTAATTAGTAGACCGTCAGGATCTTCTTTTTTGATCGCCCGGAACGCAGTAGGGGCGGCAAATAAGGTCTTGACCTGATATTCTTCAACCATGCGCCAAAACCCACCTGCATCCGGGGTACGCACCGGTTTACCTTCATACATAATCGTCGTGCAACCAGCTAATAGCGGGGCATATACAATATAAGAGTGACCCACGACCCAACCCACATCCGAGGCAGCCCAAAAGACATCACCTGGTTGGTTATCATAAATAGCGGCCATGGAATAATGCATCGCCACTGCATGCCCACCATTATCTCGCATAACGCCTTTAGGCGCGCCGGTGGTGCCTGATGTATAAAGGATATAAAGTGGATCAGTACCATTCACTGGCACCGGCTCTGCTGGCGTAGCTGCGCTGATGACATCGTTCCAATCACAATCTCGCTCATGATGTAATTCAGCTGGTAAGGTGTCACGCTGGAACATGATGACACTATCCGGTGAATGGCTCGCCAGGTTAATCGCTTCGTCAACCAATGGTTTATAGGGGATCACTTTAGCTATTTCGACGCCACAAGAAGCTGTGACAATGACCTTAGGGGTGGCATCATCAATACGTACCGCCAGTTCAGCAGGCGCAAACCCACCAAATACGACAGAATGAATAGCACCAAGGCGAGCGACGGCTAGCATGGCAATTGCCGCTTCTGGGATCATTGGCATGTAAATAATGACACGATCACCTTTCTCGACACCTTTATCACGTAATGCGCCAGCAAATGCTGCGACTTGGGTTTGTAATTGTGAATAGGTCAACTGGCTTTTGGTATTGGTCACCGGTGAATCATAAATAATAGCCGCTTGGTCACCCCGTCCACTTTGGACATGATGATCAACTGCCATATAACAGGTGTTTAAGACCCCATCAGCAAACCAACGGTCCATGTTATTTTCATCTTTACTCAAGATCGTCGTAGGTGGAACAAACCACGGTAATGCAGAGGCTTTATCTCCCCAAAAATGTTCTGGTGTGTCAATGGAAGATGAATATTCGTTGGCATAACTCATGTGTTAAAATTCCCATATGTTTTGTTAAATATTTATGAATCCACTGTAAACTATGAATGGGAATTAGCGAATACGACCTTTGTGGCAACACCTACTTACAATTACAAGATTGCGTGAATATCCCACATTCATATACATTGTGTTCATATCATTATTGGAGAAGTATCAATGGAACCAACCGAGTTAATCGCCACCTTTATCAGTATCCCTGTATTTTTAGTTATATTTGTGGTCGTAGTATTAAAGTTTTCAATAAAGTTTGTCCCACAAAATCGTGCCTATGTGATGAACGATTGCAA
>NZ_DS989812.1:117726-192968 GCF_000155775.1 Glaciecola sp. HTCC2999
CGGGTTGACTTCCTAGTGCCTTTTATTGATACCGTGGCGGCAGATCGCAGTTTAAAAGAGCAAGCCGTGGACGTGCCGGAGCAATCCGCCATTACGAAAGATAACATCAGCTTATCGGTTGACGGTGTACTGTATTTTCGAGTGCTTGACCCGAAAAAAGCCACGTATGGCGTCGATGATTATGTCTTTGCGGTAACGCAGTTGGCACAAACCACCATGCGTTCAGAACTGGGTAAAATGGAATTAGATAAGACCTTTGAGGAGCGCGATATGCTAAATGCGAATATCGTCTCAGCCATCAATGAAGCGTCGAGCCCTTGGGGGATCCAAGTCCTTCGCTACGAGATCAAAGACATTACTCCACCATCCTCCGTCATGGAAGCGATGGAAGCGCAAATGAAAGCAGAACGGGTTAAACGTGCCCAAATATTAGAGTCTGAAGGAGATCGTCAAGCGGCGATTAACCGTGCTGAAGGTGAAAAACAATCACAAGTCTTAGCCGCAGAAGCTGACCGTGCAGAGCAAATTCTCCGTGCAGAAGGTGAGGCCAAAGCGATTGTTGCGGTGGCTGAAGCGCAAGCCGAAGCATTGGCAAAAGTTGGTCAACAAGCCAACACTGTCGAAGGTCAAAAAGCCATACAATTAGACTTAGCGACCAAAGCGATTGAAGCTAAACAAGCCATTGCCAAAGAATCTTCGGTGATTTTATTACCAGATAATGCTACCGATGCAAGCAGCTTAGTGGCTCAAGCGACGAGTATTATTAATACGTTAAATAAGGGTGGTCAAGCATGAACTGGCTCACGCATAATTTAGCAGAAACCTTATTCATCATTGGTTTGATTATTTTAATTATCGAAGTCACGGTATTGAGCTTTTCGACGATTATTTTGTTTATGCTAGGGGCGGCGACTATTATCACCAGTATCACCATGTATATGGGGGTGATCAGTGCCAATATTCTCGATGCCACCTTGATGATCGCTATTGTCACTGCCGTATTAGCGCTTATTTTGTGGAAGCCGTTTAAACAGCTACAAAATACACAAAATGATAAAGCGGTGAGTTCTGATTTGGTTGGGTTTACATTTATATTATCCGAAGAACTCAGTCCAGGTAAGGATGTCAGCTATAAGTATTCAGGAATTCAATGGCGTTTAGTCAGCACCCAGACCATTGCTGCACAGACCAAAGTCAAAGTGGTTGCGGTGAATGTTGGTGAATGGGAAGTGATTGCGCTCAACTAAGCCTTGATGTACTCTTTTGCTGTTGCTATGTGTTGGCAACAGCATGTTTTTTCGACTAAGAGCTCATAATGTCATTATATCAACAAGCGATGCTTCAAGCGCTAGGTATTCAGCAATACGCAGAACGTCATAACTCATCTGATCATGATCTTGCTTCTACACATGAAGTTGAGACACCCGTGCCAGCTCCTCAGGAATTAGCTCCTCAGGAACTAGCCACACAGGAATTACCTACTCAGGAACTCGCTCCACAAGAATTACCCCCTCAGAAAACCTATCCTCAGGTGCCAGATAGGCTGATACGTGATATCCAGATTGCATTGGGCGTGGATGTGAGCGTGAATTTCGGGACTGAGATAACGGTGGCTAAAGATCTTGTTACCTTACCTTATCCGTTCTCAACGAGCGATAAACCCATGCTGCTCAAAGCACTACATGGCCATGCCTGATATTCAAATTACACCATTAAGCATGCATGATGCGCCGAGTGCATATACCATCATGGAATCGGTTCAACCGGGCACTTGGAGCCAAGCCACGTTTTTAGATGCGCTTACTCCTCCTAACCTAGCATGGCAATTATGTATTGAAAAACGCTGTATAGGGTTATGTATTGTACAAACCTTGATGACACCACAATTCAAAGAATGGACCTTAGAAGAAATTGCGATTCATCCCGAGTATCAGTCACAAGGATATGGACATGCGATGCTTGAATATATGCTCAAGCAAGCACAAGAATTAGCAGTAGATGAGATATTTTTAGAAGTAAGAGAGACTAATCTGCCCGCACAATCACTCTACACTCGCCATGGTTTTACACAAATAGACCGCCGTAAAGGGTATTACCCCAGTCTACCGATAAATGGACTCGTCACCTCCACCAGAGAAGATGCGCTGATTATGCGTTGGGCAAGTTCGCAATAATGATTTCTGTTAGCATATCCAGATCAAATGGTTTGGCTAAATGATCATTCATTCCGGCATCTCGACAGGTTTTTTGGTCGGACACCATGGCATTCGCTGTCATCGCAATAATGGGGACGTCAGTTAAATTTAGCGTATGACGAATAAACTTTGTCGCAGCGATACCATCCATGACAGGCATCTGCATATCCATAAAAATAATATCAAATTCGTGCGGCTGTGCAGTCAATGTTTCGACTGCTTGTTGACCGTCTTCAACAATACTTACTTTAATGTGTAAATTTTCCAACATGTTTCTAGCCACTTCTTGATTGATAAAGTTATCTTCAACCAAGAGTATATGAAGTTGAGAAAAATCATATTGAATATGGCCAGCCGCTGGTTGATTATCGTATTTATCGAGCAGCTGAGAGGCAATTTCTTCATAAAAATTAGATGGGGTGATGGGTTTAATAAAATATCCATCGATAAGGACTTGTTGATAATCTTCAAGCTCTGAACTTAGGTCGCTACTTAATGTACACATTAAATAAATCAACGGTCCGTCATCACTCGTGATTTGCTGTTTGATAAGGCGTAACTCATCCCACGTGCTGTCATTTATTTCGTATTTATCAACCACCACAACATTAATCGTAGGGTGATCTTCATTGCTTATACTCTCGTCGAGTATCGTTAATACTTGGTCAGTAGAAGACGCGTGCAGACATTGCCACTTAAAGTTGTCACAGATATGATCAAAGATATCTTTACCAATGGCATTTTCAGAATAAAATAATATGTTCTGTTGTTTGAGTAAATGCTCGTTGACATATTGCGTTGTGCTATTGGATAAATGCAGATTTTCCGAGTCGGCTTTTTTGAAGTTAAGCTCGAACCAGAATGTCGAGCCTACCATGGGTTCGGATGACACTGCTAACGAGCTTCCCATCAATAACAAAATACTTTGACAAATGTTAAGTCCAAGCCCTGTTCCACCATATTTTTTGGTGGTATTCATATTGGCCTGTTCAAAACTTTCAAAGATCCGCGATTGTTGCTCTTGATTAATCCCAATACCCGAATCACTGACTTCAAACTTAACGGTCATATGATCATCAGAAAGGGCTGTTTGGGTTAATTTGATTTTGACAAAACCCTCGTCAGTAAATTTAATCGCATTACTGACAAGGTTAATTAGGACTTGACGCAGGCGTGTCTCATCGCCCAAAATATTCATATTCATATTCATATTCTGGTCGATATCTAACCATAGTTCGAGACGTTTCTCATTCAATGAACTAGACATGAGTGAACCTATGTCATTAATCATCATTTCTAGAGAAAATACCGATTTTTGTAATGTCACTTTATTCGCTTCAAGTTTACTGTAATCAAGTATGTCATTGACAATTTGAGAAAGTAAACGAGTGGACTTTAATCCGTTTTGGGCAAATTCGTGTTGTTTTTTATTTAATGATTCAAGTTCGAGTAATTGAAAGAAGCCCATTATCCCGTTCAGTGGGGTCCGAATTTCATGACTCATGTTGGCTAAAAATGTACTTTTAGCCTCAAGTGCCCGTTGCGCATTTTGATTTGCAGTAGCGGCAATATCACGTTGGATTGCCAAATTTTTCAAACTCAAATAAACCGCTAACATGGTGCCAAGAAACAATACTATAGATATGACAATAAGCGCAATCAAGGTCTGATTAATTGAAGATGCTTCAGTGATATTATCGGTGAGTGAGTAAGTATATAGTAACGTCGGATATTCACTTTTCTCTTTTTCTGTATCCAGTTTGATTTTCCCATAAACGGTATTGTCATCAAAATGAGTGGTTGAATCAGTCAGTTGTGAGATAGTTTGCCATAATTGTGGTGACTCTTTTGCTAAATTGGCATCGGTGCGATTTAGCAGCCATCCCCAATTTTTACTAACGTCGTTATTTTGCAGGTAATAGCCTTGGGAGTTCAATATACTGACTCGATGATTGATGAGAGTATCTAATTCATCAAATAATGCACTAGAGGAATAATTAATCACTAATATACCGGATTGTTCCCCGGCTTTATCAAAGCGTTTGATAAATCGTATTGTGGGATTGAGTGGACGTTCAATTACTCCGAACTCTTTATTAAGGTCAAATTCAGACGTCATAATATCTCTATCGACAAGCTCGAATCCGGCTTGCACATAGTTACGGTTGAGCTTATTTTGTTTGTCGTCAGAGGTAACGATTTGCTGGGTTAAGCGATGGCGTTCAACTCGAATTTGTTCAATACCGCTTCTATCAATAAAGCGTATTTGTTGAATATTGGAATGTGCCGCTAGCATATTCTGCCAAGATAGCTCGATAGCGGCTTGAGCAGACTCAGTCGATTGGGCCAGGTATTGTGTGAAAACGGATTCGTTACTCAATAAAATCAGGTCTTGTTCGACACTATTAAGTTCATCTTCAACGATGTATTTTAACAGCGCAACCTGGTGTTTAACTTGGTTAATTTGAAAATTTTGGTTATTTTTACGTTCCTGCATAACCTGAAAATAAATCACAGAGATAAAGAAAAGTGAAATTAAAAATGTAGGAAAAGCAATTTTCAAGAATAATGGCTCTGATTTCAATGATGACTCCTTTCATATTGGTTCGAGCATTTGAGACTGAGTATATCCTTTAGTATAACGATTAGCTATTAAATTGTGTTAACTATTTAACCAACATTTGTCAGGTTTAATTTATAGTTTTTAATTATTTTGCTATACTCACGCACCCAATAAGCACCCAATTTTTTGAATGTGTTTTTCACTTGTTTTATAAACACTGTTCTTAGCTGTTTATTTGCATATCGACACACACAGATAACTTAATTTTTGTCCCTTCGAACATAGGACGAAAAAGGAATATACAGACATGGCAAATGCCGATTTTCTGAATGAAATCAATAAGCGAAGAACGTTCGCAATCATTTCTCACCCGGATGCGGGTAAAACCACGATCACTGAAAAAGTCCTATTATTTGGTAACGCTTTACAAAAAGCTGGTACGGTAAAAGGTAAAAAATCCGGTCAACATGCCAAGTCAGATTGGATGGACATGGAAAAAGAACGTGGTATTTCGGTATCAACGTCTGTGATGCAATTTCCTTATGCGCAAAAGCTCGTTAACTTACTCGATACTCCTGGACACGAAGATTTCTCCGAAGATACTTATCGTACGTTAACCGCCGTCGATTCATGTTTAATGGTCATAGATGCGGCAAAAGGTGTCGAAGATCGCACCCGTAAACTCATGGAAGTGACACGTCTTCGTGATACGCCGATTATCACGTTTATGAATAAACTTGACCGCGATATTCTGGATCCAATGGAACTACTCGATGAAGTGGAAACTGAGTTAAACATCGCGTGTGCGCCAATTACGTGGCCAATTGGTTGCGGTAAATTATTCAAAGGGGTGTATCACATTCACCGCGATGAAACGATTTTATATGCGACAGGCCAAGGTCACACCATCCAAGAATTGCGCATTGTTAAAGGATTAAATAACCCTGAATTGGATGAGGCAATAGGTAGTGACTTAGCCGAGCAATTGCGTGACGAGCTCGACTTAGTGATGGGGGCATCAAATGAATTTGACCAAGAATTATTCTTAGACGGCCAACTGACCCCTGTGTTTTTTGGTACGGCGTTAGGTAATTTTGGTGTCGATCATATGTTAGATGGTTTAGTGGAATGGGCGCCTAAACCACAAGCTCGTGTCACCGAAGCTAGAACAGTTGATCCCGAAGAAGAAAAGTTCACTGGTTTTATTTTCAAAATCCAAGCGAACATGGATCCGAAACACCGGGACCGTATCGCATTTTGTCGCATTGTTTCAGGTAAATATGCCAAAGGGATGAAAATGCGTCACACCCGAATTGGGAAAGATGTCCGCGTCTCCGATGCGTTAACGTTTTTAGCCGGGGATAGGGCGTTATTGGAAGAAGCGTATGCTGGCGATATCATTGGTTTACATAATCATGGTTCTATCCGCATCGGTGATACCTTTACGGCTGGAGAAGACGTACGTTTTACCGGTATTCCAAATTTTGCGCCAGAGCTGTTTAAGCGTATTCGTCTCAAAGATCCATTAAAGATGAAACAGTTGCAAAAAGGCCTGATCCAATTATCAGAAGAGGGCGCAGTCCAAGTATTTCGTCCATTGATGAACAATGATTTGATTGTTGGTGCGGTCGGTGTGTTGCAGTTTGATGTGGTCGTTGCGCGTTTAAAAGCCGAATATAATGTCGATGCGATTTATGAGCACGTGTCGGTCGCCACTGCGCGTTGGGTATATGGGGATGACCGTAAAGTCGATGAGTTCCGTCGTAAAGCCCAAGCTAACCTTGCGTTAGATGGTGGCGATAACTTGACGTATATTGCCCCGACTATGGTGAATTTGTCATTAGCGTTAGAGCGCTACCCAGATATTAATTTTACCGCGACCCGCGAACAATAATTTTTTCAATAAAGAGCGATTATGAATATTCAAGCTATTTTAGTTGAGCGTTTTTCTACAGCCTTAGCCAAACTCGATGCCGCTGATGCTGCCGTGCCTGTAAGTAAAAGTACCCGTCCAGAATTTGGTGAATATCAGTTTAATGGCGCGATGGGATTAGCCAAACGCCTGCGTTGTTCACCGCGTGATGTCGCTCAACAAATTTTAGATGTGGTCGACCTCGATGGCATTGCTGAGCAATGCGAGATTGCAGGTCCTGGTTTCATTAATATTCATTTATCGAGCCAATGGTTAGCACAACAAGCCTCTCGTGTACTGGCAGATGAGCGCTTAGGCATTGAAACTCAGCCTCAACAAAACATTGTTGTGGATTACTCCGCACCTAACCTCGCAAAAGAAATGCATGTGGGCCATTTGCGTTCTACCATTATTGGTGATGCGGTGGCCAAAGCGCTTGAATTTATGGGGCACAATGTGTTGCGTCAAAATCACATGGGCGATTGGGGCACACAATTTGGCATGTTACTAGCGCACTTGAACGATAAACTTCAAGCGAACGAAGTGGCAGAAACGGCCCTGTCTGATTTAGAAGATTTCTACCGCCAAGCTAAAGTGCGGTTTGATGCGGAAGAGGGGTTTGCTGATCGCGCCCGTGAATACGTGGTCAAGCTACAAGGCGGGGACGATGCTTGTTTAGCGTTATGGCAAAACTTCATCGATGTCTCGATAGCCCACTCTGAAGAAGTGTATGAGAAATTGAATGTTTCGTTAACTCGGGAACATGTGATGGGCGAATCAGCTTATAACCCGGATTTAGCCAATGTCATCAGCGACTTACAAGCCCAAGGTGTGGCGGTAGAAGATGCCGGTGCACAGGTCGTTTTTCTCGATGAATTAGCGGATAAAAATGGTAAGCCTGCGGTGTATATTGTGCAAAAATCCGGTGGCGGTTATTTATATGCAACCACCGATTTAGCAGCAATTCGCTATCGTAAGCAGCAATTAGCTGCTCATCGGACATTGATTTTTACGGATGCGCGTCAGGCATTACATTTTAAACAAACTGAAATTGTTGCCCGTAAGGCCGGATTTTTAGCTGCGGATGAACAATATCAGCATTGTCCCTTTGGCATGATGCTGGGTAAAGACGGTAAGCCGTTTAAAACTCGTACTGGCGGCACGGTGAAGCTGATTGATTTACTTGATGAAGCGGTCGAACGCGCGCAGACACTATTGGCGACTCGAGATAATGATTTCTCAGCAGATACGTTAGCCGATATGGCGAATAAAATCGGTATTGGCGCAGTCAAATATGCCGATTTAAGTAAAAACCGCACGACGGACTATATTTTTGATTGGGATGCGATGTTGAGTTTCGAGGGCAATACTGCCCCGTATTTACAATACGCCTTCACACGTATTCAAAGCATCTTTAACAAAGCGAATGTGACATTAGAGAATTGCCGCGAAAATATTGTGATTAACGCACCTCAAGAAAAAGCATTAGCGACCAAATTATTACAATACCAAGATACGCTTGAGCAGATGGCTCATGAAGCGACGCCACATGTGTTATGTACCTATTTGTATGAATTAGCCAGTTTATATATGAAGTTTTATGAAGCATGCCCCATTCTAAAAGACGACGTGAGTGAAAGTGATAAAGCGTCGCGTTTAGCATTGTGTGCACTATGCTCTAACACCTTGTCCCATGGTCTGGATGTATTAGGCATTGCGACATTAGACAAAATGTAAATGCAGTGAATGATGTGTGCTTTAGAGACTCACATAAGGCATCATTAGCTGAAAATATCACGTAATAATAGAGGATAATGTTCATGGCAAAATTACTGGCTTTTAGTGGCAGCTTACGTAAAGACTCTCATAATCAGGCAATAGTCACTTGTGCTGCACAGGGTGCTCGTGCTCATGGTGCAGAAGTGACTATTATCCAATTAGTCGATTATATCGCACCATTATTCAGTGAAGATGTGGAAGCTGAGTTGGGTATGCCTGACACCGCGCAAGCATTTAAACAATTATTGATAGAACATGATGGGGTATTAATCGCTAGTCCTGAATATAATTCAGCCTTTAGTGCCGCGTTAAAAAATGCGATTGATTGGGCATCTCGTGGGGCAGAAGGGGAAGCACCATTAGCCGCTTTTCGTGGTAAAACAGCACAGCTCATGGCGGCATCACCTGGTGCATTAGGTGGATTGCGCGGATTGGTCAGTTTGCGCAGTTTGTTGGGCAATCTCGGTATGCATGTACATCCAACACAGCAAGCGATTAGCAAAGTACACACATTAATCGATGAACAAGGTGTGGTCAGTGATGAAAAAACCATAGCTAAGTTACACTCATTAGGCAAATTAGCCGCAGAGTTTACCGCGCAACTACACGATAAATAGTCGTTTATCTGTGGTAGGGCATGCATCTTTATATGTCCGACTGATGGTATGTCGACTCTGGTGAATTGGTAGTAAAAATAGCCTTTTTACTATCAATTTCACTCATTATTCGCTATTATTCCGCATCAAAATTTTCCACTGTTTAATAGCTATATGTTTGAAACTAATCCTATTACGACGAGTTTAGCCGATATCCGTGAGCGTACTTTATCGCTTAGGGGGTACCTTTGACTTTGATGCTAAACAAGAGCGCCTTGAAGAAGTTAATCGCGAACTAGAAGATTCAGCTGTCTGGAATGAACCGGACCGTGCACAAGCCCTGGGTAAAGAGAAAGTTGCTTTAGAGCAAGTCGTGGAAACGATTATGATCCTCGATCAAGGTGTTGAGGACGTGGAAGGCTTACTTGAGCTAGCGGTTGAAGCAGAAGATGAAGACACGTTTGCTGAAACTCAAGCGGAATTAGCTGAACTTATCAAACATCTTGAGCTACTGGAATTTCGCCGTATGTTTGCCAAACCGAATGACGGTAACGACTGTTATTTGGATATTCAATCGGGTTCTGGTGGCACTGAAGCTCAAGACTGGGCGAACATGCTGTTACGTATGTATTTACGTTGGGGTGAAGAAAATGGCTTTAAGACTGAACTAATTGAAGTCTCTGATGGTGATGTGGCAGGGATAAAGTCAGCCACCATCCGTTTTGGTGGTGAATATGCTTTCGGCTGGTTAAGAACCGAAACCGGTGTTCATCGTTTAGTGCGAAAGTCACCGTTTGATTCAGGTAATCGTCGCCATACGTCATTTGCGTCCGCGTTTATTTATCCTGAAATTAACGATGATATTGACATTGATATTAATCCATCGGATTTACGGATTGATACTTATCGGGCATCAGGTGCCGGTGGTCAGCACGTTAACCGAACGGACTCTGCGGTAAGGATCACCCATTTACCTACGAATATCGTGGTGCAGTGTCAAAACGACCGTTCCCAGCATAAAAACAAAGACCAAGCATTCAAACAGCTCAAAGCGAAGCTGTATGAATATGAGCTACAAAAACAAAACGAAGAAAAACAAGCGATGGAAGATAGTAAATCAGATATCGGTTGGGGCAGTCAGATCCGTTCTTATGTCTTAGATGATTCACGGATCAAAGACTTACGTACTGGCGTAGAAACCCGTAATACTCAAGCTGTCTTAGACGGCAATTTAAATAAATTTATTGAAGCTAGTTTAAAATCTGGCTTATAACCTTTGAAGTAGGATGTAATCACACTCATGACCGACCAACATGCAGATGACAACAAACTTGTCGCCGAGCGCCGTGCTAAATTGGATGCTATTAGAGCACAATGTAAGTCCAATGGTTTTCCAAATAGTTTTCGTCGTGAAGACTATGCTGATGATCTTCAAGCGAAGTTAGGTGAGTTTGATAAACCGACTTTAGAAGAGCAAGCTCATACTGCCAGTATTGCGGGGCGTATTATGGCCAAACGTGGGCCGTTTTTACTACTTCAAGACATGAGTGGACAAATCCAAGCATACGCGTCAAAAGATACCCAAAAAGACATTAAAGCACGTTTTGGGAGCTTAGATATCGGTGACATTATCGGTGTGAAAGGCGTGGTGCATAAATCGGGTAAAGGCGATTTATATGTCAATATGGATGAGTATGAATTACTGACCAAATCATTGCGTCCATTACCGGAAAAGTTTCACGGTTTAGCTGACCAAGAAACTAAATACCGTCAGCGTTATGTCGATTTGATCACTTCACCTGAAACGCGTGCGACGTTTTTATTACGCAGCAAAATCGTGAATGGGATCCGTTCATTTTTAGCGGATCGTGATTTCATGGAAGTCGAAACGCCGATGCTCCAAGTTATCCCCGGTGGCGCGACAGCGAAACCATTTGTAACGCATCATAATGCGTTAGACATCGATATGTATTTACGTATTGCTCCTGAGTTATATCTGAAGCGCTTAGTGGTCGGTGGTTTTGAACGTGTATTTGAAATTAACCGTAATTTCAGAAATGAGGGCTTATCGACGCGTCACAATCCAGAATTCACAATGATTGAATTCTATCAAGCCTACGCTGATTATAACGACTTGATGGATTTGACTGAAGACATGCTCAAACACCTTGCGCAAAATGTTTTGGGCACGACCATAGTGAAAAACACGGTTAAAAATGCTGACGGGGAAGTTGTTGAAACTAAAGAATATGACTTTGGTCAACCATTCCAGCGTTTATCTATGGGCGATGCGATTTTAAAATATTGGCCAGAGGCGAATGCCGCTGCGATAAATGATCCGGAAGCACATTTAGATGAGCTTAAAGCCATGGCTAAACAATTACATATTAAAGAGCCTGAAGTGGATGGTATTTGGGGCGCAGGCAAGTATCTTTGTGAGATTTTTGAAGCGACTGCTGAAGAACAATTAGACCAACCGACCTTTATTACCGAATACCCATGGGAAGTATCGCCACTGGCGCGTCGCAATGATGATAATCATTTCATTACAGACCGTTTCGAATTTTTCGTAGGTGGACGTGAATTAGCCAATGGTTTCTCAGAGTTAAATGATTCAGAAGATCAAGCAGCTCGATTTAAAAAACAGGTTGAAGAAAAAGATGCGGGTGATGATGAAGCGATGCATTTTGATGAAGATTATATCACTGCACTTGAGTATGGTATGCCGCCAACAGCAGGTGAGGGGATTGGGATTGACCGTTTGGTGATGTTATTTTCAGATAGCCCAACCATCAAAGACGTTATTTTGTTCCCACACATGAAACCGGTGCCAACTGATACGCCTGATGCGGATCTTAAAGACGCATAACTGAATGTAGTATGTCAGCAGATTAAAGCTAGTCAATTGAGAAATTGACTGGCTTTTTTAATGCCAGAATATTTTCCAATAAAGCTTGATTGCGCGATACATCAACGCCAAATTCATGCCCAACATTCACAATATAACCATTGATATGTTCAATTTCTGTTTTTCGACCGTGAGCGATATCTTGGTGCATGGACGAAAAATTGTTGCGCGTCGCATCGATCACATTAAATACGGTGTCTATCACCTCGGTGACGTTTAAATGGACATCCTTTGCTTGCGCAACACCGATCACCTCGTTGATGATGACATGAATATCGTCATGTAAATGAGTGGATGATAAGTCACCATTGGGCACATTTAACAATGCCGTGAGTGGATTGATCACGCAATTAACAGCGAGTTTAGTAAAGAGTGAAGGTAATATATCAGCGTGCCATGTCACACTCGGTAACACCTGATCAATGATCGTTTTATGTAAGCTTGTCTTATGATCACTCACGATCCCGGCTTGGGTTTCACCCCATGCAGTATGGGTAACAATATTATCTCGTTTAAACCCTGCCAACGTGGTGGTGGCAGCGATGATAACATGCTGTGGAAATAGTGTTTGAGCCAGCTCAATACTGCCCATGCCATTATGTAACAATACAATGGTCGCGTCACAGGCTAAGCGCGGCGACAATTCTGCTAATACCTGAGCCACTTGGTAAGCTTTGACCGGAATAATCACAATACCTGAAAGCGTCTCTTGTTCACTCAATAGTGTCCCTTGAGATAAACCATAGGTCTGCTCGTCTAGCCATCGTACGTTGACAGGAGGATGCTGCAATGCAGAGGACTTGATATAGTGTTTGACATGAAAGCCTTGTAGCAAAGCATTGACTGAAAGCAGCGCACCAATACTGCCTTGGCCTATAATATGAATATCGGTGGTAGTGTTTGCGCTCATGGTTGTAATGGCCAATTGAATGAGTGCATGATGTCAGGGGTAATGGCATTAATGATGTGCGGATCGTGGAACCACGAATCGGTATCGTTTTCGTGTGGTTCAATATGATCGACCGGACAATGAATCTGGATCGGCTCATCATCATATATAAAGTCCAGAGCAAATGCGTGAAGATACATGCGTTGTGCAGGTTCTGAGCTATATTGAGGGTCGCCTAAGATCCCACTGCCATTGCTTTTTAAGGCCACTCGGACCTGGTGGGTTTTACCACTGAAAGGTTTCACCCAAAATAAATATAACCCATTTCCCAGACCTTGCCGAAAAAAATAGGAGATAGCAGGACGCTCAACCGACTTAGTCAGGACCCATTGCCCCTTTCGTTTGTTGACCATGTCACCCTTTACCCAACCTGCTTTGCGTTTTCCTTTTGCATGACTTAATGCCACATAATATTTTTGAATACGTTGTTGACTGAATAATTCGCGAAAGCGTTCTGCCGCCACGGCATGTTTAGCAATGATCAAACATCCAGAAGTATGATCATCTAATCGATGGACTAAATGTAAATGCGCGTATTGTGCTTCAGGATATGCCATGTTAGCCAAGGCTGCTTTAAACAACGGCAAAACGGCAGGTAAACCATTGGATGCCTCATGCATCGTGACGCCTTGAGGTTTGGCAATGATGAAAAAATCCGAATGGTCATAGAGCACTTGCATCGGCGGGGAGCTCGTTACTCGTTGATATATTGTTCGATAGCACTGATAGTATCATTTAAGCTTTCGCTAAAGGACGTCATTTGTGCGGGCTCAACATTACCTGATTTGCATGCTTGCTCTAAGATGTTACTTTCTTCATGAAGCGCTTTCATACCTAAATTACCAGTAATACCTTTAACAGTATGTACTAGCATCGTGGCTTCCGAATAGTTTTGTGCTGCAACTAGTCCGCTTACGGTGTTGTATGTATCGCGGTAATCGTCGATAAATTTGTTAAGAAGGCGGCACAATAAATCATGGTTACCGTTGAGTTGTGAAATAGCGAAATCAGTGTCAAAAATAGTCATAGCAGATGATAAAAGAATAGAGATGGCTCTTATAGTAGCGAAATTATCCTCAATTTCCAGAATTCTTTTAATTTATACTATATTAATACTGTTTTATTGCTTATGATCGAATATATAAATACACCGCGTCATTGACTAAATGGATTCTATTTTGATATCAGATACGGCATCTTTTGCGCAACGAGTACTTTTTTTATCCGAACACCAAAATCTCGATGCATTACGTGGCATTCAACATGGTATTGAGCGAGAAGGATTACGCGTTGCTGCAGATGGCAGCTTATCCCAATTGCCTCATCCATCGGCATTAGGTTCCGCGCTTACCCATGAATGTATTACGACAGACTTTTCTGAAAGTTTGTTGGAATTTATCACGCCACCAAATATCTCAGTGGCAACAACGTTATCCCAGTTATCTGATATACATTCGCACGTATATTTGCAGATTGACCAAGAACAAATTTGGCCGTTATCCATGCCGTGTTTCGTGGGTGATGAAGATGACATTGTACTGGCTCATTATGGCACTTCGAATGTGGGTAAAATGAAACACGTGTATCGTGTGGGCCTCAAAAATCGTTATGGCAGTATGATGCAAGCGATATCCGGTGTGCATTTTAACTTTTCATTACCCTCATCATTCTGGGATATTTGGGGAGAAATGCATGGCCAAGTGGCTGATCAAGATGTCATTTCTGATAGCTATTTTGCTTTGATCCGAAATTATCGTCGTATGTGTTGGATCATTCCTTATTTGTACGGCGCATCACCTGCTATTTGTCGCTCTTTTTTACAAGACCGAGTCACGACGTATGATTTCAAGACGCTAGGTAAGGGGACGTCATATCTACCTTATGCCACATCACTGCGCATGTCTGATTTAGGCTATACCAATTCAGCGCAATCTTCGCTGAATATTTGTTATAACAGTTTACCTAGTTATGTGGCGTCAGTTCGCCAAGCGATTCAAACGCCTTCAGCCCAATATGCCAATATACCCGCCGGTGAAAATGGGAATTATCAGCAATTGAACGCCAATGTCCTGCAAATTGAAAATGAGTTGTATTCGCCTATTAGGCCAAAACAAATTGCCCGTTCAGGGGAAAAGCCTACGGACGCGTTATCATCAAGAGGCGTTGAGTATATTGAAGTGCGTGCATTGGACTTAGATCCATATTCTATGATCGGGGTGAATGCCACCCAAGTGTACTTTTTAGATGTGTTTTTGTTGTATTGCTTATATAAGCCGAGTGCGCCACTTTCTACTGCAGAATACAAACAAACTGAAGACAACCTTACCGCGGTAGTACTGCGTGGACGTGATCCTGAATTGACGTTGGCCACAGCTGAAAAACCAATGAAGTTAACGGATTTAGCTAATGACATGTTTATGGAAATGACGCAGATTGCCCATGTCTTAGATAAAGCGAATGGATGTCACGAATATTCCAACGCCTTGGCTCACGAACTCAAAAAAGTAAAGGATCCGAATTTAACGCCATCAGGAATGATGTTAAATACGATGATTACAGAGAATGAAGATAATTCACATTTTGGCAAACGCTTAGCTGAGCAACACAAACAACAGTTACTCGCGCGCGACTATGTGCATTACACTCAAGCTGAATTTGATGATATGTGTCTGCGCTCGATATCACAACAACATGCGATAGAGCAGGAAGATACGGTTGATTTTGCGACATATCTAAACACGTATTTTAATTACTAAAGCGCATATCGTGAAACACTAGACAAAAAAAAGCCTGATTCAAGATCAGGCCATAATACTCTAGGGAAACACACTACATATAAATAGAGCATGCAAAATGATGAAAGTTCAAAATAAATTATCAAAAATATCGATGTTTTTTAGTCTATTTGCTCTGGCCTTTATTCTAGGGGGGTGTAGCGTTTCTCCGCCCAAACAACCTGATGATTTATGTGCGATATTTTTTGAAAAAGATGATTGGTATGATGCCGCAGTTGATATGAATGAAGAATATGGCGTGCCTATTCATGTGCCTATGGCGATGATGTACCAAGAGAGTTCGTTCAAAGCTCAAGCGCAACCACCCAAAGATTATATCTTGTTTGGCCTTATTCCTTGGGGGCGAGTATCAAGTGCTTATGGTTATTCTCAAGCCAAAACCATGACCTGGGAAGATTATATCAACGCCACGGGTAATAGCGGTGCTGATCGAGATGACTTTGCTGATGCGATTGATTTTATGGGGTGGTTTATTACCCAATCCCATCGTATCAACGGTGTTTCTAAATGGGACGCCTATGCGCAATACCTTAATTATCATGAAGGGTGGGGCGGATATAAGCGTCAAACATATAATAAAAAACGCTGGTTAGTGGGCGTGGCTAATAAGGTGAAGGCCCGGTCTTTAAAATATGCTGGACAGCTCAAGCAGTGTGAAGATGAACTTAACCGTGGTTGGTTCATGAAGTTATTTTTCTAATACTAGCACCATCTGATAGTTCCTTGACCTATATCAAATAACTCTCTGAACCTGGTTAGGTGGCAAGGGATTATTTGATGTAGATCAATATTCTTAAAAGTGACATTTCCTATACTCAAAGTATGAATTTAACTAACCCGTATAGGTGATTTATGTTGCAATTACTCTTAACTGACCCCGTCGCATGGGGTTCTATTCTCGGTATCGTTATCATGGTCATAATGTGTTCATATTATGCGTACATGTTTATCCATAACAGTGCTGATGAGCATAAATAATTGTTCGTATAAGGTATGTAAATAGGGGTTCACTTACTCAAATTGGTTGAGATCTGGCACATTGATTAACGCCAGAATAGTGGCTTTCCCTCCCCATTGCTTTGGTGCATGGCAAAAGGCAATGATATGGGGATATTGGATCAAGTAATTGGGGATGGCTTGTTTTAAGATACCAGCCCCGTGTCCATGCATGATGGATACGCATGCACAATTATCTTTATACGCTTTACTAAGTAGTGCGGCAAGCTCAGCTTTTGCATTGGCCTTTGTCATCCCATGGCAATCTAATTCCCAATCAGGGATGAAATCACCGCGTTTAAGACGCTTTAACAGTCGAGCATGGGACTTGTCACCCTGATGCCAAGCAACCGCATCGGTATCACCAAAATAACCTTCAAATCCGTCGCTGAAGGTAAACTCTGCCTGTTGTTGTTTGACTAATGTCGCCGCTTGACGTTTTTCATGAGTGGCGCTTAGCTTTGAGTTCAGTGATGTTGGCGTGATTGTATCTTGATGCAAGGGAGTCACGTCTTGGTATAAGTCTTTGAAATTCGGTTCAGGTAACTCCGGTTCTACTTGGGTGGTGTTACTTGTGGGTGACGCAAAACTCGCATTGGTCGGCTGACCAGGCTGACGTTGTTCACGTAAAAATGCTTTGATCTCACCTTTGGTTAAATTTGTTTTCATCAAAAACCTAATATCAGAGTAAATTCCGCATGCCGATTTCGCACTTTTGAGGTATTATAAACACTATATTAGCCGCAACAAGTACATTCCATTATCTATGAGTACTCCATACAGTTTTGTCTCAGACGATTACGCGCAATTACATACCGTATTAGATTGGGTGCGTTATTGTACCTCTGAACTTAATCAAGCCGATGTTTATTTTGGTCATGGTACCGATAATGCGTGGGATGAGGCCATGGCGATTGTGCTGTTTAGCTGTGCTTTGGCACCTGATATGGCTCAGCACACGGATAACCTTATCCTTCAAGCACGTCTAGTTCAGCGCGAGAAAGAGCAAGTGGTCAACCTACTGACTGAGCGCATTAATACCCTTGAACCATTACCCTATTTAACTCACCAAGCCTGGTTTGCGGGTTTCCCGTTTTATGTGGACCATCGTGTGTTAATCCCGCGTTCTCCGTTTGCTGAACTCATTCATGATGAATTTACACCCTGGTTATCTCAACCACCTCAGTTGATTATGGATTTATGCACTGGTGGCGGATGTATCGCGATTGCGTTAGCGCATCAGTTTCCTCATGCACAAGTCGATGCGTTGGATATCTCTGAAGATGCACTCGAGGTGGCGAGTCTCAATATTGATGAACATGGTTTGACGGAACGAGTTTATCCGGTGCAATCAGATGTGTTTTCTGGCGTCATGGGACAAACTTATGATTTGATCGTGTCTAATCCGCCTTATGTGGATGCAGAAGACATGTCGGATTTACCACAAGAATTTTTACATGAACCGTCGTTAGCGTTAGCTGCCGGTCATGATGGGTTGGATATTGTCCAAACTATTTTAGAACAAGCGCCACAACACTTATCACCTGAAGGTTGGTTATTTGTCGAAGTGGGTAATTCATCTGTACACATGGAACAACGTTTTCCAGGCTTGAATGTGCAGTGGATTGAATTTGAATTAGGTGGTCAAGGTGTCTTTGCTGTTGCTCGGCAAACACTAGTTGATTACTGGCAACAACAGTAAGGAATTATCGTGGCAGGCAATACTTTTGGTCGTATGTTTACCGTGACTACATTTGGTGAGTCACATGGCATCGCTATTGGCGGTGTGATAGATGGTTGTCCTCCGGGGATGGCACTCACAGAAGAAGATATGCAGGTGGATTTAGATCGCCGTAAACCTGGTACCTCTCGTTATACGACGGCGCGTCGTGAGGATGATGAAGTACAAATTTTATCAGGCGTATTTGATGGGGTCACTACCGGTACGAGTATTGGTGTACTGATTAAAAATAAAGATCAGCGCAGCCAAGATTACTCTAAAATTGCCGATCGTTTTCGTCCGGGGCACGCTGATTATACCTATCAGCAAAAATTTGGTACACGCGATTATCGCGGTGGTGGACGCAGTTCGGCACGTGAAACGGCGATTCGAGTTGCTGCAGGCGCCATTGCGAAGAAATACTTAAAACAAGAATTTGGTATTGAAGTGCTTGGGTATTTATCCCAACTAGGGCCGGTTTGTGCTGAAGTCATTGATCATAGTGTGACGAACACAAATCCCTTCTTTTGTCCTGATCCAAACAAGCTCGATGAGCTTGACCAGTACATGCGTGATTTGAAGAAATCGGGTGATTCGATTGGTGCGAAAGTCTCTGTGCAAATTACCAATATGCCAGTGGGGCTGGGTGAACCTGTTTTTGATCGTTTGGATGCAGATTTAGCGCATGCCATGATGGGGATCAATGCGGTTAAAGGCGTTGAAATCGGGGATGGCTTTGATGTGATTAATCAAAAAGGCAGTGAACATCGCGATAAAATGACGCCAGATGGCTTTGCCACTAACCATGCCGGTGGTGTGTTGGGTGGTATTTCTACCGGTCAAGATGTGCTAGTGCATATGGCATTGAAACCGACATCGTCGATCACTGTACCAGGTGAAACGATTACCGTAGATGGTGAATTAACTGATGTGATCACCAAAGGTCGTCATGACCCTTGTGTAGGTATCCGTGCGGTTCCGATTGCTGAAGCAATGGCTGCGATTGTGATCATGGACCACTTGTTACGTCACCGTGGTCAAAATGCAGGGGTGACATCGTCTACTCCTGTCATCGCTGGAGCTATCCCTAACGCATAATCATGCTGATGTTAGACAAAGGTGTTGAATACACGCTTATCCATAAAAAAAACGCCAAGTGATTATGACTTGGCGTTTTTTTTGTGACGGACAACATGTAGCACACCATCGTATGCTACATGAATGTCACATGTCGATTATGCTGATAAATTTGCAGCTGCAAATTCCCAGTTCGCTAATGCCCAGAAACCTTCTAAGTAATTAGGACGAACATTGCGGTAATCGATGTAGTAAGCGTGTTCCCAAAGGTCAACCGTTAATAGTGGCACTAAATCATCAGTGATCGGTGTACCTGCGTTAGACGTGTTAACGATATCTAACGTACCGTCAGCCGTTTTCACTAACCAAGTCCAGCTAGAACCAAAGTTGTTGACCGCTTTGTCGTTAAACGCCGCTTTAAAGTCTGCAAATGAACCCCATTTTGCATTGATTGCGTCAGCTAGCTCGCCAGTTGGCTCGCCGCCACCATTTGGGCTAAGGCTGTTCCAATAAAATGTGTGGTTCCAGATTTGCGCAGCATTGTTAAACACGCCACCGTCAGAAGATTTGATGATCTCTTCTAAGCTTTTCTCTGCAAGCTCAGTGCCTTCAACTAAACCGTTAAGTTTAGCCACGTAAGTCGCGTGATGTTTGCCGTGGTGAAAATCTAAAGTTTCCGCAGAAATGTGCGGTTCAAGTGCATTTTTTTCGTAAGGTAGTGCAGGCAATTCAAAAGCCATGATGTTCTCCATTCGTCGTAATAAAATGTGGTTATCAAGCAAACCAATATAATTGGTAACTGAAGGTAATATAAGGATTGTCTGACAGTTTACAAGTTTATATTAATAACTTTCGTAAACTAAACAACACTATCATATATGTAATTCCTATAAATAAGTTCAATTTTGGATGGGGTTTGTTGAAATTGACTGGCATAATACCCATATCAATTTTAATTCAGATTAATTAGAGAGTACTTATGGAAACCGTTGAAAAGATCCAACAACAAATCAGTGAAAACCCAATCTTACTTTACATGAAAGGCTCACCTAAATTACCTAGCTGTGGCTTTTCATCACAAGCTTCTCAAGCGCTAATGCAATGTGGTGAACAATTTGCGTTCGTCGATATCTTACAAAACCCTGATATTCGTGCTGAATTACCTAAGTTTGCGAACTGGCCAACTTTCCCACAGCTATGGGTAGACGGTGAGTTAGTCGGTGGTTGTGACATCATTATGGAAATGATGCAACAGGGTGAGCTGCAACCATTAATAAAAGAAACGGCAGCTAAATATGCTAGCGACGAAGACGCTGCAGAATAAAATATCCGTTTGATGTAATAAAAAAGCCCCGATTCAATTGCTTGATTCGGGGCTTTTGTTTGTGCGTAAGTTTATTTCATACGAATGAGAGAAGAATGAAACTAGCCTACGTCTTTAAACAAACTTTCATCAACGATGTAGTTATCAATTAACTCTTGGGCCATTGATATGCATTTTCCACAATTTCCACCGAGGTTGATATGTTGTTTGAGCTCTCGTAAATTACCGACACCATGCTCTGATACAGCACGCTTTATGTCTTTATCGGTGACCTGGTAACACATACATACAAACATCGAGAATTTCCTTAAATCTTTATGTTAATAATAATAGTTCTCATTTGCACTTAATGCAAACATTTATTTGTTATTTTTTATATATTTGTTTTTTATGCGACTTGATAAAGGATTTTTAAACCTTATATCTAATCCTAACGTATGATTAATTCGTTACTTTTTAACAATAATAAACTAACCAATATTGGAGATCCTTATGGGTGTTTTAGTAGGTCGCGCTGCTCCTGATTTTACAGCTGCTGCAGTTTTAGGTTCAGGCGAAATCGTTGATTCATTTACATTAAGCGAAGCAGTTAAAGGCAAAAAAGCCGTTATCTTTTTCTATCCGTTAGATTTCACCTTCGTATGTCCTTCAGAACTTATTGCATTTGATAAGCGTCTTGAAGAATTTACTAAGCGTGGTGTTGAAGTGATCGGTGTGTCTATTGACTCACAGTTCAGCCACAACGCATGGCGTAACACTGCTATCAATGATGGCGGTATTGGCCCGGTTAAATATACGCTAGTAGCTGATACTAAGCATGAAATTTGCCAGGCATATGATGTTGAGCATCCAGAAGCGGGTGTTGCTTTCCGTGCATCATTCCTTATCGATGAAGATTTACAAGTACGTCACCAAGTGGTTAACGATTTACCATTAGGCCGTAACGTTGATGAAATGTTACGTATGGTAGATGCATTAAACTTCACTCAAGAACACGGTGAAGTATGTCCTGCTGGCTGGCAAGACGGTGATAAAGGTATGGATGCAAGCACTGAAGGTGTTGCAGCATACTTATCAGAAAATGCGGACAAACTATAAGCAATCGCTTGTTGTTATCTGATTAGATAATAATTAAAAACCCGTTAATAGCTTGCTGTTAACGGGTTTTTTGTATGTGCTTAACAAACAATACGCTTGGGCAGTAGGATTTTTGATTGTGAACATGCATAATCTCACCACTTATTTGCAAACGATGGGGCAGCATGAAAAAAATAGCGTCTGTATTTGCTAAAGAGGGTTTATTGGCTGATGTGATCCCCGGTTTCTCCCCGCGTGATGCCCAGACGCAAATGGCGAATGCTGTGAATCAAGCGATGGCTAAAAAACAGCAACTCGTGGTAGAAGCGGGTACGGGGACGGGTAAAACCTTTGCTTATTTAGTGCCAGCCTTACTCAACGAAGGTAAAACCATCATCTCTACGGGGACTAAAAATCTCCAAGAACAACTATTCCATCGTGATTTACCCATTGTTAAGGAAGCCTTAGGTAGTTATAAACAAACTGCATTACTCAAAGGACGTGCGAATTATCTATGCCAACATCGCTTAGCGCAGTTTTCGGGCAGTAATACCTTTTTAGATCCTGAAACATTACATGAATACTCGCAAGTCAGACACTGGTCAGTGACGACGAAAACCGGCGACATTGGCGAATTAAAAACCATCCCTGAAAATGCAAAAGTGATCCCTTATGTCACCTCGACAGCTGAGAATTGTTTAGGGAAAGAATGCCCTGATTTTGAAGGGTGCTATTTAGTCAAAGCGCGCACCGAAGCGCTCGATGCCGATGTCATTGTGGTGAACCATCATTTATTCTTTGCCGACTTAGCACTCAAGGATACGGGGTTTGGGGAATTGATCCCTGAAGCGGATGCGATAATCTTTGATGAAGCACATCAAATTGGCGATATTGCCAGTGAGTATTTTGGTAAGCAATTCTCTACCCGCTTATTACATGATGTGGCCAAAGATATTTATGGGTTATTTCGCACCAGCCTAAAAGATATTGAACAGGTGAATAAGACTGCGCGAAAACTTGCCGATATCGCGACTGATTTACGCTTAAATTTTCCGGAGAAATCGCAAAAAGGCAAACTCAAACATATCCTCAATGACGATAAAGTGGCGACTGGACTAGAGCGTTTAGCCGATACATTGAAAAGTCTGGTGGCGGTACTCAAGGTTCATTTAGGGCGTGATAAAGAACTGGATAATATTTATGAACGTTTAGCGCAAGCCAAAGCAAATCTTAAAGAGGTCATCGATGTTTCCACCCCTGGTGTGTCACTATGGTATGAAACTACTCCTAAACAAGTGGTCTTGCATTTAACCCCGTTGAGTATTGCCGAAAAATTTAATGGTATCGTTACTCAGCCTCGCCGAACTTGGGTGTTTACGTCAGCAACGTTAATGGTAGATAACGGCTTTAGCCATTTTACTGAGCATATGGGCTTAACCCAGGCCCAAACATTAGCGTTGGAAAGTCCGTTTGATTATGCAGCCCAAGCGATGTTGTGTGTACCACATTATTTGCCTGAACCATCAAATTTTGCAATGAAAGAGACGTTAATTCGCGTATCTATAGAGCTCATCGCTGCGGCGCAAGGTCGATGTTTTTTACTGTTTACGTCCCATGCGATGTTGCGAGAAGTCGCTAACGCGCTAGAAACACACATTGATAATGAATTACTGGTGCAAGGGACGACAACCAAACAGGCGTTATTAGACCGCTATATTGAAAATAAATCAGCAGTCCTACTTGCCACGGGCGCATTTTGGGAAGGGGTCGATGTACGCGGAGACGATTTGTTATGTGTGTTAATTGATAAACTTCCGTTTGCATCCCCTGATGATCCACTGTTACAGGCGAAAGTTGAAGATGCACAAAAGCGCGGCAAAAACCCGTTTATGCATGTGCAAATCCCCCAAGCGGTTATTACTTTAAAACAGGGTGCCGGGCGCCTAATTCGGGATGAAACGGATAAAGGGGTGTTGGTGATTTGTGATAGTCGTCTTGTGACAAAAGATTATGGTAAGATATTTTTATCGAGTTTACCGCCAATGCGCCGCACTCGACAACTAAGTAAAGCAACAGCCTTTTTAACTTCTCTAGTGGAACCTGAAGATACATGAATATTGTAGTGCTTGATACTGCCACCGAAGCATGTTCGGTCGCGGTGAATTATAACGATACTGTGGTAGGGCAGTTCACTGTGTCGCCACAGCAACAATCAGTCAATATCTTACCGATGCTACAAGCTGTCTTAGATGAGGCGGGAATGGCAAAATCAGCAATCCAAGGGATTGGTTTTGGGCATGGTCCAGGTTCTTTTACCGGCGTTCGCATTGCTATGGGCATGACCCAAGGGCTAGCGTTAGGTTTAGATATTCCAGTGGTGGGTGTCTCTACCTTAGCCGCTATGGCGCAAGAGGCATTTACTCAAGCACCAGAATTAGAGACTGTATATGCGGCTATTGATGCGCGAATGGATGAAGTTTATTTTGCCCAATATCGTATCGAAAAAGGTCTAGTCGTGTTACAAGGTAATGAGCAGGTGATCCCACCAGAAGTGGCTTTATCTCAGATGGATGGGCAAATAGGACACCTGAAACAACAGCTGGCTGATGGCAAGATAGCGTTAGTCGGCACAGGCTGGGAAGCATATACGACGTTTGCTGAACTATTACCCGGCCCGATTGTCATTACTCTACCTAATGCGCGTTTTATGCTGCCATTAGTCGAAGACGCTTTTGCTCAAAATAAAGGTGTGGCGGTTGAAGATGCCCAGCCTCAGTATGTGCGTGATACGGTGACGTGGAAAAAACTACCCGGTCGCTAAATTTACCACTATATTATTAATGATGATAATGAGATGTTTCTCCTAAGGATATGATGAAGATGAAGACCTTCTTAATAATGACCCTGTTAATGCTAAGTGGCTGTGCTTCGGTACCTCCGATCTTAGAAACGCCAGAAGATACTGCATTAGTCAGCTACGAAGAGGTTGTGATGAATCAAACAGCCAAAGATGCTCAAGCACGATGGGGTGGGGTGATTGCACAGGTTGAAAATAATCCAGATGGTAGTGTGATTGAAATGGTCCATTACCCGCTTAAAGCCAATGGCCGCCCCAATTTATCCAAAGCGTCTATTGGCCGTTTTAAGGTATTTGTAGATGGGTTTATTGATCCTCTGGTCTTTAAACAAGAGCGCGTAGTGAGTGTGTTAGGTACCGTAGGCGATCCAGTGGAAGGTACAGTATCTGAACAGGTTTATATTTATCCAAGTATTTATGCCACTGGTTATTATTTATGGGAAGACATTGAAGAGTTTGAATATTCAAAAGTACAAGTGACGCCGTTTTTTAGATTTGGTCACGGTTTTGGTTTCGATTTAGGTTTTCCTTATTACCGCTCGCGTCATCATGGGATCTATCGTGAATCAGGTAGGATCAGAGTGCGCTCGGGCAATACCCAATCAGGTGCTGGCGGGACTAATAGTAAACAAACATTGGAAAATATACCCAATCGTCAGCCAGATAGTACATCTCGACCAAAACCAACGACGTCGACAGCCAGTGAGCATAACCGTAAATACGCAGAGCGATAAACTCTGTGGATTTACCAGCAATTAACGCAGTCTTACGAATTAATGATGAACTAGAAACGTTACCTCAAATCAGCTTTAAATTGCCTAATGGGGTAACCTTAAATGGGCGCACATTGAGCGCTCAGGAACCTTCGACAGCGTCTACAGCTTCTGTACCTACCCATGTGATCTTGTGTTTACATGGTTATTTGGATAACTGCCATAGTTTTGCGCCTTTAATGTCGGTTTTAGCATTGGAGATGACCTCAGCTTCAGTAGCGCCAATACCAGAGGTCTATGCCATTGATTTTGCCGGTCATGGACGTTCTAGTCATCGTAGCCCTGATGCGCATTATCACCAATCGGATTACATCCAAGATATTGTTGCGCTAATCACTACTCAAGGCTGGCAGCAGGTGACATTAGTCGGGCATTCTATGGGGGGGATCGTTGCTTGTTCTGTGGCTGCTATTTTAAGTGAAGCGATTTCACGTCTTATTTTGATTGAGACGGCAGGTCCTTTAGTGGATGACGAAAGTAATACGGTGACACAAATGCGCACATCGATTGATAGTCGAATAAGCGCATCTCAAAAATTGCCAAAACAACCAAAAGATTACCTAGCGGTATTACAAGCGCGGATGAAAGTCAGTGATATCAGCGTATCCCATGCCGATATGCTCATGCGACGCAATCTACGTTTTCATCAGCCGAGTAATGAGATCACTGTAGATGCATCGTGCCAATGGGGAACGGATAGTCGCTTACGGACAGTATCTACTTTGCGTTTTACTGAGGGGCAGGCGCAAAATATTATTGAGCATATTATGTGCCCGGTCACCATGATAGTCGCTGATGAAGGATTTGAACGAGTTAAAATTCAAGCTAAAGCGCGTGCAGACTGGTTTAATCAGGTCAACATCATCCACACGCCAGGCAATCATTATATGCATATGCAATACCCGCAGTTAGTCGCAGATATTATTTACCAAACTACATAAATGTCAGTTTTCGCTGGGTCCATTGTTGAAATATCGTTTCATCGATGACATGGACTTCTGCGGTATCGGTCAAGGCCGGTTTAATGAGCATGGTACCATGACACAGACGACCATCTCTAAGCCAAGTCACCTTCACTTGCTCGCGCCCTGCAAAACGATTGAGTAGATTAATTAAGTTCGTGGAGCTGACTTCGAGATCTTCGATGGCCAGTAAGACATCATTTCGCGTCATCCCGGCAGCTGCCACAGGTGAACCAATCAATACTTGAGTCAACAAAATACCAATGCTTTGTGCTTTATGCATCGCACCAAATGCAATGGCACAAGGCGTCGCTTTCGTAATCCCGCCCTTATCATTATTATCAACCGCCGGTCGTAACGTTAACGACAAACCAATAGTGGGTAACAATGTGGCTAACGGTAACTCGATAGTACTGTGTGCAAAATGATGAATAACACTATCTAAGTCAAGCTGTAGTTCATCTCGGCAAATCACTTCAATCACATTATCAGGCGTGCCGACTTCATTGACTCCGTACTTTTCCCATAGCAAGCGCATCACCGAGTCGAGATTATATTTTCCGTTAGACTGTTGTAATATCACAATATCCAGACACAGTGCGGCGAGTCCACCTTTATTGTAATAACTCACAATGAAATTTGTAGAATCAGGGGTCTGCTTATAAAACTTAGTCCAAGCTTCGAAGCTGGAAGTACTAATAGATTGATCGAAACGACCAGGGTTTCGTAGTAACCGAGTGATATTTTTAGCCAAAATATTGGCGTAAGCTGGGGCATCAATGATACCTGTGCGCACTAGGGTGGCGTCATCATAAAAGCTCGTAAAGCCTTCATAAATCCACAGTTGATTCGTATAATTTTCTAATGTTAATGATGGATTCACCATGACATCTGGTTTTATCCGTTTAACGTGCCACGTATGAAATAACTCATGGGCACATAAACTTAGGAAGGTTTCATAGCCTTCACTGATACCTGTTGTTGCTGTGTTTTTTAATGCATCACGCGGGTAGAGTAACGCCGTCGACGCTTTATGCTCTAATCCACCAAACCCATCTTTAGCCACGAGCGTTTGAAACACATAGCGTTTTATTGGTGTCTCGGAATTAAATAGATGCAAATGGTGCGCACAGATTTTTTTCATATCTTCGATCAGTGCGGCCATATCAGTATCGATGTCTTCGGTAAACATCATCTCAAATACGACATCCTCGACCATAAATGAATGCACATTGATAGCGCCTATGACAATAGGATGATCAATGAGATCGGCATAGGATTCGACTTGGTAATGACCCAGCACATATTGAGACGGGTCATAAATATCAGGTGGGCATTCGTCTTTAAGGAGCAGCGGTAGCGTCGTGCTCACTTGCCATTCATGTTCGATAGCATAGTCGTTAGCATATAAGCGCACCGCATACGTTTTGTTATCATTGATCCTAATATCGTCAAGCTCATCACACTTAGGATCATAATCATCAATCACTTGCATAAAAATACTCGTACCATTTACAAATGCATATAAATCATTCATGAAGGCACTACGTACCGATAAATCATTTGCAAACACGATATACGTAAAGGTGAAATCATACTGACAAGGGGCCACAATCCAGGTGTGCTTAGATGTTTTTCGCCATGCCAGCGTCTGTCCTAAACAATCTTTGGCTGACTCTTGATGCACATGTTGAGCAAAGTCTCTGATCATGTAACTGCCAGGGATCCAGTTGGGTAAACGCAATATTGTTTGTTGGATATTTGCGGGTAACTGGATAGTGATTTGTAACAGATGAGCGTGGATATCAAATATCTTCACATCATAACAAACAGGTGTTGGCATATTATTCCCTAGACGAATGTAAAATTAATGTTAATATCGGTGTTGAAAATTTTCTGTGTCGATTATATAAAAAGACACCACAATAATGCACGATAAAATCTAAGACTAAGTGTGCGTTAATTACTGCTAACAAGCAATTAATGGGATAAATCAATGCGACAGATCGATAAATTATTACATCAATACGGTGAATCACACCAACACAACACCAATATTTGGATCCATGGCTTAGCGGTGCCAAGTATTTTTTTTGTCACGATTGGGCTGATTTATGCCATACCTGTCCCAGATATGATTGCGAAATTTGACATCACTTTTGCTCATATTTTAGCTGTTCCTATGCTGATGTACTATTTTAAACTATCAGGGCCCATTGGTGCGGCAATGACACTGTTAACTATTGCTGTATTTGGTGGCATCTCTGCACTTGAAATGCTGGATATATCGGTATGGCAATTTTCACTCGTACTATTTGTGGTGATGTGGGTATTGCAGTTTATTGGCCATAAAATTGAAGGTAAAAAGCCTTCATTCTTTGACGATTTACGTTTCTTATTAGTCGGACCGGCTTGGTGGTGGATGCATTTGTTAAAACGATTAAACATCCAACCCTAAAGTGCAATTAATGGGCTTAATATTGAACTAAAATCAGCGTCAACGGTATAATAACTATATTGAATAATTATGTTAGTCAGGTTTGATGCGTAAAATTTTTGTTTTAGTTACTTTACTATTGCTCAGTGCTTGCTCAAGTAGTCTGGTATATAACAATGCAGATACATTATTAGGTTGGTGGATTGGTAAATATATTGATTTTACCGATGCACAACAGCCTCTCGTTGATCAAACCATTGATGAGTGGTTAGCCTGGCACAGACAAAATGAACTGCCTCAGTATCGCACTCAATTATTGCGTTTGCGTAACGCCATTAGTACTTCGGATTTAACTCAGGATGAATTGGCATCACATTTCGACATAGCTCAGGGACATACTGCCCGAATCCGTCAACGCATTGCCCCTGATATTGCTAAAATAGGGGTCACATTAAACCTCGACCAGCTCTCTCAGCTGTTTGCGACGATCAACCATGAACGGTCAGAACGCGCGGAAGAGTTTGCTGAACGTCAACGTAAGCAGCCTAAGCGAAGCGAGCGTTTAACGGAGAATATATCTGAGTATTTAGGCCGTATGACGCCAGCACAGAAAACGATAGTTGAAGATTATGCACAACAACTTAACGCTACCTATGAATTGTGGCGTGAGTATGGTGATACATCGAATCACACCGCCAGACAAATTTTGTTAACGGCTGCCTTTGATAATCAGGCTCAAACGAAACTAGCTCATTTTATTGTGGAACAAGAGTCATTACAGACCGCTGCATTACAAAGTGCGGCTGAGCAAAATAAGGCGTTGTATATTAATATGCTTTGGGCTATCTTTCCCACCCTCACTGATGCTCAGCGTGATCATTTGATTGATAAAATCGATGAATATTTAGATTTAATCGAATCATTAAGTTAATTCTCAGTTCATCGCTGTGCATCCATGTTGATATTACCTCTTTTTGTTAAGGAAGATTGATGGCACAGCCACGTCCTATCTACGGGTTCATTCTCGCAGCAATTACTGCCGTGTTATGGGGTATGTTACCGTTGTTCCTGAAAATCTGTTTAGAAATGATGGATAGTATGACAATTACCGCCTACCGTTTTCTAGTGGCGGGGTTGTTCATATTCGGTGTACTGATCAGTCAACGTCAATTTCCTGATCCGCGCCAATTATCCAAATCGACCCTTGCACTGGTCCTATTTGCCAGTGTGATGCTAGTGTTAAATTACACCACCAATGTGATTGGTTTGGATTATCTTAATCCTGAAACCGTACAAGTTATCATGCAACTGGCGCCATTTTTACTCATGCTCGGTGGGGTCGTGATATTCAAAGAACGCTTTACTCGATTTCAAACGTTTGGCGCAGGCGTCTTATTAATAGGGATGTTGTTATTTTTTAATGAGCGCTTAGAGACACTATCTCATTCTACGACAGAGTCTCCTATTGGGCTGTTTATTATTATTTTTGCAGCAACGACATGGGCTATTTATGCACTGGCACAAAAACCATTATTTGCGTTTTTAAATGCCAAGCAATTGACTTTGTTTATGTATACTTTAGGCTTTTTATTATTGGTCCCTTTGACCGATTTTGGTGCCTTATTGACGCTTACTCCTGTTCATATCGGGGCCTTATTATTTTGTTGTTTGAATACCATTATAGCCTATGGTGCATTTACTGAAGCGATGGAAGTGTGGAGTGCCTCAAAGGTAAGTGCTGTGATCGCTACCGCCCCCATTTTTACTTACTTATCAATGGTCGTGGCCATACAAATCGATCCGACTCGTTTTGTACACAGTGATATGGATGAATGGGCTTATGTCGGGGCATGTTTGGTAATCACTGGTTCGATCATCTGTTCTTTAGGTAAAAAACAACCCAAAATCAACTAAATATCGCATCTTTTACGTTTTATGCTAATCTAGTTCCCATTATTCAATTTGTTGTTCACTCGACTTACACACACTGGTTATTCTCTCATGTCACATCCTTATTTATTGATAGATTCATATGATGCGTTGTTGCAATATTGTCAACAAGCTGCACAACAATCTGTCATTGCTGTGGACACAGAATTTGTCAGAACCCGAACCTTTTATCCTCATATTGGTTTGGTACAGATATATGATGGCGTAGATATTGCGTTGATTGATCCGATTGCGATAGATGATTTATCACCGTTGTCACAACTCATGACAAACCCTCAAGTGATTAAAGTGTTACATGCGTGTTCAGAAGATTTAGAAACGTTTGAATTTGCCTTAGGGGTTATGCCAGAGCCATTATTTGATACGCAAGTTGCAGCTCAATTAGCGGGGTTAGGTAATTCCGTAGGTTATGGACGATTAGTGGAGCTATTACAAGACATCACCCTTGAAAAAGGGGAGTCTCGAACCGATTGGATCCGCCGTCCTTTGAGTCCAGAACAATTAATCTATGCCGCGGAAGATGTGCTGTACTTATTACCTTGTTATTTTAAGCTAGCAGAAAAGCTTGAAGCGAGTCAGCAACTACATTGGGTTTATGATGAAGTAAACCAACTCATCCGACGTAAGCGAGCAAATATTGACCCTAAACATGCCTATTTATTGCTTAAAAATACCTGGAAACTGAGTCCGCTAAATTTATATGCGATGCAATTGTTAGCTCAGTGGCGTTTAACGTTTGCTCGAGAGCATGATATTACCCAGAACTTTATTTTGCGCGAGCAAAGTATGTTTGATATTGCGTCTTGCCTTCCGGGGCATAAAGGCGCATTGTTTGCATTAGATGTCGTCACTCCTCAAGAAGCTCGACGTCATTGTGATACTATTTTAGGTATCATTAAAACCGCGCGTCAAGCCCCTGAAAGTGATTACCCTGATGCAGTTCAACGGATCACCGATGTTCCACTGTATAAAAAACATGTTGCGGCGATCAAAGCCATTTGTAGTGAGGCGGCCCAATCAGTAGGAGTAGATTCGACGTATTTTGCATCAAAACGTCAGATTAACCAGGTAGTTAGTTGGTTTGTGTTCGCGTTTGATGATACCCGTGCTCTAGGCATGGAACCTGACCTATTAGTAGGATGGCGAGGCGAGTTAGTGGGTGCTAAAATTACTGCACTAGCTCAGCACTTTACTCGCTAGACTACAGCTTAAAAGAGATTAATTGCAATGAAGCAAATTTGCGCCATTTACAAGTCTAAGAAACGCCCTGATACTTATCTATACGTGCCTAAAAAAGAAGATTTTAGTGCAGTACCGGAAGGTTTGTTAGCGCGCTTTGGGCACCCTGAACTCGTCATGCTCATGGCATTACCCACGGATAAAACCTTTGTGAATCTTGATCAAACCAAGCTCATCGATGCACTTAAAGACCCCGGCTATTATTTACAGTTACCGCCAGTTAGTCCTAGTTTATTAGCTGAGCATCGTATCGCACTGGGTTTATCTCCCGATCCACAGCAAGATACCTAACATGGCAAAGTTATCCGCTCAGATGAGTGCACTCATCGCGTCCAAATACTGGGAAACCATAGCGCTAGCAGATATGGATGATGCTCAATGGGAGGCAATCTGTGATGGCTGTGCTAAATGTTGTTTACATAAATTTATAGATGATGAGGTAGACGAAGCCCATTACACGGATGTGGCGAAAGGTGAAGAAGAGATGTTCTTTACGGACATCGCTTGTCAGTATTTGCATACCAAAACATGTCAATGTACGGAGTACCAGGACAGAACTGAACTGGTTCCGCACTGCGTAAAACTCACGCAAGAAAATCTTCCTGAAATATTTTATATGCCACCAAGTTGTTCATATCGTCGTTTGCATGAGGGTAAGCCATTACCATCTTGGCATCCGTTGTTGAATAATGGTAAAGCGCACAAGATGCATAGTGCAGGCATGTCGGTGCGAAATAAAACCGTCAATGAGTTAGCGGTCGATATGAATAAATTTGAAGACCGTATCGTTACGTGGCCATTGAATGTGGAAGAATAACGACCACATTCCTGATTAGATACGACGTAAATTAACCACACGTAACATCAGCATCAATGCCCAGACTATCGCGTAACTGGCAAAAATAATACGCATCCATTCAGCCATGCCCATGCCAGCAAACTGCCATGAATTTTCACTGCAATCCCCAGTTGCACCAAAGATAGCAGGGAGCCATTCATGCAATGGCATGAATGCTGGGAAGTTAGGGACGATGTCACAAATCGCAAAAAACGGATTCGCAGCAAACAAAATATCGACATGTTCATGGGCAATTAAAAAGCCCCAAATTGACGCGACGCCCCATCCTATAAAACCCAGTAAACGAGAGATGCTATGTTGCCAAATACTCGGTAATAAGGCACTGATGAGTATACCTACGACAGCGGTGCGTTGATAAATGCATTTAATACAAGGCTGCAGATCCAGCACATGCTGAAAATATAATGCAGTGGCAAGTAATCCCAGCGCACTTAGACCTAATAAACGCCATGGTAATGTCGATTCTGGCCAGCGTTGTAATTGATTAAATAGCATATTGGATCCTCTTTAGGGTTGGCTATTTAATATAATACAAGAGGGTTTGATAGGAATATAGGATAAATATTGGTAGATAGATCTTTATCTGGTACAATCAGTTCAGATTAATTGAGTGAATGTTCATGATATATAAAGCCCAAAGTCCAGCAGGTTTTGCTGAAGAATACATCGTTGAGTCTATCTGGAGTGGTCGTTTTCCTCCTGGTACTATATTACCTGCAGAGCGAGAATTATCTGAGTTAATTGGTGTGACTAGAACGACTCTGCGAGAAGTATTGCAGCGCCTAGCCCGTGATGGTTGGTTAACAATTCAGCACGGTAAGCCGACTAAAGTGAACAATTACTGGGAAACTTGTGGGTTAAACATCTTAGAAACCCTAGCTCGCCTTGATCCGGCCAATATCAAAGAACTGGTTGATAATCTTCTTGCTGCACGTACTAATGTCAGTGCGGTGTTTATTCGAGGTGCGTTTAAACAAAATCCAGATAGAGCTCGTGAAATTATTGCCCGTCATGCTGAGATAGAGCAAACCGGTCTTGCCTTTGCTGAATTTGATTATCAAATGAACCATGATTTGGCGTTCGCTTCAAATAACAATATCTATGTATTATTAATGAATGGTTTTAAGGGAATGTATGCACGCATCGGGACATATTATTTTTCTCATGAAAGTGCACGTGCTTTAGCCACACAATTTTATCAAGATTTACTGATGCTGATTGACCAAGATGAACCTCAACGAGTGCCGCTGTTAGTGCGTCAGTATGGTATTGAGAGTGGAAAAATTTGGGCGCAAATTCGTGATGATCTACCTGCTGATATTGCTGATTAATTTTGGTAATTCTATCTCATAAATCAAAAAAATAACAATTCTGCAACACAATGTTTTGATCTCTGTTACATTACTGCTTTATTGTAGCTTACGAGATAGACATGACTGCTAATTTTGATTTTATTATTGTCGGTGCAGGCACTGCAGGTTGCACCCTTGCCCGACGTCTAATCGATACCCAACAAGTGACTGTCGCCCTTATCGAGGCCGGAAAAAAAGATACTAACCCCTTTATTCATATGCCCATTGGGGTAGCAGCTCTTTCCAGTATAACGGGGATAAATTGGAACTATAATACGACTCCTCAACCAACACTCAATGAACGTCAATTATTTTGGCCTCGTGGTAAAGTCATGGGTGGCTCAAGTTCTATTAATGCGATGGTCTATATTCGTGGGCAATACAGTGATTATGATGAATGGGAGGCCATGGGGGCTAAAGGATGGTCTGCGGATGAAGTCTTACCGCTATTTAAACTAAGTGAAGATAATACTCGCGGTACGAACCCATTCCATGGTGTAGGTGGCCCTATTGGCGTCAGTGATTTACGCTATCATGACCCTTCCTCTGATGCGTTTGTTGCAGCAGCGCAGCATGTTCAATTACCTCAAGTTGATGATTTCAATACCCATGAGCGTTTAGGACTCGGTATTTATCAAGTATTTCATCGTGATGGACAACGTTGCTCAACCGCAAAAGGTTTCATTGGTCCTGTATTATCACATCCCAACCTAACTGTGTTAACTCATACTCATGTACGTAAAGTACTGATAGAAGGAGGCGAGGCAAAAGGCGTTGAATGTGAAATCAATGGAGAAATCTTAACATACACGGCTAATCGAGAAGTCATTTTATCTGGTGGCGCAATTAACTCCCCACAGCTTCTCATGTTATCGGGTATTGGTGATAAATCACATTTAGCTGAGCACATGATTGAATGCGTTGCCGATATTCCCGCAGTTGGTCAGCACATGCAAGACCACTTAGATGTCGTAGTACAAGTTAAAGCAAAATCGGCATGCGGTTATGCGGTGATGCCACGATTATTACCCAAATATATCTCACATGGTATGCAATACCTCACACAGAAAAAAGGCTTACTGACATCAAATGCTGCAGAGGCTGGTGGATTCGCTGCGAGTCGTTATGGCAGTGCAGAAAAACCCGATTTACAGTTTCATTTTATTCCTGGATTGATCGTTGATCACGGCAGACAATTGGCGTTTGATTATGGTTTTAGTCTACATGTTTGTCATTTATATCCTAGGTCGACGGGGAGCATTCGTCTTGCATCTAAAAGCCCCCAAGATGCACCAAATATTGATCCTAATTATTTGTCAGATGAGGCAGATTTATATGCGTTAGTGGACGGCGTCCGTTTAGCCCGTCAGATTTTTACCGCGCCTGAATTTACTCATTATGGTTTATCGCCATGGTATCCAATAGCCAGCTCATTAGATGAAGAGTTAAGCGATGAAGCCATCATTGATTTTATTCGTGAACGTGCTGAAACGGTTTATCATCCGGTCGGCACATGTCGGATGGGCAGTGTCGATGACCCAAATACAGTGGTTGATCCTGACTGCCGAGTGAAATACGTGACGCGGTTAAGAGTTGTCGATGCCTCAGTTATGCCTAAAATTATGGGGGGGAACACCAATGCTCCAACCATTATGATTGCTGAGAAAATCGCTGCCAACATCATTGCTGAACTATAAATCTCAAGACCAGCAAAATGACAAACTGAATCATAAAATGACCAGTCATACATTACCTTTAATGACAGGGTTAATATACTATTATCTCAATACAGGGAACGCTTCTTATGGCTAAAGAACAATTACATACATCGCATCCTTATCCACACTTATTCACCCCGTTAGATCTTGGGTTTACCCAACTCAAAAATCGCGTGATTATGGGATCGATGCACACCGGTTTAGAAGAGTTACCTAACGGTCAAAAGCGCACTGCGGCCTATTTTGTTGAGCGTGCCAAAGGGGGCGTGAGTCTGATTGTCACTGGCGGCATAGGACCTAATGAAGAAGGTGCGACCCATGCAGTTTCTCGACGATTAGATGATCCTGATGTATTAGCTGAACATCGTTATGTGACGGATCAAGTGCATCAGTACGATACGAAGATTTGTATGCAGATCCTACACACAGGGCGCTACTCTTTTAATCAAAATTTAGTTGCCCCGTCTCCGATACAAGCACCGATTAATCAATATGTACCGCGTGAGTTATCGAGTGCTGAAATTGAAGGACAAATTAATGACTTTGTCAAAACCGCATTATTAGCAAAAGAAGCGGGTTATGATGGTGTAGAGATCATGGGTTCAGAGGGATATTTTCTTAATCAATTTATCGCTCAGCGAACGAATCAACGTGATGATGAGTGGGGCGGCGAATATACAAACCGCATCCGTTTACCATTAGCTGTGGTACGTCGAGTACGGGAAGCGGTGGGTGAACATTTTATCATTATTTATCGTTTATCGATGTTAGATCTAGTGGAAGGTGGTTCTACAGCCGAAGAAGTTATTGAACTTGGATTAGGTATTGAAAAAGCGGGTGCGACTATCATTAACACTGGTATTGGTTGGCATGAAGCTAGGATCCCGACCATTGCCACTAAAGTGCCGCGAGCGGCTTTTACCTGGGTCACGGCAAAATTTAGACAGGCATTAAATTTACCCGTGATCACTTCTAACCGAATTAATACGCCAGAGGTTGCAGAGTCTGTATTAGCACGAGGTGATGCAGACATGGTCTCAATGGCTCGTCCATTTTTAGCTGACCCTCAATTTTTGGCTAAAGCACAAGCGAACCAAGCGCATTTAATTAATACCTGTATTGGTTGTAATCAAGCCTGCCTCGATCATGTATTTGTGGGCAAAATGACGAGTTGTTTAGTTAACCCTCGTGCTTGTCATGAGCAAGAAATTGTTATCGAACCAACCCATGCGCCTTTAAAACTAGCTGTGATTGGCGCAGGGCCTGCAGGATTAGCAGCTGCGACCACGGCAGCCCAGCGTGGCCATCATGTGACCTTATTTGATGCACAAAGTGAGATTGGTGGGCAATTTAATATCGCTAAACAGGTCCCCGGTAAAGAAGAATTCTATGAAACGATTCGATATTTTAGCGAACAGCTCAAAGCGCTCAATGTGAATGTGCAGCTAAATACTGAGATGACCGCAGAGGACCTAAATCACAGTGATTTTGATCTCGTGATTATTGCCGCGGGTATTATCCCAAGAACCCCTCGTATTGACGGTGTAGAACATCCTTGTGTCATGAGTTACATCGATGTGTTAAAACACAAACGCCCGGTAGGTAAAAAAGTCGCCATTATAGGTGCCGGTGGTATTGGGTTTGATACGGCAGAATATTTATCCCATGGTGACACTTCGCCAAGCACAGATATCCCTTCTTTTATGTCACAGTGGGGAATTGATATGACGCTTTCATCACGTGGTGGCATTGAAGGCATTCAAGCTTTACCTGAACCTAGCTCACGAGAGATCTATTTGTTACAACGAAAAGCGACGAAAGTCGGCGCTGGGTTAGGCAAAACAACGGGATGGTCGCATCGCATGGGCCTGCATATGAAAGGTGTTAAGATGATTAACGCAGTGACTTACAACAAAATTGATGATGATGGATTACATGTTACGGTGAATGGTGAAACACATACCCTTGCGGTTGATAATGTCGTGATTTGTGCAGGGCAAGAGCCGAATCAACAGCTCAGTGAGGGCTTAACTAAACCTTATCATTTGATTGGTGGATCAGATGTTGCGGTAGAGTTAGATGCTAAACGTGCCATTGATCAAGCGATGCGTTTAGTGGTGAGTTTGTAACCGTTTTCGTTATAACCTCACTTCCAATGCCCCTGAGATTTGATCGATGATCACTTGGGGGCGGTTAAGGATATCCATCCCTAATAGCCCATCAAAACCAGATAATCGGTCGACAGGCAGCACTAATACGTCGACTTGGTCAAGTTGCCAACCGCCAAGCGTTACCTGCTTCATGTTATATAAGCGTGCTTGGGTTTGACCACTGGCAGTATTAATTAATATACGTCCTAAAAATTGTCGTTGTTCAGGCGCTAAACGTTCAAATGCTTCACCGGATATAGCTGTTGTTGACGCGCCGGTATCAACTAACAGTTCAAATGTAGTGGACCCAATATTCAAAGGTGCATACCACTGATTACGCTTATTTTTTAACGGGATAATCATGTCTGCAGGTTCATCAATACGACTTGGTTGTTCGGTGAATTTATCTGTAGCAGCTAGGTTACGCTGTGTTTGGTTATCACCAGGGACGTTGAATTTGCCTTCCCAGAGTCGTCTGGTTTGGATCATGATGGGATGTTGGTCGGGGAGACTTGCCAACGTATTTTCCATGGCATCGGGTAAATTTAACATGGCGTACGATAACGCTAGCGGTTCTATGTATTGGATCGCAGTAGGAGCAAATTGAATCAAAGGTTCAACAAACGTCGCTAGTGCCGTCCAATCTTGATTATCGCGCAACGCATCAATAATAGGATTGGCATGATGATTAATAAAATCTTGAATCAAGCTAATGGCATTGTCATCTATTTGGTGACTCATCAGCGCATAGAGATATTCTAATCCTTTAGCACTGGTTTGAGTGTGAATGATGACACGCCCCTCCAGCATCTGAGCACCAAAATGTGTAGGGTGTTGATACAAAAACTCATTTAATAATGGTGCCAATGTCGTCCACTGGCCTAAATTGGCAAGTGACTCGAGCTGCATAAACTGACTATCAACATTCACAGAGGGATCCAGGCTGGTCATTATGCTTTGGTTCGAGTTAGAGAAATTGGCGTCGGATGAAGCAGCTAGTCTCGTTGAACTCAGTGTATTTTGCTTAACGGGTGTGTGAACACCTTGAACCGTTAATGTGTCATGGTGATCAATACTGAGCGTAAAGTATAAAGCAACAAATAAAAGTACATTGATCGCTAGGGATAATAGCAGAGCAATTTTCATACGTGGTCCTTAACTTGACGGTATGCTTTAGAATAAGCTTCCGTAAACACCGGAGGCATTCGTTTTATTTTTCCGGTGGATAATGCAATACAAATAAATTGTGTTTGTGCACTAAACACGCACTGACCTGTATTGAGATTGACCATTTCAAAACGTCGATGTAAAGAGGCTTTGCCGTCACATAATGTGATCCATGTGGCACAAGTGACGGTGTCGTCAAGGTGTAATGGAAGATGGTATTCTAAATGGTGAGTGCGAATAGCCATGCCTCTATCTAAGGCTTTATATTGTTCAATACTCAAACCTAGGCTATTAGAGTGAAGCCATGCCACCGTTTCAATTTGTTTTACATAAGCGACATTATTAACATGTCCATAATGATCAATGAGTGCAGGAGTAATATGCCAAGAGCAGGTAAATGGCGCGGGTAAACTGAACATCACAACACCTAAAAAATAGAAAACACCATAATATTACATGAAAAGATAAATTATTATAAAATTTTATGGCTGGTTTTAAATAAGTGATATACACTTTAATTTAAGGGACTTTTTTGTATGGGGATAGGGTTATTCACGACGTAGATAGATTGATAGAATTGTTTGATGACACTTTTTTTGACAAGTACAACACTCGTCTTATAAAAGGTGGCGAAGAGCCTATTTACTTACCTGCCGATGCCGAAAACGCATTTCATCAAATTGTATTTCGCAGTGATTATTTTTCTAGTGCCTTGCATGAAATTGCACACTGGTGCATTGCTGGTGCTGAGCGTCGTCTTAAAAAAGATTATGGATATTGGTACGCGCCAGATGATCGTGACAGACCGACCCAAAAAGAATTCTACAAAGTCGAAGAGTTACCCCAAGCAATAGAGTGGGGCTTTTGTTTAGCATGTGGTATTAAATTTAATATCAGTATGGATAATTTAAATGGCGATAAAACAGATGAGTTAGCATTTACCTCGAATGTTGCTTACCGATTATCAAAATTATTAAGTTTTGGTTTCCCTCCTCGCGCAGAATATTTTATCGATGTGTTACGGAAAGAGTATTTTCCCAAAAAAGTGTTTACACCAAAATCTCGCGCTCAATTGTCTTTTGAGACCACAAATAGTAAATTAAGAAATTCTCGAATTTAGAATGATTTAGTCCACTTAAAGCACGCATAATGTCAATTGAATCCTCAACTGCTGAACGCCAACAACGTACTTTTGTGCTTGGGTTGGTAATAAATCCGTATGCCGGTATTGGTGGCGCACTTGCATTAAAAGGCAGTGATGGCGCAGATATTCGTGCTCAAGCCCTGGCTCAAGGGGCAATCCCTCAAGCGAATAACAAAACGACAGTGGCATTAAGTCAATTAATTGACTACCAAGCTGATATTCTAATCAAAACGGCATCAGGACAAATGGGGGCTCAATGTGCAGAGTCATTGGGTTTTGATACTCAAGTGTGTTACACCCACCCCAATACCCAAACCGAAGCGAGTGATACCCAAGCCGCTGTAGATATATTTGTTGAACAAGGTGTTGATTGTATTTTATTTGCAGGTGGTGATGGTACCGCTCGTAATATTTGCGCACAAGTGCCGCACCATATTCCTGTATTGGGGATCCCCGCGGGATGTAAAATTCACTCAGGTGTTTATGCCATCACTCCTAGTGCTGCAGGCTGTGTGATTGCTGATATGGTGTTAGGGAAATTGGTGACAGTGCAAAGTGCTGAAGTACGAGACATTGATGAATCGGCCTTTCGCGAAGGCAAAGTCATTGCTAAACACTTTGGCGAACTCACGGTACCCGCCCAACTGCAATACGTGCAATCAGTTAAAATGGGGGGTAAAGAATCGGATGAATTAGTATTGGCAGATTTAGCAGCATATATTCAAGAGTTACGCGACGATGAAGATGACTGCTCGTGGATCATGGGATCGGGTTCAACCATCGATTTTATGATGGACGAGTGGGGGATCGACAATACGCTTCTAGGCGTGGACGTGATCACTGCTAGTGGTGAGGTGTTAGCGGATATAACAGCGTCTGAGTTATTAGAACATGTACAGACCCACCGAGCAAAATTAGTGATCACCTTAATTGGGGGACAAGGGCATATTCTTGGCCGTGGTAATCAGCAGTTATCCCCTGAGGTGATACGAACGATTGGTCGAGAAAATATTCTCATTGTTGCCACCAAAACTAAGCTTCAACACCTTGAAGGGCGACCATTAATCTGCGATACATCCGATCCCGAATTGGATACTCAATTGCATGGCTACATGGAAGTTATCACAGGTTATAATGATAAAGTGCTGTACCCTGTCGGCGTCGAATACAGGTCAAAGGGGTAAATATTCAACATGAGTCAATTTTGGGATAAGGTCGATACGATTGAAGCACAACTCGATATGATTGTTGATAGTGGTACCGACGATGAGCTGTTTATTGCCAGTTATTTTCATGGTCATTTTTCACTAGCGGTGAGTCAAGTACCTGATGATGTTGATGATAAGATGGTTTTCCTGCGTCAAACCTTAATCGCTAATTTAAACGATGCTTTTGTCAATCGTGAATTAGAGGATATTGATCAACAGAAAATATGGACACTGCTTGAACGTCTCTTTTAAGCACCCTGACTATCGTTTTGGGGCATGAATCGCGCCAAATAGTCTTGCCTTCGTACACCATCACGAATTAAAAAACGGTTTGGGCATAATGCCTCTGATATTGTACGACTGACGGGTAAAGGATGTCCGAGCAATTGCGAGACGAGGAGTTCAGCCATTAACGGTGCTGTAGTTAATCCGCGTGAACCCAAGCCGGTTAAAATATATTGTTGTGGGATATTTTGGGCATCAGGGTAAGTATATGCCGGTTTCGCTTGGTATAAATGTGCATAGTCATTGAGTTGTTGTGGGATATCCGGTACCGCACCGACTAGCGGTAAATGATCCGGCGTCGAACAACGTACCGCAGCGCGTCCTTTGGTAGGCAATGTCATTGCATGGATCCATGGACACTCGACTAAGCTTTGTTGGTGCATTGCTAAATTCTGTTCTGATTCACTAGCCCGATAATCACAGCTTGTATCTTCTTTGACATAAGTTGAGCCCATCGCATGATAACCATTAATTGCCGGAGTGAAATATCCTTTATGGCATAACACGGTATTTAACGGTGTGCTTTGAACTGTCGCGCTGGCACTTTCGACTTGGCCACGTACTACTCGGTATGGCAGCGGGGGGATCGGCAAATTAGGTGAAGATGCGCCGGTTGCATAAATGACAGCATGCTCAGGTGATTGCGTGAGTGTATCGATTTGCTCAGGCGTCAATGTAGTTCGAGTCTCGATTTGACATAAGCCAGTTTGAGTCGACAGTTGCAATAATGCCTTGACCAACTGAGGCGGGCTGATCCAACCCCCATCTGGAATAAATAACCCTGTATAAGGCATGGCGACGCCGGCAATAGTTTCGGCTTCTTCGATAGATACGCCTTTGATTAGTGCATCCGGCCAAGTTTGTCCATCCTGCAAAGCATGTTGACGCGTCTTGACTTTATCATTGAACCCCACCAGTAATACGCCACACCAATCATGTTCAAAATTGGCACCCTGGGCAATAAGCTTGTCATAAAAACGTTTAGCATGCACAAAGCTACTAGCATGAACTTGACTGGCATAACTAGCTTGAGCGTTGAGTTGTGGATAGAACCCGCCCAGATCATTACCTGATGCCCCTTGCGCAACATCAGAATCAGCGCAATACACATTGACTTTGATACCTTGCTGAGTCAACAAATACGCTAAACAGCCCGTGGCGATGCCTCCCCCTAAAATACTTACCTGCGTGATTGGTGTCTGTGAGGTTTGTTGAGCCGAGCGTTGATAGTAAGGAACAGTATGCGTTTGTACGATATGTTCTCTTGATGCAAGCTCGGTGAGTCTTGCGCTGAGCATTTCCCGTTTTTTGCCAAAACCTTTGGCTTTTTTCGTGGTAAACCCGGCGGCATTGAGTGCACGACGAACAAATCCTGCGGCAGTAAAAGTAGCAATGGTGCCAGCTGGTTTGGTCAACCGCGCAAGTTGCGCAAATAACGCATCATTCCACATGTCAGGGTTTTTACTTGGCGCAAAGCCATCAAGATACCAGGCGTCGATTAAACCTGAGTCATGCTTTTCATTTGGTGGTACATGCCATTGAGGTAAAATGTCATGAATATCACCTAGCCATAAATCCAGAGTGATATGATCATTAAGAATACTCATCCTATGACAGCCAGCTAGTGGCATTGGGTATTGTGGTAATAGCTCGTCGATAAAGGGGGCTAAATGCGGATAAACGGCTAATGCCTTGATAATATCTGCAGGGGTAACCGGAAACTTTTCGGTCGATAAGTAATATAAACGTGGCAGTGTATAGCCCTCATCTAGCATACGCTGATAATGATGACACGTTTGAAAGAAATTTAAGCCCGTCCCAAAACCAGTTTCACCAATGACAAACGGCATATTGGGATAAGATTGTGTAAATTCTGACCAGCGAGTTAATAACTGACTTTGCTCGATAAACACATAATCGGTTTCTTCACAGCCACGCGCATCGCAAAAGTACACATCCGTAAATGTATCTGCGACAGGCGTGCCTGACTCATTAAAACTGATTTGTGCGTGGCTTAACTTCACATTGACTCATTAAATAAATATACTCAAGGCACTATAATATCAGACCAGTTAATTTTATAAACTAACGTACAATCATCGCTGATAAATACGACACACAAAACCCCAAGGAATATCATGAGAAGAGCAGTCATCACCGGATTAGGCATTGTATCAAGCATCGGCAACAATAAAGCGGAAGTCACCGAATCATTACGCGCAGGGAAATCAGGTATTACTTATTCTGAACAATTTGCCGAAAAAGGCTTACGTAGCCATGTTTGGGGTAAAGTGGACATTGATTTAAGTGAACATATTGACCGAAAACAGCTTCGTTTTATGGGCGATGCTGCGTCTTATGCGTTTATTGCGATGCAACAAGCCGTTGCAGATTCTGGTTTAACTGAAGATCAAATATCTAACATTCGTACGGGTATTATTGCCGGTTCTGGTGGCGCATCATCTGAACACCAAGTCGATTCTGCTGATATTTTACGTAATAAAGGTGTTCGCCGTGTTGGACCTTACATGGTGACTCGTTGTATGGGGAGTACCGTATCTGCTTGCTTGGCGACGCCATTCAAAATTAAAGGGGTCAATTATTCGATTTCCTCAGCATGTGCTACTTCTGCTCACTGTATTGGTAATGCACTTGAAATGATCCAATTAAATAAGCAAGACATCGTCTTTGCCGGTGGCGGTGAAGAATTACACTGGGCCCTATCAGGTCAATTTGATGCCATGGGAGCCTTATCTTCACAATATAATGATACACCTGATAAAGCTTCGCGTACCTATGATGCTAATCGTGATGGTTTTGTGAGCTCTGGTGGCGGCGGTATGGTCGTGGTAGAAGAGCTAGAACACGCTTTAGCTCGTGGTGCACATATTTATGCTGAGATTGTCGGTTACGGTGCCACTTCTGATGGTTACGATATGGTTGCTCCATCGGGTGAAGGCGCGGTTCGTTGTATGCAAATGGCGATGCAAAACGTGGACACTGATATTGATTACTTAAATACGCACGGGACATCTACTCCAGTGGGAGACGTTCAAGAGCTGAAAGCGATTCAAGAAGTCTTTGGTGAGAAATCGCCAGCCATCAGTGCAACCAAAGCGATGACGGGACATGCTTTGGGAGCGGCGGGTGTTAACGAAGCGATCTACAGTATCCTGATGATGGAAAATGATTTTATTGCGCCATCGATCAATGTTGAAACATTAGATGAAGCTGCTGCTGGGCTAGATATTGTGACAGAAACTCGTGAGCAAACGATTAATACAATCATGTCGAATAGCTTTGGCTTTGGTGGGACTAATGCAACGTTAGTTATGCGCCGTTATAACGATTAATAATGATCTGGGGTGTGGTGTTTTGGGCGTATTTATTTTAGATTAAGGTAAATACGTATAATAAATGCAAGGACACACCCTATGACTCAATCTGTTAAAGATATCGTATCTCCAGAAGAATGGGCGATTCGCGTCGACCTAGCGGCTTGTTATCGAATGGTCGCTCATTATGGTTGGGACGATCTTATCTTTACTCATATATCCGCTCGTGTGCCAGGTCCTGAAGCACATTTTTTAATTAATCCTTATGGTATGTTATTTGAAGAGGTCACCGCTTCTAGTTTGGTGAAAGTGGATCTAGACGGAAACAAAGTCTTAGATAGCGATTTTGATATCAACCCTGCTGGTTTTAATATTCATTCTGCAGTGCACGCAGCGCGTGAAGATGCGCATTGTGTATTACATCTACATACCAACGAAGGTGTGGCGGTGTCCATTTTAGAAGACGGGCTAGAAGCATTTTCACAAGCCTCGTTATTCCCGTTAAGCGGCTTGTCTTACCATGATTATGAAGGGGTTTCCCTTGATCCAGATGAAAAACAACGTTTAGTAGCAGATTTAGGCGACAATAACTTTTTTGTATTACGTAATCACGGGTTATTAACTTGTGCGAGCACCATCCCTGATGCCTTTTTGTTTATGTATATTATGCAGCGAGCTGCTGAAACGCAATTGCTTGCGCAAGGGACTGGGAAACCACTGATTAAAGTGCCAGACGCTATTTTAGCCGGGATACAGTCTATGGCCAAAGAAGTCCTTAAATCCTCAGGTGGACAAATGGCATGGCCAGGTATTTTACGTAAACTTGACCGTGATTATCCGGGGTTTCGTTCCTAATGAGTACATTCATACTGAGCGAGTATCAAACGCGTGCTCAGTATATTGAATACCAAGACTGGCATGTGGGCTGTTTTAGCCCTTTTGATTTGTATTCAACTGTGGATAATGTTGACGTGTTAGCACGGCCGGTGGTTGTGTTTTTGCACGGTTTTCCTAGTGCCAGTAGTGACTGGAAAGCCCAATGGCATACACTTAAGGACACGCATTTTTGTATTGGCTTGGATTTTTTAGGTTTTGGTATATCAGATAAACCTTATCCTCATCAATACTCTCTCCATGAACAAGCAGACATTGTTGAGTTGTTATTTGCTCGTTTAATCGAGCGGGGGATCACTAAAATTCATCTTGTGGCTCATGATTATGGCGTATCAGTGGCCCAAGAATTACTCGCTCGGCAACAACAGCAACGACTAGCACTTAACATCAGTTCTGTTGTATTCATGAATGGGGGCCTGTTTGCGGCCTTGCACAAACCGATTTGGACTCAAAAATTATTAAAATCACCGATTGGCGGGCTGCTAAGTAAATTCATGTCTAAGCGGACATTAGCCAGTAGTTTCAACCAAATATTTGGTCCTAAAACACCGCCACAGCCTGAATTAATTGATGAGTTATGGCAGTTATTGAATGTACATCAAGGACGACGAGTGATCCCTCAGTTGCTCAGTTATATTGATGAGCGTTATGCCAATGCTACGCGCTGGCAAGACGCGCTGACACAAGCGAAGATCCCTTTGACATTGATTAACGGCGTGCATGATCCCATCTCAGGTCAACATATGCTGAATGAGTTTGAACGGTTATTACCTCAAACACATAATACGCCATTAAATGTTGGTCATTATCCTCAAATAGAAGCGCCAGAAGCAGTGACTCAAGCTTTACGCGACTTTTGGGCTAAGCTATCATCTGAGTAATGTTTTTTAGTCCACAGGTGTATTTTGAAAATTCTATATGATGACAACATGCCATTCGCCGAAGATGTGTTTCCTTCTCTTGGAGATGCAAGTGCGTTTAATCACCAGGCGTTAGCTGATATCGATTTGGCTTCGGTTGATGCCATGATGATCCGTTCTACCAGTAAAATTGATCAAGCTAGAGTGGGGCAATTATCATCATGTCAGTTTCTTGCTACCGCGACTGCAGGCTATAATCATCTTGATTTAGCAGCATTATCGGCAGCTAAGATTGACACGTTTATTGCGGCAGGTTGCAATGCGACGTCTGTTTCGGAATATGCACTCAGTGGGGTGTTATACGCCTTATTAGCACGTGGTGATATTCAAGCGTCAGATCCTGTGAGCATACTGCAAGGTTTTAGGGTAGGTGTCGTCGGACTAGGGCAAGTGGGTCGTCGTGTCATGGCTAAGTTTTCTGCATTATGAATGATCGTAGATGCCTATGATCCGCCTCGTGCGTTAGCTGAAAATAGGCCAGAGTGGAACGATCTTGCGGCTATTTTAAGTTGCGACATTATCTGTTTGCACGCTCCTTTAGTGAAAAACGGACCCTACCCATCATGGCATTTATTTGATGAACAGGTATTAGCTCAGCTTTCACCGCGTCAAATCTTACTCAATGCAGGCAGAGGGGAAGTGGTTGATAATCATGCTTTACTTCGTCTTGCCCAACAGGGGCTAACACCGACGCTGATACTCGATGTGTGGGAAGATGAACCTGATATTTTAACAGAGCTGATTGAGTACTGTTTAATTGCCACGCCACATATTGCTGGACATAGTTTGGAAGGTAAAACTCGTGGGACATTCATGCTATATGATTGGTTAGCCACACAAACTCAACAAGCCATTGTGCATCAAATGGCAGATTTTTTGCCCAATCATGATGTGTCGTTAATCTGCTCGGATGAGTCCTTAACCGTTGAATCGCTTAGTACATTGGTATGGACAATATATGATATAGCATTTGATCATAGCGAATTTGTGTCTAACATGGCACAATCACCCTGTTTTGCACAATTACGAAAGCAATACCGTCAACCTCGACCCAATAGTGATATTGCGGTAAGACGAGAATTTGATACGGCGCATGTCACTTGTACTTTTGAGCAAACCACGCACACTTTGTCAGCGTTGGGTTTTAGTGCCTCAACGCTATAATCGGTTTAAGGATCCTTATTTACCATGTCACAAGCATTTAATGTTGCCGTTTTAGGCGCAACTGGCCTCGTAGGCCAAACAATGATGGATTTACTTGCAGAGCGCAATTTTCCTATTAATCAATTATTTCCTCTTGCTTCAAGCCGTTCAGCGGGTGGTACGATTACATTTAAGGGTAAAGAAATTGAAGTGCTTGATGCCGATAAATTCGATTGGTCACAGGCTGAATTTGGTTTCTTCTCTGCTGGTGGCAGTGTTTCTGAAAAGTTTGCCCCCATCGCTGCTGAAGCAGGATGTGTTGTCATTGATAATACCTCACATTACCGTTATGAGCCGGATATTCCTTTAGTCGTACCAGAAGTCAATAGTCACGCATTAGCGGATTTTAGAAATCGTAATATCATTGCCAACCCTAACTGCTCTACCATTCAAATGATGGTGGCTTTAAAGCCTATTCATGAAGCAGTCGGGATTGAACGTATTAACGTATGTACCTATCAATCAGTATCGGGTGCAGGTAAAGAAGCGATGGAAGAACTCGCTACGCAAACCGCTGATTTATTAAATGCTCGTGAAGTGAAAAACGATAACTTTTCTCGTCAAATTGCGTTTAATGTGATCCCACAGATTGATGTGTTCCTTGATAATGATTACACCAAAGAAGAAATGAAAATGGTGTGGGAGACACGTAAGATTTTAGGTGATGATACTATTCTAGTGAATCCTACCGCAGTGCGTGTCCCAGTATTTTTTGGTCATGGTGAAGCGATTCACATTGAAACACGTTCTCCGATTGATGCCGCTGATGTTAAAGCGTTACTGGCTCAAGCTGAAGGCATTAAATTGTATGATGATCGTGAAGCATTTCCTACGCAAGTATGCAGTGCCAGTGGCAATGATTTAACTCATGTTGGGCGTGTACGTAATGATATTTCGCATCCCAATGGTATTAATATGTGGGTTGTTTCTGACAACATCCGTAAAGGGGCGGCGACGAACAGTGTTCAAATTGCAGAAACATTAATTCGCGATTATCTGTAGTTCCTCTTATATCCTACCTTCGATAAATGCTCGTCTATGACGAGCATTTATGCTATCTTCTGACACAACTTTTTCTTCATATAACGACGACACTTTCTAGCCTATCGTTAACGATTTTTTTTGGGAATAACTATGAAGCAATTCGTGATATTAGTGTTGATTTTTTTATCCCTAATCCAGACGACGCCTGCGTTTGCTGGAGAGTTCCAACGAGTTGAGTTAAGTGTCGATCATAACACTGAAACGACCCGCACTAGTAATGTGGTTTATGGGCCTGTAAGTGATAATGATACGCTATGGCGTATAGCGCGTATCTATCGAAATTCCCCTGAATTTGCAACAGCGAAACCGGAATCCTTATATCCGGTCATGTACGGCATATATGTATTAAATCCGAATGCATTTAATAACCAAAACGTGAATCAATTACTGAATAATGCGATGTTAGTCATGCCAGCGGCGAGTTTTGTTGCGACCATTGACCTAGAGACAGCTCGACGCAAAATGGAGGGTGATGAGGTTTTGCTTGCGGATAGTTCTTTACTAAGCACTCAATCTAAGGCGGGTGTCGTCGAACAAAAAATGTTGTCGTCTAGTGAGCAACACACCCTGGAACAACTGACACTTCAATACTCAACATCGCTTGATAGTATTCAAACATTACTTGATGAAAATGCGTTGCTGTCTTCGCAATTACAGTCGGTATCCCAACAGCTTACGCAATTATCTCAACGTGTAGATGGTGATGTGCAAGAACAACTTGACGCTCAAGCTGAATTACAAGTGCAGTTATATCAATTACTGGATAAGTCTTCTCAGATCAGCGAAGCAACAACGCAAACCAATTCAGTGACAGATTTACTGGTGCTATTAAAAGAGCCATTGATTATTATTTCGTTGTTTTCAGGCATCATATTATGTGCATTGGTTGTGTTTGGGCTGTGGTTATTTTCTCGTCGTCCCAGGATAATAGACGGTGATGACATTGCTTCAAGGCCAGCAGAAGATATGTTAAATGTCATCGAGTTGTCTGATACAGATTTTAGCCATGCACCATTCTCTGATCGTGACTCCTATGTTAAGCATAGTTTTGAAAATCCTGATCTGGTTGAAGATGTTATTCCTGAGCCAGTGGTGGTGTCTGAGCCTGCATCTGATGCTTCCACAAAGCAGGAACCGAAAGCGACTTCGGAGTCGGTGTCTGAATTCGCATCATCTTTAATAGATGACATCCCTGACATTAATATTTGGGCGTCTGATCAACACGCGCCAGATGAAAGTCTGATCACAGATTTAGAGAATACGGATTTTGATGAATTACTTCAATCGCTTGAAACTCCGGCTAAGGATGAGGAAGTCAAGCTTGAGCCAAAGGCTCCGGTTGCCCCTTCGTCACTCAATGACAAGGTTAAAAATGAGACTGATGAATTTATCGATGTGGACACACTGCTTGCAGATATTAGCGAGATGGAAGATGAACCTGAGATAGATTTATTAAAGAACATCGACAGTATGCCTGAGCCGGTGAGTGAAAATGAGATCACTGACGATGATGTTTTTTCATCTGATTTAGATTTAGCGCGTGTCTATATTGAAATGGACGATATCTCAGAAGCGTTGGATATCTTAAAAAAAGTGTTACTAAACGGTTCAACTTCTCAACAAGCAGAAGCTAAACAAATTCTTACCCAACTAGATAACCGATAAATGACTACCAATATTGCGATGGCTGTAGAATACTACGGTGCTGATTTTTATGGCTGGCAACGCCAAGATAACGTGCCTTCAGTGCAGCAAGCATTAGAAGATGCAGCGAGTTTTGTTGCCGATGAAAAAGTGAATATTATCTGTTCGGGTAGAACCGATGCTGGTGTTCATGCGACATATCAGATTGTTAATTTTAAAACGTCGGCTAAACGTGACGAGAAAGCCTGGACGTTAGGGGTCACAACAAAAACCCCAGATGCCATCGCGGTGAAATGGGCAGTAGAAGTGCCCGATACATTTCACGCTCGTTTTAGCGCAACGGCGAGGCGTTATCGTTATATTATTTATAATCATCGTGTGCCTCCTGCGATTTTAGCGAAAGGGCTTACTCACTGTTATTTACCATTAGATGCACAAAAAATGCACGAAGCGGCACAAGTGCTGGTGGGTGAACATGATTTTACATCGTTCCGAGCAGCGCTGTGTCAGTCGAAAACGCCTTTTCGAAATATTCATTTTGTGAATGTTCAACGAGTCGGTGAATATGTCATTATTGATATTAAAGCGAATGCGTTTTTACATCATATGGTACGAAATATTGCCGGCTCTTTAATGTTGATAGGCGCTGGAGAACAGCCTTTGAGTTGGTTGCAAGAAATACTTGAGATTAAAGATCGTACTCAAGCAGGTGTGACGGCAAAACCGAATGGTTTATATTTTGTTGATGTCGATTACCCCGAATTTGATTTACCTAAAAGTCCTCTTGGGCCTACATTCTTACAATTTCCCGAATGACTATTATTGACTTCTAAGACCAGTTAATCTTTCGTATTAACTGGTTTTTGTGGTTTAATTCACCCTATAAAGATCGATTTTCGACAGGATATAAAAAATAATGAGTTGGATAGAGAAAATTCTCCCGCGTACGCAGTCTTCTGAAAAGAGTAATGTACCTGAAGGTATTTGGACTAAATGTACATCTTGTGATTCAGTACTTTATCGTAGTGAATTAGAAAAATTGCTTGAAGTATGTCCTAAATGTGACCATCACATGCGTATAGGCTCACGTGCCCGTATCAATAGTTTTTTAGATGCTGATGGGCGTGAAGAGTTAGGTTCAGAGTTTGAACCTCAGGATATCCTAAAATTTAAAGATTCCAAACGCTATAAAGACCGTATCTCAGCGGCGCAAAAATCCACTAATGAAAAAGACGCTATTATTGTGGTCAAAGGTAAATTAAATGGTATGCCAGTTGTGGTGGCTAGTTTTGAATTTGCGTTTTTAGGTGGCTCAATGGCCTCGGTTGTGGGCGCCCGTTTTGTGGCAGCAGTTAATGCGTGCTTGGCTGAGAAAATGCCATTAATTTGTTTCTCTGCTAGTGGTGGTGCACGTATGCAAGAAGCACTTTTATCTTTGATGCAAATGGCGAAAACATCGGCTGCATTAGCGAAAATGAGCCAAGCAGGTTTACCGTATATTTCAGTATTAACGGATCCGACAATGGGTGGGGTTTCAGCTAGTTTAGCAATGTTGGGTGATGTGAATGTGGCTGAACCAAAAGCATTAATTGGTTTTGCCGGCCCTCGCGTTATCGAGCAAACCGTTCGTGAAACATTACCTGAAGGTTTTCAGCGCAGTGAATTTCTATTGGATAAGGGAGCGATTGATATGATCGTTGACCGTCGTGATATGCGCGATACTTTGTTCAGTGTCTTATCAAAATTACATCATGTGAATGTCCCTGATAGTCCAGCGTTTGATGCATCTAATACGTCAACTTCTGATCCTGTTGTTACTCAACAACCGTCAGATTTTCCAAAAAATGGATCTGACTCTTAAGTAAACACGCTATGACTCTGACAGCTGATGCTTCGTTAATGGAATGGTTGACTCATCTTGAGTCAATCCATCCGGTAGGTATAGATATGGGCTTGGATCGTGTTCAAGCAGTCTATCAGCGTTTAAATTTGGATTGGTCTGGAGTCACGGTGATCACTGTGGCAGGCACCAATGGCAAGGGCACTACATGTGCTTTTATTGAAGCTGCTGCTATACAATGCGGTTATGAGGTTGGGGTCTATAGTTCCCCTCATATCAATACCTATAATGAACGTGTCAGAATTAATCAACAGTTATTAGATGATACCGCTCATACTCAAGCATTTGCTGCAATAGAAGCTGCTCGAGGTAATATCTCTCTTACTTATTTTGAATTTGGCACGCTTGCTGGACTGTGGTTACTGCATCAACAAGCGCTCGACGTGGCTGTATTAGAAGTCGGCCTAGGTGGCCGCCTTGATGCTATTAATGTAGTCGACCCAGATATCGCTGTTATCACGAGTATTGGACTGGATCACCAAGCATTTCTTGGGGATACACGCGCACTTATTGCACAAGAAAAAGCGGGAATTATGCGCGCGGGTAAACCGGTTATCATCGGTGAGCCTGAACCGCCTCATACCCTCCGCGAAGCTGTCGTGAGTTATGCTGCCGATGCTCAATGGGTGAGTCAAGATTTTGCTTATCACATTGAACACAATCTCTTTCACTTTAAGATGGGTAGTACACAGTTAAGCCTCCCTTTACCTCACATTCCTTTTCCTAATGCCGCTACTGCGATGGCAGTAGTGCATCAGCTAGCTTGGCCTGTCTCTGCTTCACAATGGGCATACTGTGCTGCACATACAAGGTTAAACGGCCGGTTAACAGTATTAACTGAACATGCGTTTGGCAGTGAGGCGCCAGTGATTATGTTAGATGCTGCACATAATATTCAAGCTTCAGAGTATTTAGCGACACATATTGCTCATCTTGCTCCTCGTCGGGTGTTTGCCGTATGCGGTATTATGCAAGATAAAGATTGGGCCGGGGTATGTGCCCCATTAGTCCCTTTAGTATCACATTGGTATCCGTGTGATGTTCAGATTGAACGCGCTGCAAAAGGAAGTGATATTGCAGCATGTTTAGTCAATTCTTTAGCCATTAATAAGACACAAGTGACGGCAGTTAATACTCCTTATGAAGGGGTTGTGAATGCAATTAAGACTGCCACCAATCAGGATTTAGTGTTAATATTTGGTTCGTTTTTTACCTTAAGTGACTTTTACGCACAATTACCATCTGCGTAGTGTCGCACGTTTTATGAAGGGCTATTTGTGAATACTGCATTACAGAACAGGTTAGTAGGGACGATTTTGGTAGTGGCACTTGCCGTCATCTTTTTACCTGATTTACTTGATGGTCAGAAACAAGTGCAACAAGATATTCAAATCAATATCCCGAAACCACCAGCACCTTTAGCGACTCATTCTCTTCGTGAAGTGAATATTGAAAATATTAAACAACAAGCGGCTTTACCGGTCGTTGTCGAAGATATTATTGCGGATGATACAGACGTTGTTTCTGTTAGTGACACTGGCATTGGCACTAATACTGATACCCAAGTCACTCCAGAAATCGACACCGCAGTGGCAACTTCCCCCCCAGAAAATAGTAAAACCAATCTCACTGCCTCGCTGGAGAATCAGACACAACGTTTGCAAGCGGACCCTCAAGAGTCAGCTGGGTGGGTGATACAGTTAGGTAGTTTTAGACATCAAAAGAATGTGAGAGAGTTATTCGATATTTTGGAAAAAGCAGGATATCGCACGTTTTCCCGTCCAGTAGAAACACCTTCTGGCATTCTCACTAAAGTGTTTGTAGGACCAGAAATTGACCAAGAAAAACTTAAAGCTGCATTACCACATTTGAACGAAATCACGAAATTAAAGGGGCGACTTACGCCTTTTACAATATAAGTAAAAATCTTGATGGTTTTGCATCTAGCATCTGCTAAACTACGCGCCATCAAGTTCTTAAGAAAGCCTGAGCTGACTTAAACTATTATGAAGAAATTATGAACTGGGTCGACTTTTCTATTATTGGCATTATTGTCTTATCAGCATTGATAAGCTTAGTGCGTGGCTTTATGAAAGAAGCCTTATCTCTGGTTATTTGGTTTAGCGCATTTTATGTGGCTAGCCGTTTCTATCCGAACGTGTCCCTGTTACTTACCCAAATTGAAAATGAGATGTGGCGTCAAGGTGCTGCTATTGGCCTGTTATTTGTAGCCACTATGATTGCGGGCGCTATCTTTAATTATATTGTCGGTCAGTTAGTTGAATATACTGGTCTGTCTGGCACTGATAGAATGTTAGGTATTGTGTTTGGTGCACTTCGAGGTGTCCTGATAGTATCTGCAATATTATTTTTCATCGATTCATTTACAGGGTTCTCAACAACTCCTTGGTGGGAAGCATCCATTCTCATACCAGAGTTTGCGATTGTGATTGAATGGTTTTTTGAATACCTTCAAGGTAGTTCAAGTTTTTTAACACCCGCTTAAATAGGTAATTTAACATGTGTGGTATAGTCGGTATTGTTGCGCAAGGTCCTGTCGCCCAAGATTTATATGACGGGTTAACCGTTCTACAACATCGTGGCCAAGACGCCGCTGGAATTATGACCATTGATGATGGAAACTTCCATTTAAGAAAAGCGAATGGTCTGGTCAAAGATGTTTTTCATACGCGTCACATGAAGCGTCTTAACGGTAACACGGGGATTGCGCATTGTCGGTATCCTACGGCTGGCAGTTCAAGTTCTGCTGAGGCTCAACCCTTTTATGTCAATTCACCTTACGGTATCGCATTTGCGCATAATGGTAATTTGACAAATGCACATGAATTAGCGGATGAAGTATTTAAACTTGCTCGACGTCATATCAATACCACATCAGATTCTGAAATTTTACTTAATATCTTTGCTCATGAAGTCCAAGCCTGTGAAGGCATGGTGGTAACACCTGAAGAGATCTTCAAGGCCGTGACTAATGTGCATAAAAAAATTCGCGGTGCTTACGCTGTTGTCGCTTCAATCATCGGTAATGGTATGGTTGCGTTTCGTGATCCTAATGGGATCCGTCCATTAGCACTGGGTAAGCGTGAAAACGAGCATGGCACTGAATATATGGTGGCTTCAGAAAGTGTTGCGTTAGATGCGGTTGGTTTTACGTTTATGCGTGATGTATTACCTGGAGAAGCTGTATATATTACTGATGCAGGTGAATTATTCACGCAACAGTGTTCGTCGAATGCAGTTCATTCACCGTGTGTGTTTGAATTTGTGTATTTTGCGCGTCCTGATTCATTTATTGATGGTATCTCGGTTTATGCGTCTCGTGTCAATATGGGCACTAAACTGGGGGAAAAAATAGCGCGTGAATGGGCTGATAAAGACATTGATGTTGTTATTCCTATCCCTGAAACATCAATGGATGTCGCACTACAAATCGCAAATACTTTGGATTTACCTTATCGCCAAGGGTTTGTTAAAAATCGTTATATTGGTCGCACGTTTATTATGCCTGGCCAAAAACAACGTAAGAAATCTGTCCGTCGTAAACTGAACGCGATCAAATCTGAATTCAAAGACAAAAATGTGTTATTGGTTGATGATTCCATTGTTCGTGGTACCACTTCTGAACAAATTATTGAGATGGCGCGTGAATCTGGAGCGAAGAAAGTGTACTTTGCTTCAGCAGCACCTGAAATTCGTTTTCCTAATGTATATGGTATTGATATGCCGTCACCTAATGAGTTGATTGCATACGGTCGTGAAATCGAACAAATCAGTGAGTTGATTCAAGCAGACGGCTTAATTTTCCAAGACATCGACGATTTAGTTGACGCAGTTAAACTAGAAAATCCAGAAGTAGCGCGTTTTGAGACTTCAGTATTTGACGGTCAATACATCACAGGTGATGTTGACCAAGACTACCTTGACCTGATCAATAACGCACGTAGCGATCATGCAAAAAAATCAGCAGGTAAAAAAGGTGGATTAAACAATATTGACATGCACAATATTGATCAAGAATAATATCAATTGTTACGAAACAAATAAAAAACCACCTGTATTGAAGGTGGTTTTTTTATTGCGTTTAGCGCTTAAAGGTAAGTAATTCCAGAGCCTGAATTAAGTAAAATCACTGACATTGCCATCAACACCGATAACAGTACTAAACCGCAAGTGACTACAGTTGATGCATAGATAAAGCCTTTTTCTTCAGGGATATGCATTAAAATCGGTACGCCCGAATAGAGTAGATATATGGAATAGGTTAGTCCGACTAAACCCACTGCACTAATAAACCATAACTCAGGATATAAACAAGCAAAACCAACCATGTAAAGTGGGGTGGCTGTGTATGCTGCTAGTTCTAAAGCTTGTGTGATGGATGGTTTAGCATCAAATACTTCTGCGAGTTCATGGATCATCATTGCCAAGCTGGAAACACCGACGACTAGACCAAAATACATACCTAAAGACATGAATAGCGCACTTTCATGGGTTAAGCGGATCGTATCTCCTGCACCAATACTCCAACCAATTTGAGCACTAGCGTAATAACTACAGACTGAAGGAATAAGTGCGATAATTAAGATATGACTCAACGCATACCAATAATTTTCATGATTACGGTCAATTTGTTGCCATTCGGTTCTTGGGTTTGAATATAACCCCCATAAGTGATTTAAAATCATCACGACTCTCCAATAAGATAATATGTCGTCTTTGTACATATTCAAAGACAGATAACATTGATAACTGAAAAGTGAGAAACAGAAGTATATCTATGTGGATATTGTATTCTGTAAATCGACCCCAACGCACCAAATGTAAAAATAATGGGGTTTCATTTACAATGTGTTAACAAATAATGCGTAATAAGATAAAAAAAGTCAAATATTATGCACATATTAATTTTGTGGCACTCAGAAATAACGAACAAATCTAGGCGGAATAAGGTTCAGTTAGATAATAGTGACATAAATCGACATTGCGTTAGCGCTTGCACTTATTATAAAATATACCATTAATCCCGCTTCTTAATATTCGAGTAAATAATGCTAACGACCACTTTGTTAGATCCTATTTTGACGTTTTTACCTAATACCACACCACAAGCGTGGCTGGATGAGGCGATTAAACCAGAAAACTTGCCCTTGCTGTTAACTGATCATCTAATGTGTGAGCTCAAAGCAGCACAGACAGCGATGTTACTATTACGTCGATATGCCGTTGACAAAGATAGCTCTCAGGCATTGTTGGAATGGCTAAAGCCCTTTGAAGACTTTGCTTACCGTAAAGTGGGTGATGGCGATTTATCCACTAAAATTACCTTATCCAAAAAACTCATTAGTCGCAGTAATTTTGAACATGGCGATGAGCTTATTGCTAAGATGGTATTACTAATTAAAGAAGAGCTTCATCATTTTGGTCAAGTGCTAGAAATCATGCAGTCACGCAATATCCCTTATGACAATATCCCGGCCTCACGTTATGCGCGAAGCTTAATGCAACATGTGCGAACCCACGAGCCGGCAAAATTAACGGATACCTTGATTTGTGGTGCATTTATTGAGGCTCGAAGCTGCGAGCGCTTTGCTGCCATTGCGCCTAACTTAGATGAGGAATTAAATAAATTTTATGTATCACTATTACGCTCTGAAGCGCGACATTTCAGTGATTATTTAGGTTTAGCGCAGTTAGTCAGTAAAGAAGATATCACTGAAAGAGTCGCTTATTTTCGGGCCATAGAAGGTCAGTTAATCGTCACTGATGATCCCGATTTTCGCTTTCATTCTGGAGTACCGATACAACTTGCGGTAGCTTAAGTTTTTTTGAAAGTACGTTGTTGTAAGTCAAATTTGTGCGCATCGACTTTCAATACACTGCCTTGTGTATACCAATCACCTAAGACAATTCTCGTCGCGTCGGTTTTTTTATCTGATGTAGGTTCGTTGATTTTGACCGGATGGATATGAATATCGGGTCGATGGGTATGACCGTGGATCATACGTTTGACTTGATATTTTTGAAACAATTCTACCACTGCTGTTGGCGTGACATCCATAATATCCATGTTGAGTTGTTGCTTATTTTGAGCGGAGACATTTCTGCCCTTATGAGCGATTCGCTTACGCCAACTTAAAGGCAAAGATAACATTAATTTTTGCCACCACCAAGAACGTGATTTTTTACGAAAACGCATATATTCAACATCATGAGTACATAGTTCATCACCATGCAGTAGCAATGTCGGAGTGTTGTATAAATTAATCACCGTTTGTTCAGGTAATAATGTCATGCCAGCGCTTGCGGCATATTGTTCTTTCAATACGAAATCACGATTACCATGGATAAAATAGACAGGTGTTGTTAAGGAGAGCTGTTTAAATGCTTGAGCAATAAGTTGAGTAAAAGGGTTAATATCATCATCCCCAATCCATACTTCAAATAAATCGCCCAAGACATATAAAGCATCTGCTTTAGGTGCTTCCTCACGCAGAAAGGTCATCAAGCAATCTGTGATGTCTTGACGCTCTGCGCTAAGGTGTAAATCAGAAATGAAATAAGTAAAAGCACCCATTTTCAAATAAACCGAAATCGTCGATTATTCGTTGATATCAACGGATTCAATCATCACTGTTTCTAATGGTACATCGGCGTGAAAGCCAGAGTTACCTGTCGCGACTGCCTCAATGGCTTCAACAACTTCGATACCGGCAGTGACTTCACCAAATACACAATAACCCCATCCACTAACCGATTCGCTAGTGTGATTTAGAAAATCGTTATCTTTGGCATTGATAAAAAATTGTGCAGTCGCTGAATGAGGGTCTTGAGTACGTGCCATTGCAATTGACCCTTTCTTATTCACTAAGCCATTGTTTGCTTCGTTTTTGATTGGTGCTTTAGTATCCTTTTGATCCATGTCAGCTGTAAATCCGCCACCTTGGATCATGAAACCTTTAATCACTCGATGAAAAATAGTGCCTTCAAAGAAGCCATCTTTGGCATAGCTTAGGAAATTTGCGACAGTTTCAGGTGCTTTTTCGCTATTTAAGCTAATAGTAATTGCGCCATGATTTGTGTTTAAAGTAATAGAAGACATGAAAGTACCCTTTATATAAATTAAGTGGGCGTATTCTAGCCTACTTTATTGATAATTACGATGATTCTGCAGGTTTGGAATGGTAAACTACGCAAATATTAAGAGGTGGTATACTTAACATCACCACAGCGTTAATTTAATACAGGAATGATACATACATGTTACATATTTTTAATACGTTGACTCGGGAAAAAGCCCCGTTTGTACCACTTGAACCAAACAAAGTCGGCATGTATGTGTGTGGGATCACGGTATATGATTTATCGCATATGGGTCATGCCCGTACGTATCTAAGTTTTGATGTCATGGTCCGCTATTTACGTCATATGGGATATGAAGTGAAATATGTGCGTAATATCACAGATGTTGATGACAAAATCATTCAACGTGCTATTGAAAACAATGAAACGATGTCTCAGCTTACTGAGCGAACAGTCGCGATGATGCATGAAGATTTTGCGGCTTTAAATCTGTTACCACCAGATATTGAACCCCGTGTAACTACACATATGGCCGAAATCATCGAAGTGATAGAAAAGTTAGTAGCAAAAGGGCATGCCTATGTCGCTAGTTCTGGCGATGTGCTGTTTGATGTATCTACGTTCAAAGACTATGGTGCATTGAGTAAACAAGACTTAGACCAATTACAATCAGGTGCACGTGTCGCTGTGGCCGATGGTAAAGATGATCCGATGGATTTTGTGTTATGGAAGAAAGCCAAAGCGAATGAGCCTAGCTGGTCGTCGCCTTGGGGAGAGGGGCGTCCTGGCTGGCACATTGAATGTTCAGCCATGAACCATAAACATTTAGGTAAACATTTTGATATTCATGGTGGCGGCTCAGACTTGACCTTCCCGCATCATGAAAATGAAGTGGCTCAGTCATGTTGTGCGTTTGATACCCCTTATGTGAATACTTGGGTGCATACTGGCATGGTGCAAGTAGACAATGAAAAAATGTCTAAATCGTTGGGTAACTTTTTTACCCTGCGCAGCGTTTTAGAACAGCATCATAAGGAAACATTACGTTTCTTTTTAATGTCGGCGCATTACCGTTCACAATTGAGTTACTCTCAAGATAACCTTGAACAAGCACAATCTGGTCTTGAACGATTATACACAGCACTACGTGATGTCACTCCCGATAGTCGCACTGAATTAGGTTATGGTGGATATTTAGCGCGCTTTGAAGCGGCCATGAATGATGATTTTAATACACCTATAGCGTTTTCAGTATTATTTGATTGTGCGAAAGATTTGAATAAAGCTAAATCTACTGACCCTGCAGAAGCGTCTCGCTTAGCGCAAGTATTAATCTCACTGGGGGCTATTTTAGGCTGCCTACAAGACGACCCAGTTAATTTTCTACAGAGTGATGCGGATATCGATGGGGAGGCTGTTGCAGCATTAATTGCACAGCGAAATCAAGCGCGTGCCGATAAAGACTGGGGCGCAGCTGATGCAGCCCGTGATGCACTAACCGCAATGGGGGTGGTGATTGAAGATAGCGCGACTGGCACGACATGGCGTAAAGCATAATGTCAGACAGAGGTGAGTTGCGTATTTGGCGTCAACTATTGTAATGCTGGCATAATCAAAGGGCATCTATTGATGCCTTTTTTGTGCGCGTAGATTATGAGGCGTTTGCTATGCGGGTGACATCCACACTTAAACGTAAGCGTTGTCCTGGCTGTAAGTAACGCTGTTTATCAAGTTGATTCCATTTGACGATATCATTGATTTTGATATTAAATTTCTGCCCGATCCGCGCCAGTGAATCCCCATTTTTAACGATATAGGTGATATTTCTCACGATACCTGAAGGTTTGTCGTTGGGGAGCCAGACGACTAATTTTTGGCCCGGAAAAATAGGATCTTTGGGCGCTAAGCCGTTCCATTTAGCTATTGAACGTGTGCTGACTTTATATTTTTTAGCTAATTTCCAAAGTGAGTCACCCGTTCGGATCACATGCGTCAATTTTGCTTTATTTGAACGTTGACGTTTGTTTTTAATTGTCGCTAATCGCTGGGTTTTTGATAATGTATATTGATCCAATGATTTTAACGCTACAGGGACTAATAAATAATCGCCTTGGTAAATTACATTGCCATTGAGTTCATTGACCTGCTTTATGATATCAACACTGGTGTAATGTGCTTGGGCAATTTCCCCTAAATTATCACCAGGCTGAACTTGGTAACGTAACCAATTAATACGTTCTTTTGCCTGAGTTTGCGCTAATCTATCTTTAAATACTGTCGCTTTTTGGAGAGGTAATAGTAAGTGATGAGGACCATCGGGGGCTGTTGCCCAGCGATTAAACCCAGGGTTTAATGCATGTAATTCGGTCAGAGGTAAATCTGCAAAGTCAGCGGCTATCGCTAAATCAATTTGTGAATCTACAGTCACGATATCTAACACTGGCGCGTTAGCAATCACCGGCCAAGTGAAGTGTCCTTCAACGGCTTCTTGTTTTAATATATTAATTAAGGCCATCAACTTAGGCACATATTGACGGGTTTCTTGAGGTAAGTCCAGTGACCAAAAATCAGTTGGTTTACTTAACCGTTCATTCTTTTTAATCGCTCGTCGGACTCGTCCTTCGCCAGAGTTATATGCTGCTAATGCGTGATACCAGTTACCATCAAAGTAACGATGTAAGTAAGCGAGGTATTTAACGGCACCTTGAGTGGCCTTGATGACATCACGTCGCCCGTCATACCACCAATTTTGTTCCATGCCAAAACGTTTGCCTGTCATTGGAATAAATTGCCATAAGCCTGAAGCACTGCCATGTGAATAAGCAAAAGGGTCAAATGCACTCTCAACAATGGGGAGTAGTGCTAACTCGACTGGAAGATTATTTTCTTCTAAAGTCTGGACAATAAAATGCATAAAAGGACGAGCGCGTTCTGCTACTTTGTCCATGTATTGTGGATGCTTGAGATACCATTGTTGACGTTTTGTGATACGCGGATGTTCAGCATCTAAGGTAGTGGCATTAACAGCAATATATTCCCATAGATTAGTGATGTCAGCAGGTACCTGAGTATCGGTGAGTTCGACCGGTAATTCAATACTGGAAAGGGATTCGGTGACATTTTCGACAGGATGGATCAATTGTTCATTGTCGCTGACAACAGGTGCATTGACGGTATGAGAAGTACTCATGCAGCCGCTAATGATGATTAAGTAAATGATAATTAATAAAAAACGCATGAAACTCAGCTGTGTCGAAAAATAATCAGGCCAGATTATACATTAAAAAGTGACTCTTTTCTAAAATTCGTCTTTTGCTTGGCGTAATGCCGCGAATACTTGCACCGAATCTGAAAGTAAATTTTGGGCAAATTTATCAGCATAAAGTTTCACATTACTTTCGTTCAGTCGTAGGAATGGATTTAACTTTAACTGTTCTTGTAGCATTGTTGGTAGCGTGGGTTTGTTATTAAAAATTTGACGTTCTACCCATAATTTGTATTGTTTGAGGTATTCATTATCGGGTTCAACATCCAAGGCAAATTCAATATTGGCTTGAGTGTATTCATGCGTACAATACAACATGGTGTCGGTGGGTAATCTGGTAATTTTTTTAAGTGTCTCGGTCATTTGTCGTGGTGTGCCTTCAAATAAACGACCACATCCTACTGAAAATAATGTATCCCCACAGAACAATACGCCTTTGGTATAAAACATTATATGATCAAGTGTATGCCCTGGGGCTTCTATGACAAAACACTCTAATTGCAGCTCGTTTAAATATATAACATCGTGTTCTTGAAGAGGCTGAGTAATCCCGGCAATGCTGGGGTTATTAGGACCAAATACCGGTAAGTCTGGAAAGGCTTGAGTCAGCGCTTTTATCCCCCCAGTGTGATCAGGGTGGTGATGGGTAATCAAGACTGCTGATAAGGTCAATTGCTGTTCGTTTAAAAATTGCATCACTGGCTTAGCATCACCTGGGTCAACGACTACACAATGATCATTTGTGCACATGGCCCAAATATAATTATCAGTAAACGCCTTTATAGGTACTATTTTCATGGAACGCCAATTAATAATCAGTAATGAATTTTATATGTTATCGCATACTACGATATCAACTATTAATTAGATAGTGATTTTTTATGACAAAATTTCCAGATAATGATAGTTTGGTTATGGTTAAATTAAGTCACTTTTTCAGGAGTCTAAATTTTGTTTATTGGTCAGGCATTTCGTCATACACCGCTTGCATATCCTGAAGATTGGCATGTATGTCCCCAACATGAGGTCATTACGGCACAGATTAATACACTTATTAAACAACATTGCGATACGATATACGGTGATGTCCAAGTGAATATTGGAGAATTAAGTGTATTGGATGCATCCGAAGATAACCGTTTACGCAAAACTATCAATTTACATGTCAATCATGATCACATTGATACTCTGGCCAATACGGTATGTCCTATTCATACTGAGCGGCATCAAACTGTCTACGGTAAATTGATTGAATTGCCTTTTGGACAGGGGACGGTCGACACGGCCTGTTTGATAAATGCCTTAGACTTTACACATGACCCCCATCAGTTGCTACGAGAAGTGGAAAGGGTAACACGTAGTGATGGTCATATTATTTTAACAGGGTGCAACCCGCTGAGTCTGTCAGGTTTATTACATCAATTACCGGTGTATCAAGCTCATCCGTTTTCATCAGCGCGTTTCTTTAGTTACTACCGAGTCAAAGAATGGCTGAATGTATTAGGTTTTTCGATCAAATATCGCTGTTTTTTTGGTCCTGCCAATATCTTTGGCAAGCCCAAGAAAATAAAAGAGACGATTGACACTATAGGATCCTCATCCATGCGCAGTATGTATTTTATTGTGGCACAAAAACATGAAATACCGATGTCGGTGATTAAGCCTAAATTTGCAAAAGTGACACCTCGATTGCAATCAGCACAACCGAGTTTGCGTGTGAAATAAATTGGCTAATGCGCGTTATTTAACGCGCATGCCAGGCTGAGCACCTGAATGAGGCTCTAGGATGTACAATTCATCACCACCGGGACCTGCTGCCAATACCATGCCTTCAGACATACCAAAGCGCATTTTACGCGGGGCGAGATTGGCTACCATCACAGTCAGTTTTCCGGCTAAATCTTCTGGTGCATATGCAGATTTAATGCCAGCGAAGACTTGTTTGGTTTCGGCGCCTATATCGAGCTGAAGACGTAATAATTTATCGGCACCTTCGACATGTTCAGCACTGACAATTTTGGCAATGCGTAGATCGACTTTCGCAAAATCATCGAAACTAATGGTCGGTGCGAGTTCATTATCACTTTTTGGCGCGGGTGTTGTTTCTTTTTTGGTCTTTTTCTTTGCTTTAGACGCGTCTTCTGTCACGGCAAGATTTTCTTTTGATGCATCCACCATCGCGGCGACTTTATCTGCATCTACTCGCTGTAGCATCGCTTTAAATTTATTGATTTCATGACCGGTTAAGGTCGTTTGCGCAGAGTCCCATGTAAATTCATCGTTCAAAAACGCTTGCGCTTTTTGCGATAAATCAGGCAACACCGGCGACAAATAAATGCTTAACACACGAAACATATGTATGCCCATTGAGCAGACATCATGAGTCAGTTGTTGTTGGTCTGGGTCTTTGATGGTGACCCAAGGTGCTTGGGTATCAATAAACTGATTCGCTTTATCTGCCAGCGCCATAATTTCACGGATGGCGTGGTGATATTGACGATTTTCGAAATGTGTCGCGATACTTTCACTGGCGTGGGTAAATTCATTTAACAATGCTTCATCCAAAATCGTCTGTGACAGTTTACCGTCGAATTTTTTGGTGATGAAGCTAGCACAGCGACTGGCGATGTTGACCACTTTACCGACTAAATCAGAGTTTACTTTTTGGGTGAAATCTTCAAAGTTTAAGTCGATGTCGGTGACACTATCATTGAGTTTTGACGCAAAGTAATAGCGTAGATATTCAGGGTTCAGATGTTCTAAATAAGTACGCGCTTTGATAAAAGTGCCTTTTGATTTCGACATTTTTGCGCCATTCACCGTCACAAATCCATGAATGTTCACACCCGTTGGTTTACGATAGTTAGCGCCTTCGAGCATGGCAGGCCAAAACAGGCAATGGAAATACATAATGTCTTTACCAATGAAGTGGTAAAGCTCGGCATCAGAATCAGCCGACCAGTATTCGTCAAAGTTTATATTATTACCTGCACAGAAATTCATGAAACTTGCCATATAACCCACAGGGGCATCGACCCAAACATAGAAGTATTTACCCGGAGCATTTGGAATTTCAAAACCAAAGTAAGGTGCATCACGGGAGATATCCCATTGCTGTAGACCTTGCTCAAACCATTCTTGAAGTTTGTTTGCCATTTCTGATTGGATAGCACCGGATTGGATCCAATCTTTCAGCATGCCTTCAAATTTTGGCAAGTCAAAGAAATAATGTTCTGAATCTTTTAACACGGGAGTCGCCCCGGATACGACCGAACGAGGGTTCTTTAATTCTGTGGGAGAGTAGGTAGCTGCGCAGACATCACAGCTATCACCATTTTGGTCCTCGGCACCACATTTTGGACAATCGCCTTTGACAAATCGATCCGGTAAAAACATCCCTTTTTCAGGATCATATAATTGGTTTATCGTTTTTTTCGAGATGTATCCAGCAGCATTCAAGCGATTATAAATCGTCTCAGATAATAACTTATTCTCATCGGAATGCGTGACGTAGTAATTATCATAATCAATATCAAAATCAAGTAAGTCTTGGTGATGTTCAGCACGTGTTCGAGTGACCATTTCTTCTGGCGTAATACCGAGTTCTTGGGCTTTGAGCATAACGGGCGTACCGTGAGCATCATCAGCACATACACTAAAGCAAGTGTGACCGCGCATTTTTTGAAAACGAGTCCAAATGTTAGTTTGGATGTGTTCTAGCAGATGGCCTAAATGAATTGAACCATTGGCATAAGGTAGGGCGCTGGTAACTAAAATCTTTCGTGGTGCTTGAGACATAATAAATACAGGATAATGTGCTAATAATAAGTGTGTAAATGGTAGCGTAAATGGGGGCTTTTTGCACTCATAAACTCATGATTTATGGATAAAAGATTGCGTATTATGTGCGCTAGTAAGATAATGCGTTATCGCTATTATTAATTTGAGAAAGCCCATGCGTTTATGTGATAAAGATATTTTTGCGTTATTAAATCAAGGTCAAATCGCGATTGATCCTACTCCTGATTATAGTGAGATCAGCGGTGTTACCGTAGATATGCGCTTGGGGAATAAATTTCGTGTATTCCAAGACCATGCCGCGCCATACATCGATTTATCGGGTGAAAAATCGGACGTACAAGCACAGCTCGATTCAGTCATGAGTGATGAAATTTGCATTGATGATGATAAAGCTTTTTTCTTACATCCTGGTGAGCTTGCACTGGCTATCACCTATGAATCGGTTACTTTGCCGTCAAATATTGTGGGTTGGCTTGATGGGCGCTCATCTTTAGCTCGTTTAGGATTGATGGTACATGTGACCGCACACCGCATTGATCCAGGTTGGTCGGGGAATATTGTTTTAGAGTTTTTTAATTCAGGAAAATTACCATTAGCATTACGCCCCAAAATGAAAATTGGCGCATTAAGCTTCGAGGTGTTATCTGATCATGCAGAAAAGCCATATAACGCTAGGATTGATGCTAAGTATAAAGACCAAACAGGTGCGGTAGCCAGTCGCATTAACCAAGATGCAAAGAACTAGTCCTTGCTTAATAGTTTGTGTTCAAATTATTTTGGGTGAAAAAATATACTGAGTTAGCTATAATGTTGTTTCTGAATCATTATTTATAGAGATTTTATGGATATTGATTAATTCGAGAACAAACTAAAAGAGTGACTCTATGATGATTTCTTCACCGACTATTTCTCCTTCCGTCATGCATGCAAAGCGTGTCGTGATCAAAGTCGGTAGTGCTTTAATCGCCCCTAATCGTACCGGGTGTGAAAAAAAATATTTATTACCGATTGCCCAATTTATCTCTCAACTACATGAGCACAACATTCAAGTCGTATTAGTGTCATCTGGCTCTGTTGCGGCGGGTCATCATTTATTCAAAGACGAAACACAACCCGATCTCATCACAAAAAAAGCGATGGCGGCTGCAGGTCAGTCCGACATGATGGGGACGTGGGAACAATTGTTAGATTACTCGCTTGCTCAACTACTCATTACCCATGCTGATTTAAAGGAACGTGAACGTTATTTAAGTGTGAATAGCACCTTGGATCGTTTGCTTCAACAAGGCATTATTCCGGTAGTAAATGAAAACGATAGTATTACCACCGACCGGCTCAAAATTGGTGATAACGATAATTTATCTGCAATGGTAGCTAGTGCTGTTAGCGCCGATTATTTGATTATTTGTTCCGATGTTGATGGGCTGTATACTGCAAACCCTAAAACCGATCCCGATGCGACATTAATTCAAAACGTTACCGAAATTACTCCGCATATTCATGCGATCTCCGGTGGGGCGGGTAGTAATGTTGGTACAGGAGGGATGCGTACTAAAATACAAGCGGCTGAAAAGGCAACGGCGCACGGTATTGGTACTTTTATTGTAAATGGCTTTAAAATGGATGTCTTTAATCATTTATTACAATCGTTACCTACTGGTACCTATTTTGAACCGCAGTCCAGCGATTTAAATGAAGCCGAGAATTGGATGACTCACACGAGTAAAGTGATGGGGCAGTTAGTGATACACGATGATGTTGTCATCAATGATGTTGACGATAGCCAAAGTCTCAATGCGCGAGATATCAGAACGGTTAAAGGCGATTTTTCTATGGGTGATACTGTATTAATTTGTCGCTCGGATGGCACGCGTTTACTGAAAGCAACAGCGAATTATTCCTCTTGTTTATTGAGTTTTGTCGTGGAACAAAGTGCCGCGATCATACATCAAGAGTTTGATAATTTATCAGACCCGATCGTAAATGATGCTCATGTGGCGCTTTTGATATAAGATACTCACTAACCTACCGATCACCCTGTAAGCGAAATTCATGAATGAACTGCTAAGTCATCAATCATTTTCTACTATTGTCCAATTTGTTAATGACTTTAAATTGATCGCGTCACTGGCACTATTAGCTGTGGTGTTGTTAATTAAGCAAGCCTTAGTAAGCGCCTTGCGCCGTCGCTATCGCCGTGGCGCGAATAAGCGTGTCGTTGTTAATTCATTTAAGAATATCGTCAATCTGCTGTTATTGGTCTTTTTGATCTCATTGTGGTCAGGTGAGTTGCAAAGCTTAGCCTTTTCGATTGCTGCATTTATGGTGGCAATAGTGCTGGCGACACGTGAGTTTATTCAATGCTTTTTAGGGTACTTATATGCTATTTCAGCGCGCCCATTTCGAGTCGGGGATTGGGTACAATTGAATAATGTGAGCGGTGAGGTGGTGGAATTAGACTGGGCCAAAGTCACCGTGTTAGAAATTGATGAACATTCCATGGACTACACAGGGCGTCACTTATATATCCCTAACAGCTTGATTGTCACTAAAACCGTCATCAATCTCAACTTTCTAAAACGTTACGCCATCCACCAGTTTAAAGTCACTTTAGAGCCTCATTCCAACCCTTATGAGATTTTACCTCAGTTACTTGACCGTGCGCGTCATTATTGTGAGGATTTTAGAGACGTCGCTGAACGCTATAAGGGACTCATTGAGCGTCAGCTTGATACTGAGTTTATTGAAATAGAGCCTGATATCTCAGTGGAAACCAATCAATTTGGGAAGTATGAAATCTGTGTCTCGTTATTTTGTCCATCCGAGCAAAAACACAGTATTCAACAAAAAATCACTGCCGATATTTTCTTACATTGGTTCGACCAAGCACCCGATTTAGTGCCCTTAACCTCTAATTTATACGCTGAGCCAAATGGTAACTAATAGCGTCCTGTGTAAAAGCAGCTATTATTACCAAGTTTGCCTCGGGTTACAGGCGCTAGTAAAGCGCTAAACTAATCGCTATGTAATGCTTCAATTGGATTCAGTTTTGATGCCTTAATTGCAGGGAAAACACCAAAGCCAACACCGACGAGTAAACAAATGCTCAACGATAATAAAATCGCTGTTAGCGACCAGCTCACCGCCCAATCACTGTAAAAACCAATGATTTCCGATAAGGCCAGACCAAAGACGATCCCTAAAATACCGCCTAGTACAGAAATCGTGAAGCTCTCGGCAAGAAATTGTAAACGGATATCTTGTTGTGTAGCGCCTACTGCACGTAATAGCCCAATTTCAGTAGTACGTTCCATCACGTTAGCCAGCATGATGTTCATGATCCCAATTCCGCCTACCAACAACGAAATCCCTGCGACACAAGCCATGACAATATTAAATATTTGTTGTGTCTGTTTTTGTTGGGCAAGCAGTTCTGCCGGGATAACGACATCATAATCTTGAATATTGTTATGTCGCATCTGCATCAAATGACTCACTGCCTTGGCTGCAATAACCGGATTTTGTCCTTCACTGATTTTAAGTTTGATGCTGTCGAGCTCACTGGCGAGCATATCGTGGGCAAACTTTTTGAGTGAGGTGGAGAGTGGCACAAAAATACGGTAACGATCACCGCCAATTTTCACTCCTTGGAATTCATTTTTATTGCCTGGAGGCGCGTTTAATACTCCGATAACGGTCAGCCATAGATGATTCACTTTGACGACATTGCCGATAATGTCGTTTTGTCCTGGAAAGAGTTCTGCGGCGGTATCTGCTCCAATAACAGCGACTTGTGCTAATGCAATATCATCATTAGGCGTTAAAAATCGACCTTGATTGAGACTGAGGTTAGCATGTTTAAAATAGCTGTTAGATACCCCTAAGACTTGGGCATCAGATTTGGCATAATCAGAATAGATATCAAACGTTTTAATGATTTTAGTTGCGCTAAATTCTTCGACAAAGGGAAGGGTGTTAATGGCAGCATCGACATCTCCCATTGTGAGACCTAATGAATCTTCGCGGATTTCCACAAGTTCGTCTTTGGTGTATTCACGTTGATTAATGATAATGTTATTCACGCCCATTGAATCAATCATTTTTAACGCTTCACGTTCAGCGCCTTCACCAATATTAAGCATCGCAATCACAGCACCCACACCAAATATCATGCCTAAAAGAGTCAGAAAGGTGCGCAGTTTTTGCGACGATAATTCATGCAATGCATCGCTGATTAATACACCAAATTGTTGTCTAGGAAGGGTCGGCTTCATACGCTCTCTCCTGCACTAATAGCACTGAGTGCGACGTTATCGCCGGTGTTTAAACCGGAAGTCACTTCGATAAAATATAAATTTTTGCGGCCTGTCGTGATAGGGTGTTTCACGAAGTCATCCCCTTTTTGAATATAGACATAGCTTTGTTCCTGCTCATAAATTATCGATTGTAATGGAACGGCTAATGTGTCTTTTGGTTGGGTAACTTGGATCGTCGCAGTGAGTTTCCTCCCCGGCTTCAAGATGTCCTTGTTTTGTTCATTAATTGAGGCACTTAACTCGTAATATTTAATCGGATTACCCCGTTTAATTTCTCTTGGGAATGCTGACACGCTGGTGACTGTGCCGGTAAATGTTTTATCAGGGAAGGCATCTAATGTTAGTTCGACCGTTTGGTTGTTGTTCAATTCAATCGCATCGTTGGCTAATACATACAGTTTAGCTTGTAGGTTCTCTAAATTAGGGATTTCAGCTAAGGCACGACCTGGAAATACAGTATTACCGATAGCGGGTTTCTCACCACGGCGATCCTTTACATACACCAAAAGGCCAGAGTAAGGAGCCCGTACTTCGAGTTGATTCAATGCTGACACATATTGATTAAGTTTGTTTTGATGACCTTGTTTTTTGATATTTAAAACCGACATGGCTGAATCATGCTGCTCAAGAATACTGTCTTCTTTCCAATCTAAAAAGGTATCCTTGGCCTCTAAAAAGTCTCGGTTTTGTAAGGTATCTATAATATCGAGTTTAGAATAAATACGCAGATCATCGATAGCAAAGCGATCCACAAACGAAAACTCTTCTTCCACAAATGCTTGTTCTGATTGTACAAATTGTTTTTCTTGGTTTTGGGATGCTGCTGAACTGACGATATCTTGTTGTAGTTTTAATACTGCAAATTCTTCTTCATTTTTATCACGCAAAATTCGTTCGGAATCGAAACGTGCGATGACATCACCAGCTTCAACATAAGTGTTTTCTTCAGCCAACCAGGACAACATCTTTGGGCGTCTGCCTGGTGCGATGACTTTTTGTGATTCGGCTGCTTCAATTTCACCTGTTGCATTAATACGAATATCAAACGGTTTATTGGTGACTTGATAGGTGGGTATCTGACTCTCAACATCACTGCCACAGCCTATGAGTGTGAAGCACGCTATAATCGCAAAGCACCATTTATTCATCGCCGTCATGCTAATCGGTCTTTGTAACATTAGCTGGCTCCTTGTTGTGCGGGGATGTTGACACTTGCTTGCATACCGGGACGCATAATATCAAAGTCCATTTCGTCTAATGTGATCCAAGCATCAAATACAATTTTTTGGTTACGCTGGGACTTATTGCGATAAGCTTGTCCTTTACTTGAAATGGTCCCCGTAAATACTCGCTCAGGAAATGCATTTAATACCACTTCTACAGATTGGCCAATACTGACTTTATTGGTATCAGACTCATCAACTTCCATTTTAATCGATAGATTATCTAATGATGGCACTTCGATAAGTGTATTGCCCATTGATACGGTATCTCCCACAGCTGGTTTATCTCCTTCGCCGTTTTTACGTAAAATGACGATGCCATCTGAAGTACTTTTGACGGTCATTTTGGCTAGGCTATCTTTTATTTCATCAACACGAGTTTGTAGATTAGCGATCCGAGCTGCTTGAACCTGTTGATTCACAATACGGCGTTGTGCATGTTCATCTAATCGTTGCTGTGCTTGGGCTTTGCGTACTTGCATAATTGCAAAGTCGGCTGCTTGTTTGCGTCGCTCCACTTCAGAACGTGATGAGACAGTAATCTCAACTTTACGGCGGGCCTTGTCTTCGTTCATGGTCGCTTCGGCCAAATCTAAGGCTAAGTCCTCAGCGCGTGCATTATCTTCTAATATGAGTTTTTCTAATTCTTTTTTGGCTGCATCAAGTTCAGATTGGCGCGATAACATCCGTGTGCGTAGTTCTTGACCATCAAATTGTACTAGTAGGTCGCCAGGTTTGACGATCTTATTTTCGGGTACAAGACGTTGGATCTTGTATGTCCACATCCGGCGAATACTCGGTGGTCCAATTGTCACTGTTTGTAATGACAATAGCTCTGCAGGGACCGTTAATCCTTGTGCCGAACTATTGGTAGTTGCAATATTAGCAGGTGTATTTGTCTCAGCGCCACAACCTAGCAGGAATAGGCTTGCTGCGAATATGGCGGTAGGGAACATATAACGAAGATGATTCTTAACCATGTGCTCGCTCCTTAATGATGCGTACACTCATACCTGGAAATAAGGTGCGGTCAGGCAGGGTGTCAAAGGTAATGATAACGGGGAAATATGTAGCATTGCTTAGTTGAGGCTTGTTTTCTGCTTGGCTACCAACATCTGCGATGGTACCGGTAAATGTCTCCCCGGCAAAAGCGTCAAATTTGATGGTAACGCGATCACCTTCTTTCAGCGCTAAGGCATCAATTTCATGCACAAAACTCTCTATTTGGTAAGCGCTCGTGGCTTGTAAGTCTAAGATTTTCCAGCTCGGCTGCACGTTCATCCCTGAGGTGATTTTCGTTCCATACCATGGATGAATAGCGTAAGAAACAGGGCCTGTATGCTGTGCAAGCACATTAAATTTAGTCAACAGTTTTTCATAGTACTGAATATCATCGCGCACTTTTAAGATATCCAAGTTCTTTTTTTCTAATCCCGATACCAGTTGTTTTTCTGCCGTTTTCATGGCTTCTTGTGCTTGAATTTGCTCAAGTAAAGCACGTTCTAAGACCATTTGGTTTTGGCCCTTTTGATAGTCGCTAAGCGTCGAACTGTCGACAGATACTTCTATTTGCGCTTTAGCTACTTGCATTTTCGCTACTTGATACCGACCTTGAGCTTCAGTTAGCGTTTGCTTTAAGCGCATATCGAGTTGTTTATATTCCAATAATAAAGTTTCTAAACGTTCTTGGTTTTGTTCTAAACGGGCTTGTTCAGTTGCACCATCAAATACGACTACCGGGTCGCCCTTGGTCACGATTTGACCTTCTTCAGCTGCCCATTGAAGCTGAATATTCCAGCTTGAGCCGCGAGGGGCAACCACAGTTTGCTTGGCAGATGAGGACACTTTACCAGATAAAATCAATGGAATATCTGGGCTAGTATCGGCGTTGGAGGGTACTGATATTGTGGTAATGAGACTCAATAAAATAGGGACAATGATATATTTCATTTAGCGCTATCCTCGATCACTTTGCCATCTTTCATGCGGATCACTCGCTGTGCATAATCGGCGATTTCTTGTTCGTGGGTTACCATAACGATGGTTTGACCTTGTTGGTGTAATTCGGTGAGGAGTGCCATGATCTCTTCTGACGTTTTTGAATCTAAGTTACCTGTGGGTTCATCGGCTAGAATGACACTCGGTTGGTTGACGAGCGCTCGAGCAATGGCGACCCGTTGACGTTGTCCACCTGACATTTCAAAAGGACGATGATGTTTGCGATGGGATAGCCCAACACGCTCAATCAGTGCATCGGTGCGTTGTTGTGCTTCAGTATCGGACACATCACTATAACGAAGTGGCAGTTTTATGTTACCAATGACATCGAGTTTAGGCAGTAAATGAAAAGTTTGGAAAATAAAACCAATGTATTTATTTCTAATTTGTGACAAACGGTCATCATCCAGTTGGGCCACGTTATTACCATCTAAATGATATTGACCTTTTGATGGTGTATCTAAACATCCTAAGACATTCATCAATGTTGATTTGCCTGAACCTGATGTACCCATAATGGCGACAAACTCATTTTGGTTGATGGTCAATGATACATCATTAATCGCGGTGACAATTTCATCCCCGTTTTGGAATTGTTAACGATAT
>NZ_DS989812.1:193639-264537 GCF_000155775.1 Glaciecola sp. HTCC2999
TAATCTTTGTGGTGCAGCTCAAGGCACCATTATTGGTCGTCATGGTGGGTTTGCTCAAACCGTAAGAGCAGATGCAACCGCAGTGGTCGCATTACCTGATGGGATGGATTTGAGCCTAGCAGGTCCACTTTTTTGTGGTGGGATCACTGTATTTAATCCATTGGTTCAGTTCAATATTAAACCAACAGACAAAGTCGCAGTGATTGGTATTGGTGGGTTAGGGCACATGGCTTTGCAATTTTGTCGAGCTTGGGGCTGTGAGGTGACTGCGTTTAGTTCCAGTGATTCTAAAGCCCAAGAGGCTTACACTTTGGGAGCTCATGATGTCATTAACTCGACTATCCCTGCTGAATTAGCAGGAGCAGCTAATTCATTTGATTTAATTATCTCTACAGTCAACGTGGCACTTGATTGGAACGCCTATTTAGCAACATTAAAACCTAAAGGACGTTTACATTTTGTTGGGGCGGCATTAGAGCCATTAAATATCGGCGTATTTAATATGTTGGGTGGTCAAAAGAGTATCTCATCCTCTCCAGTAGGTTCGCCAGCGACGATCAAACAGATGTTGGAGTTTGCTGTGCAACATGACATTAAACCGCAAATTGACTTGTTTCCATTTTCACAAATTAATGAGGCATTTGCACATATGGAAAAAGGCGACGCACGTTATCGAGTGGTGCTTGAAGCGGATTGGAAATAAATCCATATAAACAGTGGAAATTTACACGCATTTGCCTATAATGCGTGTCTTCGGTCGGTGTGTGGCGCAGCTTGGTAGCGCACTGTCATGGGGTGTCAGGGGTCGGAGGTTCAAATCCTCTCACACCGACCATTAATCCTTTCCCCAGACATTCTTATTATCTCTCTATCTGCAAAGACACAGCACAATGGTCACTCAACATGGCTTTAGGCGCCATATTATTAAATGTGTGTGCTTGGTACGTGTAGTCATATTTATTGTCACTCATGCCCCCAACAAACACCAAATCAATGGGTGCAGGATAATAGGGATGACAACCGATTAATTGACCAGTCGTGTTATATAAAGTAGATTCCGAACCGTCAGAATTGGTCATTAATTGACGAGTAAGATGATTATACGGTGCGCTGAGTCGATGATTAAAATCACCTAATAATACGTACTGAATATCTTCACTTTCTTGGGTTTCGACCCACGCATCTAAAATCGGCGCTTGCTGAGCAAAGGTTTGACATGACTCGCGGTCTGAACGGCTATAGTTATCGACAAAACAACCACTTTTCATATGCACATTTAATAGTTTAATAGCACCCAACTCAGATTGAATAGTCAGCTCTAAGCCATAGCGTAAGCCAGGGTTATTTAACCCCAATTCAGAAAGTCCCTTAACACTATTAATGTTGATGCCATTTTTGACCGCATATGCGATTTTTTGTTGGGTGGATTCGCGTCCGGAACCACGACACTCATAAGTTTCACTGTCGGGTCTAGGTGACATCAACACCTGCCACGTATCTGTAGGGAACAATAATCGCACGGCTTGTTCAGAAGCGACTTCTTGCAGTGCAAATACATCAGCATCAACGTTGTTTACATATTCACGCATGGCATTAATATCGGATTCAGTACGAGGTTTACACCCAGTATTAATGGGATAGGCAAGATGCTCAACGTTCCAAGTCGCGACAGTTAATTGAGAAGGCTCAAATGAACCCATCATTTCTCGTTGTGGATTAAAATCTAACTCTTCAAATTGATTCTCTTCAATGTTGATAACACACCCTTGGGTGCATAAAACACTGAGCATGATCAGACCAGCTTTTAGTGAATGAGTAACAGGCATATCTGTTCCTTTATCTTGTAAAATAGGTGAAAGGCTTCACTTTTGGAACGCTCATGTTATGTTAGGATGTCATATGTTGGCAAGTGTTATGCCGTAATTAACAATCAAGCACTCTTAAGGGAATTTATCATGAAGTTGAAATCATGTTTAGGCATCATTGTAGCTAGCATGGCTGCCAATATCAGTGTGGTATGGTCAGCATATGCACAGCATCATGCGCATATTCATAGCGAAGGACAATTACTCATTGCTCAAGATGATAACGCATGGCGTTTTGAATTTGTTCTTCCTGCTGCAGACATGTTAGGGTTTGAACATGCACCTCAAACTCAAGCTGAGGTTGATACGGTAAAAAGGTTAATCAAAGATGCAGAACGAGTGACGCCTTTTTTGGTGTTACCTAAGCAATGTAAAATTACCCAGGTAATGCATCAATTAAGGGATAAATTAACGCACTTATCCGACGAACCATATGAACATGATCACACTAAACATCATCAAGATGAGCATGAGCATAGCGATAAAGTCAGTCATACCGATGTGGCCATTGCGTATGAGATGGAATGCCGCAGTCCGATCAAAAGCGCCGATATCCAATTGTTTTCATTAGCGTCGTCATTGACTAAATTACAAGTTCAATGGATCACCGATGCCAGTCAAGGAGCTTTAATTTTGACACCTAATGCTACGGAAGTGCGATTGTAGCTACACTACCCAATGCGCACAGCGCGGTTAGTTAACGTCAAGTTCGATGCGTTGTACTTTTGAATAAGGTAAGGTTTGTTTCGTGGCATCCGCCCAGACAAGGATATGATGTTTACCCGGCTTGTTGGCCACATAATTGAGTGTAAAGGTACCATTTAACTGATCAATGACTACCTGACCTTGCGTCTCAAGTTCTACCCCGTCACTATGCGTAAAGCGCAGTGATGCATCATTAAAATCGACTGGAAGATGATAGGTAATATCAACACTATCAGGTTTAGCGAGCGAAGCGTTCAATTTCCGGTCATGAGTCAAGGTTAATTGAGGCGAATTCGCTTGTGCAATATGTTGTTTCATTAATGGATGGGATTGGGCAAATCCGCCAATGCTACGAAATCCACCAAATGATGGCTGGTCATGAAAATCACAAGCATGCACTATACTGATCGGGCTGGTGAATATGAGGCCTGTACACAAAACTGTGTAAAATAAGGCGTTGGCTTTCAAAGTATTTCTTTTAAGATTTATCATTGTATCTGTCACCTTTATCAGTGCTGACATCATTAACCTTCATATGGACGGACACTGTCCAATTTCATAGTGTACGCTGAACTGCCTAAGTCATTTTCAGTTTGGTCGATAATAATCGTCCCTTCAAACCAAAATGGATCTTGGAGACTGGGTAATTCTACACCTTTTGCGTATTCCACGTAAACGATTTGGTTTGGCGGAGGCGGCGGTAAATGTAAACATGCGCCAAAATACGGCACAATAAAAAATGCAGTTACGCGCTGATTCTCATCAGATTCAAGAGGGACGATGAACCCGGGTAAGCGAATATCTTGGTCATTGAATGCGCGAATGACGCGACTGGACTGCAATGCTTCTTTAAATCGTGTAGCGGTATCATTGCCTTTACTCAGTTCACTTAACGCAGCAACGCTATCTTGTGCAGTGCCATCTTCAATATCGACGATAAACTCTGGAGGATTCATTAACGCAGCTAAGTCATCAGCGGGCATCAGCTGAGTCCACTCAATATCGATATAGTCTTTGGCATGTAATGTGGCGGTATATAAGCAGCACCATAGGCTCACTAACATAAGACACAACTGCGGTAGTTTCAGCATTTTCATCAGAGGTTTACATCCCAATGTTTATCGATGATTGTAAAATCAAGTATTACATATAATAATGGCTTAAAACAATATCGATGTTATAACATCACTCAATAACAATAATAGATTTCGGAGTGTCATTTATGACCGCAGCGATTGCGATAAATAGTCTAAGTTATGCTTATCAAACCGATAAGTCGATATTATCAATCCCGCAATGGTCATTGGGGCAGGGCGAGCGTGTATTTTTGTATGGCGATTCAGGCTCAGGCAAAACGACATTACTCAATTTATTATGTGGGATTTTAGTACCCACCAACGGCAGTATTGCATTATTTGGTGAAGCGTTAGCAACGATGACAAATCGTCAGCGTGATACCTTTAGAGCGCAACATATCGGCGTGGTATTTCAACAATTCAACTTAATTCCCTATTTAACGGTGTTTAAAAATATTCAATTAGCGGCCTATTTCGCACGTGCTTCTCGCGCTCAGACTCAACAATTATTATCTCGCGCTCAATCGTTAATCGATACATTAGGACTGCCTAAAGATGTCTTACATAAGCGAGTTAACCAATTGAGCGTGGGTCAGCAACAGCGAGTCGCGATTGCTCGAGCCTTAATTAATCAGCCTAAATTATTGTTAGTGGATGAACCAACATCAGCGCTCGATGCATCGGCGCGTGATGCATTTATGCAGTTATTAATGCATATGTGCGAAGCGGAGCAAACCAGTTTAATTTTTGTCAGTCATGATGCAGCGTTAGGCGAGTATTTTGAACATAAAGTCGATTTAACCCAACTCAATGAAGTGTCAGCACATTTAGCCCAATCTACCTCGCAGCAAATCGATTCATGCTCGGAGGTGACGTCATGAATACATTACTTTCTGTGGCATGGCATAGTTTACTCAGTCGTAAAAAAACGGTGCTCTTAACCTTTTGTTCATTGGTGATCAGTATCATGGTATTGCTCAGTGTCGAGCATATAAGGTTGCAAGCTAAGGAAAGCTTTAATCGTACTATTTCTGGCGTGGATTTGATTGTTGGCGCGCCGAGTGGTCAGCTAAACTTATTATTATACTCAGTGTTCAGAATGGGCAGTCCCACTAATAATATCGAATACGATAGTTTTACCATGTTAAGAGACAATGATTTGGTCAAATGGGCCATACCTATCTCGCTGGGTGATTCGCATCGTGGTTTTCGTGTGATGGGGACGAACGACGCTTATTTTGCGCATTTTCGTTATGGTAATAAACAACCGTTAAATTTTGCTAGCGGCAAGCCATTTGAACATTTATTTGAAGCGGTTATTGGGGCTGATGTCGCGCATGCCCTCAAATATGAAGTGGGTGATAAGATCGTCATTGCGCACGGCATTGGTTCAACAAGCTTTACCAATCATGATACATCGCCTTTTGTGGTCAGTGGTATTTTAGCGCCCACGGGTACACCAGTGGATAAAACTGTCCATGTCAGTCTACCAGGGATTGAAGCAATTCATTTATCGCCCAATAAGTTGCAAGCGGTCATCGATAATCATGCTTTGGCGCCTCAACCGGATAATATAACCTCTGTGATGCTTGGTTTAAACAGTAAGTTTGCTACCTTTGCCTTACAACGTAATATCAATAACTATCCAGAAGATCGCTTAATGGCCGTACTGCCGGGGGTGGCGATGGCTGAATTATGGAGTTTGATGTCCACGGTAGAAAATCTACTGAGGGTGATTGCAGCATTGGTGTTAATTTCATCATTGTTTGGCTTAGCCACGATGCTATTAGCGTCGATGAATGAGCGACGAGCGGAGATTGCGGTCTTTCGTGTGTTAGGTGCAGGGCCTGTGGTAATATTAATGTTGATTTTATTAGAAGCGCTCATTTTGGTTGCTTTATCGGTAATGACGTCAATGGCGTTGTTAACGCTGACATTAATGGGAACTGAAGGCTGGCTTGCGGCCGAGTTTGGGTTGTTTTTAAGTCATGATATTTTCTCAACGGATATATTCATGATAACAGGGATGGTGTTTGTTGCCACATTAGTGGTGTCGATTTTTCCAGGTATTGAGGCGTACAAAAATGCCCTCCATACACAATTATATAAAGGTTAATATGTACCAAATGAAAGTATTATTACGTCAGGCATTCGCGACTCTAGGTGTTTGTACTCTGATCAGTATCCCATTGACTAGCGCTCAAGCGGGCTGGGAAGCAACATGGATCGAACGTTTTGATGGCATATCCGTCAATTGGAATAATTGGACGGCGCAAACTAATGCTAATTACAATAACGAAATTCAATGTTATACCGATGATGATAGTTCAGCCTTACGTAATTATGACGTCTCAAATGGGACATTGAAAATTATCGCTCGTCGCGGTGCAGTGAATTGTGAAGGATTAAATAACATTAACCGGCCATGGACCTCAGGGCGGTTAAACAGCAAAGATAAAGCGGAATTTTTATATGGACGTATTGAAGCACGTATCAAATTTGAAGAATTACGTGGTGGGACTTGGCCTGCATTTTGGGCATTAGAAAACCGGATCGCAGAGCAGCCGATTAAAGGCGATAATGATACCGTAAATTGGCCTAATCCAGGGGCTGGCGAAATTGATATCTGGGAATGGTATGGCCGTAATGGTAGTAGCTATATTACCAACTTCTTTAATACCGGTGGCTGTGGCAGCGAGTTCCGACCACAATATCCCGGCGGTGTGTCTGATGTACAAGATTTTAATGTGTATGCGATTGAATGGACGCCTGAGAACATTAAGTTCTTTTTGAATGATCAAGTGGTAAAAGAACATGATATTTCCTCATGTCCACAATACAAAGAACCTATGTTTGTGCTAATCAATGTAGCAATGGGTGGTAATATTGGTGGAGCCATTGATCCGACACTCGACATAGCTACCATGGAAGTCGACTATGTTGCCCACTGTGTTGCAAGTTCTGCAAATGGCGCAACAGGCTGTAATGAAACTACGCCAATGATTGCTGATGCTGACTCGGATGGCGTGGCAAACAGTGTGGACCAGTGTCCCAATACGCCAGCAGATGTGCGTGTTGATAATCAAGGATGTGAAGTGTTTGAAGAGCCACAGCAAGCCGCGCCAGAGCCTGCATCAGCTGCCGAGAACGTGATTGCGTTATTCAGCGATTGGTACGATAACATAGCGACTATTGATTATAATCCTAATTGGGGACAGGCGACTCAAGTCACTCAAGTGCAGTATGAAGGTGATACTGTGCTTAAATATTCAGGATTAAATTACCAAGGCACGGATTTTGAAAATAATAAACAAGATGTGTCAGATATGGATAACTTGCATTTTGATTATTGGACCAACGATGCCTCTGGGTTAGCTATGTATTTAATTAGCCCTGGCCCAAAAGAAACGCATGTTGCGATAGAGGTAGAATTAGGTTCATGGCAACAAGTGGTTATTCCTTTATCTGAATATGCGTCAGTCGTCGATTTAACAAACACCTTTCAATTAAAAGTCACTGGCAGTGGCACTGTGTATTTGGATAACATTTATTTTAGTAAGACGGTAGAATCTACTCAAGGTAATTCATCTACTGATAATTCTGGTTCAAGTTCTGGCAGTAACACGGATAACTCCAATACTTCTGGTAATACGGATACTTCGTCAGGTACTAGTTCAGGTGGCTCAAGTACAACAGGCTCCTCTACGGGAAGTAGTAATACCACAACGACCAATACTCCGGCGAACTCAGCTAGTAACTCAGGTAGTAGTGGTGGCGGCATGAGCTTACTGTTGTTAACGCTATTAGGGATATGTATGTATCAACGTCGCCGTCCATTGGCAAATTAATAAGGAAATAATGATGTTAAGCTCTGTTACTAATGCGATTAAATCCCTTTTATACGTATTAGTTGCAGGGATATTCATACTCATCAGTTCCTTGTATATCATCTCTGATGTAGAGCCTGTAATTTGGCAGCCTGATCCTCCTCGAGCACTCGAGGGGGTATATGCCCAAAATAACCGTTTGGATGCACTGATACCTATTTTACCTAATCAAGGTAATGGCCCTGAGGACATGGCGTTAGGGCCTGATGGAATGATTTATACGGCTTACGAAAATGGCGATATTGTGCTGTTTGACCCAACCGCCGCTGATATTAATTTGACTGCAAAATTAGTGAATAATACCCAAGGCCGACCATTAGGATTGCGCTTTAATGCTCAAGGCGATTTAATCATTGCAGATGCAATAAAGGGTTTACTGAAAATGGACTCGTCAGGGCGCATTTCTATTTTAGTGACCGAGTATCAGGGCGAACGACTTAGATTTGTGGATCATCTCGCCGTTGGTAACGATGGCATTATCTACTTTTCAGATGCGTCTATGCGCTTTGGTATGCACAATTTTGTGTATGATTTTATTGAAACGAGTATGACAGGACGAGTATTTGCTTTTGATCCTCGAACGGAGCAATTAACGTTGCTGATGGATAATTTGTTTTTTGCAAACGGCGTTGCTATTGATGAACAAAATGATTATCTGTTAGTGAACGAAACCGGTAAATCACGGATTTTAAAATACGCCCTTACCGGAGAGAGTGTTGGGACTACATCGGTTTTTATCGACGAACTGCCAGGTATGCCAGACAATATTTATCGTGATCCATATGGTGCTTATTGGGTGGGATTAATCAATTTACGTGACCCGCTTGTAGAGAAGTTGGCAGCGTATCCGTTCGTCAGACGAGTATTAGGCGGGATCCCTGCTAATTGGTTTCAACCATCTTCTGAATATGGCATGGTGATTGCGTTGGATGCATCAGGAAATGTGCTAGAAAACTTGCAAACTGCCCATGCTTACACCTCGATTACGACTGCTTTACCGCACGGTGGGCAGTTATTTGTCAGTTCACTGCGTCAGGATCATATTGCTGTGATGCCATTAGATTAGGTAAAGCTATGCACCCACAAACCTAATAATAAGGCGCTAATTATACTGGTGCTTGTACCAAAAATGACATACTGACGATGCAGAGGTTTTGCGAGTATTTTTTCTTCTCGCAAACGCACAAACAACTTACCGATAAACAGTAATACCGGTATCACGTACTGACCAGTACCGACGGAAAATAACACGATAGTGCGCTCAATGATCCCAACATAATGCCCTTCTTTTGATGGACTAATGGCGATAGTGTTATCTTTTTGATGCATTTTTTCACGTAAAGGCATCAAGATCACCATAATGGTAATGGCCATTGGATTAGCTAAAAATATCAAAGCTGCGATCCAAATGATCGGACGCTGGTAAGAATCTAATAAATTAATAGTGGTCTCAGGGATCACATGCCCATCAATAAGTAAATAAGTGGCCAAAATCAAAATGAGAATATGACTAATTTGGTCCGCTAAATAATAAGGTAAGGTGAAGGTTTGGTAAGTTTTCCAAATATCGATGGCATAATGGGTACTGATAATTAACGCCCAGATCCCCACTATCAACCATGACCAATTAAATCCAACCAGCCAAAATAATGTGGCACCCGTCAGCAGTACATGTGTCAACATGTGGCACAGCAACCCAATCGAACGCTCGTGATGAGCGACTTTATCCATTATCCAACTATGACGTTGCAGGTAATAATCCGCGAGACAATGGGCGATAAATAAAAGTAAAAATATAATCATCACTATATGATAGAGCAATTCATTGTTTTATTCATCGAAAAATTCATTATGTACCATTCGATGAATGCTATGATAACGCATATATAAACTTTATATTTGAGGTGATTTATTGCCATTCAGCTAACGCCTAATCATACGCAGTTTTGGTTTTTACCATTGGGTGGATGCGGCGAAATTGGGATGAATCTTAATCTTTATGGTCATAATGGACAATGGCTAATGGTTGATTGTGGATTAACCTTTAACTCACCGCTTAATCCGGCACATGATAAAGATGAATACGTTAAGCGACATGAGTTAGTCGCAGCAGATCCGTCATTTATTGAAGACCGACGAGATCAACTTGCTGGTATCATTATTACTCACGCGCATGAAGATCATGTCGGTGGGATCCCTTACTTATGGGAGCGCTTTAAACAACCTATCTATACCACTAAATTTACGGCTGAAGTGTTGCGTCGAAAACTCAGTGAAGTCGAGTTTGGGCATCTAGTGGATATTGTTGAAATCGAGCCGTTAGATGAATTCACCATAGGGCCATTTAGTGTTAAGTGGTTACCGATTACTCATTCATTACCTGAACCTTGTGGCTTGATGATTTCCACGCCTGCGGCAAAAGTATTTCATACTGGAGATTGGAAGTTAGATTCGAACCCAGTGGTGGGAGAGGGCGTCAATCGTGATCATTTTATGCATCTTGCTTCACTAAATGTCGATGCGATGGTATGTGATTCAACTAATGCGTTAAAACACGGTAATTCTGTGTCTGAAAGTGCTTGCGAATCAGGGTTATATCATTATATCAATAGCGCGCCAAAACGCGTGGTTGTGACGTGCTTTGCCTCAAATATTGCGCGTTTAATTACGATTGCTCGCGTGGCCCAAAAAACCGGTCGGCGAATGGCAGTATTTGGTCGCTCATTAGTGAATATGATAGGCATTGCACGACGAACGGGTTATTGGCCTGAGGACTGTATCATGATTGATCGTCGCCATGTCGGCTACTTACCTGAAGAGGAAGTGTTAGTAGTGGCTACCGGCTCTCAAGGTGAACCCCGAGCAGCTCTGGGACAATTGGCAAAAGATACTCACCGTGATTTATCTTTAAGCGCCAAAGATACGATTATATTTAGTACGATCACGATCCCTGGTAATGAAAAGCCCATTGAACAGTTAGTTAATGCTTTCATCGCACGACAAATTCAAGTGGTTCAAGCGCATGATGCGGTACTCCCGATTCATGCATCCGGTCATCCTAATGAACAGGAATTAAAAAGTATGTACCAATGGGTCAAGCCTTTGATTAGCGTGCCTGTGCATGGTGAACCTGAACATTTACAACGACACGGTGAAATAGCGCGTGTTACAGGTGTTAAATCCAGTTTAGTCGGGCAAAATGGGGACCTGTTTCAACTCTCGTCGCCGGTGATGATCAAACGTGGTGTGGTTAACGCTAAACGAATTGCGGTAAAAAGGTAGCACCACGTAACCGTCATATATTATCAATGTGATACATTTGCTCGTTTAATATCATGGCATAGTTACCGGTTGTTAAAAATTTGAAAAACAATACAGAATGAAAATTTTTACTCAAACATCTACAAAAAAGTAAAGAAAACACAACAATTGAGCAGTAATTTACCCAAAAACTGGTTACAATTAATTAGCAAATTTGCTGTTCTTATGTATGATATTAATTAAATGTTAATTACATATGGTCAACTAAGAGCTTCAGTGCCATTCGATAATAATAAAAAGCGATAAAATAATGACAGAGTTTAAATCTCCTTTAGATATGCTTTACCATTGGGAAACCAATCATCCAAATGACGTGTATTTACGTCAACCCATTAACGGCAAAATTCACAGTTTTACTTGGGCCGAGATCGGTCTTGAGGTGCGCAAGGTCGCCGCAGGATTAAAAGCCTTATCTCTAGCACCAGGTAGTCGTATTTGTATATTTTCTAAAAACTGTGCGCAGTGGTTTATCACTGATTTAGCGATCATGATGGCAGGGCACGTTTCTGTACCTATTTTCGCGACAGCCGGTGGCGATACGATTAATTATGTATTAAAGCATGCTGACGTAAAACTGATGTTTGTTGGTAAGTTAGATAATATTGAGTCAGCAGTTGCGCCGATTCCTGAAGATATGCCGACAGTATCATTTCCGTATGAAGGCATTCCTGGAAAAACGTCTTGGGCAGAATTTACAGATATTGCCCCATTAGCTGATAATCCAACGCGTGATAAAGACGAGCTGATGACGATTATTTATACATCAGGCTCTACCGGCCAACCGAAAGGCGTTATGCATAGTTTTGCTACCATTAACTGGGCTGCACATGCTTGTTTAGCCCAATTAGAATGTGATAGCTCTGACCGAGTGATGAGTTATTTACCGCTTGCTCATATCACTGAGCGAGTCATCATTGAGCTGGCCAGCTTTTATTCAGGCATGCAAGTTACCTTCGTTGAATCATTAGATACATTCAATCATGATGTGGTCAACGCACAACCAACGTTATTTGTTTCCGTGCCTCGTTTATGGACAAAATTCCAAATGGGCGTACTGGCAAAAATGCCACAGAAAAAACTATCTTTACTCTTAAGTATTCCAATTATTAAAGGCATAGTAGCTAAGAAAATTAGATCTGGCTTAGGGCTTAATTCGACACGTTTATTTGCATCGGGGTCAGCACCTCTAGCTCCTGCGGTTATTCGATGGTTCGAGAAATTAGGCATTACTATTTCTGAAGGGTGGGGGATGACTGAAAACTCTGCTTATGGCACTTCTGCCGTCCCATTTCGTTCAGATAAAGTAGGCACGATAGGCAAAGCGTATGATGGCGTGGATATACGTATTTCCGAAGAAGGTGAAATCCAAGTCAAAGCGCCTTGCGTCATGCTGGGTTATTATTTAGAACCTGAAAAAACAGCTGAAACCATGACCGAAGATGGATATTTACGCACTGGGGATAAAGGCGAAATAGATCACGAAGGCTTTGTCAAAATTACCGGACGTTTAAAAGAAATTTTTAAAACCTCCAAAGGTAAATACGTAGTACCTGCCCCAATTGAAGCTAAAATTGTTGAAAATATCAATGTTGAACAAGTGTGTGTGACTGGAGGGGATTTACCTCAACCGGTTGCATTAATGGTACTTTCAGCAGAAGCGAGCCAACTTTCTCGAGATGAGTTATCCGCATCATTATCACAGACATTAGAACGTGTGAATAGTACGCTTGAAAGTCATATGCGCATGGATAATTTTATTGTATTAAAAGACGAATGGACAATTGATAATGCGTTACTCACACCGACCTTAAAAGTAAAGCGTCATGTGCTAGAAGAACGTTTTTCTGATGTCATTCAAGCTAAGTATAGTAACAAAGTCGCTTTTATTGATTAGAGCATCGTTGTTGATATACACGCTAAAATGTAAAAGCCCTCGTTAATGAGGGCTTTTTAATGTGGTCTAATTTTCATTAGTTATTAGGGTAGCGAAGCGAAAGTTGCTCATAAACGGCATCGGCATAATTATCTAACGTTGAATCTAAGGCCGTTAAAACGTCTACCAGATGTTCATTATCCTCTCTTCCAGCCCATTCTTTAATATAAGTGCCTTCTTTATAGCCGTGATCTTGGCGGAAAAAGTTGAGAATGTTTTTACCGACATATTGTTCAAATAGCGTGTCAGTCGACATCTCACATTGAGCAATAATCGTCATAAATAAACTGACATTAAAACGTTTAGCTGCTGCAAGTCCGGTCATTAATTCTAAATTATTGAGTAAATCTTGCTGAGCAAATTCATAGATGTTGCCATCAAAGGTTAATGCCGTCTCCGATTCGGACAACTGTTGAGCGATGACTTTAGCACTTGCTTCAACATCACCTTGATATTCAATGAGAATATGTGAAAGGGCAAAATGCCAAATATCAACACATTCCATTTGTAATTGTGGCAAGTCTTTTTCTTGGGCTTTCCACCATTTCCAACCGTGATGTTCGATAGCTTCAACTGATTCGACCATGGCCGCTCGCATGAATCCATAACCGGCGTTAATCCATTCAGGATTAACCTTGGCATTCATTTTTTGTTGTAAATCAAGCATAGTTGCTAGTTGTTGTGCATGTAACATAGACACTTCCATCGAATTATAATTTGCTTAGTGTAAACTGTTTTTATTGAGTGGGTAAAGTGTGTCGTTGATTATACAAAATTTATCGAATACGTATTGCAAAACACCCACTGGTAGTGTTTACTTAAGAGGTTACTGTATAAACATACAGAGCCAATAATAGGTGAAAGAGTTGCTTTATTTTTGAGCATTTTACTCGTATTGCTGATGTACAAGGAAATCAATTATGTTTCATGTGGTGCCGTCCAATAAACAAGAGATACTGACCCAAGTATTGATTTCGTTTATTCAGGATGATTATCAACAAGGCATTCGCGGTGTTTTTGAACCCACTACGATAGTAGTGGAAAGCCAAGGCATGCAACATTATTTGAATATGGAAATTGCCAAAAAGACAGGTTTGTCTATGAATATTGACTTCCCTTTAGTGTCGCGTGAAATCTATAGTATTTGTCGTTCGATATTAGGCGATAAAGTGCCTCAAGATTCACCATTTAAGCGTGAATATTTGGTTTGGAATATTTTTACGATATTACAAGATCCCGGTTTTATTAGTGATCCTCGTGCGGCTTATGCCAATGCGTATTGGCAAGAGCAGCCAGAACCTCTTTTGCAATGTTTTCGCTTAGCCAAGCAATTGGCCGATGTGTATGAACAGTACCTCATTTATCGCGAGGATTGGTTAACCGCATGGGAACAAGGCAATCTAAAGGGATTAAATGATACTCTCGAACCTTGGCAGCAGCTCATTTGGGAACAATTAGTTGCGATTCATCCTGACCATCCGGCAGCATTACGCGCCGCGGCGATATCCCAACTTGCGACGCATCAGGCTAAGCTACCTAAATCCATTACTATCTTTGCTGTGAATACGTTATCACCGACACAAATTGAATTTTTTAGTGCGGTGGCGCAATACATTGATGTGTATTTGTTTTTCTTAAATCCTTGTAGTCAATATTGGGGGGATGTGGTTAGTGATAAAGTGCTATTACGTGAACGTTTATCGAAAGGCATAGACGAACTAAAGGCTGAAGATATATCACATCCCATTTTAGCGAATTTGGGTCAACAAGGAAGGGGATTATTCAACCAGTTACAAGATATTAATTACCCGGATATGACCGACAGTCAGTTATTTATTGCACCCACTGCAGATGATGCACCGAGTCTCTTAAAACAAGTTCAGGCAGACATCGCTAGTGCACATGTTACGCCGGTGACACTTCATCCGGAGGATATTGATGCGTCCATTCAAATTCACAGTGGCTTTAGTGCTATTCGAGAAGTACAAACACTACACGATGAATTACTGCGAATATTAACCGCCGATCCTGATCTACAGCCTCATGATATTTTGGTGATGTGTCCGTCGGTAGAAGAATATGCGCCATTTGTAAACAGTATCTTTAGACCCAGTTATAAACCGGCTCAAACGGATTCTCCTCAGTTAGTGTGTTCGATAGCAGATCGAGCTCCACTGAACTCTGAACCAACAGTCATGATGTTTTTAGATATGTTGTCATTACCAGATAGTCGTTTTTCGGTGACCAAAATCATTGATTATCTGCGGATCCCTAGTGTCCAAAAAAATCTCAATTTGACGGAAGATGAATTAACCTTGTGTATTAACTGGTTATCTATGTCACAGATTAAGTGGGGGTTGAATCAAGCCCATAAAGCGTCTTGGTTGGATAACGAAGCAGTGACTGAGCATTACACATGGGAGTGGGGATTAAGTCGATTAGCATTAGGTTGTTTACATAGTGAAATGCAAGAACATCATGATGAGTTTGCGTATGTGGATGCAGTTGAAGGCCTAAATAGCCGGATTTTAGGCAAACTCTTAGTTCTGGTAAATCGTCTTTCGACCTTTCGAGCACAATTGAACGGGGATAAATCGATTCAAGAATGGGAACGTCTCTTACAGGAAATGAGTCAGTCGTTGTTTGGAGAAACGTCGACTCAGTTGCGAGCTCAACAGATGATTGAGCAAACGATCAGTCAATTCAGTAAGCAAGTACAAACGGCTGGTTATGAGTCGCCCATCGGGTTGGCGCTTGTACGAGAAAGTTTGTCGGATAAATTTAGTACGCCCGATGCATTGAATCAATTTTTGACAGGCCAAGTGACGTTTAGCTCAATGGTGCCGATGCGAAGTGTGCCGTTTAAGATGATCTGTATTCTCGGTCTCAATGATGGTGCTTTTCCGCGCATAGCCTTACCTAATAGTATCGACTTAATTGCACAAAGTGAAAAGCAACGTGGTGACAGGTCACGACGCAATGAAGATCGATATTTATTTTTAGAAGCCTTAATATCAGCCCGCGATTATTTATACCTAAGCTACCAAGGCCAGAGTGCGAAAGATAATCAAACCATTGAACCGAGTTTGGTTATCCAAGAGTTACTCCATTATTTAGATCAAAAATTCATCCTTGCAGATCCTCAGAACGAAAAGCCTGAGAAATTTTCTGAACGTATTGTACGACGCGCGCCATTGCAGCCATTTAGTCCCACATTGTTCGCATCGAATGAACATGATTTTGAACAAAAGGGATCGTTTGACCAAGGGTGGTTAGCATTAGCTAAAAGTGGTGTGTTACCTGCCAAAACTTCAACTATTACAGTACCAGATGATATTTATCTTGATCATAACGATATGACAGCGCTCTTTATCAATCCACTCAAGCTGCATGTCAATAAACAATATGATGTGGTGCTAGATGAATACATTAATGTGATGGATGATGTTGAACCGTTTTCATTAGACGGTTTATCGAAAGATAAACTCCTCGTACAAGCATTGAATACAGCATCTGCGACGATAGATTATGATAATGCTAACGACATGGGATTAGATTTTGTAAAGCCTTTAGTGAACACCGGAGATGTCTCGCAATGGATGCTAAAGAGTCAGCAAATGTCTTTATATGATGGATTACACAGGACGATAGCAGAAAGTTTAGCTCAACAGCCCGTCACTACTGCTCGTCATAATCAAGTGGTGAAATGGCAATTTGAGCATTTTCAGTTTCATGTTAATGCATTATTTGCCATTGATGATGAATACCATAGTCATACGTTTTTACATAAGGTGATGACTAAATCTCGACTATTTGAGCTAAAGTTGTCGCTATTGATGACCCATTGTTTGAAATTGATGTGTTTTGGGACGACCGGAGATACCTCTATACGGTATCTAAATAGCCGGGAACGAACAACCGCAGGTCAAAAATCAGTGTGTCTTGAAGTTAATACGCTGCATATTCCATATGATTTTATGACGCCAGAACAGGCTGATATAGTGCTCAAGCTATTTTCAGCGCAGTATATCCAAGCATTGCGTGAACCGCATTTTATTCACTTAGATGTGTATCAAAATTTAGAGAGTATACGGCGGCAATATGACAAAGATGTAGTGAGTAATTTTAAGCAAATACCTCACATTGAGTATTTATTGGATGATTATGGTGAACAACGTGAAGATAAATTTTCTTCTTATGCATGGAATGTTAATACCTACTGTAAATGGCTATTTCCGCATGGTTTTTCACATCAAGATATCGCATTAACTAACATCGATGAGTGGTATTTTCATCCGATCATTCAAGTGGTCTTATCCGGTGATTTTTCACCACTTGACCCGAGTGTGGGAGTCTCTTTATGAAGCAAGATGCTGTTGTTTTTTCGCCATTAAACGTCATAACACTCACACTCGCACAACGGCATTTAATTGAAGCTAGTGCAGGAACCGGTAAGACATTTAATATTACTCGAATTGCCGTAAAAGTATTACTCGTCAAGCAAATATCGATTACTCAATTACTCATTGTGACATTCACTAAAGCCGCGACACAAGAGCTCAAAGCAAGAATAGCAGCGACGTTACAAGAGTTTTTGACCATGCTAGACCAGCCGCAAGAGCAATGGGATCCCTTGCTTAGAGATCTGATTATCGACAATGCAGTGGTCACGCCCGACAAAGCGCGTTTGATTCTACGCCAAGCTATTTTAGAAATGGATGAAGCAGCAATATTCACTATTAATAGTTTTTGTGGACGAATGTTAACCCAATCGTCCTTTTTGACTCATCGCCCTTTTGAACAAACCATTATTGATGATAGCCAATCGATTTATATTACTGCGATACATGATCAATTTTTAGCACTCCAAAATAAGGTTGCATATCGCGAAGCGTTATCTGCATTCGGGGTCGAGACGCCAGAAGATTTCTTCGCCACCTATCACAATGTCTTACTAAATAATCTACCCGTTGAATATCCAAATGAAACGAACATCGATGAATTAATTCAGCAGTCTTTCCAACCGATTTTTTCGTCATTAAAGGTGTTGCGTAGTGAGTGCTGTTTGATCTTATCTCAGTATATTAATGAGATTAAGACACTGTATGAGACTAACTATGCCAAAGTATCAATGGATGTCGATATTGTCTTAAGATGGTTGGACGCCGATGTGTATTTTGATGACGAAGGTTTCGTTAAATCTTTTTTTCACGGCATTAGAATTAGAGGCTATGCCAAGCATTTTGACACGGCGAATAAAGCACACTATTTAACGGTATTACAAGCTTTTAATGAGAGTTGGAAACAAGCAGAAAAAATCAAAAAGAAGATCGCAGAGGTGCAACATAAACTACCTCACTATAGTCTTATTGCGACATTGCTCAATGATATTAAAACACAAGCCAGTAACGATAAACAGCGCCAGGGTGTATTAGACCACTCCGATACCATCCATTTGTTATATCAAGAGATAATGTCAGGCAACGAGCAACTTATTGCGTATATTCGTCAGCAATATCCCATCGCGTTGATTGATGAATTCCAGGATACAGATGCTGAGCAATACTCGATTTTTCATCAGGTATATCCACCCAAAAATAAGGAACTGATGTTGCTAATGATTGGTGATCCTAAGCAAGCTATTTATGGATTTAGAGGTGGCGATGTATTTACTTATCTTAATGCCGTTAAAGATGCATGTTTTCATTGGAGTATGGATACCAACTACCGTTCAACGCCGTCGGTGATTAATGGTTACAACACATTATTCTATGGGTTAGATATCACCCAATCTAAGTTATCAAGCATGACCTCATGGGCCACATCGCTGTCAGATGCCCCTAATACAGAGCCTCCAGTGCCAGAAAAAGAGTTATTTGATTATCATATTCAATATAACTGGATTTTAGCCACATCATTAGCCAAAGCGAATAATACGCCTTTAAAAGATGAATGCTCAGATGCAGGGACGCATTTCTTTCATTATCAAATGCAAGAAGGAAATGAGTTACAACCCGCCATGTTAGATAAAATCTCGGCACAAATCTTAATGTCGAAATGGGTTGCCAATGAAATTCAACGTTTACTGACTAGCGTGACGCTAGGTGATCGCCTGGTTCAACCTGCTGATATTGCTATTTTAGTGAATAAACGTGCCCAAGGTGATTTGATTAAACGTGTATTTGCACAATGTGGTTTAAATAGTGTGATTTTAAGTAATCGCAATTCGATATTCACGTCTCAACAAGCGACTAATTTATATCGATTTTTACATGGGTTATTAAATTTCAACCAAGAGCGGCCTTTCAAAACCATGCTCGCGACAGATTTAATGGGATGTCAGCCTGAGGATCTTTATGCACTAGATAGCCGACCTGACGACATTGAACAGTACAAGCTCGCTGCACATCAGTTACTCCATAAATGGCAGGATGAGGGTATTTTGGTGATGCTGACTCATGTATTGAAAACCCGATTTACGCTTTATGGTGATTGTTTAGACGCTGAACGGATCATGACTAATTACATGCAGCTAGCTGATTTGTTAAATGAGTTTGAGAGAACTAATCCGTTACCGAGTATGACCGCATCTTTTTTGTATGAAAAATTAGCGGCAGGTAATGAGGCTGATGAATATTATCAACGATTAGAATCAGACAGTGAATTAATTAAAATTGTCACGATCCATGGCTCAAAAGGCTTAGAATATCCGATTGTGTTTGTGCCATTTGATAGCTTTGGAAATCGAGATTTAATTAACTCAAAAGCTAAATTCACCACGTTTTATGATACAAATGCACAAGAAAAACGTCATTTTCTTGCGCGTCTTCCCGTAAAAGATGCGATTCAGATCGAACAAGCGCAACGAGAGGCCTTACGTTTATTGTATGTGGCGATTACGCGGGCTGCACATCGATGTTATTTAGGTTACCAATCGATTCACTATGCCGACAACACGGCCATACACCATATGTTGGCGAAAGTCGCAGATACCCATGATTACAGTGTCATTGAATACATGGAGGCACTTGCAGGGGCTGATAGTTCTCTATTTGCCAGTCATACAATACCAGATAATTTGCATCTATCGATGTACTCTAAGTTATCTAATCAACCTGATCTCAAGGCGTTAACCTATACAGGGCCAACCCAATCTCAATGGCGTATATATTCATATTCCAGTATTGTCAATCGTACTAAAGAGATTGATTTGAACGCCAAAACACATAGTGATGATCACGCTAAATCTGATCGTTCTAGCGATAAACAGGACGATACTCTACCGCTACGTTTCACTCTGACTAAGGGGGCTAATGCAGGTCAGTTATTGCATAATGTGTTAGAACATAGCGATTTTACAGAAGCTTTAGATAACACCCTTATTGAACAGGAGTGCCTAAAATTTTTACCTGATCATCAAAATGACATTGACGCCATTGCCAGTTGGTTAGATGAAGTGCTAAGTACACCCATTTACCACGCTCACAGCGACAGTAATTTTATGTTGAAACAGCTACCTAAAGCTAACACGTTAAGAGAGCCACAATTCTATTTCCCTCTAGGAGACACATCGATAGCCTCATTAGGAAAATTGTTACAACATCATCGGGATGAGAATACGCTGCCGAACCTTGCCACAGATATGTTAGAAGGCATGATGCAAGGGTTTATTGATTTGATTTTCGAAGTCAATGGCCAATATTTTGTGTGTGATTATAAATCAACGCATTTAGGAAACGGTTTTGAGGGCTATACCCCAGATGCATTATTGGCGGATATTCAATCAAAACAATATGATCTACAGTACTTGATTTATGTGTGGGTATTACATCTTCACCTTTCGTTAGTCTTACCTGATTATGAACCCAGTCGCCATTTAGGGGGTGTATATTACTTATATCTTCGAGGCATGAGTCCTCAAGCACCTGCTCATAGTGGTATTTACTTTAAGCCAATCAGCATGACCGATTTACAGTATTTAGCACAGACATTTCCATCGCTGATGACAGATGGGCAGGGGGAGTTATGAGTTCATTTACCCAATTAATCCAACGTTGTCATGCTGAACCTCATGATAAATTATTAGTGGCGACACAATTATCCGCTTACTATAAACCTAATGTGGCTAATGAAGCCTATGAAGATATTGAAGCGTTTTATCGGGTTAATCCGCACATCATTACACATCAATTTGTGGCGATGTTGTTGCTTCAGCAAGCGCAATGTGCAGGGAACAGTTATATTGATTTAACTAGTCTCGTCAATAATCAGTTTTTTGAAAAGATGGATAGTGATAATCCAACTCAGTATGCAACTGAAAATGGGCAATCATTGACGGGGGCTCAATGCACCTCATATGAAGAAATTGAGATGAGTATCCAAGCGTTAATTGCTCATCCCATACATGGTCAGCTTCTCGTCATCGATAAGCAACGTTTATTTTCTAGAAAGGTTTACGAATATGAGCAGTTTATTTCTCAACAGATATCACAGAAAATTACGACCTCAAATGAGCGACTCAACCCCAATGTTAAGACTGTGTTTGAACAGCTCTACCCCAGTCCAATTAAGAACATTTGGCAAGCGATAGCGAGCGTCACGGCATTAAATCAATCGTTTTTTATTATTAACGGGGGACCTGGTACAGGTAAAACGTATACGGTGATCCGAACCTTATTATTGCACTTGGCGCAAGCGGATAAACGACTGAATTTTGCACTGTGTGCTCCTACAGGTAAAGCTGCCCAAAGAATGAGTGAATCAATCGTCAATGAAGTTCAACATCTAAGTCGTCAAGGTATTGCACCTGAACTGTTGGCTAATATACCCACTACCGCTTCCACTGTGCATCGATTACTTGGGTTAGGATATCATCGCAATTATGCTAAATATCATCAGGGTAATCCATTGCCTCATGACGTGTTAGTCATTGATGAAGCTTCCATGTTAGATACTCGCCTGATGTTTCGAATACTCAGTGCGGTAAAGCCTTCCACTCGGATATTATTGATTGGTGATACGGCACAGTTACCTTCTGTTGAGTCAGGTAATATTTTAAAAGATGTCATGCCCGTACACGTGAATCAATTTTCCTCCACTATGATGCAATGGGTAGAGTCAGTAAGTTCTGAATTAAGCTCACAATACCTGACATCATGCGCCGAGATCCCCGGTGAGAATAGTCAATGGAATGATTATGCGGCCACTTTACTCACTAATATGCGCTCGACTCATCATGTCAATGAGCTTGCGAATGCGATTTATCAAAATAACGTCAACGGAGCAATTACTGCGCTAGATAACGTAATCACACGCTGGTCGACTTCATCACCAAAATTATCTAACCTCGCGTCTTCAACATTATTATATCGCCCTGATGAAGTTGATGAACAGCAAGTGAAACAAAACTTTAATGCATTAATCAAAACTATGAGCGATGCCTATTTTAAGCCTTTGTTAAGTATGTTGGAACCAACTGACGCTTTAGCATTACTGCGACAATTTCGGATCCTGTCACCCATTCGACACTCGGCTATGGGGATTGAAGGGATTAATAAAGCTATAGATCAGTTGTTGGATCCATCCACTAATAAAAGTGCAGATTCAGATCGTCATCTATATCACGGTAAGGCGATACTGATCACTCAAAATGATATGCAATTAGGGATTTATAACGGCGACTCTGGTGTGATCCTACGTAACGAAGCACAACAGTTGACTGCGTATATCGATAGAGGTGACCAAGCCCCTCTGGCGATTTCACCTTACCGGATCGCAAAGTTTCAATCTGCTTATGCCATGACTATTCATAAAACTCAAGGCAGTGAATTTGACCAAGTGCTAATTGTCTTACCTTCAGGACTAATACATCCTATGAGTAAAGAATTGTTGTATACCGGTATTACTCGCGCTAAACAATATGTGGCAGTCACAGGGGCTGCTCCCGATTTTGTCAAAGCGATTTATACTACTCATGCACGCCATACGAATATAGTGATTGAACCCAATAAACCTTGTCTAACTCAAATAACAGATGAAAAGCGGGTTTGATCTTTTTTATATTGATCAAATAATTGTGCGATAACTCTGACCAAAGGTTTGTGTTGGGTTGAAATTGAATATTGCTGCTGGTGCTTTGTGACGATACCTAAGCTGCTATAAAATGCCAGTGAGTCAATTTCATGAGCAAAATATTTATCAGCATCAATACTCCAACGCTGGCTGATGGCGGCTAAATTAATCGTGTAGTTACACATCAATTGATTGATGAGATCCCCTCGAATAAGATCGTCTTGAGTCAGTTGACGTCCTTTATGTCGTAAACTTTCGGTGGTCACTTGTTGGTAATATCGTTTCAAATCTACTGCATTTTGTGCACGTATGTGACTGATATTGGAGATTGCACTCACCCCAAGTCCGAGTATCTGATCGTTTTGATCACAGGTGTAGCCTTGAAAATTTCTCGACAAAACACCTTTATTTGCTGCAACAGCAAGCGAATCATTAGGCTTAGCAAAATGATCCATCCCTATAGCTTGATAGCCCATAGACTGTAGTGTTTGAGCAATATGAGATGTCATTTGCTGTTTTAATTCTGGCGCAGGCATATTATGTTTCGAAAACTTTCTCTGGGCAGCGAATCGTTCTGGCAAGTGTGCATAGTTAAATACGGATATACGGTCTACATTAAATTGCGCTAAGGCACTTAATGTGTGTTGAATAGTCGTTAAGTTTTGTTCAGGTAAACCGACGATAATATCTAAATTAATAGACGAAAAACCAGCGTGATAGGCATCGGCTATACATGCTTGAATATGGGATGATGATTGCACTCTATTAATGGTCGTTTGTACGATAGGATCAACATCCTGTACCCCTAAGCTCATACGTGTGAATCCCAGCTTAGCTAAATGCTGAATGTAAGGGGGGGTTAAATTTCGAGGATCACACTCGATACTCATTTGACATTCACTTGCCAAGTTAAAATGTGAAGTCAGTAAGTGCATCAGTTTAGTATGCTGCTCAATCGATAAAAAACTAGGACTGCCGCCACCATAATGAATATGACTGATAGTAATTTCAGGATTATGCTGTGCTATTTGCGCGATTTCTAACCCTAAATAATGCAAGTACTCATCTGCTTTACTATTGTCACGAGTCACTCGTTTATTACAGCCACAGTAATAACAAAGCGAATGGCAAAATGGTATGTGTATATACAATGAGATAGGCGTCGAAAGGTTCGCTATATTCGCTAATAGAGGCGTATTATAGTCATCAACTGAAAATTCCAAAGCAGTCGGGTAAGATGTATATCTAGGGACATTGCGTTGGTATAAATACGCAATATGTTCCGCTGGTGTTAATTCATAGGTCTGTTTCAGTAGATTCATAACGTGACATTCACTCATTGTCCATGCTGACTGAGTAACATGGGTGCGATAAAAACACTATAATAATCAAAACAATAGTTTGGATATTGATGTAGAACAAATAATCTCTTAGTGATGATCAAGTATTCAGCAACAAAAGTTAGTTTTTACGCCAATTATCCATACACTAGTTAATCACTATCATGGAGACAACAATGCAAAAAATCACCTTAGTCAGACATGGACAGGCTTCATATGGCACAGATAATTATGATCAGCTGAGTCCGTTAGGTCATGAACAAGCACAGATACTGGGTCGTTATTTTCACCAAATAGGCACTCAATTTGATGCCGTCTACACAGGGAACATGGTGCGTCATCATGAAACGGCACAGCAAATACTGGCTAATATGCCGAATCAGACTAAAGCATTCACACAATTAGCGCATTTTAATGAGTTTGATTTCGAAGCGGTGATCACATCATATTTATCCTATGCTAATACAAGTATGCCGAGTAGCAGTGCGCCGCGAGCAGAGTTCTATCGGTTATTAAAAAATGCGATGATAGCTTGGTCACGTGAGCAGCTTTTAGGGTTGCCAGAGACTTGGCAAGAATTTCAACAACGTGTTGTCGATGGTATGACTCACATTACTCAACAATCTTCAGATGCAAAGCATATTTTAATCGCCACTTCCGGTGGTGCGATAGCGATGCTTAAAGGATATACGCTGGAGTTGAGTGTCGATAAATTAATCGACACTAACTTACAAATCAGAAATGCGAGTTATCATCAATACTTAGTGTCATCTTCACAAATATTTGAAACGAGTTTTAATCAAATTCCCCATCTGGAGCTTGAAGGTAACACAACCCTTTTTACTTACTCATAAATACAAAAAGAACGAGGTAAAATCATGAACACAACTAATAACAGTGTATCGCTTCCAACTATGATGAATGCAGTGGTGTGTGATGAATTTGGGCCGGTGGAAAATCTGCTGGTCAAATCGTTAGCGGTACCGACGCCTAATGCTGATGAAGTACTGATTCAAGTCCATGCCGCAGGTGTGAATTTTCCGGATAGTTTGTTGGTGCAGGGCTTATATCAAATGAAACCTGAAAGGCCTTTTATCCCTGGCAATGAAGTGGCAGGGATCATTGTTGCAGTGGGAAAAAATGTTAATCACTTAAGTGTGGGCATGCGTGTGATTGGTTTAAGTATGTTAGGAGGGTTTGCACAATATGTTACGTGTAAAATGACGCATGTCATGCCATTACCTGAGGCGATTGAGTTTGATCAAGCGGCAGGTCTGATAACGGCTCATGCAACGGCTCATCATGCATTAGTGCAACGTGCACAAATCCAACCCGGTGAAACAATCCTGGTCACAGGCGCTGCAGGTGGAACGGGGATTGCTGCAGTACAGATAGCTAAGAAATTAGGCGCTACCGTCATCGCAGCATGTTCGACACCCGAAAAATTAGATTTTGCGGTAAATCAAGGTGCTGATTATACGATTAATTACACTGAACAAAACATCAAAGAAGAAGTCAATCGAATCACGCATAAGCGAGGTGTGGATGTGGTGTACGAATGTGTTGGTGGAGATATTTTTAATCAATGCAGTAAATCTATGGCCTGGAATGGACGACTATTAGTCGTGGGTTTTGCCGGTGGTGTAATCCCACAATTTCCTGTGAATTTAGCCCTGGTGAAAGGGTATTCAGTTGTGGGCGTATTCTGGGGTTCTTTTACTATGCATGAGCCTAAGGTGTTTCAACAAAACATGAAAGAGTTGTTTGGTTGGTTAATCAATGGCAATGTGACGGTGCATGTCGATAAACATTATGCACTAGCAGATACCAGCGCAGCGTTGAATGATTTGAACCATAGAAAAGCAAAAGGGAAACTCATCGTCATCCCGTAATTATCAAAACTAATAGGCAATCATAAAACCAATAAAGTGTTAAAAACTGCATCTCTCACCTAATATCCATTAACTAAATTATAACAATACTATCTACCAAAAGAGAGTAGTCCAGATGCAAAATTATCAAGCACCTAAAAAAGATACTTTATTTGTCATGAATGATGTATTTGATTTTGAATCACACTATCAACGACTTGGGTTTAACGATGCCACCCCAGATTTAGTGGATGCAATTTATGAAGAAGCGGCAAAGTTCGCAGAAAATGTATTAGCACCGATTAATGCCGTGGGTGATACTGAAGGTTGTCATTGGGATGATGGTGTTGTTACGACGCCAAGCGGTTTCAAAGAAGCTTATGCACAATATGTAGAAGGTGGCTGGCCGTCGATGGCACATCCTGAGCAATATGGTGGTCAAGCGTTACCTTATTCATTAGCGTCAGCGATGGCCGAATGGTTTTCTGGTGCGAATCATTCATGGGCGATGTACCCTGGTTTATCGCAAGGGTGCATTGATACCTTAAAGGCACATGGGACAGAACAACAAAAAGAGATGTTTTTACATCATCTTGTCGCGGGCACGTGGACCGGTACTATGTGCTTAACTGAACCACATTGTGGTTCTGATTTAGGGATGCTTAAATGTAAGGCGGAGCCAAATGAAGATGGTTCTTATCGCATCTCGGGTACCAAAATATTCATCTCTGCGGGTGAGCATGATATGTCTGAAAATATTGTGCATATTGTACTGGCTCGATTACCTGACGCGCCTGCAGGAACAAAGGGTATCTCTTTATTTATCGTACCTAAATATCATGTTGATGAGCAAGGTAATAAGGGTGAAAGAAATACAGTTAAGTGTGGTTCCATTGAACACAAGATGGGCATTAAAGGCAGCGCAACATGTGTAATGAATTTTGATGAGGCACGCGGTATTTTAATCGGTGCACCTAATCGTGGATTAAATTGCATGTTCACCTTTATGAATATTGCCCGAATTGGTACAGGATTAGAGGGGCTATCCGCATCAGAGGCGTCTTTTCAAGGTGCATTAGCGTATGCTCAAGACCGATTACAGTTTCGTTCAATGACTGGCAAAAAGAATGCAGACGGTCCTGCTGATCCTATCATTGTCCATCCGGATGTGCGTCGCATGCTCTTAACACAAAAAGCCTTTGCCGAAGGAAATCGAGCACTAGCCATTTATTGTATGCAATTAGTAGATGAAACATTGTACGGTACTGACGCAGATGCAAAGCAGCTGGCTGATGCAAAGTTATCTATGCTCACTCCGATCGTAAAAGCATTTTTAACGGAAACGGCATTAGAAACCACCTCTCATGGTATGCAGGTTTATGGTGGGCATGGTTACATCGCAGAGTGGGGCATGGAACAATTGGCCCGTGATACACGTATCTGTACGATGTATGAAGGCACAACTGGGATCCAAGCGATTGATTTACTTGCGCGTAAAATCATGGGGTCAAATGGTGAATTACTGAAAGTGATGCAGACTGAAATATTAACGTATTGTGCGAGTATTCGTGAGCATCAACAATTTAATGTGATGGCAAACGCAATTCAATCACATTGTGATGAATGGGCACAGCTAACGGGTGAAATCGGCTTATCGGCACAACAGAATCCAAATGAGTTAGGTGCAGCTGCGGTTGATTATCTGATGTATTCTGGATACGTAATCGTAGGTTATATGTGGCTGAAAATGGCGGTAGTGGCGCAACAAAAAATCGATGCTGGTGAAGGTAATAAAGATTTTTATGAAGCAAAACTAATGACGGCACAATTCTATTTCGACCGATTATTAACTCGGACACGTAGTTTAGTATCATCGATCAGAACGGGTTCTGATAATTTGATGAACATGCCTGAAGCCTTATTTAAAGTATAAGCACGTTAAACAACGTAATCATAAAAAAGCCCATCTAATATAGGTTATATAGATGGGCTTTTTTGTACTGAAAATTTAGTTGGATTGGTAGACTTTTGATACTTCCATAATTTGTTCGCGCATCCAGCGATGGGCGTGATCTTCATCCATTGATACATGCCAATACAAAAAATACTCCATTTTTGGCATTTCAATCGGCATTTCATACATGGCTAAATCATAATGTTTAGCTAAGTGATAGGGTAAACACGCCACCATATCGGTTTTGACTAACGCACTGGGCACCGTTAAAAAATGCTGTGAATGGAATTTCACTTTACGTTTATGGCCCAAATTATCCAACGCAACGTCAATAACACTAGAGCCATCTTGACGGTAAGCAACATTAATATGATCCATTGATAAGAAAGTGTCTAAATCACAACCTTGTTTTAACAATGGATGATTTTTCCTTGCCATGACCACATAACGGTCTGTCGCGATACAGGTTTTGTGTAGATGTGGGTCAGTGAATGTTGATGCATCAGCGAAGAAATCAAGATTGCCATTGGCCATTTCTGCCACTACTTTAGAGCGAGATATTTCAAAATTGGCTAAGGTAATATTCGGTGAGCCATTTTCTAAATGTGCTAATAAACGTGGCAATATACTCACTTCGAGTAAATCACGACTGGCAAAATTGAACTGTTTTTCGGCAACTTGAGGATCAAAAACATGACTCGCTTGGACACTTTTACGAAGCAATTCCAAAGCAGCCCGTGCAGGGACAATAATGTTCTGTGCGACGGGGGTCGGGGTCATAGTATGACCCGTTCTGACAAATAATGGGTCGTTGAGCATATCGCGCAGACGTGCTAACGAGTTACTGACCGCAGGCTGGGTGATGCAAAGTACATCTGCTGCTTTAGTCAAACTACCTGCAGTATATATAGCATCAAAGACGGCAAATAGATTTAAATCGATTCTATGTAGGTTCATAATAATTACGCTTATTAGTTTTGTTTATGTTATACGCTTTTTATTATTATTTAGATTAATAGATGAGCGTAAATATGTCTACTCATTAACATAAAAAAACACAAATCTTTACAATGCTATCTATGCATTTAAGTAAGAATGGTTTTATGTGATCTAAATCCATTTAATATGCTATTAATCAGTAACAATATTAAGTAGTACATAATATGGCCGAGAAACTTACCTCCACACAGATCCAAGCAGCATTACTAGAATTAAATACTTCATTGCCCCCTGAGGAACAATGGATACTTAATGGGAACCGCTTATATAAAACATTTACATTCAATTCGTTTATTCGTGCCTTTGGCTGGATGTCACAAATGGCGATTTGGGCTGAGAAAATGAATCATCATCCTGAGTGGTCAAATACTTATAACAAAGTAGCGGTGAATTTAATAACCCATGATGTAGGCGGGATCAGTGAATTGGACATAAAACTAGCAAATAAGATGGAAATGTTTAAGTAATTGATGGTTTAATCATCACTCAAATAAAACTTACCATTTATTGTGAATTAAGGGTTGCGTCATAATCTGTGCTATGTATAATACGCACCACTTGAGAGGGGAAGCACAGCAAACCTCACAAACCAGTTTCAAGCGCGGGATGGAGCAGTCTGGTAGCTCGTCGGGCTCATAACCCGAAGGTCGTAGGTTCAAATCCTGCTCCCGCAACCACTTGAATGCTTAGTATATAGCATTCAGATATATAGTGGACTAGGGTCCAAAAATTTGTAAAAAGCCCCTGCTTGTAAGGGGCTTTTTTCGTTTATGCGGTATCAAAATGGGCTTTATGCCCTTTTTTCATTTATGGAGTCGTGTTTTGTCACAACTTGAAAAAAAATTGACAGAGATGCTTACCCCAGCAGCAGAGTCACTTGGCTTTGAAATGGTCGGTGTGGAGTTTGTTCGAGCGGGTAAACATTCAATTTTACGCGTTTTTATCGATCATCCTGACGGTATTAGTGTAGATCATTGTGCAGATGTCTCTCAGCAAGCCAGTGCAATATTGGATGTAGAAGATCCGATAAACACTGAATATAATTTAGAAGTATCATCACCGGGTATGGACCGTCCTCTATTTAAAACCGCTCATTATGAAGCGATAGTTGGGGAAATGGTCGCTGTGCGTTTACGCATGCCGATGAATGAACGTCGTAATTTTAAAGGCACTTTATTATCTTGTGAAAACGATAACATAGTGGTTGAAGTTGATGGTCAGTCTTATACACTGGCTATTATGAATATAGAAAAAGGTAATCTTGTCCCGGTCTTTGACTAGGTTCATCAAATTAGGAAGAGAGTATCATGAGTAAAGAGATCTTATTAGTTGCCGAAGCGGTTTCAAATGAAAAACAAGTACCCAAAGAAAAAATCTTTGAAGCACTCGAGTTCGCATTATCTACAGCCACTAAAAAGAAAAATGAAGGTGAGATAGAAGTGCGTGTTGCCATTGACCGAGCTACTGGTGATTTTGATACTTTTCGTCAGTGGTTAGTTATCCCTGATGACCAAGTACAAGAAAACCCTTATGCTGAGATGACTATCTCTGCAGCACAGATTGATGAGCCAGAAATTCAGATTGGTGATTTTGTTGAAGAGCAAATTGAATCAATTAAATTTGACCGTATTACGACACAAACTGCAAAACAAGTGATTTTCCAGAAAGTGCGTGAAGCAGAACGTGCACAAATGATCGCTGAATATGAAGATCGTGTGGGTGAACTGGTTACCGGTACGGTCAAAAAAGTGAATCGCGATAACGTTATTATCGATTTAGGCAATAACGCTGAAGGTGTTATTTATCGTGATGACATGTTACCGCGTGAAAATTTCCGCCCAGGTGATCGTGTACGTGGTTTATTGTACGTAATCCGTCCTGAAGCACGTGGTGCACAATTATTTATTTCTCGTACTCACCCAGATATGATTGTTGAATTATTCCGTCTTGAAGTACCTGAAATTGCAGAAGAAACCTTAGAAATTAAATCAGCAGCACGTGATCCTGGTTCTCGTGCAAAAATTGCTGTGAAAACCAATGACAAACGCCTTGACCCCGTCGGTGCGTGTGTCGGTATGCGTGGTTCACGTGTACAAGCTGTATCATCTGAATTAGGTGGCGAACGTGTTGATATCGTCTTATGGGATGAAGAAGCACCACAGTTCGTTATCAATGCAATGGCACCAGCTGAAGTGGCAAGTATCGTTGCAGATGAAGATACTATGACGATGGACGTGGCTGTTGAGCCTGATAACCTGGCACAAGCTATTGGTAAATCAGGTCAAAATGTACGTTTAGCTAGCCAGTTAACTGGCTGGGAATTAAATGTCATGACGATTGAAGACCTAGAAAAGAAACAACAAGACGAAAGTGCACAAATCATTGATGTATTTGTTACTGGGTTAGATATTGATGAAGAATTTGCGGGCGTGTTAGCGAGTGAAGGGTTTACTTCACTTGAAGAAATCGCTTATGTTCCGGTAAGTGAATTATTAGAAATTGAAGGATTAGATGAAGATATCATTGAAGAGTTACGTAACCGTGCTCGTGCATATCTGACCACTAAAGCGTTGGCCGACGAAGAATCGTTAGAGCCAAAAGAAGAGTTATTAAATCTTGCTGGCATGACGAATGAAATAGCCGTCGCGTTAGCTAAACAAGGCGTAACTGATTTAGAAGAGTTAGCCGAACAAGGTACCGATGAGATTTGTGATATTGAAGGACTTGATGAAAAAAGCGCAGGCGACTTTATTATGGCTGCACGTAATATTAAGTGGTTCAACGAAGAGTAATAACGGTCAACAAAAAGGAGAGGACAATGTCTGAAGTTTCCATAGAAAAACTCGCGGGTGACATAGGCACCAACGTTGATCGCTTAGTTCAACAATTTAATGATGCTGGCTTAACTAAAAAAGCAGGTGATAACGTCACTGAGGCAGAGAAAAAGCAATTACTAGATCATCTTGCTAAAGCGCATGGTAGTGATGCTAATATCGCGCCCAAAAAGATGACACTGACGCGTAAAACTACCAGTACATTATCAGTAGGCAAATCTAAAAATGTCAAAGTAGAAGTTCGTAAGAAACGTACTTTTGTGAAGCGTAGTCCTGAAGATGAAGCAAAATTAGCAGCGGAAGAAGCTGCACGTCAGGCAGCTGAGCAAGCGAAATTAGAAGCGGAACAAAAAGCGGCTGAAGAAGCACGTAAAGCAGCTGAGAATAAAGCAAAAGAAGCAGCTGAAGCACGTAAGAAAGCAGAAGCTGAACAAATCGCTCGCGCTGAAAAAGCGAAGCGAGAAGCAGAAGAGCGTAAGAAGAACGAACCACAAATGACTGCTGAAGAAAAAGCAGCACAAGAAGCGTCTCGCGCTGAAGCTGAAAAACTGCGTAAACAGCAAGAAGAAGAAACACAGCGTAAACTTGAAGAAGATGCAAAAAAAGCAGCAGAAGAAGCTCGCAAACTTGCAGAAGAAAACGAGCGTCGTTGGAAAGAAGAAGAAGAACGTCGTAAAGCTCAAGAAGCTGAAGAAGTTCACGTTCACTCTAACCGTTATGCACAAGAAGCTGAAGATCTTGATGACTTGAAAGTAGAACGTGGTTCACGTCGTCGTAAGAAGAAAAAAGCCGGTGAAAACCTGAAACAAGGTTTCAACAAGCCAGCTGCACCTGTTGAACGTATCGTGAAGTTAGGCGAAACAATCACTGTGGGTGAGTTAGCCAGTAAATTAGCGATTAAAGCCAACGAAGTCATTAAAACGATGATGAAGATGGGTGAAATGGCAACCATTAACCAAGTGTTAGACCAAGATACAGCGGTATTAGTCGTTGAAGAAATGGGTCATAAATATGAGTTAGTGAATGATAATGCATTAGAAGATGAATTGATCGCTGATGCAACGGGCGGTGATAAAGCGCCTCGTGCACCAGTAGTTACTATCATGGGTCACGTTGACCATGGTAAAACGTCATTACTTGATTACATTCGTCGCGCTAAAGTGGCTGACGGTGAAGCGGGTGGTATTACCCAGCACATTGGTGCTTATTCAGTTGAAACGGATAACGGTAAAATCACCTTCTTAGATACCCCTGGACACGCGGCGTTTACTGCCATGCGTGCCCGTGGTGCAACCGCAACTGATATTGTTATCTTAGTCGTTGCAGCCGATGATGGTGTCATGCCACAAACTAAAGAAGCGGTTCAGCATGCGAAAGCTGCCGGTGTGCCTTTGATTGTGGCTGTAAACAAGATGGACAAAGAAGCAGCTGATCCAGACAGAGTTAAAACTGAGTTATCACAACTTGAAGTTATCTCTGAAGAGTGGGGCGGTGAGCATCAGTTCGTCAGCGTTTCGGCGAAGACGGGCTTGGGGATTGACGAGTTATTAGAAGCCATTAATCTACAAGCTGAAGTATTAGATTACCAGGCCGTACCAACAGGTCCTGGTCGTGGTATTGTTATCGAATCTCGTCTAGATAAAGGACGAGGCCCAGTCGCTTCGGTATTGATCCAAGAAGGTCAATTAAAAGCGGGTGACATTTTATTATGTGGTCTTGAATACGGTCGTGTTCGTGCGATGCGTGATGAGAATGGCCAAGAAGTTAAACTTGCAGGTCCTTCTACTCCGGTTGAAGTATTAGGTCTATCGGGTGTACCGATTGCAGGTGAAGATGCACTTGTCGTTAACGATGAGCGTAAAGCGCGTGAAGTAGCGTCTAAGCGTTCGATTAAACAGCGTGAATTGAAATTAGCAAAACAACAGAAAGCGAAATTGGAAAACATGTTTGCGAACATGGAAGCCGGTGATGTATCTGAACTTAATGTGGTATTAAAAGCCGACGTTCAAGGTTCAGTAGAAGCGATTTCTGAGTCATTAGTTAAACTATCGACTGATGAAGTAAAAGTGAATATTGTTGGTTCTGGTGTTGGTGGTATCACCGAGACTGATGCATCCTTAGCGGCCGCATCGAGTGCGATTGTTGTTGGCTTTAATGTACGTGCTGATGCAACTGCGCGTCGTATGATTGAAGCGGAAGAAATTGATTTACGTTATTACTCAGTTATCTATAATCTGATTGATGAAGTGAAAGCAGCGATGAGCGGTATGCTTGCTCCTGAGTTCAAACAACAAATCATTGGTTTAGCTGAAGTACGTGATGTATTCAAATCACCGAAGATTGGTGCGATTGCCGGTTGTATGGTTACTGAAGGTGTCATTAAACGCAGTAACCCAATTCGTGTCCTACGTGAAAACGTGGTTATCTACGAAGGTGAGCTTGAGTCACTACGTCGCTTTAAAGATGATGTTCAAGACGTCAAAAAAGGTATCGAATGTGGTATCGGCGTGAAGAACTACAATGATGTTAAAGTCGGTGACCAAATCGAAGTATTTGAGATTGTCGAAGTATCACGCGAGTTATAATGCGTGACGGGTACAATTTAAATAAACGGGGGCGCTAGCCTCCGTTTTTGTTTTATTTGATTAAGTGTTGTGTCCTGAATCACAACCGAATGAAGGAATTTAATATGGCTCGTGAATTTTCGCGTACCGATAGAGTCTCGCAACAAGTACATAAAGAAATTGCGAGCATTCTGAATCAAGAATTTAAACACCAAGCACCTGAGTTGTGTATGGTGACAGTGTCTGGTGTGGAAATCTCTCGTGATTTAGCTCACGCTAAAGTCTATGTCACATTTTTAGAGATGGACGAAGAGAAAGTTAAAGCATCCATGGCACTGCTAGAAGAAGGTAAAGGGTTTGTGCGCGGTTTGTTATCTCGTCGCGTGCGAATGCGTAATACTCCAGCATTAAAATTCATCCAAGATCGTTCTATTACTGAAGGCATGCGTATTTCTAATATTGTGTCTCAAGTAACGCGTGATGAAGAAGCAAAGCGTGGCGATAGTCCAGCGGATACGGATGCTGCGGACACCACTGATTCACCCAAAAACGACGACTAGTTCATGGGGCGTCGTCGTAAAGGCCGTGCAATTAACGGTGTATTTTTATTAGATAAACCTCTAGGTGAGTCGTCCAATAATGTCCTGCAAAAAGTACGCGCGATGTATGGTGCTGCGAAAGCAGGGCACACAGGTGCCCTTGATCCGCTTGCCAGTGGTATGTTGCCTATTTGTTTAGGTGAAGCAACTAAGTTTTCTCAATTTTTACTCGATGCAGATAAGACGTATGAAGTGACTGCCACATTAGGTATTCGTACGACGACATCTGATGCCGATGGCGAAGTCGTATCGACCCTACCTGTGACCAGTACAGAAGATGACATACGTGCAGCATGTTTAAGTTTTGTAGGTGCATCTAAACAAATTCCATCCATGTTTTCAGCGCTTAAACATGAAGGTAAGCCGCTATACTGGTATGCCCGCCAGGGGATAGAAATTGACCGTCCGGCCCGAGATATCACTATTTTTGCGTTAGATATTTTACGTATTGAAGGCGTAGAACTGGATATGCGCGTGCATTGTTCAAAAGGCACTTATATTCGTTCATTGGTGGATGATATTGGTCAAGTGTTAGGCTGTGGCGCCTATGTCAGTCGTTTACATCGTTCTCAAGTAGCTGGGTATCCAAGTGATAAAATGATGAGCTTAGATGCATTACAAACCTTAGTGGATACTCACCGCATTGATAAAGGCAGTGAACATCATCCCTATATTGACCCGTTACTATTACCCATGGATATTCCACTTTATGCTTTAGGCTCAACAGTTGCTACTGATGCGCAGATTAATGGCGTTAAAGTGGGAATGCCGTTTATCCCTGCTAAAATGACCCCTGCACAGGTGGACGAAACGGTGGTAGATGTCAAGGCGATGGCGTTATCCAAAGACGGTTTTGAACAAGTCAAAGTCTATGATGAGAGCGGTAATATCTATGCTGTGGCGGAATTAAAAGACGATGGTTATTTGCATCCCAAACGAGTTGTCGTTTATTCCGAGTGAGATGCTTGCATTACCTAAAGTTTACCGTATAATATGCGACTCTTCGATACAGCTGAATTAGTGATTGGCTGTATTTATTTTAACACTCTATTGGAGAATATTATGTCACTAACTACACAAGAAGCAGCTGCAATCGTAGCAGATTACGCAACTAAAGAAGGCGACACTGGTTCACCTCAAGTACAAGTTGCATTATTAACGCACAACATCAACAAACTTCAAGGTCACTTTAAGTCTCATAAAAAAGATCACCATTCACGTCGTGGTTTATTACGCATGGTTTCTACTCGTCGTAAATTATTAGACTACCTTAAAGGTAAAAATGTTGAAGCGTATCAAGACCTAATCAAACGTTTAGGCCTACGTCGCTAAGACAAGCTCAAATACTAAAAAGGCGCTTTTTAAAAGCGCCTTTTTTTATGTCTATTTTATTTCAGTTTTTAATCAAACATAACGCCTTGGTAATCGAGCTCGCCATCCGGTTAAAATTTCATAACACACGGTTTTTTTCCATTTGACCAAATCTCGAGGATCGATCCATTCATCACCTTGACCGCCCATTAGCACGACTTCATCGCCTATTGACACATTATCTAAATGACTGACGTCTACCATCATAGCATCCATAGCATTACCACCTACTACTGGGCATTGTTGTCCGTGGATTAATACGTACCCTTCATTGCGTACACGCGGGTAACCATCACCGTAGCCAATCGGTAATATTGCAATCTGCATGGGTGTAGACGCAGTAAAATGCATCCCATAGCCGACACAATCACCTACTTGGAGTTGTCTTAACGCAGGTATTTGCGCTTTAACCGACATAATCGGTTTGAGTCCTTCAATACGTTTACATACAAGCGATGGATATACGCCTAAATGTAAGATCCCACTGCGGATCATATTGAAATGCGCATGGGGGAGGTCGAGAAGCCCACCGGTATTGGACATGTGAATTAATGGGATGGTGATATCCGTTTGTTCTAGCGCTTCTATGACTTCCACAAAGCGACTATGCTGTAGATTCGCATAGGTTTTATCTGCTTCATCGGACATGGCAAAATGACTCATCATGCCTTCCAGAACTAATCCATCACACTCTCGGGCAATATATTCAATCACCGGTATTGCATCACTCCAGCGCACACCCCAACGACTCATGCCACTATCAATTTCGATATGAACCGTGTGGTTAATCCCTTGTGCTAAGCACAGTGCATTAAAGCGTCTAGCTTTGTCGATATCATTGACACAACAGGTGATGCGATAGGCTAAACATGCAGCAAATTCAGCGTCACTGACCTCACCAAAAATTAAGATGGGTAGTTCAATCTGGGCATCGCGTAATTCAATCGCTTCATCTATGGTCTCAACAGCGAGATAGTCATAACCGGCGTCACGCGCCGCTTTAGCGATAACGACACCACCATGGCCATACGCTTGGTCTTTGACAACACATAATTTTTTAAGATGTGCAGGTGAGTCTTGATTGATAAGCTCAAAATTGGTGAGTAGTTGTTGATGATCTATTTCTACCCATGCGCTGCGAATACCTGACATTGGTTTATCTATCATTATGCTGCTCCTGGTGGCCACATAGTGTCACCAATATCAGTGCGGTAATAGCTATTTGAACAGCGGATATCTGCCATCAGTGCATAGGCCTGCTGGACCGCATCATCTTTCGTATTACCAAATGCGTTCACATCGAGTAACCGATGACCGGATGCTAATACGGGATGTTCTGCTTTACCTGCCTCTACTTCGTTGAGCCAAATATCGCCTTTATCACTGCATAATACTTCTGGTAACTCTAATGGAAAGGCAGGGCCTGTGACACTTAAAAACGGATACCCGTAACCGGCAAGAGTAATTGAACACCCAATCGGTTTATCGGAAACAAAATCAGGAATAAATTCACTGCCATCGATCACTGCTTTGAGCATATCAAGGGGGTTTTTGAGCATACGCATGATCATAGGGCCACATGTGACGCCAAGACGAGCATTGTATTCAATCACCGACCACACCCCATCGCGACAAATTGCGGTGACTTGTAACGGTCCAGTGTAATTGACTTCTTCTAGCCAAGGTTGTAATGGGGTAATGAGTGTCTCAGCGAGACCATATTGGTCTGTCGGATCGGCTTCGATTAAACCGCCAAGTGGGGCGCCTGCAATTTTTCCCATGTTACCGTTAAAGGCGCGTTTATATTCTTGGTTACTGACTAAAGAAGTGATTTGGCCGTTTTGGACAAAGACAATGTGTCCAGCTTCTTTGTGACCCATATATTCTTGGAAAAATACACCTTCGGCATAATCAATCCGATCCAACCAACTCTGAGTATCAGCTAACGTTTCACAAACAATAGTATGAATAGGACTAGTGGGAGAACATAGTGTGTTTTTGATGACATAGGGAGCAGGGTGCTGGGTCAGAAATTCTTGCGCATCTAGCCGGTTTTGTGCGACGCAAGAACGCGGAAATGCAATGCCGACGGATTCGCCAATGGTTTGTGCAAACGCGCGGTCTCGTTCGAGTTTTAGGGCTTCATCGGTGGGACAAAATACCGGCGTCTTTGCTGCGAATGCTGCTGCCCAATCGCTTTGCGCCCAATCAATTGACATCGGGATCATAATATCCACAGGGTGCTCAGCTACGAGTGCTAAAGGGTTAGCAAAATCATGTTCATCAAACGTCTGACACACCTGGTTAGGGCCATAATGGCCGTAGTCACGACTCAGCCAGACGATGACATGAGCACCGGCGTCTTGCAGGGTTTGTGCTAAACCATGGGTAAAGGCACCGATACCGATAATCAGTACCGAAAGTGAAGAAGCGTCTTTTTCTGGTAATGGTAGAGACATATTAATTGTTCTTATTTTTTAATGACGCCCAATTTTAGACATTTGTGACAAAAATAGCGAGTCTATGAGGGAATATCTACCCAGCAGTCGGCACTGTTCCGCGACTCACACTATTGAGTGTTTTTTCCATCGCTGTCACTTTGTTTTTAAGTGCGGTATTACGCTGTTCCAATATCGCTATTTTCTCGTTAATTACCACGTTTGTGTCTTGTCCCGATAGGAGACCTTGTTTCATGGTTTCAATTTCAAGACTCACTGATAAGATCTCGTTTTTGGTGGCGTTAAAATCATTTTGTAGTGCGTCAAATTTAGTATCAACATTCTTAATACTCTTTTTCACTGAAGCGGTAACCGAGTTCACTGAAGCTGTCACCGAGTTCACACTGGATTGAGCTTTGGTGCGATTATCTTCCACTACCTTGGTCAGATCTTGTATTTCTTTTTGATTTCGACGCCAAGCAGATGCCCAAAGCTTATCCATTTGATCCCATAACTCTTCTGCACGATTTGCGAGTTCACCTACTTTAACTTGTAGTGCTACAGTAGAATTACCCATTTCTTCACCAGTAGCGGATAAACGGTTTTCTAACTCCATAATACGTGCAGTAGCACTATCTAATGCTGCTTGGCTTTGTTGTTGGGTGTAATAGAGAAAGCCCGATGCGCCTGTGGCAATTAACGCTAATAATAGTGCGCCGATGACAAGCCCTTGGTTATTGGCTTTTACGATAGTGGGAGCGGGTGACGGTGTGCCGTTGGGGTTAGTACCTTGAACGGTTCGATCAGAGGCATCGATACGGATATTAGGTACATCGTCAAAAGAGTGTTTAGTCATGGACATCAATCATTTTGTTTAAGTGAATTAATACAATAATAATGGGTTTTGTATTAAAAATCACTACGAAACATAGAGATGTCCACGTTTATTCAAGAATAAGTAATATGGAGTGAGTTTAGTTACTCACCCCATCATTAAATACTTAACCTACCGCTTTTGCAATGGCTTGCTCTACATCAGCGATAATATCATCAATATGCTCAATCCCGACTGAAATACGGATTAAGTCTTGTGATACTCCGGCGCTATGTAGTTCCTTTTCATCTAACTGGCGATGCGTGGTGCTGGCGGGATGACATGCTAGTGATTTGGCATCACCAATGTTGACCAAACGTAAAATCATATCAAGTGCATCTATAAATTTACCACCAGCACTGTCAGGATCGTCAGATTTAATCCCAAAACTAATGATCCCAGACGCTAAACCATTCGACATTTTTTGACAAATATCATGATAAGGACTTGAAGCTAAGCCTGCATAATTCACCCAGCTGACATCCTTATGATTAGATAAGTATTGTGCTAATGCTTGCGCATTTTGACAGTGGCGTTCCATACGTAAAGGTAGTGTTTCTAAGCCTTGAAGTAATAAAAACGCACTTTGAGGTGATAATGCTGCACCTGTGTTACGCAGGGGAACGACTCGGCAACGACCGATATAAGCCGCTGGACCTAATGCTTCAGTATAAACCACACCGTGATAAGACGGGTCTGGTTCATTGAGCAGTGGGAAGCGCGCCTTATTTGCGACCCAATCAAATTTACCCGAATCGATGATAACACCACCGATAGTGGTACCATGACCGCCGACATATTTGGTCAATGAATGAATTACGATGTCTACACCATGTTCAATCGGACGGCATAGTGCTGGTGTAGCTACGGTATTATCTACAATTACCGGTACACCATGACGGTGTGCAATTTCACTCAGTGCAGCTAAATCGACAACATTACCTGCAGGGTTACCGATAGACTCACAAAAAATTGCTTTTGTGTTTTCATCAATCAATGGTTCGATAGTTGATAAGTCATCAAACGAGGTCATGCGCACATCTACGCCTTGACGCGGTAATGTATGAGCGAATAGGTTATAAGTACCACCATAAAGTTGGCTAGTAGAAATAATATTATCGCCTACTTGTGTTAGAGCTTGAATAGCATAGGTAATGGCTGCCATACCTGAAGAGACGCATAGTGCAGCAATACCACCTTCTACCGCTGCCATTCTTTCTTCAAGGACGTTAGTCGTCGGGTTCATGATCCGAGTATAAATATTACCTGGGACTTTTAAGTCAAATAAATCAGCACCGTGTTGGGTATCATCAAAGGTATACGATGTTGTTTGGTAAATAGGCACTGCTGCAGCTTTTGTGGTTTCATCTGATTTATAAGCATGATGAAGTACTTGTGATTCTAATTTCATTATATTTCCATGGTAATTAATATAAATTTTCTTAACCATAGAATAAACGAAGCAATGAATCAATAACTAGATAATCTTACTTATTCCGCTTATTTTCAGCCTTCATCCGAGCGCTTTGTTCTTGGCGTTTTTGTTCCCGTTTTTCCTTACGTTCTTTCTTGTCCGGCGTCATTGATCCGGTTTTAAACTGTGCTTTGCGTTGAGCCTTTTTCGCCGCTTTTTTCGCTTCTTCTTCCGCCATAAGTTGTTTTTCTGCGACTAACATCTCGGGTGTTTCTAATGTGATTTGTCCAATTTTTCCAGACATCAGCTCATTTAGTAACACTTCACAAATTTTATGTAAATTGACTCGACCGCCACTCATGACAGCGCCACGTTTTTTGGCAGCCATTTCTAAAAACTCAATTTCCGTATCGGGGATCTCATCGAGTTTAAAACGGGCTTTGAGTAGTTCTGGGTAGGCTTTAATTAAATAGTCGGCTGCAAAAAATCCTACATCGTCATATTCCATAGCGGTATCTTTTACTGCGCCAGAAGCTGCTAGGCGATAGCCCGTATTAGGATTGGCTAATTTAGGCCATAATACTCCGGGCGTGTCATATAGGACGATACCTGAGCCTAAATTAATGCGCTGCAGATTGCGCGTGACAGCCGGTTCATTACCTGTTTTAGCGATGGTGCGTTCAGCCAGAATATTAATTAATGTAGATTTACCGACATTGGGAATACCGATGATCATAGCATTGATATTTTTGACAGAGGCATTCTTTTGAGCACATACACTTCTGATTTTATCGATAATTTGTTTACTTTTACCGACATTATCCGTGGTGGTCGTCATGGTTTGAATACCACGTTCATTTTCTAAACTAGCTTGCCATTGAGCCGTAATAATAGGATCGGCAAGGTCTGCTTTATTAAGGATCTTTAAACAAGGGGTATCACCTCGGATCTTTGCTATCTCAGGATTTTCACTCGAGTAAGGAATACGCGCATCGAGCACCTCAATAAGAATATCCACACTTGGCAATGTTTCTTTGACCTCTTTGAGGGTTTTATGCATGTGTCCTGGGAACCAATGTACAGCCACTGTCATATCCTGATAAGTATTAATGCCGTGAATTGTACTGTATTTGACAGTGTTAGGGAATGTGAATTGCATTTCGTGGGTTGTACTAAAAAACAAATCACATTACTAAAATGTATGCGCTTACATTTTGATAACAATTGCTTTAATATAGCTGGAAAGTTAAGTAGGTTTTAGAGAATTTATAATGAAAATCAGTTACATACATACAGATGCTTATCAGGTAAAGCGCGAGCAATGGGGTCGCCAACTCAAAGATATATCTAAAGTCTTGGTGGGTAGTCTAATCGTGCTGGGATTAACAGCATGTGGTGGCGGTAGTGGCTCATCAGGTCCCGTTTCGCCGACACCGACCACACCGGTTGCCACACCCAGTGCACCAGCAATGAACGATTTTATGTTTATGGCGAGTCAAAACACACAGCTTGATGAAACCTTACGTGGTGTCATTACTGGGGATAAGATATTTTTGCGTACGCCCGAAGTCATCGATGTCGGCAATCTTGCAGCAACGTTTGTGATTGACGGGGCAACTGTAACGATTAATGGCAAAGAACAAGTATCTGGCGTGACGACAAACGATTTTTCTCAACCAGTGACGTACACGATTACTAATTCTGCAGGTACGAGTAAACAGTACACAGTAGAAGTTATGCAATTTACCGGTCTGCCCGTCATTAACCTAACGACAGACAATGGAAATGCGATTACGAATCGAGATGATTACACCACTGGTACGGTGTCAGTGTTTGGTAATGGTGTCGTCAGTGATTTAGATAATATGACAATGGAAATTCGTGGTCGAGGGAATTCGACATGGGGCATGCCTAAGAAGCCGTATCAAATGAAGTTATCTTCTAAACGTGAATTTTTAGACATGGAGAATGACAAAAAATGGTTATTCTTGGCAGAGTACGCCGATAAAACCATGTTACGAAATCAGATTGCCTACGAAATGGGATATTTAAGTGATTTGGCATGGACGACAGATTCTGAATTTGCCGAAGTCTTCCTTAATGAAGAATACCAAGGCACTTATCATATCACGCAAAAAGTGGAAGAGGGCAGTGACCGTGTTGATTTGGGAGATAACGGATTCTTATTAGAAATTGATCAGTTCGAGCGCCTTGATCCTGATGATGTATATTTTGAGACAGGTACATTTTTGATTAATATCAAAGAGCCGAGCTTAGAAGAGAATGACAGTCAGTATCAATTCATCACGCGATTATTATTCGAATTTGAACAAGCACTTTACTCTAATACCTTTGCAGATCCGAATAATGGTTATGCCCAATTTATTGATATAGACAGCTTTATAGATTGGTACTTGATCAGTGAAATTACTAAAAATGTTGATTCTCGCTTTTTCTCGAGTATTTACTTTCATGTCATTCCAGGTGAAAAAATAAAGATGGGTCCGTTATGGGATTTTGACTTAGCGTTTGGCAATGTGGATTATGCCGATCCGGAATTTCCAGAAGGATTCTGGATCAAGGATAACCCTTGGTACGCTCGACTATTCCAGGATCCAAATTTTGTGAATCTAGTGCAGGCACGTTTTGCATACTACAATAATAATAGAACCTACTTACTCAATAAAATAGATGAGTATGCAGAGAAATTACGTTACGCCCAAGCTGAAAATAACGCTAAATGGCAAACGATTGGCGTCTATGTATGGCCTAACCCTGTTGTATTAGATACTTATGACGAAGAAGTAGCACGCCTTAAATCCTGGTTTAATACTCGCATGGATTGGCTCGATATTGCTTTGGGAGATTTATAGGATTACACCACGCCTAATAATTTAGCACCAAATACAAATACGATAAAACACACCAATGGATGAGTGAAGAGCAGTACACCTTTGTACTGTTCTTTTTGGTTGTAGTACTCGTGAAATGATAAAAGTCCGAAACGCATAATAGTGGGTAAAAATGCCATCACAGTAGCAACAAAAATAATGTATTGGGCATCAAATACAAATACCAGTAATCCGGCACAGCACATGATGATAAGACTGATGATGGCCATGTTCATGGTGATTTTCTCTTGTGAATAGTGTTTATATGGGATGTATACGTTGTTGGACGCGATTTTGTTTTACTTAATTTCAGACATAAAAAAAGACACCCTAGGATGTCTTTGATTATCAATTTGGTGGAGCTGGCGGGAGTTGAACCCGCGTCCAGAAAGCGTCAACCGTCGGTACTACATGCTTAGTCTGTCATTTATTTAACCTTAGAAGCTCCGGCAGACAGGATCTTTTCAGGCTGGCCTAATACTATTTCGCGGTTCAACCTTAGACAAGTTTCCCTCGCTATTCTACTGGGATGACCTCCCGAACCTCAGTTAGCAGAAAAAACTTGAGTGGGAGGGCCTATACAGGTTATTAAGCTGCTAGTGCGTAGTTTTCGTCGTTTGCGACTATTTGTTTGCGGCTTTTTAAAGAGGCAAACCGCACCTCTGCATGCACCTAAAGCATCATTGAATCCTGTCGAATCCTAATCAGCCCCAAATGTTATATATATGATAGCATTGATTTAGTCTTTGCATAGTTATTTCGTCTAAAAAATAGAATAAATCAATAGTAATTATTGGCCAAAACTGTGTAATTGTTTTTTTCTAATTTTAATAATTACGTCATATAGTTTTTCTGTTGTATAAGGTTTTGATAGTACGTAATTAAACCCTGCATCATAATAACTACGAACTTCATCAGGCATAGTATTACCGGATATTGCTATGACAGGAGTGGTAGCGTCTGTTTCACGAATTTTATTAATTAATCCAAGACCATCTAGTTTGGGCATAGCAATATCAGATAACACAATATCAAAATGATGGAAATCGAGTAATTCAAGGGCTTCTTCACCATTCTCAGCTTCTTTGATATTCACCGCACAGGCGATAAGTTGTTCTTTTAGGATGGTTCGGTTGATGAAGTTATCTTCAACAATTAACACTGAAACGCCGGCTAAATTTGGTAACGCAGGCGCATCATTTTCGGTGTCGCTTAGTGAATCTTGTTTAGGCTTTCTGACACGCTTATACGGAATAGTTATCTGAAAAACACTGCCACCATTTTTGCTACTCTTTACGTCAATGGCGCCTGCTAATTCATTCAATAGTTGTTTTACAATACTCAGTCCAAGACCGGTACCTTGGTACTTTTTAGTCGAACTTTGTTCAATTTGAAAATATTGCTCGAAGATTTGGTCGGTATATTCATCAAGTATTCCGATCCCAGTATCTTCAACCTTTAATATGATATTTTTGTGCTCAAGATCAGTTTCAATCTGGACCTTTATACCGCCTTCTGATGTGAACTTAACGGCATTACCTACGATATTCGATAATATAATTTTAAATGACTTTTGAGCCACAAATACCTGTTCGGGTAAGTTGTCATGAAACTGTACATCAAAGCTTAATCCTTTCTGATGTGCCTGTTCTTCATAAATGAATAGGGTTTTAGATGTAACATCACGAATATTAACTGGGATAGGCGTATCGATAAAATTGCCAGAGCGGAGTTGTTTAATGTTTAAAACGCCATCAATAGTATCATTCAGATGCTCTGTTGTGCGGATAACATTTCGTAACAAAAACTGATATCTTGAAGCAGATATTTCATGATGGCTAAGTACATCTAATACACCTTTAATACCTTGCAGAGGATTACGTATTTCGTGATTTAGATGAGTAATAAATTGTTCCTGTTTATGATTTATTTCAAAGAGCTCTCTCGATTTTTGAGAGTAATCTTTAGCGATAAGTAGCAACGCTATGAGTAAAGCTATCAAGACCATCGATTCCCTTACCGGCAGTCCCATTAAAACGACATCATAATAGCTCTGTAGATTCTCAGTAAAACCTGTGACAAATTGTAAGACAAGAAAGGCGATCAGGATGACAGTTGCTTTGAATACTAACCGATAATGATGAATACCCATCAGCCATAAAGATATGATGCTAAATGCCAATATATAAAGTGCTGAATTTGAATTCGTCAGTCCACCACTCGTTAATATATTGCCAAGAGAGTAAGAGAAAAAACCGACAAGTAGTAGATAAGTTCTAAATGATGCGTTGTGATAATAATAGAAGGCCGCGCCTAGGCAACTGAGAGTTAACACCCCACTAACAATCCGAAAAGTCATATCATATTGAACGTCAAATACGAAAAATACAGCCCTGATAATCAGCATTATTAATAGGTAAACACGTTTAATCGTTAGAGCAGGGTGATGGTACATAGACTCAGCCTTAGATTGGGTTAACTCATGATCAATTGTCGTTTGCGAACCTTAAGAATAATATCGTACAGCTTTTCTGTGTTATAGGGTTTTGACATTACATAATTATACCCTGCATCATAATAAGCCGTTGCCTCATTATGCAGGGTATTGCCAGAGATAGCTACCATGATTAATTGTGGTTCGAACTGACGCACGGCTTTAATCAGACCGACACCATCTAATATTGGCATAGCGATATCAGATAACACAATATCAAAATGATTAACTTTGATAAGATCTAATGCTTCTGCCCCGTTTTCGGCTTCTGTAATACTCGCTCCACATGCTTCAAGTTGTTCTTTTAAAATAGCGCGATTAATCATGTTGTCTTCTACAACCAATATTGATGTCCCTGCTAGATTAGGCAACTTGTGGTGTGGTTTTACAGCGCTACTCGCTAAGTTAGATTTAGACTGTAGGACTAACTTACAAGGAAAAGTAACCGTGAAGGTAGAGCCCTCATTCAAGGTTGAGTGAGCGGTGATAGAGCCCTCTAAGCGGCTAATTAACGGTTTAACAATACTTAGCCCTATACCGGTCCCTTGAAAGTCTTTGGTTAACCTCTGATCGACTTGGTAATACTCATCAAATATTTTGTCAGTTAATGTCTTTGGTATACCTATCCCTGTGTCTTGCACACTCAATGTAAGCATGCCTTGAGTGAATGATACATCAATGTTGATTTCTCCTTGAGCAGTATATTTAACAGCATTACTAGTTAAGTTTGAAAGCACGATTTTGAGTGATTTATTTGGAATAAATAATTGCTCAGGTAAATCTTCATCATAATTCACTTTAAACTTGAGCCCTTTTTGATGAGCTTGTTCTTTGTAAATAAAGATAGTGGTATCGACTATATCGCGAATATTATGTGGAACTGGACTATCACTGAACATACCTGAACGAAGTTGTTTTAGACTAAGTACCTCGTTAACCATGTCATTAAGGTGATTTGTGGTGCGAATAGCGTTATCGAGTAAATAATCAAAACGTTCAGCAGGGATCTGATGATTTTTAAGGATATCAAGCACGCCTTTTATGCCTTGGAGTGGGTTACGCATTTCGTGATTTAAGTGGGAGATAAACTGATCTTGTTTAATAGTGATATCTATAAGTTTATTATTCTTCTTTCGGTAATCATTGACTAGAAAGTATAAGGCTGCCAATGATGTTATTGAACCTATTAATGATATTAATGGTATGCCTAATAAGTATTGATCATCATTAACATCCATTATTTGAGCGTAACCAGAAAAATAATGGATTATCGCAATACTGATTAAAATGCATGTGCCAATTAAAACTGAACGGGTTTGTTCGACACCTAATGTCCATAAAGTAAATATGGCAAATCCAAGGATGTAAATGGGTGTTGTACCATCAGCTAGACCACCCATAGTTAATATCGGTGAAAGGGACAATGATAAAAAACCAACTTGAGTGAGAATATTCTTAAGTATCTTATTTTTGTAAAAGAAGTAATACGCGCCAACTAGGGAAGTAACCGTTATATATCCTAGAATAATACGAAATGTTAATCCCTTTTGAATTTCTATGAACAAAAACGGTAATCTGATCAAAAGAGGGATCAAAATATATAATCGCTGAGCGAAAAGTTGTTGGTAAATGCGCATAAATAAATCCTTTTATTTAATCTAATTGTCTATAAATTAAGACTATCCTTTCACTTTCATCATTCTTTCTTTTTGTCGGGCCCAGTCTCGGTCCTTGATCGTGTCTCTTTTATCGTGTGCTTGTTTACCTTTAGCGAGGCAAATTTCTAACTTAACCCAACACGCTTTCCAATACATAGCTGTTGCGACTATGGTCAAACCCTGTCGGTCTAATCCGCCCATGAGTTGCTCTATTTCACGACGTTTAAGCAATAATTTACGAGTACGGTCAGGGTCACAAATCACATGAGTGGATGCTTGAGATAAAGGTTGGATGGTGATATTCGTCACGAAGGCTTCACCATTTTTAACAAACACATAGCTGTCAGATAAATTCACTTTACCTGCACGAATACTTTTAACTTCCCATCCCTGTAGTTCCATACCAGCTTCGAACTTGTCGGTTAAATGGAATTCATGTTTCGCTTTTTTATTAAGAGCGATAGTGCCGGTAGGGTTTTTTGATTTCTTTTTGCTCATGTGCTTATTCTAACATTCCGTTAATTATATTGTACCTGTGATTCGTGCTAGTGCAATCTTAATATCGGGTATTTGGCTTAACAATTGAGCTTTTCGTGATAAACTTTACCAATTAAATGTCAAATTACTGATAAAATTTTATGGCTAAAGTGAATAAAAGTGCGTTAGTGCCCTACAGTGCACAAACCATGTATGATTTAGTAAATGATGTGGCTGCTTATCCTGAATTTATTCCTGGGTGCATAGCGACTCATATTGATAGTGTTGATGATACACATATGCGTGCAACACTTGATATAGCCAAAGCCGGAATAAATCATTCTTTCGCGACTCATAACACACTCAATGCGCCTCATTCTATTGCCATGGATCTTGCAGAAGGGCCATTTAAATCCCTATCAGGCGGGTGGGTGTTCACTGAATTAGATGAACATGCATGTAAAATAGAATTGAGTCTGAATTTTGAATTTACGAGCAAATTGGTTGAATTAGCATTTGGTAAAATCTTTCATAGTCTTGCTAATTCCATGGTGGACGCGTTTATTCAACGCGCTAAACATAATGCGGTTTTATCTTCATGAGTAATATTCAGATAGAAGTAGTTTACGGTACGCCAGAGCAGCAATTGATTCTAGTCATTGATGTACCGGCAGAAACATGTGTTGAAGATGCCATCAAGGCTTCTGATATTATTCAGCATTTTCCCGAGATTGATTTATCTATCAATAAAGTGGGGGTGTGGAATCGTACATGTAAACTCACAGACACATTAAAAAACGGCGACCGAATTGAAGTTTACCGTCCTTTAATTGCCGATCCTAAAGAAGTACGACGACAGCGCGCTGAGCGTGCGAAAGAAGAAGGTCGCGCAGATAAAGTGACGGGAGGTCGAGCGCGGCGTGCTAATCGAGAAAGTGCAGAAAACACTGAAGCTCACTCTGCTGATAAGCCTCTATCAGCAAAGACAATAGATAAATAATGATTGTTTGTCGGTAATTAGCTTCAATATTTACGGCGTTGTAAGCCCGTGTTAGCAATAATTTTGGCTGAAATTTCTTCGATAGAAAATTTGGTTGAGTTTAAAAACGGGATCCGTTCTTTTCGATACAGTCCTTCGACTTCTCTTAATTCCATTCGACATTGTTGCATCGATGCATATTTAGAATTGGCGCGACGCTCTGATCTAATTTGATGCAGCCGGGCAGGATCGATTGTCAATCCAAAAAGTTTATCTTTATATCGCTTTAATGCTGGGTTTAGTTTAATTACATCGCCTAAATCTTCTTCAGTAAATGGATAATTTGCCGCCTTAATCCCATATTGCAAAGCTAAATATAGACTGGTAGGCGTTTTACCTGAGCGTGATACACCAACCAAAATTATATCTGCTTCACCATAGTTTTTTAGATTCGTCCCATCATCATTTGCTAGTGCATAGTTGACAGCTTCAATACGAATGTCGTATGTGGTTTCGTGAATACTATGGGTACGATGCTTCTTAGGTTTTGAAGGAACACCGAGAATTTTTTCGATAGGCGCGACGAACTGATCTAAAAAGTTGTAATTAATACCGACGGATTGAGAAATAATATGCATGACTTCGGTATTTACAATTGTATAGAAAACCAACGGGCGAGTTTGAGAATCTTGAAAACTTTCAGATATTTTTGTTAAAACATCGTATGCCTGTTGCTCGGTTTCAACAAATGGGATCGTGATATGTTTGAACTCAATTGGAAACAAAGACAGTAAAGCATGGCCAAAAACTTCGGCAGTGATCGCGGTTCCATCTGAAATATAGTATGCGGTGCGCATAACAACTCCTTAACAATGGTGTAATTTAATTACAGCTTGAATTTAAATTTTACAAGCGTAAGTACATCATTCTAAAATGATTTTTTCATTTGGTTATTTTTTATACATCTTGTATTAACACTATAACCTAAATAAATAAGTTAGACACAATACGGCTGGAGGCTTTAAAGTGCAAGAATACGTTTTATGGTATCAACAACTTGGTATGAACGATGTTGGCAGAGTGGGAGGCAAAAACGCTTCTTTAGGTGAAATGATTTCAAACTTAGCTAACGCTGGTGTGCAAGTACCAGGGGGTTTTGCTACAACTGCAGATGCATTTAATGAGTTTTTAGAGCGTAGTGGTGTCGAAGCTAAAATTTATGACATGCTAGATAAATTAGATGTTGATGATGTGAATGAACTTGCCAAAGCAGGTGAACAAATCCGTAATTGGATCATTGATACTCCCTTCCAACCTGAACTTGAAGCGGCTATTAAAACCTCTTTTCAAGAGTTACAAGGTGACGCAGGTGATGAAGCTTCATTTGCCGTACGTTCATCGGCCACTGCAGAAGATATGCCTGATGCATCGTTTGCCGGTCAACAAGAAACCTTCCTAAATGTGAAAGGGTATGAATCTGTGTTGGTTGCTATCAAGCATGTATTCGCCTCACTATTTAATGACCGTGCTATTTCATATCGTGTTCACCAAGGCTATGACCATAAAGGTGTTGCTTTATCTGCCGGTATACAGCGCATGGTTCGTTCTGACTTATCTTCTTCAGGAGTGATGTTTACCATTGATACTGAATCAGGTTTTGAAGATGTGGTATTTATTACTTCATCATTTGGCTTAGGTGAGATGGTCGTGCAAGGCGCGGTGAATCCTGATGAATTTTATGTTCACAAGCCAACCCTAAAAGCCGGTAATCCAGCAGTAGTACGTCGAAACTTAGGCAGTAAATTAGTCCAAATGATTTACTCAGATAATCAAGAGCATGGTAAACAAGTTGATATTGTTGATATTGAACCTGCTCAAAGTATGCAATTTTCTATCACCGATAGTGAAGTGGAAGAACTCGCTAAACAAGCCATCATTATTGAACAACATTATGGTCGTGCGATGGATATCGAGTGGGCTAAAGACGGTGTTGATGGCAAACTGTACATCGTTCAAGCGCGTCCAGAAACCGTACGTAGCCGTGAAGACATGCAAGTTATTGAACGTTACCAATTAAATGGTGAAGCGCCAACGATTGCAACAGGTCGTGCTATTGGTCATAAAATTGGTTCGGGTAAAGCGAAAGTGCTTGCGTCAATTGATGAAATGGACAAAGTAGAAGCAGGTGATGTATTAGTCACCGATATGACCGACCCCGATTGGGAACCGATCATGAAACGTGCCTCGGCTATTGTGACTAATCGTGGTGGACGCACCTGTCACGCCGCTATTATTGCTCGAGAGTTAGGTATTCCTGCCGTAGTGGGTTGTGGCAATGCAACGGATCTAATTAAAACGGGTGACCAAGTTACCGTCTCTTGTGCAGAAGGTGACACTGGTTTTATCTATGGTGATGAACTCGCGTTTGATGTCGTCACTTCGCGCATTGATTCAATGCCAGATGTCCCATTAAAAATTATGATGAATGTAGGTAACCCTGATCGGGCATTTGATTTTGCTCGTTTGCCTCATGCAGGTGTGGGTTTAGCGCGTTTAGAGTTTATTATTAATCGTATGATTGGTGTTCACCCTAAAGCGTTATTAAATTTTGATGCACAGCCTGATGATGTGAAATCTGAAATCACTGAGATGATGGCCGGTTATGCCTCTCCTAAAGAGTTTTACATTCAAAAATTGGTTGAAGGAATATCCACCATTGGCAGTGCGTTCTCGCCTGAGAAAGTCATTGTACGCATGTCTGATTTTAAATCTAACGAGTATTTCAATCTCGTCGGTGGGCATCAATATGAACCAGATGAAGAAAACCCAATGTTAGGTTTCCGTGGCGCTTCACGTTATATCTCTAAAGATTTCCGCGATTGCTTTGCTCTTGAATGTGAAGCAATTAAGCGCGTACGTAACGACATGAAACTCACAAATATAGAAATCATGATCCCATTTGTACGGACTTTAGAAGAGGGACGTCAAGTCATTGAATTATTGGCTGAAGAAGGCTTAGTCAAAGGTGAAAACGGTCTACGCATTATTATGATGTGTGAATTACCGTCGAATGCGTTACTTGCCGATGAATTCTTAGATATCTTTGATGGTTTTTCGATTGGGTCAAACGATTTAACTCAGTTAACACTAGGATTGGATCGTGATTCAGGTTTGATTGCACATTTATTTGATGAACGTAATGAAGCAGTTAAGAAGCTCTTAGCTATGGCGATTAAAGCGGCAAAAGCGCGCGGTAAATACGTCGGTATTTGTGGGCAAGGGCCATCTGATCATGAAGATCTTGCGGCGTGGTTAGTAGAACAAGGCATCGACAGTGTTTCGCTCAACCCAGATACGGTTGTTGAAACTTGGTTATACTTAGCCGAACAGCATGGTTAATCACCTCAACTAAACTGAGCTTGATCTAAAATGACGAGCCGCTAGCCATTGTTTACATGGCAAGCGGCTTTTTTATGTTTATATTTTTTGATTTCATAGAGCTTAAGTGCAATTTTGCGTATAATGTCAGTCATCTTGATTATACTAACTTGACGCCATGTTACCTGTACTTGATAGCAACAACGCCCTTGAACAACAATATCTTGATTACCTAGATGCACTTAATCGCGCCGGTTTTGATGGAGATATTGAAACTCAGTATTCTAGCCGTTTAGCGATGGCTACGGACAACTCCATTTATCAAAAACTACCACAAGCGATTGTCTACCCAAAACACATTGATGATTTGGTGTGTATTGGTCGAACGGTCCAAGCATTTGATGAAGTTGTATTTTCGGCGCGTGGTGGCGGCACAGGGACTAATGGTCAATCATTAACTCATGGGATCGTGGTAGATTTATCACGTCATATGAATCAAATACTAGAAATTAATGCAGATGAACAATGGGTGAAAGTCCAAGCAGGGGTCGTAAAAGACGCCTTGAATGATGCGTTAAAACCTTTTGGTTATTTCTTTGCGCCAGATTTATCAACCTCTAATCGTGCCACCGTTGGTGGGATGATTAATACCGATGCTTCAGGGCAGGGCTCATTAGTCTATGGAAAGACCTCTGATCATGTCTTGGGGTTAACGTCGGTTCTGGTTAATGGTGATGTATTACACACCGCTCCTACGGCTATTGAGACCTGTTTAACCCATGAGCAATCCAGCTATCAAGCAATTGCTAAACAAATCCAAGCGTCATGTGTCGAACAGCGCGATGCCATTTTAGCTAAGTTCCCACGGTTGAATCGCTTCTTAACCGGTTATGATTTAGAACACGTTTATGCGCCAGAGACAGACACCTTTGATATCAGTCGCTTGATTACTGGCTCAGAAGGTTCACTTGCTTTTGTCGCAGAGGCAAAACTGAATATTACGCCAATCGCAAACCATAAAGCATTGGTGAATATTAAATATAATTCTTTTGAAGCGGCATTACGCCATGCACCTAAGATGGTGGCAGCAAAAGCGACCTCGGTCGAAACTGTCGATTCGAAAGTATTGAACTTAGCACGCGCAGATATCATTTGGCACTCCGTTTCTGATCTAATTACCGATGTACCAGACCATGATTTATTGGGTTTAAATATGGTCGAGTATAATAGTAACGACGAAGCGGAAATAACGGCACGTATCGAACGGTTAAGTGCGGAGTTGGATGAAGATATTAAAACACAAAAAGGTGGCGTTATTGGTTATCAGGTAACATATGACGTACCGGATATTCAAAAAATTTATGCCATGCGTAAAAAGTCGGTAGGCCTATTAGGGAAAGCCGATGGTGCGAAAAAACCGATTGCATTTGCCGAAGATACTGCAGTCCCCCCGGAGAATCTTGCAGACTTTATTATGGAGTTTCGAGCCTTACTAGACGCTCACGAATTGGATTATGGGATGTTTGGTCATGTCGATGCTGGTGTCCTGCATGTTCGTCCTGCTCTGGATATGAATGATCCACAACAAGAAGTCTTACTCAAACAGATTTCCGACCAAGTCGTCGCGTTAGTCGCTAAATATGGCGGATTGATGTGGGGAGAGCATGGTAAAGGCTATCGCAGTGAATATACACCGGCATTCTTTGGAGAGTCACTGTATAGCGAGCTGCGTAAAATTAAAGCGGTCTTTGACCCACATAATAAAATGAATCCAGGTAAGATTTGTACCCCCATTGATTCTGATGCGCAGTTAGTTCAGGTGACTGATACTAAACGCGGTACTTATGATAGAACGATTCCGGTTGTCTTTAAGGAAGAATTTGCGCCAGCCATGAGTTGTAATGGTAATGGGTTATGTTTTAACTATGATACGACTTCACCGATGTGCCCATCGAGTAAAATTACCTCAGATAGACGTCATTCACCTAAAGGTCGAGCAGGCATGATCCGTGAATGGTTACGCTTACTCGGTCAACAAGATGTCAATGTCGATAGTCTCAACGCACAGCAGTTTAAAAGTAGCTGGTTAAGTCGCATGATCAATACGAATTCGGGTAATTCTAACCAAGATTTCTCGCATGAAGTATTTGAAGTTATGGATGAATGCTTAGCCTGTAAGTCATGCTCAGCTCAATGTCCAGTAGGGGTTGACGTGCCTGATTTCAGAGCAAAATTCTTATCCATCTACTATCAGCGTTATTCGCGTCCCGTGAAAGACTTTTTAGTTGCCAATATTGAGCGGATGGCACCGTTATTAGCAAAAATACCAAGAACCGTTAATTTCTTTACTAATTTATCATTCAGTCAATGGTTACTTAAAGAAGCTGTTGGTTATGTCGATACGCCAACGTTATCGGTGCCGACGTTGTCTGATAAAGTGAAACCTTATACATCATTTTCTATGCAGGGATTAGCCTCCTTGACTCCAGAACAAAAAGAAAAAACAGTGTTGGTGGTCCAAGATCCCTTTACTAGTTTTTATGATGCAAGTGTTGTCGCAGACTTTATGGCACTCGCGACGAAATGTGGATTTAATCCTATCCTGTTACCGTTTAATCCAAATGGTAAGCCCCAACATGTGAAAGGGTTTTTAGATAAATTTGCCCGTACAGCTCAATCCACTGCAGATTTTCTCAATGATATCGCTCAGTTTGATATCCCGATGGTGGGTGTTGATGCCTCTTTGTTGCTGGTCTATCGTGATGAGTACACTAAAACACTTGCAGAAAAACGAGGTGAATTCAGTGTGCTCGCTGTGCATGAATGGCTCAGTCAGTATGCTAGTGATGGGGTAACACAGTTATCGGTATCTCATCAACCAACACACACATTAGGACTGTTTACTCATTGCACAGAGAAAACGGCATTGCCATTAAGTGAGAAGCAGTGGCAAGTCATTTTTGGAAAACTCAATGTGCCGTTAGATATTGTCTCTGTTGGATGTTGTGGTATGGCGGGCACTTACGGACATGAATCTTCACATTTGGCGAATAGCCAAGGGATCTATGCATTGAGTTGGGAAAGTGCAGTGGCTAAATACCCAGAAGATGCACGCTTAGTGACGGGGTATTCTTGTCGCAGCCAAGTTGCTCGTTTATCTGGAGACAAGCCAGTACACCCATTACAAATGTTAAACCGCATTGTATCTTGATTGAGCATTGTGATTAGCATCAACAATAATAAAATTTAGAGGACGCACATGAGCGAAACATCTAATGAATCGACACCAATGACACAAGCTGAACATGACACTTGGGTACGTGAACAATTTCAACGTGCTAACGCTCACTTAGCACAGAACGGTGTGTTGTTCGAATCAGTGGTGGTAGAAGCTAGCCGTTATTTAGCGCCATATGTAGCGGTTTGGAAAATTAAATCTCAACAAGGTAAATTCTTTTGGGTCCTTAGTGGCGATTTACCTGCAGACTACGTGCCTTTTGATGTTGCACCTGATGTAAGAGGTGCATTACGTCATTTCTCACTCTCATGGCAGCTCAAAGCTGAAAATATTATGCAGACCCAAACGTTAGATGACACTCAAGAAAATTACGCAAAACTGTTAGCCGATAGAGCGATTAGCTTACATCAGCTTAGTGAACGTGATGATCTTTGGGGCTAGCACAAGGTAAATTCACACTATCCACATCCATCAAGATGATCCATCAAGGTGTGACTAAAGGCTGTTAATGATTAGATTATTCAGCCTTAAGTCATCTCATTAATCCATCTTAATCTTCTTCAACAATTTCTAAATAACCAAGGTTAATTAACTCTCTTATTAATTCAATCCAATCATGTGTCAATTCGGCATTAAATTTAATAAATGTTTGATGGTTGTCTAGTAAACGTGATGTTTCTAAACGAGCTGTTGCACTGGTAGAAAATTTATGACCGTTAATAAAAAATATAAATTCATCATCAACTTGATAGTCTAGATATACCGGTCTTACTCCACAGGCGAGTTGTAAAGTCACGCCTTGATTAATTAATGCTAGAATGTATGAACTGGGCAATGGAGTTTCTAACGGAAACGCATCTAAATATTCATTTTGTTTGGACAAATGCTGAGTGAGTACTTGGTCAATTTGTGTATTGGTGACATATTGTTGTAAAAGTTGTTTGAGCAACATAATGTCTTTTGGACTAATTGCTGAAGGGCGGTCGATATAGGTGCGATTTCTATCGATAAAACGTCGTGTTAGTTTATCTGAATCGAGTAAATCATCGGCAATAGCTTGGAATAGTTCAGTCTGGTCAGGGGCTCTGAATCCCACGGAATAGTTCATACATTCAGTGATTGATTGACCTTTATGAGGAAATCCTGGTGGGATATAAAGTATATCTCCGGGGAGTAACTCGACATCAATGATAGGTTCAAATTCATCTATTTGTTGCAATTTGGGGTGAGGGTAGTATTTCGCATATTTCATACTCTTGTCACCTACTTGCCACCGCCGAGTTCCTTTTCCTTGCACAATAAAAACGTCGTATTGGTCAATATGTGCGCCCACACCGGCCCCAGGCTGTGAATAGCTGACTAGTAAATCATCCATGCGCCAATGTGGAATAAAGTTAAATGCATTCATGAGAAGTGAAGCAGATTCTATGTGTGTATCGACGCCTTGCACTAATAGTGTCCAAGCGCCTTTACAAACGTCTTCAAACTCAGTAAAAGGTCCTTCAGTCACCTTCCAGTCTCCATCCATTTGACTGATCACTCGACTATCGATATCTTGTTCTTGCGCTAAACCGGCTAAATCATGTTCATCGAGTGGATCTTCGAAGTTTGGTAAGGCGTTATGCAGAACACAAGGCTTACGTTGCCAGTTTTCAGCTAGAAAGTGTTTGATAGAAAAAGCAGATAATGTGTACATTGTTAACCTAGATAAAAAAGAAGGGTGTCCATTTAAACAGACGAAAGCTTATTTAACCTAGTATGGCACAGTTTGAGAGTAAAACTGAATAAATTACATTTTATGTTAGGTTAATTGAGATAGATGTTATGAATAGATATGGGATAAACCACCATTACTCTGATATTGCAGAATAATGGTGGTGAGTCGTTAACTATTTTGACAACTGATCAACAAATGAGATTGCTTGACCAATATAGGTTTGTGGGGATAGTTTTTTCAATTCGGCTTTGACATTATCTGGCATATCTAAACTGTCGATGAATTCAGCCATCACTTGAGCATTGACTTTTTTGCCACGAGTCAATTCTTTTAGCTTTTCATACGGTTTTTCAATACCATATCGGCGCATGACGGTTTGAATCGGCTCAGCAAGTAACTCCCAATTATCATCAAGTTCTGCTAGCAGGCTAGGTTCGTTAACTTGAAGTTTACTAATTCCTTTTAAACTGGCTTGGTAAGCAATTAATGAATAGCCAATACCCACACCAAGATTACGTAATACCGTAGAATCGGTTAAATCTCGTTGCCAGCGAGATACGGGTAATTTCGTTGCTAAGTGGGCAAATAAAGCATTGGCAATGCCTAAATTACCTTCCGAGTTTTCAAAGTCGATTGGGTTAACTTTGTGTGGCATGGTTGAAGAACCTATCTCACCAGCGATCGTTTTTTGTTTGAAGTGTCCTAATGCTATATAACCCCAAACGTCACGGTCAAAGTCAATTAAGATAGTATTAAAGCGAGCGATAGCATCAAATAACTCTGCAATATAATCATGTGGTTCGATTTGCGTGGTATAAGGGTTCCAGGTTAAACCAAGACCGGTAACAAATTCTTCTGATAATGTGTGCCAGTCAACTTCAGGATAAGCTGATAAGTGGGCATTATAATTACCAACAGCACCATTGATTTTACCGAGCATATCAATATTTGCGATTTGTGTGCGTTGACGCTCTAAACGCATCATCACGTTCGCCATTTCTTTACCCATAGTCGTTGGTGAAGCAGGCTGACCATGTGTACGGGCCATCATAGGAATACTACGGTATTCTATAGCTAAACGTTTTAATTCACTGATTAATTGGTCAAGGTATGGCAATAACACTTCATCACGTGCTTCAGAAAGCATCAGTCCATGAGATAAGTTATTAATATCTTCAGAAGTACAAGCAAAGTGAATAAATTCATTAACGGCATGTAATTCTGGGGTATCTGCAACCTGTTCTTTTAAAAAGTACTCAACGGCTTTAACGTCATGATTGGTCGTTTTTTCAATATCTTTAATACGTTGTGCATCGGCTTCACTGAAAGTGTCTACGATGTTATTTAATACTGCATTGGCCTCAGCTGAAAATGGCGCTACTTCAGTAATACCAGCGGTTTGTGATAATTTTTGTAACCAACGCACTTCGACGATAACACGGTACTTTAATAATCCAAATTCAGAAAAATAAGGACGAAGTTCGGCAGTTTTGCTGGCATAACGACCATCTACAGGCGACAAAGCCGTTAATAACGATAGATCCACAATAGGCTCCTAATAAGCTTAGTGTATTTCTTGGAGCGCTAAATTAGCACTGCGCAAAATACGTTTACGATTAAATAATATATGACGGCGCTTACCGCCCATTTGACGCCACATCACTGCAGCTCGTACACCCGCTAGTAATAGCGCACGTACTTTATGTTGGTTACTTTCTTGTTTGAGATGTGCCGGATTACCTGAAATTTGGATTTTGGGCGCTAGAGGGCTCACCACATCTACATAAATACTCGCTAATGATGATAGTATTTGCTGATGTTCAAATTCGACATGACCCAATTGTCGCTGGACATTGGTAATACGCACACCGAGATCGTTCAGCACACTGGGTTTAGCGGCTAGTTTTCGTTCCAAACTAAGCATGCTCGCGATATAACGGGTAATTTCCGCATCTTTCGCTATGGCCTTATTACTGAGTTGCCCGGCAATACCAGTAAAGCCTATCTTTAGGTTACTTAACTGACCAAATACTTGTTGTGGTGTGTCAGGGTCGGTCACACAAATACTGGAAATACTTGCTTCAAATGCAGCTTCATCGCATGTGCCTGTGCGCGATACTTGCTGGACTAAGAGTGCGGCCTGGACCACACCAGCTAATGCGAGTTGTTGTTCGATTAATGGATGTAAATTACTCATGAGCGAATATAACTCTCTATGATCCCGCCACCTAAACAGACTGGGCCTTGATAGAATACTGCAGACTGTCCTGGGGTTACTGCTTTTTGGGGAGTATCAAATATCACTTCCACACTATCGTCATCGATAGGCGTGACGATACAATCAATATCAGCTTGACGATAACGGGTTTTAACGGTCATACGAGTGGGTTCGGTGAGCGCAGTACGAGATACCCAATCAAGCTGTTTGGCGATTAAGCCATTGGAATATAGACGAGGATGATTAGCACCTTGTCCAACAATGAGGCGATTATTGGTCATATCTTTATCGACGACATACCAAGGCTCATCACCATGATCACGAGTGCCACCAATTAACAGCCCTTTGCGTTGACCTAGTGTGTGATACATTAAACCTTGGTGTTCACCAATTTTTTCGCCTTCAAAGGTATAAATATCACCAGGTTGCGCTGGGAGGTATTGACTTAGAAAGTCGGTGAATTTACGTTCACCAATAAAACAAATTCCCGTAGAGTCTTTCTTATCATGAGTGACTAAACCTTGTGCTTCAGCTATTTCTCGGACTGTTGGTTTTTCTAAATGTCCGATGGGAAACAAGGTTTTTGCAATATGTTCATGTGATAAAGTATAGAGGAAATAGCTTTGGTCTTTATTTTGATCAAAACCACGTAACATTTCCCATTTATCACCATTTTTTGCGCGAGAAACATAATGACCTGTAGCGATATAATCAGCACCTAAATCTTCTGCCGCATATTCCAAAAACGCTTTAAATTTAATTTCTTTGTTGCACATGATATCAGGATTGGGAGTCCGGCCTGCTTTATATTCGGCTAAAAAATATTCAAATACATTATCCCAATACTCAGCCGCGAAATTAATGCTATGTAAGGTGATACCTAATTTGTCAGCCACTGCATGCGCATCGGCTAAATCTTCAGCTGCAGCGCAATACTCATCATTATCATCCTCTTCCCAGTTTTTCATGAAAACGCCTTCGACTTGAAAGCCTTGTTGTTTCAACAAATAAGCGGAAACAGAGGAGTCTACACCTCCGGACATACCTACTATTACTTTGGTGTCTGCAGGAATAATATGTTCAGGTATTGGCATGCTCAAAATGATAATATCTCGGTTAACACAAGCGGGATTACAATGTGGGCTATTATAGCAATCCTTGACTAAGCTTTCACCTGCAAACTAAATTATCTGAAATTCACCATTTGCAATATTATCAATTGTCCATTGTCCAACACGATAACGGATCAGTCTCAGGGTTGGATAGTTGACATGTGCAGTCATTCTTCTGACTTGTCGATTGCGTCCCTCGCTAATGGTAATACTGACCCACGAAGTGGGAATTGAAGCTCGCTCTCGAATGGGAGGGGTTCTTGGCCAGATTGCAGGTGCAGCCATTTTCTCTACTTTTGCCGGTGCCGTCATACCATCTTTAAGATTTACCCCATTTGATAATTGCTCGATGGCCTCATCGGTAATATCACCTTCTACTTGAACCCAATAAGTTTTGGTTGTTTTTTGGGTCGGATGGGCGAGCGCATGCTGTAATTTTCCATCATTGGTCAGTACCAGTAATCCTTCACTGTCACGATCAAGTCTGCCTGCGGCATAAATATTAGGGATATCGATGTAATCTTTTAACGTCTGACGTCCTGCTTGATCAGTGAATTGGGTTAACACATTAAATGGTTTATTAAATAATACGACGAGTTTCTTTTCGTTATTGGTGTGACGAACACGCTTATTTTGTGAATGGTTGCGGTAGAATTTCATAAACCAAAAGTATACATCTTGATAAGGTAGGCATTAAAAGATGGTGAATGTTATCGTATATTAGAGTAGCAATAAAGTCCGTTGGATTGACAGAACATCACTCGATCAACACACACCATCTAAATATTCTCATTTATGAATAAAGGCAATGCCTTAGTTCATACTATCCACATCCTCATTTATTGATATATTTTCAGCATGTAACCCTTTCGGTCCTTGCACCATATCATAATGAACAGATTGGCCAGCCTTCAAGGCACGGTACCCGTCCATCTTAATAGTGGAATAATGAGCAAAAATATCTTCATTACCGTCTTCAGGGACAATAAAGCCAAAACCTTTAGTGTTGTTAAACCATTTTACTTTACCGATAGCCATACTCTTTCCTTTAAACTTGATCTGTAGTGAAAAATCCCCATTACATAAATATACATACTGTATTTAGAGTAATGATTTTTGGACGATGAGCTAGAAACATCTATACTTAAAAGTAGATATTACGTAGTTGATCTGTCAAGGTTAGTCCATAGAAATAATTGAAAATAATCAGTTAACGTCTACTATTAGGTTATATAAACAAATAATGAGTAAAGAAAATACCAGTACCATCGATGAGCATAAGATAAATGAATCGGTAGAAAAAAAGGTTCAACCACCCTCGATGTACAAAGTAATATTAAATAATGATGACTACACGCCGATGGAGTTTGTAGTAGAAGTGTTATGTCGTTTTTTCAACATGGACGGGGAGAAAGCTAACCAGGTAATGTTAACCGTGCATTATCAAGGCAAAGCAGTATGTGGCGTATATACCGCAGAGATTGCAGAAACTAAAGTGATGCAAGTAAATCAGTACGCTCAGAAACATCAACACCCATTGCTATGTTCCTATGAACAAGCTTAAAATTTTTGGCCTTTGAGGTTATTTACATGTTGAATAAAGATTTAGAACAAACATTAAACGAAGCTTTTATATTTGCAAGACAGCACAAACACGAGTTTATGACTGTTGAACACTTACTATTAGCGTTATTAGATAATGCTGCTGCATTAGAAGCATTACAAGCATGTAACGCAGATATTGAGCTGATTAGAACCGAGCTCACTAATTTTGTTCAAGACACGACCCCATTAATGGTTGATGATCCTGATAATTCTCAAGAAACCCAGCCGACACTTGGATTTCAACGTGTATTACAGCGCGCAGTATTCCATGTTCAATCGTCAGGTAAAGCCGAAGTTACTGGTGCGAATGTGTTAGTTGCTATCTTCAGTGAACAAGAGTCTCAAGCCGTTTATATTCTTAAAAAATCAGATGTCACTCGATTAGATATCGTCAACTTTATCTCTCATGGTGTCAGCAAATTAGACGATGAACCATCACCTGAATCAGACACTCAAGCAGAAAACGGCGAAAGCGAAGAAAATGCATCGATGCTGAGTCAATATACAACCAATCTCAATGTGCATTCGAAAGAAGGGAAAGTCGATCCGCTGATCGGACGTGACCATGAAGTGGAAAGAACGATTCAAATTTTATGCCGTCGTCGAAAAAATAATCCGTTATTAGTCGGTGAAGCCGGTGTAGGTAAAACAGCCATCGCAGAGGGATTAGCATATCGAATTGTGAATGATGATGTACCCGATGTGATAGCTTCTTGTACTGTTTATTCCTTAGATTTGGGTGGCTTGCTCGCAGGGACTAAATATCGAGGTGACTTTGAAAAGCGCTTGAAAGGTATTTTAAAAGAGCTGAGTAATGATCCTGATGCTATTTTATTTATTGATGAAATCCACACAATTATAGGAGCAGGAGCTGCATCAGGTGGGGTGATGGATGCATCTAACTTACTAAAGCCTAAGTTATCAAGTGGTGAATTACGTTGTGTGGGCTCAACCACTTACCAAGAATATCAATCTATTTTTGAAAAAGACAGAGCACTGGCACGGCGTTTCCAAAAAGTTGACATAGTGGAACCCAGTGTTGCGGATACCACTAAAATTCTGATGGGCTTGAAATCACGTTATGAAGAACATCATAGTGTGAAATACACACACAAAGCGATTCAAGCCGCTGCTGAATTATCTGCGAAGTACATTAATGAACGTCAACTACCCGATAAAGCCATCGATGTTATTGATGAAGCCGGCGCGTCACGTCGTTTGTTACCTGAAAATGAACGTGTGGAAGAAATTAACGAATTAGATATAGAAAAAATTATAGCTAAGATTGCCCGCATTCCTGAAAAATCAGTATCAGCATCAGATATGGAAGTATTAAAGAATTTAGGGCGTAACTTAAAAATAGTTGTTTTTGGTCAGGATAAAGCGATCGAAACACTGACCGATGCGATTCATTTATCGCGTTCAGGGTTAGGCACTGAGCAAAAGCCGATTGGAAGCTTTTTATTTGCCGGCCCAACAGGGGTAGGTAAAACGGAAGTGACGGCACAACTTGCTAAGATAATGGGTGTTGAGCTTGTGCGTTTTGATATGTCTGAATATATGGAGCGTCATGCCGTTTCAAGGTTAATTGGCGCACCTCCAGGTTATGTTGGGTTTGATCAAGGTGGTTTATTGACGGATGCCGTGATTAAAAATCCTTATTCTGTCGTCCTTCTGGATGAAATTGAAAAAGCGCATAGCGATATCTATAACATCCTCTTACAAGTGATGGATCATGGCACGTTAACCGATAATAATGGTCGTAAAGTTGATTTTCGCAATGTGGTGTTAGTGATGACGACCAATGCCGGCGTCCAAGAAACAGTGCGTAAATCGATTGGATTTAAACAACAAGATCATTCTCATGATGCTTTATCAGCCATTAATAAAGTCTTTTCACCGGAATTTAGAAATCGTCTTGATGGTATAATTTGGTTTAACCATTTGGAAAGAGACGTGATTTTACAAGTAGTAGATAAATTCTTGATTGAGTTACAAGCTCAGCTTGATGCTAAGAGTGTCGCTTTAGAGGTTTCACAAGAAGCCCGTAATTGGTTAGCAGAACAAGGCTATGATAAATCAATGGGGGCTCGTCCAATGGGACGATTGATCCAAGAGAAGGTTAAAAAAGAGCTGGCTAATGAGCTGCTATTCGGTTCTTTGACTGCCGGTGGCGCTGTTTCTGTTGATATCAAAGATGATAAATTGACATTCAATTATGCTTCAGCCGAACAACCTGACGTGGTTTCAACTGCTGAAGAATAGAGAGCCAGACATAAAAAAACCGACATTAACGTCGGTTTTTTTATGTGTGTTTATTACTGAATTTTTCAAAATAAACCCATTTGAAAATCATCAATAATAATTAATCGTTATTAACGCGCACGGTAAATGATGCGGCCTTTAGATAGATCGTAAGGGGTGATTTCAACAGTGACTTTATCACCGGTTAAAATACGGATGTAATTTTTACGCATCTTACCAGAAATATGAGCTGTCACTACGTGACCATTTTCTAATTCAACACGGAACATAGTGTTAGGTAGTGTATCTAACACAGTACCTTCCATTTCAATACAATCTTCTTTTGCCATTTTTTGGGAAATACCTTTAATGATGCTAATTTGACGCGCAGACAATACAGAAAAAACGATGAACTGTAAAGCAATACCTGTTATTTTTTACTTCCCTCGACCCAAAGTTCACCATTAAAACGTTCGTTAGGAACAAAAGCACTTTTATAGTTCATTTTACGGCATTCATCAATTTGATAGCCTAAGTACAAATAGTCGTAGTCATACTTAAGGCTATATTCTATTTGTTTTAGGATCATATAAGTGCCGATAGAACGTTGTGGCATAAAAGGGGAGAAAAAAGTGTAAAAGGCTGAGAAACCGGTCTCAGTTTCATCGGTCACGGCGATTGCAATCACTTCTCCGTTAAGGCTTGCTTCTAACAATAAGGGAGCTTGCCATTGCGAATAAATAAAATCAGTAAACTGATCTTCATTGGGCGGATACATGGACCCATCTTGATGACGTGCACAAATATACTGGCTATATAAATCAAAATATTGTGCAAGTTGTTGATTGAAATATGTTGAGCCATATTCAACGATGCGACATTGAACATCAGCATTTTTATTTAAAATACGTCTCTGGCTTTTACTGGGTTTGAATTGTCTGACATCGACTCGTATAGACTGACACTTTTGACAAGTTGGGCAATGAGGACGGTAAATTTGCTCGCCGGAACGACGAAAACCAGCTTGGATAAGATGTGAATAAGGGACTTTTGATTCCTTTTCTGCTGGCACATATATGAGTAACTGTTCTTGTTTGTCGGGTAAATAACTGCAGTCAAACGGTTGGGTAACACCAAATTTCACAATATAATTCCTTGTGGTTGCCACATATCTGATGGCATCACCATATCTGTTGCTGAATGAAGCTGCTTTAAATAGTCGTGTCGAGAGACTTCTATTACGCCCATCGATGCAAGATACGGATTTTGCATCTGACAATCAATAAATGCGCCATTATATTGTTGCATATGATGAACTAGCGCGATAAATGCTAATTTTGACGTGTTTGCTTGGGTATGAAACATAGACTCGCCACAGAACACACCGTTAAGTCCTATGCCATATAAACCACCGACTAATTGACCTGATGGATCCCAGATCTCTATAGAGTGGGCTAATTTAGCTTTATGCAGAGACTGGTAAGCATTTACCATGGTTTGCGTGATCCAGGTACCGTTTTCTACAATACTGCCATCGTCATGTACAATGGGACCTCTAGGGATGGCAGCACATGCTGTGATGACGGCGTCAAAAGCATGGTTAATTGTAATAGAATGTTGTGATTTATTCAGCCACTTACGCGTCGTTTTACTAATATATAGTGCATCTAATGGGAGCACTCCACGCGGGTCTGGAGACCACCACAAAATGGGTTCGTTGGCACTAAACCAAGGAAATATCCCTCTGCGATATGCGTTTTCAAGACGTTCTACAGACAAATCACCACCAAAGGCAAGCAACCCGTTGGGCTCAGTAAGTGCTTGAGCAGGATCAGGAAAGTCAGTCGAGTAGTGAGCTAGTTCGGGTAGGGTAATCATGTTTGGAATGAAAAAAGCGAGCTCATCGCTCGCTTTTTATGCTTACTCTTGTGAGTCTAGGTACTTTTCAGCATCTAATGCAGCCATGCAGCCGGTTCCTGCTGAAGTAATTGCTTGACGATAGATATGGTCAGACACATCACCTGCGGCAAATACACCTTCAACACTCGTTTGTGTTGCATTACCTTCGGTGCCTGACTGAACTTTGATGTAACCATCTTTCATTTCAAGTTCACCTTCAAAAATATCAGTATTAGGTTTATGGCCAATGGCAATGAATAAACCCATTACTTCGATATCTTCTTTGGCATCAGATTGAGTATCAGCAACACGAATATGTGTCACACCCATTTCATCACCTAATACTTCATCCAGTGTTCGGTTAAAGTGTAATACCACATTGCCGTTTTTCGCTTTCTCAAGTAAACGATCAGAAAGAATTTTCTCACTTCTAAAACTATCACGACGATGAATTACATGAACCTCAGAAGCAATATTTGATAGGTATAACGCTTCTTCAACAGCAGTATTACCACCACCAACAACCGCTACTTTTTGGTTACGGTAAAAGAAACCATCACATGTAGCACATGCAGAAACACCTTTACCTTGAAACGCTGTTTCAGACTCTAAGCCTAAGTATTTAGCTGATGCACCAGTACAAATAATAAGTGCATCACAAGTGTAAGTACCATTATCACCGGTTAACGTGAAAGGGCGTTTGGATAAATCAGTTTTGTTAATATGGTCGAAAATGATTTCAGTATCGAATTTTTCCGCATGTTGTTGCATACGTACCATAAGATCTGGACCAGTTAATCCCTCTGGATCTCCAGGCCAGTTTTCTACTTCAGTTGTTGTCGTTAACTGACCACCTTGTTGGATCCCGGTCAATAAAACTGGGTTTAAATTTGCGCGAGCTGCATAAACCGCTGCAGAATAGCCAGCAGGTCCTGAACCTAATATAAGCAATTTTACGTGTCTATTTTCAGACATTGAGTTCTCCAATAAGACCTAGATAGGCCAAAAAATGTTGTTGTTATATATGTTGTGTCACTAGATGATTATTCAAGGTTAAAGATGTTTCCAAATGGACTTTATCTATTAATTTCCATTTTAGTAAACTGCATGTTACCTAACTACGTAATTATTTAGTATAGTAAACATTCATTAGACAGATTTTAAGGGGGCGGAATGTCATTATCTATTGCCACTATGGTCAAAGATGGGCATACGTATATGAAAACTTGGCCACTCAAACGGGAGCTATATAGCTTATTTCCTGAGTGCAGAGTGATCACCGCCACTAAATTTGCGATGAAAGTATTACCAGCACTTGGGATTTTTACTATTATATTGTTGGTTAATAATCATTCAATGACTTATTTACCACAAGCACTTGCGATGGGGGGGATGTTTTTCATTATTCCTTTGCAAGGTCAAATCTGGTTAGGGCATCGTGCTAACCAAGCGTTACCGCCTAGCTTACATGCATGGTATGTTGATATACGCCAAAAAATGCAAGAACAAGGCTGTACTTTACCGCAAACACGAAAGGCACCTAGATATATGGAGTTAGCGGCGCTTTTGAAAATGGCATTCGATGACTTGGATAACGCATTCACTGAGCGTTGGTTTTAAACTATTTCCATCCGGATGACTACTTATCTTAAACCACTTGCTGTTGTAATGTGTCTCCGCATGTTTTACAGCGGTATGTTTGCTTACCTTGAACAATACGATTATGCCTAATCATCGATAATTCGATCGTGCCACACTGACACTGATATGTGACTTGCCTAACTCTGCGCAGATGATTAACCGGTAATTGATGGGTGGTGGTGGGCAATACATCAAATACATATTTCATCACCGAACGCCATTCTTTGCCATGGGGTTTGACCTGTCCAAATACATGATAAGTAATCAAATGTGCCAGTTCATGAGGGATAACGTCTGACCAATAATATGCATGATGTTCAGAATAAAGTTGTTCGTGTAGGTGAAGTGTGTTGTGGTTTAATACGGCATAACCGGCTTTTGTGCCACTTGAAAACCAGTGCAAAGTAGGTGAGGGGAACTGACGATTAAAATATTGCTGTGCTTGCTTGATGAGATCATCAATACGTTGAGCTATTTGTAGGTGTTCGTTTGGTAAATAAGCCATGAAATTGCGTTGTTACCCGTTAAATTGCAGTCAAAAAAAACGCCCAGAGCATATACTACTGAGCGTTCACCAAGATGATACTATTTTATTCCTAAAGTTGACACTCTAAGCACAAGGCATACGTTGCTTTGGGATCATTTAAACGTGTAATGCCATTGATATCTTTTACTACGGAGCGGATTAACCCAACCAGCGGACTATTGGATTGATCAACTTGTGTATTAACTAACCATACTGACGCATTGCGGAGCAACTCTTGGATAAATTGCTCTTTAGGCGATAACGTACGCTCAATATAAGTCACTTCGTAGTCTGTTAATTCGGCTAATTCAGCTGCTGATGATAGGGCTTCATTTAGTGTGCCTAATTCATCCACCAGCCCTAGTTCAAGCGCAGTAGTGCCAATCCATACACGCCCTTGAGCAATAGAATCTACTTGCTCGAGTGTCATATTACGATTCTCAGCCACTAAGGTTATGAATTTTTCATATCCTCGCTCAATATTGCGCTGAATAAGATTACCCAAGCTATCTGGTAATGTCTTTGCAAGAGAATTAAATCCAAACTCTGTCGTTTGAACACCATCACTATATACACCTAAATAAGCTAAAGATTCTTCATATGTCATTAGCATACCAAAAATACCAATAGAGCCAGTGATTGTACTCGGGGAAGCAATGATTTTATCAGCACTTGCAGATATCCAATAACCACCTGATGCTGCATAGGTGCCCATCAATGCGACCACTGGCTTACCTGCATGACGTAATTCTTCGACTTCTTGGCGAATGATTTCAGAAGCAAATGCACTTCCACCTGGTGAATCAACATGCATGACGACAGCTTTAACATTATCATCTAAACGCGCTTTACGTAATAATCGTGCTGTCGAGTCACCACCAATAGTACCTGGTGATTGTGTGCCATCAAGTATGGTGCCTTTTGCCACCACAACGGCAATCGCATCACCTTTAACAGTTTTTGGGAATGGAAGATTTATTTTTTGTAAATATTCGCTATAGGTAACCCCTTTATAACCATTGCCACTGTCACTTTCACCGACTAAGTCAATCATGTCTTGACGCATTTGTTCACGTGTTTTTAGTTCATCTACCCAGCCGTTTTGCAGCGCATATTGTGCTAAATCACCATTAGCAGCTTCAAACTTAGGCATAAAATTAGCCACTGTGTCATCAAAATTATCTACATCAATATTACGCGCCGCGGCAACGTCATGTTTGTATTGATCCCAATAAACCGATAACCATGCTTCGTTAGCTTCACGTGCTGCATCAGACATGTCATTGCGGATGTAAGGTTCAATAGCAGATTTGAAAGTACCCACTTTAAACACGTGGGTTTTGACTTTGAGTTTTTCAATGGCTTCTTTGTAATACATGCGATTACGGCTGTAACCTTCAAATAACATGCCGCCTTCAGGGTTAAGGTAAATTTTGTCAGCATGTGCAGCTAAATAATATTGGCTTTGAGAGAAGTAATCACCCATCGCAATAACCGGTTTCTCAGACGTTTTAAAGTCATCAATTGTTGCGGCCACGGTGCGTAATTTATGTAGACCACCACCACCGAAATAACTTAAATCAAGTACTAGCGCAGCAATACGTTTATCTTGCTTAGCATTATCTAATGCTTTGACTACATTACGATCCAGTATTTCGCTAGGGGCACTTTCGCCACCAAAAGGTTCAGAAACAAATTCGTCAAA
>NZ_DS989812.1:265720-376007 GCF_000155775.1 Glaciecola sp. HTCC2999
GATACTGGGCCTTTATCATTGATATTCTGTATACTAGGTAACATTGCACACGTTTATTTAAGGAAGACCATGGATGCTTTAACATTGTTGTTAACCCGTCATTCTCAACCTCGTTTAACACAGCCTGCTCCTTCTGGGATGACGCTTGAAAATATTAAACAGGCAGCGCTCAGAGCCCCAGACCATGCGGGACTAAAACCTTGGGAATTCATTGTTTGTACTGATGAGGGGTTATCTAAGCTAGGTGAGATATTTAAAGATTCAGCGCTTAAATCTGGCAAGGGGCAGGAAAGTATTGACCGTGCTTTACAATTGCCGCATCGCGCACCCATGGTAATTGTGGCGATTGCGAAATATGTTGAACATGAAAAAGTTCCCAGAGAAGAGCAAATCGCTGCAACCGCGTGTGCCGTTCAATCTATGCAAATGGCTGCGCTGGTTCAAGGTTTTGCCGGTATTTGGCGCAGCGGGAGCTATGCCCAATGCCCATTTGTTAAAGCGTCGTTTAATCTAGCGGCACAAGATGAAATTGTGGGCTTCTTATATTTGGGTAGCAGTAAGATGAAACCTATGCCAAAACCAAGGATTGCCAGTGATACATACTTTACCCATTGGTCATAATCGACCAATGGGAAGTGTGCTACCTGGTGTTGAAATACGATTAAGATCCAATGCTAAACGTCAGGCCTGCGTGTTTTTGTAAACGTTCAATAAGTGCTTCACCCATTGCTGGCGCTGGTGTATACACGCCACCGAGGGTCGCTAAATCGTCAAATGCTAGACACATGGCGCTTTGGGCGAGCATTTTTGAAGTTGAACCATAGCCAGGATCTTCTGTGCCACTGACACTTGCGACATAGCGCTCATTATTCCCCTGAGCGATAAACATTAAATCGTAACTACCATTATCACGTTCCTCTTTATTAGGCCCTTCTCCCGGTTTTGGCGCATCTTTACCAGCTAATGAATTATCACTAGCGACAAAGTTAGCCATTTTTTCACCTTGTTCACCGGGCCCTGTGAGGATCATTTCATCGTACACAAAGTCTTCGCCGTATAAGTGGTCTAATAGTGCATTAGAGCGATGAATGTTTTTTGTATTAATCGTCGCCATAATAAAAGGGGCGACCCAGCTCTGTAAATCGTCATCGAAATAAGGTTGATCACCTGCTGGTTGTTCTGGGCCAGTAAAGCCATTAGCTAATGAAAAGGGGTCCTTTAGGTAACCTAAAATAGTAGGATCACTGGCTGCTGCTTTCATTGTCGCTTGTAAACTGGCAGCGGTACCCCCTGAAAATTTTCCATTCATTGCACGAACACGACATTGCACTTTGGGTAAGGTTTTAGCGGTGTAATGTTGAATATGTTCTTGTAGATAAAATACCCCTAAATCAAATGGTATAGAGTCAAATCCACAAGAAAACACGATGCGAGCACCTGAATCATGCGCCATATCGGATAAAGCGTCTATTTTTTGGCGCATCCAAGATGGTTCACCACATAAATCGACATAATCCGTTCCTAATTCTGCGCAGAGAGAGACTAGGGTGTCTCCATATAATTGATAGGGGCCTACAGTGGTAATCACAACTCTAGTCTGAGTGACTAATTCACGAAGAGCATCTTCATCATGACTGTCAGCCACTAGCATGGGTAAGTCATCTGGAAGTGCTAGTGTTTGTTTAATCTGCGCTAATTTTTCAGCACTGCGACCAGCAATTGCCCATTTAACGCTACTGTTTGCGTAGTAAGAATGAAAGTATTCTGCGACGAGTTGACCGGTAAAGCCGGTGGCGCCATAAATGATAATATCGAAAGGTTTATCAGAAGTTAAGGCATATGCCATAAAAGCGTCCTTATTATTGTTTTTGTTCAAATGTTAAATAATTGTTACTTAACAAGTGAACTACAAGGTCACTTTTATGGCAAGATATTTTTTAATTAATTATCTATTTAGTCTAATTAACTAATGGTGACAATCTTACAGGTGTTGGTTGCACCAATCGTTTCCATTTGGTCACCATAAGTAAAGATGATTTGGTCACCGACTTCTAATACACCCTCATTTTTCAGGTGCTCAACTACATCAGAGGTAATTTGACCCTGTTTAGATGCTGTTGAATCAAAACGAAGTGGGGTTACTCCGCGATATAACGCCATCATATTGAGTGTATCTGTGTGTCGTGACATACCAATAATAGGCAAAGATGTAGTGATACGTGACATCAGTTTAATACTTGAACCTGATTCCGTTAACCCGACAATCGCTTTAATGGATTTATAATGGTTAGCTGCATATACCGCCGCCATGGCAGTCGCTTCACTAATATTATCAAATTCTTGCGTTAAACGGTGATTAGACACATTTACACTCGGGTGAGTTTCAGCACCTTCACATACTCGCGCCATGGCTGCTACTGTTTCAATAGGAAATTTACCCGCTGCGGTTTCTGCTGATAACATGACTGCATCAGTACCATCTAATACGGCGTTCGCTACATCCATCACTTCTGCACGAGTAGGTAATGGTGCTTCGATCATCGATTCCATCATTTGTGTCGCAGTTATAACGATTTTATTGAGTTGACGTGAACGAGAGATAAGTTTCTTTTGTACACCGACTAATTCAGCATCACCAATTTCTACCCCTAAATCACCACGAGCAACCATTACAGCATCGGATGCTAAAATAATATCGTCAATTGCTGCATCTGTTGCAACAGTTTCAGCACGCTCTACTTTGGCACAAATTTTTGCGAAACAACCAGCGGCTTCGGCTAACTCACGAGCATAATCTAAGTCTGCACCATTACGAGGGAAACTGACAGCGAGGTAGTCAACACCAATGGCTGCTGCTGTTTTAATGTCTTCTTTATCTTTATCAGTTAACGCTGCTGCTGATAAGCCACCACCTTGACGGTTAATCCCTTTGTTATTGGATAATTTACCGGCGACACTGACGTGGTATGGATTTTTGAGCCTTCAACATTGTCAACGATCAGTTGAACACGACCATCGTCAAGTAAAAGTACATCACCTGGATTGACATCTTCAGGTAACGCTTTGTAATCGATACCGACACTGGTTTGTGTTCCACTGTCTTTATCTTGGGCTGCGTCCAACGTAAATTTGTCACCTAAAGATAAATAAATTGGGCCTTCAGCAAACTTACTGACACGAATTTTAGGACCTTGCAAATCACCTAGAATACCAACATATGTGTTTAGCTTAGCTGCTACAGCTCGAACTCGTTGAGCGCGTTGAATATGATCTTCTGCAGTACCATGAGAAAAGTTCATGCGAACAACATTAGCGCCTGCAGCAATAAGTTGCTCAAGCATTTCTGTACTGTCAGTGGCCGGACCTAATGTGGCTAAAATTTTGGTTCTACGTTGCGCTGTCATATATTTCCTTGCACCGTTTGTCGGTGTTTATCATTTTAAAATGGTTAACTTAAGGTAATTATATTACAAAATTGCGATAATTTGGCTATTTTGTTTGTTTATTACGTAATTAATTTTCAATTATAAGTAGAGAGTCTATTTATTTTTGTGAAAAACGAGAATCTTTAAGCGACTCTTTAACCCGTTTTAAATTTTCTCTGAATTTGTTTCCACGCCTTAATGTAAAGCCTGTCGCGAGGATATCGATTAACGTTAATTGAGCAATCCTAGAAGCCATTGGCATATACATATCGGTATCTTCAGGTACATCAAGCGACAGTACATAGTTGCATTCTCGACCCAGCGGACTATCTTTGGCAGTGATCCCCACCACTGTCGCATCATTGGCTCGCGCTATTTGTGCTATTTCTACTAGAGATTTGGTACGTCCAGTATGTGATATCAAGACAATCACATCCCCATCACCACTGTTCATCGTCGACATACGTTGCATAACAATATCTTCAAAATACACGACTGGGACATTAAAACGGAAAAATTTATTTAATGCATCATGCGCGACAGAGGCAGATGAACCCAACCCAAAAAAAGAAATTTTACGTGCCTGTGTTAACAAATCAACGACACGATTGATGGTATTGATATCAACAGATTGTTTAGCAATATCCAGTGCAGCCATAGTCGATTCAAAAATCTTATTAGTGTACTCTTCAGGCCCATCATTTTCATCTACGTTACGATTTACGTAGGGTGTGCCGTTAGCTAAGCTCTGGGCAAGATGAAGTTTGAAATCTGGAAAGCCCTTAGTATCTAACCGTCGACAAAAACGATTAACAGTGGGCTCACTGACGTCTGATAAATTAGCTAAAGTAGCAATACTCGAATGTATTGCATTTTGAGGGTTTGCTAAAATAGCGGCTGCTACTTTCTTTTCTGATTTACTGAAAAGTGCATTGTTGCGTGTAATTTTATCAAGGATGTTCATATATATATGCTCAAGCTGTTGTTCAATATAGCCTTTTATTTAATATTGTTATTGTCGGCTTTGTGTTCAGTATACTCTTATTTTTGTAATTAATTACAGAATTTATTGTCAAAACTAGCAAAAAAGTAAATAAAAACGATTATTTGGTAAGTAAAGTTGTAATTTTACTACAAAGTTGAGTAGAATCTTCAAATAATATTGAAAAGTAATATGTTAATATATTACTTTTCCTAAACTTAATAAGGTTGATATCAGTGTTAAATACATCTTTTGAACCCGTAGATTTTGTTTTATTCGGTACTGCCGGTGACCTTGCTCGCCGCAAACTTCTCCCATCTCTATATGAATTAGAAAAAGCAAATTTGATGCATGCTGAATCAAAAATTATCGGTGTTGCACGAAATGAATCATCTTTAACTGAATATCAAGATATGGTGAAAGAGAATATCGAGAAATTCACCAAGGAAGCAATTTGTCCTGAAACGTGGTCACGTTTTTGCGCTAAGTTAGAGTATTTACAAGTCAACATGAAAGAACCTGAAGACTACAAAGGATTCTTATCTCATGTAGATGATAGTCGTATCATGGTGTGTTATTTCGCCACTCCTCCTGCTATTTTTGGTGATATTTGTAGAGGCTTACACTCGGCTAACATTATCGATGAAACTGTAAGAGTCGTGTTAGAAAAACCGATTGGCAACGATTTAGAAACATCTAAAGCGATTAATGATGAAGTCGCGGAATATTTTAATGAAAACCAAATCTACCGCATTGACCATTACCTAGGTAAAGAAACCGTCCTTAACTTAATTGCTTTGCGTTTTGCTAATTCAATATTTGCAACAAACTGGGATCATAATTGTATCGATCACGTACAAATCAGCGTGGCCGAGTCTGTTGGGATTGAAGGCCGTTGGGGCTATTTTGATGACGCAGGTCAAATGCGCGATATGGTGCAAAATCATTTACTTCAGGTACTGAGCTTAGTAGCCATGGAACCACCCACAACACTGGATGCTGATAGTATCCGTGATGAAAAATTAAAAGTGTTAAAAGCATTACGCCCAATTAATCAATCAAACTACCAGCAATCTACAGTTCGTGGTCAATACATCGGTGGATTTGTGAATGGAGTGGAAGTGCCTGGGTATTTAGATGAACCTGACGCTAATGAACGTTCTCGTACGGAAACATTCGTGGCGATTAAGGCTGAAATTGATAACTGGCGTTGGGCAGGTGTACCTTTTTACTTAAGAACCGGTAAACGTATGCCAGCTAAAACATCTGAAGTAGTGATCTACTTCAAGCGCCAGCCCCATAATCTTTTTGGTGATAGTTTTGCTAACTTACCTCCTAATAAACTGGTTATTCGTCTTCAGCCTGATGAAGGTGTTGAAGTTACGGTGATGAATAAAGTGCCAGGTTTAACTACCTCTGGCTCTATGGATTTGCAAAAATCATATTTAAACTTAAGTTTCTCAGAAGCTTTCCAAGGCGAACGCATTGCTGATGCTTATGAAAAGTTATTATTAGAAGTAATGTTAGGTAACCAAGCATTGTTCGTCCGCCGTGATGAAGTTGAACAAGCTTGGTCTTGGGTCGATTCTATTATTGACGCTTGGAATAACAGTAATGAGCCTCCTGAACAATATCAAGCGGGAACGTGGGGACCGGTCAACTCGATAGGTCTTTTAGCGAAAGAAGGTCGTGCTTGGTATCAATCAAAAGCAGTGAAATAGGACAATATTATGTCATTACAAACGCATGAATTTGTATCAAAAGATGCATTAAACACAGAGTTTGCAACAAAAATTACCGATATATTACAAAATGCCATTGTGCAAAAAGGTAATGCAAGCCTCATCGTCAGCGGTGGGAACACTCCTAAGCCTTTGTTTGCTCAGCTATCTATTGCTGATATTGACTGGGATAAAGTCACTATTAGTCTTGCTGATGACCGCTGGGTTGATGTGACAGATGATGCGAGTAATGACAAATTAGTTCATGAACATTTGTTGGTGAATAACGCAAGTAAAGCCACTTTCATCTCCTTAAAGCATGACGTTGCCAATGCGGCTGATGCTGTTGAGGCTTGTGAAGCTGCAATAAGCGATGTGCAAATGCCATTCGATGTGCTTATTTTAGGAATGGGTGAGGATGGCCATACTGCATCGCTATTTCCATGTTCAGAACAACTTCAAGCTGGCTTAGATCTTAATTCAGGTAAAAAATATATTGCAGTTCAGCCTACTACGGCGCCCCACCAACGTATGTCATTGACTTTACCTGCGCTGTTAGCTTCCAGTAACATCTTCTTGCATTCAACGGGTGAATCCAAAAAAGCCGTTATCGCTAAAGCATTAGAAAGTACCGAATCAGAAATGCCAATAAAAGCTGTCTTAGAAAGAGCTAACGTACAGCTAATGTGGGCACCATAGGAAATTTAATCATGAATAGTTTAATTAATGAAGTCACTCAACGTATTATTGAGCGTAGCCAAACAACACGAGCAGCTTATCTTGCAAAAATAGAAGCTGCACGTATTCAAGGACCACACCGTGGTTCATTATCATGTGGTAACCTCGCCCATGGTTTTGCTGCGTGTGGTAAGGCTGATAAAGCAGATTTAACGAGCATGGTTAAAGCGAATGTCGCGATTGTATCATCATATAATGATATGTTATCAGCACATCAACCCTATGAAGAATACCCTGCGATTTTAAAAGCGGCGATCAATGAAGTGGGTTCAGTCGCCCAGTTTGCTGGTGGTGTGCCTGCTATGTGTGACGGGGTCACGCAAGGTAACGCAGGGATGGATTTGAGCTTGATGAGTCGTGACGTGATTGCAATGTCTACAGCGGTGGGTTTATCGCATAACATGTTTGATTCAGCCTTGATGCTTGGGATTTGTGACAAAATTGTCCCAGGGCTTTTAATTGGTGGATTAAGTTTTGGACATTTACCAACAGTATTTGTGCCTGCCGGTCCAATGCCTTCAGGCCTTCCAAACAAAGAAAAAGCACGTGTACGTCAAGCCTATGCAGAGGGTAAGGCAGATCGCAATGAATTATTAAAAGCAGAATCTGAATCTTATCACTCTGCCGGTACCTGTACCTTCTATGGCACCGCTAATTCGAATCAGCTAGTAGTTGAAATGATGGGCTTACACTTACCAGGTTCTAGTTTTGTTAATCCTGGCACTGAGTTACGTGACGCGTTAACGAAAGCAGCTGCGGTGCAAGCTACACGTATTACTGATTTAGGTGATAACTATACACCGATTGGTCATATTGTTGATGCAAAAGCGGTAGTGAATGGGATTGTTGCATTATTGGCAACAGGTGGCTCAACGAATCACACGATGCACTTAGTTGCAGTAGCTCGAGCAGCTGGATTTATTGTTAACTGGGATGACTTTGCCGATTTATCGCGCGCAACGCCACTACTCACACGTATTTACCCTAATGGCTCTGCCGATATCAACCACTTTACTGCTGCTGGTGGTATGTCTTTATTATTTAAAGAATTATTAGATAATCAATTATTACACAATGATGTTAAAACTATTTGTGGTGAAGGGTTGGATTTGTATACCAAGGAGCCTGTTGTTCGCGATGGCGAGTTATCATGGGTGGATGGACCATCTGCGTCATTAGATAAAACGGTAGTAGCAACAGTGGCAGAACCGTTTAAACAGGATGGTGGTTTATCCGTGTTAGAAGGGAATTTAGGCCGTGCAGTCATGAAGACTTCAGCCTTACGTAATCCACATTGTACCTTTACTGCACCTGCGGTTGTATTCGAAGACCAATTCGATTTAGACGATGCGTTTAATTCTGGTCAATTAAACCGAGATTGCATCGTTGTTGTCCGATTCCAAGGGCCTTCAGCTATTGGTATGCCAGAATTACACCGTTTAACGCCTCCTCTCGGTGTATTACAAGATAAAGGTTATAAAGTCGCGCTTGTTACAGACGGTCGTATGTCGGGTGCATCAGGTAAAGTCCCAGCTGCTATCCATATGACTCCAGAAGCATACAAGGGTGGTTTATTGGCTAAAGTTCAAGACGGTGATCTCATTGAATTAGATACTAAGACCGGTGTGGTGAACTTACTGGTAGATGACGCTGAATTAGCACAACGCGAAAACAAGCCAGCTGATTTATCAAAACACGCACAAGGTATGGGGCGTGAAATGTTTGCATCTATGCGTTTAGCTATGTCTGGAGCAGAGGAAGGCGCATGTGCATTATTTTCTGAACAAGGAAATCTGCATGACGCATAAGTTAATTGCTGATATTGGTGGCACAAATGCACGTTTTGCCCAAGTCACAGATACTGGCTTAATCAACATAGAGAAATATTTGGTGGCGGATTACCCCACCATTCAAGATGCTTTAGAACACTATTTTGCCAGTTATCCAGAAGCTAAATTTACTTCGGTGTGTTTAGCTATAGCAGCGCCAGCCAATCAAGATTGGGTTGATTTTTCTAATAGTCATTGGTCTTTTTCTTGCCAAGATCTCAAAACGGCGTTATCGCTAGAGCATTTGCTGGTGATCAATGACTTTACCGCTGTGGCTCACTCATTACCGGTATTAAATGATGAGCAGATTATACAAATTGGTTCGGGGCACGCTGAACCTCACGGCAATCGGGCCGTATTTGGGCCTGGTACTGGCTTAGGTGTTGAACATCTTACCCATAATGCATCCGGCTGGACAACACTTGATGGGGAAGGGGGGCATGTTGATTTTGCACCTGTAGATCTGACTCAGATGGTTGTTTGGCAACATATCTATAAGAAATTAGGTCGAGTTACCGCTGAAGAAGTCATGTCTGGACGAGGTATTGTCAATATCTATGAAGCCTTGTGTGCGCATCATGGCCAAGAGTCTGTGTTGACTGAAGCTGCTGACATCACTGAGGCGGCATTGGCCGGTTCCTGTAAAATTTGTGTAGAAGTGCTTGACGTCTTCTGCAACGCCATGGGTACCTTCGCTGGTAATCTAGCGATAAATTTGGCGACTACAGGAGGCGTATTTATTGGTGGTGGTATTGCTGCGCGATTCATTGATTTTTTACAAGCCAGCAAATTCCGAGCACGCTTTGAGGCGAAACCTCCTATTTCAGGCTATGTCAAAGACATACCTACTTTTATTATTAACGAGCCTGACCATGGGCTAATTGGTGCGGCAGCGTACCTCAACCAACATTTAAGGAGTGCGCCATAATGAGTCAACATTGGCAAACCACGGCAGCTGAAGTATTTGCCACTAGTCCCGTCGTTCCCGTTATTGTGATTCACAATATTGAAGATGCGGTGCCGTTAGCAAAAGCGTTAATTGCCGGCGGAATCAGTGTATTAGAGGTGACATTACGTACGCCTGTCGCATTAGATGCGATACGTGCGATTGCACAAGCGTTACCTGACTCTATGATAGGCGCTGGTACAGTAACGAATGCTAAGCAGCTTAAAGACGTGACAGATGCTGGCGCTAAGTTTGCGATTAGTCCTGGTATGACGGCAGAATTATTAGCTGCAGGTCAAGCAGGTTCTATTCCTCTGATCCCTGGTATTTCTTCGACATCCGATTTAATGAAGGGAAAAGATGCCGGTTATACACACCTTAAATTCTTCCCAGCTGAAGCAGTAGGTGGTATCAAAGCGATTAAGTCCATCAGTGGTCCGTTCCCTGATATGGTATTTTGCCCCACTGGTGGTATTAGCTTAGCGAATTATAAAAATTACTTGGCTTTACCAAATATTCCATGTGTGGGTGGATCGTGGATTGTACCAGATGACCTAGTGAAAAACGGCGATTGGGCTGGGATTACACAACTAGCTAAAGAAGCTGTAGATGGTGCTAAAATTTAGGTAAATCGCTTAATCGATTAAGTTTTGGTTGAACTTATACAGCATAATGATAGTATACATTTTTTTAACATATTATTAATCTTGCTGTGAAAACTAAATCTAATACACTACGTTCAATTGCTGAGCAACTGAACGTTAGTACTGCAACTATCTCAAATGCGTTTAACCGTCCGGATCAACTGTCGAAGGTTAAACGCGAAGAGATCCTCTCTGCATGTAAGGAACTAGGGTACTTTGGACCAAATAAAGCGGCGCAGTCTTTACGTCGCGGACGTTCAGGTATTATTGCGTTAGTATTAGCTGATAGTATTGACTATATGATCAGCGACCCTGTGGCTTCCTCCTTCATTCGTGGCGTTTCTGAAATTGTTAAAGAACATGATTCACACTTGTTACTTTTTTCTGGTAGTTCGACATCGATAAATTCGGTGATTGATTTTGTTGATGGATTTATTTGTTACGGTACGCCTAGAAACTCAACGTTACTTAAAGAACTGGAACGTTGTCCCAAAAAAGTGATTACGGTTGATTTTGAAATTCAAGATAGAGCCTCTGTGAGTGTAGATAATTATCAAGCCGCTTATGAAATTGCGTTAAAGGCTCTGACACCTAATGATTCGGTAGCTATTGTCGGTTTACGTATTACTAATGATGAAGTTACAACGAGAGTTAACAATACTTCCTTAGCAAATGTCGCGACTTCAGTTGGCTATAAGCGTTATGAGGGATACTTGAAAGCCATGAGTGAGCTTGGCATAGAATTAGACACATCACTTGTATGGAACGTGCCTGAAAGTACTCAAGAACATGCTAAAAAAGCCGCTCTTGACATCCTTGATAGAGAACGGTTACCTAACACGATATTATGTATGTCAGATTTGATTGCCTTGTCGATTTTGAAGGAATTACTCAGTGCTGGTGTGAAAGTCCCTGAGCAAGTTAAGATTGTTGGCTTTGACGGAATTGAAGAAACTAAACGACACCATCCTATTTTGTCTACTGTCTATCAAAATAGTACGGAAAAAGGGCGCATGGCCGCCCATTTATTTAAAAGTAAAGAACCGACAACCACAATGTTAGACTATCATATCCTGGAAGGTGAATCCTGCTAGGCTATCGTTTGAATTAATTGATGATGATTATGCGGTGCTAATTCAAAATGTTGTGTGAGCGCCGTTTCAACACAAATCATTTGTAAGTATTCATCATCTGCGAAATCAACAAAACTCTGGCTCTTATTCCTCCAAGGATTCCAGATCACTAATGAATCATGCCCTGCATGAGTGATTGCAGTGATGGGGCGATCTTTATGATATATATCGGTACTTAATATATTATCAGTATTAGGATGTATCCGGTCAACCTCTCCCGTGAATCGATAAGTTTCAGGAGTACTGCCTATTGCCCCTTCATTAGCATTATCAGAATACTCACCTGTAATACCTGATAAGCTTGTTTCTGGAAGATCATCAATTGCGAAATAACTATGTAACGCACATGACAAGGGAACCGGTTTTTCTCCTTTGTTATGGGATAGTAATTTTACCTCAAGATGGTCGTGTGTTAGCGTGATTATCAATTGACAGGTTAACCCTTGCGGCCATAATGGATGGGTTAGGTCAGTAGGGCTTAATGTAATACTCACGCTTTTAGTTGTGCTGACTTTAGCATCGAGCTCCCATAATTGCTGACGGACCAAACCATGAGCAAGTTTATGCTCGTTAATATCGGGGTGGAGCTGGCCAAACCAAGGCCAACAAACCGGGATACCACCTCGTATCGGACGCGAACCGTCGAGTTTAGCTTGCTTACTCATAAACAGTTTTTCAACGCCTGATTGTGTATAAGATAACACATGCCCACCAAATAAACTGACTACACAGGTATTTTCACCTAGCGTTAAATGGACGAGTGGAACTGAAGCATGAGAGAAGTGAGTCATTGGTCATCCTTAAGGTTGTATGTTTTGGATATAAAAAAAGCCACTTACCCTATCATGAGTAAGTGGCTCTATCACATCGTTTTATTTATTTTGAAATGTGGGTCACAAGGTCAAGTACCTTGTTTGAATAACCCATTTCGTTGTCATACCATGATACGAGTTTTACAAATGTATCTGACAATGCAATCCCAGCTGAAGCATCAAAAATAGAGGTATGCTTATCGCCAATAAAATCATTAGATACTACAGCGTCTTCTGTATAGTCTAAAATACCTTTCATGCTTGTTTCTGATGCCGTTTTAATCGTGGCACAGATTTCAGCATATGTTGCAGGCTTTTCTAGTGTGACAGTTAAATCAACAACAGAGACATCTGGAGTAGGTACGCGGAAAGCCATACCCGTTAACTTACCATTTAATTCAGGGATAACTTTACCAACCGCTTTGGCTGCACCAGTTGATGAAGGGATAATGTTCTGGCCTGCACCACGGCCACCACGCCAATCTTTTGCAGATGGGCCGTCTACTGTTTTTTGTGTAGCGGTTGTCGCGTGTACTGTTGTCATTAAGCCTTCTTTAATACCGAAGTTATCATTAATAACTTTCGCTAACGGCGCTAAACAGTTGGTTGTACAAGATGCGTTTGAAACAATATTTTGTCCAGCATACTCGGTGTGGTTAACACCCATTACAAACATAGGAGTGTGATCTTTAGAAGGAGCAGACATGACTACTTTTTTAGCGCCTGCGGTGATGTGTTGAGCAGCGGTTTCTTCAGTTAGGAATAAGCCCGTCGCTTCAACGACAACATCAGTATCGATAGCGTCCCATGCGAGCGCTTCTGGATTGCGTTCGCTAGTTACACGAATAAATTGTCCATTGACTTCTAAACCACCATCAACAACTTCAACAGAGCCATTGAAACGTCCATGAGTAGAATCGTATTTGAACATATACGCGATGTAATCTAAGTCTAATAAATCGTTGATACCAACAATTTGAATGTTATCTCTTTCTAGCGCAGCGCGCATTACTAAGCGTCCAATGCGTCCGAATCCATTGATTCCTACTTTGATCGTCATGATTGACTCCGATAATGAAATTAAGTTACATAATTATAGGCTTTTAGTCTGATATTTGCAATAATGATGTAGTTTTATTACATGCTGGTTGTTCATTTATTTTTGCAAACGTATTCAATATCACCTTGCTAATGAATAATGAATAATGTTAAGCATAAAAATTTATTATTAACGGAATAATGTATGACTCAATCTATTATCGATACGTTAGTGCAAATGCGTGGCATTGAAACTAGCTTTGTGGATGCATGGGGTAAGCCAGCGACTGTTGCTGATGGTACAAAGGAAAAAATTCTTGGTGTCATGGGATATGACGTTGAAAACATAGATGTACTTGAAGCCCAAATGCATGAACAAGTGAGTGATGTGTGGATGACACCATTGAATCCTGTTCAGGTCATTAGGGATGATGAGCAGGTGCAGATACCTGTGCGCTTACCGATTGAGTTAGTCACTGAAACCGTTTGTTTTACACTGACTTTCGAAGATAAAGATTCACATGTATTTACTACGCAGTTAATTGAGCATGAATTAGTTAATGCAACCGAAGTGGATGGCGCTGAGTTTCAAGAATACATCATAATGTTAGACGTTAATATGCCGCATGGTTATCACACATTAACTTTAGCCATGGAAGATGGTGACGTCATTGGACAAGGCCGAATTATTCAAGCGCCTAAAGCATGTTTTACCCCTGATGCTATAACTCAAGGAAAGAAAATATGGGGATTAAGCATTCAACTGTATTGTGTACGAAGCGAAAAAAATTGGGGGATAGGTGATTTTAGTGATTTAACTGTCTTAATTAACCGCGCAGCCGATCAAGGTGCTGATTTTGTTGGTTTAAATCCAATACATGCGCTATACCCTAATAATCCCAACTCCTGTTCTCCCTATTCTCCGTCATCTCGTAAATGGTTGAATCATTTATATATTAATGTAAGCGCAGTGCCTGGCTATGACCAACCATCTATCCAAGCAATGGTGAATGATGCTGATTTCCAAGCTCAGTTAACTCATACCAGGGCCATTGAATATGTTGATTATAATGCTGTTAGTGCATTAAAAATGCCGGTGCTCAAAGCGTTATTTGAACTTAATTCATCGAATATCGAGCTACAAAAAGCGCTAGATATATTTATTGATGCAGGCGGCGAAAGTTTACAAACGCTCATGCGTTATGATGCATTACAAGCCCACTTAAAAAGCACAGATCAAGACTATTGGGGCTGGCCAGTATTCCCAGAAGCATTACAAACGGCAGATTTACCTGCGGTGGATGAGTTTGCTCAAGCACATGCTGATGAAGTTCGTTTCTATGGATTTTTACAATACCTTGCTGCTGAACAGTTTGAGGCTGCAAGTGCTCAAGCGAATGCACGAAATATGATTATTGGATTATATCGTGATTTAGCTGTCGGCGTCAGCGAAGGAAGTGCTGAAATTTGGGGGGCGAAAGACCTCTACGTGACGGATGCTTCTGTTGGTGCACCGCCTGATATCCTAGGGCCTCTGGGACAAAATTGGGGATTGCCGCCAATGGATCCTGAACAGCTCTATCAACAAGGTTATCAGCCGATTATTGATTTATTTTCTTCAAATATGCAGCATTCCGGCGCCTTACGTATTGATCATGCAATGGCATTATTACGTTTATGGTGGGTCACGAAAGGAGACCATGCTGATAAGGGCGGTTATGTGTATTATCCTGTGGATGATTTATTAGGGATATTGGCCTTAGAATCACATCGTCATCAAACGTTGATTATTGGTGAAGATTTGGGCACTGTGCCGGAAGAAATACGTCAAAAATTAGCAGATAATGGTGTGTATTCTTATCGTGTATTCTTTTTTGAGCAAGCTAAGGATGGCGGGTTTTACTCACCAAGTCACTATCCTGTGCAATCAATGTCGACACTGACAATTCATGACTTTCCTACATTAATTGGTTACTGGCATTGTAATGATCTTGCGTTAGGTAAAGAACTTGGTCTTTATCCGACCGACGAAATTTTACAACCGCTGTATGATTCTCGGCACGATAACAAACAACAAATCTTGAATACCTTGCACGGGCATGGTGCTATTTCAGATAATATTGCCCGATCTGTTGAGCATGTGGGGATGACCCAAGAGCTTAATTACGGTATGCAGGTTCATATGGCAACGGGTTCAAGTGCATTGTTATCTTTGCAGTTAGAAGATTGGTTACAGATGGACAAACCGGTTAATATTCCTGGTACTTTTGAAGAATATCCTAATTGGAAACGCAAATTATCGCATAATTTAGAAGATATATTTACGTTACCTGAGGTGTTAAGATTATCTCAACGGATTAATAGCGCTAGACGCGACGCTTCAACGACATAATATTTTTAGAAGGATTTTTTAGTTTCATGGCTGATTTTACACATATTACTACTGCAAGTGCATCTCATCCCTTTATTGATTTAGGGGCATTCGTGCATGATGACGGGACATTTTTTCGTTTTTCTTTACCCGGTGCCAACGCCGTAGATGTTATTGCTTTAGACGGTAGTATTTTAACTCAATGTGTTGAAACAGAACCGGGTATTTTTGAGGCCACGTCGACGCAAAGTGTGACTCACTATGAAATTGAAGTTACCACACCCGATACACAATATCGAGTATATGACCCATACTCATTCAAAGATGAAGCATATCATGCAGTGCATTTTGTCGACCATGCGCCAGAAAATGTTTACCAACAACTGGGTGCTCAACTGATCAATATCAAACTAGACGACGGCAGTGAAATTAATGCAGTGCGTTTTGCGGTATTTGCACCAAATGCACAATCTGTCAGTGTGGTGGGTGAGTTTAATCTATGGAATGATGTGTGTCATCCTATGCAAAAAACCGACATGGGCTATTGGGTGTTAGTCATCCCTCAAGCGAAAGTAGGTGATAAATACAAGTACGCAATAAAAGATGCGCAAGGTCATTCCCTGCCGCATAAAGCTGATCCAGTGGGTTTTAGTGCCGATCAATATCCATCTCATGCATCTAACATTGTTGATCATAATGCATATCAATGGTCGGACAGCCAATGGATGCAGCGAAAGACGTTTAATCCTTATCAACAACCGATGAGTATTTATGAAGTGCAATTAGCGTCATGGAAACGTCCTCATGATGATCGCACTTATTTAACTTACCGTGAATTAGCCGTAGAACTCGTCGATTATGTTGTCGAAATGGGCTATACCCATATTGAATTAATGCCAATAAGTGAATATCCATTTGATGGTTCTTGGGGGTATCAACCTGTTGGTTTATTTGCACCTACTAGTCGATTTGGTTCGGTAGATGACTTTAAATATTTTGTGGATGCCTGTCACCAAGCTGGGATTGGCGTCATCATTGATTGGGTACCAGCGCATTTCCCAGAAGATGGCCATGGGCTAGCTCGTTTTGATGGTAGCTGCGTATACGAATATGAAGATCCTAGAAAGGGGTGGCATCCAGATTGGAATTCCTGCATTTACGATTTTGGTAAAAGTGAAGTACGTCAATTCCTAGTCGCAAACGCGTTGTTTTGGTGCGATAAATTTCATATCGATGGATTGCGTGTAGATGCTGTCGCATCGATGTTATATTTAGATTATTCACGTGATGACGGTGAATGGATCCCGAATGTTGATGGTGGGAACCATAACTATGAAGCGATTTCCTTATTACGTTGGATGAATCAAGCGGTCTATTCAGCCTTTCCTAAGGTGATGACTATAGCTGAAGAGTCTACTTCATTTGCTAAAGTATCTCGTCCAGTCGATATGGATGGTCTGGGTTTTGGTTTTAAATGGAATATGGGTTGGATGCATGATTCATTGCATTACATTGCCAAGGATCCTGCTTATCGACGTTATCACCATAATGACATCACTTTTAGTATGGTTTATGCGTTTGATGAAAACTTCGTGTTACCTATATCACATGATGAAGTCGTATATGGAAAAGGTTCATTACTTGGAAAAATGCCGGGAGATGAATGGCAACAAGCAGCGAACTTACGTACCTATGCTGGTTTTATGTATGCCCATCCAGGGAAAAAGTTAAATTTTATGGGTAATGAATTTGCCCAGTACAAAGAATGGGATCACGATGGTCAATTGGATTGGGATTTACTTCAATATGATAAACATCAACAAATCCAAACGCTATACAAAACACTTAACCATCTCTATGGAGACTATCCAGCATTGCATGCATGTGATCATGAACATCATGGGTTTGCGTGGTTGACGCATGATGATGCTGAGCGGTCCATTCTATCGTTTAAACGTATTGATCCTAAAACACAACAAACCATCTATATTATCTGTAACTTTACCCCAGTGCCCGTCGATAACGTGCATATTGGTGTGAGTGCTGGTCAATATCGTTGTTTATTAAACACAGATGCAATTGAATTTGGTGGCAGTGGTTTTGCTATACCGGATACGCTCAGTGCTAATGAGTTTGAGAGTCACGGCCAAGCTCATAGTATTGCACTCACATTACCCCCATTATCAACGATGTTCTGGATTGCTCAGGATTAGTTTTTCTCTTAAATAGAGGCGCTATGTCAAGCTTAGCCAACCCTTATCCTTTTGGATGTAGTTTTTTAACTCACGATGTCAACTTTGCGGTCTATGGACCGCAACTTGATAACTGTACTATTTTTATTTTTCATCCTGATACGCAAGAGATATTGTATGAGCAGCCCATGCGTCATCGTCAAGGCCATGTGTGGTTCGACGCTCTGTCGATTAATGTGGAAGGGTTTTGTTATTTATACGGTACGGTCATTGAGGTTGACGGTGTCGAAGAAGTTCAGTATTTTTCTGATCCCTTTAGTCGCGAACTAATTTCTGCGTGGCACTGGGACAAAGCGCGCTATGAAAAACGTTCGCACTTGTTTTATCCTAAAACAAAGATAGTTCAACAACATCTTCACCGTTATCCACTGGCATATAAAATAGCGCCTGAAAAACGGGCAGTGTATGAAATGCACGTTAAGAGTATCTCAATGCGTCACCCCGAAGTCCCAGAAAAAGAACAAGGGACGTATGTCGGGGCAACTCATCCCGCGATCATTGACCATTTAAAGCAACTTGGGATCACTACCGTTCAATTAATGCCAGTGATGGCATATATGCCAGAACCATTTATTACGGAAAAAGGCTTAACGAATTTTTGGGGGTATAATCCCGCTTCTTTGTTAGCGCCTGAACCGCGGTATGCAATGTATGATGCGCATAAAGAACTGCAAGTCATGATTAAGGAATATCATAAAGCAGGTTTAGAAGTCATCATTGATGTGGTGTTTAACCATACCGCAGAGTCTGGACCAGATGGCCCTATTTTGAATCTTCGCGCAACCTGTGAAGATGAAGCTTACACCCGAGTAGAAGGAACTGAGCATTACGCCAATTACTCAGGATGTGGTAATAGTCTTAATCTTGAAAGTCCTTATATCCTCACCTTAGTGTTAGAAGCGATGCGGCATTGGGTCCAGATTTATGGTGTCGATGGTTTCCGCTTTGACTTGGCTACTGGACTTGGCAGAGAGCCGCACGCGTATTCTTCTCGAGCTGCGTTTTTTAAAGCCGTACAACAAGATCCAATATTGCGTAATACTTATATGATTGCTGAACCTTGGGATTTGGGCGATTATGGTTATCAGTTAGGTCAGTTTCCTGTCAGTTTTGCGGAGGTAAATGATCAATTCCGTGATGTAGCTCGAGGTTTTTGGCGTGGAGATAGAGGGTTGACGGGCACTTTTGCTACGCGAATGTTCGGCTCGCGTGATATTTTCCATAAGGGATATTGCAGTATTCACACCTCCGTAAACCCCATTACTTATCATGATGGTTTTACCTTGCATGATTTGGTCAGTTATAACGAAAAACACAACGATGCAAATTTAGAAGAGAATCGTGATGGCCACAACCACAACCTGTCTTATAACTATGGGGTAGAGGGACCGACTAAAGATCTGGTCATCCTTAGTGTCCGTGAGCGGCAAAAACGTAATATGATTGCATGTATGGTGTTTGCTCAAGGGACACCACACTTTTTATCCGGTGATGAACTGAGTAAAACGCAACACGGCAATAACAATGCTTATTGTCAAGACAATGAAATGAATTATTTGGACTGGGACTTAGTCAAATCACAACAGGACTTTTTATCGTTCTGTCAATATTGTCTCGCACTTAAACGCAATAGCCGGATCTTAACCAACGCGCAATTAGACGATGATGATTATCGTCTAGATTCTAATATTGAATTTGTAAAATGGTATAAGATTGACGGATCGGATAAAGGCGACAGTGATTGGGAAGACCCAGATGTATTGGGTTTTGCTGTGGAGATGTGTGAAAAATCTCAAATGACACCACCAACGGATGCAGAGCACTGGCTACTCTGCGTTAATGCCAGTACTCAAGACGACGTATTAGTGTTACCTAAACTGCCTCATGGGGCGCGTTGGGAAGTGTTACTGGATACCCGTATGAGCGAATTTAGACCCAAAGGTAATTACATCCCTAAACCAGAATTTGTGATCTCAAATCGCTCCGTCGTCTTATTTAAAACAGATTGGTCGGCAATCGACTAACTTATGTTGAGGAATGAGGATGAGTATTGATAAAGCACAATTAGCACAACGTCTTAGCCGAGAAGCATTTTATGTGACTCAAGAAAAAGGGACTGAGCGACCTTTTACTGGGGAATATAATGATCATTGGGAAGCTGGGGATTACCACTGCGTGTGCTGTGATGCACGCTTATTTACGCAAGCCCATAAATTTAATGCTGGGTGTGGTTGGCCCTCATTCTTTGAGCAAACCGATGATAGTAATGTGGTCTTTCGTGAAGACAATAGCCACGGTATGGTTCGCACTGAAATTGTATGTAAGCATTGTGATGCCCATTTAGGGCATGTGTTTGACGATGGACCTGCGCCTACTGGACAAAGATATTGTGTTAATTCAGTATCATTATCATTTAAATAAATAAAATATCATTTTTTCATACGTTTTTAGTATTAGTCCTGCCGCTTATTTTGTAATGAAATTTCTCGTAAATGACCTCATTTGTGAGTTTCATGTGTAAAACAGAATAAGCTGTTGTAATCCTTCAATCACATTCACAATTTTCAGCTCATAATTGATGAATTCTGTAATAAATCAACAGTTTGGCAATAATGAAAACTCCGCTTACACTATCTTTGAATTATAGCGGAGGGTAGTGTAATACGCACATTTACTCTCCATTAAGACTTCCCAATTAGGAATCATTTAAGGTAGGAAAATGAATCAACAAGTTGAACAGGATCTCCAAAACAGCTGGCAAGAGCGTCAGGAATACGCTGAAACGATGTTGCCACTGATTGGTAAACTTTATCGTAACCGTGCTATTGAGATTTCGGTCTATGGCCGTTCTTTATTAAATGCCAGTGCAATCGACGTGATCAAAGCACACCGAACAGTGCGTTTACATGAAGGTCAAAAGTTACGTTTACGAGAGTCATTTCCCATTGTTGAGTCGTTAGCGGTGATGCAACTTGCACCAGCGCAGATTGATATTGGCAAGTTAGCATGGGAATTCAATTACGGTCGCGGGAAAGATCAAACTGATTTGACGGCGTTTTTAAATGACGAATTAAATGACATTGTGAATCGCGGTGATGATCAAGTACCTCAAGATGTAGTGTTGTATGGATTTGGGCGTATTGGTCGATTATTGGCGCGTTTATTGATTGAGCGTCAAGGTACCAATAATAAATTACGTTTACGTGCGATTGTTGTGCGTGGAGGTCGAGATGGTGACTTAGAGAAGCGTGCCAGTTTACTGCGTCGTGATTCCGTTCATGGGCCTTTCAACGGCAGTATCACTGTTGATACAGAACGAAAAGCGTTACTGGCTAATGGTTCTTTTATTCAAATGATTTATGCTAATTCACCTACCGAAGTTGATTATACTCAATACGGGATCAATAACGCGATTGTGATTGATAACACCGGCATGTGGCGTGATCGTGATGGTTTAGGTTTGCATCTAAAATCGAAAGGGGCGAAAAAGGTATTATTAACGGCACCAGGTAAGGGCGATATTAAAAACATCGTTCACGGTGTCAACCATGCCGATATCTTAGATTCGGACACCATTATGTCTGCTGCAAGTTGTACTACCAATGCGATCACTCCGGTATTAAAAGCATTAGATGAGCAATATGGCATTGAGAATGGTCACGTGGAAACCGTCCATTCATATACCAATGATCAAAATTTGATTGATAACTTCCATAAAGCCGAACGCCGTGGTCGTAGTGCGCCATTGAATATGGTCATTACGGAGACGGGTGCTGCAAAAGCAGTTTCAAAAGCGTATCCACAGTTAGAAGGGAAGTTAACGGGTAATGCGATCCGTGTGCCTACTCCGAATGTGTCGATGGCGATTTTGAACCTGAATCTTAAACACGCGACAAATAAAGAAGAAGTGAATCATTTTTTACAAGATGCATCGCTTTTTTCTGAACTACAGCACCAAATTGACTTTACTCAGTCTACTGAAATTGTATCAAGTGATCTAGTAGGCGCGCGGGCCGCGTCAATCGTGGATTCAACTGCAACCATCGTTGCGGGTAACCGTGTTACTTTGTATGTTTGGTATGATAATGAGTTTGGTTACAGCTGTCAGGTAATGCGTGTGGTTCGCGATATGGCAGGGATCACCTCTCCAACATTACCTAAGTAACCACAGCGCATTAAGCGCTTAGTTCATTAATAAAAAACCTGAATATTTTATAGTATTCAGGTTTTTTTATGAGGTGATGAAAGATCGACACTCATTTATATGTCTGTTACATTAATAATTGAATATTTTTTGAGTCAAATTGTGTCTGAATCCAGCCCATCTCCCCAAAAGCCACTGAAACGTTATATATTTGAAACAGTGATGATATGTTTAGTCATAGGGGCAGTATTTGCTTTTCAACAACGTAATATGCTGCCAAGTGATGGTTCGGTCAGCTTACCCGATACCCAATTTGTGACGTTATCCGGTCAAACTATTCCTTTGCTAGCTAAAGATAAACCGACACTGGTATACATTTTTGCTCCTTGGTGCACTATTTGTCGTATCAGCATCAATAACCTTGATAGCTTAAATTCCGATAAAGTCAATGTAGTGCGGATTGGAGTTGACTATCAATACATTGAAGAGTTAACCCATTTTGTCGATGAGGTAGGGGTTAAAGGGGAAATACTACTGGGCAATAATCAGACCATTAGAGATTTTCAGGTGACTGCTTACCCCAGTATTTATATCTTACAACCCGATGGCACTGTCGTTGGGCGTTCAGTGGGATATACCACATCGCTGGGTTTAAAATTACGTACTGCATTTGAGTAACGATATTCTTGTATTATTAGGAGTTGCATAGCATTAAATATCTTAAGATCATGCCTAGTATTTTTGATGAGTAATTGGTAAATTACAAAAAACAATAATAACTGGAATGATTCAATGCAAATCAGCTCCCAATTCGACAGTGGTAACATTCACGTCGTTTCTGCAACATCTCCTAATGACATCCGTCTACGTATCAACCGCGATAACCAATCCAATTTTTATCAATGGTTTCACTTCCGCTTACATACTCAAGCCATGGTCAATCATACTATTGTAATTGAGGATCTAGCTAAATCCGCCTATCCAAAAGGGTGGGAAGGTTATCAGGCGCTCGCCAGTTATGACCGAGATGAGTGGTTTCGTGTGGATACCTCTTTTTATGGGGATGAACTCACAATCGATGTGACACCAGAGTACGAGGTGATATATTTTGCATATTTTATCCCTTATAGCTATGAACGTTATCTAAACTTATTAGCGTCCGCACAAACGGCGTTTGATTGTCAGCATGTGTTATTAGGCGACACTATAGATGGGCGTGATGTATCAATGTTAGTGATTGGTGATACCCTCAGTGACACGCCTAAAAAATCAGTATGGATTACTGCGCGCCAACATCCGGGTGAATCTATGGCTTCCTGGTGTGTAGAAGGGTTGATCTATCGTTTGCTAGACGAAGATGATGGCGTAGCGCGCAAATTGTTAAAGGATGCTGTCTTTTATATTGTTCCTAATATGAATCCCGATGGTTCAGTTCGCGGCCATCTTCGGACTAATGCCGTCGGCACAAATTTAAACCGTGAATGGCAAACGCCGTCGTTAGATAAGAGTCCTGAAGTTTATTATGTACTCAATAAAATGCGAGAAACTGGTGTCGACATGTATCTGGATATTCACGGTGATGAAGCATTACCCTATAATTTTGTCGCCGGTTCTGAAGGTGTACCTAATTATGATGATACGATGGCGCACCTAGAAAATACATTTAAACAAGCATTACTCAGCGCAACGCCTGAATTTCAAGATACTTTTGGGTATCCTAAAGATGAACCGGGTAAAGCGAATTTAACGGTTGCATCAAATGCAATTGCACATCAATTTGGCTGTATGTCTTATACTTTAGAAATGCCGTTTAAAGATAATGCGGATTTACCTGATGCTGCGTATGGATGGTCAGTACCTCGATGCGCGCAACTAGGTGAGGATCTATTGATCCCTATCCGAGCCGTGATACAAGAATTACAAAACAATAAAACAACAACGATAAAACAATAACTACATCACAAGGAACACCTTATGGATGCACTCTATAACGTACTAACAACGCTCGATGGCTTTTTGGGGGGCGCTTTTTGGTTCCCTTATGTGCTACTTGGCGTCGGTTTATTTTTTACTCTCTATTTGAAATTCCCACAAATTCGATTTTTTAAGCATGCTTGGAAAGTGGTCACTGGTAAATACGACAAAGCTGATGACCCAGGTGATACATCTCATTTCCAATCACTCACGACTGCCTTATCTGGTACAGTGGGTACGGGTAATATATCCGGTGTGGCATTTGCGATTTTCTTAGGTGGTCCCGCTGCATTATTCTGGATGTGGGTGACGGCCTTTTTTGGTATGACAACCAAGTTTGTTGAAGTCACACTTTCGCATAAATATCGTGAAAAAACGGCCGATGGCACGATGGCCGGTGGTCCTATGTATTACATGGATAAGCGACTTAATATGAAGTGGTTAGCCGTGGCGTTTGCTGTAGCGACAGTAATATGTTCATTTGGTACGGGTAATCTACCCCAATCAAATGGTATTGCCACTTCAATTGAGGCGACGTTTGGGTTTGACCCGATGTTAGTAGGTGGTGTGTTAGCTATCTTATTAGGGTTAGTGATTATTGGTGGTATCCATAGGATTGCAACGGTCACTGCTAAAATTGTTCCGATAATGGCGCTCATTTATATCATTGGTGCTTTAGCGGTTATTTTCGCCAATGCAGGCAATATTGGACCTGCGTTTGCAGCTGTCATCTCAGATGCGTTTACTGGTTCTGCCGCTGCCGGTGGTTTCTTAGGGGCGACGTTAGCATACGCATTTAACCGTGGGGTGAATCGCGGCTTATTCTCGAATGAAGCTGGTCAAGGTTCAGCACCAATTGCTCATGCTGCGGCTAAAACGAAAGAATCTGCCTCAGAAGGTATCGTATCTATCTTAGAGCCGTTCATTGATACTATCATTATCTGTACTATTACAGGTTTGGTTATTTTATCGTCGGGTGTATGGAAAGAAAAACATCAAAACGTCTTTGATGCATCTGATATGGTTTTCTTGGCGGGCCAGCATTCTGATAAGAATCAAGCAGACGTAGAAAACTTATATAAGTTGATTAATAATATTGATGGTTCGAGCGTAGAATATTACAACGGTGTGGTCACTATTGTGGCTGGTAAAGCACAAAACACTGCAGACTTTACGTTAATGAATGCCCGTTCAATTGCTGAAGATGTTTCATATGGCGTCGGGTCTGAAGAAGATTTATTCACAGGTCGTTTTGAAGTCGTCAACGGTGTACCACAAAAAAATAATTTAGTAGTGTCAGGTAAGTCTCTAGTTCACTCGGCTAAATTAACGACCATCGCCTTCACACGCGGTTATTTTGGTGACTTTGGGCAATATATTGTGTCGGTGGGCTTACTATTATTTGCATTCTCGACAGCCATTGCTTGGTCTTATTATGGGGATCGTGCGATGACCTATTTATTAGGGCCAAAATCGGTTATGCCATATCGCGTAGTGTATATTGCAGGGTTCTTCTGGGCTGCTTTCTCTGATACAACCTTAGTTTGGGCATTATCAGCAGTCGCGATCGTCGTGATGACCTTGCCTAATTTGTTCGGCATCATGATGTTACGCAAAGAAATGAAAGATACGATGAACGAGTATTGGAATAAAGTTAAGAGTTAAATCCACTGCTAAAATCGTGTAAACTATAAGACCTAGTAGGGGAGACCTTACTAGGTTTTTTATTTTCCAACCTATTTCTACACTATGATTTTATAATAAGAAAGGAACATGATAATGCTGACGGATTGTCCTGCCTGTAAGAAGAAAATTTCAGATAAAGCTGACATATGTAATCACTGTGGTTTCGCGGTAAAAGCCGAAGATGCTGAAGCGTTGTTACGTAAGCAAAAGATGGATAAATACCAGCGCCATCAGTCCTTACAAACTCAATCGTTTATCGCAGTCCTGTTATTTTTAGCTGGATTTGGAATGATGTACTGGGGCACTCCTGAAGTAGGCAGTACGCAGCATAGCATCGCAATATTAGTGTGTGTACTCGGGTTTATTTGGTACTTGATCAATCGCGTGCGGATATTACTCACGAAACGTAATAAATTTTTTGGCTAATTGGGGCTAATACAGAGGCTGTATAGAGATGAATGTAGAACAACTTGTCAATGCAATGACACCTGAAGTATACCAAAATTTAAAGCAAGCAGTAGAGACTGGCAAGTGGCCAAATGGTGCTGAGCTAACAGAAGAACAAAAAGCAAATTCGTTACAAATGGTCATGTTATACCAGGCTAAAGTAGAGCGTTCAAATGAACACATGACCATTGGGGAAGATGGTGAAATGGTGCACAAGTCCAAATCTGAACTGCGTAATGAGTTGCGCCAAGCAGGTCAAGCTCCCATCGCCCAAGTCAAACTTAAAGACTAATTTCACCGCATAAGTCGCGCGATAATAGCGCGACTTGTTGTTCATAATCATTTGTCTGTGACAGCACAAAGTGTAACTTTGTCAACGCCGCTTCTACCGTCATATCATGACCCGATAGTACGCCTACTTCAGCTAGCCTTTGTCCATTTGCATACCCTGACATATTCACTTTACCAGATAAACATTGTGTACAATTAAGAATAATAATGTGACGGGCCTTGGCTTCTGCGAAAGCCGTTAGCATTGCCTCATTTTGAGGGGCATTACCCACACCATAGCTGAGTAAAATAAGTGCTTTTACCGGTTGTAGTAATAAATTATGAATAATGTCCACACTGATCCCAGGATACAAACTCACTAAACCCACTGGTTGGGCATCTATGTGATGTAAGATTAACGGGCTTGGCTTCGAAGCGATTGGTGAGCAGGCTGCTTGATTGACGTTAATGTTTATACCCGCTTCAATCAGTACTGGATAGTTAGGGGAGGCAAAGGCGTTAAAACCATCTGCATTGACTTTTCGAGAACGATTACCTCGAAATAATTGATTATTAAAAAATAACGTGACTTCAGGAACGGGATAATTTGCAGCAAGAAATAACGCATTTAATAAATTTTCTTGACCGTCTGAACGTAATTGAGCCAACGGAATTTGTGAACCTGTGACGATAATCGGTTTGGTTAGACCTTCAAACATAAATGACAGTGCTGAGGCTGTATAGGCCATCGTATCGGTGCCATGTAAAATAATAAACCCATCATATTGGTCGTAGTGTGATTCAATATCTTGGGCAATCATTTCCCAATCACTCGGTTGCATATCTGATGAATCTAATAACGTATCATACTCGTGTACGGTGAAAGCTGGCATTTCAGTACGGTGGAACTCGGGCATACCATTTAAGGTGTTAGTTAAGAATCCAGCAACCGGAATATAACCTTGCTGTGATGGCTGCATCCCAATAGTACCGCCGGTATAAGCTACATAGATATGCTTGCGTTGTTTTGTGTCGCAAGGTTTTAGTTGAATTGTGTGCTCAGTCATTGGGTTAGCTCATTGAGATTGTTACGAATGATGTGGTAATGATAACAAATATTGGTTGTATATGACGCGTTTGTAGGGCAAATTAAAAGTTGTATCCTTTGATAAATATTAAATTGAGGTAGTTTGTAATGAAAATGATTGGCTTATTAGGCACGTTATTTATCACCTATAGTATTATAATATCTTCGGTTAATGCGCAAACCAATTTTTCTCAAAGTATTGATTTATCTTCGTTAACCCCGTTAACCACTGCCGATATTTTACCGATGAAAGCGCGTGCAGAGCACATAGATACTATGCTAGAAGATAAGTTAGTCAATACACTTCCTCAGCTGATGACTCGCGAAGGCATTGATATGTGGATCTTGATCTCGCGTGAATATAATGAAGATCCGGTATTGAAAACAATGTTACCTGCGACCTGGTTATCTGCTCGCCGGCGAACTATTCTAGTATTAGTGAACCCTGGTGAGGGCAAGGCTGTTGAGCGTTATGCCGTCGCGCGCTATCAAGTCGATACGTTATTTCAAAAAGCATGGGACAAAGAATCTCAGCCGTCACAATGGCAACGTTTAGTGGAATTAATCCAACAAAAACAACCGCGTAATATTGCAATAAATCAATCTACACATTTTGCTTTAGCTGATGGCATGACAGCCACTGAATATGATGAGTTTGTAGCAGTACTTCCTAACTCGTTAAAAGAAAAAATTGTATCAAGTGAACCTCTCGCACTAGCATGGTTAGAAACGCGTACAGCAATGGAATTAGCTATATATCCTGAAATAGTTGCGATGGGACATCGTATTATTAAAGAGTTATATACTCATCGTGTTATTACCCCTGGGGAGACAACAACCGATGACTTAGTGTGGTGGCTTAGAGATAAGTCTACATCCGTAGGATTAAGTAATTGGTTTCATCCGAGTGTTTCGATTCAGCGAGCATCAAAAGAGACGTTTAATCATATCGAAGCATTTAGCAAAAATAAGCCTAATAATATTATTTTACCAGGTGACTTGATTCATTTGGATTTCGGCATCACGTATTTACGCTTACATACCGATCAACAACAGCATGCCTATGTACTCAAAAAAGGTGAAACTGATGCACCTGAATACTTGAAGGCGGCGTTAGCGGATGCTAATCGATTACAGGATATTTTTACAGATAAGTTTGCAGTCGGGGTAACTGGCAATACCATTTTAAAAGCAGCTCGTGAACAAGCAATAGCAGAAGGGATAAAACCGGCTATATACACGCACCCATTGGGTTATCATGGGCATGCTGCAGGAACAACATTAGGTATGTGGGATTCTCAGGGCGGCGTGCCGGTCCAAGGCGATTATCCGCTACATGCAAATACGGCGTATTCGATTGAATTAAATGCAGCAAAATTCATTGAGCCTTGGGGCAAAGAGATACGTATTATGCTGGAGGAAAATGCGATTTTTGATGGAAACAAGGTCACGTATTTTAATGGTCGTCAGACACAATTTCATTTAATCAAACCAAAAGAGTAATGAATGAGAAGCATAAAAAAAGTCCGATAATATTCGGACTTTTTTAGTTCAACATTAAAACGCTTATGTTACTTTTTAGTAGGCGTAAAATGACTAACGACATCTTCACCAGCAGCTTGTTTATCAGCATGGTAACTTGAACGTACCATAGGTCCACAAGCAGCGTGGGTAAAGCCAATTTCATCAGCATATTCACCTAGTGCCGTAAACTCATCAGGTGTGACATAACGCTTAACTGGGTAATGATGACGAGAAGGTTGAAGGTATTGACCGAGTGTTAACATGTTCACATCGTGGGCACGCAAGTCTTCTAATACAACCTTGATTTCATCCACTTCTTCTCCCATCCCCATCATGAGACCCGATTTAGTAGGAATATGAGGGTGAGCAGCTTTGAACTTTTTCAATAAATCCAATGACCATTGATAGTTTGCTCCAGGACGACACTCACGATAAAGACGTGGGATAGTTTCTAGATTATGATTGAAAACATCAGGTAAGCCAGTCGCTAAGATCTCTAAAGCGCGATCCATGCGCCCTCGAAAATCTGGGACTAACACTTCAATTTTAGTATTGGGGCTATGTTCACGAATTGCATTAATGCAATCTACAAAATGCTGTGCACCACCATCACGAAGATCATCACGGTCAACTGAAGTAATGACCACATATTTTAAGTCCATCTTAGCAATTGTAGTCGCTAATTTAAGCGGCTCTTCTGCACTTGGAGGTAGCGGTTTACCATGAGCCACATCACAAAATGGGCAACGACGTGTACAAATATCACCTAAGATCATGAATGTTGCAGTGCCGTGGTTAAAACACTCAGATAGGTTAGGGCAACTTGCTTCTTCACACACTGAATGCAAATTATTCTCACGAAGCGTTTGTTTAATTTTTTCTACTTTTTCAGTCGTGCGCGGGAGTTTAATTTTAATCCACTCAGGTTTACGCAACATTGCTTCCTTTTCAGTTGGAATAATGGTGACTGGAATGTGCTTAACTTTCTCATCATCGCGGAGTTTGACTCCTGCTTCTGGACGTGAACTACTCATCAAAACCTTCTTTAAACTCTATTTGTTGAACACCAATTAAGGTGCAAAAATGGGTGACAATATCTTTACTCGCGATGGCTAAATCGGCAATGCCACCAAGTCGAGCACTATCTGTCATTTCTAGCCCTGCATAACCACATGGATTGATATGGCTAAAAGGTGATAAATCCATATTAACATTTAATGCTAATCCATGAAATGAACAACCTTTACGAATGCGTAATCCGATGGAACATATTTTTTGCTCATTGACATAAACACCTGGGGCGTCTTTTTTTGGATATGCTTGAATACCACTGCCAGCAAGGTGCGCTACAATACACTCTTCTAGTGCAGTGACTAATTGGCGTACTCCTAACTTCAAACGCTTGATGTTCAATAATACATACATCATTTGTTGACCAGGGCCGTGATAGGTAATTTGACCCCCTCGGTCAACTTTGACTACTGGAATATCATTAGGGTTAAGTAAGTGTTCAGGCTTACCTGCTTGACCTTGAGTATAAACAGGGAAGTGTTCGACCAACCAAATTTCATCCGTTGTATCTGCATCACGCGCATCGGTGAATTGATGCATTGCTTCCCAAATGGGTTCATATGCTTGCTGATGAAGTTGTCGAACTATCACAGTCATTAGATCACAACACGCACAAGATCTAAGGCTGATAATTCAGTATAAATGGTTTCCATATGAGTTTTTGACGTCACTTTTACACTGATTGAAAGGGCATGATAATTGCCTTTACTACTCGGCTTGACTGACGGTGAATAGTCACCAGGTGCATGAATTTGTAAACACGCAATCACATCGTTTGGAAGTTGATCGTCTGCCACACCTAAAACTTTAAATGTTTGAAAACAAGGAAACTCTAATAATTCATCAAAATGCGTATCCATCAAACCACCTGTAGATAAAAGTAATACCAATAAAAAACGGCCTGATTATACACTCAGACCGTTTTTTTGCTAGATTATGTGATGTTTAATTCGAGCTTTCATCACTAAACTGTAAACGAAAGTAATCAAGTGCTTTATCAAACATGCCGCCTTCATTAACATCTTGTAATGCTACTAACGGATAGTCAGCAATCGTCTCATTATCTATTTCTAAACTGAGTACACCGACGACTTCGCCTTTTTTGAGTGGTGCTTCTAAGTGACGGTCAATAATGTAGTTTGCTTTGAGGTTTTTAGCTTGCCCTCTGGGGATCGTCAAAGAGACATCTTGTGTGATCCCTAAATCAATTGTCTTACGATCTCCCATATAGATACGATGGGCAACAAAACTATGTCCTGCTTGGTACGGAGATATAGATTCGAAGAACCTAAAGCCATAGCGTAATAATTTTTTATTTTCAACTTTTCGTGCTCGCTCTGAATCTGTACCCATGACGACTGATACTAGTCGCATGTCACCTTGAGTGGCAGAAGTGATTAAGCTATAACCAGCGTCTGAAGTATGGCCCGTTTTAATGCCATCGACACTCAATGCTTTATCCCATAATAGGCTATTACGGTTATATTGGCGGATATTGTTATAGGTGAATTCTTTTTTGCTGTATAGTTCGTATTCTTCTGGATTATCTTTAATCAAAGCACGAGATAACACTGCCATATCACGAGGTGAAGTGAAGTGTTGACTATCATGTAAGCCATGTGCGTTGACGAAGTTAGTTGCCGTCATACCTAATTTAGCAGCATGAGCGTTCATCATTGATGCAAATGCTTCTTCAGATCCTGCAATGTGTTCAGCCATTGCGACACACGCATCATTACCTGACTGAACGACAATACCATGCATCAAATCTGACACACTGACTCTAGTGCCCACTTCAATGAACATTTTAGATGAATCAGGGAAGTTCTTTGCCCAAGCATTTTCCGAGATAATCACCTCGTCAGTCAGTGCAATATTTCCTGCTTGAAGCTCTTGGCCAATAACATACATCGTCATGATTTTGGTAAGTGATGCGGGTGCAAGTTGCATATCTGCATTTTGTTCGGCAATAACATCCCCGGTATTGGCGTCAAGCAGAATATATCCTTTCGCTGCGACACTTGGAGCAGGGGGAATAATTACGACAGCTTGCGCAACAAAGGAAAAACAAATAAAGGACCACACGATAAGCAGTTTTTGCATACAACACCTAGAGCTTAATAATAATTATTGTGAATTATAATACCATTTTAACTGCGTGTATGACTATGCCAGTGCTAAAAAGTTTCAAATATTCTTACTAATATGTCTTTGCAGGTATTAGTGCAAAAGATGACTAGCTACAGGTGTAGCTACGGGGGTAACTAAGGTTTAACTACGGATGTAAATAAATGCTTCATTATATCCACTTCCTTTGACATCGAGAATTAATGCATCAGCTAGGGTACGATTTTTAATGGGACCAATTAATGTTCTATATATAGCTTGAGTCTTACTCACAGTGGTAGGGTGTTGGTACATGATATTGGCAGCTTGTGCCAAAGACTGAGCTTTAGTTTGGTCACTAAATGCAGCAATTTGAATAAATATTTGCGGAGTGACTGTTGGTGCTGGAAGTGCTGGTTTGATATTAATCGGGCTGGGATCTAGAAATTGGGATAATGGAATAGCAGGATTATTCGCGATAGTCACCATATTGTTTTCATCAACATGAATCACTTCAATCTTAACAGGTGCAGTGCCAGTAGTTAAGTAATCCAGTTCTTTCGCCGCAGCAAAGGATAAATCGATAATGCGATTTGAGTGAAAGGGGCCACGATCATTTACCCTAACAATTAATTGTTTGCCATTGTCAGTATTAGTTACTCGCACATAGGAGGGTAAAGGTAAGGTGGTATGAGCCGCGGTAAATTCATACATATCAAAGACTTCACCATTAGAGGTTAAGTGACCATGAAATTTTTGACCATACCAAGAAGCGATACCCGTTTGAACGATCCCTTTACCCGATAAAACCGGCTGATAGTCAGTGCCATTAATAGTATATGGGCGCATGTTGGCTAAACGGTAAGGCTCATGCTTAGGAATAATGATACTGGGTTCATGGTCAGGGATTAATATTATTGGTGCAGAATCAACCTTCATGCTGTATCGATTTGAGGAACTTGAAGCACAGCTCATAACCAATACACAGGTAATGAATAAGCATAATGACTGATAAGCTTTCATCGAGGCATAACTCTATTTTGTGTGGCAATCGCCATTAATAAACCAAAACCAGACATTAATGTCACCATAGATGTGCCGCCATAACTCACTAATGGTAGGGGCACACCTACTACTGGAAGCAAACCAGATACCATACCAATATTAACGAAAACATAGACAAAAAAGGTGAGAGTAATGCTACCGGCTAATAATTTACTGAATAAAAACTGACTTCGAGATGCAATCACCAAGCCTCTACCCACAATAAAACCATACACTAATAACAGACCAATTACGCCTAAAAAGCCAAATTCCTCACTAAATACTGCAAAGATAAAGTCAGTATGGCGTTCAGGTAAAAACTCTAATTGCGATTGTGAGCCTTGGAGCCAACCTTTTCCAGTCCATCCGCCGGAACCAATTGCAATTTTAGACTGAATAATATGATACCCAGCACCTAACGGATCGCTTTCAGGGTTCAAAAAGGTGATGACGCGTTGCTTTTGGTAAGCCTTCATCAAAAATAGCCACATGATAGGGGTGAAACTACCTATTAATAAGGTAAATACAGATATAATCCGCCAGCTCATTCCTGCTAAAAATAGTGCAAATATACCTGAACTGGCAATTAACAAAGAAGTCCCTAAATCAGGTTGTTTAGCTATTAAGATTGTCGGTACGACCACTAATAATAATGCCGTTAATAATGTCTTTAAACTCGGTGGCATGCCAACACGACTGATATACCAAGCAACAGTCATCGGCACAAAGAGTTTCAATATTTCTGATGGTTGGAAACGAAAAGCGCCTAAATCTAACCAACGTTGAGCACCTTTACCGGTGACACCAATTGCCAGAACTGCTATAAGTAATATGATCCCAATACCATAGACGAAAGGCGAGATATTCCGATAAAACAAGACCGGTATTTGTGCGAGCAAAAACATAGCAACTAAACCGATACCCAATCGGATGAGTTGGCGTTTAATTAATGCCATATCTTGTCCACTGGCAGAATATATCGTCATCAAACCAATCGCCATTAATAATAGAAGACCAGCGAGTAACCAACCGTCAATATGGATCTTGGTTAAGAATCTGTCCCGTTGCTGAATTCCTGTTTTACTGACGGGCATACTTTTCTCCTAACCAATAATCCATCACACTGCGTGAAATAGGTGCCGCATTTGAACCACCGCCACCAGCATTTTCTAATGCAACAATCACACTAATTTGTGGAGCGTCAGAAGGCGCATAACCGAGGTACATAGCATTATCTTTTAGATAATCGGCGATAATCAGATCATCTACGTTTTCATCTTGCCCAACCGAAAACAATTGGGCAGTACCCGTTTTCCCCGAAGAAGAGTAGGTCGCATTACGAAATGCTTTATGTGCTGTGCCGTGAGGGAGTCTAACGGTATCTTGCATAGCCTGTTTAACTAATGCCCAGTTTTCAGGTGATAAAACCTGTACTGGAGTGGCTTCGTTTAATGTTTCTGGTATGTCGATATTATCTTGTTTAATGGCGCGAAGTAATTGAGGTCTAAATCGTTGTCCATCATTAATAATAGTGTTGATGGAATCTAATAATTGCACCGGTGTAGCTGTCCAATAGCCTTGTCCGATACCGACTGAAATAGTATCCCCAATATACCAAGGTTGATTAAATTTAGCGCGTTTCCAGCCTCGACTAGGCATATTGCCATCAGATTCTTCTAATAGATCAATGTTGGTATATTCACCGAAGCCAAATTGACTCATATATTCATAAATATTATCAATCCCTAGTTTATACGCCATCTCATAGAAAAATGTATCACAAGAAACTTCTATAGAGCGTTTAATATCGACGATCCCGTGACCTCTTCTTAGCCAATCCCGCCAGATATGTTCAACGTCTTTAAGTTGATAAAAGCCTTTATCTTGTATTTTTGTTTTGGCAGTAACCACTTGGTACTCTAATCCTAATAGAGCCAGGTGTGGCTTGATAAGTGAAGCGGGTGGGTATTGACCTTGTACAGCACGATTAAGTAAAGGACGATCCGGGTTTTGAATGAGGGTTGAATAATCCTTCTGAGAGATACCATTGACAAATAAATTAGGATCGTATGAAGGATTTGAATACATGGCTAATACACCACCATCTCTAGGATCTGAAACGACGACTGAACCGCGACGTTCTAACAGCTGTGATTGGACATAAAGCTGTAACTCAATATCGATATTCAACACCAAATCTTCCCCTGCGATGGGAGCATTTTCTTCCAATACTCGCAAGGTACGACCTTTACTATCCACTTCTAACTTAGCATAGCCAACTTTACCGTGAAGTCGTTCTTCATAATAACGTTCAATGCCTTGTTTGCCGATATTTTTAGTTGCTGCATAATTAGATTGGGCCCCCCAGCTAGCGATTAAATTTAAATCCCGTTCATTAATTTTTGAGACATACCCTAAAACATGAGTCAGGGCGCTCCCATAAGGATAAAAGCGAGATAAACTAGCTTCAACAGAGACACCGTCGAAGAGATGTTGATGCGCGGAGAATATAGCGACCCTCTCCTCACTCATATTACTTTTCAATGTGACGGGTTGGAATCGTCGCTGTCTTTTCCTATTTCGCTCAAAACGAGCAATGTCAGTATCGGAGAGCTGTAACAGTTTTTTAAGTGCTGCTAAGGTAGTGTCTAAATTAGGGACTTCTTCAATACTAATCTCAAGGTTAAAAACAGGTTTGTTTTCGGCAATAATGGTACCGTTTCGATCATATATAATGCCTCTATTAGGGGCCACAGGGACGACTTTAATCCGGTTACCATCTGCGCGTATTTTATAATCTTCAAATTGGTCGATTTGTAATGAGAAAAGATTACTTAATATAACGAATATCAGTAATAAACAAAAAAAGACGGCAAACAAACAACGGCGCAAAAACAAGTTAGACTCTGCACTGAAATCTCGAATGGTTTGACGCTGTTTAGCCATGCAGTACTGCTCAATTATTCGCGGTGATAAGGATGGTTTTGAGTGATTGACCACGCTCGATATAAGCTTTCAACCACAATTATTCTGACTAATGGGTGGGGGAGTGTCAATGGTGAAAGTGACCAGCGTTGTTCTGCTTTAGCAAGACAAGCTGGCGCTAATCCTTCAGGTCCGCCAATGAGTAAGCTGATATCACGCCCATCCATTTTCCAGTGATCTATTTGCTTAGCTAGAGTTGGGGAATCCCATGGTTTACCCAAGACTTCTAAAGTGACGACTTTGTCATGTTTACCAATCGCTTGTAAGGTAAGTTCACCTTCTTTTTCAAGAATTCGTGCAACATCAGCGTTCTTACCTCTTTTACCTGCTGGTATTTGCACAAATTTAACGGGCATATCGCTAGGAAAGCGTTTTAAGAAGTGTGCGCAACCTGTTTCCACCCATTCTGGCATTTTGGTGCCCACGGCGATAATTTGGATGCGCATAAGATTTGATTAAGACCAGAGTTTTTCTAATTGATAAAAATCACGAGTTTCATCTTGCATCACATGCACGACAACCTCACCTAGATCAACTAATACCCATTCACCGGTTTCTTGACCTTCTATACTCAATGGCGGCAATCCAGCTCGTTTCATTTCAATGACAACATTCTCGGCGATAGAACGAACATGGCGCTTCGAATTACCCGAACACACTAACATGGTATCAGTGACTGTTGATTTACCTTCGACGTTAATATCGATGATATCGCGGCCTTTCATGTCTTCAATTTTATCAATGACGAATTTTTTTAAACTATCGTGGTCCAATTTTGCCTCAATCTTCATATAAATTATGTTCTCTTATATAGTTTAACACGCTTGGAATAATTAATTGACTTTCTCTGCTATGATTTTGTAAATCTTTGCGACACTGGGTCGAAGAAATGTTCACTTTAGGTAAGTCTACATGAGTAATTCGTCCAGTTTGATAAGTAATTGGCCCATTTTTTTGAGTGGTGGTATTTTGCACAATATGTTGAGGCAATTGATGAGGAATTTGTTTCGATATCGTGCGCGGTAAGACAATCAAGTGACATAAACTCAAAATGCTATCAAGTTGATACCATTTGGGTAAAGTAATGTAACTATCATAACCAATAATAAAAAACACCTGATAATGACGAGCAAAATGGGTCAGTGTATTCACCGTATAACTTGGTTGAGTTTGATGTAATTCATAATCGTCGATGCATAAGTTAGGATGCTCTGAGATACATAATTCAAGCATGTTAAGACGATGATGATTTGCAACGGGAGGAGTATCAACCTTCAAGGGAGATATTGCGTTAGGTAACAGGGTTATAGTATCAATTTGATATTGAGATTGCAGATCGAGTAATAAATTAATATGACCTTGATGTGGTGGGTTGAAGCTCCCTCCAAATAAATAAATTGGCGTTTTATTCATACGCTAATGGAAATCCTGATACGGCATATGGAGTAAACAACAAACATAAGTGACACAAAATCACAAAAGGTCTAACGGGTGTCGTGTTTTTAAATTGAAAATCCGCTTCTTTTAGCGCATCACGAATGTCATTAAAACGTTGCGGGGTCAATTCATTCACCAATTTGGTATAGAGTCCTTGTTTGTTACCCCACACTCGTAAAGCAGACCAATTAATGCGTTGACAGGTTCGCTGGAGCTGATCAATTTGATACAAGGTCTCCCATTCTTTAATTAACGCCCAAATGACAATATTCGGCTCCAATCCTTCACTCTCTAAACGGTATAAGAGTTTTACTAGACGTTGTGCATCACCACTGAGCATAGTGTCGATAAGTTGATACACTGTAAAACGTGATGTGTTCAACCACAGCAGCCTTAGTTTGAGTAATATCTAGTGTCTGACCAGCATATAGTAAACCCAGTTTATCGATTTCTTGTTTAGCCGCTAGCATATTTCCTTCACATGCATCAGCAATAAACGTGACACAGTCGGGGGTAGTATGAATGGGGATAGCGGTAAGTAATTGAGAGATCCATTGCTCTAAATCACGACCTTCTAAGGCATAACAAGGAATAAACCAACCTGCTTGTGACAGCGTTTTAAACCATTTAGTGTTTTGTACATCTTTACCAATGCGTGGGCCGTGAATGACAAGCAATACATCGGGTGACGCATTCGCTACTATGTCTAATAATGTTTTACTGCCTTCTTTGCCTGGTTTACCGGTGGGTAGATGTAATTCAATTAACTGTTTATCGCTAAACAGTGACATGGTTTGGGTTGCGTCAATGAGGGTTGACCATTCAAAATCACCATCAACGGTCAAACTTTGGCGTTCTTCAAAACCGTTTTGTTTAGCTGTATTTCTAACGGTATCTAATGCTTCAATAGTTTGTTGAGGTTCATCACCAAAAATAAGAATAAAAGGGACTAAACCTTGTTGGCATTGTGAGGCAAGTTGATGTTGGCGCAATTGCATGGTTATAGACCTAACTGCTGTGTGATATTGGCAGGTAGTCGCTGATATATAGTACGAGCGGCCTCTTGTCTTAATTCGCTTAGCACTAAATTTAACTCTCGAGTTTTCGCTAACACTTGCCGCGGATCATCTTGGTATTCTCGGGTTAGAACAAACTGATAGGATACCGGTGGATTATCACCTAAGCTAAGCGCATAGCGAACATTGTAAATCAATTCATACTCAGCCACTTGGCCAGTAGAGAATACCGAAAGTAATCTACGTTCGATGTTTTCAGGTTGCAACACCATTGTGTTTTGGATTTGGCCATTAAGAGAATCAGCCATCCCTTGTTTCTCTAGTAGTTGCTGCATGGTCTGATGTAAATCAGAATACTGAGGAGTAGATTCTAATGTTAAATGAGAGAGTAAACTCTGCGGGATCTGTTGACCACGCAGAGTAAAACCACACGCACTGAGCAACGCCATTATACAAATGAGTAAGACAATACGAGTGTTCCGCATAATGTAGTCCTTAATTTGCCACAATATTCAGTAATTTACCTGGCACATAAATCACTTTACGAATCGTTTTGCCATCGACAAAACTTTGGACATTCGTTTCAGCTAACCCTAATGCTTCAACTGTATCTTTATCGGCATCCGCAGCAACTGTGATTTTCGCTCTCAACTTACCATTAACCTGAACAATGATAAGTTTCTCTGCTTCTACCATAGCATCGGCATCTGCTATTGGCCACTGAGCTAGATGTACATCAGTGTGTCCCAGCGCGGTCCAAAGTTCATGACAAATATGCGGTGTAATGGGTGTTAGCATTAATACGACTGCTTCAACCCCTTCTTGGAGAATGGCTCTGTCTTGTGCATTATCACTCGGTGCTTTTTGTAAGTGATTACATAATTCCATGATGGCAGCAATAGCGGTATTAAAGGTTTGACGACGTTCAATATCATCACTGACTTTTGCGATCGTTTGATGTACGAGTCGACGTAAATCTTGTTGTGACTTGGTTAACGTCTCAGGCGTAAGGGCCTCAGTTGCTCCCAACGCAATATGTTCATTGACCAATTTCCAAACACGTTTTAGGAAACGATTAGCGCCTTCAACGCCTGAATCTACCCACTCTAACGTTTGCTCTGGAGGTGCAGCAAACATAGTAAATAATCGAACCGTATCTGCGCCATACAAATCGATGACTTGTTGTGGGTCGATGCCATTGTTTTTAGATTTTGACATCTTCGTCATGCCACCATGAATGACCGGCTCACCATCGGCATCTAAAATCGCAGCATTAATGCGTCCTTTATCATCTTTGGTAACCGTCACATCTGCAGGGGAGTACCATGTCTTCTTCCCAGATTCATCTTCACGATAAAATGAATCTGCTAATACCATACCTTGGCATAATAAGCGCTTATATGGTTCATCAGAATCAACTAAGCCTTCATCACGTAATAATTTATGGAAGAAACGAGAGTAAAGTAAATGCAAAATCGCATGTTCAATCCCGCCAACATATTGGTCAACAGGTAACCAATAGTTCGCTTCACTTGGATCAAGCATGGCGTTATTGGTTTGTGAGGTGTAACGCGCGTAATACCATGATGATTCCATGAAAGTATCAAAGGTATCTGTTTCTCGGAGTGCATTTTGACCGTTAAATTTAGTTTTCGCCCACTCAGGATCGGCTTTTATAGGAGAAGTAACGCCGTTCATTACCACATCTTCAGGTAATACGACAGGTAACTGATCTTCTGGGACGGGTGCCGATTCACCATTTTCGAGATTTAACATCGGGATTGGTGCTCCCCAATAACGTTGACGAGATACTCCCCAATCACGTAAACGGTAGTTCACCGTCTTTGTTCCTTTACCCATCTCGTTAAGTTTTTGAGCAATGGCGTCAAAACCTGCTTGGAAATCCATACCGTCAAACTCACCGGAGTTTACCAATGTGCCTTTTTCAGTATAGGCGCTTAGGCTTAAATCACAGCCTTCACCAGCAACAACTTGTTTGATTGGCAAATTATAGGCTTTAGCAAAATCATAATCTCGTTGGTCATGACCTGGTACCGCCATTACAGCGCCTGAGCCATAGCCCATAAGAACGAAGTTAGCGACCCAAATAGGAACCGTCTCATCGGTAAGAGGGTGGATAGCAGTAAAGCCCGTATCGACTCCTTTTTTCTCCATTGTAGCCATATCAGCTTCAGCTACTTTGGCATTTTTACATTCGTCGATAAACGTATTCAATGCTGAGTTTTGTTCTGCCGCTGCTAATGCTAGCGGATGCTGTGCAGCGACAGCCACATAACTGACGCCGTATAAGGTATCTGGGCGAGTTGTATACACGTCAAGTGCATCTAAACCGGCAATAGTGTGAGGTAAATCAAACGTAATTTCCACGCCTTCCGATCGTCCAATCCAGTTTTTCTGCATGGTTTTCACCTGCTCTGGCCATTGGTCAAGCTGGTCTAGATCATCCAAGAGTTTTTGGGCATAGTCAGTAATTTTGATGAACCATTGCGGAATTTCTTTTTGTTCTACTATCGCACCTGAACGCCATCCACGACCATCAATAACCTGTTCATTAGCGAGTACCGTTTGGTCAATTGGATCCCAGTTCACGGTAGAGAGTTTTTTATAAACTAATCCTTTTTCATACAAACGCGTGAAGAACCATTGTTCCCAACGATAATAATCCGGTTGGCATGTAGCAAACTCACGTTCCCAATCGTAACCAAAACCTAATGAGTTCAATTGGCCTTTCATATATTCAATATTTGAATAGGTCCATTTTGCCGGCGCAGTGTTGTTATTTATTGCGGCGTTCTCCGCTGGTAAGCCGAAAGCATCCCATCCCATAGGCTGTAAGACATTTTTACCTAACATGCGCTGATGACGACTGATCACATCCCCAATGGTATAGTTACGTACGTGGCCCATGTGCAGTTTGCCACTGGGATACGGGAACATAGATAAGCAATAAAACTTCTCTCTGCTATCGTCTGGTTGTGCGGCAAAACACGCATTATCTTGCCAATATTGCTGAACATTGGCTTCAAGGCTCTGGGGGGAGTAAGGTTGTTGCGACATGTTGTATAGGATCCCGAGTAATAAGGTTCAATCTTTTAGCCCTATAGAATACCTTAGCTATGGACGTAAGGCTATGCTCGATAAGGAATTTTTATGCGACTATTAGCTGCATACTGTGTAGACTTAGCATTAATAAAACAAAATATGTATTAGGTAAACTTCTCCTTATGAGTCAATTGTTATTTTCAGCCCATTCATCTGTGCTTGATTTGATGGCGCGAACCCGTTTGGAATCTAGTCAATGTCGTGCTGATTTGAGCGCTTTTGATATTGACAAAATCATGTCTGATATTAAATGTCAGCCATGTAATGAAAAAGTCTTTATTGGCCAAAAAAGAGCCAAGCGGGCACTAGAATTTGGCTTAGGAATTGATGCGCCAGGTTATAATATATTTGTAATGGGAGAGCATGCTTCAGGCCGCACTACACTAGTGAAAACCTATATCGAACATGATGGGAAAAGTGCTTCTATACCCAGTGATTGGGTATATGTTAATAATATGTCAGATGAACGCTCACCCGTCGCGATAGCATTTCCAGCAGGCGCGTCACGTACGTTTGAAAAAGATATGCAGGATTTGGTCAATAACCTATTAGATACATTTCCAGCTGCGTTTGATAATCCTGGCTATCAGCGCAAAGAGCTTGCCTTAAAAAAAGAATACGAAGCGTTATATGAGGGAGCTTTAGAAGCGGTTGAACACATTGCCCGAGGATATGATATTGCGCTGTTTGAAGACGATGGGAAAGTCGCATTCTTACCTATTGTGGATAATAAACCTGTCGAGGACGAACAATTCCATGCGTTACCAGAACATGTCCAAGCAGAGTTTTTGTTACACATTAAAGAATGTGAACAAGAACTAGAAGAGGGCTTGTTTGAGTTACCTACATGGAAGCGAAGTCAATCGGAAAAATTGCGGCAACTTAAGCGTGACACCGCCGAACACAGTATTAAACCGTTATTAAAAGCACTTGAACATACTTATGCTAATAATCTTCCGGTATTGAAATATCTCAAGTCTATCAAGGATCATATTATTGACTCGGTTTTATGGCTTGATGATTTGGATGAAAAAGAAGAAAAGTATGATGTTACCGAAGCTAAGGAGATGTTACAAAGTCATTACTTACCTAATATTTTAGTTCAGCATGATGTAAGTAGTCGTGCGCCAGTTATATATGAGTCGCATCCAACCTATCAAAACGTGTTTGGTCGCATTGAGTATTCTACTGCGCAGGGCAGTATCATGACTGATTACAGTATGATATTTAGTGGTGCATTACATCAAGCAAATGGCGGATATTTATTATTAGATGCTGACAAAATGGTCGATCAACTGCATGTGTGGGAATCATTAAAGCGTGCTTTGAAACAACAACAATTACGCGTTGATTTACCTCAGCAAGACGCAGGCATGGTTAATTCTATGACGTTATCACCGGCACCGATTCCGCTTAATGTTAAAGTGATATTGTTAGGGTCTAGAGAACTATTTTATACGCTTCAAGATTATGATCCTGAGTTTGAACAATTATTTGGTGTGCTCGTCGATTTTGATTATGAGTTACCGCTTAACCGCAGTAATGTACAAGATTTTATTGTGTGTATTTTACAACATTTGCAAGGCCATGGTTTCAATGACATTGAACCTGATGCAGTGAGTTATCTGTTAGAGTATTCATTACGTTTAAGTGAACATCAAAATAAACTTAGCGCCAAGTTTTCCGCTGTTATCGATATGATTAATCAAGCGGTATTTTTTGCGAAACAAGCGCATGCGACAGTATTTACTGCTGCACATTTGCACACCGCAAAAATGGAACACCATCAACGTGTATCTCGGGTGGCAACCACACTACTAGAAGATATCAAAGAAGAACAAATTCTCATTCAAACTCAAGGAACTGCCACAGGTACAGTGAATGGGCTAACTGTGCTGGATGCCGGTGGCACTGCTTTTGGTATGCCATCTAGAATCACTGCCACTGTCTATGTGGGGGCGAGTGGCGTGATTGATATTGAGCGAGAAGTTGAACTAGGCCAATCCATCCATTCAAAAGGTGTGATGTTGCTGACGGGCTATTTGGGACAAAAATATGCTCAACATTTTCCTTTAACACTATCGGCCAATATTGCTCTTGAACAATCTTATGGCTATATCGATGGAGATAGTGCTTCATTAGGAGAATTAATCGCCTTAATTTCAGCGTTAACTGATATTCCGTGTTTGCAGTCTCTGGCCATCACCGGCTCAATTAATCAGTACGGTGAAGTCCAGTCTGTTGGTGGGATAAATGAAAAAATTGAAGGTTTTTTTGATTTATGCAGACACCGGGGTTTGCATTCAGAACAAGGGGTGATTATTCCTTTTTCTAACCAGCATCATTTGATGTTACGTAATGATATCGTTGATGCAGTAAAACAAGGTAAGTTTTCTATATTTGCGGTGAAGACGGTGGATGAGGCATTGAGTTTGTTGATGCAACGTGAAGCTGGGCAATATAACCTTAAGGGTCGTTATCCTAAAGGTTCAGTGAACTATATAGCCTTAAATCAACTGTATAATATTTCAAATATCATCAATGGTAGCGATGAGGAATAGAGTAGTTGGTTTTCATTATCACATAAAAATAAGTGACAGGGTGATAGCGCTAAGCAGCACCCTGTATCTCAAGATTTATGCTTTTGGAATTTGAATCTTCTTTTCTTCAGATGGTTTGAAAATGACCAAAATATGACCGATATTTTGTACCTTAACCGCACCTGTTTCACGTACAATCGCATCCATAATAAGTTGCTTTTCTTCTCTGTCGTCACTGGGGATTTTGACTTTAATTAGTTCATGATGCGCCAATGCACTTTCAATTTCTGCCAGCACACCTTCAGTAAAGCCATTACCACCAAGTTGTACAACAGGTTTGAGTGGATGTGCTAAGCCTTTTAGGTATTGTTTTTGTTTATTGGATAATTTCATTAATTAATATCTTTAGTGTCATTCGGGTCTTGAAAAAATATATTCTACCTCTATCTATCTTGTAAGACCAATAAAGATCGGTCAGATTATCGTGATATAGTCGACGATGACATATTATGTCTATCAATAATAGTAGACTCAGATCGATTTTTTACACTCTGAAATTTCTTATTCATTACAATTGAACATTATTGTGATTTACTGCGTAGAAATTGAAAGGCTGTAATAGTCTCATGCATATTTTAATAGCGGTGTTTAGATTGGAAACACAGTAAGTGATAAATTAGTGGTTCTTTGTACTTATTCTCGGTAGTAAGAAGGCACTTTTTATAGTAATCTAAAATCTATTAAGATATCTCAATATCAGGCAAAACAAGAGGTTAATGGCGTTGAGTGATATGGCAAAAAATTTAATCCTATGGTTAGTTATCGCAGTAGTGCTGATGGCTGTCTTCGAAAGCTTCTCACCTGGAGAAAGCTCGCGTCCACAGACTGATTACACTACATTTTTGAAAGAAGCCAATCAGGGCATGATACGCGAAGTCAAAATTGATAGTGCCAAAAATGAAATTCGAGGAGTTAAACGCTCGGGTGAAAATTTTGTGACATATATTCCTTATTTTGACGACCAACTTGTGTCTGATTTAGTGAAACAAGACGTTCGCGTGTTGGGTGAACCGCCTGCTGAACAGTCAATGTTAGCCAGTATTTTCATTTCATGGTTCCCAATGTTATTGCTTATTGGTGTATGGATATTCTTCATGCGTCAAATGCAAGGTGGGGGCGGTAAGGGGGCGATGTCATTTGGTAAATCTAAAGCACGTTTACTAGGTGAAGATCAAATCAAAACGACCTTTGCTGATGTGGCTGGTTGTGATGAAGCAAAAGAAGACGTATCTGAATTAGTTGATTTTTTACGTGACCCATCTAAATTCCAAAAGTTAGGCGGTAAAATTCCTAAAGGTGTGTTAATGGTTGGTCCTCCGGGAACGGGTAAAACCTTATTAGCTAAGGCTATTGCTGGTGAAGCAAAAGTACCTTTCTTTACCATATCAGGGTCTGATTTTGTTGAAATGTTTGTCGGTGTTGGTGCATCTCGGGTTCGAGATATGTTTGAACAGGCTAAAAAGAGCGCACCATGCATTATCTTCATTGATGAAATTGATGCTGTGGGTCGTCAACGTGGAGCTGGCCTTGGTGGCGGTCACGATGAACGTGAACAAACGTTAAATCAAATGTTAGTAGAGATGGATGGTTTTGAAGGTCATGAAGGCATCATTGTAATTGCCGCGACTAACCGTCCAGATGTATTAGATCCTGCATTGCTTCGTCCTGGACGTTTTGATCGTCAAGTGGTTGTTGGGTTACCTGATATTCGTGGTCGTGAACATATATTAAAAGTTCATATGCGTAAGGTGCCAATAGCTGATAATGTCGAGCCGGCAGTGATAGCCCGTGGTACGCCAGGTTTCTCGGGTGCTGATCTAGCTAACTTAGTCAATGAAGCTGCGTTATTTGCTGCTCGTTCAAACAAGCGCGTTGTCGCAATGGAAGAGTTTGAAAAAGCAAAAGATAAAATCATGATGGGCTCAGAACGTAAGTCAATGGTCATGACAGAAGAAGAGAAAGCCATGACGGCTTATCATGAGGCTGGACATGCTATTGTAGGGCGTTTAGTTCCAGAACACGATCCGGTATATAAAGTATCTATTATTCCTCGTGGACGTGCATTAGGTGTGACGATGTATTTACCAGAACAAGACCGAGTAAGTCATTCTAAGCAACACTTAGAAAGTATGATTTCAAGTCTTTATGGTGGTCGTTTAGCCGAGAAAATTATTTATGGTGATGAAAAAGTCACCACTGGTGCATCTAACGATATCGAACGGGCAACGGATATTGCGCGTAAGATGGTAACGCAGTGGGGGCTATCTGAGAAGATGGGGCCGCAATTGTTTGCTGAAGAAGAAGGTGAAGTTTTCTTAGGACGTAGTTCATCTAAATCATCAAGTATGTCTGATGAAACCGCTCGTGCCATTGATGCTGAAATTAAAGATTTAATTGACCGTAATTATGCTCGTGCGGAAAAAATGTTAAATGACAACATTGATATATTGCACACGATGAAAGATGCATTGATGAAATATGAAACCATTGACGCTAAACAAATCGATGATTTAATGGAGCGCCGCGACGTTCGCCCACCGAGTGATTGGGAACAACGTAAATCTTCTGACGATGATAAGTCAGGTGGTATGTCTGCCAAAGGTGAAGATAAAAACTCACCGAATTTGGATGGTGCCAGTGATTTAACTCAGTAATTAAATGGGTAATAGGTAAAAAATAAAACGTCGGTAATTTACCGGCGTTTTTTGTTTTTAACGCCTTTTTGGCATATAATTATGACTCGGTTATGGAGAGCAGACGATGCAATTTGGAAATAAACAGTGCTATTTTGATACACCTCAAATAATGGGGGTACTTAATGTGACTCCAGATAGCTTTTCTGATGGTGGTCAGCATAATTCTATTGATGATGCTGTAGCACAAGCACAACTCATGGTCGATAATGGTGCTGTATTTATTGATGTGGGGGGCGAATCAACTAAGCCTGGCGCAGTTGCAGTGGGTGAACAAACCGAATTAGATAGAGTGGTTCCTGTCATTGAAAAAATAGCAGCAAATATAGATTGTATTATATCGATAGATACTTCTAAAGCGACTGTAATGCAAGCAGCGGTTCATGCAGGTGCTCGTTTAATTAACGATGTGTGTGCTTTACAGCAACCTGATGCATTAAGTACTGCTGCTAAATTACAAGTCCCAGTATCTTTAATGCATATGCAAGGTGAGCCCCGTACAATGCAAGAGACGCCAGAATATGGAAGTGTAGTGGGCGAGGTCTATGAATTTTTAGAAGCCCGGATTAATGCTTGCTTAGGTGCAGGAATAAAGCATGAACACATCATTGTAGATCCGGGTTTTGGGTTTGGTAAAACATTAGAACATAATTATCAGTTATTAAAGCATTTCGATAAATTTCAATATTTAAAAGTCCCTACCTTAGCGGGTATGTCACGTAAATCAATGGTTGGTAACTTGCTTAATCGCAGTGTGGATGACCGTTTAGCCGGGAGTCTAGCATGTGCATTATTAGCATGCAGCAAGGGCGCCAGCATTTTACGTGTTCATGATGTGAAAGAAACGGCCGATATTATAAAAGTATTCAACAAAATGAACAGTACTCTATAACGTATTTCGTTGTAGATTTAAGGAAATAGTATTTATATGAGCGAACGTAAGTATTTTGGTACCGATGGGATCCGCGGAAAAGTAGGTAGTTCAGTCATCAACCCTGAATTTGTCACTAAGTTAGGTTGGGCTGCAGGGAAAGTGTTAGCGGGTAAAGGCACTAATAAAGTATTAATCGGTAAAGACACACGTATATCAGGTTATATGTTGGAATCTGCGCTTGAATCTGGCCTAGCTGCTGCAGGTTTAAATGTGGGTTTATTAGGTCCTATGCCAACCCCAGCTATCGCGTATTTAACAAAGACCTTTCGTTCAGAGGCGGGTATCGTGATTAGCGCTTCGCATAATCCTTATTATGATAATGGGATTAAGTTTTTTTCTGCTAATGGTTATAAATTAGATGATGAAGTAGAAGCAGCAATAGAAGCGATGATGGATGAGCCAATGACATGTGTGGATTCAAGTGCGTTAGGTAAAGCGATGCGTATTGATGATGCTGCGGGCCGTTATATTGAATTTTGCAAAGGTTCTTTTCCAAGTGACTTATCATTGACTGGACTTAAAATCGTCGTCGATTGTGCTCATGGTGCGACTTATCATATCGCCCCAAGTGTACTAAGTGAATTAGGTGCAGAGGTGATTGAAATTGGGACCAAACCTAATGGTACGAATATTAATCATAAAGTAGGTGCTACTTCAATGCGAGCCTGTGTCGAGGCAGTGAAAGAACATCAAGCTGATTTAGGCTTTGCTCTTGACGGTGATGGCGATCGTATTATGCTAGTTGACCATGAAGGTAATGTGGTTGATGGCGATCAAATTATCTTTATTATCGCGCGTGATGCCCTTAAGAGTGGTCGGTTATCTGGAGGAGTAGTAGGGACGCAGATGAGTAATTTAGGCTTAGAAGTGGCCCTTGATAATTTAGGTATCCCATTTGCGCGTTCAAAAGTGGGCGACCGATATGTTATGGAATTATTGAAAGAAAAGAACTGGTCCATTGGTGGAGAAAACTCTGGGCATGTGCTGAATTTGGGGACGATATCTACAGGTGATGGTATTGTCGCTGGCTTACAAGTGCTAACAGCGATGTTACGTTCTGAAAAGTCATTAAAATCATTATTATCAGGCATGACTAAATTTCCTCAAAAACTTATCAATGTCCGCTATGAACCGTCAGAAACAGATTATTGTTTAGATCCAGATGTATTAGCGTCTGTTGCAGAAGCAGAAACCGCTTTAGGTGATACTGGACGTGTATTGCTACGTAAAAGCGGGACTGAACCGCTAATCCGAGTGATGGTTGAAGCGCAAAGTGCCGAAGATGCAGATAAATGGTCAGCGCACATTGCACAAGTTGTCACCAAAAAAGCAGTTGAGTAATTATCCATGCCCTTATTTATGTGTAAGGGCTGATTTTACTTGTATATTTACGGTAGGTTGGGTAATATCGCCGACCTGAAATTCATTGCTAAATGAAAAAGGGATTTATTCAGATGTCTCGTACAAAAATAGTTGCTGGAAATTGGAAACTAAATGGTAATAAGGCATTAGTAAGTGCATTCAATAATGCGTTTACTGTCGCTAAATTAGATAACGTTTCAGTGATGATTTTCCCTCCAGCTTTGTACGTGAATGAGTTTGATTGTGAACAGCTTATCATCGGTGTACAGAACGTATCGGAGCAACAATCAGGTGCATTTACCGGTGAATTATCAACGTTAATGCTTAACGATATTGATATTAGCCACACGCTGATTGGACACTCTGAACGTCGTGATTTATATCATGAAAATAATGATATTATTGCGGCAAAAGTGGTTACCGCTCTTGCAGCGAATATCACCCCAATACTTTGTATTGGAGAATCATTAGATATTCGCACAGCAGGGAAAGTGAACGAATTTATCCAGGCACAGCTTGACAGTGTTATTGATGCAGTGGGTATGACTGGGTTAAGTAAGTGTATTTTAGCTTATGAACCTATCTGGGCAATAGGTACCGGAGTGACAGCAACACCAGCACAAGCGCAGGAAGTACATGCTTTCATTCGGGATTACTTAGGTAGTATTGACGCCTCTGTTGCCCAATCGTTATCGATTTTATATGGTGGCAGTGTTAATGCTAAGACTGCACCTGATTTATTTGCTCAACCTGATATAGACGGTGGTCTAGTGGGCGGAGCAAGCTTAAAAGAAGAAGAATTTTTAACTATTTGCCAAGCGGCAAATCAAAGAGGCTAACATGTTACAAGAAGTATTGATCGTTGCATATCTTATCGTTGCATTATTGTTGATTGGCTTAGTGTTGATCCAACAAGGTAAAGGTGCTGATATGGGAGCATCACTTGGTGGTGGCGGTTCAAATACAGTATTTGGTTCGAGTGGTTCAGGTAATTTCTTATCCCGTTCTACTGCAATACTCGCTACTTTATTTTTCTTAATTAGTTTATTATTAGGAAACTTAACAGCTTCTTCAGAAAAGGCTGTAGATGAATGGCAAAATTTAGAAGTGCCAGTTGTTGACGCGCCGGTAGTTGATTTGCCAGCCTCTGATGTCCCAGTTGCTACTGCGACAACAATATCAGATGCTTCTACAGTTAATGACGTCCCTGTTTCGAATGAAAACAAAGAAACAGACGGTAATCCAAACTAAAATTTAGTTAACAATATTTCGCGGAAGTGGTGGAATTGGTAGACACGCCATCTTGAGGGGGTGGTGAGCATAGCTCGTGCGGGTTCAAGTCCCGCTTTCCGCACCATATAAAAAAGACAGCTTTAGTAGCTGTCTTTTTTTTTGCATCTGTTTTAATCTAACATGTCATTAATTATGTGTTTCATTCTCTGATTTATTAGGACTTTTCTTTAAATATTTTTTTAAGATTAAGTCGCGTTCTTTTATGCGGTGATTTTTATCATAGTAGTACACTCCCAATAGGCTCATAGCTAAAATTAAAGTGATAGTAACTATCATAATATTTATTTACTCCAGAAAATAAGTTAATCAACATGTAAAGTTTATTCACAAAAACACTCATTTTTAATTAAGTTATTTTCGCTTATGTATCAATGCTTTAAGCAACAAATTCGATATCTTCGACATCTGTATTTCGGCTTGCTATAACTGCTTGTAGATCAAAGTTATCCATCAATAACAGTAAGTCTGCAATTCGTGAGCGTAATTCTATGCAATGTTTTTCAGAATAGGATTGTTTTTTGACTACACAACGAGTTTCATATCGATAAATTTTATTTAGCAATTTTTCTAAATTGTGCTCGTTTATTGCTGTGAGTTCAGGAAGTGCAACTTCACTTTTAATTAAGTTGTGAAAATATTGAACTTCAGCTGTAACTGTATTGATTCTAGACATAAGACTTCATTACCTTTTTACGAATGTATAGTTTAAGTAATAAAGATACAGCAAACTCTAGGCCAACTTTTTAATCTATTGTTTTTTATAGTTTTTTTGATTTATTTGTAGGGGATGTTTATAGAAGTGTAAATATTTTAGACACAAAAATATGATGATGTGTAGATTGTCGATGTCATTTAGTGATTATTGATAGTGTGTTGTAGGTAATTAATACGTCTTGTAATAATCATATACTCACTTTTATTTTTCTGTTGACGCCTAAGAATTTGTTGTAATTCTGGTACAGAATAGTCTTGAATCGTATCAAGATAATATTGTTTAGCACGATTATCACGTGTGCGTTTGATGACAGAATATATATACGAGACACTGATAATCAAAATAAGTGCTAGCCAGCCATATAATCCACTAATTTTATTAAGAAGGCTTACCCCCAAAATAATTGATGATACCGCTGTGACGGAATACAAAAATACGTACTCATACCATGCTGGTTGAACACGGAAGTCATTAATTTTATTTAGTTTCATTAGTGTATAGCCATTCAAAAAACATGTAACCCTTTAAATTATAATCCTCATTTATAAAAAGCCTATGGCACTTTAGTATTGTTCAGAGCCTAAAGTTACCCGTTTACTTACTTCGAAAGTATGATTTTGATTATTCAGCTTGCTTCATAATACTTTAATGGCATTTTGCATAAGAACAATTTATAATATGCACCGCATTTAAAAGCGTATGAAATAATTGAAATCAAAGGATAAATAGTGACTCCTATTACTCAAAACTTCCAGTATGGTCAGCATACTGTGACATTAGAAACGGGCGTAGTTGCTCGTCAAGCCACTGCTGCTGTTATGGCAAGCATGGATGATACATCTGTATTAGTAACGGTTGTTGGAAAAAAAGAAGCGAAAGCAGATCAAGATTTTTTCCCTCTAACGGTTAACTACCAAGAAAAAGCTTATGCTGCGGGTAAAATCCCAGGTGGTTTTTTTAAACGTGAAGGCCGTCCTTCAGAAGGCGAAACATTAACGGCTCGTCTTATTGACCGCCCAATTCGTCCATTATTTCCAGAAAGCTTTAAAAACGAAGTACAAATCGTTATTACAGTTGTTTCTGCGAACCCAGAAATTCCAACGGATATCATTTCTTTAATCGGTACCTCAGCAGCATTAGCTATCTCTGGTATTCCATTTAATGGTCCAATCGGAGCTGCGCGTGTTGGTTACACTAACGGCGAGTACATCTTAAATACACGTCATTCAGAGCAAGCAGAAAGCCAACTAGACTTAGTTGTTGCAGGAACTGAATCAGCCGTATTAATGGTTGAGTCAGAAGCTGATATCTTATCTGAAGAAGTCATGCTAGGTGCTGTTGTTTTCGGTCATGAACAATCACAAGCTGTGGTTAATAATGTGCGTGAGTTTGCTGCTAAGGTTAACACTCCGATGTGGGACTGGACACCAGAAGCTGAAAACACAGAATTAAAAACTAAAGTGGCTGAGCTTGCGAAAGCCGGTATGACCGAAGCGTATCAAATTTCTGATAAATTAGCGCGTAAAGACGCTGTTGTTGCAGTGACTTCAGCAGCATCTGCAGCAATTTTAGCGGAAAATCCTGATCAAGATCCTAAAGAAGTGTCTGAATTATTACACGATTTAGAGTCTGATGTTGTTCGTTCACGCATCTTAGCCGGTGAGCCGCGTATTGATGGTCGTGATCCAGCGATGATCCGTGCATTAGACGTAGCAACGGGTGTACTTCCTCGTACTCACGGTTCTTCTGTTTTCACCCGTGGTGAAACGCAAGCATTGGTTGCTGCTACACTAGGAACGGAACGTGATGCACAAATGATTGATGAGTTAGGCGGAACGTCTACTTCTCGTTTTATGTTGCATTATAACTTCCCTCCATACTGTGTGGGTGAAACTGGTTTCATCGGTTCTCCGAAGCGTCGTGAAATTGGTCATGGTCGTCTTGCTAAACGCGGTATCCAAGCCGTTATGCCAAGCGAGACTGATTTCCCATACGTAGTTCGTGTTGTGTCAGAAATCACAGAATCAAACGGTTCTTCTTCAATGGCGTCTGTTTGTGGTACTTCTCTAGCGTTAATGGATGCTGGTGTACCAATCAAAGCTTCTGTTGCTGGTATTGCAATGGGTCTTGTTAAATCTGATGAAAACTTCGTTGTATTATCAGATATCCTTGGTGATGAAGATCACTTAGGTGATATGGACTTTAAAGTAGCGGGTACTACTAACGGTATTACTGCTTTGCAGATGGATATCAAAATTGAAGGTATTACTCAAGAAATCATGCAGATCGCGCTTAAGCAAGCGAAAGAAGCACGTTTACACATTCTAGGTGTCATGGATCAAGCGATCGGTGGACACCGTGATGAGTTATCTGAATTTGCGCCACGTATCTACACATTGAAGATTGACCAAGAGAAAATCCGTGATGTTATCGGTAAAGGTGGTGCGATGATCCGTGCTATTACTGAAGCATCGGACACTAATATCGAAATCGAAGACGACGGAACTATTAAAATCTTTGCAACGGAAAAAGCGAAAGCAACCATTGCTATTGAGAAGATTGAACAAGTTACGGCTGAAATCGAAGTCGGTAAAGTATATACCGGTAAAGTCTCACGTATCGCAGATTTTGGTGCGTTTGTTGAAGTATTACCTGGCAAAGATGGCCTGGTACATATCTCTCAAATCGCGCATGAGCGTGTTGCTAAAGTGACTGATTATTTATCAGAAGGTCAAGAAGTACAAGTGAAGGTCATGGAAATTGATCGTCAAAACCGTGTACGCTTGAGTATGAAAGAATTGATTGAAAAGCCAGCGGCTGAATCAGACGCTGAATAAGTACTGATTGATTTTCAATAGTTTTAAAGGAGCCGATAAGGCTCCTTTTTTATGCCTGTAATAAAATTCAGATTGTTGTTTAACACCGTTTCATGATAATTTTATCTGCTCACCTGTCTGTTTAATCCACAAGGATATCTCCTGTGCCTGTGTCACGTTTATTAAGTTTATTGGTATGCATTTCATTATTTAGTTGTCAGTCTATTCCTGAACATGAAAATAGCGTTGATCACTCTAATACAACACATGCTATGTCTAATCTCATTATCCCTGAGTCAGCTCGCACATCAATCTTAGCTCAACAAGCTTTGGCTAAATTTAATGTGGTGATGATGAGTACAGAATTAGCAGAAGCAGAGCGAGCTCAATTTTTGTTTCGTCGTGGACTATTGTTCGATAGCGTAGGATTAGATGGACTGGCATTTTATGATTTTCAACAAGCACTTCGTTTTGATCCTACTTTATATGAAGCTTATAACTCTCTTGGCATACATCATACGGTTCGAGGGGAGTTTATTGAAGCATATGATGCTTTTGATGCAGTAGTAGAAATGGCACCAGAATATGAGTTCGCATACTTGAATCGAGCAATGGCACTATACTATGCAAAGCGGTATGAGTTGTCTCTTCCTGATATTGAAACATATTATCATCATGACACTCAGGATACTTATCGTCTATTATGGGCGTATATTATTGCTTCTAAAATAGATAAAAATCGTGCAATGATAGATTTACAACAGCGTCGTGAATTAATGATTAATGATCAATGGGCGAATAAGATTGTTGATTTTTACTTAGGTAATATTTCACAAAAATCACTGCTTGATTCAGTAGTGGAGGGTGTTGAGAGTCGGAATCAACTCAATAAGCGACTCTGCGAGGTATATTTTTATTTAGGTAAATATTATCGTGAGTTAGGGCAGAATAGGGTCGCGACTAACTTCTTTAAGTTAGCATTAAGCACGAATGTATTTGAATTTGTTGAACATCGTTTTGCTCGTGTGGAAATTTCAGCAATTCGAGATGCTAATACTCAATAATCGATATGCACATGACGAGATCATTAATGTTAGTCTTGTTATGTATGAATTTATGGGGGAAAAATCCTCATGCGGCCGTTATTAGTCAACCGCTCATACATACATCTAACCAAAACTTCATTCTCAAGCCTTTTGAGAAGTGTCTTGATCATGTGGCATTAGAAGCCGAGACGTTTAATAGCTACTTTTATTTATGGGATATTTATACGCAGTTTTTATTTGATAAAACTAAAACCTTCTTACCCATTTGTTTGTTGCAACCAAATAATAAAAAGTCACTTGAGCAAGGTATATCGCCTTCTCAATGGGTAACCGTTGATCATCGTAACACCGCTTATGTTTCTGCCGCTCGTATGTACCTAGGTTTTGATGATACTTATGAGGTGTTTATCCATGAACTGGCCCATTTTGCCGGTTTTTTAGATGAATATCCTATGCGCGTCGCAGCAGCTAAGTATCAATGTCAAATTAAACGGTATGCGCCAAATGTGATTTTCGAAAGTCAGCTATTAGGACAATCTAACCATCCGTATCAGCAGCTATTTCAAATTCAGTTACTCAGCACTTCAGGTACGCTGAGGAAAGATATCGAAGCATTTATATTTCCTGGCTGCCAGTATTTAGCTTCAACACCGAGACAATATCTATTGCATCCAAACCAATTTAATTTTTTACGGTTTTTTGATGTCGCGATGATCCCTTATTGGTATCAATATTTATGGCAGCAACAAGTGTTAACAGGCCGAACAGCAAAGCTATCTACTAAGATTTATATTCATTGACCCACATTGCTGTTGCGCCACAAATAGCCACAGGCATCACAATAAAATTCACAATTGGGATCAAGGCAAAGATACTGGTGATAATGCCAAAACTAAAGCTTAACGAGCGACGTTCACTTAAGCGTTGACGCATTTGGTGAAATGGGATTTTATGATTATCAAAGGGATAATCTGCATATTGCACTGTCATCATCCAGCCATTAAATAAAAACCATAATATTTGACCAAAGATAGGTAATATAAAAAACAATATTAAAAATCCGATAGCACGAGGGATATAATATAGTAATTTAGTCATTTCCCGACCTAGTGTACGAGGCAGGTCTTTAATAATATCGCCAAGTCCACTTGAATCTATTGCCTGTCCAGTTAAGTGTTGTTCTACTTTTTCAGCTAATAATCCATTAAAAGGAGCGGCAATCCAGTTAGCTAACGTGCCAAATATCAACGCGAAAATTAGTAAAACACTGATCACGGCAATGGGCCACAACACGTAAATTAACCCTTCTTTTAACCAGCCTAACCAATCAGGAATAAAACTCAGTACCGTCTGAATACCTATAGCGATTTCACCAAATAAAAAATAAAAGGCGCTCGCAAATAACACTAAATTAATCATCAAGGGAACAAACACGAAGCGTTTTAAGCCTTTGACGGTAATTAGGGAAAATCCTTGCATAAAGTAACTTACACCAGAAGGAGAAGATGATTCGGCGATCATGAAATAAACCTAGTAATCAATAATGTATTTATTATAAGTCAGTTAAATGAATTAGTCTTTGATGTAATTGTTACTAAGTTTTGCGTCAGTATGACTCCCCTTAATTAAGAGAAAGATGAAATACATATAATTAATGGTGTGTCATATGTAGTCATTGCACGAAAACGGCATTATTGTTAAATTAAACAATCAACCTTAACGGTAAATTTCGTATACTTTTTATGCGTCTTAAACAATTCAAATGAGCCAATTTAAGCCTTATTTGGCTGTTTTAAAATTCGCTATATTCGAATACCACTTTGCGCGATTATGTTTGTTAGATAAAGTGGATGACAGGCTGGTTGGCAAAACGTTAGACGTTTTTATAAATGAATCAGTGAAAGGTCTAAAACCGTACAAATTATACATAATTGCACAATAAAATTGCGATGGAGATGGCGTGTCATTTAACTGATGTTACAATATCTCCACTCTGGGGATCGAGAATGGTCGCCGTCAATATCGAAGAAGCAGTTGCCATAACACTGGCATAAAGGATTTTTGGATGGACTTACAACTTACGTTAATCATACTCGGCTCAATTGCGATTGTTGCTTTATTAGTACATGGCCTGTGGGTCAGTCGTAAAAGCAATACTCCACAAGCCCATTGGAGCAAGGATGAGATTGACTATGATGCGCCCAATATTGGTATAGATAGCGAAGATGTCGAAGGATTAGATGATCCTTTAGCTGAAAATATCGATTTACCCGATCCGTTTAACGACATTGATCAATTTGATGAATATGGTGTAGGTAAAGTCAGTACTATTTCATCGAAAAAAACTGAACCTGTTGAAGCGGTAGATGGTGGTTTACCTGTTGTTAATTCTAGTGAGCCTTCTGCTTCATCAATATCTGATTTAGATGATATTCCGCGATTTGATGAAAATACGCCTGTAGCACCAGACAAACCAGAACCTGAAATAGATGATCATGTCGTATATGCTTCGGTCGTAACCAATCCAAAACCGCATACAAAACCCGTCGTGCAAGTAGATATTTCAAATAATGATATTCCTGAACCACCAAAGCATTTTTTACAAGATAATGAGTCTGAAGTAACTAACGCTAATACTCCTCAAGATACTGTTAATGCGCCAGAGTTGAGCGAAACGGCATTAGCTGATACACCCGTTTCTGATGAAACTAATAACACTATAGAAGAAGTGCCTATTTATACTGCGCCGACTGTCGAACCAAAGCTTAGCGAAACACCAGAGAAGTTGGAGCCTCAAAAAAAACCATCATTGACAGAGCAAGCTAAAAATTTAGTCATACGTAAAAATCGCCGTTCAAGTATCAGGAATGAACCTAAAATCAATGATGACCAAATGCGCATTGATTTTGATACGGTAGATCCTGTGCTTAATGAAACAAAAGCGACGGCAAAAGCCCAACAAGAGCCAACTCATGATATCGCTCCTGAGTTTTTATCTTTGAACATTCGAGCAGCGAGAGAATATCCTATTGCGGGTGCGAGCTTACTAGCATCCATGCTTACACTAGGTTTTAAATTTGGTGAATCAGACATTTTTCATCGCCATGTTAACTCTAATGGGAAAGGGCCTGTCTTATTTAGTATTGCTAATATGTTTAAACCAGGAGTGTTTGACGTACACAATATGGAGTCACAACAATTCCATGGATTAACTTTGTTTATGGCACTTCCGATTGATGGTGATGCTCATCAAGTCTTCAACATGATGCATAATGCTGCTCGTAAATTAGCGGATGAATTTGGCGCAGAAGTATTGGATGAGTATCGCAGTGCATTGACCCAACAAGGTTTACAACATTATGTAGAGCGTATCCGTGAATTTGAACGTCGCCGTTTACTTGGCCAACCAAAAGCGTGAGTCAAATGACACCTCAACAGCAACAAATTATTTCAAGCTTAACATTACCGATATCCGTCAATTCTGTGATGGATTTGTTGGAAGAAGCTCAACCAACTTCATGGACAGATGAGCAACTTATTGCGGTTTTAGAGGCAACTAATGCGTGTTATCGTGCCGGTTTCCCTCTAGTAGAAGACGCATTTTACGATCATCATTTACTCTCCGCATTACAAGCTCGCGAGCCTGATCATCCATTTTTACTTAAAGTTGAACCAGAAATAGTTTCGGGTAAAACAATCACTCTACCTCAAAAAATGTTATCTACGGATAAAGCTTACTCAATAACAGAGATTGAAAAGTGGGTCACTCGGATCAAAAAAGCTGCTGATGAGTTAAGTATTCCCCATAGTGACGTCAATATCCGAATTACGCCTAAACTTGATGGCTATGCCGCTTACGATGACGGAAACACCCTCTACACTCGTGGGGATGGTGTGCGAGGTCAAGATATCACGCGTGCATTCACACGTGGTTTAGCTGTCGCTAATCAAGGAGAAAGGGGCTTAGGTCCTGGTGAAATAGTTATCTCCAAACAGTACTTTGATACATTTTTGTCAGACCAATTTGAAAATTCTCGTAATATTCAAGCCGCAATCATTGCAGAAAAAAAGATTGAGCCCTCAGTCGTTAAAGCGATTCAAGATGAAGCATGTGTGTTTTATCCGTTTGCATTATTACCTAACTGGACAGGATTAATCGATGTCTTAGCTGAGGATGTCGAAGCGAGAATTGAACCGATTTGGCAAGCGGTAGATTATGATATTGATGGGGTTATATTAGAAACTACGCATCCGGATATTAAAGCCCACCTGGGAGCTACACGCCATCATCATCGCTGGCAAATTGCCTTTAAAGTGAATGATGAATCAGCTGAGGTAGAAGTACTTAGTGTGACCCCTCAGACATCTAGAACAGGTCGAGTATCGCCGGTTGCGGAACTGGTACCCACTAAACTCAGTGGAGCTACCATTAGTCGAGCAACGGTACATCATTATAATATGGTGCAATCCAACGGTGTAGGTCCTGGCGCTATAGTGCAACTGGTACGCAGCGGTTTAGTTATTCCAAAAATTGAAAAAGTAATTACAGCAGTTACTCCACAATTACCTGATGCGTGTCCAAGTTGTCATTCTCATCTTATCTGGGAGGCAGACCATTTAATTTGTCCGAATAAGAATGATTGCCCTGCTCAACGAGAAAATACACTTGTGCATTTCTTTAAAACACTTGGCAATAACGATGGTTTTGGACCAAAAGTAGTAGAAAAATTGTGTCAAAACGGTGTAAAACATATTCATGATATTTACGCGCTTGGACCAGTTGATTTAATGGCTTGGGGTTTTGGTGAAAAAACGGCACTTAATTTAGTGGAACAACTTAATGTCAGTCGTTCAGTCGCTATCGAAGACTGGCGTTTCCTTGCTGCTTTCGGGATCACACGATTAGGAGGTGGCAATGGAGAAAAGCTACTTCAACATCATACGCTTTCAGAGTTATTTGATTTAACTGTTGACGCTATGGTCGAAATTGATGGATTTGCGCAACTCAGTGCAGAAGCGATTGTAGAAGGACTTGCTAACGTCAAAACTGAGTTTTTCAAAGTGTATGAACTTGGGTTTAACTTGATTGTCACACCAAAATTATCAGAAAGTGATTTAGCTGACACGGTGCTATTTGGTAAACAAGTGGTGTTCACAGGTTCAATGACGTCAGGCTCTCGCAGTGATATGGAAAAACATGCTAAAACACTTGGTGCGAAAGTGGGTAAGTCTGTAAGTGGTAATACAACCTACTTGATTACGGGTGATAAAGTGGGAGCAAATAAGATCAATGCTGCTAGAGATAAAGGCGTCACTGTACTGACTGAACTAGAGTATTTAGCGATGATAGGTTAACCTAACCATCGCTAATAGTTTATTTAGAATGTCGTTCTCGGCGTTTAACACGTCTTTGTTGCCAAGTTTTGACCACGGAACGGCGCCATAATAGGTTCATACTTAAATAGCCTAAGCCACCAAATACCACTGAACAAATCAAACAGCCTACAATAAATGCGGGTCCAATTGTATTGACACTCTCTACTAGCCAATCCCACGAAAGTTGAAATTCAAATTGACCTTCTTCAGTACCTAAAGCAATCGTTCCAACTTTATATGCGCCATAAAAAATAGGGGGCATGGTGATGGGATTAGTCAACCATACCGTGGCTACAGATAAGGGTAAATTAACACGTAATGGAATAGCGGCAAATGCAGCCAGCCACATTTGAAAAGGGACTGGCCAAAAAGCAAAAAATAACCCCACGCCAAATCCACCGGCGGCAGAATGCCGATTCAAATGCCATAAATTAGGATCTTGAAACATACTTCCGAACAGTTTCAGGAATTTTTGCTCCCTGATAGTCTTATGGTCTGGCAGAAATTTATTAATAAACTTTTTAGGCATGATAAATAAACAGTTAAGTTCCTATTTAAAGTATTGGATTAATATATTTCATCCAACGACGTTATCCGGTTTTGCATTATGCATGGTGTCGTTCTCCTGGTGGCCAAAGTTACCAGAGGGATATTCGATTATATGGGTCACTTCTATTGTAATAATTACTCTGTCAATTTTGCCCCGTTACCTAAACGATAATCGTTCGAAAACAGTGCGTCTGATGGGATATTTTACAATAGGTGTAATTGTAGCATGGCTCTATTGTAATTGGATAGGACATCAGTATATACAAAAAACTAACAGTGTCGATTTTCACAGGCCGATAAAAGTAATAGGTGAAGTAGCTAGCTTGCATCATGATGATATTGAGCACGTGAATAAAATTGTTGTGAAACTACTGGTTCGTCAAGTCGACCATAAACCAGTCATTCCTTTTAAGATAAGACTCAATTGGTACTATCCTAACGTGCCTGTATATCAGGGGCAAGATTGGCAATTTTTAGTAAAACTCAAGCCTGCCAGAGGGTTAGCAAACGAAGCCGGGTTTGATTATCATCGTTATCTGATCGGGCAAGGTATATCAGCGACAGGATACATTAAAGCTAATGAGAAGCCGGTGCTACTTAACGATGATATCTCTATGCTACAAAGAATATTAATTGCTATAAATACTGGCAAATTTAATCATCAACCTTGGATTAATGCCTTAATATTAGGTTATAAACATGATTTAACCAAAAGCGATAAAGTACTGATTCGACATACGGGAACGGCTCATTTGTTCGTGATCTCTGGTTTGCATATAGGCATAGTGGCTGGCTGGATTTATTATATATTTCATACGGTTGCTAAGCTGGGTAAGTTAGTTAATCGACAAGCCTTTTCTGATCAATATGTATTATTAGCCACATTAATTGGGACATGGGGTTATTGCTATTTATTGGGATTTACTATTCCGATGTTACGTGCTTTCATTGTGTTGCTGTTATGTCTATATATCCACTATAAACAGCTCAACATATCTATGTGGCATAAATATCTATTATGCCTTTGTGGTGTGTTAGTTAGCTTCCCTCTAAGTAGTTTCAATACCGGATTTTGGCTAAGCTTTCTAGCCGTAAGTGCGATCAGTATTATTGTCCATTGTCTGTCGAAATCAGTACGCAGTTTGTGGGATAAGGTGATGGCATTCATTATGATACAGATTGCATTAACTATACTGTTATTCCCTATTAATATCGTCGTTTTTGGTCAGATTTTTCCTTGGAGTATATTGGCAAATTTATGGGCAATTCCAATCGTGACACTGTTCTTAGTGCCTGTAGGTATGATGCTATTGTGTGTGTATTTAATAAAAATACAATACGATATTAGCTCATTCGATTCAATAATAAATGGTGGAATGTGGCTGCTTAATATGGGGTTTAACGGGCTAATATCTGGCTTACACATGATGACTCAATTCCCAATACTATCAACCGTGTTCGCGCCTGTGAACATTTCTCTAGATCCCGTTTGGTGTGTTGCTTTACTGATGGGCATAGTGGTCTTTTTCGTCTTTTATAAACAATGGCGATTATGGGGGTGGTGCCTATTATTAATACCCGCAGGAATGTCGGTTTGGGAATATCATTTCAACGTTAACAATCAACATGATCCAACACCTAACATTACGTTTACGGTATTTGATGTTGGGCAAGGTAGTAGTGCACTATTATTAGTGAATGATTCGGCCTATGTGTTTGATGTGGGCAATGATTTTGGCGAGAGTTTCAATATGGTTAATAGTGTTTTATTAGCCTATGTAAATGCTCAACCTCATATCAATATCAAGGCCCTTTATATCAGTCATTTTGATAAAGATCATGCTGGAGGTATACCCAGGTTTATCACGTATTTTCCGCTAACGCCTATATATTCGACACATGAAGGGTGTAGGCAAGGACAATCTCATCTTTGGCCCAACGATGTAAAAGTCGATGTACTATGGCCACCTCACACATTAGTTTCTGAAACATCGTCATCCAATAATATGTCATGTGTAGTGAGAGTCAGCTTACCTAATGGACAGCATATATTAGTTACCGGAGATATCGAGAAAAGTACAGAGTTAACACTGGCCAAATATCATGACCAAGGAGATATCAATTTGCATTCAGAAATTCTGATCGTCCCTCATCATGGAAGTAAAACATCTTCAACGACAGCCTTTATTGAACGAGTTCAACCTGAATATGCACTTGTCTCTGTGGGTTTTATGAATCGTTATGATCTTCCTAATGATGTTGTTATGAAGCGTTATCATGATGCCAACATAACGGTATTATCTACTGAAGAAGTTGGTCAAATTACGTTATCGTGGATGCAACGCTCGCATTCATCAATGATGCATATCTCAACTGTGCGTGGCTCTGAATTTGACCCATGGTATCGTCAACGTTGGTATGGAGTTAATTGATAATTACTTAACTATCCCCACATTTATTTGGGTAACCTTTTAAATACAGGTACAATACTATGATAAAGCAGCATAAGTAGGATATTTACGTTTGAGCATGACATTGCCTAAAAGAAGGGAACCATCAATATTTAAACGATTTTTAGGTTATTTAACCGCGTTTAAACTGTATTTTGGTATCGCAATCGTCGGTATGATTGGTTATTCCGCTATCGATGCATTTGTTATTGCCCAACTCCAACCATTAATCGATGAGTCTTTAGGTCAGGGAAATTTTGAATTTTTACGTATTGCTGCATATTTGATTATTCCGTTATTTGTATTACGTGGCGTTTTTAACTTCATGGGTACTTATACGTTAGATTGGATCTCTGGCAAAGTAGTGATGAATATGCGTCAAGCATTGTTTGCTCACTACATTAACCTGCCTGTCAGTTTTCATGATCAACACTCCACTGGACAATTGATTTCAAAATTAACATTTGATACAGAGCAAGTTGCTCAAGCCGCAGGGAAAGCGTTGTTAACCCTTGTGCGTGAAGGGGCATTAGTCATTGGGTTATTGATTGTCATGTTTTATTATTCTTGGCAATTATCCGCTATATTCTTAATTATTGCGCCACTCGTTGCAGTGGTGGTATCGGTTGTGAGTAAACGGTTTCGTAAAGTTTCGAAACGTATTCAAGATGCTATGGGTAACTTGACTACTGCCGTTGAGCAAGTGGTTAAAGGGCATAAAGTTGTTTTAATGTTTGGTGGAGCAGAAAGTGAGTCGACTCGTTTTGCTAAAAAAAATAACGAAAATCGCCAACAAACACTTAAACTCAGTGTAGCAAGGATCCTCAGCGTATCATCCATTCAGATTATTGCCTCCATCGCACTTGCTGTTGTGTTATTTATTGCGAGTGTGCCAGGCTTAGTTGAAAATTTAACTGCAGGGGTCTTTACCCAAGTCGTAGTTTGTATGACGATGCTGTTAAAACCATTAAAACAAATTACCACCGTCAATAGCCATTTCCAACGTGGTATGGCGGCTTGTAAAAGTATCTTTAAGGTGCTTGATGAAACCCTTGAGCCAAATAGTTCAACGCATACATTATCACGAGTCAGTGGTGCGTTATCGTTTGAAAATGTTAATTTTGCTTATCCAAATAAGAAAACAAATGCTCTGACAAATGTCAGCTTCGACGTAGCGGCAGGAGAGACCATTGCATTAGTTGGACGCTCAGGTTCAGGTAAATCTACGATATCAAGCTTACTGACTCGTTTTTATCAGCCTCAAACAGGTCAAATTTTAATTGATGGACATGATATTAACGATGTTGAATTAACTTCATTACGTAGACAGTTCGCGTTGGTGTCTCAGCATGTCACATTATTTAACGATACGATCGCTAATAATATTGCATATGGTATGCAAGATCAGGTGGCGTTTGAAGCAATTGTTGAGGCCGCAAAAATTGCTCACGTTACTGAGTTTGTAACCGATTTAGATGATGGCTTTCATACTGTTGTTGGTGAAAATGGTTTGATGCTCTCCGGTGGCCAACGTCAACGCATTGCGATTGCTCGAGCGATATTACAAAATGCCCCTATTTTAATTCTGGATGAAGCCACTTCTGCTCTAGATACAGAGTCTGAGCGTCTAATTCAAGATGCATTAATTAAATTACAGCAGCAGTGTACAAGCATTGTCGTCGCGCATCGTTTATCAACGATTGAGTCAGCGGATAAAATTTTGGTCATTGACCAAGGACAAATTGTAGAGCAGGGCAGTCACTCACAATTACTGGAAGAAGGTGGTGTTTATGCACAGCTCCATACCATGCAATTCAGTGAATAAATCATGTGGTAATTTCCATGAATACCATTGAACGTGCATGGAGTAAACAGGCTAAATGGCTTTACCTTTTAGCGCCATTAAGCGCATTATTTTGTTGTTTAAGCACAATCCGTCGTGTTTTATATAACATCAATTTAAAAGCCTCACATAAACTCGACGTACCAGTAATTGTAGTAGGAAATATAAGTGTTGGCGGTAATGGTAAAACACCGACAGTGTTAGCCATTGTTGAGCACTTAATTGCGCAAGGGTATCAACCTGGTATTCTATCTCGAGGGTATGGCGGTGCGTGTAAACGGTTTCCATATCGGGTAAAAACTGATGATGTTGCACAATATGTGGGTGATGAACCATTATTAATGGCCCAAGAAACCAATGTCCCAGTTATTATCGACCCTAATCGCGTTAGAGGTGGACAACAGCTAGCCAAGATTTGCGATGTCATTGTATGTGATGACGGTTTACAACATTATGCATTACAGCGTGATATTGAAATAGTGGTTATGGATGAACGCCGCGTCGGAAATGGGTGGTTATTACCTGTAGGTAATTTACGTGAGTTACCTCAACGGCTTAACGATGTAGACTTTATTATTATTAACTCGGCAACGCTGCAACACCCTAACGAATATTATATGGAGCTTACACCTCAGTCGATCATTCCTTTGCTAAACAGTGAGGATAAACAGTCAGAGCATTTACCTTCAAAGTTTGACTTTATCATGACAGGAATAGGTAACCCTAGACGTTTTGAAGAGACATGTGATCGGTTGAATATTCAATATGCTAATTCCTTATTTTATGATGATCACTTTGCATATTCGCCTGCAGATGTGCCCTCAGGTGTCATTTTAATGACACAGAAAGATGCTGTGAAATGTCGTGCGTTTGCGCTACCATCTTGGTATTACTTACCAGTGAAAGCCTCCTTTTCAGGTGACTTTTTAGTGCAACTATCGGATAAGTTACGACTACTGAGATGACCCTTAACTAAAGAGGTATATAGCAATGGCATTTGATTCATTATTATTATCCGTTCTAGCATGCCCTATATGTAAAGGAAGTCTGGTTTGGCACACGCATCCGGATACTAAAGCGCCAGAATTAGTGTGTAAATTTGACCGCTTAGCGTTCCCCGTGTTGGGTGATGCGCCTATTTTAATAGAGCAAAAAGCAAGAAGTCTCTTACTTGCTGAATACGAACAGGTAAAATAATCTCATGTCTTTTATTGTAATCATTCCCGCTCGTTTTGGGTCAACTCGTTTTCCAGGTAAACCCTTGGCAGATATACATGGCAAACCGATGATCCAACACGTTGTAGAGCGCTCAATGGCGGCTCAAGCAGATGCCGTCTATGTGGCTACTGACGATGTCAGAATAGAATCAGTCGTAAATGATTTTGGAGCGAATGTCATCATGACATCACCGGATCATCAGTCAGGTACTGAACGTTTGGCTGAAGTCGTTGACATATTAAATGCCAGCGATGAAACCATTATTGTGAATGTTCAAGGTGATGAGCCGCACATTCCTGTCGATATTATTCGCCAAGTTGCTCAAAACTTAGCTCAGCACCCTGAAGCAGTGATGGCCACTTTAGCATGTGCAATTACCACTCCTGCTGAGTTGATGAATCCAAATGCGGTAAAAGTGGTGATGGATAAGCATGGTATGGCGATGTATTTTTCACGTGCGCCATTACCGTATGTAAGAGATGAGTTTATGGCTGGTACTGAAACAAAACCCGTGAGCGATATTCATTCACCACTGACACATTCTCATTATCGCCATATTGGGATATATGCTTATCGTGCTGGGTTTATTAAAGAGTACATGACATTAACTCCGAGCGATTTAGAACAGATAGAATCATTGGAGCAATTAAGAGTGTTGTATCATGGATATAAAATTCATGTGGCAGAGGCGTTGAGCACACCTCCACCGGGGATTGATACGCCAGAAGATTTAGCTAATATTCTAGCATCAGGGGTTTAATTACTCATCTTCAGATAAAACGCCCCAGATATCATGCTCATCGGCGTGAATAATTTCAGCCCAGACACGCTCTCCTGGGGCTACATCAAAGACCCCATTTAGATGCACAACTCCGTCAACTTCAGGAGCATCAGCGAAACAACGTCCGACTGCTCCTTCTGACGTCACTTCATCTATAACAACTTGATATTCTTTACCAATACGCGTTTGCAAACGCTGCGCACTGATTTGGCTTTGAACTGCCATAAACCGGGCTAATCGCTCTTCTTTGACATCTTCAGGAATATGATCAGGTAACGCATTTGCCGTCGCACCTTCAACAGGTGAATATTTAAAACATCCCGCTCGGTCAATTTGAGCCGCTTCTAAGAAAGCGAGTAACTCTTCAAATTCTGCTTCGGTTTCTCCAGGGAAGCCCACAATAAAAGTGGAACGAATAATTAATTCTGGACAAATTTCGCGCCATTTTTTGATTCTATCAATAGTACGATCGGCAGAGCCTGGACGCTTCATTAGACGTAGTATCCGTTTTGAAGCATGTTGGAAAGGAATATCCAAATAAGGCAACACCTTGCCTTGCGTCATTAATGGGATCAAATCATCTACATGAGGGTAAGGGTATACATAATGCAAACGAACCCACATATCAAGTGTTCCCAACTGTTCACATAATTGATTCATATGGGTTTTAACCGGCATTCCGTCCCAAAAATCAGTTTTATGTTTCACATCGACGCCATAGGCACTGGTGTCTTGAGAGATTACCAATAGTTCATTCACGCCTGCTGCTTTCAAACGTTTCGCTTCGTTGAGTACTTCACCGACTGGGCGAGAGACTAGATCCCCGCGCATTGATGGGATAATACAAAAAGTACATCGGTGGTTACAGCCTTCCGATATTTTTAAATAGGCGTAATGCTTAGGTGTCAATTTCACACCATGATCGGGTACTAAATTCAAATAAGGATTATGAGCAGGTTTAGGTAAGTGTTCATGGACTTGTTCTACGACAGACTCGTATGCATGAGGTCCTGTGATGGATAAGACATTCGGGTGTACTTCCCTAATTTCGTCTTCTTTAACCCCTAAACAGCCCGTGACAATGACTTTACCATTTTCAGCTAACGCTTCACCAATCGTATCTAGCGACTCTTCGACTGCAGAGTCAATAAATCCACAGGTATTAACGATAACTAACTCCGCATCATTATATGTGGACACAACATCATAACCTTCTGTACGCAACTGGGTGAGGATGCGTTCTGAATCTACCAAGTTTTTTGGACAACCCAAAGAAACAAAACCAATTTTCGCTGCGGTTGAATTTTGTGTACCGTGTTGAGCATCAATCACTTTCACTGGGGTTTCTAATGTGGTGGTTTGTTTAACCGACGATTTAGTCTTCGGTGTGTTATTTTGGTTGGGATCAAATTGTTCGACCGACATACATTTACTCTAAATAAACTCAATGTTGACATTATACAGTAAGGTTTTATGAAATTCAGAATCGTTTATTATACGTCCAAGTTTAACGCCATTATTAGTTAACACATTAAGATGAATAATGAACGGGTAATAACGACAAATGCTCATTCAGCCAGTATTCTAAATTGATTTTGTCAAGTACGATAATGGCACCATATGAAGTCGACACTAAGCCTATTTCAGTGAGTTTATGTAATGCTTTATGTAAGCTTAGTACTGTTACAGCAAGTAATTCAGCACAATCTTGTTGACGTAATTTAATGCTGTTGATTCCGTTTTGATGGCATCGTTTATATAGTAATTTCGCTAAGCGAACGTGCGTAGGTAAGCGTCTGTGATCATCCATTAACTCCAAGGCCGTATTGAGTTTAGCGGCCAGAGAAGTCAGTAAATAGGTATTAAATTCAGGCTCGTGTTGATGTAAATAATCAAATTTTTTACGGCAAAGGTGACTGATAATGACGTCATCTAATGCTTGAGAATGATGTGTACGTGGTTTATTAACAATAACGGTGACTTCACCAAAGCTATCTCCTCGAGATAAATATGACGCGAGTTGATACTTGCCATCGAGTCCATAGTTACCGACTTTCACGATACCAGATTGGATGACTTTGAGACCGGGCTCTTTATCACCGCGTTGATGGATTTGCTGACCTGCTTGATAAATCTTACGTTCACCATGTGCTTCACATAAGTCTAGCAGTCTATTGCTCATTTTTTGTAAATCGCTCATGTTAAAATGTTATAACAAATCGACCACAAAAGTATAGATCTATATTTTTTAGTTGTTACTTAGTCTTTATAATCTGAATCACTTAAAAATTGGAGATAAACATTGTGACTTTTCAATATGCGATTTTAGCTATTTTTGTGACGTTTGCATTGATAGAAGCAAAAAATGGTAAATTCTTTAGGAAAGAGAGTGAAGTCAAAAGCGATGGTTATGTAGAAATTATTGGTTCACTCATGCTGTTCATGTTTACCCAACCTTTAATTTTATTCACATCTGCTTTTTTAATGGGACAAGCCCTGCCGGAATATGCTGGCGTATTGGCGAATTCATCAATTGTTTTACATATTGCGTTGTTATTAATATTTGACGACATGATGCAATATTGGTGGCATCGTGCATCCCATAACAGCCGTTTTCTATATTTTTTACATCGTGCGCATCACAATGCAAAATATATGAGCGTTCGCATTGTGTATCGCAATAACTTTTTTTATTACTTGTTGATGCCTTCTATCTGGTTTTCAGGAGTACTTATTTATCTTGGGCTAGGCTGGTCTTATGCGGTGTATTTAGTATTTAAAATGCTGGTCATAATAGGAGCACATTCGGAATGGAAGTGGGATCGAGCTCTATACAGTACAAAAGCACTTGCACCATTAGCCTGGGTCGTCGAACGTACAATTTCAACCCCATCTACCCACAGCGCACATCATGGTTTAACGATGGAAGATGGCGTCACTCATTACAAAGGCAACTATGGTAATTTATTGTTTTTGTGGGATGTGTTATTTGGCACAGCTAAAATTACGCGTCGTTACCCAGATAAATATGGTATCGAAGGAATGAGAAAAGCAGAGTGGGCAGAACAATTATTTTGGCCACTGATCAAATCCAAGAAAAAACCCACTAAGATCACTGAATAATTTGCGTGAGGCCTGGTAAATTTTTACGTATAATCAGGTCTTATGAACAAACTTCCACTTCCCCTTCACTGTTATGACCATGCCGGACGTGTCATTCCTCCCAATTTATTTTGGTTTTCAGGTTTTTTCTTAATGAAAAGCTGGTTAATCTTTTTAGGTTCAATCACTATTCGTGGAAAAGAAAAAGAAATCCTGGAATTTTGGTTTCCAGTACATCAAGATTTATACGTGTCACTCATTTTAGGGTTACCGGCCTTATTAGCCATGCTCTTAGCCAGTTACCGCAATACATTATGGGACAAGGGCAAAATACGTTGGGTATATTGGATTGGGATCTTGATGTCGCTAGCAGTTATTGCACAACTCATTTATTCAATGAATCGTTTAGTGCAAGCACAATTTAATTATCACAACAGTCTAGCATTGAGTATATTCGGTATATCGTTAATAGGCGTATACATGCTTAGAAGTCAACATATTGAGCTTATGTTGAAGGATTGGTTGCGCTAACTATAGTGTAAATAATGGTGGGTAAGTATTATGTTTGTCGATGTTTTTTAATATCCATGTATAACGCTATTATCAACCAAATAACAACTACACTGATTAAAAATGTCGAGTTCTCTGCTAATTGCATTACTTCTTCACTTAATGTCGCCGTAGCAAATATTAACAGCAAATAGTAGGGTAGATTTAGGATCCCTGCTAAGCCAATGATCTTTCGACTTCGATTGGCCGCGCCTTGGTTGACCATGAAGAATGCTAAAGAGTTAATGTGGATCATAGCGATTAGCAAAGAGTTAAATTTTATAGGATCAGAAACGCGCTTATTTATTTCACTGGCACTTGTTCGTCGGCCAATTTCATAGTTAATGACGGAACCGATGGTGGCACCGAGCACCATTGCAATGGTCAATTTAAAGATATCACTTGGACCTGGACTCGCACCTATTACCATCAGAACCGCAAAAAATTGTCCGGGAAAGTAAAAGCCAACATAGACAATGGACTCTAATAATATAATCACTAGAATTAAGGTATAAAAATAATCACCAGCACTATCTCGTAATAAACTAAGTAGTTCTCCACCCGGAGGAATAATATGATAATTAACTAAAACTGCTAATAAAATAAGCGCGAGCAGAGCAGTGATAGGGAGCGAAGAATAATATTTCATGAGCTTGAATTTAGCTTACTTAAAGGCATTTTTACGTGCGATAAAGCGTTCAGATCAAATGTTCGTTGCAACTGAATAGAATTATGCACGTTGTTTCAGAAATTTATTAATTGCTTGCGCTACAGCGACAAACCCAAATGTACCTGTAACAGCAACACTGGCACCAAATCCAGTTTCACAATCCAATTTGACAGCACCTTCATCAGAGAGTTTTTGTTTTCCAACAGTACCATCTCCCTGGGGATAGCGCAGCTGCTCGGTAGAATAGATACATTCAATACCAAAACGACGTTTAGGGTTTTTACTGAAATTATACTGACGGCGCAATTCAGAGCGAAGTTTTGCCGCGAGTGGATCTTGAATCGTTTTGGCAAGATCGCCAGACGTCACCAAACGCGGATCTATTTGTCCACCCGCACCACCAATAGTAATGATATTAATTTTATTGCGTTTACAATATGCAATCATTGCGGCTTTAGCCGGAATACTATCGGTTGCATCTATCACTATATCCATGGACTGGGTAAGATATTGAGATACGTTATCAGCAATAACAAAATCCTCAATTTCATTAACGATACAATCAGGATTAATGAGTTTGATTCTGTGTGCCATAGCACTCACTTTAGCCTGACCGATGGTATCCTGCAGAGCATGAGCTTGACGGTTTGTATTAGTGATACAAATATCATCAATATCAATTAATGTGATCGTTCCGACACCACTACGTGCAAATCCTTCAGCCACCCAAGTACCCACACCGCCAACGCCGACAACCGTGAAATGTGCTTGTTCTAGGGAAGCTAAACCCTGCGTTTCATATAATCGCTCAATCCCACCAAAACGTTGTTTTTGCATAAATCATTCTAAATAATTAATTGTAATGTTCTTATTATTCACCGTTACTCGGCAAACAGTTTATGTTGTAATACTATTATATTGTTTCCAATGAGAGTTGTCATATTATGTCCCATACTGAACTAAATCCAAGCAATACAAATCCTGAAAACAAAACGTTAACAAAGATCAAGCAGATCGCTAAAGGTCAGGCTACGTCCGATGGTGCCGGTGTCGCCCTGACACGTATTATTGGTCAAGGTAGTGTAAAACGCATTGATCCATTTATTATGTTAGATGAATTTGGCTCGGATCAACCGCAAGACTATCTTGCTGGTTTTCCTTCCCATCCTCATCGTGGCTTTCAAACAGTTACTTATATGCTCCAAGGTAAAATGGGGCACGAAGATTCTGTAGGCAATCAAGGTCTCATTGAAGATGGCGGGCTACAGTGGATGAATGCTGGTAAAGGCATTATCCATTCGGAAATGCCAATGCAAACTAATGGTGTATTAAGAGGGTTCCAGTTATGGGTCAATCTACCTGCCTCTGAGAAAATGTCTCCTCCAGATTACCAAGATATTCCGAGCGGTCAAATTCCGGAGCATATCTTTACTGATGGTAAAGTGAGAGTATTAGCAGGTGAATTTAACGGATTAAAGGGGGCGGTGACGACCAGAGCTATCAATCCTCAATTCTTTGATATTCATTTCACGTCATCAACGTCTTTAACATTCGATACAAACAAAAAACACAACGGGTTTCTATTTGTTTATGAAGGCCAGATCAAAGTTGGTGAACAGATATTGATGAAAGGCGAGTTGGGTATTTTGGCATTTGAAGATCTTCTACTCATCCATGCTCAGTCAAATACACGCTTAATATTTGTGTCTGGCGAGCCAATTAACGAGCCAGTTGCTCAATATGGTCCATTTGTTATGAATACCCAAGCAGAAATAGAACAAGCGCTGCGGGATTATCGTGATGGCCGATTAACTCAATAATATGAACATGGGTAAAACGTGTTTTTCATTTTAACCGTTGTTGAATATTGCTCAAGCATCATTAAGTAAAGTGTAAAAAATTTATGAAACCTATTATTCTGGCGGGTGGTTCAGGTAGTCGTCTTTGGCCAAAGTCACGCGTTGCCATGCCCAAACAATTTTTATCTCTAACCTCTAGCGATTCTATGTTACAAGATACCGTTAAGCGTTTAGCTGGTTCAGGTACCTCAGACCCGCTAATTATCTGCAATGAAGCACATCGATTTTTGGTCGCAGAACAATTACGTCAACAAAACTTAGCATACTCGGGGATCTTGCTTGAACCAGTTAGCCGTAATACTGCACCTGCTATCGCTTTGGCTGCGCTCAAGGCCATTGAAAATGACGATGATCCTATATTACTTATTTTGCCCGCTGATCATTTCATTCAAGATCATGCAAAATTTCATATTGCACTTGAGCAGGCAAAACACTTAGCTCAACAAGATAAATTAGTCACATTTGGTATAACACCAGACATACCACATAGTGGTTATGGCTACATAAAAAGAGGCTCATCATTAACTGAGCATAGCCAAAATGTTGGATTTGAGATTTCTGAGTTCGTAGAAAAACCAGACTTGGTTACCGCCGAAGCTTATGTCTCTTCAGGTGATTACTTTTGGAATTCAGGGATATTCATGTTTAAGGCGAGCGTTTATTTACAATCACTTGCGCAATATGCCCCAACAATTTTATCTGTTTGCAAACAAGCATTATCAAGACAATCTCAAGATATGGATTTTACTCGAATTGATACCGATATATTTGCTAGCTGTCCTGATAATTCAATTGATTATGCGGTAATGGAACATACACAAGATGCAGTAGTGATCCCATTAAATACTCACTGGACAGATGTTGGTAGTTGGTCATCATTATGGGAAATAACGGAAAAAGACGCATTGGGGAATGCCTGTATAGGTGATGTGATGTTGCATAACACGACCAACAGTTATATTAATGCGGAAGGAAAGCTTGTGAGTGTGATTGGTCTTGATAATGTTGTGGTTGTAGAGACAAAAGATGCGGTGATGGTGGCAGACAAAGATAAAGTTCAAGATATTAAACACGTTGTCAATGCGCTCAAAGCACAAAGACGGTCTGAATATGTATTCCACCGTGAAGTATTTCGACCGTGGGGGAGTTATGATGCTATTGATAGTGGTGAACGATTCCAGGTAAAACGTATACGAGTTAAGCCTGGGGAAAAACTATCATTACAAATGCATCATCATCGCGCGGAACATTGGATTGTGGTGACAGGTACAGCCCAGGTTACCATTGGTGAACAGACCCAAATAATTTCTGAAAATGAATCTACTTACATCCCAATTGGAGCAGTTCATTGCTTAGAAAACCCTGGCAGTATCACATTAGAATTAATTGAAGTTCAATCAGGTAGTTACTTAGGTGAGGACGATATTGTCAGATTCTCGGATAGGTATGGTCGTTGTGATTGAATTTAATGTTTTAATATCATCATCATGTGCGTAAAAATAACTACTGAAGTTAATATTAAACGCATTTTTGTATAATGAATAACCATATCTTTAGGTAAAGAGAGGTAGTACTTATCATACATTAGTATGAGTAAATAGCTCACTGACAAAACAAATAGTGTGATTTTTTGATTAAATATTAATAATGCGACCCATCCAATAATGCTGGGTAACATTGCGACATAAACTTGATGACCATTTTTGGGCTCTGTTAACGCCTGATACCAATGCACTCCTCCAAAAAAAGATAAAATAATGGCTGAATATTGAACAAAGGCCATAGACGCTTGAACTGTATTGAGTATGGTTAACTCTAAAACAGTATGTATCATGAGTGAAATAAAAGGTATTAATCCAAGATAACCTAAAATTGTAGCTTGTTTGGGCATAATTTATTCCAATTAAAGTCTATGTTTGTTTTGACCAATAAAAAAAGCACCATAAGGTGCTTTTCCACAAATTTCAATCTAATTACTTTTGAATAGGTGTATATGGACGCTCTGTTTCACCTGTGTAAAGTTGACGAGGGCGACCAATTTTTTGACCTGGCTGACTCATCATCTCATGCCAATGTGAAATCCAACCAACTGTTCTTGCTAATGCAAAGATACAAGTAAACATATTAGTAGGAATACCAATTGCTTTTAATACAATACCTGAATAGAAATCAACGTTAGGGAAGAGTTTCTTCTCTGCAAAATACGGGTCAGAAAGTGCAATACGTTCTAATTCCATAGCGACGTCTAATAATGGATCGTCTAATTGCAATTCTTGTAACACCTCATGGCAACTTTCACGCATGACTTTTGCACGTGGATCAATGTTTTTGTAAACGCGATGTCCAAAACCCATTAAACGGAATGGGTCAGATTTATCTTTAGCTCGAGCGATAAATTCTGGAATACGATCAACGGTGCCAATTTCTTCAAGCATATTTAAACATGCTTCGTTAGCTCCACCGTGAGCAGGTCCCCACAATGAAGCAACACCTGCTGCGATACATGCATATGGGTTTGCGCCTGATGAACCTGCTAAACGCACAGTTGAAGTTGATGCATTTTGTTCGTGGTCTGCGTGGAGAATAAATATACGATCCATTGCACGCTCTACAGCAGCACTGATCTGATAATCTTCAGATGGAACAGAGAACATCATATTTAAGAAGTTACCCGCATAAGACAAGTCGTTTTTTGGATAAACAAATGGCTGACCTATACTGTATTTATACGCCATCGCGATAAGTGTCGGCATTTTAGCAATTAGACGATGTGCAGAACGAACACGTGCTTGTGGGTCAGAAACATCTAGATCACTGTGGTAGAAAGAAGATAACGCACCAACTGTTCCACACAACATTGCCATTGGGTGAGAGTCATTTCTGAATCCTTGGAAAAACATGTTTATTTGTTCATGAACCAAAGTGTGATTGGTAATGGTATTTTTGAATTCTGCATACTGTTCTGCTGTCGGCTGATCACCGTGTAACAACATATAACACACTTCTAAATAATCAGAATTTTGTGCTAATTCTCCGATGGGGAAACCGCGGTGTAATAAAACACCTTCTGCGCCATCAATGTAAGTGATTGAAGATTCACAAGAACCTGTGGCCATAAATCCTGGATCGTAAGTAAAATAACCAGTTGAGCCTAATGTGCGAACATCTATTACATCTTGTCCCGCTGTACCCTTTAGAATGGGAAGCTCGACTTCCTTATTATCAACCTTAAGAATGGCTTTATTATCCGCCATAAGTGTATCTCCTCATTTTTCATAGATGCAATTATATGCAATATGTAATTATTCGCATTTTAAAAACGGCCCATAGTGTGACTTATATTTACCTTACAAGTCAATATTTAAGACAATTCCGTTTGTGTTTTTAACTATAACTTTTATGTATGGTGTATCTATTTATCAATTATAAAGGGATGCACATAAAAAATTACTACTAATGTCTTAAATATCAACAAAGAATTGTAATTCTACTGCGTGCTATATATACTTCTCAGTGCTTTTTATATAGGGAGTTTTCACTATATTTTAAGTTACAAAATATTCACAAAAAATTAACAAAGTGAGTGTTTTTATGAAGCAGTTATGTGTGATTGTTTTCATAAGTAAAATTAGTTTACAGCAGAACAGTTATAACCCTACGAATGAGAAAATAGGCTAACGTATTGTGAAAAAGCAAAGACCAGTAAATTTGGATTTAAATACCATTAAATTCCCACCTTCTGCAATTTCGTCAATCTTACACCGAGTAACCGGCGTGGCGATGTTTTTTGCATTATTATTTGTGATTTGGGCTTGGGCGGTATCGCTTGGTTCAGAAGAAGGATTCAATAATGTGCAAATCATCATGGATGGTTTCTTAGGTAAATTTGTCGCAATTGGCACAGTATCAGCCTTAACTTATCATATCCTTGGCGGAATTCGTCATGGCATCATGGATATGGGCTACTGGGAAGAATTAGAATCAGGAAATACCAGCGCAAACGTTGTGATTGGTATTTGGGTAGTATTAACGGTTATTTTAGGGGTGGCATTGTGGTAACAAATCAAGCATCCATTAAACGTAATGGCATTCAGGATTGGGTATCATTACGTGCAACAGCATTGATTATTGCGCTGTATTCATTTTACCTAGCGTTTGTATTCATTACTACTGATATCAGTAGTTTTGCAATTTGGCAGGGTATATTTGCCAGTTTATTTATGAAAGTATTTACGTTTGCTGCATTAGTGTCAATTATGCTCCACGTGCGCATCGGTTTATGGCAAGTACTGACCGACTACATTAAACCAACAGGTTTACGTGCCGGTATTCAATATGTACTTAACTTAATCGCCTTTGCTTATGTAGCAGTGGGCTTGTTCGTATTGTGGGGAGTGTAATTTAATATGAGTATTCCAGTTCATGAGTTTGACGCAGTAGTGATTGGTGCAGGTGGTGCAGGTATGCGCGCCGCTTTACAAATCTCAGAATCAGGTAAAACCTGTGCGTTATTATCCAAAGTATTTCCAACCCGTTCTCACACAGTGTCTGCGCAAGGTGGTATTACCGTAGCCTTAGGTAATTCGCACGAAGATAATTGGGAATGGCATATGTATGACACCGTTAAAGGTTCTGATTATATCGGTGACCAAGACGCGATTGAGTACATGTGTAAAACTGGCCCAGAAGCCATTATTGAAATGGAAAATATGGGTTTACCTTTCTCTCGTACAGAAGAAGGTAAAGTTTATCAGCGTCCTTTCGGTGGTCAATCTAAGAATTTTGGCGGTGAGCAAGCTGCTCGAACTGCCGCTGCTGCTGACCGTACGGGTCATGCACTATTACATTTGCTTTATCAGCAAAACGTAAAAAACAAAACAAAAGTGTTTTCAGAGTGGTATGCACTTGATTTAGTGAAAAACCAAGACGGCGATGTAGTGGGTTGTACTGCAATCGATATCGAGTCTGGTGAGGTCGTTTACTTTAAATCTAAAGCGGTAGTTTTAGCTACTGGTGGTGCTGGACGTATTTACGCTTCTACTACTAACGCACACATTAATACTGGTGACGGTGTTGGTATGGCGTTACGTGCAGGCGTACCATTACAAGATATGGAAATGTGGCAATTCCACCCAACTGGCATCGCTGGTGCAGGTACACTGGTAACTGAAGGTTGCCGTGGTGAAGGTGGTTACCTATTGAACAAAGATGGCGAACGTTTCATGGAACGTTATGCTCCTAACGCTAAAGACTTAGCGGGTCGTGACGTTGTTGCTCGTTCAATGATGACTGAAATCCGTGAAGGCCGAGGTTGTGATGGTCCTTGGGGTCCTCATATTAAGTTGAAACTTGATCACTTAGGTAAAGAAGTACTTGAATCACGTTTACCTGGTATTCTTGAATTATCGAGAACCTTTGCCCACGTTGATCCGGTCAAAGAACCTATCCCAGTTATTCCAACATGTCACTATATGATGGGTGGTATTCCGACGAACGTTGATGGTCAGGTCATTACAATTGACGCGAATGGTACTGAATCTAAAGTGAATGGTTTATTTGCTTGTGGTGAGATTGCTTGTGTATCTGTACATGGTGCAAACCGCTTAGGTGGTAACTCATTACTTGATTTAGTAGTATTTGGTCGTGCAACAGGTTTACATTTAGGTGATAAACTAAGTGAAACTGATTCTGCGCGTGAAGCGTCTTCTGATGATGTTGATGCAGCGTTAGCTCGTTTCAATCGTTGGGAAAATAGCGCAGTAGGTAAGGGCGAAGATCCTGTCCAAATTAAGAAAGACATGCAAACATGCATGCAATTAAACTTCTCGGTATTCCGTGAAGGTGACTCAATGGCCGAAGGTCTAAAAGAGTTAGCAGAAATCCGTGAACGTCTCCAGAATGCAAGACTGGATGACAAGTCGTCTGACTTTAACACTCAACGTATTGAATGTTTAGAATTAGATAACTTAATGGAAACCGCGTACAGCACTGCAGTTGCAGCGAACTTCAGAACAGAAAGTCGTGGTGCTCACAGCCGCTTCGATTTCCCAGAGCGTGATGATGATAACTGGTTATGCCACAGCATCTATCTGCCTGAGTCTGAATCTATGCTTAAACGTGACGTTAATATGACGCCTAATCTGCGTGAAGCATTCCCGCCGAAAGCACGTACATATTAAGGAGAGACTATAATGCAACTTAATTTTTCTATATATCGCTACAACCCTGATATTGATGATGCTCCGCGTATGCAAGAGTACTCGTTAGAGGTTGAAGAAGGCCAGGACATGATGGTGCTTGATGCATTGATTGCCTTGAAAGAGACAGATCCTACATTATCTTTCCGTCGTTCATGTCGTGAAGGAGTATGTGGTTCAGATGGTATGAACATGAATGGTAAAAATGGCCTAGCATGTATCACACCATTATCAGCACTAGGCAAAGGTAAAATTGTGGTTCGTCCATTACCTGGCTTACCTGTTGTGCGTGATTTAGTCGTTGATATGACGCAATTCTATACTCAATATGAGAAGATCAAGCCATTCTTAATTAACGATGACAAACAGCCACCATCACGTGAGCACATTCAAATGCCTGAAGAACGTGCGAAGCTGGATGGTTTATATGAGTGTATTTTATGTGCATGTTGTTCAACTTCATGCCCATCATTCTGGTGGAATCCTGATAAATTTATCGGTCCTGCTGGTTTGTTACACGCGTATCGTTTCTTAATTGATAGTCGTGATACTGCGACTGATGAGCGTTTAAATGACTTAGACGATGCATTTAGTGTATTCCGTTGTCACGGGATCATGAATTGTGTCAGTGTATGTCCAAAAGGTTTAAACCCGACCAAAGCAATCGGTCAGATTAAATCGATGCTCTTACAACGAGCTGTTTAGTTGTTTTAGGCGAGGGAACTCGCCTATGAATTGAATACTAAATAGCTGTCTTGTATAAGACGGCTATTTTTTTGAGTAAATACACAATGAGTTCAATGATGAACTCATACTATTAATACTGTTATAACAGGGCACAATAATGCAAGATAGCGCAATGAAAGCATGGTGGGATTCATCTCACATGGCTGGTGCGAATGCGGCATACGTCGAGGAGTTGTATGAAGCATATCTCGAGGACCCGCAAAGCGTTCCATCGACTTGGCAACAAGTTTTTGAAAATTTACCAAAAGTAGATGGTGTTGAACTTGATTCAAATCACACTCAAATTCGTGACCAATTCCGTAAATTAGCGGCGCTAGGTCCGATGGCGCGTGTTAGCTCTAATGCAGCCCCCGCTGTTGGTGCTGTTGGCGATGAGAAACAAGTTAAAGTATTGCAATTAATCAATGCTTTTCGATTCCGTGGTCATCAACATGCTAATTTGGATCCTTTGGGTCTATGGCAACAAGAGCGTGTCCGTGATTTAGAACTTTCTCATCATAACCTAACGGAAAAAGATTTTGATACTCAGTTCAATCTTGGTTCATATGCGTTAGGTAAAGATAAATTGCCACTAGGTGAATTATTCAAATCTCTTAATCGTACATATTGTGGTTCTATCGGTGCTGAATACATGCACATTACTGATACTGAGCAGAAACGTTGGTTACAACAACGCATCGAATCAGTTGAATCTAAACCTGTTATCACTCGCGAAGAAAAAATTAAAATCCTTAAAGGTCTTATCGCAGCAGATGGTATGGAAAAATACCTTGGCGCTAAGTTCCCTGGAGCGAAACGTTTCTCTCTAGAAGGGGGTGATAGTTTAGTCCCTATGCTGAAAGGCTTAATTAGCGAAGCGGGAAAAGCCGGTACAAAAGAAGTCGTTGTGGGTATGGCTCACCGTGGTCGCTTAAATGTACTCGTAAATGTATTGGGTAAAAACCCTTCGGTATTATTTGATGAATTTGCTGGTAAACATGATGATTCTTTGGGTGCCGGTGATGTTAAATATCACGCAGGTTTCTCATCTGATTTTGCTACAGAAGGTGGTAATGTCCACTTAGCATTAGCGTTTAACCCTTCTCACTTAGAAATTGTTAATCCAGTAGTAATGGGTTCAGTACGCGCCCGTTTATCGCGCCGTGATTCTGAAGATGGTGCAAAAGTATTACCAATTACCATTCATGGTGACTCAGCGATTGCTGGACAAGGCGTAGTACAAGAGACGTTTAACATGTCTCAAACACGTGGTTTTGCTGTTGGCGGTACCGTGCGTATCGTAGTCAATAACCAAGTAGGCTTTACTACGTCAAAAACAGAAGATACTCGTTCGACGCAATACTGTACTGATATTGCTAAAATGGTTCAGGCGCCTATTTTCCATGTAAATGGTGATGATCCTGAAGCGGTGATGTTTGTGACTAAATTGGCACTAGACTACCGTAATAAATTTAAGCGTGATGTTGTTATCGATTTAGTATGTTATCGCCGTCATGGCCATAATGAAGCTGATGAGCCAAATGCGACTCAGCCATTAATGTATCAAAAAGTGAAAAAGCATCCTGTTCCTCGTCAAATTTATGCTGATCAACTTACAGCAGAAGGTTCAATTGAAGCTCATGAAGTAGAAAAACTGATCACGGAGTATCGTGCTGCGCTTGATCATGGTGCTTGTGTGGTAGAAGAATGGCGCCCAATGACAGAACATTCTGTTGATTGGACTCCGTACATTGGTCATGATTGGACGGTTGATTATGATGCCTCTACTTCGGTTGAAAAGCTTAAGGAATTAGGTCAACGTTTAATTGATTTCCCAGAAGAACATAAGCTACAGTCGCGTGTAAATAAACTTTACCAAGACCGCAAGGCAATGGTTGAAGGTGAGCGTTTATTAGATTGGGGTATGGCTGAGAATTTAGCTTATGCTAATATCCTTGATCGTAAACATGATATCCGTATGACGGGTCAAGATTCAGGTCGTGGTACGTTCTTCCACAGACATGCTGTCTTACATAATCAAAGTGATGGCTCGACTTACATGCCATTACAAAACTTGAATGAAGACCAAGGTCAAATTGAGATTTATGATTCAGTATTATCTGAAGAAGCGGTGTTAGCATTTGAGTATGGTTTTGCTACTGCAGAGCCTCGTACATTAACACTGTGGGAAGCACAGTTCGGTGATTTTGCTAATGGTGCTCAAGTTGTATTTGACCAATTCCTATGTTCAGGTGAAGCTAAGTGGGGCCGTTTATGTGGTCTAACAATGTTATTACCACACGGCTACGAAGGCCAAGGACCAGAGCACAGCTCTGCTCGTCTTGAGCGTTTCTTACAACTTTGTGCTGACCATAACTGGCAAATATGTGTACCATCAACACCGGCTCAGGTATACAACATGCTTGTGCGTCAAGTAGTACGTCCAATGCGTCGTCCTTTAGTAGTGATGTCACCTAAGTCATTATTGCGTCATCCTTTAGCCGTCTCTTCAATGGAAGAACTATCGACTGGCGTATTTAAAAATATCATCGGTGAAATTGATAACATTGATCCTAAAAAGGTGAAACGTGTTGTTATATGTTCAGGTAAAGTCTATTACGACCTACTTGAAAAACGCCGTGAAAACGAGCAAGACGATGTGGCAATTATTCGTATTGAACAGCTTTACCCATTCCCAATTGATGAAATCAATGCTGAGCTTGCACAGTATCAGCATGTAACAGATTGGGTCTGGTGCCAAGAAGAGCCTATGAATCAAGGCGCTTGGTACTGTTCTCAACATCGTTTTTATGCGTCAATCCCTCAAGGTGCGACACTTACTTATGCCGGTCGTGATGCGTCTGCCTCACCTGCGGTTGGCTATATTTCCGTCCATAATCAACAACAAAAGCAGTTGGTTGATGACGCACTAACAATTAAATAAGGATTTCTAATGACTACTGAAATTAAAGTTCCGGTATTACCAGAATCGGTAGCCGATGCAACGATCGCAACATGGCATGTACAAGCTGGTGACAGCGTATCACGTGATCAAAACCTTGTAGATATCGAGACTGATAAAGTTGTTTTAGAAGTAGTTGCACCAGAAGACGGTGTTATTTCTGAAATTTTATTCCAAGAAGGTGACACTGTTCTAGGTGAGCAACTGATCGCTCATTTGACTGCGGGCGCAGCAGCTGCACCTGCAGCTAAAGCTGAATCTGCACCAGCGGCGGCACCTGCGGCGGCAGCTGGCCCAGCTGAAGACATTAAAGTACCTGTTTTACCTGAGTCTGTAGCCGATGCAACGATTGCAACATGGCATGTTAAAGTAGGTGAAGCGGTTGCTCAAGATCAAAACCTAGTTGATATCGAAACTGATAAAGTAGTGCTAGAAGTGGTTGCACCTAGTGCAGGTGCATTAACGGAAATATTGTTTGAAGAAGGTGCGACGGTGACAGCTGAGCAAGCGATTGCTAAATTTGCAGCCGGTGCCGGAGCAGTTGCTCCAGCCGCTTCTGCCGCACCTGCTGATGATGTTGAAGAATCTGATGCACTGAGTCCTTCAGTTCGTCGCTTGTTAGCGGAAAAAGGCTTAGATGCAAACGGTATTAAAGGTACTGGTAAAGGCGGACGTATTACTAAAGAAGACGTCGAAAAACATTTAAAATCAGCTCCAGCTGCATCTTCAGCTGCTAGCACAACTACAGAGGCACCAGCTGTTCCTATGGGCGAACGTACTGAAAAACGTGTTCCGATGACACGCTTACGCAAAACAATTGCAAATCGTTTATTAGAAGCGAAAAACTCAACTGCAATGTTAACGACTTTTAACGAAGTGAACATGAAACCAATCATGGACTTACGTAAGCAGTATCAAGAAAGCTTTGAAAAGCGTCACGGCATTCGCCTTGGCTTCATGTCTTTCTATGTGAAAGCAGTCACTGAAGCATTAAAACGTTTCCCAGAAGTGAATGCATCGATTGATGGTGATGACATTGTTTATCATAATTACTTTGACGTATCGATTGCGGTTTCTACACCACGTGGCCTAGTAACGCCAGTATTAAAAGATACGGATACATTAGGTATGGCGGGTATAGAAGGTGGCATTAAAGCACTTGCATTAAAAGGCCGTGACGGTAAATTATCACTTGATGAACTTCAAGGCGGTAATTTCACTATCACTAACGGTGGTGTATTTGGTTCGTTGTTATCAACGCCAATTATCAACCCACCTCAAAGCGCGATTCTAGGTATGCATAAAATTCAAGATCGCCCAATGGCGGTTAATGGTAAAGTAGAAATTTTACCTATGATGTATCTTGCATTATCGTATGATCATAGAATCATCGATGGTAAAGAATCTGTTGGTTTCCTAGTGACTGTGAAAGAAATGCTAGAAGATCCAACACGTTTATTACTTGATGTGTAATTCGTTTTAAGACATTAGTCTTGAACAAATTGAGGAAGATGATATGTCATGTATCATCTTTCTTATTATAGGCGTTGGAGAACGTCTAGTATAAATATAGCCAGGATAGATGGCTTTCTTTAAATTAATAAAGTGGATAGAAAATAACCATGAATTTGCATGAATATCAGGGTAAACAGCTTTTCAGAGAATACGGTTTACCTGTATCTGAAGGATTTGCTGCCGGTACTGCTCAAGAAGCTGTTGAAGCAGCTGACCGCATTGGCGGTGACGAGTGGGTCGTAAAATGTCAAGTACACGCAGGTGGCCGAGGCAAGGCTGGCGGTGTAAAACTAGTTAAGCAGAAAGACGAAATTGCTGCTTTTGCAGAAAACTGGTTAGGCAAAAACTTGGTTACTTACCAAACAGATGAAGCTGGTCAGCCAGTGACAAAAATTTTAGTTGAATCATGTACTGATATCGACCAAGAATTATATTTAGGTGCGGTTGTTGACCGTGCAACTCGTAGTATCGTTTTCATGGCCTCTACTGAAGGTGGTGTTGAAATCGAAACTGTTGCAGAAGAAACACCTGAAAAAATCTTAAAAGCAGCGATTGATCCATTAGTCGGTGCTCAGCCTTACCAAGCTCGCGAAATTGCGTTTGCATTAGGTCTTAAAGGTGTTCAAATTCGTCAATTCACTACGATCTTCATGGGTCTAGCGAAAATGTTTGAAGAATTAGACGTTGCGCTTATCGAAATCAATCCACTAGTTATTAAAGCTGACGGTGACTTACATTGTCTTGACGCTAAAGTAGCGATTGATGGCAATGCAATGTATCGCCAGCCTAAGCTTCAAGAAATGCACGATCCTTCACAAGAAGACGCGCGTGAAGCACAAGCAGCAGCTTGGGAATTAAACTATGTTGCTCTAGATGGTAACGTAGGTTGTATGGTTAATGGTGCTGGTCTTGCAATGGGAACGATGGATATCGTTAACTTACATGGCGGTAGCCCTGCAAACTTCCTAGATGTTGGTGGCGGTGCGACAAAAGAGCGTGTTGCTGAAGCATTTAAAATTATCTTATCAGATGATAACGTGAAAGCGGTTCTTGTGAACATCTTTGGTGGGATCGTGCGTTGTGACATGATTGCTGAAGGTATCATTGGCGCAGTAAAAGAAGTTGGCGTAAATGTACCTGTAGTTGTTCGTCTAGAAGGGACTAACGCATTACTTGGTCGTGAAGTATTAGCTAACTCTGGACTTGATATTATCGCTGCAGAATCATTAACCGATGCTGCACAAAAAGTTGTTGCTGCTGCGGAGGGCAAATAATGTCAGTATTAATTAATAAAGATACTAAAGTTATCTGCCAAGGTTTCACTGGCGGTCAAGGTACATTCCATTCTGAGCAAGCGATCGAATACGGTACGCAAATGGTTGGTGGTGTGACTCCTGGTAAAGGTGGTACTACTCATCTAGGTCTTCCTGTATTTAATACAGTGAAAGATGCTGTTGCAGAAACTGGTGCAACTGCATCTGTTATTTATGTACCAGCTGCTTTCTGTAAAGATTCTATCATTGAAGCCGCTGATGCAGGTATTGAGATCATCGTATGTATCACAGAAGGTATTCCTACTGTTGATATGATTTACGTTAAAGAGTATGTATCTCAAAAAGGCGTAACTATGATCGGTCCTAACTGCCCAGGTGTTATTACTCCTGGTGAGTGTAAGATTGGTATCATGCCTGGTCATATTCATAAGCCTGGTAAAGTAGGGGTTGTTTCTCGTTCTGGTACATTAACGTACGAAGCAGTTAAGCAAACTACTGATGAAGGTTTTGGTCAGTCTACGTGTGTTGGTATCGGTGGTGATCCTATCCCTGGTTCTAACTTTATTGACGTATTGAAGTTATTCCAAAACGATCCTCAAACTGAAGCGATTGTTATGATTGGTGAGATTGGTGGAACAGCAGAAGAAGAAGCAGCTGAATTTATCAAAAACAACGTGACTAAACCTGTTGTATCTTACATTGCGGGTGTAACTGCACCTGCTGGTAAGCGTATGGGTCACGCTGGTGCAATTATCTCTGGTGGTAAAGGTACTGCTGATGAAAAATTTGCAGCGTTAGAAGCGGCGGGTGTAAAAACCGTACGTTCTTTAGCGGACATTGGTAAAGCATTACGTGAAATTACTGGTTGGTAATTAACGACGTTGTGTCAGTCTAATTTGAAAAAGCCGTATCATGTAAATGATACGGCTTTTTTATTGGTCATGCTGATATAGCAAACTTGGTATGTAATTCTGCTGCGCGATCACTGAGTAATTCATCATGTTGAGAATATAAATAATTAAACCGTTTAATATTACTGAACACATTATGTGAAGCAGGTAACGGTGCTTCTAAATTTCCGCCAGCAATCATCTGCATTTCTTTGTTATTTAATTTACGTAAAGTATTATTTTTCATTTTATGTTCCTTAAAATTCTAGTTAATGTCATTCAGACAATCTCAGTATAATAATTAGAAGTATTTAATCTGCTGGCTGAGAGTCTAGTTTTTTATGTATGATTATAATAATTAATTAAATTGAGCAAACAATGCGTCATTCTCTATCTACTATTAATGCTAAATTTAATCAGCGTGTCACATTACACACGACTCATTTAGATTGGCAAGCCTCGCCCATGCCTGGAGTCGACCGCCGTATTTTAGACAGGGTGGGGGTAGAGGTTGCTCGTGCAACTTCTATTGTACGCTATGCACCGGGTAGTCAATTCTCTGCGCACACTCATTCTGGGGGCGAAGAGTTTATTGTGCTTGAGGGGACATTCCAAGACGAACATGGTGATTATCCCGCAGGCACTTATGTCCGTAATCCGCCGACATCAAGCCATATTCCACGTTCAGAAGAAGGATGTGTGATATTCGTAAAATTGTGGCAATTTCAGCCGGATGATCGTCAACATGTTAATATCCCCATCCCAACACACTGCAAGCAGACTTTGTTCAAAGATGCAGTGGAAACGGTATCGCAACAGGTTATTGAGCCCCATGCTCACATTGATTTGACAGATAATGGCGGTATTGAAATATTGGTGTTATCGGGAGAACTAATTGAAGCATCTGAAGAAAATCAACCTGAAGTGTTAGCACAATACACTTGGCTACGCATTCCTTGTGGTGAAAATTTTCATGCAACAGCTGGCGCGAAGGGGGCTAATCTTTGGATCAAAACAGGGCATTTATCACGCGTAGATGAGCAGATTAAGCGAGTAATGGATTACATAAAATAATTCACTCGCCCATAAACTAACCTGCCCATGAAACATCGCATTAAAGGATGACGGTGTTATTGAATACTTGCTTGAGTGCCAGTGGAGTGTATATGTGCCAAAACTCGCTTAAGCACGCCATCTTGCGCTTTTATAATATCAGCTACTGTTGGCTTGATAAGTACCTCTGGAATGACACCATGGGTGTTTTGAGGATCCACAGTATCGTCAACTGGCAAGTATTGATAAATAGGGATATCGATTTCAATTTGAGTATTAGGCAATACCATGAAAAACATGCCACCGCCGTTGATCCCATTCATATTTCCACCGGTGGGACTGCCAATGATCGTTGCAATGCCTGCATCTTGGTATTGTTTAGCCATCATAAAGGTCGCGGATGAGTTCGCGCCATCAACTAACAACCACACTTTACCATCGTAGGGCGTCTGCACTTTCTCTAAGGTAGGTATGGACGGCTGAGCTTGTGTAAACAACTCGTTATCCCATGTTTTCAAATAAGGCTTGATGTTATCAGAAATCTCAATATTAGATCGTTTAGCTATAAACGGTAATTGTTTATTTAGTGAACCAGATAAATACTCGCCCAGTTGCAACATGGTCTCATCTGATCCGCCACCATTGCCGCGTATATCAATGATCAAATGTTGCGCTTGAGTTTGGGCAATATCGGTAAAGGCTTGGGCGTAAAATGCGCGCCAATCAAACTCCATATTATAGGTTGCAAAACTCCCCAGCTTCAAATACGCAGTATTATTGGCAAGCGTTCGATATTGCCAGCTAGAAGTGTTATCAGCAAGCGTCGGCTCTAGATTGAGTAAAGCTTGTTCTCGTTGTTTTAATGTCAGGGCAGCGACATCAATAATAACCTCACGACCCGAATTAGGTAAACGTAATGTCAGTTTATAATGCTGATTATCAGGGTTAAATAAGAGCGGAAAATAGGCATCGAACAATTGGTAACTTGTAGTAGGTAATAATTGAGTCAAATATTTAAGCTGAGCAGGGTTATTACCATCGGCACTTAAAAAAGAGCGCAGTTGCTGGCTTATCGTTTTCACTGCCATATTATTTATGGCGATAATTTCTGTACCTGGTCTGATGATAGATTTATCAGATAAGTTATGCGTGATAAACCAACGGTTGTCGATATTTTGAAACAGTAGGGGAAGTTTATTGGCTGGAGCCAGGGTTAATTGATCGATCAATGCACTTTGATTATAAATCCCTGTATGCGTATGGCCACATTGCAAGGTGGCTGCTAATTTTGAGAATATCAAGTAAGCATCTTTAACACTCTGTGGTTGTGAAAGTTGTTGTTTAGTTTGGGAAAATAACTGTGCTAACTGCATTTCATCCAAATAGCGGGTTACCCCAGGGTGAATATTCATGATGGTTTCTTTAGCGATAGCTAGGTCAGCTAATAATTGCGCAGGTGTATAATTATCTACTTCATCAATATTAATCATATCTGGCACACCGAAGGTATGAACAGCCTGGGTGTGTGATTGAGTGAGTTTCGTTTGACGCATTCCTTGAATGGGTTCAAGGAGTAATTCGGGTGGTTGATTAAACTGATTTGCCTCTAGATTCTTTGAACCATCTTCAGTGACAAATTGATAACGGATGACATCATTGATTTGAGTACTAGGTAACCATAACGATATACGATAATGATTACCTTTGCGAATAAGTTGCAAAGGGGTGTCCATGGATAGTGGGGGAGTGTTACCAATGATATGTAAAGCTGAAGTATCAGGGGAATGCACCTTAATGCTTAAGGTGTTAGCAAGTGTATTAATACTCATCAATACTGAAAATACAGCTACACAAACAATCCAAACTTTCATTTAATGTCCTTATTAAAAATAGTCGAATAAATATACCACATCACCTCCAACGAAGGGGGATATTGTATTTTAATAAGTGACAGTTTCAATTTTATTATCTAATGCTTTAATCGCTCTTGTTAATAATTTGATTATATCTTGTTTAAAGTTTGGGTTAAATCCCTTACACTTTTAAAAAACGAATAATAAAAATTAATATGCAAAAAATATTAGGGATTTCTGCCTTTTATCATGATAGCGCCGCGGCGTTGATTATCGGTGGTGAGATAGTTGCTGCCGCTCAAGAAGAGCGCTTTACCCGAATCAAACATGATCCCAGTTTTCCTCAACATGCCATTCAATATTGCTTGGATTTTGCTCAATGCACGTTTGATGAAATTGACGCGATCGTATTTTACGACAAACCGTTACTAAAATTTGAGCGCTTACTGGAAACCTATCTAGCACATGCGCCACGCGGGTTTCGTTCTTTTGCCAGAGCAATGCCGATTTGGCTCAAAGAAAAACTCTACTTTAAACAGCTATTGCGTCGTGAATGTCGCGCCATGATCCATCAGCAGCGTTCACTCATGTTAAATACTCATATCGATACTGAAATAGCCAAAGATAAGTTACCCGGATTAGCTCCATTAGGCTTTAGTGAACATCATTTATCACACGCGGCTTCTGCTTTCTATCCATCACCATTTGAACAAGCCGTCGTGTTATGTCTCGATGGTGTGGGTGAATGGGCGACGACCAGTGCCTGGATAGGTCATAAGCATAACAGTAGTGGGCAGTATCATCCGCAATTAACCCCATTATGGGAACTGCATTTTCCTAATTCGTTGGGATTATTATACTCGGCGTTTACCTATTATTGCGGGTTTAAAGTCAATGCAGGTGAGTATAAGCTGATGGGCCTAGCACCTTATGGTAAACCAATTTATGTGGAGCATATTTATCGCCATTTAATAGATGTTTATGATGATGGCTCGTTTAAATTAAATATGCAGTATTTTGATTATCCTACTGGAGATAGAATGATAACGGATGCGTTTTGTGAGTTGTTTGAAGCACCAGCACTTGCACATGATGCGCCTGTTACTGAGTTCCAAAAAGATATTGCTGCATCGATTCAAGTCGTCATTGAAGAAGTGGTATTAAAAATTGCACAGCATCTATTTACGAGCACAGACTGTTCGTATTTATGCCTAGCTGGTGGGGTAGCGCTCAATTGTGTTGCGAACGGCAGGTTACTAAAAGAAAGTCCCTTTAAGGATATTTGGATCCAGCCAGCAGCAGGTGATGCTGGTGGAGCGGTGGGCGCAGCACTTGAATATTATTATCAGCAGTTTCATGTGCCGCTGAATAACGACGCTACGGCTAAAGACGCTGCTGCTAACGACACTCTTGCTTCAGATAATATGTCGCACGCTTACTTAGGCCCAGAGTATACGAATGAGGAATGTATGGCAGCGTGTCGAGAGTGGGGCGTGACTTATACTGATATACGCGCTGAAAAATTTACTCAGACAGCCCAAATTATCGCTGATGGCGGAGTCGTCGGCTGGTTTCAAGGTCGAATGGAGTTTGGTCCTCGTGCGTTAGGTCATCGCAGTATTATTGGTGATGCACGTTGTCCAAAGATGCAATCAGTAATGAACTTAAAAATCAAACAGCGTGAATCGTTTCGTCCCTTCGCGCCTATCGTATTGGCAGAACATGCTCAGGATTGGTTTGATTTAAGTACACCTAGTCCTTACATGTTACTGGTGGCAGAGGTTATCGGTAAAGAGCCTATTCCTGCGGTCACCCATGTTGATAATTCTGCGCGAGTACAAACTGTCACTGCACAACAAAGTCATATCTATCCTTTGGTGAGTGCGTTTCATGCTTTGACCAATGTGCCAATCGTCATCAATACAAGTTTTAATGTCCGAGGAGAGCCGCCTGTATGTTCACCACAAGATGCTATTCGTTGTTTCTTAGCAACGGATATGGATTATCTGGTACTAGGCGATATCATGTTAAACAAAGCGCATATGCCTCAGGCTCAAATTAATCAAGCTAAAGAGGTGACTTTTGCTAAAGATTAGCCTACTAACCCAACTAAAGCGTATCTGGCAACGAATTGCATTGCCTATGCTTACCAGTGACGCACATAAAGGGATGCGTGATTTCGCTTGGCAGTTTAGCTTACTCATTAGTATCGTTTTTATGGGTGTTTTACCGTGGTTATTTGATGAGAATATACCTTATTGGCCATTGGGGCTGAGTGTATATCTTTGTGCCAGTGGTATCATTTATCCTAAAGCGGTGTATCCAATTTACGTAGGTTGGATGATCATTGCTTCCGTGCTCGGGTTTATCAATACCTATTTATTATTAGCGTTAGTGTTTTATGTCATTTTTACTCCGATAGGGTGGATATTGAGATTAACTAAAGGACTACAGTACGATAAATATATCAAACAACCCTCCACATATTATATTACACGTGACAAGCCGTTAGATAAGTCACATTTAACCAAACCGTTTTAAGAGGACTCAAGATGAGTGAATTTCTCCAAGATTTATGGGAATTTTTAAAAGTTCGCAAGAAAATTTGGTTACTTCCTATCATTATCATTTTGGCATTACTTGGTGGCATTGTTGTCGCGACGCAACAATCTTCCCTCGCTAGTTTTATTTACACATTATTTTGATAAATAATGTGTAAATATCCATATGAAATCGTATGCAGGGGATTTGTTTCTCAATTTTAGCTAAAGTTGCGTTTATTAAACATTGTTTAACATAACAATATATACTCAGGGACTCGAAAATGCTTCAATCACTATCACACCCCATCAAAACGCTATTATTGACTACCTGTGTTGTTGCAGGATGTTCACCTGCGACATCATCGATAACGACTGATACCACACAACCACTGACTAAGCCTGCCAACATGACTGAAAATCACATGACGATGCCAGGCTCAAATGTTGAAGGATGGACTATGCATCATGGCAAAGGAGGCGGTAAGCCGGTGGTATATCAAGTATTTACTCGATTATTTGGTAACACTAATGATACCAACATTCCATGGGGCACCATTGAACAAAATGGCGTGGGTAAATTTAATGATTTTACCGATGTGGCGTTACAAGGCATTGCCGAATTAGGTGTGTCACATATCTGGTATACTGGTGTCCCACATCATGCTCTCGTCAATGATTATACTGATTTTGGTATCACTCTTGATGATCCTGATGTCATTAAAGGACGTGCTGGCTCGCCTTACGCGATTAAAGATTATTATAACGTCAACCCGGATTTAGCAGTTGATCCGGCGAATCGTCTGGTTGAATTTGAAGCCTTAATAGCACGAACGCATGCCAATGGTATGAAAGTCATTATTGATATTGTTCCAAATCATGTGGCGCGGCAATATGAATCACTTTCACGGCCTGAAGGTATTGCAAATTTAGGTGAAAATGATGATACGAGTGTTGAATATGCGCGTGATAATAATTTTTACTATGTGCCTGGCCAAGCATTTGTGGTGCCCGAACCAAAAGGAGGGTATCAACCACTAGGAGGCGAAAGTGCCCCGTTATTAGATGCAAAGTTTACCGAAATCCCCGCCAAATGGACTGGCAATGGCGCTCGTGCTCCACAACCAGATATCAATGACTGGTATGAAACGGTAAAGGTAAATTACGGAGTCAAACCTGACGGTACGTACGATTTTCCAACATTACCTAAAGGCTATGATAAAAAAGGTGTTGCAGAGCATCATGCTTTTTGGCAAGACAAAAAATTACCTAATTCATGGTATCAATTCCACGATATTGTTCATTATTGGTTAGAAAAGGGCGTGGATGGATTTCGCTATGATATGGCTGAAATGGTTCCTAGTGAGTTTTGGTCGTTCTTAAACTCATCTATCAAAGTGAAATATCCCGATACGTTTTTACTTGCTGAAGTCTATAACCCAAGTTTATTCAGAGAATACTTACACATCGGCAAGATGGATTATCTTTACGATAAAGTGGACTTCTATGATTCGCTTAAAGCAGTCATGCAAGGTCATGGTGACACAGCTTCATTAGCAAGCGTTCAAAACAATGTAAGCGATGTTGATGCTCACATGTTACATTTCTTAGAAAACCACGATGAGCAGCGAATTGCGAGTCCTGAGTTTGCCGGTGATATGCATAAAGGTAAACCAGCACTTGTCATTTCGGCATTGATTTCTAAGTCGCCAACGATGTTATATTTTGGCCAAGATGTGGGCGAGGATGGTAGTGAAGAGACCGGGTTTGGTGATCCTTCACGTACGACTATTTTTGATTATGCGGGAGTGCCAGCTCATCAACGTTGGATGAACGAGGGTAAGTTTGATGGGGGAAGCTTATCTGCTGAAGAAAAAGCACTGCGCGAATATTATAAAATTGTCATGAATATTTCTGCTAATCATCCTGCGATGTTGGGCGAATATATGTCATTACATGAGAGTAATTTAACCGCAAAGGATTACGGTCGATTGCAGTTTTCTTTTGTTCGTCATGCGCATCATCAAGATCATGTAACAGGTAAAATAAAACATCGTGCTCTGTTAGTAGTGAATAATTTTGATAGTGAAAATTCACTCATATCAACCTTATCTTTACCTGATACACTGGTGAATCAATGGGCGTTGTCACAATCAAGTTACCCTCTGCATGATCTTATTAATAAAGGACTCGGTGAGTTACGCGTAACGAAAAGCGGTGCTTATTTCGATGTTAATCTCGCCCCATTAGCATCAGTGGTATTTGAATTGACGTGGAGTGTTAATCATGAATAAATGGATAATGAAGCAAATGCTAATTACTGCCTGGTTGATTACAATTGGCTTACCTATATCGACTATTGTTCATGCAAAAACACCAGATGTCATCAGTAACATTGAACATCAAACCGGTTTGCTAACTTACATGTTATCTAATTCAGATTTTCACGCCACAAATAGTAATGATGTGAGTGTGACAATCAAAGCATTAACGGATGATAGTTTTGAGGTGTTTTATCAACCAACAGGGATCCGTCAATTACCTTCTTTTGCCTTAGCGAAGCCTGGTGTATCTTCTGCCGTTTCTACTAATCTTAATCGCTCATCTATATCTGCTGACACGGTCCAATTTGTAACAAAAACGAGTGCTGTAATCGTTAATTTAAAAACGGGTAGCTTGTCATTTGGGCAATTAAATGATGAAGGTGAAACTGTGCCAGTAGTAGAAGAGGAAGTAGGGTTTTTCTTGACTAATACACTACGCGGTTTTCGCTTTAAGTTAGATGATGGCGAGCAACTATTGGGGGGAGGACAGCGAATTTTAGGTATGGATCGTCGCGGTCATCGTATGCCACTTTATAACCGAGCTCACTATGGCTACACCACAGAATCTAATCAAATGTATTATTCGATCCCTGCTGTGATATCGGATCAAGATTATGCCATTTTATTTGATAACTCAGCCAATGGATTTTTGGACATCGGTCATACTCGTGATGATGTTTTACAATTTGAGGCTACGGCAGGTCGCACCAGCTACATTGTGATATTAGGGAATGATATTGCTGATGTGACCCAAGAATTGACCACAGTGACCGGAAAACAACCTTTACCACCGCGCTGGGCATTAGGTAATTTTGCCTCACGCTTTGGTTATCGAACGCAGCAAGAAACGATTGATACAGTCAATTTATTTAAGACAGAGGATATTCCTCTCGATGCTGTCGTGTTGGATTTATATTGGTTTGGCAAAGATATTAAAGGTCATATGGGGAATTTAGCATGGGATCGTAATGCGTTTCCTCAGCCGGAACAAATGATCAGCGATTTTATGGCGAAAGGTGTCAATACCATTGTAATTACTGAACCTTTTATTTTGTCTTCATCTAAACAATGGGATAGTGCGGTAGAAGCCGAATCTTTAGCCAAAGATTTGGATGGGGGCCCGCGTCGTTTTGATTTTTATTTTGGTAATACCGGTCTTGTTGATGTCTTTAATAAGGATGCCCAAGCTTGGTTCAATCAATTTTATACCACACTCTTTGAACAAGGTGTCACCGGATGGTGGGGCGATCTCGGTGAGCCGGAAGTGCATCCTAGCGATAGCTTACATGAGTTTAACGGTATGACTGTCACGGGTGATGAAATTCATAATGCATATGGCCATCAGTGGGCCAAAATGGTGTATGAACATCAGCAAGTTTTAAATCCTAATATGCGCCCCTTTGTCATGATGCGATCTGGATTTTTGGGCTCTCAACGTTATGGTCTTATTCCATGGACGGGAGATGTATCTCGATCTTGGGGTGGGTTACAGCCGCAAGTTGAACTAGCATTACAAATGTCAGTGATGGGGTTAGCGTATATCCATTCTGATGTTGGTGGATTTGCTGGCGGCGACACGTTTGATGCGGAGTTATATAAACGTTGGACGCAATTTGGCGCATTCTCCCCGGTATTCAGACCACACGCCCAAGAAAATATCCCACCAGAGTCCGTATTTCATACTCAAGATGTTAAAGATCTCGCGCGTGAGTATATTAAGTTACGTTATGCCTTGACCCCATATAATTATACATTAGCCATTGAAAATACGTTAACGGGGCTACCTTTAATGCGTCCAGTGAGTTATTTGGATGAGCAACAATTCACACAAAAAGATAGTTATCTGTGGGGAGATAGTTTTCTGGTGCATCCCGTGGTTGACGCAGGGGTAACTCAAGTGAATATTGATGTACCAGCGGGTGTGTGGTTCGATTTCTTTTCTGGTGCCAAAATAGAAGGGGACAGGGTAGTCAGTGTGGATGCGCCCATTGAAAAACTACCCTTATTAGTCAATGCAGGCAGCTTTATTCCCATGGTAGCCCCATTTGGACATTTAAAGTCATACTCGAGTGCTAACTTAGATATCCATTTTTATTATGATCCAAGTGTATCGACAAGTCATTATCGACTCCTTGAAGATGATGGTGAAGCACCTGATTCAGTCACGACAGGACAATATCAAAGTATACATTTTAGCAGTGTTGCTACAGATGATACGCTGTCAAAACAAAGGGTCTTAGCGATCGATACTCAGGTACAAGGGTCTTATCAAGGCGCTCCTCGCTCTCGTGAAGTTAACTATATTATTCATAACGTGTCACAATTACCTTCAAGTATTAAGATCAACGGTAAAACCATTGACGAATTAGGTATCTTATTAGAGTACAATCAAGCGACAAAACAGTTATCTATACCGGTTAATTTAACAGAAGGGCTTGGAATAGTAATGAGTTGGTAGGTAAACATATAATATTTGTTTACAAACATTAAAGGTTTTGGTGAAAGTTTCCGATATAAAGTCAGTAAACATATAAAGAACGATACTTGCTTAAGCCGTTGTTTAAGAATTCAAGCGATGCAAAGCTAATTTTCCATTAAAGTATTGTCATTATATTCACTTTTTAAATCTAATAAGGGCACTCTACATGAGTCACTCGTCACGCAGTATTTTGGTGGTTGATGATGAAATTAATATTTTAAAGTCAATGAGAAGACTCTTTAAGCATGCTGGTTATGATGTGTTTACTGCAGAGTCTGGTGAACAAGGTTTAGCCGTATTAGACAAAGAAGATATCCAGGTTATTTTATCTGACTTTAGAATGCCCAATATGGACGGTGCAGAATTTTTAGCTAAAGTTAAAGTGTCCCACCCTTATACCGTTAGTTTAATTTTAAGTGGTTATGCTGACTTCGACTCTGTCTTGTCGGTAATGAATTCCGGTAATGCGTTTAAATTTCTGACTAAGCCCTGGGAAAATAAGTTGCTCTTATCAGAAGTTGAAAATGCTTTTAAACATTACCGAGAAAAACTTCAATTAGCATCATCACTAGAACAATCACATTTATTTAATAACATAAACCAGCTTAATAGTATTTTAGAAGGTTTACTTAGTCAAAATACGCCTTTTAGCATTGGTTATTTTGAATTATCAAATGCGCTTGATCTTAAACGTCAACATATCCTTATTCAGCCATTAACTCAGTTACTTTACGATTATCTAGATAGCCATTGGCATAATGATTTTTCGATACATATGTTGTCTGAAAATACGTTGGTGTTATTGACAGTTGGCAGTGATGAAAAGATTGCCTTTTCTCGATTAGTTGCGGATATTGCTCAAACTAATTGGCAAACACTCATAGAAAATAAAGTGGATGTCAGTGTTAGTTTTATTGCGTCAGACGCGTTACTCGAATCGTCACAATTCATTCTTGACACCCTTAAAGAGGCCACTGTACTAATTAATGAATCTATTGGTTTTGCCCCCCTTGACCAAGAATATTTGTTAAGTAAGCAACGTGAATTGATAATTAAATCAGATGTCATTCATGCTTTGAGAAAAAATCAATTTTATTTAGTTTATCAACCTAAAGTGACGCTAGCTTCAGGGTTAATAGAATCAGCTGAAGTACTGCTGCGTTGGGAGCATAAATCACTAGGTTGGTTATCACCCGGAGAGTTTATCGATATTGCTGAATCAGATGGTCAAATTATTGAAATAAGCGAATGGGTTATTGATAACGGACTTAAAGAGTTATCACGTTTAATTGCACTTTCAGACCAGGTACAATCGTTGTCAATCAACATTTCCGCTAGTCAATTAATGAACTTTAATATTGTACAAACAATAGCAGCGGGATTAAAAAAATATCAAATTGATCCTAAAAAATTAGAAGTAGAAGTGACAGAAACGAGTTTAATGCAAAATTTAAACACGACCTCTGTGACGTTAAATGAACTGAAAAAAATAGGGGTGAATATTGCTATTGATGACTTTGGTGTAGGGTATTCATCATTTGCTTATTTGACCAAGTTGCCAATTGATGTGTTAAAGCTAGATCGGATTTTGTTAGATGATATTGCAAGTAACTATGATACGCAGGTGTTGATAGAGAATTTAGTAAAAACTTGTCATAACTTGAACATTAAAGTGGTAGCCGAAGGTATTGAAACGAAAGCCGCGTTAGAAAAAGTCAGCTTGACGTTATGCGATTATGTACAAGGCTTCTACTATAGTGAACCTGTGTCGATTAATGAAATCGAGCGATTATTCATTGAGCAACCATTCTTGCTTGAGCGTGACTAAAAGCAAGGGTGCTCTTTTCCATACTTGGTTAATTCTTCTAATAAATATAATTGTGTCGAGCTTAAATTTTCAGTTGATTTAAGTTCTTCTATAATTTCAAAATAGCGCATGAGTGTCAGCTTTTGGGTATTGTTAGTCAGCCTCCGTTGACAATCAACATACCATTGAGATTGTAAATCAGTACTAAGGGTATCTAGGAAGTTTCTAGCTATAAAACGCTGAAAAAGTTCATCTATTCTTGGTGATGGTGTGTTGTTTTTTAAGTTCACTAATTCATTTGGTGAAGCCATGTGGACTTGCTGGCAAAATTGTTTTTCAGCATCATTCATAAACCCACCTGTATATAATGATGCTTCAACATCAGTAGCAGGTTTCTCTGCATCATAAGTTTGACTATTTAATTGAGTCAACGTCATTATTAGATTGGCATAGGATTCTTGGTCCTGACAAATGTGTTTTAAATGTTCTACTTGTTGGTCAACCTTATTTAAATCGATATTCAGTGCTTCGGAGCGTGACTGAGAGAGCGTTTTTATTGGTGCTAAAAAAGGACATTGATTATGCTTGATAACAATGGTCGCTATATCAGGTGTTTCCTCATTGCGCTGTGCTTTAGGTAAAAATTGAATACGTTGAAGTGTATCTAAATCTTCATTAATGAGAGGGAAAATGTCTTTGGTTAAATCAATACACACTGTGGCGTTTTTATTCACAGGATGAGGACACATAGGCATTATAATACTGACACATCCAAATTTGGCTGAACGATACGGATTAATGAAAATGAGAGGCTGTCCATGGTGCTGCTCTAATATACGGATGACGGCTTGTTTACTTCTAAGTTGATAAGCATAGGCAAATAGTTTGGGTTGCTGTTGTTGGATGAGTTGAGCGATAGCAATAGTCGCGTGGACATCACTCAGTGCATCGTGCGCATTGGTATGAGATATGCCATTTTCTTGTGTCAGGCGCTCTAATTTAAAGCTCACTAATCCATTATCACCTAATGGCCATTTTATTCCTTCGGGCCGTAATGCATAGCATGCTCGGACGAGGTTAATTAAATCCCAGCGTGAATTTCCGTGTAGATATTCGCGTTGGTAGGGATCCATAAAATTACGAAAAAAACTGAAACGAGATACTTCATCATCAAATTTAATTGAGTTATAACCGACCACACAGGTGTTTGGTTGTATCATGGCCTGATGAATTTTTTGCATAAATGTATATTCATATTCGCCTTCAGCCAATGTCATCTGAGGGGTAATCCCGGTGACTAAGACTGCTTGTGGATGAGGAAGGTAATCGAGATGTATTTTAGCGGTAATATTAATAGGCTCATCACATTGCTGCAGATTTTCATCGGTTCGAATAGCCGCAAATTGGCATGGGTAATCGTGTTGTGGTGAAATTCCCCAAGTTTCATAATCATGAAATAGAAAACTTGCTGGTGGTTGAGACATATCCTTACCTCTTGTAGCACTGCAGTGAACAGCACAGAAAGTAACATGTTCTTTTCAGTTTGGATAGAATAAGTAATTACATTAATATTTCAACTTGCTACTCTCACTTTTCCTTTGCATACTTGATTTGAACAATATGCCCTGTTTAGTAAAACGAGAATATCGAATGAAAATATTAAATAATCAATGCAAACACGCTTTTAAATTGTCTTTGATAATGTGCGGGGCACTATTGAGTGGTTCTGCTCAAGCATTCAATGTACAAGCACATACACAGCAACAACCTATTGCCATCGCTATTCATGGCGGTGCTGGCACTATCACCAAAGCAAATTTATCTGAACAAAAAGCGGCTGAGTATCGGGCTAAACTTGCAGAAGCGTTGCAAGCTGGATATGCCTTGCTACAACAAGGGCAAGATGGTCAAGAAGCGGTTATTGCAGCGATTCAGATTATGGAAGATTCGCCCTTGTTTAATGCGGGCAAAGGAGCCGTTTATACCTATGCCGGCGAGCATGAATTAGATGCATCAATCATGCATGGCGCACAACGTAATGCTGGTGCTGTCGCAGGTGTAAAAACAATCGCCAGTCCAATCAAAGCGGCCCAGGCGGTCATGAATCAGTCGGTGCATGTGATGCTCAGTGGAGAAGGTGCAGAGACCTTTGCCAAGGAACAAGGACTTGCCCAAGTCGATAACCAAACATTTAATACGGAACGTCGTTTAAAGGCGTTACAAAAAGCAAAACAGGCTATCGCTGACCGACAAACTAATTTGGTTAAGTTCCAAGACTACAAGTTTGGGACCGTAGGGGCAGTGGTATTAGATCAATACGGTAACTTAGTCGCAGGTACCTCTACTGGAGGAATGACGGCGAAACGTTATGGTCGTATCGGCGACTCACCGGTAATTGGCTCAGGTACATTTGCAGATAATGACAGCTGTGCAGTTTCATCCACTGGACATGGTGAATATTTCATTCGGTATCAGGTAGCTGCTGATATTTGTGCGCGGATGGCGTATCAGGGAAAGACCTTAACTCAAGCAGCTGATGAAGTGGTTAATGGTGTCCTCGTCGAAGCACAAGGCTCTGGTGGTGTAATTGCGATGGATAGCTCAGGCAATATCGCAATGCCATTTAATACTGAAGGGATGTATCGCGGTAGTATCGATATTCATGGTAAAATCAGCATCAAGATTTACAAATAATTTATTATCAAATGACTAAACCTGCTGAACCTGTTGTCTTACGTGCATCAGACATCGCTGTACCTGCGGATTTTGATGCTCAGTTAAGTGCATGTATGCGCAAAGATGTGTTTCGATTTAAACGTCGATATGCTGATTGTAAGTTGTTAGAAGGTGAAAAACTCACCAACGCATTGTCTAAATTATTAGGTGATATAGAACGTTCCCAAGCACGTGTAAAGACTCGACAACAGGCGTTGCCTAAGATCATCTATCCGGACTTACCGGTCAGTGAACGTCAAGACGATATTAAACAGGCCATTCAGCAGCATCAGGTCGTCATCATTGCCGGTGAAACCGGTTCGGGCAAGACTACGCAAATTCCTAAGATGTGTTTAGAGTTAGGTCGTGGTGTGCGCGGCACGATAGCGCATACCCAGCCGCGTCGACTCGCCGCTAGAAGTGTTGCATCTCGTATCGCTGAAGAATTAGATACAGAAATCGGTCAATCAGTTGGCTTTAAAATTCGTTTTAGCGACCACGGTAACCAAGATACCCATGTAAAGCTCATGACCGATGGGATCCTGTTAGCAGAAATTCAACATGACCGATTTTTGCAACAGTACGATACTATTATCATTGATGAAGCCCATGAACGCAGTCTAAATATTGATTTTCTTTTAGGGTACCTCAAACAGTTATTACCTAAACGCCCTGATTTAAAACTGATTATTACCTCTGCAACTATTGATCCGGAGCGCTTTGCGAAACACTTTTTTGATGCGCCAATTATCAGTGTCAGTGGTCGAACTTATCCGGTAGAAATGCGGTATCGTAGTTTAGTGGATGAGGAAGAAGAGCTTGATTTAGGGCAGGGTATTATCAATGCGGTTTCTGAACTACGAAAAGAAAAACCCGGTGACATTTTAATTTTCTTAAGTGGTGAGCGAGAGATCAGAGAGACGGAGCAGTTACTCAAAAAACAGCCTTGGTCGAATATTGAGATTGTACCTTTGTATGCTCGGTTATCTGCGGCTGAACAAAATAAAATTTTTGCTTCACACCGTGGTCAGCGAATTGTATTAGCTACCAATGTGGCCGAAACATCGTTAACAGTACCTGGAATTAGGTATGTCATTGACCCGGGTTATGCCCGTATTTCACGTTATTCGTATCGATCTAAAGTACAACGTTTACCGATTGAAGCGATTTCACAAGCATCGGCGAATCAACGGGCTGGTCGCTGTGGTCGGGTAGCGAATGGTATTTGTATTCGTTTATATAGTGAAGATGATTATTTAGGACGCAGTGAGTTTACTGATCCAGAGATTTTAAGAACCAACTTAGCCTCAGTTATTTTGAAAATGTTAGCCCTGGGCCTAGGGGATATAAACGCATTTCCGTTTGTACAGCCACCCGATCCACGTTTCATTAATGATGGCTATCGCTTATTACAAGAACTGCAAGCAATAAGTCTGCACAAAAAACATCCTACTTTGACACCTTTAGGTAAGCAAATAGCGCGTTTACCAATTGATCCACGTTATGCCCGGATGGTCATCGCAGCAAGTGCGCATCGCGCGTTACAAGAGGTCGTGATCATTACTGCGGGTTTATCTATCCAAGATCCCAAAGAGCGTCCCAGAGAGAAACAACAAGCTGCTGATGAGTGTCATCAACAATTTGCTGATAAGCAGTCTGATTTTATTAGTATCCTCAATTTGTATGCTGGTTTTTGTGAACAGCAAGCAAATTTGACTCAAAATCAATTACGCAAATGGTGTAAAAGCAATTTCATTCATTACCTGCGGATGCGTGAGTGGCAAGATATTATTTCTCAAGTGAAACAGTCGCTCAAAGAATTGAAACTCGATATGAATCAGCAAACCCCTGATTATGATGATATTCATATTAGTCTAGCCACTGGGCTATTATCGCATTTAGGCCTGAAAGACAAAGGGCGCGAGTATCTAGGCGCACGGAACAGTAAGCTGATGATATTCCCTGGCTCACCGATGGCCAAGCAAGCGCCTAAATGGATGATGGCTGCTGAATTAGTGGAAACCTCGCAATTATTCGCTCGAGTGGTCGCTAAGATTGAACCGCATTGGATTGAACCATTATGCACGCATCTGTCTAAATCCAGTTTGAGCGAGCCATTTTGGTCCAAAAAACAAGGAGCGGCACAAGCATATGAAAAGGTGACTTTGTTTGGTTTGCCGATCATACCACGTCGTACCGTGAATATTTCTCAGCGCGATCCTGTGGTGGCTAAAGGGTTATTTATCTCTGAAGGGTTAGTGAACGGGTTAACTAAACTCAATTATGCGTTCCTACAAGACAATCAGGCATTACTTACCCAAGGTCATGAATTAGAGGCAAAATCACGCCGTCGTGACTGGCTGGTCGATGAAGAGGTCTTAGGTGATTTTTATGCAGAAAAATTACCGGAGCATGTGGTCAGCGAAGCGGCTTTTAGGAAATGGTTTAAACAACATAAAGATATTGATTTACGCTTTGATCCAGAGCTAGTGTTCCGCAAAGATCCTGATGCAGTTTCACCTAATGCTTATCCAGATATTTGGAAACAAGGTAATATAAGTTTACCGCTTTCGTATGTGTTTGAACCGAATCAAGAAGATGACGGCGTCAGTTTACTGATCCCTATTGGGGTGTTGAACCAGCTTAAAAACATCGGATTTGATTGGCTAGTCCCCGGATTTCGTCATGAACTGATTGTGGCACTGATTAAGTCATTACCTAAACGCTTACGCCGTAATTTTGTCCCCGTGCCTGATTATGCTGATGCCTGCTTGGGTGAGTTATCGCCGGTGGACAAACAGGGTGCACCAGTGTCGCTTATCGATGCCCTTACGGCGCGTTTATTTGCCATGACAGGGGTAAAAATCACGCCAGAAGATTGGGCAGAACAAGCAAGCATCAACAATTTACCCAAACATTTAATGATGCGTTTTGTGGTAGTAGATGATAACCAATCTGTGATTGCACACGGTCGTGATTTACCTGTTTTACAAGCTAATTTACAAGACCGAATTAAAGATACGCTAGAACAAGTGGCCAGCCCTGAATTGGAACGCGATAACATTACGCAATGGGATTTTGACTCTCTGCCCGAGTCCTTTACTCACGAGACAGCGGGCTTTGCCATTAAAGGTTATCCTGCATTGGTTGCTAAACGCGGACATGTGGCAATTGAGTTGTTTGATTTACCTCACGAAGCGGAAATAGCGCATCAGTTAGGTTTATATAAATTGATCCAATTATCGATTCCATCTCCGTTAAAATACGTTCAAGAAAAATTACCGAATAAAGCTAAGCTAGGTTTGTATTTTAACCCATTTGGGAATGTGAAAGAGCTTATTGATGATTGTATTTTAGCTGGTATTGCCCAGCTGGTGACACAGTTTCAAGCAGAATCTGCGACGTCGATTCGTGAGCAAACGGAGTTTATGGCGGTGTGCGATTATGTACGAGAGCATATTAATGCCGTGGTACTAGAGATTGCTGCAAAAGTGGAAAAAGGTTTAACATGCGCCAATCGTATTCAAAAATCTACCAAAGGTAGTATACCCCTTAATATGCTAGAAGCAGTGGGTCATATTAAAGCCCATTTAGATAGTTTGGTGTTTAAGCAATTTGTATTTACAGTGAGCTCAGCACGCTTAGATGACTGGCATCGGTATTTGTTGGGGTTAGAGCGCCGAGTAGAGAAACTAAAAGTCGATGCCACTAAAGATCGCATGCATCAGGTACAAATTGATAAAGTGACGGCTCAATATGAAAAAAAATGCCAAAGTATTCAGCATGGCGAGGTAATGACCGATAACTTAATAGAAGTAAAATGGATGATTGAAGAATTACGAGTGTCATTTTTTGCACAGCAATTAGGGACAGCATATCCTATTTCTGTAAAAAGAATCGAGCAGGCTCTCAATTCTGAATAAGTGATTGAATAATTACACCTGAATATATCAATGAAAATTTAGCATAATATTAATTAAGGAAAATGATGATGCTTGCTTTTGATGAAAACCGAAAATATTACCGTTTGTGCTTAAACTCACCTTGTAAAATTACATTAGAGACTGAGATCATTTATGGTATATGCAAAGATATCAGCGCGACAGGTATGTCATTTCAGACGAGTTCTTCAGCACTAATCGAAGGAGCTGTTTTGTTGATTGAAACAAAATCTCAAGATCCCAAAATCCCTTCAATTTTAGCCGATGCAGAGGTCGTTCGTATGAGTAGTATGGATGATGAAAATTATCTAATCGGAGTGAAATTTCTTCAACTGAATTAATGCTCGATATATCACTTATTGGTAAATAAAGGGCTTTTAACAAGCCCATTTGTGTATATTGTGAGGTGGTAGATTTGATTCGGACACTCTAGATAAGAGATAATTCTCAAAACTGGAGTGCATTATGAATGCTAGAAAAAAATATTCAAAAGAATTTAAGTTAGACGCTATCAGCCTAGTGGTTGATCAGAAGTTCAGTCGAGCTGAAGCGGCAAGAAGCTTGGAGATTAATCCAAATCTGATTACCCGTTGGATGAAAGAACACGAACAAGATAATGATGGTCAGGCGTTTCGTGGTAATGGCAAGCTGACGCCAGAGCAAGAAGAAATTAGGCAACTGAGAGCAAAGGTTCGCCAGCTTGAAATGGACAAAAACATTTTAAAGGAAGCAACGGTCTTTTTTGCCAAAGAAATGAAGTAAAGTACCGCTTCATTGCCCAAAATAAGAAGACCTATCCCGTTGACAGAATGTGTCAATTGTTAGGGGTGAAGCGCAGCGGCTTTTACCGTTGGGCGAAGATAGAACAAGAAATAGACCCTACTCATGCTGATATGATCGAGTGGGTGAAAAAGATAGCTGTCGCTAGTGATAACACGTATGGCAGCCGCAGAATGAAGCATGCCCTGAATTGTTTAGGCTATCCAGTGAGTCGCCAAAAGGCGAAGAAGCTAATGCTTGAAGCCAAGGTGTGGGTTCGTTATCGCAAGAAATATAAGGTGACAACAGACAGTAACCATAACAAGCCGTTGTTTGATAATGTGCTCAATCGTGAGTTTACTGTGGATGCGCCTAACAAAGCGTATGTTTCTGATATTACTTACATATGGACGCGAGAAGGTTGGTTGTACTTAGCCATCGTGATTGATTTGTACTCGCGTAAAATCGTTGGTTGGAGCATGAGCTCAAGGATGAAAGCAAAGCTGGTAATTGACGCGCTGAGAATGGCAATATGGCAGCGAAAACCAGAGAAAGGATTAATTGTGCATACCGACCGTGGCTCGCAATATGCCAGTCACGAGTATCGTAAATTACTTAACGCTCATGGCCTAGTTGGCAGCATGAGCAGAAAAGGCGATTGTTGGGATAATGCCGTTGCTGAAAGTTTCTTCGGCAGCTTGAAAAACGAACGGGTTCATTGGCGAAACTACCAAACTCGATACGAAGCACAACAGGATATCTTGAATTACATCACGATGTTCTATAACAGCTATAGACTGCATTCATATCTGGGGTATCAAAGCCCAAATCAGTATGAGCAGGAAATGGTAAAACTACAAAAAGTTGCTTAACTGGGTTGTCCGAAATATGTTGACCACGTCATTGTGATGCCAATTAATTCGAGTAGTTTAAAATACTTGGCATAACAATCCTTTTAAGTAATAACCTTCAGGGAAGTTTGTGGCTACAGGGTGGTCACTGGCTTGTGAGTAACGCTTAATAATTCTTACTTCACGACCTGCATCCAAAGCGGCATCACTGACAATTTTCTGAAACAAATCACTGCTCATTAATCCTGAGCAACTAAATGTACTTAAATAGCCGCCTGAACGGATGGATTTCATCGCGTATAAGTTAATATCTTTATACCCTCTAGCTGCCCGATTTAAACTTGATTTTGAATCGACAAATTTAGGTGGGTCAAGCACGATATGGTCGAACATTTTATCGCTCTGGGCATACTCTCTTAATAGCTCAAATACGTCCTGTTTGATAAAAGTAGCTTGCGCCATGGGTAAATGATTAAGTTCAATATGCGCTTTAGCAATGTCTAATGCGGGTTGCGAAACATCGACGTTAGTTACATGTTTGGCGCCATATTTTAGGGCATACGTTGCGAATGTCCCGGTGTAACAAAAGCAGTTTAAAACATCCGCACCTTCCATGTACTGGGCCGAGATATATCGATTATCACGCTGGTCTAAATAGAATCCTGTTTTATGTCCGTTTTCAATGTCCACAATAATAGACACATCATTTTCCCTAATGGTAATAGGTGCTAGCACTTCACCCTGAACGGGTCCTTTAATCGGTTCTAGACCTTCTTTTTTACGTACGTCAACATCACTTCTATCGTAAATTCTATGTTCAGGAAAACATTTATTTAGCGACCATAAAATTTTATCTCGATGTTTTTCAGCCCCCGCACTCAGTAGTTGCAAGACTAATACATCATCATATTTATCGATGGTTACCCCAGGTAAGCCATCTGATTCAGCAGCAATGACACGATAAGCATTCGTATTCGCTTGATTGATAACGTGCTGACGCGCAGTCATCGCTGTTTGAATACGCTGAGTAAAAAATGCATTATCAATGGATTGCTTCTCATCAAATGTCCAAATGCGAACTCTAATTTGTGAGTCAGGTGAAAATGCACCTCGTCCTAACCATTGATTGTCAGCGCTGTATACATCAACAGTATCACCGCGACGGCACCTACCTTCCGTTCGCTCTACCGCTTTACTAAATACCCAAGGGTGCTTGCGTAAAAGCGATTTTTCTCGGGTAGGGTGTAGATAAACTTTTGACATAATAAGTGCTTAAGTAGTTAATTTTAATGGTTGAATTATACCGACTATTTCATTAGATCAATAGCAGTAATAGTAGATTAGGGTTGACAATAAACAGTGGTTCAAATGTTTCGGTTACGCCGGTTGATATCCATTATCGTCTTGTCCGCTTCCTTTTGCTGCGGCTTCTGCTGCATGTCGTGCAAGTTCATCACAACGTTCGTTCTCAGGGTGGCCAGAGTGACCTTTTACCCAGCGCCAATCAATGTGATGTCCTTTTACTGCCTCATCTAAAGCCATCCACAAGTCGGCATTTTTGACCGGTTGTTTATTACTGGTTTTCCAACCATTTTTACGCCAATTATGGATCCATTGATTAATGCCATTTTTCACGTATTGGCTATCAGTTGTTAGGATGACTCGGCACGGTTTTTTGAGTAACGACAAGGCCTTGATAGGCGCAAGTAATTCCATGCGATTATTCGTTGTGGCAAAATAGCCTTCAGCAATTTCTTTTCGATGTTTACCATACACCATGATTGCGCCATAACCACCAGGTCCAGGATTGCCTAAACAACTTCCATCAGTAAAAATTTGTACTTCTTGCACGTTTGAATAATGCCTTTTGTTTTGAGATTGATATACTATTCACACAATATCATAAATTGAGAGTCTTGCTATGCGTCAAATTGTTTTAGATACCGAAACCACAGGGATGAGTCGTGAGTCTGGTGAACATTTCACGCATGGTCACAGAATCATTGAAATAGGATGTGTAGAACTAGTTGATCGAAAATTAACCGGCAATCATTACCATGTATACATTAATCCTCAACAAGACATCGATCCTGAAGCTATCGCGGTGCATGGAATTACTAATGAATTTCTAGAAGACAAGCCACTTTTTAAAGAAATAGCTCAAGGGTTTATTGATTTTATTGATGGCGCCGAACTAGTGATTCATAACGCACCATTTGATGTGGGCTTTATGGATTTAGAATTTGCTTTGAATCCAGCCACTGCGCTCACTCGAACTGAAAAGTTTTGTACCGTATTAGATACGCTAGTATTGGCTAAGAAAATGCGTCCTGGTCAGCGTAATAATCTTGATGCTTTGTGCCGTGAATATGGCATTGATAATTCTCACCGTGACCTGCATGGAGCGTTATTGGATGCTGAAATATTAGCAGATGTGTATTTGTTAATGACCGGTGGCCAAGAAACGCTATCATTAGAAACCGGTACCAAATCATCATCTGGCTTTGATAATGTAGAGAAGCTTGCACCCCGCACAAGTGCATTAAAAATTATCCATGCAACTGCGGATGAGTTAACGGAGCATGAATCACGCTTGGATATTGTGGAGCAAGCATCAGGTAATTGTCTTTATCGACAGCCATAATGATATTTAATTAAAATATTTTTAGTCAGTTTAATAGAGAAATTATTCCTGAATTTAATGGATTTTTTAGAGTTGAAACGCCCTCAATATGTACAT
>NZ_DS989812.1:376107-387613 GCF_000155775.1 Glaciecola sp. HTCC2999
TTTTAGTGATTCAAGTAATTGATAAATTTCTTCGCCTGTTTCGTCGTCTAAATTGCCAGTGGGCTCATCTGCTAATAGTAAAGCAGGCTCATTAATTAATGCTCTAGCTATAGCAACTCGTTGACGCTCACCACCAGATAATTGATTGGGGAAATGCGTTAAACGATGGGCTAAACCGACCTCTATCAATAGTTGCTGCGCTTTTTCATGAGCAGAGACTACCGACATTCCACTGATTAACAAAGGCATGGCGACATTCTCAATAGCATTAAATTCAGGCAATAGATGATGAAATTGGTAAATGAAACCAATATCAGTATTACGTATTAACGCGTTTTGGGCATCACTGTTTTTGGCAATATCATGGCCTTGATAGACTACTGAACCACTTGACGGTATATCAAGACCCCCGAGAATATGCAGTAATGTACTTTTTCCAGAACCTGATGAACCAATGATAGCAACATGCTCGCCAGCAGATACGGTTAAATTAACCTGTTGGAGGATATCGATTTGATGCTCACCGTCAGCATATATTTTAGATACCGCTGTAGCCACTAACAATGTCATTAATATCCCTAAACGCTTTAATTTATACATACTTATTGTCAAATGCATCGTGCTGAAATACAAGTGATTTTTGTGTCGCTTATGTTTGTAAAAACAATGTTAGTAAAGATAAATTAAATTTTTATGGTTATGAAAACGAATTCATTTGCACCCTTAATCGATTAAGTTTATTCTATATGTTATGATCGTTAACGAATATTTAACATAATTAGGACAGAACAATTATGAACTCAGGACTTAAACCTCGTTTATCCTTCTGGCAAGTCTGGAACATGTGTTTCGGCTTCTTCGGGATCCAATATGGCTTTGGTTTACAACAAGCTAACCTCAGCCCTATTTTTACCTACCATGGTGCATCTTATGACCAGTTACCATTGTTATGGTTAGCAGGCCCCATCACAGGTTTACTTATTCAACCCTTAATTGGTGCCATAAGTGATAGAACTTGGACGAGCTTCGGACGTCGTAAGCCATTCTTCCTTTGGGGAGCTATCATAGGTAGTGTCGCGGTATTATTTATGCCGTATGTACCCGAATTATGGATGGTAGTGGGTTTATTTTGGATCTTAGATGCCGCGATGAATACAGCAATGGAACCGTACCGTGCAATGGTCGGTGATATGGTTAACCGTGAACAGCGTCCTTTCGCTTTCGCCTTACAAACATTTATGATTTCTGGTGGTCAGATCCTAGCGAGTTTAATGCCTGTCATTATGATTGGCTTTGGTGTCTCGGCTGTAACCGATGGTACTTTTATCCCTGATATTGTTAAGTATTCATTTGTATGTGGCGTAGTGGTGATTATTATTACAGCTATTTGGTCATTCATAAAAACTAAAGAATACCCACCTGAAAATATTGAAGTCTTTCAAGCAGAAAATAAAGGTAAAGTAATTTCTAGTATTTTACCAGACCTATGGAGTGCTTTTAAAGATATGCCAATGTCTTTGAGACAAGTGTGGTGGGTTAAATTAGTGACGTGGTTTGGATTACCATTAATGTGGCAATATTTATCACTATCGATTGCTTACCATGTCTATGATGCTCCTACACCTGATGCTGCAGGTTTTGCGGAAGGTACCGCTCAAGGCGGAACAGCATTTGCTGTCATGCATATATCAACACTAGTTATGTCATTTTTCATCGCTAAGACCATTCATAAATTTGGTGATAATAAAGTTTATGCACTTTGCTTAGCTATCGGTGGCCTTGGTTTCTTATCAATGCAGCTCACTACAGATTTATATCTAACCTTAGCGTGTATGGCGCTGGTAGGAATAGGTTGGGCTGGTGTTATCACTGTACCATTTATCATTTGTGCCAATGTGGCGCCGGCTATGCGTATTGGTGTATACATGGGGCTTTTAAATGCCATGATTTGTTTACCTCAAATTATGGAAATGCTGACCATTGGTCTAATCTTCGATTCTGTTTTAGGTGGAGATCCCCGCAACGCATTAGCATTATGTGGCCTGTTATTCTTAGTCGGTGCAGTACTTGCTCTTCGTATTAATTCAGGAAACGATACATTAACCAGTCAAAATAACGAAAAGCAACAGGAACAAGCTTAATGAAATTAGCGAATATTAAACGCGAATGGTGGAAAGAAGGCGTAGTCTATCAAATTTATCCACGCAGCTTCCAAGATTCAAACGGCGATGGCGTGGGTGATTTACGCGGCATCATTAACCGCCTAGATTATATAAAAGATCTAGGTGTTGATATTATTTGGTTAAATCCAATCTACAGCTCACCAAATGATGATAATGGTTATGATATTTCTGATTACCGAAATATCATGGCTGAATTTGGTGATATGGATGATTTTGAAGAGCTACTTGCAGGAATGCATGAACGCGGTTTAAAAGTCGTTATGGATCTCGTAGTGAATCACTGTAGTGATGAACACATGTGGTTCCAAGAAGCGAAGCAATCTAGAGATAATCCTTATTATGATTATTTTCATTGGTGGCCAGCGGAAAAAGGCACCCCACCACATCGCTGGTCTTATTTTGATCCTGAAGCCAATGCATGGTGTTATAACGAGGCGACTGACTCCTATTATCTGCATTATTTTGCGATCAAACAGCCTGATTTAAACTGGGAAAATCCAAAGTTACGTGCTGAAATTTATGACATGATGCATTACTGGTTTAAAAAAGGGATTGATGGCTTCCGTATGGATGTAATTACATTCATATCAAAGCATGAAGGTTATCCAGAGTTCCCACCTGAGTTTCATGGTCAAGCCATGATTGATATGTACGCTCAAGGTCCAAAACTGCATGATTATTTGCATGAAATGAACCGTGAAGTATTACAGCATTATGACATCATGACAGTAGCCGAAGGGCCTGGTACCCACACTGACAATGTGTTGAAACTAGTGGGCGAGGATCGTCAAGAATTGAATATGAATTATCACTTTGATCATGTCAGTATTGGTGTGGGTGATCGCTTCATCGTCAATGATGACTTTCAAAATCTGGTTAAATTCAAACAAGTCATGTCTGACTGGGATGCAGCATTAGCTACTGAGGGCTGGAATACGGTGTATTTTGGTAATCACGACTTCCCTCGCATGGTCACGCGCTGGGCATCAGATGCTCCTGAGCATCGTCGAACTGCCTCTAAAATGCTATCAACTTATTTATTGACTATGCGTGGCACACCTTATTATTACATGGGTGATGAACTCGGAATGTCGAATATCAAATTTGATAATATCGACGACTACAAAGACATCATGACCATTAACTGGTATCAGCTAACTAAGGCAGAAGGTGGCGATTTAGATAAGTTTATGGAGTCACATAAACTATGCGCTCGTGACAATGCTCGCACCCCTGTTCAATGGGATGACTCTGAAAATGCAGGTTTTACGACTGGCACACCTTGGATAAAAGTTAATCCAAACTATGTCGATGTGAATGCAGCAGCTCAAGAGAACGATCCTGATTCAGAGTTGAATTATTTCAGAAAATTAAACCAAGTACGAAAAGATAACCTGACTCTGATTTATGGTGCTTACACATTATTATTGGCAGAACATACTGAAATTTATGCGTATACGCGCACATTAGATGATGATGTCATTTTAGTGTTACTCAACTACTCGGATAAAACAGTGACAATTAATCAAGCTGATTTAGCAGGTGTGGACGTGTCTAATGGCACCATACTCTTGAATAACACAGCTTCTTTAGATGTGACAGCAGATACCGTTACATTAACACCTTATCAAGCAGTATTAGTGAGATAACCTTCGATAATCTGTTAAATTTAAAACCTCTACAGGAGCCATTAGAGATCCCTGTAGAGGTTTTTTTATAGTTTACCAAATCGAGTTTCAACACCGGGTTTCGGTGTAACAGGTAACAAACTAGCCAATAGCAACGAACAACACGCAAACCCTGCCCCAATCATAAATACAGTGCTCGGCGAATGCAGCCATAGCAGACCTAGTAGCGCAGGGATAATTACTGCAGCAATATGATTAATAGTGAAACTCACACTCGCAGTGGCTGCAATATCCTCAGGTTGCGCAATTTTTTGAAAATACGTTTTCATAGCGATAGCTAACGCAAAAAACATATGGTCAACAACATACAACGCGCCGGCAATATACTGATTTTCCACAAATGCATACGCTACAAACACACCGATTAAACCAATATATTCAAACACGAGTGCGTTGCGCTCACCGACTTTACTGATCCAGCGTCCAATTTTGGGGGCAAAAAACAAGTTAAACACATAATTGATCATGAACAATGCACTGATTTGCCCTACTGAATAGCCAAATTTTTCTACCATCAAAAAGCCTGCGAAAACTACAAATATTTGACGACGCGCACCACTGAAGAAAACGAGCGCATAATACAAAGAATATTGCTTTTTGATAATGAGCTTTTTGGTTTGCACCGATACAGCTTTGAACTGTGGGAAGCTCCACCATAGGAGTACCACTATAATAGCCCCTAGCCCGCCAATAAGTGCATAAGCATGGGCATACGGCCATTGGAAGTATTCCATGAGCGCCCAAATCACACCATAAGCGCATAACGCACCTACCGCTTTTACCGACAACGCCCGTCCCATAAACTCAGCAGTTTTGTCTTTTGCAAGCCATTGTAGAGTCAACGATTGATTCAATGTTTCATAGTAATGAAAGCCAATTGACATAATCACTGTCGTCACATATAAGCCAATGACCGATGGATAAAACCCAGTCAACGCCACTCCTATGCAAGTGACCAGTAACGACAATGTGGCAAAGCGCTGCTCTTTGATAAACAGCAAAATATAAATGGCAGTGAACGCTAAAAATCCTGGTACTTCCCGCAAGGATTGTAAAATGCCAATTTCTTTGCCGGTAAAGGCCGCTTGTTCAATAACAAAATTATTAAGTAATACCTGCCATGTAGAGAATACCAACGCCATACAAAATGACATGATCAATAAAAAATTAGCAGGATGATAAAAGGAATGAGTCGTATCTAACTCATTAGAATACTCAGTAGTGCGAGGACTGAGTGAGCGAACAAAATTATTTATGCGAGACATGGTTTACAATTAAGGTGTTTAAAGCAAAAATACAGTATAACTCAAATTAAACAGAGATAATGAACAGATGAGCCAATCTAACTTCCAACAAAAAGATATGACCGGTGTATTATTTTATAATTCTTATAAAGACAAGGACACGCAGCCTAATTACAAAGGCAAAGTCATGATCGAAGGCAAAGAGTATTCGTTAAGTGCTTGGGAACGTAAAGATAAAAACGGTAACACCTATTATTCATTGCAAGCCACCTCCACTGATGAACAACGTTCTCGCGCGGAAGATAATTTATCGCGACTAAAGAATAACGTTTTCGGTGGTGATGCCAGTCAGCCTTCAACCCCGGCTAGCTCTGCACCTCAATATGCACAGCCAACACAAGCACCTAAACCGATGCCAGCACCGGATTTTGATGATGATGAAGACCTGCCGTTCTGACACTATCTCTGATAAGAACGACTACAAAAAAACTGCACTTGAGGCGTTTGTTAGTTTTTCTTTGTTTCTTTTAACTCATTTAGAGCATAAGACTCTTTGATTAAGGCAAAGCTATAATTTCCAGATACTGATGTAACGCCTCCATATGAGCCCACATCTGTTAATTCGGCAGATAAACGCACAAAATAATTTTTATTTGCTTCAAATTTATGTTCAATATTCATCTCACCTGCGCGCCAGTTAGACATAAAAGCACCTTCTTTGACTGTGAGTTTATGTTTACCCGGTTTCAATGAAATTACTTTATAGCCGCCATTGCTAAGATCAAAGTTATCCTTTCCATCAATTTGAATTGTTGGTGAAGCAGCACCATCTAACATAGCCCAAGGTCTATAAATATAAACGTTGGCTTGATTTGTATCTAAGGCTTCAAACTGAGTGAATTTAGGGCCTGTGGCATTACATGCAAGTAACAGAAATGAAGTAGAAAATAAAACGATAATCTTTTTTAACATTTACAAAATCCTAGTTTGATAACTCACTTTTAAATAAGAGACGTAGACATGCGTGGCATCATAGTGAAACAGCCCTTCATGAATGTGTCCCAGCGAACGAAGTGCGTAAGTTTATTGGGTTATTATGTACGACACAAAACTACTGTCTAAACTCATTCAAATCAAAATGGTTTGGAGAGGGAAATAGCCTTTGAATTTAATTTTCCTACAAGTACACACAAATTACCACCACAATCGTATTGGCATTGGCCGCTGGTTTGATTACACTATGCGCAAATTTTTATGGAGTGTAAGTTATGTCAATGTATGTTGTGGGACACAAGATCCCAGATTCTGATTCAATTTGTGGTGCTTTAGCCATTGCTTACTTAAAAAATCAAATCGGCGAGCCAGCAATACCAACGCGTTTAGGTGACGTATCACCAGAAACTCAATTCATTTTAGATAAGTTTGGTTTTGAAGCCCCAGAACTAAAAATGAGTTATGCCGGTGAAAACGTTTATATCGTCGATCACACTGAGAAAACCCAAGCTCCTGATGATATCGATGAAGCAACCGTCGTTGGTGTCGTTGACCATCATAAGTTAGGCGACCTTACCACATCTACTCCGTTAGAGTGCTGGATCCGTCCGGTAGGTTGTAGTAATACCATTGTCAAAATGATGTATGATTTTTATGATGTAGAAATTCCAAAAGCATACGCCGGTATTATGATGTGTGCGATTTTATCTGACACGGTTATCTTTAAATCGCCTACTTGTACCACCGCAGATATTAAATGTGTTGAAGCATTAGCAGAGATTGCGGGCATTGAAGATTACAAAGCCTTAGGCATGGAAATGTTTAAAGTAAAATCTGCTGTACAAGGCACACCAGTTCGTGATTTAGTCATGCGTGATTTTAAAGATTTTGATATGCACGGCAATTTAGTCGGCATCGGTCAATTAGAAGTTATCGACTTATCGGTATTTGATACGATTAAAGCAGATTTAGCTGCTGACATCATCAAACTCAAAGAGGAAGGCAATCGCCATTCAGTGATGTTGCTATTAACTGACATCATGAAAGAAGGTTCGTTGATGCTAATTGCATCTGATGATGAGACGTTAATCACATCTGCCTATGGTGTAACTGCTGAGAACAGCGAAGTGTGGTTAGACGGCGTCTTAAGCCGTAAAAAACAAGTTGTGCCACCTTTACAAGATGCCTTTGCTAAGTAAATAAGTACTTCAAAAAAGCCAATACAAAGCCCTGTCAAACTACGCGATTGACAGGGCTTTTTTGTATCAATTACTGAGTGAATTTAAATGGGTAATATCAGACATGGAAACCTGTTTAATGAGTATTAACAGGTTAAATAAGTCACAAAGGAATAAATGGCGGAGTGGACGACCTATACAGGCTTCATAGTCTATCTACAGCGCCAAGAACCCTTGGAATACCTTAGTTTCCTGATGTTGTCATAGGCTTAGTTCGATGTCAAAGGACTAAAAGTGTCTACTGTTTTGTCTACCCATGTCGGCCCATGAGTTTTCTTATGTATAGACATGATTAACTAGTCCTTTCCTATGTCTATTCCAAGGGCTTATCTATGGGTATTTTGAGTAGTCTCTATTTGATCCTGAGAAAGCCTCAGAGAGCCTCTAATTCATCTTTGATCAACTCTATTAGCTGAGCCTAAAGTCCTCTATAGGGGGCGGGAGGGGGCTTTATGGCTATGGTATTATCATGGGCCTTGACGTGGTCAACATATTTCGGACAACCCAGTTAAGCAACTTTTTGTAGTTTTACCATTTCCTGCTCATACTGATTTGGGCTTTGATACCCCAGATATGAATGCAGTCTATAGCTGTTATAGAACATCGTGATGTAATTCAAGATATCCTGTTGTGCTTCGTATCGAGTTTGGTAGTTTCGCCAATGAACCCGTTCGTTTTTCAAGCTGCCGAAGAAACTTTCAGCAACGGCATTATCCCAACAATCGCCTTTTCTGCTCATGCTGCCAACTAGGCCATGAGCGTTAAGTAATTTACGATACTCGTGACTGGCATATTGCGAGCCACGGTCGGTATGCACAATTAATCCTTTCTCTGGTTTTCGCTGCCATATTGCCATTCTCAGCGCGTCAATTACCAGCTTTGCTTTCATCCTTGAGCTCATGCTCCAACCAACGATTTTACGCGAGTACAAATCAATCACGATGGCTAAGTACAACCAACCTTCTCGCGTCCATATGTAAGTAATATCAGAAACATACGCTTTGTTAGGCGCATCCACAGTAAACTCACGATTGAGCACATTATCAAACAACGGCTTGTTATGGTTACTGTCTGTTGTCACCTTATATTTCTTGCGATAACGAACCCACACCTTGGCTTCAAGCATTAGCTTCTTCGCCTTTTGGCGACTCACTGGATAGCCTAAACAATTCAGGGCATGCTTCATTCTGCGGCTGCCATACGTGTTATCACTAGCGACAGCTATCTTTTTCACCCACTCGATCATATCAGCATGAGTAGGGTCTATTTCTTGTTCTATCTTCGCCCAACGGTAAAAGCCGCTGCGCTTCACCCCTAACAATTGACACATTCTGTCAACGGGATAGGTCTTCTTATTTTGGGCAATGAAGCGGTACTTTACTTCATTTCTTTGGCAAAAAAGACCGTTGCTTCCTTTAAAATGTTTTTGTCCATTTCAAGCTGGCGAACCTTTGCTCTCAGTTGCCTAATTTCTTCTTGCTCTGGCGTCAGCTTGCCATTACCACGAAACGCCTGACCATCATTATCTTGTTCGTGTTCTTTCATCCAACGGGTAATCAGATTTGGATTAATCTCCAAGCTTCTTGCCGCTTCAGCTCGACTGAACTTCTGATCAACCACTAGGCTGATAGCGTCTAACTTAAATTCTTTTGAATATTTTTTTCTAGCATTCATAATGCACTCCAGTTTTGAGAATTATCTCTTATCTAGAGTGTCCGAATCAAATCTACCACCTCAGTCTTCAAATTTCGCACTTAAAGCGCCTGTAGCCTCTATTCGTGTATATAGCTTTTGAGTAACAGCATCAGTAACTCTGACCCATGAAAGCTCACATAGCCTTTCGAAAACCTCTATTGCTCTCTTGTATGAATAAGGGACTTTAGATTCACTTTTTAATTTATAAGCAGGTTTTTTCTTAGGATAACTGACAGTATTAGCTGCGTGAGGTGATGTATAGGCTTGATACAGAGAAGAGAGTACGTGCTTTGCTAATGAGATCCTCTCTGAATGAACGAGCTCAACATTAACACCCGAGCAAGGCGCGTCGGCGGTTGGAAACATATGACTAGCCAACTCATCCACAAACGGTGCTTTTAATGAAGCAAACCAGTCAAACCTAAAGTCATTCATATTTTACCTTTAGCTAAACTTGCTATATTGACAAACAATAAACTAGTTGAGATTAAATAGAAAGCATATTGCAGAGCATATGTGGATACTATTGTCCTTTTATTCTGTCTTATTAATAACTTTTCCGTACATATGGTCTTTAGGGGACTTAAGTATACCTAGGTACTCTACAGTACTCCTTAGTCAACCATAGCTATCCTTTATAGTGTATCTATTATGAATATAACTAAAGGACAACCTAGGAACTTTATAAAGTATATTCATTAATAGTAATACATTAATAACCAAGGAACTCTTAGTTATTACTATGCAGATATAACGTAGGAATAAGTACCTTAAGTCCCATATACATTGACCTAAAATCCCCTTTAGTAAATCTCTCAAGGCCCATGATAATACCATAGCCATAAAGCCCCCTCCCGCCCCCTATAGAGGACTTTAGGCTCAGCTAATAGAGTTGATCAAAGATGAATTAGAGGCTCTCTGAGGCTTTCTCAGGATCAAATAGAGACTACTCAAAATACCCATAGATAAGCCCTTGGAATAGACATAGGAAAGGACTAGTTAATCATGTCTATACATAAGAAAACTCATGGGCCGACATGGGTAGACAAAACAGTAGACACTTTTAGTCCTTTGACATCGAACTAAGCCTATGACAACATCAGGAAACTAAGGTATTCCAAGGGTTCTTGGCGCTGTAGATAGACTATGAAGCCTGTATAGGTCGTCCACTCCGCCATTTTAAAGTCCTAAAAAGCTCTACAGACCTTTATATACCTACGATTCATGCACAGGCTATATAGGCACGGTAGACTACCTCTTAAGATCGAGCTCACTTGACAGTGCTTTCATGTAACGCAAAGACTGTTCTAGCTGATAACCATCACCGTATCCCTGCCCTACACTACGTAACGACCAACCACCAAGCATATCTATCATATCTGAAGGTGCTTCAACCTTTCTTAATCTATCTCTAAAGCTGTGTCGTAAGCCATGTATCACATCCTCTTTATCACCAATAGATTTAAGCCACTTATTAATTGAGGCTGAAGCTGAGTTAGCATTGCACTTAGTTGATGTTGTATACCTTGGGAAACAAACACCCCCTACTCTGTGGTTAACTATCTGCTTTGCAGACCACAGTGAAATACCCACAAGAGGAATGATACGCTCACTAGAAGCTGTCTTTAAACGCCTATGAGGATGTGGTACTAGTTTGATATGCGGTATTTCACAATCCAAATGAATATCAGTAACCATTAAGCCTGCTGCCTCTGACAGCCTCATACCAGTATCAACTATTAAGCCTACTAACCAACGAATATCATCATCGATAACTTGTATGGCAGACTTGATTTTTATTAGGTTAGACAGCTTGATAGCATGACGTTTTTTAGCGCTGGTGTTAGTGGGTAAATACACCCTTGTAAATGGATTATCACAGGTTAAGCCTAACTCAAGAATAGTAAAGTTAACTATCGCTTTAATGCCTGAGAATATGCGTTGCAATGAACTGACACTCAACCCTTTAGCGAGCAACCAATCCCTAAATGCAGCAGCATCTTTAGATGAATATTCATCAAGCGACCTTTCACCTAAACACTCAACTAAATACTTAACGTTTCTGGATGCTGTATTGAAGAACAGCTCAGGTCTACCAACCCCTTTCACCTTGAAGTACAAGTCTCTGGCTTCGGAGATAAGTGGTAGTTTTGAGTCATTAGAGGCAGCTTGGGACTGAACCAGATGAATTGCAGGTACATCTATATTCTGTAAACGTAATCCAAGCCAGTATTGCTCTAGCTTAGCGCTATACGCTCTTGATGCAATACGTGCAGAAATAACAGATTTAGTCTTTAAAGAGACAACGATTCTTTTGGATGAATAGTAACCAGAAAGGTCAACTGGTACAGCTCTAGTATAGTAATAAGTATTACCTTTGATAAAGGTATATTGAGGATGCTTAGATGATAAAAGTGTCTTCGACATTGTCTACCGTGCCTATATAGCCTGTGCAGAATCGTAGG
>NZ_DS989812.1:388987-402828 GCF_000155775.1 Glaciecola sp. HTCC2999
TCGAGCTTGATGTGCTAAATGCAAATAGGGCCGTGTTACGCATTTTACGCAATAAAATTAATGGATTCAGGCCACTGAGTACTTTAAATATTATTGGATAAGTGACAAACGCATGCATCACTAATAGTCCTGCTAATAAGAAAAAGTATTTGGCCAATCCTAATATAGTGTCCAGGCCTATGGTAGCGAAAAGCTTCGCCATTAAGACAAACACACCGTAAGGCGCGATATTCATGACCATAGTCACAATGTTCATGATGACGACGTTGATGTCATTAAATGCCGCAGATACGCGTTTACCCACTTCACCAGATAACGATACCGCGATCCCAAAAATAACCGCAAAAACAATAATTTGTAACATGTTACCTTCCGCCATAGACGCAATGGGGTTGGCAGGGAACATATCCACAAAGACTTGGACTAGGTTAGGCGCTTCTTTGGCGGTAAATTGCGTGTCAGTGGTGAGATTAAGACCTTCACCTGGGGCAAAAAGCAAAGCCATAAATATGGCGGTAGCAATCGCAATCGCTGTGGTCATCACGTACAAACCGACTGATTTAGCGCCAAGACGACCTAGTTTATTGGGATCGGATAAACTACTGGTTCCGCATACGAGCGATACAAAGACTAAAGGGACCACAAGCATCTTTAAACTTGCGATAAATATTTGCCCAAGGCCATTAAATATCCCATCTATAAATAAGCCTTTAATAGAAATAGTTAGACCTAAAAATGAGAGGATGAGATCGCCACTTTCGCCCATTATAAGCTTAAACAAAAAACCAACCAAAACACCCGCCAACATGCCTATAAAAATGCGTGCGGTAAGTGACAATTTATGTGAATCTGAAGCAGGAAGTGCCGTCATGAAATCCTCTGATTATTATTGTATGTATGAAATTTCTAAAATGAATGATGTGACACTTACATGCATATACATCACCTGACACTTTACAAACAATTACACTAATTGAAAAGGATAAACACTGCCTAATTGTAAAATTTGCGTCAATTCATCCAACGCTGTTTGTGATTCATTTAACAAATTAGGATCAGCTAAATCAGCTATGCTTAATTCATCGCGATAGTGTTTGTCGACCCATTGATTCAATTCAATAAATTTATTATTAGTGATTTGCGTATGTGGATTAATAGCCAATAATTCATGCTCTTTAAGCGCTACGCGTAACCTTAAGCAAGCAGGTCCACCGCCGTTTTGCATACTTTGCTTAACATCGATAAATTTGACCTGTTTGATGGGGGTATTAAGATGAGGCAAAGTTGTTAAATACTGATTGACCGCTTCATTATCTTGAGCTTCGGTAGGGGCAATGATGGCCATGTCACCATTTGGTAATGTAATGATTTGCGTATTAAATAAATAACTTTTTACAGCATCATTAATTGACACTGCCTCTGTTGGGACTTGAATAAAGTGCATGTGTGTTTGACCCATTTTACGCTGGATCTCTGCTAATACTTGTTCAGTATGAGCAAATGCTTGTTCGTGATAAAACAACACGTTTTGATTTCCCACACTGATCACATCGTTGTGAAATACCCCTTGATCAATGACATCAGGATTTTGTAGAGCAAAAACGGTATTGTGTTCGTCTAAACCATGTAAGCGAGCAACTGCTTGAGACGCTTCGATTGTTTGTCTTGCTGGAAATTTTTTAGGTGCTGGCTTTGCTGTATTAAACGCATGTCGGCCATATACAAATAATTCAACACCAGGTTGCTCATATCCCTCACAAAAGCGCGTATGATTCGCAGCACCTTCATCACCAAAATGATCGTTTTCAGGTAAATGAGCATGGTGTTCAAATATATTTGAGTCGTTAAAAGTAGCTTTTAATATGCGACCAGTTGTTTCTGGTTCAATTGAACGGTGGAATTTATTGGTCAAGTTTGCAGGGGTAAAATGCACTTTACCATCCGCTGTATCGGCACTAGGAGAAACAGTGGCAGCATTTGCTGTCCACATCGAGGAGGCCGAATAGCAGGCAGATAATAATATAGGATCAGATTTTGCTGCTTTATTGATGACTTGCGCATCGTTACCGGTAAACCCTAAACGTCTTAAAACATTTACATCCGGTCTTGCTTGTGGTGCTAATACACCTTGAGATATCCCTAAATCAGCTAAGGTTTTCATTTTAACCAACCCTTGCTTAGCTGCCTGTTTAGGATGAGAAATGCCTTTAGCATTGTTTAACGAAGCGACATTGCCATAAGACAAACCCGCATAATTGTGGGTAGGGCCAACTAATCCATCAAAGTTCATTTCTACATGTGGCATATTAACTTCCTTCTAAAGCGCTATTGATAATTGACATTCAAGGTCGCTAAGATTAATGTGCGAGGCCTATTAGATGTGCTAAATACTAACGTAAGACTGTATTTTTGTTGATAGTATGACGTAAGTTAATCAGTTTACGCAAATCTTATTTATCAAAAAAGTCATAAAAATTATATACTTACGGAATTTTTGTTGGGTAAGTATGAATAATTTCTTGTTTTATATGCATTTTATAGATATATCTAATTAGAGTACAAATCCTCACTTGTTCATATAAAACAAGCTAATAAGTGACATTTTTTTAAACATTTTCAAAGGATTACCTTTACCTATGGCAAAATCATTAGTTATTGTCGAGTCGCCAGCTAAAGCGAAAACAATAAATAAATATCTAGGCAAAGATTTTGTTGTGAAATCCAGTGTCGGTCACGTACGTGATCTCCCAACTAAGGCATTAGGTAATGTAGCGCCTAAAAAACCAGCCAAAGAATTGAAGACTTGGACCGATACCAAAAAAGAAAAATATTTACGTCAATTTGAGTATGAAAAGCTCGTTGACCGAATGGGGATTGATCCTCAAAATGATTGGCAAGCTCATTATCAAATTCTAGTTGGTAAAGAAAAAGTGGTTGCCGAACTAAAAAAACTAGCGAAAGATGCTGACACTATCTATCTTGCGACCGATTTGGATAGAGAGGGAGAAGCAATCGCATGGCATTTGCAAGAGTTACTAGGTACTAAAGGTAAAACTTATCAACGCGTTGTATTTAACGAAATCACAGAATCAGCCATACAAGAAGCGTTCGCAAACCCTGGCGAGTTGAATATTAATAGAGTTAACGCTCAACAAGCCCGTCGTTTCTTGGATCGTGTTGTCGGCTTTATGGTGTCTCCATTATTATGGAAAAAAGTCGCCAGAGGTTTATCTGCAGGGAGAGTTCAATCAGTAGCCGTGCGTTTAGTGGTAGAGCGTGAACGTGAAATTAAAGCTTTCCAACCTGAAGAATTCTGGGATATTCACGCTGATTTACAACAAACCACTGTGAAAAATGCAACCACAAATCTGCGTATGTTAGTTGCAAAATTCCAAGATAAAGCGTTTAAGCCGGTTAATAAGAATCAAGCTGATACTGCCGTAGCGGCTCTAGAGAAGGTTCAGTATTCGGTCGTTGCACGTGAATCAAAACCCTCCTCATCACGTCCTAGTGCCCCATTTATTACTTCAACATTACAACAAGCAGCCTCTACACGCTTAGGTTTTGGGGTAAAGAAAACCATGACTATGGCGCAGCGTTTATATGAAGCCGGTCACATTACCTATATGCGTACAGATTCAACGAATCTAAGTAATGATGCCGTGAACGCGGCGCGTGAATATATCCAAGACCAATTTGGTTCACAATATATCCCAGAGAATCCAATTCGTTATGGTGCGAAAGAGGGTGCTCAAGAGGCCCATGAAGCCATTCGTCCTTCCAATGTGAAGTTACTAGCAGCATCATTAGGTGATATGGAGCGAGATGCTCAGCGCCTATATGAATTGATTTGGCGTCAAACTCTTGCTTGCCAAATGGTTCCAGCTAAATATGATTCGACGACCTTACGTGTGCAAGCAGGCGATTACGAGTTAACAGCGAAAGGTCGAGTGCTAAAATTTGATGGTTGGACACGTGTTCAACCGCAGGTGAAGCGTAAAGGCGATGATGATTTATTATTACCAGATTTAAGACCAGGTGATGTATTAGCATTAGACAAACTTGATCCTAAGCAACATTTCACTAAGCCGATTGCTCGATTTAATGAAGCATCGTTAGTCAAAGAATTAGAAAAACGCGGTATTGGCCGTCCATCCACGTATGCCTCGATTATCTCAACCATTCAAGACCGTGGCTATGTGCGTTTAGAAAATAAACGCTTTTATGCAGAAAAGATGGGGGAGATTGTTAACGACCGATTAACAGACAATTTCCAAGAATTGTTATCTTTTGATTTCACAGCCAAGATGGAACAGCGTCTAGATGACATTGCTCACGGTGAAAAACGTTGGAAAGACGTGCTAAACGATTTTTACGGTGAATTCTATACACAACTGGTTCAGGCAGAGAAAACCCCTGAAGAGGGGGGTATGGAGCTTAATTCTGCTGTACCGGTAAGTGTGACTTGTCCCAAACCCGATTGTGGGCGAGACATGAATATTCGAACTGCATCTACAGGCGTATTTCTAGGATGTTCTGGTTACAACTTACCGCCAAAAGAGCGCTGTACCCAAACCATGAATCTCACGCCAGGTGATGAAGCGATTAAAGTATCTGATGATCAAGATTTAGAAACTGAGATGCTACGAGCAAAACATCGTTGTCCTGTTTGTGATACCGCGATGGATAGCTATTTAATTGATGAAACGCGTAAATTACATGTATGTGGTAATACGCCTTCGTGCCCAGGCACTGAAATCGAAACCGGCACATTTAAAATCAAAGGCTATGACGGTCCAATCATTGAGTGCGATAAATGTACCAGTGATATGGAATTGAAAAACGGTCGGTTTGGTAAGTACTTTGGGTGCACTAATGAAGAGTGTAAGAATACTCGTAAATTATTAAGAAGTGGTGAAGCGGCTCCGCCTAAAGAGGATCCGGTCGATTTACCCGAATTACCTTGTTCCCAATCTGATGCGCATTTTGTATTACGAGATGGAGCTGCAGGTATATTTTTAGCAGCGCATAATTTCCCCAAATCACGAGAAACACGAGCGCCTTTAGTGGCTGAATTGAAAGAATATCGTGATAGAATATCACCGAAATTTCATTATTTAGCCGATGCACCATTAGCCGATCCCGATGGACAGCCAACGATTGTTCGCTTTAGTCGAAAAACCAAAGAGCAGTATGTAATGTCTGAAGCAGAAAAAGGTAAGGCTTCAGGATGGTCAGCATGGTATCAAGGTGGTAAATGGGTCGCAGATGATAAGCGTAAAAAACCGGCTGTAAAAAAGACCGCGAAAAAAACGCCGGCGAAACGTAAACCGGCTGCAAAGAAATCATAAATTAGGATTCTTAAATGGCCTCATTACAAGAACAGTTACTTAAAGCCGGTTTAGCAGATAAATCGGCAGCCAAAAAAATTAAGCGTCAAAAGCATAAAGCGAAGAAACTAGCGCAAACACAAAAAGTTGTCACCGTTGACCAAGCAAAGTTAGATGCCCAAGCCGCTTTAGCAGCTAAGCAAGCAAAGGATGCTGCACTAGCTGCTGAGCAGGCGAAAGTGCGTGAAGCAAAAGAAGTGCTAGCGCAGGTCAAACAGCTTATTGAAGTAAATAAACAACCCAAAGGGCAAGGTGATGTGGTGGTTAACTTTACTGATGCTAATGTTGTTAAGCGTTTATATGTAGATAGTGCAACTCATCAATTAATTACCCAGGCACGTCTAGCCATCGCTAAATTGAATGATGGTTATGAACTTATTCCAGTGCCGGTTGCGGATAAAATTGTAACGCGGCATCCTGAGGCGATTGTCTATCGTGCGGACGATATTCCTGAATCAGAACAGTCCACAGCTCAAGATGACGAGTGGTATGCAGTTTATGATATCCCTGATGATTTAATGTGGTAATTCAATAGCATTATCAAGTATTACCAATGCCTGAACTACCTAATGATATATTTAGAGACATAAAAAAAGCACCGTAAGGTGCTTTTTTGTATCTATCTAATCACTATAGTGAGTTAATCAACACTCAGTGGTAATGTTGTAGGTGCTGATACACGCGAAGTGACACTTTGCATGTCGGCACGTTTTTCTGTCTTCACATACTCATAGCGTTCAGAGTTATCTTTTTGCTTTACGACAATCTCACCAAATTCTTGCGCTAAAACCGCTGGTAAAGCCATTGGATGTGATGCATGTGCTTTAGGCGCTAATACTGCGGGAACAGAGGTTGGTGCAGTAATTTCTTCTGGTGCAGATATGGTGTCAACCGGTGTTACAGCTTCCGAAACGATTGCAGTTGATGCTTCAGTCGATGTGACTTCTGTCTCTTCTGATATATCTAATAGCGCTTGAATCGGTGTATCCACAACTTCAGACACACTATCTAAATCTTCTTTAGCTTTATCAATAGCTTCAGATGTTGCTTGAATAACATCATTTGAGCTCTCTACAGCATTATCAGATTCAATCAGTGAATTATTACGTTTAACCTCTAATTCTTCATTAGATAATGATGTTGATTCGGTTGTCGTATCTTCTCCATGGTCAGCACTCAGAGCTATTTGCTGGTTTTCTTCTACAATAGCTTGGATTTGAGCACCGGTTGGTTCCTCTAATGGAAGCGCTGTTTGTCCTTCAACAGTTTGCGAAACGTTTTCAGTCTCTGCTTGTTCTTCCTGCTTACGTTTTTGGCCTGCAGCACGAGCGTGACGAGGTGAGCGACGTGAACGGGTTTTCTTATCTGTCGGTACCGTATCATTTGCTTCGACATTGGTATTGACTGACTCATCACCGGTAGTAATTACTTCACTTTGTACGGGTTCAGATGTACTTGCAATCGTATTCACTTCTTCAGCGGTGCTAGCTTCATTAGTTACACGTACGTTTTTACGATTGTCACGGCGTTTACGACGCTCTTTAGGTGCAGGTGCATCGTTTACATCACTAGTTTCTGTCGCACGTGGTTGACGGCGTTTTTGTTGCCCATTATCACCTTCGTCGTTATCGTGACGTTTACGGTTACGAGTATTACGTCTAGGATTTGATTTACCCTCTTTGGCATCATTACTATCATGTAATTCACGATTATCTTTGGCGTTTACATTGTTATCACGTGCGTCATTTTTATCGCCTTGGTTACGATTACGCTGATTACGGTTGCGATTACGGTTTTGACCTTGACGACGTTGATTGTTATTACGGCCACGACCCTTACCTTTCGCTTTAGGTGCTGGCTTAGGAGCAAATAACGCAGTTAACCAAGCAATAAAACCAGCAATAAGACTCGGTGTTGCTTTTGCTTCTGCTGGTTTAGGAGATGGTGCGGCTTTAGGTGCAATCATTCCTTTTAAAGCTGGCTCTTCACGTTGCACTGGTACAGCAGATGCTGCTTCTTGTATTTGTTCATTTGATTCAGCTAATTCTAATTGGTAGCTGATCCCTGATACTTTATCCTCTGGACGACGTCGTTCGATTTGGAAATTCGGCGTAGATAAATTTGGATTTGGTAACACCAATACTTCTACTTTATTGCGCTCTTCCATTTCACGTAACGCTTTACGTTTTTCATTAAGGATATAAGTGGCTACGTCCACTGGCAATTGCGCTTCGACTTGGCCGGTATTATCTTTAATACATTCTTCTTCAATGATGCGTAATACGGACAATGCTAGTGATTCAGTACCACGGACTGTACCTGTACCTGCGCAACGAGGACAAACGTTATGTGCTGATTCGCCTAGTGATGGACGCAAACGTTGGCGCGACATCTCTAATAAACCAAAACGTGATATACGACCTAATTGAATACGAGCACGATCACCGCTAACTGCATCTTTCATGCGATTTTCAACTTCACGTTGGTGTTTGTTAACAGACATATCAATATAATCGATAACCACTAAACCACCTAAATCACGCAGACGCAATTGACGAGCAATTTCATCCGCTGCTTCAAGGTTAGTATTAAATGCTGTTTCTTCAATATCACCGCCTTTTGTCGCTCGGGCTGAGTTGATATCAATCGAGGTTAAGGCTTCAGTTGGATCTATCACAATAGAGCCACCAGAAGGAAGACGAACTTCGCGCTGGAAAGCAGATTCTATTTGACTTTCGATTTGGTAGTGACTGAATAATGGTACATCACCAGTATATGGTTTCACACGATTAGCAAAGTCAGGTCGAACCAATTCAATATGCTGTAATGCTTGCTCAAAAATAGCAGGCTTATCAATGATTATTTCACCGACATCGCGACGTAAATAATCACGGATGGCACGTACAATGACATTTGATTCTTGGTGAATTAAAAACGGAGCAGGGCGTTCTTCAGCGACTGCGGTAATAGCTTCCCAATGAGTGAGTAACACTTTTAAGTCCCATGCTAACTCTTCAAATGATTTACCAACACCTGCCGTGCGAACAATTAGTCCCATACCTTTAGGTAATTCTAATTGGTCTAAAGTCGCTTTCAATTCACTTCGTTCATCTCCTTCGATGCGGCGAGAAATACCACCAGCACGAGGATTGTTAGGCATTAATACCAAATAACTTCCTGCCAGTGAAATAAAAGTGGTTAAAGCCGCACCTTTTTGGCCACGCTCTTCTTTATCAATTTGGATAATAACTTCCTGACCTTCTTTTACAGCGTCACGAATATTTGGTCTACCTTCAAACGTGTAATTTTTAGGGAAGTAATGGCGGGCAATTTCTTTAAGGGGTAAAAAACCGTGGCGGTCTGCACCATAATCAACAAATGCAGCTTCTAAACTAGGCTCAACTCTTGTTATTGTACCTTTATATATATTCGCTTTCTTTTGTTCATGTCCAGGGCTTTCAATATCGAGGTCATATAATTTTTGACCATCTACAAGTGCGACACGCAACTCTTCAGATTGAGTTGCATTAATCAACATTCTTTTCATTATTCATTCATTCTTTTTGTGGTGCAGACAAGCAAGAAAGGGCGCTGAAGCGCATCAAACAAAGTTTATATACAAATAATATAAAGCGAGGTAATTAATGAATTAAACGCCTAATATCCCTTATATTCTAGGGTAAGGAGGTTTATCATTATACCTTGTATGTTTTATTGTTGTCACAATGATGGCTAGCGATACTACAACAACTTATGTTAAATGTTATCGCCCAATCAGTGTGTAAAAAATCTATTCTTTCATGTCGGCACAATGTTTTATATATGCATGGTATCGAGAGAGGGTATTTAAATTTGTCATACTAATAGCCAAAATTATTGGCGCTCAAACTCGATTTAGATGCTCATCCGGATAAATGTTGAAGCTCTTTTTAGCATCAAACCTAACGTTATTAGGCAGTAAATCTTTATCATTATCCGCAGTTGATAGCTGTTTTTGTGCATTCAGGTATCCAACTTTTAATATTATCGCTGTAAAACCATAATGGCGCAAGTTAAATAAACAGGACATTGATAATAATTATCATGTAAAATAGGAAGTTATGAATAATAATGAAACCTTCCAGCAAGTTAGCTTTGTTGAAATCGATCCAGAGTTAGCTGGCCAGCGCATTGATAATTTCTTAAAAACGCATTTAAAAGGCGTGCCTAAAAGCATGATCTACCGAATTCTGCGTAAAGGAGAAGTGCGTGTTAATAAAAAACGTATTAAACCCGAATATAAACTACAAGCCCATGATGTCATACGCGTTCCACCCATTAGAGTAAGTGATGCCCCAGAACCGGTGAATGTTAAATTAGACAAAGTCGCTGTCATGCAAGATTATATTATCTACGAAGATGATCGTATTATGGTGATTAATAAACCTTCTGGTTTAGCCGTCCACGGTGGTAGTGGGTTATCTTTTGGTTTAATCGAAGGGCTAAGAGCATTACGACCAGATGCTAAGTTTATGGAGTTAGTGCATCGAATTGATCGAGACACTTCCGGTATCTTACTTGTTGCGAAACGCCGCTCTGCGTTACGTCATTTACACGAACAATTACGTGATAAAAAGATGCAGAAACGTTATCACGCCTTAGTATGGGGGCAATGGCCTGAAAATCGTTTTAAAGTCAAAGCGCCATTATTAAAAAACGTACTTAAATCGGGGGAAAGAATAGTTAATGTAAACCCTGAAGGTAAACCAAGTGAAACTCGCTATCGTGTTTTACAAGCCTTTGCGCAAACAACATTAGTTGAAGCATCGCCTATCACTGGAAGAACACATCAGATCCGTGTTCATTGCTTACATGCCGGTTTCCCAATTGGCGGTGACCCAAAATATAATGACATTGATGGTAACGCTCAATTAGCGACGCAAGGCTTAAAAAGATTATTTTTACATGCACACAGTTTATCTTTTATTCATCCTAAAACACTTGAGCAAGTGACATTCAAAGCTCCTTATGATGAACAACTCACGAATATCATTGCTAAGTTATCAACATGAATCAGTATAAATGCGTGATATTTGATTGGGATGGTACCGTCATGGATTCGGCGGCTAAGATTATCGCTTGTATGCAACATGCTGCTCATGTTTGCCAAATGCCCATACCTACGGATAAAGAAGTCGCCCATATTATTGGCATCAGCTTAGCGCCTGCGATCGGTCAATTATTTTCTTTAAGTGATCCCTTAAAGATACAACAGATAGTCGCTGCATATAAACATGCTTTTTTAGCCACTGATAAGACACCTTGTCCTCTTTTTTCAGGTTCCCTTGAATTGTTCACTCGGCTTCAACCTCATCTCTTATTAGCTGTTGCAACAGGGAAGGCGCGTCGAGGTTTAGAACGCGCTTGGGTTGCAACAAACACTAAACATTTTTTTATTGATAGTTGCACTGCAGATGAAGCACAATCAAAACCACACCCAGATATGCTTGAACAGATTATCTTGCGACAAGGACTCACACCCTCACAATGTTTGATGGTAGGAGATACGACGTACGATATGCAAATGGCTCAAAGTATTGGTATGGACCGCATTGGTGTTGATTATGGTGTGCATCATCCTGAACAATTAATGCAACATACACCCAAAGCTATTATTAGTCATCCATTAGCGCTATTAGAGTATCTTTGATTTAAATCAGTCAGTTATTTAAATATAGTTTATAAATAGTAAGGCTAATGTTCGCCTAATGGGTCTAACCCTAACTCCTGTAATATGGTAGTTAACTGTATTAAGGGTAATCCAATAAGTGAATTAGGGTCACGACCACTTAAATGAGTGAATAATGTGATCCCCATTCCTTCTGCTTTAAAACTCCCGGCACAATCAAACGGCTGTTCTATTTCTAAATAACGCTTTATTTGTTGTATGGATAAATCTCTAAACCCGACTGTGAATGTATCTACTATTTGATGATGATTATTTTTCTGTGTATCAACCACACATAAACTAGTATAAAAAGTAACGTTATTACCTGAACAAGCTAACAATTGTGTTGTAGCATTTTCCATATTGCCTGGTTTAGTCAAAATCTGGTTTTTAATCGTAGCGACTTGGTCACTCCCAATCACCACTGTATTATCAATGTTTTTTGCAATGGCGAACGCTTTCTCGTAGGCAAGTCTACTCACTAATGCATCTGGGCTTTCATTGTTTAGGGGAGTTTCATCTATCTCGGGAGAGATTGATTGGAATGGTAAATTAAGTCGTGATAATAATGCATGTCGATAAGGTGAAGATGAAGCTAAGACGATATTTTTCATAAAACTCAAAACGTATAAAATGATAGATTGATAATTATAGTATGCGTATCAGATAAAAAAGCCAATCTTTAAGGGCATTAGCGATGTTTATCATGAATAATTACTTTGACTATTCGAGCTGAAATCTATATGATGCGCGCGTTATGCAGAAAGTTAAATTGCCAAAAGTCATCGATCCTGTCAAAAGTGCCAATAAACGCTCAGAGTATTCTGGTGTTATGAGCGCTTCGGACATGCCTAGGTGGTCGGAAGCAGTCGCTGGATGTAACGATGTAATTCACGTCGAGGCCAAGTTTGAAAAAGACGCGCAGAGTCTTACTTTGTTTCACGGAACACTCGATACATCAGCGCAACTTATCTGCCAACGTTGTAACTCGCTCCTAGAGCAAACAGTGCATGTTGATTTTTGTTTCACGCCCGTGCAGGGGCCTGACATTGACGAGCTGGAGTTACCTGAGGCTTATGAACCGGTTGAAGTAGACGAACACGGAGAAGTGAATCTGCTACAATTATTTGAGGATGAACTGATTATCTCTTTACCTATCGTACCGCTCCATGCAGAGGATGCGTGTACTGTAACTGAAGATGATATGACTTTCGGTAAACTCAAACCGGAACAAGAGCGACAAAACCCATTTGCGGTTTTACAAGAACTTAAGCGAGACCAGGAGTAATTTATGGCTGTACAACAAAATCGTAAAACACGTGCTAAACGTGGTACGCGTCGTGCACACGATGCGTTAACAGGCGCAACTTTGTCTGTCGATTCTACATCAGGTGAAACTCACCGTCGTCACCATGTGACAGCGGATGGTTTTTACAGAGGCAAAAAAGTCATTGGCAACTAAGCCAATTTCATGATGCCAGTACTAACCATTGCGTTAGATGCGATGGGGGGCGATCTCGGCCCCCCAATCATTCTTTCGGGTGCAATTAAAGCACTTCAAACCCATCCCAATTTACACATTATTGCTTGTGGCGATGCCCAGACGATCACTGGTATTACCGCAGAACTCAATAGTGATATTGCGTCACGCATTACCATTCACCATGCCAAGATGAAATCACGATGCAAGACAAACCATCGTTTGTGTTACGCACAAAAAAAGATGCGTCAATGCGCCGTGTGATTGAACTTGTGAAAGATAACCGAGCAGATGCATGTGTCAGTGCTGGTAATACAGGCGCTTTGTTTGCGTTAGCATCTTTCATATTAAGAACGTTACCAGGCATCAACCGCCCGGCATTAATTACGTCACTCCCCACACAAGCATCCCACCCAGTATGGTTACTCGATTTGGGTGCCAATGTGAGTCATGATGCTGAAACTTTATTTCAAAATGCGGTTATGGGTTCAGTATTAGTTCAACATTTAACCGATATTGCCAAACCTAGTATTGCATTATTGAACGTGGGTGAAGAAAATAATAAAGGCAATGCACAGGTTAAGCTTGCTAATGATTTAATCGCCAAAACCAAATCACTCAATTACATTGGGTATGTTGAAGGTACTGATATTTTTACTGGGAAAGCTGATGTAATTGTTACGGATGGCTTTACAGGTAACGTTGCGTTAAAAACCAGTGAGGGCATTGCTAAATTTTTACTGAATGAAATTCAGCGCACAGCTCAATCCTCTTGGTTGCATAAGGTCTTCTCTGTAATTGCTTTACCGGTTTTTCGTCGTTTGTTAAAAAAAATGAAAGCTGACCAGTATAATGGAGCGAGTTTGATAGGATTACAGGGTATTGTCATAAAAAGTCATGGGAATGCGTCAGCTAATGCGGTTTTTCATGCCATAGAGCAAGCCATACATGAAGTTGAGCAACAAGTTCCCACGAAAATAAAAACCACGATAGAAAATATCCTGCTGGAGTAGCAAACAACCATGTATTCACGATTTATTGGTACGGGAAGTTATTTTCCTTCCGACGTACGCACTAATGCTGACCTTGAAATAATGGTCGATACCACTGATGAGTGGATTACCGATAGAACAGGTATTAAAGAGCGACGTATCATTGGCGCACATGAAACAGCCGGAACGATGGGAGCTGAGGCCGCTAAGGATGCAATTGAACATGCGGGTATTGATAAATCTTCCATCGATATGATTGTGTGTGCGACTAC
>NZ_DS989812.1:402928-406412 GCF_000155775.1 Glaciecola sp. HTCC2999
ACGCATATTAGTAATTGGCACAGATTGTTTGTCTCGTTTAATCGATCCTGCAGATCGTTCTATGGTCATTTTGTTTGGTGATGGCGCTGGAGCAACTATCATTGAAGCCAGTGAAGAGCCTGGTATTTTATCGACACATATCCATGCGGCAGGATCTTACTCAGATTTATTGTATGTAGGTAATCCAACACGCGGTGATGAAGCATCCGTGCATCAAAATTGGGGTTCAATGCGAGGCAATGAAGTCTTTAAAGTTGCAGTCACAAAGCTGAGTGAAGTTGTAGAAGAAACGCTTGCGGCAAATAATATGGATAAATCTGAGCTGGATTGGTTAGTTCCTCATCAGGCAAACTTCAGAATTATCAAAGCAACAGCGAAAAAATTGAATATGTCATTAGACCAAGTGGTCATGACACTCGAACATCACGGCAATACTTCTGCTGCTACAGTGCCTACAGCCTTAGACGCAGCAGTTAAAGATGGACGCATTAAACGCGGTCAACATTTATTATTAGAAGCATTTGGTGGTGGTTTTGCATGGGCATCTGCGCTCGTTCGTTACTAACTATCAATATATAATTGGATAAGGAATTTAGATGAGTCAATCAACAATCGCCTGTGTCTTTCCAGGTCAAGGCTCTCAAAGTGTCGGTATGCTTTCAGAACTTGCTACACATACCCCTGTCATTCAAGACACATTTGCAGAAGCATCTGCTGCGTTAGGTTATGATTTGTGGGATGTTGTTGCCAATGATCCTGATGAAATATTAAACCAAACACATATTACTCAGCCTGCGCTATTAACTGCTAGCGTTGCAGTATATCGCGCGTTACAAAATGCGGCTCCTTTTACACCAGCGTTAATGGCTGGTCACAGTTTAGGTGAATATTCTGCATTAGTTTGTAGTGGTGTTTTGTCATTAGCCGACGGTGTAAAGCTGGTCAAAGCACGTGGTGAGTTTATGCAAAGCGCAGTTAAACCAGGTGAAGGGGCAATGTATGCGATTATTGGTTTAGCTGATGATAAGATTATTGACGCTTGTGCCAATGCCCAGTCTGAAACAGGCGAGATTGTATCAGCCGTCAATTTCAATTCACCAGGTCAAGTCGTCATTGCTGGTACTGCATCTGCAGCTGAAAAAGCGGCAGCTGCTTGTAAAGAGGCGGGGGCAAAACGTGCATTACCATTATCCGTGTCAGTACCATCTCATTGTGAGTTAATGTTACCTGCTGCAGCGCAATTAGCTGAGTTAATGGAATCTGTTACCTTCAATGCACCTAAAGTGGCATTTATTAATAATGTTGATGTCAGTATTGAACACGATGGCGCTGCGATTAAAGATGCGCTTGTGCGTCAGTTATCTTGCCCGGTCCGCTGGACTGAGAGTGTGCAAGCATTCGCCGCACATCAGGTCGACACAGTATTAGAAATCGGTCCAGGAAAAGTATTAGCTGGATTAATCAAACGTATTGATAAAGGGTTAGCAACGCACAGCGTGAATCAACCCGAACACTTAGTACAATATTAAATTAGAATTAAAGAGAATTAAGCATGTCAGATAAAAAAATCATCCTTGTTACGGGCGCATCTCGTGGTATTGGTAAAGCATGTGCCTTAGCTTTGGTTAGCGAGAACAGCTTTGTGATCGGAACTGCCACAAGTGAAAGTGGCGCAGCGGCTATCAGTGAGTATCTTGGTGACAATGGTGTTGGCAAAGTGTTGAACGTGACCGCCGAAGGTAGCATTGATAATCTTATCGCAGAAATCACTACAGAATATGGTCCAGTTGAAGTGTTAGTCAACAATGCTGGTATTACTCGTGATAATTTATTAATGCGTATGAAAGATGATGAGTGGAACGCCATTATCCAAACTAACTTAACCTCTATTTTTACGTTATCAAAAGCGGTTTTACGTGGCATGATGAAAAAACGTTTTGGTCGTATTATAAACATTGGTTCTGTTGTTGGGTTGACCGGCAACCCAGGTCAAGCTAACTACGCGGCAGCAAAAGCGGGTGTTATTGGATTTTCTAAATCAATGGCCCGAGAAGTTGCATCACGTGGTATTACGGTTAATGTCGTTGCCCCAGGTTTTATTGATACGGATATGACTAAAGTATTGAGCGATGAACAAAAAGAGGCCATCTTTAAAGATGTCCCAGCGAATCGTTTAGGTCAGCCTGAAGAAATAGCCGGCACAGTAGCGTTTTTAGCCAGTGATGTGGCGGCATATATCACAGGTGAGACTATTAATGTCAACGGTGGCATGTATATGGGGTAATCTCCATTGCTGATAAATACACCGTATATTGTGGTATATGAAAGCGATAAAAATCATATTTAAACTCAAATACTGTGTAAATCACCGTATTTGCCTAAATTTTGTACAGATTGTGGTTTGACCACGGTGTAAAAGTCATTTGTTTCTTGCATAAAGGGGCAATGCAAAATAAACTAGCGAAATTTTTTCCAAGTCAATTAAGGGAATATACAACATGAGTAACATCGAAGAACGCGTAAAAAAAATCATCATTGAACAATTAGGCGTGAAAGAAGAAGAAGTAAAATCAGAAGCATCATTTGTTGATGATTTAGGCGCTGACTCTTTGGACACTGTTGAATTAGTAATGGCTCTAGAAGACGAGTTCGATACTGAGATTCCAGATGAAGAAGCTGAAAAAATCACGACTGTCCAATCTGCAATTGACTACGTCAACGCAAACAACGACGCGTAATTTTTAAATGTTTGAAAAAACGGCTCTTTATGGGCCGTTTTTTATGAGCACAATAAAATGGAGAATCCCATGGCTAAAAGAAGAGTTGTAGTTACTGGACTTGGCTTAATTACCCCTTTAGGCAATGATGTTGATACATCATGGTCAAATATTTTAGATGGTCAATCAGGTATTGGGCCAATCACTCATTTTGATGCTACTGATTACAGCACCCGTTTTGCTGGTGAAGCAACTGACTTCGATCCCACTGAATATATTGATAAAAAAGAAACCAAAAAAATGGATCGTTTTATTCAACTAGGTATTGCTGCAGGGATCCAAGCACTAGACGATGCAAACTATCCAGTCAATGAGGCCACTGCTTCAAGAGTAGGTATTGCAATAGGTTCAGGTATAGGTGGTTTGCCTCTTATTGAAGAGAACCATGTTAAATTACTTAAAAGTGGTCCTCGTCGAGTTTCTCCTTTCTTTGTACCATCAACTATTACAAATATGGTATCGGGTTTTTTATCAATTATGCGAGGCTTAAAAGGGCCCAACCTGAATGTTGTTACCGCATGTACAACAGGGGTTCATAATATCGGTATTGCTGCGCGTACTATCGCTTACGGCGATGCTGATGCAATGGTAGCGGGTGGTGCTGAGTCAACAATTACTCCGTTAGCGATGGCATGTTTTGGTTCTGCACGGGCGTTATCTACCACAACGACATCCTCAACAAGCTTCTCGCCCATGGGATGAAGCTC
>NZ_DS989812.1:406454-485190 GCF_000155775.1 Glaciecola sp. HTCC2999
CGCAGCAGCATGCAAATGCAATTAATGATGCTTCTGTCGATGTTAAAGATATTGGTTATATTAATGCACATGGCACTTCAACACCTGCTGGTGATAAAGCTGAGATTGCAGCAGTTAAAGCCATTTTTAAAGAATCAGCGAAAGACGTATTGGTTAGCTCAACCAAATCAATGACGGGTCACTTATTAGGAGCTGCCGGTTCAGTAGAAGCTATTTTTACTATCCTAGCGCTTCGCGATAAGATGGCACCGCCAACGATAAACTTGGATAATCCTAGTCCGGAATGCGATTTAAATTTAGTACCACATACACCATTACCATTTGAACAGGCGTATGCCTTGTGTAATTCATTTGGCTTTGGTGGAACCAATGGTTCGCTACTATTTAAACGCCCTGATTAAGTTTCATACAATCATTTAAAAACGCAGGTATATCCTGCGTTTTTTTATGTCTAATAAGCACTATTTATCGTACTTTAAATGCACGGTTAATCATTTTCGAACAATAGTTGAATATCCCTTGGTTTTTGCTAATGTAGTGAACATGAAATTAGAAATTTACTCAGATACTGCCACTACATTGATCCCTAGTAATGACCGTGCCTTTAATTACGGAGATGGTTTTTTTACGACGATGTGCTGTCTTGATCAACAAATTCATTTATTTGATTTACATATTCAGCGATTACAATCTGATGCTAAGCGATTGTTCGTCGAAATCAGTGACTGGTCAGGATTGATTAAAGCGATACAAAATACTGCAATGTCAGCCCCAAGACAATGTGTTATAAAAGTGCATATATCCCTGGGACAGGGTGGGCGTGGCTATTCGCGAGGTGCTCAAAGTGAACCACGTGCGTTGATTAAAGTATCACCTTTTCCGGATAGTTTAGATGCATTAAGCTTATCTGTGGGACAAGGATATTTATCGGAACAATCCATGCTTGCCGGAATTAAACATTGTAATCGACTCGAGCAGGTTTTGTTTAAACGTCAAGCTGATGTACTGGGTCTTGACGATGTGGTCTGTTTAGATAGTAGACAACATATTATAGAAACAAGTAGTGCTAATTTATTTTGGTTTGCAAATAATACATGGCTTACCCCGTCACTTAACCACTGCGGTGTAAATGGTGTGTATCGTCAGTTTTTGTTGAATATGTTTACCTATTACGATATGGATTTTTTGGTTGGTGATTATGGGTTGATTGATCTCATTAATGCCGAATCTGCGTTTGCGTGTAATGCGGTAAGAGGTGTGATGCCGATAAAGCAAATAAATGTATCACATAATAATCAACAGACCTTATCGCTTAATCAGCAACAAACTCTTCAGGAACAGACAACCCTTTACACTAATAATCAATTGCCAGCGTTACAAACGTTGATACAACAATTTATGCTCATAGAGTCAAATAAATGACCAATAAAATTAAAGCAACGCTTATAACATGGTTGATGTGTCTGGCATTATTAGCAACAATAAGTGCCGCTTATCTAATCAATATTCAAGGCCGTACTTTATTTAAGTTACCTAATCAGGCAACAGTGTTAGTTGAAGTGAAATCTGGTTCTAATGTAGTGCAATTACTCAAGCAGATGAATCAGCGGGATTATCTGACCGACACTGGCGTGTTGCGAAAATTATGGCTCAAGACTAATCCTCATTTAAGTCAGATTAAAGCTGGTTGGTATCAATTATCCCATGATCAAAGTTTAGTATCTTGGCTGTCAGAAGTAGCAAAAGGGGAAGTGATCACTCATAAAATTACCCTAGTAGAGGGACAAACTCTTTGGGAATGGTTAGCGAAGATGAGCTCAACTGGCCTGATCAACATCGATGTGAAATTTGATGAAGGTAACTTTCGCTATACTGATTTAACTGGAAGGGTATGGTCTGAAGGTACATATTTACCAGAAACATACCAGTTTACCCATCTTGCCAGTGCAACAAGTATTCTCCGTCAGGCCAAACAGGCACAAGTTGATACCTTAAATCAATTATTATCTGAGTATGAATTACCAGAGTTAATTCCATCCAAGGCACAATGGATAACGCTTGCTTCGATTATTGAAAAAGAAACAGGTGCGGCTCATGAGCGTGAACATATCGCCGGTGTATTTTTAAATCGTTTGTCGCGTAATATGCGATTACAAACGGATCCCACAGTAATTTACGGAATAGGACCCTCCTTTGATGGGGATATTACTCGTGAACATCTTAAAACACCCACGCCATTCAATACTTATACAATGAAAGGCCTTCCACCATCTCCAATTGCAGCCCCATCTAAGGCTGCGCTTGAATCAGTTTTAAAGCCATTAGCGACACAAGATTTATACTTTGTGGCTAAAGGTAATGGTGAACATCATTTCTCAGAAACATTACAAGAACATAATCAAGCTGTGCGACAATATCAGCTTAATAAAACCATTAGTAAAGAATAGGCACAAGGATGACGAAGTTAGGACAGTTTATTGTTGTTGAGGGTCTGGAAGGGGCAGGGAAAAGTACTGTTATCAAGGCCATTCAGCGAGAGTTAGAAGCGCACGGACATGAACTCAAATTAACTCGTGAACCTGGTGGCACTCCCATGGCTGAAGCTATTCGTGACTGTGTTAAACACGATTGGCAAGATGAAATAGTCACAGAGCAAACTGAATTATTATTGATGTATGCAGCACGTAGTCAGTTGATTGAAAACACCATTAAACCGGCATTAGCGAATGGAATATGGGTGTTGGGTGACCGTCACGATTGGTCTTCCTTAGCGTATCAAGGTGGGGGGCGACAAGTTAATTTAGCGCATTTAAACGCGATACGTGAATTAACTTTAGATGGTTTTACTGCAAATTTAACTATTTATTTAGATATTAATCCCAAAGTAGGGTTAAGTCGTGCTGCCGCTCGAGGTGAATTAGATCGGATTGAACAGTCCGGATTAGCTTTTTTTGAACGCGCGCGTGAAACCTATTTAAACTTAGTGAAAAATTCAGATTCCGCTATCCTGATTGATGCTGAGCAAAGTATTGATAAAGTTCGCGAAGATGTGATAACGGCTGTTCGTCAATTTTTAGGGATGACTGAATGAGTATTTGTTATCCTTGGTTTACTGAGATTCACACGCAATTTATGCGTCATGCTCAGGCGAATACCTTGCACCATGCGATATTACTCCATGCTAAACCTGGTATGGGTAAACATGCTTATGTACATCAATTGGCGGATGATTTGCTATGTCATCATCTCAAATTTGGACACGCATGTGGTCAATGCCAAAGTTGTTTACTTAATCAAGCTTCATCACACCCTGATCGCTATGTCATTGCGAGTGATAAACAAATTTCAGTCAATGAAATACGTGAAGCATTAACTAAATTACAAGAACATGCTCAGTTACGTCAGCGTAAAATATTGATTATCGAACATGCCGACACAATGACTGAATCAGCGGCGAACGCATTGCTTAAGACGCTTGAAGAACCAAGCTTAAATACGTTCTTACTGTTAACTGTGAGTGATATTCAGCGCTTACTACCGACAATACTAAGTCGTTGTGAAAAAAACACATTGATCATACCTAGTTTAGATATGATCCGTGCATGGTTAAATGAACATTATCAAATCACAGCTGCAGATGATCTGATGCGCGCTTATCAATTTGCTCCTTTGAGTATTGTTAATGCGTTAACAGAAGATACTGAAATGAATTATAATGCGTTTAAACAAGATTTAGGTGCTATTAAGCAAGGCCAATTAAATAGTTTGGAGTTTGCTCAAAAGTGGCATTCACAAGCGCACCAGTCTCTTGGTTGGTTACAATTAATGCTGCAACAAAAGACAGCACAAGCAACTGATAAGAAGGAGTCATTGCGTTTTCTTGCCGTTTCAGATTTTGTCAGTCAACAAATGCAACGTATTCATCATCAAGGTACCAATAAACGTTTGGTACTCTCCCAAGTTATAGATAAGGTTATGAGTTAATCATGTTTGTAGATTCCCATTGTCATCTTGATAAATTAGATAAGTCACCCTCAGAGCTAGCCGAAGCTGTTAATTTTGCGCAACAACGTGGTGTTGAACACATGTTGTGCGTGGCTGTAAGTGTAAGTGAATTTGATGATATGGTCGAAACAGTGAGTGAGTTTGATAATGTTTCTGTGTCTTGTGGTGTACATCCTTGTTATGAGGATGAGATGACCGATTATGATACTTTGCTTGGTTATGCTGCTTTGGATAAAGTAGTGGCAGTAGGGGAGACGGGTTTAGATTACTATCACTCCACTGATACTAAAGCAGTTCAACAGCGCAGTTTTATTGATCATATCAAAGTCGCTTCCCAAGTAGGTAAGCCATTAATTATTCATACTCGTAATGCGCGTGAAGATACTATTGCATTATATAAGGCGCATAAAAATGAACAGACTTCTGGTGTATTACATTGTTTTACAGAGTCTATGGAAATGGCACAGCAAGCATTAGATTTAGGTCTATATATTTCTTTATCCGGGATTGTAACGTTTAAATCTGCTAAAGAATTACAAGAAGTTGCAAAAATGATCCCTATTGATCGTTTACTTATTGAGACTGATTCGCCATGGCTAGCGCCGGTACCATATCGTGGCAAACCCAATCAACCAGGCTACGTTGTCGAAGTAGGGGAGTTCATAGCTAATTTACGAGGGATATCAGTCGAAGCTTTAGCAAAACATACAACAGAAAATTTTTATCGTTTATTTAATACGGTTAAGCGATGACGTCGACATTTACTATTAGTGCTTGGCGACAGAGGTTAGCAAGAAGCCTACATGTGTCTCGGAGTAAACCCGAAGCTAAGTATATTCAACTAGCGACACTGAGTGATGAAGGTTTTGTGCAAAACCGAACGTTAGTGTTTCGTGGATTTGTCGATGAATCAGACCACATTATTATGATCACTGATACTCGTTCTGATAAATTCCTAGCACTACAAGCTCATTCTCATGCTGAGATATGTTGGTACTTTGCAAAAACTCGTGAACAATATCGACTTAGTGGCAACATTAACATTTTTGCCAATACTTCAGACTTAAGAACGTCAGTCTGGAATAAAATTTCTCCATCTGCTAAAGCCCAATTTTATTGGTATTTAGATGATAAACTAGTTAACGAGCTTAGTTTGAATAATAGTATTCCTGATACATTTTGTGTATTACTGTTAGAAACACAACAAGTAGATTACTTGTTGCTTGCTGATCAGCATGAACGTATTAAATATCAACTAATTGATAAAAAGTGGCAAGAAACACACATAAACCCATAGCATAGCCACTTTGCAAAAGTAGATACTGCCAACTTTGAATAGATTGATTATGTCTCATAAGATGTCTACCAGGGGCCAACCACGACATTATTTGTATTACTTACAGTATTTAATACGGTTACATTGACTTCAAAACGTTGAGCTGCTTGTTGAAGGAGTGCGGTTTGCATGTTAGAAAATTCATGATTTTCGATGTATATGCTTTCACATTGCCCTTGACTCACAATTCTCATTACCCATGCGAATACTTTTGCTTTTTCGGGTTTTTGTATACGTATTCCACTCTCAATATCTCGACCAAAACAAATAGTATCACTTAATAAATACTGCCATTTTGCTTGTTTCTTTTCTACTGAATGCTGCTTTATTCCATATTGTAATGTATCGATCGCATAAATTTGATGAAGTGCTTGAGTGGATGTCATGAGCTGAACCTTGTTTATTTATACAGTGGTTATAAATATAGTACTGTATAAATAAACAGTCAATGTTTTTTTATTGTTTTTTCCTAAAGATCCTGTCTAACAGGACTAAATAGACTTTGATGCATACGACTAGCAAATTCATCAGTCATGCCTGAGATATAATCAGCTAATATACGTTCGCCTAAACCTTCTGATTGAGCTTCTTGCCAGCGTTTTAAGGTATTACTAGGTAGTAATCGTTGTGGGTCTGAACTAAATGCCTGAAACAACTCCATGACAATTTGTTGGCCTTTGTATTCCATTATCTGAACTTCAGTGTTATTAATTACGTGCTTTCTGACATAATCTTTAAAATAGGTCAGGCAAGTCGCTTCAATTTTAGGTAATTGAGCTTGATAATCGAGTAGATTCGTTTTAAAGATCTGATGACGATGGATGTTAATTGCAGTGATGAAATTATTGACCAATGCACCTATAGCATTTTTACGTCGATAATTTTCTTCACTAAATAATTCTAATGCTAGGGTATGGATCCGCTGTGCAAGACGACCATCTGATTGTTGAATAGGCTTAACAATTTCATGCTCAAAAGTACTAATTGTTACCTTATTCATTACAATGGCGTCCTCGAGATCATGGATCCCATAAGCAATATCATCTGCGAGTTCCATCACTGAACAATCAAAACTTTTAAATTGCGTTTTAGCATGTTTATCTTGCTGTTTTTCAGCCTTTATAAACAACTGACTATCACTTGAATCGATCCCGGATAATAACCAATCAAATACAGCTGCATCACATTGATACAGGCCTTTTGGAGGTATATATGCGTTAGCAGTGATCTCTCTAGTACTACGAGCTTGACATTCGGGATAGGGATAAACTAAGTTATCAATGTAGTTTGGGTATTTCACTAAGCCTAATAATGTACGTCGACTTAAATTCATGCCATTTTTAATGGTATATGGTTCTAATTTTGAAACAATTCTAAAAGTTTGTGCGTTTCCTTCAAAGCCTCCATAATCTCGCATCATATAATTTAAAGCTATTTCGCCACCATGACCAAAAGGTGGATGACCTATATCATGAGCTAGACATATTGTTTCAATTAAATGCCCATCTAAACCTAAAAGCATTGATTGTTCAGGATATTTTTGTCTCAATTGCTCAGTAATACCGGCACCAATTTGTGCTGCTTCTAACGAATGTGTAAGACGGGTACGAAAAAAATCACTCAATCCAATGCCATGAATTTGTGTTTTGGCTTGTAGCCTGCGAAAAGCAGCAGAGTGCATTACTCTAGCCTTATCCCGCTGTGCTGCACTTCGATGGTCACCATCACGTGAATCTGTTCGAGGTTGATGACGTTGTTCCCAAATTAAATGTGATGTAGCTTTTGCAGACATTCTATAATTATCCTTTTCGAAATAAAAAAGGTAACCTTTGGTTACCTTTTTGTATGGTGTTCAATAGATATAAATAGCTAATCTCTATTTAAGTTCTCGCATACTTACCACTACACCATTATTGTCTTTACCAATTGTATATGGTGATATTGATATTTCAATTTGAGATTCCTCAGATATATCAATAACCTCATGTACTGGACCACCACCATCATTGACAGAATGAATTAATTGATGCAAACCATCAAAATCAAACTTCAATGACAGGTCCATAAATGGACGGTTTAAATCGAAGTCCATAATGTTCAAGAAGTTAGTTAATGGACGTGTATATCGACGAATACGTAATTCAGAATCTAAAAACAATACAGCAAGTTCTGTCGCAGTTAATAAGTTCTCTAAATCGTTATTAGTATCAGTAAGCTCTACAATTTTTTGCTGATATTCACTGTTGACTGTATATAATTCTTCGTTGACTGATTGTAATTCTTCATTAGTGGATTGAAGTTCTTCATTTGCAGCCATTAACTCTTCATTACTCGATTGTAATTCTTCACTGGTGGTGTCTAAATCTTCTAGTGCTTCACGGTACATACGTTGACATTCAACAAGTGACGAATCAAGTTCTAAAATACGTTGCTGAGTTTGTTCCTCGGGGGTATATACTAAATCTCCCGTTAATACCTTACTTGAAGCATTTTCAACAAAACTTATCGCAATATATTTTTCAGCTTCATCTTCTTCATTAAAAGAAAAGCAATTGAGACTATAACTTTTAAGCTCACCATTTGTATCGGTTTGATTAAATACACTCTCCATCAGTATGCCATTATTTTCTCTGATCACTTGATGAGCAGCAGATAAAACATGACTAGTTAATTCTGGCACCAGAATATCAGCTATATCATTGGTCACTTCACCAGCTTTCAACTTTGTCGTCAAAAACGAAGTATCACCATAGCTGTATATAAGTTGGAGTTTTGAATCAATAATAAACGTGGGTGGTAAAAACCGTTCTTGTAAGGTTTTAATACCAATTAAACGATTACGCGGCTTAACAGTACGTTTATTGATGCGTTCGATATATTGAGGAATTGTTTTCGGTTCATATCCTCCACGTCGAATACCTTGTGACGTAATTGAGGAGACTGGAATACGTAGATCCTGAGTTTTTTGATAAATACGTAATTTAGAATCGATAGTATGGAAGTAGTTAGAGAAATTCCCTGGTGATTCTGCACTACCGAGCACCATGTAGCCATTCTTCTTTAATGCAAAATGGAAAAATGCCAGTGCTTTTTGTTGTGCAGGTGTTTGCAAATAGATAAGGCAATTACGGCAACTTACGAGATCCATATTTGAAAATGGTGGATCTTGAATAACATTATGTGTTGCTAATACCACTAAGCTACGTAATTCTTTAGTGACTTGATAATTACCATCGGCTAATGTGTAAAAGTAGTTACTCAGGTAATTACTTGGGACTTCGTTACTAATACCGGTAGGGTAAATACCATTTGCAGCGTAAGCAACAGCTGTCTGGTCGATATCACTGGCAAATACTTTTACTTGACGCTCTAAGCCTAACTCTTTAATGGTGCTGTCAAATAACATCGCTATTGTATAAGCTTCCTCACCTGTTGAGCATCCTGTTGTCCAAACTCGAATTGGATCTTTTGGCGTTGCTTCAAGGACAAGTGGTTTGATCACTTCAACGCGTAACTTTTCCCATAACTCAGGGTCGCGGAAAAACTGTGTTACCCCGATTAACAAGTCCTGTTTAACGAGTTCTATTTCATTTTCATTTTCTTGTAAATATTCCCAATATTCCTGTAATGACAGTTTATTGTTAATACTCATTCGATGTTCAATACGACGTGATACTGTGGATTCTTTGTATGCTTTAAAATCTAAATCTGTTTGTTTTTGAATGAGCTTTAGAATTTGCTCTAGTAAACCCGTATTTTGAGATAGATGAAATTTGAATTGATCTGTCGTAGTCGCCGTAAGTGGATGTGAAATAAAGTTTTTGATGTAGCCAGGCATTTCAGCCACTTTCAATACAAAATCAACAGAACCTGTATTGATTGCGTTCTGCGGCATACCATTGAACTGTGCTTCCTCTGGGTCTTGAGAAATGACCATCGCACCTGCTTCTTTCATTGCTTGGATCCCACGGCAACCATCAGAACCTGTTCCTGATAATATAATACCCACCGCTTTATTTTGAGAATCTTCAGCTAATGTTCTAAAGAATTCATTAATAGGTAAATTAATTCGATTATCAGGCGGCAGTTCAGATAAATATATTTTACCGTCTGTGACCCGCATTAGTTTACCTGCAGGTATGAGATATACCGTGTTAGCTAGAAGAGTTTCGCCTTCTGTTGCCTGATGTGTAGGCATATTAGTATGCTTCTTAAGAAGCTCATCCATCATGCTTTTAAAATCAGGTGATAAATGTTGAACCACCACATATGAACAACCTAAGTCGTCTGGCAGTGCATCAAATAATACCTCTAAAGCTTCTAAGCCACCGGCAGAAGCTCCAATGGCAACGATATGAGAGGGGGAATCATTTACTGAATCATCATTGATCATAATATATTTGTTTTCCTAACACGCTTTTAACTGATTATAGTATGTAACTAAGATAATGCACCTATTTTTTTACACTAGAAATAAAAAGAGCAATCTTAATACTTTTATTAAGCCATTACGTTAATTATTGAGTTTGGCATTGTGACTTAATGAACTGATAAAGCTCAGGTAACTTGAGCGGTTTTGTTACTATATCGGTGAATCCATGGTCAATATATAGATGCTTATTTTGAAAATTGACATCCGCAGTCAAAGCTAAAATAGGTACCTCATTGTCATTCTCACGTATAGCTTTACACACATCGATACCATTTAATACTGGCATATGTATATCTAATATCAATAAATCAACATCTTGCATTTGATGATAAGTTTCAAGTGCTTGCTTGCCATTATCACAGATTTGAATATTATTATTTTTATTGGCCAAGATATGCTTCAATATGGTTTGATTAGATTCATTGTCTTCAGCAATAATAATATTTAAACCCGTTAAATCGGGTGGTTCAATTTGCATTTTTAAAGATTCATTAACTGTTGGAGCATCCGTTATTGGCATTGGAGCTTGAAATGTAAATTCAGTACCCACACCTTCTTCACTTGTTACTTTTAGCTTACCAGACATTAACTCAGTTAAGCTTGTACAAATTGCTAAACCTAATCCAGTTCCACCATAGCTCCTGGTGATTGAATCGTCAGCTTGTTTGAACGGTGAGAAAATGTTTTGTAATTGGTGTTTGGGGATCCCGATACCCGTATCTTTTACGCTTAACTCAATGCTCTCATCGTTACCAAGCAAACATATGTCAACAGAGCCTTTTTCAGTAAATTTAATCGCATTTGAAATTAAATTATTAATGATTTGGTTAAATCTGACGGGGTCTCCCACGCGATAAGGATTAAATTCAGGTGGGATAGTTAAATTAATTTCAATATCCTTATCTAAAGACAGCATAAATTTGTCGATAGCACTTGTCAGTAACTGTTGTAAATTTATTCCAATAGACTCTATAGCCATTTGGTGTGCGTCGATTTTAGATAAATCTAAGATGTCATTGATTATTTTTAGAAGATGATCGGAAGAGTCTATGGCCATGTTAACAAGGTTTAATGAGCCGGTATCTAAATCGTAACTTTCTAGAATTTGTAACGCTCCCATAATTGCATTCATGGGCGTTCTTATCTCATGACTCATGTTGGCTAAAAAGCGAGTTCTTGAAGCTGATGCATCTTGAGCAATGATCATATTTTCTTGAGCTTTAGTGGCTTGATTGACAATTTCTTTTTGTGAAATTTCTGATTCAGTGGTGTCTATACAGGTCCCTAATATACGTAGATTTCGCTTATTTTCATCCATATAAAATTTAGCGTTAATTCGTACATAAGAAATTCTTCCTAGTGGAGAAAGTGTGCGACAAGTGATAAGTATAGCGTTATTTTCAGCTAAGCCTCTAGAGCCTCTGTTAAATGCAGTAATAAAATCGTTGCGGTCGCTTGGGTGAATAAGATCAATCCAATGTTCGAATCGAGATACTTTTTGTTGGGGCGATAAATCAAATATCGATAACATTGAATCATCCCAATACAATATTTGATTCTCAACATGATAATCCCAAGTACCTGTTGCTGAAGTATTTAATGCAAGCGCAATACGTTGTTTTAGGAATTCGCTTTCAACGTTTTGATGATGTTGTTTCGTAATGTCTCGAATGATGCCATAACGTTTAGTAATGACATCATTGTCAAAATCCCCAGTCATAAAAATTTCTATTTTACGTTCTTCACCACTAGTATCACAAATATCATAGACACCCGTAAAGTTACTCTTATATTCTTCTAAAAAGTAAATATTTTGTGTCAGTCTCTTAATACTGTCAGTGGAGAAAAAACGCGTATTTTCTTCCAGCGAAGGAACGTAATCTTTAGAGCAACCAAAAATTACATATACATAATCACTCCAAGTCATAACATTGGTTGTGTAATCATATTCCCATAGACCAGATAATGTCTTGCTCTCAATGATGTGATTGTATTTTTGGTAAAGAAGCATTCTGCGATTGACTATTTAAATTTAAAAAATGTTACTTATTACTTTAATCTACTTTGTGTTTTTTGCCAGTTCATCTACGCCTACTGCGCAATTTTCTTCAAAACACTCTCTGAAATACTTAACTTCAGGCATATCATCAGAAAATGTTGCTAGCATTCGTTCTAGGCGAGTTTTAACGGGCTCAAATTCATGGTTTCCAAAACGAATTTCATCACATGCCTTTAAATAGGCAGATAATAGATCTGCTGCTTTGACAATTTTCTTATAGGGAGTGGGCACCTGATTCTGCACTAATAAATGACCAAATATGGGTTGTAAATCGCTGGGTAATGTATGCAAGCATTCAATTTCAGCTAATTCTTCGAGTTTTTTAAATTCACGGGTTAAGGTCGGGTTATGATATTTAGTCACATGGTTAATATCTTGTAATTTTGTTTCGCTGACTTCGTGGTATAAGGCAATAGTTGCTGCTTTTTCTGGTTCCAGTTGTCCATCAAAGTAAGTGTTACGAATTACTGCTAGTAAATGAGCAATCACAGCAACTTGGTGAGAATGTTCGGCGACATTTTCGGGTTTAATGGTATGCATCAATGCCCATCTTTTGATAAGAGGCATTCGTAACAGCCAAGCTAGAAAAGTACTTTTTTGAATCATCTCTATCAACGTTGTTGGTAATGATTGAAAAATTGACCTATACGACCAATTGCAGGAGCTAATACATCCGTATGGGGTAAAAATACGAGTCTAAAATAACAGCCTTGATTTAAATTGAAAGCTCGCCCATGGACCAGCAGAATTTTCTCACTTTCGAGTAAATCAAAAATCATTTTTTCATCATTGTGGATATTGAACTTTTTAGCGTCAACTTTAGCGAAACAATACATCGCACCTTTTGGCGGAACGCAGGAGATACCGTCAATCGCATTTAATGCAGTCGTTGCAGCATCACGTTGTAATTTTAATCGCCCAGTGTCATGAATTAGGTCATTGATGCTCTGATATCCACCTAATGCGGTTTGAATTGCATGCTGACAAGGCACATTTGCACACATACGCATTGAACTAAGCATATTTAGTGCATCTATGTATTCTTGGGCTATTCGTTTATTTCCAGAAACGAGTAACCAACCAGCTCTAAAACCAGCCACTCTATAATTTTTAGATAAACCGGACATAGTCACAATAAATACATCGTTGGCTAAGGACGCGATGCACGTATGTTGAGCATCATCATATAGAATCTTGTCATATATTTCGTCACTGTAGATCACGAGATTATGTTCACGTGCTAATGCCACGATATCGAGTAATAATGCTTTTGAATATACTGCACCAGTAGGGTTATTAGGATTAATCAATACGATAGCTTTGGTTTTGTGATTAATTTTACTTTTAATATCATCAATATCAGGAAACCAGCCTGCCTGTTCATCACACACATAATGCACTGGAGTACCTGAAGATAAACTCACTGCAGCTGTCCATAATGGATAATCTGGCGCGGGTAGTAGTACTTCGTCACCTTGATTGAGTAATGCCTGCATGCTCATCATGATCATTTCACTGACACCATTGCCTATGAAGATGTCTTGAGTCGTGGTATTGCGAACGCCTTTTTGCTGGTAGTACTGCATTACCGCTACTTTCGCAGCGTAAATCCCAGTTGCTTCAGAATATCCTTGGGCTGAAGGTAAATTATAGATGACGTCTTTTAGAATGTCGTCAGGTGCTTCAAAACCAAATGGGGCAGGGTTGCCGATGTTTAATTTTAAAATACGGTGACCTTCCTCTTCCATTGCTCTTGCTTTTGCATGGATAGGCCCTCTAATGTCATAACATACATTGTCGAGTTTATTTGATTTACCAATTTGATACATAAGGATGAACTTTACTTAAACATGAATGGTCTATATTGCTTTAGCATACCTTATGTGCGCTGCGTGTTATAGTGTTTAAGAGGGTTTATTACAACGAATATGGCAAAAATATTAAGAAATTCGTCTCATCGTCTTTCCCCACTTAATGGCTCCGTCGTATGCTGTGATATTTATGGTGCGTTTATTCATACCGGCATATGGTTAAATGGAGGTATTGTTGAGCTTGCAGGTTCTGGACTGGTCCGTCATATTTCACCGAATCGATTTTTGCAAGGACGCTCAGGTGACCATATTTTCACATTGGGTAATGACACCGCTAATGTTTTAAATAGTTATCACGCTGCAGAAAATGCGCAGAGCCGAATTTATGAATATATCAATTATGATGTAATGAGTCATAACTGTAATCGCTTTGTAGCAACCTGTTTTGACTTGCCTCATTCACGTGAAATAATGTTCTTCAGCGAATTAACCGAAAAACTTTCAAACTTTTTTCAATGTTCACTCGTATTTTACAAAATAGATACAAATTTTTAACATATCTAAAACTTGGAATATAATAATGTCTAAAGAATTTGACCAGTTACCAGAAAATGCGATTACTCAAAGCCGTATTTCTAGAGTGATCCCTTGCCGAGAACTTGATGTCGGAGATCCGATTAAATGGTTATCACTCGGTCTTCAAGACGCACGCCATGCACCATTTCTCACTATTTTTTATGGCATTATATTCGCTATTATTCCTTGGGGGATTAGTGTGTTAGTTGCATTAACAGGCTGGCATTTAGTTATATTACCTGCACTGGTCTGTTTTATGATGTTAGGACCCTTTTTAGCCGCAGGTTTATATGATGTATCTTGGGAGTTTGAAAAACAACACTCTCCATCATTACGACATTCACTTCGAGCAATTAAACGAAATGCTGTTAATGAATGGGCTTTTGGTTTAATGCTGATGATCATTATGATATTTTGGCTTAGAGTTGCAGCTTTATTACATGCTTTTTACCCACAATACTTAGATCCAAGTTTAATCAATTTATTACCCTTTTTAGCTGTTGGTACTTGCATAGGTGCAATATTTACAGTCATTGTGTTCTTTTTGACAGCGTTTACTCAGCCTATTCTGATGGAGCGTCAAGTTGATTTGGCTACCGCGGTACTGACAAGTATGAACGCTGTTTGGTCAAACAAAGTGCCAATGTTAATTTGGGGATCTATCATATTTGCAGCGGTGGCAGTTGGGTTTGTAACAGGCTTTATTGGATTTATTATTCTAATGCCGATTATCGGGTATGCATCATGGCATAGTTATATTGATACTATCGCAACAAAGCGAGAACGTAACTTTGAATAATCTCACCATGAGAACGTTGACAACGTACGGGGTGTTTACTAAAAGATAATCATTTAGGAATGAATTGGTAATAGGTGATTAAGTTTTTGTTTGATATAATTTAGCGACCGTTTTACCAATGAGATGAAATGATGTGGCAATGCCCGATTTGCGATTCTGTATTATATACGCCAAATGATTCGGTTCATCGTGATAATACTTGGCGTTGTCAACAATCACATTGTTTTGATGTAGCAAAACAAGGATACGTCAACCTGTTACCTGTTCAATTTAAACACTCATTGGATCCTGGTGATGATAAAAGCATGGTCAAAGCGCGTGAAGTATTCTTGAATAACGGACATTATGAACCGTTAATACAAGCGATTGCCAGTGATCTCCAAGGTCGAATTTCTCAAGATAAGACTTATCATCTTTTCGACGCAGGTTGTGGAGAAGGTTATTATTTACGTCGATTAAATCAGTTATTAGAAAGTCATGACATTACCTATTACGGTAATGATATATCAAAAAATGCTGTGCTTCGGGCTGCCAAACAAGCCCATTCTATGACAGCAAATCATCAATACATTGTGGCTTCTTCGTATCATTTACCAGTAAGTAAACACAGTGTTGATGTGCTATTGCAAGTGTTTGCTCCTATACCAAGTACAGAAGCGTTACGCATTCTTAAAAGAGGAGGTTTATGGTACCAAATCGTTCCCAATACCCTTCACCTGCAGGAATTTAAATCGCTATTGTATACAAATATCCAATCTCATGACCCTCATCAAGAGTTGGATGTTAATTTAATCAACGAATTTGATGTGAATTTCACTTTGTCGTTATCTTCAGAAGAAAAAGCCCACCTTATGGCAATGACACCCTATGCGCACAGTGCGACAGAAGATAAACGAAATGCCTGCATTAACAGTAACTCCTCATTGACGATTGCATTTAAGGTATATGTATATCAACAATTTTTAATGGATTAAGGAATTTCATGCTACCTGGTCAACGGATTTCAAGTATCGTTTCGCAACATGCTATTAAAAAGGCTGCTTTTTTTGATCGCGATGGCATTATTAATGTCAATCATGGATATGTTCATTCGATTGAAAAGTTTGAATTTATGGATGGTATTGTTGAAGTTATGTTGCATGTGCAATCGCTTGGATATGATATTGTCGTGGTAACAAACCAATCGGGTATCGCTCGAGGTATGTACACTGAAGATGACTTTATGTTGTTAAATAAATGGATGTGCGAACAGTTAATAGAACAAGGTATAGTAATTACGCAAACATATTTTTGTCCACATCATCCTTCTGTTGGTGATAGCATCTATACCAAAGATTGTGAATGTCGCAAACCCAAAGCTGGCATGTTGTTTCAAGCAGCTAAAGATTATGACTTTAAATTAGAACGCAGTATTTTCATAGGAGATAATCGCTCCGATATGGAGAGTGCCATTGCTGCAAAAATTCGTTCAGGGTATTGGTTAACCAGTACCAAAGATCGTGGAAAAGTATTCACAATACTATCTCAACACTCAAACCTAACGACCTTATACCAAATCAATGAACTAAGAGAGTGTCTTCATTTAATTTGAGAAAATTGACTTAAATGTTTAATTGAACGATTAAACATATCGGTATTGAGAGTCTGATTTAACTCATTTCCTGTGACAGCAGACGTCACTTTTGTTAATCCATTACGTTTTATCTCAGTTATTGTGTTATCACTTATTAAAATGAGGGCATTATTTTGAGTGGTGATTTGCCAATTCCGCGTTGCCGCAAATACATTCTGTCCTGTTGAGTATTGTGTGACATCCACATCACATCCTAAATTAGTAAAGATACTAGGTACGATATCTTCATCTATCATTACAGTATCTGCAATTTCACTATTACTCAAAGCAGCACCCATCGGGTTATTGACATTCGCAGGATTTAATAACAACACATGTTGTTTCACTTCATTAATTGAAAGCGCTAGCACCGTGTCTGATATTTCTGACCATTGTTGTGCATTAATATATGCAAACGTAACACCTGGAATGACGTTATTTGCATTAAGTGCTGATTTTAGTTCGGTAAAATCCCACGTTGAGGTTTTATTATGCGTAAACCCGGTATTAGAAGGACTATACATATTAATAGGTAATTTATAGCCTGATAAAACATCTATCAGCACCGGTGTCATATCATTGATATATTGATGATATAAATTTGGCAAACTAAATAAGCTCGTTTTTACTAATGTCTCTATATTATTCATCGGACGGAAGTAGGGGGCACTAGACCAATTTTGTGCAAATTGACTATCCAACTCAATCGATTCTGTTAAATAAACGACTAACCATGCTTTATCTTGTGCAATTGGACAATATAAAGGTTCTTTAGGATAGTCTAACCTCTCTATATTATATGTGAACTGTACTGATTTTTGTTGTGCGTAATCTGCTAGATCTAACATGCCATATCGAGACAGAGTCGTTTTAGCTGTCGACGGATAAGATAAAGGAAACATGTTGTCTTGTTGCATTATAGGTTGATATAAACGTGCATCTGCCCAGACGTGCATACCGTGTGATCCAACAAAACTCAGTAAAAATAAAGCAATGACTGATTGTCCAATACGACGACGTCTAAAACGTTCAATGCGTTTCCATAATGCATTAGCCATCAGTAGTTGAAAACCGAACCATACAACAAATAATAAACTAAAAAAACTCCATTCTTGCCATGAAAAAGCAGCAATCTGTAAGTTGGTCTCAGTGACGATGAGCTCGCTAGAACTCAAACTAATATGTAATCCTGTTCGGTTAAACAATAATGCATCAAAGGCTAATAGCGCCAATCCTAATGCAGAAACAAATGAGGCATAAGATTTAACAAAGCGAGTATTTTCTAGGGCGTAACATAATGGCAGCACTAATATGACAAAGCTTATAAAAGTAATAAAACTAATATGACCAAACCAATTAGCAAAAAGAAATATTTGACCTAATAAACTGTGGGGAATGGGCGCTGAGAAAACATAAATGGAAGCGATCACCAAAGCTAATATGATATTAAAAAAAGCAAACCAGTGTCCCCAACTAACTAATTTTGAAACGGTTTGACGGCGCGGAGACTCTGCTAATATCATCAATTATCCCTTTACACTGCGAGTTAATACTGAACAAAACTGTTCGACCATTTGTGTGCGGATACGTTCATCTACTTGGTGTGAAAATATATGAGTAACGGCATTACCTAGGACCATCAAGGATAAATCTCGGGTAGCTTGATGCTTTTCTAAACATGCTAGAACATCGTTTAGTATCACTTCGAATTGGGCATCATTATACTGAGATTGTTGTGGCATAGGGCTTTACTCTTTATTTGTGTCTTAGTTAAGAACAGACACTACGAAATATCTGAACTATATGAATAATATCGATTATAATAGCAATCACGATTATCACCAACAGTGAATTTACCATGAGCGCGATTATCAAGCATTTTGTCATGCATCAACTATCTATTAACGCCCAACAGCGATTAGAGTTAACGCCCAAAAACGCCTGTTTTGAAGTCACTCAATCTACTGAAACCTTAGCCCATGAAATCAACCAAGCGTTTAATTCCAAACCAGGTAAAGGAGTGGGGGGCTTTAGTATGTCACACCCTCAAGAAACAGATTTCGCATTTGAGCAGGATGCCTCTGCTGACACTGAATCGGCGGCGCAGGAAACCACAGGACCTACTTTCAAAGAACTGTTAGGTAATGCAATTACCGATGCTGAGCATTTTATTGATTTATCTAAAGGTGCTAGCCAATTATTAATCAAAGCCTTAGTGGAAGATGGCTTAGTTGAGACCGGTTATATTGTTTTTGTCCATTATGAATTTTTAGCAACGGAATATTTATTAATTGCGCTATTAAATACCAAACAACACGTTGAAGTGACCGATGAATTAGAATTGAGTTATTCTGATCACCTTGATGTGCCAAAGATGCAATTAGCAGTTCGTCTTGATTTAACTCAATATGCGACGCAGCCAGAACTATATCGTTACATTAGCTTTATTAAAGGGCGAATGGGAAGAAAAGTGTCAGATTTCTTTATGCGTTTTGTTGGCTGTGAAGAAAAAGTAGATATTAAGGCACAAAATAAACAGCTTATCGCACAGGTTGATGATTATTTAGCCACTGAGCATTTATCGACAGAAGAAAAGCAATTAACCCGCGGCGTCGTCGCTGATTATTATAAGCAAAAAATTGCATCGGGCGAAGACATCAATGTCGCTGAGTTATCTGCGAAATTACCTAAAAATGAAGAACAGCAATCAGATTTTAGTGTGTTTAATGCGCATTTAGAGCAGCCTTTAGAACCTATATTCCAACCTGACCGTGCGGCATTAAAACCACTTGCTAAGTTTTCTGGACAGGGTGGCGGTGTCACTGTGAGCTTTGATCGTAATTTATTGGGAGATAAAGTACACTATGACCCTATTTCGGATACTTTGGTTATCAAAGGGATCCCGCCGAATTTAAAAGATCAGTTATCCAAAGCTGATAACGACTAACGAGACTAAGCAATGCACTTATTTGTGAATGATTTAACTGTGATGGATTTTTCTTATCTTTGCCCAGAACGAGGTATGGTAGGAGAAAGCTGGATAGTGGATGTCATGCTTGCGGGTGAGCTAAATGAAGAAAGTATGGTCCAAGATTTTGGGATCGTGAAAAAACAGCTTAAAGGGTTAATTGATCAATATATTGATCATAAATTATTGGTCCCTGCAGAACATCGTTTTACTGATATCACACATTTAAGCGATGATATGGTTAAAGTCAACTTCCACCGACCTAATGAGCAATCAATTCATTTGTATTGTCCTGATGAGGCATATGCTTTTATTTATGCTGATGCGGTTACGATGGACAGCGTAGGCGCGTATTTAAAAGATGTGCTAGCACTACATTTACCTGATAATGTTGATGGGATCGAATTATTGCTCCGTGCAGAAATCATCAACACACCATTTTATCATTATACTCATGGCCTTAAGAAACATGATGGCAACTGCCAAAGAATTGCGCATGGCCATCGTTCTAAAGTGACCATTATTGTAGATGGCCAAGAGTCACTAGAAGCAGAATCTTATTGGGCAGCTCGGTGGGCCGATATTTATATTGGTTCAGCAGAAGATCAAGTAAGCATAGCGACATTGCATTCCCAATTTGGAGCAATCAATGATACTACCCACGTCGCCTTTGCTTATGAATCTTCACAAGGATATTTTGAAATGGCGATTGCAAAAAATGAATGTGAAATTGTCGATAGAGATACTACTGTTGAATGCTTAGCTCAATATCTATTGGAAGAACAGATCCGTCGTACGGATGCCACACATGTCAAAGTGATTGCTTTTGAAGGTGTCGGTAAGGGCGCGATTGTACAAGCTGAAATTTAATACATACTCTGCTTATATTGACTTTTCTTGAATAACGTTGTGACCACTGTGGCGTTTTATCTATGTTAAAGAACCTTACAAAATGTAAGGTTTTATTCGCATTCCTGCACTATTTTACGTATAATTAACTTTCAATTTTGCCCTGGATTTACGATCCATTTCGCAAGGAAACAATAATATGTCCCAAACCATCGTTTGTGCGTTGTACAAATTTGTCACGCTCGAAAATTATCAAGAAATGCGTCAACCACTGCTTGACGTGATGCTCAATAACCATATCAAAGGTACTTTACTACTCGCCCAAGAAGGGATTAATGGCACTATATCTGGGCCACGAGAAGGTATTGATAACTTGTTAGCCTATTTAAATGAAGATAGTCGTTTGAATCCGGTTTCCACAAAAGAATCATTACATGATGAACCGCCGTTTTATCGCACCAAAGTCAAACTCAAAAAAGAGATTGTGACGATGGGTGTAGAAGGTATTGACCCATTAAAAACGGTAGGAACCTATGTTAAGCCATCTGATTGGAATGCGTTAATTGCTGATCCTGATGTGACAGTGATTGATACTCGAAATGATTATGAAATTGAAATTGGGACGTTTAAACATGCTATTGATCCTAAAACGGACACGTTCAGACAGTTCCCACAATATGTAAAAGAAAATTTAGACCCTGAAAAAAACAAAAAAGTGGCGATGTTTTGTACGGGAGGGATCCGATGTGAAAAATCTACCGCTTATTTAAAAGAACAGGGCTTCGATGAAGTCTATCACCTTGAAGGCGGCATTTTACAATATCTTGAAGATGTACCTAAAGAAGATAGTCTGTGGGAAGGCGATTGTTTTGTCTTTGATAATCGCGTTGCGGTTAACCATGATCTAGAAAAAAGTATTTATGATCAGTGCTATGCTTGTCGTCTACCGATTACCGCTGAAGATAAAGCGGCGCCTGAGTTTGAGGCAGGTGTATCTTGTCCTAAATGTGCAGGCACTCACACTGAAGAACAAATTGAGCGTTTTCGTGAACGTGAAAAACAGGTTCAGTTAGCTCAAGCTCGCAATGAATCACATGTCGGCAGTGATGCACATAACGCAATGAAAAAGCGTCGACAAGAAAAAGGGGCTGAGCGTCGAGCTCGAAGAGCGGCGATGGGTAAGTCAAATATTTAGACTTTTGGATAGTTGTCGCTTGAAATTAATCAGGTATGATAGCCCTACATTCATTATTCATAAGTTTTAGTTTTATTATGGAAGATATAAAGTTGACTGAACAACAATTAGCAGATATTCGAGCGGAATTTAATTTCTTTGATAAAGATGGTAATGGCTTAATTGAGTTGCCAGAATTTATTGAGTTATTAACAGTATTAAGCCCTAAAACAAAAGTTTCAGCTGTGGAAGAGGGCTTTAACTTGATTGATGACAACCATGACGGTTCAATCGATTTTGATGAGTTTGTAAAATGGTGGCAAGAAGGATGGTGGGAGTATTAATCTTCACCATCTTCTGTTGTATCATCATTTAAAATAATATCGTTTCTGGGTTTACGTTTGATCATGACATGACCCATTTCGACGCCTTGCGTTGTATCGATACGTTTTTTAGACACTTTAGTTATCGATTTTTTCACCTTCTTTTTAGGCGCTGATGTATTGTTTGACGTGGTGTTTTGCAGTTTGTAACCAGTAAATTTAGCAGGTAGTTGTGGATATGACTGAATCGTAATATCACTGCCTACGTTGCGTTGTATGTGTGTAAACGCGGTCCAATCTCTTGGACCTACCAGTGCAATAGCCAGCCCTTTGGCTCCAGCACGGCCAGTTCGACCAATTCTATGAACATATTCTTCAGCTAATTTGGGTAAATCAAAATTCACTACTAAAGAGACTTTTTTCATATCTAACCCACGTGAAGCAACGTCGGTGGTGACCAAAACCGAGTGTTGACCTGAAATAAAACTCGACATCACATGAGCACGTTGGTTTTGCAGTAAGTCTCCACTTAATGCAATCGCATCTAAATTGGCTTCATTGAGTAAGTCTTTTAATCTCACGGTATCTTCACGCGTGGCACAAAACACAATTGCCTGATTATGTTCTACTTCATTCAATATAGCCGCTAACAACGCATGTTTATGTTCGATATGATCGGCAAAATACCATTGTTGAGTAATATCACTATGAATAGTGAAACTACTATCTAACATGATTTTTTCTGGCTGTTTTAGCAATGTATCAGTTAGATGAGTTAATGATGGGCTATCCAATGTGGCAGAAAACAGCATTGTTTGACGTTTACGATGATCTGCAGCTTGATTAATCTCTAATAACTGTTTAGCGAACCCTAAATCAAGCATACGGTCAGCTTCATCATATACGAGTATTTCTAAACCATTCAAAAAAACGGTTCTTCCAGATAAATGATCAGCAACTCGACCTGCAGTCCCTACAATAATTTGTGGATTATGGCGTAATGCTTTGACCTGATCATTAAAGTTCTCGCCGCCTACCACGAGTTGGGCTTTAAGAGGCAGGGCAGACACTAATGCTCGAACCTCAAGATAGACCTGTTTGGCTAACTCTCGGGTGGGTGCAAGTATTAAAGCTCTAGCATCACGTTTGGCAAAGGATTTTTGATTCATCAATCGGTGTATTATCGGTAATACAAATGCAAATGTTTTGCCTGAGCCCGTTTTACTACAACATAAGATATCTCTACCAATCATCGCGTAAGGAATAGTATTCGCTTGAACGGGTGTCGGTTCAGTAAAATGTTTATTAGTCAGCGTAGTAACAATACGGTGATCAAGATTGAGGTCTGAAAATGTCAAAAGCATGCCTTGTTGCAATTAATGTAGCGCCAGCGCTAAGTAGATAACAATTATAACAAATACAGAGAACCTGTACTATTTTTATATATGTTGATTAGTTGGCAATTATAACAATGACAAATTTAAATGATAGATTGAAGATGTGGAGATTGTTTATATTGATGCTAGTGTGTTTCTTGTAGGTTTTGGACTCAAAGGACATGAAGAAAAGCATTCAATCCTGAGGTCTATGTATAAAATAAAAAACGGGTAGATACCCGTTTACATATTTCACTCTAAATTATCATCAATGATACATAGAGTTAAGCAAATACCATTTCAGGAACTTCATTAGGTACTACTAGTTCACCTGCTGTTTTACTTTTAATCTCGTCAACACTGACCCCTGGTGCGCGCTCAGTTAAATGAAATGCGCCTTGTTTTACTTCTAACACGGCTAAGTCAGTAATAATTCGAGTAATACAGTTGACACCAGTTAGAGGTAAGGTACAGGTTTGTAGAAGCTTCGAATTACCATGTTTATCCGCATGAGTCATAGTCACTATAATGTTCTTCGCGCCTGCCACTAAGTCCATAGCCCCACCCATACCTTTAATAAGTTTATTTGGGATCATCCATGATGCGATATTACCTGATACATCTACTTCAAAGGCACCTAATACCGTAAAATCGACATGCCCTCCACGGATCATGGCAAAACTTTCAGCGGAATTAAAGATACTGGCACCAGTAGCCGCAGTGACGGTCTCTTTTCCTGCATTAATCATATCTGCATCAAGCTGTTCTTCTGTTGGGTTGGGGCCCATGCCAAGTAACCCATTTTCAGATTGCAACATCACTTCAATATTGTCTGGAACAAAATTAGCGGCAAGTGTCGGGATCCCAATTCCTAGATTTACATAATCACCGTCTTGGAATTCTTGTGCCACACGCATTGCGATTTGGTCTCTTGATAATGCCATGGAATACTCCTTATTTAGCCAATACTTTACGTTCAATACGTTTTTCAAAACACCCTTGAATGACGCGATCAATATAAATACCTGGGGTATGGATTTGACTGGGTTCAAGTTCACCGGGTTCGACAATTTCTTCCACTTCTAATACCGTAATTTTACCGGCTGTTGCGGCCATTGGATTGAAATTTTGAGCGGTATGACGATAGATACAGTTACCATAGCGGTCGGCTTTGTACGCTTTAACAATCGCAAAATCACCGGTGATGGATTCTTCTAATATATAAGGTCTACCATTAAATTCGCGTGATTCTTTACCTTCGCCAACCGGAGTGCCATAGCCAGTCGCGGTGTAAAATGCGGGTATTCCTGCACCACCCGCACGCATTTTTTCAGCTAATGTACCTTGAGGAGTCAGCTCAACTTCTAACTCACCATTAAGTAATTGTTGTTCAAATAAAGCATTCTCACCAACGTATGAAGACACCATTTTTTTGACTTGTTTGTTTTCTAATAAGATCCCTAGTCCAAAACTATCGACACCACAATTATTAGAAACAATTGTTAACCCTTTAGTTTGCATGGTTTTAATTTGTGCGATGAGGCCTTCTGGAATACCACATAAGCCAAAACCACCTGCAATGACTGTCATATCATCTTCTAAACCTGCCATTGCTTCGGCATAACTCGTTACTACTTTGTCAAAACCTGCCATTTCGTGCTCCATGTGTTGGATAAGATGTTGTTAACTAGTTTAGTATAAAAAAGTTTAATAATTTGTAAAATTAATTTATATTGAATATTAATAAATATTATTTATTAATGGTGGGTGTATCGAATGTCACTTTCATTTAAACAATTACAAGCATTTCTTATGATGGCTCAATCACATAATTTTGCAGAAGCTGCTATAAAGATGCATGTGACACAGCCGGCGCTATCATCAGCTATAAAAAAATGTGAAGATATTCTGGGGGGAGAATTATTTACTCGCACTACCCGAACCGTCGCACTAACTAAAGAGGGGGAAGCTTTCTTACCCATTGCACAGCGATTACATACTGAATATCAAGATGCAATGGCACAAATCCAAGCGGTTTTTGCTAAGCAAACTGGTACCTTAAGTGTGGCGGCGATGCCATCATTTGCTGAACGGTATTTACCGGAATATCTATATCAATTTCATATTTTATACCCTAATATCTCGATTAAAATTGAAGATGTAGTCGTAGAAAAGGTCATTGATTTAGTGCAAGAGGGGAAAGTGGAATGTGGATTTACATTTGAACCTAAACATAACTTAGACATCACTTTCACACCACTATTTACCGACCAATTTGTGGTTGTTATGCATGCTAGTCATCCATTGAATCAACCTAAACACCGGACATTGACTCTACATGATATTGCCACTTTTGATATGGTGGTGATGAATAGAAATAGTAATTTACGTGTGTTTATCGATAGCGTATATGAAGAGCAGGAAATAACACAGCACATCATTGCAGAGGCATCACAGATTGGTACGCTAGGACAATTGGTGAAACGGCAAATTGGTATTGCAATCGTGCCGCAGTTATCTTCACAACGTATGGAAGAATTAGGATTAGTCTGTATCGCTTTAAATGAATCTAAATTACAACGAAAAGTAGGGATTATCACTAATCCTTATCAGCAACTGTCAGTGACTACTCAGGCGTTTTTAGAAATGGTCGAAAATTAAAGTAATAATACAAACTGTATAATGATTGATTATTTATGTTTATTTTTTAAATTTATTAAATGTTAGAGCAGAAAGCACTAGCAATTTAGTCAGGTTCGTTATAGATTTTGATTATAAGTTTATAACTCCATGAATCCATGAATCCATGAAATTACAACAGTTAAAATATATTGTAGAAGTCGTCAATAACAACCTCAATGTTTCGGCTACAGCTGAGAGTCTTTTTACTTCCCAACCTGGGATCAGTAAACAAGTAAGAATGCTTGAAGATGAACTGGGTATTCAAATTTTTGGACGCAGTGGTAAGCATTTGACCCATGTGAGTGATGCCGGTAAAGAAGTGATCGAAATTTCACGTGAAATCATGGCCAAAGTTGAAAGTATTAAAGCCGTTGCTCGAGAACATAATTTACCCGATCAAGGTAAATTAAATATTGCGACGACACATACACAAGCACGCTACGCTTTACCTGATGTAATCAAAGGCTTTATGGATAAATATTCGGAAGTCTCTTTGCATATGCACCAAGGAACACCGTCACAAATAAGTGATTTAGCCGCTAAAGGTGAAGCTGATTTTGCCATCGCAACGGAGTCATTGCATTTATATAATGACCTAGTCATGTTGCCATGTTATCACTGGAACCGAAGTGTTATCGTCAAGAAAGATCATCCATTGGCACAAATATCTACGTTATCGATAGAGGATATTGCCAAGTATCCTTTAGTGACTTATGTATTTGGTTTTACAGGGCGAAGTGAACTTGATCAAGCCTTCGGTAAAGCCGGTTTATCTCCAAAAATTGTTTTTACTGCTACCGATGCGGATGTCATTAAAACTTATGTACGATTAGGTGTAGGCATAGGTGTTATTGCTTCAATGGCTGTGGATCATGAACTTGATAGTGATTTAGTTAAAATTGATGCAAGTCACTTGTTTGATTATTCCACGACTAAAATAGGTTTCCGTAAAGGTAATTTCTTACGTAGTTATATGTATGAATTCATCGAACGCTTCGCTCCGCACTTGACTAAACAAGTAGTAGAGAAGGCTATGATGTTAAAAACTAATGAAGATGTAGAGAAAATGTTTAAAGACTTAACGTTACCAGTTAAATAACGGGACATATAAACGTTAATTGCTTTTAGCATTCGACAATATTGACAGCCAAACCGCCATGAGCGGTTTCCTTTTATTTACTTTTCATATCTTTACCCGTTTCGCGCAGAGTATTGATGACTTTATCTAAAGATACTTTATGTTAACCATTACCTAAAATATGGTTGGATAGGTTCTTTAAAATACCTGCAGTTGCTCCCCATATATAGGTGTTTTCCCAAGGTATAAAATAGACCTGATAGGTCTGCTCTAAGCGTGTAACTGGATGAGATAATAAATTCTGTGGTGCTAAACAATGCGCCAAAGGGACTTCAAACGCATATTCAACTTCATTCTTATCTATTTGTAACGGAGGAATATCGTCGGTTATGGCGATGTATGGTGTGACACTAAATCCAGATATAGTGCTGTAATTTCCTATTGCGCCGACGATATTAGATGAAGTAAGGTTTAATCCAATTTCTTCTTGAGTTTCACGTAATGCCGTATATTGTAAATCAATATCTGTATTTTCATGTTTACCACCTGGGAATGATATTTGACCGGCATGATGTTTTAAATGGGCGGCGCGGCGAGTAAGCACCACGTTTAAACCATGTTCTCTTTCGACTAATACGACTAACACCGCAGCATTTCGTTTGGTCTCAAATGCAGATGCTGACGCCGGAAAATCTTGTTCATTAGGGATGAGGCGACAGTGATGAAAGGCTTTTAAAAATGTGGTTTTGTCCAATCGTGTTCCTGTTTAAGTATAGGTAATATTTTTGACACTTTAGCAAGCGTCTCATCATATTCTTGCTCTGCTTCTGAGTCTAGCACGATCCCGCCGCCGGCCCAGCAAAAGATCTGTCCTTGTTCGCATAATAATGTGCGAATACAAATATTGGAATCTACATCATGGCGGATCCCGATGTAACCAATCGCACCGCAATAGATATTACGTCGGTGTGGTTCTAGTTCTTCAATGATTTCCATCGCTCGTACTTTGGGAGCACCTGTGATAGACCCGCCTGGAAATGCGCCCGACAACAACTCAAAAATAGAACTTTCTTGTGCTAATTTGCCTGTGACTGTAGACACCATATGATGAACAGCGGGGTACGATTCGAGGGCAAATAACTTTGGCACTTTAACGGAGTGAGGTGCACAATGTTTAGATAAATCGTTTCGTAATAAATCCACAATCATCAAATTTTCGGCTTGGTTTTTTTCACTTTGCAACAGCTGCTCGGCGGAAGCTTGGTCCATCTTAGGATCAGCATAGCGTGGCATAGTACCTTTAATCGGTTTCGTCTCGACACAATCATTATGAACTTGGATAAAACGTTCGGGAGATATAGATAAAATCGCACCATGAGATGTATTAATAAAGGCCGAAAACGGGGCATTATTATTTTCTCTTAATTGTAAGTAGGCATCATATTCATGCCCGCGATACTGCGTGGTAAAACGTTGAGCAAAATTTGTTTGATAACAGTCTCCAGCAATTATGTACTCTTGTATCTTTGAGAGTTGTTGAATGTATTTAGCTTTATCCATGTTAGCTTGCCACGGTCTAGACAATGCAAAAGAGGGTAAATGTGATAATGTGTGTTTAAAAGGTGTCATCTCCACAGTAATATTTGCTAATGCTTTCATGGTGGCATCAACAAAGACGGTGGCACGCTCGTCACTGACCAGATAATACGTAGATTGTTGTTTATCATAGATTATACTATGTAAGTAGATACTGTATTGAAAATCCGGTGTCTGATATTCATCAGGATTAATAGAAGGTAATGTTTCTAATACCCGTCCTGCGTCATACCCAGCATATCCTGCAGCCCCTACCAAAAATGGTAATTGGTTGGCCAGTTGCTGTTGTTCGCTCGTTAATGTGAGTGTGGGCGCGTCTGAACCATCAAAAATAGCCGTATGCAAGAGTGATAACGCGACAAATGGATCGGTTTGCTGAGTGATGTCAGTGTGTGTCTCTGCACTTATTTGTGCATCGAATTTATCATTTACCGATAAGTGCCCTTGAGTATATTGCATCGAATAGGTGGCGACAGGGTGGCTAAGTAAAATGTCAAAGCGGGCATCATCTCCAGTATTATTTGTACTATCGAGTAAAATACTTTGTGGCTCCGAAGCAAGATAGCTAAATAAAATTTGCGAAGGGATATGGGCAAACTCAGATAATGTTTTTATTGTTAGCACGTATTTGACACCAAAGTTGTAAGGTTAAGACTTTTGTTGTGTTGCAACACAAGGTACTATTATATGCTAAATATTAACTGATGATCATGTACTTAGGATCACTTAATTTATGGAGTCGGCATGACAGTCATTCGCCAACAAGATTTTATCGATAGCATCGAAGATGCATTGCAGTTCATTTCTTATTACCACCCTTTGGATTATGTTAAGGCAGTAGAAGCAGCTTATGAGCGGGAGGAAAGCCAAGCGGCAAAAGATGCAATGGCACAAATTTTAATCAATTCACGTATGTCAGCCGAAGGAAAGCGTCCACTTTGTCAAGACACTGGTATTGTGACATGTTTTGTGAAAATTGGGATGCAAGTACAATTCGATAAGCATGATTTAACCGTTCAAGAAATGGTCGATGAAGGGACTCGTAGAGCTTATAATAACGTTGATAACCCTTTACGTGCATCGATTGTTGCCGATCCTGCAGGTGCTCGTGTAAATACCAAAGATAATACCCCTGCAGTGGTGCATATCGATATGGTGGCGGGTGATAAAATCGAAGTTATGATCGCCGCAAAAGGTGGCGGTAGTGAAAATAAATCAAAAATGGTTATGCTCAATCCTTCCGACGATATTGCTGAATGGGTAGTTAAAACCTTACCCACTATGGGAGCGGGCTGGTGTCCTCCAGGTATGCTTGGCATAGGTATTGGTGGTACTGCTGAAAAAGCGGGTGTATTAGCTAAAGAATCTCTGATGGATCCTGTTGACATTCAAGAGCTAATTGCGCGGGGTCCTGAAACTACCGAAGAAAAACTACGTGTTGATATCTTTAAAAAGGTCAATGATTTAGGTATTGGTGCGCAAGGTCTAGGTGGGTTAACCACTGTGGTCGATATAAAAATTAAATCGTTACCGACGCATGCTGCCTCAAAGCCGGTGGTCATGATCCCAAATTGTGCAGCGACACGTCATGCCCATTTTTATTTAGACGGTTCAGGCCCGGCAGATTTAAAAGCGCCAAAATTAGAAGATTGGCCTGAAGTGACTTGGGAAGTGAGCGAAAACACTCGTCGTGTGAATATGGATGAACTTACCAAAGCATCTATTTTAGATTGGAAAGTCGGCGAGACGGTCTTGTTATCAGGTAAAATGTTAACAGGACGTGATGCGGCACATAAGCGTATCCAAACCATGCTACAAAATGGCGAAGGTTTGCCAGATGGTGTCGATTTGACTGATCGTTTCATTTATTATGTTGGCCCAGTCGATGCCGTAGGTGATGAAGTAGTAGGCCCTGCCGGCCCTACAACAGCAACGCGTATGGATAAGTTTACCGATATGATGCTTGAACAAACTGGTTTGTTAGGCATGATTGGTAAAGCGGAGCGTGGTCCAGCAACAGTTGCAAGTATTGCAAAACATAAATCAGTTTATCTAATGGCGGTAGGCGGTGCAGCTTACTTGGTATCCAAAGCAATTAAAAAATCACGTGTTGTGGCATTTGAAGATTTAGGTATGGAAGCGATTTATGAATTTGAAGTCGAAGATATGCCTGTAACCGTTGCGGTAGACTCTACCGGTAGTAATGCGCATGAAACAGGTCCGGCTATTTGGAAAGCCAAAATTGCTGATTTAGATGCGGCGCTGAAAGGCGAATAAGCATTAGTTCAATAGCTGATAAATAAACTGTATTTACATACAGTGCTTTGATATATTATAAAACGTCGCCTCTGCGGCGTTTTTTGTTTTTTAAAGGTGCAATGTATGACGATATTTGTAGAACAGCTTACCAACATCATTATCACTAATTTATGGTGGGTACTGATATCCTCAATCATAGTGAGTAGTGCAATAACGTATTGGTTTACGCAGTCTGTTTTACGCGCAAAGCAGGATTATTATATGCAGACGATGAATGCGCAACTTACGTCACTACAAGAAGCTAATACCGAATATAAAGTCGCTAACGGGGCATTAAGTGCTTCACTGCAATCTTTACAGCAGTCTTCTAAAGAAAAAATGGCCATCATGCAACAAGCTGAGCAGCAACTATCTGATAAATTTGAACGCTTAGCCAATCAAATTTTTGAACAAAAAACCAAACAGTTTTCCCATGTTAATCAACAATCAATGCACCAAGTCGTTCAACCGCTGCAAGCCAAACTAGATGAGTTTAAACACCAGATATCTCAACAGTCTCGTCAAGAGGGCTTAGAACGCGCTGCATTGAAACAAGAAATCCACAGCCTTAAAACGCTTAATGAAACGATCAATGTACAAGCATTAGCTCTCACTGAAGCGCTTAAAGGTGATAATAAACAACAAGGAAACTGGGGTGAGGTGGTGTTGGAATCTATTTTATCTAACTGTGGATTAACGGAAGGCCAAGAGTTTATTCGTCAAGTGTCGATACGTGATGATCAAGGGCGATTATTACAACCAGATATCGTCGTCAACTTACCAAACAATAAAGCGGTGATAATTGATTCAAAAGTATCACTTACCGCATATGAGAGGATGTTTAAGGCAACGGATGATTCAACACGTGCGTCTTATTGTAAAGCTCACTTACAATCAATTAGACAGCACGTGAAAGGGTTATCTCAAAAAGACTATAGTCGTGCGTATGGGATTGAGTCACTTGATTATGTATTGTTGTTTTTAGCATCAGAAGCTGCATTTCAAACAGCATTAAATGAAGACCCTAATTTAATCAATGATGCACTACAGCAAAATATTATGTTGGTGAGCCCAAGTAACTTAATGATTGCATTAAAAACCATTAACAACATTTGGCAAACTGAAAAACGGATCAATATGTCTCAAGAAATTGCCGAACAAGCGACAAAACTTCACGATAAGCTTGCAGGTTTTGTCCAAGAAATGGAGAAAATAGGGAAACAGATCAATATGACCCAAAATACCTATGAAAATGCAATGAAGAAGCTATCTACGGGGAGAGGCTCCATTGTGAGTATGGGAAATAAATTGGAAGCAATGGGAGTGAAAACATTTAAACATTTGCCAAAAGAGTAACTGCCAGTATTGATTGTGTCGCGGATACATAATACTAGTTATATAGTATTGTTATTATTAATCTACGACACAATCATTCATTATGGCTAAAACCTGACTTTAATTTTATCGAAACTTTCCGAGAAAACTCATTGAACAACACATATTGATGTCGATAGGCAGGTCACTAAGCTTCCGCTGCGTAACTTGTGGTTATATCAACAGTCTTGTCTAACATCAGCATTACTGAACAATATTTCTCTGTTGATAGTTGTACTGCTCTGGCGAGATGTTTTTCATTAATATTATTGCCTGTCACAATATAGTGAGCATGAATTTTAGTAAATACGCGTGGCGCATCAGTGGCACGCTCTGCAGTCAGTTCACAGCGGCAATCAGTAAAATCTTGGCGAGATTTTTTCATAATTTCTACCACATCAACTGATGAACATGCACCCACTGCCATGAGTACTGCTTGCATGGGAGACAACGCTTGTTTATTACCATCTAAGTGTAATGATTCCCCAGTTCCCATGGTACAGTCAAAGCCTAAATCTCCAGTCCAAGATACCGTTGCTTGCATATTATCTGACATTGATATTTTTCCTCTGTGTTATATTTTCTTGTAAATAAGACGGACCGTTAAAGTAATTTAATCGCGTCTTTAGTTAATGATATACGTTTTTGTTTAAATAGTGTGCCAATGGCTTTTTTATAAGCGCCTTTGGATACGTTAAATTTATATGCGATATCCTCCGGAGAGCTTTTATCCGTCAGTGTTGATAATCCATCATGTGCTTGTAAATCTGCGATGATTTGTTCTTGTAAAGACATGCGACTTTTGGGGTTATCTTGTAGTTGGGTAATATCTATTTTACCATCGGGACGGATCGCTTTTACCCACGCATTAAATTCGTCACCCACTGCATGCTTAGCTAAAGCCTGATCATTAAATAATACGCCTAAAAGCGCATCATTGATCCTGACTTTATAGCCAAGATCGGTAATATGCCACACTTGACATGTTACTGTCTCACCCTGTTTAAGTTGGCCGTAAGCATCAGTCTCGCTAAAAAAGCGATGTAATTTGGTTGCCCCAAGTACTCGTTGTGAATCATTTTCATAAAAGACATGCACATAGTAGGGCATACCAATGATCACCGGACTTTGAAGATATTGAATAGGTACGAGTAGGTCTTGTTCTAAACCCCAGTCAAAAAATGCACCAAAATCCGTCATGCCGGTAGCTTGAAGGAGCATTGTGTCACCACTCATTGCTTTTGGCTGTTTGAACGTTGCGACACATTGTTGTTGTTTATCAATGAATACAAAAGCCTCTATCTGATCACCTACACTCAAAGTACTGCCTTTTGCAGCAAGATACACATAGGTTATGAACTCTTCGGTGTCGTTTTCATGTGATGCACTGACACAAGTGTATCCATTTTCAAGAACTTCATGAATGATTAAGGTGTTAATTTGACCGATTTTTAGCATAGTGACTGACATTGAATTAATAACATATTACTATCATACAGCATTGATAGATAAAGGCGTAATAATGAAATTAAATTGTGATCTGGGCGAAAGTTTTGGGGCGTATACGATGCCAGTCGATAAAGGTGTCATGCCGCATCTTGATTTAGCTAATATCGCCTGTGGTTTTCATGGCGGTGATCCCGTTCATATCCAACGTGCTATTCAATTAGCCACCCAGCATAATGTTACTATTGGTGCTCATCCGAGTTACCCCGATAGACAAGGATTTGGCCGACGACATATGGCATTAACGAGCGATGAGCTGGTTGCTTTACTGCATTACCAAGTCGGTATGTTGCGTTCAATGTGTGAGTTTGCAGGTACTTCGTGTGATTACGTTAAACCTCATGGCGCCTGGTATCATGATATTGTAAAAAATAACGAAGTAAGACATGCAACCTTTAAAGCGATGCAATCTATGGCCTTAGATTTACCGATTGTATTACCCGCTACCTGTGATCCATCATTATTAGTAAAAGATGCTGACCAATACGGTTTGACAATTTGGTTTGAAGTATTTGCAGATCGTGCTTATTTGGATGATGGAACGCTGGCACCTCGTACTCAACCTGGTGCGGTACTTAGTGAGAAAGCAGCATTGGCACAAGTATCCCAATTACTCCAACATCAATCTGTTACCACAATTAGTGGGCAATCTCTGGTATTAAATGCTGATACCTTATGTGTGCATTCTGATACACCTGCGGCTGTCAAACTTGTAAAAGCCATTACTCAACTTATGTAGAATGCTAATAAATATGACCGACTCACAATTTACTATGGTGAACAATAACCTACCTCTTGAGGTACAGTGGGTAAATCCCACGACGATGATGTTTAGCTTGAATCATTCGTCAGCGGATAAAAATAAGTCGGTAGCGCACATCTTTTGCGTGATGATTAACGAATTGCAACGCGTGTTTGGAACCAGATTAACTAATATTGTAGTTGGATTTAATGAAACACTCGTTCATTTTGAGCCTAATAAGGTCAGACATTTGGATGATATCAATACCGCCAAACAAATCATTAACAGTATAATCACCTCAAGATATTCTCATGCCGAGGATCCCTCATTAGTCATATCCGCTTCACACCATCAAATTGGCATGTCATTCAGTGATGAATATGATTTACAAGCTGTGGCAGATAAGACACAGTGTTCAGTGAAGCAATTGATTGAACAATTTTGTAGTTTGACTTTTACGGTGATATTAAATGGTTTTATGCCTGGTTTTCCTTATATGTCGGGTTTACCTCAACATTTACAGCTACCGCGACTCTCCACTCCACGTTTAAAAGTGCCGAAGGGTGCGGTTGCTATCGCAGAAACGTATTGTGGTATATACCCTGAATCTAGTCCCGGTGGCTGGCATATTTTAGGCACCACTGAGCATGTTCTATTTGATATTCGACAGTCTCCCTCTGCGACATTTCAAAGTGGTGATACAGTTCAGTTTTTTGCAATAAAAAGTATCTGATAGCATGATTGAATGTCGCTTAACTCAACATCCCATTTTTATCGTTGATCAAGGTCGTTCAATGAGCGGATTAAGTGGTGTGACTCAGTCAGGGCCATTGCTAGTTCATCAATACTATCACGCGAGTAAAGTCCTACAACAATCACAACTGGTGGCAATGGAAATTTCTGGGGACTGTGAATTTCTGATCCACCAACCTATGTGGATAACTGTGTGTGGAGAAGAGGCCCAGGTGAGTATCGATGAGCAGTATGTGTCGATGAATCAACCACTCCTAGTTAAACCTGGACAACCATTACGTATAAAAGAGTTGGCACCAGGGACAAAATTAATTATAGGACTCAAAGCACGTCTGTCATGCATGCGTTATTTTGATTCAATCTGTGGCGTATATCGTGAACGCTTTGGTGGGGTAGCGAATGGTAAACCAATGATTACCGGTGATATATTTCATGTGGATGCAATATTCGAAAAACCACATTTTGGTATGAATCCAACCAACGCTATAACACCATACCAGACAGCACGTTATTCAGTTTCACTTCAGAGCAGCAAGATTGATTTTGTCCCTAATTATCAATATCAACATTTCAGTCTGCATGCACGTTATTTATTGACCGAGCAAACTATGCAAGTGAGTAACAAAGCAGATCGAATGGGTCTACGTTTGATATGTGATGAACCTATTCCTGCGCCAAAACAAACTGCCTCACAAGCACTTGCGTTAGGTGTGATTCAAATTCCACCCGATGGCCAGCCAATTGTTATGGGGCCGGACCGACAAACTCATGGGGGGTATCCTGTTATTGGTACCGTGCCTGATTATGCGCTGGCTCAATTAGCACAAATACCTGCAACAAAGCATTTTCATTTTAATCAAATATCGATTGAACAAGCCATTGTGAATTTCACATTGTATCAATCACAATATTGATGAAATAAGTCATTTACACTGCTGATTTCCTTTATGTATTAAATAATACTAGTCATTATTTCAAATACCTTCTATATTAATATATATGACTACTTTAACCCTACATAGTCATCAATTACTAATGCTTGGAGAACAGTCTATGGAATCTTTAAAAGTCGTTGATTATATAAATAAACATCCAGTAAGGTTCAAACCCAATATGCCAGTTGCTGAAGCAGTTGAATTATTACTAGCCAGTAAACAATCAGGTGGGCCTGTAATTGATGATAAAGGTAAGTTAATTGGTTTTTTATCAGAGCAGGATTGCTTGATGCAAATGCTTGAATCGACATATTATCGTCAACAAGTGGCGACCGTGTATGAAATTATGTCTCACGAAGTGCATCCAGTGAATCCGAATGACTCTATTTTAGAGCTTACTCAGCGTTTCATTAAAGAGCGTTATAAGCTTTACCCTGTGATTAATGACAACGGGGAATTATTAGGTACCATTAATAGGTCTAATATCTTGTATGCCATCGATATACATTTAAAAGATGGATTTAAACAATAACAACATTGAATACATAATAAAGATTAGTTAACTACTAATCTTCATCACAATTTGGGTCGTTACACTCACCGTACATATATAATGAATGGTGGGTGAGTTTCATGTTATTTTGTTCTGCAACTTCTTCTTGGCGTCGTTCAATAATAGGATCTTCAAATTCCACGACTTTACCACAACGTAAGCACACTAAATGATCATGATGTTCTTTGTGGCTAATTTCAAAGACCGATTTACCGCCTTCAAAATGATGACGAATTAAAATACCAGCATCATCAAATTGGTTTAATACACGATAAACCGTTGCTAAACCAATATCTTCATCATGGTCTAGGAGAATTTTATATACATCTTCAGCGCTGATATGCTGATTATTGGGTTGTTGTAAAATCTCTAGGATTTTTAAACGTGGTAAGGTGACTTTTAAGCCCGCTTTTTTTAATTCTTTGTTCTGGTCCATAATTATTCTTATTCATCCGCGGTGTCAAAAGATGAGTACAGTATAATATGGGACTGATAAAGAATCAGCCCCTTTTATCAAATACTTTACAAAAGGGGAGTAATACCACTTGGAAGTGATGTGTAAAGTAATAAAAGCTAAGTGCTATAATTATGTTTATGAAAGTTCCGCTAAACACATTTCTTCTTGGATTTGACTACACCAAGCATTGACTCGTGCTTCGGTTAACTCTGGCTGGCGGTCTTCATCAATACCTAATCCCACAAAATGTTCATCATCAGCCATTCCTTTAGAGGCTTCAAAGTCATATCCTTCAGTAGACCATTTACCAATCAAAATTGCTCCGCGAGCTTCGACAATATCTCTAACCATACCCATAGCATCGAGGAAATATTCGGCATAATCTTCTTGATCACCACAGCCAAAGATAGCGACCAATTTATCATTAAAATCTATTTCTTCTAACTCTGGGAAAAAGTCATCCCAATCGCATTGAGCTTCGCCATAGTACCAAGTCGGTATACCAAACATTAGTAAATCAAATTCAGCAATTTCTTCTTTAGTGCTTTTTGCGATGTCATGGACATCGATTAATGTTTTACCTAGTTGTTTTTGGATCATTTTCGCGATGTGTTCAGTGTTACCTGTATCGCTACCAAAAAATAAACCCACACTTGCCATTTCAATACCTCAATAAATTAATTTATGCCGTTAGACTGCCAGAAAATTTGGATAATACCTTTAGCTACAAACCCCATAGCCCCTAAAAGTAATACACCATACGCAACAAACCTACCATAGCGTGGTACATCATTTTTACTTAATACATCGTGTATAGCATATCCCATTAACACAAATAGTATAAACAAGCCTAGATTAAGTGCTATAGATTCGATGAGTTCGTAATGTTCTGTCAGCATGACTATTTAATATCTGTAAATTCTTTCAGCATTATACCATAGCCATCAACGAGTTCGCATCCGTTGTATTTGAGAAGTGTAAAGTTGTTTGTCCTATGTCAAACTATTACATAGATGAATTTACAAAATTTTCTACAATACGATTAAACACCAGTGGTTTTTGTGCATGTAACCAATGACCAGTACCATTAATTATCTTTGATGTAGCGTGAGGAAATAAACTGAGTATCGTGGACTGATATTCCATCACTATATAGTCAGAATCTTGTCCTTTAATAAATAACGTAGGGCCATAGTATTGAGTTGACAGTTCTGGCCAAGCGATTAATTTATCATAGTCTCGTGCCAGTAAACGGTGGTTAAAGCGCCAACTCCAATTACCTTGTTCGTTTTTATATAAACTTTTCAATAAAAATTGTTGTGTTCCCTCATCGTCCAATAATGAATTAAATTGCTGTTTTATGTCATTTCTATTTTGAACCTGGGTCAAATCAACTTTTTCAAGTGCATGCAAAACTGCTTGATGGCGATGAGGGTAGTTAACAGGTGCAATATCAGCTACAGTCAACGATGCAACCATTTCTGGACGAGATAAAGCAATATACATACACATTTTACCACCCAGAGAATGCCCAATAAAATGGGCTTTTTCGATTTCATGATGAGCTAATGTGTCCATAATCATCTGACAATAATATGGGAAATCAAACTTCTCCGTTCGAGGAGACTGACCATGATCAGGTAAATCAAGCTGTATTATATTTAGTGTGGATGAAAGGGTTTTTGCTAAGAGATTAAGGTTATCGTGACTGCCAAATAACCCATGAATTAATACAGCCCAAGATGATGATTCATCATGAGCTGTAATTTTACTGTGACACAACATTAAACGCTAAAATCTTCTAATTGTTTACCGGATGATAAGGCTTCACTAAACACTACCGGCATACGACCGATACCCGTCCAATCAGTTCTAACACCATCAACAGAAATACTATATTTGATTGGTCGTTTAGCGCCACGACGGCGTGACTTAGTGGATTTACTCGTTTCTAAGTTAGGGGCAAAATCAGAGATATCTAATCCAGCTGCTAACATTTGTTGTTTAATGGCCTCGATTTGTGCCGCTTTTTCTGCTTTTGATGCTTCTTCAGCAGCTTGTAACTCAACACGTTTTTCGACCACACTTGCTAGTTTTTCTTGTGCATCTTTTAACTCTTCAAGAGACAATTCTTTAGTTGCCCCTTGTAACCGGCGTGTATGCAAAAGTATAGCAGTAAAATCACTCATGTAATTTCCTTTTAGATTTAAAATTAAAATAAAACGTACTCTAACAAAACAAGTATAAGCAATATTCAAATTAAATTAAAATATATTTTACATGTTTGGATAATTGGGGCCTCCTGCGCCTTCTGGTACTATCCAATTAATATTTTGACTCGGTTCTTTAATATCGCATGTTTTACAGTGAATACAATTTTGAGAGTTAATATTAAATTTAGGATTACCCGAACTATCTTCAATTATTTCATAAACACCAGCAGGACAATACCTTTGAGCGGGTTCGTTATAATTAACCAAATTAAATTTGAGGGGTAATTCGGGATCATTAAGTCGCAAGTGACAGGGCTGATCTTCTTCATGATTAGTATTTGATAAAAACACAGAGCTTAATTTATCAAAGCTAATTTCATTATCATATTTTGGATATTCTATTGGTTGTGATTCGCTAGCATTTTTCATCTGGGAATGGTCAGCATCGTTATCAAATAAATTAATTGGCAATTTGCCATTAAATATATTTTGATCCAATGTATTAAATGCGCCTCCAACAATATTTCCCCATTTATGAATCGCAGGTCCAAAATTTCGTGATCTGTAGAGCTCATCATATAACCAAGAGGATTTAAATAGTGTCGTGAAATCAGTTAAATCACTAACTTCATTGTCTATATTATTAAAGATAACTTCGGCTGCTAACATGCCCGATTTCATGGCAGTATGATTACCTTTAATTTTAGCAAAATTTAACGTACCGGCTTCACACCCCACCAATACCGCGCCTGGCATTGTCATTTTGGGCATGGAATGATATCCACCTTTGGCAATGGCTCGAGCGCCATAGCTTACACGTGTGCCACCACTTAAATATTGTTTGATAGTAGGGTGGTGTTTAAGTTGTTGAAATTCATCAAAGGGGCTTAAGTGCGGGTTGGTATAGTTTAAGTCGACAATTAGACCGAGTAACACTTGATTATTTTCCGCGTGGTATAAGTAACTTCCACCGGTGGCTTCATTTAAAGGCCAGCCAGCGGTATGTATAACCAGTCCAGGTTGATGCTTAGCTGGGTCAATATCCCAAATTTCTTTAAATCCGATTGCATAATGTTGTGGTGTTGAATCTTTATCTAACTCAAAGCGTTCAATGAGCGTTTTGCCTAGATGACCACGACACCCTTCAGCGAAGATAGTGTATTTAGCTCGTAATTCCATACCGGGCATGAAACTGTCTTTATGTGTGCCATCTTCAGCAACTCCCATATCACCGGTGATGACCCCTTTGACACATCCTTCTTCAATAATGGTTTCTGCTGCAGCAAAACCTGGGAAAATTTCAACGCCTAATTGTTCTGCTTGGGTTGCTAGCCATCTTGTGACATTCGCCATGGACACAATGTAATTACCCTCATTATGCATGGTTTTAGGCGTCATAATATTAGGTAGTTTTATTCCTTTATCATGACTGGTTAAGTAGTAAATTTCATCTTTTGTTACAGGTGTATTAATTGGCGCGTCTAGCTCCTTCCAGTTAGGTAATAATTCATCTAATGCTTTAGTTTCTAATACTGCTCCGGATAAAATATGAGCGCCGACTTCAGAACCTTTTTCTACAACACAGACCATGAGTTCTTTATTTTGAGCTTGAGCTAGTTGCATTAATTTTATGGCTGAAGATAGACCTGATGGGCCTGCGCCGACGATAACAACATCAAATTCCATGGATTCTCGTTCCACTTTTCACCTCTTTTTATTATGAGTGATACACAGATATAAAAAATACAAATAATCTGTGGGGTAATTACAGTGTAAATTATAGTGACTTATCTAACTGAAGTTGTCACGTATGTTAACTTCTTAATGTAATATTACATTAACATTATATTTGCATCCAATACACATGAGGTGGTTATGAAAATATTAGTGCCTGTAAAACGGGCCATCGATTACAACGTTAAAGTAAAAGTTAAAGCGGATGAATCAAACGTTGATTTAGCCAATGTAAAAATGTCAATTAACCCATTTTGTGAAATTGCAGTGGAAGAGGCTGTACGTTTAAAAGAAGCAGGAAGTGCAACAGAAATAGTGGTGGTATCCATCGGCACGGTTGCTTGTGTTGAACAGGTCAGAACCGCTCTCGCGCTAGGTGCTGATCGCGGTATACATATTAACACTGATGCGGATTTAGATTCGTTACAAATCGCAAAATTACTCAAAACCGTCGTTGACGAAGAAACACCTGACTTAGTTATTTTAGGAAAGCAGGCAATTGATTCTGATAATAATCAAACCGGTCAGATGCTTGCAGCATTATCAGGTATGGGGCAGGGCACGTTTGCATCTGAAGTAGCCGTTGCTGATGGTAAAATCGCAGTTACTCGAGAAATTGATGGCGGTTTACAAACGGTATCATTATCGTTGCCTGCAGTTGTGACAACAGATTTACGCTTAAATGAACCACGCTATGCTTCATTACCTAATATTATGAAAGCGAAGCGTAAGCCCGTTGCGACAATTGAAGCTGACAGCCTTGGCGTCAATTTGAAGTCTAACGTTTCTTTACTAAAAGTAACGGCTCCATCACAACGTAATGGTGGTATTAAAGTGGCTGACGTAGCCGAATTAGTTGAAAAATTAAAAACAGAAGCAAAGGTGATCTCATGAGTGTTTTAGTTTATGCAGAACATGATAATCAAGAGTTAAAAGCCGAAACCGCAAAATTAGTATTTGCAGCATGCCAACTGGGTGATGCAGTCGATATATTAGTGGCAGGTAGTGGGTGTAACGAAGTGGCCTCTCAGGCTGCGAAAATTGCTGGCGTGAAACGTGTGTTAATTGCTGATGCTGAGTGTTACGCGCAACAATTAGCTGAAAATGTATGCCAATTAGTGGTCGCTTTAGCAGATAACTACACACATATAATTGCGGCAGCCACGACTACCGGTAAAAACTTCATGCCACGTGTGGCAGCATTAAAAGACGTCGCACAAATTTCAGATATTATAGCAGTCGAATCACCTGATACCTATGTTCGACCAATTTATGCTGGTAATGCTATTGCCACTGTGCAAAGTAGTGACTCTTTAAAAGTGATTACTGTCCGTGCTTCATCCTTCGATGCTGCTGAACTGACAAATGATGCACCTATTGAAGTCTTAACCAATTCACATGACGCAGGATTATCGAGCTTTGTTAGTGCAGAGTTAACCGAATCAGAGCGTCCAGAATTAACGGCTGCAGATGTTATTATTTCTGGCGGGCGAGGTATGCAAAACGGGGATAACTTTGCATTATTAAATGGTATTGCTGATAAACTAGGTGCTGCTATTGGTGCATCACGAGCCGCAGTTGATGCTGGTTTTGTGCCAAATGACATGCAGGTTGGACAAACAGGTAAAATCGTTGCGCCACAATTATATATAGCAGTTGGGATCAGTGGTGCAATCCAGCATTTAGCAGGAATGAAAGATTCAAGAGTGATTGTTGCGATAAATAAAGACGAAGAAGCACCTATTTTCCAGGTGGCAGATTATGGTCTTGTAGGAGATTTATTTGAGATATTGCCTGAACTTGAAGCCGCTTTAGGGTAGTTTGCCAAGTACATCATAAAATAAACCCCTAATAGCTTAGTGCTGTTAGGGGTTTTATGTATGTAATAATCTATGGCTGAACGCTGTGTTCTACACTGCTACAACTGAGTTTTCATCAAACGTAAGTTCGTTTGGTGTATACTCATCGGCCTGCCAATCATTTTCCCAAGTCGTGTCATTAATCAAATAACGAAAAGCGTATTTATTATTAGCCGGTAAGTTAATTGTTTGGGTAAAATCACCTGACTTTAAACGTCGCATTGGCGATACATCTGTTGCCCAATCATTAAACTCTCCAATTAATTTCACTTGCTCTGCATTGCCTGCTTGCTCTGCAGTAATTTTGAAGGTGACTTTACATTCTGGTTTTGATTTTAAATAAGTTTTCTTGAAAGGCATAATTGTTTTCCATCCTTGTAATTAATGTGTGTAACTTTAATACATAAATCGTGCATTTATTGCTCAATAATACCCTATCCACGGATGATAACAAGTTTTTTTGTAATAAAATTACATAGATGTGTAGGCTGAAACATTTGCTAACAATCCAGTAATGCTAACTGATATATAAGACTTACATCGTTTCACTAAAGCGCATAAAATCGAAATTATTATGTTTTATAACCAAAATAAAGAGTTTATCTATATGAAAGCTTTACGCTCAGCGGGTATCCCATTAATTATTGTAATTGTTGCTATTGTCGTAGCGGTTGTATTGACGTTAAACAAACCTAAACCTGAGAAAAAGGAACTAGTAGAAAAAACGTTCTTAGTCGAAGTGCAACCAGTTAGTATCTCTGATGTCACTTATACGGTTACAACGCAAGGTAACGTGATGGCAAAAGTGGAAAGCGCACTATCTGCTCAGGTAAGTGGGCGTATTGAAGCGGTATCCGATATTTTTGTGAATGGTGGGATGTTCAAAAAAGGGGATGAGCTTGTTCGTTTGGAAAATGCAGACAAAATTACCGATGTCAAACTAGCGCAAGCTGAAGTATCACGAGCTCAAGCATCTTACGAAGAAGAACTTGCTAGAGGCAAAGTGGCGGAAAAAGAGTGGCGTTCGATAAACAGCACAGTGGCACCTGAACTTGGCTTACGTAAACCTCAATTAGCGCGAGAAAAAGCGTCTTTACAAGCAGCTAAAGCTAACTTGGAGCGTGCTGAGCGAAATCTTGATCGCACCGTCATTCGTGCTCCTTATGATGGTATTGTCCAACAAAAAAATGTGGATATTGGTCAGTTTGTCAATATGGGAACAGTCCTTGCCAACATTGCCGCGACGGATAAAGCGGAAGTGAGATTACCTTTGACTGATGCTGATTTGGCTTATCTTAATCTTGATGCTAGTAAAGCTGGCAATGTATTACTTACTGGTCGTGTAGGTGGTAGAACAGAACAATGGTTAGCGAAATTAACTCGCGATGAGGGAGTTATAAATATGCAAAGTCGAGTGATTTATGCCATCGCTGAAGTATCGGATCCCTATCAACGTGATCCTGCCACACAACATAAAACATTACGTTTCGGCAGTTTTGTGAATGCAGAAATTACCGGTGCCTCAGCAGAAAACATCGTGGTATTACCTCGTAATTTGGTGCGACTTGACGGCACGGTTATTACCGTGACGGATGAACGTGAAATACTCATTAAAGATGTAGAAGTACAACGTGCGGATGATGAAAAAATTTACATAAGTGCCGGTTTACAAGCGGGCGATAACATTGCGGTAAGTGCAGTACCTAACGCATATGATGGTATGAAAGTTCGCTTACCAGGTGATGAACCACCGAAAACGATGACTTCCACGAAAGAGGAGAGTGAATAATGTCCCAAGAAATTGATACGCATAAAGGCATTATTGCATGGTTTGCGCGTAATCATGTTGCGGCCAACTTACTTATGTGGATATTACTCTTTGGTGGAGTATTTGGTATTTTTACTATTCACAAGCAAGTCTTTCCCACGTTTGAGTTTAATGTTATTTCAGTACAGGTACCTTATTTAGGCGCGGCTCCTCAGGAAGTTGAAGAAGGTGTCGTTTTAAAATTAGAAGAAGCGGTAAAAGATTTAGAAGGTATTAAACGTTTAACATCGCGTTCGGTTGAAGGTTTTGGCTCATTAAGTATCGAAGTTGAAGATGATTATGACGTACAATTATTGTTAGATGAGGTCAAAGTCCAAGTCGACGCAATTCCTTCATTCCCTGCTAATACCGAAAAGCCAGTTGTCTACCGCGTCAAAGCACCACAGGATGTCTTATGGATTTCATCTTACGGCGATGCATCCGAAAAAGAACTTAAAGAGTTTTCTAAAAACTTACGTGATGATATTGCTAATTTACCGGGAGTATCTGATGTCAGAGTGGTAGGTGATAGACCTTATGAGATTTCCATTGAAATTTCTGAAGCGAACTTACAAAAATATAATTTGACGTTTAATGAGTTGGTCTCAGCTGTGCGTCGTTCCTCTATTGATATTCCTGGGGGCTCAATTCGTTCTGATAATGGTGATATCTTATTGCGCGCCAAAGGCCAAGCCTATGATGCGTATGACTTTGCCAGTATTGTACTGGTCACTCGTCAAGATGGTACTCGTTTATTATTAGGCGATATTGCGACAATTAACGATGGGTTTGTTGAAGATAATGCGTTAGCTTATTTTGACGGAAAACCTGCTATCAGTATTCAAGTTCGAGCAGTAGGCGACCAAAATGCATTAGAGATATCTAAGCGGGTGAATGAATATCTTGACGGTGTGCGGGGTGATTTTCCGCCAAATATTCAGGCCGATACATGGGGAGATAGTTCGTTTTATTTAGCTGACCGTCTCAACATGATGCTTGAAAACATGGGCTTTGGTGCATTGCTTGTGTTCCTTGTCTTATCGTTATTCTTGAAAATCAGACTCGCATTTTGGGTAATTTGGGGACTACCGGTCTGTTTTCTTGGCACGCTGGCTGTATTACCAATGGAATTTTTAAGCGTATCAATTAATATGATTAGCCTCTTTGGCTTTATCTTGGTACTTGGGATCGTGGTGGATGACGCCATTATTATGGGGGAATCTGCATATACTGCGATGGATAAAGACGGTCATTCTGTTGATAATATAATTAAAGGGGTTAAGCGAGTTGCGATGCCTGCTACGTTTGGTGTCTTAACGACTATAGCTGCTTTTTCTCCTATGATGATGGTTTCCGGTACTTTTGGGGTTATATGGAAAACCATTGGTGGGGTGGTGATTGTTTGTTTAGTATTCTCGTTAATTGAATCAAAATTAATTTTACCAGCGCATTTGGCGCATATGAAAAACACGCCATACGATCCGAAAAAAGCAAATGCGTTACAACGTTTTCGAGATTTTTTTGCAGAAGGGATCAAAGTATTTATTTACACTAAGTATGTGCCTTTCTTAAAAAAAGCGATTAAAAATCGTTATACCACTCTTGCCACATTTATTGGGATTTTTATTTTAACCATTGGGCTATTCACCGGTGGTATTGTGAAGTTTGTATTTTTTCCTACGATCCCATCTGATTTTATGTTTGCAAATGTAGAATTAGAGCAAGGTTCATCGTTGATTCAACGGGACAAAGCCATTCGTACATTGATGCAATCCTTAGATGATATGGATGTGCAGCTGCAACGTGAAACCGGCGAGGGTGCAGTGAAACACTCGATTGCATTTAGCCAAGGTGCATTAGGTGGCCAAGTGTTCGTCGAGTTATCAAAAGGTGAAGACCGTTCAATCACTGATATTGAATTATACGACCGTTGGCGTGATAAGGTACCAGAGATACCGGGCGTTAAGACCTTTAATATTGGTGCCCCAGGCGGTCCTGGTGGTGGTTCTGACCTGTCATTTGAGTTCAGTGGTAAAAACATTGATAACATGCGATTTGTCGCTGATGAATTAAAAGATTTTCTATCTCAGTATGAAGGGGTATCGGATATCAATGATAGTTTTGCCAATGGAAGTGATGAGATACGTATTAATATCAAACCACTTGGTGAAGCATTAGGACTGAGTCTATCGAGTTTAGCCCAACAAGTGCGCTATGGATTTTATGGCGCGGAGGCGCAACGGATCCAGCGTGATGATGAAGAGATTAAAGTCATGGTACGTTATCCGAAAGAGCAACGTAACTCGATTGGTAATCTAGAAACGATGCGAGTGCGAGCTGCAAATGGTGATGAAATTCCTTTCCAAGAAGTGGCTGATATTGAAGTCGGTCAAGGGTATACCTCAATTAATCGTGTGGATGGAAACGTTCATCAGTGTGACAGCGAAGGTGAATCCAGACATTATTGAACCCAATACCATATTGCGTGATGTGATGAACCAAGAGATCCCTCAATACGTTAAGCAATATCCAGACGTGTCATTTAAGTTACAAGGTAACTCAAAAGAACAGCAAGATGCGCTGGTGTCACTGGCTCAAGGTTTCTTGTTTGCGTTATTTGCTATCTATGCCTTAATGGCGATCCCGCTTAAATCTTATTCACAACCTTTAATTATCATGTCAGTCATTCCGTTTGGCATTGTTGGGGCGATCGTGGGGCATCTGATTTTAGGCAATTCGGTGAGCGTTTTATCGATTTGTGGGATCATTGCTTTATCAGGCGTGGTGGTTAACGACAGCTTGATCATGGTCGATTTTGTGAATCGTGCCCGCGCCGAGGGGAAAAGTATGATTGAGTCAGCTATTCAGGCTGGATCGGAACGTTTTAGAGCCATCATATTAACGTCATTGACGACTTTTATGGGGTTGATGCCGATAGTATTTGAACGTTCGTTACAAGCGCAAGTTGTCATACCGATGGCAATTTCATTAGCGTTTGGGATCTTATTCGCAACCGTCATCACACTGTTACTTGTACCGTCTTTGTATATGATATTAGATGATATTAAAGCGGTCTTTTCAAAGACATATCGTGCAAAACGAGATTTAGAAAAAGCAGCTTTAGAGACCGAATCTAAAGCATTAGAGGCATAAAGTAAGGAATTAGCGGCTTAAGTTCACTACTGAATATTAGCCAATAAAAAACGGTGTTAAGGTTATCCTCAACACCGTTTTTTTATGTCGTTTTATTATCAGTGGCTAACAACTACAGTTGATAAACCGAAACGAACGCTAGCCAGTCTTAATAAAAGGACGCTTTAAATTCAACACCGACAATACGTGGTTCGTTAACAATGGCCGTTAGGTTATTAAAATCGATACCACCGCGCAGGTTTTGTTCATTGGTAATATTACGTGCAAACATAGCTACAGAAAAATCATTAACAAAATTTTCATAACCAATGCGTAGTCCACCTTCAAAATTATCATCTGTTTTAAATTCTACAGAGTCATATAAGAAGATATTCGTTTCACCTTGGAACGCCCAATCAGTAAAGAAGAAATATTCACCATTATCACCCGCTGGTACTGAATAACGCGCTGTGAAATTCATGATAGTTTCAGGTGCTTGTGGAAATGGGTTACCATCGATTAACGCTCGGTTATCCACAGTCAACGCATCATTCACGGTACAATTTGGACCAAATTCAGCTGATGCACCACATGGGAATATTGACAGTGAACGATCTTTAATCGCTGTTTTGTTATAACTATACCCTGCGGTAAACACTAAAGAATCTGACGCTAGATATTCCGCATCAATTTCAAAACCAATACCGGTCCCTTTATCAGCATTAATTAACGCTGTGTTATTCGCGCCACCACCAATAGCAGAAAACTGAATATCATCAATGATGTAGTAGAATGCAGCAGCATTTAATCGTAATGAGTTTTCTAATAGGTCTGACTTAAAACCGATTTCAACAGAATCAATCGTCTCTGCGTCAGCAACAGAAGGAGCACCTTCAAAAGCGACATCACGTGCTTGAATTGTTTGAGCACGGAAGCCATTAGCATAACGGGCAAACAACGTCGTATTATTATCTACTTTATAGTTACCAGATACTTCAAAACTGAGTTTGCCATCATCAACATTAATAGGGTCATAATCTTGAACACTGGCAGCACCGATGACTAAAGCAAAGCCATCAACATTTTGCTCACCAACGACTAAGGATTTTTCATCATGTGTATAACGCACACCACCTGTGACGGTTAAACGTTCGTTTAACTCATAGGTAGATTGACCAAACAATGCCCATGTGGTGTTTTCATGAAACACTTCTGATGCACCAAAGAAACCGTCTACACTAGTGACACTGAATGATGAGTCAAAATAATATGCACCGGCTTGCCAATTAAGTGCGCCATCATAGTTACTTGCCCAACGTATTTCTTGAGTTAACTGCTCTAAATCGTTTAATAAATCTTGAGTGACTGCGGTAAATGGAATAAAACCTGGATAGGATGTCTCGTCAGTACCGTCGCCATTGATATCACGTGCTGGATCGACTGACGCACCACCATCAACATCACCTAATGAGAAACCTTCCGCCGTTTCTAGTGCAGTGATTGAGGTGAAGCTGATATCGCCCATGTCGTATTCGATTGTTAGGCTGCTACCGAAACCTTCGTATTTTTGTGGATTATTATCAAAGCCATTACCTAATAGGTTGGCATCATAATAAACCGTTTCACGATCATAAGAATCGTTTAATTGATTGCTTCCACGAGACAAGGCGTTTGCTCTAAAGACCGAAGCAGTGCCATCTAAATCACGACCATGCACGTTTAGTAGCACTGATAAGTCATCGCTTGGCGTATATAACAACTGCATACGATAGGCTTTTTCGTCATAGCCACCTAAGGCATCGTTTTGACCTGAGAAGGCATTGTTGATGTAATCATCACGCGTTTGTGACAGTACTGAAACACGTGCACTGAGCTCATCGGTTAAACCGCCACCGACAGCCGCTTCAATGTTTTGTGTCCCGAAACTAGCCACACCAAACTTCACATATGCATCAAATTCGTCTGATGGTTTGACAGAATCAAATTTCACAATCCCAGCAGTCGTATTACGACCAAATAAAGTGCCTTGTGGGCCACGAATAACTTCTACTTGTTCGACATCAAATAATGGAAAACTTTTTAACACAACATTTTCCATCACGACATTATCCATGACGACAGAAACGGGTTGTGATGCGGCTAAATCAAAATCAGTATTACCTAAACCACGCATGTAAAAACGTGGGGCAACACGACCGTTTGAGCTTTCTGCATATAAGCCAGGAACTCGTGTCGCTAAAGTTAATATGTCATCGCCACCTGAAAATAAACTTTCAAAGCGTTCACCGTTAAGAGTCGCAATTGAGATTGGTACCTCTTGAAGCGTTTGAGTACGTTTCTGCGCTGTAACAGTAATTGTTTCAAGGCCTTTATCAGATGAAGTTTCATCTTGGGCGAAAGCTGAATAGCTGGCTAAAATTGATGACACAGCAAGTGCTAATGATGCTTTTTTATATGCACGCATAGGTTTGATTATCCTGTTATAGATGTTGTGTTGAATGTATGTGTGACTACACGATTTTTAATCGGACATATTATAGACTATTTCTATACTGAACCCTAATGAATTCATGGAATTGATTCGCGTTTACTAGGTTATTTATGTCAGTATTATGTTAGGCATTTGTTAAAAGATAGAGTCAACTATGAGCTTATTTCCCCAGTCAGAATTACATTTTCAATTGTATGAATGTTTAGATACTGAATCGTTGTTAAGTCGTGCGCGTTTTAGCGAACATAATCTTGACACCTTCAATGCGGTTTTAGATACGGCAGAAAAAATTGCAACGGATGTGTTTTTGCCGCATAACGCAAAAGCTGATCATGCTGAGCCACAATTTGATGGGCACAAAGTGAGTATGCTTGAGGATGTTAAAGTCGCTTATGATGCATTTTGTGATGCCGGCTTTGTTGCGGCACGTTTTAATTTTGAAGACGGCGGGATGCAACTACCAGAAACCATTATGACGGGATGTTCGGGATTCTTTATGGCAGCGAATCCATCGACTACTGCATATCCTTTTTTAACCACAGCTGCAGCTAATGTGATTAAACACTTTGCCTCTGAGACCTTACAGGCTCAATTTCTACCTAAAATGTTAACAGGACAGTACAGTGGTACGATGGCATTGACTGAGCCACATGCTGGCTCTGGCTTAGCAGACATCACCACGACTGCGTATCCAACCGAACAAGGCCATTATTTGATTAAAGGAAGTAAATTATATATCTCAGGGGGAGAGCATGAGCTGTCTGAGAATATTATTCATTTAGTGTTAGCAAAAATTCCAGGTGGACCTGCCGGGGTAAAAGGTATTTCATTATTTGTTGTCCCTAAGTTTCGTTTAAATAATGACGGGCAGCCGGAGCAACGTAATGATGTCACACTGGCCGGCTTAATTCACAAATTAGGGTATCGTGGAACGACATCTACAGCCCTGACATTTGGTGAAAATGGTGATTGTCATGGTTATTTAGTGGGAGAGCCACATAAAGGTCTGCAGTACATGTTTATGATGATGAATGAAGCCCGAGTCGGTGTTGGTTTTGGTGCTGCTATGATCGGGTATCGTGGTTTCCAATACAGTTTGGACTACGCTAAAGATCGTATCCAAGGGGGTAAACCTATTGTCGAGCATGGCGATGTTAAACGCATGCTATTACTGCAAAAAGCATATACTGAAGGAGCGATGAATTTATGTTTTTATGGGGCGAGATTAGTTGATGATATGCATACTCATGATGATGAATCCACCCGTCAATCATCAGCGCAATTACTTGATTTACTCACACCTATAATAAAAGCTTGGCCTAGTGAGTACGGTCCTAAATCTAATGATTTAGCTATTCAAGTGTTGGGTGGGGCAGGGTATACGCGTGAATATCCTGTCGAACAGTTATGGCGAGATAACCGTTTAAATCCCATTCATGAAGGGACTAATGGTATTCAAGCACTGGATTTGATAGGGCGTAAATTATGGCAAAATAATCAAGCCGCATTAGGTGAACTACAGCGTCGATTCCAATTGGATTTAGCTAAAGCGAAAGGTCATGTTTCAGTCCAATGTGCGGGTGTCATCATGCCCTTTTTATCGCAGTTACCTCAGGTTATTGCAGTGATTGGCGAAGATTTACATAATGAACAACAAGCCAATACACTAACGAATGCAATGAGTTTTATGGAAATATTCTCATCTATCATTATTAGCTGGATGTGGCTAAGACAAGTGACTGTCGCAGAAAAAGCGTTAGTTGAGCACCCCGAACTTACTCTCGAGCAACAAGCGTTTTATCAAGGTAAATGTCAAACTGGGTTGTTTTACATACAGACGCAACTCCCGTTAGTTCAACCACATATTGATTTGTTAATTAGACATGATGACTCGTGCTCAAGCATGCAAACGTCATGGTTTTAATTTTTCACACAACTTTCTAAGGAATTCACTATGCAAGTGTTAAATACTCAAGCGTTTGTCGGTAAAACCATATTAATTACCGGAGGTGCAGGCGGCATAGGTGCTCAGACGGCACTATCTTTAGCTAAATTAGGGGCCAATATTGTATTATCAGATATTGATGATGATGCCGTTCAAGTCACTATGGGCCATCTAATTGAAACTGGTGCAAAAGCATTATACGTGCACACTGATGTTAGTGACGTAGAGCAAGTATCTGCGTTATTTACGCAAGCCGTAGAGGCATTTGGTCGAATTGATGTTGTGTTAAATAACGCTGGTGTTGAGTATGCTCCTACACCCACTCACTTAACTGATGATGACTTATTTTTAACGAATATCGATATTAACCTCAAAGGTGTATGGTATTGCGTTAAAGCGGCGTTAAATATAATGTTAGCGCAGAAAGGGGGGCAGATCATTAATGTCGCTTCGGTGGCTGGATTGCGTTCTGCCCCATTAATTTCAGGTTATAGTGCTACCAAGCATGCTGTTGTCGGTTTAACAAAATCTGTCGCAGTAGAATATGCGCGGGCAAATATTCGTGTCAATGCGGTATGCCCCAGTTTTATTGATACACCGATGGTGCAACGTACGTTAGCGCATATGGATGAAAGGGGGCAAAAGTCAATTATTGGAGCTAGTCCAATGAAACGATTAGGACAACCTCAAGAAATAGCTAATGCGATTGTGTGGTTAGCTTCAGATGAGTCTAGTTTCATGAACGGGCATTGTTTAACACTCGATGGTGGGATGCTGGCTTAATCTGGATGAGAATTTAGATACAAAAAAAGGCGTGAGTTTTTGTTTCACGCCTTTTTAATTGATTTACGTATTAGTAGAGACTAGCCGTATTTAGAGCACTGATACTAATGCTTTAGATAATGCATCAACATTACTTAAGTTAATACCTGCAATATTCACGCGTGACGAATCAACAAAGTAAACACTATGTTCGGCACGAACTGCTTGCACTTGCTCTGGTGTGATACATAAGAAGGAGAACATCCCTTTTTGGTCATTCACAAAGCTAAAGTCTTTTGGTGCACCGTTCTCAGCCATTTTAGTTACCAATAAGGCTCGTAAATCACGCATACGGTTACGCATTTCGTCCACTTCGGCAACCCAAGAGGCTTTCAATGCATCATCATGTAAAATGATATCAACTAACGCACCGCCATAAGAAGGTGGCATTGAGTAAATACCACGAGCGATTGCTTGAATTTGTGATTGAACAATTGGGGTTTGTGCTGAGTTCTCAGTGACCATCACTGCAAGACCAACACGTTCGCGATATAAACCGAAATTCTTAGAGCATGATGCTGCAATAATGACCTCAGGAACAGATTCCACCATGAGGCGCATACCAAATGCATCTGTTTCTAAATCATCACCAAAGCCTAAATATGCACTGTCGATAAACGGTAACCAACCTTGTTGTTGGGCTACTTCTGCGACTTGACGCCACTGATCTTGAGTCAAGTCAGCACCAGTAGGGTTATGACAGCAAGCATGTAATAAAACTACGTCGCCTTTAGGAATAGTTTTTAATGTATCTAACATCGCATCAAAACGAATAGATGCTGTTGCTTTATCAAAATACGGATAAGTATCTAATGCAAGGCCTGCATTTCCGATCAATGGGATATGATTGGCCCAAGTAGGGTCGGATACCCATACTTTCGCATTATCGTTACAGCGTTTTAATAACTCTGCAAGGATACGTAGCGCACCACAACCTCCTGGTGCTTGAACTGCAGCCACTCGATTCGCTAGTACAGCAGGATTGCCTTTACCGAGTAATAACTCGAGCATACCATCGATATAGCCTTGTACACCTTGAGGTGTGATATAGGTTTTAGAGGTTTCACTTTCTAATAAACGAGCTTGTGCTTGAGCCACAGCACCAACGATAGGCGTATTACCTTGTTCGTCCTTATAAACACCGACACCAAGATCAATTTTATTGGGGTTAGTGTCAGCACGAAAAGCAGCAGAAAGTCCTAAAATAGGATCAGGGGCAAGAGCAGGAAGAACTTCAAACACGAGAAAATACCTTATTATTACGATTGAGAGACGCATTATGCCATTTTTAATGGTAAATGCACTTAATTTAGGATGTCTTATCTAAGAATTAATTATAAACGAATATGCCTGAGTCTGCGTAACTTGACCTGTTGGGTCATATGAACGCTCTTCCCAATTTAGCGCGTGATGATGATCTACTGTAATCACGGTAGAACAGCGGGTCCCATAATCTGGGCTTTTGATGAAAATCGAAGAAAGCATTTTTTCCCACGGTTTTGCAATACCTGTATCGGGTAGGGTCTCATCACTGGCTTGGGTAGGATCGGATAAAATAGCAAACAATTGCTCAACTACTAATGGCTGTTTGGACTGACATAATGCATTGAGTGCGTTAACGCCTTGTTGTGTTTTTGGCCAAGGCGTATTGAGTTGAGCATTTGACAGGCCATACACACCTTGTTTAAGCGCATGGTGTTCTTGGGTGTGACTGTTGAACACCTGTAAATTTTTCCAGTCTCCGTAAACTAAATTAAAGCCATTGTAATCAGTCGCTGTATTTTTTAGATGCTGGGTATGAACTTCCCATGAACCTTTATATTGCAGGGCATTCACCACTAACTCTCCACGGGTCATTGCATCAAAACGTTCTTTAGATGGTGCTCTAATATTCGTTAAAGCTGCAATATGACCGTTTTTTGCGACACCCAACCAAGTGCCTCCAGCTTGGAGGTCCTTACCTGCCAGCATGTGAGGCTTACTTTTCCAAAAATGAGATGGCTGGGTTAAACGCGCATGAAACTCATCACGATTAGCTGCAATAATTAGAGGATAGTCAGGATGCTGATCGACCGCAATAAACAAAATACACATAAATTTATTTCAAATGATGAAGAATAAAGATGTCATTAGTATAAATAATAACAAACTTTTATGAAACATCTCTAAGAAGTCGCTTTTAGAGCACACGGTCTGTTTGAAAATATGATAAAGTTTAAAATAAGTATAGTTTAATGGAATAGTATTTTTGAAAGAGTTCGGTAAGACCACGCAACTAGTGCATGCAGATAAATCATTAAATCCACAAATAGATGGTGCAGTACATTCTCCCGCTAACCAATCTGTTTTATTTGAATTTCAAGATGCTCAAGACATCGTCGATGCGTTTCAAGGCAAGATAGCTGCACATGTATATTCGCGGTCATCTTCATCAACTAATACGAGCTTACAAAATGTGATGAATCATCTTGAACAAGGTATTGGGGCGGTCACCTTTGCCACTGGTATGGCTGCAATAAGTACTGTAATGCTGAGTTTATTAAAGTACGGTGACCATATCATTGTCAGTGATTTCCTGTTTGGAAACACCAGAAGTTTTTTTAAACATCTACAGAAATTAGGCATTGAAGTAAGCTTTGTTGATGTCACTGATGTTCAACATGTCGTCAATGCCAAACAACCTAATACGGTGTTAGTGTTTTGTGAAAGTCTATCTAATCCTATGACTCATATTGCTGATTTATCAGCGATTGGAAAATATTGTCAAGGCCAACAACTGTTATACATTGTTGATAACACAATGTCGCCTAGTGTGATTTTTTCAGCAAAAGATGCAGGTGCGAGCTTGGTGATTTCATCTTTAACAAAATATGTGTCAGGCCATGGACAGGTGTTAGGTGGCAGTGTAGTAGATACTGGATTATTTGATTGGCGTCATTACGCTAACGTTGAACCTATGTATCAAGTTGGAGATAGTGCTCAATGGGGTCTAACACAAATTCGTAAAAAAGGATTAAGAGATATGGGGGCAACATTACCTGCGCCTTCAGCTTCTACTATATTAGTCGGGCTTGAGACCCTTGATTTACGCTATCAAAAAGCGTGCGAAAATGCGCGCAAATTAGCTCAACACTTTATGAATCATCCTAAAATTAAACAAGTGTTTTACCCAGGTTTAGCCTCTCACCCTCAACATTTTTTGGCTCGTGACCACTTTTCAAGTTATGGTGCTTTAATGAGTATCGAACTACCTGAAGGTGAAGATATTATTCAATTCATTAATCGTTTGAATTTAGTGATTTGTTCAACTCATTTAGGGGATACTCGAACATTAGCCATACCGGTCGCGCAAACGATTTTTTTTGAAGCGACTCAAGTAGAGCGTGATAGAACAGGGATCACTGATCAAATTGTGCGCTTGTCTATTGGTATTGAAGATGTTGATGATTTGATTGCTGATTTTGAACAAGCTTTAAACGCCTAAGATTTAATAGGTTAAGTTGAAATAGAACAATCTGAATTAGTTTTAAAAATTATAATAAAAAAGCTACCTATTGAAGTGACCCCCGAAAGCTAGACAAAACCTTCGGGGGTTTTTTATGTACAAATCAAAATATCAACCAGCATTTAAAGTTATGTTGGCTCGATGCGCACTAAACGGCGACTCATCGTATTCTCTGGCCAAAGAGTACTATGTTTCCTCAAGCCAAATACGTTACTGGGCACAGATTTATTCTATACATGGTCCTAGCGGATTAATATCACCACTTATTGATGCTTCTGCCAGTATCAAACTGTCTATTCTTAATGCCATGCATGAAAATGCTTGGTCACTTGGATATACCAGTGCTACATTTAAATTATCTTCTCCAGGTATTTTATATCGTTGGCAACAAGACTTTGATGCTTATGGGTTATCTGGACTGCATCCCAAACCAAAAGGTCGAAAAGTGAAGCATAAAGCCGTAGGCAAACAAACGAAATCAATTCAAGCGATGACGGATAAAGAACTACGTGAAGAGCTCGAGTACCTACGTACAGAGAACGCTGTCTTAAAAAAGTTAGAAGCCTTAGCTCAACAAAAGCGCACTCAAACCAAGAAAAAGTCTTAGTCGCGATAGAGTTAAAGGCAAGGTGTAAGCTTCCGTTATTGCTAGAGATATTAGGTCTGGCACGCAGTGTATACTACTATCATGTTGCTAGAGTCAGTGCTGCTGACAAATATGCGGATGTCAAAGCATGTATAAAAACGATTTATCATGAGCACAAAGGGCGATACGGATACCGCCGCATAATGTATACGTTGAGACAACATGGTCACTATATCAACCATAAAACGGTGCAGCGTTTAATGCAGCAACTTGGATTGAAGTCTACCGTGCGACCGAAACGTTATAATTCCTATCGTCACGACGCAGGACAATCCAAACAAGAGCTAATGAACCGTGATTTTGAAGCAACTCAACTCAATCAAAAGTGGGTTACAGACGTTACTGAGTTTAACGTTCACGGCCAGAAAGTGTATCTATCTCCGGTCATCGACCTGTATAATCGCGAAGTTATCGCGTATCGCACAGCTAAAAATGCTACTTTGCCACTAGTAAGTGATATGTTAAAAGATGCGTTAAACACTTTGGAAACGGATGATAAACCGATGTTCCATTCTGACCAAGGTTGGCAATATCGGCACAAAGGAATACAGCAAATGCTCGCAGATAAAAACTTAACGCAAAGCATGTCCCGTAAAGGTAACTGCTTGGATAATGCGGTCGCTGAAAGCTTCTTTGGTGTATTAAAAACAGAAATGTATCATAGACAGAAATTTAAAAACGCGGATGAACTCATTAAAGCAATTGATGAATACATCCATTACTATAACCACAAACGCATTAAGCTAAAACTAAAAGGCCTGAGTCCGGTAGAGTACCGAAATCAAGCCTTGAAAGCTGCTTAATAAAGTGTCCAAGTTTAAGGGGTCACTTCATATGGGTAGCTTTTTTATTGAGTGTTAAAATACTGAGTATTTAAAAATCATCAGCTAATATCAATTGAACTGGACCGCCACCATCCACTGCATCAACAGCTAGAGCAGTATAAATTTTGTTAGCTTCAAGTGATAACAAACCAGTATCAAGGGCAACATCTTTAGTTCCTGTTGGTGTGACAGTTACATGATAATCACCTGATGCTAAAGAGACATAACCTGTTTCTGTAAGCATACCTGCACTAAATGGTACACCACTAAAAGCAGGAGTTGCATCCGCAATTTCACCATCTGCAGTCACATAAATATCTACCGAGCCTGCCGCAGGAGAAGCATGAAAAATACGTACCTGTGCTTCTGTGGCAATACGACGTGGCATATCCATGACTAAATCTAATTGGATGTTAGCAAGTGTATTGTTTGCAATAGCAGTATAAGTTTTACCGGAGTCTAACATGATTGATGCATCATCGATCACGACCACTGAATTATCCGCATCTGCCGCAACATCGATTAAATAGGTACCCGCTGCTACTGATGCATAATCGGTTACACCTAGAAAGGGCGCACCATCAAATAAAGTCAGTGCGTTATCTACAATTACGTCGACCGCCGGGGCATCAGCGACTGCATGAATCACTCTGATATCAGCAGGTGTGTTTCTATCCATTAAAGTAATTGATGCTGTTTTAGTTGCCACCACTAATGCTACTGGCGAATCACCTGGACCTACATTTTCAGTTGCTGCAATCAATAAATTTTCTTGGGACGCCAAGCCAACAGGCCCTGAATCATAGACTACGGTGTCTGAACCTGCAGGGGTAATACGAATACGGTAATCTCCCGACGCAACAGATATTAAACCAGTAGCGTCTTTGTACGCAGCAGTAGCCAGCACGGTTGACGATGATAATGTAGTGACATCAGGCGCTGTCACGTGGATATCTACCGTTGGAGCGGATGGAGCGGCATGGACGATTTGGAGCTGAGTGGTACCAGCACTGTCCATTGAAGGCGTAGTATTTAAAGCGAGTAACTCTAAAGTGCCTGCGGCGACGGAGCCTACTGCTAAGACTGTGTTTAATTCACCTGGTTGGGCAACAAGATCAGCACTCAATACTTCTACATTGCCAGCGGGTGTGATTGCACTCACGGCAACAGGGTATACATTTTCAGGGACTGAAATAATGCCAGAAGCGGTTTGATAATCAACATTTTCTAACCCCGCTAATATGTCACCGCCGGCCAAAATATTGACTTTGGGAGCATCAGGTGATGCATGAACCACTCGTACCATGGAATTACCAGGTACTCTCGGGTCTGAGGATTCAAATGGAGAGGAATCATCACTACTACCACAAGCAGCAAGTGACATTGCTATACCAACAACTAACAAACTTTTTAAATTTAACATTAGTCTTTCCTTTTTTTAAATGACGCAAATTTGTACGGCTGAATATAGAGGAAGAGATCACACTGTTGGAATGACATTGTTAAATAATATAACGTTAACTTAACAAGTGATGGAAAGATTTTTTGCCAAAAAAAACGCCACATTGAAGTAGCGTTTAGCTCAAATATTAACCCAGAATCTAGATAACTTAGGGCTGAATAGCGCGCTCTATGTCAGCAATGAGTTCAGCATCATCTGGTTTTGTAAATGATGAATAAGAATCCACTAAATTGCCTTTTCTGTCGACAAGATATTTATAAAAATTCCATTTAGGAGTGGTGTCTGCTTTTTTTGCTAGCAGGCGATATAAAGGATCGGCATCATCCCCTTTAACTGAAATAGTTTCAAACATCGGAAATTTTACGCCATAAGTGAGCTCGCATAATTCTGCTGTCTTCCCTTCATCATTATATTCTTGATTAAAATCATCTGATGGAAACCCAAGTACCATGAAATTTTTGTCTTTGTATTGACTGTATAAAGACTCGAGCCCTTCAAATTGAGGCGTGAAACCACATTTACTAGCCGTATTTACAAATAATATAGCTTTGTCTTTGTATGCTTCACACAAGTTAACGGTTTCTTGAGAGTTGAGCTTTCGTTCATAAATTTAAAACGTCCGGACACTCGCTCGCTATGGTAGATTGGCTAACAAACAATATAGCTAGTGTTAGTATGATTTTTTTCATTATAAGAATTCTCTGAGTAAAACAACATTAGGTACTATTAATATAGCGTATATCTTGGGGAATAGATCAACTAATCGATGTTTACAGGTTAAAAAGCGTTTGTACATTGCCCACGATTAATTTTTATGATGAGATCTAGAAATTATTTTTCATAATTATTATAAAAACAGGACAACAATTTATGCTGAAGCCGTTAAGATTTTCATTAACATGTGTCGCCATATCTTTGCTTATGGCATGTCAGTCGTCATCCAATGCCCCGCAAACACCATCAATGTCTTCCAATAATACTGTGGTAAAACAGAGCATATCGAATGTATTAACTCGCCCAGCATCGTTTGAAGAACCATCGGTGCAATCCGATTCTGATCTGATAACGTTAGAAAAAATCATGTCTGACCCAGATTGGTTAGGGCGTTTTGCTGACAATGTGGGTTGGTCAGTGTTAGGCGATCACATCGTGTTTGAACGAAAAAGACATGGCAGTAGTATTAAAGATGTCTTTCAAATCAGCCCTGAAAATATCGTAATAAATGGTGAACTAGCGTCGCTAAAAAATATTCATTTACTTCAAGCAGAGGAGCGTGTAGTCAGCCAAAATCAACGTTTTATCGCATGGATCTATGATGATATTGGGTTTATCTATGATGCACAATCTCGTTCTGCCCATAGTTTTTCACACGGTCAAGAAGCCGTGTCTCAGCTTCAATTTATGCTAGATGGTCGTTTATCATTCAAACAAGGGTCACATATTCATGTTATTGATCCTGAGTCATTTAAGCGCCAATCACTTTTTAGTTGGGCGTTTGCGGATAAGCCCGTTGCAGTTAAGCCAGGGGCAGATTATATCGCCCAAGAACAAATTTCACTTATTAAATACATTCAAGTCAAACGTCAGCAACGTCAAGAACAGTCTGACTATCAACAACAATTGATTGAATCGAACTCTGAACTAGAACAAGTACCGTTTTATTTTGACAAAGATTATCGGTTGTCTGCCGTATCCGTTGCGCCAAATGGAAAATGGGCGATTATTGCGACACGCAAACAAAGTCAATGGCGACAAGATAGCGACATCATGCCTCATTATATTCAAGAGGATGGGCGAATTGCGAGTATACCGGTTCGCGCTAGAGTCGCAGATGCAAAACCGCAAAATGATGAACTGTATCTAGTTGATTTGACCAATAATAGTATCCATGAACTAGCAACCTCGGTATTACCAGGATATAACGATGATGTGCTTGAAACGGTTAAACGTGAAAACGCACAAGCTCGTGGTGACACTTATCAAACTAACCGCTTACCTCGAGATATTACATTAATGAGTAGCTGGTATTGGAGCGAGCCACCCATTTATTGGCATACCTCTGAAAACCAAGTCGGGATTATGCTCGAAGCTTGGGATAATAAAGACCGTTGGATTGCGACAGTAGATTTTGATAAAAAATCACTTGTTACCCAGCATCGTTTGAGTGATGAAGCTTGGATTAATTACGCCTTTAATCGATTCGGTTGGTTAAAAAATGAAGCTTCCTTATATTTTTTATCTGAACATACTGGTTTTTCTCAATTATACGTAAAACCCGTTAATGGTGAGTTACGAGCATTAACTCAAGGTGAATTTGTTGTTGATAGTATTTCTCAATCACCAGATGGTCAGTACATTTATTACAAGGCGAATAAAAAGCACCCCGGGATCTATGAAATTTATCGAGTTGATACCACTGACGGAGCCTCTGAAGCATTAACAGATCTCAATGGTATGACCGATTATGTATTGAGCCCGGATGGCTCTCAATTATTATTGACCCATTCCTCCATGAATCGACCTCCTGAATTATTCTTAGCCTCAGTTGAGAGAAATAAACCTCCACAAGCCTTGAGTCAGTTTGTATCTGATGAATATTTATCAATGAATTTTAAAGCGCCGAGTATTATAGAAGTTCCATCTTCTCATGTTGATAAGCCGATTTACTCACGTCTTTACATGCCATCTCAATCTGATTTAAGTAATCCACGACGTGCGGTCATCTTTAATCACGGGGCAGGGTATTTACAAAATTCGCACATGGGGTGGTCAGGTTATTTTCGTGAATATATGTTCCATAATATGCTTGCTCAGCAAGGATATGTAGTTCTAGATATGGATTATCGAGCTTCAAAAGGATATGGCCGTGATTGGCGCACCGCGATTTACCGTCAAATGGGTACCCCTGAAGTACAAGATTTACGTGATGGTGTAAATTGGTTGGTGGCTAATGCAAATGTCGATAGACAACGTATTGGTACATACGGTGGATCATATGGCGGTTTCATGACCTTCATGGCTATGTTCACAGCACCTGATTTATTTCAGGCCGGTGCGGCATTACGACCTGTGTCTGATTGGGCACATTACAATACGCCATATACTTCAAATATCTTAAATACACCCGATATTGATCCCATTGCCTATGAAAGAAGTTCACCGATATATTTTGCTGAAGGTCTTGAAAAACCGCTACTGATGAATGCGCCTATGGTGGATAATAATGTATTCTTTGTGGATGTCGTGCGCTTAGCACAGCGACTCATTGAATTAGAAAAGATCCATTTTGAAACCGCTATTTACCCCGTTGAACCACATGGGTTTGTCCAGCCTAGTTCATGGTTAGATGAATATCGTCGTATTTTCATGCTGTTTGAGGAACATCTCTAGGCATCGGTGATTTACTGAATGACTCGGGCTATTGATTTTTTTTCTTTAGCCCTTGTTGACCAAAATATACTATTGCATAAATAATACCCGCGACAGCACCAAAAATATGGGCATCATACGCCACATTTGCTTCGATTAGTGATGCAGTATTGTCATTTATTTGATGCTGTTCAAAATAGAGTTTTACCATAATACCTAATATCAATAACCCGCCTGAATAACGTTTTTGCCTGATATCAGCTACTGCACCATAACAAAATAAACCGTGTAAAGCCGCTGATAGGCCAACGTAATAGTCGATATGAGGTGCAAAGAGCCATACAGCGGCTGAGGAAAAGACAGCACACCAAGATAACAATATAAATGTATTCAACGGCGAATAGTGCTCACCATGTAAGGCCCATAATAACGCAAGACCAGTGATGTTTAGACCCCAATGATATAGGTTAGTATGCCATAGTGCGTGGGTTATCAGCCGCCACACTTCGCCATTATTTACCGCTGCATGAACAAATTCAACATTACCTACGTAATCGGCAAATAACCATTGATTGAGTGTACTAATAAACGCAACAATTAAAATTGTTAACCAGTGTTTATAATGAGTTGGAAAAAATGTTAACAAGAGGTTTAAATATATCTTCTAATTAAAACGATTATAAGTATACTACCATAGTCTATAAGATTTCTTATGTAAGATTTCACAGACTTATATCTACCTCGCAACACACAGGATATTAAGCTATGACGGATGTTAGCATTGCCCACCATGATAAAACGTTGACCTTAACGTTATCTCGCAGTCACAAAAAAAACGCGTTTACTCAACAAATGTACATTGATTTAGCTAATGCGATTAATTTTGCGCAACATGACCAAAATACTCGAGTGATTGTCATCCAAGGTAGCGATGGATGTTTTACGGCCGGTAATGATATGTTCGATTTTGCGTCGATTAAGAGCCAAAACCTTGAATCAATTAATGGTACAGAGCAATTCATGTTGGCATTAATGGAGTCAAGTTTACCAGTAGTGGCAAAAGTAGAAGGTTTAGCTATTGGTATTGGTACCACGCTATTGTTGCATTGCGATTTTGTGTATGCATCAGCTACGGCTAAGTTTATGATGCCTTTTATCAACTTGGGATTAGTACCTGAATACGCCTCTAGTTATATTCTGCCGCGTTTAGCTGGGCACGTAAAAGCTGCTGAATGGCTGATGCTTGGCGAAAGCTTTACGGCAGATGAAGCTCATCAAGCAGGAATGATTAATGCCGTGTTATCTCCAGAAGAGTTAAATGCAAAGGTCGATGAGGTGGTTAAAAAATTAACACTAGCCCCCCGTATCCCACTATTACAGACTAAGCAATTGTTAAAAACGAATCATGAAGTAGTGAAAAAGCATGTTTACAAAGAATTAGAGATTTTTGTCTCAGCGATGCATTCAGAAGCTGCTCAAGAAGCATTCAGTGCGTTTATTGAGAAACGCCAACCTGATTTTAGTGCGTTTGTATAAGATTATGAGTGTATTTTAGCTCTGATATTCTGACCGAAAGCACATAAGATTAAGCACTATTACGGTCCACAATACATAAAAAAAAGGAAGCTTACCGCTTCCTTTTTTATCAGTTCAATCGTGTTTTACTGTACTTCTTCAAGATCAGAAAACTTTCCAGCAAACATTGGGCTTGATAAATAGCGTTCAGTACCCGACGCTAAGATAACAACAATGTTTTTATCTTTATTTTCTGGGCGTTCAGCATAACGTTTTGCCGCGACGACTGCAGCACCAGAAGAAATACCCACTAGGATCCCTTCTTGTTTTAATAACTTATCAGCCATTTCCATACATTCTTCATTAGTGACTTGCTCAACTTCATCAATCAAGCTTAAGTCTAGATTCCCAGGAATAAATCCGGCACCAATCCCTTGGATTTTGTGAGGGCCAGGGGTTAGTTCTTCGCCAGCTAATGCTTGTGTGATGACAGGAGAGTCTGTTGGTTCGACAGCGACAGTGGTAATCGCTTTACCTTGTTTTTGTTTGATGTAACGAGATACACCTGTGATAGTACCGCCAGTACCGACACCTGCAATAAACGCATCGATTTCTCCATCAGTATCTTCCCAAATCTCAGGCCCTGTAGTTTTAAAATGGATCTCTGGGTTAGCAGGGTTATCAAATTGTTGTAGTAATAAATATTTGGATGGATCCGAGGCTACGATTTCTTGAGCTTTCGCGACAGCACCTTTCATACCTTTTGGTGCTTCAGTAAGCACTAAGTTTGCACCAAGGGCTTTTAATAGTTTTCGACGCTCAAGAGACATACTACTAGGCATGGTTAAGGTTAATTTGTATCCGCGAGACGCTGCAACAAAAGCCAATGCTACACCGGTGTTACCCGAAGTAGGCTCAACCAACTCGATACCTGGTTTTAAGACGCCACGTTTTTCGGCATCCCAAATCATGTTTGCACCAATACGACATTTTATAGAAAAACTGGGATTACGAGATTCGATTTTTGCATAAACATTACCAGAGGTAACTCGATTAAGTTTGACCAGTGGAGTGCGACCAATCGATAAGGAATTGTCGTCAAATACATTCATGGAGATGTCCTTTTATATATAGTTTTTGGTTATAAGTGTATATTCAACGAGATAACTTCATTTTTGAAGTGATATTTTGATATAAGATAGTATGAATTGTTAACTAACCGTATTCTTAAGAGAGACTTATGAAATTTACTGGTACCAATGATTATATCGCAAGTAATGAACTCCAGCTTGCCGTCAATGCCGCTATCACGCTGCAAAAGCCATTACTTATTAAAGGTGAGCCGGGCACTGGTAAAACAATGTTAGCTGAACAGCTTGCTCAAAGTTTAGATACTGAACTGATCCAATGGCATATTAAATCCACTACCAAAGCCCAACAAGGGTTATATGAATATGATGCAGTATCACGTTTAAGAGACTCTCAGCTAGGGGATGACAAAGTTCATGACGTCGGTAATTATATTATTAAAGGTAAATTATGGGAGGCGTTTACGGCAGATAAACCACCCGTGTTGTTGATTGATGAAATCGATAAAGCGGATATTGAGTTTCCTAATGACTTATTATTAGAACTCGATAAGATGACATTTTATGTTTATGAAACTCAAGAATGGGTGACAGCTGTCCAACGACCCATCGTTATTATCACGAGCAACAATGAAAAAGAATTACCGGATGCATTTTTACGTCGATGTTTTTTTCATTATATTCAATTTCCCAGCGCCGAACAAATGCAAGAGATCGTTGATGTCCACTATCCTGACTTAAAGAAAAACCTTCTAGATGCTGCCCTCAAACGGTTTTTTGAATTGCGGGATATTCCTGGATTGAAGAAAAAACCGTCTACGTCAGAACTCATAGATTGGTTAAAATTATTAATGGCTGAAGATATTGATCCTGCTACGCTACACAGTGATGATCATAAAAATGATTTACCTCCTTTATACGGAGCATTGGTTAAAAATGAACAGGATATACATTTGTTTGAAAAATTAATGTTCATGGCGCGTCGTCAAGACCGTTAAGGGTAACAAACATGCTCATTAATTTCTTTTTAACCCTTAAAAAATATCAAGTCCGCACGACGATGCGAGAGTTGCTCGATCTACTTAATGCGCTTAAACATGAAGTGGTGTTCAGTGACGTAAATGCTTTTTATTATTTATCTCGAACGGTCATGGTGAAGGATGAATTGCAATACGACAAGTTTGATCTTGCTTTTGCAGATTATTTCAAAGGGATACAAGCGATTGATATTTTTGATCAAAACATTCCCAATGAATGGTTAAGGAAAGAGCTTGAAAAGCGTTTATCACCCGAAGAAAAAGCAGAGCTTAAAGCTATGGGGGGACTTGATAAACTGATGGAAACATTACAAGAGCGTCTTAATGAACAGGAAAAACGTCATCAAGGCGGCAACAAATGGATCGGCACAGGTGGGACTTCGCCATTTGGTGCGTATGGTGATAATCCTGAAGGAGTGCGGATTGGTCAGGATGGGAATCGAAACTTTTCGGCCGTTAAAGTATGGGATAAACGCACGTTTAAAAACTTCTCGGATGATGAGTCATTATCTTCTCGTAATATTCAAATGGCGCTACGCAAATTACGCCGATTTGCTAGAACCGGCGCCGCTGAAGTATTAGATATTCATGACACCATTGGAGCTACAGCAAAAAATGCTGGATTACTTGATATTAAAATGGCCCCTGAACGGCATAATGCAGTCAAAGTCTTAGTGTTTTTTGATGTAGGTGGTTCGATGGATGCTCATGTGCGTCAGGTCCAAGAATTATTTAGTGCAGTGCATAGTGAGTTCAAATATCTAGAATATTTTTATTTTCATAATTGTGTGTATGAAGGCGTATGGAAAGACAATGCCCGTCGGGCACAAACGATCAGTATAGATGAGATCACGCGTAGCTTTGGCAGAGATTATAAATGTATATTTGTCGGTGATGCGACCATGGGACCTTACGAAATCACTTATCCTGGGGGGAGTGTTGAGCACTGGAATGAACATGCTGGTGAGTATTATCTTAATCAATTATTAATGCATTTTAATGCGAGCGTATGGCTGAACCCACAACCTGAACAAGTTTGGCGTTATCATCACTCTATTCAAATTATTCGGCAGTTCATGTCAGAACGTATGTACGGATTGACTGTTAAAGGTTTAGAAGAAGCTATGTCGACATTAGTCAAAAAACACTAAATGGCTAGAGTGATATCTGTTATTGGTATGGTACAACAAGGTAAGATTTCATCATCGTCAATAAACGCTAATGGGTCTAAAGTATAATCCACTTCGCCAGAAATTAACTTACAACGACAAGCCCCGCAAAAACCTTCACGACAATGATATTCGACTTCTATACCTTGCACCTCTAAATCATCTAATATCGAATGATCCGGTGTACTTAAAAAAGAAGGCCCATTAGTAACACTAATAGACCTTGCTTGTTTATCTTTATTCACGAATGATACTTCACGTGATAAATAACGTGTTATAGCTCAAATTCATCAAAATCATCTGCGGATACTTCAGCATCGATTTGACCAACTAGATAGGAGCTTATTTCAGATTCTTGTGGTGCAACTTGTACGTTGTCAGAATTTAAGTAGTTATTCATCCAAGGTAGTGGGTTACTCGAGACATCGAATGGTTGACCTAAACCGATAGCCGCCATGCGTTGATTAGCGATATATTCAACATAAGAGCACAAGATTTCTTCGTTTAAACCAATCATTGAACCGTTGTTAAATAAGAATGCTGCCCATTCTTTTTCTTGCTGCACAGCGTTTAAGAAAATATCACGGGCTTCTTGTTCACATTCTTTCGCAATCTCAGCCATTTCTGGATCGTCTTTGCCTTTGGCCCACAGATTTAATACGTGTTGGGTAGAGGTTAAATGTAAATTTTCGTCACGGGCAATCAAACGGATAATTTTAGAATTACCTTCCATTAATTCTCGTTCTGCAAATGCAAATGTACACGCAAACGAGACATAAAAACGAATCGCTTCTAATGCGTTGACTGAATTCATGCATAAATACAATTTCTTCTTAAGTTCACGCATGTTAATAATATGAGTTTCACCGTTAACTTCATGCGTACCTTCACCTTGGGTTTGCCATAACTGAGTAGCAAAAATAAGATCGTCGTAGTACTTAGAAATATCTGCCGCACGGCGTTTGATTTCTTCGTTTTCGACGATATCTTCAAAAATGTTACTCGGATCAGTAAACAAATTACGTAAGATATGCGTGTAAGAACGAGAATGAATAGTTTCAAAGAAAGACCAAGTCTCAATCCAAGTTTCTAATTCAGGTAAAGAAACAATCGGTAACAATGCAATGTTCGGGCTACGTCCCTGGACAGAATCTAATAGGGTTTGATATTTTAAGTTAGAGATGAAAATGTGCTTTTCAGCATCACTTAACCCTTGAAAGTCCATACGGTCTTTACTGACGTCAACTTCTTCAGGACGCCAGAAAAACGAGATTTGTTTTTCAATCAATTTTTCAAAAATAGCGTGTTTTTGTTGGTCATAACGCGCTACGTTTACCGGGTTGCCAAAGAACATAGGCTCTAGCATAAAGTCCGTATTTTTTTGATTAAAGGTAGTATATTTCATGTGTTTACACTTCTATTTAATTGTTGTAGTTGAAGCATGCGTGCGTGTTAAATTTTACACGCGCCGCCAGCACATCCATCATCTTCTTCCTCAATAACCACTTGGGCCTGAGGTGTTTGTTTGATTGCTGATAGATCAGCATCACTTGATTCACCCGCACCATCTCGGGTGTTATGGTAATACAAGGTTTTAATGCCCAATTTATAAGTGGTAAGTAAGTCTTTAATGAGTAATTTCATCGGGACTTTATTACCTTCATATTTACTTGGGTCATAACTGGTATTAGCCGAAATTGTTTGGTCCACAAACTTCTGCATGATGGCGCATAATTGTAAATAACCATCGTTTGAGGGCAGGTCCCACAGTAACTCATACTTGTCTTTGAGATTCTCATAGTCAGGCACAACTTGTTTAAGGACACCATCTTTACTTGATTTTATACTGATATGACCGCGTGGTGGTTCAATCCCGTTAGTTGCATTTGAAATTTGAGATGACGTTTCAGAAGGCATTAACGCAGATAATGTTGAATTTCGTAAACCATGTTTAACGACACTCTCACGTAAACTATCCCAATCTAGATGTAACGGTTCATCACAAATGTTATCGATATCTTTTTTGTAAGTATCGATAGGCATTAACCCTTGAGAATAAGTCGTTTCATTAAATAATGGACAAGGCCCTTGCTCAATAGCTAGATTATTAGAAGCTTTCATTAAATAATATTGGATCGCTTCAAAGGTCTTATGGATTAATCCATTCGCACTATGATCAGAGTATTTAACACCATTCTTCGCCAGGTAATAAGCAAAGTTAATCACACCAATACCTAGCGTACGGCGTCCTAATGATGCATTGCGAGCAGCCGGTACTGGGTAATCTTGATAATCGAGTAAACTGTCTAGTGCACGTACGGCCAAATCTGCTAACTCTTCGAGCTCATCTAATGATTTAATTGCACCCAAGTTAAAGGCTGATAATGTACATAAAGCGATTTCACCCTCAGGATCCATTACATGCTCCAACGGTTTAGTCGGTAATGCAATTTCTAAACATAAGTTAGACTGTCGTACTGGTGCCACTTTAGGATCGAAAGGACTATGCGTATTACAGTGATCAACATTCTGTAAATAAATACGACCAGTACTTGCACGTTCTTGCATGAATAAGCTGAATAGCTCCATCGCCTTGATACTTTTCTTACGAATACTAGGATCGTTTTCGTATTTGACGTACAACTCATCGAATTTATCTTGGTCAGCAAAGAATGCATCATATAATCCAGGCACATCTGATGGGCTGAATAAGGTAATATTCTGGTTTTTAATTAATCGAGTGTACATTAGTTTATTAAACTGTACGCCGTAATCGAGGTGACGAACACGATTTTCTTCAACACCTCGGTTGTTTTTAAGTACAAGTAATGATTCGACTTCTAAATGCCATAAAGGATAGAAGAGGGTTGCAGCACCACCACGGACACCACCTTGCGAACAACTTTTAACTGCTGTTTGAAAGTACTTATAAAAAGGAATACAACCAGTATGAAATGCTTCACCACCACGGATTTCACTACCTAATGCACGGATACGACCAGCATTAACACCAATTCCAGCGCGCTGTGAGACGTATTTTACAATTGCAGAAGACGTTGCGTTAATGGAGTCTAAACTATCTCCTGCCTCAATCAACACACACGAGCTGAATTGACGAGTAGGGGTGCGAACGCCTGCCATGATGGGCGTAGGTAAAGAAATCTTGAATAGTGAAACAGCATCGTAAAAACGTTTAATATAATCAAGACGTGTCGCTTTTGGGTAATTTGCAAATAAACAAGCTGCGACAAGGACATACAAGAATTGTGCACTTTCGTAAATCTCTCCACTTACACGGTTTTGGACTAAATACTTACCTTCAAGCTGCTTGACTGCAGCGTAAGAAAAATTCATATCACGCCAATGATCGAGGAAACCGTCCATCGCTTCAAATTCTTCAGCAGTATAGTCAGCCAGTAAATGTTCATCGTATTTACCACGCTCAACCATAGACTTAACATGATCAAATAACTTAGGTGGTTCAAACTGACCGTAAGCTTTCTTACGCAGATGGAATATTGCTAAACGGGCAGCAAGATATTGGTAATCAGGAGAATCAGTTGAGATTAAATCGGCGGCTGACTTGATTAATGTTTCGTGGATAACTTCAGTGCTGATGCCATCAAAAAATTGGATATGTGCTTTTATTTCTACTTGAGACACAGAGACGTTATGTAAATCTTTGGCCGCCCATGTGATGACTTTATGAATTTTATCTAAATCGATGGCTTCGGTTACGCCATCGCGTTTGGTAACTGATAATTGTTTGTTCATGTTAAATGCCGTTTATTTTAATATTTATATGCAAATATCTAACTAGTAGATTTTCTGTTAACCAACAATCTTTCTCGTGCCAAGCAATATTTAATTCAACCTATGATGAATTGATACGACTTGTGTTAAAAAACAGGAAGATAAAATTAATGGTCTGCGAAATAGATGGTAGGCACAAGATAATGTGGTTTAAGTTGCAATGCAACCACTAGATGATGTGTTTTGTAGGTTAAAAAACCATCAGTGCGCTCAAGGGATTAGTACAAAGCCCGTAAATATGGGGTTTGATATAAAAAAATGGCAACCGACAGAGGTGTAAAATTATTTAATTTTTTTTATTATATTTTATGATGTTGTTATGCAAACACGATATATAGAAGTAATTGCATAATGTTAACACTATATATGGTGTCTATTTGAGTTATGTTAATTATTTGTCAAGATGAAAAGAGCGGAAAATAATATTCATTTTTGGCAGTGTACAATGTAATTCACATCTATATTTGCATTCGACAAATAATAGCCTTGTGTTATTGGATTAAAGTGCAAACCGGTCGTTGCTTTAATTGTTAAAGGCGTGTTGTCAATCATACGCATTAGTTCACTGGGTTTAATAAACTTACTGAAATCATGAGTTCCTTTGGGCACTAAGTTCATCACGTATTCGGCACCGACAATAGCCATTAAATAGGATTTAGGGTTTCGGTTAAGTGTCGAGAAAAAAACCGGTGCATTGGGTTTTGCAAGAAACGCAGCGGCCTCAATAATTGAGCCTGGGTCTGGCACATGTTCAAGCATTTCTAAACATGTAACAACATCAAATTGTTCCATGTTTTGTGAGGCGAATTCTTCTGCACAAATTAATTCATATGTCACATTTTTTAAGCCAGTCTCTAACGCATGTAGACGTGCAACAGTAAGAGATTCTTCTGCAAGATCAATACCTACCACATGGGCACCATGAGATGCTAAAGCTTCTGCTAATATTCCACCACCGCAACCAATATCGACAATCTTCAACCCATTTAATATATTATTTGGATAACCATTATTAGGACGTGATTTACCCGTAATTTTCCCAATAATGTAATCCACCCGTAGTGGATTGATTTGATGAAGCGGTTTGAATTCACCATCTAAATCCCACCAGCGACTTGCAATGGCGGTAAATTTTTCGATTTCTTGATGATCAACATTCATGCGCTAGACAGCTCCAAAATACTTCATTAAAGGGCGATTTATTTACGTTTTGCGATAATATCATTATTTTCGGAAACATTCGATTATGGATAATTGCTTAAATTTTCGGCGGAAGAAATATTTAAACGTACATTTACTACATATTTTGAACGCTTGATGTTATAGTCAAGAGTGAGATTTACTCATGTTTCACCCATAAAAAAAGAGAGGTTTTCCGTTGTATAAGCTGACCAAGCACAATGAGAAACACCCTCAATAACCAATATAGGGGATTCGGCAGTTTATGACTGATCGCGCCAAAGAAATATTACCGATTAATATCGAAGAAGAACTTAAAAATTCATATCTTGATTACGCTATGAGCGTGATCGTTGGACGAGCACTTCCTGATGTTCGTGACGGTTTGAAACCGGTTCACCGTCGCGTGCTATTCGCCATGAATGAATTAAAAAACGATTTTAACAAACCGTATAAAAAATCAGCTCGTGTCGTAGGTGATGTCATCGGTAAATATCACCCACACGGTGATACTGCTGTATATGATACGATTGTTCGAATGGCACAGCCTTTTTCATTACGTTATATGTTGGTCGATGGACAAGGTAATTTTGGTTCTGTTGATGGTGATTCTGCGGCAGCGATGCGTTACACCGAAGTTCGGATGTCCAAAATTGCGCATGAATTGTTAGCTGATTTAGATAAAGAAACTGTCAACTTTGTACCTAATTATGATGGTACTGAGAAAATTCCAGAAGTCATGCCCACTAGAGTGCCTAATTTATTAGTTAATGGCTCATCTGGTATTGCTGTAGGTATGGCTACTAATATCCCACCACATAACTTAACTGAAGTTATTAATGGTTGTGTGGCATTAATAGAAAATCCAGCATGTACGATCGAAGAATTAATTGAATATATTCCTGGTCCAGATTTTCCAACTGCAGCAATTATCAGTGGTCGCAAAGGAATTGAAGAAGCATATCGCACAGGACGCGGTAAAATTTACTTACGTGCTCGTGCTGAAATTGAAAGGGAAGACAATGGTAAAGAGACCATCATTGTTAATGAATTACCGTATCAAGTAAATAAAGCAAAACTGATTGAAAAAATTGCTGAGTTGGTAAAAGAAAAACGTATTGAAGGTGTGTCTGCACTTCGTGATGAATCTGATAAAGATGGTATGCGTATCGTTATAGAAGTAAAACGTAACGAATCAGCAGAAGTATTACTTAATCATTTATATGCTAACACCCAGTTACAGACGGTGTTTGGCATAAATATGGTAGCGTTAGATAATAACCAGCCTAAAGTCTTTAATTTAAAAGATACTTTAGAATGTTTTATTCTGCATCGCCGCGAAGTAGTGACACGCAGAACTGTTTACGAGCTTAAAAAAGCCCGTGATCGTGCTCATTTATTGGAAGGTCTTGCGATTGCATTAGCAAATATTGACCCTGTGATTGAATTAATTAAAGCGTCACCTAGTCCTTCTGAGGCAAAGCTCAAGCTAACAGCGCAAGGCTGGGCATTGGGCGATGTTGCCGAAATGCTTGAACGTGCTGGTGATGATGCTGCACGTCCTGATTGGTTGGAGCCAGAATATGGTATTCGCGATGGATTGTATTACTTAACTGAACAACAAGCCCAAGCGATTCTTGATTTACGTTTACATAAATTAACCGGCTTAGAACACGATAAGATCTTATCAGAATACAAAGACTTATTAGATGTTATCGCAGAATTATTGCGTATATTAGGTAGCTCTGAGCGTCTAATGGAAGTCATCCGTGAGGAACTTGAAGCCATTCGTGATGAGTTTGGTGACGATCGTCGTACGGAAATTACCGCAGCGTCACATGATATTGATTTAGAAGACTTAATTGAGCGTGAAGATGTAGTGGTTACGCTATCACATGAGGGTTACGTAAAATATCAGAAATTGTCTGATTACGAAGCGCAAAAACGAGGTGGCAAAGGTAAATCTGCGACGAAGATGAAAGATGAAGATTTCATTGAGAAACTATTAGTTGCTAATACTCATGATCATATTCTATGTTTTTCTACTCGAGGACGCCTATATTGGTTAAAAGTCTATCAATTACCGTTAGCAAGTCGAAATGCACGTGGTCGTCCGATTGTGAATATCTTACCTTTGGAAGAGGGTGAAAGAATCACAGCTATTCTGCCTATCAAGGAATTTGTTGACGGTAAATATGTCTTCATGGCAACTACGAATGGCACAGTTAAAAAGACTGAGTTGACACAATACTCTCGCCCACGTGCTAATGGTATTATTGCGGTAAATCTTAACGATGGTAATGAGTTGATTGGCGTCGATTTAACCGATGGCGACAGTGAAATTATGTTGTTCTCTGATGCTGGTAAAGTGGTACGTTTCCACGAAGAGCAGGTTCGTCCAATGGGTCGAACGGCTACAGGTGTCCGAGGTATTCGACTAGAAGAAGACCAAAAAGTTGTCTCTTTAATTGTCCCTCAAGGAGAAGGTGCAGTATTAACTGCTACTGAAAACGGTTATGGTAAGCGTACCGATATTGCTGAATATCCAGCTAAATCTCGTGCCACTAAGGGTGTAGTCTCGATTAAGGTATCGGAACGTAATGGTTTAGTAGTCGGTGCTGTTCAGGTTAATGAAGATGATGAAATCATGTTGATCAGTGACCAAGGTACTTTAGTTCGTACTCGTGCGACAGAGGTTTCTACTGTAGGCCGTAATACTCAAGGAGTAACATTGATTCGTACGGGTGAAAATGAAAATGTCGTAGGCTTACAACGTATTGATGAAGTAGAATCCTCAAACATTGAAACTGATGAAGAAGGAAATGTGATTGAAGCTGATGCTGTAACAGTAACAACTGATATAGATAGTGCTCAACCACTAGCAAGTGATAATGAATCAACTGGCAGTGATGATACTGAATAAGTATGCATTAACTTATTAGGTAAGATTCATAAGCGGTGTAGACAGATGTTTGCATCGCTTTTTTATTGTTTTGGTAAATAAATAGGAACCAACGTGCAACATTTTAATTTTAGTGCCGGTCCGGCGATGTTACCTGCAGAAGTAATGCAACAGGCGCAAGCTGAAATGCTTAACTGGCAGGGTGTAGGCTCATCTGTAATGGAGATCAGTCACCGCAGTAAGCCCTTTATTGAAGTCGCTGCTCAAGCTGAGCAAGATCTACGAGATTTATTATCTGTACCTGATAACTATAAGGTGTTGTTTTTACAGGGCGGTGGTCGCGGACAGTTTACCAGTGTACCGTTGAATATTGCACAGTCGACTGATTTAAGTTTACATTTACAATCAGGCTCTTGGTCGAAAGGAGCTGTATCAGAGGCTGCAAAATATACTCGTACTCATATTGTGGCACAAGACACTGTAGATCATACTGGATTAAGAGTTGTGCCTGGTCAAAAAGATTGGTCTTTGACGGATGAACAGCGTTCTCAAGCTGCCTATTTACATTATTGTCCAAACGAAACGGTAGATGGTATTGCGATTTTTGAGCCGCCTAAACTAGAAGGGGTTCCTTTAGTTGCTGATATGTCATCTACCATTTTATCGGGGCCGTTAAATGTCAATGATTTTGGGATCATTTATGCAAGTGCACAAAAAAATATAGGGCCATCAGGTTTAGCTGTTGTCATTGTGCGTGATGATTTGTTGGATAAAGCTCAATCTATTACGCCAAGTTTCTTGAATTATACTATCCAAGCAAACAATGACAGTATGTATAATACACCGCCAACTTATTCATGGTACTTATCTGGCTTAGTGTTTAAGTGGTTAAAAGCGCAAGGCGGATTATCTGTTATTTCTAAACGTAATGAAGCAAAAGCAGCATTATTATATCAAGCAATAGATAATAACGACTTTTACCACAACAACGTCGCTACACAACATCGTTCTATCATGAATGTCCCGTTTACTTTAGCTGACTCAGCACTTGATAGTGAGTTCTTATCGTTAGCAGAAGCTAATGGATTGGCGGCATTAAAAGGTCATCGCTCTGTCGGTGGTATGCGTGCCAGTATTTATAATGCGATGTCATTAGAGGGTGTGCAGGCACTCGTTGAATTTATGCAAGAATTTTCACGTACTAAAGGATAACGATTTATCATGGAACAACTCACGCTTCAGCCAATTAGTGCTGTGTCAGGTACGGTTAATGTGCCTGGATCAAAATCATTATCTAACCGTGCATTATTATTAGCGGCACTGGCAAAAGGCACGACGACCGTCACTAATTTACTTGATAGTGACGATATTCGTCATATGCTTAATGCATTATCGGCATTAGGAGTCAGTTATACATTATCTGAAAATAACACGGTCTGTGTAGTAGAAGGGTTAGGTGACGTCTTCACGACCCAACCTGAAAGTGAACTTTTCTTAGGAAATGCGGGAACAGCAATGCGTCCATTATGTGGTGTGCTGGCCACTTCGCCAATCAACACTGTATTGACTGGCGAACCACGTATGAAAGAACGTCCAATTGGCGATCTGGTTGCTGCACTAGCTGATGTAAACGCGGACATTCGTTATTTAGATGAAGTTGGATATCCGGCTTTAGATATACGTGGACAGCGTTTAACAGGTGGACATATAGAAGTAGATGGTAGTGTGTCATCGCAGTTTTTAACTGCTATATTGATGGCAGCACCATTGTTTACGTCTGATTCAGAGATTCATATTCAAGGCGATTTAGTTTCCATTCCTTACATAGATATCACCTTAGATATTATGCAAAAGTTCGGCGTTTCCGTTACGCATAACCAATATAAAGTGTTTCATGTGAAAGGTAACCAAAGTTATATTGCTCCTGAAACCTACATGGTAGAAGGGGATGCGTCATCTGCCTCTTACTTTTTAGCTGCTGGTGCTATTAAAGGTGGCACCGTTGAAGTAACAGGTGTAGGTAGTGCTTCAGTGCAAGGTGATATTCGTTTTGCTGAAGTGTTAGAAGCAATGGGCGCTAAGGTAAGTTATCAGCCTAATAGCATTACGATCACTGGAGCACCACTAACAGCGGTTGATATGGACATGAATCATATTCCTGACGCTGCTATGACAATTGCTACCACTGCGTTATTCGCTAAAGGTACAACGGCTATTCGCAACATTTATAACTGGCGGGTGAAAGAAACTGATCGTTTACACGCTATGGCAACCGAATTACGTAAAGTCGGTGCGACTGTTGTAGAAGGTGATGATTTTATTGAAGTCACGCCACCTGAAACTTTATTGCACAGTGATATTGATACTTATGATGATCATCGTGTTGCCATGTGTTTCTCATTAGTTGCGTTATCTAATACTGCCGTGACAATCAATGATCCAAAGTGCACGGCTAAAACATTCCCTGATTATTTCACTCGTTTTGCGAGTATATGTCAGTAAATTTATTGTCTTTCAACATTGACTGAAGGCTCAAGTCATTAACAGAAATATAAATTTAACTTTATGTCGACACCGGGAGCGCGTATAATACCGCGCTTCAATATTTCAGTGGATGACATGTAGTGACAAAACCTATATCCATAGTTACAGTCGATGGCCCAAGTGGTGCTGGGAAAGGCACTCTTAGCGCTAATATAGCTAATTATTTAAAGTGGCACTTTCTCGACAGTGGGGCTATTTATCGCGTTCTTGCAGTTGCTTGTCAGCATCATGGCATAGATGTCGTGGATGAAGAGTCGGTTTTACCTTTGGCGTCTAATTTAGATGTGAATTTTGTCACGACGGCAGGTAATACCCGCATCATGCTAGAAGGTGAAGATGTTACTGATATTATACGTACTGAAGAAGTCGGGGCGTTAGCATCTCAA
>NZ_DS989811.1:0-8836 GCF_000155775.1 Glaciecola sp. HTCC2999
TCAACTGGTAAGATAAATTAATATTACTCTTATGTGATGGTTTGATTGCAGGTGTTTCAGGCGCAACTGATGCCACAGATGAAGTTACATTCGATGAAGAACTAGCTGTCTTAATTGGAGAGTGAGAAGTTGATACCGCAGGGTGTTCTGCTACAGCTACGGTTTTTTTCACTAATACATCTAATATCAAACGAGGTGGCTTTTGGGCACCCGTGTGATATTCAGTAATAAGGTGACTAATTTGATCTAGATATTTATCTCTTACCCAATCTAAGACAAAGCGATTGGGTGCAAATAACGTGATCGTAGTAATATGATCACCTTCTTTGGATAATTCAGCTTGAAGTGGTCTTATCCACATATTGAATTGCTGCGTATCTAAATCTAACGATAAACGATCTAGGCACTGTTCCCAAAGCTGCATAATTATCCTTAAAAATATTAATTGTGATTAAGTATACGCTTATACATTCCACTATCAATAAAATTTCTATTAATAACTCTCAACCCTATGTTTTTAAAGTGATTTTACTTGTGGATAAAATGGAAATTATGATAAATATAGACGGTTAATTACCTCTAAAACTTATTATTTATAAAAAATCAGTGCGTATAAAATATAATTGACCGCTTATCTGTGGATAAAATGCAAACGCGAATTCTAGAGAATAAACTGATTATGTGTAAAAAAGGATGTTTTTTTACACTATGGCCATGTTTAATCGTTGACAAAAATAGATTTGATCTCTATTATTGCGCGTCCTTTTACAGCGGTATTGATGAATTTCGTGTGATGGGTTACAAAAACGTTATTAAAATAGTGATAATGTTTTGACCGATACCACCATTTTTCACGCATTGTGTTTAACTAAACTATAGAGACTCTGGTAATGAAAAGAACATTTCAACCAAGCAATTTAAAACGCGCTCGTTCACACGGTTTCCGTGCTCGCATGGCAACTAAAAACGGTCGTAAAGTACTTGCAAATCGTCGTGCTAAAGGTCGCGCACGCTTATCTGCATAATACAAACACATAACGTTTATTAAAGTGGGTAACGTATCGTTCACTCGGGAGTTACGACTGTTAACTCCGGCCCACTTTAGTTATGTATTTGCGGATGCTGTTCCAGCTCCCTCCAAACATATTACTATTCTTGCTAGAAAAAATTCAAATTATACTCATCCCCGATTAGGTATAACCATTGCCAAAAATCGTGTGCGTAAGGCGCATGATAGAAATCGTTTAAAACGAGTTATCCGTGAAAGTTTCCGTCATCATCAGCATTTTCTTCCAAATGTTGATATTATCGTGATCGGAAAGAGTAATCTTGATACTCTTAGCAACCAAGAATTTAACGCACTATTGAATACGCTATGGAAAAAACTCAAAAAGCGCTGCGAAAAGTAGTCACGCTACCTTTCATTGCACTTATCAGGTTTTACCAAATCGCTATTTCTCCTTTTTTAGGAAATAATTGTCGATTTCATCCAACTTGTTCACAATATGCTTTAGAATCAATTAAGACCTATGGATGTATAAAAGGTGTTTGGTTATCGAGCCGTCGCATATTAAAATGTCATCCGTTTCATCCAGGTGGGATTGATCCCGTACCTGATAACAACAAAAACCATAAACCTGATTAAGAGACCATCATGGAATCACAACGTAGTTTTATGCTTATAGCCCTAGCACTTGTCAGTTTTTTACTGTGGCAAGAGTGGCAGACAGCATATGGACCAAAAGCGGTCACGCCAGTTGAACAAACTGAGCAAAAAGCATCATTAACAGAAGCCAAATTTGTCGCCAGCAATGTGCCATCCGATTTAGCACAAACAGGAACAAATACTAATTCAGTACAAAATACTGCTGCAGATGTCCCTGCTAACATGGCAAATGAACCTACTGTCCCTGTGGTGCGAAACCAATTAGGTCAGAGCGAACGTTTTGTTGAAGTGACCACTGATACTTTACAAGTGACAATTGACTTATTAGGTGGTGATGTTGTTAAAGCTAACCTGATTAAATATCCAATCACTGAAGGTTCAAATGATGCATATAGTTTATTACGTCCAAACGCAGCTGCCTTATATGTAGCGCAAAGTGGTCTGATTGGCGCTAATGGTCCGGATGCAAATCCTGACGGCCGTCCTTTGTATACTTCACCGATCATGCAATACACCCTTAATAATGACTCACTTTCTGTGCCATTAAGTTGGGTCGGTAGTAATGGCATGCGTATTACTAAAACGTTCGTGTTTACCCGTGGTAATCATGCAGTTGAATTACAGCAAACCATTACTAATGGCTCAAATGACACGATTATTGTTCAACCCTATGCCCAGCTAAAACAGACGTTTACCTTACCTGAAGGTAACATGTTTATGCCAACCTACCGAGGTGCTGCTTATGGTACAGAGCAAGAACAATATCAAAAGTACTCGTTTGGTGATATCGAAGATGAAAGTTTACGTATAGCAACACCCGCTGGCTGGATAGCCATGATAGAACATTATTTTCTATCAGCTTGGGTACCTCCACAAGATAAAACGAATACCATTTATACCCGCGCTATTGGTACAGAGTATGCCACTATTGGTTACACTTCAGAGCCAGTGAGCATTGTTTCAGGTGCTGAAACACGCCTAGATAGCCTGTTATACCTAGGTCCTAAAGACCAAGATACTTTGAAACAGTATGCAAAAGGGTTAAACCTAACCGTTGATTATGGTTTCCTTTGGTTTATTTCTGAGTGGTTATTCTGGTTACTACAAATGATTCAAGGTGTCGTTGTTAACTGGGGTGTTGCAATCATCATCATCACGATTATCGTAAAAGGCATCATGTACCCATTAACCAAGAAACAATATGAGTCAATGGCTAAGATGCGTGTCCTTGGTCCTAAAATGACTCAGCTTAAAGAGCGTTTTGGTGATGATCGTCAAAAAATGTCACAAGCGATGATGGAATTGTATAAGAAAGAAAAAGTAAACCCGATGGGTGGCTGTTTCCCTCTATTACTACAAATGCCTATCTTCTTAGCGTTGTACTGGGTATTTCTCGAAAGTGTTGAATTACGTCACGCGGACTTTGTGTTCTGGATCACTGATTTATCTACAAAAGATCCGTACTTTGTATTGCCTATCCTCACTGGTATATCAATGTGGGCATTACAAAAACTACAACCAATGACTGTCACAGATGAAATGCAAAAGAAAATCATGCAATTCATGCCGATCATGATGACTATCTTCTTTATGTGGTTCCCATCAGGTCTAGTTTTGTATTGGTTAATCAGTAACGTTATTACACTTGTCCAAGCAAAACTTATCTATGCATCAATGGAAAAACGTGGCCTCAAAGCAAGTTAATCTAAACAGATGAATATGAAAGCCGTTTGAAGCAATACCTATATTGCAATATTCAAACGGCTTTTTTTATGGCTGTATTGTACTTGTACCCTAAAACCACCGTATAATATGTAAGATAAGAAATTAAAAAGGAACTACTATGCCATCGTTTGATATTGTTTCAGAAATTAATAAAGTTGAAGTGTCTAATGCGGTTGATAACGCAAATAGAGAATTAGCTACAAGATTTGATTTTCGTGGTGTTGAAGCATCGTTTGAGTTAGTTGCCGAAACCGTTGAAATGATAGGTGAAGGTGAATTCCAACTTAAGCAAATGATGGATGTATTACGTAATGCATGTGTCAAACGTGGCGTGGATACCGCTTCTATCGATATGCAGGATATAGACCGCAGCGGTAAATTACATAAACAAAAAGTAGTATTTAAAGAAGGTATTGATCAACCAACTGCTAAGAAAATTGTGAAACTGATCAAAGACGCTAAAATGAAAGTTCAAACAGCGATTCAAGGCGATAAGCTCAGAGTGACGGGTAAAAAGCGAGATGATCTACAACAAGTAATGCAATTAGTTAAAGGCGCTGACTTAGGTCAACCTTTCCAATTTGAAAATTTCCGCGATTAATTAATGATGACTGCACTCGAACAGCAAGAAACTATTGTTGCCCAAGCCACCGCTATTGGTAAAGGTGGTGTGGGTATTATTCGAGTATCTGGAGCAGATGCTACTGCTATTGCAATTGCTATATTAGGTCACTGCCCTGCTCCACGTCACGCATATTATGGCAATTTTCATGACAATGACGGTACCGTATTGGACCAAGGCATTGCATTATACTTTCCTAATCCAAACTCTTTTACAGGTGAAGATGTCCTGGAACTACAAGGACATGGTGGTCAAATCATCATGGATATGCTGATCCAAGCCATTTTAAAACAACCGAATGTTCGACTTGCTCGCCCAGGTGAATTTTCTGAACGTGCCTTTTTAAATGATAAACTCGATCTCGCTCAAGCTGAAGCAATTGCCGATCTCATTGATGCGACTTCTCAACAAGCTGCACGCAGTGCATTGCGTTCATTACAAGGTGAATTTTCCCAACGAATTCACACTCTGGTAGAAGAAATCATTCATTTACGTATGTATGTTGAAGCAGCCATTGATTTTCCTGAAGAAGAAATCGATTTTTTATCAGATGGAAAAGTACAAGGTGATTTACAGCATATTGTAGAAACCTTAGCACTTGTTCAACAACAAGCCAAACAAGGCACTATTTTACGCGAAGGTATGCAAGTCGTGATCGCGGGTCGCCCTAACGCAGGCAAATCCAGTTTACTCAATGCTCTATCTGGTCGTGATGCTGCTATCGTCACTGAAATCGCAGGAACCACTCGTGATGTATTATCAGAACATATACATATTGATGGAATGCCTCTTCACATTATAGATACGGCAGGATTACGTGACAGTCCTGATGTAGTGGAACAAATAGGTATAGAACGGGCTTGGCAAGCAATAAATGATGCTGATCGCGTTTTATTCATGGTGGATAGCACTGAAAGCGATAGTTCAGATCCTCATCAAATTTGGCCTGAATTCATGGCAAAACTCCCTGACAATATGGGTGTCACTATTATCAAAAATAAAGCTGATTTAAGTGGACAACAAATAGGTTATGATAACAACCATGGTTATCCAACATTTACCATCAGTGCAGCAAATAAAATAGGTATAGAATTAGTGAGTGCTCACTTAAAAGACTGTATGGGGTTTAATACTACTAGTGAAGGTCAGTTTATCGCACGTCGTCGACATGTATTAGCAATAGAAACAGCAGCAAATCATCTTCACACTGGCAAATCTCAACTTGAAGAGCATTTTGCTGGAGAACTACTCGCTGAAGAACTACGTTTGGCGCAATTAGCATTAAATGAGATCACTGGTGAATTTAGCTCTGATGATTTATTAGGGAAAATATTTTCATCGTTTTGTATAGGTAAATAATTGTAGGGTCAAACTATGTCAAATCATGTACGCCCGGTTCAGATCATCATTGGTTCGGTATTAGGTGCCACTGAATATGTGGCAGAAGCTATTAGTGAAGCTTGTATTAAACACAATATCCCAACACAATTACATTTTTCACCCTCACTATCTGATATTCCTACTGATGCAACTTGGATAATCTGTACTTCTACACATGGTGCAGGAGAATTACCTGATAATATACAAAGTTTTCATGCATCATTGAGTGATAAACAGTTGTCAAACCAAGCATTAGTAGTGGGGTTAGGTGATAGTTCTTATGATACATACTGCCAAGGCGCTATCATTATGAGTAATGCATTAACCAATGCTGGAACTACATTACTTCATGCGCCTTTTTTAGTAGACGTATTACATCATCAAATTCCAGAAGATGAAGTTGTTGAATGGATCACGCCTTTATTATCAGAGCTGAGCCACAATAGTGACCAATAATACGATGAATCAAGCTGAACTCGCTGCGCTTAAACAACCGATTAGTCATTATGCAAGAGTCTTGTATTGTTTGTATTTACGCCCTAACGCACATGACATTACGGGTGCCACAGCGCCCATTAAGAATAAAGCGATTGGCGAGCTTCTCAGTGATCCTCATACAAGGTTTACGCAAGGTCGACAAATTAATAATGTCATAAGTGAATTAGTAGAAGCTGGATTAGTGGCAATTAATCCAAAAACAGATCTATCGCGCAGTATTCAAGACCAACGCCTTGTATTACCCTTGCTCAACATAAAAGATGATAAGTTTGAAGCCTTACATAATAATACTATAAGTATGCATCTTAAATGGTTACCTGATCAATTGTTATACAAGGAATTAGCCGCTATGGTAGGATTATTGGCTACAGACTATGACTTAGAAGATGTAGGTGAATTTATAACGTATTGGATGGGACGACCACAAAGTCGTTTTACCCCGTTTCAATGGACACAAAAATTTGTATTGCAACGTAAACAAGCAGCACAGCGTCATAATGTGAAAAACACAAGTATGGTTATTGGCAGTCAACAGATTAGTACAAAAGCGAATGTTATCGTTGATGAAAAAGCTCGTGAGTTAGTTAACAAATACCAACCTAAATCGTAACAGTAAGGATCCACAGTGGATAATATTGCAGATAAGATAGACCGTTTGGCCAAGACACTAGGCAAACGCAGCCCTAACGAAACTGAATATATTAGTTACCAAACCTTGCGTAGTGATTATGAAGCCAAAGCCAATGCAGAAATAAAACAACTACAACATGCCAGTAAACGTGAGCGCATCGCATCACTTCACGGGTCTGCTGATTTAAATCCAAATTGGCGTTTTGAGACATTAGTTAATGATGCAGATGATGTGAATGAAGCAATCAATATCGCACAATCATTTATTACTGCATACAACGACCCTGATTTTCGCAAAGATAGTTCTCATATGATGATTTTTCATGGTGATTATGGTCGTGGAAAATCACATATGGCGGGCGCTATTGCGCATGAACTTATCGAAAAATATGAAACAAGTGTATTATATCGACAACTCAGTTCTCTTTTGGATATGCGTTTATTTTCGTATGATTTTAATGCTACAGACAATGCCGGTGAACGGTTTAGAAGTCTTCAAGCGGACTTATTGAGCGTCGATCTATTAATTTTAGATGAAGTATGTGTAAATGAAACTATGCTCAAAAAAAATGCTCAAAGCTGGCTAGGAAATCTATTGCGACAACGTTTTGTGAATCATAAAAATTGTATCCTTATTACTAATCATGATTTAAACGACCTCGAAGTTGCACTGGGTAAATACTGTTCTGAATCCATCAATGAATATAATAAATATAAAGTTCATTTCACCGGTCCGAGTCGTCGGGAACCATTAAGCCCTAACCCTATTTCAACAACACCGGTAACAAGGTCTAGTCAAAACTCACCGACACCGGTCCAAGCACCAAAATCAAACTATCAACCTGGACAAGACCTCTATAAATAAAAATATTGGTGATTATTCAATCATAAATGATTGAATTTATGTAAATACCATGTAAAATTCACAATACTTAATCGATTAAGATTTAAATTGGAATATAGACATGTCAATTAAAAACCAAGTACAGCTCATTACATATGTGGATCGCCTTACCAATGGTGATCTGAAAAAACTTCATCAATTACTAAATAACGAGTTAGAAAGTTTATTTGGTGGTGTTCATTTATTACCTTTCTTTAATCCTATAGATGGTGAAGATGCTGGATTTGACCCAATCGATCATACTGAAGTAGATGAGCGCATTGGTTCTTGGAAAGACATTGAAAGCATGGGTGAAAAGTATGACATAATGGCAGACTTGATTGTTAATCATATTTCCGCCCAATCACCGGTTTTCCAAGATGTATTAAGTAAAGGTTCTGCTTCAGAATATTTTGACCTTATTATGACCAAGGAAAAAGTATTTGGTGATGCAGTAACTCAAGCTGATATTGATAAAATTTACCGCCCTCGCCCAACACCTTGCTTCACACCTATGACTTGTAAAACTGGTGAAGTAATGAATGTATGGACAACGTTTACCGATAATCAGATTGATATTGATGTGACAGGTAAGCAAGGCCAAGCCTACCTTAATTCAATATTAGATACTTTCGAGCAGAACAACATCAAACTTATCCGTCTTGATGCCGCTGGATATGCTATCAAAAAAGCAGGTACAAATTGTTTTATGCTTGATGAAACTTTTGATTTTATCAATGCTTTATCAGCACAAGCCAATGAACGTGGAATGAGCTGTTTAGTGGAAATTCATTCTTATTATAAAACTCAAATTGAAATTGCTAAACGATGTGAAGCTGTCTATGACTTCGCTTTACCACCATTAGTGCTTCATACTTTATTTAATAATGATGCCCAAGCCTTATACGATTGGTTAAGTATTGCTCCTCGCAACTGTGTTACTGTTCTAGATACTCATGATGGTATTGGAATTGTTGATGTAGGACCTGAAGGTGATAAACCAGGTTTATTAACACCAGAACAAATTGATAACTTAGTTGAAACTATACACACTAAATCTAAAGGTCAAAGTCGGTTAGCAACTGGGGCTGCTGCAAGTAACGTTGATTTATATCAAGTTAACTGTACCTACTTTGATGCATTAGGAAGTAATAAACAAGATTACCTTCTAGCTCGAGCAATCCAATTTTTTGCGCCAGGGATACCACAAGTATACTATGCAGGTGTCTTAGGTATACAAAATGATATGGAATTATTAGCAGAATCAAAAGTAGGTAGAGATATCAATCGTCCTTACCTAAATGAAGAAAAATTAAAGACAGCCTTAGAGAGTGATTTTTTTGCAGCTATGCAAGTGTTGATAACACTTCGTAATAATCACCCTGCTTTTAATGGCGACTTCTCTATTAGTCTATTAGATAATCTCTAACAA
>NZ_DS989811.1:8927-36458 GCF_000155775.1 Glaciecola sp. HTCC2999
GAGCTTATACCCTTTATTTATATATGGTGGTACGGGGTTAGGGAAAACTCACTTATTGCATGCAGTAGGTAATGGCATTGTTGCTTCTAAACCGGGATGCAAAAATAGTTTACATGCACTCTGAACGTTTTGTTCAAGACATGGTAAAAGCATTACAAAATAATGCGATTGATGATTTTAAGCGTTATTACCGTTCCGTTGACGCACTTCTAATTGATGATATTCAATTTTTTGCTGGTAAAGATCGTTCTCAAGAAGAATTCTTTCATACGTTTAATGCTCTGTTAGAAGGTAATCAGCAAATTATATTAACCTCGGATAAATATCCAAAAGAGATTCAAGGTGTTGAAGACCGATTAAAATCGCGCTTTGGTTGGGGATTGACGATTGCAATTGAACCGCCAGAATTAGAGACCCGAGTAGCGATACTCATGCGTAAGGCCGAAGAAAACAAAATAAAGTTACCGAATGAAGTGGCTTTCTTTATTGCTAAACGTTTGCGTACAAATGTACGAGAACTAGAAGGAGCTTTAAATAGGGTCATTGCGAATGCTAATTTTACGGGGCGCGAAATTAGTATCGATTTTGTACGCGAAGCACTTCGAGATTTATTAGCTTTACAAGATAAATTAGTTACAGTGGATAATATACAAAAAACGGTTGCTGATTATTATAAAATTAAAGTTGCTGATATTTTGTCCAAAAGAAGAAGTAGGAGTGTTGCTCGTCCTCGTCAGATGGCGATGGCTCTTGCTAAAGAGCTCACTAATCACAGTTTACCTGAGATTGGCAATGGGTTTGGGGGCAGGGATCACACCACTGTTTTGCATGCATGCCGTAAAATAGAACAATTAAAGGAAGAAAGTCATGATATTCAAGAAGACTATAAGAATTTAATTAGAACTTTATCATCATAAGCATTAGAATAACTAACAAGAGATTAACGCGTTAAGCTAACGAGATCCTGACAATGAAATTTACTATCAGCCGTGAACAATTTTTGCAGCCTTTACAATTAGTTTCTGGTGCAATCGAACGTCGTCATACCCTACCTATATTATCTAATATTTTATTAGTGGTAAAAGAAGGAGTCTTGACTTTAACTGGCACAGATTTAGAAGTAGAACTTATTTCTCACCTTTCTCTTGCAGCAGATAGTTATGAGGATGGCGAAATTACAGTTCCTGCTAAAAAGCTTGTTGATATTTGTCGTGGTCTTTCTGATGGCAACGATATTACCTTCCAAGTAGATGGTACTAAAGCTACAATTCGTTCAGGGCGTGGTCGATACACCTTATCTACACTGAGTGCTTCAGATTACCCTAATCTGGAAGACTGGCAAGCTGATGTAGAGTTTGTCATTTCTCAAAATGATTTGAAGCATCTTATTGATAGTACTAGTTTTGCAATGGCACAGCAGGATGTTCGTTACTACTTAAATGGTATGTCATTAGAAACTGAAGATAATAATATTCGTACAGTAGCAACAGATGGTCACCGTTTAGCATTATGCAATTTAGCTTACACGACAGAGACATTACCTGTTCGACAGGTGATTATTCCACGCAAAGGCGTGCTAGAAATAAATCGCTTAATTGAAGCAAACGATAATTCGGTTAAGGTTAAAATCGGTTCTAATCATATCAGCGTTAAATCTTCAGGTTTTGTTTTTACATCGAAACTAGTCGATGGACGTTTTCCCGATCATCGTCGTGTTTTACCTAAGGAAACGACAAAAGCGGTTACGGCAAATAAAGATGTGATGAAGAAAGCATTCAGTCGCGCATCCATTCTTTCGAATGAGAAGTTCCGTGGTGTTCGTTTAAACTTATCTAATGGCGAGTTAAAAATCACAGCGAATAACCCTGAACAGGAAGAAGCGGAAGAGATAGTTGACGTCAATTATCAAGGTGAAGAATTAGAAATCGGTTTCAATGTTGCTTACCTAATTGATGTTATGAATGCACTTAAAACTGATGAGGTGAAATTCAATTTATCAGATTCAAGTGCTAGTGCTTTAATCGAAGACGCGACAAATAGCACTGCGCTATATGTCATTATGCCAATGCGTCTTTAATTATTAGTCTTATTTTATGAAGCTGGACAAAGTCCAGATATCACAGTTTCGTAACATCGAATCTGCCACTATCTATCCATCAGCACATCTTAATGTGGTGATAGGTCAAAATGGTAGTGGCAAATCTTCCTTTTTAGAATCCCTTCATTATCTTGGCTTTGGCCGTTCATTTCGCACAAATAAACACCGTCATGTTATTCAATCAGGTCTTTCACAATTTAGTGTATTTGCTGAATGTTCCGATATCAATAATGACAACCATAAAATTGGGTTAATGCGAAATAATAAAGATGAGTTTTTATGTAGTATTAACGGTAAGCGTTCACAACGAATAGCAGATTTAGTATCACAAATCCCAGTTCAAATTTTCACACCACAATCAACTGAGCTTTTATTAGGCTCTCCTTCGAATAGACGTAAATTTTTAGATTGGGGGTTGTTCCACGTGGAACAATCATTTTTTAATTTGTCTTTAAACTATTCAAAAATACTTAAACAAAGAAATGCATTATTAAAATATAAGCAAACGGGTAAGCCTGTCTCCAACGACGAAATGGATTACTGGAGTCATCAGTTAGCTATTTATGGGGAAAATATTGATACGTATAGGCAAAAGTATATTTCTGAGCTTAAAATGATATTTAAACGCATTTCTAAGCAATTTTTACCTGAGTTTTCCTTAGAAATTTCGTATAATAAAGGTTGGGATTCTTCTGTTAATTTTGTCTCAGCACTTAGAGAAAAATTGCTTTATGATACCCGAATGGGATATACCAGTATTGGTATACATAAAGCAGATATAAAAATTAAAGCAGATAATATAGTTGCCACAGAAAGATTATCTAGAGGGCAGCTAAGAATGTTAGTTGCTGCGTTACAGTTATCGCAGACACTACATTTATTTGAATCTACTAATAAGTCAGGAGTTTTTTTACTAGACGATATTGGTGCAGAGTTAGACGAAGATAAGCGATACCATTTTATCGACGCACTCTTAGCGACAAATACACAGTTGTTTGTTACAGCAATCGAAAAATCACATCTTTCGTTTGTTGAAAAATATAATGATAAGAAAATGTTTCACGTGGAACATGGCCACGTAAACGAGGAGCAATGAAGATGTCTGAAGAAAATAATTATGACTCGTCCAGTATTAAAGTCTTAAAAGGACTTGATGCGGTGCGTAAACGTCCAGGTATGTATATAGGTGACACCGACGATGGAACTGGTTTGCACCATATGGTATTTGAAGTGGTCGATAACTCCATTGATGAGGCGTTGGCAGGACATTGTTCCGATATAAAAATTAAAATTCATACTGATGGCTCTGTAGCGGTGTCAGATGATGGTCGTGGTATACCAACAGAGATACATGCAGAAGAAGGTGTTTCTGCTGCAGAAGTTATTATGACAGTTCTGCATGCTGGTGGTAAATTTGATGATAACTCGTATAAAGTATCAGGCGGGCTTCATGGCGTTGGTGTTTCGGTAGTGAACGCGTTGTCTCATAAATTACGTCTTCGTATTAAGCGATTAGGTAAAGTACATGAGCAAGAATATATTCATGGTGTCCCGAGTGCACCGTTAGCGGTGGTGGGTGATACTAGTTCAACCGGCACGGAAATACGTTTCTGGCCAAGTGAAGATACATTTACAAATATTGAATTCCATTATGATGTTTTGGCTAAACGTTTACGTGAATTGTCATTTTTAAACTCTGGCGTTTCGATCATTTTAGAAGATGAACGTGATGGCAAACGAGATCATTTTAAATATGAAGGCGGCATCCAAGCGTTTGTTGAATACTTAAATCAAAATAAAACACCAGTACATCAAAAGCCATTTCAATTTAATGTAGAAAGAGAGGATGGAATTTCAGTAGAAGTATCCATGCAATGGAATGATTCCTTCCAAGAAAATATATTCTGCTTTACAAATAATATTCCACAGCGAGACGGCGGAACGCACTTAGCAGGTTTTCGCTCAGCGTTAACACGTACATTAAATACCTTCATGGAAAAAGAAGGGTTTAATAAGAAAAATAAAAATGCGACCAACGCAAGTGGTGATGATGCAAGAGAGGGTCTAACTGCAGTTATTTCTGTTAAAGTACCAGATCCTAAATTCTCATCTCAAACAAAAGACAAACTCGTTTCTTCTGAAGTGAAATCAGCAGTTGAATCTGCGATGGGTGAATCATTAACAGAGTTCTTATTAGAGAACCCTGCAGATGCAAAAGTTATTGTCGGTAAAATTATTGATGCGGCCCGCGCCCGGGAAGCTGCGCGTAAGGCGCGCGAAATGACACGTCGAAAAGGTGCATTAGATTTAGCAGGCCTTCCAGGTAAACTTGCTGATTGCCAAGAAAAAGATCCTGCATTCTCAGAATTGTATATTGTGGAAGGGGACTCTGCTGGCGGTTCAGCTAAGCAGGGGCGTAATCGTAAGAACCAAGCCATTCTTCCATTAAAGGGTAAGATACTTAACGTGGAAAAAGCGCGTTTTGATAAAATGTTATCTTCACAAGAAGTGGCGACACTGATCACCGCCTTAGGTTGTGGTATTGGTCGCGATGAATATAACCCAGAAAAGCTACGTTATCATAGTATCATCATAATGACGGATGCTGACGTGGATGGCTCTCATATCCGAACATTATTATTGACCTTCTTTTACCGTCAAATGCCGGAAATTATTGAGCGTGGATATGTGTATATTGCACAGCCACCACTATACAAAATCAAGAAAGGTAAACAAGAACAGTATTTAAAAGATGATGATGCCTTAAACGCATATTTAACTTCAATTGCTGTTGATAACTCGTCTCTTTATACTGAAGAAGGCGCTCCTGGTATCACTGGCGTTGCACTTGAGAACTTAGTCCTACAATATCAAGCCGCCGATAAAATGATAGCGCGTTTGCACCGTATCATGCCAATTGATATTTTAAATCAGTTAGTTTACTCGGATACATTAGCTGTAGAAGACTTTACTGATGAAGCAAAACTTACTCAATTTACTGATAAGTTCGTAGCACAAATGACGTCTGATGAATCAGATGGCGCTACCTATCTTGGAAACGTCATCAAAGATGAAGAGATCAATAGATACTACATTAATATTACTATGCGTATGCACGGTATTGATTATGATTATCACATTGATAGTGATTTTGTTGCTTCAACTGAATATCAAAAAATCGCTGCACTAAATCATGCTATTAATAATATGATGGGAGAGGGTGCGTACATTCAACGTGGTGAGCGTAGACAAACGGTTGAGTCATTTAAAGAAGCTCTTGAGTGGTTGATGCATGAAGCTAAACGCGGTCAATACATTCAGCGTTATAAAGGCTTAGGCGAGATGAACCCTGATCAGTTATGGGAAACCACCATGGATCCTAACAGTCGTCGTATGCTACAAGTGAAGATTGAAGATGCAATTGGCGCTGACCAGCTATTTACCACATTAATGGGTGACCAAGTTGAACCTCGTCGTAACTTCATTGAAGCGAATGCCTTAAACGTAGAGAACCTTGACGTTTAATTGATGAGCTAATGTGATAGGGCATTTACTAACTAAGTAGGTGCCCAATAAAAAACGCCTGATGCTGTAACTAGCAAAGGCGTTTTTTGTATTAGCTTATTAGTTATGAATGTACTAAGTAATCTATTTGGTAATGTTTCTATAACTTTTTAATGATGAGATCCGGCGCAATACCAGGCTGGATTAAAAATCGGTAAGTCCCTGTTTCTGAAGGCATAAATTTAAGATTACCAGAGCTAGCGTCACAATGTAGTGCTACACTTTGACCTACAGTCACAGATTTACCTGTAACCGCAGCTGCGCCGCAATTGTCCTCACTTGTATAAACATCATCAGCAAAACGAAAATCATAAGGTTGCCCATCTGCAATCAATTTAACATCAACAAAATAGGCTCCGTTATCATCGGCAATCAATTGGTAATCAGGCTCTGCCTCCCACCAATTAAATACGCCACGTAAATAAATTTCGGAATACTCCCGGTTATCTTGTGGTAATGGAAGGTATTCACGAATATTCACCGTTGAAGTACAGCCACTGAAAAACACAGCAGTGGATAAAAACATAATCTTCAATTTTGACGTCAGCATAATACGATTGTATTCCTACATTAGTTAGTTAATACAGATATATCTGCTGTTGTTAAAAATAACTGACGTAATTGTAATAACAAAGCTAAACGGTTTTGACGTAATGCTGAGTCATCACTCATGACCATGATGTTATCAAAGAACGCATCAACTACAGGTTGTAACGTTGCTAAAGAAGATAATACCGTGGTGTAATCGTTCGTATTTAATGCATGATTAACAGTCGCTTGTTGTTGTGTAATTTGTTCAAATAAATCACGTTCTTGGGTTTCATTTAGTAATGATTCATTCACATCGACTGCGTCTGCTACATTATTCTTAGCTAATATATTAGCTACACGTTTATTCGCAGCTGCAAGCGCTAAGGCTTGAGGTAATGCTTTAAAGGCGGCAACAGCATGGACACGTGCAGCAAAATCGGTAGGCTTTGATACATTGCGTGCATTGACTGCTTGAATGACATCGGTGTCGATGCCTTGATCTTGATACATGGCGCGGAAACGGGCTAAGACAAAATCTGTCGCGTTATCTAAAGTATCAGCATTACTCAGTTTATCGCCATAGGCTTCCACTGCAACGCTTAATAATTCCCGTACATCCAAGTCATAGCTGCGCTCAGAAATGATGCGTAACACGCCGATAGAAGCTCTTCGTAAAGCAAATGGGTCCTTATCGCCTTTAGGTAACATCCCTATACCAAAGATACCGGCAAGCGTATCTAATTTATCGGCTAATGCTACTGCTGCACTCACGTCACTTGACGGTAGGTTATCACCTGATTGTCGCGGCATATACTGCTCAGCGATGGCTTGAGCGACACTTTCGTGCTCTCCATCATGTAAGGCGTAGTATTTACCCATCACACCCTGTACATCAGGAAATTCCATTACCATTTCGGTCATCAAATCAGTTTTAGCTAATAAGCCAGCTCGTGCGGCATGTTCAGCGTTAGCATTAATAGCCACAGCAATGTGCGCTGCGACGTGTTCTATCCGACGTGCCTTTTCAGCTAATGTACCTAGCTGTTTTTGGAACAATATACTTTGTAAAGATTCAAGGCGTGACGCCAAAGAGTGCTTTTTATCGGTGTTAAAGAAAAACTCAGCATCTGCCAAACGAGGACGAATGACTTTTTCATTACCTTCTATGACATGTTGTGGTGCTGATGATTGAATATTACTGACAAACAAAAATGTAGAGCTTAATTGCCCTTGACCATCTAAAAGAGGCACATATTTTTGATCATCTTTCATCGTGTAGATAAGTGCTTCTTTTGGTACGGCTAAAAAGCGCTCTTCAAAACTTGCTTGTAACACAACTGGAAATTCAACAAGTGATGCAATTTCTTCAAGTAAGGCTTGATTATAGTCGGCTTCAAGACCTAACGTGTCTGCTTGCTTATTCAGGCCAGCGGCAATTTGAGCTTCACGCTCAGCATAATCAACAACAACAAAATGTTTGCGGCACATTTCAACGTATTGATCGGCATGTTCTAGAGTAAATGTTGCAGGACCATGGAAACGGTGGCCTTGGATAACATTATTGGATGGCATATCCAGAATAGTAGCAGGTAAAATTTTATCGCCATACATGGCAGTAAAAGTATGTACTGGACGAATAAACTGGGTATCACTACTGCCCCAACGCATCATTTTTGGGATGGGGAGCTTAGTCACACTGCGAGAGACTATACCTTCGATTAACCCATCAAGCGCTTGTCCTGTGACCTGTGCTTTATATAATAACCATTCACCTTTATCGGTTACTAAGCGTTCTGCATCGGCGACATCGATACCATTACCGCGAGCCCAACCCATAGAGGCTTTAGTTGGATTACCTTCAGCATCGAAGGCTGCAGATACTGCCGGACCGCGTTTTTCTACGACAGAATCAGCTTGTTGATAAGCTAGACCTGATACTAATACAGCTAAGCGACGTGGACTTGCCAACCATTTAACTTCGCTGTAAGCCAATTGGGAATCGTCTAATTCTTTTTGAATATTAGTCCCAAATGCAGTACCAAGTGTTTTTAACGATTTTGGTGGTAACTCTTCAGTACCTAATTCAATTAATAAGGTATTAGTGACCATTATTTTGCCTCCTTAGCACACATTGGAAATCCGAGTGCTTCACGAGCAGCAAAGTAACTTTCAGCTACTGCTTTTGCTAATGTCCTAACACGTAAGATATAACGTTGACGTTCAGTTACACTGATAGCGTGACGTGCATCTAATAAATTGAAAGAATGTGATGCCTTCATTACCTGCTCATACGCAGGTAAAGGTAAATTCTGTTCAATAAGATGTAATGCGTCTTTTTCTGACTGATCAAATGCAGCAAATAGGGCATCGACGTCAGCATGTTCAAAGTTATATGCACTTTGTTCAACTTCATTTTGATGGAATACATCACCATAGGTGACCGGACCATTTGGACCGTGCGTCCATACTAAGTCATAAATACTGTCGACACCTTGTACGTACATTGCAAGACGTTCTAGGCCATAGGTGATCTCACCAGTGACTGGTTTACACTCTAGACCACCTACTTGTTGGAAGTAGGTGAACTGGGTCACTTCCATACCATTTAACCAGACTTCCCAACCGAGGCCCCAAGCGCCAAGGGTAGGTGATTCCCAGTTATCTTCAACAAAGCGTATATCATGAACGAGCGGATCAAACCCTAGTTCTTTCAACGAGCCAAGATACAATTCTTGGATGTTTTTAGGTGAGGGCTTTAACATGACTTGGAATTGGTAGTAATGCTGTAAACGGTTTGGATTATCCCCGTAACGACCGTCAGTTGGACGACGGCAAGGTTGAACGTAAGCACTAGATATAGGCTCTGGACCTAAAGAGCGCAAAAATGTCATTGGGTGAAAGGTGCCTGCGCCAACTTCCATATCGAGTGGTTGAATGATGACACACCCTTGTTTGGCCCAGTAATCCTGGAGCGATTGGATCAATCCTTGAAACGTTTTTACATCGTAATTTGACATATTCTTATACTTTGTTGAACTTGGGGAAATAATTAGCTTGCTAGTATAACGTGACTTGAACAACGAATGTAGTGTAAATATGTAAGAAGATTAGGAAAAAGGGCTAAATAGTTGGCTGATAGGCACGTAAAGCGGCCACTTCATTAATAATCGCACTTTCATATGTTGCTTCTATCGCTTCACGTTCGTTGTCCTGAGCACGACGTTCTTTTTTAGTTAATTCACTGCGAGCTTCATGAGTAGCAAATGCGCTGATTTTACTATGTAATTCATAGATACTGGGGTAAATTTCCGCAAAGTCAGGCGCCGGTGTAAGCGGTAATGCATCGAGTAAGTTTGTTAGGCGAATGACGCCTTCAGACAGATCACATTGTTGTTGTTCAACAGCCAACGCAATGGTGTGAACAGAGGTCATTATGTTCTTAACTCGTTCAGCTCTTACTTTATCTTGTTGGGCTTTTAAAGAAGCGACTTTCGCTTTTTGAGCATTCAGCTGAGACAGAAGTTTTCCGGCATAAAATGCTAAACCAGCAATTAATATAATTCCCAATGCTACTAATAATGCTGCAGTCATCTTGTTGTCCCTATTGCTACTTACTTAAAATCGTTAATATTAATAGATTCAAATGTCTTTAGAGGATCATCTTCGCTCGGTAAGTCAGGCGTATTTTTAGCATCATTATCGTCTTCATCTGTGATCCCAAGCAAATCACATAGGATTTTATGGCGAGCCATCTTCGACTCTAGATACTGCACATCATCTTTTGACAAAGCCTCATCATTATCGTATTTGTCTAATAACATCGCTAACCGTTCATCTGCCTCTAATGCAGCCAATTCTTTGGCAGGTGTTGCATAGCGTTTCACTTTAGGTTGAATAACCTTTGGTTTATTTGGAGATAGCTCTATTTTCTTGGTGCTACCAACGCGCGGATCTTTCTTTTGTTCTGATACGATTGCTTTGTCTGACGTTGCGATCGAGTGGCGAGAACCAGCAGGCTTACCTTTCGTTTTTTTTACTTTAGTAGGTTGTGTAATAGTGCTCTTTTTACGATATCCATCTGAGCTATTATTACTTTTTGGAATGCCAATCATTCCAATCTTTCTCGATTTTTTTACGCGTGGCATAAGGATTCTGTGCTTAACAAATAATTAAAGTGGAATTATACAACAGTTTCTCGGGCTTGAGAAAAAATCATTACATTATAGAGTTATGGTATTTCAGATGACTGATTGAAGTAAATGTGAATAATGATGATTTTATATATAACTGAGCAATGGGAAACACTAAAGAAAGTTTTAAAGTCCCTAAAAAAGAAAAAGGTGATAATCGAAATTATCACCTTAATGTTGCTGTATTACACTTCTCCCAAATTACTTTTCCGTCTTACGCGGCTTAAGCAGGATGCAATTCAGCGGCTCTCTTTTATTATTGTTATTATTAAATGAGATATTTTATTGTTTTGGTACTTGCTGACAATATATGTCTAACTAATCGAGAGCAAGAATACACGAAATAATTTTATTTACAACTCATTTACATAAAAAACAACAAATTTTAGTACTTTATATTTATATTAGTGAAGGCCAGATAAATAATTGGCTAAAATTGTGATATCGTCGTCAGTCAATTTTGCTGCGATATCTCGCATCATGCCATTCATATCATTATGACGATCACCTGAGCGAAACATTTTCAGTTGATTAATTGTATAATCAATATGTTGACCAGAAATGTCAGGGAAACCGGCTTGACCCATGCCATTACCTCGTGGACCATGACAAGCAATACAAGCAGTAATTTTACGACTGGCGTCACCACCACGATATAGTGCTTCGCCTGGTGCAATAAACTCTTCAGCTGTTTCGCCTTCTTTGGCAACTTGGCTCGCAAAGTAAGCTGCTAAATCTTGCATATCTTGGTCAGAAAGACCTACTGCCATACCATTCATTACTGCATTGTTACGACCATCTTTGCCACCACTTAACGCTGCAGTTTTAAAGTCTGCAAGTTGTTTTGCTAAGTACTTGGCATGCTGTCCTGCTAAATTAGGATTCATTGGGATCATGCTATTGCCATCACCGCCGTGACATGCTGCACAGGTCATTGATTTAGCCTTACCTGCTTCAGGGTCGCCTTGAGCCATGGCTAGGCCGCTAAATGACAATGCTAAACAGAACAACACACTTAGATTTTTCATACTGGTACTCTTAAAAACGTTAATAATCTTTATGCACAAATGTGCTATGATGCGTATATTACACATTTACAGTCAGATTAAAAACCGTTCGCTGCAAATGAATAAAAAAATTTTCGTAAAATATACAGTTCTTTATCGAAACATACCCTTGAATACTAAATAAGAAATACACTTCAATGACCTATTATACTAAAGCAAAATTCCTAACGAGTGCACCTGATATTCAGCATTTAGACCAAAGTAGTGGCGTCGAAGTGGCGTTTGCTGGTCGATCTAATGCTGGCAAGTCGAGTGCGTTAAACACATTAACACGTCAAAAAAACTTAGCGAGAACCAGTAAAACTCCAGGCCGAACGCAACTTATTAATGTCTTTGAGTTAGATGATGATAGGCGTCTAGTCGACTTGCCTGGGTATGGATTTGCCAAAGTCCCATTAGCGATGAAATTAAAATGGCAAAAAGCCTTAGGTGAATATTTACAAAAACGTGAATGTATTGCCGGTTTGGTTGTCCTTATGGATATTCGACATCCGTTTAAAGATTTAGATCAGGATCTTATTCAATGGGCGGTCAATGCTGATATTCCTGTGTTAGCTCTTTTAACTAAAGCCGATAAATTAAAATCAGGTAAAAGGAAAGCGCAAGTACTAATGGCACGAGAAGCTGCGTTAGCGTTTTGTGGTGATGTAACCGTGCATGCCTTTTCATCATTAAAGCGTATTGGAGTGAATGAGTTAGAACGGAAACTGGATCAATGGTTGCAGTTAGTCGCCACACCTGTCATTGATGATGAGGCTGTCAGTGCCGATTTATCCACTCCTAAGTAATCAGTCACAAAGTGCTATCTAAAAAAAAGCCCCAGACTAGCTGGGGCAAAGTTTTATTTAGGGAAACACACACATATAACACTTATTCAGAGTGGGCAATATAAGATAAGTTCAAACTATTTTCGAAAGCCTATAAAAAAAGCTCCAATACAAGAGGTATTGGAGCCTAAACAAAGGTTTGTATATAAACCTCTGTACCCTACAAATATTATTGTAAGGGTTTTATTAATTAACGCAACAAAACTGTAATTTTATTACATAAAAAATAATGGTTCTGCACTCAAATAGTGTCTATTATTTTTTACAAGCTTAATGCTGTAAGCGCTCTATTAATGAGCTTGCTCCCAGTTTTCGCCCACATCAAATTCGACTGTTAATGGTACAGCTAGTGACACTGCATTTTCCATGAGTTCAATAATTTTGGTCGAATAAGCATCGACTTTTTGTTCTTTTATTTCAAAAATGAGTTCATCATGTACTTGCATTATCATGCAAATATCGCTTTGATCTTGAGTTTGAATCCAATTATCTACGGCGAGCATCGATAATTTAATAATATCTGCTGCAGTGCCTTGCATAGGAGCATTAATCGCGGCACGTTCAGCTCCCGCTCGTCGCGCGCCGTTACTTGATGTGATTTCAGGTAAATATAAACGGCGACCAAAGACTGTTTTTACGTAGCCTTGTGCTTTTGCTTCTTCACGTGTGTCTTGCATGTATTGGAGGACGCCAGGATAGCGTTCAAAATAAGTATCCATGTAGTGCTGGGCATCACCTCTAGGAATATTTAATTGTTTGGCTAAGCCAAACGCAGACATACCATAAATTAAACCAAAGTTAATCGCTTTAGATGAGCGACGTTGCTCGCTAGTAACATGCTCAAGTGCGACTCCAAAGACTTCTGAGGCGGTGGCTTTATGTACATCCAAACCGTTAGCAAAAGCATGTAATAAACCTGAGTCGCTAGATAAATGGGCCATTATACGCAATTCAATTTGTGAATAATCAGCGGCAACAATTTTATAACCAGGGCGAGCAATAAAAGCTTCTCGTACTTTGCGACCTTCTTCGGTACGAATGGGAATATTTTGTAGGTTTGGATCGGTCGAAGATAAGCGTCCTGTCGCAGTAATTGCTTGTTGGTAGGAGGTATGCACTCGACCAGTTCGATGGTCGATCAACTTAGGCAGTTTATCGGTGTAAGTATTTTTTAGTTTTGTTAAACCGCGATACTCCATAATAGCTTTAGGTAATGGATAATTTAAAGCCAGTTCTTGTAATACTTCCTCACCGGTTGAAGGTGCACCTTTGGGTGTTTTTTTGATGACTGGTAGGTTCATCTTTTCAAATAAAATATGTTGAAGTTGCTTCGTTGAACCTAGATTAAACGCTTCACCTGCCATCTCATGAACGGTCTCTTCCAAATGTAATATGCGCTCAGCTAACGATTGCGATTGTTGTGCTAACTTTTGAGAATCAATTAAAACGCCAGTTTGCTCCATGCGAGAGAGCACTTGACTCAGTGGCACTTCTAATTCGCTTACGACATTGGCGAGTTCTGGAGCGTTGACTAGTTGTGGCCAAAGTAATTGATGTAAACGCAAGATGATATCGGCATTTTCGGCAGCAAACGGAGCCGCTTCGGCTAAGCCGATCTGATTAAAGGTCAGTTGTTTTGCCCCTTTACCTGCAATACTTTCCAGTGTAATTGGACTATGACCTAAATAATGAAGTGATAACGCTTCGATATGATGCTTCGTCACCACGCTGTTTAAAACATAGGATTCGAGCATTGTGTCATAGGCAACTCCGTTTAATGTGATGCCATGATTGGCTAGCACATTTTTATCAAATTTAAGGTTATGTCCAACCTTTTGATTCTTTGAATTTTTGAGTAGGGGCGTTAGTTGTTCAAGCGCCCATTGACTATTTAGCTGCTCCGGTGCATCAGGATAGTCATGAAGTAATGGGATATAACACGCATCCCCAGCAGCCACACATAAAGAGATACCCACTATCTGAGCTTCCATATAATGTGCACTTGAGGTAAATGTTTGTAGACCAAATAAAGGGGCTGAAGAGCACTTCTCAATCCACTGGGCTAATGCCGCTTCTGTCAGCACAACATCGTACTTGGTGTGATCAATCTTAGGCGTATTTGACGTGACGGCGTTAGCAGGTGTGCTTTCACTGACGGGAGAGTCATTGTTATTATTTTTGTTATGAGGTGCTTTGGCAAAAGTATCTCCAGTGACCTCAGTAAACCAACGTTTAAACTCATAGGTTTGAAATAATTCAGCTAATGCATTGTTATCGGCATCTTTAATGCTGAGTTGGTCAGGCGAATAATCTAGTGGTAAGTCGATGGCGATGGTTGCAAGTTCATATGACAAGCGAGCACTTTGTTCATGCTCTTGCATCTTTTTGGCCATCGTTTTGGCCCCTCGAAAGTCTAATGTAGCGATCTTATCAAGGTTGTTATAGATATCATTGATCCCCCCAATCCCTTGCAATAGACCAAGTGCAGATTTATCTCCAACACCAGGTACTCCTGGGATATTATCGACCTTATCACCTTTGAGCGCTAAGAAGTCAATAATCAGTTCTGGCCCAATACCAAATTTTTCTACTACACCAGGGACATCCATGAGTGTGTTGTTCATGGTATTAATTAATGTGACATGGTCATCAACTAACTGCGCCATATCTTTATCGCCGGTACTGACTAAGGACTTCATACCTAAAGCTGTTGCGCGTTTTGTCAGTGTGCCGATGACATCATCTGCTTCGACATTTGGCTCGACAATCAATGGTAAGCCCATTGCTTTTATAATGGCATGTAAAGGTGCTATTTGTGAGCGCAGCTCATCCGGCATCGGAGGACGATTTGCTTTATATTCCGGATAAATGTCATCTCTAAAGGTTTTGCCTTTGGCATCAAAGACCACAGCAATGTGAGTAGGCTCATACGTCTTGAGTAAACTTTTTAGCATATTGATCACACCGTAAATTGCGTGAGTAGCTTGTCCTTGAGAATTCGACATTGGCGGCATCCCGTGAAATGCGCGAAATAAGTATGAGGAACCATCAACTAATACAAACGGAGCTTCAGAGTTTTGAGACATGTGGATTTCTTTTTTTAATTAATACAGGATAAGGATGCCATAGCTTATAAACATTGGCTATAGAGAGATAAAAATAATCATTCTGCCTGTGGATAACTTTGTGATTAAGTCTGAATAACAGGCACCAAAAAGAGACTAAGCTAGCCTGAAATTTGAAAAGAGTGAGAAAATCAGTCCGTTGAAAAATAATTAGTAGGTAGGAAATATTATATTCTTCAATATAAGTCAATCTTGACTTTAATAAACTACATGCGATGTCCTATCGCTTATTTACAATTAATTTACCATAGTGAAATAAAAAAGAAAGGCCTTACATGGCTTTTTTATCGTAATCCACAGGATGTGCTTATTTTTATTAAAAAAATTTATTTTTCACTTTAGATTTTGAATGAACAAGCACATAATGAAAAAAAAACTATCATCATCAAATTATGCAGTATCAAGCCATCATTCGTATACTTGGATTACTCGTTGCACTTTTTAGTGTGACGATGATTATGCCTGCACTTGTTTCCATTATCTATCAAGATGGTAGCGGCCTACCTTTTCTTCTTGCATTTTTGACTTGTGTTATCACTGGGTTAGCGTTTTGGTACCCTAATCGCAATTACAAACGAGATTTACGTGCCAAAGAAGGTTTTTTAATTGTGGCATTGTTTTGGTTAGTACTTGCCAGCTTTGGTGCTATTCCATTTATATTTCTAGAACAACCGCAGATGTCTGTAACGGACGCATTTTTTGAATCTTTCTCAGGTCTCACGACTACCGGGGCAACTGTTATCGAAGGAATTGAGTTTTTACCACAATCTATGCAGTTTTACCGACAACAGCTGCAATGGCTTGGGGGGATGGGGATAATAGTACTTGCTGTCGCTATATTACCTTTATTAGGTGTGGGGGGAATGCAGTTGTATCGAGCAGAGACTCCAGGTCCTGTAAAAGACTCTAAGATGACCCCGCGAATTGCAGAAACAGCTAAACAGTTATGGTTTATATATTTAGGGTTAACGATTGCTTGTGCTACAGCATATTGGGCTGGTGGAATGAGTCTCTTTGATGCTATTTGTCATTCCTTTTCTACCATTGCAATTGGAGGGTTCTCGACACATGATGCCAGTCTAGGTTATTTTGATTCGCCCTTGATTAATTTTATTTGTGTTGCGTTTTTGTGGATTGCAGCGCTTAATTTTGCATTACATTTTGCTGCAGCTTCAGGTCGAAATCTAAAAGGATACTGGCGCGACCCTGAATTTAAAGCATTCTTCTTTATTCAATTCGTACTTATAGTGGTGTGCTTTTTAGTATTAGTTAATTTTGAATATTATGATAACGCTGAAATCGCTTTTGATCAGGCGATGTTCCAAGCAGTCTCAATCAGTACCACGGCTGGCTTTGCAACGACCGACTTTGCCGCTTGGCCGGTGTTTTTACCAATATTACTCATATTTGCGAGTTTTATAGGAGGGTGTGCTGGCTCGACGGGGGGTGGCTTAAAAGTGATTCGTATATTTTTATTATTTTTACAAGGCAAGCGTGAGATTAATCGTCTGATCCACCCTAAGGCGGTTTACTCGGTAAAATTAGGTGAAAGAGCGATGCCTGATCGTGTTGTAGAAGCTGTTTGGGGTTTTTTTGCAGCATATGCAATTGTCTTTGTGATTATCATGCTGGCGTTACTCGGAACTGGGATGGACGATATCACAGCATTTACAGCAACTGCGGCAACCTTAAATAATTTAGGCCCTGGTTTGGGCGAAGTATCAGGTACATATGCGTCAGTTTCTGATGGTGGAAAGTGGATATTAGTGCTTGCGATGCTCTTTGGTCGCTTAGAAGTTTTTTCTCTATTAGTGTTGTTTTCGCCAACGTTCTGGCGCAGTTAAATATCAGTCATTGGGTTTTGCTGGTAACCAAAGGCTTAACTTTTTCGCGTTAATAGTTCATCTAGTTTTTATATTTTTAATCAACCAAAGAAAAATGCGCTAGGTTGGAATAATTTTTCCACCTCTGATATGTACTTTTTATCCACCAAAAATAAGATGACATGATCATCAGCTTCAATCATGGTATCGGAGTGGGCAATGATAACTTGCTCTTGACGCACGACTGCGCCAATGGTTGTACCTGGAGGTAGTTTAATATCTTTGATCATTCTCCCGACCACTTTTGAGGTGTTTTTATCGCCATGAGCTATTGCCTCGATAGCTTCAGCCGCCCCACGTCTTAATGAATATACATTGACGATATCACCACGGCGCACATGAGTTAAGAGCGCTGAGATAGTGGCTTGCTGAGGGGAAAATGCAATATCAATTTCACCTCCTTGAACTAAATCTACATAAGCAGAACGCTGGATCAGCACCATGGCTTTTTGCGCGCCTAAACGCTTAGCTAGCATCGCTGACATGATATTCGCTTCATCGTCATTGGTGACAGCAATAAAAGCATCTACTTGTTCTACATTTTCTTCGGTCAGCAGGTCAGAATCAGAAGCATCTCCTTGAAAGACGATGGTATTATCTAATCTTGCTGATAAGTATTTGGCTCGCTCAGCATCAAATTCAATTAACTTCACATTATGTTTATGCTCTAGGCGTTTGGCAAGCCCGGCTCCGATGAGTCCACCACCGGCAATCATAATACGTTTATAGCTTGATTCGAGTTTTTGTAACTCACTCATTACTGCGCGAATGTGTTTGGTTGCGGCGATAAAGAACACCTCGTCATCGGCTTCAATGACGGTAGTACCCAGTGGTCGAATAGGGCGGCCACGTCGGTAAATCGCTGCAACACGTGTTTCAACGTTTGGCATGTGTTGTTTCAGAGCAGATAATGCATGACCGACTAATAAGCCGCCATAATAAGCTTTCACGGCAACTAATGACGCTTTACCATCGGCAAATTCCACTACTTGCAAAGCGCCAGGATAATCAATTAAGCGTTTGATTGAATTGGTGACGAGTTGTTCTGGAGCAATTAGATGATCAACCGGAATATCTTGATGGTCATATAATTTGTCTTGATAGAGAATGTATTGTTCTGAGCGGATCCGTGCGATTTTAGTTGGTGTTTTATATAAAGTGTAAGCGACTTGGCAGGCCATCATATTTGATTCATCAGAGTTGGTCACTGCGATAAGCATATCGGCGTCTTCTGCACCTGCTTTTTGCAACACTTCTGGATGTGAGCCTATACCTTGGACAACTTGAATATCGAGGCGATCTTGAAGATTACGTAACGTATCACCATCAGCGTCAATAACCGTGATGTCATTGCGTTCGCCAACGAGGTTCTCGGCTAATGTGCCGCCTACTTGGCCCGCTCCTAAGATGATAATTTTCATGTCACGCGTCTCTTATAGTGATTCAGGTTTTTGTAAAAGGGTATAGTAAAACCCATCCATATCAGCATCACCAGGTAATACTTGTAAACCAAATTCGTCATTAACCGTTGTTAATTCACTCAAGCTAGTTGGTATTGGTAATACAACCGCTTCTGGGTGTTGAGCAATAAATGTTTGTATTTGCTGTGAATTTTCCTCAGGCAATATTGAACATGTCGCATAAAGTAACTTACCACCTGGTTGCAAGATTTGCCACATTTGCATCAGTAATTCTGCTTGGATAGCGACTAATGGGGCAATATCAGATGCTTGACGTAACCAACGAATATCTGGATGACGTCTGATAACGCCGGTAGCAGAACAAGGTGCGTCGAGTAAGATGCGGTCAAACGGTTCACCGCCATACCAACCCTCAACATCTTCAGCTGCTGCACAAATTAATGTCGCTTCATGACCTAAGCGTGCTAAGTTTTCTTCTACACGCACGAGACGAGAGGGATCATTATCAATGGCAACACACTCTTCTAGCTCAGGTTGAGATGCCAAAATATGCGCTGTTTTGCCACCAGGAGCGGCACAGCAATCAAGAACGCGATGGCCAGGTTGCACATCTAGAAGCTGTGCGGCTAATTGTGCTGCACCATCTTGGACAGCAAACCATCCTTTATCATAACCCGGAAATTGGGTGACATCGCCACTTTTCAAACATTGCACTGCATCAGGGTGGGTATTTTTTAGCTCAGTGTCTATGCCCATTGCTTGAAGCTGAGTTTGCATGCCTTCAGGACTGATATGGGCTGGGTTTACACGTAACCACAAAGGGGCTTTTTGATTTGATTCATCGATTACGAGTTGTGCGTGCTCAGCATAGTGATTATTGATAGCTTTGAAGATCCAATTTGGCATACCGGCTTGGGCTGCAAGACTCTCTGGGGCTGTGTTAGCAACGTCTTCACGGATAAAGGTACGCAAAATAGCATTAATTAACGCTTTTAATGTTGTCCCTTTGAGTAAATCCGCTGCGCCAACTGTTTCACTTACCGCAGCATGTTCTGATACGCGAGAATAAGCGATTTGATATAGACCAATTAAGATAAGATGTTCGAGGATTTTTTTACGGCCTTTTAATGGCTTATCTAATAACCCTCTAAGCCAAAATTGCAACGTTGGTAGGGTGCGTAAACAGCCAAAGACCATCTCTTGCAACCAGGCACGGTCACGACCTTGATAGTGTTCAAGGCGTTGCGCAAGCGCTTGTTTTGATGACACCCCTTTTTCTAAAATTTGAAATAAAACCCACGCGGCATCAGCGCGAAGTTGTTGTCCTAAAGGGGAGCTCATGAGATGACCTTGTGTGTTGAATTATAACGAAACATCAGCGATAGCATTTGATGATGTTAATACAGTATTAGCGGTAAACCAGCTTGCCCTAGCGTTAAGAATGTCGCTAATAGGAAGCGCTTTTTTACCTGGAATTTGGCATTGGGTGATGACTAAGGCACCTTGCGAAGTCGCAATATATAAACCTGTTTTATCAGCTTTGATAATGGTGCCAGGCGAATGTGCGCTAGATAATGTGGTATCTACATGCGCTGTCCAGACTTTGACATTCTGTTGTTTACCTTGTTCATCTTCAACAGTAAAAAATGCCATGGGCCACGGATTAAACGCACGAACATTGCGTTCTAGCTGTTCGGCTGGAACGTACCAATTAATGTGAGCTTCGTCTTTCGACAGTTTTTTTGCATAGTTCGCAGCGTCGTCGTTTTGCGCTTCTGGCGTAAACGCGCTGAAGTCACTTAACACATGTACCAAAGCTTCTGGGCCTTGCTTAGCCAGCTTTTGATAAAGGCTGGCACTCGTATCGCTAGCCAAAATAGGCAGATTTGTTTTATATAACATTGCGCCTGTGTCTAACCCAATATCCATTTGCATAATAGTCACACCTGTAACGCTATCACCAGCCCAAAGAGCACGTTGAATCGGCGCTGCACCGCGCCAACGAGGTAATAACGAACCGTGCACATTAATACAACCTAATCGCGGAGTGTCCAACACAATTTGTGGTAGTAATAACCCATAGGCGACGACTACCATCAGGTCGGCGTTAAGTGCAGCCAATTCTGACTGAGTGCTTTCATCACGAAATGACGCTGGTTGAAACACGGGTAAATTATGTTCTATGGCTAAACATTTTACCGCGCTGGGCGTGAGTTTTTTACCGCGACCTGCGGGTCTATCTGGTTGGGTGTATACACCGACAATGTTATGGTCGGTATTGAGTAAAGCAGCCAAGTGGTCGGCGGCAAATTCTGGTGTGCCTGCAAAAACAATATTTAACGATGTGCTCAACTTTGTACCTTAAGATTTCGCCGCAATACGGGCTTCTTTTTCTAATTTTTTCATAATGCGTTGACGTTTTAGTGAGGATAAGTAATCTACAAATAGTTTACCCTGTAGATGGTCCATTTCATGCTGAATACACACCGCAAGTAGCCCTTCTGCTTCCATCGTAAATTCTTCACCATGCTCATTTAACGCACTCACCTTGATCCATTCAGCTCGCTCAACTTTGGCATAGTTATTAGGGACTGACAAACAACCTTCTTCGTTGATTTTAGTTCCACGTTGTTCGATAACTTTAGGGTTAATAAACACTAAAGGAGTATCTTGGTCATCTGAGACATCCATGACAATAACTTGTTGATGGACGTTGACTTGCGTAGCGGCTAACCCTACACCACGTTCTGCTTTCATCGTTTCAAACATATCAGCTACTAATGTGCGAATACTGTCATTGATGTCGTTCACGGGCTTAGCTTTGGTGCGTAAGCGCTCATCGGGAAAAGTGAGGACGGTTAATACTGCCATTTTAAATCTACCATAATGAATTCACGAAGTGTTTTAAGTCCCTAGCTATGGATAACTTGGCCAAGCTAGTCACGAATATTACGTATTCTACCTGTAAAGTTATTAAGATGCATAATTTTAGGCGTAATTATGAATAAATGCTTACGGCACTTGATGGCATGTAATTGTATACCCATCGAGCAAAATAAATTGATACAGAATAATACCTCATTACGCTAAACCCGCCTTTTGGTCAGTATGCAGCCGCTTATTTAGTGCATATGATGAATGACATATAAAAGAAACTGCATGACAAAAATTTAGGGAGCTTAACAGTGGAAAAGTTAGTTGCGTTTTATGCACTGATACATTGTCAAGGTGTTAGTACAAACACAGTACTTAAGCTAACTACTCATTTTCAATGTGATATTGCAGATATACCTACGCTATCTAAAGAGACACTAGCCGCTCAAGGTCTGTCGAGTGCTCAAATTGAACAATTGAAAGCAGATTATAAAATTCCGATACAGCGAATAATGAATTGGTTAGATCACGACAGTGATTGTCCCCGCCAGGTAATATATTGTGATGATGCAGATTATCCGCAATATCTAGCTCATTTACATGACCGGCCTTTGTTATTATTCGTAGAAGGCAATATCAGTTTATTAACGCTTCCACAATTAGCGATTGTTGGAGCGCGCAGGGCGACTGAGCATGGTAAACGATATGCTTTTGATTTTGCTAAACAGCTCGCTTCTCATCACTGGGTAATTACCTCGGGTTTGGCCCAAGGCATTGACGCTCAGGCTCATCGAGGTGCTCTGGCTGCAAACGGAGCTACAGTCGCTGTGTTAGGTCATGGTCATGAACATATGTACCCACGACATCATGCACATTTGCGCCAACAGATTTTAAGTCAGCAAGGATGTATTATCAGCGAGTTTTTTCCTGACCAGCCGGCTCAACCCAAAAACTTCCCTCGTCGCAATCGAATTATCAGTGGACTGGGCGCTGGTACCTTGGTAGTGGAAGCTAAGCGTCAATCAGGCTCGTTAATTACAGCTAACCAGGCTGTACAAGAAAACCGCTTAGTCTTTGCATTGCCGGGGCGGATTGATGATGAGAATATTAGTGGTTGCTTAGCTCTGATAAAAGAAGGGGCTGTTCTAGTCCAAGAAATTGATGACATTGAAAGCGAAATGATGGAGGTTGAAAAACCGAGGCATCACCCCATATACTTTTCAACAAAGAATAAAACAGAAGAAAACTTGTCACCATCTAATTTGTTAGATAGTGTAGGTTATGAAATAACAGCGATTGAAAATATTGCTGCGCACTCAAGTTTACCGTTGCCACAAGTATTGGCACAACTATTGGAATTTGAGCTTAGTGGCAAAGTCGCGGCCGTTGCCGGTGGCTACGTAAAACTCAGGAGTGATAATTAATGTTCGATATCCTCATGTACTTGTTTGAAAGTTTAATTCATAACGAGTCAGACTTTCATGTTGACCAAGAAGCCCTTACCGAAGAGCTCGTTAGAGCGGGCTTTCATCATGACGAAATTTATAAAGCATTAGCTTGGTTAGAAAAGTTAGCGGCCCTACAAGAAACGGAACATAAGCCTTATTTAACAAAAGGGGCATATTCGGCAGTCAATCGAGTTTACGTTGAAACTGAGCTAGCTATCCTGGATGTTGAAGCTCGTGGCTTTATTATGTTCTTAGAACAAATCAATGTATTAGATGCGACTACCCGTGAAATGGTTATAGACCGTTTAATGGAAATTGATAACCAAGAGTTCTGCTTGGAAGATTTAAAATGGATTATTTTGATGGTGCTATTTAATGTACCTGGCAAAGAAAAAGCTTATGCACAAATGGAAAACTTGCTATTTGATGTGCCGGATGGTCCATTACACTAATGGCTAAAATTGACGGCTCGCTATTTTCATCTGACCAAAAAGTCAGTGCTGAGGCTATTTTTGAGGCTTATGGCGATTGTCCTGACTGCAGTAACCCATTACAGATCCGCTATGCCAATAAATCGGCCTTTTTAGGCTGCACCACATATCCCGCTTGTGAATACAAAAAATCGCTTACAGATAACTCAATCACAACGATTAAGGTGATGGTGGATACGCCTTGCCCACAATGCGATCAAACCTTAGCCATTAAAAAAGGTCGTTACGGGTTATTTGTTAGTTGTGTTGATTTTCCTACTTGTAATTTCATTGGGTCGATTAAACATCAAACCGATACCAAGGTATCTTGTCCACAATGTCACACGGGGCATTTACTTGAAAAGACCAACAAGTACGGTAAAAAATTCTATTCGTGCAACGCCTATCCTAACTGTAAATTTGTGTTAAATGATAAGCCGGTGGCCCGTACTTGTCCTGAATGTCAAAGTACGATTATGATTGAATCTTCAGCGACACAACTTCATTGTGTTAAACTAACATGTCATGGTGTAATTAATAATGATAACAATTCCTCCCGTTGAACTTGAGCAATTTATTAGCGCCTTTGAACAAGGCGAAGTCATAGGCTACCCTACAGAAGCTGTTTTTGGTTTAGGGTGCGATCCTGATATTGCTGATGCAGTAAATAACGTGTTAGCAATCAAAACCCGCCCACAGGATAAAGGGTTAATTCTCATTGCGGCGACGTTTGAACAGTTGTTACCTTATATTGATATTAGTGAGCTGGAACCTGAGATAATCAACAAAGTTCACGCGACTTGGCCTGGCCCGTATACTTGGATCATGCCTAAAGCGAAAACGACACCGGATTATTTAACCGGTGGTCGTAATACGATTGCGGTTCGTGTGAGTGCTCATCCAACGGTAATAGCGTTATGCAATGCTGTTAACAAACCCCTAGTCTCAACGTCAGCTAACCCCAGTGGTGAAACACCTGCACGAACACTTGAGCAAATTAAGACGTATTTCGCAGATACAATTTTTGCAATTGACGGTGAAGTCGATCACAATGCGCAGCCTAGCAAAATACAAGATGCAGTTACCGGAAAAGTACTGCGAGGATAGATAATGAACACCGAACTCCCGTCACACGAGAAGATTGCCCAGGTCAAAGCGTTCTTGCTTAAGTTGCAGGATAATATTTGTCAAACATTGGAGCTTTCTGACGGCAAAGCCCGTTTCGTGGAAGATGAATGGGAGCGAGAGCAGGGCGGCGGCGGTCGCACTCGTGTGCTGACCAATGGTGCTGTTATCGAGCAAGGTGGTGTTAATTTCTCGCATGTATTTGGCGATCAAATGCCAGCATCGGCCACGGCTGCCAGACCTGAGTTGGCGGGACGTCGCTTTCAAGCGATGGGAGTATCGCTGGTGATCCATCCGCATAACCCATATATCCCGACATCACATGCTAACGTGCGTTTCTTTATTGCTGAGAAAGAAGGTGAGGCACCTATTTGGTGGTTTGGCGGCGGTTTTGATCTCACTCCATTTTTCCCATTTAAAGAAGATGTCGTGCATTGGCATAAAGTGGCCCATGATCTATGCTTGCCATTCGGGGAAGATGTGTATCCTAAATATAAAAAGTGGTGTGATGACTATTTTTATTTGAAGCATCGTAATGAAACACGAGGTGTGGGCGGCTTATTCTTTGATGATTTAAATACACCTGATTTTGAAACGGCTTTTGGTTTTATGCAAGCTGTTGGCAATGGATACTTAGATGCGTATGTTCCCATCATTGAAAAACGTAAGAACACTGAGTACGGAAATATGGAGCGCGATTTTCAACTGTATCGTCGTGGTCGCTATGTGGAGTTTAACTTGGTGTATGACCGCGGTACTTTATTTGGTTTACAAACCGGTGGACGGACAGAATCAATACTTATGTCAATGCCGCCATTGGTACGCTGGGAATATAATTACGTTCCGGATGAACACTCGGCTCAAGGGAAGCTAGCGGCATATTTGACCCCGCAAGACTGGTTAGCAGGACAGTCATAACTACACGCTACAATGTCTCTTTAGCTTATGAACGTTTGTGTGAAGGGCATACGGGATCTGGACTGTTAATCATGTGTTCAGCCAGCCCATCAAATGCATGATGAAGTGTTTGGATAATATCTTGATTATCAATGGTGCGCTGCATCGCTTTGTCCATACACATCATCCACTGTATTTTTAGTGCAGGTGTGACGGTAAAGGGTAAGTGGCGCATTCGTAACCGTGGATGCCCATATTGTTGGACAAATAAATCCGGACCGCCGAGCCAACCCGATAAAAACAGATAAAACTTCTCACGCACGCTGTCCAAAGGAAGCGGGTGAATCACTAATAATTCTGTTAAAGCGGGATCGGTTTCCATTATGTCATAAAAGGCATTGGCTAATCGTCGTGTGCCTTCAATTTCGCCTATTAATTGATAAGCAGTTTGGTTATTATTCATACCTGCGCTTTTTCTCTTTGGAAGTTTGGTTGTTATCCAAGTAAGGATCGATTTCATGCAATATTTCGCTGTGTTTGGTAATCCCATTGCACAAAGTAAGTCTCCGGCAATTCATCAAATGTTCGCTCAGCAAGTAAAGCTGAATATTGATTATCGAGCAATTTTAGCACCTATAGGTGGCTTTGAAACTAGTGCAGCTGAATTTTTTGCACAACCACATCATATCGGAGCGAATGTAACGATGCCCTTTAAGCATGATGCGTTCTCTATGTGTGATGTATTAACCAATGAAGCAAAATCGGCTCAAGCAGTTAATACCTTATTTAAAACTGCAGAGGGGTTACTCGGTCACAATACCGATGGGTTGGGGTTGGTTCAAGACTTGATCCGTCAACAAGTTACCTTAAAAGGTCAACGTATTTTGGTCATAGGAGCCGGTGGCGCTGCCAAAGGTATTATAGCGCCATTGTTTGCTCAAGATATCCATTCATTGCATATTATTAATCGTAATGAACAACGGGCCAAAGAGTTAGTCGCTCAATTTGTCAGTGGACAGCCAAACTGGAAATTCACTGCCGGTGGGTTTGATAGTGTGAAACATGATCAATATGATGTCGTTATTAATGCGACTAGTTTAAGTATGAATGGTGAAGTACCCGACATATCTAATCATATATATGAAGAGACTACGTGTATTTACGATATGGTATATCGCAAAGAGCCCACGGCATTTTTGAAACATGCTCATCAACAAGGCAGTCGAAATGTGAGTGATGGATTAGGGATGCTTGTAGGGCAAGCTGCTAAAAGTTTTGAATTATGGACGGGGCAGGTAGTGAACACTACCCCAGTGTTAGAAACGTTAAGAAAACAGATTCAAGGCTAAATCATTTTGACATAGCTAAGTATTCGTCTTTTAAAGCAACATAGTTTTGCGCTGATTGTTTCAGGAATGCTGTTTCGGAAGGTTTTAAAGAGCGAGCTTGCTTTGCAGGGTTACCGACATATAGATAGCCACTCTTTAACACTTTATTCGGTGGTACCACGGAGCCTGCACCAATAAAGACATCATCCTCAACAACAACCCCATCCATTACTACTGAGCCCATACCTACTAAAATTCGGTTACCCAAGGTACAACCATGTAACATACATTGATGTCCAACCGTTACATCTTCACCAATAATCAACGGAAAACCATCAGGTAAAGAAGGTGATTTACGAGTGACATGTAATATAGTGCCATCTTGGATGTTAGACCGTGCGCCAATGTGAATATGATTTACATCACCGCGCGCAGCAACTAAAGGCCAGATGCTAACATCATTTGCTAGCGTGATATCACCATAGAGAACCGCGCTATCTTCTATAAACACTCCTGAAGCGATAGATGGAGTTATTCCTTTATAGGCATGAATGGGCATAAAGATAGTCCTGTTTTGTAAAAATACTGTGTCTATTGTAAAAGAAATAGAGAAGATCGGGTAATATTTCGGCGTAATATAAAATATTTCAATTTAATTACGATAAGCTGTTGACGATAAAAAT
>NZ_DS989811.1:36485-45260 GCF_000155775.1 Glaciecola sp. HTCC2999
CGCTCACGTGGGAGGGTCATTTAGAACTGGCAGACTAGAGTCTTGGAGAGGGGAGTGGAATTCCAGGTGTAGCGGTGAAATGCGTAGAGATCTGGAGGAACATCAATGGCGAAGGCAACTCCCTGGCCAAAGACTGACGCTCATGTGCGAAAGTGTGGGTAGCGAACAGGATTAGATACCCTGGTAGTCCACACCGTAAACGCTGTCTACTAGCTGTTTGTGAATTTAATTCGTGAGTAGCGAAGCTAACGCGATAAGTAGACCGCCTGGGGAGTACGGCCGCAAGGTTAAAACTCAAATGAATTGACGGGGGCCCGCACAAGCGGTGGAGCATGTGGTTTAATTCGATGCAACGCGAAGAACCTTACCTACTCTTGACATACTAGAAACTTTTCAGAGATGAATTGGTGCCTTCGGGAATCTAGATACAGGTGCTGCATGGCTGTCGTCAGCTCGTGTCGTGAGATGTTGGGTTAAGTCCCGCAACGAGCGCAACCCTTGTCCTTAGTTGCCAGCCTTAAGTTGGGCACTCTAAGGAGACTGCCGGTGACAAACCGGAGGAAGGTGGGGACGACGTCAAGTCATCATGGCCCTTACGAGTAGGGCTACACACGTGCTACAATGGCGAGTACAAAGGGATGCGAACCTGCGAAGGTAAGCGGACCCCTTAAAGCTCGTCGTAGTCCGGATTGGAGTCTGCAACTCGACTCCATGAAGTCGGAATCGCTAGTAATCGTAGGTCAGCATACTACGGTGAATACGTTCCCGGGCCTTGTACACACCGCCCGTCACACCATGGGAGTGGGATGCAAAAGAAGTAGGTAGCTTAACCTTCGGGATGGCGCTTACCACTTTGTGTTTCATGACTGGGGTGAAGTCGTAACAAGGTAACCCTAGGGGAACCTGGGGTTGGATCACCTCCTTACTATTACGTCTATTGGCGCTTTTAATGTAGTGTTCACACAAATTGTTTTGTTATTCATGTTTAAAGAAGAGTTCTAATGTATGTAGGTATTGCCTGTATAGATTAGGGTTCGCCCTAAGCCTGCGTAGCAGGATGTTCTTTAACAATTTGGAAAGCTGATAAAAGTAATCAATATTTAATGAAAGAGTAACTGAAAAATAGTCTATGTATTTAGGCGGTTTTTTCAAGAGCTACTCTATCTGACATTTATAGTGTGATTCATTCACTTCAAGTGATGATGAACATTTTTGATTAGCAAATTATTGTCACTCATATAACAGCCATTAAGTTGGTAACCGACGACCGAAGCTAATAAGTCCTGCGTATCTCATGTATACATACAGGCATACAGAAGGCGGTTTAGGGTTGTATGATTAAGTGACTAAGCGTATACGGTGGATGCCTTGGCAGTTAGAGGCGATGAAGGACGTGTTAATCTGCGAAAAGCTGTGGTGAGCTGATAAAACGCGTAATAGCCACAGATGTCCGAATGGGGAAACCCACCGCTTCGGCGGTATCTGTACCTGAATATATAGGGTATGGAAGCAAACGAGGGGAACTGAAACATCTAAGTACCCTTAGGAAAAGAAATCAACCGAGATTCCCCTAGTAGCGGCGAGCGAACGGGGATTAGCCCTTAAGCGTATTGTAAGTAAGTGGAATGAGTTGGAAAGCTCAGCGATACAAGGTGATAGCCCTGTACACGAAAACGAACTTTAAGTGAAAACGAGTAGGTCGGGACACGTGTTATCTTGACTGAATATGGGGGGACCATCCTCCAAGGCTAAATACTCCTAACTGACCGATAGTGAACCAGTACCGTGAGGGAAAGGCGAAAAGAACCCCTGTGAGGGGAGTGAAATAGAACCTGAAACCGTATACGTACAAGCAGTGAGAGCAGACTAGTTCTGTGATTGCGTACCTTTTGTATAATGGGTCAGCGACTTATATTTAGTAGCAAGGTTAACCGCATAGGGGAGCCGTAGCGAAAGCGAGTGTTAACTGCGCGTTTAGTTGCTAGGTATAGACCCGAAACCCGGTGATCTAGCCATGGGCAGGTTGAAGGTTGAGTAACATCAACTGGAGGACCGAACCCACTGACGTTGAAAAGTCAGGGGATGACCTGTGGCTGGGGGTGAAAGGCCAATCAAACCGGGAGATAGCTGGTTCTCCCCGAAATCTATTTAGGTAGAGCCTCGGACGAATTCCATTGGGGGTAGAGCACTGTTAAGGCTAGGGGGTCATCCCGACTTACCAACCCTTTGCAAACTCCGAATACCGATGAGAACTATCCGGGAGACACACGGCGGGTGCTAACGTCCGTCGTGGAGAGGGAAACAACCCAGACCGCCAGCTAAGGTCCCAAAATATTACTAAGTGGGAAACGATGTGGGAAGGCTAAGACAGCTAGGAGGTTGGCTTAGAAGCAGCCATCCTTTAAAGAAAGCGTAATAGCTCACTAGTCGAGTCGGCCTGCGCGGAAGATGTAACGGGGCTAAGTAATATACCGAAGCTGCGGCATTGTACTTAGGTACAGTGGGTAGGGGAGCGTTGTGTAAGCTGTTGAAGGTGTACCGGGAGGTATGCTGGAGGTATCACAAGTGCGAATGCTGACATGAGTAACGATAATGGGGGTGAAAAACCCCCACGCCGGAAGACCAAGGTTTCCTGTCCCATGCTAATCAGGGCAGGGTAAGTCGGCCCCTAAGGCGAGGCAGAAATGCGTAGTCGATGGGAAACGGATTAATATTTCCGTACTTGTATATTCAGTGAAGGGGGGACGGAGAAGGCTAAGCAAGCTTGGCGTTGGTAGTCCAAGTGAAAGTGCGTAGGGTTGATGTTTAGGCAAATCCGGACATCTACATGCCTGAGACACGAGACGAGCCACTAAGGTGGTGAAGTTGTTGATGCCCTGCTTCCAGGAAAAGCCTCTAAACTTATGAATATATGAACCGTACCCCAAACCGACACAGGTGGTCAGGTAGAGAATACTAAGGCGCTTGAGAGAACTCGGGTGAAGGAACTCGGCAAAATTGTACCGTAACTTCGGGAGAAGGTACGCCCTTGTTTGTGATGGGATTTACTCCTTAAGCAGATGAGGGCCGCAGTGACCAGGTGGCTGGGACTGTTTATTAAAAACACAGCACTGTGCTAAATCGAAAGATGACGTATACGGTGTGACACCTGCCCGGTGCCGGAAGGTTAATTGATGGGGTTAGCGTAAGCGAAGCTCTTGATCGAAGCCCCGGTAAACGGCGGCCGTAACTATAACGGTCCTAAGGTAGCGAAATTCCTTGTCGGGTAAGTTCCGACCTGCACGAATGGTGTAACCATGGCCACGCTGTCTCCACCCGAGACTCAGTGAAATTGAAATTGCTGTGAAGATGCAGTGTACCCGCACCTAGACGGAAAGACCCCGTGAACCTTTACTACAGCTTGGCACTGAACATTGAACCTACATGTGTAGGATAGGTGGGAGGCTTTGAAGCATAGTCGCTAGATTGTGTGGAGCCGCCGTTGAAATACCACCCTTGTATGTTTGATGTTCTAACATTGGTCCCTAATCGGGATTGTGGACAGTGTCTGGTGGGTAGTTTGACTGGGGCGGTCTCCTCCCAAATCGTAACGGAGGAGCACGAAGGTTGGCTAATCCTGGTCGGACATCAGGAGGTTAGTGCAATGGCATAAGCCAGCTTAACTGCGAGACAGACACGTCGAGCAGGTACGAAAGTAGGTCATAGTGATCCGGTGGTTCTGTATGGAAGGGCCATCGCTCAACGGATAAAAGGTACTCCGGGGATAACAGGCTGATACCGCCCAAGAGTTCATATCGACGGCGGTGTTTGGCACCTCGATGTCGGCTCATCACATCCTGGGGCTGAAGTCGGTCCCAAGGGTATGGCTGTTCGCCATTTAAAGTGGTACGCGAGCTGGGTTTAGAACGTCGTGAGACAGTTCGGTCCCTATCTGGTGTGGGCGTTGGAAGATTGATGGGAGCTGCTCCTAGTACGAGAGGACCGGAGTGGACGAACCGCTGGTGTTCGGGTTGTTTTGCCAAAGGCATTGCCCGGTAGCTACGTTCGGAACGGATAACCGCTGAAAGCATCTAAGCGGGAAGCCGGCCCAAAGATGAGTCTTCCCAAGAGATTTAATCTCTCTGTAGGGTTGTTGTAGACGACGACGTTGATAGGCAGGGTGTGGAAGCGTTGCAAGGCGTTAAGCTAACCTGTACTAATTGCCCGTGCGGCTTAATCATACAACGCCTAAGCTGCTTTAAAGTAGTTAGGTCGCGTATTGATAGTGACAATAAGATAATCAAAAAATAAGATGTTGATAAGAGTAGCGCTCTGGACATTAAATAGATACGAATACTTTTATATAGCTTTTTCCAAATTAGTTAAGAACATGATGTTGATACATAGTTATCACATCGACCAGTTTTTGCTTGGCGACAATAGCGATACGGTACCACCTGACTCCATTCCGAACTCAGAAGTGAAACGTATTAGCGGCGATGGTAGTGTGGGGTTTCCCCATGTGAGAGTAGCACATCGCCAAGCTCCCATTACGAAGAAAGGCTTACCTTAGGGTAGGCCTTTTTTTATGCCTGTAGGAAAGTGGTAAGGATGTAGAGAATTAACTTCTGCTAGTTATACATTTGCATGGTGTGCAAATAAACATTCAACCCCTTCTTTGTTAATTTCTGTCGATCTCGTAATTACTAATAAATCTGTAAGTTAGTTGTGTTTTATTATTAATGATTAAAGTGTTTTTGAATGCTAAGATCTTAAGAAAATCTCATTAGATTACTGATATGCCTACTACCATTACTAAATCTCACATTAGCGTTGCTCAAAATGCCTCAGGTCGACATTTAAATGTCCCTATTTATGAGATATCTTCTCAACTGGATGGACCCCATGTTTACATACAGTCTTCAATTCATGGTTCAGAGGTGCAAGGGAATGTGGTGATATATCACCTTGTCCGAGCCTTAAAAGAGCTAACAATTCACGGTAAAATTACATTAGTACCTAATTGTAATCCTGTTGGAACAAACATAAAAGCAGGTGAATACACGTTAGGGCGCTTTGATCCAGTCAATGGCACTAATTGGAATCGAGGTTATTATTATGATGAAGAATCAGTCATTGATTTTGCAGATACTGTCACGGCACAAGATAGTATTGAAGATATCCGACGTGCCTTTAAGGCACAGACACTCTCACAAATCCAACAAAAGCAGCAACAACCATGGGGTTTAGGATTAGCCCAGCAGCTTAATTTAACTTTACAATCTTTCGCTTGTCAGGCTGATATTGTATTAGATCTACATAATGGCCCAGTCTCTAGCCGCCATATTTATATCCCCGAATATTTAGCTCATCAAGCTGCCCAGTTTTCTATGCCTCATGTGATATTGATCCCGAATCATTTTGCGGGCGCATTGGACGAAGCAAGTTTTTGTCCATGGTGGACGTTATCTGAGCATTTAACAACGCGCTTTGGTCGTCCATATGGTTTTAATATAGAAGCTTATACATTAGAGATGGGCAGCCAAGAAATTATCGATTTGCTGATGAGAAACTGATGCATCATCCATTTTAGCGTATTTACAGCACAAACAATGTATTGCAACAGTAGATTATCAACCACAAGATATTAAGCGAGTAGGGGTCTATTTAAAGGATTATAAAACCTTATTCACGGATTTGGGCGGCATGGTTGAATATACTGCAAAGCCTGGTCAGCAAATAAAACAGGGAGATACATTGGCGAAGGTATTAAATATTGATGACTTGGATAATCAATATGGTGCACAAATTATCCAAGCGCCTTGTGATTTAATTCCGATACTACATTTCCCCTCAGCCTCGGTATTAAGTGGCACGCAATTATATAAATGTTTTACTAATTACTTTGATATTGATTAAATGACCTTAGTAAACCGTTTAGCGTGCCATCATTATTTACTCACTTTTAACAGACGTTTCAGTGCTTTTCGCTGCTTTTTGCACTCGTTCTATATACATATTAATGTTTTGTTCAAGCACCGTTAGCGGTACTGAGCCATGGGCTAATATTGCCGCATGAAACTCACGTAAATCAAAGTCGTCACCCAATATTTGTGTAGCTTGAGCACGAAGTTCTTTAATTTTAATCTCGCCGAGCTTGTATGATAGCGCTTGGCCTGGCCATGAAATATAACGGTCAATTTCTGTGGTGACATTATGTTCAGACAGGGCAGTGTTTTCTAACATGTAATCCAATGCTTGTTGGCGCGTCCAGCCCATTACGTGCATTCCTGTATCGACCACTAGTCGACAAGCACGCCACATTTCATAACTTAAGCGGCCAAATTCATCATAAGGTGTTTCATAAAATCCCACTTCCTTACCTAAAAATTCACTATATAGTCCCCAACCTTCACCAAAAGCAGAGATATAAGTGGAACGACGGACTTGTGGTAAATCCGTCATTTCACGTGCCAATGAGATCTGTAAATGATGACCCGGCACAGCTTCGTGCAACGTCAATGCAGGCAATGCATATAAAGGACGTTTATCTAATGCATAAGTATTGACCCAATAATAACCTGGTTGTCTATCATTGCGTGGAGACACATAACGACCGGTTGTGTATTTAGGTGCGATAGAATCGGGTACTGGCGCTACTCCATAAGGAGTTCGGGGAAGTTGATTAAATAATTGGGGTAATAACGCATCAATACGCTTAGATAATACCATGGCATAATCAATAAGTTCATCAGGGCTGTTAGCATAAAATTGTTTATCTGTACGTAAAAAGTCAATAAATTCGTTGATTGTGCCGCTAAAACCTAAATCATCAAGTACACCTTGCATATCATTTCTGATCCGTGCCACTTCTTTTAATCCGATGGTGTGGATCTCATCAGCAGTCATATCCAATGTCGTATAATGCTTAATCCGATTTTGATAAAATTCACGCCCATTGGGCCAACTTGCTACCGCAATATCGGTTTTTGCTTGTGGGATGTATTCATTGACTAAAAAATCATAGAAGGTTTGGTAAGCCACATTTACACTATTAGTTACAGCATCAATAGCTTGAGTTTTGAGCACTTGTAATGCTTCACTATCGCGCTCGATTGCCATGAGTGGCGCGATAAATGGACTGTCTAATGGGTTATCTGTGATCACAGCCGCCACAGATGCTTCAAATCCTTCCATTACCGCTTTGGGTTGTACTTGACCCACTGCCATTCCTTGACGCATATATGCGATTTGCTGGTCAAAATAAGCGGGAATATCATTTAGGGTATTGATATAACCTTGAATACTTTGGTTATCGGTAAAATCAAAACGGTAATACATATTCAATAATGAAGAATGAAACCCATACTCTGAAGTCAAAGGAACAAAATGCGCGTTATAACGAAACTCATCTACATAGTTTTGTAAGCGATACAGTTGGATTGTTAATGTGATTTGCTCTTCGTGACTCAACGCGGTTTTATCAATGGCGTGTAATGCATCTATGTAGGTTTGAAACTGTTTGGCATCTTTTTCTAGCGTTTCGATACTGATATCCGGAATTTTACTTGCCGTAAGCTCTGTGGACGCCTCTGACATCTCATAGGACCATATGGTATCGAGTAAGTTTGTTAATGCTTGAGAGGCCTGATTTGCTTGTGAACCGCTGGCCACAACTGCAACATTTTCCGACAAGATCATGGAACTTGTCGTGTTACATCCAGATAGTGTCATTAAACCAATCGCGCAACACGACACACTAAAATGTTTAAGAGTAAAACTGGGCATAGGTATATCCTTTTTTTACTTGAGTTTATCACACACTCCGTCATTTATTTCAACCATCCATTATTGAGTGATTATTGAATGAAGTTGAGAGAATCATTTAGAAACATTTATTTGCTTGTGAGGGCGTGGTGAAATAGTGTTAAATATGCCAAAAAATTAATATAGGAAATCTAATGACATATTCTAAACGCCTCTTAGCGATCGCGCTAAGCAGTGCTGTATTGGTGAGTGCATGTCAAACGACAACTCACTCAACGAACACCGCCGCACCTTTAGCTGGTGAAACTGTTGCCAATACCAACCAAATTAAAGCTCACTTAGGTTTTTTGGCCAGTGATGCGCTAGAAGGGCGTCTGCCTGGTACAGCAGGTCATGAGGCGGCATCTGCGTATATCGCAGCGGAGTTTGCTAAATATGGTTTAACCCCTGCCGGTGATGATGGTACGTATATGCAACGTATTACATTCAGGAATGCTAGCTTAGTCCAAGAGTCACCTACGATGGTGATTGATTATGGCGATGAAACGGTAGCGCTAGATTATCCTAAGGATTTTTTGACGGGTAAATCGATGTTAGAGACTGAATCTGCGGTCACCGCTGAAATGGTGTTTGTCGGTTTTGGTGTGGTATCTGAAGAGTATGGCATTGATGATTATGCCGGTCTTGATGTTGAAGGTAAAATTGTTGTCCGAGTGCCCGGTCGTCATGCATCGTTACCAAATGAAGAAGGCGCACATATTTCGTCTAGCCGTGAACGTGAGCGTTATGCTGTTGAACGTGGCGCAGTGGGTATGATCACTGTCCAGACACCTAAATCAGAAGAAAACCGTCCGTATTCTCGTTCATTAAACTATATTCATTCAGTTTCTATGGATTGGTTAGATAAAGATGGTAAGGCTTCAAAAGCAAGCCCGCAAATGAAAGGTTCTGCGTTATTAAATCTGGAAACCTCTAAGTTGTTATTTGCTAAGGCACCTAAGACATTAGAAGATGTTGGGCGAGTATGAA
>NZ_DS989811.1:45734-59678 GCF_000155775.1 Glaciecola sp. HTCC2999
ATTTGTATCAGCCTTTTAACTGGACCGCAGCGTACAACTTTACGCAAGTGAATTTTGCGATTGGTTTAGAAGTAGGAAATGCGGCGCAGCGTCCAATGTGGAATGCCGATAGTTTCTTTGGTCAAACGTTTGGTAAGTCATATAACTTAATGAAATAACTCGGTTTGACCTGATACAAAAAAGCCGCTTCGGAATTTTTCTAAAGCGGCTTTTTCATATGCTCTACACAAGGTTATACAAAGTATAGACCCTTGATACCACTCCATTGTTCAGCGAATAGTTCTGTTGGTTTACGGGCAAATTCACTACGGATAAAATTACTGATACGACCGTCGGCATAACATACCAGTAAGCTCGCTAGTACAGCCTCATCAACCGGTAACGTTTTTCCATCACGCACACGACGTTCACGTAGAACTTGTTTTAGCTGCGTTTCTAATCGCTCAAATATTTTCGCCACACGGCCTCGTAATTTATCGCGCTCGCCAGTTAAGGCGTCACCATGAAGAATGCGCGCAATACCGGGATTCTTTTCAGCAAAACCTAGCACTAAGTGCATGATTAGCTGACAACGATTAGCGGTATCTTTTTCATCAGTAATGATTTTATTAATACGCGTAAACAAGGTTTCTTCCACAAAATCAATCAAGGCTTCAAACATTTTCGCTTTACTTGGAAAGTGGCGATATAACGCCGCTTCAGAAACACCAACTTGTTCTGCTAATTTCGCTGTAGTGATGCGTTGACCGTTATTGCTCTCGAGCATACTGGCGAGGGTCTGTAAAATTTGTGCGCGGCGATTATTTTTTTTAGCAGTTGCCATAAATGGATCCTTGTACCAATTGAATGCAAGTTAATTAGTGATTACTTACGTGTTGAGCCACTATTTTAAGCAGTTCTTTTGCTAATGCAAGTTTATCTTGTTTAGGTAAGACAATCTGTGCATCTGCGGTAAAAACGGTTAATGCATTATCGCTTTGGTTAAAACCAATATCCGATTGAGATACATCATTTGCAGCGATCATATTCAGTTTTTTCCGCGTTAATTTATCTTTTGCGTAATGCTCTACGTCATGCGTTTCAGCGGCAAAGCCAACGGTAAACGGGGGAGAAGATAATGCAGCAACATCCGCTAAAATATCGGGGTTTTTGACCAGGCTAATCGTCATTTCATCAGCACTTTTCTTTAATTTATGGTCCATAACATTAGCGACACGATAATCTGCAACAGCGGCGCACGCTATAAATATATCACCAGCATTCTCTATAGCATGTAATGCGGCTGTATGCATATCTAGGGCGCTAGTCACTGAGATGAATTTACATCCTGTAGGAGCTGGCAAAGCGACGGGTCCTGAGATCAATGTCACTTGAGCTCCCAGAGCTAATGCTTGAACAGCCAGACTGTAGCCCATTTTACCGCTGCTGTGATTGGAAATATAACGTACCGGGTCAATGGCTTCACGTGTAGGACCCGCGGTGATCACGATATGTTGACCGGATAAAGGAAGTGGTTCAGAGCTGGCAACCTCGATGCTTTGTGTTGAAGCGAGCACTGGCATATCGACGAGTGCTTGGTCTAACATGTTAGCAATTTCGTGAGTCTCTAGCATTCGCCCATAGCCTATATCGCCACAGGCCTGCTCCCCTGAAGCAGGGCCAAATAATGTAATGTTCCGTTGAGTTAATATATTGAGATTGTCTTGAGTGGCCTGTGCGGCCCACATTTGTTGATTCATGGCCGGCGCAAGAAAAACAGGAGCATTTGTGGCTAAAACAAGGGTCGTGAGCAAATCATCGGCTAAGCCGTGAGCTAATTTCGCGATACAATGAGCAGTGGCAGGGGCAATCAAAAGCACATCAGCCCAGCGTGCTAGTTCAATATGTCCCATGCCTGCTTCTGCTTCAGGGTCAAGTAAGTGCTGGTGGACAATATTCCCACTAACAGCCTGTAACGATAGTGGCGTAACAAACGCTGAGGACGATGGGGATAGGACTACACGGACAGTGGCCCCAAGGCCAGTTAGTTTTCTGACTAAGTCAGGCGCCTTGTAGGCAGCAATACCACCTGTAACACCTAGTAACACATTCACATTCTGTAATGCCATAAATTCTGCTTCACTTACCTGTGACCGAAACAAACGTTGCATCGGTGCTATTGAATCAATGCATTATCTGTATTAATCGCAGTTTTGCCAACACTTTTTTAATTAGGGAGTCTTTCTATGCAAACATCTAGTCGGGGTCATATTAGTCAATGGAGTGATAGTCAATTGCTCGGCGTGATCTTACAACAGCGTCATTCTAGCGAAAATAGTCAAGCCTTAGCGGAAACGCTACTGACTGAGCTTGGATCATTACATGGCGTGTTAAATGCGAGTCAAAATGCATTTTGCGATATACCTGGAGTAGGGCCACAAAAATATAAACGGTGCCAGGCTGTGGTGGAACTTCACAAGCGCACAGGGGCGCAACATGTTGAACGCATGATGAAACTCGATTCTGTTGATGAAAGTAAAGCATTCTTTATTAGCCAACTTCAATATTACCCTCAAGAGCGCTTTGCGGTTGCACTATTGAATAACCAGCATGAATTTTTGCATTACAAGGAATTATTTAGTGGGACGATTAATGCTGCGTCCGTATATCCTCGAGAAATTGTAAAATATGCACTGGATTACAATGCCGCCAATGTCATACTTGCGCATAATCATCCTAGCGGCACCCCTGAGCCGAGTCAGGCTGATATCGCGATTACGCAGCGAATTCGTCAAGCTTTAGATTTAATAGATGTACAAGTGTTGGATCATATTGTGGTAGGCGCAGGAAATGCGGTATCATTAGCACAAAGAGGCTGTTTGTCTTAATTATAAAGGTTTAGCGGCTATTTACTTAGATTTCTGCGGCACAAATAATTAAAGTAAATACACGAAATAGTTTGCTTTTAAGTTTTAAATACTGTATAAAATGCGCCCTCTTATTCGGAACTCTGTGGATAAATCCGATATAGGTTTCGATAATTATTAAAGTTGTTCTGGAGACAAATACTATGGCTAAAGTATGTCAAGTAACAGGCAAGCGTCCTGCAGTCGGTAATAACCGCTCACACGCTCGTAACGCGACTCGTCGTCGTTTTTTACCAAATTTACAAACTCACCGTTTTTGGGTTGAGTCTGAAAACCGTTTCGTTAAATTACGTCTTACTCCAAAGGGTATGCGTATTATCGATAAGAAGGGCATCGATTCAGTTTTAACTGAAATGCGTGCTCGTGGCGAGAAAGTATAAGGAATTAGATTATGCGTGATAAAATTAAATTAGTATCTACTGCTGGCACTGGTTTCTACTACACCACAGATAAGAACAAACGTAATATGCCTGGCAAAATGGAGATCAAAAAGTTTGATCCTAAAATTCGTCAGCACGTGATGTTCAAGGAAGCTAAAATCAAATAATTTGTTTGGTTTTGTCTCCACGAAAGCCCGGTTTATGCCGGGTTTTTTGCTTTCTAAATAAACGATTTTTCTGATGTATACAGTCAACCTAGCCTGTGACTACCTTTGTGTTGCGTTGTTCTATATACTCGATTTATGACAACACTACATTTAGTATAGGTGACCAAACGTGCCAGAATTACCTGAGGTTGAAGTTAGCCGACAGGGCATAGAGCCCGGATTAGTCGGACAAACCATCGAAAGTATTCAGATCCGTACGCCGAAATTGCGCTGGCCAGTACCTACTGAGATCTTGTCTACTCATGGACACGTAATCCGAAGTGTGACCCGTCGTGCCAAGTATCTGTTTATTAATACCGATGTCGGTAGTGTGATTTTGCATTTAGGTATGACAGGGTATCTCAGAGTATTTTCTCAAAACACACCACTGAAGAAACATGATCACCTTGATATTAATCTCACTAACGGTCAATGTTTGCGCTTTAATGATGCGCGTAAATTTGGTGCATGTTTATGGCAAGGGGTTGATGATGAACCTCATGTGCTTATTAGTGCGTTAGGTCCTGAGCCATTAACCGATGATTTTACCATTGATCACCTCTATACGCGTGCTCAGGGTCGAACCTGTACCGTTAAGCAATTCATCATGGACAATAAGCATGTGGTTGGTGTGGGGAATATCTATGCTAATGAAGCTCTGTTCTTAGCTAAAATAGCTCCTAAGCGGGCTGCTGGTAAAGTCAGCAAGGCACGTTATGCTACATTAACCGGATATATCAAAGAAGTCCTTGCCGCAGCGATAGCGCAAGGAGGCACGACCTTAAAAGATTTTTCTCAAGTAGATGGCAATCCGGGGTATTTTCGACTGCATTTGAATGTGTATGGCCGCAGTGGTGAACCATGTAGACGTTGTCATACCCCGATTAAATCGCAGATGATTGGGCAGCGCAATACTTTCTGGTGTCCTAGCTGCCAACGTTAATTACGGTTGAGTGATATGCAGTCGGCTTAATAATGCGGCTTTGACGACGGGATGTACGAACTGTGAAACATCACCATGATGTAAAGCCACTTCCTTAACCAAAGTCGAAGAAATAAACGAGTTCTCTTCTGCAGGGGTTAAAAAAACACTTTCTAAATTCGGGTTTAAACGTCGATTCATATTCGCTAACTGAAATTCATATTCAAAATCCGATACGGCGCGCAGACCACGAATCAAAACTGTCGCATTTTCATGTTGTGCAAAATCGGCTAACAAGCCAGTAAAGCCTTTGACTTCAACATTAGGTAAATGATGAGTGATTTCGGTGATCATTTCGACGCGCTCTTCGAGACTGAATAACGGTTTCTTCGTCGGGTTTGATGCGATTCCCACAATAATATGTTCAAACATATCGGCCCCACGCTCAATTAAATCGGCATGACCATTAGTAATGGGATCGAATGTTCCAGGATAAATAGCACGAGTTTTCATCAACAATCCTTGAAGGGAATAGTGGGTCAAAGGGCAAAGGTAGCCAACTGTGGACAAGGATGCAACTAAAAATCGGTTTAAAGATACTTAAATCTAATGATATTGCCTGAAGACGAATACGGTGAGCGTTATTCGTCAGTGTTATTCATTACCAATATGTAAATATGCCAATTGCAGAGATAAAGCCTGTGTAAAATCAGTTACCTCACCCTTGCCGAGTTGTAATGCGTCGGGGTGCTGTTCGATAAATGCGATGTAACCATTGAGCAATGCAGTCCAATCATCAGAGGAGACATGGTATCCACTGTGCAGACGCTGCTTTTTACGTAACGAGCGAGCTAATCGAGATAGATTATCTTCAGCGATGAGTTGTAATGAAGCGTTACCGACCCAGCTACATTTATCAAAATCAATTAACCACACTTTACCCTGGTCATCGAGCATTACGTTTTCGATGTTGAGATCATGATGATTAACACCTGACAAATGCATGTGAGCAATTTGTGCGCCCAAGGCTTGCCAATGTTCAATAAGCACATTTTGCGTGAGTAAAAAACCATGAAAATCCTTGGCCTGCGGGATTTTTTCTAAGAGAATACTGTTGCGGTAAACCCATCCAAATACCGATAATGGGAATACACCGTGACGGGTAATTAAACCGGCTATTGGCTTTGGCACCGCAACACCTTGGTGATAGAGATAATCAAGTAAGGCGATTTCACGATACACTCTAGTGCGTTCAATCTGTCCAAACCAAAATGAACGTTTGATCCATTTACCAATCATGCCGCCACGCAGATAAGCGCGCAACACCATTTCGCTCACACCTTGACGAATGAAATATGTGATCCCGCGACCCGAATTGCTCCCTATTATTTGATTGTTATCTTTCCAGTAGTTAGCATCAAACCATACTCTCGTGGGAACTGAACGAAGTAAACGAACACTTGATGCGTCGGCATTCGGGGCAATCAATGTGTAGCGCCCATCAGAAGAAGCCGATATTTGCCATTGTTGTGAATTAAGAATATTAGGATCGTGTTTCATCGTCGTAGAGTGCTTAGTAGGTCGACATTATCAGGCATTGTACGAAAAAATATGCTATAACGCTGTAAATTTTCCAGTATTAAATGTGTTCTATGTCACGAACTTCACCTCAATCTATTTGTATTATGCGTTTATCAGCCATTGGAGATGTGTGTCATGCAGCGGCAATGATCACTCGTATTACGCGAGCTTGGCCGGAGTGCAAGATCACATGGGTGATTGGCAAGATTGAATATCAATTAGTTCAAGGTATGCCACATGTTGAATTTATTGTGTGTGATAAAAAGCACCCACAGGCCAAAGCGCAACTAAAAAGTGCATTGCAAGGACGTGAATTTGATGTGTTGCTGATGATGCAAGTGGCCCTTCGTGCCAATTGGTTATCAACAGTCGTTAAAGCAAAAAAACGCATTGGCTTTGATTGGGCTCGCGCCAAAGAAGGCCACTGGTTATTCACTAATCGCCGCATCGCCGCTACACAACATACACATGTATTAGATGGCTTTATGCAGTTTGCCGATGCTATCGGGGTGCCTAGTCAACCATTGGCGTGGGATATCCCAATTCAAGCCTCTGATCGTCAATGGGCGTATGATCAAGCCCAAGCATTTGGGCCATTTGTGATTATTGCGCCTGCAGCATCAAAAGCAGAACGCAACTGGACCGCATCAGGGTATGCCGAAGTTATGCAGCGCCTAATCAAAACAGGTATTACGCCGGTGTTATGTGGCGGTCCTGGACCTGTAGATGCTCAAATCTCGGCAGATATCACAGCGAGTATATCAGCCCAAGATCAGTGGACTAATTTAGTGGGGCAAACCAGTCTGAAACAAATGCTAGCATTGATGTCTCATGCTCAATGTGTAGTTGCTCCTGATACTGGACCTGCACATATGGCCACAACCGTTGGTACCCCAGTGGTCGGTTTATATGCCCATTCAAACCCCTTACGAACTGGTCCGTACTTATCATTAGATCACACTATCAGTGTTTATGATGAAGCGATAGAGCAACAATTCAAGCGTCCTTGGCACAAACTCCCCTGGGGCACTCGAGCCAAAGGCAAAGACTTAATGCATGGGATTGATGTTGAAAAAGTCTGGATGACTATGAGTCAAATAATTGAGCAACAAAGCACATCAGTAAAAGCGTAAACAGCGTCGCTTTTTGACTATGTATGGCAACTTTTTTATAAAAAATGTGGCAGTTTTACCCATTTTTAACGTTTACCCTATATCCCTAGTCCATAGTGTTTTAAAATTAGTAAAAATGATAATAACGACAGATGGAGTATTACGATGCCAAAGAGTTTCGAGTGCCACCTACAACACCAAATCGATGAGATCACCGCTCAAGGTCTCTACAAAAAAGAACGGGTTATTACCTCACAGCAGCAAGCCGATGTGTCTGTAGGCGAGCAAGAGGTCATTAATTTTTGCGCTAATAATTACCTTGGTCTTGCGAATCATCCTGATTTAATTGCAGCAGCGAAAGCGGGTTTAGACTCGCATGGATTCGGTGTCGCTTCGGTGCGCTTTATTTGTGGCACTCAAGATATTCACAAAACATTAGAAGATAAAATTTCTGCTTTCTTAGGTATGGAAGATACGATTTTGTATCCTTCTTGTTTTGACGCGAATGGCGGGTTATTTGAGACGATCCTGACCGCTGAGGATGCGGTTATATCGGATGCATTGAATCATGCCAGTATTATTGACGGGGTGCGTTTGTCCAAAGCGAAACGTTACCGTTATGCGAATAATGATATGGCGGCATTAGAAGCTCAGCTACAACAAGCAACAGCAGATGGTGCACGTTATAAACTGATAGCCACCGATGGTGTGTTTTCGATGGATGGGGTGATTGCTAATCTCAAGGGCATATGCGATTTAGCAGATCAATACGATGCGATGGTCATGGTGGATGATTGTCATGCGACAGGATTTGTCGGTGAACACGGGCGTGGCTCACACGAGTATTGTGATGTATTGGGACGAGTAGATATTATGACGGGCACGCTAGGTAAAGCGCTAGGCGGCGCATCAGGAGGTTATACTTCGGGTAAAAAACCTGTGATTGATTGGTTACGTCAACGTTCCCGCCCATACTTGTTCTCAAACTCTGTTGCACCTCCGATTGTGACAGCGGCCATCAAAGTGTTTGATATGATGGCATCAGGCGATGATCTACGTGCCCAATTAAACGCAAATTCACACCACTTCCGTTCACGCATGAGTGAAGCGGGCTTTACCTTAAGCGGTGCAGATCATGCGATTATTCCTGTCATGTTAGGCGATGCTAAACTTGCATCACAGATGGCAGATAAATTATTGGAGCGGGGTATATATGTGGTCGGGTTTTCTTTTCCGGTGGTACCACAGGGTCAAGCCCGTATTCGTACCCAAATGTCAGCAGCACACACATTGGCACACGTCGATGCGGTAGTAGATGCGTTTATTGACGTGGGGCGCGAGCTAGGAGTTATTGCATGAAATCGTTAGCCAAATTATATGATAAGCCTGGGATCTGGCTGAATGATGCTCCGATGCCAACATTTGGACCAAATGATTTATTGATCAAAATTCGGAAGACCGCTATCTGCGGCACGGATATGCATATTTATAATTGGGATACGTGGTCACAAAACACGATTCCAGTACCTATGATTGTTGGTCATGAGTATGTGGGTGAAGTGGTCGATATGGGCAGTGAAGCAAAAGGGTTTAGCAAAGGCGATCGCGTATCTGGAGAAGGTCATATTACGTGTGGCCATTGTCGAAATTGCCGCGCGGGTAGACGTCATTTATGCCGTAATACCGAAGGCGTTGGGGTGAATCGCCAAGGCGCTTTTGCGGAATATTTAGTGATCCCTGCGTTTAACGCATTTAAGATCCCCGATAATATTAGCGATGAATTAGCCGCTATTTTTGACCCATTTGGCAATGCGGTACATACCGCTTTATCATTTGATTTAGTCGGTGAAGATGTACTGATTACTGGTGCTGGACCGATTGGGATTATGGCGGCTGCAGTCGCAAAGCATGTGGGTGCGCGACATGTTGTAATCACAGATATTAATCCATATCGTTTAGCTTTAGCTCAAAAGATGGGAGCAACTCGAGCCGTTGATGTGTCTCAAACGTGCCTTCAAGATGTCATGAATGAATTAGGTATGACCGAAGGCTTTGATGTTGGATTAGAAATGTCCGGTGTGCCGGTGGCATTTAGTGATATGCTTGCCAAAATGAATCACGGTGGCAAAATTGCCATGTTAGGTATCCCGCCAGAGAATGTGTCGATCGATTGGAATCAGGTCATTTTTAAAGGCCTAACTATCAAAGGTATCTATGGTAGGGAAATGTTCGAAACTTGGTATAAGATGGCTAGCTTAATCCAAAGTGGGTTAGATCTTGAGCCTATTATCACGCACCAAATGAGTGTCGATCGATTTGCCGATGGATTTGAGATTATGAATTCAGGTAAATCAGGAAAAGTGATCTTAACGTGGTAAGATAACTATTCACTTGTATTGTTAAAATATAAAATTTAGGAAAGAAGACGACATGGTCGACTACAAAATCATTAATGTAGATAAAGCGAAGGAAATGATCGAATCTGGTAACGTCCAGGTGGTCGATATCCGCGATGAGCAGGTATTCAATCAAGCGCATATCCCCAATTCCATGCATCTGCACAGCGGGATAATGGCGCAATTTTTACAAGAGACTGATGAAGATACTCCGGTTATTGTGACCTGTTATCACGGGATCAGTAGCCAACCAGCTGCGCAATATATTGCTGAACAAGGTTATACACAAGTCTATAGTTTGGAAGGTGGCTTCACCCAATGGCAAGGCGTTTATCCTGAAGAGATAGCTTCGATTGCTGAATAACCTTTCAATGTTGATAAATTAATTATGTTTACATTGGTGTGTTTTAGCAGTCCTCAGCCAGCTTACACCTTAGTGGATTACCTTTCTTCACAGCACATAAGTGGTGTCGTAAGTAAGAGTGAAGAACAGTATTGTGTCGAGCTTGTCAACGAAGCCGACATGGCGCAAGCACAAATCATTACTGCGCATTTTATTAATGCGCCGCATGATCCTCGTTACCAAGCTGCGAGCTGGGATAATGATAATCACCAATTATATACATCTCGCTCAGGCAATAACTCATCTATATTCAACCGGCTTTTCAATCGACAATCTAAGTCTCAATTAACCCGTTATCCGCTGACTTATTTGATTATGTTGGTGAACATAGTCGTGTTTGGCATGATGATAGTGAGTATTGAAACACGTCTGTGGGTCGATTCAAGGCTGTTCATTGCACCTATACATGAGCTACAACAAACGGGTCAATGGTGGCGCCTATTAACACCAAATTTTTTGCATTTCTCTGGGATCCATATCACATTTAATTTGTTATGGTGGTGGATCTTAGCGCGTCCGATTGAACAGCACCTTGGTAAAATAAGTCTAGTCATTACTTTTCTAATTATTTCTTTCAGTGCCAATATAGGTCAGCTGTATGTGGATGGGCCTAATTTTGGTGGTATGTCGGGTGTGGTGTATGGTTTGCTGGGCTTTACTTGGTGGTTGGGGTGGTTAAAACCCCAATGGGGCTTTAAGATCCAAACACAGATCGTAGGATTTATGCTGGTATGGCTCATGATTGGCTATGCAGATGTGTTATTTGTATCCATGGCCAACACCGCGCATTCACTTGGGTTAGTATCTGGATGTTTACTTGCACTGGGATGGGCAAAAATGGGACGCTCAAAATAGATTTTTTATTCTATCGGTAAATCCGGTAAGATCTTGTTGTGTTGATATATGAAGAGGTAAGTGGTGACTCAACCAGTTGAATTACAAGGTGTTAAATTAAAAGGGACTGTATCAAAAGGGACTGTGCGTTTTGATACACCTTGGTATGCCGCTGAGCAATTAACCGATGTTGTTAATGCGTTGCCTATTTTACCGAGTCAACATACTCAAAACTGGTTACTCAATATTGAGTCTTTGACCGAACGTCTGACTCAGTGCTGTACAACATTTACAGTCGATGTGTTAACGCAAATGACAACTGAGCCTCAATCTGATGAGCTGAATTTGATACAACAGTCAGATCAGACTGAAGCGGTAGTGCGCGAGGTGGTATTACGAGGTGATAGTCATTCGTGGGTATTTGCCCGTTCTGTATTCCCTGATGAGTTAACCCAAGATGTGCTTAATGACATAGGCGCGCAGCCTTTGGGCAAACTCCTGTTTAACGATCCCCGTTTCCAACGCCAACCATTCATGGTGTCAAAGTTCCAGGCTGATGATCAATTTGTGTCATATTTACTTGCACAAGGCGTGGTGAATGCTGCTCACCTGGCCAATCATTTTAAGCAACATCATGCTATATGGGCACGTCGGTCTGTATTTATTTATACCTCGGCCAATGAGACTAGGGCACAGAACAAATCCCATTCTAAGCATCATATTTTGGTCAGTGAAGTCTTTTTACCTGGAGCGCCTGCGTATGTCTAATTTAGCTTCGCCCTCGACTGAATCAACGTCGACTCTGAAAGGGTTATGGTTATTAATGCGTATGGATAAGCCAGTCGGTATTTATCTATTGCTATGGCCTACTTTATGGGCGTTATGGTTAGCCTCTTTAGGCATGCCTGAGGTTGATGTTTTAGTCATTTTTGTACTGGGTGTCGTGGTGATGCGAGCAGCAGGTTGCGTGATCAATGATATCGCAGATAGGAAAATCGATGGTCATGTAAAACGTACTCAAGCGAGACCGTTGATCAGTGGTGCGGTTAGCTTAAAGCAAGCATGGCTGTGTTTCTTCGGGTTATTGCTGCTTGCCTTATTACTAGTGCTACAACTAAATATTCAAACGGTGTACTTGTCGTTTGTCGCTGTCTTATTAGCATCAGCATATCCCTTCATGAAACGCTATACACAGCTTCCTCAGGTCGTATTAGGCGCGGCATTTAGTTGGGCGATACCTATGGCATTTATGGCGGTGAACCAACATGTGCCGAGTTGGATTTGGTGGTTATATGCGGCCAATTTAGCGTGGACCGTGGCCTATGATACGCAATACGCGATGGTCGATCGAGATGATGATTTGAAAATCGGAGTGAAATCTACGGCGATTTTATTTGGCAGCTATGACCGATTATGGATCGGCGTATTGCAGCTTATTACTATAGGGTGTTTGGCTATAATGGGTACGCTACTGCAGTTACCGTGGCCCTTTTGGCTAGGCGCTGGATGTATGGCGCTGATGTTTATTTACCATCAACGCCTCCTAAAAAGTCCTACTCGAGAGGCATGTTTCAAGGCGTTCATCCAAAATCACTGGGGCGGATTAGCCCTCTGGCTGGGTCTCGTCTTCAGCTTTCTCTAGGGCATCTAAACGTTGTTCTAAGACCATTAGCTTTTCGCGGGTGCGCAGTAATACTTGGGATTGTACGTCAAATTCTTCACGAGTCACGATGTCCATGCGTGCAAGCTGAGCTTGGATGACTTGTTTGACTTTACCTTCGGTTTCCTCCGCCATTTTCTTCATGCCATCTGGCATAGAATCGGTGATCGATTTGGCGAATTCTTCAATTTTCTTTGGATCAAGCATGGGCTTTCCTTTTACGACAGTGCTGATTAACGTATTGGCATTGTAACCTGATGAGCTGAAGTTTCAATGCAATATTTGTGGGAAGCGAGGATGTTAATCAGTTACAATATACCCTATGAAATTAAATCCAGCTCAAGACCAAGCCGTTAAATTTATCTCTGGCCCATGCCTCGTACTAGCAGGTGCCGGAAGTGGTAAAACGCGGGTCATTACCAACAAAATCGCTCATTTAGTGCGAGAATGTGAGATGCCTGCGCGTTTTATTGCAGCAGTCACCTTTACGAATAAGGCTGCTCGTGAAATGAAAGAGCGGGTCGCTCAGACATTAACAAAAGCAGAAGCTCGAGGCTTAAAAGTCTCGACCTTTCATACGTTAGGTTTAAATATCATTAAATCCAATGTAAGGCCGCTGGGCTTAAAACCTGGTTTTTCATTATTTGATGATAAAGACACAATGGCGCTCCTTAAAGATTTGACCGAAGTCGAATTTGATGGTGATAAAGACCAGTTGAAACTGTTGCAATCGTGTATATCAAACTGGAAAAATGATCTGTTATTACCTGAGCAGCTGCTGAACACCGCTCAGTCTCCAGCTGAAAAACAATTTGCAGTCTATTACCAACAATATCAAAATCACCTCAAAGCATATAATGCATTGGATTTTGATGATTTAATCTTATTACCGACGTTGTTGTTAAAACATAATGAAGAAGCGCGTAAAAAGATCCAATCAAAGATCAAATATTTGCTGGTGGATGAGTACCAAGACACCAATACTTCCCAATATGATTTAGTGAAGCTCTTGGTGGGCGAGCGACGTCGTTTTACTGTCGTTGGCGATGATGATCAATCCATTTATTCATGGCGTGGAGCACGACCAAAGAATTTGCAGTTACTCCAAGAAGATTTTCCAGAACTGAATGTCATTAAGTTAGAACAAAATTATCGCTCATCACGACGCATTTTACATTGTGCAAATATCCTAATTCAAAATAACCCACATATTTTTGATAAGACCCTTTTTAGTGAATTAGCCTATGGTGAATCGCTTAAAGTCGTGGTGGCAAAGAATGAAGATCATGAAGCGGAGCGAGTGATTGCTGAATTGATCGCGCATAAGTTCATTAATAATACAGACTTTAAAGATTATGCGATTTTATATCGCGGAAATCACCAGTCACGTGTCTTTGAAAAGCTATTAATGACCAACCGGATCCCCTATAAAATCAGTGGTGGGACTTCGTTTTTTGGGCGAGCTGAAATCAAAGATATCATGGCGTACTTACGCTTAGTAGTAAACCAAGATGATGATAATGCGATGCTCCGGATCATTAATA
>NZ_DS989811.1:60811-63186 GCF_000155775.1 Glaciecola sp. HTCC2999
GATTGGGAATAAATCGGTTAAGTAATCACGTAATACGTTACCTGTGACAGAAATAGTATCTTCACCATTACCACAGCGGGCTAACGTGTAGTTTGCAGCTGATACTGGATCTTTGATAAGGATTTCTAGACCGCTCGTATCGTGATCTTTTAAGTAACGTTCAACTTTCTTAATCATCTGTGCATCATGGCCACGGTTTTCATCTAACCAGAATACCGCTGGTGTGTTGGTCGCACGAGCACGCGTTACCGCTAGCTTCACCCAATCTTGGATAGGGATATCTTTCGTTTGGCACATGCGCCAGATATCGCCTTCTTCCACGTCATGTGACATTAATACATCACCGTTTTCTGCTAAAACGTTTACCGTACCATCAGCTGGAAGAATAAAGGTTTTATCGTGAGAACCATATTCTTCGGCTTTTTGTGCCATTAGACCAACGTTAGGGACAGTACCCATAGTCGTTGGGTTAAATGCACCATTGGCTTTACAATAATCCACAACAGACTGGAACACACCTGCATAGTTACGATCAGGGATCATGAACTTAGTGTCTTTTTGCTTGCCGTCTGGTCCCCACATTTGCCCTGAAGCACGAAGTGCTGCTGGCATAGATGCATCAATAATGACATCACTTGGTACGTGCAGATTAGTAATACCTCGATCTGAATCAACCATTGCCATATCAGGGCGAGTCGCATATACCGCTTCGATATCAGCTTCGATAGCTGCTTTTTGGTCAGCTGGTAACTGTTCGATTTTCGCGTAAACATCACCTAAACCGTTATTCACATCGACACCTAAATCAGCAAATGTTGCAGCGTGCTTCGCGAATACATCTTTGTAGAACACAGTGACAGCATGACCAAAGATAACTGGATCAGAGACTTTCATCATCGTGGCTTTCATGTGCAATGATAATAAAACGTCTTGCTCTTTGGCCGCTTCAATTTCTTTTTCATAAAACGCGACTAGCGCGTTTTTGTTCATGACAGATGAATCAATGATTTCGCCGTCAAGTAACGCTAAATCAGATTTCAATACTGAACGAGTGCCGTCTTTAGCCACGAACTCGATACTAACGCTTTGTGCTTTATCAATCGTTACTGACAACTCAGAACCGTAAAAATCACCACCATCCATATGTGCTACATGAGATTTACTGTCAGCAGACCAAGCGCCCATTGAATGTGGGTTGGTACGTGCGTATTGTTTAACTGAAGCTGGTGCACGGCGATCAGAGTTACCTTCTCGTAATACAGGATTTACCGCTGAACCTAATACCTTTGCATAAGTCGCTTTAATCGCCTCTTCTTCCGGTGTTTTAGGTGACTCAGGGTAATCAGGTAAGGCATAGCCTTTTGCTTTTAATTCTTCAATTGCCGCTTGTAACTGCGGGACAGAGGCGCTGATGTTAGGTAATTTAATGATATTCGCTTGTGGCGTCTTCGCTAATTCACCTAGCTCAGCTAAGTGATCACCTACTTGCTGTTCGGCAGTCAAGTATTCAGGGAAATGCGCAATGATACGAGCTGCTAAGGAAATATCACGAGTTTCCACATCTACATTAGCCGCAGATGCAAATGCTTCAACGATAGGTAAAAGAGAATATGTTGCTAATGCCGGCGCTTCGTCCGTAATGGTGTAGATAATGTTAGAGGTTGTCATAATCTTCCTAATTTCAATTCAACTCGATAAATATAGCGGCATAATATATCCTACTTTAGTACTGATTTGTAGCAAATTATTATTACGTAATACTCTATTTTATACGAAAAATGTGATGTTTGAGCGACTAAACATATTCCTTTAAATAAGATGTAACAACGCGTCGAGCAAGCAATACATTAATAAATATGCTGTATGCGTGAACTAAACTATCATACCAAATGCTTATACATTTCTGAAAATGCTTGTCACGCTTGCATTGCACCTTTGATATGGATATCGCTAAAAGCTATTGCCCTGTTCTCTTTTGCCGTTATAATGCTAGAAGATTAATAACTACATCACTAAATGGAGAACTTCTCGTGAAATTAAAACAGTTGATCACTATGGCTGTCGTTGCATTAACTTTGTTTAGTGTACAAGCATTCGAAACAAACGATGATATTAAAAATCGTATCAAACCAGTAGGTAACGTCCATGTAGCACGTGCCGCCGCGGCTGGCCCAGCAGCAGATGCAGGTCCTCGTTCTGGTAAAGATATATATAATGGTGCATGTGCTGCATGTCATGCCGCAGTGTATTAGCGCACCTAAGACACAAGATGCGGGTGATTGGGGTCCACGTTTAGCCGATAAAGGCGTGACGTGTATGGGAAAGTGCGATTTCAGTATTAATGCAATGCCACCTATGGGTGCATGTGGTAACTG
>NZ_DS989811.1:63244-188526 GCF_000155775.1 Glaciecola sp. HTCC2999
ATATGAGCAGCGATTGTATTTGAACTAAATGATGCTCAAGGCCCTGCTATGGATATCAATGGTTATTACTTTGCAGACGCCGAGCTTGCTTCAAAAGCGATGCGTCCAAGTGCAACACTTAACGGCATCTTAGCGCAATTAAGCTAATGATTAATTAAGTGAGTTTGATATCGAAAAGCACCCTACGGGGTGCTTTTTTTATGTGTAATGCCTGATGCTTAACTTATATATTTGGTTTAAGTGAATGTATAGAAGATTTGACAAAACGGTTAAATAAATGTAAATTGAAATGTAAGCGCTTACATTTCTTAATAAATTACTCTTTTCATTAATTGAATTTATAAGATTAAGTCAAAAAATCCATTTAAGATAAGAGTTAAAACGTAATGAAAAATTCTATTTCACGCCTATCGGGTCTAGCATTAACCGCATTGATATTAAGTGCTTGTGGCGGAGGTGGTGGTAATGATGCACCTTCAGTACCACCGGTGAGCACCCCAACAGATAATACCGCACCAGTGATTACCATTGAGGGTGGACAAACAACTATAGAAATCACCCAAGGAGATAGCTTTACTCAGCCAACAGCCACTGCCAATGATGCAGTAGATGGTAATGTTACGGTGTCAGTATCTGGCAGTGTAGGCAGCGCAGTAGGTAGTTATACTTTAACGTACAGTGCTTCTGATAATTCAAATAATACGGCTACGGCGACAGTGACTGTCAATGTCATTGCTGCTCCAGATACTACTCCGCCAGTGTTAACGATAGCCGGCTCTCAACGTACTTTTGAAATCACTCAAGGTGATTCGTTTACACCTCCTAGTGCGACAGCGACCGATAATGTCGATGGCACTATCTTAGCGATTACCAGCGGTACCGTTGGTAGTGATGTAGGTAGTTATACGTTAACTTACACCGCGACAGATAACGCAGGAAATGCTACGACCGATTCCATTACCGTGAATGTAGTCGCGCCTGTTGTCACACCACCCACCAATACAGAAAATGACTTAAGCGTGTTTAAAAACGGCTCTGTAACAAGTACTTGGGATGGAGGCATTAATGCCTTTGACGAAGCTATCAACTATGGTGAATGTAATAACGATGGTGGTGCAGCATGTCCAAGCATGAATTGGTCAGTCGTGAGTGATACCGATCGTGGTGATGTATTACAAGTTGAGCATACTAGTGCCCAATTGGCTGGTCTGTTTTTCAAAAGTAATACCCCGCAGAATTTAGCGGCCTATGCCAACGGCGGTATTGCCTTTGATATTAAATTGGTATCGGGTACTGGCAACATCATTATGAAGCTTGATTGTGTCTACCCTTGTACATCGGGGGATCAAAGCTTAAGCCAAGTGGCGACGAACGAGTGGACCACAATGACAGTCGCGATGAGTCAGTTGCAGACAGCCGGTTTAGATATTACTAAGGTCAATACGGGCTTAGTTATTTGGGCGGCAAATCGAACTAATACTACGTTTTTAATCGACAACGTTCGTTTCGTTGATACGGTTGATGACTCGGTGACTACGCCTGTTCCGCCAACGAATAATGTTCAATATACATTGACAAAACTCGGTAAAGGTAGCTATTCAGATACGATTAACCCTGCTAGTTATCGCTGCGTGTTTGATTATGGTAATTGGATCTACAGTGCTGGTGTCGTTCAACCTGGCGTGAGTGATTGTATTACTGCTACGAAAACACCTGTGGGTGACCCAACACCGTTATCGCCACAAGTGGTAGATGAAGCAGCTGCGCAGCCTTTGGCAACCCATCGCTGGTGGGGTTCTGTTGCATTTTTAGGTGAGATGCAACTTGGCGATCCGAATAGCGCAGCATATATCACGCCGGATCCAATTACTGCACGTGTCAATAACCGTGGTGTACGTATTATGGGTATTCCATCAGGCCTTAATACCACTTCAGACGGATTTATGTATGCTATTCCTGACCCATTCAGTGAGGTCTTTGATGGTATGGCAGTTGGTAGTTCAATTAACACTGACTTACAAGCGTTTGCTAAAGATCATTCTGATGGTTCAATCACTGTCCAATGGCAAAGCAATAACGAACCTGTACTAGAAGCAACGTTTGTGCATGGTTCACCTTATATTTATTTCAAAGCCTTAGAGGGTGATTTAGTTCTCAAAACCTTACGTGAAAACAGTGGTGAGAAAGGGGTATTTTATAACGCTGAGAACTCGTTAGGTGTGTGGACAAGTGTGGCGGGTAATCATAACAACTTCTTGATCACGGGTGAGGGTAACACTACCTTTACTAATGTCGATGGGAATACGATTACGGCCAGCAATACCGCCGGTGAGTTCACTGTCGCATTATTACCGCAAACTGCCGGTGAACCAAATACTGCGATGACCACCTATTTTGCTCAATACGCACGTAATGTAGTGGATAGTGTGCGGGTTGATTACAGTATCGATCGCAGTGATAACTCTGTCAGTGTAACGCATGCGTATTTGAATCGTGATGGTAATGAAATTGAGACATTAGCAGGCATGTTCCCGCTGCATTGGAAAAACTCTACGACAACGACTTCTAACTATAAAGTACGTAGTGCTCGAGGGATGATTAAGTTTGCTCCAACGACGAGCTTTAGTTATGAATTACCGTATATCGGTGTATTACCGACGATGCCGACCTTGCCTGATAGCATGGATACAGCAAAGTTGACACAGCTAGTTAATGAGTTTGTTAATACCCCAGAGAGCACCTGGAATACACGTAATGGTGAAACACAACGAGATGCGTATTGGTCAGGTAAAAACTACGCTAAGGTGGCTGAACTGTTAGCAATCGCAGATACTGCAGGGTTAACGGTACAAAAAGCGCAGTTACTCACTTATCTTAAAGCAGAACTGGAAGACTGGTTTACAGCAGAGACCGATGGCGCGTTAGATAGCGATAAATACTTCATGTATGACGAGCAGTGGAATACGGTGCTCGCCATGGAAGAATCGTTTGCGTCACATCAACAGCTCAACGATCATCACTTTCATTATGGATATTTTGTCCGCGCGGCTGCAGAGGTCTGTCGACATGATGCGCAGTGGTGTAGTGATGATGAATATGGGGCGATGGTCAAACTATTGATCCGTGACTATGCAGCAGATAGAGATGATCCACAGTTTCCGTATTTACGTCATTTTGACCCAGCTAATGGCTTCTCATGGGCTTCTGGTACGGCCAACTTTGCTCGAGGGAATAACAATGAATCTACTTCAGAGGCAGCCAACGCCTATGGAGCGATGGTGTTATTTGGCTTACATACTGGAGATCAGGATTTAGTAGATCGCGGGATTTATCTGCATGCATTAACGGGCGCAACGTATTGGGAATATTGGAATAACATTGATGGCTATAATAATGTCAGCAGTGATGCAGATAATTTCTTACCAGGTTATAACCAGATCACTACTTCGATTATTTGGGGTGATGGCGCGGTATTTTCTACTTGGTTCAGTGCTGCTTATGCCCATATTTTAGGTATTCAAGGTTTACCGACGAATCCATTAATTTTACATGTTGGCTTGCATAAGCAATACATGGCTGACTATGTACAAGTCGGTTTAACCGAATCAAGTAATAATATGCCTTCAGGATTGATACCGGATCAATGGCGTGATATCTGGTGGAATCTAATGGCAATCAATGATGCGCAGGCTGCTATTGATGATTACAACACCGTCACTAGCTACGTGCCAGAGCAAGGTGAAAGTAAAGCTCACACCTATCATTGGATCAACACGTTTAATGCCCTGGGCACAATGGAAACAGGTTTAGGGACGTTGACAGCAGATTATCCTGCGGCAATGGCATTTATCAAAGATGGCGTAATGAATTATGTAGTATATAACTTTGGTACGAGCCCACTTACCGTGACGTTTAGTGATGGGGTGACTGTCACTGCCGCGCCAAATACCTTTGGTATGGAGAGTCGCTAACCTAGCATTTTGAACCAAAACCGTTCACTTCTGCGTATATAAATTAAATAATTTAAATACAATGGAGTGAGCGTGTATGCTTTTTATCCCTACTAAACGTAACTTACTAGCCAGTGCTTTTACAGCACTGTTTGCTATCTCTGCTAGTCCAGCACTGGCACACAATCACAGCGCTAAATCTGCTGATAAGGCCCCCTTCACGATTGACCACCTAGCCCATATGGCAAACGCCGGCAATATCACGGTGTCCCCGGATGGCAGTGTTACTGCGTACACCGTATCTAAACCACGCAATCTTAAGGCAGGCGATGATAACGGTAGTCCAGATACGCATTTATTTGTTATCCGCACAGTGAACGGTATCCAAGGTGAGCCGGTACAATTCATTGGCACCCAAGGAAGCGTATCAGCGTTAACATTCAGCGGCGATGGGCAGCATATCTTCTTTAAATCAAAGCGTGATGGCGATGAAAATACGTCGCTTTATTCGATTGCGTTAGCTGGTGGTGAAGCGACTAAGCGATTTGAATATGACACCAGTATCGGTGATTATGCCGTGTCTGATGATGGTAATACCTTGTATTTTGTCGCGCGTCCCAAAGACGAGACACCGGATCTAAGTAAAAAAGGGTTTGCCGCCTATGCATATGAAGAAGACGTCCGGTTGGCGTCATTATGGCAAGTTGCGTTAAATGAAAAAGATGCTCAGGCGACCGTCCTATTAGATGGTGGGCATGTATCAAATTTTGAGTTATCCAATGATGGCAAACATATTACCGCTGCGGTCGCACCAACAAACCTCGTCGATGATTCATTAATGCGCCGTGATTTAGTGATATTGGAAACGGCGACGGGTAAGGTCAAACAACACATCGATATTCCTGGTAAATTAGGTGCTTTTGAATTTTCTGATGATGACAAGCACTTGGCCTTTTTGGCCGGTACCGACGTTCATGATACGGCGACGGGTGTGTTATTTATCGCGAAAACCAACAGCAACGAGTTTACGCGCTTAACCCCAGATACATTGCAACACATTCAAGATATTGATTGGTACAACGGCGATATTTTGGCTGTGGCTCATCGCGGTGTAGAAACTGAGCTAGTCGTGTATGACACCAAAGGCAATGAAAAAACCATCTTGCCTACACCTGATGATATTGCGGTGCGTGCTGCTGATATTGGTGGGACAGGTTCAAGTAAAGTCATTCGTTTCATCGCTGATAGCCCTAAACATCCTCGTGAAGTATTTGCTGTGACTGCCAATGGCACAGAGAAATTATCTCATCATAATGTGTGGTTAGATGGTGTGAAACTCGCTGAACAAACTACCTTTAGCTATGAGGCGCGAGATGGTCGTAATATTGAAGGCTTATTAATTACGCCACATGGCGATGTGCCTAAAGGCGGATGGCCGTTAATTTTAACGGTACACGGCGGGCCAGAAGCGCACTTTAGTGATGGTTGGATCACGCGTTATTCAAACCCTGGTCAGTTTGGTGCCACCCAAGGGTATGCGGTATATTACCCGAACTATCGAGGCTCTACCGGCCGTGGTGTTGCCTTTGCTAAAGAGCATCAAAACGATTATGCCGGTAAAGAGTTCAATGACTTAGTAGACGGTGTGGATGCGCTGGTGAAAGCGGGGATAGTGAATCGTGATCGCGTCGGCATTACCGGTGGTTCGTATGGTGGGTATGCATCTATGTGGGGAGCAACGGCACAAAGCGAGCATTTTGCTGCATCGGTTGCCTTTGTCGGTATTTCAAACCAAGTCTCTAAATTTGGTACTTCGGATATCCCGAATGAGATGCACTTAGTGCACTCATTGAAGTGGCCTTGGGAAGATAACTGGATGAACTTGATGAAGCGCTCGCCACTATATCATGTGGGTAAATCCACGACACCGACGCTTATTTTACACGGTGAAAAAGATACCCGTGTCCATCCAAGCCAATCAATGGAGCTGTTTCGTTCGATGAAAGTGCGCACGCAAACCCCAGTAAGGTTAGTCTTTTATCCGAATGAAGGGCATGGTAACCGTAAAGCCGCGTCACAATATGACTATGCACTGCGTCTTATGCGATGGATGAACACATATTTAGCGGCTGATGCGTCTCGTACTGATGCAATGCCTGAGTTTGATTTGGATATTGAGTCGTTATTAAATGGCGATGATGAAGAAAAATCTGACGATTAAATAGTTTGTTGTTAGAGTAAATAGCGCGGCCTGATATGATTGGGTCGCGCTTTTTTATTTATATCAATTACTTCGAGATACTTATCATGATGGATGCGGCATCGGCACTAGCAATAATTGAACGCCTAGCGGGACCTGCGACATTTGAGCGTGGTCAGGCCCTGTTCAACGATCAAGCTATCCTGAGTTATGCCAAAAACCGTAACACCATTACTAGTAAGGTACAAAGCGCCTCATCGCTAGGTGGAAAACATTATAATGTTGAGCTTACCGTGAATCCCAAAAGCTATGATGGAGGTTGTGATTGCCCTGCATCTGAGGGGTTTGATTTTTGTAAGCATTGTGTAGCAGTAGCGCTACATCATGCAGATAAACTGAAACAGCTTGAAAACGCTCAAGGTGGTTCAGCGGTAGATGTCATTGCTGCATATATTGAGAATATCGGTGAAATTGAAGCGAAACAGGCTTTGCTCAAGTTAATTGCTACCGATGAAGAGCAGCTCACCAAGTGGCAGTTATTGGCACAAATCACCTCGGAATTTGGCGTAATCAACGAAGATGGGCACCATTCGGTGGTCAATATCCCCGTTCCGGTGAGTCGCTCAGGTAAAAAAGCGTCAGTGATGACGCCGCTTAAAGCTATGATCACTAAGGCGCTACCTAGCCGCGATGTTTGGCAATACAATAAAGTTCGCGCCTATTTCCAGCAAGCTCAACAAAAACTCTCTACATTGTTTGAGTTATTGCCACATTTGCCATCTGAACAAGCCCATGCGTTGTCTTATCAAATTATCAAACGTTACGACGGGATCATTGAACGAGTTGATGATAGTGGCGGGTTTCGGTTTGTGTTGGAGCGGGAGATAGAAGATGCGTTTGCCCGTAGTGTACAACGTTTGGAATGGCCTGCTCAGACTAAGGCGCAATACTTGTTACAGCTTTACACGCCTGAGCTAGATGTGCATGAGTTTAAGAATATACCAGAGCGGTTTTTAGTATCAGCATCCAGTGAATATGACGATGCGGTGCGAGAGGCGTTCTACCAAGGCTTAGCAGAAAGTGTCACGCGGAATGACCTATCTGATGATGTGATACAAGAACAACTCCAACATTTATGTGCTTACTATGAGTCTCAGGGAGAATACCAACAGGCTATTTCCGTATCTGTATCACTGGCAAAACATCCACAAGACTTCCTTGCGCTGATAAAATGGGCATTAGCGTTAGGTGACGCGCAACGCGCAACAGAGTTTTTGAAGCAGGCAAAACAGGTCGACACAATGTCTCGATGGACCGCGGAATGTTTGCAACTAGAAGTACAAATCGCCCAGCTTAATGCCACTCCCGACACGGCAATAGAATTACAGTGGCATGCTTACATGCACTCGTTGGTGTTGGATGACTATATTCAAATGAATGTGTTGATTGAGCAAACAGTGAAAAAATCACAATTAACTGCTACGAAAGCTAAGTGGTTAGAGATAACTCTAGTGCAGTTAGAGGCGAAAATGGCCGAGAAAAAACTCACCGGTGATGCGCTTGTCGAACTGTGTCTATATAGTGGCGAGCTAGAAAAAGCGATGCAGCATGCCAACACTTTCCCGATTGATCGCGAACTGCTTCACCAAGTCGCTAAAGTCAGTGTCAAACAAGCGCCTGAACGGTGCTTTGAATTCTATGAACGCTTAATCAAAATTTGGGTCAAAAGTGCCAAAGCAGCCGATTATAAACGGGTGATTAATTTAATGATGGAATGCAAAGATATATTGCATTTCTTACCAAAGCGTATCAAAGCCGAAGCCAAGTTCGAATTTTTGATCAATGAAATCGCTTATGATTATGCCCGTAAACGTCAACTGCAAAGCATGATCAAAAAGCATTTTGTAGTGTGAACATCCAGTGATTTTTCACTACATCATCGTTATTCTTGTGTTTGCTAAACAAATGAACAAAATGACGATTAATTAATGGTAAGTCGAGGTTATTCGGGGATCTTATCTAATGTATCACGTGAATAATCGGCCACATCAACACTGATGTTGTATTGGGTGAGTAAGGCATCGAGTTTAGCTTGTTCTACTGCCAGCTCATCCATAATGATCGTATTATCATCTAGCTCCCATAATAAACGCGACCCGGCATAGTTAAATTGCAGAGCCAGCAGAGCATCATAGTTACCGAGTTCGGCGGCAGCTTTGACCTTCTTCATTGAACGTGTCACGCGATTTAAGGCTTGTTTTAAATCCCAAACATACACCACTTCAGTCATAAAAGCATGGTGTCTTATTTTGACTAAACCAATTCCGATCATGATACTGGTGATGATGACACCGGTTAAATTCCAATGGAAATGACTGCCACTCGGATCAGGGTAAAGCTGAATTAATGTTTGTGAGATCCCTAGGCAGCCTGAAATCAGCAGAACAATACATATCATAATCACGATATTTAAATGTTTACGATAGCGAGCTTTATCGATTTGGATGAGCTGCATGTAATTTAGTGTCCTATTCAGAGCAATTATGTCCGTTAATATTGTAACAAAATTGGAGCAAGATACAGACTTTTCCCTAAACGAAAGATATGATGATTTTACAATAACAACAAACCAGGTTACCCCATGTCTCAACCTTACACCGCATTCACTTTTCCTAACGGACAAACAGTCAAAAACCGTATCGTTAAAGCGGCAATGGAAGAAAATCTCTCTGATCCACAGTTGCAACCTAGTGACACCTTGATCCAGTTGTATCGCACATGGAGTGCCGGTGGTACGGGATTATTATTAACCGGTAATGTCATGGTTGATGCCCGAGCGATGACTGGACCTGGCGGGGTAGCATTAGAAAAAGATACGCCACTTGAGCGATTTATTATCTGGGCCAAAGCGGCACAAGCTAATGACACCAAAGTGTGGATGCAAATTAATCACCCTGGTCGTCAAGTCTATGCCAATATGAATGGTGTGGTGTATGCGCCTTCTGCCATAAAGGTGGATTTAGGTAAATTATCCAAATTGTTTGGCGAGCCTGAGGCTATGACTGAGACGCAAATTGAAGACGTGATTACACGTTTTGGTGATACGGCAGTCAACGCACAGCATTCGGGCTTCAATGGAGTACAAATTCATGCTGCTCACGGATATTTGCTAGCCCAGTTTTTATCACCATTGGTAAACCAACGCACCGACCAATGGGGGGGCGATTTGGTTAATCGTGCCCGTTTGTTAATGCGGATTGTCGATGAGATCAAAGCACGAACGGCCCCTAATTTTGCGGTAAGTGTGAAACTGAATTCTGCTGATTTTCAACGCGGTGGCTTTGATGAAATCGATGCATTGGGTGTGGTACAGATGTTGGAACAAAAAGGCATTGATCTGGTGGAGTTGTCGGGTGGCAGTTACGAAGCACCAGCAATGCAAGGGATGACTAAAGATGGACGCACTCTAGCGCGGGAGGCCTACTTTTTGGCGTTTGCTAAAACGATCGCCCAACAAACTTCCCTACCTATCATGACAACAGGCGGGATTACGCAACTTAAGACAGCTCAGCAAGTATTAGCGGATGGGGTGCAATTAGTCGGTTTAGCGACCGCTTTGGCTATGCGTCCCGATTTACCGAATCATTGGCAAAATGCCCCCGCCTATCAAGCACCGAAACCTCAAGTATCATGGCGCAATAAGAGCTTACAAGCTTTAGCCGTCATGGCGATGATTAAGCGTAACTTACAGCGTATTGGCCGAGGTAAAGCGCCTAAAGTGTTCATGTCACCAGTGTTAAGCTTAATAAAGGATCAGTTACGCAAGGCAAAACTAACGAAGCGATATAATAAGAGACAAAGATAATGTCATTGAAAACCTTATCTGTTCAAAGCACCTAAATTACCTTTGAAGTGTACGTTATTTTCGAAATAATTATTTGTAAATAATTGATTACAAAAGATGATTATTATCAGATTTTTACCTAAATAAATGAAAATATTTATAAATAATAAATACTGCTTAACCCTATTATTTATATGGGTTTTGCATATTTAAATGTAAATAGATTGTAACATTTGTAAACAAATAGTTGATCTAACATAAAAATGACTCCGTAAATACAATATCATTTCATACATATATCGGAATGATAACAGTAATATCAGTAGATGTTTTTTGTCTACATGTTCTCCGTAGTTTCGTGTAAATAATAATAACGAAATTCGGATTCACTAAGATTATCTGGAGTTAATATGAAAGATGTAATGTTGAATCCAACCGACTACGTAGGTATGTCGTTCTGGATTATTTCTGCCGCGATGCTTGCTGCCACATTCTTTTTCTTTATGGAAAGAGACCGTGCTGTAGGTAAGTGGAAAACCTCATTATCAGTAGCTGCATTAGTTACCGGTATCGCTGCACTTCATTATTTTTACATGCGTGAAGTGTGGATTATGACAGGTGAAAGCCCAACCACATTTAGATATGTGGATTGGCTATTGACTGTTCCACTACAAATCATCGAGTTTTACCTGATCCTCACTGCTATTGCGGTAGTGCGTGCAGCATTATTCTGGAAGTTGTTAGTAGCTTCATTAGTGATGTTAATATTTGGTTATTTCGGTGAAATTGGCACAATGAATGTGTGGTTAGCATTCGTTATTAGTATGGCTGGTTGGTTATATATCATCTATGAAGTATTTGTGGGTGAAGCCAGTAAGATCAGTGCTGCGAATGGCACGGCCGCCAGTAAGAAAGCCTTTAATGCGTTACGTTTAATTGTGACTATTGGTTGGTCAATTTATCCGATTGGTTACGTATTAGGGTATACCGCTGAAGGTACCGATGATGCACTTAACTTAGTCTACAACTTAGCAGACTTTGTCAATAAGATTGCATTTGGTGTTGTCATCTGGGCAGCCGCCACATCTGGTTCTGAAGAGAAAGCCTAATGAACGATGGCAAAAGGAGTATTGTCTCCTTTTGCCATACATACTGAGGTGAAAACTATGCATGTTTGCTCAATAATAAAAAACCACATTGGCGATGCGTTAGCATTAGTCCAGCATAACATGAGCACAATAGATGAAAGCCACGATGACCGACTTTTATCTCAAATGATTCAATATCACGGGACTTCTCAGGGTAATGCGACACGTGCATTAATCAGTTTATATGCCAGTGATGCATTACATTTACGCCAACAAGACGCTGTTGCAGCTGCCTCGATTGTAGAAACTTTACATACCGCATCTCTCATTCATGATGATATTCAAGATCGAGAACCACATCGCCGCGGTAAGCCTTCTCTGTGGCATCAATTCGGGGAAGGGCCTGCGTTGTGTGCAGGTGATTTTTATTTATCAAAAGCGTATTCACATTGTGCTGATATTTCACAGCCAACCCAAATTCAACGATTAATACAATTAGTGCATCAGTCTATTACTCAAACGATTAGCGGACAAACGAGTGATATTACCAGTACTGATATTCGAACTACTTCTCAAGATTATGAAACCATTGCGATTAATAAATCGGGTCCACTACTTGGATTAGCCCTTCGCATTCCTTTGTTGTTAGCAGGTTATGACGACGATGAAACACAAGTTTGGATGAAACAATGCATTGAACCATTTGCACTTAGTTACCAAATTGTGGATGACTTATTTGATACACAAATTGATGCTGAGCAAGGTACGTTAAATCTCGTTAATTTATTAATGAGAGATATGTCTTCTCAAGAAGCGAGCGCATACGCGAAATCGCGAGTCGAATTATTATTAAGCCAAGCGCGTGCTAACTTAGCATTAGTGCCTAACTATGCTGGTATATATATTGATTATTGCATTGACCAATTACAACTTAAAGCGCAGCAGGTGAAGATATGAAACAAGCAGTCGTTGTAGGTGCTGGTTTCGGTGGTATAGCCGCTGCGTTGCGCATGCGAGCGAAAGGTTACGATGTCACATTGTTGGATAAACAAGGGCAATTAGGTGGCCGAGCGCGAACTTTTGAGAAAGAGGGTTATCTATTTGATGCCGGTCCAACGGTAGTAACGGCCCCATTTTTATTTGATGAGCTTTTTACGCTATTTGACAAATCCAGAGAAGATTATATTAAGTTTGTGCCTGTCGAACCTTGGTATCGGTTTGAATATCCTGATGGTGACCATTTCAATTATGGTGGTACAGTCGAAGATACATTAGCTGAAATTGAACGCATTGCGCCTGAAGATAAAGACGGATATTTACGTTTGCTGACCGCGTCTAAAGATATTTTTGATGTAGGATTCACAGAATTAGCAGATAAGCCGTTTCATGAATTCTCATCCATGCTGTCCCAAATTCCAAATTTAATGCGTTTAAAAAGTTACAAATCGGTTTGGCAACTTATTTGCGACCATTTAAAAAACGACAAAATTAGACAAGCATTCTCGATCCAACCCTTACTGGTAGGTGGCAACCCTTTTGACACCACATGTATATATAATTTGATTCATTTCCTTGAACGTGAATGGGGGATCCATTTTGCATTAGGTGGTACTGGTGCGATTGTTCAAGGTCTTGAAGTATTAATGCGAGAACAAGGCATTCGTATTGAGTTAAATCAAGATGTCACTGAATTTGTTTACCAGAATAAGCAAGTGACGGCGGTTAAATGCGCTAATGGAAGTGAATTTTCGTGTGATATGTTGGTATCTAATATGGATCCTTCGTATTTATACAAAAAAGTTATTCCTAAAAACAAACAAGCGTTGTCGGCAAAAATTAAAACTGCAACAGCTAAGCATTCGATGGGTTTATTTGTTTTATATTTTGGCACCGACAATACCTATCCTGATGTTGCGCATCATACCATTTGGCTAGGTAAACGATATCGTGAGTTGTTAGATGATATCTTTGATAAAAAAGTATTAGCAGATGATTTTTCATTATACGTCCACCGTCCCACTGCGACTGATGCTAGTTTTGCTCCCAAAGGATGTGATTCTTTTTATGTCCTAGCACCTGTACCGAATTTGCAAGGGGGACAAGACTGGGATGAAATTGGAGAGCAATACGCTCAACGTATTTTAGATGCTTTAGACAAAACGATGCTACCGGGCGTTAAAGAACATGTGACAGTACAATTCCACAAAGCGCCGAATGATTTTGAAACGGATTATCATTCGATGCATGGCTCAGGTTTCTCTATTGCGCCTTCATTAACTCAATCCGCTTGGTTTCGTTATCATAATAAAGCAGAAGGATTGAATAATGTTATTTTAACGGGTGCAGGCACTCATCCTGGGGCAGGTATGCCGGGCGTATTATGTTCTGCAAAGGTGATCGAGCATTTAGTTGAGCCCATCACAGAAAAGGTACCTTCAACGACACCTGAATTAAGCTTATCTCATGGCATCCGCTGAATTAGGTTATGACGAATTCGTCGATGCGATTGGCGAATTTGCTGATGCTCAAACGACGCTCGTTCAGCATGGGAAGACGTTCCGTTTTGCTCAGAGAATGTTAGCGCGACAAACGGCGACTGACGCAGCAAAATTGTATCAGTTTTGTCGTATTTGTGATGATTTAGTCGATGAAGCACCTGATACTGATACTGCAATAGCACGTCTTACACAGTTAAAATCCTCACTTTCTCAGTCAAACTGTGGATTACCATCAATTCAAAGTTTTCAACAATTAAAAGCCGACTATGGAATTTGTGATATCGCAATTACGGGGCTATTGGATGGGATGGCATCTGACTTAACCGAAACGACTAAAGCGGATGAGAATGAGTTATTGCAATATTGCTTCCGTGTTGCGGGTACTGTTGGGTTAATGATGTGTCCTATTTTACAGGCACCCAGAACAGCAGAGGCGTTTGCGATAGATTTAGGCGTAGCGATGCAGTTGACCAATATTTCACGAGATATTTTAGAAGATGCTCATAAAGGTCGAATATATTTGCCTCAAACCTGGTTAGGTGGCTTATCACCAAAACATATAATTTATCCATCGCCAACCCAGAAGTTAGTTATCCAACAGGCTCAACAGCGTTGCTTAACTTTAGCTGAAAAATACTATTGTTCTGCAGAGATTGGCTTAAAAGCGATACCTAGCCGAAATCGCTATGCAATGTTTTGCGCTTTACATTTATATCGTGAAATTGGTGTCGAAATTGCCCGTCAAAACTATGCTTTTGATGATGGCCGAGTGGTCATTTCTAATCGCCATAAATTGGGTGTCTTATTAAAACGAGCCTTCTATAATCCATTAAATAGCTATGGTGATGTTCATCAGGCTGAACTTCATAATAGTTTTAGACATTTATATCAAAGTGATGCTTAAGTGTGACTGTGACCTCAAAAGCTATCGATTTTAGTGAATTTGATTTAGTTATCATTGGAGGTGGTTGTGCAGGGTTATCCTTAACATTGGCACTACTTCAATATAATTATGCGGGCAAAGTGCTTGTAATTGAGCGCCGCGAACAATATGAACATGACCGCACTTGGTCTGGCTGGTTTAGTCAAAGTGATTTAGCGTTATTAACAAACCTATCAATGCAGACATTTCCTGGATGGTCCATATCAGACGCACGTCATTGTTATTGTCATACCTCAACTTCACATCCCTATTATTCAATCAGCAGTGAACATTTTTATTCATACGCAATACAGAAAATCCATGCATCTTCAAATGTTCAATTACTAACAGGCGCTGCACTGAGTGTTAATGATTTATCCGCTATCACCCACAGTCATATCATTGATACAGTCGGGTTAGGAATTGAAATTACTCGGCCACGTTATGGTTTGTGGCAGAGTTTTGTCGGAGTGATGGTGTCATCATCATCGGTATTGTTTGATGTGAATACACAATCACATGCCACACTAATGTCAGACATGTCTCAAGATGAGAATGGGTTTTATTTTACTTATATTATTCCACAAAACCCTCATCAAGCTCTTGTTGAGGTGACTTATTTTACCAGCAAATCATTAACACGAGATTATTTAACTGAGCGATCAACCCATGCTGCTCAACGTCTTGTCCAAACTAAAATCACTCCTTCTCTAAATGATATAACAATTACAGCTATTGAGTATGGGCATTTGCCTATGTGGGATGTAGTAAGTCACCAAACACCAAGATCACAAACCCATCACCACATTACTTTAGCGGGAAATATTAGTGGTGCTTTACGCAGTTCATCTGGATATGGTTTTGCAACTATTCAAAGGTGGGCAAATCAAACAGGAAAAGCGTTATCACACACGGATAAATTGTCTACAAAACCGTTACTACATACTCGACATTATTCTCGTTGGGTTCAATGGATGGATAATATTTTGTTGGTGGTATTAGTGCGTTATCCTAAGTTGAGTTCGACAATATTTTTGCGAATGGCTAATCGATTAACGGGGAGTGAGTTTGCTCAATTCATGTCTCATCGAGCGCCATTACGCATATGGTTAAAAGTCATCATGGCAATGCCTAAGTGGGCATTTATTAAGGCTGTGTGGTGGTCATGGTTAGATTAGCTTTTCGCCAATGGCAAAGTGTCCTGTTGGTCATTGTTGCATCAACATGTTTGTTATTGTCTTTTTTTCACATCAATCTTGGCGTTGATAACCCAGCTGTAATGTTTATCATGATCTGTTCAATCATGGTACTTGGAGTCCCCCATGGCGCACTTGATTACTCTTTAGCGGTTAATGGACTTGGTTTAGTTTCGATATCTCGAAAGATCCAATTTTTACTGTTTTATTTGGCGATAGTGTTATTGAGTATAGGATTATGGTTACTTTCCCCCATTAGCGGTTTCTTGTTGTTTATGTTTATGTCGGTATGGCATTTCTCTGAAGACTGGTCTTTTGACGTGGGTGATAGGCGACATTGTGCTATAGCAGTATGGCTTATAACGATGCCGGCTTTATTTAAACCTAATGAATTTAATGACATCTTATCCGTACTTTGGCTGACTACGGGACAAATTGAAATAGTGACTATTGCGAGTCAATTCGGTGCAATAGCAGCATCGGCATTCGTGTTATTTGGATATAAACGCGAAAACATAGTTTTGTACTTAGAGTTAATTGCTTTACTAATTATATTAACTCAAGGTGGGATTTTGCAGTACTTTACTGCGTATTTTTGTATCATACATAGTCCATTATATGTCAGACGTTTTGTGATAAAAGTACCGATGAAACGAATTGAAATGCTATTTCAATTGATGGCAATTATGATAGCAACAGTGATGCTATTGAGTGCCTTATGGTGGCTCAGTGATGTTTATCAGATTGATGTTGGGATTTATGCATGGTTATTTATAGGGTTATTTGCACTGACCGTACCGCATATGCTGTTAGTCGAAAAGTGTTTTATTAAAACCTAATTTAAGGCTTGAGCAAATGGCGCTGATATATAAACATAAATATTATGTCTGTCTCTTAAAATTATTTACAGGCTAAAAATAAATGTGACGACCACGCCATCATTCTCTGGCGTGTTGTCGATTCTCATTTGTCCACCATGATACAACGCCAGCATGTTAGCGATATATAAGCCCAAGCCTAAATGCACTTGTTGATCGTCATTGTTGCGCACTGACACCATGGATTCTTTGAGCTGAGATTGCATACCTTCGGGTAACAGTGGACCTGTATTGGTAATGCTTAGAGATAATGTGTTTGTCTGCTGGGTTAAGGCTAATCTAATATCACTATCAGCATGAGCAAAATCTACAGCGTTACTAAGCACTTTATCGAGCATTTGAGCAAAAAGTTCTGGTGCGCCTTGGAGTGTAGTGTCAGAATCAATTTGGTTATCCAATACAAAATGCCGCTGACTTGTCATACGCATGTTCTCAAGGACATTGTCACACAAGCTCACCACATTCACCGGTTCAGGTTCGCTACTTTTGAGCGTATGCTCTAAGCGTGTGGCTTCACTCATATTATTTAAGATCAAGCTTAGGCGTTTAATGCCATCTTGAGCACGGTGAATAAACACATTATCGTGATGATTGGTTGTGTTACTTATTGCTAAATTTTCCAACGATGAATTGACGATAGCGACAGGTGTTCTGAGCTCATGTGATAGGCGCGATGCCATATTTTCTAAGTAGTGATTATATTGGGCTAATCGGTCAAGGACTTGGGCGAAACTACGACCCAGATCGCCAATTTCATCACCTGCGGTTTGCTTGGGAATACTGCCGATAATCTTGCCTTGGGCATCAATGGCTTGTTCTGTGTCATTGCGTAAACGCCTGACACGTGAGGAGATCCGTGACGCAAAGATAAACAGTGCTAAAGTACCTAACACTAAAACACTTAAGAAAAAATGAAACTGTTCTTCTAATGCTCTATTTCTCAAGGTACGGATGCCGTTTGTTGTTTGCTCAACTACCACCGCTCCCATGACTTCCCCAGCGACAAAAATAGGATGTGCCGCAGATAGGATGACGGCTTGTTTGTCGCTACTGACCCGCCATAAGGTTTCGGGTTTCCCGGTGAGCGCTTTGTCAATATCACTACCCACGAGTTGATAGGCATCTGCTAAATCATCTACAAATGAGCTTGGCGGTTTACTCAATATCGTATAGTACAAAGGAAGTAACCAATTTGATTCGATATGAGTTACAATGCGACTCAGTATGTGAGATGACTCTTCCTTAGTTGAGGAAGCTACTGTAGAGAATCGGCTGTTAGCATTGTCATATTTATCTGTAACATCTAGTCCTTGAGCACTTTGAATATCTCCCGAACGGGCTAATACACGTTTGTGTTTATCCACTACCCACACCCTAGCATTGGCGTATTGGAGCCCTTGGAGAATTTGTTCAATTTCAGGTGAAGGGATGAGTACAGTGCCTAACGCATCTGATTGCATTGGATTAGCGGTTCCAATAGTGAGCTCATGTTGGCGGGTAATGCGATCATCCACATCAGTAATTGCAAAAGCAATGTTACTCGCTAGCATGTTAAGCGGGATCCTCATCTCGATATGATAGCCATTAGATGATTGTAGCCATTGGCCTTGAATACGTGTTTCTAGTTTAAGCGGCACAAACGTTTCTTCACTGTTATCCAGTAAATAGGCATTGACCCAACCTGACTGATAAGGCGCAACTACATATCGTTGAAATTGGCCGGTGGCATTGATCATGGCGATTTGTAAAAAATCATTACGATCGATCCTCAACGCATTTTCATTACGAAAGATCACTTCGTCGTCAAGTACATCAAACACCACATACAAATAGCGACCATACTGTCCCACCATGTGGGTAAATCTCAGTGATGTCGGATCGTAATCTTGCCCAGGTTGCTGTTCAATGATGTGAGCCTGTCCATAATGCATAAATTGCGCCTGATAATCTCCCCAGTCGGTCAGTTGCCCATCCAATTGGATAGGATATTTAATGGGGTGAGCATAGAGATCTGTGCCTGGTTTAACAGTGTTGACCAGAGCTGATTGTTCGGTAAATATCACCGGACGTTCATGTAAAGCCGTGGCGACGGCACGGGCTGTGCCCACCATGGTTTGTTCTTGGCCAATCCGCAGATAAGTCTCCAACTCACCGACATATTGATAGCCTAAATAGGGTATACAAAAGAGAAACGCCGAGAAGAAGAGGAGTTTTGCGCGTAAGCCTAACCGGAATATCATGATTGAGCGCCTTGTTTCCAGCGATAACCCATCCCGTAAACAGTTTCGATATAGTCAAACGAAGGATCAATGGCGCTGAATTTTTTACGAATCCGTTTGATATGCGAGGTGATCGTCGTGTCATCCACCACCATTTGCGATTCATCCATGAGCTGTTGGCGAGTTTTTACGTGGCCTTGATGTTTGACAATAGCATGGAGCATCCAAAATTCAGTAACCGTTAAATCAATAGATTGGGCCTGCCAACTCAATGTCATTCTCAAGGTATCAATGACGAGCTCACCGACGGTTAATGTGTCATGCGAAGTGTTGGTTTCAGAGGTTTCTTGTAAGGCAGCAGTACGACGAAATAATGCAGCGATACGCGCGAGTAGATGCATTAAACTGATATCTTTGGTTAAGTAATCATCTGCGCCAAGTCGTAACCCACTGATGGTATCGACATCATTGTCGCGCGCCGTAAAAAAGATAATGGGTAATGTAGTGGAAAGTGAGCGCAGCGGCTGACACAAGGTAAAGCCCCCGTCCATTTCATCCCCCAGTCCAATATCAATAATCGCCAAATCAGGTAGCGCTAGATTAAACGCATCGTGGGCGGCTTGGCGTGACGCATAAGCATCAACTTGATAGCCATGCTGGGTGAGCGCAGCGATATAGTTTTCGCGTAATGCTAAGTCATCTTCTACTAAGGCGATCCGTTTCATGGTATCTCGTTCGTTTACTGCTTGTATTCACTATACCCAAAAATTGCGCGATGAAAAGTGATTGTGAATGATGTAGGGATATTTCCATTTTTTCGCCACAATTGATCGCAAGATTGCCATGTTCTGAGCCAAAAAAAGCCCGATCTGCGTGTTTTACTATGTGTGTCATTTACGACAAACCATAGATTACTTTTGAAAAGGAAACACATATGAAACGATTTACACATTCAGCATTGGCACTTTGTGTCTCGACATTATTTTCATTCACCTCAATATCAGCTAGTGCCCAGGTTGCAGATGCTGTGACGACATATAAAAATGAACCGGCTACCACTCATACCAACATTGGCTTTGGCACAGGGCTAGTCGCTGGAGCTGCATTAGGTGGCCCTGTTGGTGCTATCATTGGTGCAACGTTGGGCGTGTTGATGGTTGAAGAGCATAACGATGATCAACACATTGCTACATTAAAAACCGATTTATTGGCTGCATATGATCATCATCAAACCCAAGCCCAAACCATTGCACAGTTACAACAAATGGTGGATGAACCTGTTATTCAACAGGTGAATTACACCACGCCAAGTGTGTTTGATTTTCCTGAAATGCAGAGCCATATCCAGTTCACCACAGGGATAAGTGAGGTTGCTAGTGCATATCATGGACAGTTAGCGTTATTAGCTCAGGTACTCACTAAACAACCGCAGTTGCAAGTAACTTTGACTGGCTTTGCAGATTTACGTGGTACTGATGATGATAATTTAGCGTTATCTAGTGCGCGTGTTGCAGCGGTGAAGAGTATGTTAGTCAAGGAAGGTGTCTCTGAGGATCAAATCAAAACGATTGCATTAGGTGAAGCCAGAGCACTGCAAACATCAAACTGGGATGAATCTTTAGTCTTTGATCGACGCGTGACAATTGATTTGGCACCCAATGTGACAATGACGGCGTCTAATTAGACTAAGGGGAAAAATTATGCGGGTGACATCATTTAATACGTTAACCATGAAGTTCAAGACGCTCTTGGTATCAGGAGTAACAGCTGCGGCAGTATTAACAGGAGTCGCCTTAGCTAATGTGGGCTGGCTAGATGAGGCAGATATCCCAATAGACAGTGTGACACCCATAGCGTCATCCACATCACTTCAGCGTGCGTCTAACACGTCTGTCACGAGTCAGCCTGTTATTATTAACGTGGATGGTAACTATGGCCTAATCAATCGCCAAGCCCCTATTGTGACGAATATTTTTCAAGTAGAAGAGGGGACGTTATTTATTCCCGTAGCGCCTAAGTCAAGCGAGACAAAATCATTGACTGGAGAATCGCTTGAAAGCCAACCACAGATGTATGTCCCCAGTCCAATCATAAGTACTGACGTTGAGATGAATGTGACTGGTGTGGTAGAGCGGACGCGTATTACTCAGTATTTTGTCAATACAAGTCAAGAGTGGATAGATGCGACTTACGTATTTCCTGTCCCTCTGGGGGCGGCTGTTGATGAGTTATACATGCAAATAGGTACACGGACAATTGAAGGTGTAATACAAGAAAAAGCCCAAGCTAAAAAGACGTTTAATAAAGCGAAAGCCGGTGGTAAAAAAGCCAGTTTGGTGGAACAAAAACGTCCCAACTTGTTTACCAATACTATTGCTAACATTGGGCCTGGCGAGCATATATCGATCACCATTTCCTATCAAAATATCGCGCAATATACTGATGGTGAGTATTTGGTACGATTACCTATGACGTTGTCACAGCGCTATGCGGGAGAGCTTAACAGTGTTGATGGGAGTGGGGAGTCGCTCGATCCTGTCGATCCCGATTATGCTCACAAACAATATGCAATGGATGTTGTGTTAACGTTAAATACACAGTCAGCTGATACGCGCATCACATCGACGACTCATCACATAGAAAGTGAAGCGATTGATAAAGGAATATATCAAGTTCGTTTAGCTGAAGAGGATGTGGCGAATCGTGATTTTGTCGTATCCTGGTCACTAGGAAATACAGATGATGCTGTGGTAGGGCATTACCAAGAATACATTGACGGTACTACTTATGGTCTCATCCATGTGGTGCCACCGGTAATATCTCACGATCCTTCTTCAATGGCTTCAACCGTGACACCATCGATTCAACAAAATACAATATTTGTTCTCGATTCATCGGGTTCAATGCATGGTACAGCCTTAACACAAGCTATCGATGCCATCAGGGAGGGAGTCTCATATTTGACAGAGCATGACACGTTTAACATTGTTGATTTTGATAGTGAAGCTCGTGCTTTGTGGCGTCAAAGCCAATTTGCTGATGAGGTGAGTAAGGCCGAAGCAATGAGGTTTTTGCGTCATGTTGATTCAGATGGGGGGACCAATATGCAAGATGCTTTGGCCCTATCATTGACGCAGTTATTAGATAGTTCAACAGGTTTGACTCAAGTCATATTTGTGACTGATGGCAGTATCAACAATGAGCGTGAATTATTAAAGCAAATCGCTGAACAGCTCGGTGACAAACGCCTATTCACTGTTGGTATTGGAGCGGCGCCGAATAGTCATTTTATGGAATACGCGGCGATGTTAGGTAAGGGCACGTATACGTATATTGATGATTTAACTGAGATTCAACCTAAAATGGCGTATTTGTTCTCGCAATTACGTTCGCCGATGATCACGGATATTCAATTGACTCCAAGTGAGGAGCTATCCTTATATCCACAAGTATTACCGGATATCTATCTGGATCAGCCGGTGGTGCTCAGTTATCGCTATGATGGGGTTGCGGATCAGCCTGAGCCGTTAACCATCAAGGGGCGTTTAGGCTCAGATGAAACAGGGCTTGAGCAAATATGGAGTCAAGCGCTGCCGGTGTCATCGCATCTTACTATGGGCTTAAATAAGCTCTGGGCGCGCGCAAAAATTAAAAACATTGAATCATGGTGGCATACCAATACTGAATATCTTCCTGAAGAGTTACCTGACATCATGCAGGCTAAGATCACAGAAACGGCCCTGTCAGCAAAGATAATCAGCCGTTTCACGTCACTTGTCGCGGTCGATGTTACACCGTCTAAACCGATGGGCAAGCAATCAAAAGCAGTCGATGTATTGAATGCTAAAGCACAGCACTTAGTCGGCCAACTGCCTCAAACTAGCTTAGGTTTGGGCATATATGGTTGGTTGGGATGGATCGGATTAGGCTTTTGGGGCATAGGCTATTCAATTATTAAGTGGATAGTTCGATGAAAATGATTATACATTACAGTGCAGTAGCAATACTGATGCTGCTTCTCACTTCTACGTGGGGACAGGCGGGATATTATGTTGCTAAAGCACACTTGGCACAACATCTCATTGCTCAAGCATGGGAACAGCAGTTAAATCATGGCGAGATTGTCGCTCCGTGGTCTTGGGCGGATACTTATCCAATCGCAAAATTGACATTGGATGATGGTTATCCTTTGTATGTGTTAGCGGGTGCGAATAATCGAAATTTAGCATTTGGTCCAGTGTTACTGACCTCGGATATCACTTCGCCAAATATTGCAATTGCGGCACATAATGATAGTCATTTTGCATCGTTAGAGCATGTCGCGGTAGGTGATACGATACGGTTAGAATTTGAAGATATGCGTAAAGTGTATCAGGTGGAGCATATCCGTATAATTGATCAACACGATGTACATATATTATCTCAATATGCAGGACAGCAAGTGACATTAATTACCTGTTATCCATTTGAGACAGAAATGTCCTCGACGGATTTACGTTATGTAGTACAGGGAAGTCTGGTGAATTATTGATTTGAGACTCTCTGTAGCAATGCATTATCTGCCCATCAGTTCATACATGCACATATTGACGGCACTGGCTAAATTCAACGATTCAATATTGCCTGCACCTTTGATAGTAAATGCGGTGGCAGGCATCTGCGTCAATGCGTCTCGCGGAACGCCGCGAGCTTCATTCCCAAATACATAACAAGGCATCGTCTTAAATGATGTGGCAGCGATAGACTCACCATTCATATCTAGATAGGCAAATTCATCAAAGCGTTCATTGAGTTGAGCTAAACTAATATCTTGCTCGATAGGCACATAGAAAAGTGCTCCCATACTGGCACGCACCACTTTGGCATTAAATGGGTCAACACTGTTAGGGCTGAGTAATAACGTAACATCACCAAACCATGCAAGGGTGCGAATAATCGTCCCGAGGTTACCCGGATCTTGAACCTCATGCAGATATACATAACGTTGGCTATCCGCTGATGTTGTGGTGTTGGTAGTTAATTGATCGGTTGATTCAAGGGGGACACAGGCGATAATCCCTGGGGGAGTCTTGGTATCACTGATATTATTCATTTGCTTCGTTGTCAATTCAATGACATTAAAGCTTATCGGTAAATCATGCGCCCATTGAACATATTCCGGGGAGACATATAAGATACTTTTTAAAAGATGCGGTTGTCGTTCAGAGGCTTTGACTAACTCCAAAATGAGATGCTCACCTTCTAATAAGTAATGCCCGAATTCAGCACGGTATTTTTTCTGGTGGAGCTTTTTAACGTTGTCGAGCTTCATGTCAACTTCCTGAGTGCAATAAGATGGATACGCGTAAATCTGATATGAAATGAACGAGTCGTTTGCAAATCTAGTTGGGCAGTTTACAATATGACTCGTCTTAACGAAACCACAAGCACCGATTATCCATGGCAAAACCTAAACCCAGCAAAAAATGGATGGAAGACCATCTGAATGATCCTTATGTCAAAAAAGCCCAAGTTGATGGGTATCGTTCGCGTGCCAGTTATAAGCTGATTGAGATCAACGAAAAAGATCAGTTAGTGCGTCCAGGCAATATTGTCATGGATTTGGGATCTGCACCAGGTGGTTGGTCGCAAGTACTTGCGCCTATGGTTGGTGATGCAGGGCGTGTCATTGCGTCAGATATTTTACCCATGGATAGCATTGTAGGGGTATCTTTTCTACAAGGTGATTTCACTGATGAGGCCGTTTATAACGCGATTTTAAAAGAGCTTGGCGATGATCGCGTCGATACAGTGGTATCAGATATGGCGCCAAATTTAAGTGGCAATAATACAACCGACCAATACTCCTCAATTTATTTAGTAGAACTGGCGCTAGATATGGCACGCAATGTATTGAAGCCAGGTGGTGGGTTTTGTGCCAAAGTATTCCAAGGCGTTGGGTATGAAGAATATGTTAAAGAGGTGCGTCAATCATTCTCAAAGGTCATTATCCGCAAACCTGCAGCATCGCGTCCACGTTCTCGAGAGGTCTATGTTGTCGGGAAAGGTTTTAAAGGTTAGTACGTTTCTCAGTCTAGGGTGTGGCTATTAGCGTAGTTTAGCTATTCGATTAACAATAATGGGATTTTATTCGCCACGCCGTTCCATTTGTCTGCATCGGCAGGGGCAGGTTTCATCTCATTAATATTGGGCCATTGTTTGGCAAGCTCTGCATTCAGTTCAAGAAATTGGGCTTGATCAGGAGATATCTTTTCATCTTGAACGATCGCATCTGCCGGACATTCAGGAACACATAGCTCACAATCAATACAGATATCGGGGTCTATTACCAGAAAATTGGGGCCTTCAAAAAACGCATCCACAGGACAAACTGCCACACAATCGGTGTATTTACACTTAATACAATTATCAGTAACGACAAACGTCATGGGCTTACACTCTTAGGTGATATGGATGGTGTTGAATTATAAAGTGCTCTTGTTAAAACTCAAGTATCCTTGATGATCCTGCGTAATTACCATCATGGCTGTTGTAAACTAGACTATCTAAAGCAACCTAACTGCTTTAAAATGGACACGCCCTGACAGAAAGGCTGTCCGGCATAGTGATGAGAACTTCCAATATGTTACGTTTGACTGATATTAAACTTCCCCTAAATCATGATGAGCAGGCCATTGAAGCTGCGATTTTAGATAAACTCCAAATCGATAAAAGCCAATTACGTTCGTTTAATGTTTTCAAGCGTGGTTACGACGCGCGTAATAACAAAAACATCATGTTGATTTACACGCTAGATATCGATACCGAATGTAACGCTGAATTACTTGAACACTTTGCTAAAGACCAATATGTTCGTGCTACCCCAGATATGACCTATAAGTTTGTCACGCAAGCACCAGCAGATTTGAGTGAGCGTCCTGTAGTGGTAGGCTTGGGTCCTTGTGGATTATTTGCTGCACTCATTTTGGCGCAAATGGGCTTTAAGCCTATCGTCCTTGAACGGGGCAAAGCGGTGCGTGAGCGTACTAAAGACACCTTTGGATTTTGGCGTAAGCAGCCACTTAATCCAGAATCCAATGTTCAATTTGGTGAGGGCGGCGCGGGTACGTTTTCAGATGGGAAGTTATATTCTCAAGTGAAAGACCGTAAACATTATGGCCGTAAAGTGTTGCATGAATTTGTGGCAGCTGGTGCACCTGAAGAAATTATGTACGTCAGTAAACCCCATATTGGTACCTTTAAGCTGGTGAATATGGTGGAAAAAATGCGTGCGGAGATCATCTCTTTGGGGGGTGAAATCCGCTTCAGTACGCGTGTCGATAAACTCGATTTAGTCCCAGATGGTGATGATCATGCGATTCAAGGCTTACACCTGTCTGATGGCAGTTATTTAGCGGCCAAACATGTGATTTTAGCGGTAGGTCATAGTGCTCGTGATACGTTTAAAGCATTGCATGAGCAAGGCGTCTATGTCGAAGCTAAACCCTTCTCGATAGGTTTTCGCATTGAGCATGAGCAAAGCATGATTGATACGTGCCGTTTTGGTGATAATGCCGGCAATCCCATCCTAGGAGCAGCTGATTATAAGTTAGTACATCACTGTAAAAATGGCCGAACTGTGTATAGTTTTTGTATGTGTCCTGGAGGCACTGTCGTGGCTGCCGCTTCTGAGCCGGGTCGCGTCGTGACGAATGGCATGAGCCAATATTCACGCCATGAACGTAACGCCAATAGCGCGATTGTGGTAGGGATTACTCCAGAAGAAGATTATCCTGGTGATCCGTTAGCAGGTATAGAGCTGCAACGTCGTTTGGAAGAAATGGCGTTTGCCGCTGGTGGTGAAAATTATCATGCCCCTGCTCAGCTTATTGGCGATTTTTTGAAAGGCCAAGCCAGTGAAGACTTAGGTGAGGTCAAACCCTCATATACGCCAGGTGTGACGTTAACAGATTTGAGTAAAGTGGTACCAGATTATGTGACCCATGCTATTCGTGAAGCGATCCCCGCGTTTAATAAACAAATTACAGGCTTTGCCAAAAAAGACGGTCTACTCACAGGCGTGGAAACACGTACCTCGTCTCCTATTTGTATTAAGCGAGACAAAGACTATCAAAGTGTCAATGTTAAAGGACTATACCCCGCCGGTGAAGGCGCTGGCTATGCCGGTGGTATTTGGTCTGCAGGGATTGATGGTATTCGAGTGGCAGAGGCAGTAGCGTTGTCTGTGGTAGGTGAGACAGTGTAACTACGCAAAGTTGTGAGCACTTTTTACTTACCTTTGCGTCAATAAAAAGTGCTGACGAAAAAAGATAATTACTATTTATTTTGCCTCTTTATCACTATCAACTGTCTTATATTTATCAAACCACGTGATAATGTGCCCAATCTTACGTGCAAGATTCGATGGTTTCACCGCAATGCCATGATAGGCTCCTTGAATGCGCACCATCGCACTTTCAACTTTCTGTAGTCGCAATGCCCCATAATATTGTTCACTTTCTGCCATTGGGGTGCGCACATCCAGCTCGCCCGTTAACACCATAGTTGGTGTGGTGACATTACCGACAAGGCGTAAAGGCGAGCGTTGCCAATACTGATCAATATCGTTCCATGGTAAGTCGGTGAACCAATATTTGGTCATAAAGGTGTAGATATCGGATGTGCCGATCATGCTGATCCAATTAATCACGGGTTTAGCGACCACTGCAGCTGTGAAACGGTCGGTATTGCCAATGATCCATGCGGTTAGTACGCCACCGCCTGAGCCGCCGGTCACAAATAAATTATCGGTATCAATATAGCCTTCATCAATCACCGCATCGACCATATCCATGAGGTCGTTGTAATCTTGAGAAGGATAGTTTTTATCAATCAGGTTAGCGAACTCAGCACCTTGTGAGGTCGAGCCGCGCGGGTTGCCATAGACTACAACGTAGCCAGCGGCAGCAAACATTTGAACTTCAGTAGAAAACTCAGGGCCATACGCGGTGTGGGGACCGCCGTGGATCTCTAAAATAAGTGGGTATTGTTTCTTAGGATCAAATTGCGGGGGTTTAACGACCCACGCCATCAATTCACGTTCATCGACCGAGCTTTTCATTGTGATAAGTTCTGGCGCATTGAGTGTTTTATGTCCCAATACATCACTGTTTAAATCAGTCAAGGTAGTGAGTTTATCACCCGAGAGTACCGCTAAATCAGCCGGACTGATACCGGTAGAATGGGTCAACACCACCTCACCAGCACTGGTTACAGCAAAGTCACCAGAGGTATATGGACGGCCAATACTTTGCCCTCCTAATGCGCGTGATAACACGTTCAATTCACGAGACAAACTCACATTCGCAACGAGTTTCTCACCACGATCATCATAACTGATATACAGTGACTCACTATCAGCAGCCCATTGCACATCATCTACCGCACGGTCGAGTGTTGGCGTGAGTGCTCTAGTACCATTATCGGTTAAATTCATTATAAACAGCTGTTCGAGTTGATTCGATTTACCATTATCGTCAAATCCAGTAAACGCAAGATATTGTCCATCAGGACTGAGTGCTGCAATATTCTCAGGACCTGTGTTGTTGGTTAACGCCGTATATGTGCCGTCACTCAGATCCACTTTTAATATATCTGTATTAAAGATATCAAACTCACGATCATCGCGAATATTCGCCGACATCAACACCGATTTGCCGTCTGCTGCCCAGATGACCTTACTAGCAAAGTCATATTGCCCTTGTGTAACTTGTCGCGGTGTTCCACCAATCGTTGGTACAACATAGAGATGAGTATTGCCAGGAGCTTTCATTCCTGAGCCATCACGTTGAAATAAGGTGTTATCGATGTAATGCGCATCTTCAGCCCATGTTGCACCTTTCGGTTTGAACCCGAGGCTGAATTTGGGCTTAGCATTGGTTGGGGTGAACATCGTAAATGCGATGTGTTTATCATCAGGTGAGAAACTGATGTTACTCGGTGAGCTTTGCACATTGGTCACTTTTATAGTGGTGTTGGAGGCAAAGTCATGTACATAAATTTGTGGCGTGCCGGAGCGAGTCGAGATATACGCTATTTTTGAAGCGCTGTTAGAAAGTACCGCAGAATAATGATTATATTCATCTGAGATAAATGGAAGATGCGCAGATCCATCTAGTTGCACCGTCCATAGGTTAATACGTTTATTATCCGCCATAATATTCATACTATGACGCTCGTATAAGACGGTCTTTTGATCGTTTAGTATGATGGGATTAGCGCTGAATTCTAAATGAAATAGATCTTCATAGCTGAGGGTGTCATGTTCATCGGCAATGGCATGATAACTAACGCTTGACGTAAGAAGGGCAAGGAGTAGAGCTTGCCAGTACATTAAAAAGGGTTTCTTTATCTGATGTAGCATGCTCGACTCCTGTTCTTATGTTAATGTCTGTCGCGGTTATAATACGCTTGGTTAAGATTATGATATAGGGATGGTTCTTGACCAAATCCCGTGGTTAACGAATTCGGATTACCTGGTGTCGTTAATACCGTTTCTACGTTGTAACTCCATTGTTCGATCCCTTTTACTTGGAATCCATAATTGGAACGCATCGAACGATTCAAGTTTAATGGAATTGAGATCCCCAATGATACAAACTCGGTTTCCTCACGGTTACGATCCTCTTTGAAATCAGTACGGCGGTAATTAATATTTATCTGAGTGTCACCAAACCAATGTGACGATTTCACTTTAAACCCAGTATCACCTTGTAAAAATTCACCAGCTGTCACTTCAATATCCCAGTTTAATGGAGCAAAACGATAGCGATACTTGAGTAATCTCGGTTCATATTTGTTCACTTGCGTATAATAAAATATGCGTTTCAGAGTCACCGTTTCAGTTAATTCACCGGCTAATAACGTAACGCGGTGCGCACCATCATCCGTTTGAAAACGTGTTTCATTAATCATGACATCCGTCATATTAAATGCTTCACCAAATGAAAATTGCGTCGAAATATTATATGGTAAAACAAACGCTTGATGGAACAACTTACGGTTGACGCCTTCTGGAATAGAGAAACGATTACTTATATATTGTCCTTCTTCGAAATCATCTGTATTAAGTAATGTATCACTCATATAGCGTACATCGATGACGGCCCCAGGCCATAAAGACATCTGGTAGTTTAGACTGGCGAGCAGTTGAAAATCAAACGAACCATATTCAGTACCTACTAAGCTGGAAATAGCCGGTGCAACCGTAATCCGCGGGACGAAATAGGCGCTGGATGCATTATTGACAAGCCATTTTTTATCAGAAAAGTCTAACCAATCTAACAAAATATTATCAGGCGCAGTAGGCACGACATTATCGATTGACAATATTGCTGGCTGAGCATATTCAAGCTCGATATTCTTCACCACTAAACCAAAGTTTAACAATTGTAATTGTGTATTCACATGCAAACGTTCTGTGATGAGACGTGACATGACGGCAATGGCTTGGTCTTCATTTCGGTTATATAAATTATTCTCAAACTGAATGACCAAACCCGCATTATTATCTGCTAAACGAATGCTGACTGACTCAAATCCATATTCAGTCACATACTCAGCAAACGCATCAATATTCTCGCGAGTCACTGTGGATAATGCCAAGGATGCAGGTGCATTGGTAGATTGTCGTAAGACAGAATCGTCAATATTAGTAGCGTGTTCAGGTGTTGTTACTTTGACAAAGCCATGGTTTGTAACGGTTGATGAATTATTTGACTGTGCGTCATTAAGAGCATCATTCGCCGTTTGTTGAGACGTTTTACGCCTCGCACCATCACTTAATGGGACATTCATATTAAGACTAAACCATTTATTTTTTTCGTTAAGCTCTGATTCGGTGGAAAAGAGTTGTAAAGCCGCAGATACTTGCCACCCTTCAGGTAACCACTGTTCTGGTGTAATAAATTTAAAACCAGCGTTTAGTGCATGTCCATCGTGCTCTGTGGCAATTTGTAAAAATTCAAATGGCTGGTATTCAACCGATGCAATGGCACCGTTCATATAATCACTCACGTAATCTGACGTGGCGACACCGGCACTGACTTTTAATAAGCCAAATTGGTCTAAATCAAAATCTTTAGATGCTACGGCATAAAAGGCTTGTGAATTAACCGCTGCTCCACCCAGGTCCTGCCCACCAATAGCCACTTTAAACCAATCTTCAGGGATCAAAGGTAAGGTATATTTGATGGACGCTGACAGATCACGTGGTCCACTACATTCTGGGCGCGTATCAGTATAAAGGTTACAGTGCCATTTTCGTGTCGCTAAACGGCCAACCAGTTCGAGACCCGGCATTAACCCTACACCAAACTTCATATCGCTTGCGGATATTAGCTCTCTTCTGATGTAAAAATTATCACTATAACTAAAGAGACCATCACCATATTTTATCACATCAGCATTTGGTGTATTGAATACACCCGTATAGCCTTGCATAGAGAAAGTATGCATTACGCGTTTATTCGTTGGTTCAGCGTTATCAACTACGAAGTCGTCTGACGCATGTATACCCGTTGAGAGCGTACAGGTCGAACCTAGCAGTAACGTTATCAAAGCTTTTTTCATCTTAAGACTTCACTTATATTCATCCGTATTTTAAGCCAAAAAAAAGCTAAAAGTCAGACTTTTAGCTTTTTTTAAGAAGTATCAATGGATAGTTAATTAACCACCTGTACCGCCAGTACCACCAGTACCACCAGTACCGCCTGTAGCACCAGTGATATCTACACCGTTGAAAATATCTTCGATGTCACTAGGGTTAACTTGGTCAGCAATTGGGTTAAGAGTTACTGTAGTACCGGTATCTTGACCAATTTCAGAAGCGATGTCTTGTACTAATGTATTAACTTGTGCTTGGATTGTATTGATTGAAGCAACAGCGGCTGCTTGCTCTGCACCCAAGTCAGCTTCAGGGTCAGCAATTAATGCTGCAGTGATATCATCAACAGCATCCACGTAATTTGCAATCGCACCACCAAGAGTCTCACCGTCAGCAACAGTTAAACCAGATAAAGAAGCATTGATTAAGTTTAGTGTTGCACTTAATGCGTCCGTAGATACTGCAGCAGAATCAGACGCATCAACAATCGCTACGTCAAATAAATTAGTCTCACCGGCGTCGACACCTAAAATAGCCGCAACAATTTTAGATGCAGCTTTTTGCGCTTCAGCAAGGCTCGTAGGGTTTGATAAATCGTTAGCAGTGCTTGCACGAGCTGCAGATACTAGTGCGTCTGTCGCTAATGATGTTAATGCATTGGCGTTAGCAGAAGCAATAGTACCAGTACCAGTAGAGTTAGTAATCGTACTAAGTGATAAGCCAGTTAATGACGCTGCTGGAATCGCTTCTCCACGAGCAACATCACCACATGCTGCCGCATCACAAATCATAGTTGTATCATCATCCGCAGAAATACGTACGAAGAAAGAACCAACAATAGCAGCACCAGAAGTATCAGTTATAGTTAACGTGTAATCACCATTAGCGTCTGTTTGCGTAGTTGCAAGTACATTTGCGAAGTCTAAGTCAGCAGCAGCAAAGGCTTCAACGGTTGCATTTGCTAATGTACCTTTTACGACTTCACCAGAAATGGCTAGAGTTGAAGGCGTAGGGATAACAGGCGTTGATACAAACTCTGCTTTATCACTTCCGCTAAAACAGCCGGTTAATGACAGAGCAATGACACTTAGGGGTAACACTTTCAGCATAGTTCTCATGGAATTTCCTTTTAATTTATCAAAGGTCCCTCTTTATTCAAGATGACTTTGAAGTTAATTCGAGATTTAATAGATTAAATTGTAACACTCAAATATTTAGGTGACAATTGTGGTTTTATTTTATTTGCCATTTTGGGCAATTAAAAATATATAAGTAATACTTGGTTAATATTAAAGCATATTTTTTCGAAAAAGAAAGTAAGAATATTTCTTAGTCATCAAACTTTAATATTTAATCTGCTAAGCGGTACTTAGGTCTCTCATCAACAGGCAAGTGTATCAGCGCTGAGAATGCACCGACACCAATCCCAATCCACCACACCATCGTGTAATCGCCATAATAATCATACAAACTACCTCCTAACCAAACGCCAAGAAATCCACCTAGTTGATGGGAAAAAAAGACCAGTCCATAAAGTGTCCCCATATATTTAAGCCCGTAAATATGTCCAATCAAGCCAGCCGTTAGCGGGACGGTCGCTAGCCATAAGGCTCCCATGATAATAGAGAACAACACCACAGATTCAGGCGTTATTGGGTTGATAATGAAAATGATTGATATCAATGTCCGTAATGTATAGATACCTGCCAGTAGGTATTTGCGTGAATAGCGATTACCCAGCCAGCCTGCGTAAATTGTGCCACCGACATTAGCTAAACCAATTAATGCAATGGACATGGCGCCAAGTCCGGATGTAGTTGTCACGCCTAAGCTTTGGATCAAGCTTGCTGGGCTAATGGCTGAGCACATTTCAGTAATGAGTGCGGGAAAATGTGCAGTAATAAACGCTAACTGATATCCACATGAGAAAAATCCGACAAATAAAAAGATGAAAGTGGGGTCTTTCACACTCCGTTGTACAACAACAGACAATGATTCTTCCGTCACGTTATGGCATTCGTTTGGTGTTATTTTTGTTGCAGGAGCCTTCAAAAAGCTAACAGCAAAAATGGATAAACAAATTATCCCTGCAAATATAAGAAACACATCCTGCCATACAAATGCTTGTAACAAACCTTGTGCCACGGGAGGACCGATGATCTGTCCAATCGAACCTGCAGCAGTGGTGATACCTAATGCTAATGAACGGTGTTGATCAGAAGTTGCTCGCCCCACAATCGCTAAAATTAGCCCAAACCCGGTCCCCGCAATCCCAAATCCCACTAGCATTTCTAATATTTGATGTTGCCCTGGCGTAATAGCAAAAGCAGATAAGCATAACCCTAGTGCATAACAGCCAATGCCGATTATAATTGCTTTACGATCACCGTACTTTTCGGCGAAAGCCCCAAATATCGGCTGACCAATGCCCCAAAACAAATTTTGTAGAGCTATCGCTAATGAAAATTCGCTGCGTAACCAATTAAATTCTGTAGCAATGGGGATCTGAAATAGGCCAAATGAAGCACGGATGGCGAAACTCAGCATAATGATGACGCAGCCAGCGATTAAGATCGGATGAATTAATGTTGTATATTGTTGCGGTGGTGTTTGCTGCATAGGATGATAATTTAATGGTATTAATAAAGTGATTATACCTAACTCCTTATTAGTTAATAGTGAGTTTTACCATCATTAAAAAAGTGTCTTGAGTACGAGTGAATCTCTGAAATATTGCATTTTTATGACATCATTATATACTTTGATTGGTCATACACCTTTCTTATTGTATTAATCTCAAGCCTAAATAGGTATTCATTTGCGCAAAATCATTACATTTGGGACATTTGATGTTCTGCATATCGGTCATATCCGCATTTTAAAACGCGCACGCGAACATGGGGATCACTTAATAGTTGGCTTGTCTTCTGATGAATTGAACTTTAATAAAAAAGGTCGTAATCCTATCTATTCGTTCCAAAGTCGAGAGGAATTACTCTCTTCGATGCGTTTTGTTGATGAGGTCTTTAAAGAAGAATCATTGGAGCAAAAACGAGAGTATATTCTTAAGTACAATGCTGATGTGCTTGTTATGGGAGATGATTGGGCTGGAAAATTTGATGAATTCAAGGATGTGTGTGAAGTCATTTATTTACCACGTACGCCTTCTATTTCAACGACAGAAATTATTGAAATTATTAAGGAAACCTCATAAATGAGATTTCTTTTATATCTATCACAAAACTACTCGTTTGAAATCATGCGCCCATTAGCAAAAGTCATGCTTGAAAATGGCCATGCAGTGAAGTGGTTTGTTGATGGAAAAAAAGTTAACCAAGCTTTATTCCTCGACGATGAGGTCGTATTAGATTCAGTGAAAGCGACCATTGCCTACCAGCCTGATGCAGTGTTTTTACCAGGAAATGTCGTACCTTCATTTATTCCTGGTTTAAAAGTGCAGTTATTTCATGGCTTTGAATGGAAAAAGAAAGGACACTTTCGGATCCGTGAATGTTTTGATTTGTACTGTACTCAAGGGCCATTTTTCACGGATAAATTCTTAGAATTACGAGAACTACATCCGCATTTTTCGGTAGTAGAAACCGGCTGGACGAAACTTGATGCTTTATTCCAAATGCCTAGGGTCAACCGCGCGAGTGATGAACCCGCTCACATACTCTATGCACCAACATTCTCACCAAGTTTTGGTTCAGCAACGGCTTTACTATCTCAGATAGTGACGTTGAGCTATGAACAGGACTGGGTATGGAATATTAAATTTCATCCTAAAATGGATCCCGACGTCATTGCTCAATACGAAGCTATGCAACATGATAAACTCATCGTGGTAAAAGAAGCGTCTATTTTGCCATTATTAAATAGTTGTGATGTTATGGTCTCAGATACCTCTTCAGCGATTACGGAGTTTTTATTACTCAACAAACCCGTGGTCACATTCAACAATGCACAGCCAGAAGATGTCTTAATTAACATCACTGAACCAGATGATTTAGCCGGTGCTCTCCAAAAAGCGTTGAGTGGTGATACCCAACTTAACGATGCTATCAATACTTATCGTCATATGATGCATCCTTATACTGATGGTCAAGCTGCGCAGCGAGTGCTTGATGCTACGCTTGCCGAAATCAAAGCGTTTCCACGTGCCGAAAATGTTGCTAAACCACGTAATTGGTTGAGGAACTTGAAATTAAGAAAACGTCTTAATTATTGGTTTTAAATGGATAAAAAATAAGTGTCATTTTGTATTTTTACAGACACAACCTTGTTGCATGTCCTTTATTAAACTCGGATAATAGTGAATTATTTGTTCACTTATGAATATCTCGGTGAGCAAAAACGGAACAAGTGACACAATAAATTAACCGTAGGACAAGGAACTAGGTATGACCATAAAAACTGCTGTATTTGGTGAAGCATTATTTGATTTGATTGAACAAAGCGACGATCAACTCTCTGCGCATATCGGTGGTTCACCGTTTAATGTGGCGCGTAGCTTCGCCAAGCAAGGATTGGATACTCATTACCTATCACCATTGGCGACCGATAGATATGGTGAGCGTTTATTCGAATATGCTGTATCCGAGGGTATTCAGCTTCCTGCCGATAACCGTTCATTTTTACCCACTTCTTTGGCGTTGGTGTATACCGATGCTGATGGTCAGCCAGACTACCGCTTATATCGTCAATCAATTGCTGATTTAGATATTGATGCACAGCAACTCATCGATCTTATTCCTGAAGATTTAGCGTTATTTCATACAGGCTCATTAGCCTTAGTACCTAGCATGGTCGATGTGTTAGTCCCGTGTTTTATCGAATTGAAAAAACGTAATGTTCTGATTAGTCTCGATATCAATATGCGTAAAGGGGTAGAGCGTGATAATGAAAAGTATATTGCAGCAGTTTTATCGTTAGTGCCCTTTGCTGATATCGTAAAGGTCAGTGACGAAGATTTATTGTTACTCGGTATTGATACTGCGCCATTAGAAGGTGCACAACAAATCCTTACTCAGCTTAATAATGGGATAGTGTTATTGACCGAAGGAGCAAATGGCGCGACATTATTAACGTCGACGCAATCAATTGCTCGACCTGTTTATACGCCAACAGTATTTACTGATGCAGTGGGTGCTGGGGATACGTTCTTTTCTGCGTTTTTAGCGCAGTTATTGCGTGGTCAACAGGAAGCCTCTGATGATAATTCATGGTCAGAAGAAGCCCTTATTAAAGCGCTTCACTTTGGTTTAATGGCAGCGACCTTGAATGTCGAACAGCAAGGGTGTCAGCCCCCTTCACAGGAAGACGTCATCGCTGCGTTAAAAACGCGTTAGTCTTTTACCTTCCTTACCAGTACTATTTTGAAATAGCGCGAAACTTTATTGGATTCGCGCCTTTATTATTTGTGAGAGAGCGTCTATGTATGTTAACGCCTTTATTGGCGTTACATTTGTTCTAAGCTCGCTCCGCGCGTTTCTTTGACATATTTAACGACAAAGAACACACTGATGAGCGCCGACAAAGCATATAAGCCATAAGCACCCGACAGTCCAATACTGCCTAGTAGGATTGGGAATGTCATGGTGATGGTGAAGTTTGCAATCCACTGCGCGCTTGCTGCTACGGCGAGTGCCGCACCACGAATGCGGTTATTAAACATCTCGCCTAATAGAACCCATACAACGGGGCCCCAGCTTGCGCCAAAGCACACGACAAAAAAATTCGCCATCACTAGTGCCAATGTTCCCATAGAGTCTGTGAGTGCTAACTGACCAGCTTCATCTAGCCCCGCGGTACCGAAAATATAAGTCAAACTACCTAAGCTGACAAACATGCCGATGCTACCAAATAGCAGCAGTGGCTTTCGACCAATTTTATCGACCAATGCGATCGCGATAAATGTTGATATAATATTGGTCGTGCCGGCAAGTACATTGATAAAGAGCGATTGGGATTCATCAAAACCTGCGGCTTGCCATAACTGTGCGCCATAATAAAAAACGACATTGATCCCAACAAATTGTTGGAACACAGATAGGGTGATCCCCACCCAAATAATGGGATGGATTTTTTTACTACCATCAATAAACAGATCACTCAGGCTAGGTTTCTTTTCTCCTTTGAGAGAGTCTTGGACGGCTTTAATTTGTATGGCTTCGGTGCCTTTAGTGATGCGTTTGAAGATGGCTTCAGCCAGATGGGGTTTACATTGAGCCACCAAATAACGCGGTGATTCAGGGATAAATAACACGCCGACGAAAAATAGCGTTGCGGGGATAAGCTCTACCCAAAACATCCAGCGCCACGCTGCTATCTCCAGAAGAAACTGTGCTTCTGCTCCACCAGATACCGATGCAATCACATAGTTACTTAAAAATGCGGCAAATAAACCTAATACAATGGCCAGCTGTTGTAGTGTGGCTAATCTTCCACGGATGGCTGCAGGGGCGACTTCTGCAATATAAGCTGGCGCTAAGACGGATGCTGCGCCGATGCCTAATCCTCCAATAAGTCGATAAAAGATAAATTCAGCAGAAGAGTCGGCAATACCTGAACCATAAGCGCTAATAGCGAAAATTAATGCGGTGATAATCATGATGGGTTTACGACCAGCACGGTCAGCAATCGGACCTGCAGCTAATGCACCGACTGCGCAACCTAATAACACTGATGCCACATTAAAGCCGGTGCCAATATCATCGGCATTAAAAGCATTACTCAGTGCACTAACTGTGCCGTTGATGACTCCCGAGTCAAAGCCAAACAAGAACCCACCAATAGCTGCCACGGCAGAGATAAAGAAGACATAGAGCACAGACGTATTCTCTTGAGCTGGTGGTTGAGGAGGGGTTAATGGTGAAGTCATGAGTATCATTACCTTATTATTTTATTTTCACATTCTATCGTAAATATTATCCATTGCGGGGAAATTTTTATACGTTGAGGGACTATAGTTAACTATATTGGTATTCAACGCTCATCATCTATAATGACCTTAACAGCTAGCTTCACAGTATAATGTTTATCAAAACCAATTAATGTCATTATAAAAAAGGAAGTTGTTTTTTGGATTCTTTAACACAAATAGCGTTAGGCAGTGCCGTGGGTTATGCGGTGATGGGTAAACAAATGGGGAAGCGCGCAGCGTTGCATGGCGCTATTTTAGGTACCATTCCTGATTTGGACGTATTCATCAATTATGGAGGCGATGTCCAAAACTTTACCTATCATCGGGGGTTCAGTCACTCGTTTATTGTGCATGCATTGGTGGCACCACTATTTGCTTGGTTGCTGTTAAGGTTAGAAAAAATGGTGCCAGCAAAACTCACTGCAGATGACATCGTGCTTCCCCATAAAAAACAATCCTTGCTGAGATGCACATGGATGGTGTTTTTAGTTTTAGCAACACATGCGTTGATTGATGGGTTTACTGTGTATGGGACGCAATTTTTATGGCCTATAACAGAATATCCTTTTGCTATTTCAACGTTATTTATTATTGATCCACTCTATACATTGCCTTTATTAGTATTATTGGTGATGTTTTTTATCCCGAAGATTAACCCCGCCACTTTATTCAAAACATGTTCGGCTGCTCTTATCATTAGCACGGTATATTTAGCATGGAGTGTGGTAGCTAAGTGGCATATTGAGCAACTGAATAACGCCGCATTTGCTCAAGCTAATATTTCATCAGATTTGGTTATCAGTACCTCTGCGCCAATGACTACATTGTTATGGCGGACCGTGGTCATGCAAGAAGACCATTACTATGAAGTCTTTACATCTGTGTTTGATCGGGCTGAAGATGTCAGTATTACTCGTTATGAAACTGATCCCAGTTTGCTAGCGAGTATTCAAGATAAATGGGAAGTACAGCGGTTGATTTGGTTTACAAAAGGAGCTTATTCGGTTCGCCAAGAGGAAAAGCGTATCATCTTGTCGGATTTACGTATGGGAATGGAGGGCGCGTATGTGTTTACGTTTGAAGTCGGTCAGATAAGTCAAAACGGCCAGATTAGCACTAGTGATTTCGCACAAGTTAGCCGTCGTCCTGATATCAGTGACTTACCCAAGGTATTTCAACGTATTATTGACCCATCAATTAGGATTAGCCCTTAACTAGAAAAGTTAAAGAGTATATCCACTGCTTCTTTGTCATTATATTTGGCACCATGGAGAAGCCAAAAGTGTTGACGTTCTTTATTAGGGTGTTGATAAAGACGTTTTATAATAGCTTTATCACGTTCGAAATTCGGCTTTGTCATTGCTGCTTTATCTAACCATGTAAAGCCTTTATATTGATTAAAAAGCTCAGTATCATTATCTAAATATAAGTTACCGAGTTTTATCATACTCAATTTGTCATTATGTTTGGCTTGTTCCAACAGGCTAGATTCATGTTGACGAAGGTCTCTTATATTGGAATATTCAGTGGTCTCGACTTCCCAAGAAGATGCGCACAATAAAATTACACCTAGAAACATAACTGTGTTTAATAGTTTCAATGTCTTTACTCTGTATAAATGATAGCTACAAAATGATGCTATTAGTGGTTATTTTGTCAGGTAAAATTAATGTGGTATATAAGTTAATTTCCTAGGAAAAATGCTTAGGCGGAATATTGAAAGTCGAAAAAAGTGTCTTTACTGAAGTGCCCGGCTATACAGTTCATTGTTCTGTACTTTTGAGTTAGTTTCGTTACAATACGCATCGCTTTGATGCACCCGTAGCTCATCGCTGCGCGAGGCGCATGAATAGAACGCAGCCCTTCGGAGGCAGAGGTCACTTGAAAGAGTGGTTACGAGGGCGAGAGTCAAAATCAATATTTCAAGCGTAATGCTCGAATGATACAATTTACTGCGTTTCACAACGCACCCGTAGCTCAGCTGGATAGAGCGCTGCCCTCCGGAGGCAGAGGTCAGAGGTTCGAATCCTCTCGGGTGCGCCATCTTATTTCTGAATAGGGCTCTACAGCCCCTATTTAGCCTGCATTCCTTATGATTTGCAGAGGCTCGAAATTATGACTGTGGAAGGATTTGTAGAAGCGAAATACGTATACTGTCGCAACAATATCTATTATTTTTGTCGTTGGATTCCTAGCGATATTAAACCTTATTACACAAAGCAGAAGATTACTCACACTCTTAAGACTAGGTCGCTCAAACGAGCACTAATGATGGCTCGCTCTATTAATGCCAAGATTGAAGACTACTGGTTAGGCATAAGACTCAAAAACTATGAAGTGCCAACTTCCGCATCGATAGAAAATGAACAAAAACACGATACACCTACGATTGTTGAATGCCTTGAGCATTACTTGTCAATCAAAGGTAAAGGTAAATCCAAAGCATTTGAAAATAGCTCAAGACGAGCAGTTAAATATTTTGTATCTCACACTACAAATAAACCAATAAGTGCATATTCAGGAACTGAGGCAGTTAGCTTCCGTGATTCTCTTGTTGCAAAGAACCTAAGCCCAGCAAGTGTCAGGCGAATACTTGCAACTTTAAAAGCCATAATAAACTTCACTATCAGCGAGCTCGGACTTGATATCAAAAATTCCTTCACAGGACTTTATATTCCAAGAAACGAAGAGGAAACAAAGCGCTTAAGCATTAACCCTAAATTAGTATTTAAAGTACAACAAGAATGCTTGTATATAGACGATGATTTAAGATGGATTGTAGCATTAATATCCGATACTGGCATGAGATTAGCTGAAGCTGTTGGACTTAGAGCTTGCGACATTAATTTAGAGCATGAAATACCCCATATAGACCTGATTCCTCATAAAGCCAGAACATTAAAGACACCTTCAAGCAAAAGAAAAATACCTTTAGTAGGAGCTTCTCTTTGGGCTGCCAAACAGGCATTAGCAACATCCACTGGTGAATACATATTTCCTAGATACACCAACAGCAATAAATGCAACAGTAACAGTGCAAGTGCAGCCATTAACAAATGGCTTAAGAAGTTAATAGGACAAGATTATGTTATACATGGATTTCGCCACGGCTACCGAGATAGACTAAGAAACATTAATACACCAACAGAAATGATAGACCAGCTAGGTGGATGGAGTATGCAGACTGCTGGACAAAATTACGGCGCAGGGTTCAACCTAGAAAACCTTCACAAACAAATGCAATTACTAGAAATAAGGAATGCAGGCTAAATAGGGGCTGTAGAGCCCTATTCAGAAATAAGATGGCGCACTCGAGAAATGTCGATACACCGCTAAGGAGTCTTATTTAGCCTGCAGGTTAGTAAAATCAACACTATCACGAGCTTAGTTCACACTCAAGATGCGTATTCTCTTCCACAGTTTCTTCCACACTGACTTCGCAGCCTAATCATCCACTCAACAACCTGCTCACCCTTACCTGAACAGACTTTGAAGCCTAATTAGCCCCACCACTTCCAACTGATAACCATCAAATGTATATGTAGACTAAGCAGCTTACCAGAGCCTCTGTATAGGTCTGTGCAGCCTCGAAACTCCATTAATAAACGTAATTACTTAGTGATTTTATTGGGGCTTAGAATGACTCTGAAGGGTACGGGGTAGAGATGGATTGGCTGTTTAGGCTGTGTAGCTTGATAGACTTGCTAGAGGGCTTGTAAGAAAAAGTCTTATATAAAGTACGAATAATGAGTGGTAGAGTTATTTCTCCAAATAAAGGAATTCAAAATGAATAAAAAATTAATTAGCTTAGTTGCAGCGGCAACATTATCAACTTGTGTTTACGCAGAAAGTGATAACAAAAGGGGTCTATATTCTGAAATATCTTATGAGACTTTCAATGAGAGTAATGATGATTTCCCAGATATAAACCTTTCCTATGCATCACTTTTAACCGGTTATCAATTCAGCCGTAACTTTAGTGCTGAAGCGGTCATAGGAACAGGCATTGGTGATGAGGTAACAAATGTTCAAAATATTTCAGTTTCAAGCAGCATTGGAAGTATTTACGGAATTTCTTTAAAAACGCAGTTTGATATCAGTGAAAATATTAATGCTTTTACAAAATTAAAATACTTCAATATTGATGTTGAGGCAGAAGCAATGGGGTTTGAAGCGGCAGCAAGCGATTCCGACTTAGGCCTGTCAATTGGCTTGGAGTTTGTTTCTGAAAGCTCTTTATATGGCACTGCCTCATTATCTTTGTGGGGGGTTGATGATGAAACAAGCCAAACAGGCCTAAAAATTGGCGTTGGTTATAAATTTTAATGAGTAAGGGTTTAAAATGAAATTAAAAAGTACATTATTAATTTTAATTGCATCCATTTCATATGGCTGTACATCAGTACCGACCTTAAGTGAGAAGGAAGCAGTCATAGCAAAAAGCACACCTTCACCCAAGGAAGGCAAGTCGGCAATTTATGTTTACAGAAGCGGCATAATTGGCGGCGCTTTAAAAAAAGACATCTGGATAAATGGTAAATGTATTGGAGAAAGTGCTCCAGATGTATTCTTCCAAGAAGAGGTTGAAGGCGATACAGAACATCAAATTTCCACAGAGTCAGAGTTTTCTCCTAATCACATGAATCTATTCACCAAAGCAGGTGAAAATTACTTTATTGAGCAATACATCAAGATAGGCGCTTTTGTCGGAGGGGCTGATTTAGAGCTTGTTTCAGTAGATAAGGGTAAGAAAGCAATTCAAGACTTGGACTTGGCGGTTAAGGGGAATTGCAGCTCGAAATTTGAGTAGGACTTTATTTTGCACTAACAAATCTACGAGGGCTAAATTACTGGTTACGTAGATTTGTTAGGTATGAACTAAGATGTCAAAATTAGCCACTTATAAATCAACCAGCTTCACAGGCGTCAACACCTATTACTTCAGCCCAAATCCTAATCATTACCCCTTCTGCCCAGGATTGATGCATTTTCTGAACAGCCACTGCATCATGTATAGGTAGAACAACAATATCATCCTCAACACCTTGAAGCATGACTCTCTTAACAATTTCACCTTCAAGATTCATAGCTTTCTTAGACCAACCTTGGTAAAACGGAATATCAGGAAAGCGCTCAAGTAGATGGTTTTCAATCGCTAAAAAATCTTTTTCAGATGACACCTTAGATTTAAATGCACTCAATGCATCTATTTTACTCTCACAACTGAATGCAAACTGACAGAACGATTTAACTTTAGATTCAAACACATTAGTAGCATCGAAAACATTCTTATAAAAATCACGCTCAAGTTTCTGATTAAAAAACAAGGCGACCGCCATTCTCATGTGGCTTGATTTGATATCCACTTCGGATATTTCCTCTCCATCTATCAGGCAATTCTGTCTAACTTTGATTCTTCGTTGCGGGAGCTGCTGAAATGCACAATATATCCGACCAGAAAGACCCACCTCACCAGAATAGAGTCTTGTCATAGCTGACTTTGCAGCCCAGGAGTGACTCGATAGGAATCTATTTATCCTTTCCAAGTCTAACTCATCCCGCTCCATAATCTTTATATCGCTATCCGTTAGTGTATAGCCAGTTCTTTTATTATTTAAATTAACAAAAGGAGGTTGCGGCTCTTCAGACGATTCCAGATAAGCCATCAGTGAATCGATATTCAGTAGGCTTTGGGGCTGAATAGCTGTTCTTAAGGGCTGCTTGCTGTACTTTTTACCTTTAATGACACGAATGAAACCCAGTTTCTCCATGGTTTTAATAGCTCTTGAGAAAGACCTGTAGCTTAAGTTTTCGAAAGCACCTTTACCAAAGGCTTTGCTGTCCATTGGTATCATGCACCACTGCCTGTGAAGAACCGCTTTAGCAAGGTTAAGAATAATTATTTGAAGGTGGTGTCTATATTTGCTTAGTGCCTTAGGCTTAAGATTTGCATTAGTATGCTCAACAATTAAATCAATGATTCCATCTAAACTTGGAGATGTGCTGCTTATTTGTATGCTTGCTTGAAAAAAGAATCTGTACTGCTTATCACCTATCTGGTTTACGTGACGTTCAAACTCCTTTTCAAGCTCGTTGAATAACTCAGGAGAACCTTTGAATACTTTTAAAGTGTTATGCATAAGTACTGGGCAGTATACAAAGGTTATTAGCTGCAAAGGTATCATATATTATAGTCATTACCTTACCTCTTATTAGACTATGGCTGCTCAGTATGAAGCGTAAAGCTTATTAAGTGTAAGTGCACAATCTTCATTGACTATAAACCCTTAATGTGACTAGTTGGTATTAAAAAGCTGTCTGTGTAAGCGCTCTTTTCTTAGCGCTCTTCTCATGCCTTTTCTGGATGCCTCTTCTATTTTTTTTAATTCTTTTTTTGTGTGTCTCGTTTTGTATTCTAGTTTTTTCTTTTCAAAGTATAAGTCGACTGCAGTGTCTAAAATCTTACCGAGTAATCCGCTTTCATTACTGCTTGCTTTTGGCTTGATGTTATTATTGGCCGTTTGAGGTCGCCTCGCCTTGGGTGTGTAGTTCTTTTTTGTGAGAGGCGCAGTTTTGGATTTTAAACTGGGTGACAATAGGTCGTCGACGAATGCTTTGAAGTCAGTTTTAAAAACATCATCTTCTGAATCAAGTAATGCTGTGCGTTCGGGGCTTGTTATTACACCTTTGGCTTGAGGAGCGGCATTCCTCCTTTGGTTTGCTTTTGCCCTTTGAGTTTGAAGCTCCCGCCCTTCTTTAAGCCACTCAATATAAGCAAGCCTTGGGTACTTGGTTAGTCCTCGCCGTTCAGCTACTATTTGAACCTGTTTTTTTCGCAACCTTTCGGACTCATAAACAGCGGCACTTACAATTTTCATTAATTCCTGGTTTTTACCTAAAAGCTCACTATGAGGTGGTAGATTTGATTCGGACACTCTAGATAAGAGATAATTCTCAAAACTGGAGTGCATTATGAATGCTAGAAAAAAATATTCAAAAGAATTTAAGTTAGACGCTATCAGCCTAGTGGTTGATCAGAAGTTCAGTCGAGCTGAAGCGGCAAGAAGCTTGGAGATTAATCCAAATCTGATTACCCGTTGGATGAAAGAACACGAACAAGATAATGATGGTCAGGCGTTTCGTGGTAATGGCAAGCTGACGCCAGAGCAAGAAGAAATTAGGCAACTGAGAGCAAAGGTTCGCCAGCTTGAAATGGACAAAAACATTTTAAAGGAAGCAACGGTCTTTTTTGCCAAAGAAATGAAGTAAAGTACCGCTTCATTGCCCAAAATAAGAAGACCTATCCCGTTGACAGAATGTGTCAATTGTTAGGGGTGAAGCGCAGCGGCTTTTACCGTTGGGCGAAGATAGAACAAGAAATAGACCCTACTCATGCTGATATGATCGAGTGGGTGAAAAAGATAGCTGTCGCTAGTGATAACACGTATGGCAGCCGCAGAATGAAGCATGCCCTGAATTGTTTAGGCTATCCAGTGAGTCGCCAAAAGGCGAAGAAGCTAATGCTTGAAGCCAAGGTGTGGGTTCGTTATCGCAAGAAATATAAGGTGACAACAGACAGTAACCATAACAAGCCGTTGTTTGATAATGTGCTCAATCGTGAGTTTACTGTGGATGCGCCTAACAAAGCGTATGTTTCTGATATTACTTACATATGGACGCGAGAAGGTTGGTTGTACTTAGCCATCGTGATTGATTTGTACTCGCGTAAAATCGTTGGTTGGAGCATGAGCTCAAGGATGAAAGCAAAGCTGGTAATTGACGCGCTGAGAATGGCAATATGGCAGCGAAAACCAGAGAAAGGATTAATTGTGCATACCGACCGTGGCTCGCAATATGCCAGTCACGAGTATCGTAAATTACTTAACGCTCATGGCCTAGTTGGCAGCATGAGCAGAAAAGGCGATTGTTGGGATAATGCCGTTGCTGAAAGTTTCTTCGGCAGCTTGAAAAACGAACGGGTTCATTGGCGAAACTACCAAACTCGATACGAAGCACAACAGGATATCTTGAATTACATCACGATGTTCTATAACAGCTATAGACTGCATTCATATCTGGGGTATCAAAGCCCAAATCAGTATGAGCAGGAAATGGTAAAACTACAAAAAGTTGCTTAACTGGGTTGTCCGAAATATGTTGACCACGTCACTAGGCTTTAAAGTCACTAGAAGCTCTCCGTTTCCCATCCATTTGGTTAGTTTACCTGGAAGAAATTTACTTTTTTTTCCTTCGGCAAAAACTCCGCAAAACCCCGATGATGAAAATGGGCATTGATTCGGCTCGGTGACATTTTGAAAGATTATTATCGTATCTTTATCTCCTTCGTTCCACCACATTTCTTTTAAATTTTGGTAAGCCTCAATATTGGTTTTAGGATTGTAATATATGCGATGTAATTCCAAAGAGGTTGACATGGTATTAAAGAATCTCTCTTTGGTCATTCCCGCATGAGTGTCACTTTCTATGTTTTTCATTCTTGTTACGCAGCCTGACAAGAAAAGCAATATAAGCCCCATAAAGAAAAGTCTCTCAACTAATTTTTTCATTTTATTATATTCCAGTTCATAATCCTTTTTTCTAAAAAACCTCTGGTAAACCTCTGCAGGTTTGTGCAGAGCCTCAGATAGTCTGCTTAATCAACACATCCATTATGTGCTTTAAATCCTCTCAATCCGCATCGCCTAAAATTCATCACTATTTTAGTGGAATAATAATTAGCGAAAACCTTGAATGTGAAAGTAACTTTTAATGATTAGCTCCTAAACTAAATGGTGCTTATTTAAATTGCCGCACTCTTAGAGCTCATCAGTTCTGTTACGCAAATAATTGGTGGGGTATCATTTTTTCTTGCGTAATGTGACAGGTTTTCTATTAATGCTTCATATATTTTTTTATTGGAACGATTTATTGTTTTTTCATTCTTATCTAAATAAAGTGAGTGCTTCATTATGTCGGGATGGTTAGAAATGACTACTTTTTTCTTGTTATCGGTGGCTGTATTGTTATTAACAAATTCTAAAAGCCCTTTCAGGTGAAAAATATACTCTTCAACGTTATTCTTTTCTAATAGCGATATAAAGTATTTATCACCATATTCAGCGTACATGCATTGCCCTGATGCAACATAATCGGAAAACCTTTCATATGCCTTTTGCAATCTTGCTCTTTCTTTAGGTCCAACCTCATTACCTGAACCAACTCTTATCTTTATGTTAGGGAAAAAAGCGGGAGTTTTCTTTCTTCTTTCTGAACCGCTTTTTTTCTTTGTTGAAAACATAGTTGCAACCATAGCAGCATCTTTGCTTAAACCTGCGCCTCGAAATAGTAACTCCTTTTGCTCTTCTTTATAGCTCTCCGCCATATAGTTACGCGTTAACTCTTCAAGATTATTTAGTGCTCCATGATAAGAAAAATAACAGCTGCGTAACGCTTGAAGCTCATTAATTGTTGTTTGTGATTGTTGATTCGAGTTAATTAACTCAAGTATTTTACGTGCACGTTCAGAAAAATTATTTCTAGCGGTTAAGAAGTATTTTCTAGCGTTTCTTTTTTTTATGATTTTTTGATAATAAGAAGGATATGTAGACAAAACTTTTCTGAGTTTTTTGTATGATTTTTTTGCTTTTTTATTTTCAGTGATAATTTGATTGTCAGAGTTAATGAAAGGAGTGATGCACGCGTTATGCTGCTCGATTAGTATTTTTTCGTTTCGCCATATTCCAGCCTGTGTTCTTTCTTCTTCCAGTTTAAATAGTTTGTAATCCAAATTGTACCCAAATTTTACAACCACGTTATTCTTTAATTTGATTTTATCTTTTGCATGCGCATCAAAGATAAACAAAGATAACAAAACTACCAGAGTAGTATAAAATTTCATGTTTACACCTTGTGATTAAATCTGTTTTTCTTACCATCATAATCAGTAATAAGCTAAATCTATCGTAATTGTTATTTTAATTTATTAAAGCTTGTTTGTAACATTATCAGTCTGTATTTGCTTTGTCTCTAAGACTTTTTCTTACAAGCCCTCTAGCAAGTCTATCAAGCTACACAGCCTAAACAGCCAATCCATCTCTACCCCGTACCCTTCAGAGTCATTCTAAGCCCCAATAAAATCACTAAGTAATTACGTTTATTAATGGAGTTTCGAGGCTGCACAGACCTATACAGAGGCTCTGGTAAGCTGCTTAGTCTACATATACATTTGATGGTTATCAGTTGGAAGTGGTGGGGCTAATTAGGCTTCAAAGTCTGTTCAGGTAAGGGTGAGCAGGTTGTTGAGTGGATGATTAGGCTGCGAAGTCAGTGTGGAAGAAACTGTGGAAGAGAATACGCATCTTGAGTGTGAACTAAGCTCGTGATAGTGTTGATTTTACTAACCTGCAGGCTAAATAAGACTCCTTAGCGGTGTATCGACATTTCTCGGGTGCGCCATTTCTTTAAATGTGTTCTATCATGTCATTATAAATATCTAGATCTAGCCTAACCTTTACTCACACTTATCATCTGCAAGAAAGAAAATACAAAAAAGTATTTAGCATAAATCATTGATATAAAATACTTTCCCACCATTCATGGCGTGAATTATCAGTATCACGCGCCTAACCTATGGGCATTGATGTGTTTTTTACTTATAATCATACAGTTAATCATTAATGGATTTAAAAAAGGCGTTACAAACGATGAGTTACTATTCTGAATATTTGAAAGAAATTGAAGTTCGTAAAAATGAACTTGGTCTTCACCCAAAACCGATCGACAGCGCTGAATTGTTGTCAGAAATCATTGAACAAATCAAAGACACGGGTAATGAACACCGCGAAGGGTCACTGAATTTCTTTATCTATAACACCTTGCCAGGCACAACTCCTGCCGCAGTTGTAAAAGCCGCATTTTTAAAAGAGATTGTGTTAGGTGACAGTGTTGTCGCTGAGATTACGCCTGAATTTGCACTTGAACTACTTTCTCATATGAAAGGCGGCCCTTCAGTAGAAGTATTACTTGATGTGGCTTTATCAGATCATACACAAGCCGCTGCTGCGGGTGACATTTTGAAATCTCAAGTATTCCTTTATGATGCTGATACTGCTCGTCTAGAACAGTCTTATAAAGCAGGTAACGCTATCGCTAAAGATATTTTGGCAAGCTATGCTAACGCTGAGTTCTTTACCAAACTTGATGATATTCCTGAGCAAGTCAAAGTCGTTACCTATATTGCAGCTGAAGGTGATATTTCAACCGACCTTCTTTCGCCAGGTAACCAGTCGCACTCACGAGCAGACCGTGAATTACATGGCTTATGCATGATTTCTCCGGAAGCTCAAAAAGAAATCAAAGAATTACAAGCGGCTCACCCTGATGCCAAAGTTATGCTTATTGCAGAAAAAGGCACTATGGGTGTAGGTTCATCACGTATGTCGGGTGTAAATAACGTGGCATTATGGGCTGGTGAAGAAACTTCTCCATACATCCCATTTGTAAATAATAAACCTGTTGTTGCAGGAACAAATGGTATTGCACCTATCTTCTTAACAACAGTTGGCGTTACTGGCGGTATTGGTCTAGATCTGAAAAACTGGGTCAAAAAAGTCGACGATAATGGTGATGTGGTACGTGATGAAAATGGCGATCCAGTACTTGAGCAAGCCTATTCAGTTGCGACAGGTACTGTATTAACAATTGATACCAAAGCGAAGAAGCTTTACAACGGTGACGAAGAGCTTGTTGATGTTTCTGATGCGTTTACACCTCAGAAAGTCGAGTTCATGAAAGCGGGTGGTTCATATGCAGTTGTTTTTGGTAAGAAGTTACAAACCTTTGCTGCAGAAACATTAGGTATTGAAGCGCCGGTTGTTTACGCGCCTTCAAAAGAAACTTCTATCGAAGGTCAAGGCTTAACCGCAGTTGAAAAAATCTTTAACCGTAATGCAGTAGGTGTAGCGTCTGAAACTCCTCTTCATAGCGGTTCAGACGTTCGTGTCAAGGTGAATATCGTTGGTTCTCAGGATACAACTGGGCCGATGACATGCCAAGAATTAGAAGCGATGGCTGCTTCTAAGATCTCACCAAGCGTGGATGGTGCATTCCAATCAGGTTGTCATACTGCATCAGTGTGGGATAACAAAGCGAAAGCGAATACACCTAAGTTAATGGCCTTTATGAATGCTTTTGGTGTTATCACTGCACGTGATCCTAAACACGTTTATCATTCAATGACAGACGTTATTCACAAAGTATTAAACGATATTACTGTGGATGATCGCGCTATCATCATCGGCGGTGACTCACACACTCGTATGTCTAAAGGCGTTGCTTTTGGTGCTGACTCGGGTACGGTTGCGCTTGCATTAGCAACAGGTGAAGCAGCAATGCCTATCCCTGAATCAGTCAAAGTTACCTTTAAAGGTAGTATGCAGCCACATATGGATTTCCGTGACATTGTTCATGCGACTCAAGCACAAATGTTAAAGCAATTTGGTGGTGAAAACGTCTTCCAAGGCCGTGTAATTGAAGTCCAAATTGGGACCCTTTTAGCTGACCAAGCCTTTACATTCACAGATTGGACCGCTGAAATGAAAGCGAAAGCGTCTATCTGTATCTCGACTAATGAAACCTTAATTGCATCATTAGAGCTAGCTAAATCACGTATCCAAATCATGATCGATAAAGGTATGGATAATGAAGCAAATATGTTGCAAGGTCTGATTGACCTAGCCGATAAGCGTATCGCTGAAGTTAAGTCAGGTACAGCTCCTGCACTTGCTCCAGATGACAATGCAAACTACTACGCAGAAGTGGTTGTCGATTTAGACACAATCGTAGAACCAATGATTGCCGATCCAGATGTCAACAACGATGATATTTCTAAGCGTTACACTCATGATGTGATCCGTCCTGCTTCTTATTATGACGGTCGTAAAGTTGACTTAGGTTTTGTGGGTTCTTGTATGGTGCATAAAGGTGATATGAAGATCATTGCAGCCATGCTACGTAACCTAGAAACAAAAGGTACTATCAGCTTTAAAGCCCCTCTAGTCGTCGCTCCACCGACGTATAACATCGTTGATGAGTTAAAAGCGGAAGGTGACTGGGATATCTTGAAAAAATATGCTGGTTTCGAATTTTCAGACGAGAATCCAAAAGAAGCTGCACGTACTAAATATGAGAATATCTTATATTTAGAGCGTCCGGGATGTAACTTATGTATGGGGAACCAAGAAAAAGCGGAACCAGGTGATACTGTTCTTGCGACTTCTACACGTTTATTCCAAGGTCGTGTTGTTGAAGATAGCTCTGAGAAGAAAGGTGAATCTCTATTAGGTTCAACACCAATGGTTGTTCTTTCTAGTATCCTAGGCCGTTTCCCAACGTTGCAAGAGTATCAAGAAGCTGTTGCTGGGATTGATTTGACCACGTTCCAACCGCCACAAGAAGATTTGGCAATAGCTGGTTCTGACATCATTCCTGCGGTACGTGTATAGTCACTAAAGGCTATACGTTAAAGAACTAAAAGCCAATGAGTGTCATGCTCATTGGCTTTTTTGTGCCTGTTATAAAATGCGTGTCACAAGCAGTGACGGGATGACTTATAAACTAGCTTAAATACTCATATAAGCTGTTATAATGACAAAACAATTTACTCAAACATGAATCAAAATAGAGGTCAGATGAAATTCATAGTTATAGGTATCATCGCTGTTTTTATTATCTTTTTTATGTATAACAACGCAAAGAACAAGAAATTAGCGGCAGAAAATAACGCTATCGGCGAGCAATTTTTGTTAGCTAATAAAGCAAAAGATAACATTCAAACCACAGCATCTGGTTTACAATATGAAGTACTCAATCAAGGTGATGGCACAAGGCATCCTAGTGCAACGGATACTGTGAAAGTACATTATCATGGTACATTATTAGATTGTGTGGTATTTGATAGTTCCGTTGACCGTGGTACACCGATTAGCTTTCCATTGAATCGTGTGATCAAGGGGTGGACTGAAGGCGTGCAGTTAATGAAAGTAGGGGATAAATACCGCTTCTTTATTCCTGAAAATCTAGCATACGGCAACAGCGCTACTGGCAGTATTACGCCCGGTTCGACACTAATTTTTGAAGTAGAATTACTCGATATCGAATAAGTACCTTGCCCCATGTCAATACGTAACAAAGAATGTATTTAATTGAAGATGCTACGCCTGCTGAGAAATACAAAGCCATTTTGGGTGTGGTAAAACGAGTACCCAAGGGCTGTGTTGCGACTTATAGTCAGATTGCAGATATTGCGGGGCTGCCGGGTCGAGCTAGAATGGTAGGCAAAGCCCTCGGTGCTACCTTTGCTAGCAGCGAAATTCCTTGGTTTCGAGTTCTTCGTGCGGATGGTCGCATTGCATTTGGGGCTGATACACATATTGGGAAAGAACAAGCGATGCATCTTAGCAATGAAACTATTGAAGTGAAAAATATGAGGGTTAATCTAAAGTTATATCAGTGGCGTCCAGAGTCATTGTGGGGCGATTCAACCGATTAACGTATGACTGCCCCACACTGAGATGTTACTAACAATCTGACTAAATACTACTGCGCCTCAGGATTGATCCGTAAGCTGGAATTGAAGCGCACCTGACCTCTTAGTACCGCGTTCGTAGCGGATTCACAGTTTTGTACAAAGTCCACTGACAGTTGCGAGAGCACTCCCTGAGCGTCATAAGCAATTTCTAAAATTTCAAAACTGGATGATGATGTGTTACAGCCGCGTCCATCACCAGAAAAATCAAACCCAGCAACACCTGGTGGTTGAAACGGCCAACGTCTCGCTTCTTCATAAACACCAATTGCTAACGGGCCATCATCAGGACTTTGAATATGCATAGACCAATAGCCATCGATTCCATCATAGTTTAAGACGAGCTCATTTGGAGAAGTATTCGTAGCGTCGGTATTAAAACCTACGGCGCGATCCATGAACCACATTTGACCTTGACCTATGTAATCACCCACATCACTATCCAAACTAATGTAAGAGGCTGGAGTAGACTGGTGTGATAGCGTAATTTGTGTTTGTGCCATTCGACCACTTTCATTACTCACGGTTAAACGGATTTCGATATCATCAGTCACTGAATTGGCGACATTGTTCGGGATGCTTATTGACGTAATTGCTGCGGTTACATCCGTAAACACGATACCGACATCGCTAATTTCTTCCCAAAGATAATTGATTTGAGTCCCTTGATTGATTTCACTTTCTGAGGCATCAAGGATAGGATAATCATTTTGACGATAAGCCCGTGATGATGCGGTTAATTTGGGGATCACTGCATCACTGGTCATAAATTCGTAGAAAAAGTTGTAAGCGCTTGTACCAAATTCATCGACCATTGAGAAGCTTGATATGGTGTAATTAGTCGCAGGTAATAAAGGTCGCGTCGGTGTTAAGGTAACTAGTCCACCGTCAATGCTGATAGTAGCAGGCACATTATCTTGTATAAATGAACCCGAGCGGAACTGTATTTCTGTTTCTAGTATGCGCGCAATAGGGCGATTCATCGCGAACCTCACTAGCGGTGCATCGATATCTGAGAATACTAAGAAATTATCAATCACACCTAAATTTTGGAAATTGTCAACGCGATATTCACTGAGGAAACTGTCTTTGCCATCAAGAGAAAAAAGTGTCCCTTCCAGGATATTATTCCAACGTTGTTTATATTCAATACCATCGATAACGAGATTAAAATTATCAGAATCAATGACATTGTTCGGTGTAAACCCAAATACTTCATTAGAATCTTTATCGGTCATTCTAATTTCACCTATATTCGGGTATTCATTAAAGAAACCAGAGATAGGCGTAATGGTATCAACGGTAAAGCTTGCATTAGTCAGAGGCTCAAATAGTTCAGCATCGACAGTGATACTGTAACGACCAGTTCGCAAATCTTGCGACTTGACTACGTCCAATTGTGAGATTTGAAGAAACGGCACGTTTAATAAACTAAACGTCAGCGTCTGTGGAGTATTTGCAGTGTAATTACGTGTGGTATTTGTCTCAGACAAGGTAAATTCGATGATGTTATCAACGGTAATCGTTGCTGCGCTATCATAACGGTCAGAGATGACTAAGTCGTCAAGATTGAGCGTCCCTGCGATAGTTTTATCTCCAACCGATGCTAGCGTGATGTTAATCGTTAATGAGCCTTGGACATATGCATCCAGCACCGATGACAAACAATCTTCATAATCCACTCTAAGGGAGTCGCCGGTACTGACCAAACCATTACTATCAGTATCGTTGTGAGTGATAGTTTCTAAACCCCCATTGTAACAAACCACCCGATTTTCATCGTTTATTTGGGTAATGTTATTGATACTTTGACGCGCTAACTCTGTGAGTTGTAGATAACTTTCTTTGGCTGAAAATACTGCCGTTGTGTATAACTCCGCATTATCTTCAAAGGTGTTTTTGCTCTCTACGTAGATGTCATAAGCAATCATATCCCGTGGTGTCATTACCATCCGATGCAACAACACCAAATAAAGACATATTCTGCGCCATTACCAAAAACACCCAGGGGTTTGAAATGTGAGTTGATTACCGTTGACAGTATGCTCTACTGGTTTGCCATCTAACTGTTGCCATGTATAGGTGACATTACCAGTTAAGCTTGTTTCTGCAGTCAAAGTCACGGCAGTTTTTTCTAATATACTCCCTTGTGGTCCGGTAATGTCTACGGTAGGTGCCGGAGGAGGTGTTGTCGTTGGTGGTGGAGTGCTAGGTGTAGAACTGCTTCCGCCACCGCCACCACATGCAGTTAATACACAACAAACTAATAATAATACTAAGTGATTGATTTGCACAGTGGATATCTATTTCTATATAATTTGGATAATTATTATTATAACAAATATTCTCATTCAAAAGTGAGTATGAGGTAGCATAAATGATGATGAACAGGGTTAATTAGCACTTAACCCTTGCTTGTATAATGCTAATGCTTCATCTGAATTAGCTTGTTGGGCTTTAATTTCAGCAAGTAACAATATGTCTTCTTGATGATTATCCAACTCTAACGCTTGATTAAGTGCTTTCTCTGCTAAGATTGCATTGCCTGAGTGAAAAGCAACGTGAGCAAGTGTTGAATATAACACTGCATTTTTATTATCTTTCTTGATCCATTTTTCTAATAGTTTAATCGCCGCAGTTGGTTTGGGTAACTGCAATAATTTGAATAACGGCAGTAAGGTTATTTCGGGCCCTGATTTTTGTGCGGTAACCAGTGCTTTTTCAGCTTCTTGGTGCATCCCTTGAGCAATCAATTGTTCAATGTAAGCTTTTTGATGCGGGATCTCTTTTTTATAGCCACGGGGGAGTTTTTGCCATTCTTGCATCAGTTCATTGGCACCATCTCTATTGGCAATCTCAGCGAAGTCGGCTTTCGATGCTAGTTCAGCCCAATAAGGATAGCGTTGACCTAATGGCTTTTTCCAGCCACTTTCTAACCGTTCACGTAGTGCGTGCCACTCGCCAGCCGCAGCTAATGCACTCGCCCAGGTCTCGATGACATTGGGTTTTTGTTTTTGCTGAATAGACAAAGAATCAATAATGCTGAGTGCTTGCTTACCATGATTTTGAGTAATTTCAAAACGCGCCATATTGAGTTTAGCTGCAAGCTCACTGCCCTTGATTGCTGCTGCTTGCTCCCAATACTGCATCGCTTTTACTTGATGACCTAGTTTGGCTTCAACGTCTGCCAACGCTAATAAATTGATACCGTCAAAATCGGCTTTAGTCGTCTTACTTAGCCATTTCTGAGCATGATTTAAATCTCCTTCTGCTAACGCTTGCATTCCAGAGGTATAAAAACGTTGACGACGACGCTCTCCCCAGCTTCCGAGCCAATGATGTGATCCTGAGATCGCTCCCACTATTCGTTTAACAGCCCATTCAAGTATCAGAAAGCCGATAACAGCGATAAAGACCATGATCCCTAAGCTAATGACGCTCATTTCAATCGTGGTGTGCTTTAGAGCAATCAGCACATAGCCTTTTTCACCGACTAAATTAGGCCCTATCATCAGCCCGGCTACTAAAAATACTAATAACAATAGTACTCTGATCATGATTATTGGCCCCCTGCGAAGAGGGTCTGGATACGCTGTTCGATAATTTCAGCTAATGGTTGCTGGGCATCTAGTTGGCTTGGCAATTTTCTAGAAGTATCGATTAAAATCAGTTGCTGGAGTGAATCTATATATGCTTCGACTCCTACATTATCTAATTGATAATGGGTAATCACAATATCTAGACTTTGTTGAAGTGCCTGTTGATATAATGTTGTTTGATGATTTAGAACTGCTTGTTGAGCATTTAATAACGCGAACTTGAGCTGCTCGCGTGCAAGCCATTGCTGCTTTGTTGAAATAAATGGCGTGATTTCTGCGCTGCGTTTTTCAACTGAGATAAAATCATCAACAATTGCATTCCAGCTTGATTTTAAGTTAGCCTGCCAATCTGTGACATCATCACTGAGTTCAGTCTTGGTTTCAGCCATCTCTGCCTCTGGCAGTTTTAATGTTTCTAGCGGTAAATTGTCGACTTGTGCAATAAGCGCTGAAACTGACAATGCGATCGATTCGGTAGAGACTTGATTCACTTGCTGTAAAGTTTGGATATCTTTAGCTAAAAGGGCACGAATTGGAAGTAATGATGCATCGGCAAGGTCTGTGATTCTTACATCAGCAGATTTAAGTAACATAATTGCACTTTTAACATCCCCTTCTAACCATAATTTCTTGCCTGCTAATTTAACTAAATAATCAGCTTCAGCTAATAACCAATCTGCTGGACGACGGCCAGAGACATCGGCAATGCGTTTAGCAAGTCCTTCATTTTTTAATGCATTTAAATTTACACGTTGTGCTAAATCATCTAAGTTTTTAATCTGTTGTATCGAGGTATCAGTTAATTCTGATAATAATGTTTGCTGTTCAATATTCTGCGTTTCAGTTGCTACGAGTGTCGATGATAGTTGTGATAAGTCCGCATTTATAACTCTCACAGCGTTTTCTAATGCGATGATTTTAGGGTTCGGTTGCGTTTCTTGGTTTTGTTGTTGCATCCAATACCAATAGCCAGCTGCTGCGAGTGACAGAATTAATATGAGGTTAAAGAAGCCTAAAAACCATACGCCTTTATGTCCACTCCCTTTAGTATCATGAGAGGTGTCGGATGGTACCGCCGTTTTCGTCGTTTCAGGCTCATTTTGAGAGCGCTCAACTACCGTCGCTTCTATAATATCGTTATCTGATGCCCCAGATGAATTTTCAGGGGTATCATTAATTGCGTTATTATCTGCTTGGTCCTTCGCATCGGCTGCCATGCTTTACTCCATTAATTGATTTATATGCGCTATTAGTGCCGCGTCATCCGCACTTTGTGAGATAGAAATTTGTTGATTCGGTATCCCTAGCTTTAAAGCATACTGCGCTATTCTAGGACTCACTACTACCCATTTTAGTTCAGTTAGCCAAGAATGTGGATAAATATCAAAGGCTAATTGTAATTGTTCGTTACTCGTTGCAGTTATACCTGTTATATCAGTAACTTGCCACGCTTGTGTGCTCACAGGGTTATTCAGCGTTATACGTTCATATACAGTACATTCGGACACTACCGCACCACGCTCGCTTAGCGTATCACGCAAAGTTTCACGTCCCCCTAAGCCTTTGACAATGACAATGCGTTGCTCCGTCACATCTGATAATGACGGTAGAGATAATATCCCTTCACTCGTTTGCTGGTGTGCCAATGGCATCATTAGCTGATGGTTATTACACCAGAAAGGATATTGATGTGTCCATTGTGCTAAAGTCTGAAATGTCGATTTCCCAACGGCATACACATACGTATGACTGGATAAGTCGGGCATAAACGGCAAAGCAAATTGGGCGGCCATCTTACTAGTGAAAATGACGTTATCAACGTGGTGGAAGTTAACAAGATGGACCTGCTCTGCAATATCATCTCTAGGCAAGATTGTTTGGAGCGCTAGGCCAATCGAAGGTATTCCTGCTTGTTCAAACGCGTGCTGTGAAGAATCAATCTTATGTTCAGGTCGCAGCACTAACCACATTTGATATTAACCTAGTTCAACGGCAGCAAGAATATCCGCTGCACCTTGCTCTATAAGTTGTGAAGCGATGTGTTGACCGAGTTGGATAGCTTGTTGAATATGGACTTCTTCAATTTGTTCCAGTGGGCTATTGAGTGTCACAGAGGTATCTGTGATGTCATTCATCATTTCTTCCGCAGTTTTAGCTAATATAACGCTTCCATCTGATTCAAGTAACACACTGCCGTCAACGGTTGCCACTAACCCTTTTAAATATAATTCACGATAACCATCTTGACTGGTCTCTAGGGTAGCAAAACTCCCAATAGGTACCTGGCAACCTCCTTGAAGCTTGGCGTTCATTGCGCGCTCTGCCATCACACGGATGGTGGTTTCTGGGCAAGCTAAACATTGTAATACATCAATCAGTGCTAAATTATCATCCCGACACTCGATACCCACTGCCCCTTGACCTACGGCAGGTAAACTGGTGAGCGGATCAATCTCTGAGCGGATACGATCATGCATTTTTAGTCGAATCAAACCGGCACAAGCCAGAATAATGGCATCATATTCACCGGCATCAAGTTTGGCTAAGCGGGTGTTGACATTGCCCCTTAAATCTTTGATTGTTAAATCAGGACGACGGGCGCGCAGTTGCGCTTGGCGACGTAATGAGCTGGTTCCAACTACGGCACCTTTGGGTAAACTATCTATATCATCATAAGTATTTGACACGAACGCATCAAAAGGGTTTTCGCGAGGACAGATGGCGTGCAAACCAAACCCTTCAGGAAACTCAACCGGCACATCTTTCATAGAATGCACTGCGATATCTGCTCGGCCTTCTTGCATTGCTACTTCAAGTTCTTTTATGAATAAACCTTTGCCACCCACTTTAGCTAGAGGGGTATCTAGAATTCGGTCGCCCTTAGTGCTCATTGGCACCAAATTGACGCTCATGTCAGGGTAGTGTGCCTTTAATTGGGCTTGAACATATTCAGCTTGCCACATAGCGAGTGGACTCTTGCGGGTAGCGATATTAATAGTGGAGATTGATGTACTCATTAAAATTGCGTTTCCGTTGCATGATAGTGATTAATAGAAATGACCAAATTTAGCTTATGGCGCTAGTACTTTTTGTAACCATTGACTGATGTGACCGACTTCTTCAGGGCACACATTATGTTGCATAGGGTATTCATGCCATTTGGCGTTATATCCTAATTCATTAACACGCGCAAAAGCGGCCTTACCCATGGTCACAGGAACGACGTCATCATGGCTACCATGAGCGACCATTATCGGCACAATACGAGAAATTTGACTGTGTTCTTTTGCTAATGATTCTGGCTCTGCCATATACGTGGATAAACACATGATCCCAGCAAGGGCTTCCTCTAAACGTAAGCCTAAGTGATAGGCAATAACACCGCCTTGAGAAAAACCGGCTAACACGATATCACGTGCAGGAATACCAGATGCAATTTCAGCATCGATAAGCGCTTTGACCTGTTCTGCCGACTCGAGCACACCTGGCATATCAGCGCGCGAGTTAAAATCCATACTTTTAATGTCATACCAAGCACGCATGAGCATGCCATTATTAATGGTCACCGCTCGGTTAGGCGCATGAGGGAAAATAAACTTTACGCCTAATTCATCAGGGATATTTAACGCAGGGACGATAGGTGCAAAGCCATTGCCTGAATCACCCAGTCCATGTAACCAAATAACAGTTGCGCGATGCTCGCTTTTCGCCTCAACGACGACACTAGGTAATAAATCACTCATGAGTTAGCTTAAACCTAACGCAACAGGTTGTTCCGCCTGTACTGTCATTGCTGCATCTAAGAATGCCCAAAATTCACCAGCGCCGCGTTCATCAATCCACAAACCGTCTTCATAATTAAAGTGATGACCATTAAATTTGGTTGCAACCCATAATTGAAGTAACGGCTCTTGTTTGTTTAACACCATTTTTGAGCCATTTTCAAACGTTAATGTCAGGATACCTTCGGCACTTTCTGTATCAATATCAACAGGGTATTCGTCGAGCACTTCTTCGATGGATAAAAGTAATTGGTCGACTAGTTCATGGTATTGGCTTTCTGTAATTTGTGCTGTCATGCGAAGATACCTTTTATAAAATGCGGAAAATCCGGAATTGGTTAATGTTACCATTGTTTGTATAATGCAATCTATTGCCTCGGGTCAAAAATACTAGGAATTCACCATGACAGACGTAAATTTACCCCCACCCAAGCATTTGGGTCACTTGTTTGTAGTCTCAGCACCCTCAGGTGCGGGTAAATCGAGTTTAATCAAAGCATTATTGGCACAATATAGCTCTCAGGCGAATCCGCTCAAAGTGTCAGTATCCCACACTACCAGACAGCCACGAACGGGCGAAAGTGATGGTGAACATTATCATTTTGTCGATCACAGCCAGTTTGAAGCCCTCATTGAACAAGGTGCCTTTTTTGAATATGCCAAAGTATTTGATCATTATTATGGTACCTCTCGGTTAGCAATTGAAAATACGTTAGAGCAGGGTGTTGATGTATTCCTTGATATTGATTGGCAGGGTGCGCGTCAGGTCAAAGCACAATATCCTCAAGCGCATTTAGTGTTTATTCTGCCGCCAAGTGTGAGTGAGCTAGAGCGTCGTTTAATTGGTCGCGGACAAGATTCAGATGAGGTGATTGCTCGTCGGATGCGGGATGCGAAAGCTGAAATGTCACATGTTGATGAATTTGACTATGTACTTATCAATGATGATTTTGAGCAGACATTGCAGGCATTTCATGCGATTGTATTGGATAAACGTCAAGCATTGACCCATCAATCGTTACGCCACGCACAGTTACTGACAGATTTATTGAAAGACTAATTAAAGACTATCACTGGCGGTATAATTGGTGTACAATCTGCGCCCATTTTTTAAAAAATAACCTCACTTTCGGAGAATGTTATGGCTCGCGTAACTGTAGAAGACGCTGTTGAACAAATTGGTAACCGTTTTGATTTAGTGTTAGTTGCTGCTAAACGTGCTCGTCAAATTGCTACTGAAGGTAAAGAACCTATGGTTGACATGGGTAATGATAAGCCAACAGTAGTCGCACTTCGTGAAATCGAACAGCAATTAGTGACTGCCGATTCTTTAGAAGCTGCTGAGATTGCGGAACAGCATCAAGCAGAACAAGCAGAATTTGCATCAGTGGCAAATATTCTTAGCGAATAATCCCCCAAGTACTGGCATCGCAAGTGATTTACACGTATTCTTAGGATAGTGTGATAAACCAATAACTTGTGATGCTACGTGTACTTATTTGAAGGTCTAAAATCCAAAGTCTCCGCTTACCTACCAGATGACAAAGTGCAGCTGGTGCAAGAAGCATTCGTCCTAGCGAATAATGCTCACGATGGGCAAATGCGCTCGAGTGGCGATCCCTACATTACTCATCCTGTCGCAGTAGCGGGCATTTTAGCCGATATGCATTTTGATCATGAAACGCTCATGGCCGCATTATTACATGATGTCATCGAAGATACGCATTATTCTCAAGAAGATTTAGCCGATAATTTTGGTGATGTCGTAGCTGAGCTAGTAGAAGGCGTTTCGAAGCTAGATAAAATTAAATTCTCCAACAAAGAAGAAGCGCAAGTCGAAAACTTTCGTAAGATGATGATGGCGATGGTTCAAGATATCCGCGTTATTTTGATCAAACTCGCTGATCGTACCCATAATATGCGGACATTAGGGGCGCTGCGACCTGACAAACGTCGCCGAATTGCGACTGAAACGCTAGAAATATATGCTCCGATTGCACATCGCCTTGGGATCCATGACATGAAAAATGAATTGGAAAACCTCGGCTTTGAAGCCATGTATCCTATGCGCCATCGTGCGCTTCGTAGTGCGGTAAAACAGGCACGAGGTAATCGTAAAGAGATTATTGATAATATTTTTGGTGAGATCCGTGCACGCCTTGATGAACATGGACTGGGTGCTGTGGTTACCGGTCGCGAAAAACATTTGTATTCGATTTATCGAAAAATGCGCAACAAAGAACTCATGTTCAATGAAGTGATGGACATTTATGCCTTTCGCTTAGTATTTGAATCGATTGATGAGTGTTACCGTGCGTTAGGTGCCATGCATGGGTTATATAAGCCGATTGAAAATCGCTTTAAAGATTATATTGCTATCCCGCGCACCAACGGTTATCAGTCCTTACATACTTCGTTAATCGGCCCGCATGGGATCCCAGTGGAAATTCAAATTCGCACCAAAGATATGGATATTATGGCTGATAAAGGTGTTGCCGCGCATTGGTTATATAAAACACCAGGCGATAAAGATACTTCTTCACAGCTTAAAGCAAGAAAATGGATGCAGTCGTTATTAGAGTTACAACAAAGTGCAAGCTCATCGTTTGAATTCATCGAAAATGTAAAATCAGATTTATTCCCTGATGAGATTTATGTTTTTACGCCTAAGGGCACTATCATCGAATTACCGACTGGTTCATGCGCCGTTGATTTCGCTTATGCTGTTCACTCAGGAGTAGGGAATACGTGTGTCGGGGTAAGAGTTGATCGACGTAATTACTCATTATCAGAACCGTTACAAAATGGACAAACCGTCCAAATTATTACTTCACCTAGGGCAAAACCGAATGCGAATTGGTTGAACTTTGTGGTGAGTGCTAAAGCGCGTGCGAGTATCCGCCAATACTTACGTAAACAACAAACTGAAGATGCTTTAAGCATGGGAACGCGGTTATTACGTCATGCGCTAGGCCACACTAATTTAGATAATATAGCACCTGCAGATATTGCGCGAGTGGTAAAAGAAACAAAGCATACAAGCTTTAATGCATTACTTGAAGATATTGGTTTGGGGAATGAGCTCAGTGCGATTATTGCACGTCGATTGATTGGCGATAGTGAGTCACTGGCCGATACTAAAGTCGATAAAGTCGCTATTAAGGGTACTGAAGGGTTATTAATGCATTATTCAAAATGTTGTTATCCCATCCCTGATGATGAAATTGTTGCGATTTTAAATCCAGGAAAAGGGATGATGATTCATCAACATGGCTGTACCAATATTCGTAAACTGGCGAAAGAAGAGCCCCAACGAGTACTTGCGATGGAGTGGAGTGATAATGTAGAAGGCGACTTTAAAGTCTCTCTACGTGTAGAGCTCATTAATCATCAAGGCACTTTAGCTAGCTTAACTAATACCATCACTATGTGTGATTCAAATATTATTAATCTTGCGACCGACGAGAAAGAGAGCAACGTATATTTTGTTGATATGGAGATCACGACCCGCAATCGTGTTCATTTTGCCGATATTATGCGTAAGATCCGTCATATGGATCAGGTCCAAAAAGTCTCGCGTCATAGTCAAAATAAACATAATTAACCATCATTAGGAAAATTCCCATGACTAAATCTGTCATTCATACAGATAATGCTCCTGCCGCTATCGGCACTTATAACCAAGCCATAAAAGCTGGCAGCACTGTTTATCTTTCTGGTCAAATTCCATTAGTACCTGCTAGTATGGAAATGGTATCAGATGATTTTGCAGAGCAAGCTCATCAAGTATTTAAAAATTTATGTGCCGTATGCGAAGCCGCAGGTGGCGATATTAATGACATGGTCAAAGTGAATATCTTCTTAATCGACTTAAGTCATTTTGCTACAGTGAATGAAATCATGGCGCAATATTTTAACACCCCGTATCCTGCACGAGCAGCAGTGCAGGTTTCTGCATTGCCAAAAGCGGCGCAAATAGAAATTGATGGCGTTATGCAATTACCTGAGTAACGAATGGTATGACCCCGACACGTTTTGAACGCATTAAACAGATGCTCATCCAGCGTCAAACAGATCTTACTGTGCTGATGGAAGAAGTGCATAAACCGCATAATGTGGCTGCATTGATTCGAACTTGTGATGCCGTTGGGATCCATGAAGCTCATGTCGTATGGAATCAAAATTACAGTTTGCGAGTCGGTACCTCTTTAGGTGCGCATCACTGGGTCGGCATGCACGAGCATAGCGATATCGAAAAGGCTATTGCGCATCTTAAAGGTCAAGGTATGCAAGTATTAGTGACCAATTTATCCGATGATGCGGTAGATTTTCGTGAAGTGGATTATACGTTGCCCACTGCGATTATACTGGGGCAGGAAAAGTTTGGCGCTACTAAAAATGCGATTGCGTTAGCAGATAAAGAAATTGTCGTGCCGATGGTAGGCATGACGGTTTCACTCAATGTATCAGTAGCTGCGGCGGTGATTTTGTATGAAGCGCAGCGACAACGTGAAGCCGCTGGGATGTATGAAACGATGACACTACCAGAAGCAGAATGCCAACGTCAGCTCTTTGCTGGCGGTTATCCGCAGTTATACCAGCAGTGCCGTAAATTAGGACTTGTGTTACCCCAGATTAATGATGAAGGTGATATTGAGGCGGATGATGCTTGGTGGCATGCAGTACGACAATCCCCCATAGAAACGTCGGATCCATCAACCTCCTAAAAGGAAAATAGTGTGAGCCAGAGTTTGCCTGCATTAGGTCATCAGCCCATTACTGCGCTTAAAGGTGTTGGGGCAAAGGTGGCTGAAAAACTCCAAAATTTAGGGTTAAGGACCGTTCAAGACGTCTTATTCCACTTACCTCATCGTTACGAAGATCGGACACATATTTATAATATTGTAGATTTATATCATGGTATACATGCGACTATTCAAGGCGAAGTGATTCAAAGTGATATTGTGTTTGGTCGACGCCGAGCACTTGTTATCAAAATCAAAGATGCGTCAGGTATTATTACTTGTCGATTTTTCTATTTCTCTGCTGCACAAAAAGCCCAATTAACTCCTGGTACCCAAGTCCGCGCGTTTGGTGAATATCGCCGAGGCAAACATGCCTTGGAATGTGTCCATCCTGAATATAAAGTTGTTAATCCAAATGACGTAATGCCGGTGGCTGAAAGCCTTACTCCAGTATATCCCACCACTGAAGGCGTTAAACAAGTTACCTTGCGTAATTTGACCGAGCAAGCTTTGTTAGCACTAAAGCAAGGGGCCTTGGCTGAACTGATGCCCGATGGTATGTACGCCCAACAATTATCCTTAAGTGAAGCGTTACACATCGTACATCGTCCACCGCCTGATGTATCACTGCATTTGTTTGAAGAAGGAAAGCATCCTGCCCAGCAGCGTCTCATACTAGAAGAGCTTATGGCGCATCAATGTAGCGTGCTGAAGATGCGTGCCAATAATGAAGTCCAGCCTGGCTTTGCTATTGCCCAAGATGAAGCTCTGCAGCAAGCATTTTTGCAGACGTTACCTTTTTCACCTACCAATGCCCAAGCCCGCGTAGTGCGTGAAATTCAACATGATATGCAACAACCATATCCCATGATGCGTCTGGTTCAAGGGGATGTAGGATCAGGTAAGACACTCGTGGCAGCGCTAGCTGCACTTAACGTCATTGCTGCTGGCTATCAGGTGGTACTGATGGCACCCACCGAATTATTGGCCGAACAACACGCCCACAATTTTTCTTCATGGTTATCTCCATTGGGTATTCATGTTGGCTGGTTGGCTGGAAAGCTTAAGGGTAAGGCCCGCGATCAAGTATTGACGGCATTGGAAAGTGGCGATATTAATTTACTTGTTGGTACGCATGCGGTATTCCAAGAAAAAGTACAATATAAGAATCTTGCGATGGTGATCATTGATGAACAGCATCGATTTGGCGTACATCAACGCCTAGCACTGCGAGAAAAAGGTGAACAACAAGGGCGTTTTCCGCATCAACTCGTCATGACGGCTACACCGATTCCGCGTACCTTGGCGATGACAGCTTACGCAGATCTGAACACCTCGGTCATAGATGAGCTTCCACCTGGTCGCACACCTGTGCAAACTATTGTATTGCCTGCTGCACGCCGTGACCAAATCATTGCGCGGGTGCATAAGTCGGTAACTGAAGCAAATCGCCAAGTGTATTGGGTGTGTACTCTGATTGAAGAATCTGAGGTTTTACAAAGCCAAGCAGCCGAAGATACGTTTATTGCATTGCGTACAGCTCTAACTGATTTACGCATTGGTTTAGTGCATGGACGAATGAAACCGGCGGAAAAACAAACCATCATGGCACAATTTAAAGCTGCTGAGCTGGATGTGTTGGTCGCTACGACGGTAATTGAAGTGGGAGTCGATGTACCCAATGCCAGTCTGATGATCATTGAAAATCCTGAGCGGCTAGGATTAGCCCAACTACATCAATTACGTGGTCGCGTCGGGCGAGGTTCGATAGAGAGTCACTGTGTGTTGATGTATGACGGTAATTTATCCAAAACGGCAACTAAACGACTCGGGGTATTACGAGATTCGAATGACGGTTTTTATATTGCGCAAATGGATTTAGAAATTCGCGGACCCGGTGAGATCCTAGGGACTAAACAGACGGGTATTGCAGATCTGAAAATTGCAGATTTAGTGCGTGATGGGCATCTGTTAGAACAAGTACAACAACTCGCCGAACATTTATTTACCCATCACCCAGCTAATGCACAAGCCATGATTAATCGTTGGCTAGGCGCTCGGGAGCAATACACGAATGCTTAATGAACATATTATTCCACTGCGCATTTTGGTGAATGAACAACAAACACCATTATCGCTAATCAAATTTAATGATGTCCTTGTTGAAGTCGATTATTTAAAAGATCTTGCAAGTACTTACTCACTTAACTTTACTGGCTTAGCATCACTTTCAAAAATTTATGAGGCTCCGGCACAAGCGAACTTTGGCCAGCATGCATTGGTAACAATAGACCAAGCCACTGGTGCTTCAGCAGTGGGGTTAGCAGATTTATCAGACCCAAAATTACAGCCTCTGTGTGTCGATTTTGCTGCGGATGCATTACTGTATCGTAAAGATAAAGGCGGTGGTAAGAATGAAGCGATTGCTAAAGCAGTAGGTATCAAAGGTCAGTATTATCCCAGTGTGGTGGATGCGACTGCTGGATTGGGTACTGATAGCTTTATGCTAGCGGCATTAGGCTGTGATGTGACGATGCTAGAGCGGACTAACGTGGTCTGTGCTTTATTATATGATGGCCTAGTACGGGGTCGGGCTATGCCACAGAGTGCTGATATTGTGCAGCGGATGCAATTATTACCAGGTAGTGCTGTAGCACGTTTAGCACAACTCAAAGCAACCGACCAGAGTGTTGACGTGGTATACCTTGATCCTATGTTTCCTCATAAAAAGAAGTCAGCCGCAGTCAAAAAGCCGATGAAGATGTTTCAAACATTACTCGGACATGACAAAGATGCTGATGACTTATTGACACCAGCGTTGGCATTGGCAAAAAAACGTGTCGTGGTTAAGCGGCCGAATACTGCACCCTTCTTGCAAGATAAAAAACCAAGCATGCAAATCAAAGGTAAAAAGCATCGTTTTGATGTGTATTTATAGCAATCAAAGCAGCCACTTATCGTTAATTGCCTGCGATTTGCATCTCACTGATCAATACTGAGCCAGTTTGGATACTACCGCGTACTTCTATATCATTAGCAACCGCTTCGATATTCATCAGCATGGATTTGAGGTTACCGGCAATCGTGATTTCATGGACCGGATATTGGATCACGCCATTTTCAACCCAGAAACCTGCGGCCCCACGAGAATAATCACCTGTTACTCCATTGACGCCTTGACCCATCAGTTCAGTGACTAATAGTCCAGTACCCATCTGCTGTAACAACGCTGCTTGATCTGGCGCATTAGTAGAGATATACCAGTTATGAATGCCTCCAGCATGGCCATTCGTTTCTAGACCCATTTTACGAGCAGAGTAACTCGTTAACAGATAATGCTGTAATACCCCTTCCGTGACGATTTGCATGTCATTGGTTTGAACGCCCTCATTATCAAAAGGTGAACTTGCCAGTGCGCGTTTGACGTGCGGTTTTTCATCAATAGTTAACCAGCTAGGTAGCACTTGCGTATGTAACGAATCCATTAAATATGAGGATTTACGGAATAAACTGCCACCACTGATGGCACCGACAAAATGCCCAAACAAGCTAGAGGCAATGGTTTTATCAAAGACGACAGGATATTTGCCCGTGTTAATTTTACGGGCATCTAGACGTTCTATAGCATGCTTAGCTGCTTCACGACCAATGACATCCGGGGCGCCAATTTCACTACTAACCCGTGATACTTCATATGCATAATCACGTTGCATATCTGTTTCGGATTCACTTAATACGACACAGCTTAAGCTATAACGAGTACTGGGGTAGCCTGCAATTAAGCCATGGGAGTTCCCATAGACACGGCAACCAATATTGGCATTGTAACTTGCACCATCAGAGTTGGTAATTTTACTATCGTAATCTAGTGCGGCTTTTTCTGCGGCAAGCGCATCACGTAACCCTTGTTCGGTATCTAATTCAATCGGATGATATAAATCACAATCTGGGATATATGTGGCTATCTTGTTTGCATCAGCAATACCATTACAGTCGTCCTCACCAGTATGTTTGGCGATTTCGATGGCTTTTTGAACGGTGAGGGATAAGGCTGCTTTGGATAAATCAGCTGTAGATGCAGACCCTTTGTGACGACCGACATAGACTGAAATTCCTAGCCCACCATCATTGGTAAATTCAATATTTTCAACTTCTTGCATACGAGCGGATACGGCGATCCCTTGCACTTTAGACATGCTCGCTTCGGCCTCCGTAGCACCTTGTGCTTTGGCCATCGCTAATACGTCGCTAACGACTTCTTTAATGTCTTCGAGTTGCTGTTTTGTCTGCATATGTTAGTTTCACTATCCAAGTTCGAGGTTCCGTTGTTATAATAGAACCATATTCAAAAGAAAAAGTTAATTGTTATGTCCCACGATGAATTCACGCCCGTACCTGATGAAGATGATGGTTGGGTCAGTAAGACGCAACTCAAACAACAAGCCGATGCTCTGCATGATGTGGGCAAAACATTAGTGGGTCTATCTGCCGCAGCTCTAAAAACCATTCCAATGAATGAAGATTTAGCTGATGCGGTTGCTTTAGCTCAACGTATCAATAAGAAAAAAGACGGATATCGTCGTCAATTACAACTTATTGGTAAATTGTTACGTCAAACTGATGCAGAGCCGATTGAACATGCATTATCATTACTCAATGCAAAACAGCGTCAATCTAATCAAGCGTTTCATGCTATTGAAGTTGCTCGAGATGAACTTATTCAACAAGGTGATGATGCTATTCAAGCGCTGCTTCATCAATATCCTGAGCTTGACCGCCAACGTTTACGTCAATTAGTTCGTCAAGCAAAAAAGCAGGCGGAACAAAATAAACCACCAAAAGCATCTCGTGAGATATTTCAATATCTTAAAACGGTCATGCCGAGCGCATCATAAAGCCAAGTATTCAGTGGTCGGTTTGCGGTCACTGAATACACCAAATTTGAAATTCTACAGGTGCTTATTGAGTGCCACCCACTGTAATTTCATCTACTTTAAGACTCGGTTGACCTACACCTACAGGCACGCTTTGACCATCTTTGCCGCACACGCCAACGCCTTTATCTAATGATAAGTCATTGCCAATCATGGAAATTTTGCCCATCACTTCTGGACCGTTACCGATCAAGGTAGCGCCTTTAATTGGTGTGGAAATTTTACCATCTTCAATAAGGTAAGCTTCAGAAGTTGAGAAAACAAACTTACCTGACGTAATATCTACTTGTCCGCCACCAAAATTAGGTGCAAAGACACCTTGTTTTATCGTGCTTATTATATCTGCTTGGGTATGTTCACCGCCAAGCATGTAGGTATTTGTCATTCTCGGCATAGGTAAGTGTGCATAAGATTCACGTCGGCCATTACCGGTCGGTGCGACACCCATGAGTGCTGCATTATGTTTATCTTGCATGTAGCCTTGTAAAATACCGTCTTCGATTAATACATTGTATTGAGAAGGTGTCCCTTCATCATCGATAGTCATTGAACCGCGACGATCGGAGATCGTACCATCATCTACAACAGTTACGCCTTTGGCCGCTACTTGTTGTCCAATTTTACCTGAGAAGGTAGAGGAACCTTTGCGATTAAAATCACCTTCCAACCCATGCCCTACAGCTTCGTGCAACAAGACACCTGGCCAACCTGAGCCTAATACGACAGGCATATTACCAGCAGGTGCATCAACTGCTTCAAGATTTACTCGCGCCATATGCAATGCATCATCAGCAAGACGTTCATAAAAGGGTTTACCATTATCATCAGCCACAAAATAATCATAGGCAAAGCGCCCACCAGCACCGGAAGCACCACGTTCACGACGGTCGCCTTCTTCGAGTAATACTGAACAGTTTAAACGGATCAAAGGACGACGGTCAGTCGCTAAAGTACCATCGGTTGCAGCCACTAGAATCTCTTCATAGACACCGGTCATACTGACACTGACTTGAGATGCATTACTTGCTTGTTCTCGAATGTACTTATCTGTGGCTTTTAAGAGCGCGATTTTCTCGGCATCTTCCATTTGTAATAATGGATTATCACTCATATATTTTGCGTCCGCAGCTAGCGTGGCAAAGGGAGTGATTTTCTTTGTGACATTAACCGCAGGGGCAATGGTACGTGCTGCTTTTGCCGCATCGTGTAATGCCGCTACATTAATATCGTCAGAATACGCAAAACCGGTTTTCTCACCGCTAATTGCTCGGACACCTACACCACGTTCAATGTTGTAACTGCCATTTTTGATGATACCGTCTTCCAGTACCCAAGTTTCATGCTGAGAGGATTGAAAATACAAGTCTGCAAAGTTCACATCATGGGCACATAATAAGCCGAGTGTATCGTTCACTTGTGCTATCGATACCCCTGAGGCATCGAGTAAATTTGCTTGCACTGATGCAGTCACGTGTTCTCCTAAAAATATTGTCGGTGTTGTTGCACATTGAGTGCATGTTTTATCTCATGATGCCTGTTGGGATCACTTTTAGCAATCACAAATCCAGCCCCATTTTCAATCATATCTAAGACATCGCCCCAAGGGGAATAAATAGCAGAATGTCCGTAAGTATGTCGGCCATTGCAATGGCTACCACCTTGGTTAGCGGCAATCACATAACATTGGTATTCGATGGCGCGAGAGGCGAGTAAATGATGCCAATGCGCCTGACCTGTTTGATAAGTAAAAGCTGCCGGTACAACCAAATAATCAATAGCGTTTTCTTTTACCATCGCATTAAACAAGGTTGAGAAGCGAATATCGTAACAAATACAGATGCCGACACGACCAAATTCAGTATCTAAGACCACTACATCACTTCCAGGCATCGTGGTGGCGGATTCTTGGTATGTACCCGTATTGTCAGTAATACTGACGTCAAATAAATGTGTTTTATTATATTGAGCAACTAATTCACCAGACGGGTCAAAACACCAAGCGGTAGCGAACATTTTATTGGGATCTGGCGACGGGGTAGGGATTGAACCTGCAACTAGCCAAATATGATACGTTTTAGCAATGTCTGACAGTTTATCATGGAGTAATTGTTGCTTCTCATCTGAGAGTAACAACAACGCCTCCTTGTCTTTTCCACCAAAAAAGGCAAAGCATTCAGGAAGCACAATTAATGTGGGAAGATCATTATCCCAATTTTCTTGTGCGTGCTCAATTTGCTGGATAACTTGTACAAAATTATCATCAACATGAGGCGATGACACTAGCTGAATAGCGACAAGGTTTATCGGATGACTTGGCATAACTAATTATCCGTGGGTTGGATAATCGGGACTAAAGGCTGTTTATCCAATTCAGTGAGCGGTTCATCTTCGTCTAATACACGCTGTGCATTTGCCCGTTTTGGGAGATCGATTTCAGTGCTTTGACGTTCTAGTTCTGTGATGACAGGGGCATCAAAATTCCCCTTTATGGAATAATTAATATTAGAAAATACCTTTGTTGATGTCAGTACTTGATTCACCGCTAACGCAGCTATTGCAGTAGGCGGGTTGACCATGAAGTAAACTAAGGCTGGTAAGTTACCTGTGACATTCGGAGCAAATGATACTGTATAGTTAAGTTGTTGCTCGACTAAATCAGTATAGCCGGTGATCTCAATTTCACCAGCACCACCGTCTACAATCGTATCGTCAGTCAAAGCAATGCCATTTTCGATACTCATAGTGCCATTGATTTTGTCGTAGAAAAAGCCTTTAGCAAAGACATCTCTAAAATCTAAACTGAGCTTGCGTACTAAAGAATCTAAGGATAACAACGTGAATATCCGTGAGCCTTTATCACTGATTTCGGTAATGTAACCATCCGTTAATGACCAATCTACAGCACCGTTAACATTGGCAAAATCAAAATCAAACGGGGCGTTATCCCAGTTCAGTTCAACCTCGAAACTTGCCTGTGAGTCTTTAATCCCTGTCGAGAAGTTAAATTCATCTAAAAAGGCCCCAAAATCGTCACTTTCAATGCGCCCTTTAACAAAGGTTTTATCTGTCCATGTGCCGGTAAGATTAACACCACCATGGTCGTTTTGCGTACGTAATTGCGTAATCTCAAGCCCCTTTTCAGTGGGCTTTGTCTGCAGAATAACTTCGCCTAAGTAATTATCTAAGAATCGACATTGAGTACAGGTAAATGCGATAGGTGGGAGCTGCTGGGGTAAGACCCGCGGTGATGATACATATTCATTGTCAGAAAGGGCAACCCTTGGCTGAGCAGTCTCAAGCTGTCCATCAATATTATCGCTTGTTAACGCATTTAACGAGGTGACGTTGATATAATCGGCTTGGATATCGATACCACGACCTAGCCAATCGTTGTAAAAGCGAATCTCACCACGTGCCTCACGTGAATTGAGTTCAATTAACCAGTTATTATCAGCTTGTTTTGCTGTTGCGTTTACATCAGTAATCACTTGGTTAGCAAGCGTCATTTTCTCAGTCTGCATAAAGATGCGTTCAGGCGAGCCAAATAGTGGTGTACCGTTTCCATCCATGCCATTTAACAATTTACTAATAGTTTGATACCACAATGCGACATCTACTTGTTCAAGTGCTGCAGAGATACTAAAACCGACACCCATCCCTTGGAATTCACTCTCCCCTAAGGCTAAATGAGCGCGGGAAAACTGTTTTTCTTTATGTGGAATGATCCCATCAAAGCGGATCTCATTACCTAGCGTGGCATTGACTTGAGTCGCTAAGTTGGCGCCGGATAAACGGATTGAAAGTGGCATTATTACATCTTTGGTTTTAGCAAATGGCTCAGGTAACTCATGTGTGATGCCGACCAGATCGCTGTTAATAGTGAATTCGTAATCTACTCCCTTACGTTTTGGAAATAATAACGAGAGGTCACCTGACCATGTGGTGAAGCCCTTCACAACGTCTGCATACTCTGGACTAGCACGACTTGCTAATGCTGCGATATCCCAATCCCCGTCTAGGGTAGCATTTGCTTGGTAGCCGTCAGTTGTGGTATCTCCTATGAAAGAGAGTTTGATAGGTTGGTCGAATAATTCGGCAGAGAGTTGTTCGATTTCAATCTGTGCATTGGTAAATGCAACTTGTCCTTTAGCTTGGGTCAGCGCGAAATCCACATCTAAAAACTGCACGTAGTTATTAGGTAGATTTACCTTGCCAGTAACCATTATGTCAGCCGAGTCGAGTGGTATAGTAAGATTTACATCAGCACTTAATTCATTAGAGATAATGATGTTTTCAGTCAGTATTTTACCTAGAGAGTCTGCCATACTTGATTGTTGCATCAATGAGGCAAGCGCAAAACCCGTTCCTTCTCCTTTCGCATCGATGGTTAATACACTTTGACTATTTAGTCCTGGAAGGGTCGCATTGAGATCAGATAATGTGACATCTAATAATTTACCCGTCGGGGCTTGCATGGTTAAGTTATTATTTTCAAATGCTAGGTGCAGATCCATCTCACTTAAAGCTGGCCAATCAGGTGAAAAAGCAAATTCACCTTCTCGCATTGTCAGTTGGGCTTGAAAAATTCCATTGTTTCGTTCAAATGGAAAATCCTGAGCTGCACCGAACCATAATAGTTCGGCTTGGTCTACTCGACCTGTTTGGTTTGTCGTTGTTAATGCTCTTTTGAGGTAATTATACGTATTCTTTCCCATTAAATGAGTAGGTAAAAGTTTGACGACATGTTCAATCTTAGTGGGTGAAAAAGAGCCTTGTAATGCGAGCACATCAATATCAGCTCGATAAGAAAACGCTAACGCAGCGTCTACAAGGTCAGTATTGATAGTTAAATGCGAGGGTAGCATCGATACTGAGAATGGTGATATTTGGAAATATAACTGAGCGGTTAATGTTTCTAGTGCTAAATTCTGCGCGAGTAGCTGATCTGTCTGCAGTACATCATCTTGTGCTGTTAATGATATACCCATTTGCACTGGCGGGGCGTGCTTCACTGTGGTGTTAGTCAGATCCTGAAATGCATAAACATCTAGCCCAAGTGCGTTGATACCAGGTAGTGTTGTTTGTTCAAAAGCAACGGGGTTCAACGCAATATGAGCACCCCAATAATCACTATTTTTGAATAGTGATAATTGTTCCACAGTTGCCTTAGGTTCAGCCTGTTCAAACCATAACTGTTGCGTGTTAGGGAGAAAGAATTCACCTAGATGCCGAAGGGGAGTCACATCAAAAGGAGCGTCACTAGTGAGCGTCAATATTCCCTCTGCTGAACTATGGACACTAAAATCAGTAGAGATTATTTCATCATCAATCCCAATGACGACATTTTGTGCGTATACATGCCAATCTTGGACGTCAGGAACTGCCATGAAATCGATGTTTTGAATACTCGTCACCAGTGTATCGTTATCAGTTGACCAGCGTAATTGAGTCGGTGTGATTTGACCACTCACACGATTTAATTCAGATTGTGTGATAGTAAACCATGCGTTTCCTTGAGCGACACTCTCATCTAACGAAATATAACTGGGGAGATAATTAGCTAACAACTGACCAAATGCTATATTTTGTATTTCTAAAAAAATAGTGCCGTTTAAGTTACTAGCACTGCCTGTCAGTTGAGCTGAGAGTTGTGCGTTGTTTTGCGCATTGTTATTAAAAAAGATTTCACCTTGACCTTTATGTATTAAACCTTTGTTTAACCATAGTAAGTTGGCTATATCGATGCGTTGGGTTTGGTTATCAAATTTAAGATCAACATGTGAATCGATGACAGAGAAATATTCAAGGCGATGTAGCAATATATCTTTGAGTAATTGCGGTAAATTGGGGTCTGTGTCAGCTGCTTGAAGCGCAGAGATAGCGTCATTTTGGTCTGGTGAGGTTGCAGCGCGACTGATGTCCAAATCAAGAGCTAAACCTTGTAGTTCAAACTTATCAGTCACGATATCCCAGCTCAACAAAGACGCCAGCATATCTATCTCAACATAAATATTTTCTAATGTGAATTCAATTGATTGTGAGGTGTTATTCGTTTCTTTTAGCGGCCGTAAAGCGACCTTATGAAGGCTGAGACGTGGACCACTGCCTGCCCAATATCCTTCAATCTCGGTAATACTGATATCGGCATTTAATTGCTGTGAGAGAAAAGTAGAAACATATTTGTTCACTTCATTAGTATGCGGCAAAGCCAAGCGTATAGCGGTTAAAAGCACAGCAAAACACACCACGATCACGGCACTGGTGCGCCAGATCACTGATAGGGTTTGGTATAGCCATGTATTTTTGCTGCTGGTACTCATAAATTACATCATTACCACATCGAATTTATCTTGGTTATATAAATGTTCTGTTTGGACATTGATTTGTTTCGCGACAAAAAGCTCAACTTCTGCCAACATCGCCGATTCTTCCCCCATTAAGGCTTCAGCAACCGCAGGGGATGCATAGACAACAAATTTATCAGCATCATAAGCACGATTCACTCTAACAATTTCACGCATTACCTCAAAGCAAATCGTTTCAATCGTCTTAATTGAGCCTCGTCCCTCGCACACAGGACAATCTTCACATAGCGTATGCTCAAGACTTTCACGTGTACGCTTTCGCGTCATTTCAATTAACCCTAAGGCGGTAAAACCATGAATATTGGTCTTGGCACGATCGAAACTACAAGCATGGGTTAATGATTGTAAGACACGTCTTTGGTGGTCAGGTTCCGTCATATCGATAAAATCAATTAAAATCATCCCTCCCAAATTACGTAAACGTAACTGACGAGCAATCGCCTGGGTCGCTTCTACATTAGTATTAAAAATGGTTTCTTCTAAATTCCGATGACCGACAAATGCGCCAGTATTAATATCTATGGTTGTCATGGCTTCAGTTTGATCAATGATCAAATAACCACCCGACTTAAGATCTACTCGTCGTTTTAAGGCGCGTTGCGCTTCATTTTCGACATCATATAAATCGAAAATAGGTCGTTCACCTTTATAGTATTCAAGTTTATCGTGTAACTCAGGGACATATTCTTGTGTAAATTCAACTAGCTCATTAAATGAGAGTTTGGAATCAATGCGAATTTTTTCAATTTCAGTTCCCGTAAAGTCTCGGATAACACGACGAGCTAGCGGTAAATCCTCAAACAACACATTGTTGGCTTTGGTTTTCATGCGGGTTTGAATAATGTCCCATAAACGCTTAAGGAACTCAGCATCAGCTTCCAGCTCGTGTTCGTTTACCCCCTCAGCAGCCGTGCGTAAAATGAATCCGCCATTTTCATCACAAAATTTGGATACGATATCTTTCAAACGTTCGCGCTCATCTGCGTCTTCAATGCGTTGCGAGACACCAACATGTGTCACCGAAGGCATAAAGACTAAATAGCGTGAAGGAATAGTAATATCCGTAGTCAATCGGGCCCCTTTAGTCCCAATTGGCTCTTTGACGACTTGGACGACAATATCTTGTCCATCCCGAACTAATTCACGAATATCTTTTTTAGTAATGTGATTTGGATTAACATCATCGACGACTTCATTATGGATCACGATATCGGATGCATGTAAAAAAGCGGCCTTATCAAAGCCAATATCCACAAATGCAGCTTGCATTCCGGGGAGTACTCGTGAAACTTTGCCACGGTATATATTCCCAACCAAACCTAGTTTAGTATGCCTCTCAATATGAATTTCTTGCAAAATACCATTATCGATTAATGCGACTCTAGACTCAGATGGGGTAACGTTGATTAATAACTCAGCACTCATATTCTTATAATCCTTGACTTAAGACGATATCACGCCAGCATCTTGTAAGCATAATACGGTTTGGGCTAATGGTAAGCCAACAATACCACTGTAGCTACCATCAATATGCGTAACAAATTGGCCACCCATCCCTTGAATCGCATAACCACCGGCTTTACCAAGCGGTTCACCTGTTTCCCAGTAAGCTTCTATTTGTTGAGTTGATACTGTTGCAAAGGTAACGGTTGAAGTCACCACACTTTCAGTAATTTTCATCTTAGTATTGATTAGAGTTGCGACACATATTGCCGTGATAACTTCATGGGACTGACCTGATAATAGGTTCATCATTTCTGTAAAATGCGCTTTATCGGATGGTTTACCTAAGATTTGGCCATCGATATGAATACTCGTATCACTCCCAAGAATATATTTATCGCTATGAGAACCTGCTATAACACAGGCTTTTTCCCTAGCGACTCTTTGGACATAATCATGCGCTTTTTCATCATGCAGTACCGCTTCATCAATATCAGCTGGGATTTGGTCAAAATCGACCCCTAATTGACTTAACAGCTCAACACGACGTGGTGAGGCAGAGGCAAGCACTAGTGGGTGATATTGCTGGTAAAGTTGAGTCATGATAAACCCATCTGACGACGTATTTTACGTAATATCCAAAATAACCAAGGCCACAAAAAGACAGTGGTGACGATTGGCCAAAAATAACTGAATTGGAAATACACATTAGTCAGCCAATGTTGTAACCAAAAGATGATTAAGTTGTATAACGCGGTTAAAAGGCCAAGTAAGACCATTTGCTGCCACACCGAATAATTACGTAATCGTTGGTAATGTAATGAGGAAATATAAATGACCACCACTAATGCTAAGCTGTTCAGGCCTAAACTGTAACCCAGTAAAATATCTAATATGACTCCGCAAGCAAACGCTAAACCAAGGTTGACTCGCTGTGGTAAGGCGATATTCCAATACACTAATACTAATAATAGCCAGTCAGGTCTATACATGGCTACGTCTAAAGGCATCGGTATTACTTCGAGTACTAAAGCGATGAATATGGACAAATAAATAACGTAGCGTTTATTCATTTAAATCCCCTTTAATCACTCTGTTTTCCGTTGCACTTAATGGTGCCAATGGCATCTCTTGTTGACCTAAGAGTAGCAGATAACGAAGTCTATCTAACCGGGCCAGAGGAGTGGCTTTAACCATAGCAAAAGGGCGACCTTCATCACGTTTAATTTGTGAAATCACTGCTACTGGATATCCTTCTGGGAAGACATTGCCCAGTCCAGATGTAATTAAAATATCACCTTCGGCTACATCGGCACTATGAGGTACATGTTTGATATTTAAGAGATTCAGTTCACCACTGCCGTTTGCGATAAGGCGTAAATTATTACGTAAGATACGCACAGGAATGGCATGCGATAAATCAGAAACCAGTAATACGCGAGAGGTCGTTTGTGCAACATCGACAATTTGGCCCACGACACCTTGGTCATCAATAACCGGTTGGGTATTAAATACACCGTTAATACTGCCTTTGTTAATGAGTACCTGCAAGGAGTAAGGATTATTATCCACAGCCATCAGTTCGGCGACTTTTTTGGGCAAATTCGTTTGGATCGGGGCATCAAGTAATTTACGGAGCTGTTCATTTTCAGCTTGTAAACTTTGATATCGTTGATTATCGGCTTGCAGTATAACTAGTTGTTGGATTAACGCTTCATTCTCTGTGATAAGTTGCTCTTGGGAAATAATTCTATCGGTACTAGCATCGAGAAATACTGCAGGTAAGCTCGCGATATATTGCACTGGGGAGACGAGCGTGGTCAGTAAGCTGCGTAAAGGTTTGAAAACGCCATAAAGGCCGTCAGAGATAAGCAAGCCGAGAGAAAGCACGACTACAATTAATAATCGGGATTCTAAAGTGGGACCACGGTTGAATATCGGTTTCATAATAAAAAAGGCAACCCATCGTTGCCTTTACTCTTTATTCTGGAGAGAATAAGTCGCCGCCGTGATGGTCGATGAGATCAAATGCTTTACCACCTCCACGAGCGACACAAGTAAGCGGATCATCAGCAATCACGACAGGGATACCGGTCTCTTCCATCAGTAAACGATCTAAGTCACGTAACAATGCACCACCACCAGTTAAGACCATACCATGTTCAGAAATATCGGAAGCGAGTTCCGGTGGAGATTGCTCAAGTGCTACCATTACCGCAGAAACAATGCCAGTGAGTGGCTCTTGAAGTGCTTCTAAGATTTCATTGCTATTGAGTACAAAACTGCGTGGGACACCTTCAGCTAAATTACGACCACGGACTTCTATTTCTTGGACATCTTCACCAGGATAAGCCGCACCAATTTCATGCTTGATACGCTCTGCTGTCGCTTCACCGATTAATGAACCAAAATTACGGCGGACATAATTAATGATGGCTTCGTCAAATTTGTCACCACCGATACGTACAGATGATGAATACACAACACCGTTGAGTGAAATAATCGCAACTTCAGTAGTACCACCACCAATATCCACCACCATAGAGCCGGTGGGTTCTGATACTGGTAATCCTGCACCAATAGCAGCCGCCATTGGTTCATCAATCAAATATACGTCGCGTGCCCCAGCGCCTTCGGCAGATTCTTTAATAGCTCGACGTTCGACTTGGGTTGAACCACAAGGGACGCACACGAGAACACGTGGTGAGGGACGTAGAAAGTTATTATCATGAACTTGTTTAATAAAATGCTGCAACATTTTTTCTGTTACATTAAAGTCAGCGATAACGCCATCTTTCATAGGACGAATAGCTTTAATATTACCGGGGGTTCGGCCAAGCATCTTCTTTGCATCACTACCCACGGCGGCAACACTTTTAGGTGCGCCAGCTCGCTCTTCTCTAATCGCAACAACGGAAGGTTCGTTAAGTACAATGCCTTGGTCTTTGACATAAATCAGTGTATTAGCGGTACCTAAATCGATGGATAAATCATTTGAAAATAAACCACGCAGCTTTTTAAACATGACAAGCCTTTATTCTGTAATTATTAAGGGTCTTAATATCTGACAAGCATTTTATGATATGTTTCACTTTAATGCATACTTTTTTAAGTGTAATTGATATAAAAAAGCCAGATAACATCAAGAAATGTGATATCTGGCTGTTTTTAATTGTTAGAAACGGTTGCTTCCTTAGAACGGAATATCGTCATCGTATTCAAAGTTTGGTTCTTGAGGAGCCGGTGTGCTAGGTGCCTGAACTGGTGCTTGTTGAGGTTTATTATACCCACCAGTTGCTTGTGGAGCCTGGTTTTGTCCACCATAATTTGATTGGGGCTGATTATATCCACCGCCTTGGTTGCCACCGCCCATACCGCCTTGACCACGGGAATCAAGCATTTGCATTTGATCAGCAATAATCTCTGTCGTGTAACGATCATTACCTTGTTGATCTTGCCATTTACGCGTTTGTAATTTGCCTTCGAGGTATACCTTAGAGCCTTTCTTTAAGTATTCGCCTGCAATCTCAGCTAAACGACGATACATAGTAATACGATGCCATTCAGTGCGCTCTTGCGGTTGTCCTTGTTGGTCTTTCCAGCTTTCGCTCGTGGCGACACTTAGATTAGCCACAACACCACCATTAGGTAAATTTTTAACTTCAGGATCGTTGCCTAAGTTACCCACTATAATTACTTTATTAACACCTTTTGTTGCCATGTTATACCTCGTTATTATTGCACTGCTTGTTGAGCTAATGTTAAATCGAATGTGTGCGGATCAACTTTTAAATAAGCTGCTCGCTCGTCCTCAACGACAGTGATATCTTTTATTCCAGCAATTGCCTGTAAACGTTCTGCCACTTCAGCAACTGAATATCGTGTGTCTTTGAGATTAAGTGTAACGCGTTTTAGGCGTTCATGGTGGCTTAAAAATGAAATAATTACCAGCCACAATATCCCAATCACTGAACACGTAGTATAGAGCGTATTTTCCGAAAATGAACTGATCAGGAGGCCAGAAATAGTGCCGCCTAAAAAAGCACCAAAAAATTGAAAACTGGCATAGATACCCATGGCACTTCCTTTGCTACCGGCTGGTGCGATACTCGATACTAATGCTGGAATATTGGCCTCTAAATAGTTAAACCCAATGAAAAATAATATAGCAAAAGCATATAACTGCCAGAGTGCTAATGAGTGTTCTCTCTCCCATCCAAAACCAATGAAACACAGTGTCATTGCAATAATGCTGATTTGCATGACTAATTTAGGATGAATTTTAGCGACACGCATTAATCCTAATAATCCGACGATAGATATCAGCAAAACAGGTAAATACCACGTCCATTGTTGTGCTAGAGCAATGCCTGTGGCACTTAACATTTGAGGTAGTTGTACAAATAAAATAGTAATCATCATATGTAATACGCAAACACTGATGTTTAACAGACGCAGCTGAGGATGAGTCAGTAATACACGCAATTGGCTAAAGCGTGGCAAAGTATCGGCACTTGGCGCTACATTAGTGGCGTTAGGTACTAAAAATAGGACCAATCCAATGCCAGTAATACTAAGCAATACAGTGATAAAAAAGATCCCACTTAAGCCATACATACCTGAAATAATGGGGCCCAAAATCAGCGCTAAATAAAAAGATAAGCCAATCGACACACCGATAATCGCCATCACCTTGGTGCGCTGTGACTCACGCGTGACATCGGCAGCAAGCGCCATAACCGCGCCAGCAATGGCTCCTGCTCCTTGCAGTACTCGACCAATAATTAACCATGTCATATCTGAAGCCAGACCGGCCACTAAGCTTCCTAATGCAAAACATAATAGGCCACCAATAATAACCGGTTTACGGCCAATTTTATCAGAGAGCATACCCATTGGTATTTGCAGTAGGGCTTGGGTTAGTCCATAGCCACCAATCGCTAAGCCAACTAATAGTGGAGAATAGTCGGGAAAATCACGTGCCAAGATCGCTAATACTGGCACGACCATGAATAGGCCCAGCATTCGAAGAATATAAATGGCTGCGAGGGTTAAAGCCGCGCGAAATTCCGTAGCGTTCACAGATATGACTACTTTTCATTATTAAAAAAGACACGCAGTTTAGCATATTTTTCGCGAAGTAAAATCTATGACCTGCAAAGCAAAAGTGCCAAAAAGGGTTTATGATCAAAACCGGCAAAAATGCGTATTGTATTTATTAATTTTAATCACCTTAATATGTCGTAATCTCAAACGATTCTGTCATACTACAGGTTTTGCATATTGAAACGGTTGCATGGATAAAATAGAAGTTCGTGGTGCGCGTACGCACAACCTTAAAAACATTTCCTTAGATTTACCGCGCGATAAATTGGTCGTTATTACCGGTCTTTCTGGTTCAGGTAAATCCTCACTCGCCTTTGATACTTTGTATGCTGAAGGTCAACGTCGTTACGTTGAATCTTTATCCGCCTATGCTAGACAATTTCTTTCTATGATGGAAAAACCCGATGTTGACCACATTGAAGGTTTATCTCCGGCGATTTCTATTGAACAAAAATCCACTTCTCATAATCCGCGTTCAACCGTCGGGACCATTACTGAAATATACGATTACTTGCGTTTGTTATTTGCTCGCGTTGGTGTGCCTCGCTGTCCTGAGCATGATGTACCACTTGATGCCCAGACCATATCCCAAATGGTGGATCGAGTGTTGGCGATGCCGGAAGGGACAAAGTTAATGTTACTAGCGCCTGTCGTTCAAGACCGTAAAGGTGAGCATTTAAAAACCTTAGAGGGACTTTCTGCACAAGGGTTTATTCGCGCTCGTATTGATGGTGAAGTCTGTGATCTATCCGATCCTCCGACACTTGATTTACATAAAAAACATACGATTGAAGTGGTCGTTGACCGGTTTAAAGTACGCGATGATTTACAGCTTCGATTGGCTGAGTCTTTTGAGACGGCGTTAGGGCTCTCTGGTGGAAATGCGAAAGTTGCTTATATGGATGACGCGGCGGCGGAGGAGATTATTTTCTCGGCAAATTTTGCTTGTCCGCACTGTGGCTATTCAATCAGCGAACTTGAACCGCGCATGTTCTCGTTTAATAACCCGGCAGGGGCATGTCAAACATGTGATGGACTAGGTACTAGACAATTTTTTGATCCCCTACGCGTGGTGAGTAATGATGAGTTGAGTTTGTCGGGTGGCGCGATTCGCGGTTGGGATAAGCGCAGTTATTATTATTTTCAAATGCTGCAAGCGGTGGCTGAGCATTATGAGTTTGACTTGAATACCCCCTTTAATGAACTTGATAAAAAATCTCAAGACATTGTTCTAAACGGGTCGAAGGGTCAAAGTATTAGCTTTAAATATATCAATGAACGTGGCGATATTATGCAACGAAAGCATCCATTTGAAGGGATCATCCCAAACATGGAGCGCCGTTACAAAGATACCGAATCCAATACGGTCCGTGATGAGTTATCTAAATACTTAGCTCAGCAACCTTGTTCTACCTGTGCGGGTTCGCGTTTGCGTCTAGAAGCTCGAAATGTATTTATTGAAAAGACGAATCTGCCCACTGTGGCGACCATGTCGATTGCCGATTCGCTGGCCTTTTTTAAAAATTTGGCCCTAACTGGCCAACGCGCAGCGATTGCAGAGAAGATCTTAAAAGAAATTCAAGACCGCTTAAACTTCTTAGTCAATGTGGGTTTGAACTATCTATCGTTAGAAAGAAGCGCTGATACTTTATCGGGCGGCGAAGCACAACGCATTAGATTAGCTAGTCAAATTGGTGCCGGTTTGGTGGGGGTCATGTACGTGCTTGATGAGCCATCGATCGGTTTGCATCAACGTGATAATGAGCGCTTATTGCAAACGTTGCGGCATTTACGTGATTTGGGTAATACCGTGATCGTGGTGGAGCATGATGAGGATGCGATCCGTGAAGCCGATTATATTGTGGATATCGGTCCAGGGGCCGGTGTACATGGTGGTCAAATTATTGCACAAGGCACGATGGAAGATATTAAAAACTCGCCTGATTCATTGACGGGTAAGTATTTATCTGGCCGTGAAGGGATTGCCATTCCTAAGAAGCGTAATAAAGCGAAAAATAAGCAATGGCTAGAGCTTACTGGTGCAACTGGCAATAACCTCCAAGATGTCACTTTGAAAATTCCAACAGGAGTAATGACCTGCGTGACCGGTGTCTCTGGTTCGGGTAAATCGACACTGATTAACGATACGTTTTATAAAATTGCCCAAAAAGAACTGAATAACGCCACTTTGGGTGAACCCGCGCCATATAAAACAATGAAAGGGTTAGAATTATTAGATAAAGTGGTGGATATTGACCAAAGCCCAATTGGTCGCACTCCACGTTCCAATCCTGCAACGTATGCTGGTATTTTTACGCCTATCCGTGAAATGTTTGCAGGCACGCAAGAAGCGCGTTCTCGCGGTTACAAGCCCGGCAGATTTAGCTTTAACGTTAAAGGCGGTCGTTGTGAGGCGTGTCAAGGTGATGGGATGATTAAGGTGGAAATGCACTTTTTACCAGATGTCTATGTGCCCTGCGATGTGTGTAAAGGAAAACGGTACAATCGCGAGACCTTAGAAATTCGTTATAAAGGTAAAAATATTCATGAAATCCTCGAAATGACGGTGGAAGATGCCCGAGATTTCTTTGATGCCATTCCTGCAATTAACCGTAAGTTACAGACGTTAATGGATGTGGGCTTATCTTATATTTGTTTAGGCCAAGCGGCGACGACGCTATCGGGAGGGGAAGCACAACGGGTCAAATTAGCCAAAGAGCTATCTAAACGAGATACAGGTCAAACATTGTATATCTTAGATGAGCCTACGACCGGTCTCCATTTTCATGATATTAAACAGTTATTGGAAGTGTTAACCAAACTGCGTGATGCAGGTAACACTATGGTGGTTATTGAGCATAATTTGGATGTTATTAAAACAGCCGATTGGATTGTTGATTTGGGACCTGAAGGTGGCTCTGGCGGTGGACAAATTATCGCCCAAGGAACCCCTGAAGAAGTAGCCGAGGTGGCAATATCTCATACTGGGCGCTTCTTGAAACCGATGTTGCAAGGATAGATGATGTTAACGGAAACATTTAAAATTCGGTTTTATGAGACAGATGCGCTGCGGCATGTGAATAACACGGTAGTGCCGCAGTGGTTTGAAACGGCGCGAGAACCTATTTTTAAAGTGTTTACCCCTGAGCTGGATTTGGCTAATTGGCCATTAATCGTTGCTAGTTTCACAGTCGATTTTGTCGCGCAAATTCATTACGGACATGATGTCACTGTCACAACGGGTATTGAGCGAATAGGGAATAGCTCATTTGTCGTGTATCAAGAGCTACATCAACAAGATAAACTCGTCGCTAAAGGGTCAACAACATTAGTTCATTTTGATTATCAAACGCAGCGCTCTGCTAAAATAGATGATAGTCAAAGAGCGCAGCTACTATCTTGGAAAGTGATACCGGTATAAGTACCACACTGTTTATTCGGCCTTACTCGTAAGGCTGAACTTCAACTCCTTCAAGTGTATAACCCACTGAGGCAATATCGCCACTCCAGCCTTTGGTTGATAAAGTACCAACGACCCAAACGGCATCATATAAATTATCAATAGGGACTCCGTCCTTGAATGTCACGTAGACGATTTGATTTGAAGGTGGGGGCGGGACATGAATACAAGCACCAAAATAAGGGACAAGTAAAAATTCAGTAGTGAGCTCTGCTGTGCCTTCTAAAGGGACTACAAACCCAGGTATCTTGACAAATTGACCGTTGAGTTCCTCGAGTACCGGTGCATTTGGCGCAGCTTGTGACATATTATTCATGTGGTCGACAGTGACTTCTGGTGCAATAAAACCTTTGGGTACCATATCTTCCCAATACAACTCAGAAGGCTTACTGGTGTTAGCTAATGCACTGGCGCTGGTCACAATGAGTAACCATAGACTGAGACACAAACGAATACTGTGGAGTGAACGATACATAGTAGGACTCTAATTATTTTTAATAATATATTGATTAAGAGATAGTATACGAAAAATATTGAGTAAAACCTAAAAAAGCCGCATATTTACGTCATATACGGCTTGATTATATTGGCGCATAACCAACTGATGATGCTGCAATCCTGCTTTATTCGTTGTTTTGAGTATCGTTGTAATAACCCAAACATGCTTCTACCTCATTGGCAGAACCAATAATCACAGGTACACGCTGATGGATCTCTGTCGGCATCACTTCCATAATGCGCCCTTGACCAGTAGAGGCTAAGCCACCTGCTTGTTCCATCAAAAATGCCATTGGGTTGGCTTCATATAGAAGACGTAATTTGCCTGGTTTATTGGGATTTCGTTTATCAAATGGATAGGCAAATATGCCACCACGACATAAGACCCGGTGAATATCACCCACCATCGCTGCGACCCAACGCATGTTGTAATCTTTACCGCGCGGACCATCGATCCCTAGAAGTAAATCACTTACGTAATCTTGGATAGGTTGTTCCCAATGACGTTGATTCGATGCATTAATGGCAAATTCGCTAGTATCTTTAGGTACTTGTAAATTGGCTTCTGTTACTAAGAAACCACCATGGGTTTTATCTAATGTATACAGGTGAGTTCCGCGACCAGTGGTCATCGCGAGCATCGTTGACGGGCCATACAAGACATAACCCGCGGCTACGATTTGGGTACCAGGTTGAAGGAATGCGGAGGGATCATCCGGCTCCATCCATTGGGGGGCATGAGTGATGGAGAAAATCGTCCCAATCAAAGAGTTGATTTCTGTATTAGAAGATCCATCTAAAGGATCAAAACTCACCAAATACTTACCTTCTGGATTACACGGCACCACATCATCTTCTTCTTCAGAAGAAATAGCTTTGACGTACCCTGATTCACTTAAGGTATCTTTGAGGATTTGGTTGGAAATAACATCAAGCTTCTTTTGGGTTTCACCTTGCACGTTTTCAGATAAGGTCGAGCCTAATACACCGGCTAAAGCACCTTGAGAAACACGAAAGGAGATTTCTTTACAGCCAGCTAAAAGTGTACGAATTAATAGAATGAGTTCGAGTGGAGCACCGTCTTGTTGTAGACGCGAATTGAGTCGCTTCATGAGTTAAAAACCTTTTTATGTTTATGTAGGGTACAGAGGAGCATAACTCCATCGGAAAGGTTTTTATTATTGTTGTACTTTCCCTGTATATCTAGTGTACCTATATTTACTGCAGATGTTAACCGAGATTGATATTTCAAAACCGTCTAATGGTAGGTTATGGGGCTAATATCTGCTAAAGTATGATATTGATTATTATCCTACTTACCATAAAAGAAATTCGATATGCATGTACATATATTAGGGATCTGTGGCAGCTTTATGGGCGGAATAGCCGCACTAGCTAAATCACTTGGGCACACAGTGACTGGGTCTGACCGAAATGTCTATCCACCAATGAGCACTCAACTTGAAGGGCTCGGTATTACATTGACCGAAGGGTATGATGTTGCACAATTTGAACCTGAGCCCGATATGGTCATTATCGGTAATGCAATGTCACGAGGTAATCCTGCAGTCGAATATGTATTAGATCGAAATCTACCCTATACATCTGGACCACAATGGCTCTTAGATAATTTATTGAAAGATCGCTGGGTATTGGCTGTTGCTGGCACACATGGGAAAACATCAACCTCTAGTGTACTTGCGTGGATTTTAGAGTTCGCCGGTTATACCCCCGGTTTTCTGATTGGCGGTGTGCCGGAGAATTTTGGCGTATCAGCACGCATTGGTGAAGGCAATTTTTTTGTCATTGAGGCGGATGAATATGACAGTGCGTTTTTTGATAAGCGCTCTAAGTTTGTCCACTATCGTCCGCGGACATTGGTACTCAATAATCTTGAATTTGATCATGCTGATATTTTTGATGATCTTAATGCGATCAAAAAACAGTTCCATCATTTGGTTCGTTCAGTACCTGCCAATGGTCTGATATTGTCGGAGAAACACGATAACAACATGCAAGATGTCTTGGAAATGGGGTGCTGGACGACGCAAGAATTTATTTCTAAAGATTGGACCGCACAGAAGACCCAAGCTGATGGCGGACGTTTTGAAGTATATTATCAAGGTCAACTTCAAGGTGAAGTCAATTGGTCTTTAATTGGGGATCATAACGTACATAACGGTTTAATGGCGATTGCAGCAGCCCATAATGTGGGCGTTACCACTGATATTGCTATCGAATCGTTAAGTGAGTTTGTTAACGTCAAGCGCCGTATGGAAATCAAAGGAACAGTCGCTAATATCACGGTTTATGATGATTTTGCGCACCATCCTACTGCGATTAAAACGACAGTCGAAGGGCTAAAAGCCAATGTTGGTGTACAACGGATCTTAGCAATTTTAGAACCACGTTCTAACACCATGAAATTAGGTATTCATAAAGATCAGTTAACTGAGTCTTGGGCACAAGCAGATGAGGTTTATATTTTTGAACCTGCCAGCTTAAGCTGGTCCATTGACGAGGTTGCGCGCGATAGTGTGGCGCCAGTACACCCTTATCAAGATGTGGACAAATTAGTAGAAGCTGTCGTCAAAGAAGCGCAACCATCTGATCATATTTTAGTCATGAGTAACGGTGGATTTGCAGGCATTCATGATAAATTATTGAATGCGTTATCAGCACGATTTAACAAAGAGTAATTATTCATGAATCAAGCTCAATTCACCACCCCCTCAGCATGGGATAAGCGTATTACCTTAGCAATTACTGGGGCATCCGGCACACCATATGCGCTGCGTTTATTGGAGCTCTTAGTGAAAGCGGAGTACCAAGTGTACGTACTAATTTCATCAGCGGCCAAAGTGGTATTAGCGACAGAAGAAAATCTAAAAGTACCAAGTAAACCCGAAGCTGTTGCTGCTTTTTTTACCGAGCGTTTTGACGCTAAAGCAGGCCAAATAATCGCTTGTGGCAAAGATGAATGGTTTTCGCCGGTGGCATCAGGTTCAGCGGCACCAAAACAGATGGTCGTATGTCCTTGTTCAACCGGTACTTTATCAGCTATTGCGACGGGAGCGAGTGATAACCTGGTTGAGCGTGCAGCTGATGTGGTCATTAAAGAGCGAGGACAGCTCATTATCGTTCCTCGTGAAATGCCTTTTTCGACGATTCATTTAGAGAACATGCTCAAACTATCAAAGATGGGTGTGACAATCATGCCTGCTGCACCTGGCTTTTATCATGAACCTAACAGCATAGCTGATTTAGTCGATTTTGTGGTGGCACGTATGCTAGATCACATTGGTGTAGATCAAACGATTATGCAACGCTGGGGCTACAGACCATCTTAATTGTTATACTATAAAACAACAAGCATAACTAGAAACGGGGATTCATTATCATGCAAATTCGATCAATATCATTTGGAGCTGTCATTACGTTTCTCTTAATGAGCTTAGTTGCAGCAAACCCTGCGTGGGCTTGGGGCAAAAATGGGCACCGTATTGCAGGTGAAATCGCAAGCCAACATATCAGTCCGCAAGTAAAAGCGATTATGGCGGAACTGTTTCCAAATCGTACGTTAGCGGAAATCTCGACCTTAGCCGATTTTAACCGCTCTAATCCAGCCGAGTTTTGGCAAAAGCAAGCCGGTCCTTATCATTATGTGACGGTACCAGATGGCACCACATACGTTGACGTTGGTGCACCGAAACAAGGTGATGCATATACTGGGTTACAAATGTTCAGTGAATGGGTCAAAGATCCAAAGCGTTCTGTAGCCGAACGGCAGACGGCACTTCATTTTATTGTGCATATTGTGGGGGACTTGCATCAGCCATTACATGTGGGCAACGGGAAAGACCGAGGCGGTAATGATGTTAAATTAGATTTCTTTTGGGAGAGCTCTAATCTTCATCGAATTTGGGATAGCGGTATTATTGATCAACAAAAACTGTCTTATACTGAATACTCAGACTGGTTAACACGTAAAATGACGTCACAACAAATAGCTCAATGGATGGAGCCTGATCCTATGGTATGGATCCAAGAAAGTTATGACATTCGCAACGGGATTTATACAAACAATGAAAGTGAAAATTACAATTATGTATATGCCCATATTGATGCGCTTAACCGTCGCCTTTCTCAAGCAGGTATCCGCACTGCGGCATACTTGAATCAACTTTTTGTTCAGTAGGAAAGAGACTTAGTGTGCTGAATTTTTAGTCGGATGATATCAGAACGATGAATCCGACTAAAATACCGCGCTTTATTGCTTGCATTTTCTTGTCAGGTTGCCGATCATAAGCGCTATTAATCAGTTGATGTCGCGCTTATGAAATTTACCTCTCGTTCAGCCCATTTCCGCCAAATCACCCTTGTAGTATTGCTCACATCGGTTTTGTTAGGAATATCGGGGTGTGGTCAAAAAGGGCCGTTACGTTTACCGGCTGAACCACCGGTTCAAAATCAACCGCAAACTCAGCCTGCGGCACAACCAACTGAACCTGAAACACCATCAAACAACACCAATAACGCGATTGAAGATAAGAGATAAACTATGGATTTTTTTGATTACCAAAACGGCACATTGCATGCAGAAAATGTGGCATTACATGACATAGCTGCAAAGCATGGTACGCCCACCTACGTTTATTCTCGTAAGACGTTGGAGCGTCACTGGCATAAATTTGATGAAGCATTAGGTGATCATCCTCATTTAGTGTGTTTTGCGGTGAAAGCAAATTCGAACATCGGCGTGTTGAGTGTCCTGGCTAAACTAGGTTCAGGGTTTGATATTGTTTCCGGTGGCGAATTAAAACGTGTTATTGCTGCCGGTGGTGATCCTCAAAAAGTGGTTTTCTCAGGCGTGGGTAAAACGGCTGATGAGATTGAATTTGCATTGCAACAAAACATTTTGTGCTTCAACGTCGAGTCATTTGCTGAGTTAGATCGTATCAATGCAGTAGCGGCGAAATTAGATAGACCTGCGCGTATATCTTTACGCATTAATCCTGATGTGGATGCAAATACCCATCCATATATCTCTACAGGTCTCAAAGCAAATAAGTTTGGGATCGCACATACCAAAGCCGTTGAAACGTATTTGTACGCAAAAGCCTTGTCTTATTTAGAAATAAAAGGGATGGATTGCCACATTGGTTCACAGCTCACGGAAACGGCACCGTTTGTCGATGCATTAGAACGTTTATTAGGGTTAGTGGATGAGTTAGCAACCCATGATATTCATATCGAACATTTAGATGTAGGTGGCGGTTTAGGGGTGACTTATGCGAATGAAACACCGCCGTTACCTTCAGAATATGCTTCTGCTATTGCACAAAAGATGCAAGGTCGTGAGCACATGAAAATTATCATGGAGCCAGGTCGTGCGATTGCTGCAAATGCGGGTGTGTTACTCACTAAAGTTGAATTTTTGAAACAAAACGAAGACAAGCATTTTGCAATTATTGATGCGGCGATGAATGATTTGTTACGTCCAGCCCTTTACAGTGCTTGGCAAAATATTGTGCCCATTACACCAAGAGACGATGTAGCCGCTGCTGTTTATGATGTTGTGGGGCCCGTGTGTGAAACGGGAGATTTCTTAGGTAAAGACCGTGAATTAGCGATTGTGCCGGATGATATTCTCGCGGTGAAAAGTGCCGGCGCATATGGCTTTGTGATGGCATCAAATTATAACACCCGTGCTCGTCCAGCAGAGATCATGGTCGATGGAGATCATGTTATTGTAGTGCGTGAACGTGAAAAAGTTGAAGATTTATGGCACAACGAACATAAAGTCCAGTAAACTACTTTCAATGATGATATTTATTAAAGGCGGCCAATAATGTTGGTTGAATTCACCAAGATGCATGGTCTTGGTAATGATTTTATGGTGGTGGATTGCATCACTCAAAACATTTACTTTTCCCCGGAGCGCATCCAGCAGTTAGCGGATCGTAATTTTGGTGTGGGTTTTGACCAATTATTATTAGTTGAACCTCCTTACGATCCTGATCAAGACTTTCACTATCGCATCTTCAATGCCGATGGCTCTGAGGTGGAACAATGTGGCAACGGCGCACGGTGTTTTGCGCGGTTTGTGAAATATAAAAACCTGACTCATAAAACCAAAATTTCTGTCAGCACCAAGGCGGGCAAAATTATGCTTTATTTGGAAAAGGATGGACAGGTTACGGTGAACATGGGGCGTCCACGTTTTGCCCCTGATGATGTGCCAATGAAAGCTCAGAAACAAGAAAACACCTATATTATTCGTGAAGCCGACCAGACTTTTTTCTGTGGTGCAGTTTCTTTAGGAAACCCCCACTGCGTTATGGTAGTGGATGATATTGACACTTATGATGTGTTGGGAGTGGGTGCATTACTTGAATCTCACGAACGTTTTCCGCAAAAAGTGAATGTAGGCTTCATGCAGATCATTGATGAAAATAATATCAAGTTACGCGTGTTTGAGCGTGGCGTCGGGGAAACACTAGCTTGCGGTAGCGGCGCGTGTGCAGCGGTAGCGATTGGCCAGCAACAAGGTAAACTGGGCACTGAAGTGAATGTGACCTTACCAGGAGGGCCATTAACCATTCGCTGGCAAGGCGATGATCATACGATCAAGATGACGGGCCCGGCAGAACATGTATTTGATGGAAAAATAGTATTATGACCCAACCCGATTTCAGTCAAACATTAAGCGCCAAAGAAGTCGCTCAATATTTACGTGATAATGAAGAATTCTTTGTAGAATATCCAGAGTTAACGGCTGAGTTAATCATACCTCACCAGCAACGTGGAACGGTGTCTTTGGTGGAGCTTCAAGCGGAGCAGCTCCGTAAACAGCTGCATTCACAGCGTCAAGAGCTAGCAGCTTTGATCCGCAATGCCGATAATAACGAACAGTTGTTTCAAATTTACGCGCAACTACTGCAACGTTTATATACCTGTGACACGCTGGTTGATGTTGAAGCTGCCTTACATGCATGTTTTCATGGTGAATTAGCACTAGCCGAAGTGTGCGTACAATTATTCATTAAAGAAACCAGATTTGCTGATTTTAAACATCACGCGCTGATTGATAAGCGTTTTAAGCAATCGGATTTTTTCTTCGGTCGTTTATCGCAAAACGAAACCAAGCAAATTTTTAACGAAGGTTCGGTTGAATCATGTGCATTGATGTTATTGGGCGCCAAAGAGCCCTTTGGGTTTTTGGCTGTAGGCAGTGCTTCTGCGACCCATTTCCAACCTGAAATGGATACGTTATTTTTGCTCCAGTTAAAGCAATTATTAGAGCAAGTGTTAGCGCGTATTTTAACAGACCAAGACGAATAATTGGCTTATGACATCATTTGTACCGCATTTACCATTACACGATGATAAGTGGGTGCAAGCGTTTGCCGAACAGCTCAAAGTTGAGCGCCAATACTCAATACATACCCAATCTGCCTATATCAATCATATTCTAGTATGTAAAGACTTACTAACTTTGAAGAAATGGTCTAGCTTGACTGTTGAACAAGTGAAACGCATGGTGGGCCTATCTAAAAAAGCCGGATTAAGTGCCCGTAGTATTGCATTAAGACTCAGTGCGCTGCGGCAGTTTTGTCACTTTTTGGTGGAGCAACATCAATTGACTCAGAACCCTGCTGAGGCAGTTAACGCCCCTAAAATGGGCAAACCCTTGCCAAAACATTTACATGTAGAACAGTTAGAAGGTTTATTAAATTTCACACCAGAATCAGTACATGAAGCTCGTGATAAAGCGATGTTTGAACTGGTGTATGGGTGTGGTTTGCGTTTATCTGAGGTCACCGGGCTAAATTTACTTGATGTGTTGGATGATCATATCTTAAATGTTAATGGTAAGGGTGGTAAGCAACGGCGTTTGCCAATTGGCGAACATGCATGGAGGGCCGTACAAGATTGGCTATTATGGCGGGTACAATTTATCACTAGTGCGGCACCTGATGAGCCTGCGTTATTTTTGTCTCAGCGAGGGGGGCGGTTAGGGAATCGGCAAGTTGCTAAACGATTGACACAACTTGCCACCAAACAAGGCATTGATACGCATATTTCACCCCATAAACTGCGCCATTCTTTCGCCACGCACGTATTAGAATCTAGTGGTGATTTACGCGCGGTGCAAGAGCTGTTAGGTCATGCAAATTTAGCCACCACTCAAGTATATACTCATTTGGATTTTCAACATTTAGCGGGCGTGTATGACAATGCGCATCCTAGGGCGAAGAAATGATTTTTTACCGAAAAATCGGTGTAATTCGAGCAATGACCTTTGATTTGGATGACACTTTATACGACAACATGCCATATATATATGCGGCTGAGGCTGCCCTGTCTCAGTATATTACTGAGCATTATCCAAACGCCGCCAGTATTTCCAAAGAACAATGGTTTACTTTTAAACAATGTGCATTGCAAAACTCGCCAGTTATCAAATATGACATGGGGCAATTGCGTTTAGCGACGTTAAGATTAGGGTTCGCCTCTGTCGGTTATGCTGACGATACGTTAGAGGCAGCGGCTCATGATTGCTTTACTTATTTTTACGCTCAGCGCAGTAATTTTACCGTACCAAAACATTACACCGATGTATTGGCATCACTTGCGGGTAAGATCCCCCTTGTAGCGATCACCAATGGGAATGTGAATGTCGATACCATTGGCATTGGTGAATATTTTACACACGTCTATCATGCGAGTATCGATCATCGCGCAAAACCTCATTCAGATATGTTTGTTAAAGCATCACAGGCATTGGGGATTGCACCGCAATACATATTACATGTGGGCGATAATATGACTAATGATGTGTTAGGTGCTTATCAAAATGGCTATAAATCAGCTTGGTATGCTGCAGACCGTCACATGAATATGAGTCATGAGCCGGTCAAATGTTTACCCGATGTGCAGTTAGATCGTTTTTCGGATTTATTGCATTGGGTCTGAACACTGTATATATCAACAGTTTTTGTTATAATTAATTTTTCTCTACCCCAACATATAAAAAGGCTTAATGGATGGACGTATCTCGATTACTTGATGGGCTTAATGATAAACAGCGTCAAGCGGTCGCCGCTCCTGCGCAAGATATGTTGATCTTAGCCGGTGCAGGCAGTGGTAAAACACGAGTATTAGTCCATCGTATTGCGTGGTTGATGGAAGTCGAAAACTTATCCCCTTTTTCTATTCTGGCGGTTACGTTTACAAACAAAGCTGCCCGTGAAATGCGCGGACGGATTGAACAACTCAAAGGCCAGTCACTGCATCATATGTGGATTGGAACCTTTCACGGGCTCGCACATCGTTTATTGCGTGCTCATTACGCCGAAGCTAATCTACCTGAGAACTTTACGATATTAGATTCAGATGATCAGCATCGCCTGATCAAACGCATTATTAAATCAATGAACTTGGATGAGAAAGATTGGCCAGCTAAGCAATCCCAATGGTATATCAACGGTAATAAAGACGAAGGTTTACGCCCCAAAGATATTGATACTTATGGGGATGCGAACCAGCAAAAAATGCGTGATATTTACCAAGCATATCAACAAACTTGTGACCGGTCTGGGTTGATTGATTTTGCAGAATTACTGCTCCGAGCGTATGAGCTGTGGCGCGATAATGATCGTATTCGTCAGCATTACCAAGAGCGATTTCGCGCGGTATTGGTAGACGAATTCCAAGACACCAATAATATACAATATGCGTGGTTACGTCTGTTATCAGCACCGAGTAATAATATGATGATCGTAGGCGATGACGATCAGTCTATTTATGGGTGGCGCGGCGCGAATGTTGAAAATATTTCACACTTTCTCAAAGATTTCCCGAGTGCGGATACTATTCGTTTAGAACAGAATTATCGTTCCACAGGGCATATTTTGAAAGCGGCTAATGCGGTGATAGATAATAATGCCGGACGCTTGGGTAAAGAGCTATGGACTGAGGATGCTGACGGCGAAAAGATAAAGCTCTATGCAGGTTTCAATGAGCTAGATGAAGCACGTTTTATCGTAGCTCGGATCAAAGAGTGGATGGATCAAGGGTATGCTTTGTCTGATTGTGCCATTTTATATCGCAATAATGCTCAATCACGAGTACTGGAAGAGGCGTTACTGCAAGAAGCTATTCCCTATCGAATTTATGGTGGTCAACGATTCTTCGAGCGTCAAGAAATCAAAGATGCACTGGCCTATCTGCGTATGATTAATCACCCATTAGATGACGCTGCGTTTGAACGTGTAGTGAATACACCAACGCGTGGCATGGGTGATAAAACGTTGTCGCAAATCCGAGAAGTAGCACGTGAGACAGAGCAATCTATGTGGCAAACGTCGGTCATGATGCTGCAAGAGAAACGATTAAAAGGACGTGCAGGTAATGCACTCCAAGGCTTTGTTGATTTGATCATGAATATGAGTAATGACATCAAACCATTGCCATTAGAGCAGCAAACCGATCATGTTATAAAAGCATCTGGCTTAGTCGCGATGTACCAAGCTGAAAAAGGCGAGAAAGCGAAGGCTAGAGTGGAAAACTTAGAAGAATTAGTGACTGCTTGTAAGCAATTTGAAGTGCCTGAAGAGGCTGATGATATGACGCCATTATCAGCATTTCTTGCTCACGCATCATTAGAGGCGGGTGAAGGACAAGCTGAGAAACACCAAGATGCCGTTCAAATGATGACTATTCATACCGCGAAAGGGTTAGAGTTTTCTTTAGTCTTTCTAGCGGGTGTGGAAGAGGGAATGTTCCCTAGTGCGATGACGAATGATGAACCTGGCCGTCTCGAGGAAGAACGTCGTCTATGCTATGTGGGTATGACTCGTGCGATGCAAAAACTTTACATTACTCATGCTGAAACGCGTCGAGTATATGGCCAAGATAAATTTCATACTGCCAGTCGCTTTATTCGAGAGATCCCCAAAGAATGTATCGAAGAAATCCGCCTGCGACAAAATGTGTCTCAACCTGTGCACAACCGCTTTAGCCCCAGCACCTCACATGAAGCCTTTAGTGAAAGTGGATTCTCATTGGGAATGCGTGTGAGTCACAACAAATTTGGTGATGGGACCGTCTTAAACTATGAAGGCTCAGGCGAGAGTGCACGTGTACAAGTGAATTTTGATGATTTTGGTGCTAAATGGCTGGTACTCGCTTATGCGAAGTTATCGCCGTGTTAATATGAACGCGGTATTAAGACTACCGCGATTTTAGATAAGGGATCTATTAAGCCTAAGTGTTAAGTAATATCTTTTGTTTTCGGTAGTGCCTGACACCATCATAAGTGAACACCGCTAGGGCTAACCAAACAAACCCAAAGGTAATCACCCGCTCAATATTGAAAGGTTCGTTGTAAACCATAATCGCGATGACGAACATCAGTGTCGGGCCAATATATTGGAAAAATCCAAGGGTTGAATACATGATACGGCGTGCTGCTGAAGTAAAACATAGCAGCGGAGCGGTGGTGACTAAGCCCGCGCAGATAAATAAGACATTTATTGTTGTACTGTTATTGGCAAAGTTACTGGTGGGTGAATCTGTCCACAACCAATAACCCAGCGCTAAAGGCAGCATCAAAACCGTTTCAATAAACAGTCCCGGTATCGAGTCGACATTGATTTGCTTACGGACCAAGCCATATAAGCTAAAGCTTAATGCCAAAGACAGTGCGATGTATGGGACATCACCAAACGACACAATTAAAATCGCCACGCCAATAAACGCTAATAGCACTGCAACTTTTTGCAAACGTCGAAAACGTTCGCCTAAAAATACAAAGCCAAATAGAACATTAAATAGGGGATTAATGTAATAACCAAGGCTAGCTTCTAATAGATGGTCATTATTGACTGACCAGATAAACAGCCACCAATTGCCGCCAAGTAATATTCCCGCACAGACTAATAATCCCATGACTTTTTTATCAGCAAGCGCAGTGGTGACTTTGTTAATATGATTAAGTCCGAGGATCAAGCCAGCCAATACGAGTGCTGACCAAATAATACGGTGCATTAAGATTTCAACAGCATCGACATGTAACAACTGCTTAAAATAGATAGGTGCAATGCCCCACATGGTATAAGCACAAATCGCAAATAACATACCTGCCTGGGTAGAAGTTAAGCCTGAAGCTGAGTTTGGCGGGGTCGAAGATTCTTGCATGAAAGGCCAGTGAAATGAAATAAGACAGGCGCAATTGTGAAGTAACTTATCAAAGCAAGCAACCACTTAATAAATTTACCTATGGTTGCTTATCATAATGATTCATATATCACCTAAGTGGATGACACCCTTATCAATTATAGGTTAGATAGTACTATCATAAATAGTTAACAGTGTTGTCTCTATTCTCTTCATCAAATGCTACAATTTAGTATATGATCTAATTTTTGAGATCTGTTGTCTGACAATGATACTTATCAGATCTATGTGTATCTTGTATTAATATAACCATATCTAGTAGAGCCAATATCACCTCAAATGACAGCTGATTTATTACATACCACATTAAAAAACACCTTCGGTTATAGTGACTTCCGTAAGGGTCAGCAAGCTATAATTGAAGCGTCATTAGCGCAACAAGATTGCTTGGTTTTAATGCCTACCGGTGGTGGTAAATCCTTGTGTTATCAGGTGCCCGCTGTCATCAATACTGGCTTAACGATTGTTGTTTCACCCTTGATTTCACTCATGCAAGACCAAATGGAGCAATGTCTCGCGGTCGGTATTCGCGCTGATATGATCAGTTCACAGTTAGATGGAGCAGAAATCACGCAAGTTTATCAACGCTTACATAATGGACAGACAGATATTTTGTTTGTCGCACCTGAACGGATTTTACAACCGTACTTTATTGAGCGTTTATCTGAACTCGATATTAGTTTAATCGCAGTTGATGAGGCTCACTGTGTCTCTCACTGGGGACATGACTTTAGACAAGATTACCGTAATTTAGGTCAGCTCCGACAAATATTTCCATATATTCCTATTATGGCCCTAACGGCCACTGCCGATATTGCCACTCGCGAAGATATTCAAACTCAGTTGCATTTAAATCACCCTCATGTGCATTTAGCCAGTTTTGACCGCCCGAATATTCGTTACACAGTTATTCCTAAATTTAAACCGCTGGAACAAATCGTACGATTTATTCACGCTCATGAAGGGAGTGGAATTATTTACTGTTCTTCAAGGAACAAAGTGGATGAGGTGCGCAACAAACTCTACGCCAAAGGCTTTAAATGTGGGGCTTATCATGCCGGCCTAACCCAAGAAGAACGCGCTCAGGCCCAGCGTGATTTTCAAAATGATAATATTGATATTATGGTCGCCACGGTTGCCTTTGGTATGGGGATCAATAAATCTAATGTGCGTTATGTGGTACATCATGACTTACCCCGAAGTATTGAAGCTTATTACCAAGAAACGGGCCGAGCAGGGCGAGATGGCTTAGCTTCAGAAGCATTATTATTATTTGATGAAAAGGATGCGGCACGAATCAAACAGTGGATAGAATCTTCAGAAAGTCATCGGATTGAAGTGGAACTTGAAAAATTTGAGGCGATGGAGCGTTTTGGGGATGCACAAACGTGTCGCCGACAAGTGTTACTTAATTATTTTTCTGAAGCTAGCCAAACGCAATGTGGTAACTGTGATGTGTGTATCGATCCGCCAAAACATTTTGATGGCTTAGAATCGGCCCAAAAAGTGTTATCGTGTATTTATCGAATGCGTCAGATAGGCACGATAAATCAAGTCGTTGAAGTGATCAAAGGTCGTCAACTGCAACGTATTGTCGAACAAGGTTATGATAAGTTATCTACGTTTGGGATCGGTAAAGATAAAGCCGATGAGTATTGGGTTAATATTATTAATCAGCTGATCCATAAAGGGTATTTGTTTATTGATATTACTAATTATGCCGTTTTGCGGTTAACCGATGCAGCAAAACCAATATTACGTGGAGAACAACCATTAACCCTAGCAGTGCCACGCTTAAGCGGGACCAGTAAGAAACAGCAGAAACTCGCTAATGTTAGTTATGACAAAGAATTATTTGCGAAGTTGAAGCATCTGCGTAAACGGTTAGCAGATGAGATAGGTAAACCACCATACGTGATATTTTCGGATGCTAGCTTAGTCGATATGGCACAAAATTTACCAATGGAAGCGAGTGATTTCTTATTTGTATCCGGCGTAGGGCAAGTCAAACTCGAACGATATGGTGATCAGTTTATTAATTTGATCACTCAACATGTTCAATCACAATAATTGTCGTTTAAGTAGTCTCCTAAGAGACTCGTTAATTGTCGTATCCAAACCGCATTTATGCGGATTTTTTCGGTCCAAAGTTATATTCTCCGCCAGCATCTAGGGCTTCCTGGTATGCCGGTCTTGCCTGCATCCGTTCTACGTAAGCTTTGATATGCTGTGGCACATTAGAGGGCTGGCTGGCGAGCATTGCTTCTAGTGGAAAAAGCATCATAAAATCGACCGTCGTTAAGCGTTCGCCGACAAAATAATCTATCCCTTTATTGACTTGACGGGCAAGGTGTTTTTCAACATGTGCGACGTTCTCAGCAAAATTTTTATCGTAGTAGGCATTTAGAATCGCATCAATGACTTTATCCGCGATGGTTTTGATAATGATTGGCTTCTTTTGGGCTTTTGCTTTGCCTAATACGAGCTTTGCAATTAATGGCGGCATCATGGTTCCTTCAGCAAAATGCAGCCAATATAAGTATTGAATATAATCTGCATCACCCGCCTGATAGGTTAATAAGGCGTCAGGATAGGTTTGAGCAAAGTACTCAACAATCGCTCCAGATTCAGCTAATGGAGTTTGCATTTCGTCATCCAATGTCACTACCGGAGAGCGTCCGAGTTCAAAAATCGATTTTAATGAATCCGGTGCTAATGATGTTGTTGGATTTCGATAATGAGTTTGTATATCAAAATCTAAACCAAGCTCTGCAAATAACCATAAAATACGTTGTGAGCGAGAATGATTTAAATGATGTAGTGTAGGCATAATATTTCCTTAAATTGGACACTGATTATTACCCGTAAACGCGATAAATGGATTAAACATTTAACCTAAAGCGTGCGTATAAAACTTAAATGTGTAGCGAAATAGTGCCAAACTGCTGTTATGCTAGCAAATTCTAAAGCGTTAGCTTACTTTATTTCAATGATAAACTATTATTAGAGATCTATGTCTGAATCTTATATTGACCCATATAAATACCAACATTCTTATGCCGATGAGTTGGCTGATTTAGTTACCCCAATCAAACCGACTGTGATTTATCAGCCTCATCTACAAGTGGTTAATCATGCACTGTGGGAAGCATTAGGGTTACCCATTCAATGGCAAGATAATGATACGTTTATGCAGCAGTTATTTGGGTCTGAGTCCCTCTTAACTCAACATAGCGTGGCCCAGAAATATGGTGGGCATCAATTTGGTCATTGGAATCCACAGCTAGGAGATGGACGCGGTCTGCTGCTATGTGAAATAGTGGATAATCAAGGTCAGCGACAAGACTTACATCTTAAAGGTGCAGGGCCAACACCTTATTCACGACACGCGGATGGGCGTGCAGTCTTGCGTTCGACTATACGAGAATATTTGGCCAGTGAAGCTTTATTTCATTTAGGTATTCCAACCTCTCGCGCCTTATGTTTGATTAGTTCTAATGAGCCGGTTTATCGTGAACAACAAGAAAAAGCTGCGATGCTGATACGCACTGCGCCAAGTCATTTAAGGTTTGGACATTTTGAATACTTTTACCATGATCGTGAACCCGGTGTGGCAGCAGATATTGCCACCCCTAAACTCCAACAATTAATGGACTACACTTTAGCGTATCATTTTCCGCAGTGTGTAGATTGCCAAAACCCGCATCTAGCGATGTTAACGCAAATAATTGCTGATACCGCACGATTAATCGCACATTGGCAAGTCGTTGGCTTTAACCATGGTGTTATGAACACGGATAATATGTCGATTCATGGGATTACATTTGATTATGGCCCATATGCATTTTTTGATGATTTTGAACCGCATTATGTGTGCAATAAATCTGATCATCAGGGACGTTATCGTTTTTCCCAGCAACCAAGTATCGGTCTTTGGAATCTCAACGCGCTGGCACAAGCATTCCGGCCGTTTGTCACTACAGAAGATATTACCGATGCGTTAGATACGTTTGAACCTATATTGGTAGAGCACTATCATCATTTGATGCTCAAACGATTTGGATTAACTGAAACGACGGATACAGCATTGGCGATGATGACATTGTTTATGAAGTTATTACAAAGTCCTAAGCGTGATTATCATATTAGCTTTAGACAACTAGCCGGGCATCTCGATTGGGACTCATTAACATTACTCCGCAATGAATATGTGGATATTGGCTTATTTGATGAATGGTTAGCTGCATTTAAAGCAGAAGTAGCGTTACAAGAAGTCGATTTTACCACCTTACAGTCACGAATTAGTTTAGCGAATCCACATACTGTGCTGCGCAACCATCATGCTCAAGCAGTCATTGAAGCTGCTGAACAAGGTGATTTTTCATTATTTCATGCTTATTTAGAAATATTAAAGAATCCGTTTGATGCGACAACCAAGATAGACCGATTTGCTGCTCCACCCTCGATAGGGGATAAGGGAATTGCCTTATCATGCTCTTCGTAATGGAGTAAATAGTCGAATTTACTATGGTGGGGTTGATTTTATATGATGCTAATCCCATTGTTATCCTTTAAAATAGACAAGGTTAGTCGTTAGTGCGACCAACATGTTTATCAACCATCACACGAGAATACCTAAACATGCCAGTATCGATGTTTGAATTTGTCAGTAAAGCGAAGCTACCAACACGATTTGGAGATTTCACGATCCATGGATTTGTGGACACGCGCAATCAGCAAGAACACGTGGCATTAAGTTATGGTGAATGGCTCCCAGATGACGCTGTGCATATTCGTGTGCATTCAGAGTGTTTAACCGGTGATTCATTGTTTTCGACACGCTGTGATTGCGGTTTTCAACTCGAAAAAGCCTTAGCTAACATTGTCGAGCATGGTTCGGGTGTCTTATTATATTTAAGACAAGAAGGTCGTGGCATTGGCTTATTGAACAAAATCAAAGCCTATGCATTGCAGGATACTGGACTGGATACGGTTGAAGCAAATGAACATTTAGGGTTTGATGCTGATTTACGAGAATATGATATTTGTCAGTTTATGTTACACCATTTGGGGATTAACAGAGTGACCTTGATGACTAATAACCCGAAAAAAATCAATGCATTAACCTCATTAGGGATTGAAGTTGTTGAGCGTAAACCGATTGATCATGGCATGACTAAAGATAATAAAGGGTACCTAAAGACCAAGACTGAAAAGCTTGGTCATGAGTTTGATCCACACTTATTTAAATAGTTTTTCTTATCACCACATACTTAACGCTATTCAGTTTGCGTTAAGTTCAATCAAGCTATAACTATGATTAACGTAACTCATTCCCTTTAGGAGGGTCTATGTTAGTCAAAACAGCTCAACAAAACCTACCACGTTGGCAGCGTATCATTACTGCTGCAGCCATTAGCTTAACAACGCTTAGCTTATCTGGGTGTGTGATTGCTCATACGCCATATCAAGGTGAGGTCAAATATGGGTTTATTAAATCTCCACCTCACAAAACGATGACGACGACTACCACAAGTTATGTACCCCGACAGCCAGCTGCTACCGAAAACGATGAAATAGTTACGGTCCTCGACAGTGCATTAGCGCCAATTGCGTTATATCCTGATTCGTTACTTGAGCATATCTTTGCAGCTGTAGTGCAGCCGATGGATTTGATCCAAGCCCAAGCATTGATTGAACAGCACAACGAATTGGATGCAAACGAACTCGTTGAATTAGCGCGTGGTAAGCCATGGGATCCCAGTGTGATTGCGTTATTGCCTTTTGCAGATGTGATCGCAAATCTCACTGAAGATTTAGAATATCTTGAGTATTTAGGACATGCGGTAGAGAGTGATTATAATTTAGTGGTATCGCGTGTCGCCTATTTGCGTCAACAGGCTCAAAACAGCGGTAATCTTGTTTCGGATGATTACGTTAAAGTAATAGAAAAAGAGACAAAAATCTTTATCGAGTCAGCTGAACCTGAAGTGATATTTGTACCGACGTATGATCCATTAACCGTTTATGGTACTTGGTGGCATGGCCAGCAACCGCGGATATGGAATTATCGCCATATTAAACGCCACAGCTATCGTCATTATAATAAGCCCCACCGACTCGGCATACATGTGTCACAAGGTAACGTCTCTATTAACTGGAATCCATTTAGCTATGTAAGTCATAATTATTGGCGTGATCATTATCATATTAAACAGCGTCATCAGCTATTTTCGCGCCGTTTACATGCTTCTCATCGTGCTCATAATGTACATCGCAATGAGCGCTGGAACGGAGGTAAACGTCTGAATAACCAACGTTCAGATGTTAAGCGAGACCGTCAATATCAAGGGGGCAGTAAGCATCGCAATAACCAAAAGCTAAATAATAAACGTCGTGTTAATAGTCATACTCCTGATAATCACTCAGCCGGTCAGGTACGAGTCGCACCGGTAAAACGTGTTCCCGTTAAATTGCCACCTAAACGGATTCAACGTAATACCTCTGATCAAAAAGTGGTGCGAGCACCAGTCAAGTTACCGCCCAAACAGGTCAGTGTAAAGCGGACTCAGGATCGAGTCGCTCAGAATAGAGTCGCTCTGAAGGGAGTCGCTCAGAACAGAGTCGATCTGGAGCGAGCAGTCCGGGATCGAGTTGTCCGGGATATTGAACGTTAGGCAAGATAATTGAGTGTCGCTTGAACGAAGCGTTCAGGCGATGCCTCATCCATATTGAAATATAAAGATGGCTCAATGAGCTCTACTTCCATCAGTTGCCAGATATCATCTTTCTGAGCGCGTGGATTCCTTATTAAGTCGACACGTGCATATAACGATTTTTCAGGAAGTGCAGCAAGTACTTTAGCGGCAGCACTTAACTGTCGTTCATCCGGGATGACTGTAATCAGTTCACCACCATGTTCTTCTTGAACACGAAAATCACCTGACTTAGGGACTTTTCTAATTGTATGGCTATATTCACCATTAAAATAAAAAAGTGAGTACTCACCCTCATTTATAACGCTATCTAAGAATGGTTGTATGACACAAGGCGTGGTGGAAAAAATATTCGACAGAGGGCCTGCTTGGGCCATTAAGTTAGTATGGTCAAGACGAAAAGTATTATCTGAATTAGCACTGATAAGTGGTTTGATAATGATTTCTTGGGTGTCAAAATATGCAAACTGGGCATAAATATCAGATATGGCTACTGAATCAAAAAATACTGAAGGGATGATGGTGATACCTTGTGTTTGCAATATTTGTAGATAGCGTTTTGAAATGTTCCATTGCATCAATGATAATGGGTTAATTAATACCGTATCATGCTTTGTGATTTCAATGAGCTTGTCGATAAAAGCATCTGCATGTTCTTGATAATCCCATGTACTTCGTACAATGACAGCATCATATTGTGACCAATCAATATCAATAGCATGCCAAGAAATAACATCGACGTGAACACCATGCTGAGAGAAAGGCTGAATCAACAAATTATCCCAAACAAAATAATCTTCAAGATCATCAGTAGATAAAAAAGCAATAGATTGGTGCAAAGGAAGCTCCTGTTATGGGTAATATTCAGATTATAAATCATTTATATGGTGCAATTATCACCAAATCAGTGCATTAGATGTGGTGCAATTATATAGACATAATAAAAATTTAGTAATATCAATGGCTTAAAATTTTTTAATGTAGGAATGATTCTTGCTATTAATAGCAAAGTTGGTCATTCACTATGATAATAAGCTATATTATGACCATCACAACAGCACTATTTTGATGCTTCGACATTAAAATTCATTTCGACCATACCTCATTTGTGTATTGGCGAGATGACGATAAGTGGTGTAGATAAATTTACACACATTAGATTAGATTTTAAAGGTAGTATATTCAATGGATACAGTTAATAGCGCAGTGGAGACATTACTCCAGGGCACCAATACATTATTTATTTTGCTTGGTGCGATAATGGTATTTGCCATGCACGCCGGGTTTGCTTTTCTAGAAGTAGGTACCGTACGTAATAAAAACCAAGTCAACGCATTGATCAAAATCATGACTGATTTTGCCGTGTCATGTTTATGTTACTTTTTCATTGGTTATCTAATTGCATACGATACGACATTTTATGCGAGTGCGGCTGAATTAAGTGCTAACAATGGATATGATCTAGTGAAGTTTTTCTTCTTGATGACCTTTGCAGCTGCCATTCCAGCCATTGTTTCTGGTGGTATTGCAGAGCGTGCTCGTTTCTATCCTTTCTTAATTGCATCAGGTTTAATTGTTGGCTTTGTTTATCCATTCTTCGAAGGGATTATCTGGAATGGTAACTATGGTTTTCAAGCATGGCTAGAAGCGTCGTTTGGTGCAGGGTTCCATGATTTTGCTGGCTCAATTGTCGTGCACGGTATGGGCGGTTGGTTAGCATTAGTCGCAGTTGTGTTATTAGGTTCGCGCAATGGACGTTACAAAAACGGTAAGTTGAATGCCTTTGCCCCATCAAATATTCCATTTTTAGCACTGGGTGCATGGATTTTGAGTATTGGTTGGTTTGGCTTTAATGTCATGTCTGCACAAACAGTCGATGGGATCAGTGGTTTAGTGGCAGCAAACTCATTAATGGCTATGGTAGGTGGTATCTTAACGGCGATGTGGTTTGGAAAAAATGATCCTGGTTTTATTCACAACGGTCCATTAGCTGGTTTAGTCGCCGTCTGCGCAGGCTCTGATGTAATGCATCCGATTGGTTCGTTAGTCGTTGGTGGTATTGCAGGGTGGTTATTTGTCTGGTTATTTACCGTGATGCAAAACAAAATTAAAGTAGACGATGTTTTAGGTGTGTGGCCATTACACGGTGTATGTGGTGCGTGGGGTGCGATTGCTGCTGGCATCTTTGGAACTGAAGCATTGGGTGGTTTAGGTGGCGTATCGTTAGTGTCACAGTTAATCGGTACTGCTCTAGGTATAGTCATTGCAATCGTAGGCGGTATTATCGTTTATGGTGGTGTGAAAAAACTAGCTGGCTTAAGATTAAGCGAGGAAGAAGAATATAAAGGTGCTGATTTATCCATTCACAAAATCGGTTCTATGAATTCTGACGATATCTAATTTTAAAAAATGTTCTTAAAAAATAAACAGGCATAGATTACATTTCTATGCCTTTTTTGTTTTCACCCCAAATATATTGAAACCTTTTAATCCTGATGAAATACTTCAATTTGTTGATGATTTAGATAATCCCTAACTTATTGATATAATTGAGCATACTCTTAAGCAACTTGGCCGGCTACGTATCCACTACTCCATGCCCATTGGAAATTGTAGCCACCGAGCCAGCCGGTCACATCTAGTACTTCACCAATAAAGAATAGTCCCTTATGGTCTTTGGCTTCCATGGTTTTGGATGAGAAATGATCGGTGTTGACTCCGCCTAAGGTGACTTCGGCGGTACGATAACCTTCTGTGCCATTAGGCTTAAGTTGCCATGCTTTGAATTGATTAGCGATATGCTCGAGTTGCTTACCTTGGTATTGTTTCATTGGTTTATTTTCTATTTCAAAATATCCCAATAATTGCGCGATGAGACGCCTAGGGAACCAGGTCGATAGAACAGTGGATAGCTGTACGTTAGGCTGTTGAGTTTGTGCTCGGTTTAGCTCTACGGTTAAATCGAGAGATGGTAGTAAATCGATTTCTACGGTATCACCGGCTTCCCAATAAGAAGAGATTTGTAATACAGCAGGGCCACTTAATCCCCGGTGCGTAAATAAAATCCCCTCATTAAATCGTGTATTAGCACATGTTGTTGCCGCTTCTACACTCACGCCACTAAGCTCTGCTAGTACATCCTTGTCATGCGTATGCAAGGTAAATGGAACTAATGCTGCTCTGGTGGGAGTGACCTGCATACCAAACTGTTCTGCAATTTGATAGCCAAAGGGTGTTGCACCCAGCTTCGGCATTGATAATCCGCCGGTGGCAATGACTAATGACTCACAACTATATTGGCCTTTGGATGTCGATAAATGATAGCCTTTTTCATGTTTATTTATCGTCAGTATTTCGCATGCCGTAGTGACTGTCACTTGATGCTTTGCACATTCGGACATAAGCAGTGAAACGATTTGTTTAGCTGAGTCATCGCAAAATAACTGGCCAAGGGTTTTTTCATGATAAGCAATGCCATAGTCATTGACCAATCCAATGAAATCCCATTGGGTGTATTGGCTTAATGCTGATTTGGTGAAATGAGGATTGTCACAGATAAAATTTTCATGTGAAGTATACATGTTGGTAAAATTACAGCGCCCCCCACCAGACATGAGTATTTTTCGACCAACTTTTTTTGCGTGGTCTAGCACAGTCACACTTCTTCCGCGCGCGGCCGCAGTAGCTGCACAAAATAACCCTGCCGCACCGGCACCAATGACTACCACATCTTGATCTTGCATTAATTCTTACCAATATCACACAAAGCGCTATTATAAAGCGAATGGTTGATAAGTATAGTCGATGAAAGAAGATAACTAAAACAGACCGATTTAGCGCAATGTGTTAATATGAATTAGTTACGTTAGCACTCACGTTTTGAGTGCCCTTTTTGTGAGTGATTCATGACCACCAGTTTTTCTGATTTAGGATTATCGCCAGCTGTATTACAAGCGGTGTCCGACCAAGGCTACACCCAACCCTCTCCTATTCAACAACAAGCTATCGGCCCGGTCTTAGACGGCCAAGATGTTATGGCGGCAGCGCAAACGGGTACCGGTAAAACCGGCGCATTTGCATTACCTATCGTTAATTTGTTGAGTGAGACGTCAAAGCGTCCATCGCCAAATAACATCAAAGCACTGATTTTAACGCCTACTCGTGAGCTTGCTGCTCAAGTCGCTGAAAGTGTTAAAGCGTGTGCTCAGCATACCCAATTACGTTCTATGGTCGTATTTGGTGGAGTGTCGATTAACCCTCAAATGCAGGGGTTACGTCGTGGCTGTGATATTTTGATTGCGACTCCTGGACGCTTGCTCGATCTGCATCAACAAAATGCCGTGAAGTTTAGTCAACTTGAGATACTGGTCCTTGATGAAGCCGACCGTATGCTAGATATGGGATTTATTCATGACATTAAACGTATCATGAAGCTAATTCCAGCCAAACGACAAACATTATTATTCTCAGCAACCTTCTCTGATCCTATTAGAGAATTAGCGAAACAGTTTACTCAAGAGCCAATCGAAATATCGGTTACGCCTAAAAATAGTACGACACCGTTAGTGAAACAATTACTCGTGCATGCTGAGAAAAGTAGTAAAACCACATTACTGATTAAGTTAATTAAAGATAATGATTGGCAGCAGGTATTAGTATTTACCAGAACAAAGCATGGTGCTAATCGTATTGCGCAAAAGTTAGGAAATAAGAATATTACTGCAGCTGCTATCCATGGTAATAAAAGCCAAGGTGCTCGCACTAAAGCATTAGCTGATTTTAAATCAGGTGATGTACGTGTGTTAGTGGCGACTGACATTGCTGCACGTGGTATTGATATTGACCAGTTACCTAATGTGATTAATTATGACTTACCCCACGTGCCAGAAGATTATGTACACCGTATTGGCCGTACGGGTCGAGCTGGAGCAACTGGGCATGCAGTATCGTTTGCTACTAATGAAGATATCAAACAGCTTAATGATATCCAAAATCTCATTGGCGAACACATTGAAGTGCTGGAAGTGGAAGGTTTATCTGTGTCTGGCGTGATGCAAGCACCGCTTAAAACACCAAAAGCAAAAAAGCCAAAGAAGCCGCGTAAACCACGTTCACGTTCTGGTGGCAACGCGACTAAAACGGGTGGAGCGCAGGCAGCTGCTGCGGCACAAACAGGTGATGGACGGGGTAAATCATCACCGAGTCGCGGTCGTCGCAGTAAACCAGCGTCATAATATTTGTCGCTTGAGCCTATCACGTTGAGTGATGATTAATAAGATTAAAAAAACCACCTTAGTAGGTGGTTTTTTTTGTAACACTTTTAAGATTAGGCGTCTACGCTACCACAGAAACGATAGCCTTCACCGTGAATCGTGACAATTAACTCAATATCACCTGGCTCAGACTCAAAATGCTTACGAATACGACGAATAGTCACATCGACTGTTCTATCGTTAGGACGTAATTCGCGACCTGTCATTTCCATAATGAGTTGTTCACGAGTCAGAATTTTACCTGGGTTATTTAAGAATAAATGTAAGGCACGAAACTCACTGCGAGGAAGTCTAAACTCGTTTTGGTTTGGAGAAATTAAGCTACGGCTATCACCGTCTAACGTCCAGCCATTAAAGTTTACGCGAGAAGGTAAATCTTCATCATCATTAGCATTTGTTGTGCGCGTGAGTAAGTTACGCGCACGGATCGTTAATTCACGAGGATTAAACGGTTTAGTTAAATAATCATCGGCACCAATTTCAAGACCTAAGATACGGTCAACATCGTTATCGCGACCGGTTAAAAATATGAGACCTACATTTTTACGGTCGCGCACTTCGCGGGCAAGTATCAATCCATTTTTGCCAGGCAAGTTAATATCCATAATGACGAGATTGATATTATTATTTTGAAAAAAGTCATGCATTTGTTCGCCATCTTCAGCTTCAAATACATTATAACCTTCAGCTTCAAATAGGCTTTTCAACGTAGTGCGTGTGACTACTTCATCTTCAACAATTAAGATATTTGGCGTTTGCATAGTGTTTACTTACTTTAACTTAAAATTAATATTTTTATTACGTGCTAGTCTATCAGATAAATAAATAAAATACACGGCTATCTAGCACAACAATCAATGGCATAAATCTAATGCAGTGCACGTTGAAATAATGCCTCAAATTGAATTGCTGCATCTGACCAAGTGAATTTGGTCTCCATCGCTCTTTTTTGCATTGTTACGAACAGGTCTGGTTGCTCTCTGTATAGTAATAATGCTCGACGAATACATATCAATAATGCTTCAGGCGAGGGGGAATCAAAGACAAACCCAGTGGCTTCCTGAGGATTTTGGTCAATACCTACGACAGTATCACTTAAACCACCAACATTACGGACAATTGGCAATGTCGCATAAGCCAGTGAGTACATCTGATTAAGACCGCATGGTTCAAATTCAGATGGCATTAAGAAAAAGTCAGAACCTGCTTCTACTAAATGGGCTAATTCAGGTTCAAAGCCATGGATAAATTTAAATTTAGTTGGATGCATACGGCTTACGTCTGCCAGTTGCTGACACACCAGCGGGTCGCCAGTACCAACAATAACTAAACCCAAATTATGTGCCATTAAATCACGCAAGATAGGGACGATATAATCAAATCCCTTTTGTGCTGTTAATCGACATACCATCCCGATGAGAGGTGTATCAGGTGAATCTGTAAACCCTGCTTTGGCTTGAAGTGCAGCCTTGCATTTGGCTTTACCCGATAAATCATTGATGTCAAAGTGGGCTGGAATAAATGGGTCAGTGGTTGGATCCCATTGAGAGTAATCACAGCCGTTGAGGATCCCTTTTAAATCGGAAGAGCGGTTTTGTAATACATAATGTAAACCATGACCGCCTAAATCCGTTAGGATTTCTTGAGCATAAGTTGGGCTGACAGCGGTAATTTTATCCGCGTGTGCAATCCCAACTTTCATCATATTGATATGTGGATGCTGATCAAAGTGAAGTGCTTGATGATAAGGCTGCATCATGGGGATTTCATGAAGTTCAAAACTGCCCTGAAAAGCGGCATTATGAATGGTTAATGCTGTTTTAGTGTTCGCAAAAAAACCTTCAGCAAACTGTTGTTGGTTATGCTTAACAAAGAAAGGAACTAAACCGGTGTGCCAGTCATTACAGTGCATAATATCAGGCTGGAAATTAACGGCTTGCAGCACATCAATGACTGCAGCACTAAACAAACCAAAACGTTCACCATTATCGCTGTAAGCTACGTTGTTTTCAGCATAAAGCCCCTCACGGTCAAAACAAGTATGGCCGATTAAATGTACTTTAACATTACCTAAGTCATGCTCGTAGCGTTTAAATTGGCGCATAGAGCTGGTGAATTCACCATGCTGTGTTAGATTGAATTGGTCAATCACGACTTGATAAGCTGGCATGACAATACACACCTCATGACCTAACGCTTCATAAGCTAGAGGTAGAGCTTTAGCGACATCGGCCAGTCCACCTGTTTTAATAATGTCTTCTACTTCTGATACGATAAATGCGATCTTCAATTTACTATCTGACATAGGTTTATTTTCTTTGTTTGTATTTGTTATGACCCGCTTTGGGACGAATACCGACTGCTTGGTAAACAGCGAATTTATTATCACTGATGAGTTTTTGACAAGGGCCGACATGCTCTTCCATATCCACAGCATAATTCAAGAAACTATTAGCAACTAAGGTTAAATGACCTTGTTCGATTAGATGCTCTCGAGCTTGTACTAAGAAACTATGCGCGATGGAGTAATCAGTATTAATACCTTTATGAAAAGGCGGATTAGTAATGATATGGCTAAACTTACCTTCCACATTAGATAATCCATTGCTGGCAACCACATCACCTTGTAAGTTATTTAAATGTAGTGTTTTTTGAGCACAATACAAGCTTAATGCGTGAATATCACTTAATACTAGATGTAGATTGGGGCGGTTATTTGGATCGGGGAATGTATGTAAGTGTCGTACACCCACAAATGCCGCAATAACACCTGCACCACAAGCAAAATCCAACACATCATTTTTGATGTTTTGAGGTAAGTGCTGTAATAACAAATGAGTACCTAAATCTAGGGCATCTTGAGAAAACACGCTTGGCATACCAGCGACTTCCCATTTAATCTCGTTCAATTCATAGGTCTTAGTCGTTAAGAAGTCATCCAGATTAAAGGCCTTTGGATTGGCCTTCACCGTACCGACAAATAAACCGCAATGTTTGGCCGAGTCGACTTTGTTAACGGTATCGCACACTTTCTCTAAATGCTTAGCACAGCTTTTAATGCCACTTTTATTATGACCAACAATAAATATCTGGCCGCCTGTCTTAACCACGTTAGATAAATTAGCTAATAACATTCCCAAGTGAGTTTTGACTTTGGGCATGTACACAATGGCAGCATCATAAAGTACTTTTGGTGTGACGATATGAGTGTTGAATTCATGACGTGCAAAATCAGCAGAATAGGCTTGCTCGTAAACATCATAAAACTGATGAAAACCCGTGATGTTCTCGCCTAAATCATAAAACACTTCTGCGTCTGTTGGGTTAACGATGACAACATTACCTTGAGCAAAGTACTCTTTGTTGCGCAGAATAACCTGACTTTCTGGACTCATCATGCTTGAACTTCCTTTTGCGCAGCGAATAATAGATCCCATACACCGTGACCGAGTTTTTGACCACGGACCTCGAACTTAGTAATAGGGCGATATTCGGGACGTTCAATATAGTCGTTATTCGAGCTAAGGTTAGTGTAATTAGGTTGGGCTTGAAGCGTCTCAAGCATATGCTGTGCATAAGGCTCCCAGTCAGTTGCCATATGTAATTGACCGTTATCTGCGAGTTTTTGATGCACTTTTTGGGCAAATTCAGCTTGGACTATTCGACGCTTGTGATGACGTTTTTTGTGCCAAGGGTCGGGGAAAAATAACTGTAAACGGTGTAATGCGTTATCAGCAATACACTTATCTAGCACCTCAATAGCATCGTGTTCAAACACACGTAAGTTCGTCACTTCAGCCGCTTGAGCATCAGCTAAACATGCACCTACACCTGGACGATGAACTTCAATACCAATGAAATTTAGTTCAGGTGCATTTGCCGCCATTTCCACTAACGATTTACCCATACCAAAACCGATTTCCAATACGACAGGATTATCGTTGCCAAAGACTTCGGTTAAATTAAGTAGACCCATATCAACAGTCAAACCCATTGTTGGCCAATTATCTTCGATAGCTCGGCCTTGTGCGGTAGTCAAACGGCCTTCGCGTTTAACAAAACTTTTGATTTTGGAAATGTATACGCCAGCAGCTTCTGCTTCTGCTTGGTTTTGGAAACGACTCATAAAAGTGCTCTGAATATCTAGATTGTGCGTATTATCCTGTGTTGTTGACTGAATGTAAAACGTCAGTGTGGTTTTATTTGGTATAATTGTTTTAGGTAATGGTTGATTGATAAAAATAAAAGAGGGTATACATGGCATTTGATTTTGCTCAAACGGCGCTAGCATGGTTTGACCTGCATGGTCGTAAGCATTTACCGTGGCAACAAAATATCAGTGCATATTCTGTTTGGATTTCTGAAATCATGCTCCAGCAAACTCAAGTCACCACAGTCATCCCTTATTTCGAGCGATTTATGCGTTCGTTTCCGACGGTGAATGATTTGGCGAATGCGCCTCAAGAGGATGTCCTGCATCATTGGACGGGGTTAGGTTACTACGCTCGTGCGCGTAATTTACATAAAGCAGCGCAACAGATTGCTGAACACCATAATGGCGTGTTTCCGACGGACTTTGAGGAGGTATTAGCACTGCCAGGTATAGGGCGATCAACTGCGGGTGCGATACTCGCAATTGCGGAGCATCAAAATCATCCCATTTTAGATGGTAATGTAAAACGAGTGTTAGCCCGATTTTTTGCCGTAGAGGGTTGGCCTGGCAGTAAAAAAGTCGAAGATGAGTTATGGCATTTTGCAGGTGAGTTGACGCCATCAGAACGGATTGCCGATTATACTCAAGTGATGATGGATTTGGGGGCAACGTTATGTACGCGTTCTAAACCTAAGTGTGAAGTATGCCCATTGCAGTCGCGTTGTTTAGCGTTTGCCAGTGGTCGTCAGTCCGAACTTCCTCACAAAAAGCCGAAAAAAACGATCCCCAGTAAATACACAACAGTGATCATTCCGATGTTATTTGACCGGGTGTTGATGACTAAACGACCAGAGGAAGGTATTTGGGGCGGTTTATGGTGGTTTGGAGGAGAATTTACTCCAACAGCGCAAAAGGTGGATGAACATCCGACTATATATACAGCGTTAGGGGAGCAGTTTGATGTGGTATCTTCAGATATGCTCCCAGAATTTAAACATACATTTAGTCATTTTCATCTTCACATCCAACCTGTGATATTATATCTCACAACAGATAAAGTGAGTGAAGCGGTGTTGTCTAATTCCATGCCCCAAATGACATTAGAGGATTTGACTGGTGCGGGAATACGGGACGGGCAGGTACATCAACGATGGGTGGATTACCGTCAACCTGCAGACATTGGATTATGTAAGCCAGCACTGACTATTTTTAATCAATTACAACAGCGTTAAGGACATCAATAACATGGGTAGAACCGTTCATTGTGTACGTTTAGATAAAGAAGCCGATGGCCTAGATTTTCAATTATATCCGGGTGAGCTAGGTAAGCGTATTTTTGATTCAATCTCCAAAGAAGCTTGGATGGATTGGCAAAAGAAACAAACGATGTTGATCAACGAAAATAAACTTAATATGATGGAACCAGAAGCGCGTAAATTCTTAGAAGAACAAATGGCTGCGTACTTATTTGAAGGCAAAGAACCGGATATTGAAGGCTATACACCGCCTGCTAAGTCGTAGTTTTGAAGGTTTATTAATCAAATTCAAATTAAATGCATAAAAGTGTTGACTTGAAGGCCAAAAATCCGTTTAATACGCACCTCACTTATTAAGTGCTTTGCATTTTATAAGCGCCTCGATAGCTCAGTTGGTAGAGCAGCGGATTGAAAATCCGCGTGTCCCTGGTTCGATCCCGGGTCGAGGCACCATTATTCCAAGAGCCCTGAACAGAAATGTTCGGGGCTTTTTACTTTAAAGCCAGCCAGAGTAGGCTATACAGCTATTGCTAATCCTTCACTTTCATTACGACTGTTTTAGGGCTGTAGACAATGCTGAAGACAAATTTAAAATCTAAACACCCGCAATATACCCTTAAAAAGGGCTCAATATTCTATTATTCAAGAGCTGTACCTGGAGACATTTCTAGCTATTACTCAATGAACCGAAATATTAATTATTTAATTGAATGCTTGGGTGATAATCATTTATATAGATTTACATATAAAGACGCGGCAAAATTTAAGGGTTGGCTTGCCAATAAGAATTTGGCAACAAGTTCAATACAAAGGGTCTTCTCAGGCATAAAAGCGGTCGTTAGTTTTATGATTCTTGAACAGGGATTGCGCAAACCCTTTTGCAAGAGTGTATATACATAAAAAATCAATTTGTAAAAAAACGTAAGCCAATATCACGTAACGACCTTTTAAAAATACAGAATGTATTCGTGAGAATAAATGAGGATATACGTTGGCTTGTAGCAATTATATCAGATACTGAGATGAGACTATCTGAAGCGGCAGGGTTAAAATTAAGTGACTTAGTTATTAACAGCAATATACCGCATGTAATAATTCAACCTAATTCCAGTCGGAGATTAAAAACAGTAACCAGTAAAAGAAAAGTTCCTCTGTCGGTGTTGAACTATTATCACTATCTCGACTTATGCCGCTCCTAAAAGGGTGTCATCAGCTTTTATCCTTCTCGCAGTGGAGTACGTCACTACGAATAGCTTTGCTCCTCCTCGCGCCTTCTCCTCGGCTCAGTCACTAAGCACCAACGAGACTTAGGTAAAGATGTAAGTTGTAGAAATGTTGGTATTTGTTGATGTAGAAATCAAGTAAAAGCATTACATTTAATTTAACAATGTAATGCTCCCTTTAACTACTTTTTTTTCTCTACATTTTTTATGATAGTTATTTCTGCAATGGTTCTTCTATTCAGCGCATGTTGAGCCTCGGTAGTTGCATCAATTAATAATTGAGTTTCTCCAAAGCCTATAGTTTCAATTCTTTCTGGAGCAATGTTATGTTGATTGATTAATAACTTGCCTACCACAGCTGCACGTTGTTGCGAAAGCCATTGATTATATTTATCAGTACCTCTTGCATCAGTATGCCCCTCTATCACCACACTAGTGTCTGGGTAGGTTTGCATAAAGGTTGCTAATTTCATTACTTCTAACTTGTCGTTTGATGTTAATTGTGAGGAATTAATTGCAAACAATAAGTTTAATCTCATCGAAATCGTTTCCGTGACACTCAGTGTACAACCTGTTTTATCAACTATGTAAACACTTGAGGTGTTTGGACAAAGGTCTTTACTGTCAAGCACCCCATCATTATCAGAGTCAATTAAGGTTACAACAGTTGGTGTGATAAATTTGTTTTCGCTAACAGATTTAATTGGCTGAACGGCTTTTTCACGGGATGCTTTCACAAATGGGAAATATTGTAGACCAACAAACATATTCGAAACCTTTTGTTGATCTAATGTCATCCGTTCAATGCCAATATTAAACAATAAACTTTGACTAAATTTATAAGCGGCTCCAACCGTAACAGGGTAACTATTTCCAGAGCGAGTAGCTGCACCTTGTTGTTGAGGATCAAGTGTTTGATAATCTTGCTCCCACTTAAACATACCTAACTTTGCAAATAATTTAAATCGTTCTGTAAGTGGTAAGGAAGCAGTAAAATTGATACGTAATCCATTTGCTGTTTCTGGAAAAACTTCCTCTGCTGCATCATAATACTCATTTAACTGCTCTGCCAATACATTACCCGAAAACTGAACGTGTCTTTCGCCTAAATCGCTGTAATTAAAATCGATACCAAAATATTGATTGAATTGGTATCCAAATCCGACACTGGAGCTCTGGTCAGTATCCTTTACTGAAAGAGATGTCGCATTGATCGCCAAGTTTTGATAGGCATTATTTAATTGCGTCTTGTTAATATCAGTTGAAGAACGCCCTAACTGCCCTCCAATAAATAATCCTTCAGGCCAAACACTCTCGATACACTCATTATCATCATTATGTCGACACGCTTCCTCAGTGTTGTTGGCGTTGGCATTAAATGCTAACAAACACGTAAACATCAACACGCTAAGGCATTTTGCTAGATGTTGAAACGTTATTCTAAACAACGCTGCTACAGACAACAAAATCAAACCAAACAAATGAAGTGAACCACCGGTTGATTTAGTAACAGCGATGACCTCTACCACTTGTTTTACTTCTATATTAAACGATGCAGATGTTTGCATATTAAACTCATCTTCAATTATATAATTAATAATAGCATTACCATAAAAATCACAATCAGGTGTAAATACAATTAAACCGTTAGATAATATTTCAACACTACCATGAGGAGAACTTGCCGAAACTAAACTAACTTGGTCACCATTAGGATCTGAGGCGGTAGTTAACACATCAATTGGTGAAGATTCGTTACACTGTTCTATAGTTCCCGCTGCTATCATACCAGCGACAGGAGCCAAATTAGGTGGAGCAATAGTCACATATATTACAGCTTGTGTCGTTCCTCCCTGTCCATCAGCAACACCATAAACAATCTCTACTACCCCAGCATAATTAGCTGGAGGCGTATAAGTCATGTTACTTTCTAACAGCTGAGCAGTACCAACTTGCGGGGTAACAGAAGTAATATCTAATTCATCGCCATCCTCGTCGCTTACAAAGTCATTCAAGTCAATAACCAGATTGTCATTATAATCAATCTCACTATTGATATCAGCCGCGACAGGTGACGTATTGGTTGGGTTAACCACACCAACAAAACCAGGATCAACAATCGTACCATTAATTAATCCATCATCATCATTAGGGCCACCATCTTCGATTTCCACTTGGACACACCAATCGCCTTCATTTAAACCTGGTGTCCATAAATCAGAACGAGGTGGTGGACAATAACCTGGCTCACCTTTCGTCGAATGTAAAGTATTACGCGCATTTTCAACAAAGGTATACCAACCACTTGCTTGAGAATACTTCCGGTAAACCGCATTGGCAGGAATCGGATTACGTTGAGGAAAAGTAATCGCTACACTTTGTGCTTCATCGGGTAATCCATAAGAGATAAAATCAAATATCCCACCTACATTTGTCGCTAAAGTATCCGCTTGAATGTTATTTAGATTTTTAGCAATATCATCATCGGTGATATGCGCCCCACCAGTACTTGCATCAAATGCAAATTGCCCTCGGCGCAAACACACACCCGGATCACCCTCAACCAAATATCCATTTTGCACCGATTGTTCTTCTAGCAAAACATTACATTCGTTAACTCGATCTAAATAATCAGGGATCCCATCGCCATCAGAATCAGCAAAGCCTTCTAAATTATCTGGAATTGAATCACCATCAGAGTCGATATCAGTTAACAAAGGTAAGCTATCAATGACTTTAATATATACAATTTCTCTATCATCTCCCATCGGGAAACCGTCATCTTCGACTAATAACTCAAATTTATATAGTCCTGTTATTAATAACGCAGGGTCAAACACAAATTGATTTAACTGCTGTGCTTGATTTTCTATTTGCACTTCACTTGACCAAGTAAAACTGAAATTATCGCTCACATTGGGATCAAATACAGAAGCCGTTATCTCGACAAGACCGTCATCTTTAGCAACGGTTAATTGTTTTTGTCCATTTTGTTTAACGGTTATGTTTAGCTCAGGTGCAATATTATTTTCAGTTATTGTGGTGGTTTGTATTGATTTTGCACCTATATTCACCGTGTCTGAGAGTTGGATATTTAATTCTTCATCTTGCTCAACCGCGCTATCAGCATTAATGTTAAATGTAATATCAGCGCTTGTTCCGGATGTAATAGTCACAGTTCCATCCACTAAGTCATGATCAGACAATGTCGCATTGCCAGCCACATTAAACGGAACAACGATTGGATAAACCGGTGATTCGCCATTTAAATAAACACCAACCGAAACTTCATCTCCCTCTGTCACTGTTTGATCTTTACTCAGTGATATCAATGGATTAACACATACTTTTTGTGCAGCAATAGATGTATTTCCTTGAGAATCAGTTGCCTGCCAATACACTATATTGGTACCAGGTGGAAATAATGCCACATTACCTATCACAGAAACCGGTACAGGATTTCCAAACATGTCAACTGCCGAGGCCTCTCCATAGTCGACTCTAGTATATAATGCATTGGCATTGACCGACAGCGATCCACAAAGATCTTGCGGCACACTAATTATTGGTAGTTCTCCATTTAAATCAACATTTATTGCAACCGTTACAGTTGCAGAAGCCGTTTGATCTTCAGGGTCGCTAATAGTGTAAGCAATCTTAACTGCACCTTTAAAGCCATTTGGAGGCAAATATTGAATTTGGTTATCCTCGATAGCAACAGTACCAAATGATGGTGTCGCAGATAAAATAGTTAATGCTTCTCCTTCAGGATCTTCATCGTTTGTGAGCACGTCGAAGGAAACCAGCTGAGTATCCATTAATAAAAACTCATCATTTCTGGCAATAGGCGCTAAATTATCTTCAATGGTGTCATTTACTGTGATTATCACTTGTGCAACTTCAGAGTCTTCTTGTCCATCATTGACTTTATAAGTAATTACATCTTGTCCACTAAATCCATCAATCGGAAGGTACGTCCAGAATTGGTTTTCTCCAGTTAATGAGCCATTTTCAGGGAGTTGAACAATAATATAGGTTAACGTATCTCCATCTTCATCCCTGCCTTGTAATTCAAACGATTTATCCGTTAGTTCATCCGTAATAATACTCAATGATTTTGCAACCGGCGCATCGTTCACGTTAGTGACTGTGATACTCACTGTCGCGGCAGCAGAATCCACCGTGCCATCATTGACCGTAAAGGTAAAGTTATCGCTACCCACATAATCATCATTTGGCGTATAGGTGAGACTCGGCGCAGTGCCTGATAACGTACCATTAGTTGGCTGACCTACCGAATACGTTAATGGATCACCCTCGGTATCTGTGCCTGCTAGGGTAATGGCTTTGGCCGTTTCTTCCGTTGTCGTGACGGATTGTCCTGTTGCAACCGGTGCATCGTTCACGTTAGTGACTGTGATACTCACTGTCGCAGTAGCAGAATCCACCGTGCCATCATTGACCGTAAAGGTAAAGCTATCGCTACCCACATAATCATCATTTGGCGTATAGGTGAGACTCGGCGCGGTGCCTGATAACGTACCATTAGTTGGCTGACCTACCGAATACGTTAATGTATCACCCTCGGTATCTGTGCCGGCTAGGGTAATGGCTTTGGCCGTTTCTTCCGTTGTCGTGACGGATTGTCCTGTGGCTACCGGCGCATCGTTCACGTTAGTGACTGTGATACTCACTGTCGCAGTAGCAGAATCCACCGTGCCATCATTGACCGTAAAGGTAAAGCTATCGCTACCCACATAATCATCATTTGGCGTATAGGTGAGACTCGGCGCAGTGCCTGATAACGTACCATTAGTTGGCTGACCTACCGAATACGTTAATGTATCATTATCGGTATCTGTGCCGGCTAGGGTAATGGCTTTGGCCGTTTCTTCCGTTGTCGTGACGGATTGTCCTGTGGCAACCGGTGCATCGTTCACGTTAGTGACTGTGATACTCACTGTCGCAGTAGCAGAATCCACCGTGCCATCATTGACCGTAAAGGTAAAGCTATCGCTACCCACATAATCATCATTTGGCGTATAGGTGAGACTCGGCGCAGTGCCTGATAACGTACCATTAGTTGGCTGACCTACCGAATACGTTAATGTATCATTATCGGTATCTGTGCCGGCTAGGGTAATGGCTTTGGCCGTTTCTTCCGTTGTCGTGACGGATTGTCCTGTTGCAACCGGTGCATCGTTCACGTTAGTGACTGTGATACTCACTGTCGCAGTAGCAGAATCCACCGTGCCATCATTGACCGTAAAGGTAAAGCTATCGCTACCCACATAATCATCATTTGGCGTATAGGTGAGACTCGGCGCAGTGCCTGATAACGTACCATTAGTTGGCTGACCTACCGAATACGTTAATGTATCATTATCGGTATCTGTGCCGGCTAGGGTAATGGCTTTGGCCGTTTCTTCCGTTGTCGTGACGGATTGTCCTGTTGCAACCGGTGCATCGTTCACGTTAGTGACTGTGATACTCACTGTCGCAGTAGCAGAATCCACCGTGCCATCATTGACCGTAAAGGTAAAGCTATCGCTACCCACATAATCATCATTTGGCGTATAGGTGAGACTCGGCGCAGTGCCTGATAACGTACCATTAGTTGGCTGACCTACCGAATACGTTAATGTATCATTATCGGTATCTGTGCCGGCTAGGGTAATGGCTTTGGCCGTTTCTTCCGTTGTCGTGACGGATTGTCCTGTGGCAACCGGTGCATCGTTCACGTTGCTAACAATTACATCTAATGGAATATGATTATTGATAACACCATTTGATGTAGTTGATAAAGTAGTACCAATTTCAAAATCAAAATTCAAATAATAAGTACTGTCTTGCGACGTTGTTGGAGCTGTAGATTGGTCTTGAATTGTTTCAATTCCTCCGCCTAAACTCGGTGTATATAAACTTGAGTTGGGAGGTATGTTAGTACTTGGAAACGAATAGCCACTGGGAGGAGTAACAGTTAATGAATATGTTGCAGTTTCTGCGTTACCGTTTAACACAAAAGAATACAAACCATCTGACGCCGTTGTCTGTGTATTAATGCCGCCGGCGACTTGGTCTAACCATGTGTTAGGTACTAATGTTTGAGTACCGTTATCATCATAATAAAACTTTACTACAGCACCAGCCATAGGTGAGCGCGTACTCTCATCATAAACAATCCCTGCAGGATCGATTAAAATGGCATCAACATTACTAAGGTCACTACCATTAACTGAAATAGAACTAACTATGTTTACGGATTTATTATTTGCGTTTGATAGTTGCCCAGATCGACCATTAGCCGATTTGGCTTTAAATTTATTACCGGTCGTTGAAAAAAACTCTACTATATAATCGCCATCGGCAATATTGTTAAAACTATAATCACCATTATTGTCACTATTTTGCGTTTGGAGCACATTAGAAAAAGTCGTATCCGCAATCGCATACAATCTTATAGTCGCACCAGATACACCGTTATTGCTTGCGCCTCGGGTAATGGTTCCCGAAATAGTGTACGATACTCCGCCAGCAGTACCTTCATTTTGAGCCTGTTGATTTAATACGGCAAATGCTTCATCTGGGTTAGCCGCATTGCCTTTAGCATCTCTAGGTGAGTCGTAAGTGATGCTACTGGTAGATAATCGGAGTAGAAAAGATTTTCCATCCCAACCTTGCCCAGTATCAGGGATTATACCAATACCGCGTGTAGTGCTACCACTAGTTTCACGCCAATTAATCGCTGAGTTTATTACTTCTGTCGTACTATTATTGTAAGTAATCGTCACAACTACGTCGTAATCATTACCTTGTGTTCCTCCAAACGTGCCATCGTCTGTTGCAGCAGATAGCGTAATTTTACTAATATTTAAATCGCTATATGTTTCAATGGAATCTCCGTTATGAGCAGAGTTAGAGTAACTAACAATAACTCCATATGTGAATTCAGCTTGTGCAATAGCTGCATAGGCTCTTACAGAAAACACCTGACATATTAGAAACAAACCTAGCGAAAAAATGACTCTCATTACACACAACCTAATAAAAACTATTAACTTAATTTATGACTATTTGTACTTTTAACTATTGAATCTATACAACGAACAAATCTGTTAAAAATTAGTACTATGTTTGGAGTCGGAAAAATATCATAAATTATTTTAACTAGCACTATATTTAATGCTTTATGCAGTGGTACATTGATTTTGGCCACTAAAATAAGGCGGTATTTTTATATGTGAAGTCCTCAATTACAAATACAACAATAGTAATAAACTCAAATAGACTTACAAATCATGTTGTGAATACCATTAATTCTGACATTCGAAGAGAATAGGCTCATAGTTGATGTGGTTTACCTATTATTCTGACCTTTTTACAGGTTTTATGGTTCCGTCTGGATTAAAATGTAAATATTCAACTGCACTATGTCTTTGTCGTCCCCAGTCTGAATCAATGTCTAACCATCGATGATAATATAGTAGCCATTGTCTATTATATTCGACTTACGTGTAAAACGAAAAAAGATCACTTTAA
>NZ_DS989811.1:192913-444894 GCF_000155775.1 Glaciecola sp. HTCC2999
ATTGACGGGGGCCCGCACAAGCGGTGGAGCATGTGGTTTAATTCGATGCAACGCGAAGAACCTTACCTACTCTTGACATACTAGAAACTTTTCAGAGATGAATTGGTGCCTTCGGGAATCTAGATACAGGTGCTGCATGGCTGTCGTCAGCTCGTGTCGTGAGATGTTGGGTTAAGTCCCGCAACGAGCGCAACCCTTGTCCTTAGTTGCCAGCCTTAAGTTGGGCACTCTAAGGAGACTGCCGGTGACAAACCGGAGGAAGGTGGGGACGACGTCAAGTCATCATGGCCCTTACGAGTAGGGCTACACACGTGCTACAATGGCGAGTACAAAGGGATGCGAACCTGCGAAGGTAAGCGGACCCCTTAAAGCTCGTCGTAGTCCGGATTGGAGTCTGCAACTCGACTCCATGAAGTCGGAATCGCTAGTAATCGTAGGTCAGCATACTACGGTGAATACGTTCCCGGGCCTTGTACACACCGCCCGTCACACCATGGGAGTGGGATGCAAAAGAAGTAGGTAGCTTAACCTTCGGGATGGCGCTTACCACTTTGTGTTTCATGACTGGGGTGAAGTCGTAACAAGGTAACCCTAGGGGAACCTGGGGTTGGATCACCTCCTTACTATTACGTCTATTGACGCTTTTAATGTAGTGTTCACACAAATTGTTTTGTTATTAAATGAAGAGCGAAGAAAACAGCTTATATGACAGGCTTGTAGCTCAGCTGGTTAGAGCGCACCCCTGATAAGGGTGAGGTCGGCAGTTCAAGTCTGCCCAAGCCTACCATTTTTTATAAATGGTGCGTTGTAAAGTGGATGTTTTCTTTGTACATGTATCGGGGCTATAGCTCAGCTGGGAGAGCGCCTGATTTGCATTCAGGAGGTCAGCAGTTCGATCCTGCTTAGCTCCACCAATACATGTAATGAGATATACGAGCCTTAAAGAATGGTTTGTTTGACATAAAGTTAAGCTGATTATTCTTTAGGGTTTTTTACTCTAACGTGCATAGCACGATGTTCTTTAACAATTTGGAAAGCTGATAAAAGTAATCAATATTTAATGAAAGAGTAACTGAAAAATAGTCTATGTATTTAGGCGGTTTTTTCAAGAGCTACTCTATCTGACATTTATAATGTGATTCATTCACTTCGAGTGATGATGAACATTTTTGATTAGCAAATTATTGTCACTCATATAACAGCCATTAAGTTGGTAACCGACGACCGAAGCTAATAAGTCCTGCGTATCTCATGTATACATACAGGCATACAGAAGGCGGTTTAGGGTTGTATGATTAAGTGACTAAGCGTATACGGTGGATGCCTTGGCAGTTAGAGGCGATGAAGGACGTGTTAATCTGCGAAAAGCTGTGGTGAGCTGATAAAACGCGTAATAGCCACAGATGTCCGAATGGGGAAACCCACCGCTTCGGCGGTATCTGTACCTGAATATATAGGGTATGGAGGCAAACGAGGGGAACTGAAACATCTAAGTACCCTTAGGAAAAGAAATCAACCGAGATTCCCCTAGTAGCGGCGAGCGAACGGGGATTAGCCCTTAAGCGTATTGTAAGTAAGTGGAATGAGTTGGAAAGCTCAGCGATACAAGGTGATAGCCCTGTACACGAAAACGAACTTTAAGTGAAAACGAGTAGGTCGGGGACACGTGTTATCTTGACTGAATATGGGGGGACCATCCTCCAAGGCTAAATACTCCTAACTGACCGATAGTGAACCAGTACCGTGAGGGAAAGGCGAAAAGAACCCCTGTGAGGGGAGTGAAATAGAACCTGAAACCGTATACGTACAAGCAGTGAGAGCAGACTAGTTCTGTGATTGCGTACCTTTTGTATAATGGGTCAGCGACTTATATTTAGTAGCAAGGTTAACCGCATAGGGGAGCCGTAGCGAAAGCGAGTGTTAACTGCGCGTTTAGTTGCTAGGTATAGACCCGAAACCCGGTGATCTAGCCATGGGCAGGTTGAAGGTTGAGTAACATCAACTGGAGGACCGAACCCACTGACGTTGAAAAGTCAGGGGATGACCTGTGGCTGGGGGTGAAAGGCCAATCAAACCGGGAGATAGCTGGTTCTCCCCGAAATCTATTTAGGTAGAGCCTCGGACGAATTCCATTGGGGGTAGAGCACTGTTAAGGCTAGGGGGTCATCCCGACTTACCAACCCTTTGCAAACTCCGAATACCGATGAGAACTATCCGGGAGACACACGGCGGGTGCTAACGTCCGTCGTGGAGAGGGAAACAACCCAGACCGCCAGCTAAGGTCCCAAAATATTACTAAGTGGGAAACGATGTGGGAAGGCTAAGACAGCTAGGAGGTTGGCTTAGAAGCAGCCATCCTTTAAAGAAAGCGTAATAGCTCACTAGTCGAGTCGGCCTGCGCGGAAGATGTAACGGGGCTAAGTAATATACCGAAGCTGCGGCATTGTACTTAGGTACAGTGGGTAGGGGAGCGTTGTGTAAGCTGTTGAAGGTGTACCGGGAGGTATGCTGGAGGTATCACAAGTGCGAATGCTGACATGAGTAACGATAATGGGGGTGAAAAACCCCCACGCCGGAAGACCAAGGTTTCCTGTCCCATGCTAATCAGGGCAGGGTAAGTCGGCCCCTAAGGCGAGGCAGAAATGCGTAGTCGATGGGAAACGGATTAATATTTCCGTACTTGTATATTCAGTGAAGGGGGGACGGAGAAGGCTAAGCAAGCTTGGCGTTGGTAGTCCAAGTGAAAGTGCGTAGGGTTGATGTTTAGGCAAATCCGGACATCTACATGCCTGAGACACGAGACGAGCCACTAAGGTGGTGAAGTTGTTGATGCCCTGCTTCCAGGAAAAGCCTCTAAACTTATGAATATATGAACCGTACCCCAAACCGACACAGGTGGTCAGGTAGAGAATACTAAGGCGCTTGAGAGAACTCGGGTGAAGGAACTCGGCAAAATTGTACCGTAACTTCGGGAGAAGGTACGCCCTTGTTTGTGATGGGATTTACTCCTTAAGCAGATGAGGGCCGCAGTGACCAGGTGGCTGGGACTGTTTATTAAAAACACAGCACTGTGCTAAATCGAAAGATGACGTATACGGTGTGACACCTGCCCGGTGCCGGAAGGTTAATTGATGGGGTTAGCGTAAGCGAAGCTCTTGATCGAAGCCCCGGTAAACGGCGGCCGTAACTATAACGGTCCTAAGGTAGCGAAATTCCTTGTCGGGTAAGTTCCGACCTGCACGAATGGTGTAACCATGGCCACGCTGTCTCCACCCGAGACTCAGTGAAATTGAAATTGCTGTGAAGATGCAGTGTACCCGCACCTAGACGGAAAGACCCCGTGAACCTTTACTACAGCTTGGCACTGAACATTGAACCTACATGTGTAGGATAGGTGGGAGGCTTTGAAGCATAGTCGCTAGATTGTGTGGAGCCGCCGTTGAAATACCACCCTTGTATGTTTGATGTTCTAACATTGGTCCCTAATCGGGATTGTGGACAGTGTCTGGTGGGTAGTTTGACTGGGGCGGTCTCCTCCCAAATCGTAACGGAGGAGCACGAAGGTTGGCTAATCCTGGTCGGACATCAGGAGGTTAGTGCAATGGCATAAGCCAGCTTAACTGCGAGACAGACACGTCGAGCAGGTACGAAAGTAGGTCATAGTGATCCGGTGGTTCTGTATGGAAGGGCCATCGCTCAACGGATAAAAGGTACTCCGGGGATAACAGGCTGATACCGCCCAAGAGTTCATATCGACGGCGGTGTTTGGCACCTCGATGTCGGCTCATCACATCCTGGGGCTGAAGTCGGTCCCAAGGGTATGGCTGTTCGCCATTTAAAGTGGTACGCGAGCTGGGTTTAGAACGTCGTGAGACAGTTCGGTCCCTATCTGGTGTGGGCGTTGGAAGATTGATGGGAGCTGCTCCTAGTACGAGAGGACCGGAGTGGACGAACCGCTGGTGTTCGGGTTGTTTTGCCAAAGGCATTGCCCGGTAGCTACGTTCGGAACGGATAACCGCTGAAAGCATCTAAGCGGGAAGCCGGCCCAAAGATGAGTCTTCCCAAGAGATTTAATCTCTCTGTAGGGTTGTTGTAGACGACGACGTTGATAGGCAGGGTGTAGAAGCGTTGCAAGGCGTTAAGCTAACCTGTACTAATTGCCCGTGCGGCTTAATCATACAACGCCTAAGCTGCTTTAAAGTAGTTAGGTCGCGTATTGATAGTGACAATAAGATAATCAAAAAATAAGATGTTGATAAGAGTAGCGCTCTGGACATTAAATAGTTACGAATACTTTTATATAGCTTTTTCCAAATTAGTTAAGAACATGATGTTGATACATAGTTATCACATCGACCAGTTTTTGCTTGGCGACAATAGCGATACGGTACCACCTGACTCCATTCCGAACTCAGAAGTGAAACGTATTAGCGGCGATGGTAGTGTGGGGCTTCCCCATGTGAGAGTAGCACATCGCCAAGCTCCCATTACGAAGAAAGGCTTACCTCAGGGTAGGCCTTTTTTTATGCCTGTAGGAAAGTGGTAAATTATCATTTATATTTAGAAAGGATTAACAGAGTAGCCTTGTTGTTGTAATTGAGCATGAGCAGTCATCGCTGATAATTCAAGTTCAACACCCTTCATAACTTCACTATCATCGATATTCTGTGCGGCAGCACTTTGACCACATAAAATCACTTTCACATTATTCTTTATCAAAGATTGAATTAAGGGCAAATTAGGATTGTGTGTACCATATTTTTTTTGGTAATTAGCATCATTCAATAAATCTAATGTGGCCTTACCATGTACGACGAGTGCTAAATGTATATTAGCTTGTTTGACCCCAGCATTAACATGCATATTAATGAAACGCGCTAAACTATTAAATTTACGGTTAACTGTAGCAGGATCTGATGAAGCGCTACCCACATCAAATGCGACATGAAATGTCGATTCGGATGTGACTGTATTAGAAGGAACAGCTGCGTGTTTCCCAAATTTGTTAATGACGGGTCCGTCATTAAATGCTGTGGATTGTGCAAATGCATTCAATGGATATATTGGAAGTATGCAGGCAATTGCTAACGATATATATTTTTGTTTTAAGTACATTGTCTTACCTTATTTATTTAATAAATATCAGTCCGATGTTTATTGGTTTATTGAAAGTCCTTAGTTAATATCATTGTCTATATTTGTAGTTAACGATAGTATTTCAGAATTATCAACTTCTATATATTCTGCTTTTTCATGTGTAAGTAATACAATAATCTTGGACGATAACCATGGACTTATTTGTCGCCAAATACGTGCGGCCATGTTGTCATCAAGTCCATTAAAAGGTTCATCTAATACTATCATTTGAGGATTACGTAACAATATACGAGCTAAGCATATTCGTCTTGCTTGCCCACCTGATAATCGATAGCCAGATTCACCAAGCCACGTATTTAATCCTTCTGGTAAATCGTTAGCCCATTGATCAAGTTCAAGTTGATTAAGTACTTTCCAAACTCGTTCTTCATCGACTTCTGATATACCAATAGTTAGATTATAACCAAGACTACCAGCAAGGATTGTATTAGATTGCTCTAGATAGCCTATTTTTTGATACCAACTTATATGGGTGTCTTTTTCTAACGAACTACCAGCATTAATAATATAACGACTCTTATCATTGATAGGCACTACACCTGCCAACAAATCGGCAAGACTCGATTTCCCACTGCCGGATGGCCCGATTACATTAATAAATTGTCTGTGTTCAAGTGATAATGAGATGTCGATAGCATTGATATTTTGATGGTCAATAATTTTGACATCGATTGAAGTAACGTTATCTATCTCTTTGTGAATATTTGGTATAGATGTTCTTGGATCTTGTAGTGTACTAAGACGGTGTGCTGCGAAATGTGTTTTACCCCAAGTGCTGAACTGTGTAATGAAACTTTGAAATATCTCATTAGTGCCTAAAAACAACATTACAATCATGACGGCTTCTGGTCCGCTGATGATCTTAGATTCAAATGCATTCAATGTACAAATCACGACAATAAATAAATTAAGTTGTAATAGCCATTCAAGCCAATTTTGTAGTTGCACCGTTTTGGTATCGAGCTGCGATTGTGCTAGCGTTAGCTGAGTTATAGTGTCGTCAATGTTGACTTGATGACGTTTCATTACATTAAATGACTGAAGCTCTATGACACCATTGAGGTGATCTATAACCTGTACCCTTAGCTGGTTTAGTAATGTGTTTACTCTTTGTCCTGAAGATGAGGTTGAACGGATAGTGTATTGGATAGTTATACTTAACGTTAATAACATAAATAAAGCAACATAGAGTGCAAACTCTACCCACACCGTGCTTAGGAATAAACTGATAGTAATTATCAATAGAAGAGTGGCTATAGGTGGAATAATATAGCGAATAAGTATGCTATCTAGTGCATCAATATCCGCTGTTAATCGACCTAACCATTCACTGTCTGAGTTAAGACGTAAGTTAGAAAGTGGCATACTCACTAGTTGGCCAAACAAGGTGACACGAAATAATGCAATGAGGCGTAAAATAGTATCATGATTGTAAATACGCTCGACATAGCGACTTATCGTTCTACTCAAGGCAAAAAAACGAATACCAGAACCTGGTACATACATATCAAACGTCATTATTAGGCCAGCCGTAATACCAATCCCAGTTAATGTCGTCGCAGTAATAAACCAACCAGAAAGCATCAATAACGCAATACCTGATGCCATGGTTAGCCAAGTCATTATTATCCCTATACTCACTCGGGCAATATGCTTTTCAAAAATGAGTAAGAACCAAAACTTCATGAGAGAGCTACTCCATGAGTTCCAGTGTTGATTGACAAATCTGCTTGCTGGATTAAGGTTTCATCATGGGTCGCTACAATAACGAGTGATTCCTGTTTTAATTGGTTAATCGCTTTTATGACAAATGTACCGCTTTGTATATCCAGTTTAGCTGTTGGCTCATCTAGTAATACAACTGGACTGGGCTTGAGTAATATTCGTGCGAAAGCTATTCGTTGTAATTGCCCACCAGAAAGACCTGCCGTATGCTCACCTATGAGCGTGTCTAGTCCCTTATGCTTGGTATTCAATTCTTCAAGTAATCCAAGTAATGACAACGCATCAAGCATCTGTTGATCAGAAGCATGAGGTGCTAATGCGAGCAAATTATCTCGGATACTGGCATTTTTGATCCAAGGGGATTGTGGTAATAACGCATGATTGTTGCCAGTGGAAGGCTCAATATTAATTGACCCTTTTATGGGTTTTATATACCCCGCCAACGTATTTAATAAAGCCGTTTTACCTGATCCCGATTGACCGGAGATTATGACTAATTGTCCGGTGTGAGCCTTTAGGTTTAAATTGGTTAAGCAGACTTCAGACGTGTTGTAGCCGATAGATAAATCATGCATGGAGAGAGTCACTGCTTGTGAGAGTGAACTTAAATCTGTATTTAAACCGGCGTCACTTATTATAGAATACGTAATATCATCGACCGGTTGTAGCGCATCATGTAAATGGTGGGCCGCGCCAAGGGCTGTAGCTCGGTCATGATAAAACTGTGATAATGTCCTTAAAGGTTGAAAAAATTCAGGTGCTAAAATTAAAATGGCCAACCCTGAAAATAAGCTCAAACTCTCTGCCGGTCCCCATGTAATGGCACCATAGAGTGAGAAACCAATATAGATAGCCAATGCTGCAATTGCCACACTGGTAAAAAACTCTAATACTGTAGAAGACAAAAACGCTAAGCGCAGTGTACGCATGATAATATTACGATAACGGTTACTCGAGTCGAGTACTTCTTGCATAATTTCTTGTTGTGCACCGAGTAAGCGGATGGTGCTAAGTGCTGATACTCTGTCTAAGAAGTGCCCTACTAATCGTTGTCTTTGTAATGCGTATTTTTGATTCAATGATTCTGCACCCATACCTACTAATACCATAAATAAAGGAATAAGAGGTGCACTTATCAAGAGTAATAATGCACACAACCAGTTTAAATAAAAAACCACGCCGAGTATGAGTAGAGGTGAGATAACAGCAAGAGATTGCTGTGGCCAATATCGAGAATAATAACCATCGAGACTTTCAACATGTTCTATAAATTGACTCGCAAGTACTCCTTTAGACATGATTTTGAGTAACATTGGATTTGTGTTTCGCCACTTATCTAATAAGTTTTGACGAACATGGGAGCGTATATGAGCACTGGCTTTTTGAGCGTATATTGTTTGCATCTTTTGTAGCAGCGGTCGACTTAATAAGCTCAAGGCTAGCACGGTCAACAATGAAATTTGTTTTTGCAAATCAGCTTCAAATACAATGATTTGTTCAGCCAGAAACGCAAAGCTAAGCCATTGGACTAGCATCGCGATACTGGCTAATACACCAAATAATACAGATAACATCAGCGCCTTTCGTTCAGCGATGGCATGTTCGCGTAAAAACGCATTGCCAACGGAACGAGCGGGGCGGGGTGAACGAGCCATAGATTAGTGGTATCCGGTCGCTTTTACCTTGCCTCTAAATATCCAATAAGTCCATGTCGTATAGCCAAGCACAATCGGGATGACGAATAAAAATCCAAGTAATAAGAATAGTTGCGAATTATAAGATGATGCTGCATCCCAAATGGTAAATTTAGGAGGTACTATATAAGGCCATTTGCTCGCTAACAAACCTAAGTAACTAAACAGAAATATACCCATTGATGCAACAAAAGGCATACCGTCCTGACGCTTTTTGACGGATGTCATTACTAAGTATGCACAGAATAATGCAAGTGCAGGTAATGCCCATATTAAACTGACGCTGTCAAACCAACGACTCTTCACAAACGGATCCACGAAAGGTGTATAAATACATACGATAGTAAATACCACTAGCAATGCAGCTAATAATCGAGGAGTTAACTTATAAGCCCAATCTTGGACTTCACCTTCTGTTTTCATGATCAACCAGGTACTACCTAATAATGCATAACCAGCAACTAATCCCAATCCAGTGATCACGGTAAATGGAGTTAACCAGTCGAGAGGGCCGCCAGAATAAACAAACCCTTCAGTTTCAAATCCTTGTATATACGCTCCAACGACAGCTCCTTGAGCAAATGTAGCAACCGTAGAGCCTGCAGCAAATGACCAATTCCATAAATACTTAGATGTTTTAGCTTTGAACCTAAATTCAAAGGCGACACCACGAAAAATTAAGCCAGCGAGTAATAAAAACACACCAATATATAATGCGGGTAAAAAAACCGAATAGACCAGAGGGAATGCCGCTAATAAACCAGCGCCGCCAAGTACTAACCACGTCTCGTTTCCATCCCATACTGGGGCAACTGAATTCATCATTTGATCACGTGCAGCTTCACTGGGTGCAAACATGAAAAGTATGCCTTGGCCTAAATCGAAGCCATCCATCAATACATACATCATTAATCCAAAGCCGATAATACCAGCCCATATAATTGTTAAATCAAATGTAGGTTCCATTATTCATCTCCGTCGATAGCTACATGGGCAGCAGAAAAAGGTCTCATCGGTCTTTCGACTTCTTCTAATTCATGAGGTGCATTGGCTTTTTCCAGTCCGCCTTTAAATACTTGCAATAGGTAATATACGCCAGCGCTGAATACGCAAGAATACACAACGATGTAACCGATTAATGTGAATAATGCCATCCCACCAGTAAGTGAGGGTGTTAAACCTTGTGCGTGTGTCATTTGACCGTATATTAACCAAGGTGCTCGACCGGTTTCTGTGACTACCCAGCCAGCTAATACCGCGATAAACGGACTCAAACTCATAAAGCGTAGACCGTTTAAAAATATATTGTTGTGGTAGATGCGACCCTTACGTCGGAGCACGAGTCCCCACACACCAAAAGCAATCATCAATAGACCTAATCCAACCATAATACGAAATGACCAAAAAACGATAAATACTGGAGGTTGCTCTTCTATGGGCACCTCATTTAAACCAGGCACTACACCATCCCAGTCGTGGGTTAAGACGTAACTTGCTAACCCAGGAATAGCTACTTCAAAATGATTTTTTTGGCTTTCTTTGTCAGGGATCGCGAATAAAAGTAAAGGTACTTGACTGCTTGTTTCCCAGTTACCTTCCATCGCTGCTACTTTCATGGGTTGATGTTTCAATGTGTTTAGTCCATGAAAGTCACCAACTACAGCCTGTAACGGAGCGAGTACCAATAAGAACCAAAGCGCGATAGAAAGTGCTTTTTTATTGGCTTCAAGTTCTCTTTTTTGTAGGATAAACCATGCGCTCACACCTGCTACAACAAGCGATGCAGTTAAAAAGGATGCTAATGCCATATGAGCAAAACGGTAACCAAACGAAGGTGTAAATAACGAGTCAGCCCATGACGTGACATAATACATACCATTAATTAATTCTAACCCTTGTGGTGTCTGCATTAACGAATTAGCAGCTAATATCCAGAAAGAAGAAATGAATGTACCTGTCGCTACCATTATCGCAGCAAATAAATGAACACCTTGAGGTACTTTATCTCGACCGAACAATAATACGCCTAGAAAAGCAGCTTCCAAAAAGAATGCGGTAACAACTTCATAACTGAGTACAGGGCCAAGAAAATTTGCAGTAGCATAAGAAAAATTACTCCAGTTTGTACCAAATTGAAATGACATTACAATACCGGATACTACCCCTATCCCAAATACCACAGCGAATACTTGGATCCAGAATTTTGAGAGTTTTTGCCAGATGGGATTGTTAGTTTTGTAGTGTAATGTTTCAAACCCCGCAATCGTACTGGCAAGGCCTATTGTAAACACTGGGAAGATAGCGTGAAAGCACACTACAAAAGCAAATTGAATGCGTGAGAGTGTGAGCGGGTCGAGTTCCATATAATTACCTTTCGAATATTAAGCATAATGACTGATATTGCTACCCCATTAAAAATAGAGTAATCCTAATAAAGCAATAATTGAGCCAATATTATTCATTAAGGTGCTGACCAATAAAAAAAGCGGTTAGCAATGCCTATAAGCATGAATATCTATGGTCATTTCTATTATTCCAACGATAATTTCATTTATTGAAGATTTTCAAATTAGTAATGTCAGAGATAAAAACCTCAGTGATTTGACGGATATGTCAAAATAAATTGCCATATTTGTCTTAATTTATATAAAGCAAACATAAAATGTTAAAAATTGGTTGTGTATATGTGAAATAGGAACGCGGAAATTTTCAATAAATCAGATATTCTTAAATTGCATATGTTATTACTTAATGATATAACTATAATTATTAAAGAGCTATACAAGGGTTTAATTTTGCTGATTTTGGGTTTTCTTGCTGCCATTTTAATGGGTGTCGTGTTAGGTATTATCGGGGGCGGAGGTTCAATTCTGACTGTGCCTATCTTAGTATACTTAATGGCAGTACCGGCTGATATCGCAACTGGCTATTCGCTACTTATTGTTGGGGCGACAGCTGCATACGGGGCAATTTCGTATTTCAAACAAGGATTAGTTGATGTTAAGTCATCTATTATATTTGCAATACCTTCTATTATGGCTGTGTATTTAACTAGAGCTTATTTAATGCCCAACGTACCCGACACATTAAATATTGCTACTTTCTCGTTTAGTAAAAATGTCGCCATTATGGTGTTTTTCGCAGTGTTGATGCTTGTTTCTGCAGCCATGATGCTTAAAAAAGCTTATGCAGAGCCGATAACTTTACAGCAAGCGGGTTCAGATGTGGTAATGACGAAAAGCCCTAATATTCTATTAATCGCTGTAGAGGGCGCTTTTGTTGGTGTGATTACTGGCGTATTAGGCGCTGGTGGCGGCTTTTTGATTATCCCAGCACTTGTACTTCTAATGGGAATGCCAATGAAAAAAGCGGTGGGTGCATCGTTATTCATTATTGCCCTAAAATCATTGATTGGTTTTACCGGTGATCTCCAATCTGGCATAGATCTAGATATACCATTGCTAGGCATGATGCTGTTAGCGACATTCATCGGGATGACAATATCTAAGAAGATTGCAGGTAATCTGGAAGGTCAAACTTTGCAAAAGTTTTTTGCCTATTTCACCTTGGCCATTGCCGTTTTTATTATCGTTAAAGAAATATTATAAGTTTGGAGTTAAGCTATGCAAGTTAACATTTTTCACGACAACTCTACCGCTACATTTACCTATGTTGTTGTGGATGAATCTACAAAAAAGTGTGGGATCATCGATTCTGTTTTAGATTATGATCAGTTTTCAGCAACAGTTTCTTATGCCAATGCCGATAAAATTATTACGTTTGTAAAAGAGAATCAACTTGAAACTGAATGGATCTTAGAGACCCATGTTCATGCCGATCACATTACTGCTGCACATTATTTACAAGAGCAATTAGGTGGTAAAATTGCCATGGGGTCAGGAATAAAGCATGTCCTTGAATACTGGGTGCCAAAATTTGAAGTCGCAGCAGATACGCCACAAGATGGCTCTCAATACGATGTGCTATTTGATGAAGGCGATACCTTCAATATTGGTAATTTACCGGTGACCGTGTGGCACACACCAGGACATACACCTGCATGTGCGAGTTATTTAATTGAAAATTCAATATTTGTAGGTGATACTATTTTTGCTCCTCATCTTGGAACAGCAAGATGTGATTTCCCTGGTGGCAGTGCTAAACAGTTATTTGATACCGTTAAGCGCTTTTATACGCTTGCTGATGAGACAATTGTCTACCTAGGTCATGATTATCCCAAACCAGGTGATGAACCAATGGCTGCCACTACAATTGGTGAATCAAGACAGCACAATAGGCAGATCCAAACAGAAACTGAGCTTGAAGAATTCGTATCCAAACGAGAAGCTCGTGATAATAGTCTTGCGGTACCAAAGTTATTATTACCTGCTTTGCAAGCAAATATGCGAAATGGCCAGTTTGGGGCTCCTTCTGACCAAGGTCAGCAATTTATTAAAATTCCAGTCAACGTTTTATAGGTGTTATTATGGAAATTAAACATGTTACTAACGATATTTCAGTTTCTCCACAAATCGCTCCGAGCGATGTAAAAGCGATACATGAACTAGGCTTTAAAAGTATAGTGTGTAACCGTCCGGATGGAGAAGGAGCTGATCAGCCAGGTTTTTCGGAAATTAAACTAGAAGCTGAAAAGCTAGGTATGGAATGTGTTTACCTTCCTGTAACGACGGGTAAAGTTACCGATGAAGACGGTGTTGAATTTGGCGAGTCTTTGAAAGATCTCGCTACTCCTGTTCTAGCATATTGCCGTTCTGGTACTCGCTCGATCACGTTATGGGCGTTGTCTAGTGCTGGAGCACTCGGGCATGAAAGTGTTTTAGCGCATTCAAAAAGTGCTGGTTATGACTTAAGTGGCGTGGTTAATCGCTTAGTCAATGGCGGGAAAAACCCTTCTTCAAATATTGATTTTGAACACACCGTTGTTGTTGTTGGCGCTGGTGCCGCTGGTGTGGCAGTCGCATCTAGTTTAAAGCAACGTGATCCTAACTTAGATATAGCCATTATTGATCCTGCCGATGTTCACTATTATCAACCAGGTTGGACATTAGTCGGTGGCGGTGTGTTTTCAGCGGATGAAACCGTTAGAACAACGTCTTCCATCATACCTAAAAATGTGTCTTGGATTAAAGCTGCTGTCGCGGCATTTATGCCAGAACAAAACATATTGTTATTAGATGGTTGTCGACACGTTAAGTACGAACAGTTAGTGGTTTGCCCAGGCATAAAACTTGATTGGGATAAAATTGAGGGATTAAGTGAGACCTTGGGTCGTAATGGGGTAACTTCCAATTATCGTTTTGATTTAGCACCGTATACGTGGGAGTTAGTTCAATCGTTAAAAGGGGGGAAAGCCATATTCACGCAACCGCCAATGCCTATCAAATGTGCTGGTGCGCCGCAAAAAGCGATGTACCTTTCTAGTGACCACTGGACGAAGAGCGGCGTGTTAAAGAACATTAATATTGATTTTTTCAACGCAGGAGCAGTGTTATTCGGCGTTAAAGACTATGTCCCAGCATTAATGAAATATATTGAAAAATATAATATTAATATACACTTTACTCACAATTTAATTGCGGTAGATGGCGATAAAAAAATAGCCAAATTTAAAGCTGTTTCTGGTGATAAAGAAGAGATCATTGAAAAAGAGTTCGACATGCTACATGTCGTACCTCCCCAATCGCCGCCTGATTTTATCAAGGTAAGTCCACTGGCCGATGACGCTGGTTGGGTTGATGTAGACCAATCTACTTTACGTCATAAAAAGTTTAGCAATATTTATAGTTTAGGTGACGCGACTAATGCGCCTAATGCGAAAACAGCGGCTGCAGCACGAATGCAAGCACCCGTTGTCGCGGCAAACCTACTGCATGACAGAGGTATGAATATAGATAGAGCTATATATAACGGATATGGTAGTTGTCCTTTAACCGTTGAGCGTGGCAAAATTGTGTTAGCTGAATTTGGTTATGGTGGGAAGATCCTCAGTAGTTTCCCTTCATGGCTAATTAATGGCACAAAGCCTTCCCGATTAGCGTGGTATTTGAAAGAAAAGTTATTGCCACCACTATATTGGAAAGCGATGTTAAAGGGCAAAGAGTGGTTAGCTAAACCGAAGAAACCTGAATCGGTATAATTACCTTAGCTGAACCCTGTTAAATTATGACTCTACTTTTTGGATATAGTAGAGTCTTTTTTTGTTTTTATTAAGAAAAAATAAAGAAGGTTGAATTAATGAACGAGATATATTTACAAGCATTATTGGGTGGTGCTTTGATAGGATCGGCCTCAATTTTACTGATGCTGACATTGGGTAAAATCGCTGGTATTTCTGGTATTGTTTTTGAATCACTAAGGCCTGGTTCAACGGACAAAGGATGGCGCTGGTCATTTGTTATTGGTTTAATATGCGCACCACTTATTACCCAGATGTTTGGGTTTTCTCTTCCCTCTAATATTGAAGCCCCTCTGCTAACGTTAGGTATAGGTGGTTTATTAGTCGGCATTGGCACTAAAATTGGTTCAGGGTGCACTAGTGGTCATGGTATTTGTGGTATCGGAAGACTCTCTAAACGTTCGATCGCTGCGACGCTTACTTTTATGTTAACCGCTTTTGGTACTGTGACAGTACTGAATCATTTAGTGTAAGGATAGACAATGAAACAGATTTTAATTGGTTTGGTTACCGGCCTGCTATTTGGAGCAGGACTAACGATCTCGACAATGGTAGATCCTCAACGAGTGTTGGCATTTTTGGATATATTTGGTAATTGGGATCCTACATTAGCCTTTGTTATGGGGGGTGGTTTGATGGTGTATTTACCCATTTATTACGGTGTTGTAAATAAACGTAAGACCACATTTTTCTCGACACCTTGTGATATACCCAGTAATCAGGTAATTGATAAAAAATTGATCATCGGGGCTGCTCTTTTTGGTATTGGTTGGGGAGTAAGTGGAATTTGCCCAGGTCCTGCAATGACTAATATTTCATCGTTGAACAGCGGTATCCTTGTCTTTGTCATCATGATGTTGATAGGATTCTTTATCGGTAAAAAAAGTGAGAATTTACGCTTTTTACAGTAAGTATGATTCACTGAGAGATATCACATGTGGAATGATAGGTACAATACTGATGCGTTTGTTTATGGCACCGAGCCTAATGATTTCTTGCTGGCGCAGTTTGCTAAAATACCAGCAGGAGGTCATGTACTTTGCTTAGCTGAAGGTGAGGGTCGAAATGCTGTATTTTTAGCGGAACAAGGATATTGCGTAACAGCAGTTGATATGTCACATGTGGGCTTACAAAAAGCAAAAAGACTGGCTGAAAGTAAAGGTCTTCACATAGAAACAATCGTGGCAAATTTGAGTGAATTTGATTTTGGGGTAAATCGATATGACGGTATCGTATCTATTTTTGCTCATCTGCCATCGCCTATTCGAAAGCTTGTACATGCGAATGTAAAAGCGGCGTTGAAGGAAAATGGTATCTTTATTTTAGAGGCCTACACTGAAAGACAACTCTTGACGGATGGTGTGGGTGGCCCCCCTGCTTCAGCAAAAGATATGTTTATGTCTAGTGATATACTATCGGATGAACTGGAAGGAATGCAGGTTAATATGAATGTAGAGCTAACGCGAATTCTCAATGAGGGGACATATCACACAGGTAACAGTGAAGTCGTCCAGTGCATAGCCACTAAGTGTTTCTAAATAGTGGCTATGCTCTCTCTTAATGATAGTCTCTTAGTTAATCTAATCTAATTTAATGCCATACTTGTGTAACTTTCTGTATAGCGTTCGACTGCTCAGGTGTAGTTTTGAGGCTAAATCATCAATTGTAAAACCGCCTTTCTTGGACAGTGCTTCTAGATATTCGGCTTCGACTTCCTCAAGGGTCGGGATGACATCTGAGTCTGTAGATATTGCGTTGTATTGATGTTCATTCCATTGCTTATTAAACGAGTTATCGGTTCGGTTATCAGCCTCTAAAATGTGTTCAGGTAAGTCATCGAATTCAATCACATCCTCGTTAGCTAATAAAGCAGCATGTTCTACGGTATTTTTAAGTTCTCTAATATTTCCCGGAAAAGGGTACTGACATAAATAGGTTATTGCCTCATCGGAAAACCTTTTATTTCCATTTTTATTGAATTTGAGAAAGTATTGGCATAAATCCGGTATATCGGTAGAGCGCTCCCGTAAACTCGGCAGATTAATGGGAAAGCCAGCAATTCGATAATATAAGTCTCTCCTAAACAATCCCTGTTCGACTAAGGACAATAGATTTTTGTGACTAGCACAAATCAGTCTGAAATTAGCTTTACGCTGCTTCAACCCGCCAACGCTTCGATAAGATTGAGTTTCGATTAACCTTAATAATTTGACTTGCATACTTAACGCAACATCTGCAATTTCATCAAAAAAGACGGTGCCCCCATTGGCAATATCGATTAAGCCTTTTTTAGCATGAGTAGCCCCGGTAAATGCACCTTTCTCGTGGCCAAATAATTCAGATTCAAAGAGGTTTTCATTCAACCCAGTGCATTCAATGACGACAAACGGTTTATCTGCTCGTGGACTGGAATCATGAAGTGCTCTAGCGACTAACTCTTTACCTGTACCTGTTTCACCATGCAATAGGACAGAGATATCTGCCTGTGCTGCCCGATTAATTTTAGTTAACATGTGTTTGAAAGGAAGAGAATGGCCTATCATTTTATTTTGCTGAGGTTCAGCTGAAGCATAATTAATTTTGTCTAATATTTCTAAAAACCCGATCACCATGCCATCATTATCTTTGACCGGTTTCATTAAAATATCACAATACGTTTTACCCAAATCGGTATTATGTATATGCATGACATTACTTGATTTTTTCGAGTCTATACACGCTTTAATTGGACAGTCCTCACCATGTTGATCACAAGGACTAGCGTGATTGTGCGAAATTTCAAAACATTTACTACGATTGACGATCACTTCACTTTCATAAGTAGCGCGGTATGCCTGATTTACGGCCAAAATAGTATATTGAGTATTAATGAATATCGCAGGTTTATCGATAGCATCTATCATGTCTTGAACAGTGGCATTATTAATAATAATCACTCCTTCGCGTAGTTATTATTTTATGGTCTTATTAACGTAATACAGTGATAAACAGTCGCCAATATTTGTCTATTATTGTCATATATCTTTTACCACACAAGCATTATTTAACCATCTTGATTGTCCAGATTATTAAGCCACTAGAGAACGATCTGTTATGTCATAGATTAAATTACACTAAATCCTATAAAAGTTATTCTCGTAATACATTAGGTATTATTATTACTAGGAAATAAAGATGTCCATTATTAAACAAGAAGTACCAGAAGCGAATGTAGCTGGCGCATCGGCATAGATATCGCCACGCAACATAAGACGTTAAGCAATATGTGAAAATTTTAAAGTTAACAGGGTGACAAGTAACGGCCATCTCTGTTATCTTTGCTTAATTCCTTACTTTGAGACTATGGTTATCAATATCAGTCAGTCATTTTTCATTAAGCTGTGTTGCGGCATATTTTTTCTTCAGGCCATAGTTGCCAGTGCTTTGCCTGGCCATAGCTTGCAGTCGCTTAATGCTCAAAGCCAACAAGACGTCTTAGTCATATGTACAGGCAGTCAAACTAAATGGATTGCCGCTGAACGCTATTTTGATTTTGGTGAAATTATCGAAGTCATGCCTCCCTCTGATATCGATGAGACACAGTTATTATTTGCTTGCCCAGAAGCGGTAGCTAATGATCATAAACCATTTAGTTTAGCCCTCGCTAACCTTTCTGTACCAACACCAAATTATGTCATCCAATTGGTTTGGCAGCTACTGGACGGCTTACCTCTTACTCAACTTGCCTATGCTTTACCAAGTACCCGAGCACCACCGATCCTTCGTTAGTTATTCAACATAATCCCTTTTGTTAATTACTAACCCAGCTTGAAGGCTGGTGTGGAACTCATCACTATGAATTATCGTAACACGTTTATCGTGGCTGCTTGTGCCGCGACCACATGCTTATTTAACAGTTTATCAGCCTTTGGTGTTGAAGCTGAAACTATTGAAGCTATTGAGGTAGTTGGCCATCACAATAGCCTGCTCATTACCGCCGAGATCGACTTGAGTCAGTCTAGTACCCCAGATATGCGGGGGCAATTACAAACATTGCCAGGTCTGCATATTAATGGAAATGGTGCGATCTCCGGTGTCCTACAATATCGAGGCTTATTTGGTGATCGTATGCGGATTAATATCGATGGAGCAGAAATTGCTGGGGCTGGCCCCAATGCAATGGATAGTCCCTTATCTCATGTGATGGGCACGCTCTATCAACAAGTCACCTTGCATCAAGGTATTGCGCCAGTTTCTGTAGGGGCTGAAACCATCGCTGGCGCTTTAGAAGTAGATGAATATCAATTTGCCATGAATTCTCAAGACACTTGGCAAACACAAGGGGGTCTTACTGGACAGGTCTCACATAATGATAATCGTGCCATCAGCGCACTGTTGTTTAGCTCTGCTAATAACCGTTATATCAGTGTCAGCGCGGATGTCCAGAAAGCTGAAAATTATGTCTCTGGAGATGGGGATATAGTACCTTCCACCTTTTATGAGCGTGCAGCAATAAAACTCAAAGCTGGTCTCCAGCATGCTCAACATCGCTTTGATATTACCTTAGGCAAACGTGATACAAATGCATCAGGTACACCAGCGTTAGCGATGGATATACTTTTTGTTGATGCATTGTGGTACCGATTATCACATCAATATCAATACAATGACCAATGGCTGGTTCAAACACAAATGTTTGGGAATCATAATGAGCATGATATGAATAATTTCACGCTTCGAACTGCCCCCATGCCTACCATGTTTAGACTAAATGCGGTGACTAGTAATGCACTTGGTATTGAGAGTAAAGCAATGTATGAAGTCGCTAATAAGGAGTTTGAGATTGGCGCTGAGGTATTTCAACGCGATCACTCGTCTTTTATTTCAAATCCAAATAACTCTCAGTTTTTTATTAATAATTTTAATGATATTGAGCGTGATCGAATTTCTGCCTATATCCAATATAGTCAAAACTTAGCCACTTGGGACTGGGAAGCGGGCGTTCGATTGTCTCAAGTGAACCAAAAGACTCAAGCTGTTTCAACTAATATGGCGATGATGAACCCCAATGTTAAAGCCTTGCAATCCAACTTTAATAACGCAGAGCGCGACTTAGATTTTTCATTAATAGATGTTGTAACAAAGGTTAATATTCCTCTCGATAAAAATATGACAGTACATCTTTCGGCAGGGGTCAAAGAGCGAGCGCCCACGTATAGTGAATTATTTACTTGGTTCCCATTAGGTGTATCTGCGGGGTTAGCTGATGGACGCAATTATATTGGCAACTTAGAATTAGATAAAGAAACAGCCTATAAACTAGATGTTGGACTGACAATGTCGGATGTGGATTGGTCTTTTGTTAGCCGAGTTTTTTACTCTCAGATTGATGATTATATCGTAGGTATGCCTTCTACTAATATATCAGCGAATAATATCGCCATGATGAATGGGATCCCTAATCCGTTACAGTGGAATAATACTGATGCGACCCTAGCCGGCTTCGATACACATATGGCCATACAATTGACCAATCATTGGGCATTGCATAGCACTATTGAATATGTGCGAGGGAAATACACATCATCTGATTCTCTAAATCAATCCATGGAGCAAGATTTATACCGATTGGCTCCGCTTACGGGGAGTGTGCGCGTGGTCTATGGGTTTGACAAATGGCAATGGCAAGTCAACCTTCGTGCGGTAGCTGCGCAAAATAAGGTGGCTGAAGGACAAAATGAAACGCCCACAAGTGGGTATGGCTTGCTGAATACGAGTATTGAATATGATCTCAATGAGCAACTCTCTTTTACGCTATTAGCTGAAAACCTCTTTGATAAGCAGTATGCGGACCATCTAGCAGGTATCAATCGAGTGCGTGAAGCTTCTATTCCGGTGGGGGCAAAACTGCCAGGCGCAGGGCGTAATATCGGTTTGTTTGCTCGGTATCAATTTTAACAGCTTAAATATAGTTACTCTCAAGAGGAGTCACCGCTAGCGGCATATTTATTACTTAGATAAGTCGTTAGTGGTCGTGTGGCGCACATTGCTCGGACTCATACCAAACCATTTTTGACACTCGCGGCTAAACGTCGCTAAATTTTGATATCCCACCATATAGGCGATACTGGATATATCAAATTGAGTTTGAGTGAGGTATTGCTGAGCGTGTTGTCTTCGAACACGATTGAGAATCTGTGAAAAATTTAGACTTTCACTTCGCAATAACCGTTGAAGCTTGCGTGGATGTAACCCGATCCCTTGGCTAATCGCTTCAATACTAACATTACCGCTACTGAGTCCCAGAGAAATCAATTCTTCTATTTGCCTTACTATATCTTCTATTTTCGTTGGTTGACTTGAAAGTCTATCAATTAACGGCTGCGTAATGTTCTGCACGGGTAATGTCAAAATATCAGGGTGGAAACATAACGCTAGTTGACGTTGATTAAATGCAATCGGGCAATGAAATAATTGTTGATAATGGCTTACAAAGCTATGAGCTGGCTCAGCTGTAGGGAAAAATACACTGCGAAATTGTAATGGGATGGGTATAAGTTGTTGTAGCAAATGAAATGAAAACGACAGCGCATATTCACAAAATGCTACATTATTTATCACTTGGTGTTCTTCATGTGTGAAGCTCACCATGAAATTATCAAGGTGTTGCTGTTGATGGATGGTTAGCCCTGGAATGATACTTTGGATATAAAGCTGTAGGACTATCAATAATGCTTGAATATTATGACATTCTTGAAGTTTAGGGATCAGCGGGCCAAAGACAGACATGTCTTGTTGTTGCGCTAATAATAGCACGATACTTTTACCCTTTGGCTCAGCCCTAGTGAGTGCTAGGAGCCTGACAAATTGTTCTAGCGGCAATACCGAATACTCTTGGTCTAAGACTTTGCGCGAGATACCTATATCATGAAGTAATACATAAGGATCAAGCTGGTGATCACGGGTTAGTCGTGCGTAATGGCGTAAGAAATGATTCGATATAAAATGCTTCATAAGTAAAAGCATATACCTAAGTCGTGATAAGTCAATTATTTGTCGTCATTAGACAAATATCTGTCGTGATAAATCAAATTTCAATTTCAATACACTCTACTATTAATTTCATAGTATGGCTTAATTTCGTTGTATCGATACAACGATAATACCGATAGAGTTTAATATGAAACTACCGATCAATATCAAGTTTAGTGATACAGCACAGCAGATGACTCAAGTGGTGTTACCTGAACGATGGCTCAGATATGACTATATTACGCTGACTTTATTTGCTGCGGGGTTAGTCGGTTATTGCGCGTTACTCGCCAGTGTGATGTTTGATTTAGCCCACCCGGTGATAAATATTATAGTAAGTACTTGCTTAGTCTATGTGGCATTTACTGTAGTACATGAGTCTGTGCATAATAACTTATTTGCAGGTGATCCCAAACGCCAATGGCTCAATGATAGCATCGGCTGGGTTGCATCTATTCCATTTATCTTGATCCCCAGTTCAGTATTTAAAACTCTACATTTGCAGCATCATGCGTTTTTAAATCACCCGGACAAAGATCCTGATTATTTTGCCCGTGCCAATCATCCCACTACGGCCATTGCAAAGTGTGCAGTTATAAATGTTCACTACCTTATTCAATTTCTCCAGCAAATAATGAAAGAAGAAGTGAGCATTACTAGCATTATGTCATCCGCTGTGTATTTTTGTTTATGGTCATTTGCGATAGGTACAGTGTACCGATTAGGATGGATACCGGAGTTCATGCTTTATGCAGTACTACCAGCTTTCATTGCCAGTATTGTGTTAGGTTATGTGTTTGATCATATTGTGCATCACCCACATCACGATCAAGACCCTCATACAGGGACTAATCACTATGATTTTATTGGAGCAAAGTGGCTAACATTGGGACAAAACTCACACGTTGTCCATCATGTGGATCCACGTTTGCAATGGCACCAATATGATCGTCATCTACCTGAAGTTTTAGAAGAAAAATACAGGAAAAAATTGAATACATTAGGCGCTAACGTAGCGTTACCAGAGCAAATATTCGACCAAGAAACGAGTCATAGTAATGTAAATCGAAACCCTATCAAGTCAGAAACAATTACAGCGACTTATCAAGGACAAGCATTCAGCGTGGGGGCTAATGAAACAATTCTACAAGCAGCTCTTAATCAAAAGATAAGATTACCGCATTTATGTCAAAAAGGAATTTGTGGCCAATGTAAAATGAAAGTGAAAGGAGAGGTAATAATGCAAGGTAATAACATATTGACAAAAACAGAACAAGCACATGGATATGTGCTTGTCTGTCAATCATTTGCAAAGAGTGATGTGAAACTAGATTAAACCGAGTTTCTTCTCTAAGTAGTGGATATTGGTACCACCTGCAGAGAAATTTTCATCTGCCATGATAGATTTTTGCAGTGGAACGTTAGTTTTAATCCCGTCTACTACAAGCTCATCGAGAGCATGACGCATACGAGCAATGGCTTCATCTCGCGTCTCGCCGTATGTGATCAGCTTACCAATCATTGAGTCATAAAACGGCGGTACTGAGTAACCTGAATATATATGCGATTCCCAACGGATCCCAAGGCCACCTGGCGCATGGAACATGTTAATTAAACCTGGGCTTGGCATAAAGGTTTCAGGATCTTCAGCATTAATACGACATTCAATCGCATGGCCTTGGATTTTGATTTGTGATTGGTCGAGAGATAATGGTTGACCGGCAGCAACGCGAAGTTGCTCTTTAATCAAATCCACACCTGTTACCATTTCAGATACCGGATGCTCTACTTGAATACGGGTATTCATTTCGATGAAATAGAACTCGCCATTTTCGTACAAGAACTCAAATGTACCTGCGCCGCGGTAACCAATTTCGATACACGCTTTACGACAACGTTCACCAATTTTTTCGCGCATTTGGTCAGATACACCAGGTGCAGGGGCTTCTTCAACCACTTTCTGGTGACGACGCTGCATTGAACAATCACGCTCACCTAGATGAATCGCTCCACCTTGGCCATCAGCAAGGACTTGGATCTCAACGTGACGTGGGTTTTCAAGGAATTTTTCCATGTAAACCACATCGTTATTAAAGGCCGCACCCGCTTCTGATTTGGTCATCGCGATCGCTTCATTTAATTCAGCTTCACTGCGTACGACACGCATACCTCGACCACCACCGCCGCCAGCGGCTTTAACGATGATTGGATAGCCAATGCGTTTAGCGATGGATTTGTTGCGCTCAGCATCGTCGGTTAAAGGACCATCAGAACCAGGAACACAAGGCACACCTGCTGCTTTCATCGAAGAAATTGCAGAGACTTTGTCGCCCATTAAATTGATGGTTTCAGCTTTTGGACCAATGAAAATGAATCCACTTTTCTCGACTGCTTCAGCAAATTCTGCACTTTCGGCCAAGAAACCGTATCCAGGATGGATCGCAACTGAGTTAGTCACCTCTGCTGCGGCAATAATGCGCGGGATATTAAGGTAACTTTCTTGAGCTGGGGCATTACCGATACAGATAGACTCATCGGCTAATAAAACGTGTTTTAACTTGGCATCTGCAGTGGAATGAACCGCAACCGTTTTGATACCGAGTTCTTTACACGCGCGAAGAATACGCAGTGCGATCTCTCCGCGGTTGGCAATTAAGACTTTATCTAACATGCTAAAGATCCTATATTATTCGATCACAAATAATGGTTGGTCAAATTCAATAGCATCTTGATTATTGACTAAAATGGCTTTTACAACACCGGCTTTATCCGATTCGATTTGGTTCATCATTTTCATCGCTTCAATGATACATAAGGTATCACCAACATTGACTTTTGAACCTACCTCTACAAACGGTTTTGCTTCAGGTGATGAAGCTCGGTAGAAACTACCTACCATCGGTGATTTTACGGTGTGGCCGGTTGGCTCTGCTGGCGCGGCTTCTGCTACTGGCGCTGCCGCAGGGGCTGTTGGCGCAGCGGGAGCTGCTACTGGCGCTGGTGCATATACAGGCGCAACAGGTGCTACTCCACCGCGGTGAATGCGAACTGATTCTTCACCTTCTGTAATTTCTAACTCTGCGATACCTGATTCTTCAACCAATTCGATAAGTTTTTTTATTTTTCTGATGTCCATAATATTATCCGTTCTTCTGTTGGTGGTTAAATTGCTGAGCGGCACTTTCAATAGCTAGTTTGTAGCCGTGAGTGCCACAGCCGACGATCACTCCGGAAGCGATGTCGGACAAATATGAGTGCTGGCGAAATGTTTCGCGAGCATGCACGTTGGAAATATGGATCTCAATAAATGGAATATTGACACCCAGCAGAGCATCACGAAGGGCGATGCTGGTATGGGTAAAGGCGCCAGGATTAATCACGATGAAATCAATCGTATTCATCGCGTCATGTATAGCATTGACAATTTCATGCTCTGCATTCGATTGAAAATGGGTAACACTGTGATTGAGTTGTTCTGCATATGCCGAACAATCAGTCATCAAATCTTGGAGAGTTTGTGCACCGTATATATCCGGTTCACGTTTCCCCAATAGATTTAAATTTGGGCCGTTTAGGATGAGAATATTCACGATAATCCTTATATCTTGTGTTGAACGTGCAAGATTATAATGATTATAGTGATATTTCACGAATTATCAGTAAATTACTGGTCTTATCAGGTGAAAAAGATATGTTTAGTTCTATTTTCCCGACGTTTAAGTTTTTTTAACCGTTAATTGGACTCTATATGGTGATGTTTCAAGAACATTCATGTTTACAGTGACTTCGGTTTTGAAATATTCTGCCCCACCATGAATCAAGCCCGACGCCAATGTTTCTAATTGACGAGGAGATTGATAAATCATGTCAATCATCTCTTTTTCACGTTTTACTACAGTAAAAGTAGGCAACGTTGCATTAGGATAGAGTTTCAGTACTTCAACATGAATGTTTGAATCCAGCTCTGCCAACAAATCAAACAAATCAGCGTCTGGTCTAACAATATGCTTATGTCCCTCTATTAATTTCACAAATAAATATTTACCAAATGCAAAAATTAAGTCATCAGGTGGTATCTCTGTCTTTTGAGACAGGAGTGTGACTATTTCGACGACATCTTCTAAAGGATAATGACCTACAGAAGTAAAAATGCCATCAGAAGATAGATTTGCTTCTTCTAGTATTTCATCTGCCATTTCGTAAGAAATGGTAGTTTCGATCATCTCGACTAGGTTGGTAAAAATTATCCCTAACATTATTGGCCTTAAATTATAATAACTGACTGTTATATAGTTATCGTTTACATTTAACGTTAGTTTAGTCAACGAATTGAAAATAACCCATTTAATTGTTTTATTTATTCAACAGCAAATATGTCATTCACATGATTGGCAAATTCTTTTGCTGGTAACATACCTGTTATTCTTGATTGTGTTAATTCATTACCTGAGGTGTCAAAAAATAAGATGGTGGGTAGACCAGTTACATCAAAGGTCTCTTGGAATGCTAGATTAGTAGGGGTGTTATCCGTCATATCAACCTGCATCCACACCGTATTACTTAACGCATCGATGACGTCGGGATCAGGGAACACATACTTTTCAAATTCCTTACAAGCAACACACCAATCGGCATACAAGTCGACCATCACCGTTTTGTTGTCCATATTAGCACGCTCAATTTTCGCAGCTAAATCGCCTAAATCTTTAACAACGATAAACTCAGGATGACCGCTTACAGTTTGTTCTGATTGTTCTGATGGGGTTTGATTATTTGTGTGAGTATTTGGAGTCGCTTGTTGCAGTGTTTGATGAGCATAAGCAAATGAAATTAGCATTCCACCGATGATGAAGGCATTTCTGATCCCTTTACCAATTGATGTTGTCGTAGCTTGATTCAACGTGAAGTAGTAAATAAATAAAGCAAAACCGACACCTGCCCATAATAAGTCGGTATAAGGGTGAATGATGATACGTTCTACAAATAAAATAGCGACAGTGAGCATCATAAAGCCAAATGTCACTTTGACTACGTTCATCCAATTACCTGCTTTAGGTAGTAGTTTACCTCCAGTCATGCCAAATAAAATCAATGGGATCCCCATGCCGAGGCTCAGGGCATATAAGGCTGAGAACCCTAACAACATATCTCCGCTTTGAGCGATAAATAATAAGATACCAGTCAGTGGCGCTGTAGTGCATGGTGATGCGACCAATCCGGAGATAACACCCATGATAAAGACACCAACGAGATTGCCGCTCTTTTGTTGATTGGCAATACCATTTAGTTTAGCTTGCCATGCAGAGGGTAATTGGATTTCAAAACCACCAAATAGTGCAATCGCCAGAACTATAAATAGTATGATAAAAATGCTAAGTAACAGTGGAGATTGAAGCGCTGCTTGAAATTGCACACCGGCAGACGCAACAATTAATCCTAAAATTGAATAGGTGATAGCCATCCCTTGAACAAATACAAACGACATTATAAAGGCGCGTGACATGCTAATATTATTGCCTTGGCCGATGACTAATCCAGATAAGATTGGATACATAGGAAATACACATGGTGTAAATGCAAGCGCAATACCCACCAGTAAAAATAGCGCGAGTTTATAACTCAGATTACCGTCCTCTAATAAAATATCGAGCAAGCGATATTGTTCAGAAGGATTTGACGTGACTGGCGCCGTTTTATTCGAGTCTGTGTTAATCGTGTTATCAGATAAGGTGCTAGGAATAGGAGTGTTGGTGCCTAAATTATCATCAGCCAGGACTTCAGAAAGGTACACTATTTTGGTCGTTGGCGGATAACATAAGCCAGCTTCGGCACAGCCTTGGAAACGAATTTTTACCACACCATCGTTGACGGACTCAATGATAGGATAGGTAACATCGACTTGATTAAAAAATACATTCGATATCCCAAAAAACTCATCTTCGATTTGACTGGGTGCTGGGCTGTATTTCGGCTGACCAATGGTCGCATTTTTGGTTACTGTTTTAAATTGCTTTTGATACAGATAATACCCATCAGCGATAGTCCAATTCACCACAAGTTCGTCATCTTGTTGGGTAAAATCCATAATAAATGCATCTTCGACCTTGAGGAATTGAGGTTCGTCATCAAATATAGAAGATAAACTTTTAGTTTGTGCCAAGCTGATATTAGATACCAATGTCAGCATGACCATCAGCATGATGGCTAAAAGACGGGTTGAGGAAACGGTATTAGAATGTGACATCATGGATAAGTGATCTTCCAGTTAAAAATAAAAAGTCGAAAGTTATACGAAAAAAGTCTGACAAAAGCTTACCTTGTCTATCATATTTGCTTTCATTGAATTACGATAACATACTTTAACATCTGTGAATTAAACGATACTTAATTTTATCGATTGTTTTATTCCCCCATAATAAAGGATAAGTACTTGGGTAAATTATTTATATTGTTCGTGGTTATGCCCATTGCTGAGATAGCAGTGTTAATTAATGTAGGTGAAATTATTGGCGGCTGGAATACCGTATTACTCGTGATTTTATCTGCTATGTTGGGAGCGATTTTAGTGAAGCGAGAGGGAGTTGCTACCTTAGCCCAAGCACAATTAAAAATGCAAAAAGGAGAGCTGCCGGCTAAAGAACTTGGTTCAGGTCTACTTTTATTAGTAGCAGGTGTATTGTTAGTCACTCCAGGGTTTATCACCGATATTTTTGGCTTATTACTGACGCTTCCATTTACCCGAAACCGTATAGGTGAAGTGTTGTTTACAGCGCTCAATGGTAAAATCCATATGTCTGGCAATATGGGTGCTGGTGGATTTGGTGCTGGTGGTTTTGGCCATGGTGACTCAAATCAAAGTGCCTTTGGGCAAGACGATGATATCATTGATGGCGAGTATCAAGACAAAACAGCCTCATCTAATCAATCTACAGCTGCAGATACATCGTTAGAAGATAAGCGTTAATCATTTAGTGATGTAAAAAAGATGTTAATGATTGCATTCTTTCAAGGCTTTGTTTAACGTGTAAATTATCGAAAATAATCACTAAAATGAGTCTTATGATGATATTTACACACTTATTGCCTCGAGCTAAAAAAGTGCTGACCCTCACGGTTTTCACCGCCTTATTCTCGTCTTCAATGTTATCTTTTGCCGCTGAATATAAAGCATTAGTGGGTGGGCGTTTAATTGATGGCTTTGGTCATCATCCCATCGCAAACAGCGTCATTTTAGTTAAAGATAATGTTATCGAAGCGGTAGGGACGGTAGATACATTACCTGTACCAGATATTTATCAAGTGATTTCCACTGAAGGAATGGATGTGCTGCCCGGTTTGTGGGAGGCTCATGCACATTTAATGCTCAATGGACATGCGAATTACTCTCATTGGCACCCTACTTATAAAGACCGACTGGCTGATGAAATTATGCCAGCCAGTGCGGTGCAATTACTTTTAGCCGGTATTACGAGTACTCGCGATCTTGGTGCTCCCTTAGAAGCGTCTTTATCGGTGAAACAACGTATTAGTGATGGTGAGATTCCGGGGCCACGATTGTATATTTCAGGCCCATTTATTCAACACGCACCTTATCCCGGTACCGAAAATTATCGCTGGGGGGTAGCGAATGTTGCCGAAGCACAAGAAAAAGTGACCTATTTGGCTGAAGCAGGCGTCGATGTGATTAAGCTGATTGATCACGATATTATGTCATTAGACGTCGCTCAGGCGGTAGTGGATGAAGCCCATAAACATGGTTTAAAAGTAGTGGGGCATTCACATAAACCGGATGAAATTCGTCGCGGACTAGAAATAGGCATTGATAACTTTGAACATACGGGTCTTACGACGGCACCTGAGTACCCAGCAGACATTATGGAGATGCTTAAAGAGCGCACCGCTAAAGGGCGTATAGCGGGAGGGCCTTTATATTGGACGCCGACTGTGGAAGGGTTATATAACTATGAAAATACTGTCGCCAATCCTGAGAAGCTAGACAATACATGTTGGCATCGAGGGCTTAAAAGCGACACCATTGCGGATATAAAAGCCTCGTTAACTCATCCTGGACAGCTCGAATATATGCAGTTGACGCCACTGCGTGCGCCAACACTCGGTCGTAAGGTAAAACAGCTTAAAAATGCTGGTGTGGTATTACTTGTTGGCACTGATAGTGGTATTCCGACAAAATTTCATTGTCAAAGTACCTGGAATGAGTTGGCCGTATGGGTCGATGAGTTTGGTTTTGACCCCATGTATGCTATTCGTGGTGCGACTTATTGGCCCGCAGTTATGATGGGCGTAGCTGATAAAACGGGCACCATTTCACAAGGTAAGTTAGCTGATATTATCGCAGTCAAAGGTGATGTATTACGCTACATTAATCTCCTACAGCGTGTCGATCTAGTGATGAAAGATGGCATCTTATATAAACAAAATGGATTACCAGTGGAAAAAAATCTCTAAATGAAGTGACCCCCGAAAGCTAGACAAAACCTTCGGGGGTTTTTTATGTACAAATCAAAATATCAACCAGCATTTAAAGTTATGTTGGCTCGATGCGCACTAAACGGCGACTCATCGTATTCTCTGGCCAAAGAGTACAATGTTTCCTCAGGCCAAATACGTTACTGGGCACAGATTTATTCTATACATGGTCCTAGCGGCTTAATATCACCACTGATTGATGCTTCTGCCAGTATCAAACTGTCTATTCTTAATGCCATGCATGAAAATGCTTGGTCACTTGGATATACCAGTGCTACATTTAAATTATCTTCTCCAGGTATTTTATATCGTTGGCAACAAGACTTTGATGCTTATGGGTTATCTGGACTGCATCCCAAACCAAAAGGTCGAAAAGTGAAGCATAAAGCGGTAGGCAAACAAACGAAATCAATTCAAGCGATGACGGATAAAGAACTACGTGAAGAACTCGAGTACCTACGCACAGAGAACGCTGTCTTAAAAAAGTTAGAAGCCTTAGCTCAACAAAAACGCACTCAAACCAAGAAAAAGTCTTAGTCGCGATAGAGTTAAAGGCAAGGTGTAAGCTTCCGTTATTGCTAGAGATATTAGGTCTGGCACGCAGTGTATACTACTATCATGTTGCTAGAGTCAGTGCTGCTGACAAATATGCGGATGTCAAAGCATGCATAAAAACGATTTATCATGAGCACAAAGGGCGATACGGATACCGCCGCATAATGTATACGTTGAGACAACATGGCCACTATATCAACCATAAAACGGTGCAGCGTTTAATGCAGCAACTTGGATTGAAGTCTACTGTGCGACCGAAACGTTATAATTCCTATCGTCACGACGCAGGACAATCCAAACAAGAGCTAATGAACCGTGATTTTGAAGCAACTCAACTCAATCAAAAGTGGGTTACAGACGTTACTGAGTTTAACGTTCACGGCCAGAAAGTGTATCTATCTCCGGTCATCGACCTGTATAATCGAGAAGTTATTGCGTATCGCACAGCTAAAAATGCTACTTTGCCACTAGTAAGTGATATGTTAAAAGATGCGTTAAACACTTTGGAAACGGATGATAAACCGATGTTCCATTCTGACCAAGGTTGGCAATATCGGCACAAAAGAATACAGCAAATGCTCGCAGATAAAAACTTAACGCAAAGCATGTCCCGTAAAGGTAACTGCTTGGATAATGCGGTCGCTGAAAGCTTCTTTGGTGTATTAAAAACAGAAATGTATCATAGACAGAAATTTAAAAATGCGGATGAACTCATTAAAGCAATTGATGAATACATCCATTACTATAACCACAAACGCATTAAGCTAAAACTAAAAGGACTGAGTCCGGTAGAGTACCGAAATCAGGCCTTGAAAGCTGCTTAATAAAGTGTCCAAGTTTAAGGGGTCACTTCAAACGGAGATTTTTTTTTATTTTTCTCTTGAAAGATTTCTCTTTAACGCCATATAACGAAGCATAGCTAAGTAATTATTTATTTAGCGATTAAAGCCGGCCCTTTAGGGTTTGTTATTATCATTAAATAATTGAAATCGGAGAAATAAAATGGCAATTCGTCCTTTACACGATCGTGTAATCATCAAGCGTGCTGAACATGAAAGTAAGTCTGCAGGCGGTATTGTATTAACTGGTTCTGCGGCTGAAAAATCTACTCGCGGTGAAGTCATCGCTGTGGGAAATGGTCGCGTTTTAGATAACGGTGATGTGCAAGCATTAGACGTTAAAGTTGGTGATACCGTAATTTTCAGTGAAGGCTATGGCGTGAAATCTGAAAAGATTGATGGCGAAGAAGTCTTGATCTTAAGCGAAAGCGACATCCTTGCGATCGTCGAATAATCATTATTTTAAAGGAAATTAATTATGTCAGCTAAAGAAGTACTATTTTCTGATGACGCTCGTGGCAGAATGCTTAACGGTGTCAATATTCTTGCTAACGCGGTACGCGTTACTCTAGGTCCTAAAGGCCGTAATGTTGTTTTAGATAAATCATTTGGCGCACCAACCATCACCAAAGACGGTGTTTCTGTTGCAAAAGAAATCGAATTAGAAGATAAATTCGAAAACATGGGTGCACAGATGGTTAAAGAAGTGGCATCAAAAGCGAATGATGAAGCTGGTGATGGCACTACGACGGCAACTGTATTAGCACAAGCTATTGTGACTGAAGGCTTAAAATCAGTCGCTGCAGGCATGAATCCTATGGATCTTAAGCGCGGTATCGATAAAGCGGTATTAGCAGCTGTTGAAGAATTAAAAGCATTATCTACGCCTTGTGCTGATAACAAATCTATCGCGCAAGTAGGTACTATCTCTGCAAACTCTGACACCGTAGTAGGCGACATCATCGCTGAAGCGATGGATAAAGTAGGCAAAGAAGGCGTTATTACGGTTGAAGAAGGCCAAGCCTTACAAAACGAATTAGATGTAGTGGAAGGGATGCAGTTTGACCGCGGTTACTTATCACCTTACTTCATCAACAACCAAGAAAACGGCACAGTCGAAGTAGAATCTCCTTACATCCTATTAGTCGATAAGAAAATCTCTAACATCCGTGAATTATTACCGACGCTTGAAGCCGTAGCAAAATCATCTAAGCCATTATTGATCATCGCTGAAGATGTTGAAGGCGAAGCACTAGCTACATTAGTTGTGAACAACATGCGTGGTATTGTTAAGGTTGCTGCAGTAAAAGCACCTGGTTTTGGTGACCGTCGTAAAGCGATGCTACAAGATATCGCTATTTTAACTGGTGGAACAGTAATTTCTGAAGAAATCGGTCTTGAGTTAGAAAAAGTGACATTAGAAGATTTAGGTACTGCAAAACGCGTAGTGATCAATAAAGATAATACTACTGTTGTTGACGGTGCTGGTGAGCAAGCGGGCATCGAAGGCCGTTGTGCACAAATTCGTGCGCAAATCGAAGATTCTTCTTCTGATTATGACAAAGAAAAACTTCAAGAGCGTCTAGCTAAGCTAGCCGGTGGTGTTGCGGTCATTAAAGTTGGCGCAGCAACTGAAGTAGAAATGAAAGAGAAGAAAGCACGTGTTGAAGATGCATTACATGCAACTCGCGCGGCAGTTGAAGAAGGTGTAGTCCCTGGTGGTGGTGTTGCTCTAGTACGTGTTGCAGCTAAATTAGCAGACCTTACTGGTGATAATGAAGAGCAAACGCTGGGTGTGAAACTAGCACTACGTGCGATGGAAGCACCAATGCGTCAAATCGCAACTAATGCTGGTGCTGAAGCATCAGTAGTAGTGAATAACGTAAAAGCTGGCGATGCTAACTACGGTTATAATGCGGGTAATGACACTTACGGTGATATGTTAGAAATGGGTATCTTAGATCCAACTAAAGTTACCCGTAGCGCGTTACAGTTCGCATCATCGATTGCAAGCTTAATGATCACAACTGAAGCGATGGTTGCTGATGTTCCTGCTGATGCGTCAGCGGCTCCTGCAATGCCTGATATGGGCGGTATGGGTGGAATGGGCGGCATGATGTAATTTATGCTTGTTTAAATTGCCTATTTCATCGTTGCTTTATAACTCGTTTAAGAAACACTAAACTTCGTCATAAAGCGCCTTGAACTAAACAATTTATCCTGCGCCTAAATAAGTTTAATCCCTTATTAAATTGAAAAGCCCGAATAGCAATATTCGGGCTTTTTTATTGGTTGAGACTTTTGCACGGAAGATGATTTTGCTTTTAGGCTTAAGCAATAACTACAGACTAATGACGTTGCTTTTTAGCTAATACTTTATCAATCAACTGTTGGTTAATGGCCGCATCATACTCAGGGTTAAGCAGGGTTGGAATATCTGCGTCAATTTGTTGCTGCCATGCTTGTAGTTTCGTTTTTAACTCTGCGACCTTGTTTGGATGCTTACTGGCAAGGTTATCTTGTTCGGCTAAGTCATTGGCTAGGTTATATAATTCAAACTCATTGTTTTCAAAGTATTGGAGCAATTTCCAGTCGCCACTTCTAATGGCACTACCTGGGCGAGTTCTAAATAATGGGTCTTGCCCTTGGTCGGTTGGTGCATGGTGTGCCTGTAAATATACCGGGAAATGCCAGAACAAATCGCGCTCGGCAATGTCATGCTGGCCTAATAAGTGCGCAGTTAAATCAACACCATCTAGCACTTGGTTTGGTTGTTTTGATTGCGTTAAATTAACTAGAGTTGGATAGAAGTCAGCATTAATCACTGGTGTATGGTCAAGGCCTGGTTTAATTTTTTCTGGCCAACGAACAATTAGTGGCACCCGTAAACCACCCTCATAATAAGAGCCTTTACCAGCACGAAGTGGTGTAGGGAATGACGACATACGGTAACCCCCATTGTCAGAGGTAAAAATAACCAGAGTATTATCGGCTAAGCCTTCTGAAGCTAACATATCTAAAATTCGGCCTACATTGTCATCCATATGTTCAACCATAGCGGCATAGGTGGCTTCTCGTTTATTTTTTAAGCCTTTTTCATGGTATTTATTCATTTTATCAACCACTGCTTGATAAGGGGTATGTACCGTGTAGTAAGGAACATAAGCAAAAAATGGTTGATCTTTGCTTGATTTAACCCAGTCGATCACTTCATTGGTTAAACGCTCGGTTAAATATTCACCTTTAGGGCCGTCTTCAATATTCGGTAATTTGTAAGGGCTAAAGTAATGAAAGGTCATGCCTTGGTGGCTGCCTGCAATATTTTTATCAAAACCTTGTTTATCTGGATCTGCGCCTAAATGCCATTTACCAAAGGTTCCAGTGGTATAACCTGCAGTTTTTAGGGATTCTCCAATGGTGATAACGTCTGTAGTAAGACCACGCTTATTTTTTATCGGGATAAGCTTACGTGTTTTTGCATTGCCTCGATCCGATGGCGATACAGTATAAACGCCATGGCGAGGCCCATATTGGCCCGACATTAATACCGCACGACTTGGCGCACAGTTAGCAGCACCCGAGTAGGCTTGATCAAAAACCAAGCCTTGTTGTGCTAGCGCATTAACATTAGGGGTTTCAAAGTAATCTGTGTTTTGGTTGTAACCAACATCAGACCAACCTAAATCGTCGATAACTATCATAATGATATTGGGTTTGGCATTACCTGCTATCTCGGCTGTGTTTGAAGGCGCTGACTTATTGCCGCAACCGGCAGTCAAGGCCAAGGTTAAGGTGACTAATAAAATCTTTAATTTCATTAAGGTTACTCTCTTGTTTTTGGTTATATCTTTCAAATTGTAGACGTTTAAAATTATTTGCTAATTAGCGAGGCAATAAAGGAGATTCCCTCGCTAATTAAAAGTCGTTAGAAGTTTTTTGAACCGTTGCTAATGTAATCGGTACGTTTTAAACCGTCAGTGCCGCGTTTTTTTACTGTATCGCTGCGCTGTGCTTCGTATTGATCAATATAATCGTTAGTTTTCTGTCTTAAATCGTTAAGTATGCCTTGATGTGACGCAGACTTTGCAAGGTTAGTAGACTCTTGTGGGTCTTTTTGTAAGTTGTAAAGTTGTTCGAAGTTATTTTTATAAAAACGAATGTATTTCCACTCTTGGGTACGAACACCAACTGTGGGTGGAATATCAGCACGAGCTGAGTGATACATGTGCTCAAAGAAAAACTCGTCACGCCATGGTTCTGTGCCACCAGCAACAATCTTGGTGAGCGATTTTCCTTGATAGCGTTTAGGGATCTCAACACCAGCCATATCTAATATGGTTGGCGCAATATCAATATTTAATGCCACTTCGTCACGCACTTGTGCTTTTGGCTGACGCGGATCAAAAATAATTAACGGTACTTGTAGGTCTTCATCCCAACCAAACCATTTACCCGCGAGTTGACGCTCATTCATCGAATAACCGTTATCGCCGGTATATATAATAATGGTATTTTCATCCACGCCCGTTTCAACGAGTTTGTCGTAGATCATACCAACAGCACGGTCGACGGCTGTAATAGCACGGTAATGACGTTTAGCCATTTTTTGATAGATTGCTTCACTACCAAAACGGTAGTGCCAGCGATCGCGGGCGATGGACTTTTTGAGAAAGTCTGGTAGTGCGGCAAAATCTTCATCTGACGAAAATTTAGTTGGCGGGATTGTGACATCTTGATAGAGGCTTTCTAGCTCTGCCGGATAATGATATTGGTATTCATGATCTTTATCGTGGGCATGTGGGTTTCTAAAGCTAATTGAGATGGTCCACGGTTTATCGGTGTTTTTATTCTGTTCAATAAAGTCTTTAGCAAGCTCCGCCATATAATAGGTTTGCGGTATAGTTTTGCCATTATGAACGCCGGTTTTTGAGATAGGCAAGCGTTTAATGTAATCGAAATGTTCTGACAAATCCCCTGAAAGCGCCATTCCATATTTACCAATAAATGCAGAATTATAGCCACTCTCTTTTAACAATTTAGGATAAGTGATGGCGGTATCTTCTGGTGATACATCTGGACGTAAGAAAGTATAGTCATGGGTGCGCTCAGTCAGCCCTGTTACAAAGCTTACCCGGCTGGCGGCGCAAATTGGCGTGGTGACAAAAGCGTTACTAAAAAAAGTGCCTTTATCTGCCAATTGATCAAGGTTGGGGGTTTTAATTATCGGGTGTATTTTGCCAATTAAGTCCCAGCGGTGATCATCCGCTAACAGAAATAAGATATTAGGTTTTTTTTCAAAGGTAGCCTGTTCTGTACTTGGCTTAGCACTTGATTCAACGTCGTATTGACCACTGCCATTTTGGTCTGTCGTGCTTGTAAAGCTACAAGCTGATGTTAATGAGAGCAATAAGAACGCTGATATAACAATGCCATGTCTAAAAAGAGCGGAGCCGGCAGCTAAGGGGGTAGCTGTCGTTATTTTTTTTAATAAACTTTTCATAACACTTCCAAGTTGATTGTTTGTTTTTAATTAAATAAATAATAAATATTGTTAAGTTCGATACCGAGTGTTTGTTAGCCAAAACATAGCTATTAATAAAAAAGCTACTAGAAACAAAGCTTCTGGATAAGAACTACTGGCATTCGATATCGAGGTTCTATGCTGGTGACTTCCCTCAATAGGCTTGATAAACCTTAATTGGGCCAATAATGCCTTGTTGTTGCGGTAAGGCTTCTTTCATTTTTTTGGTTTTTTTCGTCCACTTTGCCGCTGTTTTACTGGTATTTTTCATGGCAATGATTTCGTTGATTAAGGTCGAGGTATAGACGATCTTCAGTTTGCTAGGCTGGTTATCATAAGCGTTAGCAATTTTATAACGGTGGTTGCCATACCAGCGGTTACCTAATTTCTCGCCGTTTAGATAAACTTCCGAAATACCACCACTGACGTCGTTCAAGTCAATATAGTCACCATTTTTTAACAGTGCTGATGTTTGATAGCTAACCTGTCCAGCAAAGGTGCGTACTCTTTCATCGTCAGAGTCTAAAAAGCTTTGTAGTGAGCTTTGTTTTTTGACAAACGATTGCCCCGATCTTGGCATATAAGTGACTTGCCATGGGCCTTTAAGGGTAGCTTTATTTCTCAAGTTTGGTTGTTGCTGAGCGTGACTAGAGCCTTGCCCCTGCTGTTTATCATTATTTTTATCAAACACGAGTAATAATGATTCGGCTGGTGCGAGATTTAGTTGGATTGTTTTGTTTTTGGCATCAAAATTCTGCCTTTTTCGTTCGCCCGTTTCTGCAGACCATTGCCAAGGCACCAAGCTATTTACGCCTTTAAACTCAATAGTTGTGCTGATATTTGTGTCTAGGTTCTGGTTTGAGAAAAACACAACTAAATGTTCACCGTGTTGATAATGGCGCTGCATTAGCCCCGGCAGTGGTGAGCGAATGTTAACCGGTGAGGTGATGCTTTCGCTTAAAACCGCTTGCTGTAACCATAGGGTTAATGGCTGCGGATCACTGTTTTGTAAACCTTGAGTGACAGACTCTGGTAGCAGGGCCAAACGAGCGTTTTTACCAGCTATTGCTGCGGTTATTGCTTGCTTGACACTCAGGTCATTTTGCTTGGCGTTTTGTAAACCGGGCGACCGGCTTGGCAGTTTGTCGATAAATACGACTTTAATGCCTTGTTTAGTGATGTTATCAATGGCTTTTCCGGTTTGCGGGTGCATGGTATTCACACCGGCAATAAGTAATAGTTGATAGTGCATCTGGCCAATGTGCAATAAGCCATCTTTTACTTTTGCTTGCTGTATCAGCTGTTCATTTAAATAATTTGAGTTGTAGCCCAGTTGGCTGAGTGAGCGCCATAACGCATGAGCGAAACGTGGTTTTTGATGAATCGCACCTCGCGTCAAGCCTGTTTCTGAATAGCGATCAGCAAATGGCGCGAGAATAGCAACTTCTGCTGTCGGTTTAACTTTTTGTAATACCGCCGATACGCGCGCATTGTATTGAGTCCACTGTGAAATATAAGGCCACCAAGTATTTTGCGCACTAAAATAAGAGCCATAACGTACCCATCCAGGAAAACCTGCTTCTGGCGGAGAGTAGTTAAAGCCATGAACCACGCTATGGTTAAGGCCACTGATAAAATTGTCATCATCAGCCTGCTTTATTTGCTCTAGAGTGGTTTGAAATACACCTTTGGTATTGGTCATCGACTCTGACGAGATCACCGGTTTACCGCTGATATTGCCACCAGACGAAGCGTAAATATTCCAAACCCAAGATGCGGTAGGGTCTCTAAATAACCAGTTGTTACTTTCAGGAATATCAACCAGCATGTTGCCTTCAGAAATACCCACAAGCCATGGCGCGCCATATGCTTGATAACGAGACTTCATGCCATTGTCGTTGGCCCAATCGTGAAAGGTTTCCACAAACTGCTGGTTAAAGATAACGATTAAGGTTTGATAAAAATCGTAACGCACACGCTTAATTTTATCGTTAAACTCTGGGCTATAATCAAGGTTCGAATGAGCGTGGTTGCTCATCACCACAAATGGCAACCATGGGTGAATATCGTAGCCATTTTGTTGCTTAAATTGTTTGGCAAAATTGGCATTCCAATTGGCCCCAGAAAGCTCAATACTATCGGCAAATGCCGAGCGGACGTGCTCGCCAAGCTGCCCATCAAAAAAGTTATCTAAAGCATCAGTCATACGGTCTAAATATCGACGTACCGTTACTTTATTAAAATGATCTAATACTGCACCATCAGCGCCAGGTGCACCATGAGTCACTTTTCGAAACCCTGTTTGCAGTTTGCCGACATACAAATCATATTCACCACTATCTAATTGGAAAACCAGCTTACCTTGCGTATTAACCTTCGGCATCAGGTCTATAATTTGGTCTAGTTTTTGAGTGTTTTTTGGCACTAGAGATAAGAACATCAACTCTGGTTCAATGCGTTTACTTCCATGCAGGGTTAGTAGTGATTCAACATCTTTGGCAAAGTCGACAGGCCCTTTTAGTGGAATTTTATTGATTGAAATTCTTTGTAATAACTCGTCATCTTTTAAAAATTTACCGCCAAATGGCCAACCAGAGCCGACAATAAAATCGCTTGTTAACCCACGCTTTTTAGCTTCAGCAATAGTGAACTTTAGTAAGGCATTCCAATCTTCACTTAACCATTCATGACATTTTTGGGTAATGCCTTTATCTGTCACTGGCATCTGGATCGGGTTGATTTCTATACCACCAAAACCCGCATCTTTTAAGATATCTAGCTCGCGTAATAATTCATCCTTACGCACACAGTTGCCATTCCACCACCATCGAGCAAATGGCTTAGCCTGAGCAGGGGGATTATCAAAAACAACTTTCAGATCATCAATAGCCGCAAAACTTTGCTGACTGCTTAATATAAAAAGGCTAAATAGGGTTATGTTTAGACCAGAAAATAACCTCAGCGGTGAGCGCTTTTGCAAAGCCAAAGGCACTAGCGGTATTGTCATTGTTATATGACTTATCATTATTTTTAATAAACGTTTCATCAAATTACCGTGCTAATTGTGGCGTATTACTCAACAGCACATTTCGAGAGCGTGTTGGTCACTGCGACGTTAAAAAAATTTGTCTTACAAGGGTAGAGTCAAATAGCGGCAAAACTACTACCCATAAGATCGAAAAAAATATAAAGATTAATCAGAAAGCATTCTTGGTGACGATATCGAACTTAATAAAGCCGTTAATTTGGTAAACACCCGGAGGTTGTTGATGTAAAATTTGCTGATTTGATTCAGTTAATTTCACGTCATTAATTGTTAAGCCAGTAACCTGTGGTAACTCAAAATTGCCGCGGCTGTTTTTAGGAATCGAGACTTGCATATCCAGTTGCTTATTTGTAATACGCCAATTTACGGTAATTTCACCTTGCGGCGTTTTATAACTACCACTGGCATGTTGCAAACGATGATTAAATTGCGGGGCGATCTTAATGTCTTTAAAACCAGCACTTGCCGTATTAATCCCTAAAATGCCTTCATAAAACCATTTAGCTACCGCACCATAGGCGTAATGGTTAAGGGAGTTCATTGATTCTTTACTAAAACCATCCTTAAGTGAGTATGAATTCCAACGCTCCCAGGTGGTGGTTGCGCCATTATTGATAGAATAAAACCAAGAGGGGTAGGTTTCTTTAAACAATACATCAAACATGAGATCACTACGGCCGATGCTTTGTAATACCGGCGCCAATAAAGGTGTGCCCAGAAAACCCGTGCCTAAATGTTTATCGCTGGTTTTGATAGTCTCCACTAAATGTTGCTCTGCGTTGATCTGGTCTTGACCTTCAAACAATTCAAATGCCAGTGGTAACAGGTAACTGGTTTGTGTTGACGCACTTTTTACCTTTGTGTTTTCATCGTAAAACTCATTACGAAAGGCAAGTTTTACTTTATTGAAGGTATCAGAATATGTTGTGGCATCCTCTTCATGACCGAGTACCTTTGCTATTTTGGCTGCGTAATCCAACGAACGTGCATAATAGGCGGTGGATATTAAGTATTGCGGTGTTTGCCCATTTTTTGCGTATGGTTGCAACCAATCTTTAAAACCACGTAGGCTCGAAACATATTGTTCTGACTTAGATTTGTGAAAATCGAGCCAACGTTTGATCATGTCATAGTTATCTTGTAAAAATTGTTTATCACCATTCAATAAATAAAGCTCCCAAGGAATGATCACAGCAACGTCACCCCATCCCGCAGAAGCTAATTTACCAAAACCATGGCCCTTGTTTGGCACAAAGTTTGGCACACCGCCGTCTTTTGCTTGTGCTTCTCTTACCGACTGCATCCATGCTGCCCAAAAGCCATACACATCAGCCATATACATAGATGGCGCGGCAAATACTTGGGCATCGCCGGTCCAGCCCAAACGTTCGTCTCGTTGTGGGCAATCGGTTGGAATATCTAAAAAGTTACCGCGCAAGCCCCAAACCACGTTCTGCGATAGTTTGTTCAGCTTGGCATGTGAATTTTTAAAATTGGCATTTACATCAAAGTTTGAATGTAAGACGCGACCCTTCACCCAACTTAAATCAGGTGTTTTAGATTGATCAAAGCCTGAAACTTCGACATATCTATAACCATGAAAAGTAAAGGTAGGGACATAATTAATTTGGCCTGATTTAGCGGGCGTATAATAGTCAGTGGCTTTTGCGGTGCGTAAGTTTTTAGTATAAAACGTATTTTTATGTAGGGCCTCAGCAAAACGAAAGGTCATTTTTTGATTAGCAATACCAGGCAGTGATAATTCTGGCACGCCTAGCATGTTTTGCCCCATATCAAACACCACCACCCCAGGTTTCGGGTTGGCGACCTCAACAATTTTTACGGCCGGTAAGGTTAATTTTACCGCCGGTGCCTGATGGCGTTTAGGCGCTAACGCAACTTGCGGCTCTATTGTCTCGGTGATCACTGTATTCCAGTTGTTGGCGTTGAAATTAATCGTATTCCAACCCGACATTTCATAATTAGCATCATAGGTTTCACCGTCATAATTACCAGCTTCTCGAATAGGGCCATCAAGCGTCACTTTCCAGTTTTTGTCTGTTGCTATAATTTGTGATGTGCCATTGCTATAGGTGATTTCAAGCTGTGCTAACAAGGCTGAAGGTTTGACTTTTAATGCTCTTAATTTTAAATAACGTCCGGTATGCCAGCCCTCAGCCACAGTTGCGGCGATCACATTTTCACCAGAATGAACCAGTGAAGTCACATCATAAGTTAAGGTTTCAATACGCTGTTTATATGGCGTCCAGCCGGGGGTCATCACATCTTTCGATACCTTTTGACCGTTAATATAAGCCGTAAAAACACTTTGGCGGTAATATATAAACGCGCTTGCTTGATACTTGGTTTAGTTTGTTCCGCTTCTAAGGAAGTATTATTTTCGGTGGTAAAAGACCGTCTTAAATATTGTGGACGATAAACCTTATTGGTGACTGTTTTTGTTTTTTTGGTTTTATTATCGATTACATCAAATGTCACCGTATCACCTGTTTCTGGGTGACGAATCCATTGACCTTGCCAGTCATCATTAGACAATAAACTTAATTCAAGTGAGGCTAATTGACTCCATCTTGATATTTGATCCTGCTCATCCCAAACACGCACCCGCCAAAACACCTTTTCTCTTGATGATAATGGTTTGCCTTGGTATTTAATCCAAGCATTCTCGGCAGATACCTGTTTTTGGCTATCCCATAAATCCGCATCAGCGATATTATCACCGTTTGAGGTCACTTGAATTTGATAGGCTTGTTGAAATTGATAACTAGCGTCAGGTGAAATTTTCCATGAAAAACGCGGCGCTTGTTCGTAATAACCAATCGGATTAACAAAACCTTCACCCACTTCTAATGCTATTGGCGCTTCATTATTGTCAGAATTGAAGGTAGTAAACGAGCATGCGCTTATCATGACCAAAACGCATAACAGGACAAGCTGTTTACATTTAATCATTTTATTGAACATGAATGACTTCATAATGTGTAACCTACTTTATTGATCAAAAATTAGAGCAGCTTCATCTGCTCACTAATGAAAACTAATGTTGAATAGAAGATTGTTATAAAAGACAAAAAAACATTAGAAACGGGGGATAACCAATAACGAGTTAGTTTCGGTGTGTGCCTTTCCCGTTGCTTATCCCATTCGTTCTATCTAGTTTTCGCTCTGTCTTGTTATAAGGCCACCTTACGGATCGCTTTAATTTGCACAGGCCCCATAAGACCAGAGCGTTGTAACTGTTCACTTCCGTTGATTTTGATATCAAAAGTTAGGTCGGTATTAAAGCTTTTTGCTTTGGCACTATCTGGAAACTTCTCCGGATATTTTACATCACCAATCACACGGTTTAACCAAGTCGTCGCTACCTCAACAATTAAGGTGTTGTTACCCATTTGCGCTGCATCATCAATATTTACAGTCAGTGGATGAGTCCATAACTCGCCCAAGTTTTTTCCATTTAATGTAACGCGGGCAATCACCCCTACTTCACCCAAATCGAGTTGTAGTTGTTGATCGTCACGCAGCATTTCTGACGTTAACGAAAAGTTGGTTTGATATGCTATCGAGCCAGAGTAATGCTGCAGAGCAATAGGGCTAAGCTCCGTTAATGAAGTTAATTTATCGAGGGTTAGCGTCGTTGGTACATCACGATTAGCTTGTAAGGTCAGTTGCCACGGTTGATTTAAGGTTTTGGCTGGCGGTATGTCATCAATGTTAACCGTTTCTATACTGCCATCGCGCTCTATAAGCTGATAAACCCCATTTTTTTCGATGTTAATCATGCGCTTGCCTTGCTGATCAAATTGCGTTGGCAACCATACTTCTTTTCCGTTACGTACTATTTGGTGAATGTTAGCGTACTTGCTTTGTTCGGTATGCTGGGTTTGACTCGTTTGCGTCGCATGTCGCTTTTCAGGCACAGCTTTTTCAAAAACAGCTTTTTCGAAGACAATAAAGCTCGACCCTAAAGTAGTTAACTGCATAGGGATCTCAATACGACCATCTACAACTTTATATTGAGCAATGTCATATATTTCGCCTGTAACGGCATCAAAACGCTGGGGCTGTGGCACAGCTGTTGTGTTGGCATTAGTATTAACATTGCTGACACGGAAACTCGGGTTAATGCTTACCGTTTGCTCAGACTGATTCGCAATAAAATAAATGTCGTGGTTATCGCTGCTTCGATGACTCCAGAGAACCTCTTCTGGTAAACCGCTTAAATCTGCTGGGGTCGATAACGTGTTTAATACCTCGCCTAAATTTACCGCGTTGGCATCAGTGGGTTGCTGATAGAAAACAGTACCTTTGCCATATCCGGTTTGGGTCACATGTTTACCATCGATGTTTTGCCACAAACTACTAGCTAGCTTTTGTACCTGTGTATCACTTGCTGGGTAATTTTCTAAACTTGGTGAACGGCTAGGCTTCGGCCCATATACAGCACCACCTTGCTTAACTAACTGTGCAATTTTATTTAATACCGCGGGGCGCATAGTATCTAAATTTGGCAATACCAGTAGTTTAAACCGCATGCCATCTGGCAATTGATAATAGCCATTGGCAAAGGTTAAGCGCTGTAAAATAACTTCAGCATTGATAAAGTCGTAAGAATATCCGGCAGGCACAGCTGGGCTAAGTTCACCAGTCATTTTAGGCGCATCTTCGCCAATAAAATACATCAGATCTGCGACATATTTACCTTGTTGCATCATGTAGTTAGCGCGTTTGATGTAATCTAGCCAGCTACCCATAAAGTCGAACCAAGTGTTATTACGATTAAATTCTGAGCCAAACCATGCATTGACGCCAGGAAAACGGTCATCATATGCTTGGTGAATATACACATGTAATAATGTGTGGTTAACGCCTTCAACAAACGACCAATCGCCACGTTTTTTAAAGTTCCACGGATAATTTTTAAAACTCGTATTACGGCCAGATGTGAATGATTCAGACATCACGGTTTTTTGGCCGTAGATATGAGCAGCGGACGATGCTGCTTTTAGTTCAATGGCACCTAAGTTGCCGCTTGCCCAAAACTCACCACTGACAATATCGGCTTGACCACCATACTGCAAAAATTCAGCTGGAAAGCCCCAGTGTCCGTAGTTTTCTAACCATAACTTCAAGCCGTTTTCATTGGCACGCTCGCGAAGGCCTGCGGTGTATTCGTAAGCAACATTATCGGCGACTAAACGGCGAACATCCCATAAAAAGCGTTCACTTTGCTCAACACTGTTCACCGCGCGGCCACTATAAACGGGCAAATATGGAATAGGATCGTAACCATAACGTTGTTTAAATTTTTGGGCAAAACCATCCGTCCAGTTTTGCGCACCTTTTTCGTAACTATCAACGACGGCATATTTTAATGCGGTGCGATCTTCAGCTGGCATTGACGATAAAAACTTACCTATATAAGAGTCAAAGTGATATTGAGCAATTTTTTTACTTTGTTTATCAATTTCTGGACCTTGAGCAGGTTTGCTTGATGGGCTATTTTTAGTACCAGTAGGTCGCATAAAGTAACGAACAATCGTCCAATCACCTGCCGGCACCTGCCAATTCAGCTGACCGTCTTTGACACTCGACGTAATATCTAAAACATGATCACCTTGGAGTAACAATTGTGGATCATCGGTGGCAGTTGAAAGCGGCCATTGATAAGTGTCAAATTTTGGCATGGGGTTAGGAAATACTTTCGCCAGTTTCTTTTCTTGATAATGCTCAAGTTTATAAGCACTTGACAAAACAATTTCCTTAAAGCCGAATGGCTCTTCTTTGTTTTTCTTACGGCCTAAATGAAAACCATTAAAGCTCAAACGATAGTGATTTGAAGTAACAGCAGGAAAGGTGACGACAATTGGTGCATCATGATCGGGGCCGATAGCAGCCATGTTTCGTGGTCGCTCCATCGCAAAGGTTTTGATCACATCAAATTGACCGACGTCATTTTTAGCGGATAAAGTTGCCTTGGTTCTGAAACTGTTATGGGGGTATAGCTCTAATGTGCGGGCTTCAAAAGCTTGTGTTGGTTCAAAATCAATTTGCAATTGCCCAGCATGGATGGCTTTTTGGCGATTAGGATTTAACAGCTCGGCTGGGATTTGGAAGCTAGTGGATTGATCGGCATCAAACAAAGCTTGAGAGTTTTGATTAGTTAACGCTTGCTGTGTCAGCGCGTTGTTCATCGTAATTTGGCTATTACTTGGTGTTAAACGCTGTTTTTCATAAGTTGGTGTTTTAAAAGCGACAACACGAACATCTTGATAATAATCACCAGAATATTTCTTTGCTTCTGGCTTTGACAAGGTCATGACCAACTTTTTTGGGCCAACGGCTTGAAATTCTTGGTTGTCTAAATAACGCATAGATTGATCTAAACCAACCCAAGGACCACCTGACTGACTCCAACCCGGAGAATTAAACAACCCGATATCAATATCATATTCCGCAGCTTTCTTTATGGCAAAACGCACATGATCCCACCAAGGCTCTGTTAATGCTTTGACATCCCCCTGTTTGCCGTTTAAGTGGATAATGCCAATCAGTGCGGTGTTAATACCAGCTTTTTGCATCGAGGCTAAATCTTTTTCTATCCCTGTTTGAGAAATATTATCGCTAACCCAATACCAATATACCCAAGGTTTTACCGCCTCTGGTGGACTTTTAAAGTTAGACTTTAATTCCGCAGAAGATGCCTGATAAAAAGAGTCTGGCATTGGGCTTTTCGGTGAATGGTAGGTCTGAGTGTGTTCTATTGGTGTCACAAGCTTCGATGATTGCAGAGCAACGCTTGGGTTATCTTTGTTTTGTTCATGACTACCGCCGCAACTCGTCAGCAAAGACACGAAAAAGCTAACAAAAATCAGCGCCTTTAAACTTGCCGTTTTTAAACGTTTCGAGCGTAAACACAATAGAGATAAACACCTATTACAAAATAAACCTTTGGTTAAAAAGTTAGTGCACAAAAAACTTGACAAGGTTTCGAATAAATTTTTTGATATATACTTCATCTAAAGTGCTACTCCTAAAAAGGCTCGTTTACGATCTCAATGAGTTCTGTTAAGAAAATGTAAAAATTTTCAAAAATTGATACCTTAAAACTCAAGCGATAATTATAAAATCAGTGTGTTATTACTTTTTATCGTAAGGTTATGATTGCCAGAGGGTAAAACCTTTTCTCCCGAAGCCAACAATACTTTGGCTCTGCAGTTGACTGGGATCGTAACCTTATACTCAATATTACCTTGTTTATCCCGTTGCCATTGGGCGGTGATTTCACCGTGAATCGATTGATAACGCCCTTTAGCAAAATCAATTTCATCAATAAACTGCGGTTTAAAAATAATATGTTTAAATCCTGGGTTGCTGGTATCAAAGTCAATGCCAGCCAAGTGACGGTGAAAATAGTTGTCGACAAAACCCATAAAGTAATGAATATGATACGATTTATCTGGCCAATGCTCCCACAGCGTAGTGGCACCATTTTTAAGCATAAAACCATAACCTGGATATGAGTCGTTGACCGCAACCTGATAGGCTAAACTTGAATAACCTTCGTTGGGGAGTAACTCCTATAAGGCATGCCCAGTGAAAATGCCGCCGTAAATATGGTTATCGCGGTCAACACTAATATCTTTGATCAAACGCTTAAGCACCTGTTCATGGTGCTCGGGTTTAACAATACCGTTGTGTAATGCCAACGCATTCGGTCCTTGTCGATACTCGCGAGTATCTAAGCCATGAAAGGTTACCGTTTTTGGATCAAAACAATATTTGTAAACCGCCGTTTGTAATTTCTTTTGTTGTTGGCGCAATGCCGCAATATCTTGTTTTTTATCAATAATAGCAGCTATTTCCGTTAACATGGTTAGCACCCGATAAAAATTCATGGTGGCATACACTTCTTCGCCTTCATCAGGTTTATTGCCAAAAGGCGACGACCAGTCAGAGAGTCGATCCGAGAGTAAGCCCGGCTTACCTTTAATTTCTGTCACTGCCCAAACACTCTCGGTAAAATGCATCATTGCATGCCAATACTGCTCAATGAGTCGGGTATCGCCGTAATAGCAATACATGTAATACGGTAGATAAACACAGGCTGAACCCCACAACGACGATTTGCCTCGGCCATACCCTCGGGCAGGCACAAAATTAGGTAAACCACCGTGTTCAGGATGTTGGGCATCAAATATGTCGTGAATAAACTTGGTGGTCAGCGCCGCTAAATCGTAATTCGCCATGCCCATTTCAAGGCCTGTTACCGCATCACCTAACCAACCATTTTTTTCTCGGTGCGGACAATCGGTGGGGAGGCTATGTAAGTTCGAAATCATGGCTTTATCAGATATTTGATGAATCGCGTTAAGCGTGTCATTTGAGCTTTGGAAATGCCCTACCGAAGTAACATCAGAATTCACTTGGCAAACGTCAATATCGCTTACCGTTAATGGTTTTTGGTGACCTTTGATAATAAAGTACCTAAAACCTTTATAAGAAAAACGACATTCAGCAATTTCGCCAGGTTCTCCTTTGGCAACATAGGCCATTTGTTGTAGGCCGCCCGGTTGTTTTAAGTCCATGGCATCTTCTTTTTCGCCAAAATAGAGCAAAATGCGGGTGCCTTTCGGGGCATCCACCCTTAAGCGGAGCCATCCAGCTAAATTAGTGCCAGCATCACCCCATTGGCCCCAACGTTTGCCTTTGTTTTTGATTTTGATCGGTTTACTGGTGCTCACCACTCGGATCGGTTCACACAGTTGCGCCTTTAATTTTCCACCAGGCGCAGGGACAGACTGAACCCCATCCCAATTAGAATCGTCTATGCCGGCATGGTTCCAGCGGTCAACTTCTTTGGTAGCATCGTAAATCTCACCCATATGCGGACAATCGTAAACCACAGGACCACCCGTGACTTTCCAGTTAACATCGCTAACAATATATTCTTCAGTGCCATCTATGTAGCTCACTTTAAGCAGACACTTCAGTTTAGGTTGACCGATATAACCGCCTTTTTTCCAAAAGCCCCAGTGGTCATTAGCCAATAAGCCATAATTGCCACGGCCAAGCATGACCCCAACGGCATTTTTACCTTGTTTGATATGCTCAGTAATATCGTGCGTAACATACAGTATTGATTGAGCGTAATTAGTCCAGCCTGGATCTAACACATGGTCGCCCACTTTTTCACCGTTTAGGTACAGTTCATGGTAACCAATGCCTGCAATAAAAGCTTTGGCGGATTTAATCGCTTTACTGGTATTAAATTCTTTACGTAATAATGGCGCTGGATCATAGGGGTTAGCATGATGAAACAGGTAACGCTCCCACAATGACATGCGCGCCCCAAAGTAAGACGGTAAATTTATTTGATGGGTTTGTTCTTCAATGGCTTTGCGCTGCCACCAGTTTGTTTCCCAGTCTTCTTCGGTTTTCCATGCAACCCACTGGGCACCTTGCCAATCGTGTTCGGTGAATAAACCGGTTGAAAACTTCGCTGTTTCACTCCACTGGGAGACTTGCTGGTTTTTATCCCAAACTCGTACTTTCCAAAAATACTGAGCTGCTGGTTTTAATTTTTCACCCTGAAAAACAATATGGGTATTGTGATCACTATCAAGCTTACCTGAGTCAAAAACATCGCCAATATGCTCGTCTAAGGGCTCTTCTGAGCTAGCAACCAAGAGCTGGTAACCCGTTTGATACTGCTCTGCTTCATTCGATGCTAATTGCCAATAAAAACGCGGTGCTTGCATATCAACACCCTCAGGATTACTGAGGTATTCACACTTTAAATGTACGGGATGTATATGATCCAAAGCATTAACAGGTAGTTGCACTGACACTTGTTCGGATTGCTCAGCTAGGGCCCATTTTAAGCCCAGAGTGACTGTCGCTAGTGCTGTAGCTCCGCCTACAGCACTACCTACTAGAAATCGGCGTCTGGTGATCATACATTTTCCTTTGTTGTTCTTTTTTAAAGGCTCGTTAGTCTGATAGTTTTAAAACGAATGATCCTCAAAACTCAACCAATAGTGATGTACATTCGAACAAAATCAATATTCATAATCATTTATCGCTCGTTTGGTTATCAAGCGGCTAAAAAAAATTGTGTTATAACCCTAGAGTCATATCGGCCAATATTTACTACCCCTAGAAAGAAAAAAATTGAAAATAAGTGGTCAGCTTTTTTGTCGATGATATTGAATTAGGCCGATGACATTGAGTTAGAAAAGGCTGATTTTAGGCGAGTAGTCGACAACAGGTATGCGCATGTTAAGAGAGAGTTAACAAGCGAATGCTCAAACAGTGAGGTAAAGAAAAAATAATCGCTAATTAGCGATTATTTTTTGCGGCAAGCCAGTCTCAGGGGAAAGTTTATAGCTGGTATTGGGGGCTAAGGTTAATCTAGGCCTTTCAGGCAAAGTGATGTTGTCAGGCGACGAGTTGGCTGGTAAACCATAATAATTAAAACCTTGTTTAATATTGTTTAAGTGCAGATTTATCATATAAGCTGTTAAGGCGAAGTCGTAAAAAGCGACCTCATCAATTACGCCAGAAAATGCTTCCGCATACCAAAATCGTTCTCGCGGCGTATTGCCGATCATCGCGGAGCCTGAGCCACCGCTTAACATTTTTGAACCTGGAGGGTATTGGTAAAATATCTGTTTTTTACCATTTATGTAAATTGCTTTTTCGCCAGTATCTGCTTTGTAAGTTACAGCGATATGGTGATATTTGCCGTCGGTTAAATCCGCGAGACTGAAACCGCCATCACGACCATCAAGGTGTAGGGTTAATTCTTCATAGCCGTGCCCTAAAATAAATAAACCAAAACTGAAACTACTGTGGTCGGCTTGATGCTGAAAACTCAGTTGCATACGGCCACCAAGGCTATCTTTGCGAAATATTTGTTGTATTTTCCCCGATATGTCAGACAGATCGGGACGGATCAGTGCCTCAATCGTCACCCCGTCAGTTGCAGCAAATGAGCCAGTACCTCGCGCGGTACTGCCACCATTGCCTAAGTCAATGCGAGCATTGTCACTACTATCAAATTTGATTGCGCCTTGACCAATAAAACCTTGCACTCGTATGGCGCCCGACGCCATCACGCCATCAGCATTACCTGCGCTATCAACAACACGATCGCTGTTCGTGTTAAAAGACCAAAAGTGGTTAGGACGCCAACGAGCAGGTATTAATAAGGTATTTTTGCCGCTGGTTACGCGAGGGGCTGAGTATCTTAAATCTACGGTTAGATCACTGCCGTTTGAGTGCAGCATGCCCACTGGCGTATGAATGAGAGTGCTCTTGTTTGTTGAAGCTTCAAGACTTACTTTTCCAGCTCTTAATCTTATCTCTCTATTATTAAAGAGTTTGATCAGTGAGTTGGGCCCCAAGTGTAAAATATCTCCATCAACTAGTTTGATTGTTGCTGGTTGTTCAGTGCGATATACCCCTGCCAGCAAAGCGTTATCTTGAATATGCCCCTGTCCAACAAGTGTTACCTTACCGTCAATAATATTGGCTACAAATAACGGCGACGTACGCTGAGTAAAAAACCAAAATAAAGTAGCGATAATAGTAATGAGTACCAGTAGTGATAACAGCATGTTTTTGGTGGTGAACTTGCTCTTGCTATAGTTCTCTTTTGGCTGTTGGTGTTCAAGCACTTGGTTTGACTGCTCTTCAGGTATCTGTTCTTTAGGCAACGGGGGCTCATCGGGTGTTAACACCAATTCTTCCGTTATTCGGCGGTATACTACAGATGTACCAAACTTAGGTGTTGCGCTTAACCGAGCATGAATATTGATATAGTCGTAATAAAACTGCTGCGCTTCTACATTGCCTTGTAATAATTGCTCAAGTTTTTTCATTTGCTCAGGGGTGGCATCACCAGAACAGACAGCATCAGCAATGGCGCTTACTTCTGGAAATTGCTCTTGCTCTGTCATGAAGATGCCTCTTGTTGTTTTTTGTTGACACAAGCGAGTAGTTGAGTGCGTATCTTATGTACTACTTTACGAATTGCATGCACAGATCTACCAGTATTAGTGGCTATTTGTTTGGCAGTTAAGCTCTCTAGGTAAAAGCTTTGGTAAACCTCTTTTAGGGGCGCAGATAACAATGAACGGCAATGTTCTAAATGTTGCCATTTCTGTTCTTGTCTGTGGTGATTGCTTTCAAAAACGCTGATGTTGTGGCTGAATTCTTTTATAAAATCTTCACTTAAACCAAGTTGATAGCGCTTGTTGATGCGGCGGCTATGTTCTATGCGATAGTAAGCGATGACATTGGCCCATTTTGAAAAGTTTGTCCCTAACTCAAATTTATCAAACTCTTGCCAGAGGGTTAAACAGGTTTCTTGGAAAATATCATCTGCTGCGCTGGGATCACCCACAAACGCATGGATATAGGCATATAGACGGCTTTTGTCGACTTCAAGCAAATGTTCAAACTGCCTGATTCTTGGCAAGCCAGTTTTACCCTGCTTTGTTGTAACCGTTTTTGCGTTGCTTGTTAGAGAAGCCTTGTTATTTTCAACCACAACATCAGTTAAATAAAAATAAAATCAGATTTGTATTTATAACACAGCATCACGTTTAAAGCTTGCTAATTATATTTTTACACTTTTTGTCTTTTAATAATATATTGATTAGCTCTGAAGTGTTTGTGCCAACTCAGAATGGAGCCAAATTAAATAGCCGGTATTATTTTTATCGAATATTTTTATGAAAATACGCATAATTACGCCTACTCCTTTTGGTTGATATAGCGATCCTGTGTGCAGCAAGCTAACCTCAATTAATGGACCTAAAGGGTTGTATTTTTAGAATGTGACAATAATGAAAAATTGATTCAACTATTTAGTTAAGGTTTTAAAGTTCAGGGGTATAAGGTGGGGTATCACTAACCATCTTAGATTATTTCATTCTAAATTCGATTTAAAGCCCTGTTTTCACAGGGCTTTTTTATATTATTTTGCGGAAATTACGGGAAATGATGTTATTTCACAAATAATTTCGATCTTCACTAAGTAATGTTTATAATACTTCTTTTGTTATTCATCTAAGCATACAGCATGAAAGAACATTCACATTCTATTGAAGCCTGGGACAAAGACGCTGCAGACGCATTATATGGTGTCTCAAAGTGGGGGGCCGGATATTTTGCCATTGGTGATAATGGTAATTTATGCGTCACTCCGGATATTGAGAAACCGCATATGCAAATTGATTTTGCCTCGGTCATTAGTGATATCCAGCAAGCCAACATTCAATTTCCAGTCGTCGTCCGTTTTCATGATGTGTTACGTGCACAGGTAGTCCATTTAAACAAAGCATTTAACAAATGTATTCAAGAAGCCAATTACCAGGGTCAATACCGGGGTGTATATCCGGTTAAAGTGAACCAGATGCGTGAAGTGGTTGAAGAAATCGTTGATGCTGGTAAAGAATATCATTACGGATTAGAAGCAGGTTCTAAAGCAGAATTAATTACCATTTTAGCTTATAACACAACACCGGAAGCGTTAACTGTACTTAACGGTTACAAAGACGAAGAGTTTGTGAACCTCGCGTTTTTAGCCCAAAAGCTAGGGCGTAAAGTCTTAATTGTGGTTGAGAAGTTTTCTGAAATTGCCACTATCATTAAAATCGCCAATGAATTAGGTGAGATGCCAATGATCGGTTTGCGTGCAAAAATGAGCGTAAAAGGTCGAGGTAAATGGGAAGGCAGTGGTGGCGATCGAGCTAAGTTTGGGTTAACGATCAGTGAAATTATTAACGCTGGAAAAACCCTTGCTGACGCAGGGATGGGCGAGAGTCTTAAATTACTGCATTTTCATATAGGTAGTCAGTTAACGGACATTCGTGCGGTGAAAGAGGCGATAAATGAAGGTGCTTTAATCTATGCTGAGCTTCGCCACTTAGGCTTCAACCTCGAATATGTCGATATTGGCGGTGGGCTAGGCATTGATTATGATGGCACTAAATCCACCAATGACTCATCTCGTAACTACAGCATTGAAGAGTATGTGGCAGATGTCGTCTATGGTATGCAAGAAGTCTGTGATTTAGAAAAAGTACCACATCCCACACTCGTCAGTGAATCAGGTCGAGCAATTACGGCGCACCACAGCTGCGTGATCACCGAAATCATGGGTGAAATTCGTCCTGACTCTGCGCAAGCAGATTTGACCATCGGTCATGAAGAGCATGTGATACTAACTAATATGCGCGAGTTATCTGAGAACATTGAACTGGCCACGAATCTTCAAGAAGTATTTAATGATGCATCACAATACAAAGAACAAGCGAATGATGCTTTTAAGTTTCGCGTCATAGGACTGACGGAGCTGGCGCAAGTAGAAACCTTGTATTGGCAAATTATGCAAAAACTACAATTGCGCTATGCAGGTGAGGAATTTGTTCCAGAAGAAATACAAGCATTGGAGTTTAATTTATCAAGTCAATATTTGTGTAATTTCTCAGTGTTCCAATCTGCCGCCGATACATGGGCGATTGACCAGATCCTACCGGTAATGCCATTGACTCGATTAAACGAAGCGCCGACAGTGAATTGTTCGTTGGTTGATATTACGTGTGATTCCGATGGTAAAATAGACCAATTTGCTGTGGGGCGCGAAATCTCTAATGTACTACCCATGCACCCACTGATCCCAAATGAAAAATATCACCTAGGTTTGTTTTTAACTGGCGCTTATCAAGATGTGATGGGCGACATGCATAATTTATTTGGTCGCTTAAATGAAGTGCATATCTTCAGTTATGATGATGATCCTCAAGATTTTTATATAGAAGAGGTCGTACATGGTTCGTCGGTAGAAAATGTATTATCTGTCATGCAATATAACCCGCATTCAATGGCGATTGATGTAAAACGTTTGATTGATAAACGAGTGGTAGAAGGTGTGATGAAGCCTCGTGAAGGTGTGCGATGGACAGATTTCTATGAAGATTGCTTAAAAGGCTATACCTATTTAAAAACACAATGATGATTTATCTTAGTGTGACTCAACCTTATAACTGGTCAATGGTACATGCGTTTTTAACGCGCCGTGCCATCGCTGGGATTGAGGAATGCGGAGAATTTCATTATGCGCGGTATTTTGATGAAACGGATTTTTATGCCGTCAGTGGGTTGTCTCATGTATCGAATGAAGGGTTAACATCGAGCTGGTTCTGTGCCACATATGAACCTGAAGCACAGCGTTTTGCTGTGCAACTCTCATTACACAATGAAGCATGTCGAGAAGCGGTGTTAGCTAATATTGCGCGAGTACTCGATGCGCAGCAAGATCCAAATACCATTGCTCAAGCTTTAACGAAAGCAGGGTTCACACCAGAACACATGACCTCTGGTCTTCGTTTACCTGCAACTTGGTCCCCGTTTGAAGCATTAATCCGAGCTATAGTCGGGCAACAAATTAGTGTTAATGGAGCAGTCAAGATCCTTAATCAATGGATTGGAAACTTGCGTGCGGAAGCTAATGGCTATCGCCATTTTCCTTCGGCCACTGAAATTGCTTGTTGTGATACATCTAAACTTCCCATGCCTAAAGCTCGTCAAGCAACCCTGAATCTAGCTGCAGAAACAGTTCAAGCAAAACCATTACATGATAGTGAAACAATCCAAGATTTACTCAAGATCAAAGGCATTGGGCCTTGGACAGTCAATTATGTCTTAATGCGTGGTATCTCTCACCCGGATATATTTTTGGATAATGATTTAGTAGTCAAAAACCAATTGGCTCGATTTGCGTTAACCCCCGAATTGGCAAAACCCTGGCGTAGTTATGTGTGTATTCAGCTGTGGGAGCATGCGAATACATGAACCAAGCGATGTTGAAAAGAGGTTAAGCATTCGATGGATCAACAAACCATGTCTACTCCACTAGGCGCACTTATTATAAACGCTACAGAGCAAGGTCTGACCCATGTTTGGTTTAGCGATATGGCTAGCAAACAATCTCTCCATGCGGATAAGACGTCGGCTATCACACAATTGGCAGTAGAGCAGTTAACGGCTTATTTTGCTGGGACACTTCACGCATTTGATTTACCGCTGACCCCTGTGGGAACAGAATTTCAACAACGCGTTTGGGCACAACTACTGACTATTCCTTTTGGTCAAACATGCAGTTATGGTGATATTGCACAGCGTTTGGGGCAGCCGACGGCAGCTCGTGCTGTCGGTATGGCTAATGGAAAAAACCCTTTAGGGATCATCGTTCCATGTCATCGTGTCATTGGTCAAAATAAACAGCTCACCGGTTACGCCGGTGGATTAGATAAAAAAGCATGGCTCTTAGCTCATGAAGTCAGGGAATTTACACTTGCCAATTAAATATTTAATAGAGTTACTCTTGCTCGCTGCGATTTGGGGATCATCATTTATGTTGATGCGTATAACGGCACCTGAGTTTGGGATTTGGGCTGTCGTAGAGTTAAGGGCACTATTGGCGACACTCGTGTTATTACCTTTTGTCATCGCGAAACAGCAGTTAGGCGATATTCGTGTTTTTGCCAAACCTATATTTGTGGTGGCGCTTACGAATACAGCAATTCCATTTAGTTTATTTACTTATGGTTCATTACATTTACCCTCTGCATTAACCGCCCTGCTTAATGGAACTGCACCTATGTTTGGTGCGCTATTAGCGTGGTTGTGGCTCAAAGAATCGATGACTCATTCAGCAAAATTAGGCTTTGTCTGTGGTTTTGTTGGTGTGTACTTACTTAGTTATGAGACATTGAATTTTCAAGGGGTAAGCCTATTACCGGTGTTAGCGTGTTTAGGAGCGACGTTTGGTTACGGTTACGCGATTTGTTATATCAAACGGTATTTACCCAACGCCAAGCCATTAGCGATAGCTGTAGGATCCCAAGCAATATCTGCATTGGTATTATTACCGATGGCGTTATATGTGCCGATGCCAGGATCACCCGATCTCGAAAGCTGGCTAGCCGTTGGTTTTCTCGCGGTGATATGTACTGGGGTAGCATACATGATGTATTTTCGATTGATTGTGAATATTGGCCCATCAAAAGCAATATATGTCGGTTATCTCGTGCCACTTTTTGGTTTAATTTGGGGAGCATTAATTCTTCAAGAAACCATTTCTTCTTACATGATAGCCGGTGGCATAACGATACTGCTGGGGATCAGTCTAACATCTGGGGCCATTTCTAAAACGAAATATAAAAAGCTCATGCGTCGGAAATAATATTACGTTTGCCATTCGAAAACTCGGCGTTAAGCTAGATAAAAGCCATAGCCGACTCGGCTGGTTTTTGGTATATTCGTGCGATATTTAACTCAAAGGACCCAATTATGGCATTATCTGTCGTGATTCTTGCTGCAGGAAAAGGCACAAGAATGCAATCTTCACTTCCTAAAGTACTTCATCCCATCGGTGGTGTACCTATGGTTCAACGTATTATTAACACAGTGAACGAATTAGGTGCAGATGCGATTAACCTTGTCTATGGACATGGCGCAGAGCTACTTCAAAAAACCATCCAAGAAGACAACCTAAATTGGTGCTTACAAGCAGAACAACTTGGTACCGGTCATGCGGTCAAGCAAGCAACTCCGTTCATTCAGCCTGAAGATGATGTGTTGGTTCTGGTGGGCGATGCGCCACTAATTAAAGCAGAGACTCTGGCTCAGCTACAAGCTGTCAAACAGACTGCTGACGTCGCTTTGTTAACCGTGAATTTAGATGATCCTACTGGTATGGGCCGTATTATTCGTGATGCATCGGGTGAAAATATTACTGCGATTGTTGAACATAAAGATGCGTCTGATATACAGCGCGCTATTCAAGAAATCAATACTGGTGTCATGATCCTAAATGGTGGTGATTTACTTGGTTGGCTTGATGGGCTGGAAAATAATAATGCTCAGGGCGAGTTTTATTTAACCGATGTTATTGCGATGGCTGCTAACGCGGGTAAAACGATACGTTCGGCACAGCCTGCTTCGGCTGTAGAGGTAGAAGGTGTTAATAACCGAGTGCATTTATCTAAACTTGAACGTGCTTTCCAACTTGAACAGGCTCATCATGCAATGCTTGCTGGTGCTACTTTAGCTGATCCTGCTCGCTTTGATGTTCGAGGCGAACTGACAGTGGGTAACGATGTGACTATCGACGTCAATTGTGTCTTTGAGGGTAAGGTAACCATTGGCAACAATGTAAAAATTGGTCCTAATTGTATTTTACAAAACTGCCAGATTTCTGATGGGGCGGTGATTGAAGCGAATTCGATTATTCAAGAAGCGCATGTGGGTGAAGCTTGCCAAGTGGGTCCATATGCACGTCTTCGTCCTGGTTCAGTACTAGAGACGAAAGCGAAAGTGGGTAATTTTGTAGAAATGAAAAAATCCACATTAGGTGAAGGCGCTAAAGCGAATCACCTAACGTATTTAGGGGATGCCACGGTCGGTGCGAATGCGAACATTGGTGCTGGCACGATTACTTGTAACTATGATGGTGTGAATAAGTCTGCCACTGTCATTGGCGCGAATGCCTTTATTGGCTCGAACAGTGCTCTTGTTGCTCCCGTTAATATTGGTGCGATGGCGACTGTTGGTGCAGGCTCCGTTGTTACTAAAGATGTTGACGATGACGCTTTAGCCATCGCTCGTGCAAAGCAACGTCAAATGACGGGCTGGGAACGTCCTACCAAAAAGTAATGTCTAAAAAGGCGATGCATCACACCACCATTTAAGTGTGTGGTGCATCAATTTATATACAAAAATATTGTATTTCATTGATTTAAAGTTATAATTCGAAACTTATTTTATCAATCGAAATTATTTATGCCTCGCCCAAGTGCTTACACAGAATCAAACTTAAATGCTATTAAACAGCACATTCTCGGTGAGGGAAGAGTAACTGTTAAGCGTTTATCTGATGAGTTACAAGTATCAGAGGTTTCGATTCGAAAGTATTTATCTGTTTTAGAAAATCAAGGCGTGTTGATCCGTACTCGGGGTGGGGCTGTCGTTAAAGATATGCTTGAGCACACTGATGCACTATCTCAGCCTGCCATTATCGATGATAACCCTATTAAACGAAGTATTGCATCTGCAGCCGCTCAGCTGATTCAACCTGGCTCGCGTATTGTGGTAGACAGCGGCAGCACTACTGCCCACTTACTCCCTTTTCTACAACAAATCGAAGGGTTGGTCGTGATGACTAATTCACTGCCTATTGCGAACGCTCTGACGCAAAAAAGTCACAATGCAACCATCTTAATGAGCGGTGGGACATGGGATCCCCTATCTCAATCTTTCCAAGGGCAAATGTCAGAGAAAATGATCCAATCATATAATTTTGAAATGGCTTTTGTTGGGGCTTCAGGTTTGGATTTAAGCAAAGGCACCACGACCTTTCATGAACTTACTAAACTCAGTCAAGTTATGAGTGATGCTGCTCAACAAACCATTGTTTTAGCTGAATCAGATAAATTATTCAAAAAAATGCCAAATATAGAGCTATCGTGGATGAAGATTTCCACGTTAGTGACCGATAACCTATTAAGTGATGATGCAAAGCATCAAATACAGCAGTACGGGGTGCAAGTAAATTGTACACCCATCAAGGAGAATTAAGTATGTGTGGAATTGTTGGCGCGGTAGCTGAACGTAATGTCGTAGAGATTTTGTTAGAGGGGTTGAAACGCTTGGAGTATAGAGGGTACGACTCTGCAGGGGTTGCATTACTCAGTCCTAATGGTGACTTTTCTCGAGTTCGTCGCACAGGTAAAGTGCAGGCGTTAGCAGATGCTATTACATCTGAAAATGGCGTGGGTTCCACAGGTATAGCACATACTCGCTGGGCCACTCATGGCGGTGTAACAGAAAATAATGCACATCCTCATACATCTTCTGACCGTATTGCTGTAGTTCATAATGGTATTATCGAGAATTTTGGTGAATTACGTACAGAGCTACGTGATAAAGGTTACACCATTAGCACTGATACAGATACAGAAACGATTGCCCATACTGTTCATTCCTTATTAGATACAAATGACACGTTATTGGCAGCGGTTCAAGAAGCCGTGACAAAGTTTAGTGGTGCGTACGGTACGGTGATTATGGATCGTGAAGACCCTTCTCGGGTTATCGTTGCTCGCTCAGGTAGTCCTTTAGTTATTGGTTTAGGAGTAGGAGAAAACTTCATTGCTTCTGATCAGATGGCATTATTACCTGTGACTCGTCGCTTTATCTTTTTAGAAGAAGGAGATGTGGCTGAAATTACGCGTCGTGAAGTGAATATTTTTGATGTCGATGGTCATCCAGTAGTGCGCGATATTGTCGAGTCGACAGTTGAACATGATGCTGGAGATAAAGCCGGCTATCGCCATTATATGCTAAAAGAGATTTATGAGCAGCCAACCGTTGTCCGCAATGCACTGGCTGGGCGTGTGAGTTTAGAAGGATTAACACCAGACATTTTTGGTGAGAATGCTGAAACCTTATTACGTGATGTAAAACACGTACAAATCATTGCCTGTGGTACCTCATATCACGCAGGTATGACTGCGCGTTATTGGCTTGAACAGTACGCCAACGTTTCATGTAATGTAGAGATTGCTTCTGAATTTAGATACCGTAAATCGGTGGTTCATCCAAACAGCTTATTAGTGACTATTTCACAATCAGGTGAGACAGCGGATACGCTCGCAGCGCTTCGTTTAGCTCAAGAGCTTGGTTATATGTCGAGTCTGACTATTTGTAATGTCGCAGGCTCATCCCTAGTTCGTGAATCAGATATGGCGTTTATGACCAAAGCAGGCGCTGAGATTGGTGTAGCTTCGACGAAAGCATTTACGACACAGTTAGGTGCATTTTTAATGCTGACATTGGCGTTAGGTCAACATAATGGCATGAGTGATGAAGCCCGTGATGATATTTTAAACGGTTTACAAAGCTTACCATCAAAACTTGAAGAAACCTTAAGTTTAGCCGCAGAGATTGAAGATCTAGCTGAAGAATTTGCGGATAAACATCATTCCTTATTTTTAGGTCGTGGTGAGCAATACCCCATCGCAATGGAAGGGGCATTAAAACTTAAGGAAATTTCTTATATCCATGCAGAAGCCTATGCTTCCGGTGAGTTAAAGCATGGCCCGCTCGCATTGATAGATGATGAAATGCCGGTGATTGTCGTTGCCCCGAATAATGAGTTACTTGAAAAGCTCAAATCAAACGTAGAAGAAGTTCGTGCCCGTGGTGGGATCATGTATGTCTTTGCAGATAAAGATACAGCGTTTGAGTCAGATGAAACGATGCGCGTGATTAATGTGCCACAGTGTGCTGAATCGGTTGCCCCGATTATTTATACCATCCCGTTGCAGTTATTGTCTTATTATGTCGCCCTTATAAAAGGTACTGATGTAGATCAGCCTCGCAATTTAGCTAAATCGGTTACCGTAGAATAAGTTACTTTCAAGAGGTTACTAAATTTGTAAATTGACAATAATGTATCATACTAATCAATAAAGCATCATACTTTACAAAAATATATCATACTTTGCATTTTTGAGCTATTCTGTAATTAATGGAATAGCTCAGGTGCAATATGAGAGACTTTCTTACTCCAAGTTCTAAAGATGTTATTGAATTATTAGAACCAGCAATCATCAAACGCTTAACGAAGGAAAAGCGTGGCCAAGGCAGCGGAAAACATTATAAACCTTTTCTAACAGTACGCGATGTTCCCAGTAAGGGGCGAGTACATAGAAGGCCAGCGTTAACTCATGGTCGCATCGTTCATCTACTATCAGATCTTGAGCTTTCCGCTTTTCTCTTATTCGACTGGCATATGTCAATTTTAGACATACGAGAGCAGTTTCCACTAGACCCCGAAAAAACATTAAACATCGCCCAACGATTGGGAATAAAACATCCAGCGGTGCGTGGCATAAATCAAGTAATGACAACCGATTTGCTATTAGACACTCTTCAATCAGGAAAAATAGTTCCAATAGCTATATCCGTTAAGTACCGCGAAGAATTAGAAGATGAGCGTGTCATTGAAAAACAAGAATTGGAAAAACGATTTTGGGAGGGGGAAGGTATTGACTGGTATGTGTTCACGGAAAACGAAGTTCCTGCCACCTTGCTTCGAAACATAAAGTGGCTTGTCCCACATATCCACAGTTTTGATTTAGATAGTAATGACCAACTGAACACCTTTGAAATTATTAACAACGCAATTCAAATGCACTCTGAAGAAAAAATCTCAATTGTCATGAAAATGTTGGACGAACAGCATCAATGTAAAAAAGGTACATACCTAGCGTATTTCAGGCACCTTTGTGCTCAAACAGCTTTTACATGGAATATGACCGAGGTAAGCCATCGAATATTAAAAACAAGTGATCTGACACCGTCTGAACATTGGATAAACAAGGAGTTTGAATATGTTCATGCCTAATGATGTGTTCCAGTTTCTATCCAAAAAAATTAGAGTCCTTTGGTCAAATAGAGAAGCGGTTATATGGATTGAGTTGGAGAGCGATAAAGCATTACCTTCAGTTTCAACTCGACTTGAATTCGAGCATCAAATGGCAAGTGGTGATTTATCTTTAATTGAAGATCCATTTATCGAAATTGCAATGACTTTTCCATTAGCGGGTTCAAAAGCAGAAGAAGTTCAAAATAGAGCTTGGGAAGCTATCGAGGACATTGTCACGCGAGAGCCAGAAATATATCAACGTAAAACACGAGGCCAATTACTCACCAGTGTGCTAAGTGATTCAGGTGCGACTAAACAAACTGTCTATAGATGGCTGCGAAGATATTGGCAGGGAGGAAAATGTAAAAACGCCTTAAGCGGTCGCTTCAATTTATGTGGAGGACCGGGTAAAACCAAAAAACTTGGTGATAAGAAAATTGGCGCACCAAGAACCAGAACAGAAGGTGTAGGAGTCAATACAGATGATTCCATCAAGGCAATTTTTAGAGTAGCTATTGAGAAGTGCTTGCTGAATAAAAACAAATACGAATTTGACTATGCGTATAACCAAGTATTAATTGCGTTTGGCGTTCCAATTCCATGTAAGCCTGAAGATCTGCTTGATGTACCAACCGAAAGGCAATTTAAGTATTTTTACGAGAAAGAATATACGTCCATTGAAGTAACTCGAAGACGAGAAGGTGAAATTAACTACGCTAAAGATCATAGACCAGTATTAGGCACGTCAACTTCAGAAGTTGAAGGACCGGGAAGCCGATATCAAATTGATGCAACCATTGCTGATGTATATTTGGTTTCTGCTCACGATAGAGAAAAAATTATCGGCAGACCTACTCTTTATTTTGTTGTCGATGTGTTTAGTAGAGCAATAGTTGGTATGTACATCGGACTAGAAAATGCTTCTTGGGTAAGTGCAATGGAAGCTCTTTCAAATTCAATGTTAGACAAAGTAGCTTATTGTAAAGAATTTGGCATCGAGATCACCGAAGATATGTGGCCTACAAGTGGTTTGCCAGAGTCTATTATCGGTGACAGAGGGGAAATGTTAGGCAGACATGTCGAAGTATTAAGTAAGAGCTTTAATGTCGCTATAGAAAACACTCCTCCTTATCGAGCCGACTGGAAAGGTATTGTCGAGCGCTACTTTAGGACAATCCAAGTCAAGATGAAGCCATTTGTTGAAGGTTATGTTACTGGAAATACAATAGGCAAAAAAAAGCATGGCAAGGATTATAGACAAGACGGTATCCATACTCTGTATGAGTTTACCCAAATGATCATTAAGATAGTTCTGTTCTATAATAACGACCACACCTTAACAACATATGATCCAGACCAAGATATTCCTGATACTTTACCTCATAACCCTTTGATACTGTGGGATTGGGGAATTCAATATAGAACTGGTCGATTACGTAGACCACCTGTTGATATAGTAAAAGTAAACTTATTGCCGCACACAGAGGCCAGCGTAACGGAGCATGGATTAAAGTTATTTGGCTGTTATTACACTTGTCTGGAAGCGTTAGATTGGGGCTGGTTTGAAGGTAACTATCAAGGGCCGAAGAAAGTCACCGTGGCTTATGATTTATACTCAGCCAATACAATTTATCTCAGACCAAATGATACTTATTCTTCATTTATCCGAGCAAGTCTTACTGAAAGAAGTCGCTCATATCGAGACTTAACAGTTTGGGAAGTGTGGGAGAAAAATAACGTCAAGGCAGGTGTTGCAGCAACCTCAAAACTCAAGGCTCGTGCAGGCGCTGTTAATTTAGTTACTGATCTAGAAGTTATATCAAAGCGCTCTAAGTCAAACCAACCAGAAAACCCTACCATGACTAAAACCGAAAAAGTCAAAGGCATTAATGACAATAAACGCAAAGAACGACAGGCTGAGAGAAAGTCTAAATCAGAAACTTTGTTTAATGAACAACCTAAACGTAAGGAAGATAACGTTACGCAGATAGGCGCTAGTGAGTCAAAGCCTAAGAGCTTTAAGCTGCCAACTAAGTTAACAGATTTATTAAAGGGAGAAGATGCAGATGAGTAGCTTTGACGGTCCGAAATTTAAAGAAGCTGTGTATATTGAGTCAGAGTTAGAAGAATACGCTGATAACCCTTTAATCGCGGCATTACCACCGATTATGAGTCCAATTGAAGTTGTTCAGCAACTCAGCCGCAGACCGACTTTCAAAAAAGAAGAAATAGAGCTGGGCGGTCACATACGAGTTCACGCCATTAGCCGTTTGACTCGTAGCTTTTTTGTACCTCAAACAGTTCATCTACTACTTGAACAAAAACTGTCTCAGCTAATAAGAAAAAGTTATCTCGGCAGAAATCCAAAACACGCAGCATTTAAACAAAAGCTTAATGAAGTTAAAAACATAATTACCAATCAAGACTTAACGACATATGTACATGATGTTGTTGATTCAACAGCGTCATCAATGGCGATATCTGGTATTTCAGGTGCAGGTAAATCGACAGCTACAAATAATCTACTTAACACTTATGACAGAGTACTGTATCACCCAGAATACCATATTTTACAAGTGCCGTGGATAAAGGTTGACTGCCCTTACGATGGTTCATTGGCTGAGTTTTGCGAAAGCTTTTTCATTGCACTAGATAAACGTTTAAATACTAACTACCGCAAAAAATATACATCTGGCAAACCCAGAATTGGTCAAATGATAGCCAATGTCGCCAACCTATGTTTGATTCATGCCGTCGGTTTAGTTGTAATTGACGAGTTTCAGCACATGAATTTGGCTAAGAGCGGTGGCGAAAAGAAAATGATTAATTTTCTGGTGACGCTCGTAAATATTGTTGAAGTGTCAATTGTACTAATTGGTACTCCAACTGCTTTAAAGCTATTTGCTTCGGAATTCCGTCAAGCGAGGCGAGCATCAGGTGAAGGTAGTATTGTTTGGGATCGATTACCACTAGATGAAAACTGGGATGATTTTGTCAAAGAACTGTGGCAATACCAATGGCTCAAATCGCCCGGAAAGTTAGACGAAGTGATGATCAATGAGCTTTATGAGATATCACAGGGAGTACCTGATATTTTAGTCAAACTATTTTGCTTAGCTCAAGCAAGGGCTATTCTGTTGGCTAATTCACCAGAAGATGAATGCCTTTCTGTTGAATTACTAAGAGATGTATTTGAGGAAGAGCTTTCAATAGTAAAACCGATGCTCGATGCTTTAAACAGTAAAGATAGAACTGTACTTGAGCAGTGCAGTGATATCGTAATTCCTAAAATTGAGGGGGCACTATTAAATACTTTTGATCACCTCAAAGCTGTCCCATTAAATAAAAAGGCTAATGTTGAGCTTGGCGAAGCATCTCAATCCGAGGTAGCAAATTCGGCCATACAAACTCTAATGGCTATGGGTATTAACGAAGACATTGTTAGGCCACTTGTATTGGAGAGTGTTAATAAGAACCCAGAAGTGACGTTAATTCAAATTATTCACCATGCCACTTCCTCGTTAAGCGGGTTAAATCATCCCCCTGAAAATAAGACCAAAAAAGCAACGTCAAAATATGTGAGTAAAAAAGCGTGGGGAAGATTGGATGATCATGATTTAAGAAAACTGCATGCCAGTAAATCAGGAACCATGTACGAGCAGTTATGTGATGAAGGTTTTATTTTTCCAGTGCAGAACTTAATGGCGAGTTAAATATGTTGGCGTATTTTCCAGTACCATATGAGGATGAACTGCTCTATAGCGTTATAGCTCGATATGCGGTCCATACTGGTCAATTAGAAAATAGGCAAGCAGTATCGAGAGACATTTTTGGCAAACATACTGCTGTTGCAATTCCAGACCTTCCCAGTCACTTACAAGTGTTTACAGAAAGAGTAAGTGTCGTTTGGAAAGTTGATGTGGAAGAAATTATTAAACGTCATACGCTAGCGCCAATATATTTCCCCTTCTTAAATACTCAGCAATCAGCGCAAGTAATTCAGTCAATGTATTCTGAGCAAGGTGGCAGTATCCATACCAGAGCTGGCATAGCAGCCTCTTCTGTTCAAAAGCCAGAGTGCTTTCGGTATTGTCCACAATGTTATCATGAACAAAAAGAAGACCTTGGAGAACCATACTGGAACCGTTTAAATCAAATTGCAGGCGTTAATGTCTGTATCAAACATAGTTGTCTATTACGGACTTCAGACTTACCGCTGCACTCTAAGCAAAAACATTTATATAAATCAGCATCATTAATTGGTGAAATCACTGAATCTCAAAGCCTAGAAATTACAGATATAGAGCGCCAATTAGTAAACAGATTTGAAGCGCTATTAACTAATCCTGTTTTGTCAGGGTTTACTGAACATCAATGGAGTATGTTCTATCTGAATGTTGCCAAAGATCTTAACTTTTCCAGAGGCAACCAAGCTGATCATAAAAAAATTCGTGAAAAGTTCGAGGCGGACTGGAGCCATCTAGAATCAAAGATTTATAAATTAGATACCAGTGACAATAATTGGCTAATTTGCTTGTTTCGTAAACACAGAAAATCTTTTCACCCTTTAAGGCATTTAATGGTTTGGTGCTCACTATTGCCCGACATTAGTAATGATGAAATATTCCGTAAAGTTTCAAAACTTCCCAAAACGTTGAAAGTGCCAAAATCACAAAAGAAAAATACAGAGGTTGTAGAATCAACGTTATTAGAAGCCAAAAGAAAAGAGTGGCTTGAATTACTGGAGAAGCACAGTGATCTCGGTGTTAAGCAGATAAGAGCGGCTAGTATAGGAGGCGCGTTATACGCTTGGCTTTACCGAAACGACCCAAATTGGCTGATGAAAAACAAACCTAAAGTCACTGCAAAAGTTGAAAATAGGTATGAGCCAGATTACCTGTCATGGGACAAGGATAATATTGAACTACTTAACACGTTATTAGCTGAACAACTCGCCAATCCTGAACGTAATCGGCTAAGTAAACATTTTTTCATTAAAAAATTACCCCGCTCAAACTCTGTAGAAAAGCACCTAGCAGATTTAACCGCAACTGATAATTGGCTTAATGCACATGCAGAGAGCATTGAGCAGTATCAATCATTTCGCCTTTCTAGAGCGGCCGATAAGTTAAAGGAACAAAATTTACCAGTGCAAAGGTGGCGACTTCTAAGAATATCGGGTATTCGAAAAGAAAGTCTAACATCCTTACTAGACCAGAAAATAATTGAGCTTGAAGCCTGTTAACTACTAAACAGTAGTTAAATGGAAGAGTTCAACCTACTTCGTAAAGTTTTTCACCAGAGCAGATCACCCAATTGAATTTGGCACCAAACGAATTTTTCATTGAGCCAATGATTTGCATACTCCGGTTTTAACAGCGCACCAGTTCGGATTAGATAGTGTCCTAATCCAGTTAAGCAAGCGCACATTCCGACTGAAAAAACGCAGTTGTTTTTAAGTTAATTCAACAAACAAATTTTCTTTGAGAATGGATCACTCTGAAGAAAAAATTCAAGATTAGATCCACGCATTTGATATGCTTTTAATCCATATTTTTCTACCATAAGCCATCAAGCAAAAAGCGAGGGGCGGCTTATGATCACCTCAGTAAGAAATTGGTATATAGTTGCAGTCATGGATGGGGAACAATTGGTCGGTGAAGTGTTATACGGTACAGTGCATAATGACCAAACTTTTCGTTTTTTCGAAGGGGACTACGTGACAACATCACGGATCGTGTCGATGGATGTTAAAGCTCAGCAAGTAATAACTTCCAGTAACTCTTATTATGTCCTTAAGGGAAGTGGCAAACAGGCCACTATCGATTTAGACGATTTCGAACTTCTTCGGCATGGTTTTTCACCTGAGCAGATCAGGGTTTTAAACAGCTCATCGCCTCTTTTAGCCCATTAGCTTTGGCACCAACCCAAAGGAATCGAAGCGCCAATTTCAAGAGTTAAACGCCAGATAAAAGATAACCGGCGGCGGCTGATTTATAACAGGCTGATTTGTAGTAGTTTTACTGATTAGGATTAGATTTTATCTGACGGCTGCTTTTCAAGATATAACCAAATCATGGTCAAAATGGTGACTGTCGGTAATGCGACTATCAGTGCTCCTAGTTTATCACTTCGTTTTGCTAGCTCTGATGCAGCTACTATGACCGTTGCGGTGATCAAATACTTTGTTATTAGCCAACCCATATCATATCCTCAAATGCAAAAACCGATTGCCTATCGGTTTTTGTTGTGACAATATAGCCAGCGAATTAAATAGAGTAAAGTGTTATGCAGTTAGGTGAACTAGAAAAGTTAGTGCTTCAACATTTCTGGAATGTCAAAGAGGCGGACGCAAAGCAAGTACATAAAGTATTGGGGCTTGCGCGTGGTAATTCATTAAATACCATTCAAAGTACGCTTGATAGGCTATTTAAGAAAGAACTACTTAAGCGCACTAAACAAGGCCATGCCTATTGTTATTCAGCCAGAGTAGACCGCGAAGGCTTAATCGCTCAGCTTATTTCAAATGTGACCAGTGACTTTGTAGAAGATGGAGAAAATAGCTTAATAGCCGCTTTTAGTTCCGCTTCAGCACAACTTAATGACGAACAACTCGATACATTAGAAAAAATGATCGAAAAACAACGCCAGTTAAGAAAGGAACAGTCTTAATTATGTTAGTTGGAGATATGGCAATCGCTCTAAACTTGCTCAGTGTTGCAGTGCTTGCATTTGTGATCGGTATTGCAAGTGTAGCTGTCGTATCTCGTTTTGTGTTGTTCAGACTCAATCAAGTCAGTTTTAATAGTCAAAAATTTATATTGTGGTCACTTGTCAGTGCGCCTTGGTGGATAGCACTTTCTAGTATCGGTTACTTTATGCCTTACTCTTTAGGGTTTGATAAAGTTTTCAACATAAGCTGGTTCGAAGATTTTGCCCATTGGCACCATATCGATATTTTCAGTTTTTCAAGTTGGCACGCGTTAACATTACTTTTAGGTTTAATCTATTTAGTATGGCGCGTAATTCGGACTATCTTTGCTAGAACCAAACAGTCCATCGCATTATCGAGTTTACTAAGCTTTACTGATGCAAAAAACGCTAAAACGACTAATGGTAATCAATATTTCTTGATGCCTGTTAAAGTACCTGTTGCTTTTACTACAGGCTTTATATCGCCCAAGATCTATGTATCAACCGGACTAAAAACCCAAGTTAGCGATGAACAACTCAATATCATCGTTAATCATGAACTTGCCCATGTAACAGCAAAAGATCCCTTATTTAAAGTACTATTCACGGCACTTGCCAACTTCTATCCGTCAGGTATAAAACAAAGCTTAATCGAGCAATATGTCTTAATGACGGAGAAGATAGCCGATAATGAGGTCACAAAAACATATGACAACCTTGATGTCGCACAGACATTGATTGATGTCGCTAGACTTCAAAAAGCACTTCCTACGGATTACGATCAGGCGTCTGCTAGCTACTTCGGACATGATCACACGAGTCTTCGTGTTGAGCGGTTATTAAATCCAATCAATAAACCGTCACTTACACCTATCATCATTGCGCTAGCACTATTGGCAACTATGCCAGTACTAGCGGCATCCACTGTTGATAGTTTTCATCACTTTATTGAAACTTTTTTCATCCATTAATTAAGGATATGGAATGAGATTTAACCCATATAACAGTAAAAGTAACGAAAAAAAACCGATAGGCTATCGGTTTTTGGCTGTTGGAATAGCTGTAACAACGGGGCTTGGTTTAACAATGCCTACCCCTTCTTTGGCTAATTCGCAAACTCAGCAGCAAATACAGTCATCACATCAGATTATTAATCTGAGTAAGGCTGTGACCATGACCTTAGAGAGTCATCCTGAACTAAAAGCCTTGGTAGCTAAAGAAGCTGTGTGGCAAGGCAATATCGAGCAAGCAGGCATTGGAGAACGTCCTCAGATAGGTTTAATGATCGAGGATGCGTTAGGGACAGGTGAGCATAGTGCGTTAAAAAGTATGCAATCAACCCTCACATATTCTTGGTTACTTCAACAAGATCAAATTGATGGCAGAGTCAATGCGGCAAAAAGTCAAGCAAGTTCATTAATCGTAGAGCATAAAATAAAAGCACTCGATTTATCTGCGGTTGTTGCAAAGCAATTTGTTGAAATCTTGATAAAGCAAGAGCGCTTGAAACTCAATCAATTAGCGGTATCTCAGGCACAGGAAGTGATTGACGCGATTGCCAAAAGAGTAAAAGCAGGCAAAAGTTCTAATGTCGAAATGCGCTTGGCTCAAGCTGAGTTGGTTCGAAGAAATCTCGCTGTCGAAGATTTAGAGCACGAATTAAAAGCCAGCTATTATCAACTGTCATCCTTATGGGGTAAGCCTCAGGCAGAGCTTAAGTTAACGGGAAATTTAATGCTTAAGCCGGAAATTCCATCTGTAGAAAGCCAGCTAAACAAGCTTAAGCAAATCCCGCAAATACAGCAGTTCGCTAATGAACAACGTATCGCCCAGTCTCAAATGGAACTTGCACGTATTGAAGCCAAACCTCAGTGGCAATTCACTGCTGGACTAAGACGATATGAAACGACCGATGATTTTGGTTTAGTGGCGGGTATCTCTATTCCTTGGGGAAGTGAAAATAGAAATGCAGGGACAATAGCTGCCTTACGCGCAAAACAAGATGTGCTGGCAAGTCAGCAACAAGCGTTAATGCAGAAACTTGATGCACAGCTTTATGTGCTATTGCAAGAAATGGCGCATTCTCACCATGTCATTGAAACGATTCAAGCACAAATTATTCCCGAACTAGAAACCGCATTGACTGAAGCAGGTCAGGCATTTGATATCGGCAAGCTTAGCTACAACCAGTGGAGTGATATACGTAGAGAGCTACTTAGCGCCCAAAATCAGTTACTTGATGCTTATCAATCTTTGCACTTACAACATATTGAAATTCAACGTCTAACTGGCGTGTCCATTAGTGATAGCGAGTAGAACCGTGAGCAAACTTATGAAAAATAAAAATATCCTGTCGTCATTGAGCTTGGCGATTCTTATCTCATTAACAGGTGTCGTCGCACCTAATGTTGTTGCATCATCAGCACCTGCGGCTGAGCAAGCTGAACCAGAGAAAGGTCCACACCGTGGGCGCATGTTACGAGAGGGTGATTTTGCAATTGAACTATCTATTTTTGAAACAGGTGTGCCACCAGAGTTTCGCGTTTGGGCGACTAATGGTGGACAGCCGATAGACCCAAAGAAAGTCGATTTAAACGTAAAATTAATTCGCCTAGGCGATGGTACTGATGATATTAACTTCAATGCTCAAGGTGATTTTCTTCGCGGTGATATGGTGATTTATGAGCCTCACTCTTTTGTTGTAGCCATTGAAGCCACTTATCAGGGTAAAAAGTACAATTGGCGATATGACAACTTCGAAGGTCGCACCACAATTGAGCAGGCAGTTGCCGATGCAATGGAAATCAACACTGAAATTGCAGGCCCAGCAACCATTCACCAAACCATACCCGCTTATGGCAAATTAAGTTTACCTGTGGACGCTAAGCGAAACATTGCTGCCCGTTTTGATGGTGAAATCACCAAGCTGCATGTTAATTACGGAGAAGCAGTTAAAAAAGGTCAAACACTGTTTACAGTAGAAAGTAATGAAAGTCTTAAACCCTACGTTATCAAAGCTCCAGCTAGCGGTGTCGTTACTCAGTTATTTGCAAACGCGGGTGAGCAAACGGGTGGCAGAACCTTACTGACCATTACTAATTTCACTCGCCATATTGCCAAATTAGCGGTTTACCCTTCGGACTATGCCAAAGTGAAACTGGAAACGCCAGTAACACTAAACGTTGAGGGTCATGAGGAACCCCTTGCAGGTAAAGTGTCATTTATTGAGCCTAGCGTGAGAGATGATCAAGCTCGATTGGTTTGGGTCGAATTAGCTGATGGTCACTTTTCTGAAGGAAGTTTTGTTAAAGCTGACATAGAAGTTGCAACCATTAATGTGCCACTGGCTGTAAAACGAGTTGGCTTGCAAGGCTTTAGAGACTTTACGGTCGTTTACGCCAAAGTGGGTGAGCAGTATGAAGTTCGTATGCTTGAGTTAGGCCGAGCTGGAGGCGAATGGATCGAAGTATTGGGTGGCTTAAAAGCGGGAACCGAATACGTGACCGACAATAGCTACATCTTAAAAGCCGACATTGAAAAGTCTGGCGCATCACACGATCACTAGGAGCGTAACAATGTTGGAGTCAATTTTACGCTTTTCAATAAAGCGCAAATTCCTTGTGATGGTGATGGTGTTAGCTGTGTCAGGTCTGGGTATTTGGAATTTTACCAAACTACCGATTGATGCAGTGCCCGATATCACCAATGTGCAAGTCATGATCAATACCGAAGCGGCTGGTTTTACTCCGTTAGAAGTTGAGCAAAGGGTAACTTTTCCGTTAGAAACTGCTTTGTCGGGTTTACCGGGGTTAACCTATACCCGCTCAGTTTCTCGTTATGGCTTGTCTCAAGTAGTTGCAATATTCAGTGACGATACTGATGTCTATTTTGCTCGTCAGCTTGTTAATGAGCGTTTATCAGCGGCACGCGCTGAGTTACCGCAGGGCTTAGAGCCTCAACTTGGGCCAATTGCGACAGGTCTTGGTGAAATCTTCATGTTCACCGTTGATGCCGAGCCTGACGCGACACATGCTGATGGTACGCCAATTACCCCAATGGATTTACGAACCGTACATGACTGGACCATAAGACCACAATTAATGCGAGTGCCGGGTGTAGTAGAAGTGAACCCGATAGGCGGATTTGAGCGTGAAATATTAGTCGCTTTCAAACCTGAAAAGTTACTTGCTTTTGGGCTGTCACAAGCCGATGTGGTTGATGCAATTTCGAAAAACAATCAAAATCAAGGCGCAGGCTTTATTGAGCAAAATGGCGCACAGTGGCTGTTAAGACTACCCGGTCAGGTTGCCGACATGGAATCAATTGGTAATATTCCGCTTAAGTCGGTTGATGGTTCATCACTTTACATTAAAGACGTAGCCGATATTGAAAATGGCAAAGGGTTAAGAACTGGCGCTGCTACACAAAATGGTCGTGAAGTGGTGATGAGTACGGTGTTCATGCTTATTGGTGAAAACAGCCGCACCGTTGCCCATGCCGTGGGAGAAAAGCTCAAGGAAATTAACGCCACTTTACCAGAAGGTATAGTCGCAACCGCTGTTTATGATCGCACTAAATTAGTAGATAAAACTCTACAAACGGTTCAGCTTAACCTGACCGAAGGGGCGGTTCTGGTAATCGTTGTACTCTTTGTCTTGCTAGGGAATTTCCGAGCGGCATTTTTAACGGCCTTAGTGATCCCTTTTGCTATGTTAATGACAGTGACAGGTATGGTGCAAACTCGCGTGAGTGCAAACCTGATGAGCTTAGGTGCGTTAGATTTTGGTTTGTTAGTCGATGGTGCCATTATCATCGTAGAAAATTGTCTTCGCAGGCTAAGTCAGGCGGGAAACAATCCTATTCCTTTAAAAGAACGCATGGAATTGGTGTTCGAAGCAACAAAAGAAGTCATACGCCCAGCGCTATTTGGCGTGTTTATTATCACCGCTGTTTACTTACCCATTTTTGCCTTAGAAGGCGTTGAAGGCAAAATGTTCCACCCAATGGCGATCACCGTGATTATCGCGTTACTTAGCGCTATGGTGTTATCGGTTACCTTTGTACCAGCTATGGTTGCCTTGTTATTTAAAAAGCCTGTCAAAGAAAAACATAGCCCAATAATTCGTGGTGCTGCGGTTCTTTATAAACCAGCTTTGAACTGGGTATTAAAAGCCCGTTGGTTAGTGGTAGTTTCCGCAACAGTGTTAGTTGGTTTCTCAGGTTATCAGGCGACTAAGCTAGGTAGTGAATTTGCGCCTAATCTGGATGAAGGTGATATTGCCATGCACGCGCTGCGAATTCCGGGTACGTCACTGTCTCAAGCAATCGCGCTTCAGGAATCTTTAGAAGATAAAATTAAACAAATGCCAGAAGTTGAACGCGTCTTTGCCAAAATAGGCACAGCCGATGTTGCAACTGATGCCGTGCCGCCAAGTGTTGCAGATAACTTTATTATCCTCAAACCTCGCGAGTTATGGCCTGAACCTGACAAAACGAAAGTACAAATCGTCGAAGAGTTAGCCGCGCTAGTAGAGCCAATTCCGGGTAACCGCTATGAGTTTTTACAGCCAATACAAATGCGTTTCAACGAATTATTGGCAGGGGTCAGAGCTGAACTTGCGATAAAAGTGTTTGGTGATGACTTTGATACCTTGACCACGTTAGGCGATGAAATAGAGGGTGCAATTTCTCAGGTTGAAGGTGCCGTAGATATACAAGTTGAGCAAACCACAGGGTTACCTATGCTTAATCTTGTACCAAATCGTGAAAAATTGATGCAGTTTGGTATCAGTATTAGCCAAGTACAGTCTCAAGTGGCAACAGCGATGGGCGGTACTGTCGCTGGTAAATTTTATCAAGGCGATGTTCGCTCTGATATTGTGGTACGCCTTGCAGAATCAAAACGAAATAATATTGATGAACTTCCTTATCTACCGATCAGATTAGCTGACGGTCATGCTGTGCCACTTAAAGAACTGGTTGATATTGAGCTTATTTCTGGCGCTAACCAAATTAATCGTGAAAATGGTAAACGCAGAGTGGTGGTAACTGCCAATGTTCGCGGAAGAGACTTAGGGAGTTTCGTTGGTGATATTAAAACGGTAATTGAAGAAAACGTTGAAGTTCCAGCAGGCTACTGGGTGGAATATGGCGGCACTTACCAAAAACTACAATCCGCTTCAGATCGTTTAAGTATTGTTGTACCAGTCACCTTAATAATGATTATCGGGTTATTAATCCTTGCGCTTAACTCCGTTAAAGATGCCATGATCATCTTTACAGGGGTGCCATTAGCATTAACAGGTGGTATTGCTGCATTGCTGTTGCGTGATATTCCATTTTCAATTTCAGCAGCTGTTGGCTTTATTGCCTTATCGGGAATCGCCATCCTTAATGGCCTAGTTATGGTGTCGTTCATTAGAGACTTACGTAAAGATGGACTGGCACTTAATAAAGCAATATTTGACGGTGCGCTGACTCGTCTTCGCCCTGTGTTAACAACCGCACTAGTCGCATCATTAGGTTTTATCCCAATGGCGTTAAATACAGGCATTGGTTCAGAGGTTCAACGTCCTCTGGCAACAGTGGTCATTGGTGGCATTATTTCGTCAACGATTTTAACCCTGTTTGTCATTCCTGCTTTATACAGAATTTTACATAAAGAAAAGGAGTCTATTTTGACTGATGCTGAAATATTGGAGTCACAAGATGCCAAGTAACATGATTAAAGTATTGACCTATCTGACGATTGCGCTGTTAGCGCTTCTCAGTATCGAAGCCTTTGCTCACGGAGTCGATGATAAAACCAGAGCATTTTTAGAGCAAAATAGTGGTGTACAGTTTATCCCGTTTTTATACATAGGCGCTAAGCATATGATAACGGGCTACGATCACTTGTTGTTTTTAGTCGGTGTTATCTTCTTCCTGTATCGCAGCCGTGACGTACTTTTGTACGTCACCATGTTTACTATCGGACATAGCACAACATTGCTATTTGGCGTGTTAAGCGATATTCAAGTGAATGCTTATTTAATTGATGCCATTATCGGTTTTTCCGTAATTTATAAGGGATTCGATAATCTAGGTGGCTTTAAGCGTTGCTTCAATTGGCAACCGAATATGCAATGGGCAGTGCTGATTTTTGGTTTGTTTCATGGCTTTGGGTTGGCAACAAAATTACAAGAATTCAGTCTTGCTGAAGATGGCCTTGTGACCAACTTAATTGCGTTTAATATTGGTGTCGAGCTTGGTCAATTCGCGGCACTTGCACTGATACTTATTTTGATAAATGCATGGCGGAAGTTGCCGTCATTCCAACGATTTTCAACAATGACCAACACAGCGTTAATGAGTGCAGGTGTAATGCTAATGGGCTTACAACTCACTGGTTATTTCACCCTTTAATTTATTAAAGAATATAGAAAGTAAAAGAGAATTTTATGCAACATACAGTTAGTACCCAAACACTTATTAAAGCGAGTATCTCAGCGGTCGTTGTCGCGGCTATTGCACTGGTTACCTTTATCTTACCAGCAGAGTACAACATCGATCCGACAGGTATTGGCAACAAGCTAGGTTTAACAGCACTTGCACAAGCGGCTGAAGTGGAAACGACGTCATTAGAGACAACTAAAGGCACCGATGAATTTCAAACAATAGAAGTGATCGTCCCTGCGGAACGCGGCATTGAATATAAATTCTATATGAAGCAGCATGAAAAAATGACCTATGAATGGCTTACTGATGGTGCTTCATTGTATTTCGATTTACATGGTGAGCCAGAAGGCGACACAACGGGATATTTTGAAAGTTACTCCATTGCTACAATTAATGAAATGAAAGGCAGCTATACCACGCCATTTGCTGGCTCTCATGGTTGGTATTGGAAAAACAAATCAGATAAGCCAGTTTCGATACAGCTACTGGTCAAAGGGCAATATGAAGTTATCGGCCTTAAAAAATAACGAATTTAACTTTACGAATTTCATACAAAATGGAGACTAAAATGAACAAACTAATATCAATCGTTGCACTTTGCGGTGCCTTGCTTACTGCTAATGTACAGGCACATAGCGATCATGGGGCTATCAGCGGTCAAAAAGCTGTAAGTATCGCTGCAACACATATTCAAAAGATGACATTTAAAGACGCGGGTTTTGACGTTGGTAAGTTAGATGAGTCATGGAAAAACATTGATAAATCGCAACTTTCGATTGCTAGCGTTGAGGACAATTTCTACGTAGTAAGTGCATCTAATTCTAACAATCAAGGTAAGCTTTACTTCCAAATTGCAAAGAATGGTCGTGTTATGGCTGTTAAAGATAAAAACGACTTTTAACAAAATAAGAAGGCACCTTTTGATAGAAGCAAGAGGTGTCTATGACTTTTGTTCTATTATCGTTAACAAGAATTTGGAAAGTGGGACAGCAGCTAAGCCTTTAATATAAAAGACTTACGAAGCAAATTGAAATTTACCCAGTATTATAGTATGATAGTTTTTTGTTATGCCTTTGCAGCATAATTTACGATAATAGAATATAAAGTATGATACTTTGATAATATGTTGTTTATTTCAATTCTAAATAAATCAATAAGTTAAGATGTATCTGAGTATGATGCTTTATTGTAAATTTACAAATTATCCTTAAAATACAAGGTGTTAGTAACCTCTCAATTCTCAGAATTGTCTTTGATTATTAAACATTACTAATGGGTCAGCCATCGTTGCTCAAATACTTCAGCAGTAGTTGGCTTCGAGTAAAAGTAGCCTTGGATCATGTCAATATTGACACCAAAACATGCGTCTAATTGGCTCTGTGTTTCTATCCCTTCCGCTATAATAGGTAAATTAAGCGTGTTTAACATCTTACTTACAGCATAAAATAATTTTTCGTCATCTGTAGCGATGGTATCAATAATAGATTTATCAATTTTGATGGTTGAAAAGATGGGGTTACATAGCTGTGCAATTGATGCGTAGCCGGTCCCGAAATCATCCAGTACAATTTTATATCCAGCATTAGACAGATCTGTCAGTATAGAGTTGGTCTTTTCATCATCTAGCTGGAGAGATTCTGTGATCTCTAACTTTATATGTTTGGGTAAAACATCATACTTGGTCGCTATCCTATTAAATCTCTCTAAAATATCTACACATTTAAGTTGTGCTGGAGAGAGATTAACTGAAATAGCAAAATCATCATCAACAGTGTTGGTCGATCGCCATAAGGATAATTGTCGGCAAACCAATTCAAACACTTGATACCCAATTTGAATTATAAGCCCTGTATCTTCTGCAACCTTAATTGTTTCGGGAATACTGATTTGAAAGTGTTGCTCTGGTCCCCAGCGTAATAAGGCTTCGGCACCTACTAGCTTAGATTGTAGTTGTGATATTACGGGTTGGTAAAAAACACTAAAGTATTTATTTTTTAAGGATTTCTTTACTGCGTCTTCAATATAAATTTTTCGTAAGAACCGGTGTTGGATATCTTCGTTATAAAATTGACACCGATCTCGTCCCTCATCTTTTGCAATGTATAACGCCATATCTGCGTGTTTGTATAATGATTCTGCCGATGAAGCGTCGTCTGGATAAATCGCTATACCGATACTTGAAGTGCATTCAATATTCATGTCAGTCAATGCATATGGGGTGTTGAGGGTATTCATAAGACGAGGGACAAGCTGTTCTATCTCATGTTTATTCTTAAGGGTCGATATAATACCAAATTCATCCCCTCCTAGACGGTATACTTTACATTCTTGTCTAATATTATTCTTTATGCGCAGAGCTGCCGCAGTCAACAACTCATCACCAACAGAATGGCCTAAGGTATCATTGATAGTTTTAAAATGATCAAGGTCGAGTAATAGTAACGCAAACCCACCACTTACAACGCTATGTTGCTGAAACATTTTTTTCAGGTTTCGGTCAAACATGTAACGATTTTCTAAACCCGTTAATTGATCTATTTCTGCTAACTCTTTTAGCTGCTGATTACTTTCGACCAAGGCTTGTTTAATTTCGTTGCGCTTACGAGATTGTAAAATGACACGGATTAATCGACTACTATTGATCTCTGATTTTAAGATAAAGTCTTGTGCACCGGCAATAAGACATTCAAGAGATATAGTCATATCTTCCATATTACTGAGAACAACAATAGGTATATTTATTTCAGTAGATGTATTTAGATAGTTTATAAACTCAAACCCTGTGACTTTTGGCATAAAATAATCGACAAATATCATGTCAAATCTTTCATTCTCTAAATACTGTAATGCATCTTCAACATTGGCTGTTGCAACGACTTCAATATTACTATTTGCCGCTTTAAGTTGACGCGTCAGATTCATCCTATCAATGTCATCATCATCAATATTTAATATCCTTAAACTTAACAAATGCTCATGAATAGAAGATTGCATAATCACGTTATCCCTTTTTTTGAAGGGGTAGATTCAAGGGCCGGTTTTGGCAAAGATACAATACACCAATAAGCATCAATTAATTCTACTAATTTGGGGAAGAAGCCATCCATGTCACTTTTTAATATATAGCCTGCTACATGTTTTTCATATGCATCAAATCTGTCTTTTTCATCGTTGGATGTTGTTAGGATAAAAACGACACTTTGATGCAACAAAGGGTCATTACGTAGTTCATTTAACATTTCGATACCATTCATTTTTGGCATATTAATATCTAATAAGATTAAGAACTGTTTCGTTTTCCCATATTTTCTTAATATTTCTAGTCCTTCAATACCATTTTCTGCTCTTATAATTTTATTTAACAGTTTGTGCTTACTTAGGGCACGTTCAATTGATGTTGCATCAATATCATCATCTTCGACTAGTAATATTACAACTTCATCATTCGCTTGCATTTTTCACCTCGTGTAATCTTTGTACTTTAGGCCAATGTAAAATAAAGGTACTGCCATTGAGGCCATCACTGTCTAAATTAAGCGTCGCTTGATAGTTATTGACAAGTTTTCTGATTATCGATAAACCAATACCACTTCCCTCAACTTTATCTCGTGCATTTAAGGTTTGGAAAACTTCAAATACTTTTTCATGATATTTTGGATCGATTCCCGGCCCATCATCTTTTATTATGAACTCTATAAATTCAGATTGGTCCTTTACAGTAATGTTAAGCATGCCATCCTTTCTATCGTGATGCTTTATCGCGTTAGATACGAGATTGCGTATGATTAATGCTAGGGGTACATGCAATGTCTCAATGGTTTGAATGTCAGTATTAATGACACATTTAAATTCTGCTGGTGGATTACTTAACTGAAAAATTTCGAGAATAAATTCTTCGGGGGCAATATTTTTAAAGTCCCCATGTAAGCGACCCACTCTTGAATAATCCAATAGATCATTTAACAATCTTTCGAGTCGCTCAATTCGATTTTTGATTAATTTTAGATGGCCACTTGTTTCATCACTAATCGTATCTTTTAAGTCGTCTTCTACCCATGACACTACCTGTGCAATACCACGTAAAGGAGATTTTAAGTCATGAGAAGCAATGTAAGCGAATTTGTCTAATTCTTCGTTACTGCGAGTTAACGTTTTTTCGAGTTTCTCGTGCTTTATAATTGCTTGTTTTTGTATGCTTATAATTTTTTGCTGGTTTGCCTCTGATAGCTGGTACGCTTGTCGTTCTTTCACTCTCATCATTAATGCATAAGCAATTAAAAAGCTCATCAACACACCGATAACTAGAATGAATTTGGGAATAGGGCTTAAGTTATCTTCCATAAACTCCACAGATGGCTGGAGTTTGAGAGTGAGTTGTTGTCCAAGCATTGAGAAAGATTGTTCATGCGATATTGTATTGAAGGCGGCATGTTTTTTTGCTTCAAGTAAAGTATCTAAAGCAAAACTGCGAAATACATTACCTTCATCGGTATCTAAGCTAATTAAATGTGTTGCAAATATATCGCTTTCCGTTAAATACGCTGGGATCAAAGTGTTTGTTAAGAAAGTAACTTGGAATGCGCCATAATACTTGTCTAGCTCAAATAATGGATATAATACTTGATAAGTAGCGACACTATTATTCATCATATTACCCCAGACGATGAAGGGCTCTTGTTCAGATTTAATTTCTTTTATAGACGGAGTTACCAGACTCTGGATAGTGCTTTGTGTATTGGTTGCTATGTTGCTTTCGTCACGAGTTATACTCCACTGTAATTGATTATCTTCATCTAACCAGTTTATGGATAAAACGGCATTGTGGCTATTAAAATAGTTGGCCATATTATCGGTTAATACAGTTTTAGGATTATGAATGTTTTCTTTAAATAAGATGGCAAATTGCTCGATTTCAGCATTTTGAATATTAAAACCCAGTTCTATCGATTTTGTGACTGCTTCCGTTGATTTTTGTATTTGTTTACTCATTAGCTGTATTTGGAATGATTCCAAGCTTTGCCAAAATCCAAGAAATAAAATCAAGCTAGATGTTACGATGGGAGCGATATGCCATGGTTTATTATGTTCGATATTTTTATTATGTTGAACTTGGACTAAGAAAATGACAAGACCCAATATAATAAAATTAAATGCAGTATGTACCGCCATTCCCGACATATTGCCCCATACATATGCGGTATTAATATTACCTAGATAGCCAATAAAAGAGAGTAATGCGATAGCGATAACTATCATCACTAGATGCTTTATGATACCCAAGTTAATAGTGCGATTCTCTGCTATTACACTGATTCCTATTAACACAAAACAAATACTCGTACTCAATCCCATACGACCTGGATTAGGTGAGTGCACTAATAAATAGGCTTCCATAAACAGCTGATCAATTCCTAAGTTTTGTCCAATGATGTACTGAAAGCCGGTTAGCCCTGCTAAAACGATTAATATTATTGCTAAGGAGATTGAGAGTGTTTTCTTTTGTAAAATGAGAGATATTGTTGTTAATGCAGCTAATAAAAAACATATTGCCGTATTGAATTGCATAGGTACAAATGACGAAGATATTTGAATTAGCAACGATTCCTGCAAATACCACCCAGTAATGACGGTTAGCGCAATGAATGCAACTACACTCAACAGAGTGATGGGTATCGGTGTTACTTTTGATGGTACAAACATAATCAGCAAATACAAAAAAGGGCTATTAATTGAGTGTAGGAGACTTTTTGAGATTCGCAAGTATGACAAAGATTTAAAGTAAATATGTAATTGGATGTGATAAGTAATTTGATGTGATATGAATAAGGGCGGAAGAAATATAACGTTTTGGCATTATGAACCAATTAATTTAACCCAGTGCATAAAACTAAGGGTGAAGGTCAAAATTAGATTAATTTGTAAATGACAAAAATAATTTGAACTAATCCTCAGAACATCGCTCTATTAAAGTGTATGTGTTTTATAGTGTGTTCCTATGTTAAGTTTAACCCCGCGTTTAGCGGGGTTTTTTTTTGAGTTGTTAAAAGATCTCGTACCTATTTAATATTGTTGAATAGCACTTTTTGCTGCCGTTAAGCTTTCTTCCTTGCTTGGCATTGCTAGCCCTTCTGCATAAATGAACTCAACTTCAGTTATCCCTAAAAAGCCAAAGAAATCTTTCAAATAATTGGTTTGTGTATCCATTGGTGTTCCTTGGTAAACGCCACCACGAGCCGCAACAACAATGACTTTTTTATGTTGTAAAAGACCTTTAGGGCCTTCTGCAGTGTACTCGAACGTCACACCAGCTCGAGCAATACGATCGACCCAAGCTTTAAAGGTTGATGGTACGCCAAAATTATACATTGGCATACCAATGACGATCGTGTCTGCGCGTTTTACTTGTGCTATATAGGTATCCGATATTTCAGCCAAAGCCTGTTGAACCTCAGTACGCTCATTCGGTTCAGTCATCCACGCACCCATTTCGGCGCTGGTTAAATGGGGTAGCTCATGGGTTGATAAGTCTTGTTTATCAACAGTTGCTTGATATTTTAGGCTTAAATGCTGCACTAGTTGATTGGCTAATTCCGAAGAATTACCATTATCTTGGTTTAATGATGTGTTGATGAGTAATATATGTTTCATGTTGAACTCCATAATTTCTTCGTAACAATGAGGTTGATGAAGTTAATCATAGTGCCTTATTTTGTCGAAATAAAGATATATGAATGGCTATTATCAACCTAAATAAATATTAGAATGGTTTGGTGATGTAATAAAAAACCATAAAAATTTTTTAATTGTAATGACCGGATAATCTTCATCACATAATGAAGATACGCGTTGTGATATGGGGATGATTAAAAGAGTATGTAATTACGCTCGACATGAAGTGTTCTTTTATTGCGCAATCTCCTTAGACAATAGCATTATACGAGTAAAAAAAGTATCATATATACACTATTTGGATTTAGGGCAACTCATGAAAGAATTATCAGATATTGGTTTAGTTGGTTTAGCCGTTATGGGTGAAAATCTCATCCTTAATATGGCTTCTAAAGGCTTTACAGTCACGGCATATAACCGGAGTTACGACAAGGTTGAGAAGTTTCTCAATGGTCGTGCGCAGGGTGAAACAATCCGTGGAGCAAAAGATATTCCTGAACTAGTCGCTTCTTTGTCTTCTCCCCGAAAAGTCATGTTAATGGTAAAAGCGGGACAACCAGTCGATGACTTCATTGAGCAACTGATTCCATATTTAGATGCCGGAGATATCATTATCGATGGAGGTAACACTCATTACCCTGATTCAAATCGACGCACAGCCTATTTAGCTGAGAAAGGTCTGCATTATATTGGCACTGGTGTATCTGGTGGTGAAGAAGGGGCGTTAAAAGGGCCCTCTATTATGCCTGGCGGTGCCGCTGCTGCATGGCCTCATGTGAAAGATATTTTCCAATCAATCTCTGCCAAAGTGGCTGATGAGAATGGTGATTTAACGGTTCCATGTTGTGATTGGGTTGGGGATGACGGTGCGGGCCATTTTGTAAAAATGGTACATAACGGTATTGAATATGGCGATATGCAACTTATTTGTGAGGCATATCACATACTGCACGATTTAGTTGGTCTGAATGCGGATGAGATCGGTGATGTATTTGAGGCATGGAGCAAAACTGAACTAGATAGCTACCTTGTCGATATATCGATTGACATTTTCCGTTATAAAGATGAAGACGGCGCGCCTTTAATTGAAAAAATCCTCGATACTGCAGGGCAAAAAGGGACTGGAAAATGGACTGGCGTAACTGCACTTGAATTAGGTGTGCCACTGACGTTAATTACTGAGTCTGTATTTGCTCGCTGTATTTCGGCACAAAAAGAAGCTCGAGTTCATGCTTCAAGTATTCTAACAGGGCCCAAAGTCCCCAAATTTGTCGGTGATAAAACTACATTTATAGAAAGTATTCGACAAGCGCTGTTAATGGCAAAAATGATTTCTTATGCACAAGGTTATGATTTGATGACTGAAGCGGCGAAAGAGTTCGGCTGGGATCTTAACTACGGCGGTATTGCATTAATGTGGCGTGGTGGTTGTATCATTCGTTCAGCGTTTTTAGACAATATCAAGACTGCATATGACAACAATCCAGAGTTATCTAATTTGTTATTAGATCCTTATTTCAGTGAGACAGTCATTAAATCTCAGTCGGGTATTCGCCAGGTGATCGGTAATGCAACCGTTGCTGGGATCCCAGTACCTTGCTTAAGTGCTGCATTAACGTATTTCGATAGCTTAAGAACTGCTCGTTTACCTGCTAATTTATTACAAGCGCAACGAGATTACTTTGGTGCTCATACTTATGAGCGTCTGGACGGGCCGCGAGGTGAATTTCACCATACCAATTGGACAGGGCGTGGTGGTGACACTGCATCGACCACTTACGATGTATAATATTTAGATATTCGTCTTCATGGATGTGAGCATTCATAAGAATTGTTAATTAAAAGGTCACTTGAGTAATCAGTGACCTTTTTTTTAATGTTAACTTACATTGAATTCACATATATATTACTGAAATTGATGCGTTAATAAAGTGAGTCATCATCAGTATGAAATCCTTTACACCTCCAGATAACACGTTGTTTCTCGTTTTTGTTTCATATAAAAATTAAGTGTATATTAGAATTTCAGTTACTTTTTTTTAACAAAGTATTGATATTTTTTGTTAACAACTTATACTGGCTGTGGAAGCGCTTACATTTATGTTTCCATTTTTTGGGAGATAGATGTAAGCGCTTACATCAAACTAAGCGCGTTTTTCTTACTAGGGTTGAACACACATGAAAAACAGAATGACAAATATAACAAGATTTGGTGCAGTGCTATCTGTACTCACGTTAGCCGCTTGTGGCGGTGGAACGGAAACGAAGACTGACCTTAATGCAGTCAATCCAACCGTGCCAGTAGATGATTGGCGTCTGGTATGGAGTGATGAATTTGATGGAACAGCTATTAATGCAAATAATTGGACGCATGAAGTCAATTGTGAAGGTGGCGGTAATAATGAGAGACAGTGTTACACCGATACCGCAGAAAATTCATTTGTAAGCGATGGCACACTTAAAATTGTAGCTAAACCAGCTGCGGAAGGTGCTGAACAGCCTTATACCTCTGCTCGCATGACGACACAAAATAAAGTCGATATTCAATACGGCCGTATTGAAATGAGAGCTAAATTACCTAAAGGTCAAGGTTCTTGGCCGGCATTTTGGATGATGCCTACTGATTCTGTATATGGTGGATGGCCGAAGTCTGGCGAAATCGACATTATGGAAGCAGTCAACCTAGGTACTTTACGTGCTGATGGTACCGAAGAAACTAATATTTACGGTACTATTCATTATGGTAAAGATGGTGCGGAATCAGGGCAGTCGCATGATCCAGGTATGAACCCTGGTGATGATTTTCATACCTATGCTATCGAGTGGCAAGAAGGTGAGATCCGTTGGTACATGAATGATGTTCTTTATGCGACGCAACGTCAATCTCAATTAAAATCAAACGGTAGCGGTTTATCTCATCGAGGTTGGTACGCGAAACTGTACGATGTTGCTACTGGCCAATTAGAGACTGATTACAGCAGTGCACCATTTGACCAAGATTTTTACATGATCCTCAACTTAGCTATTGGTGGAGATTGGGCTGAAAATGTTAATGAAGGTGGTATCGACGCCGATGCATTTTCTGATGGTCAAACACTAGAAGTTGATTATGTTCGTGTTTATAAATGTACGGCCGATTCAATAACTGGTAGAGGTTGTGATACTGTTGCTCAAGGTTATGACACCCTAGTTGAAGACGGTGGTTTATTAGTACCAGGTACGGCGCCAGCACCATCTCTTGATGCAGGTGCACCAAATCCAATTACTATCTTTGATGATACTGTAAATGTCAATTGGGTTGCATGGGAAGGTAGAGATAGCCCTGTCAGTCCTATTCCAGAGTTAGTTGCTGATGATGCTGACCGTGGTAATGTCTATGAGTTTGCTGTTCAAAATGGCAATGAAGGTGCGGTGTTTGGTTTTATCACTCGTTCAGCATTCTTATCAGCAGATCCAACTTCACCTTCGCGTCCTGCTCCGCATAATGCTTTAGGTATGATTGAAAGTGGATATATTACATTTGATGTAAAAGTGACAACCGCGCCCTCTAATCCTGATGCTGTTTGGATGTTTAAAACTGAAGCTGATGATAGAAATGGTGGAGAATGGGCTACACCATTAACTGATTTTGGTGATGCACCCGTCGTAGGTCAATGGACAACTTACGAGGTACCATTACAAGCTATTTCAGATGCAGGCGTAGATATTTCTTTATTAGACGTTATCATGGTTTTCCCTGAGTGGGGCAAAGGAGAAGGTTCTGTATTCCGTCTGGATAATGTAGCAATCTTAAATGGAGACGAAGTAACTGGCACTCCTGATGTAGTTTATGCTCCTGCAGAATTTACTGAAGCGTTTGGCGGTGCGACGATATCTGAAAATACATATTTGTATCCAACTGGAGCAGAAGTGTGGGGTGGATTTGCGAACTTAAATGAAGATATCTATCCAATGTCCTTCCCGAATGGTGGTTCTGTATCATTTAAAGCTTCTATCCCGGGTGACGGAGCTGATGTTGATGTTCGTTTTGTATTTGAAAAAATGCCACATCCAGATGTTGATCCAACATTTGGTACCGACGTGGTTACTGTTACAGGTGCAACTGAAGCAATTTATACATTAACTATTCCTGCACAAGACGCAGCTAATACTTACAGTTCATTCTTGTTGTATTTAAATACCAAAGACTCACCTGTCACTATTACTGAGGTAGTTGTAACGCAAACTGGTACAACAGGAGCAGGCGTGCCTGATACTGTTTATGATCCTGCAGCATTTACCGAAGCATTTGGTGGCGCGGTCGCTGATACAGTAACTAATACTTATTTGTATCCTACTGGAGCTGAAGTATGGGGTGGTTTTGCAAACTTAAATGACACAATCTACCCGATGGCGTTCCCGAATGGTGGATCTGTAACATTCAATGCATCTATTCCAGGTGATGGTAGTGATGTGGATGTTCGTTTTGTATTTGAAAAGATGCCACATCCAGATGTTGACCCAACATTTGCTACGGATGCAGTCACTGTTTCTGGCGGTACAACACAATCATATACAGTTGAATTTGCAGCTCAAGATGCAGCTAATACCTATAGCTCATTCTTGATGTATTTAAATACTAAAGATGCTCCAGTTATCGTATCTGATGTAGTTGTTACAGCTACTGGTGTCAGTGGTGGCGGTGTCGCTGCTGATGTAGTTGCTGACCCAGCTACATTTACAGAAGCCTTTGGTGGTGCAGTTGCAGATACAGCTACGAGTACTTATTTGTATCCAACAGGTGCAGAAGTTTGGGGCGGATTTGCTAACTTAAATGATACTATTTATCCGTTAAGCTTTCCTAACGGTGGTAAATTAACCTTTACCGGTGCTATCCCAGGCGCAGGCTCTGATGTTAACGTACGTTTTGTGTTCGAAAACATGCCTCATCCAGATGTTGATCCAACATTCGGTACTGATCCGGTAACGGTTTCAGGCAACGCAGAAACAACTTATACAATTGAATTACCAGCGCAAGATGCTGCTAATACATACAGTTCTTTCTTGTTATACCTGAATGACCGAGACTCACCTGTTATTGTTAAAGATGTAGTTGTTACTCAATATGCAATTGGTGATGTAACATCTCCAAGCACACCTGTTACTGATGGCGGCACTGACGGTGGCACAGATGGTGGTACTGACGGTGGCACAGATGGTGGCACTGATGGTGGCACTGATGGTGGCACTGATGGCGGTGGTGAAGCTTCACCTAATGCTGACATGCAACCGTTTGCAGACTCTGGTGCTGTAAAAGATGGTGATACATATACTGTTCCTACAGCAGCTCAAACATGGGCAGGTTTCGCTAATGATAACGCTGATTTATATCCACTTAGTTTTGTCAATGGCGGTAAGATAACATTTACTGCAGCGATTCCAGATGGTGGTGCAGACGCAGATGTGCGTTTCCGTTTCGAAAAAGCAGCGTATCCAGATGTTGACCCAGCGTTCGATGCAGGTATTGTTACTGTAACAGGCGCAACAGCAACTACATATACGATTGACATCGAAGCTCGCCCAAGTGATGAAACATATAGTTCATTATTAATGTATGTTGATACACGCGACACTCCAGTGACTGTTACTGATATTTTAGTTACTGAAAACCCTGCTCCAGGTGAGCCAGAGCCTTCAGCATTAGCTGTGATGGTTCCATTTGCTGATTCTGGCGCATTAAAGGACGGTGATACATATACTGTCCCTACGTCAGCTCAAGCATGGGCCGGTTTCGCTAATGATAACGCTGATTTATATCCATTTAATTTTGCAAATGGCGGTGAGATAACATTTACTGCAGCGATTCCAGAAGGTGGTGTAGATGCAGATGTTCGATTCCGTTTCGAAAAAGCAGCGTATCCAGATGTAGATCCTGCATTTGATGCGGGTACTGTCACGGTATCAGGCTCAGAGGCGACATATACAATCACTGTTCCAGCACAAGATGCGGCGAATAACTACAGCTCATTATTAATGTATGTTGATACACGTGATGCTGCTGTTGTAATCACCAATATTGTTGTAACAGGTTCTGAAGTAGCCGAACCAGTAACATCAGCACTAGCTGTGATGGTTCCATTCGCTGATTCTGGCGCATTAAAGGACGGTGATACATATACCGTCCCTACGTCAGCTCAAGCATGGGCTGGTTTCGCTAATGATAACGCTGATTTATATCCATTTAATTTTGCAAATGGCGGTGAGATAACATTTACTGCAGCGATTCCAGATGGTGGTGTAGATGCAGATGTTCGATTCCGTTTCGAAAAAGCAGCGTATCCAGATGTAGATCCTGCATTTGATGCGGGTACTGTCACGGTATCAGGCTCAGAGGCGACATATACAATCACTGTTCCAGCACAAGATGCGGCGAATAACTACAGCTCATTATTAATGTATGTTGATACACGTGATGCTGCTGTTGTAATCACCAATATTGTTGTAACAGGTTCTGAAGTAGCCGAACCAGTAACATCAGCACTAGCTGTGATGGTTCCATTCGCTGATTCTGGCGCATTAAAGGACGGTGATACATATACCGTCCCTACGTCAGCTCAAGCATGGGCTGGTTTCGCTAATGATAACGCTGATTTATATCCATTTAATTTTGCAAATGGCGGTGAAATAACATTTACTGCAGCGATTCCAGAAGGTGGTGTAGATGCAGATGTACGTTTCCGTTTCGAAAACGCACCTTACCCAGATGTAGATCCTGCATTTGATGCGGGTACTGTCACGGTATCAGGCTCAGAGGCGACATATACAATCACTGTTCCAGCACAAGATGCGGCGAATAACTACAGCTCATTATTAATGTATGTTGATACACGTGATGCTGCTGTTGTAATCACCAATATTGTTGTAACAGCTGCAGATTAATCGGTATAGCATAGAGAGTATAAAGATGAAAACTTCAATGTTTCAAAAAACAAAAATAGCAGCAACCATGTCATTATTGATGGGTTCTGCAGCTATAGCTATGCCAGCTGTAGCACAAGAAGAAGCGGGTGCAAAAGTGGACGATGATGTAGAAGTCATTGCTGTTCGCGGTATTAAAGCGAGCTTGATTAATTCAAGTGCCCTGAAGCGTGACGCTTCAGGAGTAGTTGATGCGATCTCTGCAGAAGAAATGGGTAAATTTCCAGATACTAACCTAGCAGAATCTCTGCAGCGCATTACTGGTGTATCGGTAAGTCGTGCAAATGGTGAAGGTAGTCAAATCACAGTTCGTGGTTTTGGTCCTAGCTTTAACTTGATTACGTTAAATGGTCGTCAAATGCCAGGTGCAGGTTTTACCCGTTCTTATGACTTGGCTAACCTTTCTTCAGAAGGTGTTAGTGCGTTAGAAGTTTATAAAACTGCACGTGCTGATTTACCCTCAGGTGGTTTAGGTGCAACGGTAAATATTGTTACCACTAAGCCTTTGAATAGCCCTGGCCAGAAGTTCTCGGTATCGGCGAAAGGTATGTATGACACGTCAAATGAAGTAGGCGACGACGTCACACCAGAGTTTGCTGCTATATACAGTAATACTTTTGCAGATGATAAGTTTGGTGTTGCCGTTTCTTTCTCACATCAAGAAAGAAGTTTCCAACAGCAAAGCTCGCAGATTGATGGATGGCAAGCTAATGTAAGTCTTCCTGGTTCACCATTAAGCGCAATTGATAATCGTGCAACTGATGTCGATGGCAATCCAATCGGTATGTTCTCACAAACAAATGTAAACCTGACAACAGGTCAAAAAGAGTTGCAACAGGTTGCACCTCATTTTTTCCCACGTAACTTAGGTTACAACGTTGCTGATTTTCAACGTGAAAGAACAAATGGTCAGTTAACTTTACAATTCGCCCCATCAGATAATATTGTAACAACGTTAGACTATACAATGTCTGAAGCCATTACATCTTCTGATGCTACAGCTTTTGGTGTATGGTTTAACTATGGTGGAAATATAGATTCTTACGAACTAGACCAGAACGGTACAGTTTCTGAGTTTAATGAAACAGCAAATGATTACGCACATACAGTTCGCCGTGGTGTTACCCAAGTTAAAGCCGAATCATTTGGCTTCAATCTTGAGTGGGAAATTAATGATAGTTGGTCTTTAGAATTTGATGCACATAATTCCACGAATGAGTTTGATGATGGTTATGATAAAGGCACTGGTAATAATGGTTTCATCATCCTTGGTCCAAATAATTTAGTATCGAAAACGTATTCTTATGACTTACAGCAACAGATTCCACAAATGGAATTATTCTGGCCAAATGATGAAGTTGAAGCCTTACCTAGCGATTTTGATTCACAGTTCGGACAATTTTTCCATAACCCTGGCAAGGCTGAAGTCAGTCAGTATCAGTTGGATGTTGAATATCTACCTGATTTTGATCTGCCAATCAGTTCAATAAATTTTGGTATAGCCTTTACTGATCAGTTACTTGGCGGGACTTCAGGTTTCTCTGGCAACCAAGGTGTTGTCGGTTATGAAGGTGTACAGGGCATGTTACCGGATAGTATGTTTACACGAAACGGTACCGGAGATTTCTTAGATCAATTCTCTGGTGGTGGTGCAAACTTACTGACAGATTATTACTATACTTATAGCTATGATGAAGCGTTAACACGTCACTTAAATTTCTATTCAAGTGATGTATTCCAAGTGGATGCATATGCAAATGGTATTACCGGTGAGTCCTATGTACAAGAAGAAACACTGAGCTTGTATGCTTCAACCTCATTAGATTTTGAAATACAAGATAAGTATGCTGTACAGTTAAATTTAGGTTTACGTTACGAAGAAACTGATGTGACTTCAACAGTACGTCAACGTGTACCTGTGTCTGTAGTGCAACAATCATCAACCGAATGGATTACTAAGTTCGACGAGTTAGGCGCAAGCTTTAACGTACAAACGGGTGCGCATGATTTATTGTTACCAATGATCGACTTCAAAGTAGACTTATCTGATGATATTGTCGCTCGTGCATCATGGGGTAAAACCATATCTCGTGCTCCTCTAGGTAATCTAGCTGGTGTATTGAGTTTGTCTGCTAACCCTAAGCCTGGTGCACGTACTGGTGGTAATGGTAACCCTAATCTACAACCTTTTGAGTCTACAAACTTAGACTTGTCATTAGAGTATTACTATGCAGAAGGTAGTTATGCTGCAGTTGGTTACTTCAAAAAAGATGTTAAAAACTTCATCAGCTTTGATACGACCACTGAAACGTATGATGGCTTGTTCGATGTAATCGGCAGTGATCGTTACAACACGGCAGTATCTCAGTTACAAGCTAATGGTGATTCAGATCCAGATGTAAACGCAATCTATGACCAAATGATTGCTAATGGTGGTGCGGGTGTAGAAGGAACTGAAATTACTGGTTTAGCCGGCGATCCATTAGTCGAGTGGTTAGTTTCCATTCCACAAAATACGGATGCTAAAGCGGTTGATGGTATTGAAGTTGCTGCTCAGCACTTGTTTGGTGACACTGGTTTCGGTTTAGGCGCTAATGCAACCTTCGTTGAGGGTGACGTAGAATTTGACGTATTCAGTTTAGATCCACAAGCACCGTTAGTTGGTTTGAGTGATTCTGCTAACTTCCAAGCTTTCTATGAGAAAGATGGGTTATCAGTTAAACTCACTTATGCATGGCGTGATTCTTACCTACTCGGTGTAGGTCAAGCAGGTGGTTCTGGTGATGCGCCTCCTCAGTTTGCCCGTGAATTCGGTCAGTGGGATATGAGCGTAAACTATGATGTTACTGATAATGTAACCGTCTTTTTTGAAGGCGTAAACTTGAATAACGAAACAGAAGAAGCATACGGTCGTTTTGAAGAGCAGTTTTTATTTGCTCGTCAGTACGGTCCACGCTACTTGTTAGGTGTTCGTCTTAAATCACTATAAGTGTAAACTAGTATCAAGCCGCTAATATCCTTAGCGGCTTTTCTTTTTCTGTCATTCGAGTTATGTTCTTATATCACTGAATAGCAAGTTGTTAGTCGCATGACACAAACGGAAAGTAAGGTTTAATCATATGTCACAAGAAATTAAACATATCGTCATTGTAGGCGGTGGCACAGCTGGTTGGATTACCGCCGGTGTCATTGCGGCCGATCATTTGTCACATACCCCTGAGGGTATAAAAGTGACGTTAATCGAATCTCCCGATGTCCCTATTGTTGGTGTTGGCGAGGGTACCTGGCCTACGATGCGCGGTACTTTACGTAAAATGGGGATCAGTGAAAGCACTTTGTTTCGTGAGTGTGATGCGTCATTTAAGCAAGGTGCGAAATTTGCTAAATGGGTAACAGGCACTCCTGAAGACTATTATTATCACCCACTAGTTCTGCCAGAAGGTTATGGCGAAATTAATCTTGCACCCTATTGGTATCAACATTTACCGAATGTGCCATTTGCAGACGCTGTCTCCTTTCAAGGTCATTTGTGTGAAAAACATTTAGCCCCTAAACAAATTACAACGCCTGAATATGCCCATGTTGCCAACTACGCTTATCATTTAGATGCGGGTAAATTCTCAGGCATGTTACAACGTCACTGTACTACTAAGCTCGGTGTCAATCACATCCTTGACCATGTTACTGGGATCATTAGTGCTGACAATGGTGATATAGCTGCACTAACAACAGCAAATAGCGGTGAGTTATCTGCGGATTTGTTTATTGATTGTACCGGTTTTAAATCGATGCTACTCGGTGAACATTACGGCATAGATTTTCTGGATAAGAAGCACATATTATTCAATGACAGCGCGCTTGCTACTCATGTACCGTACCTTAATGCGGATGATCCGATTGCTTCTCATACCATCTCTACCGGTCAAAAGAACGGTTGGACCTGGGATATTGGTTTGCCGACACGACGTGGGATAGGGCATGTTTATTCTTCTGCACATACGACTGATGCTGAAGCCGAAATTGAATTACGGGATTATATTCGTGAATCTATTGGTGATAAGGCGGACGAATTATCTATTCGCAAAATTGAAATTCGCCCTGGACATCGAGAAAAGTTTTGGCATAAAAATGTAGTTGCCGTGGGGCTCTCTGCTGGATTTTTAGAACCTTTAGAGGCTTCAGCACTGGTACTGGTTGAGTTATCGGCGCAAATGATTTCAGAACAGCTACCAGCAACCCGACCATTAATGGATGTGGTCGGGTGCTAAACGCTTCAATGAAAAGTTTTTATATCGTTGGGACCGGATCATCGATTTCTTAAAACTTCATTATATTTTAACTAAACGAACAGACACCCAATATTGGATTGATCATTGTCAGCCTGAGAGCATCCCTGAACATTTACAAGAAATGATGGCTTTATGGGAATACCACAGTCCGTGGCATCAAGATTTCACGCAAACTGATGAGATATTTCCATCAGCCAGTTATCAATACGTGTTATACGGGATGGGCTTTGCGACAAAAACGAAAGCAACGCAAACACGAGCAGATACGCAATCACAAAAAGCGCAACAAGCCTTTTTGCGCAACGAGCAACTTACCGCAAAATTAGTTAAAGGTCTCACAACCAATCGTGAATTGATTAATACGATTTGCCAGTATGGATTACCGGCTAATTAGTGTAAAATAACAAGATTATTAAGAGTATAGAATTACCCATGGCAAATCATCAATTATTAGATAACATTACGCATAAAGACACCAAGGTCAATCGAAGCTTCCACCCACAATTTGGCGATAATGATTCATATGCGCAAGTTTTTGTTCAAGAATTACGTTTAGCACAGGTCGATTATCCGTTGTTTTTTCGTAAAAATTCACAAACTGATAAGTTTGAAATGATAGCTATGTTTGGGTTTACTGCACAAGAAAATTTATTCTTAGATGTATCAGGCTGGCATGCGAGTTATGTCCCTATGAGTATTCGTCGACGTCCATTCTTAATTGGGTTTCAAGAGCAGGTAGTTGATGGCGTGGCACAAGATAACGTGGTTGTGCATATCGATATGGATAGCCCTCGTGTCAGCACTACTGCAGGTGAGCCAATCTTTTTATCGCAAGGTGGACAAAGTGAGTACTTAGTCGAGATGAGCGAGGTACTCGGTGGTGTGCACAATGGTCATCAAGATAATGCTAAGTTCATTGACGCCTTAGTCGGTTTATCATTGCTTGAGTCGGTAGAGATCAAAGTCGAGCTGAATGATGGCTCCAAGAATGAATTACAAGGTTTATATACGATTAATGAAGAAGCGTTTTTAGCTTTGGACAACTTGGATTTCTTGAGTCTAAATGGTCAAGGTTACGTTGAAGCAATCTATATGTTACTCGCATCAATGGGGAATTTGAGTGATCTTATTAAACGTAAAAATGCGACGCTAAGTCAGTCATAAATGGATTTTGGTCAACCTATACGTGAAATCACAACAGCGTCACCAGCTTATCTCACTGCAGAACTATTAGCTGGGAATGAACCTGTAGTGTTGCGCGGGCTAGTCAATGACTGGCCAGTATCCCAGTGTATTTCAGACCGTGCAATGGCCGATTATTTATTACGCTTCGCTCAACCTACGCCTCTCCATACTATGGTAACCCCTCCAGATCAGCAGGGTCGTTATTTTTATAATGATGATCTGACTGGATTTAACTTTACGCGACAAAGATTGTCCTTGGCACACGTGTTAGCGCAGATATTGAGTGCCGATGGAACTGGATATTATGTAGGATCTACGTCGATCGATGCTGCGTTACCAGGTTTTCGCAAATCGAACGAACTTGTACCTTTGCAAGACAAGCCGCTATATAGTTTCTGGTTATCAAATCAAAGTCGAGTCTCTGCACATTATGATGTCACTGATAATGTCGCCTGTGTAGTTCATGGAACGCGGGAATTTACGCTATTTGCTCCAGAGCAACTAGATAATTTGTACATAGGACCATTGGATTTCACTCCAGCGGGACAACCCTGCTCGTTAGTGGATTTTCATCAGCCTGATTTAGACAGGTTTCCTAAATTTAGACAAGCAATGAATAATGCCTTTACTGCGACTTTGGGCGCGGGAGATGCGATTTTCATTCCAAGCTTGTGGTGGCATCATATTGAGTCCACAGCACCGTTAAATTTGATGGTCAATTATTGGTGGCGCCAAGCACCTGCTTATTCACTGGCTCCACAAGATGCACTGCTATTAGCGTTAGCCAGTATTAAAGGTTTACCAAAAGCACAACGTCAGACGTGGTCCAAAATGTTTGATTACTATGTGTTTAACCCAAAAGGTCAATCTCATATTCCAAGTGCTATTCAAGGAGTATTAGGGGAATTAGATGATATTCAGGTGCGCCAGATAAAAGCGAAGTTGTTTCAAAAATTAAATCGCTGAGGTCATTTACGACAAGCATATAGCTCACTTTTAATTAGTCAAGCAATTTAGTTCAAACCGACATCTACTATGTCTAGAGAGGTGTCATTTTATCAACATTACACTTAGTTATAGATAATAACTTATTTTTAAAATAAATTTAATTTTATTGGGAAGATAATATACGTGCCTGAGGATCGACTGCAGCACAACCTTTTCCCGTAGTAGGATTCCTATTGCATTGATAAACACGCACATAATCAATGATAAGCTGTTTTGGAAACTGAGTGCTATCAATCCCTTTATCATTGGCATTTTCTGGCCACTGACCACCAATCGCTAAATTCAACACTATATGAAAGCGTTCATTAAACGGAGCATCATTTGGTGCTGTGGTCCATTCTCCTGACTCGCTTTGTGTTCGAGTAAACCAAAGACTGCTTTGTTGAGTTAAGAAATGATAATTATCAACATACCAACGTATTTCGCCTTGTTCCCATTCGATGGCGTATTCATGAAAGCCATCAGCCGGATTTATGTTATTAGGAAGGACGACTCCGGCACCTGTGTAGGTGTTATTTGGCCATTTAGCTCCATAATGTAGAGTGCCATGTATACGTGTTTCTGGCGTAGTATTTGACGCATTTTTAGCATCTGACATAGTCCCCAGATTGACAGCTTCCATGATATCTATTTCACCAGATGCAGCCCATGTACCATAAACATTATCTGTTGGTAGCATCCAAATCGCAGGCCATGTACCTTGCCCTTTGGGTAGTTTAGCGCGAAATTCAAAACGTCCGTAGATCCAGTCCCCTTTACCTTTCGAACGTACTCGCCCGGATGAATAGGGGAGTGTGCGTGTATTTTCTTTAGAATATTCCGCGTGGTTTTCGGTGAGTGCAGGACCTGTAGTGTCCCCCTTTACAGCTTGAAGAACTAATAATCCGTTATTAATAAAAACGTTTTGCTGTGATGGAGTATAACACTGTTGTTCGTTGTTACCGCCGCCCCAACAATTGTATTCGATGGACCATTTATGAGTATCTAAAGAACTGGCAGAAAAGTTATCCTGCCATATCAGTTGCCAATGCTCACTAGGTGTAATGGGTGTGAGTGTTGCTGCATCGACCGGTAATGCCTTGTTCGCGGCCGTTAAGTCAGCTTGACTTAACGGCGCAAACACACACACACCTAGGCCTAATGCCGTTGAGAGTGTTCCTTTTCTCAACATATAAATTTACTCACATGTCATTGTTTGTTCTGAAGGTGCCTTAAAACCAATATCAGATAAGATAATATTGGCACTATTTGCTGTACTTAGCGCAAACACATTGGTGATTTGTGTCAAATCAATACCTGCTTTTGTAAAACAGCTGGTTGCAACAGAGACATTACCCCATGTATCAAGTGGTAATGTACTTAATACTTGGTTTATATCGACTTGTGCTTTGCAATTGGTATCACTTAAGCAGTTCATACCAAGGTAAACGGGCCCATCTGGCTGTTTAACAACATTCACCTCCATAGAGAGCGCCATGTCCGTAGCGACATTCGCTAGGTCTACGGCATTTGCAGTATTAAATAACACAGCACTTGGTCCATTACCTGTAAATGTAAGCTGGAAGCTATCTTCTTGTACATTACGATCATAAGTTCGATAGTTCACATTAGGTAAATTGACAGTATTAGACATGACACTGTTTGCTGTTCCATTTGACACCAATGCTAAGTTCCATGGTGATACAACGGCACGGTTATAAATCATATTTGATGCATTAGCAGATGTATCAATATCTAATTCATCCAGCATCGCTGTTAATACATTTTCATCACCGTAACGTAAGCCAAATCCATAAGGCAATAGTGGATCATAATCTGCGTCGCCTACATTAACGATTTGGTCAGGTGTTTTTGGCCATGAATATGATAATTTACCATGGAAGTCATAATTCACACTGCCATCTGCTTTTGCCATAATGACATCGGCAACACCGTTGCCTTCAGAACCTGGTAACCAAGCTGCAACAAAGGCATCAGAAGCGTTTAGTTCTGGGTTAACCCACATAGCACGTCCACTGATGAAGATCGAAACTACAGGAATGCCTTGTGCTTTAAGGCGCTTCAAAATAGCTAAATCTGTTTTATTACCTGGTTGATATTCGACTGATGGACGATCGCCCACGCCTTCTGCGTAAGGTTCTTCACCAAACACCACAATGGCGACATCGGGCTTATCAGTAAAACTACCGTCGGCGCTTAATGTGACGTTCCCTCCTGCGGTATCCACTGAGGCTTTGATCCCATCATAGATAGATGAACCACCAGGGAAATCGTCATTAGTATTGTTTGTACCTTGCCACGTAATGGTCCAGCCGCCAGATTGTTTACCGATGTTATGAGCAGCATCACCTGCAACCAGGATATTGGCAGTTGGATTAAGTGGCAGTACATTATTGTTTTTTAGTAAAACTAACGATTTACGTACAGCTTCTCTAGCAACTGCACGATGATCAGGATGTCCAATCAATTCCATTTTCCCAGAAAATGCACGTTTTGCAGGACTTGGGCGGTCAAAAATCCCAGCACGGGCTTTGACACGTAATATACGAGTCACCGCATCATCAATACGGCTCATTGGGATTATGCCATCTTTAATTTGTTGTAAGGTGTTGTCAAATAAAGCGCGCCATGATTGAGTAGGCGCCATAAAAATATCAAGACCCGCATTAATTGCTTGTGGGCAACTTTCATTGGCACACCCTGCAACTTGGCCATGTCCATTCCAATCACCTACGACAAACCCGTCAAAACCCATGCGTTCTTTAAGTACTTGGTTAAGTAAGTATTCGGAACCATGAATCTTATCGCCTTGCCAGCGGTTAAAGGATGCCATAACAGATTGAGAACCCGCTGTTAGTCCACCCACATAACCTTGAGCATGAATACGAAATAACTCTTCTTCACTACTGGTATTATTACCTTGGTCAACACCATCTTGAGTCCCACCATCACCGACGAAATGTTTTACAGTGCTTAAAACTTTATCTTCGGCTAGGAAATTCTCACCTGCACGGCCTTGTAAGCCATGTACGATTGCAGCTGAATAAGCACGCACAATGTCAGGATCTTCTGAGTACCCTTCATAGGTACGGCCCCAGCGATCATTACGCACGACCGCGACGGTCGGTGCAAAAATCCAATCAATGCCTGTCGCCAAAACTTCTTTTGCAGTGGCATGCGCGATGCGCTCAATCAAATCGGGATCGTTTGCAGCACCAAGACCAATGTTATGAGGAAACAATGTTGCACCGACCACGTTATTGTGTCCATGCACGGCATCAGTACCCCAAATCGTAGGTATGCTTGAACCGTCTAATGAATCATCAATTGATGCTTGATACATTGCTTCGGCTAAATCAATCCAATCTTGGGGTGTGGATTGTTTGTTGTTATTTGGATATGCACCACCGCCATTAAGGAATGAACCAAACCCATACTTACGCATGTCTTCAACGGTAATATCTCGGATTTCCGGTTGGATCATTTGGCCCAATTTCTGCTCTAACGTCATTTCGCTGAGCATTTTGGCTACAAAAGCTTCAATTTCAGCATCTTTCTTTACTTCAATATCAAGTACCGGCCATATTTGCTCTAAAGCAGTTTCTTGAGATGGTTTAACCGCTTCAACCTGTTCTAACTCTGTTTGACCACATGCACTTAAACTTAAAGCGATGATAGTTCCTAAAATTGCGCGAGGCATAGTGTTAAGCATAATATCTGCTCCAATTACTTATCTGTTTTAATTTTGTGACCGGATAAACCGTAGTATGCGATGAAGAGGTAACACAACGCTGGTAATAAAAATGATAACTGCACGCCAATACTATCAGCAAGTACACCTTGTAACAGAGGTAGTAATGCACCACCGACAATCGCTAAACATAAAACACCTGAACCTTGAGCGGTGTGTTTGCCTAAGCCTGTAACCGCTAGAGAAAAGATGGTTGGGAACATGATCGAGTTGCACAGGCCAACAAGTAAAATAGACCACATGGCAAAATGACCTGTTGTGGTAACCGCGAGAATAATTAGAATAACGGACATAACAGAATTAAACACAAGTACTTTACCTGCAGCAATAAATTGCATGACATAGGCACCGACAAAGCGGCCGACCATAGCACCACCCCAATAAAAGGCAATTAATTTAGCTGCTTGATGTTCACCTATACCGGCGATTTCTGGGAGGCTAAAGAAGTTCACTAAGAAACTACCGATAGCCACTTCTGCACCCACATACACGAAAATACCGACAGCGCCTAATACTAAGTGAGGGTATTTTAATACAGCTGAATAGTTACCCGCTTCACCGTCATCGTCATTTTGAATGTTAGGCAGTTTTAAGTATGCAAATACAGCAGCCAAAATAACTAATGCTAATGCAAGCATCACGTACGGTAGTTGCACGGCTGTCGCGTCACCTGCTGCAGGTTCAACGCCGCCTGAAAATAATAATGAAGCTCCAAAGAACGGCGCAATGGTTGTTCCGAACGAGTTAAATGCTTGGGTCATGGTGAGACGTGAAGACGCCGTTTTGGGATCACCTAAGGCACTCACATAAGGATTAGCTGACACTTGTAAAATTGTAATACCCGACGCGAGGATAAATAATGCTGCTAAAAACAAACCATAGATGCCGGCTGTCGCTGCAGGGTAAAAGAGTAGACAACCTAACGCTGCGATAGTTAACCCTAAGACAATTCCTTTTTGGTAACCAATCGACGAAACTAGACGACCTGCAGGCAAAGATACGATAAAATACGCGCCGAAGAAACAAAATTGAATCAACATGGCTTGCGTATAATTGAGATCAAAAGCCCCTTTTAAATAAGGGATTAGGATGTCATTAAGACAAGTAATGAATCCCCACATAAAAAATAGTGATGTAAGCGCATAAAGTGCAAACTTATAGTTTCCTTGAGGATTCTCCCCAGATTGTGTTGTTGTAGGTGTAGAAATAGCCACAATAATGCTCCAAAGGTATTGATTTTTTATATTATAAACATTAAATTAACAAAAATGAAAGCGCTTTCATTGCTAGTGTGTTATCTTTTTAAAAAATATTCATACTGCTTTGTTAATAAAATATTACAACAGTTACACAGAACAATTGGTTGACCATGACAAAATTAACTTTACCTTATGACTCAAAGATGTTTGACGAAGACTTTATCTTTGGTGTCGCCACCTCATCATTCCAAATTGAAGGGGCACGTGAAACACGTTTAGATTGTATTTGGGATACGTTCTGTGCTCAAGAAAACACTATTTCGGATCGTTCCAACGGGGATGTTGCTTGTGATCATATCGCCCATTGGCAACAAGATATTCAGTTAATTTGTGATTTAGGTGTAGATGCGTATCGCTTTTCAATTTCTTGGCCTCGTGTCATGCATGCTGATGGTACTCTTAATGAAACAGGCTTAGCCTTTTACATAGAATTGATTGACGCATTGAAAGCGAAAGGTAAGAAAATATTTGTCACTATGTATCATTGGGATCTTCCTCAATACCTTGAAGATGAAGGTGGTTGGCTAAATCGCGATACTGCTTATGCATTTGCTCAATATTGTGACTTGGTGTCACAGCGCATTGGCGATAAAGTAGATGCTTACACGACATTAAACGAACCTTTTTGTGCTGGTTATTTAAGTTATGAAATGGGGGTGCATGCGCCAGGTTTAACTGGGCGTAAAAATGGTCGTCAAGCTTCTCATCACTTGTTATTAGCACATGGGTTAGCTATGCAAGTTCTGCGCAAAAACTGTCCGAGTGCCGATGTCGGGATCGTGATAAATGTCCACCCTGGTTATGCATTAACAGATTCAGCCGAAGATATTGAAGCGACGAAAATGGGTACCGACTATTTATTTCATTGGTATATTGATCCATTGCTTAAGCAATCTTACCCTAGCGTCATGGATAAATTATCGCTAGAAGAACGTCCAGATATTCTTGAAGGAGATATGGCGTTAATTGCACAACCACTCGATTTTATTGGTATGAATTACTACACGCGTAACGTGTATAAGATGGGGGATGACGGTTGGTTCGAAATAGTCACGCCTGAACCTGGTAATTTAACAGAAATGGGCTGGGAGATTGTCCCTGAGGCCATGACTAAAATGCTCATTGAATTAGATCAACAATATGATCTTCCTCCCATGTATATTACAGAGAACGGCGCAGCGATGCCCGATGTGCGTCAAGGTAACCGAATTGCTGACCAAAACCGGATTGATTATTTTCAGTCTCATTTTGTAGCAGTAGAAGCTGCCATGGAAGCGGGCGTCAATATCAAAGGTTATTTTGCGTGGAGTCTAATGGATAATTTTGAGTGGGCACTAGGTTATAGTAAGCGCTTTGGTTTGATTTACATCGATTATGAGACCCAAGAACGCGTTTGGAAAGACAGCGCGATTGCATATAAAAATATGTTAGCATCAAGAGCACTTGTTACCCACGAATAAACAGAAGAATCATCATGGCCACGATTTATGAAGTAGCAGAACTGGCAGGTGTATCACTTGCGACCGTATCCAGAGTAATGAACGGTAACGTAAAAGTCAGCGACAAAAGTCGCAGTAAAGTACAATCTGCTATGAAAGAGTTAGGTTATCAGCCTAACATCATTGCTCAGTCCTTAGCTTCAAATAGAACTAACCGTGTGGGTGTTTTAGTATCAGAGCTCAGCGGTCCTTTCTTTAGTTATATGCTTGCAGTCGTCGAGTCGGCTCTTCGTGAAGAGGGTAAGCATGCCATTATCACTGCAGGCCACTCTAATGTCGAAAAAGAAAAAGATGCTATTGAATTTCTTTTAGGCTGTCGTTGTGATGCGCTTATTCTTCATATTGATGCTGTATCGGACGAATATCTACTTAAACTCCGCGAACGAAAAGTACCATTTTCGTTAATTAATCATCATATTGATGATATCGCCGAATGTTGTTTTACGATGGATAATGAACAAGGCGGCTATCTCGCTACTAAGTCAGTGATTGATGCGGGTCATACACAAATTGCTTATATCTCTGGTCCTGAATTTAAAGAAGATGCACAATTGCGTTTACAAGGGCATCAACGTGCTCTAGCTGAGGCAGGAATTGCATTTGATGATAATTTCCATTACCGTGGAAATTATAATGAAGACGGTGGTAAAGCGGGTTTTGATGAGCTTTCCTCACAACAGTTCACTGCATTAATCTGTGCCAATGATGAAATGGCGACTGGTGCCATGTATTCTGCGCGCAAGCACGGGTTATCATTACCCAATGACCTATCTATCGTCGGGTTTGATGATCAAGTTTTTGCTCGGTATACCTATCCGACGTTGTCTACTGTGAAAAACCCAATTGCAGAGCTGGGAAGTATGGCTGCTAAGTGGGTCCTCAAAGAGGTATATGAGATAAACACAAATGAGCCAATTAGTAATGTGTTTGAACCGACTCTAATTAAGCGAGATTCACTTCAATCTATTCAAGGAAATCAATGATGTCATCATTACCACGTAGTACTTTGTTTATCACGATTGTTGTTGCGTTGGGTGGATTTGTATTTGGTTTTGATGCTTCGGTCATCGCCGGTACCGTGAATTTTATTACCCAAGAGTTTAACTTAAGCACTTGGGAGCAGGGGTTAGTGGTCAGTGCGCCTACTTTAGGGGCGTTATTAGCTATGTTCTTTGCCGGTCCAATTAGTGATCACTATGGTCGCCGGCAAACCTTGTTATTTGTCTCCTTACTTTATGTGATGTCTGCAATATTTTCTGCACTAGCAACAAGCTTTGAAATGCTATTAATCGCTCGGTTTGTAGGTGGGTTAGCTTTTTGTTCATTGATGATTGCGCCTATGTATATTGCCGAGATCAGCGCGCCTGAGCATCGTGGTAAGCTAGTGTCAGTGAACCAATTTAACATTGTATTGGGATTATCAGCCTCGTATTTTACCAATTATGGTTTGTTAACGTTAAGTCAATCTGATGCCAGCTGGATCAGCTCGCTAAATATCGACAGTGATGTATGGCGCTGGATGTTAGCACTTGAAATTGTGCCGGCATTGTTATGGTTTGGTTTACTTTTTGGGATCCCTGAAAGTCCTCGATGGCTGAGCACCAAAGGGCGTTATAGTGAAGCGAAAGCGAATTTAGCACGTTTATCATTTACGGACGTTGAGGGTGAATTTGCCGATATCAAAGCTACATTAAGTACTACTACATTATCCTTGGTTGAGCGAGTGAAAGGATTATGGTCATCTCGTTTGCGTTGGCCGATTGTTATCGGTTTGGTGATTGGGATGGTGCAGCAGCTGACAGGTATTAATGTCATTTTCTTTTATGCGCCGACTATTTTTGAGCAAAGTGGTGTGGGGACCGATGCTTCCTTTGTACAAGCGATCGGTGTCGGGGTTATCAACGTAATATTTACGGTCGTAGCCATGATTGCTATTGACAAATTTGGTCGTCGTCCGCTGCTGTTGATCGGGTTAAGTGGTATTTTGGTGAGTATGTTAGTGTGCGCTTATGGGTTCTCTCAAGCTCAATATTATTTAGATAATGAATCAATAGCGGCTATTGTTGAGCAGTCAAATCTTTCGCAACTGCAATTATCTGTTTTACTTGATCATGTTTATGCTTCTGATGTTGCTTTTAAAGAGGCGTTAATTAATACGCTGGGCAATACTGATTATCAAACTTATCAAGGCTTATTACTGCAACAAGGCACGCATCTTAATGCTACGTTGATTTTAGTCGCGATATTAAGTTTTGTGGCATTCTTTGCTATGTCATTAGGGCCGGTCATGTGGGTGTTGTTTGCTGAGATATTTCCAAATGAGTATCGAGGGGTTGCGATTTCATTTGTGACAGTGTTTAACAGCCTCTGTAGTTTCTTAATGCAGTTCTTATTTCCTTGGGAATTAGCTACTTTTGGGGCTGCGTTTACCTTCTTTACTTATGCTATATTTGCGTTGATTGGGTTGGTTTTTGTATTGCGCTATTTACCAGAAACGAAAGGAAAAACACTTGAGCAAATACAAAAGGACTTTCAGCACACCTAACGAATGAGATAAAAATATCAAGTAATCGAGATATTTTCACTCATCTGAGTTGATAAATGTAATGTGATATTATAACATTTCTTTTAATATATTTATTAGAAGAACTTAGTCATGCAAAAAACGTTAGGAAAAATGTTTGTTGTCGGTGCAATGATAACGCCAGCTCATGCATTCGCTACCGATATCACCGGTACTATATTAGATAGTCAGTCTCAACCTATTCCAGGTGCGGTGGTTGAAATTATCAACACTCAATACTCTGCAGTCGCCGATGCGGATGGCAAGTTTTCCTTGTCTAACTTGCCAGAAGGACCCGTTGAACTCCATATTACGGCGCCAAATTTTATCCATCAATCCATTGATTTAACTGTCCTAGCAGATAATCAAACGCTTGATGTTGCACTCCAGCCTAGTAGCCTCGAAGTGATTGACGTTTATGCGACACCATTTCACGCATCGGTCATTGAATCATCGTTACCTGTGACAGTCCTCGCTGGTGATGCATTACGCTTAGCCCAGACGTCTACTTTAGGTGAAACACTCAATTCTCAAGTGGGCGTGCATTCAACTTACTTTGGTGGTGTAGCCAGTAGTCCGATTATTCGTGGTTTAGATGGACCTCGAGTGTTGGTGACCCAAAATGGATTAGATGCGTCTGATGCTTCTCGTGTCGGTGCGGATCATGTGGTTGCTGCTGAGACTGCAACCGCTCAACAAATCGAAGTATTACGAGGTCCTGCTACTTTATTTTATGGTAGTGGTGCGATTGGTGGTGTGGTGAACGTAGTAGACCAACGTATCCCGACAGCAGCCGAAACACAAGGGCGTTTTCTAGCCTCTACCAGTACAGTTAACTCAGGTAAACATTTATCTGGTGCTGGTCAGTTTGCGATTAATGACAATGTTGTATTGTATGCTGACGGTGTGTGGCGTGATGCTGATGAATATGAAGCGGATAAGGTCATTGAAGAGACGCAATCTGATACCACTGCATTTACCCTTGGAGCGAGTTATTTGCTTGAAAACGGTTTTGTAGGGGTATCGTATGAACGTACCGAACGTCAAAATGGGTTGCCAGGTCATGATCATGGTCACGAAGAAGATGGCGCACATGATGAAAGCCATGACGATCACGACGAACATGATGAAGATGCTCATGATGTGTATAGTGATCTCCAACAAGATCGTGTTCAGTTACTCAGTGACTTATATTTTGAAAACCAGTTATTCAGCAAGGTATCAACCAAGCTAGCCTACACCGATTATACTCATGCAGAAATTGAAGAAGGCGAAGTCGGTACCCGTTTTAATAATGAAACGCTTGAAGCGAAAATGACTTTCTTGCATCAGCCGATTAATGGATGGAAAGGCGGCCTTAGTGTACATGCGAAACACACTGATTTCGCTGCAGTTGGTGAAGAAGCATTCACGCCAGCATCAAAAACAGAGATGTTTGGTCTGGCGTTAATGGAAGAAAAGCATATTGGTGATGTATTAGTACAATTTGGTGCCCGAGTTGAAAGTGTGTCTATTACTGCTGATGGGGTTGAATATGATCCTGAAATTTTTGTAGCAGGGCATTATGACGAACACCATGAAGATGAACACCACGACGAAGAGCATGATGAGCACAGCGACCATCTAGTCATTTATAACATCGAAAGGCATTTTACGCCTGTAAGTGTCTCACTAGGCGCTGTATGGGAGTTTACCGATGGTTATAATCTAGGCCTGTCGGCTTCTCGTTCACAACGTGCGCCAAGTGCCGCTGAATTGTTAGCAAATGGTCTTCACATTGGGACAGGTAACTATGAAATAGGTGCCATGTACGAATTACATGAGCATGATGGTGAGACTGAGTTAGCATTAATTGAGAATTTCTCAGAATTAGAAACATCTAATAACCTAGATTTGACCTTGAGAAAGTTCTCTGGCGATATCGGCTTTGTTTTTAATCTGTTTTATAACAAAGTGGATAATTACTACTATGAGAATGATTTAGGATTTACCATTGATGCTGGCCATGATCATAGTGTTGAAGACGAGCATGACATGGGTCTTGCTGATGACCATGACGAGCTTTTTGACGAACACGATGATGCTCATGGGGATGAAGACCATGTGCTTGAAGAAGAGGGTTCACCGGTCTTTTTATTCAAGCCCCAAGACGTTGAGCTTTATGGATTTGAAGCACAAATGAAATATCAAGTAAATGCCAATTTACACGTTCAAGCACAAGCGGATTATATTCGAGGCAAACTGCAAAATGGCGGCGATTTAGCTCGCATACCGCCAAAACGTCTCAGTACTCGTATCAGTTATTCGGGTGATACTTGGGATACCGCGTTGTCAGTTAAGCATACGTTCAAACAAGATAAAATCACATCTCTTGAGACGGCAACGGATGCGTTTACTATGGTCGATGTGAGCGCAAATTGGTATTTATCCCAAGGTAACTTAGATTACACTGTGTATGGGAAAGTTGAGAATCTGACCGATGAGCTAGCTTATGTGCATCAGTCATTCTTGAAAGAAATTACGCCATTACCTGGTCGCAATTTTGTGATTGGTGTACGTGGTCAATTCTAAGCGATAATAGCATCGACAAGAAAGGGAGCATTTGCTCCCTTTTTTATTTAGGTGTCGGTATTGGCTGACCAGCACAATCCTATCACTACACTGGGATCTGAGTGCTTACCATATCGTCGCGTAATTTAAGCTCATTATAAAAACCACTCAGCGCAGGTAAATCAGAAAAGTCATGTAACTGTCTGACCATTAGCCATTCAATAGATGTCACTAAGCTGATGGTCATATAATTCCAATTTGACGATGTAATCATGCCTGTTGTAATCAAATTTTCCAGAAAGGTAAACGACCTCTCGATACGTTCTCTTTGTAGATTGAAATACATCTTTGATTCATTGGTATCAAAACCTGAGTGGCTTAATAAAAAGAGTTGAATATAAGAGTCAGTAATCGCATCAATGATTTTGATTATATTTAGATCATGATAACTCAGTGCTGGTATATCTAATTTGTCATGTAGATATTGCGCGATGAGTCCAGAATCACATAGTACTTCGCCCTTATCTTCGAACATAGGGATTTTCATTGTTGGATTAACTTGGCTTAAAATGGCACGTCCTTCAGGCGTTGACGTTGGTGCATCGATAAACTCATAGTCTTGCTCGCCTAATAATATGCGTAAACGACGCACATAAGGAGAGGTAAATGATCCATACAATTTCATACTTATATGTTCCTTGTTGTAGAGTGAGCTAAAAATGTGAAAGGGGGATAACGACGAGTCGCTATCAATACTAATGCGAGTAAAGCAAACCAACTCATACTGCCACCGGAGCTACCACTAGAATTTGCCGGTGGAGTCGGTGTCGTTGCTGGCGGCGCTGTTACGGTGACAGTCAGTGTACCAGAAGTCGTTGCTTCACCGTCGCTCACTTCATACGTAATTACTTCGTTACCAGTAAAGTCGGATGCGCTCACATAGCGAATACTGTTACCTTGGATGGATACGCTGCCTGAACCTGACGTACTGACGGATGAAATACTTAAGCTATCATTATCAGCATCTGAGTCGTTGGTCAGTACCGCAATGGTAATAGTATTTCCCGATGTTGTTGAACCTGTATCTGGTTGTGCTACTGGTGCGTTATTCACTGGTGTAGCGAGAACCGTCACCGTCAAGGTGCCTGTCGCAGTCTCAGTACCATCAGTAATGCTATAGGAGATGGTTTCAGTGCCATTAAAGCCAGCTGCTGGAGTATAAACTATCGTATCACTGTCGAGTGTTGCTATACCAGTACCATTAGCTGTTGCCGAAACAACCGAGACTACATCATTCGTGTCGGCATCGGTATCATTACTGATCACATCAATATTATTTGTATTTGAATCTTGTTCAACAGTGGCACTGTCATCGTTTGCAATAGGCGCATCATTGACTGCTAATACAGTAACATCAGCACTAAACGTTTCACTGTTAGTACTGTTGGCTGTCGCACTGACATTGACATTTAACGTCCCATTGAAATTAGCACTGGGTGTCACAGTGTTATCTTCAACAGTATAATTAGTGCCAGGTAGCACCGTTAACGTTGAGGGTGTTAGACTGAATGTAAAATCTGCAGTCGTCAATGTTAGTGATGTGTCTTCCGCGGTAGATAAGCTGTTTTGGCCCGTGATAATTATTGGCGCAGGTCCATCAATATCAGATGAAAAGACCCCTTCTGATGTGCTAAAGAACACGTTATCACTACACATGACTCGAATGTTTTGGAAAGGTTGCTCCCCATCAGTTTGGGGAAGGTTAACGATAGCACTGCCATTATTGGCGACATCTGAAGCCAATATGACATCATATGAGCCTCCGGTATTATTGGATAATTCAATATTCACACTGGTACAGTTTATGGGGGCTTGGTCTGTCCCAGCTACATCCCATGTAACTGTTAGTGGATTGCTGGTAATCACGTCATCTCGTGTGGGTGATGTAACTTGAAATGGTGCGCCAGTATCGATGACGGTGACTTGCATAGCATCAGAAGCACTCCCGCCTTGATTATCTCTCACAGTAAATTGAAAGTTCATAGTACGGTTGGTCGTTGCCATCGCTTCGCCATAAGCTGTTGTGCGTTGTAACGCATTGCTTTTTCGAGGGAAAAAGCGTGATGGAGATGCCGTAGGTGTTCTTGAACGAAATAATGGGCCACTTCCTTCGTCGGTTTCATCATCCAGTTGAGAGGTGCTGGCCGGTCCTAAATCATATTGTTCCCAAGCATAGCTCAGCGTATCACTGGTATTTTGATCAGTCGCACTCCCGGTAAGCACAAAAGGTGTACTGGCTGGAATAATTTTATCATCGCCGGCATCTGCCACCGGTTGAATATTACCTTGATCCGTTCTCACACCACAGTTTGGTGCAAAAGTTAAATTATCTTCTATTGTTTTTGCCATTTCATTTAGAGAGTGGACATGATAATAATCATCAACTTGAAAAGAGATATTCTGATCTGAACAGATACCGGCATAAGACATGATAGTCGAACCTGCGCCGACTTCATAGGCGGCATTGGCTTCTCGATTACCACCAGCACAACTACCAGATGTCCCATTAAAGCTATGATTTGCACCAAATTGATGGCCGATTTCATGCGCGACAAAGTCAATCCAAAAGGCATCGTTGGTAGGCTGATTACTTCCAGTGATCCCATTGGCTTTATATTCGTCCCAGCATAGAGAGCCAAGAACTGCTAATCCGCCACCGTTAGTATTAACAATATGACCGATATCATAATTAGCACTTCCGATACGATCATCCGTTTCGACCTGGTTAATATCACCATCATCTGCATCATTATTGAACGGGTCGGTTGTAGGATCAGTAAAAATCAGTAAATCATTGTTCGCGATTAATTGAAACTGTACCCCTAATTCGACGGCAAATAATTCATTTAGGCGATTCACCATAATGACAATTTCTGCCATCGCGCTGGCAACGGTACCACCATGAAATTCGGTATATTCGCCAGCTGCGGTCATGGCTAACCGATATGTGATTTGTTTTTGAGGTTGATCTGGTTCGGATGTTTTTTGTGCTTTGATTGTGTCTCGACCCAAATCACGATTTACATTGAATAGTTTTGGGGCATGTTTTGTATACCCCAATTGCGCTTGTTGTTTGGTTATAGGAGTAATGACATAACTACGATAGGTGTTTTCGGTGTGGCGAATGGGATCCACAAATACTCGTCTGAGTTGTTGGTTTACTTCTGCCTCAAACATTGCACTCATACCCGAAGGCGTTAAAGTAAAGCGTCCGCTGAGTGCTGGATTACTGATGCTAACGCCTGAGAACGCTCGAATATCGGGGAATTTTGCTGCTAAGGACTCCGGCATGATCTGCGCGTCGCTTAGTCGAAATGTATGTAAATCACCGTTGGGTGAAGGTACTGTAATCGTGCGATAGCCTTCATTTACCAGTGTGTCTTTGAGTTGAGCTTCGGCTAAATTAAATTGAGTTAAATGGGTATCTGACTCGATATTCTTAGCACTTTTCAGTGGTGACCAAACCGAGCTTGTCGTTGCCATTTGTGCAAAGCTGTTGCTTGATAGTGTGCAAGCGATAAAGAAGGATAGTATCGTTAGTTTTTTCATATTATTGTATTTATCCATTCATTGTGGTGCAAACTGACTAATTTTATTTGGTTGCGTGATCTTGTCATTAGCTCATTTGACGAATAATTTATCTAGACATGATGCAGTATAGATGAATTCCTGTTAGTTGCTATTTCCGAATACATTCTGTACTACGTTAACGGATTTCCAAATAATAATAAAGATTAGGCGGTAATATCCGCAAATTGAGCACGTAAAAGTTGGCTAAGGTCATGAGGCGAGATCCCTATTTCTAGACCTCGTTTTCCTGCGCTCACATGTATGATATTAAGTAATGTGGCGCTCTTCGCTATGATGGTCTGGAGTGAGGTCTTTTGTCCTAATGGACTAACGCCTCCCATGATATAGCCAGTTTTATTTGTCACTACATGAGGGTCGGCCATACGCGCTTTTTTAGCATTGACCACTTTGGCTAATTTTTTGAAGGATAGGGTGTCGTTAACGGGGATAATGGCAACAACCAGTTGTTTATCACATTGAATGACAAGCGTCTTGAATACCGAGATAGGGTCGAGTTGAAGTTTTTGCGCAGCCTCTAAGCCGAAGGACTGCGCATTGCTATCATGCTCATAGCTTAAGGTAGTAAAGGTTACCTTAGCTTTGTTTGCCGCATTAATAGCGGGTGTCATGTCGAATTACCACTCGCCCGTGTTTGCCATACTCGCCCATGGCTTTTGTGGTGCTAAATGTTCGCCTTCTTGAAGAAGTTCGATAGAGATCCCATCGGGTGAACGCACAAATGCCATATGTCCATCACGAGGTGGGCGGTTGATGGTGACACCGCCATCTTGGAGACGCTGACAAGTCTCATATATATTCTCAACACGATAAGCGAGATGGCCAAAATTACGTCCGCCGGTGTAGTCTTCTGGATCCCAGTTATACGTCAGTTCTAATAGAGGAGCTTTAGCTTCCTTCGCGCGTTCCACATCGTCCGGTGCCGCTAAGAAAATTAGGGAAAACCGGCCCTTTTCACTATCCATTCTGTGGACATTCACCAAGCCCAACAGTTCACAATAGAAGTGTAATGATGCTTCTAAATCTTTTACTCGGACCATGGTGTGTAAATAACGCATAATAATATTCCTTAATTGATTTTTTGTTTAATACTACCCCATCTTAGAATCATGCGTCATCAATTAATCTAGCGACGGATAATATCGGTTCTTTGCGGTTGTAAATTATCACGCGCTTTACCTTTTATTTTTTCCCAAGTGCGATAACCGCCGATCCCCAAAATACCGAGAATAATCGGCATAAACAGTTCTGTATTCATGGATGGTAAAGTATAGAAGTTACTAAGCGTGTCGATTTGCTCGCTCGTTGCATTTTGAAAGGCAGCATCGCCTAAAATGGCATTGATGTCTAGATTCAGCATGATGATCCAACTGCCAATCGGCCGGAGTAGGGCTTCATATGCCAAGCCTAATGCACCAATCCATATAATGGCAGGCCGAGCGCCGGCAACAAAAATACTGGGATGCTGTGCTTGAGTCATATTGATTTGTAATTGCATGTGCTGTTCTTTTAGCTCAGCAGTCAAGCGTTTGAGCTCAATTTGGTTTTTCTCGATATCGATTTTACCGCGTTCTTCGTCACTGGTGACGAGCTCGTCAATGCCGTTTGATAGTTTATCAATCAACCCGCCAATGACGGGTACTGATTCTAATATGCTCATGATGACTCCCATAATTCATTCACTTTATTCGGATCGAGTATAGGAGTTATTTAAGTAGACGTAGTACAGTTTTATGCTTCGGATCAATAGATGTATATGACGAACGTTATGCTTCGTTGATTGACACCACATCGGCACTTTCAGATTGAAGCACCTCATCGGCATCTACACCGCGAAATAGTTTTGCTACACCATCTTTATTTTTAGATAGTACGATAGATAACTCTTCACATAACGCTTCATCTATTTCGATGCCTTTGGCACTGATGTATTGCGCTAAATTATCGGCAATAGTGAGCATTTTATCGTATTTATCAGCTTCTTTTTTGTCGGTAGTCACCAGTTTATCTACCCCTTTATGTTGTACTACATATTGTGTAATTACGGCCACGGTTGCGCTCCAATGATTAGTCGAATGGGGTGCGTGTAATTAAATACACACTACACTGTATAAATTAACAGTAAATGTTTACTTTTGCAATGACGATCTATACTGTATATAAATACAGTTATTTTGTAATGGGTTTTATAGTGAGGTATAGGTCATGCTACAAGTGATACCGCTCGCAGCTCAGGCAGGTATTGCCGGATTTGAATCACCCGCTGCTGAATATAAACAGCTAGGGTTAGATTTAGATGAGTTATTAATTGAGCATCCAACGGCCACATTTATTGGGTTAGCAAAAGGTGATTCTATGGTCGGTTATGGGATTTTTGATGGGGATTTATTGCTCGTTGATCGCGCGGCACACCGTTCTTCATTAGATATTGTAGTCGCAAATTTGAACGGAGTGTTTGTATGTAAACTCTTTGACCGTAAAGCTTTAGTATTATTATCGGCGGGGGATGATCACGCGCCGTATGTGTTAGGGCCTGGTGATATATTTGATGAAGAAGGTATTGTTGTGCGCTCGGTGCGTATGCATCGGTATTCTAAGATGGTGAATAAATGTTTGCCTTAGTGGATGCGAATAGCTTTTATGCATCAGCTGAAAAAGTATTTGATCCGAGTATTCGTCGTAAGCCGGTGGTCGTGCTGACAAATAATGATGGTTGTATTTGTGCCATGTGTGATCGTGCCAAACAGACCGGAGTTAAAAAATTTGGCCCTTATCATGAAGTCAAAGACAAACTTGCTAAGTTTGGGTGTGTGATCCGCTCTTCTAATTATGAATTGTACGATGACTTATCCAGTAAAATGATGGATGTTGCCGCTCGTTTTGCCCCTGAGCAGCATGTGTATTCGATTGACGAGTGCTTTCTACGCTTTGACGGGTTCACACCTGACAATGGATGGGAGCCCTATGGTCAAGATATTCGTCGGGCGATATGGCGCGAGGTGCGTTTACCGGTTGGAGTGGGGATAGGTGCGACACCGACATTAGCCAAAGCAGCTAGTCATGCAGGGAAACGATTAACTGGATTCACCCGAGGTATTGCTGTGATTGATACGCCTCAGCTACGCGAACAAGTATTATCACAAATGGCGACTCAAGATGTCTGGGGTATTGGAAAGCGGATTGCAAAACGTTTAAGTATGATGGGGATTAATACGGCGTGGCAGCTGGCAAACTATTCTCCAAAAGCGATGCGTAAACAGTTTTCAGTTGAAATCGAGCGGACGGTTCGCGAGTTAAATGGCGAAACCTGTTTAGCTTGGGATGATACTCGGGCGGCAAAAAAACAAATATTTTCTACGCGTGCGTTTGGTGAAAAAGTCACCGATTATATAAGCCTACGTCAGTCATTGTGTTTGCACGCAGAGCATGTCGGTGCTAAAGCTAGGCGTCAAGGGAGTGCTATCCATGCGATGCAGTTTTTTGCGCGTTCGAACCCGTTTCAGCCTGATCATTATTATCATAAGTCTCATGTCCATCGATTTTCTGTACCGACAGCAGATACGACGCAACTGGTATTAGCTGCGACTCACGCGGCACAGCAAATATATCAACTTGGTGTGATTTTTCATAAATCAGGTGCTGGTGCGATTGAGTTAGTACAAAATGAATTTGTACAAACTGATTTATTTGAATATAGCCAAGATAAGCCTAAACTCATGGCATGTATGGATCATATCAATCAAAAATATGGTACTCATACTGTAGGGTTGGCGGCTAAAGGCATTATGCCAAAATGGCGAATGCGGCGTGCTTATTTATCACCTCAGTTTACGACGCGCTGGTCTGATATACCCAAAATACGATGTGAATAACGTCAAATATAGTGCATAGACTATATCTTCTAGATTGATATAAATGCTAATGTCTTGGATATAATAATTAAGAGTTGAACACCATGCATAATAATCCAATAAAAGGTTTTATTTTTGATTTAGACGGTACATTAGTGACTAGTGATCTTAATTTTACCAAAATGAAAGAAAGGGTAGGTTGTCCTATCGCTGAAGATATCCTTGAATACATTAGCCATATCGAAGATGACCAAAAACGTATAGCAGCGGAAGCGGCTGTTGTTAATATGGAAATAGAAGATGCATTGATCGCTAAATGGATCCCAGGAGCCCAACGTTTTATTGAGAAATTATATTTGCGCAACATACCCATGGCCATCGTGACTCGGAATTGCAAAGCGGCCACGTCGATCAAAATAGACAATAATAGGATTCCAATTAAGTCGGTGATAACGCGTGAAGATGCACCGAGTAAACCGGATCCTACGGCATTACAAATGATTGCCCAAGAATGGTGTATGGAACCTAGTAATATAGTATATGTGGGAGATTATATTTATGACATACAGGCAGCGAATCTAGCCAAAATGCGTGCTTGGTCATTTGGATTTGATGCTCAAGGTTATACGCATAACAAAGTTGATAGGTATTTTGACTGTTTTACCGAGCTATATAATATAGCGGAACTCGTTGCACTAGAATAAATGCTTAACCAGCCTAGATAGTAATGATAATCTCCAAAATCACTATTCTAAACCGCCTAAAATCTGAATTTGCTTGATATCTGTTATTCCGGACAATAGCTTTTTGATCCCATCTTGCATCAAAGTTCGCATACCATCATTAGCAGCTTGCCTAGCGAGTTTAGATACATTGGCGGATTTATAAATGAGACTACGTAGCTCTGGGGTCATGGTTAATAGTTCATGTACAGCGGTTCTACCTTTATAGCCAATGTCATCACAGCATTCACAGCCTACTGCATCATATACGATGATTTGATCTTGTAAATTAAGTTCAGCAATAATGCTGTCACCATATTGACGGTAAATAAACTCAATCTCTTGTGATGTCGCGTTATGAGGAATTTTACATTCTGGACATAAGGTACGAATAAGGCGCTGTGCCAAAATACCCACACATGCATCGGAAAAATTGACAGGGTCAATCCCTAAATCTAATAACCTAGTGATAGTTTCAGGAGCTGAATTGGTGTGTAGTGTTGATAATACCAAGTGACCAGTGAGAGAGGCTTCAATAGCCACATGTGCAGTTTCTTTATCTCGCATTTCACCAATAAGAATAATATCAGGATCAGCACGTAAAAATGCACGTAAGGTACTGGCGAAGGTCACGCCGATTTTTGGATTAACTTGGACTTGTTGCAAACCAGATTGCGTGATCTCAACAGGATCTTCTGCCGTCCAGATTTTTTTATCACGGGTATTTAAGTGTCCTAATGTGGCATGGAGCATGGTCGTTTTACCAGAACCAGTAGGACCTACAACAAGCATAATACCATGAGGTTTACAGACCGCTCTCTTAAGCATAGATAGGTTTTGTTCAGACAAATTCATTTTGTGTATAGGTAAAGCTCCACCGTTCGTTAACATTCGCATGACGACACCTTCACCTGCTACCGTTGGGATTGTTGCAACACGGACTTCAAAAAGCTGATCAGATATTTTAAACGTGAGTTTGCCGTCTTGAGGTATCCGTTTTTCAGCGATATCAAGGTTTGCCATGATTTTAATGCGAGCAATAACCGCATTATGATGTGAAGCTGGGATGTTATTTAAATCACGACAAATACCATCGACACGCATTCGAACATGAGTGGCGGCAGATTTATCCGGATCAATATGAATATCTGATGCGTTAAGACGTTTAGCTTCATGTAAGATCCTAGATACTAGACGTACCACCGCTGGCGTATCATCGGAGAGGGTTTCTAGATCTTCATCTACAGTATTAGTGCTGGTACTAATTTCATCTAGGATATCTGACATATCACCTAGACCAAACATACCAGCAGGTTCGCCTAAAAATTGTAAAATATGGGTAGGGAAGCCAACTGCAATGCAACAAGACTCAATACACAAAGCGCGTTCAATTTCCCTGATAAGTGTCATATTGTTCGGTTGAGCCATCAAAATAATAGGTTTGTCATCATTTGCAGCAATAATCGCAACATGATTACGCTTCAAGTAAGAAACATTTAAATGATGAGCTGTGGAATAGACATGATAATGTTCAGAGTCATAACTGATATAGGGGAGTTGGTAGTACACTGAAAGTGAAATACCGATAATGTTATGGCTTATACCATGTTCGCTGACCAGTCTTGGGAGCAGAAAGGTAATATCATCATTGAGATAATTATCGATATCTAAAGACTCTAAGGCCTTTTCTGTGATGAGACCATGATGAATTAATGTATCAAGTGGCCGCTTTGTACCGCCAAGATCATATCCAAAAGTGTGACCTAATAATTCAGCAACATCTTCACCAAGAGAGATATCATAAGTAAAATTATCAATTGTATTAATTAACTGTAAGACGCCTACTAGTGTGTCTTGTTGGAGTATGGGAATACATAATATATTACGGGTCATCTCAGTACATTGTTGATCAAATTGATCGTTAAACCTAAGGTAAGGATTTATCGCACTTAGTACTTTTTCATCATAAGGATCTGAGACAATCAGCGGATGTTGAGATAAAGCGACATAGCCTGCAATTGAGGCTGGTGAAATAGGTAGATGTATATGAGGGGCAAATGATGTTGAATTAAAATGCAACGTCAAAGATTGTTGTTGTTTACGATATTGGAAAATATAGACACGCTCAACATTGAAAATGCTAATTAGGATTGCTTCCAATTCAGTAAAAGCAGCAGATAACGTATCATGCCTATCCAACACTAATCGCACTTTGTGTAAAGGGGCAGGAATATGATGAGCGAAGGGACTAAAGATATGAGAAGAAATAACAATCACCTGCAATAAAAGAGATTATAGACCTATTTAGTTAAAATATAGATGAATAAAAATAAAAGACCTAACAATAACTTGCAATCTGTACTCCAAAGTGTATAATTCGCGCCCATTGTCCATTGAGGCAATACCATTAGTAGTTGATGTAACAGGTATATTATTTTGGTACATTCAGCAGCAAACTAGCCTCGGCTAAGGCGCAATACTAATACTATGAACAGGATCCCGATATGGGATCATCGGTTTACGCACATCTTTTCTACCAAATAAGAATGGTTGGAGAAGGTGATTTTTTTTGTTCTTTCGATTGGAGCTTAATCGATGCCAAATCAAAGAATTCGTATTCGTTTAAAAGCGTTTGATCACAAGTTGATCGATCAATCTACGGCTGAAATCGTAGAAACAGCGAAACGTACTGGTGCGCAGGTATCTGGACCTATTCCATTACCTACGCGTAAAGAGCGTTACACGGTTCTTATTTCTCCGCACGTCAATAAAGACGCGCGTGATCAATATGAAATTCGTACACACAAGCGTTTAGTAGATATCATTGAACCAACTGATAAAACAGTTGATGCATTAATGAGATTGGACTTGGCTGCCGGTGTTGATGTTCAAATCAGCCTGGGCTAACAAGAGAGGGTTTTAACAATGGCGATTGGTCTAGTCGGTCGTAAAGTAGGTATGACTCGCATCTTCACTGAAGATGGTGTGTCAATTCCTGTGACCGTTATCGAAGCGACCCCAAACCGCGTTACTCAGTTACGTACTGAGGAAACTGACGGTTATCGTGCACTACAAGTTACTGCTGGCACTAAAAAAGCCAACCGAGTAAACAAAGCTGAAGCAGGTCATTTTGCTAAAGCTGGCGTTGAAGCGGGCAGTGGTTTGTGGGAATTCCGCCTTGACGATAGTGAAGGTGAGAACATTGAAGTCGGCAGTGAAATCACTGTTGAGTTATTCAATGACACAAATAAAGTTGACGTAGTGGGTACCTCTAAAGGTAAAGGTTTCCAAGGTGCTATTAAGCGCTGGAACTTTAGTTCACAACGTATGACTCACGGTAACTCATTATCACACCGTGCACCTGGTTCAATTGGTCAAAACCAATCACCAGGTAAAGTATTTAAAGGTAAGAAGATGGCAGGCCAATTAGGCAACAAACGTGTCACAACTATCTCTTTAGAACTAGTACGTGTTGATGTTGAGAACAACCTTTTATTAATTAAAGGTGCCGTACCTGGCGCAACTGGCAGCGATGTTATCGTTCGTCCAGCTGTTAAAGCGTAAGCTTGGGGAGTAAACTGATGGAATTAACATTAAAAGACGCAAATAGCGCTCTTGAAGTATCAGATGCGACCTTCGGACGTGAATTCAACGAAGCACTTGTACACCAAGTCGTAGTTGCATTCGGTGCCGGCGCTCGTCAAGGTACAAAAGCACAAAAGACTCGTTCTGAAGTACGTGGTGGTGGTAAGAAGCCATGGCGTCAAAAAGGAACAGGCCGTGCGCGTGCTGGTACTATCCGTAGCCCAATCTGGGTTGGTGGTGGTCGTGCATTTGCTGCGAAGCCTCGTGACTTTGATCAGAAAGTAAATAAAAAGATGTACCGCGGCGCAATCCGTAGCATCTTATCAGAATTAGTTCGTCAAGAACGTTTAATCGTCGTTGAAAAATTTGGTGTGGAAGCGCCGAAGACTAAAGAATTATTAAATGCATTAAGCACTTATGATTTAAACGATGTGTTAATTGTGACTCCTGAAGTCGACGAGAACTTATTCTTAGCGTCACGTAACTTATATAAAGTTGACGTACGCGATGTACAAGGTATTGACCCAGTAAGCTTGATTGCATTTGAAAAAGTGTTAATTACTGCAGACGCTGTGAAACAACTTGAGGAGGCATTAGCATGAACGAAGAACGTTTATTAAAAGTGCTTTTAGCACCTCACGTTTCAGAGAAGTCTACATTAGCGGCTGAGACGAACAATACGGTTGTATTTAAAGTAGTAAAAGACGCGAATAAAGCAGAAATTAAAGCTGCTGTAGAGAAACTTTTCGAAGTAGAAGTTAACTCTGTTCGTACTGTGAATTGTAAGGGTAAAACCAAGCGTCACGGTCAGTCTTTCGGCAAACGCAGTGACTGGAAAAAAGCATATGTTGTGCTTAAAGAAGGTCAAGACATCGACTTCGTCGGTGCAGGCGAGTAAGAAGGGGATTAGAAATGCCATTATTGAAAGCTAAGCCAACTTCTGCCGGTCGTCGTCACGTTGTCCAGGTTGTTAATCCTGATTTGCATAAAGGCGCGCCACATGCACCTTTACTTGATAAAAAGAGCAAGTCTGGTGGTCGTAACAACAATGGTCGTATTACGGTACGTCACATCGGTGGTGGTCATAAGCAACACTATCGTATCGTTGACTTTAAACGTAATAAAGACGGTGTTCCAGCCAAAGTCGAGCGTCTAGAATATGATCCAAACCGTTCTGCAAATATCGCATTAGTGCTATATGCAGATGGTGAGCGTCGCTACATTTTAGCTCCTAAGGGACTAAAAGCAGGTGATGCAATTCAATCTGGAGCTGATGCACCTATTAAATCAGGAAATACATTACCAATGCGTAATATTCCTGTAGGTACAACAGTTCATGCCATCGAAATGAAGCCAGGCAAAGGTGCACAAATTGCACGTTCTGCTGGTGCTTATGCGCAAATGCTTGCGCGTGATGGAGCTTATGTGACTCTACGTCTTCGCTCTGGTGAAGTTCGTAAAGTATTAGCTGATTGCCGTGCCACTATTGGTGAAATCGGTAATGCTGAACACATGCTTCGTTCATTGGGTAAAGCGGGTGCAACTCGCTGGCGCGGTGTGCGCCCAACTGTTCGTGGTGTTGCCATGAACCCAGTTGATCACCCACATGGTGGTGGTGAAGGTCGTACCTCTGGTGGCCGTCATCCAGTATCGCCTTGGGGCGTTCCTACCAAAGGTAAGAAAACCCGAAGTAATAAGCGTACCGATAAACTTATCGTACGTCGTCGAAATAAATAACAGCGAGGATTCACCATGCCACGTTCTCTCAAGAAGGGTCCTTTCATTGACCTACACTTGCTGAAGAAGGTAGAAGCTGCAGTGGAAAAGAGCGACAAAAAACCAATTAAGACTTGGTCTCGTCGTTCTATGATCATCCCAGATATGATTGGGTTGACCATTGCGGTCCATAACGGTCGCCAGCATGTACCTGTGTTCGTCTCTGACGAAATGGTCGGCCATAAGTTGGGCGAATTTGCGCCAACGCGTACTTATCGCGGCCATGTCGCTGATAAGAAAGCCAAACGATAATAGGAGATTAAAATGGAAGCATTAGCTAAACACCGTTTTGCTCGTACATCGGCTCAAAAGGCACGCTTGGTAGCAGATCAAATTCGCGGTTTACACGTCGAAAAAGCGTTAGAAGTTTTAACTTACAGCAACAAAAAAGCTGCTGATTTAGTTAAAAAAGTGTTGGAGTCGGCTATTGCCAACGCCGAACACAATGATGGCGCTGACATTGACGAGTTAAAAGTTGCGAAAATCTTCGTTGACGAAGGTCCAACTATGAAGCGTATCAAGACACGAGCTAAAGGTCGTGCCGATCGTATTTTTAAGCGTAGCAGTCACATCACTGTGGTTGTGGCGGATAACTAGGAGTAGATTATGGGACAGAAAGTTCATCCTACCGGAATACGCCTGGGTATCAGCAAACCATGGACATCAACCTGGTACGCTAATACAGCAGACTATGCCGATAATTTGTTTAATGACCATCAGGTCCGTCAATATTTGACTAAACAATTAAAGAGCGCGTCACTTTCTAAAATTGTTATCGAACGCCCTGCAAAGAGCATCAAAGTAACAATCCACACAGCCCGTCCAGGCGTTGTGATTGGTAAGAAAGGTGAAGACGTAGAGAAGCTTCGCAATCACGTATCTAAGTTAGCCGGTGTGCCAGCTCAGATCAATATTGCTGAAGTACGTAAACCCGAGCTAGACGGTCAGTTAGTTGCTGACAGCATTTCTAGCCAGCTTGAACGCCGTGTTATGTTCCGCCGTGCTATGAAGCGCGCAGTACAAAACGCCATGCGATTAGGCGCAAAGGGTATCAAAGTAGAAGTTAGCGGTCGTTTAGGCGGCGCTGAAATTGCTCGTTCAGAGTGGTATCGTGAAGGTCGTGTACCATTACACACTTTCCGTGCTGACATTGATTATGCAACATCAGAAGCGAACACTACTTACGGTATCATTGGCGTTAAAGTATGGATCTTCAAAGGTGAAGTATTAGGTGGATTACCACTTACTCAAGAGCAGCCAGCTGCTCCAGCACCTAAGAAGAAAGGCCGCAACGCTAAGCGAGAGGGCTAATCATGTTACAACCAAAGCGTACGAAATTTCGTAAGATGCATAAAGGCCGTAACCGTGGTCTTGCTATTGCTGGTAGCAAAGTAAGCTTCGGTACTTTTGGTCTTAAATCTGTCGGTCGTGGTCGTATGACTGCACGTCAGATTGAAGCAGCTCGTCGTGCTATGACTCGTCACGTTAAACGTCAAGGTAAAATTTGGATTCGAGTTTTTCCTGACAAGCCAATTACTGAGAAGCCTCTTGAAGTGCGTCAAGGTAAAGGTAAAGGTAACGTTGAGTACTGGGTATGCCAAATTCAACCGGGTCGTGTGTTATATGAAATGGAAGGTGTTCCAGAAGCATTAGCACGTGAAGCGTTTGCATTAGCAGCGGCAAAACTGCCATTTAAAACAACCTTTGTAACTCGAACGGTGATGTAATGAATGCGACTGAACTAAAAGCAAAAAGCGTAGCTGAATTAAACGAAGAATTATTAAATCTTCTTCGCGAACAGTTCAACTTACGCATGCAATATTCTACTGGACAGCTTGAAAAAACTGACCAACTAAGAAAAGTGCGTCGTAGCATCGCGCGTGTTAAAACCATTTTGACCCAAAAGGCTGGTGAATAATGACTGAACAAACTATTCGTACAGTACAAGGTCGTGTGGTCAGCAACAAGATGGATAAAACCATTACTGTTGCAGTTGAGCGTAAAGTGAAGCACCCTATCTATGGGAAATTCATTAAACGTACAACTAAACTACACGCACATGACGAAGCTAACGTGTGTAATGAAGGCGATTTCGTGTCAATCACAGAATGTCGTCCTCTTTCTAAGTCCAAAAACTGGATGTTAGTTGACGTAATTACTAAAGCGTAATCTACGCCTTAGACATTGCAAATGAATAAAAGCCGTTGTGCCTAGCACAACGGCTTTTTTGTATGGCTAGATTTAATGTTTATTTAAGATAAAAAAAACTCAGCTTATGAGCTGAGTTCTAACACTTATGCATGTAGGGTACACAAGTTTATGTCATTGATTCTTTTTAAATCATGTAACTAGAACCATCAGGGGCAGTAAATTCTCGCTGTGTTGCAAGTTCTACTTGTATATCTTGAATACCAGCACAATGAGTTTGGCCACGAGTACCATTTCGATTAAATTGTATTTCAACATGTAAATCGTTCTCTTTTAATATAATTGATTCTGGTGTTTCTTTATGACCAGATAGGGCAACAAATTGCTTTGGATGTTTAAAACCACAATGTGACCCATCTTTAAAAAACGCCATAACATGACGGAAATAAACTATATATTGTTTAACATCTGCATGAGAACCGTTATCTAATGGGAAGCGTTCATCCAGCATTTGTGTGACCAACTGTGGGTTTACCATTAATTGGTAAGCACTTTGCCAGCGTATATTTCCAATAGTTGTAAAATGACCAATATTAGCAATTTGTGCAGGTGTTTGAGTTTGTTGTAAGTTGAATGCTGGCATGTTCATAGTGTTTCTCCTGATGAAATATCATCATTGTGTAAAATAAGTGTTTAAATTCGGTGCACGATGTGACTAGTTAAAAAGTCATTGTCGCCGCTTGATTTAAATAATAGAATAAAAATTCAGATAATTTCACAATAAAAATTACACAGTGTAAATTTTACAAAAACAACGAATGTCGAAAAATATTTCAAAAGGTATGCAATATGAAATCTGTGCTTGGAAACAACAGTGGTAGCCTAGGACGTAAAACACATTTGTTGGGTACTAAAGTGCGTAATTTACGAAAGCGAAATAACCTGACTCTAGATGATTTATCATCCCGTTGTATCCGCTTCGATGCAAATAATGCGCCCTCTGTGTCATATCTGTCCATGATTGAACGAGGTAAGCGTGTACCTAGTTGGGATATGTTAGATGTGATTGCCCAGGTGTTTCAAAAAGAGCCAAGTTGGTTTTTAGATGACGAACCTGAGCAAGATGATATTATTATTGATAAAGGTTCTCATGGCGGGATTTCAGGTATGCCATTGGAACCAAGCTTTTTATTTACAAACGATATTTTACAAATTGCTATCCCTGAAATGCTCTCGCAAACAGGGATCAGCGGACGTCAGTTTGCCCATTTGCTCATCCGAGCTCACCAAGAACATCATCAAAACCATTTTCCTGATCTAGAAAAAGCTGCCGAAGAAGTTGGAATGAAGCGTATGCCATTATCCTCTCAGGAATTAATGATTTTAGCACAACAACAAGGTCTCACGATTAAATGGTTTTCACGCTTGCCCAAAAGCTTTGCTATGGAGTACGGAGTCCAAAACACTTCTGTAGTGACTTCCTATTTGGGCCCCAATAATACAGTGTACTTAAATAAACTGCTGGAAAAATATGAGCGGCGTTTAAAATATGATATTGCTGTGCATATTGGACATAGCGTATTACATAATAATGATGGATTAAAGAGTGTGTTAGTTACCGGCCTTAACCAATACTCTGTTATGCAAGGTGGCAATAACCAGCAACTCCAATCTTCCCAGATCAATACTCGGGATATTCTACAAGCATGGCGTGATTTTGAAGCCAGTTTCTTTGCCGGTGCTCTTTTATGTCCTAAAGTGCCATTTAGGCAACTACTCGATCGAAATGGCTATGAAATAGCGACTCACACACAAGTGGGGGTATCAGCTTCTGTCGCAATGCGAAGAATGACGGCTGTTTCACCGTATAAGCACTGGCATTATTTTGATGCCTATGCGCCAGGTAAGCTAAAAGCGGTTTATAGAGGAAATGGTATTCCTTTACCTTGGGGGAACATGCGAGAAGTTGCTGATCCATGTCAACATTGGGCTGTGTTTAGAATGATTAATACGCCGGTAAAAGGGACTTCTGCTCAGTTGTCTATTTTAAATGTGGGGAATGAGCCTAGGATTTATTGTTGTGAATCAACAAATGTCACTGATATGGCCAAAAACCAACATGTCTTATGTTCAGGTATTGATTTGAATCCGGCGATCAATGCTCAAGGTGTTGATGCACAGGAAATAGCCCACGATATTAAACAATTATGTGTACAAGGAGGTGGTTCAGCACAACTACCTGCATCATTAAAAAAGAAATTACAAAGTGTTGCACGGATCTTGAATATTCATTGGGTGGAACGAGGCGTACTAACGGACCCTCGTTTGATTTGTTCTAGAGGCGCTGAATGCCCGCGTGAACCAAGTTGTTACGCAGGAGATGATAATGTGATTGCCACTAGTTTTATCGCCTAGGTGGTTTTACATTGCATGAGTGACAAACTAGGCAGAATTGACTAGTCCTTGTTCAATAGCATAACGCACTAGTTCAGCTAAATTATCAATGTTGAGTTTGGACTTGATGTTTCGACGATGAGCTTCTACGGTACGAACACTGATATCGAGGGTATGGGCGATGGCTTTGCTTGATTGCCCAGTAGCAATATGTGACAAAATCATCTGCTCACGAGCCGTCAGTCGTTCGTTTGAAGGATTCGTCGGACTCGCCAGAAGCATTTGTGCGATGTTACTACCAAAGTAAGACTTACCTTGAGCGACTGTTTTAATCGCTTGATAGACCTCTTCAGAATCCGTATCTTTTAAGATATAACCGGATGCGCCAGCTTGCACGGCATTTTTCACAAATTCGCTACTTTCATGCATACTAAAAATCAAAATTTTTGTATCAGGAAATGTTTCTTTAATGATTTCAGTCGCTTCAAGTCCGTTTTGATTCGGCATGCTGATATCCATTAAAATCACGTCAGGTAAACATTGTTTAGCTGTCTGGAGCACTTCAGTACCGTCATTGCATGCCCCGACGATAGCGATATCATCATAGAATGATAAACAAGCACTCAGTCCATCACGCACCATAGGATGGTCATCAACGAGCATGATTTTTATAGGGGAGGGTGAGAGTGTATTCATATTGACTCCGCCAAAATAGGTTCTTGTTTTTGTGTGTAATGATGTGCAAAAGCGGAGCGAGGGATTTTCGCGACGACAGTTGTGCCTTTTCTGCTAGAGGAGAGTTTAAATTGACCTCGATGATATTTGACCCGTTCAGCTAAATTGCGAGTGCCAATCCCACTATGTAAAGATGGCTCATTCTCATTCATCTCGTACATTCCGATACCGTTATCTCGAATGGTCAATGTCAGCCAATTGTCCATAATCGCTAAATCTATACTCGTTTTAGTTGCTTGTGCATGCTTTTCAATGTTCATCAATGATTCTTGGACCACTCGATATAACGTGATATTGATATGATCAGGCAATAACTTACTGAGTGCCGGTTTAGTAATTGTGACTGCAATATTCGTTCGCTCTGAAAATTCTTTGCCTAATGCTTCCATTGCATCTGATAATCCTAGTTCATCTAATATGCGAGGATGCAGATGATGAGAAATACGGCGAATATCAGTAATTGCATTGCTTAAATTGGTTTGAGCTTGGATTAGCGGAACCGGTTTTTCTACGTTTTGATGAGCCAAGAATTTGCCAGTAGCTTCTAAAGAGTATTTAATTGAGACTAATATTTGCACAATACCATCGTGGAGTTCACGGGAGATATGACGCTGTTCGTCTTCTTGCAGTGTAATGATTTTTTGGCCCAATTGGTCGATTTGTTTATCGCTTTCTTTTTTCTGAGTGAAATGTAATATCGTGCCTATAGTGAAAATCACAAAAATGGACGACATGGCCACAAATAAAATAATAAAACGAGTGTTATCAGTATGCTCGTCAATAGCGGTTTGAACAGAAATCAGTTGCTGTTGTACGTTATCTAAATAAACACCTGTTCCCATCATCCAGCCCCATTTAGGCAAAAAGTCAGAATAACTTAATTTCTCTGTGATAGTTTCGGTAGACGGTTGATTCCAAGGATAGCGATAAAAGTCACCACCATTTTTCGCATTTTCGATCAGTATCTGAATAGTGGGCTCGCCTTTGTCATTGAGTAAATCCCAATAATTTTGGCCCACTCGATAAGGCTCTGTAGGCAGAACAATGTTTGTTCCATATTCATCATAAACAAAGAAATAACCATCATGACCATCATAAATTAGCGTCGAAAGAATATTAGCGACAAGTTCTTGAGCAACGGGGTCATCTTTGGCTGCTCCTGCATAAATATGTTGAATTGAAGCTTTAGCGATCTCTGTATAATTCTTTAGTTCTTGTTGTTTTTGTTCGATTAAAAACGCTTCAAGCGTAGCGACATTTTGCTCAGATAAATCACGATATTCATTCGTTACGAAAATGTAAGTAAACAAAGCGGTGAGGATAACTTGGATAACCGCAAATAATTGGATCCGAAATGAAAAAGGCATAGGTAAGACCAAAGGTGTATGTTAAATCACTGTTAATGTTCTCAGGTTTTTAAATGTAAATCTATCCTCAAGGTCAATAAAAACAAGGTGTTAGACTATCGTCGTAGGTGTTTATACGTATTCCTGCTTAGTAGTTATACGAATGGTGCTTTAGCTTTAATTCATTTACATTCTGTAAACAATTTGAAACAGTGCAATTAAGTCTGTCTTAGTTGTTATTATCTACAATAAAGTGATCAAGGAAAACTTATGAAAATTAAAGCGCTTATTTCAGCCTTAGCGGCAGCCGTTGTGATTGGCTCGCTATCGGGTTGCAATGATAAAGCCGCAACTGATACTTCAGCTGCAGCAGCACCTCAAGAAGTTCAAACAGTCAATTGGCGTCTCGCTGAAACGTGGGGACCTAACTTCCCTGTATTTGGTGATGCGACTAAGAATATGGCTCGTATGGTTGATGAAATGTCGGGAGGTCGCTTTAAGATCCGTATCGATTCTTCAAACAAGCATAAATCTGCACTAGGTATCTTCGATTTCGTTAGAACTGGGCAATACCAAATGGGTCACTCTGCGTCTTATTACTGGAAAGGTAAAGACATTGAGACATTATTCTTCACCACATTACCTTTCGGTATGACCACAGCTGAGCAATATGCATGGTTCTACCATGGTGGTGGTATGGAATTAATGAAAGAGACTTATGACAAGTATGGCATTATGTCTTTCCCTGGTGGTAACACAGGTAACCAAATGGGTGGTTGGTTCCGTAAAGAAATCAATTCTCTATCTGACCTGGAAGGTCTGAAAATGCGTATCCCTGGTTTTGCGGGTGAAGTATTAGCAAAATTAGGTGCTAAGCCAACTAATATCCCTTCTGCAGAGCTATACACAGCATTAGAACGTAACACTATTGATGCATTAGAGTGGGTAGGTCCTTCACTTGATTTACGTATGGGCTTCCACAAAATTGCACCTTATTACTACACTGGCTGGCATGAGCCTGCAACTGAACTACAGTTCATGGTTAATCAAGCGGCATTTGATGAACTACCTGCTGATTTACAACAAATCTTAGTGGTAGCAATGAAAACTGCTGCATATGACATGTACACTCAGTCAACTCACGAAAGTGCGGTTAATTTAGCGACACTTCAACAAGATTTCCCTAATGTGAAAATCCGTTCTTTCTCACCTGAGATCATGAATGCGATTAAAGCAGAAAATGATAAGTTATTAGTTGAGTTTGCAAATGCCGATCCACAGTCTAAGAAAATCTTAGATTCAATCGAAAGTTACAAAGCTAAAGCTCGTCAGTGGACTAATTTCTCTGACCGTGCTTACTTAGATAACTTTGATTCAAAGTAATATTATTGGTTAAGTAATATGAGGCACCTGTCGTTTATGATAGGTGCCTTTTTATCGTATTTAGCGATAGTTTGACCCACAGTGATTCGAACGCTCACTGGTTTTATACTTATAAAAATAGCAGGATTTCATGAATTTTTTACACAATGCATTACGTAAGTTAATAGATGCAATGGGCCAGTTATGCGTCGTGTTGATGCTATTAATGGTTGCCAACGTTTTCTATGACGTTTTGATGCGATATTTTTTCAACGACGTCAGTATTGGCATGCAAGAGCTAGAATGGCACTTATTTGCAGCGATGTTCATGTTTGGTATCGGATACACTCTTAAAGAAGATGCTCACGTACGCGTAGATATCTTTTATGAAAAATTACTCCCTCATACCCAAGCGTACATTGATATTTTTGCAGCGCTGGTATTTGCATTACCGATTACGCTAATCATCATGTATTACGGCTATGGTTATGCGATAGATGCTTATCAAATGAATGAAGGCAGCCCTGATCCTGGCGGTTTACCGCATCGTTGGATTATCCGGTCTGTAATCCCGATTTCTAATGTATTTTTACTCTTATGTATTTTCTATACCATTTTGGAGAACGTGCTTAAGTTACAAGGTCCGAATGAACATGAAGACCACATCCATAACGAGGGCGTGTAAGCATGGAAGGTATATTATTATTTTTTGTTGCCCTAATATTCCTATTTTTAGGTTATTACGTGGCATTCACCTTTGCGGGTGTATCAGTCTTGGTCGGTGTTTTTTTCCTCGGCGCTGAGTTATTTGAGTTCATGCCATACCGGATCATGAGCATCATGGAAAATACGACGTTAATGTCGATTCCGATGTTCATTTTTATGGGGATAGTGTTACAAAAAACAGGTCTAGCGGAGCGCCTATTAGAGTCTTCAGCCAAACTGTTTGGCGGTATGTCTGGTGGTGTGGCCATTTCTACGATCATTGTCGGGGCATTATTAGCTGCCTCTACAGGTGTGGTCGGTGCATCCGTAGTGGCGATGGGGGTGATTTCATTGCCAGTGATGCTTAAAAATAACTACCATCAGCCAACGGCTGCTGGGGTGATTTGTGCATCAGGTACTTTAGGACAAATCATTCCTCCGTCGATTATCTTGATTATCCTTGGAGATGTGATGGGACTAGCTGTTGGTGATTTATTCAAAGCCGCGGTTATTCCTGGGATGATGCTCATCGGGGCGTACGTGTTGTATATTTTGGCTTTGAGTTATGTGAAGCCGGATTATTGTCCACCCATTCCAGTACATGAAGATAAAGCAACCATCCTAAAACAAGCTGCTCGTGATATTGTACCGCCACTATTATTAATCGTGGCAGTATTAGGCTCTATCTTTTCTGGTATCGCAACGCCAACGGAATCATCTGCTATTGGTGCTGTTGGAGCATTAGTTCTGGCACAGTTTTATGGCGGAGTATCGATTAAAACGATTTTCCAAGTGTCTAAAGAGTCGGTTAAGGTCTCGTCTATGATCTTTGCTGTACTTATAGGTGCAACAGCGTTTTCAATGGTCTTTAGCTACTCTGGTGGTGAGCACTTAGTCGAAGAGTTCTTCTTAGACTTACCTGGCGAGAAATGGACGTTCATTATCTTAGTGATGATTGCTATCTTGATCTTAGGGTTCTTTATCGACTTTATTGAGATTGCATTTTTGGTTGTGCCGATTATTACACCTGTGGCGATGGCATTGGATATTGATTTGATTTGGTTTGCGATTTTGATTTCAATGAACCTGCAGACCTCCTTCCTCTCGCCGCCATTTGGATTTAGTCTATTCTATCTCAAAGGGGTGGCACCGAAGTCGATGAAAACTACCACTATATACAAAGGAGCGGTCCCGTTTATTATCCTCCAAGTATTTGTGTTAGGGTTAATCGTGGCCTTCCCTGAAACATTTATTATGTTCTAGGTACTCGGTTAATGACAAAGATCATTGACAGATAAAATACAAACGCCTAATAAGTAATTATTAGGCGTTTTTTATGGTGAGTATTATTTTGTATATTGAATATTCATTGCGTGTAATGCACACCGCTCGATTGTAGGCTATTAAGAGAACGCTAACCAAACACCCACGGCAATCAGTAAAGTGCCACCGACTCGATTAATATAATGCACTTTATCATTTTTATTTAACCAATGACTCAATCCTTTACCGCCAGTGGCATACATAGACATACTGATAAATTCGCTGATTAAGATGATCGAAATAAATACACTGAGTTGTAGGGTGAGTGACTTATTCGGTTCAAACAATGGCGGTAGTAACGACACCATAAATGCCCATCCTTTGGGGTTTAATATTGCAGTCATAAAGCCATTATTGAACAGCGCTAGAGGAGTGATGGTCTTAATCTGTTTTAAATCATATTGAGCTAGCTGTACAGGCGTTTTCATGGTGCAAACGCCAACATATACGATGTACAGTCCGCCCACTATTTTGGCGTAAAAAAACACATCTGGATAGGCAAGGATGAATTGAGCTACACCGATGACAGATAAAATCCCTACCACAGCGACACCAATTAATTCACCGAGCATCATCCATAGGGTCTTTTTATATCCAACTGTCATTCCTAATGTCATCGCTAGACTCATACATAGGCCAGGGGATATCGACACTAGCAACCACGTTGGAATAAAAATAAGTAATAAAGATAATTCAGGCATGTCAGTATTAATCTATGTTGGATATATGATTGTTGTAAGATGGTTAAATATTGGCTTCGATGATCCGTAAATCATCTAATAAAATCTCTTCAACTAATTGATACGCCAGTACATCTTCACCTTGAGCAATGGCACTATATAATTTGGTATGAAATGAGATATCATTGTAATTGACGCCCTTTACTTGATTAGTATATCGAATACTGACTTTCAATGCTGCTTTGACAAATTGGGTCAACTGAATAAAAAAGCGATTGCCACTGGCCAGTAATATCGTATTTAGAAAATCAATATGAGCTTCTAATACATCATCTAAGCCATGATGGGCATCCGCAATGCGTTGTAAATTGTCATTAAGGATACTGAGCTGGTCACTGGTGACGTGTCGTGCAGCTAATTGAGCTGCGACTGGTTCAATGGCATAACGTACTTGTGTGAACTCTTTGAGCAAACTAAGAGAAGGTTTACTTTGTAAAATCCAGCTGAGCACATCGGTATCAAACAAATTCCATTGCGATTCAGGAAGGACGGTGATCCCTTGTTTGGGACGAGAAGAAATTAAACCTTTTGCTGCCAGCATCTTTACCGCTTCACGTGTTGCACTGCGACTGACACTGAACTGTTCGCACAATACTGCTTCTGAAGGCATGCGTTGATTGACAGGGTATTCGCCTTTAATGATCATGACACCTAGCTTATGCGTCATATCTTGGGTTAAATTGCGAGTGAAGTTCATTACATGCCTATGTGCTTGTTGTGACTAATTTTTTGTATCGAAGAAGGTATCTGTGTAATCATACGATAAAGTATGTATCACGCAACCTAAAACTGCCGAAAAGGAACAATCTCTGTGATAGCCAATCGACCTTCTGTATTTGTTATACCACTTTTATATAGCTTATTGTCTATCATCTGTGTGGTATTCTCGAGTGTCACATTCGCTAATCCCAAGCACCAGCACCTTGAAAATATACCGTATATGAAAATCTCCGAGCTACCTACTACTAGCCCTACTCAGACCTATACCTATGGTCAAAATGAACATCAATATATTGCATTTTGGGCTGGCAAAGGGAGTACTAAAAAAGCACCTATTATTATGATCCATGGCGGTTGTTGGCTCAGTGTATTTGATATGCAACACAGCATTGCTCAAGCCAATGGACTGGCTGCGGAGGGGCATGATGTGTATTCGCTGGAGTATCGTCGTACTGGTAAAAGCGGAGGGGGGTGGCCTGCTACCTTTGAGGATGTACAAATGGGGATCCTGCATGTGATAAACATGCTAGATAAAGATGTGATGATGTTAAACCTGATTGGGCATTCTGCCGGTGGGCACTTAGCGTTATTAGCGGCAAGTGATATACAACGTCATTTAGCGTCAGCCGAACGAGATGATATTCGACTCAATGTGGTTGGGTTGGCTGCGATTACTGATATTGCCCAATACGCTCGCGGTGATAATAGCTGTCAAAAAGTGACCAAAGACTTTATGCAAGGTATGCCTGAACAAGTACCGGCAAGTTATTTTATGGCAAACCCGATACATATACCGTTAACAGATTCAGCCATTAGTAACGTCATCTTATTACAAGGTGATGCTGATACGATTGTGCCAGTGAGGCAGGCTCGACATCCTCATGGGCAAACTGTGATAGTACCTAATGCTGGACACTTTGATTGGCTTCATCCACAGTCAGTGGCCTTTGGACAATTACTCGAGGTGTTACGCTAATGCAACCCACTCTATTTGATTCACTCTACACCCAAGCACAGCAACTTGATAAGCATGATCGTTTAGCCGCTACTCGGGAATTATTTGCCTTACCTAAAGATATGATCTACTTAGATGGAAATTCATTAGGGCCTGTCACGTATATTGCAAAACAGCGTGCTGTAGAAGTCGTGGAAAAGCAATGGCAACCCGATTTAATTAAAAGTTGGAATCAACATCAGTGGATTGATTTACCTCGGCTCGTAGGTGCTAAAATTGCACCATTAATTGGTGCAGATCCTTCTGAGGTGATTGCGTGTGATTCGATTTCAGTGAACTTGTATAAGCTGCTGCATGTTGCATTATCTATTCAACATGAATCATCACCTTCTAGGTACAAAATTATCACTCAAATCGGTAATTTTCCTACCGATGGTTATATCGCCCAAGGTGTTGTAGCCCATCACAACCAAGCCCTAGAATTAGTGTATGCCGAAGAGACAGATATCATTGCAGCGCTTGATGAAGATGTAGCGGTATTAATGCTCACGCACGTTAATTATAAAACAGGCTTAATGTTAGATATGGCTGAAATCACAGCTAAAGCGCATGCGGTTGGGGTGATAGTGATTTGGGACCTGGCGCATACGACGGGTGTGATACCGATTGATTGTCAGGCATGGGATGTGGATTTCGCTGTAGGATGTGGATATAAGTATCTTAATGGCGGCCCTGGTGCTCCTGCTTTTGTGTATGCAGCTCGACGATATCATACGCAGCTCTTTCAACCCTTAACAGGGTGGATGGGACATGCTAATCCATTTGCTTTTGATCAAGACTACCAAGCAGGAGAGGGGATGCAATCCTTTCTTTGCGGTACGCCTTCGGTGATCTCAATGTCGGTATTAGACGCGTCGCTTGATGTGTTTGAGCCGATTGACATGCAAGATGTACGATATAAATCTGTGCAGTTAACTCAATTTTGTTTGCTGTGTATGGAAGCGTCCGATTTATTAGTCGAGTTACCTTGTATATCACCAAGTGATGGTCAGATTAGAGGAAGTCAGTTGGCGTTTACTCACTCTCAAGCTTATGCAATATGCCAAGCACTTATCGCTAAAGGCATTGTCGCTGATTTCAGAGCGCCGAATGTGTTGCGTTTAGGATTTGCCCCATTATATGTGAGTTATCAAGATATTGTGACGAGTGTACGTACGTTGAGTGCGATTATGAGTGAAAAAATTTACCTAGACGATGACTATCAAGTACGTCATGCGGTTACCTGATATTAATTTTTGTTATTACTAGGGATGTTGCATGCCCGCAGGTTACGGTATGATAAAACACCTTCTAAATGATTATATGATATCAAATTGTGACGGATAACTATTCACATCATAGTGCCACAGTCAGTGTTATTTCTGTCATCAAGACAGAATTTGCACGTTTTACTTATACCGCATTAGTAACAATAGTGTGGCTGTTTGCTATGTTGCGTTGGTGCATATTAGGACTGATACGCAGTAAAAAATTCGAGAATCGACGCCTGGAACGTTATGGTCAATTAGGTGAGCTCGTAGCTGAAACAAAAGGCGGTGCATGGTTTCATTGCGTATCGGTAGGCGAAGTGGTTGCTGCTTCTTGTGTCATTAAAGCTTTATTAGCAAAAACTCCGGAACATCCCATTATCATTACCACGACGACTAGTACTGGCGCGCAGCGGGTAGTGGAGATATTTGGTAATGCAAGTCATGTTGCACATCATTATCTGCCTTACGATTTACCTTGGTTAATGCAACGTTTTATTCGCCATATCCAGCCAACTCAAATCATGATCACTGAAGTTGAGTTATGGCCAAATTTGATTCACTATGCGGCTAAACTTAATATTCCAGTCACCATGATCAATGCGCGCATGACCGATAAGTCAGCGCGGCAATATGCTAAAATTAGTTGGTTATTTATGCCAATGCTAACCCATCTTGATCACGTGTGTGCACAAGGTCAACGAGACTATGATGCTTATCTGCGTTTAGGTGTAGTGCCTGAAAAGTTGACGCTCACGCAAAATGTGAAGTTTGATCAAGTCACTGATAATCGCATTCCTGAGGATATCAAAGTATTTGGTGATGCCATCATAGCCCAAGGTCGCAAGGTACTGATAGCCGGTTCAACCCATGCTGATGAAGAAATATTTTGGTTGAATGTATATCAGTATTTATCTCAAGAATGCCCCGAGTTATTACTGGTGCTAGTCCCTCGTCACCCACAACGCTTTGATGAAGTACAAAGGCTCATAGAAATACAGCAATTGTCATTGCAGCGTTGGGAACAGCGAATGGAGATTAATCCTCAGACGCAAGTACTATTAGTTGATGCTATGGGGGTGCTAACGCCTTTATATCATTGTGCAGATATTGCTTTTGTCGGCGGGAGTATCGCTGATCGCGGTGGACATAATGCATTGGAGCCAGCCAGTATGGGGGTTCCGGTGTTAATGGGGGCGTATATTTATAACAATCCGGTGATTTGTGAAACATTAATTCAAGCCCGGTGGATTATATATTATCAAGAACGAAACAGATGCCATTGAGCATGTCAAAGATGGCTTAAGCAACCTCAAATAGCCCATCAAGCGGGTCAAAAAGGATTGAATGTTATTGAGCAGAATCAAGGTGCACTGGGTAAGACGATAGATGTAATTATCAAATAAAGTTTGCGCATCGCGATACACTCATTTTGGAGAACTGGATATGAAACAAGTGATACTTATTACCGGTGGTCTCAGTGGTATTGGTTTAGGGCTAGTAAAGCATTATTTGCGGCGAGATGCGCATATCGCTATTTTTGATGTGCTGGCACCTAATGAGTTAGAAGAACATCTCGATAAAGCGACATATCATGTTGTCACTGGCTTAAACGTAAGCTACTTCCAAGTGAATATCGCTAATAACAAACAAGTTCAACAAGGCGTGAAACAGGTTAGCGTTCAGTTAGGCGTACCGAACTTAGTCGTTAATTGCGCTGGTATATTAAGAGCCGGTCCTTTTGAAACCTTAACTGCGGATGACTTTAGTGCTTCTTATCAAGTGAATGTATTAGGCTCTCGCCATTTGGCTGCTGCATGTTTACCATTGATGGCCAGTGGCGATCAATTTGCGTTTATTGCTTCTATGGCAGGTACAGTAGGGATCTACGGATATTCTGCATACGGAAGTTCTAAATTCGCGGTGCTTGGTATGGCACAATGCATTCGAGCAGAATACGCCCCCAAGGGCATTACTGTTAGTGTAATTTGTCCGCCTGAAATTGATACGCCTATGGTCACTCAAGAGCTTAAAACAATGCACCCGGCCACTCGTATCTTGAAAGATTTCGCAGGACGGCTCACCTTATCTGAAGCACTTACGCAGATCATTAACGGACTAGATAAGAAACGCTTCATCATCATTCCTGGATTTAAAGCTAAATGCACATTTTGGATGAACCGTCTAACCCCCATTTGGTTGCAAAATAAAGTGATAGATGTGATTGTGAAACTCAAACTTGAATAACCGCTACTATTACATCTCAATGATAAATCATAAGTAACACTTTACTGTTTTTATCAATTATTTACGGTCATTAATTGCGTTTTCGCAAACGTCTACTAGGGTTAATTATATACATCAATATAATTAATAATAGGATGCATGGAACATGAACTGTGAATCGCAAACTCGCTTACTCAACGATACTTACTCCCTCTTAAAAAAGAGCGTTTACACAACCATGTTGACTGCAATGTTCTGTTCAAATTATGTTAATGCTGGCACTGCCATTGTATTGCCAGGTTTGCATGAAGATGGATATGATTTACAGAATAATACCATTAGTAGTGCAGATGTTATCGATTGGGAAATTACTAATGCGGATATTGTGTTTGGCGCCTATGAAAATGTCGCTTACAATTCGCGCGTGCGTACATTGGGCTACATGAATAATCAAATTTTAGACTTCAATCCACAGTGGAGAGAAGACGCCATTCGCAACACCGCTGAATTAAATGGTGTTGATTACGAGGATTTTTTCTTACATTTTTCTGAAGATACCGTTCTCGCTGAAGTCGATTCTTATTATGGTGAAGATTCAATATTAAATAGAAAGCCGCTTATAGTTGGCTATACAGCCAGTGCTGACCACTCCGGTTTTTGGCTATATCAAGATCCTAATTGGGATGCCGATGTGTTCAAAGATGCGCTAAACGGCGGTGCACTGTATATCTATCATTCAGAACAATTCGACCGGCTTAGATTTGATTTTAGCCAATTTGCGGGGGCTGGACATTTCACGATTGAGTATCCATCACAGATTAATAGTTTTGGACAAGTCACCCAATGGCAGTCGTTTGACATCAACAAAGATAACACACGGAGTTTTACACGTAACCAAAATGTGATTTGGGAGATGCCTGAAGATTGGATAAGAGCTACCACGAGCGATGGTAGCGGGCTGACCTATGGCGGCGGGCAATTCTTTGCCAACCAATTTATTCGTGACGGTGGGCGCTTGTATGTTGTCCGTGTAAAGTGGCATAGCGATAATATAGCGACTAGACCACGCTTGAATAATATTAGACTCGAAGATAGTTTTAAAATCGTTCAACCTGCAGGCGCGCCCGATACCGACTATGAAGGTCAAAGTATTACTCAATGGCGTCTAATTAAAGGGTTTGATATCAGTGCTGATACCAATAATGATAATTATTTATCTCACAAAGAATTCAGAAAACGTAAAAATAAAAATGCAACGGCACGCTTTCGTTGGGAATCGCGCGTCATCCCTTTTGGTAAGATGTGGAGTCAGAAATCTTCTTGGGCTCTCACTAACGTCAATCACCCTGATTTTGCCAATGCCATCTATAGTCATTATGCCGTGCAATGGGCTGAAAAAGGCTTAAACGGCGCGTATAACGACGATACTAATAAGCTAATTGGAAAGAATCAATTCACCGTTTTCTCTGGTGGTAGGGTAGAAGAGCTTGGTTTGGAAGCCGGCAGTGATGAGGCTGAAATGTTATATTCAGATCAATTCTCCTCATTATTGAGTCGGTTTACAGATGAAATCCCTGATGCGTTAATTGGTTTAAATGTGGGTACCGCTAACCTCTTTGGCCGTAACGGTCAGAATGAGTTAACTGACGCTGGTAGTGTGTATTTGAGAGAGCATTATTTATTCCCATCTACCGGCTTTAGTGGTTATGCCGGGCTGTCGAAATATTGGGATAATTCGGTCATTGCCGCTGATGGCAGAAACGTCATATTCCAAGGGACAACTCGCTATGGGAGGGTGCAATATTTTGGTAATACTGAGGAAAATTGGAAAAAAGACCAATATTCGAACTTGGCGCAGTTTTACTTAAATAATCATGAACAATTGAGTTATTTCCATCAATGGAATAATGGATATATTTATGGAAGTGACAACACGACAGAAGATAATTTTTGGAAGGCAGATATTGCGAAAAATATTGCGTATCAGCCCACACAATTACTCGCCGTTGAGCTAGGAAATCCTGCTAATAGCGCGCCAGATAATGCCGATTTGATGCCGCTTATGCTATCAACAAGTACACCTGAGCCGAGTGATTATACAATTGTGGGTAATTCTGCATCGGAACAAGCGATTCATCCTGACCTACCTGGCTCAGCTGTGTATGTTAAGCCGACCTACACTTATTTTGCCTATCGCTCTGCTAATAATGTGATCCCTGGTGCGCCGGTGGAGATGGTATTGGCACGCGAGTTTGAAAATGGACGAGTGCTCTATCGCACTGATTTTGGCGGTAAGAATCCAGACTATTTTAACGCCCCGACGATCACTATCGATTTAGCGGTGCCGATGCGAACGGTTGATGCCAATGGTAATATTGGCGCGTATGTGTCTCAGATCGAAATAGGTGGCTACGAAGGATTGTTTTTACTTTATTGATTTACAAAAACGTCGAAATATCATCTAAAGACTTTTTGTTTAATGCATGTTCTGGCACAGTAGCATGAACACTTGGGTAGCCAGCTATAATCAGCATATAGGGTCTCTCATCATCAGGCCGGTTACATATTTTGCTCAAAAATGTCATGGGTTTTGGCGTGTGTGTTAACGTTACTAACCCTGATTCATGTAGTGCAGTAATCAGCATACCTGTCGCAATACCAACGGACTCGTGGACATAATAATTAGTGTGCTTTTCACCGACATTCACGCCGCCTTTCTTTTGACTAAATATCGCAATCAGCCATGGGGCATGCTCTAAATACGGTTTTTGAGCGTCAGTCCCGAGTGGCTTTAACGCATCTAACCATTCATCTCCGGCTCGTCCGTCATAAAAGCGTTGCTCATGGGCTTCCGCAGCTTCGCGCACTTCACGTTTTATCTTGGGAGAGTGTATGGCGACAAAGTGCCATGGTTGATGATTGGCCCCGCTAGGGGCTGTTCCGGCTGCTTTAATACAGTTTTCGATCACCGTTTTAGGCACATCACGATCACTGAATTGCCGAATGCTGTGACGCCGTTTTAAACTGGTATAAACAGCAGCGGATCGAGTTATCATTTCTTCGATAGAAAACTCAATATAATCGCTAAGAGGTTGGTTAGTATGAGGCTTCATATGGTTTAATCAGTATTCAGAGTTGCCATTTCGGCAACTCTGCTACATCGATTACTCTTCTTCTGCTTTGGGTACGGGGAAACCACGATCACGCATCAGCGCTTCTACGTTGGCATCACGTCCACGGAAAGCACGATATGCATCAGCTGGATCCATTGCATTTCGTACGGCGAACAAATACTTCACTAAGCGATCCGCAACTTCTTCATCGTAGAAACCACCAGGTGCTTCAGCGAATGCTTCGGCCGCATCTGAGGTCAGTACTTCTGCCCACATATAACCATAATAAGCAGCAGCATATCCTTCACCAGAGAAGATATGTCCAAAATGAGTGGTTCTGTGACGCATCACGATTTCTTCTGGCATACCCAGTTTCGCTAGTTCTTCACGCTCAAATGCATCAGGTTCAATCGTACTTGGATCAGTTGTATGATACTTCAAATCCATGATGGCTGAGGCCATGTATTCAGTGGTTTTGAATCCTTCATTAAATGTCGATGCATTTTTGATTTTTGCAACAAGATCTTTGGGAATTGGCTCGCCGGTTTCATAATGCACTAGGTAATTATCAATCACTTCATCTGTTAATATCCAACGTTCTAATAACTGTGATTGGAACTCAGTGTAATCACGCACACCACTGTGTGATGAAGGATACGCAACATCAGACGCTAAGAAATGCAGAGCATGACCAAATTCATGGAAATAGGTTTCTGCATCATCCCAAGAAATCAATGATGGCTCACCCTCAGCACCTTTCACAAAGTTGGAATTATTCGATGAAAGTACATTGGTTTCACCATCAAACGTCGTGTAAGAACGATAATAAGTTGCCCATGCGCCAGAGCGTTTACCTTGACGTGCAAATGGGTCTAAATACCACAGACCAATATTATCGCCGCTTGTTTTATCATTCACTTCCCATACTTTCACATCAGGATGCCAAACCGGGACACTGCCTTCTGGAACAGGCGTAAATGAGAAATTAAATAAACGACCGGCCACATAAAACATCGCTTCGCGTAATTTATCTAGCTGTAAGTAAGCTTTTACTTCGTCTGAATCAAGATCATAAGTCGCCTTACGTACTTTCTCTGCGTAGTAACGATAATCCCATGGTGCGATTGTAATATCCGCACCCTCTGCATCAGCAATGGCTTGCATATCTGCCACTTCTTCTTCAACTCTTGCGATTGCCGCGGGCCAGACTTTATCCATCAACGCCATCGCATTTTCTGGGTTTTTAGCCATACGATCTTGTAAGCGCCATTGGGCATAATTATCAAATCCAAGCAACTGCACTCGTTCATGACGAAGAGTTAATATTTGTTTAATGATCTCATTATTATCAAATTCGTCACCATTATCCCCGCGTGAATAATAGGTATTCCATACTTTTTCACGAAGTTCTCGATTATCTGAATACGTTAAGAAAGGGTCCATGGATGAGCGAGTATTGGTAATCGCGTATTTACCTGCTTGTCCACGTTGCTCTGCTGCCGCTGCGGATGCTTTGACAAATGAATCGGGTAAGCCAGAAAGCTGATCTTTTGTGATATAAGTGACATAGCTTTCTTCGTCGTTCAAGACATTATTAGCAAACTGAGTATGTAATTTGGCTAGTTCTTTATTTATCTCAGCTGTACGCTTTTGACCTGCTTCATCAAGTAAAATTCCACTTCTCACAAAGCCTTCATAAGATGATTTCACGATGCGTTGTTGTTCTAATGTCATCGTTTTATATTCGTCACTTTCGTAAACCGCTTTAACTCTTTCAAAGAGTGCTTTGTTCTGAGAAATTTTTGAACTAAATTCTGATAATTTAGGACTTAATTCACGTTGAATCGCTCTAAATTCTGGACTAGACATGTTGGATGCCCAGATACCCCAGTAAGTAAATACGTTATCTAATGCTTTACCTGCGCGTTCCATTGCAGCAAAAGTATTTTCAAAATTTGGTGCGGCAGGATCATTTGCAATAGCATCAATCTCAGCTAATTGTAATTCCATACCGGCGGTCACCGCTGGAATAAGTAAGTCTAAATTCATTTTATCAAAAGCTGGAACACCTTCATAAGGACCAGTAAAGGGTTGCATGAGGATATTCGTGGCGGCGACTGATTCTGCCGTTGATGCTACTACTTGATTCGCTGCTGTGGCATCAGCTACTGTTATATTCGGTTTCTCTGAGCAGCCAGCAAGGCTAATAACGACTGCTGCTGCAATCGCTGAGATAATAGGTTTTTTCATAAATGGTATCCATCGTTAATATTGTTTTTATTCCGAAGCATACCTTATGAAAAATGAGGGTATTATGCAAACACTATGGTTTTATTCTTGTCGATCATCACACGATCTTCTATGTGATAACGTAACCCGTTAGCGAGTGCCGTTTTTTCACAATCGCGCCCTTTACGAACCATATCAGCAGCTGCGTCACTGTGTGAGATACGCATGACTTGTTGTTCAATGATAGGACCTTCATCTAGATCAGAAGTCACATAATGACAGGTTGCACCGATCAGTTTCACTCCACGGTCGTATGCTTGTTGATAGGGTTTAGCTCCTGCAAAAGAAGGTAAGAAACTATGATGAATATTAATCGCATGACCATGCCATTTAGTACACATCGCTTCTGGGAGAATCTGCATAAATCGAGCGAGTACAACGGTATCAATGTCATATTTCTCAAGTGTATCTTCAATTTGAGCAAATGCGTTGGCTTTGTCTTGGCCTTTAAAATCAACAAAATAAAACGGTACTTTGTACCAAGCGGCAATATCGGCGATTTTCTCGTGATTTGCAATAATACAAGGGATATCACAATTCAGCTCACCGGTATGCCAGCGATGTAAAATATCGGCCAAACAATGCGTTTCATGGCTTGCTAATAGCGCGACTTTCGGTAAACGTGCAGGATCTGAAATAGTCCAATCCATATTGAATTTATTCGCGATTGGAGTAAAGGCTGCTTCAAATGTCGCCATATCTAAATCGACTGAATCGGCTTGAATTTCGTGACGCATAAAAAAGCGTTTTGTGGATAAATCAGTATGGTGATTAGCTTCTAAAATAGTGGCGCCATATTGTGCCAAAAATTGAGATACTTGAGCGACAAGACCGACCTGGTCCGGACACTGAATGCTCAGGCGAAATGAATGTTGCATGTAAAAGTTTCCAAAATAAACGTATGAAATGAGTTTACTCATTATCGAATTGAGAAGCTATATTTTAGTGCATAAGAATCAACACCTTTAAGTACCTAAAGAAAGTGTGACGTTGTTCTTCAATTAATCCTATCTAAAACGTATTACCCTACTATCCCTTTATATTTATAAGTATAAAACTCAATATTTATAAAAACCCACTAAAGTAGTATAAAAAATATACACAATGTTAGCTTACAATAGGGATATACGTTATCCAGATTACACATTTTGCAATGATGTACTGAACCATAGTTATCATTATAATTAATTCAAGGAGAGTTAAAATGGCACGAGTTGCTCTAGTTACAGGTGGTACTCGCGGGATAGGTGAAGCGATTTGCCTTAAGTTAAAAGAAATAGGTTACAACGTTATTGCTAATTATGGTGGTAATGATACCGCAGCTGCTGAATTTACGAAGCGCACAGGTATCCCCGCGGTGAAATTTGATGTATCAGATTTTGATGCGACAAACACAGCGATCCAACAAATAGAAAATGATATTGGACCGGTTGATGTGTTAGTTAATAATGCAGGTATTACACGTGATGGTACTATGCATCGCATGTCTTTTGAGCAGTGGGATGCGGTTATCCAAACTAATTTAGCATCATGCTTTAATACATGTCGTGCAGTAATTGAAGGTATGCGTGAGCGTAGTTTTGGTCGTATTGTGAACGTTGGTTCGGTTAATGGTCAAGCTGGCCAGTACGGGCAAGTAAATTATGCTGCTGCAAAGTCAGGAATTCATGGATTTACCAAAGCGTTAGCTCAGGAAGGCGCAGCAAAAGGGATTACGGTTAATGCGATTGCCCCAGGCTATGTAGATACTGATATGGTACGTGCGGTACCTGAAGATGTGCTAGCGAAAATCATTCGCACTATCCCTGTAGGACGTTTAGGACGCCCAGAAGACATTGCTAACTCAGTAGCATTCCTAGTTAGTGATGAATCTGGTTTCATCACCGGTTCTACATTGTCAATCAATGGCGGCCAACACATGTACTAAGTCTTTGGCCTAGTATTTTGTGAGAGCAATTAAGGAAAACACCTACATATAATGTAGGTGTTTTTGTTTATGAGGTGGCTAATTGGGCGGCTTTTTCAAATACTTCAGGATGCGCAAACCCATCTGCAATCATGCCATTATCTAGCTGAAAAGCGCGAATTGCAGCACGTGTACCTGAGCCAATCACTCCATCTATACCATTGACATCATAACCAAGCGCTTGCAAATGACGCTGTAAAGCTTTGGCTTCATCGCGCAATATTGGTTGTGTATTGGGGAATGATGCTACTAAGCCTGGGGCATTATTGATTTGTTCGGCTAATTTTCCCACTGCAATAGCATAAGATTGTGATGCATTCCAACGCATAATAATGTGAAAGTTTTTATAGGCTAAAAAAATTGGGCCATTATAGCCTGATGGTACGATGACCGACGCTGGATAATCAATATCCGATAGGGCATGTCCATAAACCGTTTTTACGCCTTGTTCACGCCAAAAAGAAAGTGGCTTTTTAATTTTTCTGTCTGCGAGTGAGTAGTCAAAATCTCGTGGCAAGGTGACTTCTCGGCCCCAGCGATACCCAGGCTCCCAGCCAAGTTTGTGAAGAAAGTTTGCAGCAGATGCCAGCGCATCACGCTCAGAATTAAATAAATCAATATTCCCGTCACCATCGCCGTCAATAGCATATTGTGCATAAGTCGTGGGCATAAACTGAGTATGACCCATCGCCCCAGCCCAAGACCCTTTCATCGTATCCACATCTAAAGATTGATTTTGTACAATATCCAACATGGTCATTAGCTCATTCGTGAAGAAGGTTTTGCGGCGAGGTTCACATGCCAGAGTTGCTAATGCATCAATCGTTGGGATCTTACCTTTGTACCCACCATAGTTTGTCTCTAAGCCCCAAAATGACATAAGATATTGACCTGGGATACCGTATTGGTCCGTAAGTGCTTGTAAGAACTCTCGATGTTCATTGAATTTTTCACGACCTTTGTTGATACGCCAGTCATTGACCCGTTTTGAATAATAGTCTGCAAATGTTGCTAGGAATTCAGGTTGGTTACGATCGAGCTTCACAACTTGTTCACGTTGTTTGGCCTTTTTAAGGGTTTTGTCTATCGTCACTTGGCTTATGCCGTTAGATTTAGCTTGAGTTGTTAATGCACTGATGCACTCGGAGAAATTTATTTGTGCATAGCTAGGTAAAGTCATCCCAAAACTTGCTGAGATGATAAATAAAGAGGGTAAAAGCTTCATGCGTGATCTCATTCTAATTATGAAATTGAATAGTACGAGATTTTGCATGAAGTTTCACATAGATTTAGCGTTTATCGTATTTATGGATAAATTCAGAGATTAATGGACGAATATATTGGCGGAATTTTGAACCACTAAAAATCCCATAATGTCCTGCACCTTGTTGAACATGGTGTTTACGCATGCCATTAGGTACTTGTGTACAAATATCTTGAGCCGCTTCGGTTTGCTTCAATCCGCAAATATCATCATCCGCACCTTCAACGGTTAATAATGCCGTATTGTTAATAGCGTCGAAATTTACAGGCTTATTATTATAGGTGATTTTACCTTGTGCAAGTTCATTGTTTTTAAAGATGCGTTCAATGGTTTCTAAGTAAAATTCAGCTGGAATGTCTAATACTGCCATATATTCATCATAAAATGCGCGAAAACGATCTGCATCTTCAGTGTCACCGACCAACAAATTTTGGAAAAAATTTATGTATTTCTTATTATGCGTTTCTTGGTTCATCGAGATAAAACCACCCAACTGCATAAAACCAGGGTATACATTTCGCCCTTCACCAGGATATCCATAAGGCACTTGCATGATAGCTATATTTTTAAACCAGCTCATAGGACGTGTTTGCGCAAATTCATTCACACGGGTTGGATTTTGAGTAGGGTCAATTGGGCCAGCCATTAAAGTCAATGATACCGGTGTCGCTTTGTCTTTATTTTCTGCTAATACTGCTGTCGCAATCAATGCTTGAACGGTTGGCTGGCAAATTGCGATTAGATGAGTGTCTTCACCTAAAAACTGCATAAATTCGATAAGATAGGATACATAACAATCAAAGCTGAAAGGCCCCTCTGATAGCGGGACTTCTCGCGCATCAGCCCAATCGGTGATATATACTTCGTGGCTTGGCAGTAACTCTTCTACAGTGCCTTTTAACAGTGTCGCAAAATGCCCTGATAAGGGGGCGACTAATAACACTTTATGGTTGTCCGTTTTACCCATACGTTTGAAGTGGATTAGATCACAAAATGGTTTGGCAAAAGCAACTTCTTCTTTAACTAAGTAAGTGTTGTCATCAATAGTTACTTCATCAATGTTAAAGCCAATTTTTTCATACCGACGAGTTAAGCGCATGGCGGTTTCAAGAGATGCTTTGGTGACTTTGCCAGGCCAAGTGTAAGAAAAAGGATTCGCTGGGTGGCTACTAAAGTCATTTAGGATACTTAATCCTTCATGCATGACTTGCGCGCTACGGGCCATATAGTCATAAGCTTGGTAATTGTTCATGCGGTGTCCTTAGCTTGTTACTTGAAGCATAGAAAAGAATTTATGCCGTATATATAAATAACACTTCGTAGCATCACTATTGCGGCACTAACGAAGTGTTATGTCATATTGCTTAAAGAACTGACTAATTACTTAGCAGCTGCCGTTGCAAATTTAGTACCCATTTCTTCAGAAGCTTCTTTTACAAGCTCAGTTGCTTTCTTTTGAGCAGAAGTTATGACTTCATAAGATTCTTTAGCTGCTTCGGTCACAGTTTCCTGCAAACCTTCGATGTAGGCTTTTTGTGTTTCAGCAAGAGACATAACATCTTTTTGCTTGCTTGCCGTTTCAACGAAAGACATGCCGTCGCTTAATAAGCTAGAGAATAATGCGTTTTGTTTTTCAGCGATGTCTTGTAATGTAGACATGTTTAATGTTGCTAGTTCAGTTACTGGTTTCATTGACTCTTTAAGTTGGTCATTTAGTTGTTCAAACATGATGTTACTCCGTTTAGTTTAATATAAAAATTGGTATTACGCTTTTGTCGCTGCAGCAGTTGCTGGAGTCGCAGTGTTTTGCTTTGTAGTAGGCTTTGCAACCGGTCTAGCTTCTGCTTTCACTACTGGTTTTGCTACTGGCTTTGTAACAGGTTTATTTTGTGCTTCTTTTGCAGATTTTGCTGTCGCCGGCTTGCTTGCTGTTTTTACTGCAGGTTTCGCTTTAGCCGCTGGCTTTGATGCCGGTTTAGCAACTGCTTTTTTAGCAGGAGCTTTAGAAGCTGCTGGTTTTGCAGAGGCTGCTGGCTTAGATGGTGCTGCCGTAGCTACAGTCGGCGCTTGAAAAGCGGCTGGAACTTCTGCAGATGCATCATTTAAACTGGTTTTTAATAAATCCGTATACTCTTCGCGGATGTCATTAATTGCACCATAAGTATGTTTAGAAGCGTTAGCGATGCGCTCTTTAACCGCTTCTGCATAAGATGTTTGCGCGGCAATGACACCCTTGACTTCAGTTTGTATGGTAATTGCCTCAACGTATTTAACGCTATCAGCCATGAAGCCTGTGAAAAATTCTGTTTGCATTTGCGATAATTCTTCCAATTTTTTCGCGTTTAATGCAACAAGTGAGTTGACCGGTTTTGTCGATTTTTTAACTTGCTCTGAAAATTTACCAAACATGATTCTGTCCTCAATCACTTAATTAAATGCTGCGCTGCAACATTGACTTGATTTAATAATAGTAACTGTACAAAAAAAGGTCAAGTAAAAATTGTTGCGGTGCAACATAAATTTTCAGATTTATTTTTAAAAGTTTTTTATATCAATATCTTGAGGGGTGTTGCGGTGCGAAAAAATATAGTCGTAATACGATGGTGGTAGTGAGTTGAATTGTGCTGGTTGAGGTTATTTTTTATCTTTGCTTGCGTTCCATGCTTGCAAATTCGTTTCCATCATTTTACCAAAAATCCCAATTGGAGATGTATCGACCATATTTTTAACCACGGATTGCACTTTATCTTGTTGTTCCATGAATTGGACCAGAGACTGCTCGAGGTATTGCCTCACAAAAGGCTGCATATCTGAACCATAAAAACGAATCAATTGTTGCAGTAGCTTATCAGTTAACAATGATTGAGATTGGTTGGTTTCGGATTCGCTAATGATCTGTAATAAAATAGACTTAGTAATCACATCCGCTGTTTTCGAATCGACAATTTCAAACTCGATACGCTCGTTGATTAAGGTTTTGATGTGCTCAAGGTTAATGTATTTGCTCTGTGATGTATCGTATAAACGACGATTAGGGTATTTTTTGATAGTAATCACAGAGGAGATTTCCTTGGAGGCAGGATTATGAACAATACAGTTAAAACAATACTGTATAGCAGTTTCCCCATACTCGCAAGGAAACTGCTATTTTATCTCTTCATTAGGATGGTAAAGAGAGGCATATTAATTAATCGTTAAATTGACGTACGATGTTGTTGATAACCTCTTTTGCATCACCAAAAATCATTCGTGTATTATCTTTGAAGAACAAGGGGTTATCTACACCAGCAAAGCCTGAAGACATACTACGTTTGATAACAAACACGTTTTTAGCTAAATCTGCATTAATGACAGGCATACCATAAATTGGGCTACCTTCCAGTTCACGTGCTGCCGGATTAACGACATCATTAGCACCAATGACAATCGCAATATCAAAGTTTTCCATCCGAGGATTCACTTCATCCATTTCTAATAATAAATCATATGAAACATCTGCTTCTGCTAATAATACATTCATGTGGCCTGGCATACGCCCCGCAACAGGGTGAATACCATAGACTACCTCGGCATCATTTTTTTCTAACAGTTCTTGTAATTCTTTCATTGCATGTTGTGCTTGAGCAACTGCCATTCCATAACCAGGGATAACTAAAATAGACTGCGCCGCCTCAAAAACATAAAATGCATCTTCGGCACTGATCGGTTTAATTTCACCTTCGACCACAATTTCGTTGGTTACTACTTCTTGGAAACCACTCGTGAGCACGTTGATTAATGAGCGATTCATCGCCTTACACATAATATTCGTAAGAATAATACCGCTGGCTCCTACCAGAGCTCCTGCGACAATTAAAAGGTTATTTTCAAGGGCGAAACCAGCTGCACAGGCGGCTAAGCCCGAATAACTATTTAATAAAGAAATGACTACGGGCATATCTGCACCACCAATGGGTAATACCACCATCACCCCGATGGCTAGTGCCAATACAATTACCACAACAATAAAGAATAGCGAAGAGGGATTTAGCACATACAAGCTACTGAATAGTATTGTTGCTGCAATCAATCCATAATTAGCGATAGCTTGTTGATTAAAAACGATAGGTTTACCGGAAACTCGCTCGGATAATTTGCCCCATGCGACTAATGATCCTGAAAATGTGACTGAACCTATGATTAAGGCAATGACACTTATGCTTGCAATCCCACTAGATAGCTCTGAGGCGACCATCGCAGCTATCGCTACTGCAGCACTGGCTAAACCACCCACACCGTTAAAGAGTGACACTAACTCTGGCATGCCTGTCATTTCAACTTTTTTGGAGACATAGACCCCGACGGCTGAACCCGCAAGAATGCTGACCATGATCCATCCATATGACACGATATTTTGGTCCATTAAGGTCACAATAATGGCAACTAGCATCGCGAGCCCTGAAAGCATATTGCCTTTTCGGGCTGTCGCAGGGTTGCCTAATAGTTTGAGACCAAAAATAAATAAAGCTGCGGCAATGACATACACAATATTGATTAATATTAAATTATCCATAAATTTGTCTCCTTACTTCTTTTTGAACATGGCAAGCATGCGGTCAGTCACTAAGTATCCACCTACCACATTGACTGTCGCACAAAACACAGCAATGACACCTAGCACGGTGGCAGCAGTACCAGAATCATTTCCAGCCAGAACAATAGCCGCTAAAATAGTAATGCCTGAGATAGCATTGGCACCTGACATTAATGGCGTGTGCAAAGTTGCAGGGACTTTTTGAATCAATTCAAAACCTAAGAAAATGGCTAACATGAGAATGAATAGTAAATAAATAGCGATCATACAGTTTTCTCCAAATCAATATTGTGGTGTTTACGGATCACTGGATTGACAATATTGCCAGCATGGGTGATGACACAGCTTTGTAAAATGTCATCAGTTAAATCTAAGTTCACCGTGTTCGTTTCTTTGTCAGCAAATTCACTGATCAAATTAAGCATATTGTTGGCATACATTTGACTGGCATCTTTAGCAACCATGCAGGGCCAGTTGCCATTACCTACTAAGTAAACGTTTTGTTTTAATACCGTCTTGCCTGCGACCGTTCCTTCTACATTTCCACCATTTTCAGCAGCCATATCAACAATCACACTGCCAGGTTTCATTTTACCAACAGTCTCTTTACTAATTAATTTCGGTGGTTTACGACCAAATAATTGTGCTGTAGTGATCACGATATCTGAATCTGCAATACAAGCTTCTTGCGCAGCTTGCTGCTTAGCCATTTGTTCGGGGGTCAGTTCGGTGGCGTAACCTTGTTCAGTTTGGGCCGTTTGTCCCAAATCAATCTCTAGAAACTTACCACCGAGTGATTTAACTTGTTCGGCAACCACTTCACGGGTATCAAACGCAGTCACGGTTGCGCCCAAGCGCTTAGCTGTAGCGATGGCTTGTAGACCTGCAACACCAGCTCCAATCACGAATACTTTCGCCGATTTAATGGTGCCTGATGGGGTCATCATCATGGGTAATATAGTATTTAATTGTTGCATGCCGATGCTTACCATCGAATAACCGGCGAGACTTGCTTGGGAGCTCAACGCATCCATTTTTTGGCAACGACTTGAACGGGGGATCATTTCCACACTAATACTCGTTTGCCCTGAGTCGGATAGAGCGGTGAGATAATCTAATTCATTAAAGGGATCTAGGAAACTAATCAAACATGCTTGGGATTTGCATAGTTTAACGTCTGCTAAAGGGAGTTTATTGACGGTAATCACAAAATCGCCAGCAGCGAGAATGCTCTCACGCGAGGTGACTATCGCACCTGCGGCTTCATAAGCATCATCGGAAATGAAGATATGATCTCCTAGTCCACTTTCTACAACGATATCAAGACCTAATAATGTATAAGCTTTGATATTACTAGGCATTAACGCACAGCGTTTTTCATCCTGTTTGATCTCTTTTGGAAATGCAATGGTTGTCATCTATACCTCCTTTTCTAATTTAAATTCGAGCGCAAGCAAACCTAGTTATCTTTTACAACAACTAAAAGTAAAGTGGTGTCACCATAAGGACTCACTTAAATCGCATCTTATCGATATTGACGCGTTTGCTTTTTATATGTTTACAAGCGTTTTAACACATATTTCCCCGGCGCTGGGTAAAGCGTGGGATAGTCTTTGTGTGAACCAGGCTTAAGTGCCTTGGTGTGTTTGCTTGATTTTTGGTCTAGCCATGTATGCCAATCGTTCCACCAGGAACCGGCATGCTCAGTTGCACCGCTAAACCATTCTTCTGCGTCGTTAGGGAGGTTATTATTTAGCCAATGTGGGTACTTGCCCCCATTGATTGGGTTGATGACGCCTGCTAGGTGGCCTGAACCAGCTAATACAAAGCGTTTATCTCCAGATACATATTGTAATCCTTGGTAAGCTGACTTCCATAACACGATATGATCAGCCATCGTTGCGAGGAAATACACTGGGACGTCAATGTTTGACAAATCAATGCCTACACCGTCAATGACCCAGGCATTCGGATCTTTCAACTTATTTTCCCAATAGGTGTTACGCAAGTATTGCTTGTAACACGCTGCAGGAATGTTGGTTGAATCAGAATTCCAATATAAAATATCAAATGGAGCAGGATCTTTGCCCTGTAAATAATTTTTGATAAAGAATGACCAAAATAGACTGTTTTCTCTGAGTAAACTAAATGAAAGACCGAGGATCCGACCATCAAAGATCCCTTTGATATCAGCATTATTCTCGATCATCGGTAACATTTCTTCAGATAAATAATTTCCAATTTCACCCGGTTCAGAAAAGTCTAACAAGGTCGTGAGTAGAGTTAACGAAGCAATGCGATTATCACCTTTGCTGCGTAGGTAAGCCGTTGTCACTGAGCTGAGTGTGCCACCGACACAAAAACCCGTTAAGTTGACTTGTTTTGCTTTAGCTATAGCACACACCGCATCGAGTGCCGCTATGGGGCCTTTTTTCATATAATCAGTAAAATCTGTGTCAGCAAGTTCAGCATCAGGGTTTACCCAAGAGATCATGAATACATCATTACCTGCGTCAAGTAGCGCTTTGACCGCTGATTTTTGTTCGTCTAAATCGAGCACGTAATATTTATTAATAAACGGGGGTACAAATAAAAACGGTAATTCGTTGGTGTGTTCTACTGTTGGATGATAATGAATCAATTCAATTAATTCATTTTTATATATGACCTCACCGGGAGTGGTTGCGAGATTTTCACCTACTGTGAAAGCGTCGGGATCGGTTTGAGTAATTTTAAATGCTTCTAAGGGGGACTTTTCCAAGTCTTCCATAAAGTTTTGCATGCCCTTGAGGATGCTTTCACCATTCGACTTTAAAATATCTTCACACACTTCTGGATTAGTCAGGACGTAGTTAGTCGGGGAAACAGAGTTGATATATTGGCGAGTGTAAAACTTGATTTGATCCGCTGTTTTTACATCTTTGAAATCCATCGCATCAACAATATTTTCGATCATTTGTGAATTTAATAAATATGCTTGCTTGAGATAGTTAAATACGGGGTTTTCTTGCCACTCATCATGGCCAAAGCGGCGATCAGAACGCGGCTCAGTAATGACTGGCTGGGCAGCTTCACCCATCATCGCCATGCTAGCTTGTTGCCATAATGCAGATTGTTTTTCCATGAATGAGATTTGCGATTGGAGTAATTTCGCAGAATCAATCTCCACTTTATCTGACATTAGCGAGATAAGTTTGTTAGGATCAAAGATCGAAGCAACGTTGGAGATTTTGGCATCGTCAGTGGCTTGTTTAGATAAAATATCTTGTACCATCGCATTAAATACTTGGCTGTATTTGTTAATGCTTTGAAGTATTTCCTCGTGCTCACTTTGTCCCATGGTCTTTTCTTGCCTATGCAGTAAGATGGTCAATATGTAACCATACTAGAAATTACTGTATAGCTTGTCTATAACATTACGACTAGAGTGTTACAACGATACTGTTACTATTAAGTTAATAGATAATTAATGTACTGTGTGTTGGTATTTTTAATTTAAAATAGTCTTATGTTTATCAATAATTTAGTCGCTTTTGTTAATATGCGAAATGTAAATATTAGAATGAGAAAAAAATCTTGCTAAAAAGTATATCCGGCTGGTTTAAAGCGCATTTCTGGCCCTTGACTATTGTGATGTTCACATTAATAGCTGCGTATTTGTTGTATTTAGATGCGTTGATTAAGCCCCATTTTTCTGGCAATAAATGGCAAGTACCTGCTCAAATTTATGCCCGTCCTTTGACATTTAGCATCAAAGAAGAAATTACTCAAAAAGAAATTATTGATGAGCTCAAACTACTCGGATATCGGCGTCAATCGACCGTCACGAATGTTGGTGAATATGCCGTTGGGCGGAACTCATTAGTGGTTTATCGGCGGGCATTTGATTTTGCCGATGGATACGCGGCACAACGACATGTTCGAATTCAATGGCAAGAAGGGCGTATCAGCGCTATTAATGATTTAGATACAAATCATTCCTTACCTCAATTGCGCTTTGAGCCTTGGTTGGTTACTAGACTCGTGCCGGGCAGTCGAGAGGACAGGATGTTGGTTACGCTAGATGAAGTGCCAGTGATCCTGACCGAAGCCTTGATCATGGTAGAAGATCGCAGTTTTTATTCTCATTGGGGAGTGAACCCCATCGGCATTGCCCGTGCTTTGATGGCCAATATCAGTGCCGGTCGAAAGGTTCAAGGGGGGTCAACCCTCACTCAACAACTCGTTAAAAACTTATATTTAACTCGCGAACAATCTTATACCCGTAAAATTAAAGAAGCGTTAATGGCACTGGTGATTGACGCGCGTTATAGTAAAGAAGCGATTTTACAAGCGTATTTGAATGAAGTATTTATAGGACAAAATGGGGGAAAAGCAGTACATGGTTTTGGACTGGCGTCACATTTCTATTTTGACCGTCCGATAAATGAGCTTAACCTTCCTGAGATTGCAACTTTGGTAGGCATGCTTAAAGGTCCCTCTTATTATAATCCAAGACGATCGCCAGAACGTGCTCAAATAAGACGTGATTTAGTGCTTAAAATTCTATTTGATGCAAATAAAATTGGGAAAGAAGCCTATTTAAATGCGGTCAATTCGCCATTAAAAGTTGCCAGTGGAACGAGTTTAGCTAGCGGAAAACATCCTGCGTTTATGGATCAAGTTTCACGAGAACTGAGTACTATATTAGCTGATCCCAATATTCGCCAATCAGGTTTGAAAGTTTTCACAACGTTAGATATTAATGCCCAACGCCGCGCTGAGAGAGCCTTATCAACTCGAGTGGCAGCGATAGCGAGTAAGAGAAATATAGGTGCTTTACAGGGGGCGATGGTGATCAGCGATATTCGCAGTGGTGGTATTCGTTCCATGATTGGTGATGCCGTTGTGGATACGAAAGGCTTTAATCGTGCGTTGGATGCACGCCGCTCAATTGGCTCTTTAGTCAAGCCTGCAATTTATTATAATGCTCTACGCGAGCCGACAGTGTATCAACTTGCCAGCATGTTGCCTGATCAAGCGATAGTGATGGAAGATCCACAAGGAAAGCGCTGGGCGCCACAAAATGCAGATAAGAAATTTTTAGGTGAAGTACGCTTATTAGATGCGTTGATCAATTCACGTAATTTGCCTGCTGTACAAGTCGCGTTAGATACTGGTATTGAAAATGTAGTAGATACCCTAGCGGCATTAGGCATCGATGAACCTGTACCCGCGTTACCGGCTATTTCATTAGGGGCAGTCAATTTATCGGCATTACAAGTCAATCAAATGTATCAAACGCTCGCTAATGATGGCTTATATAGACCCTTACATGCGGTGAGCGCGGTGTTATCACCTGACAATGTGTTGTTATGGATGCACAGTGATTACAGTGAGCAGCGCATTGATGAGCGCGTGGCGTATTTATTAAATTATGCATTGCATAAAGTCACCAAAGAAGGCACAGCAAAACAACTAGGCGCACGTTTTGGTGGGATTAATTTAGCGGGTAAAACCGGTACGACAAATGATTATCGTGATAGTTGGTTTGTAGGGTTTGACCGGAATTTACTCGCGAGTATTTGGGTAGGGGATGATAATAATGCTAAAACCGGTCTTAGTGGCAGTAGCGGTGCGATGCAAGTCTATATGGATTTCCAGGCTCAAATGGAACCAAAGTCATTATCTCGACGTTTCCCTTCAGGTTTAGAAATCGCTCATTTTAATGCTAAGACGGGGGCGCAAATGTTAGCTGGTTGCCCTGGGAGTATATCATTACCGGCTATTTCATCAGGTTTGAATGAAAAAGTAATGAGTTGTAATGGGGCAGTGGTGCAAAAGCCTAAGCCCGTCAAACCGAAGAAAAGATCGTGGTGGGAGCGACTCTTAGGGAACCTTTGATAAATTGGTTTTTTTTGTGTTTATTACTGGGTCATGTTTATGGTTTGGGTTCGCGTCGTTTAGGTGTGAGCAGCTCACCTGAACGTTCTCGAGGACTTAGCTTTTGCAAGCGTTTTTGAATAAACGGATCAATATCCCCTTTCTGCTGACACACTACAGCTTGTAACGTAAATGCACTGATAGTGGCTAATACTTGGTTGATCCCCTTAGCACAATCCACATCAATCTTAGCATCATGTATTAATTTAGTATCCTGCATCTGCGCACTTAATGGCACCGTGCCTTTAAATAACCGAGGACTTATTTGTTCTTTGGCATAGGCATTGGCTTGTTCTTGCCTTAGCGCATCGAGTTCTATCCCTGATCGTTGATTAAAATATTGAGTTATCGCTTGTCTTTGATCACGCTGAAACGCTATTTTAGCCTGCGCTTTTATCATGTCTGTTTGTGCAGACTCATCTTTCATCAAAGCGACCTCGGGCTTATCTATGGGGGGTAGCACGTCTACAACTGAGTCCTCTCCAGCGACATTTGATTTTGATGTGTCATTTTTGATTGTCTCTGGTAACAGCTTAGAAGATTCAATTTTCAATGGTTCATTTAATACCTCTCGAGGAGGTTCAGGTGAAGGGCTCGGCTTTGGCGCTAGAGGTATAATGAGCCTGGCATTGAGTATCGGTGGTGCGGTGAGTCGAGGGGTGTCTGGCGGATTTGAAAATGTACTCAGGACTATCAATAGCCCACTATGCAGCAAGATAGAAAGGATGAACCACGCCCACATATTCGTGCGGCGAACCATAGTGCTTGACCGTTTATGTGCATCAGGTATTGATATGTCATGGTGAATTATCATCGTCATGAGGAGTAAGAGAGTGCGTTTATCAATTAGTTCATATTCGGTTGGATCATAGCAAATAAATGCACTTTTTAGATGCACTTATTAAGTGCATTTTGAACTATTTTGAGAGATATGAGTGCATTAAGAATGTGGAAACCAAACGCCAGTTTAATTTAAATCATTGTTTTTATTGATAAAAATAATTTTGGCATAATGTTTGTAATAGGATGTATGAATAATAATTTTTACATTTAGGAGCAACACATGAAACTGATCACTGCGATTATCAAGCCATTTAAATTGGATGATGTGCGTGAAGCTATCTCCGATATTGGTATTGATGGACTTACCGTCACTGAAGTAAAAGGATTTGGTCGTCAAAAAGGTCATACCGAATTATATCGTGGCGCAGAATATCAAGTCGATTTCTTACCCAAAGTAAAACTAGAGATCGCGGTCAATGATGACCAAGTTGATCGATTAGTTGAAGTCATTACTGAAAATGCCCGTACTGGCAAAATCGGTGACGGAAAAGTATTTGTCTATAACCTTGAGCAAGCTGTACGTATTCGTACTGGTGAAGCTGATAGTGAAGCGTTGTAAGGAGAACTAACATGGAAACAACATTTGAATTAAGTTACGCACTCGATACATTTTATTTCTTAATCTGCGGTGCATTTGTAATGTGGATGGCAGCTGGTTTTGCTATGTTAGAAGCCGGACTCGTCCGTTCTAAAAACACGACTGAAATCTTAACTAAAAATATCGCGCTTTATGCGATAGCTTCAATTATGTATATGATTTGTGGTTACTACATCATGTATGGCGGAGCAGGTATCTTCTTAGACGGTATTATGGGTGACGGCGCAACCGGTGTGGCCGAAGATGCAGCGACTTATGCACCATCAGCTGATTTCTTCTTCCAAGTGGTTTTCGTAGCAACAGCGATGTCAATCGTATCTGGTGCGGTTGCTGAGCGTATGAAGTTATGGGCTTTCTTAGCTTTTACTGTTGTGATGACAGGCTTCATCTACCCAATGGAAGGTTCTTGGACTTGGAACGGCGCGTCTGTATTTGGCATGTATACGTTAGGTGATTTAGGTTTCTCTGATTTCGCAGGTTCAGGTATCGTTCACATGGCTGGTGCGTCAGCTGCATTAGCAGGTGTATTAGTACTAGGCGCACGTAAAGGTAAATACACTAAGGACGGTAAAATCAATGCAATCCCAGGTTGTAACTTACCATTAGCGACATTAGGTACATTTATTTTATGGATGGGTTGGTTTGGATTCAATGGTGGTTCAGTATTAGCTACTGCGACAGTTGAGAGTGCAAATGCAGTAGCCGTTGTCTTTATGAATACTAATATGGCAGCAGCCGGTGGTGGTGTAGCAGCATTGTTACTAGCACGTGTTCTCTTTGGTAAAGCTGACTTAACTATGGCATTAAACGGTGCATTAGCGGGGCTAGTTGCAATCACTGCTGAACCGTCAACGCCGACACCATTACAAGCGACTATCTTCGGTGCTATAGGTGGTGTGTTAGTGGTATTCAGTATCTTATCACTTGATAAGATGAAAATTGATGATCCAGTTGGTGCTATCTCTGTTCACGGTGTCGTGGGTCTATTAGGTCTATTATTAGTACCAATCACTAATGACGGTTCTTCTTTCTCTGGTCAAATCATCGGTGCATTAACTATCTTTGTATGGGTATTTGCAACGAGCATGGTGGTATGGTTAGCGTTAAAAGCAACTATGGGTATCCGAGTTAGTGAACAAGAAGAATATGAAGGTGTGGATGTAAGTGAGTGTGGCTTAGAAGCTTACCCTGACTTTACTACGTCAAAATAAGTATTCAAATATTATAATAAGAACTATCTAATGTGTGTAAAAGCCCTTCTTCGGAAGGGCTTTTTTATTGTATGTTATAGATTACGGGTATGTGCTAACGTTCTGATTTTTTTATGCACTCGTTTGGTCATAAACCAAACACTCCCAATTATCACTGGGACAGTAATACCCATGATCATCGGTTTATTAATCGCAAAACCAGCATTGTATATCGCATCCGTTAAATATTTAATGAGCCCAACAGTATAATAACTAATAGCAGCAACGGATAAACCTTCTACCGTATGTTGTAAGGCCAGTTGTAAACGTGAACGACGCTCAAGAGAACTGAGTAGTTGCTGATTTTGACTTTGAATACTCAGTTCCACCCGGGTTCTAAGCATATCTGAGGCGCGATTAACTCTTTTAGATAGGTTTTCAAGTCGATCTTGCGCATTGCTACAAGAATTAACTGCCGGCGTTAGCCTACGTGTTAAAAACTCTTTGATAGTTAAGTGTCCACAGACTTCATCTTCTTTCAATTCATTGATTCTAGCTATCATGACACCATGATAGGCAAGTGATGCATTAAACCTAAAAGTTGTTTTGGCTCTGATAGCCTCAATAGTGGCCGCTAAATCCGTAAGTGCTTTAAGTAAATCGTCATCATGTGACGCTGAGCCATTTGCTAACTGGTCAGTAATGTCGGCTAATGCGTGATCCATTGAGGCAAGCTCAGGCGTTAAGGCGCGAGCTTCCATAAACCCTAACATGGCCATTAGCCGATATGTTTCAATCTCTATAATACGTTGGACCATTCTACCCATTTGACCTTTCGACATATGGTGATTAAAAATTAAAAATCGTCCAAAGTTATCATCATGAGTATGAAAACTTGTCCATACTTGTGCTGCGCCATGCTGGGGTAAACTGCCAACCATTAATTTATGGTCAAAGACAGGCTTGAGCTTCTGGGGTTTAGGGAATGAGGTCACTTTGTTAAAGTTAACCTGCATGTGAAATGCTGCAATAGTTTTGCCAGGAAAATCAGCAAACCAACGTTGGGGTAATCGGTGTAAAGCGGTCTTGGCGAAAGGTTCAGATGCTGAGGTATTAATGGCTGTATCAGTAATCGTGAGCGTCGAAAACTCTAAATGGTTTTCATATCGAATAATAAAATCTTTACCTTGATAAACTTGACAAGAGCCTTCGATTCTTTCTACATCGATATCTAGCTGTTTAAGTAAGGATAATAAATGTTGTCGTTGTTGTTTTTTTTCTTTTTCATTAGTTAATAATGCCACATGCGATATATGGGCATCTGAAGAGATTATTTTAAAGGGTCTGGAGTGTAATTCGGCATAAATATTATGCCGATGTTCATGCCATTCAAAACCGTATTCAATGTGAGTCAAAGACATAATTATTTTTTACTAATAGCCAAAAATTCAGTCTAAACATAACTCAATTAATGATACATCATGCTTTGGTAGGGAATATTTCTATACTTAATGACGGGATGATTAATGACACCTAATGCCAGTAAATGTATCGATATTAATTTACTAAGCAATTATAGATAATGAGTCTGTTAAATTGCTAAAATTGACTTCTGGTAAACATTCAAATCCAGGCTTATTAAATAGAAAGCCTTGCATTAATTCAATGCCAGCATCCTGCAACCAAAGTCGTCAAATGCCGTTAAAAAGCCTCTATGATTGTAAGATACGTGCAGGATTGCCTGCAATCACTACATTACTATGGAAACTCTTAGTCACAACGCTCCCAGCACCGACAACAACGTTATCACCTAATGTTACGCCTGGGTTGATCACTGCATTACCGCCTATCCAACAGTTATGACCTATACTAATAGGCTTAGCAAGTTCAATGCCTTTTTTTCGAGCTACCGGGTCTAGAGGGTGTGTAGCTGTATAAATTTGCACATTAGGTGCGAGCATACAATCATCACCTATCGTTACGGCTGCACAGTCCAAAATAACACATCCAAAATTAGCATAAAAATTTTCGCCTACATGAATGTTATAGCCATAATCACATTTAAATGTAGATTCGATATAAAGACGCTTTCCTGTTTGTCCAAAGAGGTCTTTTAATACATTCGCACGCTGTTTGACTTGGTCTTGTGGCATGGCATTGAGGATATCGAGTATTTTTCTGGCTGCAAACCGTTCCTTAACTAGTGTTTTATCACTCGCAAAATACTCAAGGCCTTGGATCATTTTTTGTTTTTCGGTTAATGTACTCATAAATGCCTTATTAATTGTTGTTCATAAGAGAAGATAGATGTCAGATAACCCGATAGCACCGATGACTCAAAAAAATAATCCATTGCATGGATTGACGTTGCAGACGATTTTGACCAAGTTAGTGGAGCATTACGGTTGGTCTGATTTAGCGCTAATGATTAATATTAATTGCTTCAAAAACGATCCATCGATTAAATCGTCTTTGAAGTTTTTGCGTAAAACCGAATGGGCACGAACTAAGGTTGAAGCACTTTATCTTGATACGTTTTAAAACGTATCTGTAAGTACTCCTTCTCTTAAATATAACCTAATTCAAGGTATATTATATCAATACTTTAAAGGGAACTGTCATGTTGGTACAAACAATAATAAAAATAAAGTCAAACATATCAATAATCGACATTAGTGCAAAACTGAAATGTACTTTGGGATCATTGCTACTAATCTCTTTAACATTGGTCACGCCTTTAGCCAGTGCTTATGATCGTGTAACAGGTAAAGCGTTTGCGAGTCGCTCAGAAGTCATTGCTCAGCATGGTATGGCGGCCACAAGTCAACCTTTAGCCACCCAAGTCGCTTTAGATATTCTTAAAAATGGTGGCAACGCAGTAGATGCGGCCATTGCCGCCAATGCGATGCTGGGGCTCGTTGAGCCAACTGGCTGTGGTATTGGAGGGGATATTTATGCCATCATTTGGGACGCCGAAACCAAAACACTCCATGGCCTAAATGGGTCTGGTCGCTCTCCGCAAAGCCTGACGTTAGATTATTTTAAACAGCAAGGGATCACTGAAATCCCTAAGTTTGGTGCATTGCCTGTCTCTGTTCCAGGGACAGTAGATGGTTGGTTTGAGATGCATGAAAAATTCGGTTCCACACCAATGACTGACATTTTAGCCCCTGCCATCCAATATGCTCGCGAGGGATTTCCTGTTTCTGAACTGATTAGTTATTATTTACATCGCTCAGTGGCACGTATTGGTCAATATGAAGGTTTTAAAGAGACGTATATGCCGGATGGTGAGATGCCTGATACGGGAGATATTTTTAAAAATCCTGCACTTGCTGCAACTTATGAAAAAATTGCCAAAGGTGGACGTGATGCGTTTTATAAAGGTGATATTGCGCGTACGATTGACGCTTACATAAAAGCTCAGGGTGGATTCTTATCTTATGCTGATTTAGCCAGTCACACTTCGACATGGGTGAAGCCTGTCTCTACTAATTACCGAGGTTATGACGTTTGGGAACTTCCCCCTAATGGGCAAGGTATTGCTGCACTTCAAATCCTCAACATTATGGAGCATTATGATGTTGAAAGTATGGGGTTTGGTTCGCCAGAATATGTGCATACATTTGTTGAGGCGAAAAATTAGCCTTTGCAGACCGTGCAAAATTTTATTCTGATATGGATTTTAACGATATACCAGTTGAGCGATTGATTTCAAAACAATATGCAGCAGAACGTCAACGCACTATTAACCCTAATCGAGCGGCTAAGCGTGTGGATGCAGGAATCAATGAAGGCGATACTATTTACCTGACAGTCGCAGACAAGAATGGCAATATGGTATCGCTTATTCAAAGTAATTTCCGTGGCATGGGTTCGGGAATGACGCCGACTGGATTGGGCTTTGTGCTACAAAATCGTGGTGAGTTATTTGCCTTAGATCCTGAGCATTTTAATGTTTATGCGCCGAATAAACGCCCGTTCCAGACCATTATTCCGGCCTTTGTGACCAAAAATAATGTGCCATATTTAAGCTTTGGAGTCATGGGCGGTGGTGCTCAACCGCAAATGCATGCTCAAGTGATTATGAACATGATTGATTTTGGTATGAACACCCAAGAAGCCGGTGATGCGCCGCGTATACTTCATAGTGGCTCATCTCAGCCAACGGGGTCTGAAATGACCGATGGCGGTTATGTTTCACTTGAGTCGGGCTTTGCGGTAGAAACTCGAAGAGCGTTATTAAAAAAAGGTCATGTTTTGCGCGATGTATCTGGTGCATTTGGCGGATATCAAGCGATACGCTATGATGCCAATAATAAAGTGTATTTTGGCGCGTCAGAAAGCCGAAAAGACGGCCACGCCGCAGGATATTAGTCGCTAACTAGTTGAGTTGATAATAGTATGAGCCAACCACAAAAGGGGATCTGTGCAGAGCCAAATTTGCATGCACAGTTTTTACAATACAACATTATCGATGAAGATGAACAAGCGGTCCGAGCAAAATTAGCTCGGGTACTGGATATCTTTGATAATTTTGATAATGAGCACTATGAGGCGATGGTTTCTGGTGTTGTTTGTATTGGCAGTGATTATTTTTCCGAACTTTATCCTGGGTTGCGTCCGTTGGAATTAAGCCCATTTCCTGATATGCAGTGTGATGATCGTGTTGCACCTTCAAACACTTCCGATTTATTAATTCAAATCCGCGCCGATAGATTAGACATTGTGCATGCCATTAGTATGCAAGTACATGATTTATTACGTTTGCATGTAGAGTTAGTTGAAGATATAAAATGCTTTAGATATCTTGATGGGCGTGACCTGACTGGCTTTATTGATGCTGATGATAATCCCCGTGGTGTAGATAAAAAGTCAATTGCATTAATTGGTGATGAAGATCCAGATTTTATTGGTGGCTCTTATGTACATACGCAAAGATATTTACATGATATGCAGCGCTGGCAGTTATTGTCGGAACGTCATCAAGAGAAAATTATGGGTCGCACTCGTGAGCACCATTTGGTGAGCGAGGAGGCGAACGCTAATTCTCATTATATCCGCTCCCGAGTCACAGATTTATCCGATATTAACGGTAAACAATGTCTACTTCGACAGTCAATGCCATATGCGAATATGCGCGAACAAGGACTATTTTTTGTCAGTCATTGCCATTCTTCTCAGCCATTTAAAACGATGCTTCATAGTATGATTTTTGGGACACAAGCAGATGAATATGATGCTTTTTTGGATTACACCAACGCGCTAACTGGCGGGGCATATTTTGCCCCTTCGCTTGATTTCATCAAATTAAGAGGGCAGTCTTGAGCGCCTAATAATAAGGCGCTCGTTACTCTAAAGTCGTTTTACGAAAGATGTGCCACTTGTGCAAATACTTTATCGGCAGCGGCGAGAGTCGCTTCAATAATTTCCATCGTGTGTGCTTTTGATACAAATCCTGCTTCATAAGATGCGGGGGCCAAATAAACGCCTTCAGCTAACATGCCATGATAAAAGGCGTTAAACTGTTCCGTATTACAATTAATGGCTTGTTGGTAGTTAGTGACTTTCTCCACATCAGTAAAGAATATGCCAAACATGCTCCCAGCGACGTTATAGGTCATAGGAATGCCATGTTTGTGTGCCAAGGCAGTCATCCCTTCAGCAAGTGCTTGGGTATTTTCAAATATACTCGTATATAAATCAGGTGCTTCAAGTTGTTCCATTGCGGCTAAGCCTGCGGCCATTGCAATAGGATTACCAGAAAGTGTACCCGCCTGATAAATAGGCCCTGTTGGTGCGATATGGGTAATAATTTTTTTACTACCACCGAAACAACCAACAGGCATACCGCCACCAATGACTTTACCTAAACAGGTAAGATCGGGTTTAACACCGTAGCGCTCTTGAGCCCCGCCACGGGATACACGGAAACCGGTCATCACTTCATCAAAAATCAATACAGCCCCAAATTCATCACAAACCGCACGTAAGCCTTCAAGGAAACCGGCTACGGGTGGAATACAATTCATGTTACCCGCAACAGGCTCTACGATAATGCAGGCAATTTGGTCAGGGTGTTCATTAAAGGCGGCTCTAACACTGTCTAAATTATTATATTCAACTGTAATAGTGTGTTTGGCAAAACTTTCAGGGACACCCGGTGAAGAAGGCACACCCATAGTAAGTGCGCCAGAACCCGCTTTAACGAGTAATGCATCGGCATGGCCATGATAGCACCCTTCGAATTTAAGGATTTTATCTCGTGCTGTATAACCACGTGCTAAACGAATCGCAGACATGGTCGCTTCTGTACCTGAATTGACCATTCGGACCATTTCCATGGACGGTACCATAGAGCTGACTTTTTCAGCCATATGTATTTCAGCTTCAGTTGGTGCGCCAAAGCTTAACCCATTGACACTTGCTGCAATGACCGCTTCGCGAATTTTGTCATTATTATGTCCAAGTACCATCGGACCCCATGACTGTATGTAATCGATATAGCGATTGCCATCGGCATCCCACATATAAGGGCCATCGGTTTTAGTGATAAAACGCGGTGTGCCACCTACTGCTTTAAACGCGCGAACAGGGGAATTCACGCCACCAGGAATGGTCAGTTGAGCGCGGGCAAATAATTCTTCAGATTTTGTCATAAGGTACTCTTTGGCGTATGCCATAAAACAGGTTTTTCATGTTGTTGAAGTAGGTTCTCAACGCCTAATGATAAGGCAAATAAGGCCATTCGTACCAACACTCCATTATCCGTTTGGCGGAAAATAGCTAAATTAGGGTGTTGATTTAAATCATTATCTAGTTCGTTCGCCTCGGCACGCGAATCACGTGGCAGCGGGTGCATAATGACGGTTTTTGATTGAAAATGTTTGGTGTAAATTTGTTGATCAAGACGGAATTTACCGCGGAATTTATCCGCTTCACTTTGAGAGGTAAAGCGCTCTTCTTGAATACGAGTTTGATAACAAATATCAGCATCAAGGCTTCCGGATAATTGGTCTGTGACAGTGAGTTGATGACCACCATTAGTGATGGCCGTCAAGATACTTTCCGGCATTGCTAATTCTGTAGGGGATATTAAAGTAAAGTGAACATTTTTATATAAACTCAACAATTTACATAGTGAATGAACGGTACGTCCATATTTTAAATCACCGATCATCGCAATGTTTAGACCATCAATAGAAGAGCCATGTGCATGACACTCTTTTTCAATGGTATATAAATCAAGTAATGCTTGGGTTGGATGCTCATTGGCACCATCGCCGCCATTTAATACTGGTACGCGTGATCCTGCAGCAAATTCGGCAACTGAACCTGCCTGGGGATGGCGCATTGCAATAATATCTGAATAACCGCTCAGGACTCGAGCAGTATCATATAAGGATTCGCCTTTCGCCAATGCTGAATTACTCATACCAACGGTCTCGCGTACTTCACCACCGAGCAAATTAAATGCGGTACCAAAACTTACTCGTGTTCGTGTTGAAGGCTCAAAGAATAAATTCCCTAAAATTGCCCCACGTAGCACTTCAGTGCGCTTTTGGCGCTGCGCATAGGGTTGCATTTGATTAGCAATATGGAAAATATATTCAATCGCATCACGGTTAAATTGATTGACCGACAAAATATGATTACCAGCGAACTTGGAGGTAGATGCAGACATAAGCACTTGATTAAGTTTAATTTAGAAGATTATAGCAAAAAGCCCGACCGAGTGCCTAGACTCTAGCAGGGAGTATTTTTAAAAACTTTTGGCAACGTTGCTTTGCAAAGATGACTTGATCACTGTCTGACATTGGCTCGTATAATCCCATGATACTTTTCATGTGATACTCACCTTTTAATAAATTAAAAAAGTCAGTTGCATAATCAAATGCATCTCGCTCTGCCATGCTTGGGAACATGCCCATAATAAATTGTTGAACTTGTATCAAGGTGCGCAGCGGGCCTGTTTGATAAAATATTTGAGCAACATGGGGCTGTGTCTTGGATTCACTGATGAGTGCTTGATACATAGAGCAAACGATAGGGTCGTGCATTAATGCCACAAACTGAACTGCTAATCGTTGTAATGCTTCCTCAAACTCTGGAACACTCAGTGCTTGGGTGTGGCTATGTGCTAAATCGTCAAGTCGATACTCATGACATTTATCGATAATCACTGCAGTAAAGAGGTCATCTTTATTAGCAAAGTGAGAATAAACGGTTTGTTTCGATACCCCAGAATGCTTAGCAACGTTATCCATACTGGTGTTAACAAATCCATTGTGAAGAAATAATTGTGATGCGCTGGTAAGAATTTTTGTACGTTTTTCAAGGCTTTTTGGGCGACCTTTAGCTGTGTTTGGGGAATTTAGCATCAAAAACTCTCTTTTAATCATTAATCACACTAGACGGTCTAGTATTTATAGATTAGCATTAGGTTAATAGGATTACACTCACTTTTTTCCAAGGACATGTATGACTCAGACAAAAACACAAAACAGTAATCAATCTTTATTATTTATATTGGTTGGGGTTAGTGTCATTTTATTAATGAGCCTTATGATGTTCTCAGGTTTTGGCAATGCTCAACATCGCTCTCCAGAGGTGGTTGAACAAATCGTGGATGTGATACCGGTTAAATATCAAGATACGTTTGCGAAAGATTATCGTGCAATGGGGCGCATCGAGTCTACCTCGCAAGCGCAGATAGGATTTGAACGTGCCGGGCGCATTGCACAGGTATTGGTTGAAGATGGGCAGCGCGTCGAACGTGGTCAAACAATGGCTATACTTGATACAAAACGTATAGATGCTCAATTACTGGAGCTGCATTCAGCATTAAATGTCGCTAAAGCAGAAGCTAATCTGACAAATATCTCGGTGTCACGTATTACTGAACTAGTGAATGCAAAACTAGAATCCCCGCAGCGTTTAGATGATGCACAAGCAGCAGATAATATTGCCAAAGCACGCTTGACTCAAATAGAGGCTCAATTGGAAAGCTTGGCGCTGGAATTAGAAAAATCTACCATTAAAGCACCTTACACTGCCGATATAATTGCCCGATTGGTTGATGAAGGGGCGGTCGTTAATGTCGGGCAACCGATATTTGAAATTGCTAATAATAGAACGTTAAGTGCACGTATCGCCATTCCACCAGAAGTTGCTAGTACGTTAAATATTGGGAATATTTATCCGCTTAAAGTCGATGATTTGATAGTAGATGGCGAACTGCTGACTATTAGTTCTCAGCGTAGTTTGCGTACACGCACGGTAGAAACGGTCTTTTCTGTGCCTAATGCTGATAATGCGTTAGTCGGTGATTTAATCGCTGTGGATTTATCTATCACTCTGGATCAAACGGGTGTTTGGGTGCCGATATCAGCACTCGCTAATGGTGTGCGAGGTATGTGGAACGTCTTTGTCGTGGCAAAAGAAGGTGCGACTAATATTGAAAATCGTGCTGTTGAAATTATTTATTCTGATGGACAGCGAGCGTTCATTCGCGGCGCAATCGATGATGGAGAGTTATTGGTGTTGGCTGGCACACACCGATTCGTCTCTCGTCAAAATGTCACTGCACGAGTGAGTGATATTGCTACGACAGTTGCTCAATAAGGATACTGATAGATGGCAAATAATACATCAGATTACCCATGGTACAGTATGTTTATACGAAGTGGGCACTTACTTGCTTTAGCTATCATTATTGTTATGGTGGCAGGACTTTCTGCTATTCATACGTTACCCCGTTTGGAAGATCCGCGAATCGATTTACGTAATGCATTAATTTTAACCCCTTATCCTGGCGCCTCAGCTGAACGTGTAGAAGCGCTGGTAACGGATGTGTTAGAAGACGAATTGCGTGAGCTGTATGAGATAAAGTGGATTGAATCGACTTCAAAAGCCGGTTTCTCATCCTTAATCATCGAATTACAAGATTGGGTAGATAACTCAAATAATCAACAAATATTCTCTAAAATACGGGATAGTATGAATGATGCTGCAGCCCGTTTCCCTGCTGGAGCTGGGGTACCTATTTTAGAAGATAAAAGAGGGGCTACTGCGTTTACAGCATTATTTTCTGTAAAATCAAAATACCCCGATACTCTATCTTTGGCGATGGTGGGACGTTTTGCTAGTGAACTGTCAGATCAGTTTCGTAATATCAGCGGTACTGAGATTGTCAATATCTTCGGACAACCGTCCGAGCAGATCACTGTAAGTATAGATCCAGATAAATTAGCAAGCATTGGGATAACTGCCCAAGATGTGTCGAATGCTATCCGTAACGCTGATCCGAAATTGCCTGCGGGTGTGGTATTTACTGAGCAAGCTAATCTCCGTATTCAAGTAGCCCAAGAGTTAGCCAGTTTAGATGTCATCAATAATATTCCCGTGTTTTCGGAAAACGGAAATTACTTACGTGTCAGTGATGTTGCTCGCGTATCTAGGGATTGGCAAATGCCGATGGCAAATAAAGCATTATTAAATGGCGAGGAGGTTATTTTTGTTGCCACTCGGATGCAAACGAATGTGAGGGTTGATCAATGGACGGAGCAGGTTAAAAACAAAGCAGCTGAATTTACAGCTGCTTATGGCGACTCAGTGGATGTTCAGCTGATTTTTGAACAAAATAGCTATACCGAAGATCGGTTAACAGAGCTGACTGGAAATCTCGTGTTAGGTTCAGCCGTAGTCATGCTCGTGATCCTATTTTTTATGGGCATTAAGTCTTCATGGATAGTGGGCTTATCCTTGCCCATGAGTGCATTTTTTGCCGTCTTTACACTGGCTTTTTTTGATGAACAAATTCATCAAATGTCGATATTTGGGATCATTATAGCGATAGGTCTACTAATTGATAATGCCATTGTGATGACGGATGAAATTAGACAAAACTTATTAAAACCTAATGCGACTCGAGTGGGAGCATTTGTCGAAAGTATTCAGCACTTATTCGCCCCTTTGTTTGCATCAACATTGACTACGATATTAGGCTTTATGCCGATATTTCTACTCAATGGCAATATTGGTGATTTTATCGGTTCTATCGCGATATCTGTCGTTATGGCGTTAATCGGCTCGTTTTGGATTTCTATCACGATAATTGCGGCTCTAGCTGCACGTTTTTTACCAAAGTCACATGCCCATGATACCCCTTGGTACTTACAAGGGTTTCAATTGCCGCAGGTGTCCAATGCCTTTCAAGATTTCTTACGTAAAGCACTGCATAAGCCACTTATCGTCCTAACCGCATGTGTTGTTATTTGTTTAACCGGTTTTGGTTTAGCTACCACACTCGCAAATGTATTCTTTCCATCTGCTGACCGTGATCAATTTGTAATTGAGGTGTTTTTACCTCGTGGGACTGCGCTTGAGGCGACCTATGATTTGGCATTGCAGATAGATGAGATCGTCAATGATTGTGATGGCATAGAACAAGTGACATGGTTGGTCGGTAATTCTACGCCGATGGTTTACTACAACCAAGTCATGAACAAAGATAATTCACCTGAATATGCCAATGCAGTGCTTAACGTAGATAGCCCGCAACGAGCTGAAAGTTTAATTGATCGTATGCAATTAGATCTGCAATCCTCATTCCCACAGGCTAAAATCATCGTTAAACCCTTCGGTCAAGGTCCTCCAATCCCTGCACCTGTTGAAGTTGATGTATATGGTCCTGATCTAGCTATTTTAGAAAAAATTGGCAAAGATATTCGTATAATCATGTCTGAAACGCCGGGTATTTCACAGTCTATAGCCTCTATTAATATTTCTGAGCCTGAGCTCATTATTGATACAACACGAGAGCTAGCGAGTAATTCAGGTCTGAATTTAAGTGAATTATCAGGGCAATTACAGCTTGCACTGAAAGGACAAAATGGAGGGTCCATTGTCGAACAAACTGAAGAAATTCCGATTCAAGTGCGATTAGGTAATGAGCAGCGTCGTGATTTAATTAATTTAGCAGCATTACCATTGGCGGCTACTGGATATGATCCGGCTAATGCATGGTTACCGCTGTCGAGTATAGGGGAGTTCACACTTAAACCTGCTATCGCAGGCATCACACGCAAAGATAGTGAGCGAGTTAATCGTGTACAAGCTTGGTTGTTACAAGGAGTACCTCCGGTAGATGTCTCGAATCAAATTCGTTTAGCGTTAGCGGATTATCCTTTACCGGCTGGATACCGAGTTAAAATGGCCGGTGATGCAGATAAGCAACAAGAAGCGATTGGGCAATTAGCCACATATGCGCCTGTTTTAGTAGTGATGATCATCACCACGTTGATTTTAACATTTAAAAGTGTGCGGTTTGCCGCAGTGATAGGATCAGTGATGATACTATCAATAGGTTTGGGAATGTTGAGTCTGTGGCTATCAGGTTATGCGATTGGATTTAATCCTATTTTAGGATGTGCCGGCTTGGTAGGTGTGGCGATTAATGGTTCTATTGTCGTCATAGCAGCGATTAACGGCAATGCAAAAGCGCTATCTGGTGATACTGAAGAAATTATTAAAGAAACTATGAGTTGTAGTCGCCATATACTATCGACAACGTTTACGACTGTCGGTGGTTTAATTCCGTTATTGCTATTTACTTCAGGTTCATTTTGGCCACCTTTAGCGGTAGTCTTAGCCGGTGGTGTTGGATTTTCAATTTTATTATCCTTGGTATATACCCCAGTTATCATCGCAACATTATGCCGGATAAGAGCACGTAAGCAGGCAAAAATAGATGCACAACATCAAGCTAAGTTAATCAATCAGGCACAACACTAAAAATGTAGAACTGAGGATTGTGCTAAATTAATATGTGATGAGTATATAATTAGATAAAGAAGATAAACATAACATCAGATTGTTAGGTGTTGGCATCAATCTGCGTTTATATATAGAGGCTTATATGACTCAACCTATTCAGGTTTCGGATAAAATTATTCGTATTAAAGCGGCATCAAAAGGTAACGGGCTCACTACTTTATTATTGGGTATTGTCGCATTATTTATCGGTTTTTCTTTATTAGGGGTTGTGCCCCAACAATTCATACTCGTTGCTATTGGCTTTATCGCTTTAGGGATTATCGCAGGGGTGATTGGTTTTTTTAAAATCAAAGAACCAGACTATTCTGTTATTTTCACTGAAGACGGTATTCACTATCAGCATCGTCACGGTAACTGGGTCATTGCTTGGAATAACCTCCAGCGAGTAGACGCACCGAGAGTGACTCGAGGGGTTGAGCAAGTTGATTTAAGTATGGTGGGATTTAAAATCAAAGACTATGCCCCTTTCTTAGCGCACATTTCACAGCGATTAATGACCAATACGTTAATGGAGCAACGTCCCTTATTGATGCAAAATATGGAAGCTAACTGTAATACTGGTCAGTGTGCAGGGTCCGATCTTATTGAAGACCAAAAATTTAAACTACCCGATGGGAAACTATTAACAGGTGTACAAGGAATGTTTGCCAATCGTATGAACAAACTCAGAGACCGTTTAGGGTATGATGTTTATATCAATGAAGCTGAATTAGATAGAACCGCGGGTGAGTTTGTAGCACTCGTGAAAGCACTTCAAGAAGATGTTAATTTACCTACTTAACGACTTTTTAATTTAGCTAACAATGCTTGCCCATGTTCGATAAGGCTAATTGATTCTTTCATTAGGCGTTAAATAGACCTAAACAGAATCTATACAGCCCTTGTCTAGTCTGCATTCCTTATGACTTAGAAGGGCTTAATTTTATGACTGTGGAAGGCTATGTAGAAGCTAAATACGTTTATCGTCGAAACAACATCTATTATTATTGTCGTTGGATTCCAGCTGACATCAAACCTTATTATTCCAAGCAGAAGATTGTTCATACGCTAAAAACCAAGTCTCATAAAAGAGCCTTAGTAATGGCTAAGTCTATAAATGCTAAAATTGAGGATTACTGGCTTGGAATACGACTCAAAAACTACGATATTGAGACATCCATCTCTATCGATTATTCTGAAAAGCACGATACGCCTACTTTGTTAGAATGTCTTGAGCATTACTTGAAGATTAAAGGCAAAAATAAGCCTAAATCATTTGAAAATACACCTAAACGCGTAGTTAGGTATTTTATAGATAACGCAAAAAACCGCCCTATCAGTTCCTACACCTCAAAAGACGCAATTAACTTTCGAGACATGCTTGTATCTAGAGACTTAAGCCATGCAAGTGTTAAAAGATTACTTGCAACTTTAAAAGCTATCGTTAATTTCTCAATTAAAGAACTTAGTTTAGATATAAAGAATCACTTTTCAGGTATATATTTATCTAAAGATTCTAAGGTATCGAAGAGACCAAGCATTGCGAATGAGCTAATAAACAAAATACAACTTGAATGTAAGGCTATTGATGACGATATTAGCTGGATGCTAGGTTTAATTTCAGATTCAGGAATGCGACTTGCTGAAGCAGCAGGTCTCAAATTAAGCGACATCAACTTAGATGACGAAATACCTCATATAAAGCTAATACCTCACAAGCATAGAACATTAAAAACCTTATCTAGCCAAAGGTTGATACCACTGGTTGGAACTTCGCTTTGGGCAGCTAAACAAGCAGTAAAGAATTCAACAACAGAATTCCTATTTCCACGATATACCGATAGTAATAGTTGCCGTAGCAGCAGCGCTAGTGCTTCAGCTAACAAACTATTAAAAGCTATCATTGGTGATGAGTATGTTATTCATTGCTTCCGCCACAGCTTAAGAGACAGGCTAAGAAACAACAATACGCCAACTGAAATGATTGACCAAATTGGTGGGTGGAGTATGCAAACTGTTGGGCAGACTTACGGTGAAGGATTTAACTTAGAGAACTTACATAAGCAGATGAAGCTTATAGAAATAAGGAATGCAGACTAGACAAGGGCTGTATAGATTCTGTTTAGGTCTATTTAACGCCTAATGAATACTTATACAGCACCGTTTAGGCGTCTTGCTCAGCCTGCAGCTGCGTAAACATAAGGTTATCATGCGAATAACTCATTCTCAACATGCGCATTTTCTTCCTCAGTTTCTTCCACACTTACTAAACAGCCTAATCACCCACTAAACAGTCTGCTAACCCTTGTCTAAACAGGCTAATCAGCACTGCAGCCTATTCAGCTCAACACCACTTCAAGCATGCTTATGTGCATAGGGCTAAACAGCCCTGTATCGCACTGTACAGGGCTTTATGGCTAGCTTTTTAGCTATCTGTAAAGTTTGTATAGGGGGCGGGAGGGGGGCTGTGTAGGGCTTTGTAGTTGGTGTAGGTTGATAGACTTGCTAGAGGCGGTATAGGAAATAGTCTTATTGAAGAGTGCTTAGATGTATGACAGGATGGGATGTATTAATTAAATATAAGATTAATAGAAATATGAAAAGAGCTATTAGTAGTAGTAAATGTCATTTAAGTGTTAAAGAAGAAACCAGCCTATTACTGTGCAATCATTAGGAATTAGTTTATGAAATATGTAATAAGCGTATTTATTGGTATGGTTATAGGGTATTTTTTTAATGATCTTGAGTTCTCTAAATGGATATTCCAAAAAGATGGCGCTAAGTCACTACAAACACAAAAATCTAGTATCAATGAAAAGAAAGTTACGCCTTCAGAAGTGCAAAAAATTAGAATCATTGAAAATATAAACTTATGCTTGGACTCAGCGAACCCTGAGCTAGAAAATCTTATAAATACTAAACTGAACAGTTTGGAAAAAATGGAAATAAAGCTAAAAAAACTCAAAGCTGAAATATTCTCGTACAGTTCATTGCTGAGCAGAGAGGAAAAAGTTACAAAAGAGTGGAATATTGTAAATGACAGTAGTTATGCCAATGACTTAATTACTCTAAGTTTCAATCTTAATGACACTAAGTTCTTATGTGAATATGATAATGAATCTCAATCACCTAATCTTATAAGAGTAAGCAGAAACAATCAGATAGTATTTGATGCCAGAGAAGTAGAAAAGTTAAAAGAAATAGCTGATGAAATTAAAGAAAAAAAAATAATCGAACAAAAAGAATATATTGATCTGAAGAAAAAATTGGATGACGAAGCCAACTCTTATAGGAAAGCATTGTGGAGAGTGCAAAAATATTCAAATGTTGAATATAAATCTTATCTTAAACATCATGAAAAAACTGAATTCAAATCTCAGAGTCCATCTCTTAAAGTAACATGTATGCCCTCAGGACCTAGTATTTATTTTGAAAATTCAAGTATTTATAATCAAAATGCTTACCCTATTTATTTTATGAAGAAAGGCGTTTCCTCTAAATATCATTTTAATATCAGTGGGTTTGAAAGTGAAGTTGGTGGTTACGCCAGTCCTAAAGAGCTTTCCAAGTTTATATCTTTAATGAAAGACGCTGAAACGATTACTTTTAATAACTCTACTTTTAAAATTGAAAATTTGGGACAAGTTCCTTGCTTATAAAGGATGTAGTTTTAATTTTTAAAGCATGGTTTGACAAAAGCCAATGAGTTTTTTTGGACTATATTATAAAACTTACAACAGCGATTAACCTAATTAATTTAAATGAAGGAAGTAGTAATGGAGTTAGTTACCCCCTACAGCATAAACCTAGAGCTCATTATGCTAGGAGTGCTTATCGTTTTACTGTTCTCTGTATGGGCATTACGTCGAAAGCTAAAAAAAACACAGATAGATCTTCGTGATAATGACGCAAAGTTAAAAATTGCAGAGCTAACTCTCGATGAGAGCAATAAAAAATTAAACGCTGCACAAAAAGAGCTAAATAATAGTAAAGCTAAATCTAATGATTTTGAAAAACAAGTAAAACAGCTAAATGAAAAGTATACACCCATAATTGATATGGAATCATATATCAAAAATTTACTTGAAGATGCAACACAAAGAGCTCAATTAAATATTTCAGAGTCAAAAACTATTTTGGATAAGGCAAAGATAAGAGCTGAAAAGAATTTGAGCTCAAGTCGTTTAGCCGCTGAGTCACTTCTTGCTGAGGCTGCTGCAGAGTCAGTGAGTATTACCGCTGAATCAAAAGAATTAAACATTAAAGCTAACAAAAAATTAAGTGAAGCTAAAGAAAATGCGGTGAATTTAACAAAGGAAGCCTACCATGAGGCAGACCGAATCATAGAACTAGCCAAAGCAGAGGCAAAAGAGGTTGCTGGTGATGCATATGAAGCCAAATTGAAAGCAGATTCATATGAATATGCAATTAAAGCAATGAAAAACACAATCGAAGGCTACAAAGATGATTACATCATTCCTAACCATTCAGTATTGGATGATTTAGCTGACGAATTTAGCTTTAAAGAATCAGGTATTAATCTAAAAAATGCTAGAAAACGTGTAAAAGAAATGGTTAAACATGGGCACGCAGGTGATTGTAATTATGTTGAACCTTATAGAAAAACCTATGCGATTCATTTTGCTGTTGATGCGTTTAATGGGAAAGTCGACTCTGCATTAGCGAAGGTTAAGCATGATAATTTTGGCAAGATCAAACAGGAAATAATTGATGCTTTTGCTTTAGTTAATCACAACGGAGCTCCATTCAGAGATGCTAGAATCAATCAGGCATACTTGGACGCTCGTCTTGAAGAGCTAAAGTGGGCAGTGGCGACCCACGAGCTACGACAAATCGAATTGGCTGAACAACGCGAAATAAAACAACGAATAAGAGAAGAAGAAAGAGCTAGAAGAGAAATAGAAAAAGCTATTAAAGAAGCAGAAAAGGAAGAGCGTCTAATTCAAAAAGCCTTAGAAAAAGCTAGGACAGAGTTGGAAAATGCTAATGAAGAGCAAAAGAAAGAATTCGCTTTAAAGTTAGCTGACCTAGAAAGTAAGCTAGAAGATGCTGAATTAAAAGGGCAAAGAGCCCTTTCCATGGCTCAGCAAACAAGGCGTGGGCACGTATATGTAATAAGCAACATTGGTAGCTTTGGTGAAAATGTTTTTAAAATTGGGATGACTCGACGCCTAGAGCCATTAGATAGAGTGAAAGAGCTTGGTGACGCATCTGTGCCATTTTCTTTTGATATTCACGCCATGCTTTACAGTGAGGACGCACCTACTTTAGAAAAGGAGCTACACCGCCGTTTCAATCGTGAATCTGTTAACAAAGTAAACCCTAGAAAAGAATTTTTTAGAACATCATTAGCTGAAATAAAACAGATGGTAGACAAACAAGGCATTACTGATGTTCACTGGACAATGAAGGCAGAAGCTTCCGAGTATAAAGAGTCACTGGCTATAGCTGCAGCTCAACAAGAGGGTAATGTAGCTTAAGCTTAAATATCTATTAAGACTGTTTTTACAGATAAAAAGACATTACAGTTTACATTTATAAAGAGAGTTAAGATCGATCCCAAATGAACTGCACATAATAATTAAAAGTGAAAGGCTCGCAAGGTGCTTATTTAACTGCAATTAACAGAACTTAATATTCTGCAGGGCTTATTTAAACCGTTGATTCAAGACAACATAAGAATACTATTACTATTGGCTTTACAGCCTTTTTAAGCCCTATTAATTAACAGTCGGTAACAGTAAATGACTGAACATAACTGCTGCTTTAAAGCTATAAAACTCTGTATAGAAGGTAATATATGAATACTTATTACTACCTATATAACCTTAATAACTATATATAGACTCCCAAGTACTTATGCATAACACATCTATTAATAAACAAGCAGTCTACAAAGGTGGAAAAGAGTTACTTGAAGAGATTGAAAGCTCTCATACACGATATGAAAACCAAAAGGATGAAAGTGATTACAACTTCTTCTTTTCTGCCCACTTAAAGCCAAATATCTACTCAGAATCCAATGCATTAAACGTTATGGTTAAGAATGTTCTGGATGACTCTGATTACCAGCCCAAGCAGGAGAAGTATCTCAAGGAGTATATAAAGCATATAGAGCTTATACTATTGAACCTGTGTAAATGCGTCATGGAAAGAAGCTGGTGTAAGATACCAATGGATGCAGGGGCGTTTGGGGCTGACAATGACTATCCAAGCCTGAGCTTCAGGCACTTCACAAGGGTGATTAAGACTCTTGAGGGAATGGGCTTTATACAGCTCATTAAAGGCGCTAAATACAGCGAGGGCGGTCAAAGAAGTGCAATACAACCCATAAGTGTGTTGTCAGGAAGAGCTGTTTACATCTATCTTGAGAGCGCTGATATTGCAAAGCCGCCATTCGCTAAAGTTACTAAAAAACCTGGTATTGACTCTGAGCTTACCGAATCCGATGAGATTCAACTGAAGCAGGATATGGAAGACTTAGCTAGACTGAACGAATTCCTACTACCTCACTCTTGGGCTGCCAAGTCATCTATGACACGTATCTATTCTGGTAAGGTTGGGCGTGCTGGGCGTATCTACTGCTCTTTTCAGCGCCTACCACAAAGACGCATTCCAGTGAGAAGTAACTGCCTAATCAATGGCGAGCCAATAGTAGAGGTTGATATTAAGTCATCGCATCCTCGCCTTGCTGTGGCTCTTTTCTATAATAAGAAGCTGTCCAGAACGTTCTATAAAGATATAGAGTTAAATACTGGAGTCTTTCAGGGGAAGGTTAAAGCCTTTTTCCAGTATGCTTTTAGCTGTGATTCTAGAGATAAAGCATTGAACGCTTTTAGGCGTTGTGAGCCTTATGGTGATGAACCTGATTTTAATGCTGTCGAAAAGTATGTATTTAGCATTTACCCCGAACTACCTTATTACCAAGGCTGGGCAATCATAGCTATGAACTATGAAGGCGAGATAATAAAGCGGGTTATGCTAGAGGGTATGGAAAGCAACATAGTTGTACTACCTATTCATGACGCTGTAGCTGTTCAGGAAAAGCATAAGGCTTGGGCTGAGGAAGTCATGGTAAGAGTGTGGAATGACGTAGTGGGTGTTGAGGCTTGTGAGGTTGGTTGATTTAGAAGGAGTGTTTGAATGAAAATATTAAAGATATTATTTCTGCTTATTATTGTATCTTTATTACCAGGTTGCTCTGGGGGAAACTGTGATTACCCCGATGATAGGGCTAAAGATGGAAGTAGATGCGGAGCTAGGGCTGCATCTTTAAAGCCTGGCGGCAGGAATCCTGATACTGATTGGGTCAAATATTTACTACTAGGAGTTGGAGCTGTATGGTTGACATCATCTTTATTTTCAAGCTCCAACTCTAAAAAAGGAAGCCGAAGTTATAAAAAAGAAGAGCCAAAAAAAACACTTAAGCCCCTTAAGACTAAGACTCCGATAATCAATAAGAAAACTCATAAGCAAAATCCACAAAATACCATTTCGACTGATGAGGTGAAAAATAATTTGTTTGTATATTTTGACCTAATTATTGAGCCAGAATTTGAATCTATATTTCAAGCAATCGTAAATCAAGTTGTTAGTAAAAATGGAAATAATTATGATGCCAGCTCGAGATATGTGTTTGCGTACATTGGAAGTTTTGATGGAATTCCAGGGCAAAAGATAGATAAACGTGTTGATCAATTAACTCGATCGCTCATAAAAAATCAAAGTAAAGCAATATTGTATGAATCCGATATAACTGATATTGTTAATATAATTCGTGAAACAAGAGGCCTGCAAGAGGTAAATTAGATATGTTTAGTATTTTCAAAAAATCCAATCCTCAAGATGTTCAGATGACAAAAGATGCTATCTTAGAGCTTGCGGATAAGTGGTGGGATAAAGGTTACCAAAAGTTTTATTTTGAGTTGAGACGTTATCATCATAATCAAGGGAATACTACGCAACATCAAGCTACAGATGAGAAGATTAAATTTATAGACACCCTACTAGAATCATCATTAAAAGCTATTTCTGAAGGATATGGGTTAAATAATAAAAAAATGCAGGAAATGGTCTATGTTAGGGCTAGTACAGCATTGAAAAACTTAGAGGATGCAAAGAAATTAGCTAAAGAACTAAACTTACCAATATTGAGTCATCTTGAGTGATATTGTTAAAAAAGCATTCCAAGTTAAACAATATAAAGCTGCCAAAGGAATAAATCATAATACCCTCTCATGTCTTTTGGGTTTGTCAATACTCCTTTTCCTATACCGCCTCTAGCAAGTCTATCAACCTACACCAACTACAAAGCCCTACACAGCCCCCCTCCCGCCCCCTATACAAACTTTACAGATAGCTAAAAAGCTAGCCATAAAGCCCTGTACAGTGCGATACAGGGCTGTTTAGCCCTATGCACATAAGCATGCTTGAAGTGGTGTTGAGCTGAATAGGCTGCAGTGCTGATTAGCCTGTTTAGACAAGGGTTAGCAGACTGTTTAGTGGGTGATTAGGCTGTTTAGTAAGTGTGGAAGAAACTGAGGAAGAAAATGCGCATGTTGAGAATGAGTTATTCGCATGATAACCTTATGTTTACGCAGCTGCAGGCTGAGCAAGACGCCTAAACGGTGCTGTATAAGTATTCATTAAGCGCTCTAGTTGGCTGTCTAAATTGTGAAGTTGCTGTACCTTAAATCCGGACTCAATCTCAAAACATAAATGCTGTAATTTAGGCACGCCTGTATAACAACAAGCTCCGTGTAGTTTATGAATATTGTCCTGAATAGCTTTTATATTCCCTTCTTTATTATCGTTGCGAATTTCTTGAATGATGTCTGGTAACATGACCATGAATTTAGATAATAAATCTTGAGCTGCTACGTCGTTAAAATTCGCGCGTGTTAAAGCAAGCTCCCAATCAACTATACTGGTATGTTCACTCTCAAGTGGGATGGTTTTATCTGGGGAAACTTCAATTTCACTCGGTTTTGCACACCATGTGAGGATTAAATCAAGGAGGTTTTCAAGCAAGATAGGTTTTGCTAAGAAATCGTCAAAGCCTGAATTAAGGAAACGGTGTTTATCTGCATCAAATGCATGGGCGGTGACGGCAACGATAGGTGTGCCCATGTTTTTTTCAATTTTACGAATGTGCTTAGTCGTCTCTACACCATCCATGATGGGCATTTGAATATCCATAAGGATCAAATCATATTCGTGTTCGTGACAATATTCTAAGGCTACTTTTCCACTATTAGAGGTTGTTAACTTAACGTTGGAATCTTTTAGAAAGGTAGACAATAATACTAAATTTATTGCCACATCATCTACTGCAAGTATCGATAAATAAGGTAGTGCTTTAAGTTTGTGTTGAATCGGACTGACTCGTTTAGCTGTGCTTTGATTTTTGTTCATGACAAATGGTGTGCCTATTTTAATTCTGAAACTACGTTAAACAAACCATTCGTAATCTTTGAAGTTTGATGATTATTTGCAAAATGTTAGGGGGAGCAAATATAAGCTAATGTTTATTCGTATTAATGAATCTACTCGATGACGATACTATGGTCAATGTTGAGCGCTATTTCAACTAATATCTTTTGTCTTCAATTACTGACAATGCATAATGATTGATGTTTATGCTACATCATATTTTTTTGTCGGATTAGTGGTCTATAGCATATCACTCAGAATCATAATGTATTATGATTTGAATAAGACCAATAACAAGAATCCTATGGATCGCTATGAGTAACGAAGTCACAATTAATCAAGACGGAGTTGAACAGCTCCCTATAAGACGCTTTACTGAAGATGCTTATCTTAATTATTCCATGTATGTCATCATGGATCGGGCATTACCGCATATCGGGGATGGCCTTAAGCCAGTGCAACGTCGTATTATTTATGCGATGTCAGATTTAGGACTAAGTGCAAATGCTAAGTATAAAAAATCAGCTCGTACCGTGGGTGATGTACTTGGTAAATTTCATCCTCATGGTGATTCAGCATGTTATGAAGCAATGGTACTCATGGCTCAGCCATTTACGTATCGTTATCCACTTGTGGATGGTCAAGGAAACTGGGGAGCGCCAGATGATCCTAAATCATTTGCTGCTATGCGTTATACCGAGGCAAGGTTATCGCGTTTTTCCGAAGTCTTATTAGCCGAATTAGGTCAAGGTACTGCAGATTGGTCACCTAACTTTGATGGTACCCTCAAAGAGCCCAAAGTATTACCGGCACGATTACCACATATTTTACTCAACGGTGTGACCGGAATTGCAGTAGGGATGGCAACGGATATTCCACCGCATAACGTCCGTGAACTAGCGAACGCTTGCTCGTTACTCTTAGATAACTCGCGGACAGAACTTGGTCAATTACTTGAGCATGTTCAAGGCCCAGACTATCCCACTGATGCAGAAATTATTACACCCAAAGCGGATATTCAAAAGATTTATGAAACGGGGCGTGGCTCAATTAAAATGCGTGCCGTATACACTGAAGAAAATGGCGAAGTGATCATTACTGCATTACCCCATCAAGCATCAGGCGGGAAAATTCTCGAACAAATCGCCGGGCAAATGCAGACTAAAAAACTTCCTATGGTCAGTGACTTACGTGATGAGTCTGATCATGAAAATCCAACGCGTTTGGTGGTTACCCCTCGCTCTAACCGAGTTGATATCGAACAGCTCATGGCACATTTATTTGCGACTACGGACTTAGAAAAAAACTATCGTGTAAATATTAACATGATTGGGCTAGATGGTCGTCCGCAAGTCAAGGATCTCAAATCTATATTGAGTGAATGGTTAGTATTCCGTCGAGATACCGTCACTCGTCGACTACAATACCGTTTGGATAAGGTGCTTGCTCGCCTGCATATTCTAGAAGGCCTGATGATTGCGTTTTTGAATATCGATGAAGTCATTGAAATCATTCGCCACCATGATGAACCTAAACAAGAATTAATGGCGCGTTTTGGACTATCTGATACTCAAGCTGAAGCCATTTTAGAGTTAAAGTTACGCCACCTGGCTAAATTAGAAGAAATGAAGATCAAAGGTGAACAAGACGAGCTGAGTAAAGAGCGCGATGCATTGCAGTTAACGCTGGGTTCTGATCGTCGTATGAAGACGTTGATTAAAAAAGAGCTCATGGCTGATGCTGAAAAGTATGGCGATGACCGACGCTCACCTATTGTGCAACGCGGTGAGTCAAAAGCACTTAGTGAAAAAGAACTGGTGCCCTCAGAACCCGTTACTGTCGTGATATCAGCTAAAGGCTGGGCGCGCTGTGCCAAAGGACATGATGTTGACGCGCCTAATTTAAGTTATAAAGGCGATGATAGCTATTTAGCTAGTGCTAAGGGGCGTAGCAATCAGCCTGCAGTATTCTTTGATTCATCGGGACGCACCTTTAGCTGTGATGCTCACACCCTTCCTTCTGCACGAAGTCAAGGAGAGCCTTTAACTGGGCGCTTTAACATGGTGTCGGGTGAACAGTTTGAACATGTGATCATGGCAAACGAATCTCAGAAATTTCTCATGGCCAGTGATGCTGGTTATGGTTTTGTTGGTTCATTTGCAGATATGCTTAGTAAAAATAAGGCGGGTAAAGCTTACTTATCTTTACCATCAGCGGCTAAAGTATTAACGCCAGTATTAGTAAACGATATTGAAACAGATCGTTGTTTAGCTATATCAAATGAAGGCCGTATGTTGCTGTTTCCATTACGAGATTTACCGAGTTTAGGTAAAGGTAAAGGTAACAAAATTATTAATATCCCTAGTGCTAAGGCTAAGACTCGCGAGGAGTTTATTGTTGCTTTGGCCATAGTGCCAAATGGATGTGATGTTAAAATACTAGCTGGTAAACGTGGTATGACCCTTAAAGCAAGTGATTTAGAGCATTACTATGGTGAACGTGGCCGCCGTGGGAATAAATTACCCCGCGGGTTACAGCGTGTTGATGGTGTTGAAGTTATCGCACCAGATGGGAATCTTGTCGATAGTGAAGCGGCTGTAGATATCTCATCAGACATTGATTTAACAGCGTCAAAAACTAGCGGTTCAGCAGCCAGTGATGACTTATTTAGCGATGACTAGTAAAGGTTCACCAAGTCGAAAGGAGTTGTAATAGTTTCCTTGACTTGGTGAATATTCAGTCTAATTAACATTGGTGCTTTCAAAGATTTTATCTGCTGATGCAGCCACAAATCCCTGATATAGCTGACCGTTAGGTAATGGAAAACGCTGTGCAAACTCATAAAAGCAGCTGGGTAATGTCACAGTATTATCGCTAAATTGAACTGGCATCATATCAGCCATCGTTGAGGACTGTGCTAGACAAACCGATTCATTGCCTTTAATTTCGCCACCTGCAGTGTTTAAAGTAAACCCAGAGGATTTTAATAACGTATTCACGGCGGATAATTCAGTAAGTGAGTTTAAATGATTAACGCTTACTGTAAAATGATTAGCCCTAAAGCCCCATGCAGCCATCCAAGCTGCATATTCCGATTCGCATAACAATGTACGATAATCGGCTTCGCTGACTTGCCAATGGGTACCTGAATATAAAAAACCAGCACTTTTTACAACATTGAAATCCATTGTGTCGACCATCGCATGAATAATTGCTTGAGAGGCTGTTGATAATTCATTGACTTTTAATTCACTGATAAACACTTTAGGCTGATTTGGATCCGGATGTTGGTAATGCCAAGCGTTGAGCTTTTTACTAGAAAAGTCATACTCTCCACTTTGTACATACCCTAATACAGTGAAATGTTTGGCGATATCATTCACAGCGATACCTGGTATAGCAAACGTACGCAATGCTATATGGTCATTTACTAGTTCCGCTTGCTGATTATGCGCTTTAAGTAACGAATGGATTTTATTGGCTGATGGAGTAATCGCCAAATAGTCCTGCCAAAGCCCTGTGAATAGATCATTAATATCTGTATGCATGAGTGTTATCCTAAAAGTGACAAATGTATGCTAACTTAAAAATGTAAGCCTGGACTTAACTTTCCTGGTAATGTGGTTTGTTCTAGCTCTACTGATGCTACAGGGTAAGCACAATAATCAGCTGCATAAAAAGCACTTGCTCTATGATTACCACTTTCACCGACACCACCAAAGGGAGCTGCTCCGCTAGCGCCTGTAATGGGTCGGTTCCAATTGACTATGCCAGCACGGATGTGTTGGAAAAAGACTTCATACATGGCTGCATCATCGGCAATGAGACCGGCAGATAGACCGAATTTGGTATTATTGGCCTCAATAATTGCAGTATCAAAATCATCATAACGGATGACTTTCAACAATGGCCCAAAATGCTCTTCATCGGGTAACTCAGATAATATCGGAGTGACATCGATTATCCCTGGTGTGACTAAACCGGTGTCTTCATTAATATGTGTCAAAGGTAATAGCGCGTTTGCGCCTAAGTTTTCAAGCTCAGATTGAGCACTCACCATCATCTGTGCCGCTCGCGTTGAAATCATCGCTCCCATAAAAGGTTGCTCTACAGCATCATAGACACCCACATCAATCGCTTTGGTTACTTCGATGAGCCTCGCTAAGATGACATCACCTTGTGCCGTGTTAGGGATGAATAACCGGCGTGCACAGGTACAACGTTGACCAGAAGTGATAAATGCAGACTGCACAATATCATGAACCGCAGCGTCCACGTCATTGACTGGACCGATAAGTAATGGATTATTTCCTCCCATTTCTAAGGCCAGAATTTTACCTGGGTGACCGGCGAACTGCTCATGTAGTAGCTTGCCTGTAGTCGATGATCCGGTGAAAAATAAACCATCGATTTGGTTATGCCCTGCTAACGCTTTGCCTGTAGTTACATCACCTTGAACAAGGTTAAGTACACCTTTTGGTAAACCTGCAGCTTCCCATAATTCCACCATTTTTTCTGCGACTAATGGGGTTAAATCTGATGGCTTAAATACCACAGTATTGCCAGCTATTAACGCCGGAACAATGTGCCCATTAGGGAGATGCCCAGGAAAATTATAAGGACCAAATACAGCGACAACACCATGTGGTTTATGACGAATAAATGCTTTACCTTGTGGCATGGGATTTTCTGTTATACCGGTGCGAGTATGATAAGACTTTATGGATAAATTAATTTTACCTACCATCGCCGCTGCTTCTGTGGCGGTTTCCCATAATGGTTTACCGGTTTCTATTGCGATGGTATGTGCTAACAAATCTTGATTCGCTTTGAGCTGCTCAGCGTAAGCTAAGACATGTTCAATTCGCGTATCCACATCTAGCGATCCCCACTGTGAAAAAGCACTGCGTGCGGCATGGATTGCGTGGTTGATTTGTGCGGGGCTAGCCGCTTTACCTGACCAAATTACGGTGTTTTTAGCGGGATCAATTGATTCAATTACAGCGCCTTCACCGGCTAACCATTTACCATTGATGTAATGCATATTCTGTTGTCCTGTCATATATTTTGTTGCCAGTCAGCTGGCTTATTTTAAGGGGGCAATACGTATGTATTCGCCATTATTGACTTTCAATGCAGCTGCAGTTTCTCGCGATATAAGGATGTGGTCATCGGTCACTTCAACGGGTTGCAATACTCCGCGAAAATCAGCCACTTGGGTGTTAATGATGATATGTAAAGGCGCTTGTGGATTAATCGTTGCTACAAGTACTGGTTTCCTAATTGAGTCACGAACTGTTTTTAGTGAGTCTACGTCGGCTTCAATTGTAGGACCCGCGTCAAAAATATCCACATACCCTCGACATTTAAAGCCTTCATTTTTAAGTAATGCTAATGCTGGTTTTGTTTTTTCATGCACTTGACCAATTGCTGCCTGAGCTGCAGAAGATAAAAGATTGACATAAATTGGATATTTAGGCATTAATTCTGCGATAAAGACTTTATTACCAATTCCAGTAAGGTAATCAGCCGTAGGGAAGTCCATTGAGAAAAAATGAGTTTCCAGCCATTCCCAAAACGGTGAGCGTCCATTTTGATCACTCACACCGCGCATCTCGGCAATGACTTGCTCGGTAAAACGGGTCTGATGTTCTGCCATAAACAAGAATCGGACTTTAGACAAAAACCGGCCCATATTAGGTAGTCGAGCTTGTTCACGTAAAAATAACGTGCATATTTCACTCACTCCCGAGTAGTCATTACAGACAGTGAGGATCTCAACCGTATTATGAATATTCAGCTCACGAGAAGCATGTACGACTTTACCTAAATGATAATGATAAAACGCATCTTCAACGCCTACGCTCGATTCGATACCACAGGTGCCAACGACAGTCTGGCTCGCGGTTTCTTCCATGACAAATAGATAGCTTTCATTGGACGGCGTACTGACCTCTTTGTTAAAAGAGTATTCGGAACGGGCAATTTTCTTCGCTAATAAATTATCGTTAACCGGCAATGATGTGAAACCAATACCGGATTCTTCTGCAATAGCATAAAGCGCAGCAAAGTCCTTTTGCTGGATAGGTCTAATGATATTCATAGAAATTACGCAGTTTCTGCGGCAAGTGCGTCTTGCGCTAAGACATGGGCAATGCCTTCTTCAAACCGGCGTAGACCTTCAATGATATCTTCATCCGGGATTACTAATGACGGGGCAAAACGCACTACGTTGATGCCTGCAATTAAGCACATGGTCCCTTTTTCAGTTGCCGCGACCATAAAATCACGGGCACGACCTTGGTATTTTTCGTTCATTGCACACCCTAATAGCATTCCCTTACCACGCACTTCAGAAAACACCTGGTACTTATCATTGATACGGGTTAAATGTTCACGAAATAGGGCCTCTTTGGCTTTCACACCCGCTAAAATTGTAGGGTCATTGATAATATCAAGCGCTTTTTCTGCGATAGCACAGGCTAGTGGGTTACCCCCATAAGTAGAGCCGTGAGTACCGACTTTAAGATGCGAACCAATGGCCTTGGTGGTTAACATTGCCCCAATAGGAATGCCACCACCTAATGATTTGGCTGAAGTTAAAATGTCTGGTACTACATCTAAGCCCATATAGGCAAATAAATCGCCGGTTCTACCTACACCTGATTGTACTTCATCAAAAATTAATAATGCATTATGCTTATCACAGAGTGCGCGGACGCCTTTCACAAATTCAGGATCTGGCACGATAATACCGCCTTCGCCTTGCAAAGGTTCCATCATAATGGCACATGTTTTGTCTGATATGATGGCTTCTAATGCGGCTAAATCATTATAAGCTGTATGAGTAATCGCTCCGGGTTTAGGTCCGAAACCGTCTGAATAAGCAGCTTGGCCGCCCACAGTTACAGTGAAGAAGGTACGGCCATGAAAGCCTTGGTTAAACGCAATGATTTGGTCTTTTTCCGGTCCGTAATGATCGAGTGCCCAACGGCGTGCTAGCTTTAGAGCTGCTTCGTTCACTTCTGCGCCTGAATTGGCAAAATAGACCATGTCAGCAAACGTGGCATCAGTTAGTTTTTTCGCTAATCGTAATGCTGGTTCATTGGTGTATACGTTTGACAGGTGCCAGAGTTTCTCGCCTTGTTCTTTTAGTACATTCACCAGCTCTGGATGGCAATGACCTAAAACATTGACCGCAATACCACCAGCAAAATCGATGTATTCTTTATCGTCCTGGTCCCATATTTTTGAACCTACACCGCGAACGGGTATCATCGCCGCTGGATTATAGTTTGGAACCATGACATCGTTAAATAATTCGCGAGTTACTTGCATTTTAGACCCTATACATCGGTTATTAATTGTCTATAGGATAGGGGGTTTTAACAGCGAAGTAAATGGATTTAGGCTATGTATAACAAGGGTTTGAAAGGTTTTGCATATTATTCGCATAAGTATGTAAAGCTGCAATTCAATCGACTAAGACATAGGCAAGATGAGGGCTTGTATCAGTAGAATAATTTGTATCACATGAAAAACGACTATTTATGTGAAAAATATTTGCAAAGATTCAGTATTAAATTGTTGTTACGCGGAGAAAATTACGCAATATGTCATGCCCAAACTCAGTCAATAATGATTCTGGATGAAATTGAACACCATAAATATGTTGATTTTCATCTTCAATCGCCATGATTTCAATCTGATTAGATTGAAGAAATGTAACATTAGATGAAACTGTCATTTGTTGATCACACCATGCCGTCACCTTAAAATTGTCACTTAACGTTTCAGGTTCAATGATGAGTGAATGATAACGCGTTGCCGTAAAAGGATGAGTCACACCTTTAAATAATTGGCCAGTGCAATGATTTACTTGAGCAGTTTTTCCGTGTTTTATGGTCGGTGCTGAAATGATCTTGGCCCCAAATACTTGAGCAATAGCTTGATGGCCTAAGCATACTCCTAGCATTGGAATTTTACCCGCAAACGTCGCTATGGCATCTAACGTGATCCCTGACTCGTTTGGACTACAAGGGCCAGGTGATAGAACTAAATAATCTGGAGCGAGCGCTTTGATTTCTTCAATGCTAATGGCATCGTTGCGAACGACCTTTACCTCTTCACCTAGCTCAATAAAGTACCGAGCCAGGTTATGCGTAAATGAATCATAGTTATCAATGAGTAACAGCATAGTTTACCTAGTTCAAAGCCACTATTTGATCAACGTGCAGGAATGAAACCTACCGCTTTGTATACATCAGCTAAGGTTTTTGCTGCTCGTTCTGATGCTTTTTCTGCACCGATTTTCATGACTTCATCCAAATAAGTTTGATCTTCACGGATGGCATGAAAACGTGTTTGGATTGGCGTGAGCATATCAACAACAGCGGTGGCAACATCGCCTTTTAAGTGACCATACATCTTATCTGTGTACTGCGGGACTAATTGGTCAATGGCAGTGCCTGTCGTACATGATAGTAAAGACAATAGGTTAGATACACCGGCTTTATTTTCAATGTCGTAGTAAATATTAGCTGCTTCGTCAGAGTCTGTAACAGCACGTTTAATTTTTTTGGAAATCTTTTTTGGATCCTCTAACAATCCTACAAAATTATTCGGATTTTCGTCTGACTTAGACATCTTTTTATTTGGGTCTTGTAAGCTCATTACTCGTGCACCCGATTTAGGAATGTGGGGATTCGGGATCGTTAAGGTGTCACCATAGGCATTATTAAAGCGTGTAGCAATGTCGCGAGTGAGCTCTAAATGTTGCTTTTGATCTTCGCCTACAGGGACCTCGTTCGCTTGATAGAGTAAAATGTCCGCTGCTTGTAACACCGGATAACTGTAGAGTCCGACATTGATATTAGATTCGTTTTTCGCTGACTTATCTTTAAACTGTGTCATTCTGTTGAGTTCACCCATTTGCGTGTAGCAATTTAGCACCCATGCTAATTGTGCGTGCTCAGGGACATGGGATTGCATAAATATCGTGCTTTGTTTGGGATCAATGCCACACGCTAGGTATAAAGCAAGCCCATCTAGACATGCATTTTTTAGCGCTTCAGGGTCCTGACGTACGGTGATAGCATGAAGATCCACTATCATGTACAAGCAGTCGTGTGTTGCTTGCATTGCAACCCATTGCTTTAATGCGCCAAAATAATTTCCGATGGTCAGTTGTCCAGATGGCTGGCAACCACTTAATACAATTGGTTTGCTCATAAATATAGTCTTAGAGTGAAGCTAAGTTACGGCGTATTGTGCTAATGACTTCCGCATAATTAGGTTGGTTAAAGATAGCTGAGCCTGCGACAAACATGTCAGCGCCAGCAGCTGCAATGGCTGCGATGTTATCACAATTGATTCCACCGTCTACTTCGATACGGATATCACGCCCCGAGGCATCGACCAATGCTTTGACTTTGGCAATTTTGGTCAGAGTATGCTCAATAAATTTTTGCCCACCAAATCCAGGGTTAACCGACATAAGTAAAATGTAATCAAGTTTGTGAATGGTATGCTCTAGCACTGATAAAGGTGTGGCAGGATTTAATACTAAACCGGCTTGACAACCCCCTTCAATAATGAGCTGTAAACTTCGGTCTACATGGTCAGATGCTTCCGGATGAAAGCTGATCATACTCGCCCCTGCAGTGACGAATTGCTCAATCATACTATCGACTGGCGTTACCATTAAATGCACATCAATCGGGGCAGTTATACCGTAATCGCGAAGCGCTTTACAAATCGGTGCACCAAAAGAAAGATTAGGTACATAATGATTATCCATGACATCAAAGTGAACCACATCTGCACCAGCCGCTAATACAGTTTCTACTTCTTCACCTAAACGAGCAAAGTCAGCAGATAATATAGATGGGGCAATAAGAAATGATGACATAATAATCTCCAATGAAAGTATTCATATTTTACCTTGGATCAGTGTTGCAAAAAAGCACAATCTTATTTCGTTAATGAAAAACCATTTAATTTACATGGGCTTAACATGTTTTTTTTCGGTGCATTACAGCGTTTGTTGTGCGCTAAAAAAGTGCAAAGTGTAATTAGATATCGTTGAATATGAAGTATATGACGAAACATTATTTTATTTAAAGTCTTTACTTATCAATTACTTATGGTATTTGTTGCTATGTTGGCACAATATCTGAATAGTTAAAGTATAGTTTAGGCAATCATTATTGGATTGACCTAATTAACAGAAAAAATAATGACGATTAAAAATTTTTTATTACTTAACTTAAAGGCTGCAAAACAATAATAAAGCGGCTAACAATTTTATCATTTGGAGAAACACATGAAACTACTTAAATTAACAGCATTATCTGCTGCACTTCTTTCTACTTCTGTCATGGCTGAGTGGTCAGCTAACGTTGGAATGGTATCTGATTATCACTTCCGTGGTATTCAACAAACTCAATCTGCGTCTGCATCAGCGGGTGTGGATTATGAAAAAGGTGGTTTTTATGCAGGTTCTTGGGCTGCCGAAGTTGAAGATGGTTTAGAAGTTGATTTTTATGCGGGTTATGGCATTGAGTTAGACAACGGTTTAGCATTAGGCCTAGGCGCCACTACTTATCAATACACTGGTGATTTTGATTCTGCTTACAACGAATTAAACTTTTCAGCTGGTATGGGTATGTTTAGTTTAGAATATTCTGTAGGTACATGGGATGGCCCAGTAGGTGCGGAAGTGGAAGAAGACTATGATTTCATTGGTTTATCTTTTGAAAATAATGGTTTCAGCGCTACTGTCGGTTCATGGGGTAAAGATTTCTCAGGTGAATACGTTGAGTTAGGTTATGGCACATCTGTGGGTGAGTTCGACGTAGGTGTTGGTCTTGTTATGTCTGGTAGTGACTTAGATGACAAAGAATCTTTATACTTCTCAATCGGTAAATCGTTCTAATTTATTAGAATGTTGTGTGTCATATAATTAGGCTCGATGTCGCTTGTTGACAATGGATTAAAATTTCATGGAAGATGAGCCTAATTATACATAGATAAAAATACAAATAGACTTAGGTGTATTTGTATTTTTTTTATTTACGCCTATAATAAAGGGTGATATAGATTTCAAAGAGATAGTAGATATGGCAGTTTCAAATAAAGTTGTAGTATTTGCATTATTAGGCTTATCTTTTGTGGCAGTAAATTATGTTGTTGCTAACAAGGATGCTAGCTTTGATCTCGCCTGCCAATCAATCGAAAATGATTCGCTGTTTAAATTAAAAGAGATGTCCTCATCCAATACTGTGTCACCTGATAGTGTTCACTTAAAATCAGTGAAATCAAAGTCACTGCAAATTTCGGATTCTTCAGAATGTATCAATGATGCTGATAATAATGTTAGTTGGATGGACTGGGTTTTCTCTTGGCAAGACTCCCCGACATTTCATTATCTAGATTTACTCGAATTGCTAACGCCTGTTGAAAGTAGAGATAGTGCTCATTCCCATAGAGTTAAACCATAACTCATGAGTGATTCTGAACAGACATCTAACAAACCTTCTTTTTTTCAAATAATTAAGGCTGTCAGCGCAAGCATGTTAGGTGTTCAGTCTCAAAAGAACTATCAAGCAGATTTTACAACCAATTCGGTAGTACCCTATTTAATTGTGGGGGTTATTTTTGTGGCTGTATTTATTTTAGGCTTGGTATTGTTAGTTAATATGATCCTGGCTTAATTTTATTTATCCGGCATATATAGCGCGAGTACTTCTTTAACTTTACCTCGTGCGTTGCCTTTTTGACTGATGTTACGTTGCACTGCAAACTTCACTTGTTTACTGGCGTCTTTGTAAAGTGCTTTAGTGAATGGCACTAAGTGATTCGAAATCACCGTTGCAACACCCTGTAGTTGCGCATGTTGCGCGCATGCGACTAAACGCGCTTGTTCATCATCACCAAAACCGTTTCCAGCATACGCCGTAAAATTTGCAGTCCGATTAATTGGAGAATAAGGAGGATCGCAATACACCACATCGCCAATTGAAAGCTGTGCAAAAGCGGTTGCAAAATCACCTTGAACAAATGTTGCAGTTTGCGCTCGCTGAGCGAAAAAACGCATCTCTTTTTCGGGGAAGTATGGATGTTTATAACGGCCAAATGGTACGTTATAACCGCCTTTTTGGTTATATCGACATAAACCGTTATACCCATGACGATTTAAATAAATGAAGAGTGTTGCGCGTTCGATGGGATCGGTTGCACTATTGAATTGTGCACGTAGCGCATAATAAGCGTCAGCGTGATTATACTCACCATTAAAATACATTCGACTTTTTTCAATGATGACGTCACAGGATGTTTTTAGCAGATTGAATAGGGTAATGAGATCGTGGTTCATATCCACCAACAAATACTCATCAAAATCTAAATTCAGGAACACGGACCCGCCACCGACGAAAGGCTCAACTAAGCGACGTTTTCCTTCAGAAGGTAAAATGGCCTGGATATGTGGGATGACTTTCTTTTTACCGCCAGCCCATTTTAAGAAAGAACGGTGAAGATTATTATGTTTATTAGTCATCCGTTAAGAAAGTTTCATATTAATGGCACTGATACCAATTAAAAATGGACATAGCGCGTAAACCTAAGGTGAGTAAGAGTTTACCGCGCGATATCCTTTTTGAATAGAAGAATAAATAATTATTTACATTAAACCACAATTTAACTGACACGTTAGTATTGGATTTTAGATACTGTTAATGACGAATATAAGTAAATTAATCGGCACCTAAAATAGGGATTAATAAATCTAATGTCACATCATCCGTGACAATGGCTGAACCAATACCTGTTGGGATGATAAAGCGTATTTTACCCGCTAATACTTTTTTATCATGACTCATATGCTGCATATATATATCCGTGGTCATGTTATCTGGGCCAGAAATGGGTAAATTAAAAGCGGCATGAAGATCAATAATACGTTGAAGCTCTTGTTCGGTAATACGATGTTGTGCCGCTGCGACTTTAGATGCAATGATCGAACCTGCTGCAACAGCTTCGCCGTGAAGCCAATTTCCATAGCCCATCTCAGCTTCAATGGCGTGGCCGAATGTATGACCTAAATTAAGCAGTGCTCGAAGGCCTTTTTCACGTTCATCTTGAGCGACAATGTCAGCTTTGATTGCACAGCAGCGTTCAATCGCATACCCAAGTGCCTCAGGATCTAAGCTGGTTAGTGAGTTAACGTTATCCTCTAACCAAGTAAACAGTTCTGCATCATAGATGATTCCATATTTAATGACCTCTGCCATACCCGCGTTAAATTCACGTGCGGGTAATGTTGCCAGTGATTGAGTGTCTATCAAAACAGATGTAGGCTGATAAAATGCGCCAATCATATTTTTTCCCAAACGGTGATTGACGGCTGTTTTTCCACCTACAGAGGAATCTACTTGAGATAATAACGTTGTAGGAATTTGAATAAAATCAATTCCGCGCTGGAACGTTGCTGCAACAAAGCCTGTTAAATCGCCGATTACACCTCCCCCTAGTGCAATAAGCGTGGTGTCACGTGATGCATGGCTCTCGAGTAGAAAGCTATGTACTTTCTCAAAATGGATAAGGTCTTTATACTGTTCACCATCAGGTAAACTGATATGACTGACATTAGGGTGCTGTAATGCTTGGATGAGTTTATCTAAATATAGTGGAGCAATTGTCTCATTAGTAACAATAACTACTTTTTCACTAGTAATATGATCAAATAAGCCAGATTGCGTTAACAATCCGGCTTGAATATGTATCGGGTAGCTTCGTGCCCCCAAGTCAACGTTAAGAGTAGGCATGGGGAAAGCTCCTGTAGATTATAATCCGATTTTTTGGATAATTTGGTTAGCGACTGAACGAGCACTTTGGTCATCAGTATCGACCACATAATCTGCCACTTCTTCATAAAGTGGGTTACGTTCTTTGGCTAAATTACGTAGTACCGTTTCAGGATCATCGTTTTGTAGTAATGGACGACGCTTATCTCGCTGTGTACGGGCGACTTGTTTGTCAATAGTGGTTTGTAAATAGACCACAATACCTCGTGCGGATAGGCGATTACGTACTGCCGGAGTGATAATTGAGCCACCGCCTGTAGCAAGGACAATACCTTGTTTATCGGACAGTTCATTAATCGTGTCTAATTCACGCTTTCGAAATCCTTCTTCACCTTCAAGGTCGAAGATCCAGGCAATATCTGCGCCGGTTTTACTTTCAATTTCGTGATCAGAGTCAAAGAATTCGAGATGCAATTCATCTGCAAGGTGTCTGCCAATGGTGCTTTTTCCTGCGCCCATAGGTCCTACCAAAAAGATATTACGTTTTTCAGCCATATCTGGATAATTCACTTTTAAGTAATTGATTTTTAATGGGAAGGTGTATATTTCCTAAGCTACCCATTACGTAGTTGTATCGTAGGCTAACATGCTACAAACACAACGCCTCAGACCTCGTCTAAATTTCGAGTGTGCGGATTATCGCAGTCTTAGGCGTTGCAAGCAAGTTAAATGATTTATTCCATTATTATTTTCGGCGTGACAAATATAAGTAGTTCACGTTTTTGTTCAATGCTAACCTTATTTTTGAACAGCCCTCCCACTAAAGGAACATTACCAAGAATAGGGACTTTAGCGATATCATTGGTACTGATTTTTTGAAAAATCCCCCCTAACACTATGGTTTCTCCATTTTCGACCAATACTTGAGTTTTGATTTCTTGAGTATCGATGGCTACGGCTGGACCTGTAGCAGTTGATACCGTCTCTCCACGAGTATCTTGGGTGATAACGAGATCGAGTATGATACGATCATCCGGTGTGATTTGTGGTATCACTTTTAAACTTAGCACTGCTTTTTTAAAAGCGACTGACGTAGACCCATTAGCAGTAGATTGTACATAAGGAATTTCAGTTCCTTGTTCAATATAAGCTTCTTGTTGATTAGCGACAGTTATCCGCGGGCTGGCGATGATTTCTCCTTTATTTTCAGTTTCAAGAGCTGATAGCTCTAGATCTAAAATGGTGCCATCCATTAAACTGGCAATTTGCACACCTAGCCTTCCTGCAGAGTTAACTATGGGTAAATTCACATTTAAGCGGTCACTGATATCAGGAATAATACCTGCCTTAATATCATTGGCTGCAGCTGCACTTCCAGACACTGCGAGATGACCTTTTTGACCGGTAATCCCCCAACGAATACCTATTTGGTCATCAATATTGTCTCGGACAGTAATCATGCGTGATTCAATTAATACCTGACGAACAGGGATGTCGAGTTCTTTTATCATCTGTATCGCTGTATCTATTGACGTTTGGGTATCACGTAACAAGATGGTGTTGGTACGTTCATCTACTGCAACTGCACCACGATTAGAGAGTATCCCTCCATTAGTAGATTGAATAATTTGTGCAATTTGTTCAGCTTTAGCGTAATTAACGCGATGATTTCGAGACACTAATGGCGCTAAATCCTGTGTTTGTTGCTGGGATTGTATTAATGCATTTTCACGCGCTAATAATTCGTCGTGTGGCGCAATAATAATAATGTTGCCTTCGATTCGCTGGTCTAAACCACGGATGTTGAGAATGGTCGCCAGTGCTTGATCCCAAGGCACATCTTGTAGGTTTATAGTGACATTACCGGTGACTGTATCGGTAGTCACTAAGTTATAGTCATTAAGTTGAGCAATGATTTGTAATACTTGCCGCACAGGTACATCTTTGAAATCTAAACTAATGGGTTTACCGGTATATACACTTCGGTTGTCATTGATAGTTTCAATAATTGGCGTTAACACATTTTGTTCAAGTACACTTGTCTCAAGCGAAGTAGATGTTTGTGCTTGTACCCTAAATACAATAATCAAACTCAAGATGCATATAATGTTCAAATCCATCCTGATGATAATCTTGCTTATCAATAAATTAAGCATTAGGAGCCTCTTTTGAATTCATGTTAATTGATAAACGCGTTTCCTGGCGTCGATAACACCCTGCAACGCTAGGAATCAATTCTGATATGACGGTATGGTCTGGATTAATATGCGTTATTTGACCATGAAACAGGCCAAGGAAATCTCCGATACGTGCATGATGTAGTTTCCCATCAGTGGTTTTCAATAATACTATTGATACCTTATTTACACGTATCACACCTGACATCAGTATGGCTTCCATTGCATATGCTTCAAGTGGCGAGATCTTGCGAGAAATATCGGGGACCGAACAGTTATCATCTTGTAAGTCGGCTGCGTGCTTCAATGTTTTGTTTGGACTGACAAACGGTGAGCGAAAGGTATATGCTTGATATTCGTAATCAGGCAATGGATGGAACTCAGGAACGGTTTCTAAAAGCACGGGTGTTGAGGTTTCTAGTGATTCAGTTGATTGAATGACATTATTGGTTAGAGGCATGCAAGCATTCAGCGTTAAGAAAAAGAGGCTGCTGCATAAGATTTTGGTTATACGGGAAACGATGCGCATCATATTGTGGTAGCTTCTGCTTTATTTAATGTGCGATAGGTCTTTGCTTGCATTTGTAAAACTAAACCTTCTGTTTCATTGGATAAAATAAAATCATGAAGTGTTACAATACGCGGTAACCTTGCTATTTTTGTGACAAATTGACCAAAATCGTGGTATTTACCGACTACTTCTATTTTTATAGGAAGTTCTAAGTAAAACCCTTTCTTTATCTCTGGCTGCCATTGCAATAATTTAAATGAGAGCCCTGCACTTGTTCCAATCGAAGTAATATCGTCTAGTAATCCAGGCGTTTCATTGCTGGTAGGTAAGGATTTCAAGATGAAAGCAAAATATTGCTCCATTTTTTTGAGTTGTGTTTCATGGGCAGGTAAATTTACCGAGACACGATATTTTGCTTGAAACTGACCTTTCAATCTTTCTTCAGCTTGAACTGCAAGGTCTAATACTTGCAGTTTTGGACTGATGAATAAATGCCACCCTAATCCTGCACTGAGGATAATGACGATAGTCGTGATGACTATTTTTACTTTGGGTGGCCAGGTTGAGATTTGATCCACATCGAGTTGATTCAATTCTTTAAATATTGATACGTCAAATAACATTAGTCTTCTCCTGCGGTAATGGCATTATTAGTATGCGGAATAGATGTCAGTGAGCTCGGAACAATCCTCACTTTTAAGCTAAATTGATTGCGTACTTGTGCACCGCTGCTGTTCGCTTTGATAGAATCAAGCTCTTCATGGCTAAAAACATCTGATTGAGTAAGCTCACGCATGAACCTAGCAAGGTGATTGTTTGAATCCGAGTATCCCTCAATTTTCAATACGTCCTTGGTACGATTCATACTTGAAAAGTTAATACCCATGGGAACGAGTCGAGCCATGTGGTCAAATATAGTCGGAGTGACATGTCGTGAGACTTGCAATTGATCCACTAAACGTATTTTTTGCTGTAAGGTAGTTTGCTTAGTCTTGAGTACTCTAATTTGCTTAATTTGGGTATCAACATCCGCAATTTTAGATTGTAAATAGGTATTGCGATTATCTTGTTGAGTCAACATTTCTTCTAGTATGTGCCCACCACTCCACATGCTCAATATTCCAGAGCTAGCCGCTACGAGGAGCAATACAATATAATGTTTTTTCTGACGTTGACGTTGAACCTCTCGCCAAGGTAGTAAATTAATGTATGCCATCACAACTATTCCTTAAGGCTAAACCCGTTGCGATACATAGCATGGGTTTGCACGCTTCAAGTTGCTCTGAAGAAACCTTATCGCTAATAGATATGTGTGTTGTGGGATCTAACAAGTTAACTTCGAGTTCAAGCGCTTGAGAGAGTAATTGAGTGATGTTGGGTAGCATTCCAACGCCCCCGCAAAGCTGAAGGCGTTGAGGTGAGTCTATATCCAGAGTATCTTGCATTAACTGAAAAACACGTAAAATTTGTTGTGTTAACTGGGCATAAAAAATAGGTAAAACATCGGTTTGCCACTGTGGATTCAGTTCATTTTGACTCAACTTATTTAAGATCTCAGTGACTGAGCATTGTTGCGTCAGTGCAATATCCTGTAATAGCGAATTGATGCCAAACTGATGCTCCTTACTGTAAAGGACTTGGTTATTTTTTACCACGATGATATGCATTAATTCATTCCCCACGTGAATGGTGGCATCTTCGCTATTACGATGATCATTATTGAATAAAACTAAATTTTCTAATGCATCAAGTTCAGTATCGACAATGACCGGTTTTAGGCCCGCTTCTCGAACCACTGTCATGCGATTATCGACTAATTGTTTATGCGCTACAGTCAGTAAAACATTATCAAAATGACTATGCGTCGAACGTTGTGGTACTCGTTCAAAATCCCAGTAAACGTGCTCTAATTGATAAGGAATTAAACTATCTGCTTCGATATGGATGTGTTCTTCTAAATGTAAATCATTTAATTGTTTTGGCATGCGTATCATTTTACTAATAACAGCACTACCTGATACCGCAATCACGGTGGCTTGTTGTTTTAACGATAACTTGAGCATGATTTGTTTCAATGTGATAACGATACTATCAAAATCTAGAATATCTCTTTCTTTAAAAGCACTTGTTGGAATTAATTCACAAGCGATGCCTTGGCATTGCCATTCCGATGGCTGCTTACCAGGGGCAAGTAAAACTGCTTTTATGAAGGTTGTACCTATATCAATGCCTAATAAAGGTTTGGTTTTGGGAGTAAAAACGGTAAACTTCACGTTATCTGATTCCTTATTGCGTTAATCCGAGTTTGAACTAAAATTATTTTTGGTAAAACAAAGATGAAAGTGTCATCGTTAATGGCATATACGTATTAAATATATGACATATGGAAGTTATTGCGTTGTGATAAAGCGGTTGAAAAGAGTATTCCGATCTTTAGTATTGTTAGGAATATTAGGCCTAACGCTAGGTCTAATAGGGATGACGTCATTATACTTTTTTGTGAAACCTGATCTCCCTTCGGTTGAGTCTTTACGTGATGTGCGCTTACAAACACCGATGCGTATTTACACACAAGATGGCTTGCTCATATCTCAATATGGTGTCAAACGTCGTATCCCCGTGACTTTGGACAATGTGCCACAAACCTTAATCGATGCTATTTTGGCGACAGAAGATTCCCGATTTTATGAACATAAGGGAATTGACCCTATAGGTATGCTCCGAGCGCTAATGAATTTAGTCGTCACCGGCGAAAAAGGCCAAGGTGGGAGTACGTTAACTATGCAAATTGCTCGTGGCTTTTATTTGTCACGTGAAAAAACGTACATTCGTAAAATAAAAGAAATCTTTATAGCTTGGCATATTGAGCAAACATTGACTAAAGATGAAATCCTGACGCTATACCTAAATAAAGTCGAACTAGGACATCGTGCATTTGGTTTTGGTGCTGCAGCTCAAGTCTATTATGGCAGCACATTAAATGAATTGAATTTAGCACAATTAGCTACATTAGCCGGATTGCCAAAAGCGCCTTCAGTACTGAATCCAATTTCAAAACCTGAACGGTCGATTGAGCGTCGGCGCGTTGTTTTATTACGTATGCTGGATGAAGGGTATATTACGCGCCAAGAATTTCGCCTTGCTCGAGATGCCCAAGTTACTGCTCAAAAGCATGGTGCAGAAATTGAATTTTCTGCGCCATATCTAGCTGACATTATTTATAATGAGATGGTGGATTTGTATGGTAAAGAAGAAGCAGAAACCGGTGGTTATAAGGTCTATGCTACTGTCGATTCCACTCTCCAGCGAGCTGCGCAAAATGCTGTAGTACAAAATATTCATGATTATGATGAGCGCCATGGTTATCGCGGTGTGTTGACTAACGTAAATGAATTACATGAGTTGTGGCAGTTTGAAAATAATATTGAGCCAACTAACCCTGAGTTAATTCAAACTCAATTTCCAGAAATAACGCTTTCTGATGATGCGCTCAAAGAAGACTATGATGATCCTGTATCTGTTCCTGACTCTGACTCTGATGTAGAGAAGCTCTCCCCTAGCGAAAGATTAGTGAATGAGTTATCTCAAAGCCGTTTACTTGAATTACTTAAACAGGTTGATTCAGTCAAGCCTTTAGCACCTGCTGTTGTCATGTCCGTTGATGAACGCTCTATTGGTGTATTGGATCAAGCCGGCGCATCAATAACGATTCAATGGCCCGGTCTTGCATGGGCTAGACCTTACATTAATGATCATCGACAGGGCCCTATACCAGAAAGCGCGCGAGAAATCGTTAAGCCTGGTGATGTCATTTATATTCGCTTAGATGCAGAAAAAGGATGGTTTTTATCTCAACTACCAGAGGTTACCAGTGCATTTGTAGCGCTGGATCCAAATGATGGGGCTGTGCAGGCTATTGTTGGAGGATATAATTTTTATCAAAGTCAGTTTAATCGTGCAACACAAGCTAAGCGTCAAGTCGGCTCAAATATCAAACCTTTTGTTTATTCTGCCGCTTTAGAAAATGGGTATACGATTGCCAGTGTGATTAATGATGCGCCTATAAACCAGTGGGATGCGAGTAGCGGTATTGCATGGCGGCCACAAAACTCGCCAGCAGTATACGATGGGCCTATCCGTATGCGCACAGCGTTAGGGAAATCTAAAAACGTAGTTTCTGTGCGCTTATTACGTGCGGTAGGGATAGAAAATACAGCAAGGCATTTAGCTCGATTTGGTTTTGATCTAGATGATATTCCTCGCGATGAAACATTGTCCTTAGGTTCTGGCTCACATACACCATTAGAAGTCGCTACAGGTATAGCAACCTTCGCTAATGGTGGTTTTGCCGTAGCTCCTTATTTTATTGAACGTATCACTAATGACAATGACGTGACGTTATATAAAGCAAATATGCCGCAAGCTTGTCAAACCTGTGAAAATAAAGCGATAGTCCCTGCATCAGAAGTTGAAAATACAAATATGGATACGTTGGAAGCTTTATTAGCTGAAACACTAACCGACACTTTACCAGTTGATGCTGAATCTGAACCCAATGAAGTTATTCCCGCTACCAGAGTCATTAGCGCACAAAACGCATTTTTAATTTCTCAAATGATGCGCAGTGCCGTTCGCGCTAATGGGAGTTGGAATAAAAATACCTATTGGCTTGGCACCGGTTGGCGTGCACGAAATATTTTACAACGCACCGATATAGGTGGAAAAACAGGGACCACTAATGATTCACGTGACACTTGGTTTAGTGGTTTTGCCCCAGGTTTAGTGGCTACTAGTTGGGTTGGTTTTGATGATAATGCTCGACAATTAGGTCGTACGACCCGAAATCAACATTTGGTCAATATGAATCCAGAAAAATTTAACTGGATAGGCAATGCCTTAATAGGTTCGGAAGATGGAGCTAAAGCTGCACAACCAGCCTGGATCCGTTTTATGCAAGTCGCTTTAGCAGGTGTGCCGCAGGGTGTTGAGAATATTCCTGATGGGATCACGCAAGTGCGCATCGATAGAACAACAGGAAAATTGACAGACCGAACTGATCACACTTCAATGTTTGAATATTTCGCTATAGGGACTCAACCTACTATTAAAGTCAGTGAAAATGAGGTGGTTGATCCACTTGAAGAAGAACAAGAACCCGTTACCGAAGACGGCGATGATATTTTTTAAATATCAATTAATGTAGCAGCACACGACAGAGAATCACTCAATGACGACACGATATCTATACACAGCCTATTCAGGTCCCGCTTTACTCGAAACGCCATTATTAAATAAAGGTAGTGCTTTTAACGAAACTGAGCGCAAAATCTTTAATTTAATGGGATTGCTACCCACTCGTTATGAAACCATTGAGGAGCAAGTAGAGCGAGCATACATGCAATATTCAAGCTTTACAGACCCACTAAATAAGCATATTTATTTACGTAACATCCAAGATACGAATGAAACATTGTTCTTTAAGTTATTACAGCAACATATCGAAGAAATGATGCCCATTATTTACACTCCGACGGTAGGCGATGCCTGTGAAAAGTTTTCCGATATTTATCGCAGTTCTCGTGGGTTATTTATCTCTTACAAAGAGCGTCATAACTTAGATGATATTTTACGGAATGTGACTAAACCGAAAGTGAAAGTTATTGTAGTAACGGATGGTGAGCGTATTTTAGGATTAGGTGATCAAGGCATTGGGGGAATGGGGATCCCGATTGGTAAGTTATCTTTGTATACAGCGTGTGGTGGTATTTCACCTGCTTATACATTACCGATTACATTAGATGTAGGGACAAATAATCAAAAATTACTCGATGATCCGATGTATATGGGAGCACGGCATGAACGTATAGCACAAGACCAATACGATGAATTTATTCAATTATTTATGGAAGCTGTCAAACGTCGTTGGCCTGAGTCAATGGTTCAGTTTGAGGATTTCGCTCAACCTAATGCGATGCCAATTTTGAATAAATACCGTGATGAGTATTGTTGCTTTAATGATGATATACAAGGTACTGCTGCTGTTGCCTTAGGCACGTTATTAGCTGCGTGCCGGATGAAAAACAAAAAACTTTCTGATATGCGGGTGGCATTTGTTGGAGGTGGTTCGGCTGGATGTGGTATCGCTGAGATGTTAATTCAGCAAATGCGCCATGAAGGTATGTCTGAAAACGATGCGCGTAAACGTATTTACATGTTGGATCGCCTCGGTTTGATAACTGAAGGGCAGACTGGGTTACGTGATTTCCAAGCGAAACTTGCCCAGCGACCTGATGATATAGTTGATTGGGCAATTGCAGGCGATTATGCTTCGTTATTTGAAGTCGTTCAACATGCTAAACCTGATATATTGATTGGAGTATCAGGGGTACCAGGCTTATTTACTCAAAAAGTGATTGAGTTAATGGCTCAGCACCATGAATTACCCATTATATTTCCATTATCTAACCCTTCGCGTCAAGTCGAAGCTCATCCATTAGATGTGATTAAATGGACTCAAGGGAAAGTTATTATTGCCACTGGGAGTCCATTTGGAGAGGTAGAATACGAGGGTAATGCATACCATGTTGCTCAATGTAATAATTCATATATCTTCCCGGGTATTGGGCTTGGCGTGATTGTTTCAAAAGCCAGTGTTATTAGTGATGAAATGATCATGGCTAGCTCTAATACATTGGCAGATGTATCTCCTTTAGCTAATACTGGCAAGGGGGGATTGTTACCGCCATTAACCGAAATTACCGAGTTAAGTAAATCGATAGCATTCAAAGTAGCGAAAGTGGCCATGCAACAAGGACACGCGCTTACAGTGAGTGATGAGGAGCTTAAGGGACGAATCGATAAATATTTTTGGTCACCCGAGTATCGTCAATATAAACGAACAAGTGTGTAGTGGAGAACGGAATATAACGTTTCTGTGACAGGCTTTAATTAGCGGTAAACTATACCGCTAATGTAAACACTTTAGATTTGCGAGTGAAGTTATAGAGCTCTTGTTTTTGGGTCGGCAAATCACTGATACTGCCTTCAACAAAGCCTTGTTCTAAGAACCAATGAGCAGTCAATGTTGTTAACACAAATAAAGAGTGGAGCCCTTGCTGTACTGCTTGGCTTAGTAAGGCCTCCAGCACCCTTTCTCCACGATTTGCACCGCGGTAGTCACCATGTGTAGCCACACAAGCAATCTCACCTAAGCCTTCATCTGGGTAAGCATATAAAGCGGCACACGCAATGATCATCCCATCACGCTCAATCACAGTAAATTGATCAATTTCATTCTCAAGACGTTCACGCGAGCGTTTGACCAATGCACCAGATTCTTCCAGTGGCTTGATTAAACTTAAAATCCCTACCACGTCATTGATGTCTGCTGGGCGAAGCTGTTCATAATGATTTTCCATGACCAATGAACCGGTACCATCTCGTGTAAATAGCTCTTTGATAAGCGCACCATCGATATCATAACTAACACAATGTGCACGGGGAGTACCTTTGTCAACACTATCATGTAGTGCATGTATGACACTCGGCTCATTAACTAGATTACCTTGGTCTTGAAGCATCTCAAAGCGGGCAAGTTCAATGTTTCTATGGAGCACTAATTCAATACCTGAGTCAGTGCTCACTCGCTCCATAATCCCCTTGTATTCGGAGAAAGCAATCAGTTTGTCAGCACCTAGGGCGTAAGCAGCTTGCGTCGCTACTTCTTCGTGAGATAAGTTGAACACTTCTCCTGTTGGAGAGTAACCAATCGGAGAAAGTAACACGATTGAACCATCGTTTAAATGGTCATTGATGCCTTGAGCATCAATTCGACGAACTGAACCGGTATTTTCATAATCTATCCCACCGCGAACACCCATAGGTTTAGCTACCACTAAATTACCTGAAGCCACACGAATTTGGGCGCCATGCATCGGTGAGTTGGCCAATCCCATCGTCAGTAATGCTTCAACTTGCGAACGCACTGAACCGGCTGCATCTTTAACGCATTCTAAGGTGGTTTTATCCGTGATACGAATATCATCAGCAAAACGCCCTTTGATGTTTCTTAGTGCAATACGTTCATCAATTTGAGGTCGTGCACCATGGACAATAACCACGCGCACGCCTAAAGTATTAAGTAGAGCAATATCGTGAATGATAGTAGGTAGGGTGGGGCTTTCAATCGCTTCACCGCTAAGCATCAATACGAAGGTCTTGCCACGATGGGCATTAATATATGGCGCTGAATTACGAAACAGCGTGATCATATCTTGATGTGACAACACCATGTTAAATAACCCTTATGGCTGCTGTAGCATTTGTGCTTGAACAAATGCTTGGGCAGATTTGACAGCTTGCGTTACAGGTTCAATACCCGTACCCCCTAGAATGTTGCGCTTATCGACTAAATATTCTAGTTGCAAAATAGGATACACATCGTCTTCAATGGTATCTGAGAATTGTTGTAGCTCAGCAATGCTCAATTCTTCCAGTGCTTTATTTTGACTAAGTGCAAAGACGACCGCTTGACCCGAGATATCATGGGCAGTTCTAAACGGGATCCCTTTCCCCACTAGGTAATCAGCCAGTTCAGTCGCGTTAGCATAGCCTTGTTTAGCCGCTTGTTCACAACGAGCTTTATCAAGTGTTAAGGTCTCTAAGACTTCTACCCCAATAGACAAGCAGATATGCCATTGTGTCACTGCATCAATCGCGCCCTCTTTGTCTTCTTGCATATCTTTGTTATACGCTAGAGGTAAGCCTTTCATGGTCACTAATAAACCTTGTAATGCACCAAAAACACGGCCACATTTACCACGCATGAGTTCTAACGCGTCTGGATTTTTCTTTTGTGGCATCAAGGAAGAACCTGACGTCACACTGTCGCCAAGTTTGATGAACTGGGCTTCACCTGAATTATAGAAAATTAAATCTTCTGCTAAGCGTGACATATGCATCATGCTGGTAGAGGCGCAGAACAATAATTCTAATACAAAATCACGGTCGGATACGGCATCCAAACTATTCACACACGGGCCGTCAAATCCTAACTCACTAGCAATAGTTTCACGGTCTACCGGATAAGTTGTACCTGCGAGTGCACCACAGCCTAGGGGACATTGATTCATACGCTGTGCTAAGTCATCCAAGCGCGATAAATCACGCTTGAGCATTTCCACATACGCTAACGCCCAATGCGCAAAACGAACCGGTTGGGCACGTTGTAAGTGAGTATAACCAGGTAAAATGACTTGAGTGTTGTGGTCTGCTAAAGTGACTAGCTGACTGATAAACGCCACTAAATCACTGCGGAGCATCGCAACATGATCTTTTACCCATAAACGAAAATCAGTCGCAACTTGGTCATTACGTGAACGTCCAGTATGCAGTTTACGGGCGACATCGCCTAGTTGTTCGGTTAAGGTCGCTTCAACAAAGCTGTGAATATCTTCTTCACCTTTGCCAATATAATCGAGCTCACCAGCTTCGGCTTGCGTGATCAGTGCGTTTAGTGCGTCTTCTAATTGTGTTTGCTCAGCAGACGTTAATACGCCTGCTTTACATAACGCTCGTGACCAGACAATCGAACCTGTCATGTCTTGAGTCGCCATCACCATGTCAAATCCGATTGAATCATTGACTTGACGGAACATATTACTGCTTCCACCGGCGAATCTACCACCCCATAATGCCATGCGAATGACTCCTATTTTTCCATGTCGTGCATTGCTTTAATGCGGCTTGATAAGCTAAATAAACGAATAAACCCTTCAGCATGAGATTGGTCATATACATCATCTGCACCAAATGTTGCAAAATCTTCAGAATACAAGCTATTTGGCGATTGACGTTGTGTGACCGTTGCTGTGCCTTTATATAATTTAATAACAATTTCACCAGTAACAAGCTTAGCAAAAGACTCTGCACCAGCAATCAGCGCATCATTTAACGCAGTAAACCAACGGCCGTCATACATAACATGCGCAAACTCTAAACCTAACTGTTCACGATATTTAAGTGCCGATTTGTCTAGCACAAGTGTTTCTAATGCTTTATACGCTTTGACCAACACAGTTCCACCTGGGGTTTCATAACAACCGCGTGATTTCATGCCAACCAAACGGTTTTCGACGATATCAATTCGTCCCACACCATGAGGAGCTGCTAAACGATTCAGTTCAACTAAGGCATCATAGGCGCCAAAAGCCTGACCATTTACATGCGTAAGTTCACCTTCAGCAAAGGTTAAGCTAACTGCTTCAGGCGTATCAGGAGCGTCCATTGGATCTGTCGTTAATGTCCAAATACCTTTAGTCGGTTCGCACCAAGGATCCTCTAGCTCACCACCTTCATGAGAAATGTGCCATGCATTAGCATCTCGGCTATAAATTTTTGTGGCAGATGCTGTTGTTTTAATATTACGTTCAGCAAGGTAATCTAATAAATCTTCACGTGAAACCATATCCCACTCACGCCACGGAGCAATAACCGTTAAGTCTGGGGCTAACGCTGCAAATGCACCTTCAAAGCGAACTTGGTCGTTTCCTTTACCGGTACAACCGTGGCATAGTGCATCTGCACCAACTTTACGAGCCACTTCTACTTGGGCTTTGGCTATCACTGGACGAGCCATAGACGTACCTAATAGATATTCTCCTTCGTACACAGCGCCTGTTTTTACTGTAGGGAAGATGAAGTCTTTCACAAATTCTTGTTTTAAATCCATGATATAGCATTCACTCGCGCCACTCGCGATCGCTTTGTCATGTAAGCCTTCAAGCTCTTCATCGCCTTGACCTACATCCGCAGCAAAGGCGACAACTTCACAGTCATAGTTTTCTTTTAGCCAAGGAATGATCGCAGAGGTATCCAAACCGCCAGAGTAGGCGAGGACGACTTTTTTGATAGCAGGTTTTGTTGTTGATTTCACAGGTATACTCTTATAAATAAACAGATGTTAGTTGATCAAATTACCTAATAAGGTAATCAAAATAGCGTTTTGTGCGTGCATTCTATTCTCTGCCTGCATCATTAGCAATGATGCAGATGAGTCTATTAATGAACTAGTAATTTCTAAGTCACGATGAGCGGGTTGGCAGTGCATTACATATTCTGCTCCACACTGCTGCATCAGCGCTTCATTGACTTGATAGGGCATGAATTTTTCTTTAATCTCACTTAGCGGAGTATCATCACCCATCGATAACCATGTATCAGTGTAGATAACATCGGCGTTATCTAATTTATCAATATCGGTAAGTTGTGTGATAGATGCACCGGTTTGTAAGGCAAGTTCTTTCGCCATCGCGACAATCTCTTGGTCAGCTTCATGACCTATAGGAGTGACAACGACTTGATTGACACCAAGTAAGGCACCGACAATCAATAATGAATGAGTGACATTATTACCATCACCGATGTACGCCATGGTTCGTCCCTTGACGTCGTGGAAGATCTCAGCCATAGCCAAATAATCTGCCAGTGCTTGGCACGGGTGATACAGATCACACAGCGCATTGACTACTGGTACAGATGCATGTTCAGCCAGCTCTTCTAGTGTTTCATGTTTAAATACACGTGCAATGATGCCATCACACCAGCAGGATAAATTAAGAGCCATGTCTTTCGTGTCTTCACGACCTGCCAAGTTATTTGATTGGCTATCAAGATAAACGAGATGACCACCGAGTTTTTGGATCCCAATATCAAAACTTACTCGGGTACGAAGTGACGGTTTTTCAAATAATGCAACTAAGGATTTACCTCTTAATGCATCACGATAGTCGGAAGGCGACTTTTTAACATTCAAGGCTAAATTTAGCAGTGCTAGCATTTGCTCAGTACTGGTATCTTTGAATGTAAGTAAGTTATTTTGCATAGTTCGTCCTGTCTGTGCGTTATTCGGGTAAAATATGAGTGCCAACACCTTGTAGGTGTGGACGTAAAAAAGCTTCTGAATCAGACCACGCACCAATGACAACACGACGCTTCAAGGTGTTGGCTGCAGTAAATGCCGCATCAACTTTCACACGCATCCCATCAATTAAGACATTTTCTTGGGTGAGCGCATCGGCTTGAGCAGGAGTGAGGCTATCGACTTTATTTTTGTCTCCGTCCAGTACTCCTGGTACATCAGACAATAATAACAAATCAGCATGGAGTAAACAGGCAATAGCCGTTGCGGCTTGATCGGCGTTAACATTCACAAGTTGGCCATTGGGCAAAGCCCCAATAGAGTTGATAATGGGTAATTGCCCAATTTGTAATAAGGTTTTGGGGAGATGCGCTGCATGGGGTTGTGCATCGCCGACACAACCTAGCTGACGGTCAATAATTGTGCATTGTGTCATGTTGCCATCGGCTAAAGTAAGACCCACTGCAGCAATACCTTCTTTAATGGCAAAGCTAAGCATAGCGGTATTATATGTCCCGGCTAAAGCGCCTGCAACATATGGCATATGCGCTTCTGGGGTAACACGTAAACCGTTGAGTTTATGACTCTCTAAACCAAGGGCTTCTAATGTTTTTTGTACTCCAGCGCCACCGCCATGAATGATTACGACAGGGCGGATAGATTGAAGTTTGGCAATATTTTGAAAAAAAATGTCTTGGCCAACAGGTGCATCAATAAATGCACCGCCGACTTTTATCACAAGGGGTGTCGGTGAGGATGTCATAGCTCACCTTTATGGTTTATGGTTGGGATTAACCCTGCACTGATGGGATACTGTTGTGATAAATTAGCGCATTGAACCGCCTGAGCCGCAGCACCTTTAAGTACATTATCAATCGCAGTCGTGACTACAATATACTGAGATTCAGCATCATACTGGTAAAATACATCACAAAATGGTGTGTTCACGACATCATCGATTTTAGGAGCACGCTCGCGCAACCGTACACATGGAGTATCTGCATAAGATTGGGTAAAGGCTGCATCCACTTGGGCTTGAGTCGTTCCTGGAGCTAGTTGAGCTGTAATTGTTGCGAGTATACCGCGTTTAAAATTACCTAAGTGCGGGGTGAAAATGATGGGTTGACCCAGGTAAGCTTCAATTTCTGGTTGGTGACGATGGCTTAATATGCCATAAGCTTGTAAAGATACCTCACAAAAACTATTGACCATAGACGCCTTGCGACCCGCGCCACTGACACCGGATACTGCATTGATGATAGGCCGTGTATCTGTTAATAAAGACGCAGAGGCGAGTGGTTTTAACCCTGTAAGGCTCGCGGTAGGATAGCAACCTGGGACGGCTATGACCGATGCCTCGGTAATTTGTTGAGGGTACCATTCCGCTAGGCCATAAACAGCTTGTTCACGCCACTCGTCACACTGATGTTCAAACCCATAATATTTAGCAAATACATTTTTATCGGCAATTCTAAATGCCCCAGATAAATCATAAATGACAGCCCGTTTACCGGCTAATACGGGCATCCAATCATGACTGGCTTCATGTGGCGTGGCTAAAAAGATAGCATCACAATTCAAGGCTATTTGAGCCAAAATTTCATCATTAATCGGAATAAGGGGTAAGTCACACACGCCAATTAAATTGGCATGGCACTGGCTTACAAGTTGTCCTGCATCTGCAGAATGCTCTGATACATATAGGGTTTCTAGACTAAATCCAGGGTGCTTTGCTAAAATATCGACGAGTTCAGCACCGGTATAACCACTAGCGCCGATAATGCATGTTTTGATCATGTTGTTGGGGATCCTGTCACTATGATGTCGTTGTTTATTCGATGATATTGTCACTTTATAAGAAAAAACACTTTTACCTTTACCAAAAAACAGACACGATGCTGACTTTCAGTAAAGGTAAAAAGTGAAGCTACTTCACTTTTGCACACTCATTGCAAATGACTCAATAGTAGCCTAAGTAGGGAGAGTGTAAATCAACGTATAGTATTATAGTACAACAATATAATATTTATGCAAATTAAATGTATAAATATTCATTTTATTTTATCTTATGTCGCTTATGTGGATAGTGTGTTAAATGACAGCTTTAAATAACTGTCTACACGATATAATTTGTGTATTGTCAGACAAAAGTTAGACAGATACACTCTTAAATATATTCAACCACTGATAATTCCTGTTATTTGAATCATAGAACACATCGCCATAGAGATTATGAGCCAGACGACTATGATTAATGAAGCTTAATGTGGATTGATTACAAACGTATTACAAGATTTTATTTCGGGAGTGTCCTTTTTGTCAGAAAAAACCAACACATATGAACAATTGAATAAGCATGCACCTTGTTGGACAACTGAAACTGCCTTAGCACAAGGACATGGTCAAGTTATCGATGAATGGTTTGCACAGCATGCTCAAACCGGCAGATTAACCACTCAGGATGGTATTCAATGTGCATATGCCATTGTTCGCTTACCAGACAATACCCAGTCAATTGTCATCAGTGCTGGACGTGTTGAAAGTTATGTGAAATATAAAGAAGTCATCTATGATTTGGCTCATGCGGGCTTTGATATTTATATCATGGATCATCGCGGGCAAGGCTTATCGCAACATAGTTCAGATAATTTGATGCATGGGCATGTTGAAGATTTTGACCAATATGTGACTGACTTATTGCAGTTTGTAGATACACATGTTTTACCGCATTGTGCTACGCCTCAATTATTATGCCATTCGATGGGTAGTGCTATTGGTGCTTTGGCATTACTAAAACGTCCTCAATTATTCAAACGCGTGGTATTCAGTGCACCTATGTTTGGGTTATTAGTACCTGTGCCGCTTTGGCTGGCCCATGCGATGATGTTTATAGGTATGTTCGTTAGTCGCTTACTGGCTAAACCGTTGTATTTTGTCGGTCAAGGTGATTATGCACCTGAGTTATTTGCGCAAAATAAATTAATGCAATCCCAAGTGCGCTATGAACGGTTTCGTCAATCACAACAACAATACCCGCAAACACAATTAGGTGGAGTGACATATCAATGGGTTAAGGCGGCCAATCAAGCATTAGAAATTCTAAATGAGCGTGCTAACGAAATCGCAATACCTGTCCTATGTCTCAATGCGCAAAAAGACGCCGTAGTAGATAATCAATTGCAGTTTGCTTTATTGCAACAGATGCCTAATGCACAATGGTTATCTATTGAAGGGGCGAAGCACGAGGTATTATTCGAACAAGATGTAATGCGTCAGCAAGCACTAGATGCCATTCTTGGTTTTTTTGAACATGATGATGAATAATCTAGGCAGTATTACGTGACATCTCTTCCTATCATCTTATAATTCATTATTAAATAAGCTATTCGAGAAACTGCTATGCTTGATATCGTTCTATATGAACCAGAAATCCCACCAAATACCGGTAATATAATCCGTCTATGTGCGAATTCTGGGTTTGCCTTGCATTTAATTGAGCCATTGGGCTTTGAATGGGATGACAAAAAAGTACGACGTGCAGGACTGGATTATCATGAATTTGCGAATGTACAACGCCACGCTAACTTAGATGCTTACTTAGCATCGGCAAAGCCTCAGCGGATTTTTGCATGTACCACAAAAGGCTCAATGTTTCATTCAAAGGCCAGTTATGCCCCTGGAGATTGTTTAATTTTTGGGCCTGAAACTCGCGGCTTACCACATGACTTTATACTAAGCTTACCACCTGAACAGCGAGTGAGGATCCCGATGTTATCAGATAGTCGCAGTATGAATTTATCCAATTCTGTTGCAGTGTTTATTTATGAAGCTTGGCGCCAAATGGATTTTGAAGGTGGGGTATAGTGAACACTATTATTCGTGTTTAGGAGAACGGCTTAAGAGTGCTTGAGCTGCAAGTTTTACATCTTTTCCTGCATAAAGCACTTGATAAATTTGTTCACAAATAGGCATTTCAACACCCACTCGATGAGATAGGGCGTGCACCTCCTCGGTGTTTCTGAAACCTTCCACGACTTGACCAATTTCTGCAATGGCATCTTCGACGGTACTCCCTGCACCAAGCGCTAATCCAAAGCGGCGGTTACGAGATTGATTATCCGTACACGTCAGTACCAAATCACCTAATCCTGCCATACCGGTAAATGTATCAGGAGATGCATTCAACGCACGGCCTAATCGTGACATTTCAGCTAAACCTCGAGTAATAAGTGCTGTTCGAGCATTGGCACCAAACCCTAATCCATCAGCTAAACCTGCGCCAATGGCAATCACATTTTTAACTGCACCACCAAGTTGCACACCAATAACGTCGGTATTTAAATACACACGAAAAGATTTTTCACAGTGTAGCTTATGTGCAATGCTTTCGCCAAAAGCGGCATCTTTAGTTGCAAGGGATATCGCTGTTGGTAAACCCGCCGCCATTTCTTTAGCAAACGTCGGACCGGATAAAATAGCAAATGGACGAGCAGGTCCCACTATATCTGCAGCCACTTCATGTAATAGACGCCCGGTTTTCGGTTCTAAGCCTTTCGTTGCCCAAACAATACGATGAGCCGCTGTGAGGTGCGGTGCTATGAGTGTAAGTGTTTCAGCAAATGCATGAGAAGGGACAACGACTAATATATCCTGGCTGTGGGCAAGTGTTGCTTGAATATCGGATTGGGGAGTTAACCCTTGAGGAAATCGATAACCGGGTAAATAAGCACTATTTTCCTGAGTTTGAGTCATCAGTGAAACATGCGTCCCACTACGACCCCATAACCATGTATCTACGCCATTGCGTGCTAAGCACATTGCTAATGCGGTACCGTAAGATCCGGCTCCAATCACGCTAATGACGTTAGACATTTAGTTATCCTTATGCATCAGCTTGTGGTGCATTACCTTGTTCATCGGCGGCACGTTTTTGTAAATACGCCTGGAACACGGCATCAAAGTTCACTGGTGCAAGATTTAATGCAGGGAAAGTTCCACGATTAACTAAGTTTGAGATAGCTTCACGCGCATATGGAAATAATGTATTTGGGCAAAAAGCACCCAATAACTGTGCACGGTTAGCTTCTGGTACTGCACCAATTTGGAATAAACCTGCTTGTTGCACTTCACACAAGAACGCCACTTCATTTTCAATGGTCGCTGTTACAGTAACAGATAGCACCACTTCGTATAAATTTTCTTCAATAGCCGTGGTTTTAGTATCTAAGTCTAGTTTAACTTCTGGTTTCCACTCTTTAGTAAAAATAGCCGGTGAGTTAGGTGTTTCAAAAGAGATATCTTTGGTGTAAATACGTTGAATGTTGAATTGCGCTTGTTGAGGTGCTGCGCCATTTACCTGTTGTTCATCAGCCATGCTGTAAATTCCTAATAAAATGTTGAAAGTAAGTTAAAAATTTGCGATCTCACTTAATATGTCAAGCGAGTAGCGCATCTAATTTGCCAGCTGATTCGAGGGCAAACAAATCGTCACAACCACCGATATGTTGGTCATTAATAAATATTTGTGGCACGGTAGAGGCACCATTTGCGCGTGCGATCATCGTGTCTCTAAGTTCAGGATGGACTTGAATATCAATATTTGAAAACTCGACCCCTTTTTTCTTTAACAATGCTATTGCATGTTTACAAAAAGGGCAAAAAGCTTTTGTATAAAGCTCTACAGTTGCCATATAAATATGCCTTATTTAGTTGTGGGTAAGTTAGCCGAAGTCCAAGCGCTCATTCCACCCTGTAAAACAGAGGCTTCTGTAAATCCGGCTTTTAACAACGCAGAAGCGGTCTTCTTGGCACTCATTCCCATTGCACATACAACAATAATGGGTTGTGATTTATGTTTTTCAAGTTTACTAAAATCATTGCTTTCTAATTCGCTTGATTTGATTTGACGCGCCCCAACTATGTGACCTTTTTTAAACTCTTCTTGCTTACGGATATCTAGAAGCACCGCATCTTCTTTATTGATTTTTAAGGTCGCCTCATGAGTATTTAGCTCTTTGACTGGGGAAAGCGCACCTGCAATATAGGTATATAAGATTAAGATGATTAAGGCTAACCAGATTCCAGATAAGAAAAAGTTATCTTGTGCGAACTCGATGATTTGTTCCATGACAGATCCACTACTAAAATTTAAGAACGCAAATTATAGCGAAATTACACCATTTGACTAGTACTCTTATAAATAGTTAAAAAAATATCGACCAAAGTACGTTCAGTGGCTTTATAGATGCGCCGTAAAATGCTAATTTATAGAGGTAAATTAATTCATATTTTGAGGTACACATGTCACAGCACAAAACCCCATTAGCATTGTTGATTCTAGATGGTTGGGGCTATCGAGAAGCGAGCGAAAATAATGCAATTTTAGCGGCAAATACACCGAACTTAGATGCATTACGGGAACAGTACCCTAACACGCTCATCTCTGGTTCAGGCCTTGATGTGGGTTTACCTGATGGACAGATGGGTAATTCTGAAGTTGGGCATGTCAATTTAGGTGCGGGTCGAGTGGTGTACCAAGATTTTACCAAAATCACCAAAGCCATTGCCGATGATGAATTCCAACACAATCCAGTGTTAGTGAATGCTATTGATAAAGCAGTGTCTGCTGGAAAAGCAGTACATTTACTCGGATTATTATCACCCGGTGGTGTCCATTCTCACGAAGATCATATTTTTGCCGCGATTCAACTGGCGGCCTCTCGTGGTGCTCGTGATATTTACTTGCACGCCTTTTTAGACGGACGCGACACTCCACCGCGCTCAGCTCAAGCGAGCCTTGAAAAAGCAGATGCAGTATTTGCTGCTGCGGGGGTTGGTAAGACTGCGACTATCATTGGCCGTTATTATGCAATGGATCGCGATAATCGCTGGGATCGTGTCGAAAGCGCTTATACTTTAATGACAAAAGGACAAGGGTTGCATACAGCTGATAATGCTGTTGCTGGCCTAGAAGCTGCCTATGCACGGGATGAAAATGATGAGTTTGTAGGTGCGACAGTCATTGGCGATGCAGTGACTATGAATGCCGGTGATACTGTGATTTTCATGAATTTCCGTGCCGACCGAGCTCGTCAGATGGCGCATACATTTGTTGATGAAATATTCACCGGATTTGAACGTGGCGCGGCGATTGCATTGTCTGATTTCGTGATGCTGACTGAATACGAAAGTAATTTAGCTATCCCTTGTGCCTATCCACCAGAGCCATTACATAATGTTTTGGGTGAGTGGTTACAAAATAATGGTAAAACCCAGTTGCGTATTTCTGAAACTGAAAAATTTGCTCATGTGACTTTCTTTTTCTCTGGCGGAAAAGAAGATGAATATGGTGGAGAGCAACGTATTTTAATCCCATCTCCAGATGTGGCAACCTATGATTTACAACCAGAAATGAATTCTACTTTATTAACTGATAAGTTAGTTGAGGCAATTCTTGCTCGTGAATATGATGCCATAATTTGTAATTATCCGAATGGTGATATGGTTGGTCATACTGGCAACTTTGCAGCTGCAGTTAAGGCTTGTGAAGCCGTCGATACTTGCATAGGACGTGTCGTAGAGGCGCTAAAAGAAGTCGGTGGTGAGTGTTTAATTACAGCCGATCATGGTAATGCTGAGCAAATGCAAGATCCGAATACAGGGCAAGCACATACTGCGCACACAAGCGAGCCAGTGCCTTTTATTTATGTGGGTCGTGATGCCACAGTGAGAACGGATGGCACCTTAAGTGATGTCGCCCCGACAATGTTACATCTAATGGGTATGACACAACCTAAAGAAATGACTGGAACACCTATTATGCAGCTAAAAGCTGACTAAAATGAAGGTAGTTGCCGCTGTATTTAATCTGGTAGTTTATTTGCAATCATCATGGATTCGCTCAGTGATAAGAGTCAACACTGTATGTCTCGTATGTTTGTTAATGAGTGTGACCGTCGTTGCGCAAACTGCTGATTTGAAAGCGGTACAGTCTAAAATTAAGCAAACTAAGGCGGAGCTCCAGAACAAAGAGCTCCGTCGAAGTGAGATTTTTTCTGCACTTAAAAAACAAGAAGAAGCCATAGCAATTACCGCGAAAGCATTGAATCAAACGCAACTAGCACTCAACCAAAATAAAGTAGAACGGGACGATTTAACCAATAGAAAAACTATCTTAGAAGAAAAAATTAAAAAGCAGCAAGCAATTATGGCAAAGCATATCAAAGGTTCATATGTTGCTGGAAACTACGACTATGCCAAGATGCTGTTTAATCAACAGGATGCCGCTAAATTTGAGCGTGTGTTGACGTATTACCAATTCTTATATAAACAGCGCAAACAATCTATAGATCAATTTCGTAATTACATAAGTGAATTAAGCCAATTAGAGCAGGCATTAGAGGCTAAAAAAATTGAACTATCAGCATTACTGACACAACAACAAAAACAGCAATTAGCACTGAACACTCAACGTAGTAAGCGAGAGCTTTCCATTAAAGAGTTAGAAGCGGATATTCAATCAGATACTGCAAAAATAAAGCAATTAGAGGCTGATGAGCAACGTATTGCTCAGGCAATTGAACAAGCTAAAACAGATAATGCCGCACAGGCAACATTTGCAGGATTATTACCATTTAAAGGGGCATTGTTGCGCCCAGCACAAGGTCGCTTGCGTCGTTTATTCGGTCGCATACGTCAAGGCGAAGTGCGTTGGAAGGGGATCTTGATCCAAGGCGAAGTGGGCTCAGAAATTAGAGCGATTCAATCTGGTCGAGTGTTATTCTCAGAATGGTTACGTGGCTTTGGGTTGGTGATGATTATCGATCACGGAAAGGGTTATATGTCGGTGTATGGATATAATCAAGCACTTCTTAAACAGCCTGGTGAAACCGTTAGTCGCGGTGAGCCCATTGCTTTGATGGGGCAATCAGGTGGACAATCACGCCCTTATTTGTATTTCGAAATTCGCAGGAAAGGGATCCCGGTTAATCCCACCGTATGGTTATCAAAACGCTAAATATTATCCACGGTAGCTTTCGTTATGGTTAAAACATAGCCTTTATAGAACAGAAAAATGTATCTGAAACGACATATCACTCATTTAACTTAAGTACTATCTAAGTCGTGACGCAACAATGCTGCGTAAGAATAAAATATAGATCAGTAAATACTTTATGTTATACTATAACATCGAACGATTTATGAATGTGATAGAAGACCGTGGCAAAATCGAACAATACATCTAATACAACTGACAATGTGCAATTTGATCGAGCAGGTATCTGGATATCTGGCTTGTGTGCTGTGCATTGTTTAGCCTTACCCGTATTACTGCCTATGGTACCTTTAATTGCCAGTTCATTTTTTGCCGAAGCTTGGTTCGAAAAAACGATATTGTCGATTTCCATTTTAATTGGATTTATCGGTTTATTTATTGGATTTTACAAATACCACCGCCAATTATATCCTCTCTACTCTTTAACTATGGGCGGCTTAATTTATTGGAATAAAGATATTTTTGGGCATCATTTTGAGCCGCTAACTATAGCTATAGGGGCGATACTTATTATTGCTGCACACTTTATTAATTTAAGGTTGTGTCGAGAATGCAATGATTGCGCAAATAAGAGTTGCAATACACCAGCCTAAGTCATCATCTTGTTACTTAAACTGATTTAACATTCTGTCTGTTTGGTTCGTAAATATCGCATCGACCTGCCATTGAGCAAATATTTTGGCTTCTTCCAGATCATCTACTGTATAGACCCAAACACGTTTACCGTTTGCATGCGCATCGTCTACAAGTGCCTTGCTCACTATATCACTTGCTACTGCCACAATATCAAAGTTACCAGACACCGCGTATTGAGCTAAGTCTTTTGGTAAATGGCCAATCAAACCTCCAAACTGACAATCTGGCAGTGCGTGTTGGCAAGCATCTAATAAATAATGATCAAAAGAAGAGATAACGGTATTGGCATCGATAAGACCGGTTGCCCATAATTCTTGTAAATACATGATCAATTCAGGGAGATTATCTGTGGATTTAAGTTCAATATTGACCAAGCATTGATTGTTAATGAGTGTTAATACTTCATGTAGTGTTAGGATCTGATATTCAGTCAGATGCTTGGGCAGAAGTTTATGAATTGGGATATTTACATGATGCGTTCGTATAAGGTTTGTATCATGTAATATCAGTGCTTGACCATTGACGAAATGGACATCAAATTCAATTCCATAGACACCTTGAGCTAGTGCTATTTCAAATGCCTTTAAGCTATTTTCTAACGCAAGTGCGCTTGCCCCTCGGTGTGCGATAATCTGCATAGATAAAGGATTGTTGCTACTAGACAAGGACGATGACATACACAACCTTTTGATTTTGAATTATCGGCTCTGACGTTGAGCATGAATGGTTTCATAAACCGCTGCTGAGATGACCATCAGTCCACCCACAATAGTCTGCCAACGCGGATCTTCACCTAATAATAAAATAGCAAACACAATGCCGTAAAACGGCTGCATACAAGCGACTAATGAAAATGTTTTAGCACGTAAATGCTGTAATGCTGCTGCAACGGCTGCGTGGGGTACTGCAGTAAAAAATACACCTAATATCGCTAATAATATCCATGAGTGAGTATTTGCGGTACTGATCTCTTCAATCCCTAGAAATAAGATACAGCCGGTAATGATTAACGTTTGAAAAGCCATGGCCCGTGTACCTGAATAATGCGAGAAATATTTGCGGTGCATCAAATTACGCAAGGAATACAGAAAAGCGGAGAATACGCCGACGATGATCCCATACGTGACATCATTGTCTATTGAGCCATCGGGTACCATAATAGCAATACCGATAAACACCACCAAGGCGCTCACCACATCTTGCCAAGCTAGTTTGATCCCTTCAAAAAAAGGTTCTAATAACACAGTGATCACAGGAAAAGTAAATAAAGCTATGATCCCAACAGATACCGACGCCAGCTGCATCGCCAAAAAATAAGTCACCCAATGTGCAGCCATTAGAACACCAAGCAGGCTGCCTATCAGATAATCTCTACGGGAGTTCAAACGTACAGACTCTCCTAAAAAGCGGACCAATACACATAAAAAAACACATGCAAATAGTGAGCGCCCTAAAGTAATAGCCATCGCTGAAAGAGGAATGATTTGAGAGAATAACGCCGTCCCACCTAATAATATTACGGTGAAGTGGAGCGAATATAAACTGCGTTTAACAGGATCCATAGTAATGATAGGCTAATCGTTTGTTTTTATAGTAGCAAACGGTTGACCTAAACGCGTGACATCATCGGCTTTTAGCGTGCCGAAATCGACTTTATTAGGTTCAAAACATGCCACGATAGTTGAACCTAGTTTAAATAAGCCCATTTCTTCGCCTTTTTCTATGGTCACGCTATCTCCCGAAGCATCTGTATATTGCCAATGGGTCACATGTTTACCGGTCGGTGGTGTAACATTTCCGGCCCAAATGGTCTCGATACTCGCCACTATAGTTGCACCTACTAAGACGATGGCCATTTTTCCAATTTCGGTATCAAAAATAGCGACAACGCGCTCATTTCGAGCGAATAATCCAGGTACGTTTTGTGCCGTAAGTGGGTTGACGGAAAATAACTCGCCCGGTACGTAGATCATATCAGTGAGTTTTCCTGTCATCGGCATATGAATACGATGATAGTCGCGAGGTGATAAATAAATGGTCGCAAAATCGCCACCTTTAAAAGGGGCTGCAATCGTTGCATCCCCGCCCAGCAGGGCTGTAAGGCTATAGTGATGGCCTTTAGCTTGAAAGATGGTATCACCTTTGATGGGACCTAATTGACTGACTCTGCCATCCACAGCGTGACCGAGTTCATTAGTGTCGTCACTGAAAGGTCTCAAACCATCTTTCAGTTCGCGGGTAAAAAATGCGTTAAATGAAGGATAATATTCAGGAGCTTCATGCTTAGCTTCACTCATATCAACGTTAAATTGTTTGATAAAGGCTTTGATGATTGTAGTGGTGAACTTCCCATGCTCGCCCGCAGCTAATGCGCCGACTAATCGCGAAAGCGCATGTTTAGGTAAGATGTACTGTAACTTAACTTTGAACCAATTGACCACAACAAAAATTCCATGAATGTAAAAAATTGTTGCTATTGTACTAGAAAATAATAACGTTGTACTCTATCAAAACGGACTTAATCATCAGCTTTTTGAATAAGTTGGACGCTTATCATCCATTGAGTCTATTATTTTATGGTAGGACTCATAACGGGCTTCATCAATATCACCGTCAATAACCGCAGCGCGGATTAAGCAACCAGGATCATCGCCGTGTTTACAGTCTCTAAATTTACAACCACCTAGGTAATCTCTAAATTCAATGAAACCTCGTGTAATCTGCTCTTCTGGTAAGTGCCACAATGAAAATTCTCGGACTCCAGGTGAATCAATTACATCGCCACCTTGAGTAAAGTGCAGAAGTTTCGCCGTAGTCGTGGTGTGAGTACCTAAACCCGAGTTATCAGAAATATCACCGACTACTTCATCTGCTTCAGGTAATAATTGATTCACTAAAGAAGACTTACCAACACCCGATTGTCCTACAAAGACACTGATGTTATCGGTTAATAATTTAGCAAGCTCATCAATACCTTCGCCAGTCACACAGCTAGTCAGAAGCACTTTATAGCCGATCTCATGATAAATTGTTAATAGTTCAATGACCATTTCGCGGTCTTCTTCATTGAGCAATTCCATTTTATTCACAACAATCACAGGTTGGATTTGTACATCTTCACAAGCAACAAGATAGCGGTCAATGATATGCGGTGATAAGGTCGGGACAATGGAGCTGACGATAATAATTTGGTCAATATTAGCTGCAATCGGTTTCACGCCATCATAAAAATCAGGTCGAGTGAGTACTGTTTTTCGATCATGGACTATTTCTATGACACCTAAATCACGTGGTTCAGATGAAATGCTTGGACAAAAAACAACGCTATCACCACACACTACCGAGTTGATAGTGCGACGTATATGACACTTATGCTGAACACCTTGTTCATCCTCGACATTCGCATGTTTACCAAAACGCCCAACGACTAAGCCCGGTTGAGCAACGCCTAAATGATCATGTTCGATGGGCGCTTGTGCTAATCGTTTGCTTCGATTGGTTGAAACTTGTCTTTTTTGACGGTGGGTGAGTTTTGGTTTTTTTGCCACAGTTGCCTAGTCAATGTAAGATATTACTTAATTTGGTTCTTATGTTACCGTTAAGGTATATGGATTACCATGTATTAATTAATAACAGGATATATTATGACGGATCAACACTCCTCTCATGTTAGTGAACATTATCATGAACAAAATTTAATTTGGATCGACATGGAGATGACCGGCCTTGACCCGGAAGAGTGTGTGGTGCTCGAAATTGCAACTATCGTTACGGATGCGCAGTTGAATATCTTAGCCGAAGGACCTGTTATAGCGATCTATCAGCCGGATGATGTATTGGCCAACATGAATGAGTGGTGCATAGAAACTCATGGTAAAACGGGATTGACGCAGCGCTGTCGAGAAAGTAAATACAGTGTAGAAGAAGCACAAGCGGAGACCATTGCATTTTTACAAGCCTATGTTCCTGAGAGAACATCCCCCCTATGTGGTAATACCATAGGGCAGGATCGACGTTTCATGGTGAAATATATGCCAGAACTTGAAGCATATTGTCACTATCGTAGTATTGATGTCAGTACCATAAAAGAATTAGCTGTACGTTGGAAACCTCAGGTTTTAAAAGGTTTTCGCAAGAAAGGAGTGCATCTTGCGCTAGATGATATTCGTGAGTCAATCAGTGAATTGCAATACTATCGAGAGCATGTTTTTAAAATTTAATGCATAAAAGACTTGCAAGGTGTGTAAATGTTTGTAAAATGCGCACCCTAAATTGCGGGAATAGCTCAGCTGGTAGAGCACAACCTTGCCAAGGTTGGGGTCGCGAGTTCGAATCTCGTTTCCCGCTCCAAATACGAAAAAACGCCTAAATTAACGAGATTTAGGCGTTTTTTTTTTGCTTGAATAATATTTAGGTTGTAGAGCATTTCCAAACCAATTAAAATCAATGGATAGCAATAATACTAACCTTAATTTATCCCTCACATTACTACAACGGGAAACACATCATGACAAACTCTGTATCACAACGATTTAATACATCGTTAGTTGCTCTGGCAGTTGCTTCTACTTTAGTACCTGCTCATTATGCTATCGCACAAACAGCAGAAGCCCAAATTGAAAAAATTGAAATTACTGCGACTCGTCGTTCAGGCACAGTTCAAGACGCGCCTTTAAACATCACAGCACTTACTTCTGATACATTAGCTGAGCAAAATATTGGTCAGTTAGAAGATGTTGCACGTTGGGTACCTGGCTTGACTGTGGTTGATCAAGGTGGACGCTCAGATTCGCCGATCATCGTACGTGGTTTAAATACGAATTCTACAGGGCCTGGGGCTAACGGCGGAACCGTAGCCACGTATGTAGGGGAATTACCTCTATTTGTGAATATGCGTTTAACGGATATCGAACGTGTTGAAGTACTGATTGGTCCACAAGGTACATTATATGGCGCGGGCACATTAGGCGGCGCTATTCGTTATATTCCTAAGGCAGTTGAATTAGATTTAACTTCAGGTGAAGTGTATGGTGATGTGTTTACATTATCCGAGTCTAACGGCAATGGTGGTGAGTTTGGTTTTGTGTTTAACACGCCACTTATCAATGATGAACTGGCTATTCGTGCATCGTTAAATTACTACAACGACCCAGGTTTTATTGATTATAATTATGTGGTTCGTCAAGGTGGGGTGTCATTAGCTGACCCTGATTGGACTGATGCTCAAGCCGTTTCAGATAATTTACGTCAAGTAAAAGATGCAAATGGCGAAGATACTATCACTGGTCGTATTGCTGTTCGTTGGGCGCCGTCAGATACATTTGATGCGACGTTAGCATATTTTTATCAAAGCCAAGATATCGAAGGTCGTTCCATTTCACATTATAACGCGCTGCCAGCTAGTAATGCACTGAGCGGTCAGCCAGGTCCGTTTGATTCTGCCTACCGTTATGAAGAACCGCGTGAAAAAATTGATCAGCTATTATCATTAGAAGTGACAGCGGATTTAGGCTTCGCTGAACTAACAGCGGCAGCAGGTTTGTCATCATTCGAAGCAGATGGTCAACGCGATCAAACGGATTTGTTAATCCGTTTAAACTACAGTTATGAAGATTTCCCAGCATTTTCAGCCTTTACCCGAGAGCAAGATGGCGCAGATGTGACCACGGGAGAGATCCGTTTAGTGTCTACCAGTGATTCTGATTTTAGTTGGATTGCCGGTGCGTTTTATAATAAAAGTGAGACAGATGGTATTTCTGAAGAATTTACTCCAGGTTACGATGTATTCTTAGGAGGCTCACGTCCAGATGCACTTGAGTACTTATCGGTAGGAGATGCTACCGTTACTGAGTCAGCAATCTTTGGTGAACTGACTTACCAAATCAACCCTAAATGGGATGTGACCTTTGGTTTACGTAGTTATCAGTATGATGTGGAATCAACATCTGCGATTGATTTGCCATTGTTCTACACTGTTTTTGATGGCCGTGGAGCAGATTCTATAGTCTTAGATTTCGAGACTGAATCAGCAGATGACTCTGGAACGTTATCTAAATTTAATACTTCATATAAAATTAGTGATGATGTCATGGCATACTTCACTGTTTCTGAAGGTTTCCGTATTGGTGGTGCTAACGGCGTAGCTGCATGCCCTGCTGACATTGCTACTATTACGAACCAAATCGTATGTGCATTGCCAAATGAACAGGTGTTTGTGGCGGATACGACCACTAACTATGAGTTAGGGGTGAAATCCTCGTATTTCCGTAATCGTTTATATGTGAATGCTTCAATATTTGATATTGATTGGGAAGATGCACAAGTTGCTGGCGCGACGGTAAATGGTGCTCAGCCAATTACTGCCAACGCACAAGGTGCAGGCTCTAAAGGGGTAGAACTCTCTGTACGTGGTATTATTACTGATGAATTAACTGCCTATGCGACTTACTCAGGTGTCGAGGCGACCTTGACGGAAGATGCCCCGTTCTTATTCGGTGTGATAGATGAGCAGGGCACGGCCATTCAGGACTTTTATGATGGTAAAGCGGGTGACCGTTTATCGGGTGCCCCAGAACAGCAATTGTCTATGGGCTTTAAATACTCAACGGAAATCCTAAACGGTAAAGGATTAGACATTGTTTACGGTCTTACAGCACAAAGTGATGTGGTGACTAAAGTTGGTGGTCGTGCTGATGGTGAATTGATTCCTGGCTTTGCATTAAGCAATGTGAGTGCGACAGTGACTGAAAATAATTGGGCGGTTACCCTTTATATCGATAACTTATTCGATAAATATGCTTATACTTCAGTGCGTCGAGATCGCGCAGATCTTGGCTTAAACCAAGTTCCTTCACAAGCATTAAACCGTGTTGATTTACTTCGAAATTACGGTCGTTTCGTTGTGCAGCCACGTAAAGTAGGTGTGAAGTTTAGCTATACATTTGATATGTAATATTCCTAGATAGCTAACTAACCGGTGTCGATGAGGTTTCTTATCACACCGGTTTTTTAATGCCTAAAAACACGGTAAACTTCACTTATTCAAGCCAATATAGTTTGCTAACATGACCGCTCATTCTTTACATCAGTCGATACTCACATTTTTTTCTCAGGGCAAATGGGTGGATGCGCATCCTTTAGTTGTTCAGTTAATACAAATAACGGTATCTAAACATGATAAAGAGAGTGTGCATTTCCATGCCGAAGGGTATTTTCTTTTAGGAATATTGAACGCCGAATTAGGCCAGTTCAATAAGGCAACCCAGTGTATTATTCAAGCTAACAAGATCTATGCTAAAGATGAGTACCATGCTTATCTAGCCAAATGTTGGGCGTTATTAGGTGATACCAACGCTGCGATGCGGTCGGTCGATAGCATTGCATTATCACGTTTGAATGAACCTAATGCACTGGATACTGTGGGGGTAGCACTCAGTCGTATTGGCTTTCATGATGCCGCATTACCGTTTTTCGAAAAAGCGATAGAACTTAAATCCTCGATTTTTCAATACTTTTATAATTATGGGATGTCATTAAAATTCGCGGGTAAATTCAGCCAAGCTAAGGCAGCCTATGAGCGTGCACTAGAACTGAACCCAAAACATGCTCCTACACATTTTGCATTATCAGATTTAGGTCAAATTAATGATTCAGAGCATCATATAAAAAGATTAACGACTTTACTCGATGATGAAAGTGTTGGGGTAGATGATAGAATGCATTATGCACATGCATTAGCGCTTGAATTACAGGCGTTAGGACGCCACCCTGAAGCATTTAATGTATTGGTGCAAGCCAAAGCAAAAAAAGCCATTTCGATCGAGTATGACATTGCCCGTGATCAGGCGTTATTTGCAAGCATAAAAAAAACGTTTTGCGAGCAAGTCACCCATAATATTCAAGCATCAACATGCACATCGAACCGACCTATCTTTATTGTGGGGATGCCTCGTTCTGGCACGACTCTCGTTGAGAGGATTTTATCGCATCATTCACAGGTGGGTAGTGGTGGTGAACTACAAGATTTTGGCATCGCGGTAAAGCAACTAACTAAAACTTCAGGTCAAACTGTTCTTGATATACCGACATTGACGGCGTCTGCATCTTTGGATATGACACAATTAGGCCAATTATACTTAGATAAAACTCAACGAATAGCACCCGATAACCAACGATTCATTGATAAATTACCGTTTAATTTTTTCTATATACCGTTAATTCAACGTGCTTTACCTAATGCAAAGATCATTGTCATGCTTCGTGATCCTATGGATACCTGTATTGGTAATTTTAGACAGCTTTTCTCATTGAATTCACCTTATTATCATTATGCATTTAATTTGGATACAGTGGGGGAGTTCTATGCTCAGTTTCGCCAGCATATTGATCACTGTTTTAGTATTAACCCTGATAATATCCGTCTCCAACAATATGAAACGTTAGCTCAATTTCCAGAGACTGAAGTCCAATCATTATTAGCATTTTGTGAATTGGATTATGAAGCGCAATGTGTGGATGTACAGAATAATACATTGCCAGTGTCTACTGCCAGTAAGATGCAAGTCAGACAACCTATTAATACCAGTTCTATTGGCCGTTGGAAAAAATTTGGTGAAGCAACACAGCCACTTCAGGACATATTACATCGTTATGGACTTATGTAGCGTTATAGTTACCCATCAGCAGGGATGTTTTGTAGCATTTTTAAAAGCACACTATTATAACCAATATAAAAAATTATCTAAGGTAACTATTTATGTCTAAAGTTAATCCGTTACGCAATATGGTATTAAAAGTACAATCCTACCCTCTATGGCTACAAAGGTTTGTATTGACGCGAATTTTTCGATATACCGTGAAGCTTAGTGGCACTGTTGGACAAGATATTTTAGGTACCGATCTTGATTCAGTTACGTTTCGTCAAAAAAACAGGAAAAAGGTACAAAATCATATTGGTGGTATCCACGCAGCAGGCATGGCACTATTAGGAGAGTCTGCAACAGGGTTTATTGTCGGCGTTAATTTACCCGGTGATAAATTACCTTTACTGAAATCTATGCATGTAGATTACACGAAACGTGCTTCAGGTGAACTCATCGCAGTGGCAAGTTTAACACAAGAACAAATGACATTGATGCAAACTGCTGAAAAAGGCGAAGTCAACGTGAAAGTTATGGTGACTGATGAAACAGGTAATGCCCCTATTGAGTGTAAATATGTGTGGGCGTGGATCCCTAAAAAATAAGGGTAGACCATCGTCTAAATGAAAGTGTAATACAGGCTAGTAAAATATAGATAGGGTTGATTGTTACACATATGTTAATAAAAATTCTAATTTCTGCGTTTTAATCCCTATTAAGATGATAATTATCCTAACTTTTTATATATTTAGGATATAAATTTCACTATTTGTGTTTTTCGGGTTTTAACTTCCTAATTCGTAAAGTACACTAACAATAATTAATACAAATAAGCTTGGAGATAGACAGTGAAAATGATGTCTGGCGCTGCAATGGTAGTGCAAACCCTAAATGATCTTGGGGTCAAACATGTTTTTGGTTATCCTGGTGGAGCCGTTCTTGATATTTATGATGCGCTTTTTGCACAAGATCAAGTCGAGCATGTACTTGTCAGACATGAACAAGCAGCAGCTCATATGGCTGACGGTTATGCTCGTTCAACTGGTATAACGGGTACTGTACTGGTGACATCTGGTCCTGGTGCTACCAACACCTTAACCGGTATTGCGACTGCCTATATGGATTCTATTCCTATGGTCGTATTATCTGGTCAAGTTCCTTCTCAGCATATTGGTGAAGATGCTTTCCAAGAAACAGATATGGTCGGTTGTTCTCGTCCAGTGGTAAAACACAGTTTCTTAGTGAAACGTGCTGTGGATATTCCTAAAGCAATTGCCCAAGCATATTACATTGCTAATACTGGCCGTCCAGGGCCGGTGGTTGTTGATTTACCAAAAGACATTGTGAATGTAGCAGAAACACATCCATATGAATTTCCTGCAGATGTGACGATGCGTTCTTATAATCCGGTATTGAAAGGACATAATAAGCAGATCCGTAAAGCTGTCGCTTCGATGACTAAAGCAAAACGTCCAGTACTATATGTTGGTGGTGGTGCTATTACCGCTGAAGCGCAAGGTAAAGTCACTGAATTAGCAGAATTATTAGGTTGTCCAGTGACCTGTACATTAATGGGCTTAGGCGCTTTTTCTGGAGTACATGAGCAATTTGTAGGTATGCTGGGTATGCATGGTACGGTAGAAGCGAATAAAACGATGCATAATGCAGATTGTATTGTCGCCTTAGGTGCGCGTTTTGATGACCGAGTGACTAACAATGTCGAAAAGTTCTGTCCGCATGCTGATATTATTCATGTAGATATTGATCCTGCTTCTATATCTAAAACTGTTAATGCACATATACCTGTCGTTGGCAGTATAGATGTTGTCGTTGGACAAATATTAGAAGAGTTAGCGCATGAAGCATTAGACGCTCAAACAGAAAAGCTCAGTGAATGGTGGACACAAATAACACAATGGCGCACACAAAATTGTTTGGATTATGATCAGTCTTCACAAGTTATTAAACCACAGAAGGTTATAGAGGCGCTATATCAGCATACCAATGGTGATGCATTTGTCAGCTCTGATGTTGGACAACACCAAATGTTTGCTGCGCTATATTATCCTTTTGCAAAACCGCGTCGCTGGATCAACTCAGGTGGTCTAGGTACGATGGGGTTCGGTTTACCAGCAGCGATGGGAGTTCAATTCGCACACCCTGAATCGACGTCCGTTGTAGTAACCGGTGATGGTAGTATTCAAATGAATATCCAAGAACTATCGACGTGTTTGCAATACAACTTACCAATCAAAGTTATTCTTTTAAATAACCGAGCTTTAGGTATGGTTCGTCAGTGGCAAGATATGATTTATAAAGGGCGTCATTCTAATTCGTACGTAGAAGCTATGCCTGATTTTGTTAAATTAGTGGAAGCTTATGGCCATGTAGGGATCAAAGTCGATCATCTAGATGAGTTAGACGATGCGATGGCGCGTTGTTTTGCTGAGAAAGAAAAATTAGTATTCATGGATATTGCGGTTGACCAAGACGAACACGTATATCCAATGCAAATCAAATATGGTGCGATGGATGATATGCGCCTAAGTAAGACGGAGCGTACCTAATGAAACGTATTATTTCTGTACTAATGGAAAACGCACCTGGTGCATTATCGAGGATCGTAGGTGTGTTTTCACAACGTGGCTATAATGTTGATTCTTTATGTGTGGCTGAGACTGATGATCCCAGTTTATCGCGTTTAACGATTGCAACTCAAGGCGACAACAAAGTCATTGAGCAAATCATTAAGCAAATGAATAAGTTAATCGATGTCCTCAAAGTAACTGAGCTAACTGAAGCTGCCCATGTTGAACGTGAATTGGTTTTAGTGAAGGTCGTGGCTAATTCTGAGGCATCTAGAAGCGAGATAATTCGTAATGTCGACATATTCAGAGCCAAAATATTAGATGTAAGTGCGGTGAATTATACTATCGAATTAACCGGTGCATCAGAAAAGCTAGATGCGTTTATCACAACGTTAGGTAATAGTTCTACGATTGTAGAGTCAGCTAGGACTGGGGTTTGTGGTTTAGCGCGTGGTGAAAGAGCACTGACACCTTAATAAGATAAAAGTCGATATTGATGGATTTGAAAAAACATTTATAAATATAAATCGAAATTAAAACTTTGATAAATATTTAGCAAGTGTTATTATACGCATGTTCTCAGTTAGGCATGATTATTTGTTCTAGCCTTATTGGTCTTAAAAGAATTTAGTTTCTGAAGTAATAATATAAGACAAACGCCTATAAGCACCCTAATTGATAACAAGGATACGCAAAAAAGGCGTTTTAATTTATATATAAAGATTTAAGGTTATACTGATGTCTCAAGTTACAGGTTCTGTTAAGTGGTTCAATGCCGATAAAGGTTATGGTTTTATTACTCAAGACAATGGCGGTAAAGATGTATTCGTACATTTCCGTGCAATCCAGTCTGAAGGTTACAAAACTCTTCCAGAAGGTCAAAAAGTTTCTTTCGAAATTGAAGAAGGTCAAAAAGGTCTTCAAGCAGCTAACGTAAATGCTATCTAATTCAATTTGATGAATTTTAAAAACCGCGTACTCTACGCGGTTTTTTTTCGCCTAAAATAAATAAGGCTGTTGGGATTCAGCCTTACTTGCGACCGTGATGTTGATTAATCTAGAAATGCATATGCATCACCAAACAAGGCATTTTTGTTTAATCCAATGGCGAAGTAGTCATCACGCGCAACCTTCGCCATAGGAAATGGCCCGGCTATGTAAACTTGTTGCTCGGCTAAGCTATCCCCAAAATCATCTAAAACCGCTTTATGTACCAAGCCTGTTTTACCCTGCCAATGCTCATTTGTGCCTTCTAATACCGGATGGAAAGTTATGTTGTCGTGTTCTTCAGCAAGTGCAGATAACACTGATAGTTCATAAATTTGTTCGAGTTTTTTAGCACCCCAGTAAACAGATATTGGCTGGGTTAATTTTTGTTGGATACACTCTACTAGTATTGATTTGACATAAGAATAACCAGTACCACCTGCTATGAGTACTATGCCACGTTTAGGTTCAGGCTGAAGATAAGCATTACCATGTCCAATCTGAGCCTGTATAACATGCTGTTCGCGCATTTGCACAAGCACATCCCATGCATAACTATTTTCAGGTACAGCACCAATATGCAATTCAATTTGATTGGTAGCCGATGGCGCACTAGCAATAGAGAAGGGTCTTAAGTCGCCTTCTCCCATTTGTATTAAGCAATATTGCCCAGCTAGATAATCGAGAGTTTCGTTGCTTGATAATAAAATCTTATATACATTAGTTGCGACGGTAGTAATGGAGTCAACATGTAGTTGATGTGTTTGCATGGTAATTAAGTCTTTTTAGTTGATGATGACGGACGACGGTTCGGGATTAATGCGTCGATACCTAAGGATTCCCATAAGTCGTCGATTTTGGCACTAACATCAGGATCCATGACAATAGGTTCACCCCATTCACGATCGGTTTCACCTGGCATTTTGTTAGTTGCATCCATACCCATTTTAGAGCCTAAGCCTGATACAGGTGAAGCAAAATCTAAATAGTCTATAGGTGTATGATCGATTAATGTCGTATCTCTAGTTGGATCCATTCGGGTTGTTATGGCCCAAATAACATCTTCCCAATTACGAGCATCAATATCATCGTCACACACAATGACAAATTTAGTATACATAAACTGACGTAAAAATGACCAAACACCTAACATGACACGTTTTGCGTGACCTGGGTATTGTTTTTTCATCGTCACAATTGCCATTCGATAAGAACAGCCTTCAGGAGGTAAATAAAAATCTGTTATCTCTGGAAATTGCTTTTGCAAAATGGGAACAAACACTTCATTTAATGCAACACCGAGTATAGCTGGTTCATCCGGTGGACGGCCGGTATAGGTAGAGTGATAAATAGGATTAGTCCGATGGGTAATATGGGTCACAGTAAACACAGGAAAGTCATCAACTTCATTATAGTAACCGGTGTGATCGCCATACGGTCCTTCTGGCGCAGTCTCGCCTGGCATGATATATCCTTCCAGTACAATCTCAGCATTAGCTGGTACTTGTAAATCATTACTAATGGAAGGCGTGACTTCGGTTTTACTGCCTCTGAGTAATCCTGCAAATGCATATTCAGATAAGGTATCAGGCACGGGTGTTACTGCACCGAGGATAGTGGCAGGATCCGCTCCCAAAGCAACCGAAACTGGATAGGGCTTATCTGGGAATTGTTGACACCACTCTCTAAAATCAAGTGCACCGCCACGATGGGATAACCAGCGCATGATCACTTTATTTTTAGCGATGACTTGTTGACGGTAAATACCCAAGTTTTGACGTTTTTTATGTGGACCACGAGTGACGGTTAGTCCCCATGTGATTAATGGTGCAGCATCCCCAGGCCAACAACGTTGTACAGGGATCTTACTCAAGTCAACGTCATCTCCGCTAATAACATGCTCTTGGCAAGGCGCTTTTCTGATGACTTTAGCCGGCATATTTAATACTTGTTTAAATACCGGTAACTTACTCCATAAATCTTTTAGCCCTTTGGGAGGATCGGGTTCCTTTAGGTAGGCTAACAATTTACCAACATCACGTAATGCTTCGACAGAATTTTGACCCATACCCATAGCGACGCGTTCAGGTGTACCAAATAAATTTGCTAATACTGGCATATCATGGCCAATTGCATTTTCAAATAACAAGGCTGGACCACCAGCACGAAGGGTGCGGTCAGCGATTTCAGTCATTTCTAAATCAGTTGATATTGGCTGAGATATACGGAGTAATTTACCTTGAGTTTCTAATTGGGCAATAAAATCACGTAGGTCTTTGTATTGCATATTAATTTGCCATTCTGAAAACATGTGTCAATTATACCAAAGCTAACGCATGATTGATCATTATTATTTTCAATGTAGATATAAACTGATTATAAAGCATGAGCATTTAGATTGACCGATAAAATGATATGAATAAAAATCATGTCATAATTTGTCATTAGCGCATTGCAGCTAAAGCCTATATACTGTCTATATGAACATTATAAAGATTAAAAAACTCTATGAGTGATGACCCGCATTATAAACGGGAACAAGCCAAGTATGAAAATCCCGTCGCTAGTCGTGAACACTTGCTAACCTTATTTAAAAATCAACAAAAGCCACTTTCATTCATGGAAGTTTGTGCATTAACAGATGCTAAGTCCGATGATCAAAAGATTGGGATCCAGCGTCGCTTACGCGCAATGGAACGTGAAGGACAATTGACTTTTACCACGCAAAAAAAATATGACCTCCAACCCCAAGATGAGGTGATCCAAGGTCGTGTTATTGGTCATCGTGACGGGTTTGGTTTCCTACATATCAGCCGAGACCATAAAGATTTATACATTTCCGCTGGTCAGATGAAACAAGCCGTTCACGGCGATATTGTTCAAGCGGTGACGAAAGGTGTAGATCGTAAAGGACGTGAAGAAGCACGTATCACCAAAGTCATTACCCCTCGAACAGAAGCAATTGTTGGACGTTTTTTTGTCGAGCATGGTGTAGCGGTCGTTATACCTGATGACAGTCGTATCAACCATGAAATCTACATTGGACCTCAAGACACTAAAGGTGCTCGTCAAGGTCATGTTGTGGTCGTGGAATTTATAAAGCGTCCATCTCGACAGTCCAGTGCAACAGGTAAAATAGTAGAAGTGCTAGGTGAGCATATGGCGCCAGGCATGGAAATCGAAATGGCATTACGTACTTTCGATATCCCGCATGAATGGCCCAAGGCTGTGCTAAAACAAGTGGCCAATATCGGTGAAGAAGTTCCTGAAGAAGCTAAAACTGAGCGCAAAGATTTACGTCAGTTACCTTTAGTCACTATTGATGGTGAGGATGCGCGAGATTTTGACGATGCGGTGTATTGTCATCCAATTATAAAGGATGGCGAAAAGGTTGGTTATACACTGTATGTGGCTATCGCTGATGTATCTTATTACGTGCGTCCGGGAACTGCGCTCGATGTTGAAGCGGTTGAGCGTGGTAATTCAGTATACTTCCCAGACCAAGTCGTCCCAATGTTACCCGAAGTGCTATCTAATGGCTTATGCTCATTAAATCCTGAAGTAGATCGTCTGTGTATGGTCTGTGAGATGACTATCAATAACATGGGAGAATGTTCTGAGTTTGAATTCTACGAAGCTGTGATGCGTTCTCAAGCACGTTTAACCTACACTAAGGTCGCTAAAATTTTGGAAAATGATCCAGAATTAACGGAACGTTATCAAACTCACGTTCCAGATCTGATTAATTTGCACCAATTATTTCATGCACTTAAATATGCACGAGATGGCCGTGGGGCGATTGAATTTGAAACGAAAGAAAATAAGTTTGTCTTTAATGCACAGCGAAAGATTGAAAACGTTGTACCAGTAGAGCGTAATGACGCCCATAAATTGATTGAAGAATGTATGATCATGGCGAATGTATGCGCAGCAAAATGTATTTTGACGCAAGACGCCCAAGGCCTCTTTAGAGTGCATGATAAACCAGATGAAGACCGGTTGTTAACCTTCACTTCTTATCTAGCTGAAGTAGGTATAACGCATCAACTCAAAGGCGATACCTCTGTCCATGCGTTTACTCAAGTCGTCAATAAAATCCGCAACCGCCCTGATAGCGAATTGCTGCAAACGATGCTACTACGCAGTATGAAACAGGCTGTATATGACCCAGTCAATATAGGGCATTTTGGATTAGCATTAGAAGCTTATGCACATTTTACCTCACCCATACGTCGTTATCCCGATTTGGTTGTTCATCGTGCATTAAAAGCCATTATCGATAGCAAAGCTCAGCGTAAATCTAAAACTGGCGGCAAATCATATTCAGTTGAAGAAGTTGAGCAACTTGGTGAACAGTGTTCCATGACAGAACGTCGTGCAGATGATGCAACACGTGATGTCGCTGATTGGTTAAAATGCGAATTTATGCAAGATCATGTAGGCGATAGCTTTCCTGCTGTTGTTGCTTCCGTGACTAACTTTGGTTTATTTGTTCGCATTGGTGAATTTGGTATTGATGGTCTGGTTCATGTTACTTCACTCGGGAATGACTATTATGTCTTTGATGATGTAAAACAAATGCTCATTGGCGAGAATAGCGGTCGCGTATTTAGATTAGGTGACAGCTTAGAAGTAAAAGTTGCTGCTGTGAATTTAGATGATCGGAAGATTGACTTAGTGCTTGATGGTGTCGATCATGAGATCCGCGCAAAAAAGAAAAAATCAAATAAAGGATCTGCAGATACTAAAAAGGCGAAGAGTGGCAGTACTAAAAAAAGCGAGCGCACCTTATCTTTACGTAAAACCGGTACAGGAAAAGGTAAAAAGAAACCCGCCGCTAGCCGAGACAAGAAAAAACGCAAGTCATCCAAACATACTAAGAAAAAATAAGTAACAAGGTCTATTTAAACTATGGCACAACAACAAGATTGGTTATATGGCATTCATGCTTTAACCGCAGTATTAGAGCGCGAACCACAACGTATATTAGAATTATATATTGCCAAAGGTCGTGATGATGAACGTTTACATAAGCTGATAAACTTAGCCCGTAAAGAAGGTATAAGCATCCAGTTTTGTAATAAAAAAGTATTGGATGATAAATCTAAGGGTGAGTCACATCAAGGTGTAGTCGCCAGAGCATACCCTGCGAAAGTGCTAACAGAAACGGATTTAGATACTATTATTAGCCAATCAGCTAAACCATTCTTATTAGTACTTGATGGTGTTACTGATCCTCATAATTTAGGTGCTGTTTTACGTAGTGCCGATGCTGCTGGGGTTGACGCTGTAATTGTTCCTAAGGATAAGTCTGCATCGCTTAACGCTACCGTTCGTAAAGTGGCATGTGGTGCCGCAGATGTAATCCCTTTGATTCAAGTGACTAATTTAGCAAGAACATTGTCAGAGCTTCAAGAGCAACAAATATGGGTAGTAGGCACCGCTGGTGAAGCCCGTCAGAGTGTGTTTGATTGTGATATGGCAGGACCCGTTGCACTAGTCATGGGGGCAGAAGGTAAAGGTATGCGTCGATTGACTCGCGAACGCTGTGATGAATTAATAAAATTACCCATGTTGGGCACAGTATCTAGTCTGAATGTGTCCGTAGCAACAGGTATCTGCTTATATGAGATTGTGCGTCAACGGGGCGCATAATCCACTCATCATGCTAAAAGGTATCAAGCATGTCAGTACGCAATTCTTTTTCTAAATAACACTATCTTCCTTCAGTTTATTTTGGTATATTAGCGCACCCTTTTTATGGGGTAATAGGCTATTTATTCGACAAAAGTCAAGTAAATAGCGGTTATATGGCTCAAATGAGTCTTAATTCAACAGCGGAGCACTAACATGATCCAAATGCAAACTAACCTGGATGTGGCAGATAATTCTGGCGCTCGCAGGGTTCAGTGTATTAAGGTTCTTGGTGGCTCGCATCGCCGTTATGCACATATCGGTGATATCATCAAAGTTACTGTAAAGGAAGCAATTCCACGCGGTAAAGTAAAAAAAGGTGATGTCCTGAATGCAGTGGTGGTGCGTACTAGGAAAGGCGTTCGTCGCGCAGATGGTTCAACCATTCGTTTCGATAATAACGCAGCTGTTTTGCTTAATGCAAACAAGCAACCTATTGGTACGCGTATTTTTGGCCCGGTGACAAGAGAACTTCGTGGAGATTCATTCATGAAAATCATCTCATTGGCCCCAGAAGTACTATAAGGAGTCACGATAATGGCTAGAAAAATTCGTCGTGATGATGAAATAGTCGTATTAGCAGGCAAGGATAAAGGAAAGCAGGGCAAAGTCCTTCGCGTTCTAGCGTCTGAAGACCGTTTAGTTGTAGAAGGTGTTAACCTTGTCAAGAAGCACACTAAGCCTAACCCACAATTGGGTGAGCCGGGTGGTATTGTTGAGAAAGAAGCATCTATACATGTGTCAAATGTAGCGATTGTTAACCCAGCAACGGGTAAAGCAGATCGCGTTGGTTTCCGTTTCGAAGATGAGAAGAAAGTACGTTTCTTCAAATCGAACGGCGAACTAGTTTAATTAATTGGAGAGTACGATGGCGAAACTGCATGATTTCTATAAAGAAACAGTAGTAGCTGAACTTGCTAAGCAGTTCGGGTACAAAAGCGTCATGCAAGTCCCTCGGATTGAAAAAATCACTCTAAACATGGGTTTAGGTGAGGCAATTGCTGACAAGAAGATTTTAGAATCTGCGCAGGCCGACATGGCTGCAATCGCAGGTCAAAAACCGATTGTTACTGTTGCGAGAAAATCCGTCGCGGGTTTTAAAATCCGTGAAGGTTATCCGATTGGCTGTAAAGTAACCCTACGTGGTGAGCGTATGTGGGAATTCTTAGAGCGTTTAATCTCTATTACTATTCCTCGTATCCGTGACTTCCGTGGTCTTAACGCTAAGTCTTTTGACGGACGCGGTAACTATAGCATGGGCGTTAAAGAACAGATTATCTTCCCTGAAATCGATTTCGATAAAGTAGATAAGGTTCGTGGTATGGATATTACTATCACTACTAGCGCACAAACTAATGAAGAAGGGAAAGCGTTGTTAACAGCGTTCAACTTCCCATTTAGAAAATAAGGTGTAGGGTTATGGCAAAAGAATCAATGAAGGCGCGCGAAGCAAAACGCGCCAAATTAGTAAGCAAGTACGCTGAAAAACGTGCTGCGCTTAAAGCGATTATCAGCGATATCAACGCTTCTGAAGAAGAACGTTGGGATGCTGTGCTTAAGCTACAACAATTGCCGCGTGATAGTTCACGTTCGCGTCAACAAAATCGTTGTCGTATAACGGGTCGTCCACACGGTTTCCTACGCAAATTTGGTCTTTCCCGTATTAAGCTTCGTGAAGCTGCAATGCGTGGCGAAGTCCCTGGCCTTAAAAAAGCCAGCTGGTAAGGAGTAGCAGAATATGAGCATGCAAGATCCTATCGCGGATATGTTTACCCGCATCAGAAATGGTCAGATGGCAGCGAAAGTTGCGGTATCTATGCCATCTTCTAAACAACGTGTTGCTATTGCAGCGGTGTTAAAAGAAGAAGGTTATGTTACCGACTACGCAGTTACTGGCGAAGTTAAGCCTGTTTTAGAAGTTACTTTAAAGTATTTCGAAGGCAAGCAAGTAATCGATACAATTGAACGTGTAAGCCGTCCTGGTCTTCGCATCTATAAGAAAAAAGATGAGTTGCCAAAAGTTATGGGTGGTTTAGGTGTCGCAATCGTGTCTACCTCAAAAGGTGTGATGACTGACCGTGCAGCGCGTAAAGCTGGCATGGGTGGTGAGATCATCGGTTATGTAGCGTAATCAGGAGATAACAATGTCACGAGTAGCAAAAGCACCTGTCGACTTGGTATCTGGCGTAGAAGTATCTATCGCAGGACAAGACGTTACAGTTAAAGGTAAGAACGGTTCGTTAACCCGTACGTTTAATGACGCTGTAGAAATTAAGCAAGAAGATAACCAAATTACGTTTGCACCTGTTGAAGGCGCGGCGAATGGTTGGGCACAAGCTGGTACTGCACGTTCGTTAATCAATGCAATGGTTATCGGTGTATCTAAAGGTTTTGAAAAGAAACTCGAGTTAAATGGTGTTGGTTACCGTGCACAAGCACAAGGTAGCAAACTTAACCTAACTCTTGGTTTTTCACATCCAGTAGCCTACGAAATGCCAGCTGGCATTACCGTAGAGACTCCTAGCCAAACTGAAATCATCGTCAAAGGCGCTGATAAGCAGGTGGTAGGTCAAGTTGCAGCGAACATTCGTGCATATCGTCCACCAGAGCCTTATAAAGGTAAAGGTGTACGTTATTCAGACGAAAATGTCCGTCGCAAAGAAGCTAAGAAAAAGTAGGTGGGTGATACGATGGATAAAAAATCAGCTCGCTTACGTCGCGCAACGCGTGCACGTAAGAAGATCAGTGAATTGGCCGCGCATCGCTTGGTTGTTAACCGCACACCACGCCACATTTATGCGCAGTTAATCGCACCAAGTGGTTCTGAAGTATTAGCATCTGCGTCAACTGTTGAAGCAACTGTAAAAGGTAGCGTTTCATCAACAGGTAACGTAGAAGCGGCTGCAGCTGTAGGTAAAGCGATCGCAGAACGCGCTATTGAAAAAGGCATCTCTAAAGTTGCTTTTGACCGTAGTGGTTTCAAGTATCACGGTCGCGTTAAGGCCTTAGCAGATGCAGCTCGTGAAGCTGGTCTACAGTTCTAGGAGTAGAAAATGGCTAATAAACAAGAAAATCAACAACAGGGTGATTTGTTAGAAAAGCTCGTTGCTGTAAATCGTGTGTCTAAAGTTGTTAAAGGTGGTCGTATCTTTAGCTTCACAGCACTAACGGTTGTCGGTGATGGCAATGGCCGCGTTGGTTTTGGTTACGGTAAGGCACGTGAAGTACCTGCTGCAATCCAAAAAGCAATGGAAAAAGCTCGTCGTAACTTAGTTACTGTCGATCTTAACGGCAATACTCTACAACATCCTATCAAAGGTCGTCATTCTGGCTCTAAAGTATATATGCAGCCTGCATCTGAAGGTACTGGTATCATTGCCGGTGGTGCGATGCGTGCAGTACTTGAAGTAGCTGGTGTACAAAACGTACTTTCAAAATGTTACGGCTCTACTAACCCAATGAACGTTATTCGCGCAACAATCAACGCTTTAGTTGATATGAACTCTCCTGAGTCTGTTGCTGCAAAACGTGGGTTACCTGTAGATGAAATTTTGGGGTAATTGAACATGGCTAAAACACTAAAAGTTAAACAAACCAAAAGTGCGATCGGTCGTCTTCCTAAGCATAAAGCAACGCTTAAAGGCTTAGGTTTACGTAAGATTGGACATGTTCGTGAATTAGAAGATACCCCTGCCGTTCGTGGCATGATCAACCGTGTATTTTACATGGTTGAAGTAGTGGAGGAGTAAAAGATGCATCTTAATACTCTTGCTCCTGCACCGGGAGCTAAAAGTTCTGGTAAGCGCGTTGGTCGCGGTATCGGGTCTGGTTTAGGTAAGACTGGTGGCCGTGGTCACAAAGGTCAAAAGTCTCGTTCAGGCGGGTCTGTTAAGCCAGGTTTCGAAGGCGGTCAAATGCCAATTCAGCGTCGTCTACCAAAGTTTGGTTTTACATCGCGTAAGTCTATGGTTTCTGACCAAGTGACATTAAGCGAAATTGCCAAGGTTGACGGAGATACAGTTACTGTTCAAGCACTTAAAGATGCGGGTCTTGTGAAAAAAGAGATCTTATTCGTAAAAGTCATGAAGAGTGGTGAAATCTCACGCGCAGTGACAGTTAGTGGTGTGAAGGTATCTAAAGGCGCTCGCGAAGCTATTGAAGCTGCTGGCGGCAAAATAGAGGAATAAGCTAAATGGCTAAACCAGGTGTAGATTCAGGCGCAAAAAACGGCTTGAGTGAATTACGAAGCAGATTGTTCTTTGTATTAGGTGCAATTATTGTGTTTCGTCTTGGCTCTTATGTGCCGATCCCTGGTATTGATGCCGCTGTGTTGTCTCAATTATTTGAACAACAAAAAGGTACTATCGTAGAGATGTTTAACATGTTCTCTGGTGGTGCTCTTGAGCGAGCTTCAGTATTAGCGCTTGGGATTATGCCTTACATCACTGCATCGATCATTATTCAGCTTCTGACAGCGGTACATCCGCCAATGATGGAGTTGAAAAAAGAAGGTGAAGCAGGTCGTCGTAAGATCAGTCAATACACACGTTATTTAACGTTAGTATTGGCTACATTCCAATCTATTGGTGTGGCGACAGGTTTACCTAACTTGATCAGTGGTTTGGTTATTAATCCTGGCTTTGGATTTTATTTTACTGCAGTAGTTAGTTTAGTCACAGGAACTATGTTCCTTATGTGGCTAGGTGAGCAAATTACTGAACGAGGTATTGGTAACGGTATCTCTATTTTGATTTTTGCAGGTATTGTGGCAGGTCTACCAACAGCGATTGGTCAGACTGCAGAGCAGGCACGTCAAGGTGAGATTAATTTATTATTCTTGCTATTGATTGCTGCAATTGTAATTGGTTTAACGTACTTAGTGGTTTTTGTAGAACGTGCTCAACGTCGTATCGTTGTGAACTATGCAAAACGCCAACAAGGCCGTAAAGTAATGCAAGCACAAAGCTCACATTTACCATTGAAAGTGAACATGGCAGGTGTAATACCTCCTATTTTCGCTTCAAGCATCATTCTTTTCCCTAGTACTATTGCGGGATGGTTTGGTCAAAATGAAGCAACTTCATGGTTGCAAGATGTGGCGTTATTACTATCGCCAGGTCAACCGTTATATGTTGGGTTATACGCTGCGGCGATTATCTTTTTCTGTTTCTTCTACACTGCGTTGACATTTAATCCTCGCGAGACGGCAGATAACTTGAAAAAGTCAGGTGCTTTTGTGCCTGGAATTCGTCCTGGTGAACAAACCTCACGTTACCTTGACAAAGTAATGACTCGCCTCACATTAGCTGGTGCGTTGTATATAACCTTTGTTTGTTTAGTGCCTGAATTCTTGTTGCTAACTTGGAATGTCCCATTCTATTTTGGCGGTACTTCACTACTCATCATAGTGGTAGTAATTATGGATTTCATGGCGCAGGTCCAGACCCATTTGATGTCAAGTCAATATGAGTCTGTTCTTAAAAAAGCGAATCTTAAAGGCTACGGCCGATAAGTTCGCAGCTACGGAGTGATGAAATGAAAGTTCGTGCATCCGTTAAAAAGATTTGCCGTAATTGCAAAATCATTAAACGTAACGGCGTTGTTAGAGTGATTTGCATAGAGCCTAAGCATAAGCAAAGGCAGGGCTAATCTAGCTGGGTTATTAAACACCTATTCGATGTTTCGGCATCATTTAGGTGTTTATTGACCTTAAATTTGCATTTTTGTCGATGGGTAAGTATCCTAACGGGCTTTTTAGGCTGTCGACCAAAATTATTTAACTTAGAGGAGTACAGTTAATGGCCCGTATCGCTGGCATTAACATTCCTGAACACAAGCACACCGTAATTGCTATTCAAGCAATTTTCGGTATTGGTGCCACTCGTGCTAAAAGCATTTGTGCATCTGCTGGTGTTGCAGAATCTACCAAGATCAAAGATCTTGATGAAACCACTATTGATAAACTTCGTGATGAAGTTGCTAAGTTCACTGTTGAAGGTGACCTTCGTCGTGAAGTATCAATGAGTATTAAACGTTTGATGGACCTAGGTTGCTTCCGTGGTATTCGCCACCGTCGTAGCTTACCTCTACGTGGTCAGCGCACTAAAACTAATGCGCGTACCCGTAAAGGTCCTCGTAAGCCGATTAAAAAGTAAGCGAGGGTTAAGTAATGGCTAAAGCACCTACTCGCGCGAAGAAGCGCGCAAAACGTCAAGTTGCTGATGGTATGGCTCATATCCATGCTTCTTTCAACAACACAATAGTGACTATCACCGATCGTCAAGGTAATGCCTTGTCTTGGGCTACTTCTGGTGGTTCAGGTTTCCGTGGTTCGCGTAAATCAACTCCGTTTGCTGCACAGGTTGCTGCTGAACGAGCTGGTGAAGCTGCTCAGGAATACGGTCTTAAGAACTTAGAAGTATTTGTTAAAGGTCCAGGTCCAGGTCGTGAATCTGCAATCCGTGCCTTAAATGCTACTGGGTATAAGATCACTAATATTACCGATGTGACGCCTATACCTCACAACGGTTGTCGTCCACCGAAAAAACGTCGCGTTTAATCGACGGACAGTTGGAGAAAGATCATGGCTAGATATTTGGGTCCAAAACTCAAACTAAGTCGTCGCGAAGGAACAGATTTGTTCCTAAAAAGTGGCGTACGTGCAATTGATACAAAATGTAAATTAGATACTGCTCCGGGCCAACATGGTGCTCGTCGCGGTCGTTTATCTGATTACGGTATCCAGTTGCGTGAAAAACAAAAAGTTCGTCGTATGTATGGCGTTCTTGAAAAACAATTCCGTAATTACTACAAAGAAGCTGCTCGTCTAAAAGGGAACACAGGTGAAAACTTGTTACAACTTTTAGAACAGCGTCTTGATAACGTTGTTTATCGTATGGGCTTTGCTAGCACACGTGCTGAAGCTCGTCAGTTAGTAAGTCACAAAGCAATTTGTGTTAACGGACAAGTGGTTAATATTCCTTCATTCAAGGTTTCTGCAGAGACTAACGTTTCTGTTCGTGAAAAAGCAAAAAAACAAGCACGAATTATTTCTGCTGTTGAATTAGCTGACCAGCGTGAGAAGCCAACCTGGATCGAAGTAGATGGTGCTAAATTATCTGGTGATTTTAAACGTTTACCAGAACGTTCAGACCTATCTGCAGAAATTAACGAACAGTTGATCGTCGAACTTTACTCTAAGTAAAGCTAACTAAAGAGGAAGCATTGTGGGATCTGTAACTGAATTCCTTAAACCAAGATTGGTTGATATTGAAAATGTATCTCCAACTCGCGCTAAAGTTGTACTTGAACCATTAGAGCGTGGCTTTGGTCACACTTTAGGTAATGCACTGCGTCGTATCTTGTTATCTTCTATGCCTGGCGTAGCAGTAACAGAAGTAGAAATCGATGGTGTATTACATGAGTACAGCACTAAAGAAGGCGTGCAAGAAGACGTAATTGAAATTTTACTAAACCTTAAAGGCTTAGCAGTACGTCTAGAAGGTAAAACTGAAGCAACCTTAACTTTGGTCAAATCTGGAGCGGGCGCTGTTGTTGCTGGTGATATTCAGCATGATGGTGACGTTGAGATTATCAACCCTGAACATGTTATTTGCACACTTACGGGTGAAGCAGAAGTAAGCATGCGCATTAAAGTTGAAACTGGCCGTGGTTATGTACCTGCATCAGTTCGTCGCTCCTCTGAAGAAGATGATCGCCCAATTGGTCGTTTACTGGTTGATGCTTCATTCAGCCCTGTTGAACGTATCGCATATTCTGTTGAGTCTGCACGTGTTGAACAACGCACAGATTTAGACAAATTAATTATCGATATGGAAACTAACGGTACATTAGATCCTGAAGAAGCGATTCGTCGCTCAGCAACAATCTTAGCTGAACAGCTAGATGCATTCGTAGATTTACGTGATGTATCACAGCCTGAAGCGAAAGAAGAGAAGCCAGAATTTGATCCAATTCTTTTACGTCCTGTGGACGATTTAGAGTTGACCGTGCGTTCAGCTAACTGTCTTAAAGCAGAAGCGGTTCAGTATATTGGTGACCTTGTACAGCGTACCGAAGTTGAGTTATTAAAAACTCCTAACTTAGGTAAGAAGTCATTAACAGAAATCAAAGACGTGCTTGCATCTCGTGGTTTATCTTTAGGCATGCGCCTTGAGAATTGGCCACCAGAAAGTATTGCCGACTAAGATGTATTAGCGTGTGGTAAGCACACGCTACTTGAAAGAAGGATATAGCTATGCGCCATCGTAAGAGTGGTCGAAAGTTAAATCGCAACAGCAGCCACAGAAAAGCAATGTTTAAAAACATGGCTTCTTCAATGGTTAAGCATGAAGTGATTAAAACTACTTTGCCTAAAGCAAAAGAACTTCGTCGTGTTATCGAGCCGTTAATTACATTAGCGAAAGTTGATAGTGTTGCTAACCGTCGTTTAGCAATGGTTCGCACAGGCGATAAAGAAGTGGTTGGTAAATTATTTAACGAATTAGGGCCTCGCTATGAAGCTCGTCCAGGTGGTTACATTCGCATTCTTAAATGTGGTTTCCGTACTGGTGATAAAGCGCCTATGGCGTACGTTGAGTTTGTTGACCGCCCAGTTGTTGAAGCTGAAGAAGTAGTTGAAATAACTGAAGAGTAATATACTCTCATAGTTAAGTGTTTACGTTATCACTTAACCACATAAAAAAACCGAGCTTAGCTCGGTTTTTTGTTATTGGTATTCATCACTATTTAATAAAAAAGATCATCATCAGAAGTACTTATTTTTTTATTTGTATTCGTTGGTGCCGCATTAATACCTGCAACAATCTCAGCATTTGTTGCTCCTCCCATTAATGCAAACTTACTAACGTCATCAACAGTGACACCTGCATTTATTGCCGTTACAATAATTTTTTCTATTTGTTCACGTTCAGCTAAAGATTCTCTTACGGTTATTGATACTACTTCTTCAGCTTTATTTGGGAAAACGGCAAGTAAAGCATCAACTATATATTCACCTACGAGCGGTACGTATTGAACTGTATTTGACAATATTTCTACTATTTTGTCAGGATATGATGAAGCCATATGTTGTACAATTTTGTCTGCAGAATCGGGTTCAGTTATCACTGCCACTCTTAATATATCATTAAAATCATCAGGTGAAGCATGAGCCGCAGCACTAGTCACAAAGCTTACATAACTTGGTTCTGCCTTGATAGCAGCCATCACAATACTTTCACATTTTGTAATCCCTTTCTTAACAGCAATGCTAACAATATCTTCAGCTGATGAGGGTTGGGTTGATACAGCACTATGTATGATCTCTTTATAATCTGTTGGATACAAATCTAATGCGACATCAACAATGCCTGCAGTACTTTGAGGGTAATGACTAATTAACGACCTAACCGCTCTACCGGGCGACATGGTTTGTTTTACTTGTTTCTTAAAAAACTCATTATCAATTTTCCAAGTTTCACTATTGCTATCAGTATTCCCAATTACACCCATAGAATATAATAAACAGCTACAGATTAATGAAGTTTTGAATAAAGTATTTACCACAATTATCACCTACATATATTATGAGCATATGATTGCTCATCAATTAGTCAACATACAGCATAAAAAGTTCAATAACATTATATTTTTAACAATTTATTTACTTTGTTAAACTTACTATATCTTATGATTATTAAATGATTGTTAAGCAAATATTTAGTCCTATAAATCATAGATGTCATTTTTTCAGACTGATATACTAAGTAAAATATTAATGTTGGATCAATTTTGATATCACTATCAGCACTTCACACATTTGGTTTTAATACGTTTGCTAAATCTGTTAAACGTGTAGATTCTTTGTCTACACTTTATGCACTAGCTCAACAAAATATACCCAATGTTATTTTAGGAGAAGGATCTAATACGGTATTTACCGAAGATTATTATGGTGTGATATGGCAAAATTGTTTATCTGGTATAACGTTCACTGAAGATTCAGATTTCCATTATATTACGGCAGCCTCTGGTGAAAATTGGCATCAATTGGTTACAAAGTGTGTGAGTTTGTCTATAGGTGGCTTTGAGAATTTAGCATTAATCCCTGGCACTGTAGGGGCTGCACCAATACAAAATATTGGCGCATATGGCGTAGAAATATCATCATTTATCAGTGAAGTTGAATATTTTGACTTTCAAGATAAAACGTTAAAAACCATCAATGCTTATAACTGTCAGTTTGGTTATAGAGATTCTATTTTCAAGCATGAGCTCCGTGATGTAGCATTTATCACTAAAGTCATGTTCTCACTACCCAAACGATATGAATTTGTAACTCACTATGGTGAATTATCGGAATTAGAAAATCCCTCGATTGATAGTATTTATGAAGCAGTCATTCGTGTTCGAAAAAATAAATTACCAGATCCACACCAGGTTGGTAATGCAGGGAGTTTTTTTAAAAATCCAGTTGTCCCGTTAGAGGTATTTGAAAGTATACAGATTCAGTTCCCAGATATTCCTCATTATCCGATTTCTGATAAATACATAAAGATCCCTGCGGCTTGGTTAATAGATACGTTAGGGTTTAAGGGGACGATAGAAGACGGCATACAGTGTCACCCTCAACAAGCTCTTGTGCTGACAAATTATAACAACGGTACAGGTCGTTCATTACTTAATTTTGCGAACATAATAAAGTCGGCTGTGAAAGCACAATTTGGAATTGTGTTGGAACATGAAGTGCAGTTATTAGGCCAAACAGAACGGATTGTATTATAAATGCATGAAACACGATTGAATTTACTAAAAGCATTAGCATGTGGTGCATTTATATCTGGTACTGAGTTAGGTGAAATTTGTGGTGTCTCTAGAACCGCAATTGCAAAACACATTGAGGGATTAAAAGAATTAGGGATTAATGTTTATTCAGTCAAAGGTAAAGGCTATAAATTATCATCACCATTATCTTTGTTGGATAAAAAGGATATATTTAAAAATTTTGATTCATTACAACATTCGTTGACTCCGTCTTTAGACTTGTCCGTTTTAACACAAATTGACTCTACAAATACTTACCTCAAACAACATATTTCACAGCTTAAGTCAGGACACTCGGTTATAGCTGAGTCTCAAACTGCAGGTCGAGGCCGTCATGGGCGCAAGTGGGTATCGCCATTTGCCAGTAGTATATATTTATCAATGTACTGGCGTTTTGGCACCGGTTATCAGGCACTTTCGGGTTTATCTTTAGTAATAGGCCTCGCAGTGGTCGATACATTGACTCAAATAGGGATCCTAAATGCCCAATTGAAGTGGCCTAATGATGTCTACGTAAATATGCAAAAAATAGCTGGCGTTTTGATAGAAGTAGAAGGAGCTGTTGGCGATGCTGCTCATTGTATTATTGGTATAGGTTTAAACGTTCAGTTACCTGATGATATTGATGGAATAGATCAATCTTACACTGATATACAATCACAATTGGGTGTTCCTCTTGTCGACAGAAATAAATTAACGGCAATATTACTTAATAATATGCACCGTATCATTCGTACTTTTGAGGCTGAAGGATTAACGCCATTCATACATCGCTGGGAATCACTCAATGTATTTGCGAATAAAAATGTGAAGTTAGTAACTGGCAATCAATCGATAGAAGGTATTTGTTTAGGTATAAATACTGAAGGGGCACTGCGGATGCAAGTTAATGATTTGCAGCAAACATTCCATGGGGGGGAAATTAGTGTCCGAGCAATCTAAAACAGTTTTATTTATAGACGTAGGTAATACTGCGGCAAAATATACAATTATTAATAATGACACCATAACTAATATAGGGCTAGCCGATGTTGATTTACGCATCGATACCTTCGCTGTAAACGAGTCCCCAGTACAGCTATTATCAAGTGTTAATAGTATTTACTTAAGTTATGTCCGTGTACCAGTATGGCTTGAATCATTAAAACTCCATGCGGCTGCTCAACAAGTACCAATACACATAGCTAAAACTGACAAACATATTCGGATTAATCATAGTATCTTAACAAATAGTTACTCTGATATTTCAACAATGGGCATTGATCGCTGGTTAGCAATGATCGCTACAGTTGGTTTATATCCCAAAAAATCAAATTTTGTAATAGTAGATGCAGGCACGGCCATTACATGTGATGTTATATTTAGACATGCGCATATAGGAGGGTGGATTGCACCTGGATTATCAAGTATAAAAAATAGTTTATTAAATAACACAGAAAATGTATTTAAGCACGATGATGATCAATTCAATCAAAAGCTAACGTTAGGAAAAAATACCCCTGATTGTGTTGAGTATGGATGCCTTGCTCAACTTAATGGCATTGTAAATGAGGGTATAAAACAAATAAATGCATTAAGTGACAATTATTTAGTGATTATTTCGGGGGGCGATCGAGAAAAAATATTTCAACAAGAAAAAAATAATACAGTTTATAAAGCGAATATTGTCTTGTTAGGACTCATTCAACTAGCTAAAAACCATCAAATCAGTTGAAAATTTAATCGATATTGCTGTTTTTTAAAATAATTGCTTTTTTTTAGCATTTTTTTTGAAATAGGTGTTGCCAAGACCGAATGATTACTCTAATATGCGCACCTCTTGATGACGTGCCGACTTAGCTCAGTTGGTAGAGCAACTGACTTGTAATCAGTAGGTCGCCAGTTCGATTCCGGCAGTCGGCACCATCAATCTCTGGAGGGGTACCCAAGCGGTCAACGGGAGCAGACTGTAAATCTGCCGGCTCAGCCTTCGCAGGTTCGAATCCTGCCCCCTCCACCACTTTTTTGAGGTGGCCGAGAATATACAGGTTAGCGGGCATCGTATAATGGCTATTACCTCAGCCTTCCAAGCTGATGATGCGGGTTCGATTCCCGCTGCCCGCTCCAAATGCTGATATGGCTCAGTTGGTAGAGCGCACCCTTGGTAAGGGTGAGGTCGGCAGTTCGAATCTGCCTATCAGCACCACTATTCTCTTCCATCTCTAGTAATAATTTTTTAATCATCAATTTGCTGGGAAACGAGAAAAATGGCAAAAGAAAAGTTTGAACGTAATAAACCACACGTTAATGTTGGTACTATCGGCCACGTTGACCACGGTAAAACAACCCTTACAGCGGCTATCACGTCAGTTTTATCAAAAACATACGGCGGTCAAGCACAAGCATTCGATCAAATCGATAACGCTCCAGAAGAGCGTGAGCGTGGTATCACTATCTCTACTTCACACGTAGAATATGACACACCAACGCGTCACTACGCACACGTAGATTGTCCAGGACACGCCGATTATGTTAAAAACATGATCACCGGTGCTGCACAAATGGACGGCGGTATCTTAGTTGTTGCGGCAACTGATGGTCCTATGCCACAAACTCGTGAGCACATCTTGTTAGGTCGCCAAGTTGGTATCCCTTACATGATCGTATTCATGAACAAATGTGACATGGTTGATGATGAAGAATTATTAGAATTAGTAGAAATGGAAGTTCGTGAACTTCTTACAGAATACGAATTCCCAGGTGATGATTTACCAGTAATCCAAGGTTCTGCGCTTAAAGCCCTAGAAGGCGAGCCAGAGTGGGAAGCAAAAATCATTGAGTTAGGCGAAGCTTTAGATTCATATATCCCAGAGCCAGAGCGTGACATCGATAAGCCATTCATCCTTCCAATCGAAGATGTTTTTCTCAATCTCATGTCGTGGTACAGTTGTAACCGGTCGTGTTGAGCAAGGTATTGTTAAAG
>NZ_DS989811.1:444994-450336 GCF_000155775.1 Glaciecola sp. HTCC2999
AGTATCAAATTGTTCGTGCTAAAGTGCCACTTTCAGAAATGTTTGGATATGCAACAGACTTGCGTTCTGCAACGCAAGGCCGTGCGTCCTATTCGATGGAATTCTTTAATTACTCGGAAGCGTCAGCTAATGTCGCCCAAGCAATTATCGAACGACGTCAATAATCTTAATAGAGAGTTCGGTCCGGCTACCATTATTTAGGGTCGGGCTTTTTAACTAGGAAACGAGAAAAATGGCAAAAGAAAAGTTTGAACGTAATAAACCACACGTTAATGTTGGTACTATCGGCCACGTTGACCACGGTAAAACAACCCTTACAGCGGCTATCACGTCAGTTTTATCAAAAACATACGGCGGTCAAGCACAAGCATTCGATCAAATCGATAACGCTCCAGAAGAGCGTGAGCGTGGTATCACTATCTCTACTTCACACGTAGAATATGACACACCAACGCGTCACTACGCACACGTAGATTGTCCAGGACACGCCGATTATGTTAAAAACATGATCACCGGTGCAGCTCAAATGGACGGCGGTATCTTAGTTGTTGCGGCAACTGATGGTCCTATGCCACAAACTCGTGAGCACATCTTGTTAGGTCGCCAAGTTGGTATCCCTTACATGATCGTATTCATGAACAAATGTGACATGGTTGATGATGAAGAATTATTAGAATTAGTAGAAATGGAAGTTCGTGAACTTCTTACAGAATACGAATTCCCAGGTGATGATTTACCAGTAATCCAAGGTTCTGCGCTTAAAGCCCTAGAAGGCGAGCCAGAGTGGGAAGCAAAAATCATTGAGTTAGGCGAAGCTTTAGATTCATATATCCCAGAGCCAGAGCGTGACATCGATAAGCCATTCATCCTTCCAATCGAAGATGTTTTCTCAATCTCAGGTCGTGGTACAGTTGTAACCGGTCGTGTTGAGCAAGGTATTGTTAAAGTAGGTGAAGAAGTAGAAATCGTTGGTATCAAAGATACAGTTAAGACGACTTGTACTGGTGTTGAAATGTTCCGTAAGTTGCTTGACGAAGGTCGTGCAGGTGAGAACGTTGGTGTTCTTTTACGTGGTACTAAGCGTGAAGACGTAGAACGTGGTCAAGTATTAGCGAAGCCAGGTTCAATCAACCCACATACTAAATTCGAAGCAGAAGTATACGTACTAAGCAAAGATGAAGGTGGCCGTCATACTCCATTCTTCAAAGGCTATCGTCCACAGTTCTACTTCCGTACAACTGACGTAACAGGTGCTGTAGAGCTTCCTGAAGGCGTAGAGATGGTAATGCCAGGCGACAACTTAAAGTTTGTTGTTGAGCTAATTGCACCAATCGCGATGGACGAAGGTTTACGCTTCGCAATCCGTGAAGGTGGCCGTACTGTAGGTGCGGGTGTTGTAGCGAAGATTTTTTAATCTGACCTAACACAGCTATCAAAATTAAGAACCCAGCCTTGTGCTGGGTTTTTTTATATCAGCTATTTTATGTTAGCTTAAACCTTAATAAAAAAGGTTAATAAATCTCGAAACATAAACAGTATCTCAATTTATTAGTATTATGATTTTGAGTTAACAATACTGAGTTTCTTAAGTTAATTCTGTAAATTTTTAAAGCGTATAGAGCCACATACTTTGGTTGTAAGCCATACTTAACAAGGCCTTTACTACTACAGCAGCACTCATTTCATAGACCAAAGTCCTATTTTTTAATCCATGATAAACGTTACATTAGAACCAGTATTTCAAAAATTTAATTAGCACATGGAGGCAAGCATGACTGCCAAGCTTTACCCAGTTCCAGAGACATTACAAGAAAACGGAATTATCTCTGAAGAGCAATACAATGCTATGTATAAAGAATCTATCGAAAACCCTGATAAGTTTTGGGGTGAACACAAAAACATGATCGAATGGTACAAAGAGCCGACGATTATTAAAAACACCACATTTGATCCGGAAAATGTGTCAATCAAGTGGTTTGAAGATGGCCAGTTAAACGTATCTTATAACTGTATTGACCGTCACTTAGCCGATAATGCCAAGAAAACGGCTATATTATGGGAAGGTGACGAACCAACGGATAGCCAAGCCATTACTTACCAAGAATTACACTACGAAGTATGTAAACTGGCTAATGGTTTGAAAAAATTAGGCGTCAAAAAAGGTGATGTAGTTGCTATTTACATGCCTATGGTACCGCAAGCCGCTTATGCGATGTTAGCATGTGCGCGTATCGGTGCTGTGCATTCTGTTATCTTTGGTGGATTCTCGCCAAACGCAATTGCTGATCGTATCAACAATGCATCTGCTAAAGTCGTCATTACTTCTGATGAAGGTCGTCGTGCAGGCCGAACTGTACCGTTAAAAGCCAATGTTGATGAAGCAATCGCTAATGGTGTATGCCCTTCAATAACTGCTGTTTTAACACATAAATTAACCGGTGGTGATGTTCAATGGGATAGTAATGTTGATGTCTGGTGGAACGAGTTGGTTGAGGATTGTTCAGCACAATGTGAGCCAGAGGTAATGGATGCTGAAGATCCATTATTTATCCTTTATACGTCAGGTTCGACTGGACAGCCAAAAGGTGTGGTCCATTCTTCGGGTGGTTATGCACTGTATACGGCGATGACATTTAAATATGGTTTTGATTACCGTGAAGATGATATTTATTGGTGTACTGCGGATGTGGGTTGGATCACCGGTCACAGTTATATGACTTATGGCCCACTAATTAATGGCGCAACCCAAGTATTCTTCGAAGGCGTACCGACATACCCTGACGTTCGTCGTATTGCTCAAGTTGTTGAGAAATATAAAGTAAATAGTTTATATACGGCCCCTACGGCGATCCGTGCATTAATGGCGCATGGCACCAAGCCTGTAGAAGGTTGTGATTTATCATCATTACGTATCTTAGGATCGGTTGGTGAACCTATCAATCCAGAAGCGTGGGAATGGTATTATAATGTCATCGGTGAAGCACGTTGCCCAATCGTTGATACATGGTGGCAAACTGAAACTGGTGCAATGATGATTGCTCCATTACCTTCTGTGACGCCGAATAAACCAGGCTCTGCTTCACGTCCATTATTTGGTATTCAGCCTGCATTGTTTGATGCTGATGGTGTTGAGCAAACCGGTGCTGCAGATGGCAACTTAGTTATTAAAGACAGCTGGCCTTCACAAGCGCGAACTGTCTATGGCGACCATAAACGTTTCATAGAAACTTATTTCAGTGCTTATCCAAATGTGTACTTCACAGGTGACGGCTGTCGTCGTGACGAAGATGGTTACTACTGGATCACAGGCCGTGTGGATGATGTATTGAATGTCTCTGGTCACCGTTTAGGAACAGCTGAGATTGAAAGTGCATTAGTTGCACATGAAGTCATTGCCGAAGCTGCCGTTGTGGGTTATCCTCATGATATTAAAGGTCAAGGTATCTATGTTTATGTCACCCCGAATGAAGGTGTAGAAGCAAATGATGAACTGACTGCTGAGATCCGTAAATGGGTAAGAAAGGAACTAAGCCCGATTGCGACACCGGATTTGATACAGTGGACCAAAGGTCTACCTAAGACGCGTTCTGGTAAAATCATGCGCCGTATCTTACGTAAGATTGCCGCCAATGAGCATGACCAGTTAGGTGATACTTCTACTTTAGCGGATCCTTCAGTAGTCGACACGTTGATTGATGAACGATTAAATAAATAAGCGACACTAAAGGAAATAACATGATAACGTTACTCATTGCAGATGATCACCCGTTATACCGTGATGCATTAAGAGGAGCGTTATCCGTTTCCCTTCAAGATATTCGTCTACTGGAAGCTGGCGATTTACCAAGTACTATAGAGATCCTTGAAAAAGAAGATGTTGATTTATTACTACTTGATTTACACATGCCGGGTAGTAATGATTTATTCGGTTTACTCCACGTCCTCAAACTTTATTCTGATTTACCCGTTGCAGTGGTATCTGGCACAGAAGATCCGATGATTATATCTAAAATTGTGGGTTGTGGTGCATTAGGTTTTATTCCTAAAACAGCAGGTGCAAATGATATTGCAAAAGCCATAAAATCTATTTTAGATGGTAATGTCTGGTTACCTGAATCGGTCAGCGATAAAATTGAAGAAGTGGATGAGGCGTTTTCAAAGTTAGCAGATAATGTTGCAAGTTTGACACCCTCACAGTATAAAGTACTGTGTTATATGCGTGATGGTTTGTTGAATAAGCAAATAGGCTATAACCTTGATATTGCAGAGGCAACAGTGAAAGCCCATGTGACTGCAATTTTCAGGAAGTTAGGTATTAATAACCGAACTCAGGCAGTATTAATTGCATCTCAATTAGAGCTCGAGCCACCGATTAGAAATACGTAGTAGCTAAGCGAAATAAAGTAGATTAAAAGCACTTCTTACGAAGTGCTTTTTTGTTTGGCTAAAGATTGTAATAACGCTCTAAGCTTAGCCGGTTTCAATGGCTTATTCAGGAACTGGATCCCTTGACTTAGACATGTCTCTTTTAGTTCTTGATCTTGTAGCGCAGTCACAATGGCACTTGGTATATGTTTTCCGACTTGAGCCTTAATATCTTTGATGAGAGATAGTCCGTCTTGGTCTTTGTCGAGCTGATAATCAATTAATAGCACATCTGGACTTGGATGTTTGTTACTTGCTAATAATGTTAAGGCTGATTCATAGGTATTGGCCATGACAACATTGACTTCCCAGCGAGTTAATAAGGTTTCTAACGCATCTAAATTTTCGTTTTTATCATCGACACATAACACATTTAAACCAGACAAGGTCTGTTTGACCTTATTAAAGGTGACGTTAGACTCTGTTACCGGACTGCCAATACGCATATTTAATATAAAGCAACTACCTTTACGTTTAACGGATGAGACATCTATAGTGGCGTGCATTTGCTCAGTGAGGCGTCTCACAACGCCTAGCCCCAGTCCAACACCAGCCTCATCGGAGTCTTGGATACGATAGAAGTCCGTAAAAATAGCCTTTTGTTTATCAGCGTCGATCCCTATACCAGTGTCAAATACGCGGACTTCAACTTTGTTATTACGTTGTCTTAGTGTAATTAACGCTTTGCCGGTATCGGTATATTTGATGGCATTAGTAAGTAAGTTTTGGATGATACGATAAGTAAACGTGCGGTCACCTTTAACCCACACTGTTCGTAATCGAGATGTTAGTGTTAACCCTTTTCTTTCAGCTGCCATTTGCATGTCAGATACCAAAGGCTGTATCAATGTAGACAATTCAAATGACTCATCATTTGGAGCAAGTTCACCTTGGTCTAAACGAGAGATATCGAGTAA
>NZ_DS989811.1:450436-527098 GCF_000155775.1 Glaciecola sp. HTCC2999
TGGCTAGTGCTAGAAACGTGTCTTACTAGCGTTCGCTTCTTCTGCTGCACGTCGAGCTCGAATCAATTCTTTTTCTGCGTCATTACGACGTTCAATCTCCAAGCGTAAATCTGCATTGATCGAGTGAACTTCCTCAGTACGCTTTTTCATACGGTATTCTAGGTCAATATTTGACTCTTCTAATGCCTTTTGAATTTCTACATGATTAGTAATGTCATTAAAACTGGTCACAAAGCCACCGCCAGGGAGGGGATTCCCTGTCATTTCTACTACATGGCCATCACTGCGTTGGCGTGTAAAGCGATGAGGGGTTGCATTTTTAAGATGCTCTAAGCGTCGTTGGATCATGTCTTCAATATCACCCATACCCAGTTCACCACGTTTAGCATTAAAGCGCATCAACTTTTCAATGGGTGTACCTACAATCAAATAGTCATCTGGGTAGTTAAATAACTCGACGTATTTTTTATTCCACGCGACTAAATTTAAGTGTTTATCTATGACACTGATCCCCTGATCCATACTTTCTAAAGAAGTAAGTAGGGCGGTCATATTAAATTGCATAGCTTGAGTGGTATCGTCAAAGAAGTTAATAACCTCCGTAAAATCAAGTTTTTTACCTTCTAATACGCTATTGATAAGTGCTTGAGAACTAGATGAACCGATAACACCACCTAATGCTTTTTCACAAAACGAAATAAACTCATCGTCAGGTACTTGATGTTGAAGTAATGAAATATTGTGAAGTTGCTCGAACTCAGAAACGAGTTGATTGCATCGACTTGGTCCCATAAAAGTCGACAATAAGGTGACTAAATCAGAGGAGTGCACATTAATAATGGTACGTTTCGTATTATCTTGATTTAATTGTGCCGGACGTACAAACGCTTCGGCTTGAATTTTGTCAATGAGCCTTGCTGGTGCGATTTTTGAAAAAACAATATAGGCTATTGCATTAGCAAATAAGCTAACTAAGGCGCCTTGACTCAAAATTTCTGATTGAGAATAGACACTCATATCTTCATTAAGTAAAGGAATAATGAGCCATAATGTCCAACTCACCAGTCCCATTAATAGTCCCGCATAAACACCGTGAGCATGGCCTTTTTTCCAATATAAACCACCTACAATTGCCGGTAATAATTGAACGACTAATGAAAAGGCAATTAATCCAATAGAGCTTAATGAACGTGAACCGGTAAGTTGTTGTTGGTATACATAGGACAATAATAAAACCAAGGCAATAATTAAGCGGCGTACTAAACGAATAGTCCGGCCATAGTCTTCTTTGTGACCGGCTTGATTCGGGTTATCGAGTAATTTTGGTAACACAACATCATTGGCAAGCATGGTCGATAATGTCAAAGTCGCTACAATAATCATGGCAGTAGCTGCAGATAAAGCACCGACAAACACGATGATTTTAATTAGTAGCATATCTGAAAAGATAGCTAATTGAAGCACATAACTATCCGAAGCTATGTTTTGTTCGGCAAACAATACTTTACCAGACATGGCAATAACAGGAATCACTAATGCGGTTAATGCCAAGTATAGAGGAAAGACCCAGCGTGCAGTCTTGATGTGTTCAATATTCAAATTATCGATGATCGCCACATGGAACTGTCGAGGTAAGCAAATCACTGCTGCACCGGCAATTAGGGTTTGTGCCCAAAAACTATAAGAAGTAAATACAGCCAATGCGTCTGCGGAGCGATATTCATGTAAGAAAGCATCTGTCGATAACCCCCTCCATGCGGAATAACCTATATAAGCAATTAAAATCAGCGCAAATAATTTGATGATAGATTCGAATGATATGGCGAGCATGAGACCTCGTCGATACTCAGTTACATCCGTTTGTTTTGTCCCGAAATAAATAGCAAAAATAGCGATAAAGACAGTTGCGATGACGACAATAAGCTGTTGGTCTTGTTGTTGTGACATGATCGCAAAAGCAGAACCTATCGCTTTTAGTTGGAGAGCGATATAAGGAATAGTGGCCATTAGCGCAATAAAGGTTACTAATAAAGCGACGGCTTGACGTTTACCATATCTGGATGCAATAAAATCCGCTACGGTATTGATGCGTTGTTTTTTACTTACCAGTGTTAACTTGGTAATAAAACTATAACCAAATATATAAACAAACATCGGACCAAGTAATATGGGTAAATACATCCAATATTCACGAGTAGATTGACCCACCGCACCTAAAAAGGTCCATGCTGTACAATAAATAGCCAGCGCAAGAGAGTAAACATATGCGTTAGATGTTATTTTACGTGCCAAAGGAGTATTACGATCTCCCCATTTGGCAATCCAAAACAAACTTGCTAGATAAAGCAACGCTAACAACAGCCAACCAAAAACCATAACAACCCTTTATTTCTCTTATTTAACTCTTTCAATTTAGCATGAGGCTAGTAAAGAAACTTACCGATAATACCAACGTCGAATGATGAAACGAAAGCCTCATAATTGGTCAATAATGTGTCTAGTACATCCATGCTATCCATCTCGAAAAGATCAGAAGTGTCGAAATCAAAGGCAACTTCCTACTAAAAAGGCTGTTAATTTTAGCATAAATTATAGAACTTTATGTTAATAGCTTGAGTCGAGACTAAAGTTTTATATCAAAAAATTAACATTTATATAAACTTTTTGATCGGGGATGGATAAGTTTAGCTATTTTCAATGATATTCAAGTGAATGACATTAGGAAATAGTTAGTCAAGTTATTTCATCGTACTTTTATTAAACATCGTAATCCAAGTAGTCATAAACGACACGTGGATTATTTTAGGAGACGCTTGTGGAGAATAACAACACATACTGGCAAGAAAACCTCCGTCTGATATTAATCTGCTTAGTCATTTGGTTTATAGTATCATTTGGGTTTGGCATTTTATTAGTAGACGAGCTAAACACAATCCGCCTTGGCGGTTATAAACTCGGATTCTGGTTTGCACAACAGGGTTCTATATATGCATTTTTAGGCTTGATTTTCTGGTACTCCAAGAAAATGAATGACCTTGATAAAAAATATGACGTGGAGTAAGAATAATGGATGAGTTAAAGCTTTATACTTATATTGCCGTGTTTGGTACGTTTGGTCTTTATTTTGCGATAGCAATATGGGCTCGTGCTGGATCAACAAGTGAGTTTTATGCAGCTGGTGGTGGGATTACTCCACTGCAAAATGGTATGGCAATTGGTGCTGACTGGATGTCTGCTGCATCGTTCATTTCGATGGCTGGTTTAATTGCCTTCTTAGGTTATGGTGGTTCAGTATTCCTTATGGGATGGACCGGTGGTTATGTATTACTTGCTATGTGTTTAGCGCCTTATATGCGTAAACATGGTAAGTTTACTGTCCCTGAATTCGTTGGTGATCGTTTCTATTCGAAAACTGCTAGAATTGTGACTATTGTTTGTCTTATTATTGCTTCGGTAACATATATCATTGGACAAATGAAAGGTGTAGGTGTTGCATTCTCTCGTTTCTTAGAAGTTGAATATGATACAGGCTTGTACATTGGTATGGGTGTTGTTTTCTTCTATGCTGTATTAGGCGGTATGAAAGGTATTACATATACACAGATTGCCCAATATATAGTGTTGATTACTGCATATACCATTCCAGGTATATTTATCTCATTCCAGTTAACAGGTAACCCAATTCCACAATTAGGTCTTGGTTCAACCTTAGCCGATGGCAGCGGAGTGTATCTGTTAGACAAACTCGACTTAGTAGTGACTGATTTAGGTTTTAAAGAATATACCACCGCTAAAATGGGTGGCACGTTAAATATGTTCGCATATACCTTGTCACTAATGATTGGTACTGCAGGTCTACCACACGTAATCATGCGCTTCTTTACTGTACCATCAGTTAAAGCTGCACGTGCTTCAGCTGGTTATGCACTTATATTTATCGCTTTATTATATACTGTTGCTCCAGCGGTAGGTGCAATGGCTCGCTATAACTTAATGAATACCATTGAGCCAAGCGCAGGTCAAAACTTAGAGTATGAACAACGTCCACAGTGGTTCAAAGATTGGGAAAAAACTGGTCTTTTAGAGTTCTCTGATAAAAATGGCGATGGCAAAATCCAATACTCTGCTGATGCAACTAAAAATGAAATGGTTAAAGTAGACCGTGACATTATGGTTCTTGCTAACCCTTCTATTGCGAATCTTCCTAACTGGGTAATTGCATTAGTAGCAGCAGGTGGTTTAGCCGCGGCTCTATCAACAGCAGCTGGCTTATTATTGGCTATATCTTCTTCAATATCTCACGATTTACTTAAAGGGATATTAACACCAGATATGACCGAGAAAACCGAATTGTTAACAGGACGTGTAGTCATGTCTGTGTCGATTCTATTTGCAGGTTATCTAGGACTCAATCCTCCAGGGTTTGCCGCAGGTACAGTAGCATTAGCATTTGGCTTAGCAGCTTCGTCAATATTCCCAGCCTTAATGATGGGTATATTCTCTCGTTCAATGAACGATAAAGGTGCGATAGCCGGTATGTGTGCTGGTCTAGGTGTGACAATGCTTTATGTATTCCAGCATAAAGGCATCATGTTTATCCCTGGTACTAGTTTCTTAGGCGATATGCAAGCAGATTGGTTCTTTGGTATATCACCTAACGCCTTTGGTGCTGTTGGTGCCATAGTCAACTTTGCAGTTGCTTTCATTGTACTTAAAATGACGCAACCTGCTCCTCAAGAAATTAGAGATTTAGTTGACAACTTCCGTTCACCACACGGTGAAGTGGCGGCGGCGCAAGATCACTAAACATAATTGATCGTTGATCAAAAGACCTCCAACAGCTGGAGGTCTTTTTTTTATTTTTGAGAAAGTGGTAGTTTTATAATACAGTCTTACATCAATTTTTAATGTTGTAATAATTTTAGTAGGTTTACCGTATGATTTTTAAGTTTCTAAACAAACTCAATCGGCACACAAAGATAGCCATATTTGTTGCCCCAATTTTAGTGATTTTAGGTTTTGCTGCTTCTGATTTATGGCTGGAAAATAAAGCCTCTGAAGCCCGTTTTTTTCAAATGACACCAGATTCAGGTGTGTGTGATATTATGGCTAGTAAGTGCGTGTTAGTATCAGGTGAATTTAAAATAAGTGTTTATCAAGAAAATGGCTTAACGACCATTAATTCAACTTTTCCTTTAGATACCGCGACCTTGTTTTTAGTTGATGAGAATGACATTCCGAGTGTGTTTCAGATGGGTATGAAGGACAGCCCTTACTATTGGTATCAAAGTACACCACTAGAGTCCTTAGCAAAATCGCCTGGTAGCCGTCAAAAAGTGCGTTTAATAGCTACGGTTAAGGGTGGGCAATATATATCTGAATTTTATTCCGTAACAGGTAGCTAACCGAGCAAAACTGTGTGTGCCATAAGAGCATAGTTTTTTGTTATAAGGACATAATCTATGAGCGAGATCCCTCACCAAGTCACTGACTTTATCTCTAAATCAGCACCCTTTGATGTATTAGATGAAGATACACTCAGCAGTATTGCCGGTAAAACCAAAGTCATTTATCTTACACCTGATAACCAAAACTCGTTGTTAAAAGAATATCAAACTTCGTTGTTTTTGATTCAAACAGGGCAATTCACTATTACTGACGAGAACGGCAACGAGCGATTTTTAAGTGAAGGAGATTACTTTGGTTTTATCGCATTGATGGAACCTGGCAAAGGTCAAATAGAAGTCGAAATTGATAGTCCAGGGGTCGTGTATTGTATTCCTAAAACGATGTTCGATGTGGCACTTGACAATCGTCGGGTGAAACGATTTTTTACCGCTGCTAAAGATGATGTGTTGCTGAATCAGGCCGTAGAGGGTTCAAATTCCATGTGGCTGTATAAACCGTTGCATGAACAGCTAGATAAAGCCCCTATCCAAATAGAGCAGCATGTAAGTATTCAAGAGGCTGCTCAAATGATGTCTCAGCATGGGGTGAGTTCATTAATTGTGACCGAAGACGAGCATCTCATTGGTATCGTGACAGACCGAGATCTTCGTAATCGAGTGGTAGCCCAAGGCATGGATATTCAATTAGCGGTCAGTGAAATTATGACTCAACGACCTGCTTATATCCTGCATAATCAAAATATGTTTGCAGCGATTGCGTTGATGAGTGAAAAGAACATTCACCATTTACCGGTACTGCATGCGAATGATCGAACTCCAGTGGGGATGGTGACTTCTTCCGATGTCATTCGTAAACAGCGCAGCAATGTGTTATTTATGATTGGAGAGCTATCTAAAGCGACAAATTTATACGAATTAACACGCACGGCATGGCAGATGCCGCAATACTTTGCTGCGAATGCTAAACGTGCTGGAGATTTTGATATTGCCGGTAAGGTACTCTCTCAAGCCACTGATATTATGACTCGCCAACTGATCGCCTTTTATATTGAACAACATGGACAGCCGCCACTAGGGTATTGCTGGGTAGTATATGGCTCCCAAGCACGAGAAGATCAAACTATGGGCTCCGACCAAGATAATGCTCTGTTATTAGCGGCGACCCCAGATGCATCACAGGCGCAATATTTTGAATCAATGGCTGAATATGTGTGTAAGGGACTCGGTAAATGTGGGATAAAATTATGTGACGGTAATATTATGGCATCTAACCCTGCACTGCGTTTAAGTGTCGATGCCGCAGTCCTACAAGCTAAAAAGTGGATTGCACAACCCACACCAGAAGCAATTTTAGAGTTTAATATCTTTTTGGATGCACGTGCGGTAGAAGGGGACAGAGCGTTATTTAAAAATTTACAACAACGCCGTAAGCCCTTGTTCAAAAATGATTTTTTCTTGGCTGCACTGGCGCGTGCGGCAAATAGTGATGCTGTGCCATTATCGGTGTTTAATAAATTTGTGTGTAGCAAACATAATGGCAAAAAAGACGGCATTAACCTTAAAGTGAATGCGATAGCATTAATTAATAACTTAGCACGTTTGTATTCGTTATCAGCAGGTATCACTGTACCAAATACTGTTGAACGTTTAAATATTTTGGGACAAATTGGGATTATTTCGACAGAAGATGCAACAAATTTACGAGATATTTGGCTATTCTTAAATCGCTTGCGCTGGCGTCATCAGTTACGCAATAACGTCACTGATAATATTATTAGTGTGTCAGAGCTATCGTCGTTAGAACAGCACCAACTCAAAGCCTCGTTTAAAGCTATCCATCGGGCTCAACAGGCTGTGGTAATGAAGTTATCCGGTGGTATTGCATAATGGCGTTTTGGTCTCATCTACGAGATAAGATTACATCCTTAATGACTGAACATAAGGGGTTACCCGATACGTTTAAACATACCTCTTTAAGTGCTTGTAATTGGCTTGCTGTCGATTTTGAGTACAGCAGTTTAGATGTATCGACAGCGAAATTTATGTCAGCAGGTTGGATAGAAGGCAATCATACCGGGATTGATATACAAAGTAGTTATTATCGGTTGATTAGAGCACAAGGAGATTTAGCCCAAACACCTATTATTCATGGTCTAACACCGAGTGATATCGCTCGGGGTGTACATGTGCGAGATATGTATGAGCATATATGTCAGTTTGCAACCTCGCATATATGGGTGTTACATAATGCCCAATTAGATATGGGGATGCTCAAAGAGTTGAGTAAGCGACTTCAACAGCCCTTACCAGCAATAGTGTGTATTGATACGATGCAACTGGCACTCTATCAATTATATAAGAAAGTGGACGTCATCCCTAAGGGAGGAGTCATATTAAGTAAGTGTCGAGAGCGTTACGAATTAGCTAATGCGCCAGCACACAATGCTTTATCTGATGCGATGGCCACCTTGGAGTTATGGATGGCCCAAATGCACTCACTCGACCCAAGTGGATGCATGACGTTAAATGAATTAAAAAATACAGGGGCGATAAAAGTATTCGCTCGCCACAATGAATCAGAACATGAGTTAGTCTGACTGGAAATGCTCAGTTAATGAAGTTAAATAAGGCGCAAAATGTTGCCATTGATGCTGAGCATTTGGATTAATGGGTTGGCGTACTTGTTCTGCACTTGGGGTCTTAACGTTGCGTTTTGTTTTATGAAAATCCAAGCAAGCATTTTCAAAAGGCACATTCAAAAATGCTAAGATTCGTCGTACTTGGCCTTCCAAATCATCCACAAGTTCTTCATGTTGTACCCGGAGAATGTTCTCCCCGAAACAACTTTCCCAATGCGCCATCAGTGCAACATAGTCATCATAGTATTGACGTATATCGGTAAGACGATAGCTAAACTCCTGACCTTCGGCAAAGAGTTGTTTAAACCCACTAAAACAGCAAGCTACAGGTTCCCGTCGTGCATCAATAATTTTTGCATTAGGAAGAATTTTTTTGATAAGTCCTAGATGGCGGAAATTATTAGGCATCTTATCAATGAACATAGGGGTGTTTTCGCTACGATGAATTTGCGTATCCTTGATAAAAGCTTCACCCCACTGGGTGAATTGTTCAGTTTTGATACTAGCTAAATTCTCTGGGTACAGATTATCGGTTTTATAACGTCCTCCTAGCTGACGAGCGAGAGAGAGAATATTGGGTAACTCGCTTGTACCTTCAATCATCGAATGAGATGCCAGAATTTGTTCAATTAAGGTGGACCCTGCTCGCGGTAAACCCACAATAAAGATAGGCGCAGTTGAGTCACAACCTGTAGGGGGATCAGCAAACAATTGAGGTGGACAATATTGAATTTGTGCTTGCAGTTGTTGTGTGGTTTCATCAGGGTTATAACGTAATTGCTGATGTTTAAGCGTGTTACCTTGTTCATAATAGCTAAACGCTTGAGCATAATCTTGATGATCTTCAAACGCTTTTCCCAATGCAAAGCAAATATGATATTTATCAGTAGGTTGAATACCCGGGCGAGCTAACATTGTCTTCATAGTATTGATTTGTGCATCACTAAACACAAATGTTTTAAGATTCGCAAGTGACCAATATGCATCCCCAAAATCAGGTTTGAGTTCACTCGCTTGCACATAATCAGCAATAGCTTTGTCCGGTTCGCCAATAGTTTTATAAGCATGTCCTCGCTGCACATAAACTGCCGCATGGCTGGTTAATTCTGAAAGTACATTCGTGAAGTGGTTAATAGCGATAGCAGTATTACCAATTGCAACACATTGATTAGCGTAAGCAAGTTCACTTAATGCATGCTTAGGATTTTCTAGATAAGTTTGCAAGGCGAGTTCATGAGCCTTAGAAAATAACTGTCTTTGTTGTAATACCTGAATCAACTCAAGTTTCAAATCAGTACTGTGGGGAGCGATGACCGTAGCATTTTCTAAAAGAATCTGAGCATCATCAAGTATGTTGAGCTTGACTGCAATTTTCGCTAATAATCGCATACCAGGTACGTGACTCGGATTTTTTTGTAAAAACTCACGAGTAAGCGTCTCTGCTTTAGCTAACCGACCTTCATAAAATGCACTTTGCGCTGCTAATAGGTATTTGGGTAGTGATTGGATTTCTTGGATCTTATCTTGTGCTTCTTGGACTAATTTAGGTTCATTGATTTGACCAAACAATAACGCAAGTTGTTGCCAACTGGCGAGCAAACCAGGATGCAGTTGAACCGCCTGCTGATAGGCACTGATAGCTTCTGCAAACTTAGCTTGCGCACGATAACAATGCCCTAATTCTTGGTAGGTACGGCCATAATCTGGGTAATAAGCTTGTAGTGTATTTAAGGTATCTATCCCCTGCGAGAGATCTTGTAAATAACGATGACAGACTGCCTTTAAGTATAATGCGCCTTGATGATCAGGAATTGCTTTAACAAGCTTATTTAAGATCTGTAAAGCGGCAGGAAATTGCTGTGCCTTAACAAGTGCCTCAGCATCGTTGAACTGAGTGTTAACGGTGTTATTTGTCATGGGGGGGCCGTTGTTCCTAAATGCCGCAATGCGATGCAAAATATGATTATACAAAATATTGACCGGAAAAAAAAATCCCTGCACGTTAAATGCAGGGATATTGTTCATTGACATGCAAAACATGTCTACACAGAGTGTGCTTAGTAATACGTGTAATTAACACTCATACCAATCGTACGCGGACGGTTAGTACTAATACGTTTAATATCATCTTGGTCATTAATGAACAATGTGGCACGCTCATCAGTGATGTTGTCGATATAAAACTTCACACGCCACGCATCTTTAGTCACACCAATGTTAGCGTTAAGGATCTGATAGCTGTCTTGTTCTTCACGCTCTGCAGCAACGATTGAGCTGTAGCTCTTTGCAGCATGTTGAAGGGCAAGCTGCCAATCCATGTCCATATCATTGTATTCCCAATCATAACGCACACGGACATTACCTTGAACTTTTGGCGTCACTGGTAACGTAGAACCAATTGGGGCAAGTTCGATAACTTGCGCTTTCGTTGCCGTTAACTCAGTATCATTAAATGAGAAAGCACCGTAAATGGTTAAATTATCCGTCGCAATATATTCAAAATCAGTTTCTAAGCCCATGATTTTAGAATCAGCTGCATTTTCGATAAAGGTTAAGATAGAAACGTTTTCAGGATCAAAACGAGACGTCTGCATATTCGTCCAATCGATATAGTACATATTACCGTTGAAACGTAAGCTTTGGTCAAGTAGCAATGATTTCCAACCAAACTCATAGTTTGTCACTTCATCAGTTTGGTAGGTAACACTTACGGTTGGGAAATCAGGGTTGGTAGATGCAACACCACCACCACGGTTAAAACCACCTGGACGGAAACCTTCTGAATATGTGGCGTAATATAAAATTTCACGTGTTGCTTGGTAAGCAAGACTGAACTTAGGGATCACATCACTTTCGCTTAATGGCTCAGTAGAGTGACCACCCGAAAGGTCATAATCACGCCCGCCATCGGTATCTAATGAACCTTGGAAAATACCAGCTGCAAAATTAGAAGAACCCGTATAATCTGTTTCTAAATCATACCAGCGCAGACCTAATGTCGCTGATAGTTTATCGGTTAGCGCATAGGTTGCTTCACCAAATACTGCGATTTGCTCTTCACTGCGAGTGATGTCGTTAAAGAACGCAACACCAGGATTACGTGTATTTGGATTGATGCTATTCGCTGTGCTGATAGGTGCATTTTGTGCAAAACCTAATTCAACTACCGCAGGGTAAATATAGTCATCTAACGTTTTAATTTCTACGTCATCATAATAAATACCCGCTGTCACACTTAAACGGTCAGATAAATCGGTTGAGAAACGGAGTTCTTGCGTTAAACGTGTATGATCTTGTTTGCCCTGGAAACCTTTGGTCGGGTCTTTACATTCACGATTTTCTGTGATGAATTCAGGAGAAATGTTGTAGTTCACGACATAGTTAGGGTTCGTGTAGGTACACGTATAATAAGCTATATAACCACCAGAGTTATTATAACCAGTATAGTCAATTGACTGTTCTACTTCACGATCTAGGAAGGCGCCGGCATACACTATATCTAGGTCGCCAATTTTACCTTCTAAAACTAATGAGGTTAAATCAACATCATCTTCTAATGAGTCTGGGAAATAACGCTCAACCTGTAAATCACCCACTTCAGGATCATAATCGAATACACCGTCTGCGCCTAATGACTGTGTGGTGTGCTGCAATAATAATGACCATGAATCATTGATAAAATATTTCAGACCAAAACGACCACCTTGGTAAAAGCTATCGTTAAAATCGTCTTCTACTAAGGCTTGGTTAGACACACTTTCATAAGTGGCATCTGGACCCAAATCAATCGCTGAAGCTGCGTTAATTGCTGGGTCAGTGGTAAATGAACCGGCGACATTATCAATATAACCACCACGGTTTACACTGTACATCGCTGCACGGAAAGCCAAATCATCTGATAATGGAATATTGATGAAACCTTCTGCAGAAGTACTCATTTCTCCGTGTTTAGTTGACTCTAAACGGCTACTAAAGCCAGCTTCAAAATCACTAGTTGGTTTATTTGTAATATAACGGATCGTACCGGCTTGTGAACTGGCACCAAATAATGTGCCTTGTGGCCCTGGTAATACTTCAATACGCTCTAAATCAGTTGCGTATAAGTCTAAGTTACGACCTGGAGCGGTAACGGGTTGCTCATCAACATATAAAGCAACGTTGGGCATAGTACCTTGAGCACCAGATAACATGACAGTGATAGGTTGGATCGCCATACCACGGATAAAAATATCAGATTGACCCGGCCCACGACCACCTAAAGTGATATTTGGCACATAACGAGCGAAATCGTCAAAATTACTGATGTTTTGTTCTTTTAAAGCTTCACCGTTTAGCGCTTGAACAGCGACAGGAGTGCTTTGAATATTTTGCGAACGTTTAGTTGCGGTGACTTCAATCGTTTCTATTTTTTGTTGTTCGGCTGCATTGGCAAACGCAGTTGAAGTAATGATAGGTTGTGTTAAAGCTAATGCCGAACATACTGCAAAGGCTAATTTTGAAGGGTTTGGTAGGCTGTGATTGCCTATATTCTGTTTCATTTAAGTACCAAATAGTTTGAGTTGAAGTTATATTTTCGATATCTAGGATACGGATTTGTTTAGAAAATGCAAATTTAGATAGTGTACGAATTATCTGTATTGTAATTATACGGGTGAGTTTGTCTTGTAGTAGCGATTAGTCTTATATAATTAATAGTTTGTTTTTTAAACATTAAAAGATGTTTTCAAGGATTATACGAGTATTAGTTGCTAAAAAAACGTCATAGCGTCAAAATAGAGATTGTTTATTAATATAATGTATAGAAAGTAGTTAATGATAAAAATTCCAACAATTAGTTTTAATGCTAATAAACTGAATAGAGGCGTATTTGCTAGTGCTAGTTTAGTGATATTTTTACTAGTCGGGATCACGGTACTATTTCCAGAATACATGGAAGCGTTATTTAGTGAGCTGCAGAAAACGTTGATTAATACTGCAGGATGGTTTTATGTGCTATCTGTAGCAGGAATTCTGGTTGCTGTTGTGTATTTATGCGTGTCACGACATGGACATATTAAGTTAGGTCCCGATCATGCTGAAGCTGACTACAGTCAATTAAGCTGGCTGGCGATGTTATTTTCAGCTGGAATGGGGATCGGACTTATGTTCTTTGGTGTAGCAGAGCCGGTCATGCATTATGTCGCTCCGCCAACAGCGGATCCTTATTCCGTAGAAGCAACACGTGAAGCTTTGAAAATGACATTTTTCCATTGGGGCTTACATGGTTGGGCCATTTATGCTGTTGTTGCGCTGATCCTTGCTTATTTTTCGTTTCGTCATAATTTACCATTAACATTGCGCTCTGCATTCCATCCTTTAATTGGTGATAAAATTCACACATGGCGTGGTGATATTATCGATACATTTGCTGTAATAAGTACCATATTTGGGGTCACAACGAGCCTGGGTTTTGGTGTCATGCAAATCAATTCAGGTCTTAATTATTTGTTTGACATTGAGGTGGCTCAAAGTGTTCAGTTAATGATTATTGTTTTCATCATAGCGTTGGCACTTATTTCTGTTTGTAGTGGGCTGGATAAAGGCATTAAACGTTTATCACAATTAAATATGTTAATGGCAGTAGGGTTATTACTGTTTGTGTTAATTGCCGGACCGAGTATCTTTTTACTTCAAGCATTAGTCCAGAATACCGGCGCTTATTTATCCGATATTGTGCATAATACGTTTAACTTATTTGCTTATCAAAAAACGGATTGGCTAGGTGGTTGGACTATTTTCTATTGGGCTTGGTGGCTAGCCTGGTCACCATTTGTAGGAATGTTTATTGCGCGAATTTCACGAGGTCGAACGATACGTGAGTTTTTGATTGGTGTGTTATTTATACCATCAGGCTTCACATTTGCTTGGATGACCTTTTTTGGCAATAGTGCGATTGATTTAATTCATGTTCAAGGGGTGACTCAATTAGCCGATACGGTTGCGGCAGATTCATCATTGGCATTATTTGCCTTTTTAGAAAGTTTACCTTTTTCTCAAATTGTCTCCTTCATTGGATTAATCATGGTCATCATATTTTTTGTGACATCATGTGATTCTGGGGCAATGGTTGTTGATATGCTATCGAGTTATGGCGAGAACAATACACCACTATGGCAGCGCTTTTACTGGACCTTAGGCATAGGTGTGGTGGCGACTATATTATTATTAAATGGTGGATTATCTGCGTTACAAACGATGTCGATTGTCAGCGCGTTACCGTTTACGGTGGTACTAATTGTTGCTATTTATGGGATGTTTACAGCATTGCGTATTGAATCAACCAAACAACAATCGATGAATGTCGCTATGCAGTCTCCCACTACGAGTTCCGGCGATTGGCGTCAACGTTTAGCAACGATTGTGAATTTCCCATCTAAAAGTAAAGTGTTATTATTTTTAAATAAGAAAGTAGAGCCTGCATTGCAACAGGTCTCGAGTGAACTCAATAATAACCACATTGCGACGGCTATTACCACAGAGACAGATCGTGTTATATTGACAGTCAGTCATGTGGAACAGCCTGATTTTATTTATGCTGTGCGTGCTCGAACTCATTTGCAACCTGATTTGTTAGAAGAAAACGGCGAGCAACAGGATGAAGAGCAGAGTTATTACCGCGCCGAGGTGCATTTAGCCGAAGGCGGGCAGGGCTATGATATTATGAGCTGGTCCGAAGATTGTATTATTAATGATGTTGTTGAGCAGTATCAAAAGCACGTCCATTTCCTTCACTTATTAAAATAAGAGTATTTCCTGACATGCAAAAAGATGAAGAATTATTAGTTGCCTTGCGCAAAGTGATACGCGCGATCGATATGCGCTCTAAAGAGTTGAGTCGAGATGTTGGATTAACCGGGCCCCAGTTAATTGTATTGCAACAAGTTGGTAAGCACCCTGGTATTATGGTGAAACAGATTGCGGAAAGTATTACGTTGTCTCCAGCGACCGTGACGAGTATTTTGGACCGAATGGAATCACGCGGTCATGTGAATCGTGTGCGCAGCACGAAAGATAAGCGCAAGGTGGGTGTATTTTTGACGGATGCAGGACAATTATTATTAGATAAGGCGCCTTTACCTTTACAAGAACATTTTTTAAATCGCTTCAACAGTTTAGAAGAATGGGAGCAATCGCAAATGGTGGCTACCATGCAACGTATTGCGACGATGATGGATGCGCAAAAATTAGATGCTGCACCTGTATTAGAAGTAGGAAGTTTAGTCAGTAGTACAGCAGAGCACTAATGCTCTGCTAGTTAATTGACGCAATCTTAATTTAGATAACACCTAATTCAGTTAAGCGTTCATGCAGGTAACTTTTTGCCGTATGGCGTCCAGATAAGACGACGTCAGGGCGAGGATGTAAGAATAAAGGTAAGGAAATCCGAGATTTACTCATATCAGCTCCCTTAGGGTTAATGACTCGATGAGACGTCGACGGAAAATAGCCGCCGGATGCTTCTTGTAACATATCCCCAATATTTATGATCAAATAGCCAAAATCACTCGGAACATCGGCCCATTGTCCATCTTTTAGCTGGACTTGCAGACCCGGTTCATTCGCCGCTGGTAAGATAGTAATCAGGTTAATATCTTCATGAGCCGCGGCGCGAATGGCACCAGCCTCTTCATCACCTGCTAGTGGCGGGTAATGCAACACACGTAATAATGTTTGATCTGAGCCGTTGATCATATTGGATAAAGGCTCTTGATATCTCGCTGCGACATCTGGCGGTGATAAGGCTTCTATCCATCCCAATAATTCTGAAGCAAAGGCTGTGGTTTGTTGATAATAATTATCTAATTGTGGCTGATGTGTTGCAGGGCACTGTCCCCATGGATAATAGTGGAAATACTCTTTGATGTCTTTTTGAGTAAAGCCTTTGGCAGTTTCAGAGATGCGCGCAGGGAAAAAACCATCTTGAGTGCCTTTATTGTATAAGTGATGCTCTTTAGTGGCCGAGTCTTGGTTAAACCACCCTTGCCATGTGTCATAAATAGCTTGCACTGATGCTTGATCAATGGGGTGATTTTTTAATACACCAAACCCCGTCTCACGAAGTGATTGTACAAATTTTTCTTTTGCATCATCTGCTTGATAATCAACAGCTTCTAAGGTGACTTGACTCATCAACATAGTCCTTCATTAAAATGACAAAAATAAACCGGCTAGGGCGGCAGACATTAAGTTTGCTAAAGTGGCAGCACATACCGCTTTGAGTCCTAAACGCGCGATATCTTTGCGGCGACTTGGTGCCATTGCTCCTAATCCTCCCATCAAAATCGCGATGGAGGAGAAGTTAGCAAATCCGCACAGTGCAAATGTAATGATTGCTTGAGACTTTACTGAAAGCTGATCAGACATTTCCACAAAGTTTAAATACGCGACGAATTCATTGACCACTATTTTTTGTCCAATAAAACTTCCGGCAATTTGTGCCTCTGACCAGTCTACGCCAATAGCCCATGCAATAGGTGCCATAAGATAACCAAGAATTTGTTCAAACGTGAGGTTTTCAAGGCCAAATAAATTGCCAGTCCAACCAATAATCCCATTAATGAGTGCGATTAAAGCCACAAATGCTAAGAGCATCGCGCCGACATTGAGTGCCAGTTGTAAACCGGATGAAGCACCTGAAGCCGCGGCGTCAAAGATATTGGCATAAGAAGTATCTTCGCCATCAACTTGTGTTAAATCGTTATTCGGCGTGTCCACTTCAGGTACCATGATTTTGGCCATCAATAAGCCGGCAGGCGCTGCCATAAAACTCGCGGCGAGTAGATATTTAAGCTCGACTCCAATACCCGCATAACCGGCCATAATAGAACCCGCAATTGATGCTAATCCACCGACCATGACAGCAAATAGCTCAGATTGAGTCATTTTGGGAATAAAGGGTCGCACGATGAGTGGTGCTTCAGTTTGGCCTACAAATATATTTGCTGCCGCGGACATGGATTCAGGGCGACTGGTACCTAAGACTTTTTGTAATCCGCCACCAATGATGTTGATGATGAACTTCATGATGCCTAAATGGTATAGCACGGTAATCAACGCTGAGAAAAAGATAATGACGGGCAGGACGTTAAAGGCAAAGATAAATCCCAAGGACTTATTACCAACAGACCCAAATACAAAATTGATACCTTCATCAGCATAAGCAATAACGCCAGCTACAAAGTCAGTTATTGCTAACAACGCTGCGATACCTGGTTCAAAATAAAGAACAAATAATGCGATCAGCACTTGGATTACGAATGCGCCTCCAACGGTACGCCAATTGATGGCTTGTTTGTTATTGCTAAGCGCAAATGCAATTGCTAGAAGAGCAATGACACCGAAGATTCCAGTCATATTAACAGCCTTTAATTATTGTTGGTTGGCTAAATTAAGTTGTGATTGTACGTGATGAGAGACCACATTCAAAGCGGCTTGATTCTCTCCACCTTGAGTAATGATCATATCTGCACGGGTGCGATTAGGTTCGATAAACTCATGATACATTGGTTTCACTGTGGCCAGATATTGAGTAGCGACAGATTCTACGGTACGTTCACGCTCCTGCGTATCACGTAGCATTCTGCGTAGTAAACATACATCTAGCGGTGTATCGACAAATAAGGTGAGGTCATAGATATCTTGAAGCTCAGGTGCGGCAAGTAACATGATGCCTTCAATCACAATGATTGGCGCAGGAGATATAGTTTGAGTATTAGGTTTACGTGTATGAGTAGCATAACAGTATTCTGGATACTCAATACTCTCTCCGGCCAGTAATTTTTCTAGATGGGTTTTGAGTAAATCATGTTCAAAGGCATTGGGATGGTCGTAATTAGTGACAATGCGTTGCGCCATCGGTTTACCATCTTGGGCGTGGTAGTAGCGGTCTTCTTGTAAGACTAATAAATCAGTGGCATGTGTTTGAAAGCGTTGCACTAAATTATGTGTAAACAAAGATTTACCAGAACCGGAAGCACCGCATATCGCAATCACATAAGGTCGTGTTGTGATCGAAGTGGGTGAATGTTGCGTTAAAGTCTGTGTATCTTGCTTAGTCATAAGTATTTGCCATTGTATGGTGTAGATTAGAAATATGATAATTATGGAATTTTGAGATAATTATACTCAACAGGCAGTTAAAAATATCAAGTTATAATTATTTACACTTTTTTTATGTCATCTTTTTGTCATTTAGCGCATTTAAGATACAATTTAACTAGAAAACGATTAATAGATAATAATGGTATTCATGGAATGATATTAAAGCCAAATCGGGTTTTCGTTAAGTCAAGAATTTACATACTACAAAATTTTTAAACTTGAATAGGAAACACATACCATGTTTACACCTTCAAAGCTAAATCGTATTGCATTAGCTGTAGCCGTTTCTATTGGCTTCGCTACTCCAGTATTTGCTCAAGAAACATCTTCAGGATTGTCTGGTAAAGTCGTGACTCCGGCTGGCGCGCCAGCTGCAGGTACTGCGGTTAAAATCATTCACGTACCATCTGGTACTGTTCGTAATACAGTTGTAAATGCTTCTGGTTCTTTTAACTTAAAAGGTCTACGAGTTGGTGGTCCTTACCAAATCATTGTGGATTCTGATACGTTCCAAGATACTACGGTTGACGGTGTATTTTTAGAACTAGGTGAAACATTCGATGTGAATGTGGCGTTAGAAGCCAATCAAGACATCGAAGTTATCAATGTAACTGCATCACAAGTCAGCACTTCGGTGTTTGGTAGCAACTCTCCAGGTAGTGTGTTTAATTTATCTGATTTAGAAAATGCCCCTGCGATTAACCGAGACATCAAAGATGTTATCCGCACAGACCCACGTATTTATATCGATGAGAGTCGTTCTGATTCAGTTCAGTGTGCCGGGCGCCAGCCCTCGTTTTAATAGTTTACGCTTGATGGTGTTCGCTTAAACGATAACTTCGGTTTGAATTCAAATGGTTACCCAACTGAAAGAATGCCTTTTTCTTTTGACGCAATTGAGCAAGTTGCTGTTGAATTAGCTCCATTTGACGTTCAGTACGGTGGTTTTACTGCGTGTAATATCAACGCCGTGACTAAATCTGGTACCAATAAAGTGACGGGCGGTGTGTTCTTCGATTACACCAGCGATTCATTACGTGGTGATGAGATTCTTGGTAACAAACAAGATAATGGTGATTACACAGAAGAGCGCTATGGCTTTAATGTGGGTTTCCCAATTTTAAAAGACACATTATTTGCTTTCGCTGCTTATGAAAAAGTCGAAGGTGTACAATTATTTGGCTACGCGGCTCGTGATAACGGTCGTGTGACTGCTGATGAGATTGCTGAAATCACGCAAATTGCAGCGGACGTTTATAACTATGATGTCGGTGGCTTCCCATCAAGTGCTCCGGTTGAAGATGAAAAACTATTAGTTAAATTAGATTGGAACATTTCTGATCAGCACCGTGCATCATTAGTGTATAACTACAATGACGGTTTCTCTGTTAGCCAGTCTGATACAGGTTCTAGTCGTTTGTCTTTCTCAAACCACTTCTATGAGCGTGGCGCAGAGTTAGATTCCTTAGTCGCATCAGTTTATTCTGATTGGTCTGATAAATTATCGACTGAAGTACGCTTAGGCCAAACAAAACTAGATAATCGTCAACTCTCTTTAGATGCTGCGTCTGGTTTTGCTGAAGCGCAAATTCGTTCTGGTAGTGGTGCAACTGTATATATCGGTCCAGATGATTCTCGTCAATCAAATGACTTAAACTGGGAAAACTTCACAGCGAAGTTTGCCGGTACGTATTACACCGACAATGATCACAAAATCACGTTTGGTATCGAATACGAAGACTTAGACGTGTTTAACTTATTTATGCAGCACAGTGTGGGTGAGTATCGCTTTGATAATATCGAAGACTTTGCCGCCGGTACGCCAGCTCGTATTTACTACAATAACTCTGCTGGTACGAATAACCCAGATGATGCGGCTGCGAGTTTCTCGTACGCCACTACTACGCTATATATCCAAGATGATTTCTATATCACTGATGATATTCAGTTAATGGCGGGTTTACGTTATGACATGTGGTCTTCTGACGACCGTCCAACGCAAAATGCGAACTTCACTGAGCGTTATGGTTTCTCTAATACTGCCAATGTTGATGGAATTAAGTTATTACAACCACGTATTGGTGTTAACTGGGCCGTTCAAGATAACTTAGAAGTACGCGGTGGTGTTGGTCTATATGCCGGTGGTAATCCAAATGTATGGATTTCTAATGCGTATTCTAATGACGGTGTGACTAACATTGGTTTACAAGACCGTTCACGTAACAGCTTGTTAGAAGCTGCTGCAAACGGCCTGTTAACTGGTCAAGGTCGTCCTATCTATGATATCCCTCAAGCATTGTTTGATGAAGTAGCTGCCACTTCTATTGCTGATGGTAATGGAAATGTGAATGCGACTGACCCTGATTTTGACATTCCTTCTGAGTGGAAATATTCAATTGGTGCAACGTACATCACTGAAGATGATTACATCATTACTGCTGATTACTTATATACGGATAAACAAGATTCTGCGACTATCGTTGATCTAGGTCTAACGCCTGCAGGGACACTTGCAGCAGATGGACGTCCAGTATATGAGACTGCTACAACAGGTCGTCGTGCCGGTAGTGATTTCTTATTAACAAACGTCGCTTCAGCAAATGATGGTGATTCACAAACGTTGTCTGTATCTGTTAAGAAAGATTGGGATAATGGCTTTAATGCAAATTTAGCCTACGCTTACACACAATCTGAAGATGCAAATCCAATGACTTCATCAGTTGCATACTCTAACTATATCAATGTTGCTGTAGCAGATGTGAATGCACCGATTGCAGCGACCTCTGATTATGAGATCCCGCATCGCTTTACCTTAAACTTAGGCTACACTGCTGAAATCTTTGATGGATATGACACTCGCTTTAGCTTATATGCGACAGCAAGTGACGGTAAGCCTTATTCATTGACGTTTAGTGAATCTGGTGGCGACTTATTTGGGTACGATGCATCTAGCTCACGTGGTTTAGTGTATATTCCAACAGTGGGTGATGCGAATGTCGTTTATGGAGAGGGATTTGACTTAGCTGCATTTAATGCTTATGTCGATGCTAATGGCTTAGAGCGTGGCGCAATTGCTTCACGTAACTCATTGAATGCTGAGTGGTGGTCTAAAGTAGATATTCGTATCTCACAAGAATTACCAGGATTTGTCGATGGTCATAAAGCGAGTGCGTTCTTCGTCATTAAGAACTTCACAAACATGTTAAATGATGATTGGGGTGTGTTGCGTCAAGGTTCATTTGTTGGTGAAAATATTGTCAACGCTAATATCAACGATGCAGGTCAGTATGTGTTTGAACGTTTTAACGAGCCAAGCACTAGCTTCCAACGCGGTCCATCATTATGGGAAATCCGTATGGGTGTGAAATATTCTTTCTAATGTAGTTCGCTACGTTTAAAGACTAAACACAATAAAAACCGAGTAGAGAGAAATCTTTACTCGGTTTTTTTATTGTGAGGAAAACAATGTCTATTAAATAATAGTATTTAGCTAAACATTCTCAAATAAATCTTCAACATATTGGCGTAGTTTCTCGATTTGAGTCACATCTGCAGGTGCAATAAAAATAGTGTCATCACCTGCAATCGTCCCAAGTACGCCGTCTTTTTTACTTAACGAGTCTAATAACCGTGCAATCAGTTGAGCAGCACCTGGACTGGTGCGAATAACAACCATGACATTATTATGTACAACGTCTAATACAAGTTGTTTTAATGGACTTTTAGCTGTGGGGATCCCTAGCTCTGCTGGCAAGGAATAGACCATTTCACCTAAGCCATTACGCATTCTAACGGCACCGAACTTGGTCAGCATGCGTGACACTTTTGATTGGCTAATATTATCAAATCCTTGTGATTTTAGGATATTAACAATGTCGCCTTGTGAAGCACAGCTCTCAGCAGTCAAAATCGCGCGAAATGCTTTGATTAAATCGCCTTGTTTTTGTGTTGTCATGTAGGGATCTCTTATTTTGGTATTATTTTTATAGTGATATTTTGCAATACCCCTTGAAATTTAGCAAACAATACACACATTGGTTATACAACTAATGTGTCATTGCTATTTTTATAGTTATTTCATAAGGTACGTTACACTAATTTTTGCTCAATCCATTTAGGAGAATAACATGAAAGTAGCAGTCTTAGGCGCTGCTGGCGGTATCGGCCAAGCACTATCTTTATTATTAAAAACACAATTACCAGCAGGTAGTGAGTTAGCATTATATGATGTTGCTCCAGTTGTTCCTGGTGTTGCTGTAGATTTAAGCCATATCCCGACTGCGGTTGCAGTAACTGGCCATGGTAAAGATGACCTAGCTGATGCACTAACCGGATGCGATATCGTGTTGATTCCTGCAGGTGTTCCACGTAAGCCAGGTATGGATCGTTCTGATTTGTTTAACATCAATGCTGGCATCGTTAAGAACTTAATCGAAGGTGTTGCTGACAATTGTCCAAATGCATGTGTGGGTATTATTACTAACCCAGTTAACACAACTGTTGCGATTGCCGCTGAAACATTAAAAGCGAAAGGCGTCTACGATAAGAACAAATTGTTCGGTGTCACGACGTTAGATGTCATCCGTGCCGAAGCATTTGTTGCTGAACTGAAAGGCTTAAACGTAGCAGAGACTCATGTACCTGTTATTGGCGGTCACTCTGGTACTACTATCTTACCTCTATTATCTCAAGTTGAAGGCGTAAGCTTTACTGACGAAGAGATTGCAAGCTTGACGACACGTATCCAAAATGCGGGTACTGAAGTGGTTGAAGCTAAAGCCGGTGGTGGTTCTGCAACCTTATCTATGGGTCAAGCGGCTGCACGTTTCTGCTTATCATTGGTTGAAGCAATGCAAGGTGGTGATGTTGTTGAGTATACTTATGTACAAGTAGAAGGCTCTGATGATGCTGCTTTCTTCTCTCACCCTGTCCGTTTAGGTAAGAATGGTGTTGAAGAAATCCTTTCTTATGGTGAACTAAGTGCATTTGAAGAAAAAGCGAAAGCTGACATGCTAGATGGTTTACGTGGTGATATTCAATTAGGCGTAGATTTCGTTAACGCATAATTGTAAATTCAATCTATATAAAAATGCCGCTATTATTGGTTTATCAATATTAGCGGCATTTTTTTGTGTTAAATTAATTCCTTAATCGTGATTAACTAACCAGTATTACGCATCCCTATCGCGATCCCTGTAATTGTGACCATCATGGCCTTTTCAATAGCACTCAGATCCGTGTCTTCGCCATGCTGACGTGTCCGTTTCAATAGCTCAATCTGCAAATAGTGGAGTGGCTGTAAATAATCCGCACGAATATGCATTGAGTTCAAGCCCTGAGGGTCATCTTGCATTAGATTATTCTTATGCGTGATATCCAATAAATCAGCTCGGCTTTGTTGTAATTCGTGACGTAATGATTCGCCAAAATGTTTCAATTCATCCTCGACTAAGGCATCGTCATATGCTTTAGCGATATTAATATCTGCTTTGGCAAATACCATATCAAGCATGGATAAACGTGATTGAAAGAATGGCCATTGGGCAATCATTTCATCAATAGTATTAGGATCCTTTTTATACGTTTTCATGATGGCACGCATCACACCTAACCATGCTGGTAATACTAATCGTGTTTGAGCCCAAGCAAAGATCCATGGAATAGCACGTAAGCTTTCTACACCACCTTGTGGATTTCGTTTTGCTGGACGAGAGCCTAAAGGTAACTTTCCTAATTCCTGTTCTGGTGTAGCTTGTCTAAAATACGGCACAAAATCAGGATCAACACGGACAACATGACGATAATTATCACGCCCTTGTGCCGCCATTTCATCCAAAACATCGCGCCATGTTGATTTAGGAGCCGGTGGTGGAAATAGTTTGGCTTCGATAATAGCGCTAGCGTATATGCCTAAGCTACGTTTAGCCAGTGTTGGCATACCAAATTTATACCGAATTGTTTCACCTTGTTCTGTGACTCTAAAACCACCATCCAATGAGCCTGGCGGTTGTGATAAAATTGCAGAATGTGCAGGTAATCCGCCTCGGCCAATCGTACCTCCGCGACCATGGAACAAGGTCAATGACGTATCATATTGATTGCAAATTGATACTAGCGCTTCTTGAGCTGTGTACTGAGCCCAGCCGGCAGCTAATGCGCCAGCATCTTTGGCGGAATCGGAATAACCGATCATGATATGTTGCCCATCGGCAAGGCCATTGCGATAACTGTCTATAGCTAATAGCTGCTTAATTACGACGGGTGAATGGTTTAAATCATCTAAGGTTTCAAATAATGGCGCGACCGACATGGGCCAAGTCACTTTACATTGTTGAAGCAGTAGTTGCACGGCAAGAACATCTGATGCATAACTTGCCATTGAGATAATATATATACCAAACGCATCACGATCATTGGCTGCGACAGTGCGACAGGTATCTAATACTTCCTGAACATCCTCGCTAGGCTGCCAATCGGCTTGCCAGTCGTTGGGTAATAAGGGGCGTTTAGAACCGAGCTCTTTGGTTAAAAATGCAATTTTTTCTGCTTCGTTCCAACTGTGATAATCACCGATAGATAAATAGTCACAGATTTCAGCAATAGCGTCAGCATGGCGACCCGAATCTTGACGAATATCGAGTTTTAATAAATAAATCCCGAAACAATGAGCACGACGGATCGTATTTAATAATCCGCCTTTGGCGGTTTGTTCCAGGCCAGAGTGTAATAGCGAACGATAACACTGCATTAAGGGTGTCAGTAGTTCTTCTTGCGAGTTGACCCACTTACTTTGATCATACAAGCGCCCATTGAGTAAATCATCAATACCGTCTTTAGTGGCTCGTAAGCGTTTTACTAACGGTTTTAACAAGGCTCGATAAGGTTCAGCAGCATCACCCACTAACTGGCGAACGTTGTCATCACATTTACCCATGGATAATTCCACCTGTAACGCACTGATATCTTTAGCAAACAGTTTAGCTGCGCGACGTCGAGCAAGGTGAAGGACGGTTTGTGTAACTTTAGATGTAACAAATGGATTACCATCACGATCACCACCCATCCAAGAGCTTATTTGGACGGGTTGGGCATCAATCGGAAGTTTAATGTCATATTCTTGTTGCAGTTTTAGATCTAAATCACGCATAAAGTCTGGGATCGCGTCCCATAATGAATTCTCAATCACAGAGAATCCCCATGTTGCTTCATCTACAGGGGTAGGGCGACGATCTCTAATTTCCTCGGTGTGCCAGGATTGTTCAACAAGGTCGGCGATACGCTCTGCTAGTTGTAATTTTTGAGCTGGGTGCAAGGAATCGTTGTGCTGTTGGCGCAGACATTCTGCCAACGCTGTGTGCTTATGGATCATCGTGCGACGCGTGACTTCTGTCGGATGTGCGGTTAACACTAAATCGATGTTCAGACTATTAACTGCTTCATAGATCGCTTCTGGCGATTGGCCTGCTTTCCGCAGGTGACTAAATAATACTTCGACAGAATCATCGAGTTGTTTACTGCTGTTAAATTCTTGTTCGGCGATATTGGCTAAGTTTAAAAATTGCGCAAATGCACGAGCAACAACCAGTAAACTATCGGTATTCATATCATTGAATATGGACTGAAGTGCCATATTGGCTTGGCTATCGCCGGTATGTCCAGCTCTGCCTTGTAGGCGTATAGCTTCGATTTTATCCAACCACTCTTGGCCGAGTTCATGTTTGATCGTCTTTCCTAATAATTCACCGAGATCCCTCACAGTGTGTTTAAGCTGTGCATCGATATACGAACTGTCTGGCATAAGTCATGGTTCCTATTATTTTTAAAAAATATAACTTATATAACCATACGAAATTTTGCTGTCAGTGTCTAAAGCAAAGTGTCATAAGATATAAAATTACCCTATATTTATGCTATCATCACGTTTTTAAGGTTCTGCAAGTGTTATCTCGTAGGACGAATATTCAACCTGCAGGAGTAAACATGGCAGATTTAACGACTATTGAAAGTCAAGCAAGTTACGGAATTGGTTTCCAAATGGGCCAACAATTAGCATCGAACCCATTTGAAGGTCTAGCGCTTGACGCAGTAATCAGTGGTTTACAGGACGCATTTGGTGGTCAAGCCAGTGCGGTTGATAATGACACATTAGGTGCGGCATTCAGTGAAATTCATAAGCGTATGGAAGCTGAAAAAGCGAAAGAATTTGAAGCTGTAATTGCGGAAGCACAAGCGTACTTAGCAAAAAATGCTGAACGTGAAGAAGTCACAGTGACGGAGTCTGGTTTACAATATGAAGTCATCAACTCTGGTGATGGTGAAACACCTACTGCAGCTTCAACTGTCCGCGTTGATTATCATGGTACGTTAATAAATGGTGATGTATTCGATTCATCTTATGACCGTGGTCAACCAGCTGAATTCCCAGTAGGTGGTGTTATCAAAGGCTGGACAGAAGCATTACAGCTTATGTCAGTCGGCGATAAGTGGCGTTTAACTGTACCTTACGACTTAGCTTATGGTGAGCAAGGTGCGGGTGGTGCGATTAAGCCTTACAGCACATTAGTATTTGATGTTGAGCTACACGCAATCATTGGCTAAGAATAATCATATTTGCTAGAACGTTACTTATGTATCGGGATAGTTATGGTGGTCGCAAGCTTTACTGCTTGTGGCCATTGATTCTTAATAAATAGGGAGATTAGTATCTCCGTAAAGCGACAAAAAGCGACAAATCTCTTTGTCTAACTTTCCCCCCACACTAGCAACTCAACACATTTAAATAATGGATCTGTAACATTCCAAATTGGAATAAACGGAGATTTCTAAACTGATTTGACCAGTTGAATTGCCGCTCAGGTTTACAATACGCCCAATTAAATCGGTTAAGGAAAGAATGGAATGGTTATTTCACCCAAAGTACGTGGTTTTATTTGTACAAATGCTCACCCAGTTGGTTGTGCTAAAAGTGTTGAAAATCAAATTGCGTATGTTAAAGCTCAAGGTTTATCGGCGGAAGCTGCGGATGCTCCTAAAAACGTCTTAGTCTTAGGGTGTTCAACCGGTTATGGTTTGGCGTCACGCATTACCGCTAGTTTTGGATATGGTGCAAATACTGTTGGTGTATGTTTTGAAAAAGCGCCGACTGAGCGTAAAACTGGTACAGCAGGTTGGTATAATACTGCTGCATTTCATTCCGAAGCAAAAGCAGCCGGAGTACAAGCGCATACATTAAATGGGGATGCGTTCAGTAATGAACTTAAAGCTCAAACGATTGAAACATTAAAAAATACCATTGGTAAAGTCGATTTAGTGGTGTATTCGTTAGCTTCTCCACGTCGTACTGATCCTGAAACAGGTGAAGTGTATAAGTCTACTCTCAAGCCAGTGGGTCAGGCATATGAGACGAAAACTTATGATACGGATAAAGACCTGATTCATACAGTTGCGCTTGAACCAGCGTCACAAGACGAAATTGACAATACCATCAAAGTCATGGGTGGTGAAGATTGGGAACTATGGATTAAAGCATTAGCAGAAGCAGATCTCTTAGCCGAAGGTGCTAAAACGACAGCTTATACCTATATTGGTAAAAAATTAACGTGGCCAATCTATGGCTCTGCAACGATTGGTAAAGCGAAGGAAGATTTAGATCGTGCTGCGACTGCTATCAATACCACTTATGCTAATTTGAATGTCGATGCACACGTTTCTTCACTTAAAGCCTTAGTGACACAGGCTAGTTCAGCAATTCCAGTCATGCCTCTGTACATTTCATTGATTTATAAAGTCATGAAAGAAGAAGGTACGCATGAAGGCTGTATAGAGCAAATTGTTGGATTATTTACGCAATGTCTACTTAATGATGGTGCGACACTGGATGAAGTGAATCGTTATCGAATGGATGGAAAAGAAACTAATGATGCAACTCAAGCAAAGATTGAAGAATTATGGCATCAAGTCACCCAAGATAATTTCCACGAACTGAGTGATTATGCCGGTTATAATGCAGACTTCTTAAATCTATTTGGCTTTGGTATCGAAGGTGTCGATTATGAAGCTGATGTTGATCCACAAGTTAGCTGGTAGTAAAAATATTTACTCAAGACTAAAGTGTCATTCCGACATATATTGCTAAAATAAACCGCCTAAATGGCGGTTTATTTCTTTATAAATCAAGCTTGTAGGGTATTTAGGAAAACGCACTGGCATCAAAATTGAACATGTTAATCTTAGATATATTAAAAACTAATCAACAATCTGCAGATTGATAATAGATTAACGACGTAATTTCCTTTATAATTTGTGCGCTTAAATGACGTCTGTCTTAGGTGAGATTCGCCTTTGTATGGGTAAGATAGATGCCATTATTTAGAAATCTGCTACATAAAAGTAAGTCAAAGACTTTCTATAACAACAATAATATTCAAGCAGCAATGTGCGATGCGCCACTTTTGATAACGGTAGCATTCGTTAAAATGATGGGATTGACGCAGAATATTACTAGTCAATTAAGTGTTAATTCGCTTAACCGCGTGAACAATTTAAAAACCAGTGAGACTGATTAGCCAAATCACTCGATGCCACTTAGGGTGTCGAAAGCTTTGGCTAATCAGTATCTAAACAGAGTAGTGTAATTGCTTATGTTAAATAAAATAAAGAAAGGGCTAGACCTGCCTATATCAGGAGCGCCGGAGCAGCAAATCCAATCTGGAAATGCCGTTACCCAAGTTGCTGTTCTAGGTGAGGAATATATTGGCATGCGTCCTACGATGCATGTCCAAGTCGGTGACGCAGTAAAACAAGGCCAATTACTTTTTGAAGACAAAAAGAACCCTGGCGTTAAGTTTACCGCACCTGTTTCAGGTAAAATTGCCGCGGTTAATCGTGGTGCCAAACGTGTTTTACAATCAGTGGTTATTGATGTTGCCGGTGATGAGAAAGAGACGTTTGAGAAATTTGCTGCTGATAAACTATCAGGTGTGGCGCGTGAACAGGTACAATCTCAGTTAGTAGACTCAGGTCTATGGACTGCATTACGTACTCGTCCATTCAGTAAAATTCCTGAATTGGGTAGCGTTCCTAATTCAATTTTCGTTTCAGCAATGGATACTAACCCATTGGCAGCAGATCCTACAGTCATTATTGCTGCTCGTAACGATGATTTCGTCAACGGTTTAAATGTATTATCTAACTTAACTGACGGTAAACTGTTTGTCACCAAAGCGCCTGGCACAACAGTGAACACAGGTAATGCTAAAGTGGATACGCATGAATTTTCAGGCCCACACCCAGCCGGTTTAGTTGGTACTCATATTCATATGCTTGACCCAGTCGGACCAAGTAAAAAAGTATGGCATATCAACTACCAAGACGTCATTGCTATTGGTGCATTGTTCACTACCGGTGAGATCGATAACACGCGTGTCGTTGCTCTTGGTGGTCCTGTAGTGAAAAAGCCTCGTTTGGTACAAACCATTCTAGGAGCATCTTTAGAACAGTTAGTCGCTAATGAAACCACTGAAGATTCAGTTCGAGTGATTTCTGGCTCTGTGCTCAACGGAACTCGTGCTAGCGGTCCACACGCTTTCTTGGGACGTTATCATGTTCAAGTCTCTTTAATTAAAGAAGACAAAGAAAAGAAACTATTTGGTTGGATTATGCCAGGTAGTAACCAACATTCAATTACTCGTGCTTATTTAGGTCACCTAAATACTAAACGTTTATTTGATATGACTTCTACAACTAATGGTTCAGACCGTTCTATGGTACCAATCGGTAACTACGAGCGCATCATGCCGTTAGATGTGCTTCCAACTTTATTATTACGTGACATTATTTCTGGTGATACCGACGGCGCGCAAGCGCTAGGTGCATTAGAATTAGATGAAGAAGATTTGGCTTTATGTTCATACGTTTGCCCTGGCAAATATAACTACGGTCCGATTTTACGTGATTGTTTAACTAAAATTGAACAAGAGGGTTAAGACATGGGTTTAAAAGCATTTTTAGAAAAAATCGAACCGGATTTCGAGCCGGGCGGTAAGCATGAAAAATTTTACGCGCTGTATGAAGCTGCTGCGACAATTTTTTATACCCCTGGTAAAGTTAACCCGTCTTCTACTCACGTTAAAGACAGTATCGATCTGAAACGTATTATGATCATGGTGTGGATGGCGACATTCCCAGCGATGTTTTATGGTATGTACAACATTGGCGCACAAGCACACGAAGCGATTTTAGCCGGTGCAGGTACGTTACCTGATATGTGGCAAGCAGCGTTATTTACTGCGCTAGGCGGTTCTTTAGGTACAGCTGATGTAGGTGGTTTATCGTTGTTCTTCTACGGTGCGTGTTTCTTCTTACCTATCTATGCGACAACGTTTGTTGTAGGTGGTTTCTGGGAAGTATTATTCGCCTCTGTACGTAAGCACGAAGTCAACGAAGGTTTCTTCGTTACTTCAGTACTGTTCGCATTAACATTGCCAGCGACAATTCCGCTATGGCAAGTAGCACTGGGTATCACATTTGGTGTTGTTATCGCAAAAGAAGTTTTCGGTGGTACCGGAAGAAACTTTTTAAATCCAGCATTATCAGGACGTGCGTTCTTATACTTTGCTTACCCTGCAAATATGTCAGGCGACCAAGTATGGGTAGCCGCTGATGGTTATTCTGGTGCGACCTGGTTATCACAAGCTGCAAATGGCAACATGGATTATAGCAACATGTCACTGTGGATGGATTCATTCTTCGGTAATATCCCAGGTTCTGCAGGTGAAGTATCTACCTTAGCAATTATGTTAGGTGGCTTATTCATCATCTATTTGAGAATAGCAAGTTGGCGTATCGTTTTAGGTGGCATTTTAGGTGTGGTCTTCTTATCAAGCTTACTTAATTTTATTGGTAGTGATAGTAACTCTATGATGGCAATGCCATGGTATTGGCATATGGTTATTGGTGGCATGGCGTTTGGCCTATTCTTTATGGCTACTGACCCAGTATCAGCATCATTTACTAACACTGGTAAATGGGCGTATGGTTTCTTCATCGGATTCATGACTGTTGTAGTACGTGTACTAAATCCAGCATTCCCAGAAGGCATTATGCTTGCAATTTTATTTGCTAACTTATGGGCGCCGTTATTCGATTATTTCGTCGCACAAAGTAATATTAAGCGGAGGGTCGCTCGTGTCGGCTAAAAAAGAAACTTTAGGAAAAACAGTCGGTGTTGTACTGGCTGTTTGTTTAGTCTGTTCAATCATTGTATCGGGTGCATCTGTTGGCTTACGAGCTTTACAAAATACCAATGCAGCATTGGATAAAAAATCAAACATTTTAACTGCGGCAGGTCTACTAGACCAGGCTGGCGGTGATATTTCAGGTACATATTCAAAATTCGTTGAAGAGCGTTTTGTCGATTTAAGTACCGGTGAATATGTCGCTAACCCTGCCAAGGGCACAGGTAAAGATTATAATATGTATGGTAAAGTTGCTAAGGCAGCTGAAACAAGTACTGCAGTTGAAGGTAATGTCGGTTTTTCTCGTCGTGCTAATATTGCTAACATTTACCATATTAAGGATGAAGCAGGTAATGTTTCACGTGTTATTTTACCCATCCATGGTAGTGGTTTATGGGATTTAATGTATGGCTTCTTAGCACTTGATGCTGATGGTAATACTATCCGTGAATTAGTGTATTACCAACACAAAGAAACACCAGGACTAGGTGGTGAGATTCAAAACCCAGCATGGCAAGCACTTTGGAATGGTAAGCAGTTATTTAATGATGGTGAAGTTGCTATTCAAGTTAAAAAGCAGGCTGGTAAAGATGATCCGTATGCGGTTGATGCGTTATCAGGTGCGACACTAACAAGTAATGGTGTACAAAATACGTTGTCTTATTGGGCAGGTGAGAATGGCTTCGGTCTATACTTACAACGCCAATCATGGAAATCATAGGGGGCTATCATGGCTGATATCAAAGAAATGAAAAAAGCCCTCACGGGTCCAATCATTGATTCAAACCCAATTGCATTACACGTACTAGGTATTTGTTCTGCATTGGCAATCACAACTAAGTTAGAAACTGCGTTAGTAATGTCATTAGCATTAACTACGGTAACGGCTTTTTCTAACTTATTTATCTCACTTATTCGTAATCAGATCCCGTCAAGTGTTCGTATCATCATTCAAATGACGATCATCGCTTCATTGGTAATCGTGGTTGACCAAGTGTTAAAAGCATACTCTTATGAGATATCTAAACAACTTTCGGTATTTGTTGGATTAATTATCACTAACTGTATCGTAATGGGTCGTGCAGAAGCATATGCGATGAAGTCACCTCCCATGATGAGTTTCTTAGATGGTATTGGTAATGGCTTAGGTTATTCATTTATTCTAATCGTTATTGGTACAATTAAAGAGTTATTCGGTTTCGGCACAATACTTGGTTTTGAAATCTTACCACTAGTCACCAATGGTGGTTGGTATCAGGGTAACGGTCTATTGATTTTACCATTCAGTTCATTCTTCTTGATTGGCGGTATGATTTGGTTTATCCGTACCATCCGTCCAGAACAAGTTGAGCCTAAGGATTAATCATGGAACATTATTTAGGATTATTAGTACGTTCAATTTTCGTTGAAAATATGGCGTTATCATTATTTTTAGGTATGTGTACCTTCTTAGCGGTTTCGAAGAAAGTATCTACCTCTATGGGTTTAGGTGTTGCGGTAATCGTTGTATTAGGTATTTCTGTACCTGTTAACCAAATCATCTACACGAATATCTTAGCGCCGGGTGCATTGACGTGGGCAGGTTTCCCTGATGCAGATTTAAGCTTCTTGAGTTTTTTGACGTTTATCGGTGTTATTGCCGCATTGGTTCAAATCTTAGAAATGAGTTTGGATAAGTTCTTCCCAGCGTTATATAACGCTTTAGGTATCTTCTTACCATTAATCACCGTTAACTGTGCGATATTTGGTGGTGTTGCATTTGCGGTACAGCGTGAATATAACATTACAGAAAGTATTGTGTATGGTGTTGGTAGTGGTATAGGTTGGGCTATCGCTATTGTATTATTAGCAGCGGTTCGTGAGAAGTTAAAGTATGCGGATATGCCAGATGGTATTCGTGGCTTAGGTTCTGTATTCATGATTGCTGGTTTAATGGCACTAGGTTTCCAGTCATTTACCGGTATCGCGATTTAAGCCCTAAAGGAGCAATGATATGAATCAAATTGAAATTTATTTAGGCGTAGGTATGTTCATTGCGATCGTACTCGCGTTAGTCTTCATCATCATGTTTGCCAAATCTAAATTGGTACCTGAAGGTGATGTACAAATCCTAGTTAACGGCGACCCTGAAAAAGCAATCACTGCTTCTCCAGGTGGAAAACTGTTAGGTGCGTTGGCAGATTCTGGTATTTTTGTATCGTCAGCATGTGGTGGTGGTGGTTCTTGTGGCCAATGTCACGTCCATATTAAATCTGGTGGTGGTGAAATTTTACCAACAGAGCTAGACCACATTTCTAAGCGTGATGCAAAAGACGGTTTGCGCTTATCATGTCAGGTTGCTATTAAGCAAGACATGGAAATTGAATTGCCTGAAGAAATCTTTGGTGTGAAAAAATGGGATTGTGAAGTTATTTCTAATAATAACGAAGCGACCTTCATTAAAGAACTTAAGCTAGCTATTCCTGATGGCGAAAGTGTGCCATTCCGCGCTGGTGGTTATATCCAAATTGAGGCGCCACCTCATCACATCAAATATTCTGATTTTGATGTACCTGATGAGTACCGTCCAGATTGGAACCACTTCGGCTTCTTTGATGTAGAATCAAAAGTAGACGAAGAAACGATCCGTGCATACTCGATGGCTAACTACCCAGAAGAAGAAGGCATTATTATGTTGAACGTGCGTATTGCAACGCCGCCGCCTAATAACTTAAGCCTACCTGCCGGTAAAATGTCATCGTTCATCTGGTCTTTAAAAGCAGGCGATAAAGTGACTATTTCGGGTCCATTTGGTGAGTTTTTCGCTAAAGATACTGATGCTGAAATGGTGTTTGTTGGTGGTGGTGCTGGTATGGCGCCAATGCGTTCACATATCTTTGACCAACTTCGTCGAATCAAAACTGACCGTAAAATGTCTTTCTGGTATGGTGCCCGTAGTAAGCGTGAAATGTTCTATGTAGAAGATTTCGATATGCTGGCGGCAGAAAATGATAACTTTGATTGGCATGTCGCATTATCTGACCCACAACCAGAAGATAATTGGGAAGGTGATACTGGATTTATCCACAATGTCTTATTAGAGAATTATCTGAAGGATCATCCAGCTCCAGAAGATTGTGAGTTCTATATGTGTGGTCCTCCGATGATGAATGCTGCAGTTATTAACATGCTTAAAGATTTAGGTGTGGAAGACGAAAACATCATGCTTGATGACTTCGGTGGCTAGTAAGCAGGCCAATATTTAAAAAAGGAACTTTAGAGTTCCTTTTTTTATGCCTAAGGAAAGATAAGAGACTATTAATTATGCATAAGATGAATTCTATTAGTATGAATCTTTCTGATCTCAAGACAAATTGTCGGGTATAATTAGAGTATAAATTGTAAAAGTGAGTGGCAAAATGTTACGAATAGGTTTGGTTATTTTTAGTGTATTGGTGTTATTTGGCTGCAGCAATGCAGCGACTGACCAAGAGCATTATTTTTCGGGTCAAACAATGGGGACGACATATAATGTGAAATATGTCACTAATGATCAGCTAGATCATGAACAACTAAAGCAGTCAGTAGAACAGCGTCTGATAGAAATTAATCAATTGATGTCGACGTATATCGATGATTCTGAATTATCTTTATTTAACATATCTGCTCCCAATAGCCCGTATCTATTATCACAAGAAACCGCTTTTGTCGTTGCAGAAGCCTTACGCATCGGTGCATTAAGTGAAGGTGCTCTAGATGTGACTGTTGGACCATTAGTCAATCTATGGGGTTTTGGGCCAACTAAGCGACCGGAAACTATTCCAACAGCGTCGCAAATTACCCAGGCAAAACGATTCAGTGGTTTAGATAAGCTACAGCTCAATGGACTAGAGCTAACAAAAACTGTGGATGGCTTGTACCTTGATTTATCGACAATTGCTAAAGGATATGGGGTTGATGCAATCTCACAACTATTGGCGGATGCTAAATTAGATAATTTCCTGGTAGAAATTGGTGGGGAAATGCGAGTCTCTGGTACCAAAGCTAATGGTGAAGCATGGCGGATTGCTATCGAAAAACCCGTCACGACAGAGCGTGCAGTTCAGCGCATCATTAGTGTTGGTAATCATGCTGTTGCTACATCAGGTGATTATCGTAACTATTTTGAAGAAGCTGGCGTGCGTTACTCCCATTTGATTGACCCGAACACAGGTTACCCAATCCAACATAAAACAGTGTCTGCTACTATAGTTCATCCTTCCTCGATGACCGCTGATGGATTGGCTACGGCAATGATGGTATTATCGCCAGAGCAAGCCAAAGCATTGGCAGAAAAAGAAAATTTAGCATTATTGTTGGTATTCAAAGAGGGTGATGGGTTTATTGAATATCAGTCACCGGCATTCCAACAAATAGTGACCATTATTAATTAAGGTGTCTATGAGTACATTTATTTTAGCATTTGTGTTTTTTGTAATTACGGTCACAGCAATGGCAATAGGTTATATTATTCAACGTAAAACGATCGCCGGTAGTTGTGGAGGTTTAGGTGCATTGGGTATATCTAAAGCATGTGATTGCCCGGAGCCATGTGATCGCAAAAAAGCCCGAATGGAGCGTGAGGAGAAACGCGCAGCCAAAATCAAAGAATGGGAAAAAGATAAGATCATTTAATCGGATACTTGAATAAATTACTAAAACCGTCATACTACTGGATTAATAAACAGTGTTGACGGTTTTTTTATGCGTGAACAGACCCATCGCAAAATTATTCATGTAGATATGGATTGTTTCTATGCGGCAGTGGAAATGCGAGACAATCCAGCGCTAAGAGATATACCTATTGCTATTGGTGGAAGTTCTGACCGTCGGGGAGTCATCTCAACCTGTAATTACCCTGCTAGACGCTTTGGTGTTCGTTCAGCGATGTCTACGGCACATGCTTTACGCTTATGTCCTGATTTGGTGTTATTGCCAGGTCGAATGTCTGAATATAAAGCCGTTTCTGATCACATTCGTGAAATTTTCAATCGTTACACCACGTTGATTGAACCTTTATCATGGGATGAAGCGTATTTAGATGTCACTGATTCTCCTTATTTTAATGGCTCAGCTACACGCATAGCGCAAGATATTCGTCGTGTTATTGAAGCTGAGACTGGTTTGACAGCATCTGCAGGTGTTGCACCGATAAAGTTTGTTGCTAAAGTGGCTTCTGATGAAAATAAACCGAATGGTCTATGTGTCATCACACCTCAAAAACTGGATGAGTTTGTCAGTACTATGTCGCTTCATAAAATTCCCGGTGTTGGCAAAGTCACGGTAGAGAAACTTAATCATTTAGGTTTATTTACATGCAAAGATGTCCGAGCATTTCCATTCGCACGGCTCAGTAAGCAGTTTGGTAAGTTTGGTGCATTATTGTGGAATCGATGCCATGGAATAGATGAACGCGAGGTACAAGTTCATAGAGTCAGAAAGTCTGTGGGTGTAGAGCGCACTTTGAGTGATGATATTTATGCGCGAGATGAAGTGGAAGAAGTGATTAGTTACTTATTACCAAAGCTCCAAGCACGCATAGAAACAGCTAATGTTGGTAAGCGAATTAAATCACAGGGTATTAAGTTAAAGTTTAATGATTTTCAACAAACAACGATATCGCACACTCGCCGACAATATGATGAGCATTATTTCCAAGCATTGCTAACAGAAGTGTTAACCCGCCGCAAAGAACGAGGTATTCGTTTGGTTGGGTTACATATTGGGTTATATGATCCAGAAGATATTGAGCAGTTACTTTTACCCTTACCAGAACCTGATGTATCATAACTCTATAATTTTAATAATGCTTTATTAAAGAGTCTATCTCATGAATCAAGATACTCAATCAATATACCCTTATCCTATTGCCCAACACTTACGATCACATTCTCAGCTAATCTATGGGTGCATGGGATTAGGAGGGGGATGGAATGAAAATCCGATTGCTAAGGCCGATATTAAACAGGCACAGGCTGTTATTGAAACGTGTCTTGAGCATAACATCAATATATTTGATCATGCTGATATTTATACCTTTGGTAAAGCTGAACAGGTCTTTGGTGAGGTACTCAAACAAATGCCATCTTTACGTGAGCAGATGAGTATACAAAGCAAATGTGGTATCCGTTTTGCTGATGAGTGTGGTGTAAAGCGTTATGATTTTAGTGCCACATGGATTAATCATTCAGTTGATCAGATATTAAGTCGTCTTCATATCGAACAATTAGATGTATTAATGTTACATCGACCTGACCCATTGGCTGATATGGAGGAGTTAGTAAAGACCTTATCCGCACTCCATCAATCTGGTAAAGTAAAATATATTGGTATGTCTAATATGCATGTTAGCCAGCTGAAATATTTCCAAAGCTTACTGCCATTGCCTATTATATGTAATCAAATCGAATTAAGTTTAGGTTCCCTAGGTGCCATTAATGACAGTATTGAGCCTAGTCATCACTATGATGGACTGTTCGAATACTCACAGACACAGAATATACAAATTCAAGCGTGGGGTGCATTATTTCAAGGACAATTCACTAAAGAAATAACCGATGACACTCCTATGAATGTTCGTCATACAGCTAGCTTAATAAATGACTTGGCGCAAAAATATTCGGTCAGTAAAGAAGCCATTGTATTAGCGTTTTTAACGCGACTTCCTGTTGCTATCCAACCAATAATTGGGACGACTAATTTAGAGCGGATTACTCATTGTGCGCAGGTAAATAAGTGTTTGTTAAGTCATACAGATTGGTATGCGTTATTGGAATCGGCACGCAATCACGACGTTCCATAAGTCAGTTAACGTTTCTTAATATAAATACACCTGTTAACTACCATTCATCGCGTGAATGTTTTAGCTCATTTTTATCCGATTATCGTATTATCCTCCTAATGCCCCATTGTTATTGCAGATTTTACCTTTTATTATGATTTTGTGACAAAAATAATAATAACCACATACATCATTTTAATAAACAGGAAGTCACGCAATCTAAATGTGTGATGGACAAATCCAGGAGTACCCTACATGACAATCTCCCAAGATTTGCATGCATATGGCATAACAGATGCAACAGAAGTACTACATAACCCAAGTTATGAAGTGCTCTTTAATGAAACTACGTTAAATAGCTTAACGGGTTTTGAAAAAGGAGTAGTGACTGAGAGTGGTGCAGTTGCCGTTAACACGGGTGAGTTTACTGGTCGCTCGCCAAAAGATAAATATATTGTCAAAGATGCGGTGACTGAAAATACGGTATGGTGGTCTGATCAAGGTAAAAATGATAATAAGCCCATCTCTCAAGATACCTGGATGGCTTTAAAGGACTTAGTCACTCAGCAATTATCTCAAAAACGACTGTTTGTCGTAGATACTTTTTGTGGTGCAAATGAAGATACACGTTTAAAAGTACGTTTTGTAACTGAGGTGGCATGGCAAGCACATTTTGTGACAAATATGTTTATCCGTCCAACGTCGGCAGAGCTTGAACATTACGAGCCTGATTTTGTGGTCATGAATGGTGCTAAAACAACTAATCCTAATTGGCAATCTCAAGGACTGAATTCTGAGAATTTTGTGGCATTTAATTTAACCGAAAAAATTCAATTAATTGGCGGTACCTGGTACGGCGGTGAAATGAAAAAAGGCATGTTCTCGATGATGAATTACTTGTTGCCTTTACAAGATATTGCTTCGATGCACTGTAGTGCAAATGTGGGTGAAAAAGGTGATGTAGCAATTTTCTTTGGATTATCGGGGACAGGAAAAACGACCCTATCCACGGATCCTAAGCGTGAATTAATCGGTGATGATGAGCATGGTTGGGATGATAATGGTGTCTTTAACTTTGAAGGTGGTTGTTATGCTAAAACCATCAAGCTGAGCAAAGAAAACGAACCTGATATTTATCACGCTATTCGTCGTGATGCTTTGCTAGAAAATGTGACTGTATTACCCGATGGTAAGATTGACTATGACGATGGGTCAGTCACTGAAAATACGCGTGTTTCTTACCCCATTCACCATATCGATAATATTGTTAAACCTATTTCTCGTGCAGGACATGCGAACAAAGTCATTTTCTTGACTGCTGATGCGTTTGGCGTATTGCCTGCAGTATCTAAGTTGAGTGCTGCGCAAGCACAATACTATTTCTTATCTGGTTTTACCGCGAAGCTAGCCGGAACAGAACGTGGTATTACGGAGCCTACACCGACGTTTTCGAGTTGTTTTGGTGCAGCTTTCTTAAGTTTGCATCCGACCAAGTATGCCGAAGTGCTAGAAAAACGCATGCAAGATGCTGGCGCGCAAGCTTATCTTGTTAATACAGGGTGGAACGGTACGGGAGAGCGCATTTCAATTAAAGCGACTCGCGCCATTATCGATGCTATTTTAGATGGCAGTATTGATGAAGCACCGACGGCTGACATTCCTATTTTTAACCTCACAGTGCCAACACAACTAGCAGGTGTTGAACCGCAGATCCTAGATCCACGTGGCACTTATGTTGATATGAATGAATGGACGAAAAAAGCGACGAATTTAGCGGGGTTATTTGTCGATAACTTTGCGAAGTTCACTGACACCGATAATGGTGCAGCATTGGTTGCCGCAGGTCCTACTAAATTATAATAGTTACATCGACTTATGAGCTTAACAAAGACGGATATTGTGATGATATCCGTTTTTTTTGGGTAAAAATTGGTTATTCGATCTACACTCAATATAAACCCGAAGTAAAATAAGGATTGATTCTGATGTTTAGTCATTTTTCTAATCTCCCGTCTATGTCGGTATGGGGAATATTTATCGCTTCCATATTCTCGACAAATACAGCTTTTGCCCAAGACCGGTTTGCCAAAGTGCAAATCACGACGCAAGCGATCGCGAATAATGTTTATATGTTAGTCGGCTCTGGGGGAAATATTGGGGTGAGTGCAGGGCATGATGGCATCTTAATTATTGATGATCAGTACGCACCGTTGGCACCTAAAATTCAAGCTGCATTAGGTGAGTTATCCTCAACCCAAAATACAGATGAAATAGTGCCTGTCAAATATGTAATCAATACTCATTTTCACGGCGATCATGTGGGCGGCAATGCGCATTTTCATGATAACAATGGTGCAACGATTTTTGCCCATCATAATGTTCGAGTTCGTTTGTTGGATAATGCCGCATTGTCTCAATCCTCATTACCTGTTGTGACTTATGATAATGGGATCAGCATTCATATGAATGAAGATAAGTTAAATGTCATGCATTTTGCTGGTCATACGGACGGTGATTCGGTGGTTTTATTTGAAGAAGCGAATGTCTTGCATACTGGCGATTTATTTTTTAATGGATTATTCCCATATGTGGATTTAGACAATGGCGGGAATGTACAGGCGTATATTGATAGCGTGAATGCATTAATCACCCAAATAGATGAGCAGACTAAAATCATCCCAGGCCATGGGCCTTTAGCCACCAAAGCTGATTACCAAGCTTTTGTGTCTATGATGGAAGCTACTTATAATGCTGTTAAATCTCAAAAAGCCCAAGGGATGACGTTAGCTGAGGTACTCGAGATCGGCGTAGCGGAACAATACGCTTCCTATGACTGGCGCTTTATTACCGAAGCACGCTGGTTAGCGACACTATACCATTCACAATAGCAGTTATAACATCGGTGGTTGGTTGAGGTAATCTTGGGCATAAATAGCTTGCATGCTCTGGGTGCTAATGTTGCCACCAGATAACACGACGACTACAGTTTGAGGTTGAGTTTGTTCCGATAGCCATGCGACGACGCCTGCCATGGTCATACAGCAGGTAGGTTCAATATGTAGTTTTAACAAATGATGTAACCATTGTGTCCAATAGGCTATTTGTGTTTCATTAACTTCGTAAAACCCATCTAATTGCTGTAAGAAAGTGAATGTTAAATCTCCTACTGCTGGTGTTGCAGCTCCATCTGCAAGTGTATTGGGCGTGTTTGGTAGGGTATATATGCTACCTTGTTGCAAAGAAATGGAGGCATCATTAGCATTTTCTGGTTCGACACCGATCATCAAAGCATCAGGCAGTAATGCGCGGGTTGCAAGTAATCCACCACTCGTCAAACCACCACCGCCACAAGGCGTAAAAATAGCGTTAACATCATGTTCTCGGGTTTGAGTAATCGCTTCTAATATCGCCGTACCTTGACCAGCAATGATATCAGGATGATTAAAGGGTGGGATCCATACTGTGCCGTTTGTTTGCGCCGCTAATTGAACCGCCTTATCGGCTTCAAGTCTAGTCGGATACAAATGGAGAACAGCACCATAGTCTTGTGTAGCAGCCGCTTTGACTGCTGAGATGGATTCAGTAGAGTAAATATCGACAGGGATCCCTAAAGCATTACCCGCATAAGATACCGCTTGAGCATGATTACCCGATGAATTCGCAACAATTCGCTGGGGGGTACCATGGGCGGCGACATAGTGATGAATAAAATTAGTAGCTCCTCGCAGTTTAAACGAGCCGGTGCGCTGTAAACATTCAGCCTTGAATAATATTGTATGCCCTAGCCACGCATTAAGTAATGACGAGGTGACTATAGGTGTGGCAGTGACATGATCTTTTATTCGCTGATAGGCTGCTTGTACATCGGTAAATGTAGGTAAAGTCGTCATGAAATTTCCGCATCTTTGATTTTAAGCATAAGCTACACTCATTTATAAACGATAACAATGAGTTAAAATAGAAAGCCGACAGCTCCAGTGAATAGCGAGGTCGGCTTTTGAGTGTCTATTTTAGGTAAGTATCAAAATGATGGGTAATCGTCTTGAACATATGAATTTGTGTGTTCTTACCACGAATACTGTGTTTCTTACCTGGATAGTCCATCACATGAAATAGTTTTGCATTGTCTTGCAGGTGCTTATACAGTTTTGTTGCATGCGTAAACAGTACATTATCATCGGCCATCCCATGATAAATTAACAAGTCACCTTGTAAGTTATTAGCATAGGGAAATACGGATGATGCATCGTATGCCGCTTTATCAACATTAGGGTTACCCATATAACGCTCAGTATAGTGTGTATCATATAAACGCCAGTCTGTGACCGGGGCACCAGATACGCCGACAGAAAAATATTCAGGTGCCTTAAACATCGCCATTAAGCTCATGTAACCCCCATAGCTATGGCCATATACACCAATTTTATTTGGATCGACAAACTCTAAAGTGCGTAAGAAATCAACACCTAGCTTTTGGTCCTGAACTTCAATTTCACCCATGTTTTTATAAATAGGATCTTCAAATGCTTTGCCTCGATAATTTGAACCTCGGTTATCGATACTAAATACTACGTAGCCTTGTTGCGCCCAATATTGGAACATTAATCCGCGATTTCCTCCCCAACGATTGGTAACAACTTGCGCAATAGGACCGCCATAGTGATAGACAATAACGGGGTGTTTACCAGTAATTTTTGCTGGTTTATACAAACGATAATATAAGCTTGTATCATCTTCTGTGGTTATTGTACCAAAATCAGGCGTAACCCAATTTCCATAAAATGGCTGTAGAGGGTGAGATGTATCGACGGCATTTTCATCTAACCAAGTGATAAAGCTCCCATCAGCCCGATATAAACCGGTTTGTGGTGGAGTATTAATATCTGAAAAGGTGTTAGCATAAATTGATGCGTCACGTGAAAACTGCACTGTATGGAATTTACCTGGTTGCGTAATCCGAGTCATAGACGTGGTGTTTATATCGAGTGCATATAAGTGCGCTTCTAGTGGAGTGTCTTTCCGGGCACTGATATATAACATGCCGTTAGCTTCATCGTGCGCTGCGATATCTGTGACAACATAGTCACCTTTAGTGAGCTGTTTGATCAGCTTTCCATCATTGGCGTACAGGTATAAATGAGAAAAACCATCGCGCTCAGAGCGCCAAATAAAAGCGTTTTGTTCTTTTAAAAACGTCAGGTCGTTATGTAAATTAACCCAAGTATTACTGCGCTCAGTCAAAAGCGTTTTTGTTGCTTGCTTCGATAGAGAAAAAGTATTTAATGTTAGGGTTTGTTGATCACGTGATTGCACTTGATAAGATAAGACATCAGGATTGTTAGTCCATTTCACTCTAGGTAAATAGATATCCTCTTGTTTCCCCAAATCTACTTCCACGCGCTTAGCTTGATTAATATCTTGTACAAATAGATCCACCAGTACATTAGGCGTTCCTGCTTTCGGGTATTTTTGCTCAATCATAGCAATACGTTCAGCATAAATTTCCGAACGCTTAATGATATCAACAGGGGTTTCATCGATCCGCGTAAAGGCAATATGGGCTTCATTGGGTGACCACCAGTAACCGGTTAGACGACTCATTTCTTCCTGAGCAACAAACTCAGCCATACCAAATTTTATGTTTCCACCACCGGATGTTGTAATCGCTGTTTCTGTGCCGGTAGCGATATGCATGATGACTATATTTTGGTCGCGAATAAAGGAAATGTAATTCCCTTTAGGCGAAAATTTAATATCGGTTTCAAACTCTGGTGTTGCTAGTAATCGCTGCGCTTTTTTATCGCCTAAACGATAGTAAAATGCGTCACCTGCTAACGGAAAAAGCAATGCTTTACCATCGGCAGACCATTTATAAGAGACGATCCCGGAGCCTGATAAACGCATACGCTCACGGCGTGCTTTTTCTTCATCAGAAAGATTTTCATCGCCCTGGTGTAAATCATCAGCATCAAATAACAAGCGAGAACGTTGCTCTTTGATATTATATTCCCATAGATCAAAACGATTGGTGTCAGTCTGTTTGGCACGAATAAAGGTGACACGTTGACCGTCTGGAGAGAGTTGTACCAGTCTTGGTGTTGTTCCATATAATGCTGGGGCACTGAAAATACGCTCGATGGAAAGATTTTCAGCACTGTGTACAAGGCTAGTCAACAAACTACCCAGAGTGATTATTGTTATTATTAAACTCTTTTTCATTAAATTACCATATAGTGACATGACATAGTGTAGGTAATAATTTAACATGAATGTCTTATATTTCGAAAAATAATCAAATCATATGACAGATATTCGTAAAACTGCTTGTGTCATTGGTGCGAGTGGATTAGTAGGTAAAGCGTTAGTCCAGCAGTTGTTAGTGCATCCTGGCTATAAACAAGTTACCTGTCTAGTGCGTAGACCACTCAATGCCGCTGATTATCCAGATCCTGAAGGTAAGTTACAGCCAGTGGTCATCGATTTTGATGTGCTGCAAGATTACCAAGGCTATTTTACAGTCGATCATGTGTTCTGTGCGTTGGGTACGACGATCAAAAAAGCAGGTAGTCGTGCCGCATTCCGCCGCGTCGATTTTGAATTTATTCATGTTTGCGCACAACTTGCTAGAGCTCAGCGTGCTAAAGGGTTTGTATGGGTATCGAGTGTTGGTGCCAATAAACACAGTAAAAACTTTTATTTAAAAGTAAAAGGTGAATTAGAGTCATCTATTATTTCAATGCCACAATTGCAGCATGCTGCTGCTGTGAGACCATCGCTGTTGTTAGGCCAGCGAAATGAGTATCGACGCGCCGAACAATGGGGCATTAACATTGCGAATGCATTATCGTTTTGCTTTAGAGGTCCTTTGGCCAAATATAAGCCTGTGCATGCTAGTACTGTAGCTGCTCAGATGATTACCCTTCAACCTAAATAGACATCATATGCCAGTATTGAATAGTAAGTTTTCAGGGGTGCGATTTAAGCAATTTTTGGTAGCACATGATATGTGTGCGATGAAAATAAATACGGATAGTATTATTCTGGGCAGCTGGACTAAACCTTTAGACAGTGATTTTGAAATTTTAGATATTGGTTCAGGTAGTGGTGTGCTTAGTTTAATGATGGCGCAACAATCAGCGGAGCATGCTCATATAACCGGTGTGGAAACGGATAAAAAATCGTTTGAGCAATCGATAAAAAATAGCCTCAGTACGAGGTTTAATGCAAAGATTAAGTTTGTGCAATCACGTATTCAACATTTTTATTCTTCACAACGTTATCATCTCATTATTTCAAATCCACCTCATTTTCAAAACAAATCTTCACAACACGCAATCGCGGATAAGCATTTGCATCGAATGGAAGCGCGAAGCCAAGAAACGTTATCGCCTGACGAATTATTGAAGAATGTTGATCGTTTACTCGACGCTTCTGGGCGATTTTGTTGTGTACTTCCGACCCAGATGATTATTCAGTTTGAAGGTTTAGCATTACTATATGGTCTGTATTTAAATAAACGATTAGATGTACATAGTTGTGCAAATAATATCTCTATTAGAAGTTTGTTAGAGTTCAGCTATAAAAAACACAGCCCCGCTGTTTCTAGCTTAGTTATTTATGATACACACGGCAGCTATTCAGAAGAATATAGAGCACTGTGTCACGACTTTTATGTAGGTTTCTGATGAACTCAGGACTCCTTAGTCATTGTGTGGAAAGGTGGGTTAAGTCGATTGAACTTACTTCATTTACATGGGATGGTGTGCCGGTACGAGTACCTGTTTTTTCCGTTTACGCTATCATCCAATCGCCAGTGATTACTCGTTCTGAGTATCAAAATAATAAACTTATCCCCATTATTGAACTGGATAAATATACGATCCCAATTGTTGAACCCTTTGGAGGAGTAGTGGAGCATGTTCCTAATTTTGCCGTGGTAATTTCGCAACTTGTCGACAATCAATTCGGATTATTCGCTTACCCTGCTGATCATATTGAAGATAATATCGTATTGTCTTATGCACAATGGTTAGAAACCAAGCCTAATATTCATTTTTATCAAGCATAGTATCAGTTGTACTCACTCATATTTGATGGATGAATTTAACGATATCGGAGTTGTAATTGGACATTAACTGGATTGCCGAAGCATTTGGCTTTGGTGCGATTATATTTAATATATTTGGGTATCGTAGTAACGATATGCGTCGCTACCTCATTTTATCCGGTGGCGCAATGCTGTGTTTGAGTACACATTTTTTCTTACTTGATGCGATGGCCGCTGGTATTGGCTGTGGTTTAGCAGCCATTAGAAATGCTGTTGCATTAAAAGTTAGGGGGATGAAGATATTAATTCTTTTTCTGAGTATTAATATCGGATTCTTTGTATTTGAGTGGGTTGTATTACAGCACGGTTATTTGATCATATTGGCCTATACGTCATCGATTATATTTACTGCCGGATCTATTATCTTTACTGATACTGCAGTCATGCGCCGCTGGTTTTTGTTTGCAGAAAGTATTGGGCTAGTTTATGCATTGTTGGTAGGCAGTATTTTTGGTTCGATATTTAATACTGTCAATCTCATTAGTATTGTTATAAAAATGCGTCACATAAAAAAACCACCAAACCATTGCTAGTTTGGTGGTTTATATCGATATGAAATTAGTCTTTAACTAGGACTGATACCTTGTTAATACCTGCTACTTTCGCTTGGTTCATCACCTCAACGACAATGCCATGCTCAGTATCTTCATGTGCTTGAATAGCGGCCGAGTCAGTGTTGTTTTCTGCTAAAAACGTTTGAATATTAGCGACTACTCGACGAATATCAACTTCACGTCCGTTCATTTTAATGACACCGACTTCGTCAATTTGAATTGATAAAGATTTACTGGGTTGTTGAGACTCAGTGTTATCTTTGGGACGATTCGCATCTAGTCCTTTTTCTTTTACAAATGATGTTGTCACGATAAAGAAGATTAACATGATAAAAACGATGTCTAACATCGGAGTCATATCAATCTGAGCGTCATCATCACTTGAGGTATGCTTTTTTCTTTTCATAAGTGTTTTTCATATCCTTAAAACATTTCAGACCATAGTATAAAGAATTTCTAAAAAATTGGGTAGGGCTTTTGTAAATAGAATGTGCATTTTTTTGTTTTATGGCGTGCTAAACCAAATTTTGTGATTATTTTTGTATAAAATGACCCATCGCATGGCCCAGTTGAGAAAAATATGCGGCGAATTGTTCATTTACACACTTGCGATGTGATGCCATTGGGTAGATACCTTTTGAGGCATCGTTAGATGTTTTTGTACCTTGTACAAGGAATGCATTTTTGATTGGATGGTCTTGCACAAACGATTCAAATGCTCGTGCGCATAGTTCTTCAGGTTTGGCGTAATAAAAAATTTGATGTTGTGCATCTAATGCTTTACTCCGGTGGAAATAATCGCTTGGTTGGTTGCCTGATGGGGCGAGCATAATGTGTTTGAAACAGTTAGATAACTGCAGATTTAATGGGTGAGGATAGCTGATTTGATGGTGTAAATAAGCTGCAGATGCGAATGCTGATGGTGGAACACCATTGAACATTTTGGCACCGATGTAATGGTCAAATGCATGAAACCACTCGTGAGCTAAACTGCCGGCTCCTGCATTTTTTGCCAAACTAATTTCATGTTTGATAGGCGTATAATGCGCACAGACACCTTGACGTCCTCCTTTACCAAACGCTAAACCTAAACGACCACGTAATGAAATAACCTGTTCAGGGACTTGGAGTATATCGCACAAATCATATAACGCATCAAAGAAGAGATTAGCAGCGATTTGTTGTTCAGCTGACGTGACCCATCGCCCAATTTCGATGGTACGAAAGCCAAATAATTTTAATATATCTTGGAAGCTAACATCTGCGCCGCTGCGGTGAGATTCTCCGTTACGGTAAAATTCACGGTGGATCCGAGAGGATGTCACAATAGTAATCTGCGTAGCTACAATTCAAGTTCAGCTGAGATTTGTTCACACCATTTTGCAATGCGTTCATCGGTTTCAGTGAATTGATTTTCATCATCTAATGAGAGTCCTACAAAAAATTCGCCGTCTTCAGTTAAGGCTTTTGAAGCTAAGAAATCATATCCTTCATTCGGCCAATAACCTACCATTTCAGCGCCATTAGGTACGATGACATCGTGAAGCATACCACTGCGTCTTGGACCAGTCAGCATAACCTAGTTGGTCTCCCAAACCAAAGATTGCAGCGTGTTTACCAGTGAAATCAATTGCTCCAATATCACTCCAATGTGATTCCCAGTCCTCTTGCAACTCGCCAAAATCCCAAGTAGAAATACCGAGTAATACAATATCATAGTTAGCAATATTACTGAGAGGCGTGTCTTTGATGTCAAACATAGGGATGTTTATATGAGGAGATAGTCTTTCTAGTTGTGCTTTGATTTTTTCAGCAGCCATCTCGGTATAACACGTGGTAGAGCCATAAAAAAGACCAATTGATACTTCAGACACTGCAAACACCTTTTTTAGCAAGATTTTGAATACATTAATGGTACGTATAATAACAAAAAACAGGACAAAAGCGGTAAAGCTTAATCCGCTTTAAATGTGATTTTCTTACCATGGTTGGTAACAATGCTACATGTTGTCGCATCATTTGAGGCAGTTTTGTTAGGATCTAGCGCTAGCCAACCTAATGCGGGAATATTAATTAACTCTTTTCCTTTAAAGCCTTCGGGAACTCGAGCGATAATTTTCATATCACGTCGTTTTGTGAATATATTTAAGGGGGATTTACTCGAATAGCACCACTGATTTATCTTATCTAATTTTTCTATCAGTGCAGTGGGAAAAGCATTCTTAAGTCCACTGCAGGTGAATTGGAGTATTTGCGGGGAGTTCTTTTGAAATCGTAAACGCACATCATAAACAAATGAGTAATGTACATCCCCACTAAGAATAATAAATCGGGGAGGTGTCCGTTCATGTTTAAATATATTCAATATGACATTAGCAGTGCCTTTATGGGCCATCCAATTTTCGGCATCAACAGTTAAGGCTTTCCCTATCCAAGTGAAAAAGCGCTGTATTGTTTCAATAAATTTAACGCCGTAAATGGGCGCTGCAGATACGACAATCACATCATCTTCCCCGACGAGTGATTGTTGGAACTCTACCAATGATTCCCAATCCATTAAACCAGACGGTTTATGTTTGCTTGTTTCAGAACGCCAGCGTTGTGTGCGGGTATCTAAGACTCTTACTGGAGGGCTCGTTGCTAATTGGTAATCCCAACAGGACCAATTTAATAACTTTTCACCTAACTGTGTGTGTTCAATAATTGTTGAATCGGAAAAATGCGCTACTGTCTTATTTAATAATGACTGTGTCCGCATAGGCTGATTACCCATTCCTTGACATAGCCAATAACCAATTAATGCATTAGCAATGATTCGTCTTGAGAATCCATGACCGTAAATCCCTTCTTCCCAGGCGCGAGTAAGATTCCAATCATCGGTCACATCATGATCATCAAAAATATAGTAATTAGGGATATGTGCTAAAGCACGACGAACGTTTGGTAATGTCTCGATGAAACCCTCTATTGCATCTTGCTCATGAAGATAACGCTTAAGTGAGTTTTCCGATAATTCAGGAGGCGATAAATCGATGAGTTGCCATAGTGTGTCTGACCATGTTAGTAAGTACATTCCTAAAATTTCAGCTAGACTCATTAAATGATTTTGAGCATGGACAGAAGTAAATAAAGGTTTTCGTTTGCCCGAAAAAATATTATCCAATACATCTTCGTTGGGTTGAGTATCCGGTAAAATGGATTCACGCTGATAATATAATGTCGATTGACTCAGTTTCTCATATGCTGAATCAATATCGGTGTCAGGAAAACTTTCATCCCATAATCCTAGAAGGGCGATGACTTGGTGGATGGCAAACAGCATGGGACCTGAAACATCATCAGCATATATTTGATCGCCAGTAAAGAATACGACATCAGGCGCATCTTCGGGCTGGTTAATTCCTACTTCAATGAGTCTATCTAATTGTGCCAAAGCATCTTGTTCAGGGTGATGGGGTTTACGACAAGAGCCATGCATGACATTTTTGAGCACACCGGGCACCCTAAAATGAAAATAGGCTTGCTGTTCATAACGAAGTGTAGAATGGGATTTGGCGATACTGATAAGACCATTGCTATTGGGTAGCATAATGTCATAAGCGTAATGTGCTTCGGGATCCAAAAACACACTACGGGTGTTAATTTGTAACAAATGAATATAGGCGTGTTGGCCTATTTTGATGACTTGATGAGCTAATATCTCACTATTTTGTTCCGGGAGAGTAAGTCGGTGATATTGTCCGTTTTGAACGCGATATAACAATAATTCAGGATGACAATGTTCACTCGTCACCAGCCATAATGTGAACTCAGTCGGGCTCACATGACGAAGCATTGGACCCGCTATTAGGCTAGGGAGTGTTGATGAATCATTATGCACGAGAATGTTCAATATCCATGTAAGTTGTTTATAATAATGAGTACATGTTTTACTATAACTAAAATCTAAAGAGCACAGAACATGAAAATACTTAAAACGCCGTTAATTTTGTTGCTAATTGTGTCCGTTATGTTTCTTTCTAGCTGTGTCAGCGTATCTCAACAAAAATCAGCACTGGAATTAACCGGCCAATGGCTAGTTGATGAACACAACCAATTACTGCTTGATCCTCAACCATCTGGGTTAACATTCTGGCAAAATCGTTTAATTATGATTTCAGATGCAAGTGCGGCTGATGAACAAGTGAAGCAATTGCATTTTTTTGACCCCGCTACAGGCAAACGAGAATTTGCTACACCTCAATATACAATTGCAAACGAACAAGCGACTCACTGTTTTACTCAGTATTTACATACAAAACCTGATCTCGAAGCATTAGTCAAAGATCCTTATAACCCTAATGGGTTTATTACAGTGACTGAAGATGCTTCGGTATTGGGCGAATTAACCACAGAGTGTCAAAGACAATTTAACGAGACGCATTCCACAACCTATCCCACAGTGCTTGTTCGTTTAAATTGGGATGGTAAAAATCTCAAGGTAACGGGTACGCGCGCTGTCCAATTTCCAAAATTAGCCGACGTTGGTAATTTCCCAAATGATGGGATCGAGGGGCTTGCTATCTCAAACAATACGTTATATTTATCATTGGAAAAAAATAGCCAGTTTAGAGCCCAAATTTTTACCACCGAGTTAGATAATAACTTTTGGGAGCAACCCGGTTTTGTATCAGTAAATCTTTGGGATGCGTCGTTACCAAACTTACACCAATTTGATCGTAAGCCACGCCCACATCCGATAAATGGCTCTGATATTGTCACGTATAATGGTGTTAATTGGTTAATCGCAGCTGCTCGCAATGATAATCAACTATGGCTTATAGATATTGATAATAAGTTGCCAACTAAGATAGTTAAGTTGCGTTATTTAGCACCTAATCGATTACCCAATATGCCTTTTGACCCAGATTGCAGTGAATATGCATTTATGGATAATGCATCGCTAGAAGGTGTTGCTGTTAACGGCGAAGATGTTTATTTAGTCAATGATCCATGGAAGAAAAATTATTGGAAAAATACGCAATGCAGCACCACTCAGCCAGCTTATGATAAGCTGATGAGTGGACTTTTATTCAAAACCGACATGAAGAGCTTATTCAGGCATGCGCTTGATATTGGCACCCAGTAAGTTTAATTTGGTTTCAATCGATTCATAACCCCGGTCAAGGTGATAAATGCGATTAACATGGGTTTCACCTTCGGCCAGCAGTCCAGCAATCACTAATGATGCTGATGCTCTCAAGTCTGTCGCCATAACCGGCGCTCCCTTAAGCGCAGCGCTTCCCTGACACATAGCACTGTTACCTTGCAGCGTTATTTTAGCACCCATGCGCTGCAATTCAGGTACGTGCATAAAACGATTTTCAAAAATGGTTTCAGTAACAACTCCGCTTCCCTGGGCTAAACAATTCATTGCTACGAATTGAGCTTGCATATCAGTAGGAAAACCTGGGTGTGGAGCCGTTTTAAGATCGACAGCGGTTGGTTGCTTACCATGCATATTCAGTTCAATGGTATCCGCTGTTGTAGTGATTTCTGCGCCCGCTTGGCGAAGTTTACTTAACACAGCATCCAACGTCTCAGGGGCTGCATTGAGACAACGAACATGACCTCGTGTTGCGGCGGCTGCGACTAGAAATGTACCTGTTTCAATACGATCAGGTAAGACTGAATAGGTACATCCGTGCAAGGATTCTACCCCTTCAATGATGATTTGATCGGTACCTGCACCTGTGACATTACCACCCATGGCGTTAATGCAATTGGCTAAATCAACAATTTCAGGCTCACGAGCTGCATTTTCAAGCACTGTAGTGCCTTCTGCTAATGCTGCAGCCATCATTAAGTTCTCTGTGGCGCCGACACTGACAATATCCATAAAAATGTTTGCGCCTTGAAGCTTGCCTTGAACGCTCGCTTTAATGTAACCATCTTCAACATCAATTTTAGCTCCCATCGCCTCTAAACCCGTTAAATGAAGGTTTACTGGCCGGGCGCCAATAGCACATCCACCTGGCAAAGAGACATCTGCATGACCATGACGAGCGAGCAATGGACCTAACACTAAGATTGATGCACGCATGGTTCTTACTAATTCATACGATGCAATAGTACTTGATAGTTTACTGGCATCTAAGGTCAGAGAGTTCTTGTTGTTATAGGTGATGTGTGTACCCATTCCCTCAAGTAGCTTCACACTGGTTGTGATATCACGCAGTGCCGGCACATTATTAAAAGTGATGGGGGAATCACATAGCAAAGAAGCCATTAGCAAAGGAAGGGCAGCGTTTTTTGCCCCTGAAATAACAACATCCCCACGTAATGCTGAGGACTGGGTAATTACAAGTTTATCCACGATAATGCGACCTTATTGAGGAATGTTAAAGAGTTTCTCTTTAGACCATTGCGCTTCGGTAAACGTTTTAATCGAAATAGCGTGCATAGAGCCATCGGCAATTTTATCAGTTAAAGGTGCATAGACAAACTGTTGTCGTTTTACTCGAGACATATCGCCAAATGCATCACTCACAGCAATGATATTAAAGTGAGAACCATCGCTTTTCACGTGAACTTCAGTGAGGGAAAGCTGTTCTTTTAGAAATGTTTCTATTTCTTCAGTCGTCATAGCGTATAAACCGTTGGTTATGCTTCACTTAAGTATCAGATGTTAAGCAGAAGGCGTTGTGAAAAAAGATTCAGCGCTACTAAGGCGCGCGAGTTGTAGTAATTTATCAGGAATATGTTGCCATGCAAGTGAGATATTTGCGGCTTTAGCATCCCTAATGGCATTAAGTAACCATGCCAAGCCTGCACTATCAAGATGAGTAATGGCTTCTAAATTAATTGTTAATGTTTGTATTGATGCTATTTTTTTACGCTGCGACACAAACAAATCTTGTTGAATCGTTTGATTATTCAACACTCCCTTAAGGATTAACGTATTGTCTTGGAATATTAAGTCCAGTGTCATAAGTTATCCTTCACCATCTGCATTCGAGGTTGGAGTCGGTGTATTCTGTAAAACAATAGGGTTATCGATTTTTTTCTGCATCAACGCAATGACTGTTTCAATGCCTTCTTGACGCAAGATTGATTCAAACTCACTGCGCTTACTCGATAACAAACTAATTCCCTCTGCAACCATATCATAGGCACCCCATTGATTAGTTTTGCGATCTTTACGCACTTTAAAGGCGACTTTAATATCGGGCTTACCTTCGTCTTGGATTAACGCTCTAACGGTGACAATTTTTTTATCTGAATAATCGCCAGCAGGCTCAAAAGACACTGTTTGGTCGTCATAGTAACCCATAGCATTTGCATAGGTCGTGACTAAGTATTCACGGAACACATTGACAAATTCACCGAGCTTTTGTTTTGGTACTTTTCGAGCTTGATTACCAAGCACCATAAATGCGGAGTATTTATAATCGACATGCGGTAATAAATTTTCACGCATAATGGTACGCAAATGTTCAGGGTTTTGTGCAATTAAACTCTTTTCATTTTTCATGCGATTAAATGTTGTCGTGGCCGCCTCTTGAATCATTAAGTGAGGATTATTTTCTTCCTGCTGTAATTGGGCTATGGCCGAGTTAGCTAATATTAAACTACAAATAGCAAAAAAAGTGCTAATAAATTTTTTCACAATGTTTCCTTAAATAAATTATTCACTATCTCGGCTAAACAAAAATTGACCGATTAAATCTTCAAGAACGAGGGCTGATTTAGTATCCTGAATATAATCACCATCAGCGAGAGTGACAAAATCATCAAATGCAAAACCAGGCTGAAATCCGATATATTGCTCACCAAGTAATCCTGAAGTCAATATCGCGACAGAGCTAGTGTCCGGGAAATTATTATACTGCTGAGATAGGCTTAGCACGACCACAGGATTAAAATCTTCAGGATCTAGATAAATCGACTCAACTCTACCGACAGTGACACCACCAACTTTTACTGCAGAACGAGCTTTTAATCCGCCAATGTTGTCAAACTTTGCATATAAAGTATAGCTTGACTCATTGTCAGAAAAGCCCTGATTAACAACTTTCATCGCTAATAATAAGGTTGCTGATATAGTTAAAATGACAAAGAAACCTACCATAAGTTCAGTTTTACGCGTGGTCATATTGACTCCTAATTAATGCCAAACATGAGTGCGGTGAGCACAAAATCTAATCCTAAGACTGCCAGTGAAGAATACACTACAGTCTGTGTCGTGGCTTGTGATATACCTTCGGATGTTGGTACCGCATCATAGCCTTTAAATATCGCAATCCATGTCACCACAATCGCAAATACAATACTTTTTATAATGCCGTTGACGACATCTTTATTCCAATCCACGGTCGCTTGCATGATGGACCAATATGAACCTGAATCAACGCCAAGCCAGTCGACTCCTACCAAATGACCGCCTAATATACCGATTGCAGAAAAGATGATCGCCAACATCGGCATCGAAATGATACCAGCCCATACACGCGGGGCCACAACACGGCGTAGCGGGTCAACCGCCATCATTTCCAAGGAACTTAACTGCTCAGTTGCTTTCATTAAACCTATCTCTGCAGTGAGGGCAGAGCCCGCTCGACCAGCAAATAATAACGCAGTGACCACCGGACCTAATTCTCGCAATAACGACAACGCGACCATTGGGCCTAACGAACCTTCCGCGCCGTAACCAACTAAAATAGTGTAGCCTTGTAATGCCATGACCATACCGATGAAAAGACCGGAGACCAGAATGATGAGTAATGACTGAACGCCAACAACATATATTTGTTGGAGTGTTAAACGGATATTTTTTAGTTGTGGGACAGCGATTAACGCACCTGTTAGCATTAAGAATGCTCGACCAAAAGAACGAATAGTATCCAAAGTATTCGCACCAACTTGAACTACCCAGTTCATAACGAATCTCCCAAGAGCTGTGTAGATAAATCAGTTGCAGGATAATGAAAAGGAACTGGCCCATCGGCTTGTCCTTGAAGAAATTGCTGCACTAGTTTTGAATCTGATGCTTTTATTTGTTCAGCAGTGCCATGTCCGATCACTTTTTTATTCGCTAATATGTAGACATAATCAGCGATATCTAGCACTTCAGAAACATCGTGTGTCACGACAATACTTGTTACGGATAACGCTTCACTTAATGCTTTGATTAATTTCACTAATACGCCCATAGAAATGGGATCTTGTCCGGCAAAGGGTTCATCGTACATAATTAATTCAGGATCTAATGCAATCGCTCGGGCTAAAGCTGCGCGTCGAGCCATTCCTCCAGAAAGTTCGCTGGGCATGAGGTTTGCCGCGCCGCGAAGACCGACAGCTTCTAATTTTAACAACACTAATGTTTTGATAACGGATTCAGATAGGGGTGTATGCTCGCGCAGGGCAAAGGCAACGTTATCAAATACACTCATATCGGTAAACAAAGCGCCTGACTGGAATAACATACTCATGGCTTTTCGTGTCTGATAGAGGTGTTTTCGACTCATCTTCGGTATTGATTCACCAGCAAATTTAATGTCGCCTTGATCGGGGATAAGTTGACCACCAATCAAGCGTAACATGGTGGTTTTACCGATACCACTAGGACCCATAATCGCCGTGATTTTGCCTTTGGGAATTTGGATGCTGATATCATCATAAATGATTCGATTAGCACGCGAGAAGGTGATATTTTGAATGTCTACCAAATTTTCAGTCATAAATAGTGTTGTTGCCTGTCCTGTGCCTAAGATGAATCTTTGATGTTAAGGTGTGTATATTGGTATTAATTATGAGGTTTCAAGATGGATAATGCAAAAGTAAAACCTTCATATATACAATAAAACAATTATTCTGAATCAAATCTGAATAGCTTATTTATGTATCTGAAGTAAACAACATATAAAATGATAGTAAAAACAAATACAAAAAACTGATTTTTTTTGCAATAATTGCGACATTATAATGCATTTTAGTCAATATACTCACTATACTTTTCTATATGCTAACTATTAACCATAATAATAGATGTCATACTTCTTATAAAAGTTATAACCCCATAGGGATCACGCTACAGTGCTAATACAAATAGTTATATTTTTAGTTGGACTCGCTATTTTGAGTTGGAGTGCTGACCGCTTTGTTTACGGCGCTTCTGCGTTAGCTAAAAACATTGGTGTATCTCCGATGATGATAGGTTTGACGATTGTTGCGATGGGTTCATCTGCACCGGAAATCGTGGTGTCAGCTACAGCATCATTATCAGGTTCACCAGATACGGCGGTGGGTAATGCGATCGGCTCAAATATTACCAATATTGCGTTAGTACTAGGGATTACAGCACTAGTGAAACCGCTATTAGTTTCTTCAGGGACCCTAAAACGTGAATTTCCATTACTATTCGCTATGTGTTTAGTCGCTGTTTATTTTTTGCATGATCAAATTTTAAGCTTTAATGAAGGTGTTATTCTCATTAGTTTATTTGTCATAGTGCTTGGAGGAATGGCTTGGCTGTCTTTTAATGTTGAAAAAGGCGACCCACTAGTCGATGAAAATGAGCTTGAAATTCCTAACGGTGTATCCACTTCAGTGGCAATATTATGGGTCATTCTCGGATTAGTGATGTTACCACTCTCAGCTCATTTTTTAGTCGAGTCAGCGGTATTTATTGCTAAATACTTTGGTATTAGTGATTTGGTGATTGGCTTAACAATTATTGCCTTAGGGACGAGCTTACCTGAACTGGCAGCATGCATTGCCGGAGTGTTGAAGGGTGAAGATGATCTGGCAATGGGAAATATCATTGGTTCTAATATTTTTAACATACTGGCGGTATTAGGTATGCCTGGATTAATTGCGCCTGGATTAATTGATGCTGATGCTGCTACCCGAGATATGTATGTCATGTTAGGCTTAACCATATTATTACTCATCTTTAGCTTTAACTTTAAGGGCACTCGACGCATTAATCGATTAGAAGGTGCAGTATTAGTTGCTGCGTTTTTAGGTTATCAATTTATATTGTTTGCTTAATATTTGATTAATTGAACACTAGGAACAATTATGTCTACATCATTTATATCTTCTGCTAAACGGGTAATTGATACCGAGATGGCAGGTATTGCGACGTTACATGATTGTTTAAATGATAATTTTGTCGAAGCATGTGAAAGGTTGCTCAACTGTAAAGGCAAAGTCGTTGTCTCAGGGATGGGTAAGTCAGGGCATATTGGCAATAAAATAGCGGCTACGTTAGCATCCACAGGTACCCCAGCATTTTTTATGCACCCTGGAGAAGCTAATCACGGTGACTTAGGTATGTTGAGCCCTGATGATGTAGTGATCGGTATCTCCAATTCTGGCGAAACCGACGAATTGTTAGGTTTATTACCGGTTTTAAAACGCCTTGGCATTACTCTTATTGCAATCACTCAAAACATGCAGTCAACGTTGGCTAAGCACGCTGATATTGTCGTCACCATCAAAGTGCCTGCAGAGGCCTGTTCACTGGGACTCGCGCCAACAACATCCACCACTGTGACGTTGGTATTAGGCGACGCTTTAGCGGTTGCGCTATTGGATGCGAAAGGGTTTACGTCCGAAGATTTTGCATTATCACATCCTGGTGGCTCATTGGGTCGTAAGTTACTATTAACATGTGCTGATATTATGCGTACAGGTAACGACATACCCAGTGTGCCTGCTAATACTCAAGTACCTGTAGCGCTGTATGAAATTACCAGTAAAGGGCTTGGCATGACCGGAGTGATACATGAAGATGGAACCTTAATCGGCATTTTCACTGATGGTGATCTACGCCGAGTACTTGATCATAAGCTCGATATCCATGCGTTAACGGCTGAAGATGTGATGACCCCGAACTGCTTAACGGTATCTGCCGACATGCTTGCGGTGGATGCGTTAAACCTTATGCAAGAACAACACATTAACGCATTATTAGTGGTTAATAATACACATCAGATAATAGGTGCATTTAATATGCATATGTTATTGCAAGCTGGAGTAGTGTAGTGAGTTCAGTTAAAACGTTATACACCGAATACTTTTCAAGTGAATTGTTTGCAAAGCTTGCCCCCATCAAACTGCTTGTTTGTGATGTTGATGGTGTGTTTAGTGATGGACGCATATACCTAGGTAATCATGGTGAGGAACTGAAAGCTTTTCATACCCGAGATGGTTATGGCATTAAATCATTAGCTCGTTGTGGTATTGAAGTTGCGATTATTACAGGTCGTCGCTCTGAATTAGTCCAGCAACGTATGAGTGCACTCAATGTGGCTTACATTATTCAAGGTGAAGAGAATAAACAGGACGCACTCGCGCAATTAATGAAAACACTTTCTCTGCAGCCTCATCAAATCGCTAGTATGGGAGATGATATGCCAGATATAGGCATGTATAAGCACAGTGCAGTGAAAATCGCAGTGCGTGACGCCCATCCTTATGTCTCACAACAAGCTAATTGGGTTACCCAGCTCGACGGGGGCTTTGGGGCAGTTAGGGAAGTCACAGATACGTTTTTACAAGTACATAATTTACTTGATAACATTCATGGCGCTAGTGTCTGATGGGACGTGTCGGTTATAGTATTATCTTTTTATTTGCTTGTATTTTAGGTGTGTACTTTTACCCCACAGAGCAACACAATCAGAACAATGAAAATGTTGATCCGAGCCAAATTTTTGAAATACCGACATACCGTGCTGAAAACTTAACCTCTCAACGCTATGCTGATGATGGGACGTTAAGCCACAAAGTGTTTGCAAAAGTGATGGAGCAATACGATTCACTGGGATTTATGGTGTTTGAATATCCACAATATACGATTTATCTAAATGCAGACTCCCCTTACAAGGTGACTGCTGATGTGGGCACCTTATTTACCAATAATATCATTCGCTTGGAACGCAATATTCAAATTAATAGCTTAAACGCCACAGATTTTATTCAACAGATTACATCTGAATTTATTGAAATTGATCTCAATACAAATACTATGTATTCAGATCGTGAGGTATTAATGACAGGTATGGAATTTTCGATGCTTAGTGAAGGATTTCATGCCAATATGCAGACTAAGAAGTTTAACTTAACCGGTCATGTAAAGACTATTTTTGGTGCTGTAATAGTCGATGATAAACCGACGATTAAGTCATCGTCGTTGAATTAATTGAGAGAAACAAATGAAATATAATTGGATGTGTTACTTAATTATTTTAAGTGCATTAATGCTATCTTCGGGGCTTCAAGCCAAATCCGATAAGCCGTCACTTAACCAAGATATTAATGCGCCAATTGCGATCAGCGCAAAATCTACTTTTGTAGATGGTGTATCGAAAATGTCGGTTTATAAAGATGACGTGGTTGTGGTTCAAGCGGGTCTTACCATTAATGCTGCGCGTTTGAGTATTGATGCCAGCGCCGGTGAAGGCCAAGAAGTATTTATTGCTACCGGTGAGCCAGCTCAGTTCACTCAGTCATTAGAAGATGGCTCGCGCGTGACAGCGTTGGCTAACGAAATCCGCTACAGCGTAGTAACTCGCACGGTAAGTTTTATCGGTGATGCCCAGCTAGCCCAAGACACCTCGGTGGTTAAAAGTGAATCTATCGAGTTTGATTTAATCAATAAACAGTTGGTTGCCAAAGCGAATAATGCAGAAGGTGGAAGGGTAACCACTGTATTTCAGCCTGAAGTCCTTAAACAACAAATCCAAGAACAACAGGATGATAATAATTAATGGCTACATTAAAAGCCACACATCTGGCTAAATCTTACAAATCTCGAAAAGTGGTAAGAGATGTGAGTATCGAAGTCGAATCGGGTCAAATAGTTGGATTACTCGGGCCAAATGGGGCGGGTAAAACGACAACCTTTTATATGATTGTTGGATTAGTGCCATTAGATCATGGTGAAATCTTATTAGACCAAACCGAACTTACTTTACAGCCGATGCATGAGCGTGCTCGACAAGGGATTGGCTATTTGCCCCAAGAAGCGTCGATATTTAGAAAACTCACCGTCTATGAAAATATCATGGCGATTTTACAAACACGTAAAGAATTATCTAATCAACAACGTGAAAGTCATGCCGATGCATTATTAGATGAATTTAATATTAATCATATTCGTAATAGTGCTGGTATGGCATTATCAGGAGGTGAGCGTCGACGAGTAGAAATTGCCCGTGCGCTTGCTGCCGATCCCAAGTTTATATTGTTAGATGAGCCCTTTGCGGGTGTAGATCCTATCTCGGTAGGTGATATAAAACAAATCATTCAACAGTTAAAGCAACGTGGAATTGGCGTATTAATAACCGACCATAACGTTAGAGAAACTTTAGATGTGTGTGAAAAAGCATATATTGTGAGTCATGGTGAATTAATTGCTGCTGGAACTGCCTCACAAGTGCTTCAAAATAAAAAGGTAAAGGAAGTGTACCTAGGCGAAGAATTTAGACTATAATCAAAATGAAGTAAGTATTTTGGATGATGCTTACTTGTCAGTAATAAAAGGAATTCGATGAAACACTCGTTACAGCTTAAATTTAGTCAACAACTTACGATGACGCCTCAATTACAGCAGGCAATTAAGTTGTTACAACTCTCCACATTGGATTTACAACAAGAAATCCAAGAAGCTGTAGAATCTAATCCACTGCTAGAAATAGAAGAATTATATTCTGAACACGATGATAAAGAGCGTTCTTCTGATACAAATGAATCTGTCGATTCTGATAAAGTCACTTCCCATGACGCCCTAGAGGGTAATGCTGTACCAGAGGAGTTACCTTTGGATAGTACGTGGGACGATTACTACAGTGCATCATCTGCACCCGTTGCCTCTTTGACCGGTTCAGGTGGTGTAATTGATGATGACAATATATTTCAAGGTGAAACTGTCGATGACATTCAAGCCTATTTACTATGGCAAATGGGCTTAACCCCATTTAGTGATACGGATCGTGCAATTGCAGTGGCAATCATCGATTCGATTGACGAGTCAGGCTATTTGCTCGCATCAAGTGAAGATATTCTTCAATCAATGCAGGATGAAACAATCGAGTTGGATGAAGTTGAATGTGTACTAAAACGTATTCAAATGTTTGACCCCATTGGTTCCGGTTCACGTACCCCCCAAGAATGTCTTTTAGTCCAACTTCGTCAATTCGATGATGACACGCCGTTTTTAAATGAAGCGCGTGCCATAATAACGGAACACACCGACTTATTATTGAGTAAAGACTATCGTACATTAATGCGCAAAACACGGCTTAAGGAGGAGCAGTTACGTGAAGTGATGCTGTTACTTCAATCTTTAAATCCGCGTCCTGGTAGTGCGTTAATTACTAAAGAACCAGAATACGTGATCCCTGATGTGTCGGTAGCAAAGAAAAATGGTCGTTGGACAGTTGAACTCAATCCCGATTGTTTACCCAAATTAAGTATTAATCAACAATATGCTGCTTTAAGTAAAGATTCACGGAACTCTTCGGATAGTGCGTTTGTCAAATCTCATATACAAGAAGCAAAATGGTTTATAAAAAGCTTAGAATCACGCAACGACACATTAATGAAAGTGGCTAATTGCATTGTGCAGCAGCAAATGGGTTTTTTTGAGCATGGCCCAGAAATGATGAAGCCTATGGTGTTAAATGATGTGGCTGAAATGGTTGATATGCATGAATCAACCATTTCACGTGTCACTACACAAAAGTATATGCATACACCACGTGGGATTTATGAATTGAAGTATTTTTTCTCGAGTCATGTGGCAACAGAATCTGGCGGTGAGTGCTCTTCTACCGCAATTCGAGCATTAATTAAAAAGCTCGTGGCAGCTGAAAACAGTGCAAAGCCTTTGAGTGATAGTAAAATTGCAGATGTATTGGCGGACCAAGGTATAAAAGTGGCACGTCGGACAATTGCGAAATATCGGGAGTCATTATCGATCCCATCATCCAGCCAGCGTAAAAGCTTGGTTTAGTTACAAACAAAGAAGGAAGTCATTATGCAGATAAACCTAACAGGTCATCATGTCGAAATCACTGATTCACTCCGTAATTATGTGGATACCAAATTTGAGAAACTCGAACGACACTTCGATCATATTAACAATGTTCATGTCATTCTAAATGTTGAAAAAATTCACCAAAAAGCAGAAGCTAAATTGAATTTAAATGGAGGGGAAGTTTTTGCTACCTCTGAACATTCAGATATGTATGCTGCGATTGATAGTTTAATTGACAAACTTGACCGTCAAGTAATTAAACATAAAGAAAAACTTCAACGACACTAATTATTAATGCAACTTTCCTCAATATTATCAGTGGACCGTATAAAATGTGCGGTCCCCTGTCAAAGTAAAAAGAAAATATTTGAGACGATTAGCCGTTTGGCTGAAGACGTTGATAATGAAATCTTTCAAGCAAGCATTTTAGAGAGTTTAGTGCATCGTGAAAAAATGGGCTCAACTGGTATTGGAGGTGGTATAGCCATTCCTCATGGTCGTATCGTAGGTTTAACGAAAGTCACAGCGGTAGTGTTGATTACCGATTGCGCGATTGATTTTGATGCGATTGACCAACAACCCGTCGATATATTTTTTGCCTTGCTAGTACCTCATGAGGAAATAGAAGGCCACCTACAAACACTATCAAGTGTAGCTACAAAGTTAAATAATATTGACGTTGTTCAGCAAATTAGAGCGGCACAAACCCCTGAAGAAGTCATTTTTGCATTAACTTTGGATAGCAAATGAAACTGATTATAATTTCCGGCCGTTCAGGTTCTGGTAAGTCAATTGCTTTACGAGCGCTTGAGGATTTAGGGTATTACTGTGTGGATAATATACCGGTCAATTTATTACCGGCATTGACGCATACGATAATCGGTGAATATGAGGAGGTCGCCGTTAGTGTCGATGTACGTAATCTTCCGAAAGAATCTAACGAATTATCTGAAATTCTCAATTACTTGCCGAAAGATTGGAACCTATCTATAGTTTACCTGGATTCCAGTACTAGCATTTTATTGAAACGTTACAGTGAAACTCGTCGCTTACACCCGTTGAGTAAGGGTAACCAATCTCTCGAGGCTGCTATTCGCCTAGAAAAAGAGTTATTGGAACCGATGAAAGAGCGTGCAGACTTATATATTGATACGGATCAGCTTACTGTCCATGAGTTAGCCGAACTCATTAGAGAGCGGATTTTAGGTAAAAAAAGCTCACGTTTAGTCTTAGTTTTTGAATCATTTGGCTTTAAATACGGGATCCCGAAAGATGCTGATTATGTATTTGATGCCCGCTTTTTACCCAACCCTCATTGGGAGCCTGAGTTAAAACAGTTCACTGGTATCGATTCACCTATACAAGTGTTTTTGGGTAGTCAGCCGGTGGTTACTAAGTTTGTATGGCAAATTCAAAACCTGATTACTACATGGTTACCTCATTTAGAACGTAATAACCGTAGTTACGTGACAGTCGCAATCGGTTGTACTGGTGGAAAACATCGCTCGGTATATGTGGCAGAGCAATTACTTATGAATATGCAAGAATCGCATCCTGATGTTCAGATACGACATCGTGAGTTGAGTCGTTACAAAGATGAAATGGCATCATGAGTGAGCATACGGTCGAAGCAACAGTCATGATTTTAAATAAAATGGGACTCCATGCGCGTCCGGCGAGTCAGCTTGCCAGACTAGCGACCCAATTTGAAGCGACTATCACGGTTCACCAAGCGGATAAAAGTGCAGATGCTGGCAGTGTATTAGGCTTGATGATGTTAGAGTCACAACAGGGTAAATCGGTGCGCATAGAAGTGTCTGGTCCAGATGCCTCAGAAGCTTTAGACGCCGTTGTTAAATTAATCAGTCAAAAATTTAATGAAGAAGGGTAAAGTTCTTTAATCAATTCATGACATTATCTTAGTTTCAGGCTATTCTAATAGGCAATTATACACGCCTCGCAGGTATGGATTATGGCTGATACCATTGCTGCAAAATTCGCTGAAAGTCAAATGACAGAAATTACTGACGCTTTGTCGTCGGGTAAATATGTTTCTGTGCGCAAAATCCTGCATGAAGCACCCGCATGTGATGTAGCTTTAATCCTAGAATCGACAACGACTAAAACTCGTGATGAGCTATGGCAGCTCCTTGATGCCGATTATCATGGCGATGTGCTAGAAGAGCTTTCCGAGGAAGTCCGCAACGGGATAATCACTAAGATGATGCCCGATAATGTGGTCGATGCACTTGAGGACATGGATACGGATGATTTAGCTGAAACTCTTAGCAGTCTTCCTGATCAAGTATTACAAGATATTTTAACGTCAATGGATGACCAAGACCGAGTCCGAGCTGAAAAGGCGTTAGCGTATGGTGAAGAAACCGCCGGTTTCATCATGAATACGGACACTATCACTTTGCGACCTGATGTCGCAGTGGATGTGATTTTGCGTTATCTTCGTTTAAAAGGTGATTTGCCTCAAAATACTGATACATTTTATGTCGTTAACCGCAGTGACTATTTAATTGGTTCAGTACCCGTAACTCGATTACTAACATCGAGTCCTGATGTGACCGTCGCAGAGGTGATGGATGAAGAACCTGATGCCATTACTGTTGATATGCCTGATGACCAAGTGGCTAGTTTATTTGAACGTTATAATTGGTTATCTGCCCCTGTAGTTGATGAAGATTATCATCTAGTAGGTCGGATTACGATTGATGACGTGGTAGATATTATTCGAGAAGATGCTGAACATTCTATGATGAGTATGGCGGGTCTTGATGATGAAGAAGATACGTTTGCCCCTGTATTACAGTCCACCCAACGGCGGTCGATTTGGTTAGGGGTAAATTTGGTAACAGCATTGTTAGCTGCGATGGTGTCAGATTTATTCGAGCAAACCCTGTCACAACTTGCAGTCTTAGCTATACTCAACACTATCGTTCCGAGTATGGGGGGAGTAGCTGGTAATCAAACGCTTACATTAGTTATCCGAGGTATGGCACTTGGTCATGTTAATGATGCTAACTCGCGGATTTTAATTAATAAAGAGTTGGCTATCGGTTTTTTAAATGGCGTGATTTGGGCAGTGCTTATTGCGACTGTCGTTGCCTTATGGAAGCAAGACTTTGATTTAGGCGTCATTATTGCCTTTGCCATGATGATGAATATGATTGCTGCGGGATTTGCTGGTGCGACCTTACCTCTGATCATGAAGAAATTAAAAATTGATCCCGCACTTGCTGGAAGCGTCATTTTAACGACGATAACGGATGTCGTTGGGATTTTTGCATTTTTAGGCACCGCGACATTATTTTTAGTATATTGATCGCGGTGACAAACAGGTGCATCTATTTGCTATAGCCCAACGCTAAAAGATTGGCTAATCTTCTTTTAGGTACTGAGCAAACGTCTTTTTAAACTTCACCAGTTTTGGCCCTACCACCAGATTACAGTATGTATTGCTAGGGTTATTAGCAAAGTAATCTTGGTGATAATCTTCAGCTTGAGAGTAGTTATCCAGTGCTTCAATTTCAGTCACTACTGGCGCGTCATAAATGTTGTCGGCTTTGAGTTGAGCGACAAAAGCTTCAGCTGCTATTTTTTGTTTATCATTATGGTAATAAATTCCACCGCGATATTGAGTGCCGATGTCATTACCTTGTCGATTAAGTTGAGTTGGGTCATGTAATGCGAAAAATATCTCAAATATTTGCTTTAGATTAATCACCTCGCTATCAAAGGTGACTTGCACGACTTCATTATGTCCTGTGTCACCAGTACAAACATCTTGGTAACTAGGCTGGAAAGTGTGTCCATTACTGTACCCAGAGTAAGCACTTAATACACCTTTGACCTTGTTAAATGCTGACTCAATGCACCAAAAGCATCCGCCACCTAATGTAATTTGTTCAGTCACTATATAATTCTCCTTTATTTCATGAAGTTGATATGGGGATATTTTGATAAACATCAACAATCAACCTAAACCAACAGTCATCCAAAACACGATATCATCCGTAGTTATATACTCTTTAAATATCAAAGTAGCGCAGTATGAAACTCACTTTATTTTATGACGGGATGTGTCCTTTGTGCCAAAAAGAGATGAAACATCTCGTCAAATATAACACTCAGGGCAATCTTTCATTTGTCGATATCATGGAGCCAGGCTTTAGTGAGCAATATCCCGAACTTGATTGGGATGCATTAAACAACCGCATTCATGGTCAAACCGACCAAGGCGATATTATCACTGGTTTAGATGTGACTTATTTAGCTTGGAAATTAGTGGGCAAGGGATGGGTATATGCTCCCACACGCTGGCCTGTCATCCGTTGGTTTGCTGATAAGTTCTATAATATTTTTGCCAAAAATCGCTATACCATTTCTTATTATTTAACAGGACAACGTCGCTGTGAACGCTGTGTATTAAAGCACTGAATATCTGTTTAAATGACTTTTTTGTAAAATTGACCAAGGACATATAATGTCGACACCTAATACAGCCTTAGTGATTGGTGCAAGTGGGGGTATTGCCCGAGCATTGATTGACGAATTATTAACGCACCCTGAGATTGAGTATGTACATGCGATCTCTCGCTCGGATTTGGTTAATACTCATCCTAACATTACCGCTTACACGCTAAACTCTCTAGATGAACATGCCGTTGCTGAGTTTGTAGAACAACAAAAATCTGATGCCACACAGTATCGTTTTGTAATATCCACAGTCGGTATTTTACATCGAGAGCCGTCTGATTCTCTATGCGGTCTAAAACCAGAAAAGCGCTTGGAGGATATCGATCCTCTGCAGTTACAAGCCTATTTTGAAGTTAACACAATATTACCAGCGATATGGTTGAAGCATTTAGTCAAAATCATGCCAAAGCGCTTACCCAGTACGATTGCTTTTTTAAGTGCCCGGGTGGGCAGTATCACCGATAATAAGTTAGGGGGGTGGTATGGATATCGAGCGTCTAAATCGGCACTGAATATGTTGATTAAAAACGCTGCAATTGAATATAGCCGTCGAAATAAAAACGTCGCGTTATTGTCTTATCACCCAGGAACAGTGGATACTGGACTATCGAAGCCGTTCCAGGCAAATGTAAAGTCCGATAAGCTATTTACCCCTGAATTTACCGCACAATGTTTAGTCAGCTTATTAACCCAAGCCACTGCTGAAGAAAGTCCGTATTATCTTGATTGGGCCGGTAAAACTATCCCATGGTAAATGACATTTATAGATAAGCTTGTTAGTATTCACCGCATAAAAATAATGAAGGAATACTTATGGGTGCATCTCGCGAGCAATTCGGTTCTCGTCTTGGTTTTATTTTAGCTGCTGCAGGCTCCGCTGTAGGGATTGGTAATCTCGTTGGCTTCCCTGTGGGAGCCGCAAAAAATGGTGGTGGTGCATTTTTATTTATGTACGCTATTTTTGTTTTCTTTATCTGCTTACCTGTCATGCTGGCGGAGATGTCAGTTGGACGTAATACTCAAAAAGACCCACTCGGTGCATATTCTATGCTTTCGCAGCGTTCTTCAAAATGGAGTATCGCAGGTTGGTTGTCTATTATCACCCCATTTATGATTGCAGTGTTCTACTCAGTCATCACCGTATGGATCTTAGGGTATCTTGTTGGCGCAGCGACGGGGGATCTTGAAGCCTTGGCTAATCCTGATTACTTTGGCGAATTTATTAACTCCTCTCAAATCTTCGTTTACATGATCGTGGTACTAGCTATTATGTATTTGATTCTTCAAGGTGGAGTTAAACAAGGGATTGAGAAAGCGGCAAAACTGATGATGCCTGCGCTTTTTTTTATGCTCATTGGTATGGTGATATTCGTTTTAATGCAAGATAACGCGATGGCGGGGGTCAAATTCTATCTTATCCCTGACTTTAGTAAAATCGACTCTGGTGTGGTCAATGGCGCATTATCTCAAGCCTTTTTCTCTTTATCCCTCGGTATGGGGATCATGATCACTTATGGTAGCTATATTAATAAAAAAGCGGATATCCCCGGCTCAGCAAAGCTTGTTGCATTAACCGATACTGCCGTTGCGTTTACTGCGGGCTTAATGATTTTACCAGCGATATATTCGTTTAATCCTAATATTCAGCCTGATGAATTAAGTGAATCTTCAGTTGGGTTAATTTTTACATTTTTGCCGAAAATATTTTTAGCATTACAAACTAGTGTGGGTTTTGTTGGAGCAAGCATCGCTGCAAGTGTCTTTTTCTTATTGGTTTTCTTTGCCGCAATTACGTCTTTAGTTTCTATCTTTGAAGTCCCTGTAGCCGCATTGATGAGCGAAAAACGCATGTCTCGTCAACGTGCGTTGTTGCTATGTGGATTATTACTGATTATCTTGTCTTTAATGTGCGCAGTTTCCTTTGGCATGATTGATTTTCTAACCGGTTTTATGAGTTATGCCGGCGCAGAAAAATCCTTTTTCGATGTCGTCATTGATGTGTTTTATGAAACGATATTGCCATTGAATGGGTTATTGATTTGTTTATTTGTGAGTTACCGTTGGAAAAAACATAATCTAAGCCAAGAGCTAGCTGCTGGCTCTGAAGGCTACAGCGCCAGTTTATTTGAAAAATACGTGAATGTATCGGTAGGTACGTTTATTCCAATTATATTATTAGTAATTTTTATTAATACTGTTACGACTAAGTATTTTGGTGTTGCATTAATTGGTTAAATAAATACCCACCTGGCTTTACAGCATATCGTATGGGCTAGGGAAATCATATTCAAAACCCAGCATTTGCTGGGTTTTTTGTGATATCACTATTTTTCCTGAAGGTTCATTCGTAGATACATCAGTATGAATACTCTCGCTATCATTCGAAATAAATTTGAGTTTTGGAAGCTGTTTACTTTGCGCTGCAGCTTGATAATAATCCTCACGTGTCGGATGCTCAGGAGCACACAAATGTAATATGTGCCCAACGACTTCATTCCATTTTAAAACCACTTGCAACAGTCCATTGACCGCGTCTATTTGATGTACTAAGTTCACCACTTGATGACCTTGCTCAATAACACTCCTTTTAACTAGAGAGGTGACGGGGTGTCGTGTCTGGTTAATTAAACCAGCCAATCGCACTATCGTACTTTGCTTAGATGCATGCTTTAGCAACCAATGTTCTAATGTCTGATGAGCAATACCGGATGCAGTCACTGGCGCTGTGGGTGTATCTTCGTCAACCTGACCGGTGACATCGCCAAACACCGAAGTTGTCGAGACAAAGATAATGCGAACATCAGGTTGCTGAGTCATTGCAGTCTTAAATAATCTAAGCATGTTCTGGGTAAACGAATTGGCATCTAAATCTCTGCGGCCTGGAGGGATGTTGATTACCAGAACATCACACTTGGCTAAATCGGCTAATAAAGATGGATTAAACTCAGGGCTATCTTCAGAATTTTTACTGATGGAAAATAGATGTGGAGTAATACCTAACTCGTTTAGGAAAGAAAGCTGGCAAGTGCGTGTTGTTGTGCCATATACTTTTATACCTTGAGATATTAACCGAGATGCTAATGGTTGACCGAGCCAACCACAGCCACATAGCATGACGCGAGCGACATGGTTAATCATAGTTGCTGGCCCGTGTTGTCGATGATAGTCACCATATTTAAATTAGCTAAGCTCGGAATACGTGTTGCAAGTTGTAGTTCAGCTGTTTCTGCGCTGTGTAATACTTCACATAACAGTTCCGCAGATTCACCTAATGCTTTGGCATGCATCATCATTTTTTGCTCCATGCGAACTCCAAATGCATCTGGGTTAAACAAATCGCCTATACCTTCGCCATCTCCGAATAACATCTCTTTGCCGATGGCCATAAATAGACGTCCCATAGACTCGTTAATGGCATGTTGAATGGCTTCTGCAAATTCGGCTTCCCACTCTGGGCTAGTCCAGTGTTCGCTAGTATTGCTTTTGGGATCAATAAATATACTGCCATCAGGCGCATAGATATTATGTTTGAGATTGACTTCAATCGTATTCATTAACTCATTCATTTTAGTAATGAGTTCATCATCAGAGCCTAATAGCTCAGCAAATACTTCGTTAACTGCTAGATTCGCCACTTCTAAACTTTGAGCAGCAAACTCAACGCCAATCGGGATGGCTGCTTTTAAGTTATAATAATAAGATTCTACAGCGGCTCGCTGTTGTTTATTAAGGGGGACCGACTGTTCATTAACGCTGAGATTTTGTTTTTCGTCAATGACCACGGTCAGCTCTGGTGTGGTAAGTGTGAGTACTTCGTTTTGGAAACCTAGGGTCCCATTGAGATCCATCGAACAACTGTCAACCTGAACATTGATACCATTATTGTTAGCATGAGCAGAGAAGATGCAACTCAGACTAAAAATTATCCACAATAGACTAGTCGCGCTTAATGATTTCAAATTTGTCATGTATATCCCTTTATATTGATTTATCGAGGTCTTGTTAAGCCTCAATATATTGATTATGGCTTATTGTCTTTCAAATAACATGCCAAGTTAAAATAAGACTGAATGGTTATTAAATAAAACATCTCAGATGCGATATAATCATTGTGTTTGTAATTCTGACCAATTTAATGCAGAAATCATTAAAATTATTGGCATTTGACTAATATCAATGTTTCTTCATAAATGTGCAGCTACGCATATCGTTTTATTATCTATCTAGGTATAATAATACCATTAATTTTTATTGGAGAAAGTCATGAGTGAATGGATCAATTCGATCGTATTTGGTGTAGGTATGTTAGCGTTTGTATTGGGTGTTTCCAGTATCATAATGGCATTTATTGCGACTCGATCTACTCCTTCTGGTATGCAAGAGAAAATAGAATATGGATTTTTTGGCGTGTCAGGTCTTATTTTTTGTGCCTTAATAGGCTACGCACTTGCTTAAGACAAGTGCGATTTGTCGGTAATACTTTGATATGGGCGGAGTTTGAATAATGGCATACTGGCTAGTATGTGATCAAAAATGTCCGCCTGAATTCCTTCATATTCCACCCAGTTTTTATTACTACTAAAACAGTAAATCTCTAATGCTAACCCATGTTCTGTGGGTTTTAATTGGCGCACCATTAACGTTAATGATTGATTAATTTGTGGATGTTTTCGGATATAAGCTTCGATATAGGCTCGAAATGTCCCTATATTGGTAAGACGTCTAGCATTGAGTAAGTCACTTTGATCTATCTGTTCGTTTTGGTGATAGTCTTGTAATTCGTTTAATTTACTCTCAAGATAGTGTGTTATGAATCGAACATTATGTAAGTCATTAATCATGGCTTGGTCTAAAAATGTGATACTCTGCATGTCAATTTGGATACTTCGTTTGATTCGACGACCACCTGATTGCAACATACCACGCCAATTTTTTACTACCTCATTAGTCAATGTATAAGTAGGTAATGTTGCGATAGTTTTATCCCAATTCTGAACTTTTACTACATTTAAGCCAATTTCTCGGATCTCACCATCAACACCATAGGCTTGCATCTCAATCCAGTCACCGGTATTGAACATTCTATTTGCAGCTATCTGGATACCTGCAACAAAGCCAAGAATGGTATCTTTAAATATTAATAATAATATCGCAGCAATTGCAGTTAGACCTGATAATAATATTAACGGGCTTTTATCTAGGATAAGAGAAATAGTGAGCAAAATTGCAATGATAGCAAGGATCAGTTTACTGACTTGAATAAATCCGGTAATGGGGGCTTTTTTCGCTAAATTTGAACGCTGATACAATACTTCAATAGTATTGAGCAGTGAAAACACAGCGATAATTGTTGATATCACTAAGTAGATTTGGGCGCACTTTAGGACAAAACTTAAAAGTAAGGTGTTAAACTCTAATAGTACAGGTGCACTTGCGAAGACAAAAAGTGCGGGCGTAATATGTGCTATGCGGTTAAAAAAACCTTGTTCATGTAATACATCATCCCAAACCTGATTATTACGTAATAATAATGTGAGTAATTTTGACCTAACAATGAATTTAACTGCCCAAAGTACAAACATTGCGGTCACTGCAATAATAAAAATAGCAGCTAATTTATAGCTTATATCTTGCATGGTAATAGCAGGATCGGGATGACGAAACAACGCATTGATAATATCTAAGATAATAAATTGAATGGTGGATGCTTGCATATTGATCCTAACCGTAGTGGTATAAAGTGATAATACTAATTATCTTTTAAAAATGTCTGAATGCGAAGATCTTTTTCTTCCCATAATGTATTTAATTGGCATCGAAAATCATCTCGAAAAATATTATCTTCTTGGTAATTGCCACGCATCTGTGCTGTAACAGGGATCTCTTTAACATCAATGATAATGCTTTTCATGTTGCCACACAGCATATCCATCATCGGCCATTGGGAGTTTTTAGGATAAATGATACTGATATCCAGCATACTATTAAATAAATCTCCCATGGTAGCCAACGTAAATGCAATACCAGCAGCTTTCGGTGGGAGTAGGTGTTGGTAAGGGCTGTTTTTTTGAATATGCTTGGAGGTAGTGAAACGAGTGCCTTCCACAAAATTGATAATGGTTGTAGGGGTATTTCTATATTTTTTACACGCAGATTGTGTCGTGGCGATGTCTTTCCCTTTTAACGCTGGATTTTTAGCTATATCGGCTTTTGAGTAACGGCGCATAAATGGCATATCAAGTGCCCATGCTCCTAATCCCACAAAGGGTAACCAAATCAGTTCTTGTTTGAGAAAAAATTTAGGGGCAGGATAATGATTTTTTGCACAGCCTATTAGCAAAATGATATCTAAATAACTACGATGGTTTGCTGTGATCAAATACCAGCCTTCTGGCGATATAGAGCCAGGTATGTGGGTATCGATATCAATACGATTAAAAAAGGTGATGAACCAGATGCTAATCACACCAAAAGCCACTTCAAATTTTGCATTAAGCGCATTTAAATATCGTGTGAGAGTTGGAAAAGGGAGGACGAGTTTGATTAAACCCACTATCACAATCAATATTGCCCAGAAAGCGAGGTTACTCATTTGTAGAGTAAAATGGATAGGAAATATAAATAGCGCTTTAATCCAACTCATATTTGCCGTACTTAGCCTTAATGATAGGTAAATCCATAGATTCATTAATGCTAGTAAAATGGCGACACAGCGTCAACTATTTTAATTTATCAAATCGTATCGAATATTGATAATCATAAATGGTATCGATTCAACAACTCGCACCCTATTATATCGTATGATATTATTGAATATTAATTTATGCTTTCTTGAGACTACTCAACTGTGTCAACACCTTCTATCGACCGCCGTATTTCTGTCGCGCCTATGCTTGACTGGACCGATAAACATTGCCGTTACTTCCACCGTCTCATCTCTCAGCACACCGTATTGTATACTGAGATGGTGACAACGGGTGCAATCATATTTGGTAAAGGGGATTATTTGGGCTTTAATGCCGCAGAGCAGCCGGTGGCGTTACAACTAGGCGGGAGTGTTCCGGAAGATATGACTCATTGCGCAATCAAAGCCCAAGAATACGGCTATGATGAAGTGAATATTAACGTTGGCTGTCCCTCAGATCGTGTTCAAAATGGTCGTTTTGGTGCTTGCTTAATGGCTGAGCCACAGACGGTGGCCGATTGTGTGAGCGCAATGCAAGCCCAGGTCGACATTCCTGTTACTGTGAAATCACGTATTGGGATTGATGATATGGATGAGTATGAGGATTTATCTGCATTCATTGAACAGGTGGCTGAAGCGGGATGTGACACGTTTATTGTCCATGCGCGTAAAGCTTGGCTGCAAGGACTTAGCCCGAAGCAGAACAGAGAAGTACCACCGTTAATGTATGAGCGTGTATATCAGTTAAAAGAGGAATTTCCACATTTACATGTCAGTATTAATGGTGGCGTGAAGACCTTAGCTGAAGCTCAACATCATTTATCCTATGTTGATGGAGTGATGATAGGTCGAGAAGCTTACTCTAATCCATATATTCTAAGTGAAGTAGATCATCTTATTTATGGAGATAATCAAGCGGTCTTATCACGAATTGAAATTGTTAAACGCATGCATAGTTATATTGTTGAGCAACTGGCTGCACCTAACCAATTCGGACAAGGGACTAAAGTCTGGCATATTGTGCGGCACATGCTCGGTTTATTTCAGGGACAACCCGGTGGAAGGGTCTGGCGTCGTTACCTAAGTGAAAATGCAGTTGGGCGTAACACGTCTCCAGATGTCCTATTTGCAGCACTCGATGCCTTGCTTGAGACTCAAGCGGCCTCCCAAGCTTACCTTGATAGTAAAGTTGACTAATTGATAGGTTAAATTGACCATTTTAAGTGGTCAATTTTTTATACAGTCATTATTTACTCTATGTTAAAACCACAAAAATATAACAAAATCAATAATTTATAATTTATTCAAAATTGGCACAAACTAAGCATCTGTTATTGCGACTTACACAATTACGGTTAAGCACTTAATTTAAGCTAATAGGAAATAAAATTATGTTAACTTCTACCCTTATCGCCGCCACTTTTGTTAATACCCTGTCTAATCCTGTGCATGTTGCTCCGACATCACAATTAGTCCCTTTATCTCAGTATGTTGATTACATGGTGCAACAAACGGTGGTCCAAACCAACTACGATATTCATATTGATGTGCAGACCATGGTGTTATCTGCGACACATAACTTTTCTCTGGATGATACCGGACCTGCGATTAAAACGAATATCGAAATGCAAGATATAGTTAAAGCGAGTGCTAAGCAAACGCTCGAAGCTATGCTCAGTACGGATCTAAAGATCAACGATAAAGCAACGGCTGAGTAGTTTTGATGTTATATGCTTTTGATGTGTTGATACTTTTAATCGCTCCTATTGTCGCGTTTGTTATCGGTATAGTGGTGGTTTTTAGTTGGCAATATATGTCTCGAAATGCTTTGTATATCCCACAGCATTACTTAATTAAAATAAGTAATTTTTTTTAGACGGACTTCGTATAGATAGTCCGTTTTTTTATCTCTTGTTCTGTCAAATAGGGCCTTAAATACTTAGCGATTTTGACCAAATGGTGGCGGAATAAACTAATCCCTTCAATGTTAAATTTTAAACTTAATGAATAAATTTATATAAAACACAACAATTTCAATAACTTGTGTATTTGGCATGCGAATTGAAACAGTTATTGTGAACCTATCGCTCACATCACAATGTAGTGATGTAGCAATCCAACCGCTAAAGGAGTTGATTATGGGTATGTTTTCTAGAATGAACGATATAGTACAGTCTAATATTAATGCGATGTTAGACAAAGCTGAAGACCCACAAAAAGTAATATGTTTGATTATCCAAGAGATGGAAGAAACATTAGTAGAGTTACGCACAATTTCAGCGCGTAATATAGCTGAACAAAAACAATTCACTCGTAAAGTGGCACGTTTACAAGAAGATACTAAAAATTGGGCTCACAAAGCACAATTAGCGATTGAACATGAGAAAGAGTCATTAGCTCGTGCCGCGTTAGTAGAGAAACAGCAATGCCTTGAAGAAATCGATGTACTTAAACAGCAATTAGTTATATCGATGAAAATTTATTAGCGTTAGAAGGTGATGCACAGCGCTTAAACGCTAAATTAGCAGAGCCCGAGCTAAGCAAAAGCACTGAATACTCGAGAGGTCAGTTCAGTGATTC
>NZ_DS989811.1:527321-539248 GCF_000155775.1 Glaciecola sp. HTCC2999
ATTTTTATCGTCAACAGTTATATAGATATAATTATGGTTTTTACATATTTCTGTACAATAACTCATTGAAACGCTCAAAAAGTAAACTTTTCTATAATGTTTTCGATAATTTAGTCACTGTCTTAAGGTATAAATCCGTAAAAGTTGCACTAAATTATGATAAGAGTAATATAAATGCGGCTTTTTTATCACATTATTATAACAACAAGGGTCTCTTATGAAATCATCTAACGCCTCAATTTATATCATCACAGGCATAGTCGCTGTCGCAGGGTTTATTTTATTACCATTTTTTGACATATTTGAATCTAACATCGCTTTTGCTCTCGGCGCATTAATAACGGGTGTTATTTTATCATTACTTAAAACTGGGGCTTCTGCAGAAGAAACATCATCAGCTGAAGAACTAACCACATTATATATAGGTAACCTTAACTACAAAGTTAACGAAAATGCCATTAAAACTCATTTTGAAAAGTACGGTTATGTTGATTCTGTTCGTTTAATGAAAGATCGTAAAACAGGAAGACGAAAAGGTTTCGGTTTTGTTGAAGTCGATATAAATAGTGCTGATAAAATGATTACTAAACTGAACGACTCTACATTTGAAGAACGCACCTTACGCGTTAGATTAGCTAAAGAGAAAAGCGAAGACTAATTAATGACAGATTATGCAAGCCAGTTAAGCGAGAAAAATGCTCGCTTAACTTCACTACTTTCTCCTTTTACACATCCATCTAACCTAAACATAGACATTTATCCCTCACAAGCTTCACACTATCGTCAGCGTGCTGAATTTCGTGTTTGGCATGATGGTGATGATTTGTATCACATCATGTTTAATCAAGAGACGAAACAACAATACCGTGTCGACCATTTTCCAGTAGCGTCACTATTGATTAATCAAGTTATGGATGCACTCATAACTCGTATTAAAACCATACCTATACTTAGAGATAAGCTGTTTCAAATTGATTATTTGAGTGCGACTACTAATCAAATCGTAGTATCAATGCTTTACCACAAAAAACTCTCTGATGAATGGGTAGAAAAAATCAATGAATTACATACTGAAATGTCTAAGACGTATCAGATACAATTTATTGGTCGAGCAAAAAAACAAAAAACTATCATCAACCATGATTACGTGATTGAGAAATTAAGCATCCATGGTAAAGAATACACATTCAAACACATTGAAAATTCCTTTACTCAACCAAACGCAGAAGTGAATTGTCACATGATTGAGTGGGTGGCGTCACATACACAAAGTATTGCAGGTGATTTATTGGAGTTATATTGCGGTGCGGGTAACTTTACTATTCCCTTGAGTGATTACTTTGATAATGTCATGGCAACGGAAATTTCAAAGACATCCGTTAATGCTGCTCAAGATAATATTGCCTATAATGATATACAAAACTGCACTATCTTAAGAATGTCGAGTGAGGAATTTGTCTCTGCGAAAAATAAAGAACGTGCATATCGAAGGCTTGAGGGTATTGATTTAGATTCATATGATTTTACTACCGTGCTAGTCGACCCACCAAGAGCGGGTTTAGACATGGCTACTATTAATATGATCAATCAATATGAGTACATCATCTACATTTCATGCAACCCTGATACACTGGCACATAATTTACAAGAATTAACTAAAACACATACGATCGAACGTGCGGCACTTTTTGATCAATTTCCATTTACTCATCATATTGAAAGTGGCGTTATACTCAAGCGACGCTGAAGTACTATCAAATTTCATCCTGGGGAAACAGCTAAGGTTTAGGTTTGAATTGTTTCACTCCAAGTTGAACAAACATTAATTGATACTTTACCTTTTCAGCAATGATAAATTGCTGATTAGGTTGAGCATCCAATGCTTGAGCTCCTGCACTGAATACAATCATGACCATCGCCTCAGATTGCAAATCAGCCAGTTGTTGAGAGATCTGCTGACGATGCATAATGTAATCTGATAATTCTTTAATAAAATGTTGTATTTCACGTTGCACCGCCGAACGAAACTCTGCTGATGTGCCGGTGTGTTCACGTAATAAGACTCTAAACACATTCTTATTCTCACTAATGAACTCCATCAAAGTATCAACCGAAATATCTATCGCGTTTGAATCAGCGGTTATTCTACGACGAGCACTTCGCATTAATTGCCTAAGCATTAGCCCTGCTTCATCTACCAAGGTCATGCCTAAATCATTCACATCTTTAAAATGCCGATAAAATGATGTTGGAGCAATACCTGCAACTCTTGCAATTTCGCGTAAAGAGATTGACGATAAACTTTTCTCAGCATCTAGACAGGAAAAAGCAGCGTTAATTATATTTTGGCGTGTTTCTTGTTTTTGTTGTTCTCGGGTCTTTTTTATCGTCATCAAAAATAAATTCCTTGCTAATCCAAAGCATCTCAATTACATTTAGCTTACACTTGTACGCTGAAATTTCTAGCGCTAATTCTATATAGTAAGACGTCTTAATGAAAAAACCACCCATAATCAAATTCAATGTTGCCTTATTTACCTTACTCACACTTATCAGCGTGGTGGGAGTCCCCTATTGGGCATTGACCGTTGGCTTTAATTCGTTCGAGATATTAACCACCGTATTCTTATTCTTTTTTACAGGCATGTCTATCACAGCCGGTTACCACCGTTTATGGTCTCACAAAGCTTATGATGCTAATCCGATAGTTCGATTTGTACTTGCGGTCGGTGGGGCAATGACCTTACAAAATAGTATTTTGCACTGGGCTTCAGATCACAGAGTACATCACCGCCATGTTGACGTTAATGATAAAGACCCCTACTCAGCTAAACGTGGGTTTTGGTTCTCACATATTGGGTGGATGCTACGCGAATATCAGGCTGCGCGTTATGAAGATTACTCAAACTGTAAAGATCTACAAAAAGACAAAATCGTTATGTGGCAGCACAATCATTACGTTGCTATTGTGTTAATTGCTAACTTTGGGATCACTGCTTTACTTGGTTACTTCAATGGAAGCATAGTAGGTATGATTCTAATAGCCGGAATATGCAGAATTGTATTGGTACACCATGTGACTTTTTTCATTAATTCTTTATGTCATATCTGGGGTAAACAAACCTACACTGATGCTAATACAGCGCGTGATAATGGAGTTTTGGCGCTGTTTACTTTTGGCGAAGGTTATCACAACTATCACCATATCTTTGAATATGACTACCGCAACGGTATCAAGTGGTGGCACTACGATCCTACTAAGTGGTTAATTAAGTCTTTATCGTTTATTGGCTGGACACGTAACTTACGTAAATGTCCAGAAGACAGAATCCAACAAGCTAAATTCACTATGCAATTACAATCAGCCAAAGAGAATGCGGTTAAAAAATACACCAATGCTGATGAGATAGTGGCAAAACTTGAAGCCGAATATGAATTGCTCATTAGCAAATGCAATGAATATTACAATAGTAAAAAACGTTTAATGCGGATACAACAACGTCAATTAAAACGCACAGTTGATGCAATTGATATGCATACTAAATGCGAAGAATTAAAAATAGCATTTCAAGAACAAAGGTCGCGTTTTAATGCGATGAGAACTATGAGTCTACAAACCGCATAAGCACATGACTGTCGTTCAAACCACTGGTACAATAAGCCAATAACAATTTGTTGTTGGCTTTTTTTTGGAAATAATTTATGCCCCATAGTAATACCATGTTTGATGCAATTGTAATTGGAACCGGCCCTGGTGGTGAAGGTGCAGCCATGCAGCTAGCCAAAGCAGGTCAAAATATTGCCGTCATTGAGCGTTATGAACATGTTGGTGGAGGCTGTACTCATTGGGGTACTATCCCATCTAAAGCCTTACGTCACTCAATTAGTCGTTTAATAGAATATAACGAGTCCATTTTGTTTAACCAAGAGGATGCGTCTAGACAACTGACGTTTGCAGATATCATGTCTCATGCTAGTGGCGTTATCCGTAAACAAACTAAATTACGTGGGAGTTTTTATAACCGTAATCGTGTGACTTTGATTCACGGTGAAGCAACGTTTATTGGCCAAAATACTCTATCCATTAAGCGTGAGGATGGAACTCAAGAGACGATTTCTGGCAAACAGTTTGTCCTAGCCACCGGCTCAAGACCTTATACTCCACCAGATATTGATTTTACACATCCACGCATCTACAACTCAGATACTATTTTATCTATGCAACATGATCCGCAATCGATCATCATATACGGCGCTGGTGTTATAGGTACTGAATATGCTTCTATTTTCAGAGGTATGGGAGTCAAGGTCGATTTACTCAATACACAAAGCCGTCTACTCAGTTTTCTTGACGATGAAATTTCAGACTCATTAAGCTATCACTTATGGAACAACGGCGTAGTCATTAAACATAATGAATCCTATGCTAGTGTTGAAGCAAAAGATGATTGTGTCATTTTAACGACCCATTCAGGTAAAAAAATGCGTGCAGACTGTCTATTATTCGCAAACGGTCGTTCAGGAAATACTGAAATGCTAAATTTACCTGAAGTGGGTTTAGAGCCCGACTCTAGAGGTCAGGTCAGAGTTAATGAACGCTATCAGACGGCAGCTAAACACGTCTTTGCTGTGGGTGATGTGATTGGTTATCCAAGCTTAGCATCAGCAGCTTATAACCAAGGCCGATTTGCTGCAGAGTCAATGTTAGCGGATACTGATGAACACAAAAGTCTCGTACAAGACATTCCAACAGGAATATATACCATTCCTGAAATTTCCTCTGTGGGGAAAACTGAGCAAGAACTAACACGAGATAAAGTACCTTATGAAGTAGGTCGTGCTCAGTTTAAGCACCTTGCTAGAGCTCAAATTGCGAACACTCTCGTAGGCAGCTTAAAAATACTATTTCATCGTGAAACAAAAGAAATACTTGGGATCCACTGTTTTGGTGAGCGTGCTTCAGAAATTATCCACATCGGTCAAGCCATTATGCAGCAACCTGGTGAACAAAATACGATTGAATATTTCGTTAATACAACATTCAATTATCCAACAATGGCAGAAGCTTATCGAGTCGCAGCACTTAATGGGTTAAACCGAGTGTTTTAAGTGTTGAGAGGTTTTCCGGATAACCAGAAAACTATTGTGCGAAACCCCGAAAGTTAAATACATTCGGGGTTTCACTAGACGCTTATTCTTTTAGTTAGCGTTAAATCCCATCACCAAATTCGTGTAAACCGCACTCTCGCTTAAGTCCAAAGAAACGTGTATCCTCTTCATTCATACCGGCTTCTAATGCACGAGTAGTATGCCAGTCACCGATTGATACATATCCTTTTTCCCATAATGGATGATATGGTAAATTATGAACTTTAAGATATTCATGTAACTGTTTATTCGTTTGATCAATAATTGGATAGACTTTTATTTGTGCACCAATATGCTGAAGTACACTAAGTTTACTTCGACCAGTTGATTGGCTGCGGCGAAGTCCAGCGAACCATGTGCCTACATTTAACTCTTCTAGTGCACGCTGCATCGGTTCGACTTTGTTTATTTGGTTGTATTGAGTAATGCCATCAGCACCTTTTTCCCATAACTTACCAAAACGCGCTTCTTGCCATGCGCTACTTTCTTTTGCGCTATACACGTGCAAATTAAGTCCTAATCGTTCCGTCATTGCATCTATAAATTGATACGTCTCAGTAAACAAATATCCGGTATCCGTTAATACTACAGGTGTACCAGGTGCAACAGTATTGATTAAATGTAACATGACAGCTGATTGAGCACCGAAAGATGATGAAACAATCGCTTGTTCAGGTAAATATTCGAGTGCCCATTCTACTCGCTGTATTGGCGTCAAACTTTCAAGACGCGCATTATGGGTATCAAACTCCCCTAAAATGTCGTGCTCAAATGCTTGATGTAGGAGTGAACTAGGCATAAAAGTCCTTTGCAGAGTCAACCACTTCAGCAATAACACCACTGCGGATCACAAAGTCTCCAAACCCTTCGTTAACTTCACGACCAGCAGCCCATTGACCTATTAGCTCATCCAAAATTGTCATGATTTCAGTGTCGGTGATGTTTTCTTTATACATTTTTGGAATGCGCGTACCCGCGCGATTTCCGCCTAAATGTAGGTTATATTTACCAGGCCCCTTGCCAACTAAACCAACCTCGGCAAGCATGGCACGTCCACAACCATTCGGGCAACCGGTAATACGATAGATAATACTTTCATCCGCTAAGCCATGTTTTGCTAGTAAGCCTTCAATTTCAGTCACCGCATCAGGCAAATAACGCTCAGCTTCAGCCATTGCCAGTGGGCATGTCGGTAGTGACACACACGCCATTGAATCTTTGCGTTGTAAACTTACCTGCGGCATTAAACCATTAGCTTGAGCAAGCGCTTGAATTTGTTCTTTTAACTCCGCAGGTACACCAGCAATCACTAAATTTTGATTCGCTGTCATACGAAACTCACCAGGGTGGATTTCTGCAATCGCTTTACAGCCCGATTTAAGTGTTTTACCTGGATAATCAAGAATACGACCATTTTCGATAAAACAAGTTAAATGATGCAAACCATCAACACCTTCAACCCAACCATAACGATCGCCTCGCCCAGTAAACTCAAAAGGCTTAGCATCAGCAAATTTGACCCCAGCACGCTTTTCAACTTCAGCTTTAAATGTGTCAACACCAACTCGTTCAAGAGTATATTTAGTTTTTGCATTCTTACGATTAACTCGGTTACCCCAGTCGCGTTGAGTTTTAACCACTGCTTCAGCGATGGCTAAAGTATCATCCAAACCAATAAAGCCAAAGTTATCGGCTTTACGAGGGAAAGTAGAATGGTCCCCGTGCGTCATGGCTAAACCGCCACCGACTAATACGTTAAATCCAATTAACTTGCCGTTATCTTCTATCGCCACAAAGTTCAAGTCATTTGCATGCACATCAACATCGTTTTGTGGCGGGATCACCACGGTCGTTTTAAATTTACGCGGTAAGTAATTGCTACCTAAAATTGGCTCTTCATCGGTAGTTTCTACTTTTTCTCCGTCTAACCACACTTCCGCATAGGCACGTGTTTTAGGGAGTAAGTGCTCTGAAATCTTAATCGCCCACTGATACGCTTCTTGATGAAAATGCGACACTTCAGGGTTCGACGTACATAATACATTACGATTCACATCCCCAGCAGTAGCAATCGAATCAATACCTACTGCGTTAAGCGTCTGGTGCATCAATTTAATATGCGGTTTTAATACGCCATGAAACTGAAACGTTTGACGTGTCGTTAAGCGGATAGAGCCATAACTAGTGTAGTCATCTGCAAATTTATCAATTGCTAGCCACTGTTTGGATGTGATCACACCACCAGGTAAACGCGCTCGTAACATGACGTTATGTAAGGGTTCTAGTTTTTGTTTCAAACGCTCAGCACGAATATCACGGTCATCTTGTTGATACATGCCATGAAAGCGGATTAATTGGAAGTTATCGCTGGTGAAACCACCAGTCAGGTCGTCCCCTAAATCTTCAGTAATCGTACCACGTAAAAAGTTACTTTCACTCTTAATACGTTCATTGACAGCTAACTTACCCTCAACAATTAAGTTTTTGTTGTCACTCATTAGTACACATCCTTCTGGTAACGTTTCGCTTTACGTAAGGCAAGTAGACTTTTCTTTGCTTCATCTGCAGATTGCTTACCATGGGTTTGGTAGATGGTTAATAATGCTTGCTCAACATCTTTAGCCATATGATTTGCATCGCCACACACATAAAAGTGCGCACCGGCTTCTAACCATTGATAGACCTCAGCACCTTGCTCTAATAAGCGATGCTGTACATAAATTTTTTCAGCTTGGTCTCGTGAAAAAGCCAAGCTAATTTTTGATAATAAGCCTGATTTCACATAGCCCTGCCATTCGGTTTGATACAAGAAATCCTGAGTAAAACTCGGATTACCAAAGAATAGCCAGTTTTTACCTTCAGCTTCTTGCGCATCACGCTCTTGCATAAATGCTCTAAACGGCGCAATACCTGTTCCTGGACCTACCATAATCACAGGGGTATTGGGATCTGCAGGTAACCGGAAATTGTCATTACCTTCGACGTAAACTTTCACCGGCGCACCTTCGTCTAACCGCTTCGCCAAATAACCTGACGCGCCACCTTGATGCACAAAACCGTGTTCCTCATATTCTACTAATGCAACGGTCAGATGTACTTCATCTTCAACTTCATTTTGGCTAGAGGCAATAGAATATAAACGAGCCGTCAATGGACGACACGCATCAACAACTTGTTGAGCCGTTACTTTCACTGGGTAATCAATGGCAATATCGACAATTTGTCGTGGTACTAAGTATTCGCGTAATGCCGCTTTATCTGCTAATAATGCGGTTAATGCCGCGTCTCCCGATGATTCGGCTAATGCTTTTACAAAGGTTGGATAGGATAATGTCAATTCACACTTTTCAGTCAAAGCTTGGGCTAACGTCAGTGACTCATCACCTAGAGTGACTGTTTCTTCTGCGCTTAATCCATATGCATTGATCATACGCTGAACTATAGCTTCATCATTTAAAAAGTATACACCCAGCGCATCACCAACTTGATATTGAATACCTGAATCTTCTAAAGAAATTTCAATATGTCGAATATCTTTGATGGAATCACGACCTGTGATTTTTTGACTCGTGAGTAATGTACCTGCAAACGGGTTTTTCTTCGTATAAATACTTGCAACCGAAGCAGTATTGGCAGCGGGCGTTGACGCTACTTGAGTTGTTTTAGCAGTTAAATCATCTTTGATTTTAGCTAAGACATCATCTTGCCATTGAGCTGCTGCACTATCATAATCCACATCACAATCCACTCGTTCTAGCACAGCAGTCGCACCTAATGTTGCTAAACGCGTATCAAAATCTTTAGCCGTTTGACAAAAGAACTCATAGCTAGTATCCCCTAATCCTAATACTGCATATTTCAAATTTGGTAATTTAGGGGCTTTTTTCGAGCCTAAGAACTCATGTAATTCAACCGCATCATCCGGGGCTTCACCTTCACCATGAGTCGATACGACTATCGCTATATGTGTTTCATTTTTAATTTGACGAGGTTTATAGTCAGCCATCGATATCACTTTAGCAGGGATCCCTGCTTCACTGGCTTTGACTTGATATGCTGTGGCAATACCCTTCGCGTTACCAGTTTGAGATCCGTAAATAATAGTTAATGTGCCAGCTGACTCTGGTACTGGAGTTATAGCGATTGGAGCAAGGTTGTTGGCATTGGGATCTTGGGCAGCTGCTAACCCCGCAATATATCCACTGACCCAAGTTAGTTGACTCGAGTCTAACCCCGTTATTGCTTGAGTAATTTGATTAAGCTGATTTGGTTCGACGACACCGCCTGGACCAAATTGTTGTTGATTTGACATGTTTAAGATTACCTCATCAAGAATAATGTAAGGATAATAGATGGGGTTAAGAATATAAAAGAATAAATAGCGATTTTTTATTACTTAATGGACTAAAAAATAAAAAAGCCAATATAAACTTTAATTATATTGGCTCAACATGTATTTATAACTATATAACTTAGAAGTGAAATTCGACCCCAGCAAATACACCACTAAAATCTAATTCGGTATTGATGCTGTCTAAATCATCTAGTTCGATATTCATCGAGCGGTAACCAAGTTGAAAATTCAAGTTTAATGCTAAACTATCAATGGCGCGATACTCAATAGCAGCTTGCATATCACTGATAGTATGATCATCAAACGACAAATAACTGCCTTCAGCAAACACTGACCAACTAGTAAATGGTAAGCCTACTTCTGCACGAGAATATACCATAGGCACATACCCGGAAAAGCTAGCGTCTGAAGCCGAATTAGATTGCTCATCTAATACAGAGATTTCACCATCAATATTTTTCGCATTGATACCCACATCGATACTGACAACATCATTATCTAAAATTTCATAATATAAAATGTAATCCGTGGTCGTAAGAGATAAGTCTGTGCGCAAACTTGTATTAATCGCATAATCCTGACCACCAAAGTTAAATTCGCCAGAGAGATTAGTGACACCATTCGTATCCATAGAAGTTTGAATTACCTTCACATTTGGTATTAAAGGCACAAAATGCTCAACAGCTAAATAGTAGGAACCGTTACGTTCATCATCATAATTAAAGGTCGCTAAATCATTATTTGATGCAAACGCACCTTCAGTTTCCATAGCCCACATTTGACCACCCGCATAGAGGCCTAATAATGTATCAGCATGTGATTGAGCACTGCTCGAAATAGCACCTAGCGCTAAAACAGTACAGCCGAGTTTAGCAATATGATTCATTATGTTTATCCTTGATTAAGTAATTCTGAAAGTTCAATAAGCGCGGCATTAGCGCGGGAAATATAATTAGCCATGACCAATGAGTGATTGGCGACTACACCAAACCCACTGCCATTTAATATCATTGGGCTATATACTGTTTCTTGAGTCGCTTCTAATTCGCGGATGATTTGACGTAAACTCACTAGTGCGTTCTTTTTTTCTAGTACATCGGCAAAATCGATTTCAACGGCTTTCAAAAAATGAATCAGTGCCCAAGACATACCGCGTGCCTGATAAAAATTATCATCGAGCTGGAACCAACTGGTTTTATTCTCTGACAGCATAGGTGTAGCAGTCGATTGTCGTGCAGCAGCATCACCAGCAAGACTGGTATTAATCACTTCACTCCCAACACTAGCTGAAAGTTTTTGTGACATACTACCCAAACGCTTTTCAACCTCTTTGAGCCAGTCGCGTAGATTATCTGCACGAGCGTAAAACTGACTATTGCCTTTACTCACGTCAGCTAATTCAGCGCGATATGACTCGATTAAATTAAACGCCTTTTGATACTCAGATTCAGCAGAAGGTAAAATCCAAGTAGTACTATCAATGTTTAAGCTCGGCTGTGCTTTGACTAAAAACTCATTCTCTACTGACTGAGATTGGGAGCGAGAAAAGTCTTTACGTAATGATAACGTAATATCCCGCAACATTTCTAACACACCAAACTCCCACGCAGGCATGTTATCTAGCATCACCGAAGGCGGTAACATATCATTGGATAAATACCCACCTGGTTTATGAAGAAGGGTGTTACCAACTTCTATTACTGCGGTAGTGGTCGCCACACCGGTCACTGATTGCAATTTATTCGCTTGAGTATACTCATCAACCTTATACTTTACCGAAAAGGTGTCAGGTGAAAAACTCCAATACGTACCTAATAACCACAACAGGATAACAATCACTGAAAATGTTACTGATATTTGTTTTGGGGAAAAATAATTGTTCATAGCCATCCTTTACGCTGCTACATACTAAAATGTGTCACACTATTATAACAGTATTTTAGACCACTATTGCGTACATTAGTATTACTTATCAGACTCATCGACATAGTATTATCGAGTTTTCAATAAACACACACCCAAGACATAAGCTAATCCTACCGCAAAAGGGAAAAATAAAAACGCCCCCAAAGTAAGACCTCTAACCCAATTAGGGTGAATTTCCAAATGCCTTGCGGTCCCTGCGCAAACCCCACTGACCATGGCCCGACGACCATCGCGATATAATCGATTAACGTGAAATGATTCTCTCATGATAAATACTCTTTTAAATATATGAATAACAAATGGATTAGTAAAACGCTTCAGTTAAGCCGCATTGTTGCTAGTAGCGCTTCTCTTAGCTTGCATTTCCGCTTTTAGCTGGGCCAATTCCGTCTCAATGCAGTCATCATGTACCAGTGCTGCAAACTGCTGTGCTAATACAGACTCTTTATTAACCACATCATAGGCCTCAACTTGTGCTTCTAAATTTTCGATTTTACGT
>NZ_DS989810.1:0-11300 GCF_000155775.1 Glaciecola sp. HTCC2999
GAAGCTTTCAAAGCAGCCAAAGGCGAGTAATCTTTTAGTCTGAAAAATAAAAAAGGTGTAACTGCAAGTTTACTTGCGTTACACTTTTTTTTCTGTACTCTTAGTCTATATTATATAATCTCAGATTAACGAGGCACCTAATATGACCAAATCTGAATTGATCGAAAAGTTAATGACATCTTATGATGAGGTTCAAACTCGAGAAATTGAAGTCGCTGTTAAAGAATTATTAGAGTACATGGCGCAAACATTACAACGCGGTGAACGCATTGAAATAAGAGGGTTTGGCAGTTTTTCTTTACATTATCGAGCTCCACGAACTGGTCGTAATCCAAAGACTGGTGAATTAGTAGAATTATCGGGAAAGTATGTCCCACATTTCAAACCGGGTAAAGAATTACGCGATCGCGTTGATTTTTCTTAACAATGCGAGACAAAAAAGGATAGCTTTGTGAAAGGATTATTAACATTTTTGGTACTCATCATTGTACTTGTTATCGCAGTTATTATCGGCTCACGTAATCAAGAGCTTGTCACCATCAATTATTTGATAGCACAAAGTGAATTACGTCAATCAACTTTGATGGCTATAGTGTTTTCTTTAGGAGTCGTGATTGGTATGTTGACCTTTTTTAGTAGTTGGTTGAAATTAACCTGGAAAGTGAAGAGCCTGCGAAACCAATTAAAGCGCTTATCCACAGAAGAATAATACCTTATGCTTGAATTGCTATTTTTACTGCTGCCAGTTGCGGCAGGTTATGGTTGGATGATGGGTCGCAACAGTGTCCGTAACGCCCAACGTAAACAATCGAGCATTCTTTCCAAACATTATTATAAAGGCTTAAATTTTTTATTATCTGATCAACCTGATAAAGCGGTTGATACGTTAATCAAAATGATCTCGTTAAATAATGATACGGTGGAAACACATATTGCGATGGGGAATTTTTTCCGTCATCGGGGTGAATTAGATCGTGCAATCCGTATACATCAAAATCTTGTATCTCGTGATGAGTTGCAAGGCACTCCTCGTGAAAATGCCTTAAGTGAATTAGGTCGAGACTACATGCTAGCTGGATTTCTTGAGCGGGCAGAGAATTCCTATTTAAAACTACTAGATAGCGACAAGCATAGAGCTGCTGCACAACGTTACTTATTTGAGATTTACCAAACGACTAAAGAGTGGGACAAAGCGATTGATTTGTCTCAACGTATGTTAAGCGTTGATTCCAATCAAAAAGATGTGGCGCATCAGTTATCGCATTTTTATTGTGAAAAAGCTCAGCAGTTTGTTAAGGCCGCGGATTATTCTAATGCGATCCCGTTTCTGCATGAAGCCATTGATATTGATGAGCATGCAGTTCGTCCATGGCTTATGCTGGGGCGCATTTACATAGAATCTCAAGAGTATCAAAAAGCCGCAGATGCGCTGAATCAAGTACCAAACCGTGATATATCATGGTTCTCTGAAGCGGTTCCCTTACTTGAGCAGTGTTCAGAAGCATTGCATGACGATGAGTTATTAGAATCTAGCTTAGCCCCTTATTGGCAAGAGTGTGCAACGTCATATTTGGCGAAAGTAAAATTATCGGCTAAGCGTGGTGAAGATACCGAAGCCACAAATATTCTTCTCGAACAGCTTAAACAAAAACCTACAATGCGTGGATTTAAAACGCTATTAGGTTTTTTTGTGGAACAACAAGAAGATAAACAAATCCAAAATAGCTTAGGTTTATTAGCTGATTTGGTAGAAAAACAAATTCAAGCCCGTCCTAAATACCGTTGTATTAAATGCGGTTTTTCTGGCAGACAGGTGTATTGGTTATGTCCTGCATGTAAGCATTGGAGTGTCGTGAAGCCCATCAAAGGATTAGATGGCGAATAATGTTAAACGAGGTTAAGCATGTCATTTGATCCAAAAGTTGTCGTCGCGTGTGATTTTAATCAGTTATCAGATTTACATAATTTTGTTGATAAAGTATCACCTGAATTATGTAAGTTAAAAATCGGCAAAGAAATGTTCACTTATTTTGGTCCGCAAGCGGTTAAACCATTAGTGGATAAAGGATTTGATGTATTTTTAGATTTAAAATTCCATGATATCCCTAACACCGTTGCTAAAGCATGTATTGCTGCTGCAGATTTGGGAGTATGGATGATTAATGTGCATGCTAGTGGCGGTGCCAGCATGATGAGTAAAGCTAAAGCGGGACTAGAGAGTTTTGGTGCTGATGCGCCTAAACTAATTGCTGTTACGGTGCTCACTTCTATGGATGAAGCTCAATTAGGGCAAGTCACACCCAATATCAAAGTAGCCGACCAAGTGAACAAACTTGCTTTGTTGACTCAAACGTCAGGTTTGGATGGTGTTGTTTGTTCAGCTCAAGAGGCGGTGGCGTTACGTGAAATTGTTAACGATGATTTTTTACTAGTTACGCCAGGTATACGTCCTGTCGGGAGTGATGTAGGCGATCAAATACGTATTATGACGCCACCACAGGCCATGGCAAGCGGAGTAAGTTATATGGTCATTGGTCGGCCTATTACACAATCACACGACCCGTTAAAGACCTTATTAGAAATTAACGCTTCAATATAGAGTTTTTATAAGTCTCTGTAATTACTAAATCGTGAAATTAATGACTTGGATTTATTATTTGGGCGATGGTTACATCAATCATTATTAATGTGACCCGCCCAAATATCTCACAGTTTATGCGAGTTAGCTGATTGCTTGTAACGCGGGAATGTACTCTAAGTTCAAGCTTTCACCTAACGCATCTACAACGCCTTGACATGTCACTAATCCTTTATAGACATTTAAGCCATTGGCTAGATGTACATCATCTTTTAATGCTTGTTCTGCCCCTTTATTCGCAATAGCGAGGCCAAAAGGTAACGTGGCATTGTTTAATGCTAATGTTGAGGTCCGTGCCACACCGCCCGGCATATTAGCAACACAATAATGTACTACATCATCAATAATATATACGGGCTCCTGGTGCGTTGTTGCTTTTGAAGTTGCAAAACATCCACCTTGATCAATCGCAACATCAACAACTACTGCGCCTTTTTTCATATTCGCAATATGTTTACGTGTGAGTAATTTTGGTGCAGCAGCACCTGGTATAAGAACGGCACCGACGACTAAATCGGCTTGTGCAGAGTATTGTGCAATAGCATCTGTAGTGGAGTAAACAGTTCTTACACGACCATTGAAAATATCATCCAGTTCACGTAAACGCGGTAATGAACGGTCTAAAATAGTCACGTCTGCGCCTAAACCCACCGCCATTTTTGCGGCGTTCGTCCCCACGACACCACCACCAATGATAACGACATTTCCAGGAGCAACACCAGGTACGCCACCCAGTAGTGTACCGTTACCACCTTGAGCTTTTTCTAAGTAATGCGCGCCCGCTTGAATAGCCATACGACCAGCAACTTCACTCATAGGCGCTAATAAAGGTAACGTTCCAGCATTATCTGTGACCGTTTCATAGGCGATACAAATTGCTTTTGATTTCACTAATAATTCGGTTTGCACTGGATCTGGCGCTAAATGCAGGTAAGTATATAAAATCTGATCCGGTCGGAGCATTTCACACTCAAAGGGCTGTGGCTCTTTGACTTTAATAATCATCTCAGCCTGTGAAAATATTGCTTTAGCAGTATCAATGATTTGTGCACCAGCAAGTTCATAATCGTCATCACTAAACCCGATACCTTCACCTGCATGGGTTTCTACTAAAACGGTATGACCATGTTGGATAAACTCATTCGCTGCAGCAGGGTTTAATCCGACACGATATTCGTGGTTTTTGACTTCTTTAGGTACACCAATAATCATAACTATTCACTGTAAAGGGATAAAATTGGATTATAGGGGATATTACAACGCTTTAAATTTCTTATTTTTGAAATTTGCAGTATAATATTTGGAAATTAATTCAAATAGAAAAATATTATATGCTTATAAAGACGCCGAAACACATTGATAAACTGGATCGTGCAATATTATCCGCATTACAGGTAGATGGACGTATATCGAATGTTGAATTAGCAAAACAAATTGGATTAAGCCCTTCACCTTGTTTAGAACGAGTTAAACGATTAGAACAGCAGGGATATATTACTGGTTATTCAGCAAGTGTGGATCCGATGAAATTGGGTGCTGCCATGTTGGTCTTTGTCGAAATATCATTATCCAAAACATCACCTGATATATTTGCAGATTTTTCTGCTGCCGTGCAACAGCAAGATGATATTCAGGAATGCCATTTAGTGTCTGGGAACTTTGATTTCCTGTTAAAAACGCGTGTGGCGGATATGGCCAGTTATCGAAAACTATTAGGCGATACATTACTACAATTACCGGGTGTCAGAGAATCGCGAAGCTATGTGGTGATGGAAGAAGTAAAACATTCGAATAAAATCAAAATCAATGCTTCTGGACGTTAATTTATCCGATAGCTGTGTTAGAATAATTCACATTATAATAATATAAAATCTAAATATAGATTTGGTTTCCATTAGGCGCACGATGAGTCAACTTACTGGTATACAACGCATTTTTGAGACAGGCATGATTATATGTACTGTATTAGCGTTATTTATATTTCTTTCCCTGATGTCATTTCATCAAGCCGATCCAGGTTGGACACAAACTGGACTACAACCAGTTATCCAGAATTGGATGGGCCCCGCAGGTGCAAAACTTGCTGATTTATTATTTTTTATCTTAGGTTATCTTGCTTATAGTATTCCTTTTTTGTTTGCCTTTGCCGGTTATATGGCGTTTCAACGTGTAAAAGAGATCTTTGAATGGGATTATCTCAATATAGGTTTACGGATCATTGGTCTTATTTTTATTGCCATTGGTATCAGTGGTTTAGCCAGTATTAACTTTGATGATATGTACTACTTTTCTGCGGGTGGATTATTTGGTGATGTTATTTCCAGTGCCTTATTGCCGCAATTTGGCTTTGTCGGTACAACGATTTTATTATTGTGTTTTTTTACGACAGGCTTCACTTTAGCCAGTGGTATATCATGGGTATCTATAATTGATTACATTGGTGCGAGTACCATCTGGGCAAGTAAAAAAGTCGTTACATTACCCAAAGGTGTTTCTCAATTGTCACTACCTAGTCCTAAAGGGGAGGGGAGTGCTAATCAGAAAGATGATATCAATGCTTCGACATTAAGTGAAAATCAACCATCAAATCGTGATAGTTCACTGAGAAATGCACAAGATTCATTTTATAAAGTATCTGATGAAATACTCGATAACGAGCCTGAAATTGTCATTGATACTCAAAATATAGATACTGAGACATCAATAGCTGATGTGTCAGGTGCGGCTGATTCTAGTATACATATTGAGCCAGTGTATTCTTCTGATACACACGCATCATCAGTGCCTCTTGATGAGACACCTACTGATATACACACTTCTTCAACATCTGAAGCTAGCCTCCCTGATGTCGACGCACCCGTCGTAAATGCACCTGGTGTCACGACAAAAATGAGACCTAAGCATGAAGAGAAGCCTGAGGGAGAGTTACCTTCATTCGCACTGCTCGATCGTGCGGATAAAGTGAAGAATCCCATCACACCTGAAGAGCTTGAAGGCATTTCACGTTTAGTCGAAGAAAAACTCGCTGATTTTAATATTTCAGCGCAAGTGGTCGGTGTATACCCTGGTCCAGTAATTACCCGTTTTGAATTGGATCTAGCTCCAGGGGTTAAAGTGAGTAAAATCACGACCTTATCCAAAGATTTGGCGCGAGCGATGTCAGCTATTTCAGTGCGTGTTGTTGAAGTTATTCCTGGTAAATCTGTTATTGGGTTGGAATTACCGAATAAAAATCGTGACATGGTACGTTTGAGTGAAGTGATTGAAGGTGATGCGTTTCAAGCTAATGCTTCACCACTGACGATGGTGTTAGGTGCCGATATTTCGGGTAAACCCGTCATTGTAGATTTGGCGAAAATGCCGCATTTATTAGTTGCAGGTACAACAGGTTCAGGTAAATCAGTCGGCGTGAACGTCATGATTTTAAGTTTGCTCTATAAATCATCGCCAGAAGATGTGCGCATGATCATGATTGATCCGAAGATGCTTGAACTATCTGTGTATGAGGGAATACCACATCTGTTAGCTGAAGTAGTCACTGATATGAAAGAAGCCTCTAATGCATTGCGTTGGTGTGTTGGTGAAATGGAACGTCGTTATCGTTTAATGAGTGCGTTAGGTGTACGTAACCTTAAAGGATTTAATTCCAAGGTCCTTAAAGCGATTGAAGATGGTCATCCAATCAAGGATCCACTCTGGCAGCAGGGCGATAGTATGGATAGTGAAGCGCCTAATTTAACAAAGTTACCGGCTATCGTTGTAGTGGTAGATGAATTTGCTGACATGATGATGATTGTAGGCAAAAAGGTCGAAGAGCTGATTGCACGGATAGCACAAAAAGCACGTGCGGCCGGTATTCACTTAGTCCTTGCGACACAACGTCCATCTGTTGATGTGATCACAGGCTTGATCAAAGCGAATATACCAACAAGAATTGCGTTTCAGGTATCCAGCAAAATTGATTCACGTACTATTTTAGATCAGCAAGGTGCTGAGGCATTACTTGGTATGGGAGATATGTTGTATCTTCCGCCTGGTACGGGTGTACCGACGCGTGTCCACGGCGCATTTGTAGATGATCATGAAGTTCATGCCGTTGTAGGTGATTGGAAGAAACGCGGAGAACCAGAGTATATTGATGAGATTTTGAATCCTCAAGAAGGTGGTGAAGTACTACTACCTGGTGAGCAGGCTGAAAATGCGGATCAAGAGCTCGATGTATTCTATGACGAGGCAGTGGCCTTTGTGACTGAAACTCGCAAAGCGTCTGTTTCATCAGTACAACGTAAATTTAGAATTGGCTATAATCGTGCAGCTCGATTAGTCGAACAAATGGAACAAAGCGGGATCGTATCAGCACCAGGTCATAATGGTAATCGTGAAGTGTTAGCCAAAGCGGCGCCTCGGGATTAATTTAAGAAAACGATTCTGATGATGGCATGGCAGTTCATTCAGCGTTGATTTAATTAAGTCATGGTATGTTTAGTTAAGTGAGTTTAATCACGTTTAATACATAGTCATAAAGGACATATATGTCGTTACACACTTCTATTGCTAAATTATCTTTTGTTACTTTAGTGGCATCATCTTGGTTGTTAGTGTCACTTTCAAGTACACCAATATTAGCTGCCAGTGAGGCACCACTTATTGCAAACGCATCTCTGGCCAAGACAGAATTACGTCAACGTTTAGAAGCTATTTCATCGCTTCAATCTACATTTACCCAAACCGTGACAGACGAAGCCAATAACCTCATTCATAGCAGTTCGGGAAATCTAGTATTACAACAACCTAATCGAGTGTATTGGCATGCACAGGTACCAGATGAAACCTTAGTAATTGCGAATGGTGATAAGGTATTTTATGTGGACGATTTTGTTGAACAAGTGTCCATATTTAATCAGGCAGATATGGTATCAGATAATCCATTAATGCTACTCACATCAACTGATGATAAGGTGTGGGAACAGTTTAGTGTGACACAACAAGCAGACTCATTTGAGGTCACACCCTCATCTGCACAGGGTCAAATTCAAGGATTGACACTAGTGTTCACTCAAGGTGAATTACGCGCATTTACTCTGCTGGATAACCAAGCACAGCGCAGCGAGTTTGTTTTATCTAATATCACCATGAATATGCCGTTACCTGTTTCACAATTCCAATACGACATCCCTGTAGGGTATAGCATTGATGACCAAACCCAACCTTGAGCCACTTGCGGCGCGTATGCGACCAACCGATTTGGCCAGTTACATTGGTCAATCACATATATTGGGTCCCAATCAACCGCTTAGTCAGTCATTAGAGAATGGTCATATCCATTCAATGTTGTTGTGGGGGCCACCTGGGACTGGCAAAACGACTTTGGCGCAAATCATTGCCAAGCATATAGATGCTAATTTAATTGTTCTATCGGCTGTGACCAGTGGAGTCAAAGATATCCGTGACGCCATGGCGATGACTCACCCTGGTGTGGTAACCATTGTATTTGTGGATGAGGTACATCGGTTTAATAAGTCACAGCAAGATGCGTTTCTACCATTTATTGAATCTGGCGCGATCACGTTTATCGGTGCCACAACTGAAAATCCTTCATTTAGTTGTAATAATGCCTTGTTATCGCGTTGTCGAGTATATGTGCTGCAAGCATTAACTGACGCTGATATTATTCAAATTTGCCAACAGGCACTCGCGAATGACGAGTGGTTATGTGCATGTGCAGTTTCAATAGATGATGATGCATTGATGACGCTAGCTTCCTTATCTTCTGGCGATGCGCGCAGAGCTCTACTCTATCTTGAATTGGCTGCACAGTTGAGCCAATCAGCTGATGGCAGCCATCGTGTGACCCAACAGCATGTTGCTCAAGCGGCAGGACAAAAAGTTGCCCAGTTCGACCAGCAAGGTGATCATTACTATGATGTACTTTCAGCCTTTCATAAATCGGTACGTGGCTCATCGAGCGACGGTGCGTTGTATTGGTTCGCTCGGTATTTAACTGCAAACTCTGACCCGGTGCCGATTATGCGACGTTTACTCGCTATAGCCTCTGAGGATATTGGGCTGGCGGATCCTAGAGCATTAACCTTATGTTTAAATGCATGGGATACCTATCATCGTGTCGGAGCTGTAGAAGGCGAGCGTGCGATTGCGCAAGCGTGTGTGTATTGTGCTTTAGCGCCAAAATCGAACGCATTATATAATGCCTTTAAAGCGGCGAAACGGGCTGCGCAAGAAACTTGTGATATGCCAGTGCCAAATCACTTACGAAATGCACCTACCGAATTAGCTAAATCTCAAGGTCATGGTGATGGCTATCGTTATTCGCATAACGAAGATCACGCAGTGAGTGCTGGACAACGGTATTTGCCAGATAATTTATCGGATCAAGGGTTTTATCAACCGAATCCTCGTGGATTGGAACAAAAACTGAGGCAAAAACAAGAGTTTCTCGACGATTTAAACAAAACCGCTTATCATAACGCAGGTATTCAGCCAAAGGGTCAGCCATGAGTCACCTTATTGTGTATTTGTTTGTGGCCGTTGGTGGTGCGATTGGCGCATGCCTACGCTATTTTTTGATGAACCATACCCATGTTTTATTGGGTAAAGACTTTCCTTATGGCACATTGTTAGTCAATGTCGTTGGATCGTTTTTTATTGGTGCGTTGTATGCGTGGGTCAATCAACAAATGGACATGCAAGAGCATGTGCGTGCATTTTTAGTTGTGGGTATATTAGGCTCACTGACGACATTCTCGACTTTTTCTTTGGACACGATCACATTAGTGCAAACTGCGCAGTGGTTCAAAGCAGGGGTTAATATTATGCTCAATGTAGCATGTTGTTTATGTGTTACGTGGATAGCACTTCAATTATTTAAAGGATAATCAAAGTACATGTTAGATCCTAAGTTTCTTCGTGATGAATTAGCGCAGACGGCGCAGCGTTTAGCGGCTCGTGGTTTTGAATTAGATGTTGCAGCATTGGCAGCACTTGAAGCGCGTCGTAAAGATCTGCAATCCAGCACCCAAGAATTACAAAACGAACGTAATGTCCGTTCTAAGTCAATTGGTAAAGCCAAGCAAGCGGGTGAAGATATCGCACCTCTACTGGCTGAAGTTGGCGAACTCGGTGATAAATGGATGCGGCCAAAGCTGAATTAACCGAGTTACTAGCACAAATTGATACGATCACTGCGGGCATTCCAAATTTACCAGATGACTCTGTACCGGCGGGCAAAGACGAAGAGGATAATGTCGAGGTCAGCCGTTTTATGGAGCCGACCAAACTAGCTTTTGAAGCAAAAGACCATGTCGATGTGTCAGCAGGGTTATCTAACGGTTTAGATTTTGAAACAGCGACCAAACTCACTGGCTCACGCTTTGTGGTTATGCATTCACAAGTAGCCAACATGCACCGTGCTTTGGCGCAATTCATGCTCGATACACATACGCAGCAACATGGTTATGCTGAAGTATATGTGCCGTATTTAGTCAATCATGATAGCTTATATGGTACCGGTCAATTACCGAAATTTGGTGAAGATTTATTCCACACCCAACCGGCCACAGAAGAAGGTCAAGGGCTGTCTTTGATACCGACTGCGGAAGTTCCACTGACGAATATTGTGCGTGATAGTATTATTGATGAAGCGCAGTTACCGATTAAGATGACGGCGCATACGCCATGTTTCCGCTCTGAAGCAGGTAGTTATGGTCGTGATACTCGTGGTCTTATCCGTCAGCATCAGTTTGATAAAGTGGAATTAGTCCAAGTAGTTAAACCCGAAGACTCGTTTGCCGCGTTGGAAGAACTAACAGGGCATGCTGAAGCTATCTTACAAGCACTCGAATTACCTTATCGTAAAATGGTGTTATGTACAGGGGATATGGGCTTTGGCGCATGCAAGACGTATGATTTAGAGGTGTGGTTACCAGCGCAGAATACCTATCGCGAAATCTCGTCTTGTTCAAACATGCTCGATTTCCAAGCGCGTCGTATGCAAGCGCGTTTCCGTGCGAAGGGTGCGAAAAAGCCAGAACTCGTTCATACACTAAACGGTTCTGGTTTAGCAGTAGGGCGCACACTTGTGGCGATCTTGGAAAACTATCAGCAAGCTGATGGTTCTGTGGTGGTGCCAGAGGTGTTACGTCCTTACATGAATGGCTTGGAAGTGATTCCGGCTAAATAAATTCAATGTTATAAGCATTTAGCAGGTTTAGGTAAGCCTGCTAACTTGCTGGCCATCTTGGCTGGGCCTTGGGGGAGAAGTCGTTGTAAGTGACGGCTATTGCCAATTTCAGGGCCAAATTCCTGTTGTAAAGCTTTGACCAAGGCTCGAATGGCGGGACTAGTGTCATATTCCTCATAAAATGCCCGTACAAATCGTACGATTTGCCAGTGAGCATCAGTCATTTTAATCTTTTCTTCTGCGGCAATTATTTCTACAAGCGCTTCTGACCACATTGTATGATCCAATAAATAGCCGTTATCGTCGGCGGGAATGGTGTGGCTATTCAATGTGTAATGCATGGTGTTTCCACTTTAGTTAATGTGCTTTGTAACAAATGCTTGGTGTTAGACCGCCTTAGATTAACACTAGCATCCACTAAAACGAGATAATTCTAAAACGAGACGGTGCTAAAAAGAGATCAAG
>NZ_DS989810.1:16369-99458 GCF_000155775.1 Glaciecola sp. HTCC2999
GCCTGAGATGAGTCAGCTTTTTTATGCACGACAAATAACGTAATAAATGCTGCTATTGTCATACCTAATGACATCATTGGGCTAATACCCACTGCCATAGCAACACCAGCACATAATGCACTGAATAAAAGTGTCATTGATAACAACATATAGGTATTACGTAATACCTTGTTGGTTTCAAGTACCGATGCTTGAGACGACTGAGCGTAAACGGTATCTCTGTTCATTGTTCCCTCCACAGGATTTGTCTTACAAAAATTAAAAAACTTTGTTCTATTGTATATGGCTATTGTTATAGGCGAAAGTTCAATTTTCAAGTTTCTGCGCCTATATAGTATATAAATATATCTATAATGTGGAAAAAATAAGCAACCGAACAAAAAAATGTAATTTATTTGCAGATAGGGGTTTACAAAGCGTCTGAAGGTCATTAATATGCGCGTCTCTTAAGGAGAGTTGGCAGAGTCCGGTTGAATGCACCTGACTTGAAATCAGACGAAGGGTCAAACCTTCCGGGGGTTCGAATCCCTCACTCTCCGCCATATTATTTAGATAAGCCTCTGTTATACAGGGGCTTTTTTATGTCTGTTATATATAAAGCCGTCAGTAAAGCCGTCATTTGTCTTCACTTTAAACAGAGTTTTAATACTTTTGGGTTTTCGATTGTGACAGTGTATTGGTATACCTCTTGGTGGCTCAGAGCTACTTCTCATCATGTAAAAAGGCCAAGCCGGTACTGTATAGAATTAACTTCATATATCTATAGGTGAATTGGCCCGTTTCGAATAACTTAACTTTAGATTTAGCTACAACGCCGAGCACATACAATATGAATTGTCTAACTCGTTGGTATTGATAAAGGGGAAGCGTCTGACTATAAAGAGTCGTATTTAGGTTTAGGACTTTATTTAGCAAAATTATATGTAGATTATCATCAACTAATGCAATGATGCTTGACCTTCTCCCCAAAAATAAAACCATGACTTTGATGAGATTTCCAATAAAATATATGCAATGGAGATCGAATCATGAAGAAGCGTTATACCGAAGAACAGATCATAAAAGTAATCAAACAGCATGAAGCTGGTGTGAAGGTTGAGGATATATGTCGTGACATGGGTATATCAACAGGCACTTTTTATAATTGGCGCAGTAAGTTCGCTGGATTAGAAGTTAATGAAGCCAAGCGACTCAAAGAGCTTGAGTCTGAAAATAGTAGGCTCAAAAAGCTACTTGCGGAGAAATTACTCGAAGTTTAAGCGATGAAGGATGTTGTTTCAAAAAAGTGGTAAAGCCTGCAGGTAGAAAGCGTATCGCTGTGTACTTAATACAGCAGCATAAATTGAGTGAACGACGCGCTTGTAGCTAGCACAGGTTAGTAGGACGGCATTTAGGCATCAACCCAAACTCCCATGCAAGACAGCCCTTAAGAAATAAATTGAAAGCATATGCACGCATACTCTTGCTATGGCTATTTGATGCTGCATGAGCTTAAAGAAAGATGGATTAGTCGTCAACAGTAAACGCACTTATCGGATTTATACCGAAGAAGCATTATAGGTACGCACCAAAAAGCGTAAAAAGCTGATAAGACCACGGCTTCCAATGGAAGTCCCAAACGAAGTAAAACAGCGTTGGTCGATGGATTTTGTCGCAGACCAACTTGCCAATGGGCGACGTTTTAGGGTCTTAAATGTCGTTGATGACTTTTCACGAGAGCTAATTGGTCAGCTAGTATCGGTATCCATAAACGGCAACATGGTTTCTCGCTTTTTAGACCAACTAATGGAAACAAGAAAACGTCCTAAATCTATTGTTTGTGACAATGGGACCGAATTTACCAGTAAAGCGATGTTCAATTGGTCAAGAGATAGTAAAGTTAAACTGGCATTTATTCAGCCTGGAAAACCTACTCAAAATGTGTTTGTTGAAAGCCTAAATGGCAAATTTAGAAACGAGTGTTTGAATCAACATTGGTTTAGGACATTAGAACACGCAAAATATGAAATTTAACAATGGCGAGTGCATTACAACCATGTTCGCCCACATAGTTCACTCAATTATTTATCGCCAAAAGAGTTCGTGGAGCAAGCAGCTTAATTAATAATTTCTCATCGAAGAAGTGGTCTTAATTAAGGGAGAAGGTCATACCGTTGAAAAATTTGACGATAATCAAATATTCATAAATATTTACTTAGTCAAAAATTTGCATTAGTATTAATAAAGTATTTTTGTAAGAGAATCTTATGTCTAAAGCATTTTCAAAAGTCTTAGTAATGACGCTTATGCTGGTTGCCTTTGTGGGGCAAGCATTTGCGTATTCTGCTATGTCTTGTGAAATGTTATCAGGTTCTCACGAATCACACATGAACATGGATCATTCCAAAATGAGTCATCATGAAGGAATGAATCATGGGGATATGAATAAAAGCAGTAATGGTCAATCAGAAGATTGTTGTGATGTTGAATGTGTTTGTCCTGCAAATGCTTGTTCATCTACTATAGTCCTAAATTCCAGTGTTAACTCGACAGATATTCAATTTTTGAGCGAATCTGTAGCTGTTCTACAATTTAATCAACCTCACTCAATTTCGACTTCCCTTTATCGTCCACCAATTTTTGCCTAATACAGGATTAGTGCGTCCAAATTTCGCACACATGTAATTAATTTTTCTGTTAGTCAATATAGCGTCATAGCGCTATAGATATTTTCCAGCAATGTCTGGGGGCAAAAATGATCAATAAGTATTTAAAAATAGCAGTTGTAATGTTGCTTTTACCTGCGTTTGCAAACGCAGGTGAACATAAACATGTACACAATAACGATGTAACACCTTTGGAGTTAATCGTTTATAAAACCCCTACTTGTGGGTGTTGTAAAAAATGGATAACTCATATTGAAGACAAAGGGATCGTTGCACATTCCAAAGATTTCCGAAACATCAGCAATATCAAAACTAAGTATGGGATCAAACCTAATTACCGTTCATGTCACACAGCGGTTAGTCGAAATGGCTTTGCCTTTGAAGGACATGTTCCCGCTAAATTTATTCAGCAGTTCTTGACAGAAGAACATCCAAATGCCATTGGGCTTTCAGTTCCAGCAATGCCAGTTGGCTCTCCCGGTATGGAAGTCGGTGACCGCTTTATGCCATACAACGTGTTAATTCTATTTAAAGATGAAACGAGTAAAGTCTATGCAAAAGTTAAGACATACGAGGAGCAATTCTAATGAAATTGAACGCTTCAAACCTTACTTCACTTTCAACTGCACTAATACTCAGCTTGTCTGTATTCTCAGCTCAAGCTGAGAAAGTAGTGTCGCTTGAACAAGCTATCACCTTAGCTCAGCAAAATGATCCTTGGCTTCATGGTAGCCGATTGAAACAAAGTGCAGTTGAAAATAGAAGTATTGCTTCAGGTACTTTACCTGACCCCAAAGTATCACTAGGGATAATGAATTTACCAACAGATACTTGGGACTTAGATCAGGAAGGAATGACTCAGCTAAAGGTTGGCGTCTATCAAATGTTTCCGAGAGGCGACAGTCTAGAGATCAAGCAAGACCAGTTACAAATTGAGTCCACGAAATTTCCACTGCTACGAGAGGATCGTAAAGCTAAGTTGAAAAGCCAAGTGTCACAACTTTGGTTAGATGCTTACTTAGCCCAGAAAACTATTAAATTGATTGAAGATGATTGGTCCCTCTTTGAGCAGATGGCGGAAGTGGCTAAAGCTAGCTATTCAAACGTTGTTGGTAAAACTAGACAGCAAGATGTTATTCGTGCTCAATTGGAAATAGTGCAGTTAGATAACAGATTAACTTCGCAAAAGCAGAAACTAGAAACGACAATCGCTCGCCTTAATGAGTGGCTTCATATTTACGATGCTGACCGATTGAATGAATCATTCAACTTTGACTCGCAACCACTAGAGTTTAGCGTCTCAAAAGAATTGCCTTCGATTCAATTGAATAATCCAACAGTCCTAAAAGCATCTAATTACTCAAGAAATCTATTGGCTCAAGCTCTTGCTAATCATCCAGCCATACTTGCAATTGATGTAAAACGCAAATCTTCAGAAAAAGGTGTTGAATTAGCTAAACAGCAATATGAGCCGCAATGGGTTGTTAATGCGAGCTATGCCTATCGTGACAATATGGCTTCTGGTGATAGCCGAGCTGATTTATTTTCTGTTGGGGTAACGTTTGATTTACCGTTGTTTACCGAGAACAGACAAGATAAGCAAGTTGCAGCTTCTATTGCAGATTCAGAGGCTGTTAAAACCGAGAAACTATTGCTGACAAAGCAAATGATCAGTGCGGTGGAAAAGGAGCTTAGACAGCTTAAGCGTTTATCTGATAGACAATCTATCTATCAAGAACAACTCCTTAAACAAACTCATGACCAAACGGAAGCGTCTTTGACGGCTTACACCAATGATGATGGCGATTTTGCCGAAGTTGTTCGAGCAAGAATTGCCGAATTAAATACCAGAATATCAGCTTTAAGAATTGATGTTGATGCACTTAAAACAGTTACTCGCATCAACTATTTCTTTGCGCATTCTCAATCTAAATCAAATGCTGAACATAAGCCATTGCACACTTCGCACAAAGCTAATCAGCACTTATCCAATAAGCAATTTGGAGAAAAATAATGTCAACGAATACGAAAACAATTATTGCCGTCATTATTGGGGCAGCACTAGGTGCAGGAGCATTGAGCTTATATCAAGGTGCAGGCTCAAACAGTGATACTGTTGAAGCTACATCAGCAGAGAAACAACCGCTGTATTGGGTTGCACCGATGGATTCTAATTACCGCCGGGACAAGCCCGGTAAGTCGCCTATGGGGATGGATTTAATTCCTGTGTATGAGGAAGGATCATCTGGTGATGACTTTGGCCCCGGAGCAGTAAAAATTGCGCCTCATGTAGTGAATAACCTTGGGGTTCGCACTGCACCTGTTGAACTGAAAAATATGCATACTGAAATCTCAACGGTAGGTTACGTTCAATATGATGAAGATAAGCTAATTCATATCCACCCACGGGTTGATGGCTGGATTGAAAAACTTTACATCAAAGCAGCAGGTAACCCTGTAGAGAAAGGGCAGCCTCTTTATAGACTATATTCTCCTCAGTTAGTTAACGCGCAAGAAGAACTGTTAATAGCGTTAAACCGCGATAATAGTTCCTTAATTTCAGCAGCCAAAGATCGCCTTAAAGCTTTACAGCTTTCTTCAGATTTCATTCAAAAGTTAGAAAAGACAAGAAAGGTTCAGCAAACAATTACCTTTTATTCACCACAAGCAGGTTTTGTCGATGGTTTGAAGGTTAGAGAAGGTTTTTATGTAAAGCCGGGAAACACCTTATTAAGCATTGGCCAGCTAGATCAAGTTTGGGTTGAAGCAGAAGTGTTTGAACGTGACGCAGCCTTAATTAAAAAAGGACTTCCTGTATCAATGACACTGGATTATTTACCCGGTGAGGACTGGGCTGGTGTCGTTGATTATGTTTATCCAACATTGAACAGTAAAACACGCACACTCCGAGTGAGATTGAAATTTGATAACACAGACTATCAATTAAAACCAAATATGTTTGCACAAGTCTCTATTCACGCTAATCAAGCTGATAGCACCATCCTCGTGCCTAAAGAAGCCGTTATTAGAACAGGTAAACAGGACAGAGTAGTACTTGCGTTAGGTGATGGGCAATTTAAATCTATTGAAGTGACTATTGGCCGGGTTGATATCGACAACATCGAAATATTAGACGGCTTAAATGAAGATGACGTTGTGGTGACATCTGCCCAATTTTTGATTGATTCTGAATCAAGTAAAAGCTCTGACTTTAAACGAATGACTCATGATGAAGTGCCTAACTCTGTTTGGATGCAAGGGGATGTTAATAGTGTTATGGCAGGGCACCGCATGGTTAATATTTCACATGGCCCTGCTGAAGCTTGGGATTGGCCTGAAATGGTTATGGATTTTACTGTGGCTGAAAAAGTCGATATTGACTCATTAAAGTCAGGTCAATCTCTGCACTTTGAAGTGAGCAAAACCGAAGGCGGTGGATATGAAATTACTGGAATTCATATTATGAGTGAGTCTGGTGATATGAGTGAAGAAGTATCTTTTGCAACAGTATCAGGTCTAATAAATTCTATTAATGTTGATACGCGTGTTCTAAATATTAGCCGAGGTCCAATAGATAAATGGGATAGACCTGCTGCGACGATGGATTTTATCGTCGCGGACAATATAGAAATAGTTGATTTCACTGTTGGTGATAACGTCATTTTCACCTTTGAGGTAAGAGATGACTTAGTTATCACTGACATTTCTCTTGAATCAGATGAACAACACGGCGAGGAAAATAAGCCGGTCGTTGATCACTCGAATCATTAAGTTGGGAGAAAAATAATGATTGAATCAATTATTAGATGGTCAATTGGCAATCGTTTCTTTGTATTGCTGGTTACCTTAATTATTGCGTTTGGTGGTTTGTATTCATTAAAAAAAACGCCAGTGGATGCACTCCCAGACCTTTCTGATGTGCAGGTGATAATTAAGACGAGCTATCCGGGACAGGCACCACAAGTAGTACAAGATCAAGTGACGTTTCCCCTTACTACAGCGATGTTGTCAGTACCGGGAGCGCAAACTGTTCGTGGCTACTCATTTTTTGGTGACTCTTATGTTTATATCATTTTTGATGACGATACTGATTTGTATTGGGCAAGAAGCCGGGTTCTAGAATACTTAAGCCAAGTAGCATCGAGCTTGCCTGATTCAGCTAAGCCGCAATTAGGGCCTGATGCAACAGGTGTGGGTTGGGTATACATCTACGCTTTAACAGATAAATCTGGAAACCATGATCTAAGCCAATTAAGAAGTATTCAAGATTGGTTTTTAAAGTATGAATTGCAAACTGTACCGGGCGTGTCTGAGGTTTCCGCCGTTGGCGGTATGGTTAAGCAATATCAAGTGCAAGTTGATCCCGACAAGCTCAGAGCTTATAACGTGCCGTTAAGTCATATCCAAATGGCACTTAAACGAGGCAATAAAGAAACGGGCGCATCTGTTGTGGAAATGGCGGAAGCTGAGTATATGGTTACTGCTACGGGGTATATTCAATCAGTTGGAGACATTGAGAAAATTCCACTTGGTATTAACGAACAAGGCACGCCATTGCGTATTGGTGATGTTGCTACCGTTAATTTAGGGCCTCAAATGCGCCGTGGTATCGCAGAGCTAAATGGTGAAGGAGAAGTTGTTGGTGGTGTTGTCGTTATGCGCTTTGGTGAAAACGCTCAACAAACCATAAACGGGTTAAAAGAAAAACTTGAATCGCTTAAATCTTCTCTACCAGAGGGGGTGGAGATTGTCCCTGTTTATGACAGATCGAAGTTAATAGTTCGTGCTGTTGATAATCTTTGGAGCAAGTTGCTTGAGGAGCTTGCAGTCGTTGCTATTGTTTGTGTTGCTTTCCTATTTCATCTTCGCTCATCAATTGTGGCAGTTGTTACTCTACCACTAGGCATTTTGGTGTCGTTCATCATCATGTATATGCAAGGCATCAATGCCAATATTATGTCTTTAGGCGGTATTGCGATTGCGATTGGTGCGATGACTGATGGTGCAATAGTGATGATTGAAAATATGCATAAGCATATGGAGAAAACACCACTTACAGATGAAAACCGCTGGCAAATCGTAGCCAAGGCTGCGAGTGAAGTAGGCCCTGCATTATTTTTTAGCTTACTGATTATTACAGTCTCATTCTTACCTGTATTTATCTTGGAAGCGCAAGAAGGAAGAATGTTCTCTCCGCTCGCTTATACAAAAACCTATGCAATGGCGGCATCAGCAGGCTTGGCGATCACATTGGTGCCTGTATTGATGGGCTACTTTATTCGAGGCAAAGTTGTTTCTGAAAAGAAAAACCCGATAAACCGATTATTGATTGCTATCTACTTGCCTGTTTTAAAACAAGTTATGAAGTTTCCAAAATCGACAATAGTAGCAGCAGTATTAGTGACTATCATTGGTTTTTGGCCTGTAGATAAAATTGGTAGTGAATTCATTCCGCCATTGGATGAAGGCGATCTCATGTATATGCCTACTACCTACCCCGGTATTTCAATTGGTAAAGCAAGGGAGTTATTGCAGCAAACAGACAAGCTTATTCGCACTGTGCCAGAAGTTGAAACAGTGTTTGGTAAAGTAGGAAGAGCTGAAACTGCAACCGATCCTGCACCTTTAACCATGATTGAAACATTTATTCAGTTGAAGCCTCAAGAAGAGTGGCGTGAGGGAGTTACAACAGAATCGTTAAAAGCTGAGTTTGATAAGTTGGTTAAGTTTCCGGGCTTAACCAATGCTTGGGTTATGCCAATCAAGACTCGAATCGACATGTTAGCTACAGGTATAAAAACACCTGTAGGCATTAAAGTTGCCGGACCAGAGCTTGATGTAATTCAGGAAATCGGCCAACAAATAGAGCAAGTTTTACCCGAAGTTGCAGGCACAGCGTCAGTTTATTCTGAGCGCGTTGCAGGTGGACGATATATTAAGGTTGATATTTCACGAGATAAGGCAAGTCGCTTTGGGTTAAATATCGAAGATGTCCAACAAGTGGTTTCTACTGCTATTGGCGGCATGAATGTGACGCAAACAGTAGAAGGTCAAGAGCGTTACCCTGTTAACTTACGCTATCCGCAAGACTATCGAGACTCTCCTGAGCAGCTATCACGATTACCTGTCGTAACACCTAATGGACAGCGTATTGCGTTAGGGGATGTCGCAGATATTCGAGTTGAGAACGGTCCGCCGGGGATTAAGAGTGAAAATGCTCGTTTAAATGGCTGGACGTTTATCGATATAGACGGTGTTGACGTAGGTACTTATGTTGAAAGTGCAAAAATACACTTGGCTAATAATCTAAAACTACCAGCAGGTTATTCAATTACTTGGGCTGGGCAATACGAATATATGGAAAGAGCGAAAGAAAAGCTCACCTATGTACTGCCATTGACACTCGCCATTATTGTTATTTTGCTTTACTTAAACTTCAGAGCATTTAGTGAAGTGGCTATCATTATTGTGACTTTGCCAATGGCAATGATTGGTGGCTTATGGTTAATGTATCTGGAAGGATTTAACTTCTCCGTTGCCGTTGGTGTGGGCTTTATTGCGCTGGCTGGTGTAGCGGTTGAGATAGGCGTGATAATGCTGGTCTATCTCAATCAGGCGCTTGCTGAGCTTAAGGAAAAAGCTGAAGAGCGAGCAGAACCTATCTCAGATGATCTATACCAAGATGCACTCTTACACGGTGCTGGTTTGCGTGTTCGTCCAGTAATGATGACGGTAGCCACAATCATTATCGGCTTAATGCCTATTTTATATGGTACAGGTACAGGCTCTGAAGTAATGAGTCGTATTGCTGCACCAATGGTAGGAGGCATGACAAGTGCTGTACTGCTCACTCTAATTGTATTACCTGCGATTTATTCAATCGTTAAAAAGCCTGAAGTAAATGCCTTTAACAAAGGGCTTTCTAACGCGGAGCTAAAAAATAATGCTTAGCAAAGTTAGAAAATATCACAAATGGCTTATGGCATTTGTCGGAATACAATTTCTGTTCTGGTCTATTACTGGCGTGTATATGGTGACTATGGATATTCACTATATACATGGAGAGTCATTAACTAAGAGTGAGGAAGTCAAAATAGATTTAGCAAGTGTGGATTATTCTATTGCAGAACTTGCTGTTGCTTATCCTGAAGCTAGCCAAGTCAGGCTTACCCAAAGCATGGGCAGACCTTTGTACTCTTTTATTAGTGGAGAACAAGGGAAAGTAGCAATTGATGCTGAAACTGGGGCTGTTCGTCCCCTTGTTGATGAAGCCAAAGCTAAAGAAATCGCACAATATCACTATGTAATGAATCATGACATTGACAGCATAAGGCTGATTAAGTCAGTGACAGATATGCCTGCTGAGTTGTCGCCAAGACACTTACCCGTTTGGAGAGTAACGTTTGACCAATTTGCCACACCAACATTTTATATAAGTAAACAAACAGGCGCTCTCGTTGCCAAGCGACATGATTACTGGCGGTTGTTTGATTGGATGTGGCGTTTTCACATTATGGATTACGATGATGGAGAAAACGTATCTAACTGGTTTTTGTTCTTAGTTGCAACTCTAGGTCTAATGAGCGCAATTACTGGCGCTGTATTGACTTATTATCGAGTGTTTTCTCCAAATAAAAAGGAAGTCATTTGATGCGACTATTCAAGTTAAATACATCAGTACACAAATGGCTTTCTTTATTTGTTGGTTTACAACTGCTTATTTGGTTGGGAACTGGCCTTTACTTCAACCTGATGGATCACAGCAAAGCCAGTGGTAATGAGCTTAGAGTTCATTCTCATCATGAAGGTAGCATTACAGGCTTTGACCTATTCCCTATTAAAGACATTATTAGTGAGGCTCCACAGGAAGTAAACCTTATATGGGTTTTACATCAGCCTTACTATCATTTGGTGTTCGATAAGGGCCAGCATAGCTACCAAGTACGCGACTCATTGCTATTTGATGCTGTAACAGGAAAGCTATTTAATCTGTCTGAAGAACAAGTACTAACTTTGGCAAAAAACTCTTACTCAGGACAGGGTAAGTTAACTACTCCAGTGTTATCTCAACCTCCGTTTTCTGATCACGTAAGGCAGCAAAATCCTATGTGGCAAGTTGCCGTTGAGGATGAGAACAATACAACTATTTATTTAGATAGTATTACAGGTCAAGTACTTCGCCATGCCAATGATGATTTCAGATTGAAAGATCTGATGATGAAGCTTCACTTTATGGACTATGGCAATTCTGGAGGATTTAACCATTGGTTGATCATTGCATTTGCTTTTGCAACGCTATTCCTTTCAATTACTGGTGTTACTTGGCTGATACAACAGTATCGAAGTGGTTTACTGAAGCTAGGTTGGGGCACTAACAGGCAAAAAGTGGCAGTGACGTTTTCCAATGAAAATACTATTACTGACATCTCAGCAGTTGGCAGCTCAACTGTATTAGAAGAACTAGCAAGTTCACATGTATACCTATCGTCAAGTTGTGGTGGCGGCGGAACATGTGGTAAATGCATGTTCTTAAGTTCAACTCAATTACCGATAACACTATCTGAACAGGAACATTTATCTCAGGAGCAGCTTAAGGAAGGCTATCGGCTTGGATGTCAGCATAGGTTCTCTGAAATTAGTTCGATTGAAGTTAATACTGATCGCAATATTGAAAATCATGAGCTGGTTGTTGTTGCGACTAATTTCATTACTCCTTTTATCAAGGAAGTGAAATTTAAGGTGAAATCAGGCAAACAATTGGCATTTAAAGCTGGTGCATATATGCAATTTGACGTGCCAGCAGGAATGAATAGTTTACGCCCTGAAAATATGCCTGAGAACTACGAAAAATACTGGGAAAGTTACTCTCATGGAAGGTTTTCTCATGACGGTGTAACTCGTCACTACTCATTAGTTAACTTTGACGAGGAATCAGATGAGTTAACGTTTAATATCCGCTGGCAAACTGCTAAGGATGGTTTTAGAGCAGGAATAGGTTCAAGTTATTTAGGTTCACTCCAAGTAGGTGAAACGATAACTGCAAAAGGCCCTTTTTCTGATTTTTATGCCACTTCAAATAAAAAAGTTAGTCGCGTGTTTATAGGTGCGGGTTCAGGACTTGCACCACTGAGGTCTATTATTTTTGAACAGTTGAAAAAGCATAAAGATAAAAGTGGTTTGACTCTTATCTATGGTGCGCGAACTGAAGATGACTTGCTATACCATAATGAATTGAAGTCACTGAGTGAGAAGCATAAAAACTTCTCTTATATTCCTACTCTTTCTAATCCTTCAGAACAATGGCAAGGGCATTCTGGCTATGTACAGCAAGTACTTCTACCGTATTTGAGTCAAAAAATGGCACTATTTCCGATTGAATTTTACTTGTGCGGCCCAGAAGCAATGATGAGTGAAGTGGAAAAAATAATTACAGATGCTGGGATTCCAAGTAATCAAATTTTCAAAGATAAATTTAGTCGTTAATCCATTAAATAAATAGAGGTATATATGAAAACATTAATTAAACTTTTAACCGTAATCAGCATTGTTTTTAGTAGTGCAGTGTTCGCGCATGTTCATCTTGAAAAAAGTGTGCCTGCTGATAATGCAATGTTAATGAAGAATCCAGAAGAGTTAAAGTTGGCATTTAGCAAAGAGGTTCGTGTAGTCAAAGTTACATTGAAAAATAAGCAAGGTAAAAAGATCAAATTTGGGTTCAAACCCACTAAAGAAACCAATACCGAATTTACGTGGAAACTACCGAAACTTGCACCTGCTAACTATGTGGTTGATGTTACTTTCTTAGGTAAAGATGGGCACAAAATGAAAGATAGCTTTGGCTTTATGGTTCATTAGTAAGGCTGTGTGATTGATATGGAAATGTATATCTGGAATACAGTCATTGTACTGTCAAAAATTGTATTTTACGTCGGCTTTGCCTGTATTGCCGGCTATACATTTTTCAGACAAATTTTTGAGCATAATGAATCTCATAGTAATGCTGTAATAGCGCATTTAACGTGGACAAGAACTTATATAGTTATGGCTTTGATCGTTAATATTACTTGGTTCTTTGCCAGTACTGGTGCAATGGCAGAAGAGGGAATTCAGGGGGCGATAGACGCTGATATATTGGCTATTATGTGGGACTCCTCTGTCGGCACTGGAGCTTTGCTTCGAGCGCTTGGGCTAGTTACCGCAATAATCGCTTTAGCTTTAAGGTTCAAACTCGCTGTGAACTCGTACTTAAAACAAAGCGCTTTAATGTTGAGTTTATTAATCCTTGCATACTCATTCACGTTACTGGGTCATATTTCTGAGTTAGGCACAATTGAAAAAGGCTTGCTTATTTTGCATGTGCTCGTTATGGCATGGTGGTTTGGGGCGTTATTGCCACTAAAACAGGCTTGCCATCAGCTAAGTTATGCAGAACTTCATTTGCTGATGGAAAGCTTTGGCAAACAAGCAAGTTTTGCATTGAGCTTATTGTTGGTAGCATGCCTCTGGCTCGTGATTCAATTGGTCGGAAGTCTTGATGCATTAATAAGCTCAAGTTACGGACAAACACTGTTGTTTAAATTGGCCCTTGTAGTGTCTATTTTGGCACTTGCTGCTAAACATAAACTAATACTCGTTCCACAACTTAAAAATAGTCAAGGCAGAGAGGCTTTATCTAAATCTATCTCGATAGAAATGGTAGTAGCTTTTGCCATTTTATCTGTAACGGCTGGGCTTACTAGTGTTGTTGGCCCTGCAAATTAAAACCTAAAAGAGAGAATGAAAATGAAAACAATAAATATATTACTCGTTTTATTAATGACGTTTAGTTTCGCAGCAAACGCTCATGGTGATAAGAACAAATGCAAAGGTTTGTTTAAAGGTATAGATACCCCTGCCGCAAAAGTTGTTTTGGCATTTCATCAAGCACTTGAAACTGGCAATCAAAAACAGGCTAGAGCGCAGTTAGTGGATGATGGTATTCCAGTGCATGATGCGATTTATAGTAGGGAAGTGATTGATTATAATGTCTTCGAAAAAACGGTTTTAAACACAACTGGCTTTGACGTTAAAATCGAGGGATAGCTCAGTAAGACATTCAAAGTATTCAGACAATCTGATATTCAATATGAAATATATTCGGCTCAATTCTTAATTACAACATGTCGAACACTGTTAGCAAAACTAGGTACCTCAAGCCATGTAGCTGAAAGATGCCTTAATCATAAGCTAAAGGGTGTTGAGGCTATTTATAATCAGCATGATTACTATAATGAGCGTAAAGAAGCACTTGCAAAGTTGGTCACTAAAATACAGCAGATGGATATATAATTTTTAGGATTATTGAATCTATTGGTAATGGGCCATAAACTCCCCTCCAGGTAAAAATTTACCGTTAACAGAATAAGTCATACAGAAAACTAGTCATATTTTGTCAAGGACCATTACTTGCTAATGCGTACATCACTAGTTTGTATACCCCCCGTATTGATCGTATTCGGCCATAAAGTGAACTAGGTGATAAGTACACCAACACGACCTAAAAACGTCTTACAGTGCCATACAGAACGATACAGCTACCGCGCTACGCTTGCTGGGTACCTTTGCTATGCACAATTATAAATTGCACATACAAAGTCACCTTTATAAAAGCATTATTATGCCTGGAATTTACAAGAACTAAATAAGTACATAAAACAAGGTCCGTTACATCGGTTATTTAAATACACCTCCATAATCGGGGGTTATTCTTTTGCTTCATCACTGCCTGCTTTTTTGGGAAAAGAATTACTATATTCTTGCAATAAATGACTCATAAAATGTACAAATTGTGAAAAAATGACAGCCCGCTTTCTGCGCCGTTCTTGTCCGATTAAGAACAGTCGCAAGTCATCCAAAAGCGGTAGTTAAGTGACAGAGTATTTCAGCTAATTCTGCGGCAAAAGTTGGAACTATTCGATGTGCAGCTGTGAACCTTGGGCTGATGTTCGTTTTTTCTAGGTTAAAACACCTAAATGAAAATCCGACAATTGGCTTTTTTAGCTTAAAATTATAAATATAGTGTTAAAAGCTGTTTGCGCCAGATGAATTAAAGAGCTAGATACAGCACATAGTTATGGCCTAGCTTGATGTTTCTGCACCAAAGCAACAATTTGATTTGCGTCAATTTAGAAACTAAAAATTCTGTATCGAAATTTACTCTGGCATATACTGTTATATACACAATAATAGTGAAGTATGTGTAATTCACTCCAACATTAAGGGTATCGTATGAAAACAAATGTAGGTAACATAGATAGGGCACTCCGTGCTCTTGCTGGTATTGCATTAATTGCTTGGGCAGTGCTAGGGGGACCTGTTTGGGCGTGGGTTGGAATTGTACCATTAGCTACTGCGCTATTTAAGTTTTGCCCCGCTTATTCTTTATTAGGAATACGGACTTGTGCAACCCCTACAAAATCAAACAATATTGAATAAATACAGTATGTATTTTATTTTTGTAAATTATCAATTTAAACAATTATCCAATTAAAGAGAGTAGATATGAAATCTAAAATGTATGTCGGAGGCATTTTTGTCGCTGCTTTATTAGGAGGTTGTGGAGTTGCTAACGAAACAACCGTTTGCACTAGCGCACCGCAGAGTGACTGGCTGAATCAAGATCAGTTTCAAGCTGGACTATTAACCGATGGATATCAGATACAAGAGTTTAAAGTAACAGAAGGAAATTGTTATGAAATATATGGGCAAAATGCGCAGGGCGATAAAATTGAAATTTACTTTAACCCCGTAGATGGCTCTATTGTCAAGGAAGAGAAACATTAAAGTTGAGTAAACAAGTTCGTGTTTGGGGGCGTTTTATAAGGATTATACATTGGTACCTTGTTTTAGCCTTTTTTCTAAATTATTTTGTTCTTGATGCTGGAAGCGACCCTCACCAAATATTAGGCTATGTTGCTTTATGTGCCGTGTTGGTGAGAATTATTTGGGGGATGATGAGCAAAAAGCAAGGAAGTTTTGCAACCGCATCTCTTAGCTTAAAAGCTTTTGCTTTGCACTTTACTCATCTTAAGAACAGAGAAGTGCCTATTAATGCTGGTCATAATCCAGTAGGTTGGATTATGATTTTGGCAACATGGACTCTTTTTATCGGGCTAGCAGCTACAGGCTTCATGCTAGAAGAAATCGATTACTTTTTTGGCAATTCTCTTGTCGAAGATATACATTCTATATTTTCAGATGTACTGTACGGGCTTGTTTTATTGCATGTAGCTGCTGTTTTTATTGTTGCATGGTGGGGCAGAGTTTCGTTGATTAGGCCAATGTTAACTGGTTGGCGCAACCGGAAGTGAATATCCTTAAGGATATTCACTACTGCTAGAAGATAAGAATTTTCAGACCTATTAATATCAGTACGATGCCGCCAAGTAATTCTGCTTTGCTCTCGAAATAATCTCCCGTTTTAGCTCCTACTATAACACCCATCCAACTTAAGAAAAATGTAGTGACACCGATGGTTAGGCAAGCAACAAAGGGATTTACATCGAAAAATTCTAATGTAAAACCAGCCGCCATAGCATCAATACTAGTCGCGATTGCTAGGACTAACATGACTTTATGGGTTATGCGAATAATATCCTCTTCGACCCCTTTGCTTAATACGTCATATATCATCTTTGAACCAATTAAGAAAAGTAGGGCAAATGCAATCCAAGGGGCAAATGTATCGACCCACACTAAAACAGTTTGTCCAGCCAAGTATCCGATTAAAGGCATAAAGCCCTGCGATATCCCAAAGTATAATCCAGCTCTAAACCCCAATGTTGATAGCCTACCGCTGTACTTGGTTCCTAAACCGATAGAAACAGCAAATGCGTCCATACTTAAAGCTAAAGCAAGTATAAAAAGCTCAATCATAAGCACGCTCACTAAAAACAAAGTTCAATTAAAAAATATCCAACATAAACGAATGGATAGATGGCAATAATAACAGCTTATTGGATAACAGGACTATTAATTACTAACGGTTTGAACAGATTATTTAAGGAGAAAAGGGATATTGAGGCTTATATCGTCGTATTGATTGGTCTTCGCTCAGATCTAGCATACAAATGGTTTCATCGACTGGATTATCCGCTACAAGATGCATTAGATATGGCGTCTTCCACGCCGTCTCAATTTTTAGGTATGCAACAAAGTAAAGGCCGCTTAAAAGAGGGTTTGGACGCAGATTTTGTGTGTTTAGACAATGAATTAAACGTCACGCATACAGTGTGTATGGGTACCTTTGCTATGCACAATTATAAATTGCACATGCAAACGCACCTTTATAAAAGCATTATTGTGCCTGGAATTTACAAGAACTAAATGAGTACATACAACAAGGTCCGTTACATCGATTATTTAAATACACCTGAGTACAGTTATGGTTTGTATTTTATTGAGAGTAGGGGGCTTGGTGGGCTAACCACTGCTCATCTATCAGTATAGGTAAATAACTTTTTTGATAACTCTAATACTGAAATAGCCCCACAAGCCCCCTAAATATGTTCAAAAAACTCTGTAGTGCTTGATATGACTGACTTTATAATAGTGGGGCTTGTAGATAAAGCCCAACAATAGCCCCACTATTCTGTGGGGCTTACCCTTCACAATCGATATTCCTTAACTTTAATTGGCAGTTTATCAATGTGAACATTGCTTTTGTGGTTATGTTTATCAAGTGTTAGCTGACTATTGTCAGTACATTCAACCCAATACGTATAAGAGCCACTCACCCGTTTCCCTCTTAGAACTAGCCCATCAATATTTCGGTCTAAAAACTGCCTGAGTAAGTTGCCAACATGTTGACTGGATTGCAGCCTATCCCTAGCTATGAAAGCAAAAATCGCGTCAGCAAGCTGTAAATCATCATGCAAATCATATAATAACTTAGTAGCCTTGAAGCTATTATTAGTTCCAAAGTGGTGAGATAGTGATTTTAGTAACGCTAATAACGCATCGTTATCACTATTTTCTTGTTGTTGCCTTATCGTCACATTTAGGATGTCAACTAACCCTGTTTTAGGGTGCTGCTGTCCAATAAAGGCCAGTGGCTGCCTTATCAGGTCATCCCACTCAGTGAATGATGTCATTCTTCCAGAGTTTGATGGTTTACCACAATGCTTCCAGTGATTAATAAGAGTTATCACACTACTTATAATCTCATATCGAGTCTCTAAAGCTAGCTCTCGTGGGTCAAAGTCAAATTGACGTTGCATGAGATTATTACTATTAGAAATCAACCTAGCTTTTATAACGCGACGATTCATATCACCTACAAATTGCATGTTATTACCCGTGAGCAAAAATAGTGTTTTATTCATGGTTTTGACCGTTTTGCTTTTGCCAAGTATCCTATCTTCGTAATACTCACTTGTTAAAGCTGCTGCAAACGAGGGTGAATCAAAAGGCTCAACAATATTATCAAAGTTGCATACTTTCTCGCCTTTTAAGAACAATGACATTAACCGTTTTCTAAATTCTTCATCATTATCACGTCTACCAGGGGCTATAGCTGAAGCACTTTTACCAGTTCCAATAATAGCAATGGTTTCTGCAAGCATCGTTTTGCCTGTCCCTTGCATCGGAGCGTCAATGCCAAAAGCAGGGCAGGTCGGTAAAACTTGGCGAAGAACAGCAGAAAATATAGCTGCCACTATAACTGTTTTGTCATCATTCTCTGCTAGTTCAAATGCACTAAATGGTGCATATAACCTATTAAAGTGGAACATAACTTCTTGCTCAGAAAGTTTATGAGCACTTATGGCAAAGTCATTGGAGTCAAACTCAGCTAAGAGTTTCATTTGACGATTGTAGCCAGGCTCAAGAAGCAACCTTAGTCGTCGGTCTACCACAGGATGATCAACAAACCCTGTAATTGGGTTAATGTTCTTACTTGCTCCGATGCTAGATACTCCATCAATAAGCTCATTAGTTGGATTGCAAGGCTTCCTTAAAGAGTAATAGTGAATAAACCCGCTTAGCAAATGCTTCATATGAGGTTGATCTAGGTATATGAGAGACCCATCTATTGGCGTAACAAGCACACCTCCAAAACTAAATACATCTTTACGGCTTTTTAATATTTGCAAGGTGTCATTTACTGCATTATGTATATTACCTTCGATTTTGATGCTATGTATATATTCTAAAAGTCGATACGTCTTTTGTCCCCTTGCAAAACTAAACAAACAAGGCTGGTCTTGTTTCAGGAATAATTTGCCTACGAGTCTTCGATTGTCATAATCTGGCTCGATTGGATCTAAACAAAGTAATCCATGATAAAGTGTTTTATCTGATAAGATATCATGCACAGTGCGTTCTATCATTTCCTGACCATTCCACAAATGTATTATCCAGTATGAGGGTAATTCACCCGTATTCAATGTTTCAATGATATCTTCGGTATATTCCTCAGTCTGAATAGACTTATCGTTCACTTTCAGCTTTTTAATCATGTCCTGTGCATATTGTGAACGGTGTTCCAAAACTATCGGTTCAGCTACGGCTCTCTTACCTAACTTCATCTCATTGAGTTTTTGTATTTCGCTGGAATTAAGGTCCACCAAATAAAGTTTTGTATCTAAGCAACTTTCAGAGCCTTTCATAACTAAAGGTTTACCTCTATCTTGAATGAGAGGAGGTATACATGATGCACCTGCTGCAAAATCCATTCTAGATGGTTGATAAACACACATATCAAAGGGGACTCGTTCGAGTATTGAGCCAGAGGCAGACACTTTAATACTGCCAAACCCTGCAAGCCATAATCGTTCTTCAATCAACTTAGCAGCCCTTGGTATATCCGAAGCGTCTTTCACCATGAGATATATGCGCTGCCCTGTAACAGCAGATAAATGCTCACCTGTTTTTTCGTTAACAATATTAGAAGACGATGATATCCACCATATATGGTCTACTTTTTTAATTTGAGGGCAGACTGTATAAAGCAACTTAAGAACGACGTCTTTCTCAAGAGCTTCATCGTCTGGATCATAATCAAACATCATAATACCTGCAGAGACAGGCCATTCGAAATGTTGCTTTGAACGGGTAATCAGATTAGGTTCGTTACTTCCTTTATCAAATTCGTTCTTAGTCACAATTTTCGCATCGGTTATACCATTTGTAGGTACACCGTATGTTAAAGCTTGATTGCTGTTAAGTTTAGAGATGATATCTGCAAACTCAAAAATGCTTGTTACTGATTTAACGGTTGCAGTCCCAGTGCATAGATTAGCTGAAGGGATTTTTATCATTGAGCCAGTATTATCCAAACGTATCTCTTTTGATAACACCTTAGGGTACTGGGATGTCAATATGGTAAATTGAGCCGCAGTACTAGTTAAAGGTGGAAGTGTTACTGTTAAATGTTGCATGGAAGCCTCCATAATAAATCCTCCAGTTATAATTTATAACGATAATGAGCGTAGATAATATGGTTATCGATGATTTTAGTTGGTTGATGAACAGTCAATATAGGTACACCCCAACCTCTTAGTATAAATACCAGTCCTGCAGGATCTTTAAATCCTTTTATTTCTAGCTCACAAACTGATGCGCTATCAACGTCTAAAAGGTATAGACACAGCGATCTAGCCTGTTCTTCTTGAGTGTAGGTAGTGATTTTTCCAAACATGGGTTTAGTTTTAGTACTCATTAACAATATCCTTTAGTAGATAAAAATATATTTGGGATATCGAGAATTTGGTCTATAATCAAATTGCTAAAGATGATGAGTCCGTTCTCGATAGTTGGGGCGGGCTTGTTTTTTAGTGTATTTGCACATAAATCCCATAGCCCATTTAGTGAATCGCTTAACATGCAAGCTCCTTAGTTGCGTTGATACAGCCATCAATCCATTGTTCAATATCAGATTCTAGCCATCCAACGGCTGTACCGCCTTTAACTAATCTAATACTTTGGGGAAACTGCCCATTGTGAACTAATGCGTATATATACGACTTAGATAAGCCTGTTTTTTTTGCCACATCATTGATGCGAAGAATGCGTCGTGTTTTGGTTGAACACATAGTAAATAATCCTCATTCTAGTTAATAAACCCACGGCTTTTGCTGCGGGACCAGGGAAACTATGCAGGCGGATTATAGGAATGTCACTTATGTGGATGTGTGGATTTTAGTGTAAATCTCTGTAGTGTAGACTGGGTATGGTGTACGAGGGACATGTGTGAAAGTGAAATCCACACATGTTGAATTATTTTCTGTTTCTTGCCGCCGTTGAAATCTTAAATTCGATTCTTTTATCACGAAAAAAATCTTCGCAACCGGCACGAAATGAACCTTTATCAATCTCAGCAATTACATCGTAAAAATCTTTTCGTGTCATTGGTGGTTGGTAGGAATCGTAAACAGTTTTATGTTTATCATCGGGTAAGTTTTTCTTTTTTGCGACCTTTTTACAAAATGTTTCAAATAGCCTAAACCTTTTATCTTGGATAGGTTCTTTTTTTCGTTTAGATTTAACTTTGGTGATTTGCTTATTTCTATCTTCTGACGGATTGTCTCGCAGGAGGTCATTTCTGTAATATTCTGTAATTTCGTCCCTAGTGGCATACATTTGTTCATTGGTTATGAGTATATTATTAGCTGATACATCGATGATAATATTTTTAGTGTCATCTATAACAGTTAGGACTTTGTAAATGTTATTACGTGTGTGAGTGGTTGTTTTACTAAAAAGAACATTTTTTTCTGTATGTAATTCTAGTGAAGCTATCAGGCGTCCCTGAACAATTTCTTCATCAACACCCATAATTCTTATTGGCATATTATCGTTATTTACACGCTCAACTAGTTTTATTTCATATGAATTTAAGGCTCCTAAACCTAAGTAGTCGAACACTTCACTTAGACTCAGTGTTAACTCAAGAACGCTATTTCTGGATTTTAGTTCCAAATAATCATACGGTTCCACTGACAATTTCCTTCTTAATAGGCACTATATTAGTGCCTGCCTTTATACCATCTAGATAATCAGCCCAATCTTGCATCATTGCAATTCTTTTGTTCATCCACTTGGCTTTATTGTAGGTAGCCCTTATACGGTCTTTGTTCGTATGTGCTAGTTGTAATTCAATTATATCAGCTTCGTATCCTAACTCATTGAGCATGGTGCTAGCTGTATGCCTAAAGCCATGTGAGGTCATATAACCAGTGCCATAAGGTTTATTGGTAGTAGGGTTGATTATTCGTTTCAATGCATTCGTTGTTGTATTTTCACTAAGCGGGGTATCTTTGCCTTGAGCAGTAACGAAAACATAAGTTTTATGACCAGTGACTTGCTGCATTTGTTTTAATATCGTAACAGCCTGAGTTGCTAATGGTACATCAAGGGGTTTGTTATTTTTAAGTTCTGTTGCAGGCAGTTTAATAATGTTTTCGTCAAAATTAATGTATTCCCATTTTAAAAAACGAATGTTGTACGGGCGAAGAAATACCAGAGGCATTAATTTTAATGCCTGTGTTACAGCAAAGTCTTGTCGAGCAGAAGGAGCATCAATTTGGTTAAGCAGTATTTTCAACTCTTCGGTGGAGGTTATATGTCCAAAGTTATTGTCAATGCGTTTATCCGGTTTAGGTAATAACTCGGCTAACCCTTGTGCAGGATTGGTTTCTATTATACCGAGGATCAATACTTCATTAAACACACGTCTTGCGACATTTGCTAATCTAATTGCTGTTTCTTTGGCACCACGATCGCTTATGCTAAGCATTATTTTTAGTAAGTCCGCAGTGGTGTACTCATTAATGTTTTTCTTATCTAAAAAAGGGATAAGGTTTTTATCTATACGTTGTTTGAGATCCTTAAACGTTGATTCGGCAAGTACTTGTTTGTTCAGCCACTGATTCATGTAATAGCTAAAGCGTTTAGTTTGGAGTTCATCATTCACTTTACGCTGAGTCTTTATTTGTTTGGGGTTTATACCTTGTGCAACCAATTCACGGGCTTGTAAGTGTTCTTGTCTAGCTTGTTTCAAACTGATATCAGGATATTTACCAATGGTGTAGCTGCCACGCGTACTGTTAATTCTGAAGTCGTATTTCCAGCTTTTATAGCCTGATGGTTTGATAAGTAAAAATAGACCACCGCTATCAGACATTTTATAAGCTTTAGTTTTAGGTTTAGCATTTTTAATAGCGGTATCGGTAAGTGCCATGTATACACCAATTATAGAAGTTGAGAAACCGTAAAAGACCGTCATAAAGACCGTCAAATTTAGTGGTTAGTATAATACGCATTAGAGTGATATGGAAATATAATACTGTATTTCAGTAGTTTGCGATTGATTTTTGTATTGAATAATAGGTATTAGACTTATGTATGGCGTTCTCACTCTCCGCCAAATTCATGAAAAAGCCCGCTTTTACAGTGGGCTTTTTTGTTTCTAGATACTGTGTTTACTGGCTTGTAGAGATTTTCGTTTTACGTCTCTAAAAACCGGTTCTTGTAAATTTTACTGTTTCGTATGAGTAGAATTTGAGTAGATAATCTGTCACTTACAGAGATAAACACATGCTAACATTTAGACCGGTGCTAATATCCTCTTTCATCCTTGGGTGAATCCAGCACTAAATATGTGGTAATTGAGTTAACTTGCGGCAATGAACCAAGTACGCCCGCATGAAATTTTTTATAATCACTTGTATTTTTGACTTCAACGCGCAATAAATACTCAAATGCACCTGCTAAATTATGGCATTCAGTCACTTCTGAAACGTTTAAAATTGCTCTCTCAAATTCTTTGTGGGACTCTATGCCATGATTTGATAAACCTACAGTGACATAAGCTAAGAAGCTTCGTTCTAGTGCTTCTCGGTTGAGAATCGCTCGATAACCTTTGATTATTTTAGAATTCTCTAACTCTTTAACTCTTCTCAGGCAAGCTGATGGCGAAAGACCTACTTTTTCTGCTAACTTAGTGTTACTTATCCGCCCTTCGTTAGATAGTGAGTGCAATATTATGTTGTCAAACTTGTCTAGTGTAATCATAAGTTGTTATATATTTAGTTAATTATGCAATATAAGCAACAAAATTGCTCAAATAAAAGAATATAATACCATTCATAATTTTTTAGTGCATGCCCTTAATCGAAACATCGCTAATAAAATAGATTGAGTAAGGGCTACATATATCGATAGATTTAACAGGAAGTGCTATATGATAAGTTTCTTTATATTTGCTTTTATAACATCCATTACGCCAGGTCCTAATAATTCGATGCTTATGGCTTCTGGTATTCGATTTGGTGTTAAACGATCATTACCGCATCTTTTAGGTATTAATATTGGATTTGGTGTGATGTATTTGGGTGTTGGATCAATTATTCCTCTTATTTCAGAAGAATTTTTAGTCTTTCTTGAATATTTTGCAATGGCTCTTTTATGTTACATCGCTTTTAAGATAGCCACAGCACCAACACAAATATTGGATGGCAATGCAGGAGGGCAGCCATGGGGCTTCTTTAGAGCTGCTATATTTCAGTGGGTCAACCCGAAGGCTTTAATGATGGCATTTGCAGGAGCAACATCATATGGATTAGATACTGTAACAGCTGCTGTAATTTTTACATGTACCAATGTAATTTGTGGAGTTTGGATATTTGCAGGTGCTTGGATGCGTCAATTTTTATCTTCAAACCCTATAAGAACAAGAATGATTTATGTTGTTTTGGCATTTACAATGATTATTACGATGATTTATTAGGCTAATGGGGTAGGTCTACATTGTCAGTTATTCTACTTCTCATATAGAAAAAGCCCGCTTTTAGAGCGGGCTTTTTTGTTAGTACTTAAAAACGGTAACCAAATGAGAGTTGTACTTGAGACATGTACAAGTTGATATTTTGTGCACATTGACCATTCACAGGATCACAAGTTAACGGATTAGGACCTGCTACTTTACTCTTCGGTGAATACATTAATGATATACTCAAATCATCCACAACAATCCCTGCAGTATAGTGAATCTCTTGCACTCCCGGGGCCAATATATTGAATAACATTTCGCTCTCAGGAATAGGTTGTTCTCCATGGCTAAGACCTAATCTATAGGTAATATCAGCTAACTGGAACTGATAACCTACTTTGATAACATCGATATCTTGCCAACCGAATCCTGCACCGCCACTTTGCCCCAATTGAGACTGCATAATATTTGGCATAAGAGGATTGGCTATCGATTTAACTTCTGAATAGTTGATTCTTTGTAAATCTAGCGCGAATAGCGAACCATTTGACCACTCATAAACCGAGCTCAATGAGAAATTTGATGGAATATCAAAACTGCCACCTTCGGCAAATAATCCACTATAGTCAGAAAATTTGTCCATTTTAATCGTACTTTGATACGTTGAGCCGATTGTCAATGAATCCGTTAATTGATATGTCATGCCGAGCTTTAGACCAAAGCCAGTGGTAATTTCATGGCCTTTGTTAGTCAGTGAGCTAGCGTCAGACGAAAACTGACCGAACGCTTCTAAGCCCGTCGCAGCAAACCGTTGGATCGCAAAGATTGGAGCGACACCTAATGCAAGATCTGTATTGATTTGTTTTGCATAGCCAAAATTAACAAACAACTGTGATAAATCAACGCCAGCATTACTGCCATAAAACACACTGCTTTCATATTCTGTATTCATGCCGCCGTTGCCGTAAACAGCTAAGTTAAAACTAGAATCTTCAGACAGCTGAGTTTTCCAGCCAAACCCTGGAATAATAAAATACTCATTACCTGATTCTACTTCACCCAATGCAAGCGAAAATGCAGGTGGGGGGGCCATTTGTCCAGTCACATTAAAGCCACGCTTAGGCGAAAAAATGGCTAATTCAAATTGAAATTGATCATCAATTTGTAAGGCTGACGCAGGATTATTTAATGAAGATATTGCGTCAAAACCATATGCAGTACCTGCACCAGCGAGGGCACGATTAGCTTCACCATAACCGTGAGCAAAATACCCATTGGTTGCCGATACGGAAAAAGTGCATAATGTTATTACTGTTGCACTTGCTGCTTTTAATAAATATTTCATAGTTGTCCACATGTTTTTGATATGTGCTAATTATGCAATAAATGCTAAGAAAAATAATGCCGATATATCATCTTAATTGTCATATCATATATCGTTACTGAATATTCAATCTCAATGGTTTTAGTATTTGTTATGCAACTAATCATGATGTTAATTTACATTATCTAAATGAGTGAATGGCTGAATAATAATTAAGCAATGTTTACTTAATAAAGTAGATTAACCGACAGTAACCATTATTTTTGTATGGTTTTCATACAAATTTTAACTGGTGTTAATAAAATATAGATTTAAGTGATTACATCATTTACATTTATACGATATGGTTAATCTATCTTCTTGTTTAAACTTATATTTTGGGTTTAGTTACGTCGCCACATAATGAGCTGTGGAAGTGATAGATGGATACAAATGTTATTTTCAGGGATATGTTAAATGGTTAAGATCCTCTTAGTTGATGATCATGAGTTAGTTAGGTCTGGAATACGATTGATTTTAGAAGGTATATCCACTTTCTCTGTCGTTGCCGAAGTAAAAAGTGGCGAAGAAGCAATTCGTTATTGTCGCCATGATGCCCCAGATATCGTGTTAATGGATGTTAACATGCCTGGTATCGGTGGCTTGGAAGCGACTAAGCAGATTGCACGTATGTCTGAAAATATACGAGTCATCTGTATTTCTATGCATACAGAAAATCCAATTCCAGCAAAAGTGATGCAAATGGGCGCATTTGGTTTTATTACAAAAAATGCAGAACCTGATGAAATGGTTCGTGCTGTACATAAAGTCGTTGCAGGACAAAAATATATAGCGCCAGAGATAGCTCAGCAGATAGCCATTGGCAAACTCGATCTTGGCGATTCTAATCCATTTGACCAGCTATCAGATAGAGAGTTAGAAATAACGTTAATGTTAGTGACAGGTCGTCGTGTTCCTGACATTGCTGATAGTTTGAATATTAGTCCTAAAACCATCAATACTTATCGATATAGAATGTTCGAAAAGTTAGAAATAAATAGTGATGTTGAATTAACACACCTAGCATTACGATATAAGCTGATTTCTCCTGATTTCTTATAATAATGTCATTAAATATTGAGTTTGATTATAAGTCTTTTATTGATAAATTAACGCATCAACCTGGCGTATACCGCATGTATAACGCAAATGATGATGTAATTTATGTTGGTAAAGCTAAAAATCTCAATAAACGTGTTTCGAGTTATTTTAAAGCAAAGCACGACAATTCAAAGACGCAATCATTGGTTGGGCACATTGCCAAAATGGACGTGACTGTTGTTAGTAGTGAAACAGAAGCGTTTATTCTTGAAAACAATTTCATAAAAAAATACCGTCCGCGCTACAACATTTTACTGAAAGACGATAAATCTTACCCTTTTATTTTTATATCTGATCATCAGCATCCTAAAATCAGCATGCATCGTGGTCCACAAAAGCAAAAAGGGGAGTACTTTGGTCCATACCCGAGCGCATGGGCCGTAAAAGAAAGTCTTCGTTCATTTCAAAAAATCTTTCCCATCAGACAATGTGAAGATGCTTATTATCGTGCGCGCACACGTCCCTGTTTACAATATCAAATGCAGCGCTGTAGTGCGCCATGTGTTGCCGGTCATATCAGTGATGTTGAATATAATGAACAAGTTTTGATGGCTAAGCTTTTTTTAAAAGGTAAAGATCAACAGGTCATCGATACGATGGTCAAGCAGATGGAAAAGGCTAGCATGGAACTGCGTTTTGAGCATGCTGCTAGGTTACGCGATCAGATTGGTGCGTTACGCAAAGTGCAAGAGCAACAATGGGTCAGTGGTGCACAAGAAGAAATGGATGTATTTGGTTTTGCGTATAAGCATGGTGGTGCGTGTATTCAAGTCATGTTTGTTCGCGATGGCAAGTTACTCGGTTCAAAATCTTTCTTTCCAAAGATCCCCAGTGTATTAGGCATCGATGATGCACTTCAATCGTTTATTCTGCAGTTTTATTTAGCGGGAAATAAAACGATCCCTAAACAAATTATTTTGCCACAGAAACTACCTGAACAAGAAGAAGTCGCTGAAGCGTTATCTCAACATGCTAAATATAAAGTCAAATTTTATTCAGGTGCAAGAGACAGTAAACGACGCTATCTAGAATTAGCTAATAAAAATGCAGAAAATGGGTTGGTTAGTCAACAAACTCAGCAAAAATCAATGTTTGCTAGATATAAAGATTTAGAATCAGTGATTGACCGCGATGAACCTATTCAGCGTATGGAATGTTTTGATATATCTCATACATCAGGACAGCAAACCGTTGCTTCATGCGTCGTATTTAATCGTGACGGGCCATTAAAATCTGATTATCGTCGTTATAATATTGACGGGATCACTGGTGGTGACGATTATGCCGCGATGGCACAAGTGTTGGCTCGTCGATATAAATATACCCAACAAGACGAAGATAAAATACCTGATATTGTGTTTATTGACGGGGGAAAAGGACAGTTAGGACAAGCAGAAGCACATTTTGAAAAATGGCCATTTGAGAAAAAACCATTATTAATCGGTGTAGCGAAGGGTACCAGCCGCAAAGCAGGTTTAGAAACTCTGATTATGGCTGGTTCACACGAAACGATCCCAATGAATGCTGATCAACCGGGTCTTCATTTAATACAACATATACGTGATGAGTCACACCGGTTTGCAATAGCTGGACATCGGAATCGACGTCAGAAAATAAAGACGACATCAACCATTGAATCCATCCCTGGCGTCGGTGCAAAACGTCGTCAAGCTTTACTAAAATATATGGGGGGATTACAAGGTTTGAAAAAAGCGAGCCAAGAGGAAATCCAAAAAGTCCCAGGAATTAGTGTGCAAATGGCAGAAATAATATATGATCACTTACACAGCTAATTGCCAAAAGTAACCTATGTATACTTTACCTAATCTCATCACAATATTTCGAGTATTACTCATACCAGTGTTTGTTACCGTGTATTTTTTGGACTGGCGATGGGCACATGAAGCTGGTGCATTTATTTTTTGGCTCGCGGCAATCACTGATTGGTTTGATGGTTATCTTGCTAGAAGATTAAAACAGAGTAGTGCATTTGGTGCATTTCTGGATCCAGTTGCCGATAAATTGATTGTTGCGGCGGCGCTGTTAATGATTACTCATACTTATCAAACATTATGGATAACGATCCCGGCTATTATTTTATTATCACGTGAAGTATATGTATCTTCGTTACGTGAGTGGATGGGGCAGATGGGACTCAGTAATAATGTGAAAGTGAGCTTTGTTGGTAAATTAAAAACAACGGCACAAATGTTAGCATTAATTGGATTACTCTCCGGCATGGAGTATTTTCTCGGTTTCCGAATTTTTTGGGTCTCTTTAGGCTATATTTTATTATATGTCGCCACCGTTTTATCATTATGGTCAATGTGGATTTATACTGTAGCGGCCATACCAGCGCTGACTGGAAAGAAAACAGCATAGAAAATTGACGGTTAAATATCCGTTTTGTGTAAAAATAATGCACTTAGACATAAAATTGCATGAAACTTAAAAAAATGTGCTTTTTAGTGTTGACAGTTTTTATCTGGACGGTACAATGCACGCACTTCTTCGGAGAGACGCCATTCTCTTTGTAAGCAGCGCGGGAATAGCTCAGCTGGTAGAGCACAACCTTGCCAAGGTTGGGGTCGCGAGTTCGAATCTCGTTTCCCGCTCCAATTTCTTTTACCAAGAAATTGGAAATATGTACATTCTGGCGGAATGGCAGAATGGCTATGCAGCGGATTGCAAATCCGTGGATCTCGGTTCGACTCCGGGTTCCGCCTCCACTATACTTACACAGTTTGTGTAAGCACTCGTTGCCCGGGTGGTGAAATTGGTAGACACAAGGGATTTAAAATCCCTCGCTGGTAACAGCGTGCCGGTTCAAGTCCGGCCCTGGGCACCATTTACTTCTTCATGTAGTAAATTGTTTTCTCGTTTTAAAACTTATCTTAATTATTTAATTAATAAAAAACTAAGTTACTTGCATATAAACACTAACCTGTTAATAATAAATCAACATTATTAAATGGAGTGAGTGATGTCTAATTCTACTTTTACAAGTTTACTTGTGACCCCTGAACAGCTTCATGCTGCACTGTTAGATGAACAATGTAATGTCGTACCTTTGTTTACATCGATGTCACCACCAGGAACGAGTGATAGCGTAATCTTCCCTGAACAACTCATCCCCAACTCGTTATTTTTTGATTTTGAGTATTTGTTTGCTGATCCTACTGCTCTGGGCATGCACATGATGCCTAGTGCAGAACAATTTACTCAGGCTGCCAAGCAGTTAGGAATTAATCATAATACAACATACGTTGTATACGATGATAAGGGTATATTTAGTGCCCCACGAGTTTATAAAATGTTAGTGGCTTCTGGTCATCAACGAGTCCATATCTTAGATGGGGGATTACCAGCTTGGTTAGCAAAAGAGCTTCCGACCCAAGCAGAAATAAGCCAAACATCTGTACTGGGAGATTTTATTGCTCGTGATCAGTCTGTGTTTATTAGTAAAGCGCAAATGCTCACCATTGTTGCTCACCAATCGCATCATATTATCGATGCCCGAGGTGCTGATAGATTCTATGCTCGAACACCGGAACCTCGATTAGGGATGAGGGCAGGGCATATGCCAGGCGCAAAAAATTTGCCTTACAGTGAGTGTTTAGAAAACGGTTACTTTAAGAGTCTTTCTCAGCTAGATCGGTTGTTTTCAAAATTAGATATCAAATCTCATGACCCGATTGTCTTTACCTGCGGTTCAGGTGTGACAGCATGTTTATTAAGTGTTGCTGCTGAGATATGTGGATTTAAAAACATCAGTATTTATGATGGTTCTTGGTCTGAATGGGCTAATGATCCTAATACCCCCATAGTGACGGACTAATGCTAGCAGATTATTGGGTCGAATTTTTAACTATCGCGGGTGTGCATCTTATTGCCGTAGCCAGTCCTGGCCCTGATTTTGCGATTATTGTTAAACAAGTCATTGCTTATGGGCGTAAGACGGCTACTTATACTAGTGTAGGTATTGGTCTTGGGATTATGTTGCACGTTATTTATTCTATCCTGGGGTTAGGTTTATTAATTAAAACAACACCTTTGCTTTACCAAGGGTTGTTATATTTATCTGCAGGATATCTTACTTATATTGGTATTAAGTCTTTATTGTCAAAACCAGATACAACCTATCAACTTTCTCCAGCTTCGCCTAGATCAGATTTAGACAATCATGTCGAACAAACTATATCAACGTCGTCCCTAGTTCCACCTTCGTCCTTTAAAGCGTTTCGTTTAGGTTTTATAACGAATGGATTAAATCCCAAAGCAACCTTGTTTTTCTTGTCATTATTCAGTGCGATTATAGCACCGAGCACGCCCGAATTCGTACGTTGGAGTTATGGTGTGTATTTATCGATAGCGACGGGGTTATGGTTTATTTTACTCAGTGTGTTGTTATCTCATTCTCGTATCGATCAATATTTACAACAATATCGTCACGTAATAGATAGATTGATGGGCGTGGTGTTGATATTATTAGCATTAAGTATTGTGATGTATTAACAACAGAGAATTATGTCTACCCCTAAAAATCGATTAGAAGCTGCATTAAACGGCCAGTATATTTTTGACATCAAAGCATTATTAAAAGAAACTCATGCGCACACAAAAACTCAAATATTGCCATTTATAGGTGCGATGTTGTTAGCATTTGCAGGTGTGATGGTATTTGGAATGATCCTACTGTCGGTATTTGAGGTTACCAATCCACTTGAAATAGCACCTAGCACAGCATTACAAATTGAAGTGCTATTAATGTTCTTTTTAGCGCCAATAATGACGGGTTTTCTGATCATGGGGATTAGAAATGCGACTCAAAAAAATATTAAACCCTTAGATATCATGGCGTATTTCCCACGCATTTTTATATTGGGACTTATTTCGGTGTTTATCTCGTTTTGGATCAGCGTTGGTTTTCAATTATTTATTTTACCAGGTCTTTATATTTGGGTGGTGACTTCGTTAGTCCTGCCATTATTAGTCGATAAAGGATACAAACCATTCGACGCAATCAAACTATCATTTATGCTGACCAACAAATACCTTAGCTCGTTTCTTTTTATCCATGGCATTATTATTTTATTAGTGATCGCTTCAGTACTGACTTATGGTATTTTATTCTTTTATACAGTGCCTTTTATGCTAACACTTAAAGGTAAAATTTATGCTGATTTAGTTGGTTATGATGAAGATAATGACATTATTAATATTTCAGAATTGAGAAAAGATGATACCACATTCGATGCTTAAACGAGTCTCTCTAGCCATTTTCGCTGTTGTCATGACCGTAGCCTTCGTGTTGCCTTTTATTTTACCTCCAGCATCTACATCACCAATATTTGATTCACATTTGAATGAAGATCCTTTTACCTTAGATTTCAAAAACAATTTCAGTTCCATTGACGTTCCCGAATTTACTGACATACAAGATCTAAAGACTAAAAAGCATACCTATTTCCGGTTTATTGGAAAATTAGCCTATCAAAATAATCAGCTCATTTTGCGTAAGCGGAGTTTTATTCAGAACTTAGTCACTGATTATGCTTCTTTGCTAGATTCAGATCCTGAGTTATCTATAACTGAGTTTCAAGCTGGGCTCTTATCTTCAAGTGAACAAGATAAATTACAATTTTTGCTTGAAGAATATCGTATTAAGTCACACAAAGTATCTGATGTACTTTTAGAATTACTACTGCGTGTCAACATTATTCCTATTGAATTAATACAAGTGCAGACAGCTAACGAGTCAGGGTGGGGTACATCTCGATTCGCCGTACAAGGCTATAACTATTTCGGTTTATGGTGTTATCAAACGGGTTGTGGTTTCGTTCCTAAACATCGTACCGAAGGGATGACACATGAAGTCGCTAAATTTTCTACACCTGCTCAAGGTATGTATCGTTATGTACTTAACCTCAATAGAAATAAAGCATACCGTCAGTTACAGATAAAACGCCAAGCGTTATTGCATAGTAGGAAATTGACTTCGTTTGAGCTAGCTATGCAATTAACCACTACTTTAGAAGCTTACTCTGAACGTGGACAAGCTTATATTGATGAATTACAGTCTATGTTACGTGTTAATCGCTCGTTATTAGGTATAGATGAAGACATTTTAAAAGAACAATTATAATCATGAATGATTGAATGATTGAATGATTGAATGATTGAATGGTTCCGTTATTTGAAGAGAATTATAGTGAAATTAAATATACAAAATATCATGTTATTAACCTTAAATGTTTGGTTAATAAGTCTCACAACCTTAGCGAACGCCCAAGTTCAGAATATCTCTCAAAATGTTGAGCAGTCTAACAAGCTAGAAGTCGCTTATAAAACTTTTTATTCTCACACTCGCAAGATTTCAAGTGACGATATTACGGCGTTGAGATTTGCTTTTGGTTTTACAAATATCCATGTGCCAGGTCAATTATGTGAGATCAACCAAGCACAGATTGAGACACAAAAAGTCACCATAGATTTACCCGTAAGTGCTGAACAACGTTTTTCTATACCTACCGAACGAGCTTTAAAATTAGCCGAAGCAATGGTCGTTTTAGATATTAAACAACCGGCTAACCATTGTGATATCAATGTTCAAATTGAAACATTACCTGAGTATCTAAAAACTGATTACACAGTAGCTGAATTGCGCTTTATTCAATCACAATACATGGCTTTTTTTGATGAGATGGGCGGGTTTATGTCGTTTTTGATGCCTCAAGTGAGTGGATTACAAATGCGCTTTGCTGATGAGACATTAAATCATTCGGTAAATCAGTATGTATCTATCGTTCAAGGCGTATTGAGAATATCATCACAACAACTTAATGAGCTTAACACCATTAATTTACCGCAAGCACCATTGCGGATAACTGCTCTGACATCATCAAAGTAATAAGTTAACCACCCAGGTAGTTCAGTTGATATAAAATTTGTTTTTCTAAACGATTAACAGCTTCTTGGCCTGCAGCATAAAGTTCTTGGGCTTTTTCAAATTCTAAAATACCTATGTCACGCAGATGTGGTTCAATTAAGATATCGGGTGGATCACCTGCTAGCCGAGAACGAGTGACCCGAGCTTGCATGATGTCTAAGCTATTACTCATGACACTCATGATCCCTGGGGGAGATTGTTCACTTTCTTTTGGATCTGGCGTAAACCAACTTCTAAATAAACTTTGGTGTTTGTGTAATTTCTCATCTGTTTTTTGCTGCGCGGCTTTATGCGCTGTAATATTTTTATCTTGCATTTCAGGTCGAAAATCAGCGCTTAAATTGACTGCAATGACAAAGTCTGCACCCAAACGTCTGCATAAATTAACAGGGACTGGGTTAACTACTGCACCATCTACCAGCCAACGATTTTCATATTGAACGGGTGCAAATAATGCAGGTATTGAGCATGACGCACGAACTGCATTAACCACCGGGCCTGATTGAAATACAATCTCTCGACCTGAATATAAATCAGTGGCAGTAATAGCAAAGGGTTTATCCATATCTTCAAAATTTTCAGCAGAAAACTCATCGGCTAACAGTTTAAATACTTGTTCACCACTGGCTAAACCGCCACGACTGATCCCGATACCTAGTAAGCGTAAAACTTGCCATTCGCTTAAATCAAATGCCCAATCTTTTAATCTATCAAGATTGCCTGAAGCATACGCAGCTCCAACATAAGCACCAATCGAGCAACCAGAAACAATATCAATTTTAATGCCTAATGCTTCAAGCGCATCAATTATCCCTAAATGCGTCCATCCTCTAGCCGCACCAGCTCCAAGAGCTAATCCGATTTTCATTAATTAACCTCAACAACGTGAATACTATCTAAGCTGGATGACGTTGACTGTATTGACGGTGGATCAAAGGCAATGTCACCTTCAGCATTCACTTCACCTGTTGCTTTTATCTCAGAGAACGCAAATAAATCACTATCACATAAATGGGATGGGACGACTTGTTGCAATGACTTCGCCATTGAAGCAATACGAGTAGGGAAGCGTTCATGCCAATCTTGTAACATCATTTTTATTTGTTTACGTTGCAGGTTTTCTTGGGAACCACATAAATTACAAGGAATAATAGGGTACTGCTGTATTTGGCTATACTGAGCAATGTCACTCTCCGCACAAAACGCTAAAGGTCTGATGACGACATGCTCACCATTATCTGAGACGAGTTTTGGGGGCATCGATTTTAATTGCCCGCCATGAAACATGTTCAATAATAAGGTTTCCAGCATATCGTCACGGTGGTGACCAAGTGCAATTTTGGTAGCGCCATACTCTTTTGCAGTACGGTATAAAATGGCGCGACGTAATCTAGAACATAACGCACAGGTAGTTTTACCTTCAGGGGTCTTCTCTTTGACGATACTATATGTGTCTTCTGTGACTATATAATGTTCGATGTCTCGCTGAGTTAAATATTCAGGCAGTATATGTGCAGGGAACCCTGGTTGCTTTTGATCTAAGTTTACTGCAAAGATGGCAAAGTTAATGGGGGCAACTTGTTGAAGGTACAATAAGTTGTCTAACATGGTATATGAATCTTTGCCGCCAGATAGGCAGACCATGACACGATCACCTTCCTCAATCATATTGTATTGTGTAATCGCTTGCGCTGTTTGTTTACGGAGTTTTTGTTGGAGTTTTTCTTGATTCATATTTTTGCCCAAATAGTGCTTAGGTAAAATTATAAACTGATTAATGTTTTGGTGATACAAAACCGTCGGGTTTGATGGTTAAAACATCACATTTGATATTATTCATTATATGTTCTGCGGTATTTCCTAATGTAAACCCGTTTAGACTTCCTGTGCTGCCACTTCCAATAATCAATAAATCCGCATTAATATTAGAGGCAACATTGGGTATTACTTGTTCAGGTAGCCCTTCTTTTACATATAAATTAGCATGTTGAATTCGATGACGTAAGCCAAAATTATTCATTGCTTGTTTGTGATGATTACGAATAGCAACGTTCAGTGAGTTAAATGTAAAAGCAGGACTAGATTTAGCTAACGGTAAGGGAATATGAGGGTAAGCATTGACTAGATAAAGATTACTGGAAAATAATTTTGCAAAATCTTCAGCAGTGGTAGTGAGTTTTTCATTAAGATCTGTATGGCTTTTATCTTCGTCACCCGTATTAACCGCAGTCAAAATATCATCATAAGACGGCCATTCATTATGCTTAACTAGTAACACTGGTATTGGGGATTTTCGCATTAAATGCCAATCAAGCGGGGTAAATACTAAACTAGTGACGACATCATGATGTTTGGTCGATTTAATAATGATATCTGCTTGTTCATCTTTAGCCGTTTCTACAATGCTGTCGTATACCCGCTTGTGCCAATTAATTGCGGTAACCGTTTGCGATGGTAAGTCGTATGTTTCAATAAGCTCAGATAACGCTTGATATTGATCAGATATATATTCAGCGCGAAATTCCTCACGCTCACTGGATGACATCATCGTAGTCATATCATAACTAGGATGATAAACAGATAATAACACCATGAGTTTTGCGCCGGTCTTATTAACCAAATCAATACCGCGACTTAAAGCGGGTTGTTGTAATTGATTAGGCTCAATAACGACGAGTACAGAGTTAATGTCTATCATGGTGTATCCAAAAGTAATCAAATATTACTGTATTCTTAATATAGTAAACATACTATTACTGTGTAAAGTAAAGATAACACAAATGTGGATTGATATGATGTGGATCAAAGAACATCTGCGATTAACAAGTTAATTGCTGCATGAGTTCATGATGTAGCCCTTTAGACTTAGCCAACATTAAATCATACTCCAGTATTTCTATAAGTTTACCGTCGACAGTAATTAATTTTTCTTTTTGAAAACGTGTCAGTAAACGAGAAATTGTTTCAATCGTTAACCCTAGGTAATTACCAATTTCATTTCGAGTGATGGTTAAATTAAATTGCTTTTCCGAAAAGCCTCTTTCGGCATAACGCTGGGATAAATGAGTTAGAAAATACAATAAACGTTCTTCGGCTTTGCGTTTATTTAAGAGCATCATTAACTCATGTTTTTGTTGTATGTCGCTACTCATGAAGCTCATAATTTGTTTGCGTAATTTTGGGAAACGTTCCGCCATCTCATCTAGCATATGATATGGTAATTCACACACCATTGATGTTTCCAAAGCAATAGCACTAGATTGATGAGTTTGCGCATCTAATGAATCAAATCCGATTAAGTCTCCTGGTAAATGAAAACCGACGACCTGTTCTTGTCCATCTTCAGTTCGGATGACGGATTTAAAAGAACCACTTCTGACAGCGAACAATGATTTAAATGGGGTATCTTCACTAAATAAGACATCGTGTTTCTGTAAGGGTTTTTTGCGCTCTATAATGTCATCCAATGATTCAAGTTCATTATCATTTAAACTGACAGGTAAGCACAAATGAGAGAAGCTGCATGATTGGCAGTGTATTGAGAAATCCATTTTGGTCATAATTTTTCACGCGCTGTCTAAAATATTAAAAGTATTTATTAATTTTTTTTCCAGTTTAGTCCAATAATCCCCAAATTAACATCGTTATTGCACTGATGATCATGAGTAAAGATATTAACTTTCTCAGCCAATGTTGTGAAAATAAGTCATGAATAAATTGTCCACTCATGCTCGTTGCAAACATCGCGGGAAGAGTGCCAACACCAAAGTAAAACATGACCATCGCTCCTTTGAAAGCATCCCCGGAAGTCATTGACCAAGTTAAAGTTGAGTATACTAATCCGCATGGCAACCATCCCCAGATCATACCGTAAGGCATTGCTTTTAAAGCATTATTTAATGGTAAAAAACGCTTTGATAATGGCTTTATGCGATTGAAAAAATGCCCACCAAAACGTTCTAACCATGTCAGGCTTTGCGTATAACCACCAATGTAAATACCCAATAATAGAAGTAGAACACTCGAAATGAAAAGTAAGATATCGGCTGAAATGAAAGTATGTTGGGATAGCATTGAGCCGGAATAACCTACGATTGCCCCCATGAGTGAATAGCTGAAAATCCGACCAAAGTTGTACGCCATAAGCAGACGCATACGTCCGACTTTTGGCGTGGCACTGAATAATAAGCTGCTTGCGATGCCGCCGCACATTCCCACACAATGCACACCTCCGGCAAGACCAATTAACAATGCTGTAATGTAGATAGGGTCCATTAGGCGTCTTTGTCAGATGATGGCGGATTTTTACTAGGCGTAATATCATCATCAAAGAGGATAGAGGAGCCTTGTCGTTCTAAATCTTCAAACTGATTGGCTTTAACCGCCCAAAAAAATATAACGATGGCCAATGCAACGATGATGATTGCTATGGGAATGAGTACATAAATGACGTTCATGAAAGGGGCCTTGTAGATTCAAATTTGAGTAACCTTGATGAATTATACACTACGATGATTGAGCTTAACGACATACCAAGTGCTGCCATCCACGGTGTGAGAAAACCAGCGATACCAAAAGGTAAGATCAATAGATTATAACCCAGTGCCCACATGAAATTCTGTTTAATCACGATTTTACAACGTTGCGCTAATGCTAATAATAAAGGTAATGATGCAATGGATGGTTGTAAAAATAATATATCAGAAGCATTTTTGGCTAAATCAGAAGCGTTACCGACACTGACAGAGACATTTGCTTGAGCTAATACAGGTGAATCATTGATTCCATCGCCTAACATCAATATCCGATCGCCTTGTGCTTGATATGAACGCACCGCATCTAATTTGTCTTCGGGTGAGCATTGGGCAAAGCCAGAAGGGATATTCAACATATTAGAAACCGCTTCGACATTAGCTTGCGAGTCTCCACTGAGTATCGATTGTTTGAGAAAACGAAGTTGCTCAATAGTGTCTAAAGTATCGGCTTTTAACGCGTCATCTAACCAAATAGCGCCTAACAAAGAAGTATCATCTTCAACATAAATCGTCGCGTCATGGATCTGAGGATGCTCAGATATTTGATTTTGGTGGCGCATGAATTTAGCTTGGCCACATCGGTAAGTCTGCGAGTTAATACAACCTTCAACGCCTAAATTTAGATGTTGTTTAGGGTCAATGACTGGATAAACGTCATATTCAGAAAAAGCGCGAGCAATCGGATGCTCTGAGTATTGCTCCAGACTCGATACTAAAGTTAACAGTTCTGATTCAGTCATATTGCTAATTGAAGTAGTGTGCTTAATGCTAAATTTACCTTGCGTCAGGGTCCCCGTTTTATCAAATACGACATGATTAATATCGGTGAGTGCTTCAAGTACATTAGCTTGTTTAAGTAATATCCCGGATTGTTGTAAACGTGCCATCGCAGAGGTTAATGCTGATGGTGTCGCTAAACCTAATGCACATGGGCAAGTGGCTATCAAAATAGAGACTGTGATCCAAAACGCATCAGGATTGCCTAATGTATCCCACGTAATGTAAGTGGCAGTAGCAATTACTAATACCGCGCTAACAAAATATTGTGATAAGCGATCTGCCATTAGGGCTATCGCTGGTTTTTGTGCCATAGCGTTGGTTTGCAGGCGAAGTATTTGGTTGACTAATGCGTATTTGAGTTCACTGGTCACAGTGACTTCTATACTTTGATGCTGGTTTAATGTTCCACCATATACAGGTTGACCTGTTGATTTGGTTACTGGTGCAAACTCACCTGTTAACATCGATTCATCAATATGCGTACACCCATGTCTGATGATGCCATCAATGGGGATAATTTCACCAGGTTTAACGAGTACAATTTGCCCTGGCTGTAATGATTTAGCCGTAACAATTGACACTTCTGCGGTGTCAGGATGTAATACCGAAGCACTCACGGGTACGTATTTCATGGTATTAGAGGCAATTTCCGTCGCCTTGTATCTTGCACGGTGCTCTAAAAAGCGGCTAGTTAATAAGAAAAAGATAAACATACAAATGGATTCAAAAAATACTTCACCTGTATGGAGGGTGGTGGCTTTAATTCCCGCAAAATAGGTTCCGAGAATAGCAATAGTCACCGGTACATCCATATTTAAGCGACGTTGACTGATCGCTTTGAACGCGCCTAGATAAAAAGTTGAGCCCGAATAAAACACCACGGGTGTCGTTAACACTAAGCTGATCCATTGAAAATATTCACGCATGACGGCATCAATATTACCTAACCAATCAAAATAAAACCCCATGGATAACATCATGACTTGCATGGTCATGATCCCAGCTAAGCCAAGTTGTTTAATGAAACGCTTATGCTCTTTTTGGTAGGTTAATTCATGTTGTTCTGGCGAAAAGGGTTGGACTTCATAACCTAATGTAGATAATCCACTTAGAATCGCGGATAGTGAAATTTTCTTAGGATCCCATTTAATTGAAGCTCGCGCTGCACTTACATTGACTGCGTTTTGGACAATGCCATCTTGTTTCACTAAATGCCGTTCAATCAGCCAGCCACATGCAGCACACGTGATTCCTTCAATGGTGAGCTGAACTTCTTTTAACTCACCCATATCAAGCACAAAATCAGTTTGTAATTCTGGCGCATCATAGATACTAAGTTTAGCAAGTAAAGCAGCCTGTTCTTCTGCTGAAGGTGCTTGAATGGCTTTTTCGGTGCGAAATTGATAATAATCAGTTAATTGATTATCGACAATAGATTGAGCAACAGCTTGACAACCAGGACAACACATAACACGTGGTTCATCAAAAACACGCACAACGAACTCATGATCGTTAGGAGCATCTAAGCCACAATGAAAACACGTGATTTGCATTGGTTGTCTCAATCAATATTAAAAATCTGGCGCAAATGTAATTGGGCCAGAATAGGGGAGTTGTAGAGTTTGTTGAATTTTCCATTCATCGTCTTGCGGTAGCAATGATACACGCCATTTACCTTCAATAGATTCATCATGCGAACCACGATAAAATCCATTGGCATCGCGAGCCAACAACAGCGTAAAATCTCTTGCCGCTATAGTGACATGATAGAAGTTTAATTTCAGTGCAGTACCTTGAGTAGGTGCACCATCTATGAACTCAACAGACACTAAATTGTCTTTTATGCGGACGCGGGCATCAATACCTAATTGTAATGCGCGTTCAAATTTATCTAAACGCGTATTAATACCACGACCTTCTTTATAATATTCATCCACAACCAAATCATTTTGAGTCGTTACTGCTAACTTGGCATAGTTGAGTGAAAATATCATTGATGACAGTGGTACGATAATTAAAAACCATGGCCAGAATTGTTTGTACCAGGGATTATTATCAGAAGACGGGTCAGTATTACTCATCTACGCTCCAAAATTGCTAAGTATATAATATCATTAAAAAAGCCCCGTAAAAACGAGGCTTTAATCATACCATATATTTACTATTTGTTAGACAAACTGTAAATATAAGCGGAAACAACATGTATCTTATCGTCTCCAAGTGTTTTATTAAATGCAGGCATTACACCATTACGACCGTAAGTTAAGGTTTCGGTAACAGCACGTTTACTACCGCCGTATAACCAAATATTATCAGTCAAGTTTGGTGCACCGATCATTTGGTTACCTTTTCCGTCCATACCATGACAAGCGGCACAAGCCATAAAGCGTGTTTTTCCTTTATCGGCAAGCGCTTGATTTACTTGGCGACCAGATAAACTTAACGTGTACTCGACAACTTCTTTAATACCTTCTTCGCCAAATGCATCTAACCAAGCTGGCATCATTGCATTACGACCACGCTGTAAAGTCTCAACGATCTTGTTAGCAGTGCCACCATATAACCAATCATCATCAGTCAGGTTAGGGAAGCCGCCATTTTGACCACGTGCATCGGAACCATGACATTGAGCACAATTTTGTAAAAAGAGACGTTGGCCCACTTTTAACACATCTGCATGCTCTTCATTGCTCGCTAAAGTCTCAATATCAACTTTTGCGTATTCAGCAAAGATAGGATCATATTTTTCATTTGCGAATTTTATTTCACGGTCATATTGCACCAGCGCACCTGATTCAATCGAAGCTTGTAACGCTTGTTCAGATTCTTCTAAAGAAAGAATTGTTTGATTAGAACTTTGCCAACCTAATAATCCTTTGTATGCACCTAAACCAGGGTAGAGGGCTAAATACACTAGAGCCCAAACAATAGTAATGTAGAATAATATTGTCCACCAACGTGGTAGCTGATTATTTAATTCAACGATGCCATCAAACTCATGACCCATTGATTCGCCTTCTTTGACACCAGTTTTATTCGATAAACACCAACGCAATAGCATGTAGCTACCGGCGATAGAGCCTAATGTAATTATTGATATCCATATTGTCCAAAACGTCGTCATGTTTAAGACTCCTGTTTGTTTTTTGTATTCGGTTTTGCTTCATCATCAAACACTAGGTTTGCCGCTTCTTCGAAACGATCTTTATTACGGCTGCTAAATGCCCAATAAAGTACACCTATAAATGCGATGAAGACGATAACAGTAAAGATACTGCCGATGATAGCCTGATCCATTATTTTAAATGTGTCCCAAGAGATTGTAAGTAAGCAATCAATGCTTCCATTTCAGTTTTACCTTCAACGGCGGCTTTAGCTCCAGCAATATCTTCATCGGTATACGGAACACCAAAATCTCTGAATAACGATAATTTATCTGCTATCAATTCACCGTCTAATACATTTTCCGCTAACCATGGGTAACCGGGCATGTTAGATTCTGGTACAACGTTTCGTGGATTCAGTAAATGAACACGATGCCACTCGTCAGAATAACGACCGCCAACACGTGCTAAATCTGGACCTGTACGCTTTGAGCCCCATAAAAATGGACGCTCCCAAACAGACTCGCCTGCAACTGAATAGTGACCATAACGCTCCGTCTCAGCGCGGAAAGGACGGATCATCTGTGAATGACAGCCAACACAACCTTCCCGTATATAGATGTCACGACCTTCCATTTGCAATGCTGTGTATGGTTTAAGACCTTTCACCGGTTCCATCGTTTGTTGTTGAAACATTAATGGAGTAATTTGTGCCATAGCGCCTAAAGCGATCGCAAATAAAACCAATACCGTTAATAGACCTACATTCTTTTCAATCAACTCATGTGGATTTTTCATGCTTAACTCCTTATGCCGTCGCTACAGCTACATCATTGACTGTGTCAGTCTTTGGTGCACGTATAGTTTTGTAACAGTTATAAGCCATGATCAACATACCAGCCACGACGAATGCACCGCCAATAGCACGTAAAATGTAGAAAGGTTTAGAGGCTTCTAAAGATTCAACAAAGCTGTATGTTAATGTGCCATCAGCGTTTACGGCACGCCACATTAGCCCTTGAAGTACTCCTGACATCCACATGGCAACGATATATAACACAACGCCAATTGTCGCTAACCAGAAATGCACATTAACTAGAGACGTACTGTACATTTTTGGCTGACCAAACAAGATTGGAATAAGGTGATAAACAGAACCAATTGATACCATAGCTACCCAGCCCAATGCACCAGAATGAACGTGACCAATGGTCCAATCCGTATAATGTGATAAAGCATTGACTGTTTTAATTGCCATCATAGGACCTTCAAAGGTCGACATACCGTAGAACGATAATGAAACAATTAAGAAACGTAATACAGGATCTGTTCGTAATTTATGCCAAGCACCTGATAATGTCATGATACCGTTAATCATTCCGCCCCAAGAAGGGACAAATAGAATAATCGACATCGCCATACCGAGTGATTGAGTCCAATCAGGTAAAGCGGTGTAGTGTAAGTGGTGTGGTCCGGCCCATATGTACAAAGAGATTAATGCCCAAAAATGCACAATAGATAAACGGTACGAATACACTGGGCGACCGGCTTGTTTAGGAACAAAGTAATACATCATGCCTAAGAAACCAGCGGTTAAGAAGAAACCAACAGCATTATGTCCATACCACCACTGCATCATTGCATCAACTGCACCTGCATAAATGGAATAAGATTTTGTGAATGATACGGGAATCGCCATTGAATTACCGATATGTAATACCGCAACGGTTAGCATAAATGCACCGAAGAACCAGTTTGCTACATAAATATGAGAAGTTTTTCGAATCACTAATGTGCCGAAAAAATTAATAATATAGGCTAACCAAACGATGGTGATAAGAATATCAATGGGCCATTCAAGTTCTGCATATTCTTTTGATGAAGTTAACCCAAGTGGTAATGTCACCACGGCAGAAACGATAACAGCTTGCCAACCCCAAAAAGTAAACGCAGCCAGTTTGTCCGAGAATAAACGTACCTGAGAAGTTCGTTGAACTACATAAAATGACGTTGCAAATAATGCACAGCCACCAAAAGCAAATATTACTGCATTTGTATGAAGTGGGCGTAAACGTGAATAGGTTAACCAAGGGATATCAAAATTAAGTGCTGGTGCAAATAACTGTATGGCTAGTAATAAGCCAATTGACATGCCTATGATCCCCCATATTACGGTCATCACCGTAAATTGCCTAACAACTTTATAGTTATAGTTAGGTTGAACTTGAGTAGTCTCGTTCATCGGGTCGTTCTTCCATTGTTAAATTAAAATTCTTTATGATAATTAAGCCTGTTTTGTGTAAATAAACAGTTTTAGCCATTACAATTATTGGCTCTTAACGCACATGGGTGTGAATGATATAGTGTTTAAAAACAAATTGGTAGGCTAAGTAAGCGATGGTTGATCAAGGTCAATACATTTAACATTTTGTTAACTTTAAAGTGGTAAAAACCTAACATGAAGCAGTTAAATAATTCACAAAAAACACTATTTTTGCTGACATTTGCGAGTACATTGATAATTATCTATATGCTAAATAGCACTTTATTAAAGAAAAACTCTTATACTTGTACACTTTATCTTCAAAAATGTGACATACAGTTAAATGAGGGCCCTTTACAGGTTGTTATTCTTGAGCAATTAGTCGTAGAAGAGTTAATTCCCGTCAAAATTAGTTTACCCACACCATTAAAAGTTGAACAAATACACATTGAAGGGATCAATATGTATATGGGGAAAAGCCCAGTACATCAAATTTCAGATATATATACAGATTTAAGCTCAGTTCAAAATGAATGGGTGGGGGAGTTCTTCTTAGGAAGTTGTGCTCTAGCACAAATGGAATGGCGAATGGTCGTTCAACTAGAAGGTTATGATAAGGCGGTAAATATATTATTTACCACCCATCAATGACTATATTTATAATTGACTTTGGAGATAGTTTTCCAAGCCAAGTGATTTAATCAAACCCAGTTGCTGCTCAAGCCAATGAGCATGATCCATTTCAGTGTCATCTAAGAGAACCAATAACATATCACGAGTGACATAATCGCGTTCTTTTTCGCATAACGAAATGGTTATGCGTAACTGCTCAGCAACCTCATACTCGACCCTTAAATCACTGGCTAACATGTCTGGAACGGTTGTCCCAAGCTGATATCCTGTCCGAGTAACCATATCAGGCTGTCCCTCAAGAAATAACATGCGTTGGATCAATTTAGTAGCATGACCTTTCTCATCGTCAAACTCATGATTAATGCGTTCAAACAGCTTTGTGTAACCCCAATCTTCATACATTTGTGCATGGATGAAATATTGGTCCATCGCAGCTAATTCATAACTGAGAAGGTTATTGAGAGCGTCAATAATAGCGGGTTTACCTTGCATGAGATTGTCTCCTTAAAGTTGTGATTGAAGATATCGGGCTAGTCCCATATCTACGATTTGTTGTTGCTGTGTAAGTAGATAATCTAAGTATTCTTCTTCATCAACTAACTGTTTGGTTAATATGTCACGAGAAACAAAATCTTGGACGGTTTCACACACTTCAATACTATCAATCAATAAAGTAATGTGTGCTTGTTGAAATTTCACATCGCAGGCCAACATTTCTTCTGGATCTTCACCAATGTAAAGTTTACCTAATGCTTGTAAATTAGGTAGCCCCTCTAAAAACAAGATACGCTCAATTAGCTCATCTGCTTGCTTCATATCTTTAATAGATTTTTTATATTCACTGGAGTTTAACGCGGCATAACCCCAATTTTTAAACATCCGTGCATGAAGGAAATATTGGTTAATTGAAGTCAGTTCAGAAGTCAGCACTGTATTGAGTTGGCTTAACAATTGTGGAGTACTCTGCATCGTCATTTTCCTGTTATTAATTAACCTTAGTATAGGTGGTTTTTTCTAAATTTGAAAATTTTTATAATAAAATCAGTATCTTGCTAATGATAATTGTTATTGTTTTGATTTCGAACACACTTTAGCCCATTGTAATGACTCTTCAGCAAAACCTAGTCCAGCTTCAGTAAAGAAATTAAATACCCGATCAACCCCTTTGTTAATTAAAGGCTCCACTTCATCTTCATAGCGAGCAATTGCGGCAATACGACCAGTGTAATTAGCTTGTTTGAGTTGTTGAGTAATGTTGGTTGCGTCTTGAATGGAAGGGAGTGCAATGAGCACTAATTCTATATTGGTAATATCTAAGTTTTCCCACAAATCAATATCTTCACCGTCTCCGATGACAGCATTTTTACCTAAACTAGCCAATTGTTTAATTTTTTCACTATCTGAATCAATACCACAAACACCTTCGCCTAATTGTGTATGGATAGCGTTAAAAGCCCCTTTTCCGACGCGTCCCATACCAATGACAAGTACTTTTGCTGGGCCAAGAGATGGGTAGATATCTTGTTTAAGCGGTATTGCTTTTTCATAGCATTTTATACGATCTTTATTATGACTATAAAATTGGTGTGATTTTTTATACAAAATACTGGTAAAAATAAATGAAAAGGCAGTCGCTATCGCTAAAATAACTAGCCACTGTGCATCTAAGATACCACCTGTTACCGCTACCGCTCCAACAATCAACCCAAATTCACTGTAATTAGACATCATTAGCGACGTTAAATATGCGGTCCTCGCTCGTAACCTTAAACTAATAAATAATCCGAAAAATAACAGGAGTTTGATTGGTAAAAGTAAGCATAATACTAACGCAAAGCTAACTAACTCTAGTGAAGGTAATGCGGTTAATCCAATGGTTAAAAAGAATCCAATTAAGAATAAATCTTTAAAGGCCATTAATGATTTGGACAATTCAGAGGCTTTGGCCTGGCTTGCTAATAAAACACCCGCGATTAATGCGCCTAAATCACCTTTAACACCGAAGTAATCAAATAAGTGATAAGCGCCTAATGCAAAAATGAATCCGGTTAATGGGAGCATTTCACCGTGTCCAGCTCTTGCAACAACGCGGTGTAGTAAAGGACGAAGTGGTATTAATAGTAATAATAACGCCGCCCAAGCTGAAGGTAATTTCCCAGTTGCGAAGACTAAAAAGAGTACCGCAAAGATATCTTGGATAACGAGTATACCTATCGCTAGCTTACCGTGACGAGTTTTAGTTTCTCCCGCTTCGTCTAAGATTTTAACAACACATACCGTGGATGAAAAACTAAATGCAAAACCAATCATCAATGCTGTATGCCATGTAAGGTCGAAGATTGTCGTTGTAAATATAAGACCTAACACAAATACACACACACTACACAAAGCAATCCACAATGTAGTGTGCGCCACAGCACCAACCAGGATCTCTCGTTTCAGTAAATCTTTAATATTCAGCTTTAGCCCTATGGTAAAGAGCATAATAGTAATACCGAGATCAGCAATTGCCTGTAGCGTATCGTTATTTGAATAGCCTACTGCATTAAGTACAAAACCAGCTAATAAAAATCCAATCAGAGGAGGGAGTCGACAAAACTTAGCAATTAAGCCAAACCCAAACGCAACTAACAAAAACATGATATCCATATCGTGGTTATTACCTCTTAATGTTGACCGATAAATCGAATTATTTCATCTGCTGTTTGCTTAGGCGCTTCGAGCATTGGCATATGTCCTAAATCATCCCAAATAATACTGACAGCTTTCGTATTATCTTGCCATACCTTTGCACATGAGATGTGAATAATGTCATCTAAACCACCCCATAACATCAATATCGGGCACTCAATATTGGTCAATTTATTGTCCAGAACGTGTTCCATATTAAAGAAGTCTCGATAAATATGTACCAGTTCAGATTTTCTTTTTACATATTCATTGGCTTTGAATAATTTGACCGATTTAGGAAAGTAGGGTGGCTTTGCCATCGTTAGTTTGAAAAATTCATCAAATTGATCTGGGGAGTCCATAAAAAATGGATTACGACCATTCATTGCTAATGTTTGTAATGTACTGGGTTGGGGGGGAGTTACACCGGCTGGGTCAACACAAATAATGGATGCCGTATTTTCTGGAAAATCTAGTGCAAATTGCGCAGCCAGAAAGCCACCCATTGAATTGCCCGCTAAATGAACCTGCTGTAACTCTAAAGCAGTGATAAATTGATGTAGTCGTTGTGATTGGGCGGGGATCGAGTAATCAGCATCAGCTTGATAGGTTGTTTGTCCATGTCCGGGTAAATCTAATAAAACGACATGGTAGTGTTTACCCAGGATATTCCCACAACGAAGCCAAACGTTATGATCAGCACTAAAGCCATGCAGTAATATCAGGGTAGGCTTTGTTACCTTATCTTTACCTCGACCATTTTTTTTATAGCGTGAATTGGTTAAATAAAAATAATTAAACTGTCCGATTCGACGTTGCTGGGGCGTAAACCCATACAAACTTGATTCAATGGTGCTCGATAACCGCAATACATATCCACCAAATTCCGCGGGATAATAAAACGCACCGAATAAGATCATCGCCAGAATAATAATGATAAAAATTTCCATGGTCACTCCTATTTAAACCCTTGATGTTCTCGGGAATATTCGTTTTTGTCTACGAGAGCTAATCCTTTCGCTATTATTTTTTTTAGTTGTTTTAAAGGTAATAGTTTCGATAACCAATATGTTTTTTTGGCATGGTTGCCATAAATAATACGCGGATTATTTATAATCACATTATCTAACACGACTTGGCACATTTCGTCGCTTGGTGTGGTTAAAAATTTATGTTTAAACTTGGCGGTTCTCTCAGAACGTGCGATATCTGTATCCACCCCTCCAGGATGAACTAAATGCACCTGAACTTGAGGATAAACATGCGCCAGCTCCACCATTAATGCTTCGGTATAACCTCGAACTGCAAATTTGCTCGCACAATAGTCAGATGCATTGGGCGTTCCGATAAAGCCAAAAATACTGGATATATTGACAATACTGGCCCAATCTTGCTTCACCAATAAAGGTATAAAACTACGACAACCATAAACCACGCCATAAAAATTGATATCCATGGTTTGCTTAATTTGCGCTTCTGAACTCGCCCAAACCGGTTTTGCAGCCCCCTCAATACCGGCATTATTGATGAGCATGTGGCAGCCACCAAAACGAGACAATGCCAACTCCTTAAATGCTTGCCAATGTTCGGTACTGCTTACATCCATTTTCATCGTAACAATATTTTCAGGGCTGGTTAAAACAGAGGCGAGGGCAACTGTTTCATTCAGACCTTCTTCATCAACATCGCTCAATAACAGTTTCGCTCCTTGCTGGGCTAATAATGTCGCATAACTGCGCCCCATGCCCGATGCTGCACCAGTAATTGCGATAATTTTATCTTGGTAGAATGACGCTGTCATAGTTGTACCCTTATTATTATTGTATGTTGTGGTCACTTAACTTAAAGCGTTTACACATTCGTTTAAACACAAATGAAAAGCCTGGGAACATAGCAATGACCTTTCCCGACGCACTCTTATACCAGCTGTTACAGCCACCAGTATGCCAAACAGTGCGCTCCATTTCTTTGTGGACCATGTCTGTATACCTAGTTTCAGCTGTTTTTGTTGGTTGTATGCTAGATTGATTATGCTCAATGACATAGTTGATAGCTTGCATGATGTAATGCATTTGTGCTTCTATCACAAATATAGCACTGGTGTGCCCAATACCAGTATTAGGTCCTGTCACAATAAAGTAATTTGGAAAATCAGGGACACAAGTTCCCAGATATGCACGGGGATAATCAGACCAAACATGACGTAATTGCTGCCCATTTTGTCCCGTTACTGGATAAGATATTAACCCATCTGTTGCATCATAACCCGTGGAATAAATGATGACATCGAGAGCTAATGATGTGCCATCAGCTGTCTCAATACCAGTAGGCGTGATCTGTTTAATACCATTATCTTGAGTAAATAAACTGACATGGTTACGGCTCATAGCGGGATAATAGGTATTGGATAAAATAATACGTTTACAACCAATGGTAAAATCAGGTGTGAGTTGTTGACGTAATTCAGGGTCAGTAATCTGTTTGTTAAGCTGCCTACGGGCTGGAGCACCTGCAAATAAATTCAGTACCCGTTTGGAATATTTAAACCCAATGACGCGCGTTTCTAATCCCCAATATATAGCATGACGTAACAAACCATAAACCCATTTAATCCCTAATAACTGCTGAGCCCATTTGGGAAATTTAATATCGGGACGCGGGATTATCCAATGAGCTGAACGTTGAAAGACGGCTAATGAGGCGACATCATCGACAATTGCAGGAATAACTTGTGCCGCGGATGCACCACTACCAATGATGGCAACTTTCTTATCTTTTAATGAAATATTATCCGGCCAGTTATTAGTATGAAAACTGGTGCCGGTGAAATTATCTTTACCAGGAAAGTTAGGGATCACCGGCATAGATAGAGGACCTGTGGCATTAATAATGAATCGAGCTGTGATAGATGGACACCCCTTAATGGTTATATGCCATCGTTGACTTTGCTCGTGCCATTGTGCATCAACCACCTCTTGATTTAATTTCACATGAGGATGCAAATTAAACGTATTAAACACAGCTTGAGTATACTCTGCTAGCTCAGGCTGAGTCACAAACATCTGTGTCCATTGATATGGCATGCTAGAGAGTGAATATAAAGGAGATTGGACATCTACTGCAGCACCAGGATAACGGTTTTGTAACCAAGTCCCACCTGCAAAGTCTCTTCTCTCCAAGATAACGAAATCTTGAATACCTTGTTTTTTTAGGTTTATTGCTGCAGCTTGTCCACCAAAACCACTGCCGATGACAACCACTTGGTAATCCAGAAAGTCAGTCACAACGAGTCCTTAATCTTTATTATTATAAACGAACTGTTTTAAACAACTTTTTAACATTTATTGTGTGAATAGAAAAGAGATGAAAATAAATAACCTGTAAAATGTCATCAATAATGTTTGCAGCAGTGAATTATTTATAACGATATTCATTTTTTTGGTGTAAATGTTACGACAGCGATTATCCCAGTTATCAATACACAGCCAATTACCACGAGACTGGCATTAAGATTGAACTGTCCATAAAGTGAGAACCTGATCATTTCGACACAGTATGAAAAAGGGTTATATTGGCATATCCAATACAATAACAGACTAGATTCTTGAATTTTCCAAAGTGGATATAAAGCACTAGACATAAAAAACATTGGGAAAATAACAAAATTCATTACACCAGCAAAGTTTTCTAGTTGCTTAATAAAATTGGACAAAATTAGACCTAAAGCGCCTAAGAAAAATGCACTCAAAAACACACTTGGGATAGCATATAGAAAACCCCACCATGGAATTTCGACGTCGACTATATTGGCGAGAATTAAAAAAATAACCACTTGAAGTAATGATAAGCATGCTGCCGCTACGAGTTTACTAAATAAGAGAAAACTTTTAGGTATCGGGCTCATCAGTAGTATTTTCATACTGCCCATTTCTCGGTCATATACCATGGATAGGGACGTTTGCATCGAATTAAACAACACTATCATCGCACACAAACCAGGCACTATATATTCTTGGTACAAGATATAACTTTCATAAGGGGGCATAATAGATACCCCTAGTGCACTTCTAAACCCTGCTGCAAATACCACTAACCATAATAAAGGTCTAACTAGTGCACTTAATAAGCGTGAACGTTGGTGAAAAAAACGTAAAATTTCACGACTAAGAATAGCCCAAAAACAAGTCCAATATGCAGTCATTATATAAGTCCTTCAGGATGTGTTAGATAACGATATAAATCAAACACGTTCTCTTGTTTATAATGATTAAGAAGCTGCCCACATTGGCCGCGTGTCACGATTTCCCCTTGATTCATAATGAATAAAGCGTCGTCTTCTTGTACTTCATCCATCAAGTGCGTTGTCCATAAAATGGTTAATGATGACGTTTTTGCTAATGCTCTTATATGTTCAATAATTAGTTTTCGGCTATCAACATCGAGCCCAACAGTCGCCTCGTCTAACAGTAAATATTGCGGCTGATGGATCATGCATCGTGCAATTTCAACACGGCGTCGATGGCCCTCATTGAGTGCTCTGATTTTATCATCTAACCTATCTAATAACGCTAAACTCTCTAATACCGGTGAAAGATTATCGAGAACACGTTTGGCTGTTAGTCCATGCAATGCCCCAAAATAAGTCAGGTTTTGTTTAACGCTGAGATCCAAATCTAACGTTGTTTGTTGAAAGACAACACCAATTTGAGCCATGATCGCGCGCTGATGTTGATTAATATCATGAGTGCCATAAGTCAAGGTACCACTTTGTAGCGGACGCTGAGCAGTTAATAAGCTTAATAATGTACTTTTACCCGCACCATTTGGTCCTAGTAATACATTAAAACCAGGTGATAAACTAAGTGATACATTGTTAAGTGCTAGTTTTCCGCGGAATTTAAAACTGACATCACTAATTTTAATAGACATATTGTTCGCTTAATCTGTTTGTTTCACAGCGATACCCCACGGATAACGACCGACTTTGACTGATTTGATCGTTTTAAGTTGATTGGTATCAATTACACTGATATCACCACTGATACCATTAGTGGTTAACAGCATTGACTCATCTTCATTAAAGGCTAGTTGCCAGACACGACGACCGACTAAAAGATACTTTTCAATTTCCATTGTGTCAGTATTAACCACCGCAACATGATTACTCGGTCCAAGAGCAATGAATGCCAATGGTTTTGATTTCATCAACACAATTCCCACCGGTTGGACTCTGTCGCTGTGGATCCCACGTATTTTAAAGGTTATTTCATGTTTAACACTTTGATCTTCCACATTAAATACCGTGAGTTGCCCACCAATTTCAGACGTGACCCAGAGTTCTTTATTATCTCGGGTAAACATCGCTGCACGAGGGCGAGCTCCCACCAGACTATTAGCATAGTTTTGATTGGTCTTAGTATCAATCCAATGCACCATATTCGTCGTCTCTGAGGTGACGATCATTTTGGTACCGTCTGGAGACACGGCTAAGCCTTCAGGTTCAACACCAACATCGATTTGAGTGATAACTTGTTGACTAGGAATGTCGATAACGGTGAGCAAAGCATCATCTTCATTCGCGGTATATATAGTTGTACCATTAGGGTGTAATGCAATAGTTTCGGGATCTTCACCAGAAGGTAACTCACCTATAATTTGATCGCTTGTCATATCTAGAATTTGGATCCTATCAATATCACTGGCACAAATATAAGCAAGGCTCTGGTCATGGTTAAATATAAAGCCACGAGGTCGATCACCGACAGGGATTTCCTTAATCACACTAAAATCATCTAAATCAACTACTGATATAGAGTTATCTTTTTCATTGGTAACGTACGCAAGTTCTTTTGCTAACACATTACCTGCTAATAGACTCAACAAGCTGAATAGTAAAAATGGTTTGACTAGTTTCGTCAAATAGGACAGGGAGCAAGAGTGCTGAGACATAACGAATCCTTACAATAAATCTAACAAAAAATATTCAAAAGTGGCGTTATTGGCACACTTCACGACGGTCAAAACCGAGAGTATCGAGTTCAGACACTGGGTGCATAAAACCTGTTTGTGGCGCTCGTGCCACTAATCCTAATGGGTGTGTCAACTCAATTGGCATACGCAACTGACCATTAAAATCACGGAAAGTGAGTTTTCTTCCTTTATAGGCAGCCAATTGAAATTGTTCACTGCGCATGAATGTGGCGAGTGCTTCGATATTTACACCTTTAATTTGCTGAACGGCATACGCAATAGCACGGACAGCTACATAAGCATCAAAATCAGCATGCTCCATATACCGCTGATGTAATGTTTTGAAGCGGTTTTGTAATTGCTTAGCACCCCATTGTTCAATACTTGGATGCCATGTATCAGCGACAAGACCAGCTGTTCCTATTACTGGGCGAGGATAATACGTGTTATACGGTACATACTGACCAAACTGTTGATACATGTCCGCAACGACAACTACATCATAGGGACGTGCTGTTTGTGTAAATAAGGGAATATCTTGACTGACGGTGCGACGTAAATCAGTATCAAAAGTCCATTTTTTTTCGGCACTGATATTAATCTTATAGCGTTTCGCTGTGCGCTTAAACGAGTTTATCCAAGCTAAATCACCTGGCGTGTCCCCATTGATTAATAAAATATTATTTAGTCGTTTACTTAATAACCATTGACCTAATGCATCCGTAATTTGCGCATGGCTCGGTGTAGTATGAAATAGATTCGCAGAACAAATACGTTGTCGCAAAGTATTATCTCGGTTAGCAATATTAATTATCAACGCAGGTTGTTCTAACGAATTGTTATGAGCGATTAATGCTTGTAATGTTTCACTATCTAAATCAACTAATAATAACTGATTCTCGATTTTATATTCAGACCACCTTATTGGTGAACTGCTATGGGCAGCTGGAATGGTTTGAGTTAAAAATGAAAATTGTTGACCTAAAAATTTACCTGTCGTGTTGCTATCTTCAATGCCTAACTCGATGCCGGCAACGCCAGAGTCTGCCGGTGCAACTAATAACGGATTAGTATAATAATCATGTTCATGCACTTGGTTTATATATGTGATATTCACCTTTAAAGGTTCGATTTTAGCGAAGACTGGAAACACTACAGAGATGAATAAGGTAATAGCTAAAATAGGACAAAGATAAGGCTTACATAAAAGATAAGTCACGTTCATAAAGAAGATTTCTTAATAATAAAACAGCGTTATTTTTAACAAAAAATCAAACATTTAGCATCACAATTTTCATAATTCATACTAAAGGAGGGGAACATGTGCCGCTAAAGTCGAATTATTTGTTAATAGAAGGTTATGTATATTAAGGCTATAAATTTTTAAATCACTATTAGGATATCAACATGAAATTAGCGACTAAATTAGGCGCATTAACATTAGCATTTACTGCTAATGTATTTGCACATGGGCCAGTTACACCACAAGCTATTGATTCGTCTACATTACCGCAATTAGGTGAAGAGTGGTCGGATACGAATCCTTACCGTGATGTAGAAGGTGACATGAAAAAAGAAATCTTACGTGTCGGGGCTTCTGCCTATAATCAAAATTGCGCTCGTTGTCATGGGCTAGAAGCTATCAGTGGTGGTATTGCACCGGATTTACGTTATTTAGCCGCAGATTATGATGGTGATGAATGGTATATTTACCGTGTGCAAAACGGTGCAGTGCGCAATGGGGCTGTATATATGCCTAAAATGACTGAGCATTTATCACAAGAGGCATTGTGGGCAGTGCGTTCTTTTGTAGAATCTGTCGCGCCAGAGCAATAGTCGCTTGCGCGTCTTTTTCTTAATCATCAGTGTATTGTGTTTGACATTCTTCGCTCAAGCACGATCACTTGATGATATTGTTGAGTCCAAATACATTGTGATTGCGGTGTATAATGACTATCTTCCTTTTTCTGCTAATGTTGATGGTGAAGCCATCGGTATTGATGTTGAAATAGCTAAAGAGATTGCTGCTTCGTTAGATGTAGAGTTACGGCTCAAATGGATGACGGCGGATGAAAGTTCAGAAGATGACTTGCGCAATAATCTATGGAAAGGTCATTTTCTTGATAGGACTAAAGCTGACTTAATGTTGCGTGTACCTTATGATAAAGACTACAAACTCAAGCGTGATGATGTTGGATTATTAGTGCATGAACAAGTGCACATGTTTGCACCATATCATACCGAAACTTGGAAAATTGTCTTTGATACGGCGCGCTTAGAAGCTGTGCCTACTATGGCATTATTTCAATACCATCCGATCGGTGTTGAGATTGATTCTATTCCTCAATTCTACTTAATGTCTGCTTTTAGAGGCAGTATGCGTAAGAATACCCGTCAATTTGACTCGTTACTTTTAGCGGTACAAGGTATGGTGAACGCAGACGTTGATGCGGTTATGGGGCTGCGTTCTCAAATCACCGCATTGCATCACCAAATACAAACCACTTATTCAAATGAACCTCAACGATTTCAGTTAGCTACTAATGCTTTTCCTTTGCTAGGCAAACAAAAGTGGGATATTGGGATGGCCGTACATGCCGATTTTCGAGCATTAGGTTACAGCGTCGGCGATATTGTCTTTGGAATGATTGATGACGGACGGATGGCAAATATTTTCGCACAACATCATGCTTACTTTGAAATACCTGAATATTACAAAGAGTAACCCTCAATATAATGATCCACAAATTTTCTCATCCTAATGGATGAAAAAATTCAGACGAGGGTCTGATAGGTTTATGACTATTAGCCCTTTACTATACAAATTAACTTGGCATTAACATATTTTATACGTTGTTAATGGCATGTAAGCAGAACACGTGTACATACAATAACTTTCATGAGGAAATGAGAATGTTAAATAAAGGTAAAGCAAAAGCACTTTCTTTATCAGTATTAGTGTCTTTCGCATTCGCTGGTTCAGTAAATGCGCAAGTCACTGACAATGATATTGTAAATGATCATCTAACAACGAACGAAGTCGTTACCAATGGCTTGGGTTTACACGGTCAACGTTATAGTACGTTAGACACAATCAATACTCAAACAGTCGAAGATATCCGTCCTGTTTGGGCATTCTCATTAGGCGGTGAAAAGCAACGTGGTCAAGAATCACAACCTATGATCAAAGATGGCGTGATGTATATCACCGGTTCATACTCTCGTGTATTTGCAATTGATGCGCGTACGGGTGATGAGTTATGGCAATACGAAGCACGATTACCCGATGGCATCATGCCTTGCTGTGACGTGATTAACCGTGGTGTTGCGTTATACGGTGATTTGGTCATTTTTGGCACGTTAGACGCAAAATTAGTTGCGTTGAATAAAGATACGGGCAAGGTTGTTTGGAAAAAGAAAGTTGAAGATTATAAAGCTGGATATTCAATTTCAGCAGCTCCCATCGTAGTAAAAGGTAAGGTCATTACGGGTATCGCTGGTGGTGAATTTGGTATCGTAGGTAAAGTACGTGCTTATGACGCATCAAATGGTAAATTAGTTTGGGAGCGTCCGACTGTTGAAGGCCATATGGGGTACATTGTCAAAGACGGTAAGAAAATTGAAAATGGTATTTCTGGTGGTGCGCCTGGTAAAACTTGGCCAGCGGACTTATGGAAATCAGGAGGTGCTGCACCATGGTTAGGTGGTACTTATGATGCCGATACTGATTCTTTATTCTTTGGTACCGGTAACCCTGCGCCATGGAATTCACACTTACGTCCAGGTGATAACTACTTCTCATCTTCACGTTTAGCTATTGACCCTGATACAGGTAAAATTAAATGGCATTTCCAAACCACACCACATGACGGTTGGGACTACGATGGTGTTAACGAAGTTGTTTCATTTGATTACCAAGAACAAGGTAAAACGATTAAAGCAGCCGCTACCGCCGATCGAAATGGTTTCTTTTATGTCTTAAACCGTGAAAATGGTGACTTTATCCGTGGTTTCCCATTTGTTGATAAAATCACATGGGCTAAAGGCTTAAATGAAGATGGTTCACCTATCTATGATGATTCTAATCGTCCAGGTAATCCTGCAGCCTCTAGTGATGGTAAAAAAGGGGACTCAGTGGTAACAGCACCTTCTTTCTTAGGTGGTAAAAACTGGATGCCAATGGCATTCAGCCAAGACACTGGATTATTCTATGTACCATCAAATGAGTGGGAAATGGAAATCTGGAATGAGCCAACAGCATATAAAAAAGGTGCTGCCTATTTAGGAGCTGGTTTCACAATCAAAGCATTAAAAGATGAGTATATTGGTGTTTTACGTGCGATTGACCCTAAAACAGGTGAAACGGTATGGCGCTATAATAACTATGCTCCTTTATGGGGTGGTGTATTAGCAACAGCTGGTAATTTAGTCTTTACAGGTAACCCTGAAGGTTATTTAATCGCTTTTGATGCTAAAACAGGTGAGGAACTTTATAAGTTTAACACCGGTTCAGGTATCGTTGGGTCCCCTGTAACTTGGGAAATGGATGGTGAGCAATATATCTCAGTCTTATCTGGTTGGGGTGGTGCGGTACCATTATGGGGCGGCGATGTTGCAAAACGTGTTAAAGACCTTAACCAAGGTGGTAGCGTTTGGACATTTAAATTGCCTAAAAAGTTTGCTCAACTAGCACAAAACTAAGTTAATAAAGTAATAGCTACAACTATCAAAACCTCGGTATGAAATTGATTTTCTATCGAGGTTTTTTTTATGTTTTACCCAAGCAATATTTATTACATAAATGTTAAAAAATCATCCCAAAGTAGGAAGTTTTTAAACCCATCGAGTAATAGTAGTGTTTGGATAACAAGCGCAATATATCTAAAGTAATTTTTAAATTATCAACCAGTCATGCAGCTGATTGATGTTTTTCACTTAGGTTGTTTATCTATCCACAGCCTAACCATAACGATAACCGAGGTGTTTATGATTTATGCAAATCCAGGGAGTGAAGGCTCTATCTTTTCATTCAAAGCTAAGTATGACAATTATATTGGTGGTGAGTGGGTTGCCCCAGTTAAAGGTGAATACTTTACAAATACTACCTCTGTGGATGGTAGTGATATCTGTCAAATTGCTCGTTCAACTGCAGAAGATATTGAATTAGCTTTAGACGCAGCTCACGCCGCTAGAGATGCTTGGGGTAGAACATCTGTTACTGAACGTTCTAACATGTTACTTAAAATAGCCGATCGTATTGAAGAAAATCTTGAAATTTTAGCTGTGGCTGAAACATGGGATAATGGTAAAGCTATTCGTGAAACTTTAAACGCGGATGTTCCTTTATGTGTGGACCACTTCCGTTATTATGCAGGTTGTATTCGTGCTCAAGAAGGCAATATGTCTGAAATTGACGAAAACACAGTGGCTTATCATTTCCATGAACCTATGGGTGTAGTAGGGCAAATCATCCCATGGAACTTCCCATTATTGATGGCTGCTTGGAAATTAGCACCAGCACTTGCTGCAGGTAATACCATTGTTCTTAAACCTGCAGAACAAACTCCTGCAAGTATCATGGTCTTGTTAGAAATTATTGGTGATTTAATCCCTGCTGGTGTTTTGAATGTAGTTAATGGTTTTGGTAAAGAAGCGGGCGAAGCGTTAGCGACTTCAACTCGAATCGCTAAAATTGCGTTTACAGGTTCTACTCCAGTAGGTGAGCATATCTTAAAGTGTGCTGCCGAAAACTTAATTCCATCAACTGTAGAGCTTGGTGGTAAGTCACCGAATATCTTCTTTGAAGATATCATGAATCAAGAAGATGCGTTCATTGATAAATGTGCTGAAGGTTTTGTGTTAGGTTACTTTAACCAAGGTGAAGTATGTACTTGTCCATCTCGCGCACTTATCCAAGAAAGCATATATGATCAATTTATGGAACGTGTTTTAGCAAAAACAAAAGCGATTGTTCGCGGTAATCCACTCGATACGGATGTTATGGTGGGTGCTCAGGCTTCTGGTCAACAATATGAAAAGATTCTTTCTTATATTGATATCGGTCGAAATGAAGGTGCAGAAGTTGTAACCGGTGGCGAAAAAGAGTCATTAAATGATGATTTAGATTCTGGTTATTATGTTCAGCCAACTATCTTAAAAGGTAATAACACCATGCGTGTTTTCCAAGAAGAAATTTTTGGTCCAGTTATCGCTGTAACAACGTTCAAGACTGAAGAAGAAGCGCTTGCTATTGCTAATGATAGCCAATTTGGTTTAGGTGCTGGTTTATGGACACGTGATGCTAATCGTTCTTACCGTGTTGGTCGTAAGATTGAAGCCGGACGTGTATGGACAAATTGTTATCACTTATATCCAGCACATGCTGCATTCGGTGGTTATAAGAAGTCAGGTATTGGTCGTGAAACACATAAAATGATGCTTGATCATTATCAGCAAACTAAGAATCTATTAGTCAGCTACGACATTAATCCACTTGGCTTTTTCTAAGTCGATTTACATTAAATAATGTGTGTCGAATGGTGACGTTTATCTAATGAACGTCACCATTTTTTTTAAGCGCCGTCTTTTATATTTAGAGGTCATTATCCATGTTCAGATTTGCAACTACAATTCGATTCTGTGTATGGATAATGTTCTTTGTTGTTTCGCTTACTTTACATCCTGCATTGAGTAAAGAAGGGGATGTGACTGATATTCCCACTGCAATTGATGAGATATTTCCTACTGCCACACGAATTGGTGAACTTGACCCTGACATTCCTGTTATTCCTATATACCAACTCAATGAATTATTGGGCTACGCATTTGAAAGCCAGCATTTTGCTAATTTTATGGGATTTTCTGGCGAACCCATCAATATTTTAATCGGGTTGGATCCTCAAGGTTTATTATTGGGACTTAAAGTTATTAAACATAACGAGCCTATATTTTTACATGGTTTAGGTGAAGGTCCTTTTTTTGAATTTGTTGAACAATATAAAAACCATTCAATACGTGAACGCTATATCATTGGCAGTGATGATAGAAGCTCACCAACTGCGACTTATTTTGATGGCATTACACGAGCGACGGTATCCGTTTTAGTGGTCAATGATACTATTGTGACCTCGGCTCTAAAGGTGGCCCGCGCTAAATTAGATGGCTTTGTTGCCCCAAGCAATAAAATACTAAAACCTGAGGCGGAAAATTTTGAACCGTTGAACTTTGATCAACTAGTAGAGCGTGGGTTAATTACACATTGGCAAATACCTTATACCGATATTGAAATAACCACCCAACTTAAAAGTGAAGTGGTTGCTGTCATTGACGATATCGATAAAAAAAGTGATTATTTTATCGATATGTATATGGCATTCATCAATATTCCATTAGTGGGTAAAAATCTACTAGGAGAAGATGAGTTCGCTCGTTTACAAGAAAATCTTAAGCCGGGTGAGCATGCGTTATTGATGCTCAGTAACGGAGATTATTCTTACGTGAATAATGAGTTTGTTCCACAGACGCCACCATCTAACTTATCATTAACTCAAAGTGGTTTTCCTACCGACTTACGTGATATTGATTTCTATAGTTTTTATGACCCTTCTTATATAACTGAATTACCTGATTATAAAGATATTCATATTTTACGTTTAAAATCACAATCAGGCTTTGAACTGAGTCGTGAAATGACATTTGGTATGGGCATCAACTACAAGGCGTCATTCTTTGACATCCAACAGCATATCTTTCCTTTATCTGTGACATTACCAGAATCCTTATTTATGCTAAATCCAGATGCCATTGTCGATGAACCAATGCCATTGTGGATGCGGATTTGGTTTGATCGAACGTGGATCATCGCGATTATCTGTTTATATCTTATTGGGTTAACAGTGATGTTTATTAAACAAACCGCATTGGTTAAACATGAGCAGGCAACACATTGGGTAAGAGGCGTATCTTTAATTTTTGTATTATGTTTCATTGGATTTTATGCACAAGGACAGTTATCTGTTGTGAATATATATACGCTATTATTAGCGCTATATAATGGCTTTAAAATAGAAGTGTTCTTACTAGATCCTGTAATATTCATTCTTTGGGTCTTTGTCTTTGTCAGTTTATTTTTGTTTGGACGAGGTTTATATTGTGGTTGGTTATGTCCTTTTGGTGCGTTACAAGAGTTTGCTGGAATGCTGGCTAAAAAACTCTCAATCAAACAAATTAAGATTAAACCGCAACATCATAAACTGGGTCAATCTCTTAAGTATGTCATTTTAGTTGGATTAGTGGGCAGTGCTTTCATTTCGTTAAATATAGCCGAGCAACTAGCTGAAATAGAACCGTTTAAGACCTCTATTACATTACATTTTGTTAGAACATGGCCATTTGTTATTTATGCGGTGTTGTTACTGCTGTTAAGTATGAAAATTCATAAAGTGTACTGTCGTTATTTATGTCCATTAGGTGCTGGCTTAGCGATATTAGGTCGTTTCCCTTTATTTAAATGGCTAAGACGCCGTGATGAGTGTGGTTCTCCTTGTCAGTTATGTAAAACAAAAAAATGTGAGATAGATGCAATCAAATCGACGGGTGAAATTGATTATGGTGAATGTATTCAATGTCTCGAATGTGTGGTAACAATTGAAAATCCAAATATTTGTGTGATTGATAAATACAAAGGTAAAAAGGGCTCATCTCGGCGACCAGCAAACGGTGTTATAACCGTTAAGCCGATATAACTTCATAAACCATACTAAAGTAGTAATTTAATAGCATTTGATTTACTTTATATTTACAACTTAATCATACAAGTATAATTAGAAAAAATGTCAATCAGTACTACTGCTATTACACATGCTAATGACCCTCACATTGCGTGTTTAGAATTAAAAGCTCAAATAAATTTACAGCAAGTCAGTACACTTATTTTTTATTGTTCATCTTCTTATGAATTAGATTCACTAGCTTATAATATTAATCATCATTTTCCTGAACATGAATGTGTAGGATGTACAACTGCTGGAGAGTTTGCAGCACAAGGGTATGAAAATAATTCGATAGTTGTGTTGGCTTATCATGATAGTCATTTTGCAATTCAAACAACATTAGTAGAAAACTTGACGTCATTTAATTTATTAGATGCACAGAAGATCATGAATACGCTTAAAGACAAAATGAAACCTAAAGCGATCGCACCATTAGCAACTCAAAGTTTTCTGTTTTCTCTAGTTGACGGTTTAGCATCGAAAGAAGAGGATTTCTTAATTACTTTTGATAGCTGCAGTGAAGGTTTACCTCATTTTGGCGGTTCTGCAGGTGATGGTCTTAACCTAAATAAGACATATGTATTTTATAATGGTCGATTCCGAAATTCAGCCGCCATCATTATGTTAATTAATACGGTACAAAAATTTTCCGTTTTTTCAGTTGATCATGTTAAAAATTCCTTAAGTAAATTAGTGGTAACAGATGCAGATCCTAACACTCGACAAGTCTTTGAGATTAACGGAGAGCCTGCTGCATCGGTATATGCTGATTTATTAGGTTTAGATGTCAATGATTTGGAACATGAGGTATTTTCTTTACATCCAGTAGCAGTGAAAATTGCGGGTAATTATTATATTCGTTCCATACAGCGAGTGAATAAAGATTTTTATTCTTTATCTTTTTATTGTGCAGTTGATATTGGTATTGTGCTCAACGAGGTTGAATTACTTGATATCAACCAACCTTTATTACAGAAACTAGAACACATCAAATCTAGTCTTGGTAAACCGCATGTAGTGATGGGGTGTGACTGTTTTTTAAGACGTTTAGAAGTCGATTCAAAATTACAATCAAACGAAACTCAACAAATACAAGAACAATTTAAATTGGTAGGTTTTAATGCATATGGTGAACATATTAATGGCTTACATTTAAATCAAACATTTACGGGCGTGTACATAAGCCAGGAACCTTATGAATAAGCCAAAGCAAGAATCATATATTGACGCTCAAGCCGAAATAGCTGCGCTCAAAGCTGAAAATGAAAAGTTACAAAAAATTAATAATGCATTGATTTTTAGAATTGAAGAGGGCCATGATAATAACGCGGCATATGCTTCCTTTGAAAGTTCGGTGCATTTAGCGCTTCAAGTTAATTTAAAAACCCATGAATTAAATCAAGCGCTTGCTGATTTACAAGCTCTTAATCAGCAACTCTCTAAAGCAAACCAAGATGCAAACTTATTTCGTCAACGTTTTATTGACGCGATTGAGAGTATTTCAGAAGCATTTGTCTTACTCAATGACCAAGGTGACATTGTATATCAGAATAACCACTTTAAGAGATTATGGAAAAATACCGAATTAAGTTCTTTAGTGGGCTCTAATTATTATGAGCTAAAGGCACTTGGTAAGTTAAAAGGGATCATCTTAAGTGTCACCCCCAATAGTGATGAAAATAATGCGGTATACCATTTAAATAACAATCGTTGGTATCAGTTAAATGAAAAGCGCATCCAAGATGGAGGGATGGTGTTACTATTTACTGATATTACTCACATCAAGCTTGCAGAGACACGGCGTTATGAAAGAGCAATCGCGCAAAAAAATACGCTCCTACAAAATCTTATTGATAATCTTTCACAAGGTGTATTGTTACTTAATAATAATGAAGCACCGGAAGTTTGGAATGCTAAGTTTGAGCATTTTTGTGAATTATCACATGAGAATATACAGAATGTGTCACAGTTACATGAATTTAATAATATTACAGAGGTTTTTTTATACCCTTCACGCGAGATGAATTTTCATATCCAAGAATTAACTAATGGTAATGTGATTGAAGTACGTCGGCATTTTATCAGTGATGGAAGAAGTATTATTACTATATCCGATATTACCGAACAGCATCGCTATGAACAATCTTTACGAGAAAGTGAAAATTGGATTAGAACCATAACGGATAACGTCCCAGCCATGATTGCTTATGTAAATAAACAAAAGCAATTTATGTTCACTAATAAAGTATATAACCAATGGTATGGTGATCCTGGACAGGAGTTAATTGGTCAAGATCTAGAGGCAAGTAATTTATTTGACGATTGGGAACGGATATCAGTTTTTGTTAATCGCGCACTTGATGGTGAAGTGGTCTCTTTTGAAAGTAAAGAAACCAGTGTCACCGGTCAACAAAGTTATTTGCAGAAATCTTATGTACCCAACGTCAATAATAACGGCTCTATCGATGGTTTTTTTGTATTAATCAATGATATTACTGATCGTATTAATGCGGCACAAGCATTACAGAGTGCAAACTTTGAATTAGAAGAACGAGTACAAATTAGAACGCGGGCATTAGAAAGTGAAGTAGAGAGCCGTAAACAAGCTCAAGAACGTTTGTCAGAGGCAATCATATCGGCAAAAGAAGCGACAGAATCAAAATCTAAATTCCTTGCGGCAGTTTCCCATGATCTGTTACAACCCTTAAATGCGGCACAGTTATTTGCAGCTTCATTGTTTGGCGATTTCAAAACATCAGAAAAACCTTTATTAAATTCTATTAAAAGTTCATTAAATGATTTAGAAAACTTAATTGTTACTTTAGTTGATATTTCTAAATTAGATGCGGGTTTAATCAAACCTGATATTCAAGTGTTCCCACTTAACTCTCTGTTATCCAATATCTCCGCCGATTATGAAAAAATATCTTATGTACATGATGTGGAATTTACGTTTATACCTACTCAATTATATGTCAAGTCAGATAGTTTATTACTTGCGAGGATTTTAAGAAATTACTTATCCAATGCTATTCGCTATGCTAAAGGAAAAAAAGTAACACTAGGTTGTCGTCGTCGTGGTAACAAAGTTGAAATACAAGTTTTAGATACTGGCGTAGGCATTGCACAAGAAGACTTGCAAGAAATATTCAAAGAATTTAAACGTCTAAAGGGCACTGTCCAAGCTCAACAAAGTTTAGGTTTAGGATTAGCAATCGTAGATAAAATGTCGAAAGTCTTAGAACATGATATTGATGTGACTTCAAAGCTAGGTCAGGGTTCGTGTTTTTCTGTAAGCCTACCCATCGTATCATCCTCAGAATATTATCAACACTCAGTATCTGAACCATCTCAGCCTCAATCGCTTAATGGTGCTCGGATATGGGTCATTGATAATGATCCTAACATTTGCGATGCAATGGATGTATTACTCAGTGCATGGGGTTGCGAGGTAGAGGTTGCGACATCATTAGCAGTTTTAGAAGATAGTATTAGTGTAGAAGAAAATTGTGACCTATTAATTATAGATTATCATCTAGATAATGAACAAACGGGGATAATGGTAAGCCAGGAAATAACCACAAAACGAAAAAGTAGTATCCCAACAATTATGATCTCGGCCAATTATTCTCAATCTCTTCAAGAAGAATGTAAACAAAATGGGATCATATTACTGAACAAACCCGTCAAACCATTAAAATTACGTATGACGATGCAACAATGTTTATGTTAGAAAATCTAGCGTTTTAAATATTGGTCAAAATCAATATTAGCACTACCCACAACCACTTTAACTCGATTAGAAGCACCCAATTTCTTTAATATTGATGAAACATGTGATTTAACTGTGGTTTCTGAAATGTTCATTTCATATGCAATATACTTATTGGCTTCACCCTGGGTTAAATATTTTAAAACCATTAACTCTTTTCTCGTTAATAATTGCATTTTTTCAGGTAATATTTCAAAGTCTTTATTTGTTGCGGTGCTTTGTGGTTTTATTGGTGAGCGAATTAAATCAGATGGTAAACATACATTACCATTAAAAATAGATTCTAACGAACTGGTAATAGTATCAACCAAAGACGATTTAGAAATAAAGCCTACAGCACCATAAGAAATAGTTTGTAATATTTGTTGTTTTTCGTTTTCCGCAGATACAATTACGACGGGTAGGTTAGGGTATTCGTTTCTAAGCTCTAATAAACCATTAAGTCCAGACGTACTGGGCATGTTTAAATCTAGCAGTACTAAATCTATGTCAGTATGCTGACTAATATAAGTTTTGGCTGATTCAATTGAATCAGCTTCTATACAAGAAGAACCGGTAAATTTGTCCGCAATTATGCCTGTAATTGCCTGTCTAAAAATGGGGTGGTCGTCTACGATTAATAACTTGTACATAACATCACTTTCACAGTTTAATAACAGATCAGATGATAGCATATTTAAATTCCTTTCGGTGCTTTTTAATCGCTTAAATATCATAGATAAAATATAAAAAGGGTGCCATTAAGACACCCTATAATTATTTTATTTATATTTATCAATGTTCATATTAAATATAAATTATCTTAGAAAGTGACAACAGTACCAATTGAAAAAGTACCATTATCTTCTGCAACCGTAGATACAGAATTTTCTGATTCTGTATTATTATATTCAGCTACTAAAATAACGCCTGGACGAACTGTTCTGAAATAACCCAGTGCGAAGTTTGAGTGTTTCGTCACACCAGCAGCGGGTGCTGACTTATCTAGATTTTCGGTTTCACCCGAAGAAATAACAAAACGATTGGCACCTGTAGTATATGAGGCTTGAACTAAATAACCATCAGATTCATTTGATTCAGCACCCACGACATGATCTAAGCCTGCAACATGACCTAGACCTTCTGAAGAGTATCCTGATGCAGTGAGTGATATACCAGAAAATTTCACATTAACACCGTAGCCTAGACCTGATTGATCTTGATCTACACCCTCGACTTCACTTGATTGTGATACGCCATTCACCCAAAATTTTGCATCCATACTATCCATTGATGCAGCATATACTGCTTCAAATTCAATTCGAGGAGTATCTTCAGAAGAACCCGCAGCAGCTTTATTCGGATCCATAATACCAACAGCAAGACTCAAACCATTCATATCATTGGTACGATAAGTAATTTGAGATTTCGGGAACGGGTAAGAATAACCGGTTGAAATGTTACCAAATGATACATTACCACCATCAACAAGACCAAAGGTATCAGATGTTTGACCGTAGCCTAACAATAACTCATCACCAAGGATGTTGGTACGGTTAAATAAACCAAAGTCTTTACCTAAAGTTAAAGAACCCCAATCCCCTGATAATTTTGCATAGAATTGACGTACATCAATCAATGAATTAGTACCTAATGCGTTTGCACCACGGTTTAAATCAGTATCATTAACACTGACCCAAAATGAAGAACGTACTTCAATTTTCATATCATCTAACTGCTTTCCATAGCCGAATCCAATATTATTCGGTAAGAAACCCATTTTTACACGAGATTGGTCACGACTGGTAACATCGCCGGCGGCATCTGTCGCATCAATACTAGAATTAACATAGAAGATGTTGATTAAACCATCAGCTGAGAATGTTGTACCATCGTTATTATAGATTTCAACAGCAGCATTAGCAGCTGTTGAACTTGCTAATATAGCCGTAGCGATTAAACTTTTTGTTAAAATATGTTTCATAATTGCGTCCTAATGTATGTTTTATGTTACTGAAATGACACAATACTGTGAAAATCAACATGACATAATTCCACATATTACGGAATTGTAAGGTTATTTAGACATGCACTTTAGCGCTAGGACTTTAGGAGGAGGGAATTACTACTTTACGAGTTCTCAATAGCTAAACACTGTATGATTTAAGTAGTACTCCCTGATAGTATGTTGGGGTGACTCTGTAATATAGCTGCTTTCATCTCACTGATATTGTTATCTTCAATACTCGATGAACGTGTGGGCTGATATTGATGAACGATTCTTGATGGGCGATGTGATAAAAATAAAACATTATCGGCTAAATACAAAGCTTCCGATAAATCATGCGTGACAAATAAGATAGTCGTGCGATGTAGCTTTGCTAATTTGAGTAATACATCGCGACATTGTTGCGCAGTGGGAGCGTCGAGTGACACAAAGGGTTCATCTAAGAGTAAAATAGTGGGTTTGACTGCAAATGCACGAGCAATACTCGCGCGTCTCTGCATTCCTCCAGATAATGTACTTGGGTAACAATGACTATGTTCTGCTAGTCCAACATCTGCAAGCAGCTGATAGATCTGCTCAGGTACTTCATTTGGTGTGACTAACGCAATGTTATCGTAGACATTCAGCCATGGTAATAACCGCGGTTCTTGAAAAATATAAGCGAGTCTTTTTTCATTTGGATATTCTACATGTATCGCATTATTATTAGGGTATAGACCGGCAACGCAGTTAAGAAAACTACTTTTACCACAACCAGAGGGACCAATAATGCATACCAACTGCTGCTCTGGAACAGCCAGTTCTATATGCTCAATGACGTACTTGTCATGGTCAAAAGCGAACTGATTAATGTTTATTGATAACGCCGGTTTATCGTCCACGTTGTACTCGCTTATCAAAGGGTTTGAAACAGACTAATTCAATTAAAAATACCACAGTAATAAAGGCCATGGTGTACGCTAAAATCCCTGCAATATCAAAAAATTGAAACATACTGTGCAATGCAAAACCAACACCATCACTGCGACCTAATAGTTCCACCACTAGCACGATTTTCCAGATTAAGGATAAACCATTCCGTGCAGCAGCTAAGAGGAAGGGATAAAGTTGAGGCAAATAAATATACCGTAAATAACGAAACCAAGAAATATTATAAACCCGTGCCAGTTCTGTTAATTTAGGATCAGTGGTACGAGCGCCTTCGCGCAACATTACCGCTACTGTTGGTATTTTATTGATCACCACGGCAGTGATAGCGGCCGCTTCAACTAATCCAATCCAAATATAAGAGAGAATAATAACCACCAGTGCAGGTATATTTAATAATATGATTAAGACACTATCGGTGATGATATTGAACCAGGCTCTAGCTCCCATTAATATACCCATGACACTACCTAATAGCATGGCCAGTGTAAAACTGATCCCAACACGGGTCACAGTAATAAAAACATTGTTAAGCAAGTCGCCTTGAGACGCATGATAATGAAAAGCGGCCAGTGTATTGATAAATGATGGGAAGTCAGGAGAGTCTAATCCCATTGCTAGTAATTGCCATCCTATCAATAAACACAAAAACACACTAATTTTGATCAGTGTAGTTCGAGCAACCAAAGAAACTTGCGCGGAGCTTACTGTTGATTTTGCCATATCTGCTTAGCCTCGGACCAATAGATATTTGGATCAAATGACGTATCTTGACCTAAGAGTTCATGACCACCAAGCCCTTGATAAACTTCAAATAGCTGCTGAGTTGCTTTGACCTCGCTCTGAGTAAATGTTGTCAATAATGTGTTAGGGTAATGTGATTGTAGAGTGTGAAAGACAGTATTATTTTCTGCTTTGGTTAAATGTGCAATCCGATCCCATTCACTAGGATCTTCAGATAATTGACGTTTAGCAGCGAATGATGCATGTATAAAACTCTTTAAGAGTTTGGCGGATTCTGTCGCGAATTGTTCTTCAAATACCCAACCTAATAATGGAATATCAGTAGTAATCCCCAGAGTAGATAACATGGTTGTTACTGGAAGCACGACATGCATGCCAGCAGCCTCAAGACGTGCATTATAGTGCCAAAAGTTAATACTGGCATCTAATTCACCAGCTAACATGAAGCGATTAAGAAGTGGCGGAGCTGCAAATTTAGCCTTCAAGTGTTTCGATAGTTCAAATCCCTGTTGTTTAGCATAGGCTTGTAGGAGCAACCAGTTTTTATCGACTGAACCACCCGCCACTCCAATAGAGCGTTGTTGACCATCAAATAGGGAAGCGAGGGTGTTCTTAGTTGCTGTATATACACCTCCTGTTGCTTTTACCGTTGGCATAAGGACATAGGGTTTACCCTGACTGCGTTGCCGGCTCACCCAAAACAAATCCGTCATGATGATATCCACTGCGCCACTTTGTAGCGCGACAGCCGATGCATTTTTACTGGCGAATGGACGTACTTCAAGCTTGAAGCCATTGAGAATATCAAGCTTATGATGTTTGATTACATCCATCTGCCAATTGATCGTGCCAAACTTTAAGACACCGACTTTAAGAACCGGCAGTTCGCTCGATGTCTGTGCGTAGGTGAGGTTTGGAGTAAGTCCAAAGATGAACCCACAGCATACGGTGAGCCATATAAATACACATATTCCTCTTAGCCACAGGTTCAGTGAATTCATCATTCCCCTTAGAACCTAAATTGACTGTTAATTGACATCATGCGCGGATGGCCAACACCAATGAAGTAGGGCGAGTCAATCTCCGGATAAATATCCTCTAACACTTCATCTGCTTCACCATAGGTACCAAAGGTGTCGTATTCATGATCTAAAAGATTATCTACACGGACGGAAATCGTCCATTGATCAGTTACATCATAGGTAGAATAGGCATTAACTAATCCATACCCATCAATTTGTTTATTTTCATTGGCTTCATCACCGCGATAATATTGTTTTGAGGCATAAATAAACTGAACACCGGCTAACCAATTATCCGAAATAAAGTATTCCCCAGCTAATTTAAATTGATGGGCGGGCTGACCTGGTATGGTATCACCTGGTGTCACTTCACGATCTGGGCCTAATGGATTCATTGGGCTGAATGAGGTGAAATGTGATTCAAATGTAGCCGCTAAATAATTATAAGAGCCGCGTAATGAGTAGTTTTCAAATTGACGTGAAGCAGATAACTCTGCGCCTATACGCTGAGTTTTATCAATATTAATGAAATATCCGCGCGATGAAGTTGTGCCAGCTTGCTGAAAAATAATGTCATCCAAACTGTGTGAAGCAAACACGGTAGCATTATATGCTAGCGCATTTAGTTGTCCAGAAAGTGACGCCTCAACGGTACGCGTAACCACGCGTTCAAGTGGCGGATCGGCCACAAACCCATTAGGTAAGCGGCATGGATCATTTTCATCAGCACAACTTAGTTCTGCCGGGCTAGGGACACGAGTCGACTGTGCTAAAGACACATTGAATCGAGTATTGTCATCGATTTGTATATCCATACCAATGGCAGGATTAAAGCTGATAAACTTATGATCGCCATCTAACGAGCCTTCACCATCAGCCAACGTATCGTTCATTAATATATGATCACGGTTGTAGCGCAATGCCATATTTATCGTTGTATTTTCTGTAAGTTGACTCACATTAGAAACGTATAAGAAGTCTGATTGAGTATCAACTAAGAGTCTTACTCTAGCTTCAGCATCCATGATCCCATCAATCGGAATAACAGTGCGAGTATCTGTTGCAGTTTCATTTTCTAAGATACCAAATGTAGTGTCAGCCGCATAACTGATATCACCTTTAATTATTCCACCACCATAAATAGTGGTGGAGGGCTGTCCCCACAAAGTATGTTCATGGATCAGTTGAGCCGTTGCGCCCATGCTTCTGTTGATTGCACGACCTGTATTGTAAGTACCGTCAACGTCATTAGGATCAATGGAAGAAATATCACTAAATGCCAAGTCGTCATAACCAACAAATTCCACTATCTCAAAATCATCCGCGTCAGGGATTATACTGTCATCGTCGTTGCCATCCTCATTGTCGACAATTTCATTATCGCTATCTGCATTGTCGACAATATCTACATCTTCATCATCATCATCCATTTCACATAAGGTAATAGCACCAGTATCTAAGGCACATGCCCCAAAATCACTGTCATCACCGTTAATAGACGTTGTGGTATTTTCACGTGCAAATAGATTAATAACCAAATTCAATGAGTCATTGATATCGGTATTAATATTTAATGAGACAAAATTAAGTTCGTTATTGGTTTGATCAGGATGCGTGTAAACGGAAGAGCGAGACTCAAAAGTCGGTAAATCTTCTGGGATGGCACCATTACCTAATAATTCGTTTTCGACATGCAAGAAACTCACATCGACAAGAGTTTCCCCATTTTTATAAGATAAGGATGAGAATAATTGCTTCACATCACTAGGGGAAAAATCTCGCCAGCCATCTTCTTGATATTGATTAACCAGTGCATAGTACGCCCAATTGCCTTGATTACCGCCAGTTTGTAATGACCATTCTTCACGTCCATATTGACCTATAGAGACATTGAGCTCGGTATCGTCGTAGGTAAATCCGTTTTTAGTATTTAATGCTAAGGCACCGCCTAATGTGTTTTGACCAAATACGGGATTGGATGTTGAAAACAAGACTGCATTATCTAATGCTTCCAATGGAACCAGATCCCAATTTACTGTGTCGCCAAAGGGTTCGTTCACTCGCGTACCGTTTAAATATACGGATAATCCTTGGGGTAAACCTAATAATGGGGATGCGGTAAAGCCACGATATTGCACATCGGGTTGGAAGGGATTATTTTGCACATCATTAATATTCACGCTAACTAATTGATTACGTAAAATTTCAGCTAATGAGCGGTTAGGGAGCTTATGTAATGCGTCACTATCTAATGATTGCGTTTGGCCAATAATAGAGCGTGTGTCGCTTAGTTGGCTTAGCGGGTTTGCTCCAACCACGACAATCTTATCGATATCATTAAAATTATCATTAGTTGTTTTAGCATTAATTTGAAAAGCGATACACAAACAACAGGTAAGATAACGTTTTTGCATTACATACACTCATTTTTAATAAAATATTAACAAATTCAATAATATAGAAATTTAAATACTAATCAAAATAGAGATTTATAAATACAAGTAAAAATATACTTAAAAAACAAGGGGTTAAATATTTATTGCTGTTCATTATCATTCTAAAGTATGAGTCAATTATTTATAAAGAATGAGATGATTTAATGGTGAAGGTATAGACAGCGAAGTGCAAATAGGCATTTAACATCTATATTGTCACTATATGTCGAAATTCTGTGTCGGTTATGTATTGTGAGATATATATTCACGCTCGATTTGTTTCAAAATCGACGTAAATCCTTTGCTACCATCAATGGTGAACTTTTTATCTATTAACCAACCAAGTAAGGGGATCTTAATATGGCCTTGTGACTGCCAGATCACTTGAGTTTGTGAATTACTTAGTGAGGTTAGCATGATACTGCCGACATCATGTTGCATACTGACTGGTTTACTTGCTTCAATATGGTAATCCATACGATTAGGACGTTCAAATACGGTAATGCGCTCCATAAATTGTAATGGACCGACATGAATTTCTCTTAGCGCACCTAAACCATTATGTTCCGTATTACCAGGCTCGACAACTGCTGCATAACGTACAGCTTTAAACCGAGTATAAGCACCATGCTCACTGATAGCTTCAAACAGATAATCAATGGGGACGTTTAAGGAGAGATTCACATTAATACCAAACATATTGAAACCTTATCTAATCATTAAGAGTGTAGAGTAAAGATATTATCATTTTATACTTAATTTAACATAATATACATTATGCGAACTTTAATGCCAGGTAATATGAAGACACTTAACGTGACTTAGACTTATTCCCCGCACACCGTTTTGAGCAATACTTCACATTTTCCCAATTCTTTTCCCATTTTTTACGCCAATTAAATGGACGTTCACACACAGGACACATTTTTGATGGCAGTTCAGATTTTTTCATCCACTAGACCATGTCATTATTATCTAGTTTTATTAAGAATGTATCTGCATCGGCCAAGGCATTATTCAGTTTTTCTGGCGCCATTTTATCCATCGTGCGATAAATCATGCCCATACGATGATTATTGGCTAATGATTCACGATGACGATATAAAAAATCCCAATAAAGATAATTAAACGGACAAGCCCCTTCACCTGTTTTGGTGGTGACTTTATATTCGCAATGCTTACAATAATTAGACATCTTATTGATGTATGCACCACTTGCTGCATAAGGTTTACTGGCGAGCATGCCACCATCTGCATATAACACCATACCTGATACGTTCGGTAATTCTACCCATTCATACGCATCGCCATAGACGATTAAATACCATTCATTTACTGCTTTTGGCGATAAACCAGCAATCAGCGCAAAATTACCTAGCACCATTAAACGTTGAATATGATGGGCATATGCGTTTTCTTTAGTATCTTTAATACACTGAGATAAGCAATTCATCTTTGTTTTGCCTGTCCAAAAAAAATCAGGTAATGCTCTTTGCGCATTTAAATGATTGTGCTCAACATATTCTGGCATTTTGTACCAATACAAGCCTCGCACATACTCACGCCAGCCAATAACTTGACGGATAAAGCCTTCAACGGAGTTTAATGGGATCGCAGGTAATGTATCGTCATGTAAATGGGTGTAATACACATCTTCAATACGTGCCACGATCTCATGCGCAGTCAACAACCCAGAATTGAGGTAAAATGATATGTGTGAATGGAATAGCCAAGGCTCATCTTGGGCCATTGCATCTTGGAATTGACCAAAATTCACTAAACGTTCAGCGATAAATTCGTCTAATACGATAAATGCTTGTTCTCGTGTTACGCCGTAATGGAAATCAGCAAAATCACCAAAATGATCATTAAATTCGGTTTTGACTAACTCAATGACCGTTTGGGTAATGTCATCAGGTGCAAACTGAGTGTTGTTAGGAATATGTATATCTTTGGGTAATTTAGCACGATTATCGGCGTCATAATTCCACTTACCGCCCTCGGGTTGACCGTCTTGGATCAAGCAGTTAAGCTTTCGACGCATCTCCCGGTAAAAGAATTCCATGCGTAACTGCTTTTTGCCATCCGCCCATTGAGCAAATTCCTCAATAGTGGCAATAAAACGGTCATCAGCACGGATATCTACATCAACTCCCAACGTGTCAGACCAACTAAGCATGTCTTGGTGAACACGGTACTCGCCAGGAAAAGTACAAATGACTTGGTCACAGTCATACTGTTTGAGTCTATATGCCACTTCCGCCTCTAGAGAGCCTTGATTATCGTCATCAAGATATTGTGTGTAATGAACTTTATAGCCTAGCGCTATTAACTCTTGGGCAAAGTGACGCATCGCTGAAAATAAATAAATAATTTTCTTTTTATGATGCTTAACATAGCTAGCCTCTGAACGTACTTCGGCTAATAAAATAACATCATGTTCTGCATCAATACCTTGCAACGCTGCGACCGTATGGGTGAGCTGATCAGCTAAAACCAACCGGAGGGATTTCAATGATTTATCACTCATATCGAATTGGCTTCTTTAGTCACTGCAAACGCATCAAGCGCTCGCTGGCGTGATACCTTTAAATCAACAATGGGTTTAGGATAATTATGACCCAACACAATATTACAAGCTTGCAGTATATTACTAGGCGCTTCCCATGGTTTATGAATAAATTTAGGCGGTAATAGGCGTAATTCTGGGCAGTAATGCTTTACATAGTCACCCTGCTTATCAAATTTCTCACCCTGAAGTATAGGATTAAATATTCGGAAATACGGTGATGCATCCGCACCACTGCCTGCAACCCATTGCCATGATGCACTATTTGCTGCCATATCAGCATCTAACAAACAATCCCAAAACCAACGTTCTCCTTCACGCCAATCAATCAAGAGGTTTTTCACTAGAAACGATCCCACAATCATACGCACTCGATTATGCATATAACCTGTTTGATACAGCTCACGCATGCCAGCATCGACTATAGGTATACCTGTATTACCAAACTGCCATGCTTTAAGTTCTTCTGGAGAAGAACGCCATGGGAAAACATTAAATTTTGATGAGAAATTTTCGGTTTGAATATGTGGAAAATGAAATAACAAGTAGTGACTGAATTCACGCCAGCCTAATTCACTTAGATACGTGTCGGCATGCTCATTTTCTGGATCATCTTTGAATGCATCCTTGATAGCGTACCAAACTGTGTTGACCGAGATCTCACCAAAATGTAAGTGGGGTGATAATAAAGATGTACCTTTAACCGCAGGTAAATTACGATCCTCACGATATCGCCCTGCTGCTTCTTCTATATATGTAGCAAGGCGGTCTTTAGCCCCCTGCTCTCCTGGTTGCCATTGTGCCGCTATTGTGTCGTACCATTGAATTGATGGCATTAACTTCAACTCATCTAAAGTCAATGGCTCAAAGATATTTGTCGAATTAATCCTCGTTGCCCAGGGTAGATGTTCAGGTATGGATTCAGGATAACGTGGCGCTGAGCGGGTTAAACAGCCCTTACGATAATACGGGGTAAATACTTTATAAGGCGTATTGTCTTTTTTGAGCACCTGCATCGGTTCCCACAACAAATGTCCATTACAGGATAAGACCTCGACACAATCTTTTAATGTCGCCTTAATGTGTGAATCACGCGTGATTTGCCATGGCTCATATCCGCGGTTCCAAATGACATGAGTCGCGTCATACTGATTGATTAACGACTCGATGATGGCTAAAGGGTCTCCTTGGAATAACTGGAGATGTTGACCCGTCGAGGCTGACAGCGACGCTAATGATTGATGCAACCACCACTGCGATGCTTCTCCAAGCTTTGCTAAATCAGGCGCTGAGGTGTCATGTATAAAGATAGGTAATACAGTGCCATGCTCGCCAGCAAGCTCAATAGCACGATACAAGGCAGGGTTGTCATTAAGACGCAAATCGTGGCGGAACCACATGATCACAAGAGGATGAGACATAGATAATTATCAGTGGATGAACAATACCTTTTTTACTGCTTGAAGGCTGATTTTGTTCAGTATTCTATGAAATAAATATTAAAAACAGCAATCTATTCAGTCACTCATAACGTATTGATGTTTTCTAAATATTTTCTTGAGGGTATTATGAACAACGGGCTTTATTGGTTTGAACATGATTTACGTTTAGCAGATAACCTTCCATTGCAACAGACCATTGCACAAATTGACCAATTACATTGCATATATATCTTTAATGCTGCGGATTTTTCAACGACGAAAAAGAAAGGTGCAGGCCAGTTTAACCAGCGTCATATGGGACAACATCGATATCGCTTTATCCGTCAAGCGTTAGATGATTTACAATCACAGTTACACACTTTCGGTCAGCAATTGCATATTTATTATGGTGAACCACTCGATATCATTGAACAACTAAATACGCAGTTCAATTTTACCCATATTGGTAAGCACTTTCATACGGGCGTGTATGAACGCAACCTAATCTCTGCACTCAAAATACAATATCCAAACAAGACTATCATTAATACCAACAGTTACACCTTGTATGATATTGATGATCTGCCCATGAGTATTGAAAATCTACCCGATGTATTTTCACCGTTTCGTCGCAAAGTAGAAAAATTTTGTGAAGCGCGGCTACCTGATAACGCATTACCTGTTTCTTTCCCACCGGTGGTAGTCGCCGAGCAAAACATGCCAGACGAACTTCCTGCAATACAAGTCTGTGACAAAAAACTACTTGCCAAGAATGAAACGGTACAACGTCTTATTGGTGGAGAATTAAAAGCCAAGGAACAAATGCATCATTATACCTACGGCACACAAGCACTCAGTGAATACAAAGAAACTCGTAACGGCTTAGAAGGATGGGAGTTTTCTAGCAAGCTTTCACCATGGTTGGCTGCTGGGTGTATTTCTCCGAGACAAGTAGCCGCCGCTATAACCGAATATGAAGCTCAACATGGTGCTAATGATTCAACCTATTGGTTATTCTTTGAATTGCTGTGGCGTGAATTTTTTCAATGGCAACAACTTAAACACGGCAAAGCGTTATACCATCGCAATGGGATCCAACAAAAATCACCACGTGGTTTCCATAATAAAAAAGTGTTTGAAGATTGGGTCAATGGTGATACCGCTTACCCAATTATTAATGCTTGTATGCGACAGTTAAAATATACCGGGTTTATGTCTAATCGTGGCCGTCAATTAGTCGCGAGCTGCTTTATTCATGAATTAGGCTTAGATTGGCAATACGGCGCCGCTTATTTTGAAGAAGCTTTGATTGATTTTGATCCAGCTAGTAATTGGGGTAACTGGCAATACCTGGCCGGCGTGGGGAGTGATCCTCGTGGGTGTCGTCAATTTAATTTAAACAAACAAACGCAAACCTATGATCCACATGGTGAGTTCATCGGATATTGGGCGGACTATGCGCCCAGCACTTGATATTGTTTGGTTTAAACGTGATTTACGCTTACGTGACCATGCACCCTTGTGTCGCGTGATGCACAATCCAAGACCGATATTATTATTATATATATTTGAGCCTGATCTTATCCATGACCCCCACTACTCCGAACGCCATTGGCGGTTTGTGGTCCAATCATTAGTAGATCTGCAAGCTCAATTAAGCGAATTTCAAACTCAAGTTTTGGTATTACAAGGAGCTGTTCAAACGGTATTTGATACTTTACTGAGTCAATGTGATATCGGTAATGTGTATAGTCATGAAGAGATTGGCATTGAACTCACTTATGTGCGTGATCGTGCCATGCAACAATATTTTCATCAACACCATATTAAATGGACTGAAACGCCCTATTCTGTAGTACGTCGTGGATTAAATCATCGGCAAGATTGGTCAAAGTATTGGCATGAAATGATGGAGAAACCTTGTGATGATCCTGATTTAGCTGCTATTCCATTTGTAAGTCAAACAATGGTGGAGCAGTTAACCCACCAAGCTTTGGCTATTCAAGATATTGAGTTACCTACTCCTCAATGGTCTGAATCTCATCCTAACTTTCAAATAGGAGGAGAAAAGCGTGCATGGCATACTTATTATTCATTCCTCGATCAACGTGGTAAATCATACGCTAGGCATATATCTAGCCCGGAGTTATCTAGAAAAAGCTGTACCCGGCTATCGCCATATATTGCTTGGGGGAATATCACCATCAAGCAAACTTATCAAAAACTGGATACGCTGAATGAGGCTGACTATCAGGGATGGAAACGGGCATTATCTGCTATGGTATCTCGTCTGCATTGGCATTGTCATTTTATTCAAAAGTTTGAAAGTGAATGTGCAATGGAAATGAGACCAGTTAATCATGCTTATCAGGCTTACCCCTATGAAATTGATCAAGATGTGATCTCACGCCGATTAAAAGCATGGAAGACTGGAACAACTGGCATTCCCATAGTGGATGCCAATATGCGTGCGGTGATTGCGACTGGCTATATCAATTTTAGAATGCGAGCGATGTTAGTCAGTGTCTTATCACACCATTTTAATTTAGATTGGCGTTTAGGCGTTAAACATTTAGCCGCACAATTCTTAGATTTTGAACCTGGTATTCACTATCCTCAATTTCAAATGCAAGCTGGCGTGACAGGAACTAACACCATCAGATTATATAACCCCATAAAACAGTCTCAAGAAAAAGATCCTCAAGGTCGATTTATAAAACAATGGGTACCTGAGCTGAGAGAATACCCCGATGATATGGTGCATACTCCATGGGCTATTAGTCCAATGGAAAGACAACTATTTGGAATTGATGAAGCTGGAGAATATCCAACACCCGTCGTTGATATTGAAGATGCTGCAAAAATGGCTAGAGACAGATTGTGGTCATTTCAAAAACGGCCAGATGTTGCAAAAGATGCGCGTCGAATTTTAAAAAAACACATCGTACCGGTCAGTCGCTAATCTATAAATCATTATCTTCTAAATATTGGTTCAACATACGTATCTGCCCTTTTTTGTAGGCTGCATAGGTTATGCGTAACGCATTTGATAATACTTCAGAATCCGACCAGCTGGTTTTATCCAAGATTTCTTCATAACATGTTAATGCTTGGGGAGTCACATAACCGCGCACCATTTTTTTGCCTAAGGCTTTTTGTTTTTCACGAAACCGTTTCTGTTTTTCAGCGTTCGCATATGGATTTTTCTTGCGCATATTCTTTCCTTTCTATTTTAAGAACGACATACGTCATAGGTAATTATTTACTATACAAGTGTAACTTATGCTGATGCTTGTCGAAAAATAATGAAGCTATTTTGTACTTAATTTAATCAATGCACAACAATTGCCTAGATAAAGGTAAAAAATACATGAAAAATAACTGTTCAGACTTGTTAAGCGTACAAGTGTTCGCTAAATTACGCACTCAATAAAAAGGAAAAAAATTATCATGACATTAGACCAAAATAGTTATACCAAAGAAGAATTATTAGCATGTAGCCAAGGTGAGCTATTTGGCGAAGGAAATAGCCAACTTCCAGCCCCTAACATGTTAATGATGGATCGCATTGTCTCTATTACAGAAGATGGTGGAGAGCACGGCAAAGGCGAGATTATTGCTGAACTAGATGTGAATCCTGACTTATGGTTTTTTGCTTGTCACTTCCCTGGAGACCCTGTCATGCCTGGTTGTTTAGGTTTAGATGCAATGTGGCAACTAGTAGGATTTTTCTTAGGTTGGTCTGGTGGCCCTGGTAAAGGACGCGCTTTAGGGGTGGGTGAAGTCAAATTTACCGGTCAGATTTTACCTACAGCTAAAAAAGTCACTTATAAAATCACAATGAAACGAGTGATCAAGCGTAAATTATTCATGGGTATGGCTGATGGTTCAGTAGAAGTAGATGGTCGTGAGATATATGTAGCTAAAGATCTAAAAGTAGGTTTATTCCAAGACACCAGCGCGTTCTAATCACTTACTAAACACAGATATAAAAAAAGCTCCCATATGAAGTGACCCCTTAAACTTGGACACTTTATTAAGCAGCTTTCAAGGCTTGATTTCGGTACTCTACCGGACTCAGGCCTTTTAGTTTTAGCTTAATGCGTTTGTGGTTATAGTAATGGATGTATTCATCAATTGCTTTAATGAGTTCATCCGCGTTTTTAAATTTCTGTCTATGATACATTTCTGTTTTTAATACACCAAAGAAGCTTTCAGCGACCGCATTATCCAAGCAGTTACCTTTACGGGACATGCTTTGCGTTAAGTTTTTATCTGCGAGCATTTGCTGTATTCCTTTGTGCCGATATTGCCAACCTTGGTCAGAATGGAACATCGGTTTATCATCCGTTTCCAAAGTGTTTAACGCATCTTTTAACATATCACTTACTAGTGGCAAAGTAGCATTTTTAGCTGTGCGATACGCGATAACTTCGCGATTATACAGGTCGATGACCGGAGATAGATACACTTTCTGGCCGTGAACGTTAAACTCAGTAACGTCTGTAACCCACTTTTGATTGAGTTGAGTTGCTTCAAAATCACGGTTCATTAGCTCTTGTTTGGATTGTCTGCGTCGTGACGATAGGAATTATAACGTTTCGGTCGCACGGTAGACTTCAATCCAAGTTGCTGCATTAAACGCTGCACCGTTTTATGGTTGATATAGTGACCATGTTGTCTCAACGTATACATTATGCGGCGGTATCCGTATCGCCCTTTGTGCTCATGATAAATCGTTTTTATACATGCTTTGACATCCGCATATTTGTCAGCAGCACTGACTCTAGCAACATGATAGTAGTATACACTGCGTGCCAGACCTAATATCTCTAGCAATAACGGAAGCTTACACCTTGCCTTTAACTCTATCGCGACTAAGACTTTTTCTTGGTTTGAGTGCGCTTTTGTTGAGCTAAGGCTTCTAACTTTTTTAAGACAGCGTTCTCTGTACGTAGGTACTCGAGCTCTTCACGTAGTTCTTTATCCGTCATCGCTTGAATTGATTTCGTTTGTTTGCCTACGGCTTTATGCTTCACTTTTCGACCTTTTGGTTTGGGATGCAGTCCAGATAACCCATAAGCATCAAAGTCTTGTTGCCAACGATATAAAATACCTGGAGAAGATAATTTAAATGTAGCACTGGTATATCCAAGTGACCAAGCATTTTCATGCATGGCATTAAGAATAGACAGTTTGATACTGGCAGAAGCATCAATAAGTGGTGATATTAATCCGCTAGGACCATGTATAGAATAAATCTGTGCCCAGTAACGTATTTGGCTTGAGGAAACATAGTACTCTTTGGCCAGAGAATACGATGAGTCGCCGTTTAGTGCGCATCGAGCCAACATAACTTTAAATGCTGGTTGATATTTTGATTTGTACATAAAAAACCCCCGAAGGTTTTGTCTAGCTTTCGGGGGTCACTTCAATAAGGAGCTTTTTTTATATCTGTGATATGTCATCGCATGCCAAAGGTGGATATTCGATCTTCAACAGCTTCTCGCCACCCGCCTAGCCATTCTGACCTGGTTTCGGATGCTTGAAATGGACAGTTCTCTTTTGCTCGGCCAGCGATACCAGCTTGATAACCCTTTGAGTGGGCGCGTGTCGCTTTGTCCCTTTTTTGTCTTTTCATTTTCTAACCTTCTGTTGCGAAATAAAAAATGTTGCTGAC
>NZ_DS989810.1:100109-128076 GCF_000155775.1 Glaciecola sp. HTCC2999
AGATGAAACTGGCTTAGTCGCGATTGCTGAATTGTTAACCCAACATATAGAACGTGTTGCCTCATGAAGTATTTAGTTGATATTCATGTTGTGCTATCAACTCCTGAAGATATGCTCGATTATCATTCTGATCCGGTTGACGCAAGTGACTCACTTAACACCTTGTTACACTTGGTATATGACAAGATGGATGAAGATATGCCCGTTGAGAGTATTGAGAAATGTTTACATTATTGTTGGGAAACTTGGGTTAACGAACCACAAATCGTAGAAATAGATGATGATGATCTGCATGATTGGGTTGATCATTTGCTCACATCTTGGGATGATACGCTCATCGATGAGCTTTAAAAAATCAAATATTAATGGAAAATCCTCAAAAAATTACCGACAGCAAAGCGGTCATCTCTTTACTTGCTGAATTATTCCCGAATTGTTTCTCTACAAAAGGTCCAGCTAAGCCTCTAAAAATTGGTGTTTTTCAGGATTTAGTGACACGTTTAGAAAACGATGAACGCATTTCAAAAACAACGTTACGTTCAACACTCAGACATTATACGAATTCTTGGCGCTATTTAGAATCTTTGAAAGAGAATGCTCACCGTGTCGACTTAGATGGTGTTGAAGGCGATGTGATCGACAAAGAACATGCTGACTTTGCTGCTTCGCAGCTTGAAACAAGCAAAGCAAAAGTCGCCGCGAGTAAAAAGAACGCTCCCAAAAAGAAAGCGCCGACGAATAAGAACTACAAACATAAAGTGTTGGGTTCGAAAGTTAAAACAAACAGTCCAACAAAAAATACCCCTAAGCCAGTTGCTGTAAAATTGACGCAGAGTGATTTGAAAGCGGGGACCGCTGTCTCTGTTAAAGTCGGCAAATCACCGATGCCTGCTGTGATTACTGATATTCAAAAAGATGGCATTCAGGTTCAGTTAAATACAGGCATGATTGTTAAAGTTAGTCAGGACCAATTACGATTAATGAATCACGGGAAATAACTATATGAAAAAACGCTTCGCTCCATTACTTAGTGTTGTGAGTCTTTCTTTGCTGTCTATGTCTGTCATAGCAGCGGTGTCAGAGTCGACGCCTGAAATAGAAGCGTTACCTATTTTATCCCCGGAAGCACAACATGCAAAGTCTGCGAAGCGGATTCTAAATACATATGCTCGAAATCATTATAAAAAATTCCAATTAAATGATGAATTGTCTGAAAAAATCTTTGACCGTTATTTACGAAATTTAGATTTTAATAAAAACTTTTTTCTAGCCTCTGATATTCAAACGTTTGAAAAATATGCCAATACTTTTGATGAATCACTGAATAAAGGTGATTTGAGTGCGGCATATACCATTTATCAAGTCAATTTAGAACGTCGTGAATCTCGCTTAGAATATGCATTAAGCTTGTTAAATAATAAATATGATTTCAATCAAGCTGACGACAAATTTTATTATGATCGTGAGGATGCTCAATGGGCTTCAACTGAATCAGAAATGAATGAGTTATGGCGTCAACGAGTTAAATATGATTTGTTAAATCTGAAACTTGCAGATAAAACACTAGAAGAAGCCAAAGAAATACTTAAAAAACGCTATCAACGCAATATTAAACGTCTTTATCAAACGAATTCAGAAGATGTTTTTCAAAGTCTAATGAATGCTTTCTCGCGTTCAATTGAAGCACATACCAGTTATTTATCTCCTAGAAATGCTGAACGATTCCAAATGCAAATGAATCTTTCATTTGAAGGTATTGGTGCGTCTTTACAAATTGAAGATGAACATACAGTGGTACGAAAAATTATCGCTGGCGGTCCTGCGGATAAATCTGGGAAATTAAAACCTGAAGATAAAATCGTGGGTGTCGGTCAAGACAAGGGTGAAATTGTCGATGTAGTAGGTTGGCGTTTAGATGAAATCGTTGAACTCATAAAAGGCCCTAAAGGTACGTCGGTTAAATTACAAGTGTTGAAAGGTGATAGCGAGTCAAAGAAATATGAAATCATCGAGCTAGTCCGAGATAAAGTCAAACTTGAAGACCAACAAGCCCAATCAAAAGTGTATTTACCTGAATCATCAGCTGGTGATGTTGCCCCTTTAGGCGTGATTGAAATCCCGTCTTTTTATAATGGTTTGACAGGTCATGTGCGCTCATTAATTAGTGATTTAAAAGAAGATAATATTAGTGGGATTATCATTGATTTACGTGGTAATGGGGGCGGATCGTTAAATGAATCTAGAACCCTTACCGGGTTATTCATTGATAGTGGACCCGTAGTACAGGTAAGAACTCATACCGGTAATGTGCAAATTGAACGAGATAATGATGGTGTTATTCATTATGATGGACCGTTAACCGTATTGGTGGATCGTTACAGTGCCTCTGCTTCAGAGATTTTTGCTGCTGCTATGCAAGATTATAATCGAGCTATAGTAATAGGTGAACAGACATTTGGAAAAGGCACAGTGCAACGTCACAAAGGGTTAGGTCGTTATTATGATTTAAATGAAAATCCTTTAGGCAGTATCCAATTTACCATAGCAAAATTTTACCGTATTAACGGCAGTAGCACTCAACATATTGGTGTTATCCCAGATATTCTCTATCCTTCAGCGGTTATTCCTGAAGAATGGGGTGAAAGCCAAGAAGAAAATGCACTACCTTATGACCGCATTAACCGCGCTAATTATACCACCTTCTCACACACGCAAGATGCGATTGATGTGTTAACGGCGAAACATAATAAACGTGTTATGCAGAATCCTGAGTTTGCTTACATATTTTCTGATATTCAAGAATACCAAGCTAACAAAGATAAAAATTATATTTCTCTTGTTGAGTCTGAGCGATTAGCTGAACAGCAAGAGAGTAAATCTAAACGTTTGTCTCGTACAAATGAACGTTTGCTCCGTAAGGGCCTAGAACCTATTGTATCTATGGAAGATCTTCCTGAAGATGCATTAGATATAGACCCTTTCCTAGATGAGGCAGCTAATATCACATATGATTTGATTGCCACGGGTAAATTTGTAATAAATAGTAAAAAATCCTAACGCAGTCTGTCGTCTAGGAACACGTTACTATCCCAACAATAATAAAAAGGGGATACCATGAGTGTTCGCGGTGAGTTTTCTTCTCGTCTTGGTTTTATTCTAGCTGCGGCAGGTTCTGCCGTAGGTTTAGGTAATATATGGGGATTTCCCTCACAAGTTGCTCAAAATGGTGGTGCGGCTTTTGTGCTGGTTTACCTTGTTTTAGCATTTTTTCTTGCCTATCCAGTGTTAATGGCTGAGCTTATCATCGGTCGTGCAACTCGCGCTAATGTCGTAGACGCCTTAGAAAATATTACCGGTTCAAAAGTAGGGCGTTTTGTCGGATTCTGGGGAGCGTTAACCGCGTCACTTATTTTATCGTTTTACGCCATTGTTGCCGGTTGGATGTTGGCGTATCTTATAGAGTCAGTGCTGTCTTTCATGACAGATAAATCGCAATTAACATGGTTGCTCGATTTTTCTGTTGGACGAAATTGGTTATTTTGTTTGTTATTCTTAATTTTTACCGCTGCGATCGTCTCAGGAGGGGTAAAACAAGGGATTGAGAAGTGGTCCGTTCGTCTAATGCCTACGTTGGTATTACTTATTGTCACCTTGACTATTTATGTCTCTTTTCAAGAGGGCGCGATTGATGGATGGCGTGCTTATCTTATTCCTGATTTTAATAAAATATTTGACCAAGACCTATTAATTAGTGCCATGGGCCAGGCGTTCTTTTCAATGTCTTTGGGTGTTGGCACTATGTTGGTGTATGGCTCTTATATCGCTAAAAACGAAAATCTACCTGTGCTAGGTGCTTCGGTTGCTTTAGTGGATATCGGTGTTGCAGTGCTCGCGGGAATGTTAATCATTCCAGCTATGTATGTTGCTCAAGCCAATGGTGTTGCTATCTTTACTGAAACAGGTGCATTAATTGAAGGGGATGCTCTGATATTTAACGTGTTACCTAACTTATTTGCTTCGATTGGTTTTATAGGTGTCATTATCGCATGTGTATTTTTCGCGTTGATGAGTATTGCAGCGGTAACATCTTCTATCTCTATGTTAGAAGTGCCAGTGTCTTATCTGGTTGAGAATCAGCAAATTTCTAGAAACCGTTCAGTTTGGTTCATGACTGCCTTTATTTTAACTCTCAGTACCATCATCATTTTAAATTTCGGCGATTTATTTGGATTCGTTATCAGCATCACCACACAATACTCACAACCGTTATTAGGCGTATTAATGTGTATTTTTGTAGGCTGGATATGGAAACGCCATCATATTTTAACAGAATTAAAATCCGGTTTTTCTGGCGCTGAGCATTCTTTATTTTGGAAGATATGGCCGGTTTATGTGAAATTTGTTTGTCCGATCATAATTGCTGTGATGTTTATTCGTTCAGTTATCTAACTCGCTAAGGAAATCAATATGTCACAGGATATTAAATCACCTACGTTAATGGATGCAATGATCCCATTAGTGTTGTTAGTTTTCATGATGGGTTCTGCAGTGTACTTATTTGAAGATAACTCTTCTTATGGGCCAAACCAAATTGCTTTATTACTGGCGATGGGTATTGCTGCTGTTATCGGCTTGAAAAATGGTCATACATGGGCAAGTATTGAAAAAGGGATAGTCAAAGGCATTTCCATGTCCTTAGGTGCGTGTCTTATTTTATTAGCGGTAGGATCGCTGATTGGCACATGGATGTTGGCAGGGACAGTGCCCACTTTAATCTATTTTGGTTTGGATTTATTAAATCCTTCTTTTTTCTATACGGCTACTTGCTTAATTTGTGCGGTAGTGGCTATGAGTATTGGCAGTTCTTGGACGACAGCAGCAACGGTAGGTGTTGCGTTAATTGGTGTTGCTACAGGGATGGAAATGTCATTAGCAATAACAGCAGGAGCGGTTGTGTCGGGGGCTTATTTTGGCGATAAAATATCCCCTTTATCAGAAACTACCAACTTAGCACCAGCGATTGCTGGTACAGATTTGTTTGAACATATTCGTTATATGTTATGGACCACTGTACCAAGCTTTATTCTATCGCTTATATTATTTTTAATATTAGGGTTTAGTGAAGATACCGCAGGTTCTGCTGAGCGTATTGAACAGATGCAAACCGTGTTAGACCAATATTTTGTGCTAGGGATTGAAATGTTGATCCCATTAGTGGTCTTACTCACTCTTGCTATTCGAAAGATGCCAGCATTTCCAGCGGTCGCAATTGGTGCTTTAATTGGTGGTATATGGGCGCTGTTATTTCAAGCGGAATTAATTACTTCTTTAGTGACAACTGAGCACGCTGGTTGGGTAAATCAAATCATTGTTGTTTGGGCTGCTTTATTTGATGGTGTCGTTTTCAGTACACCTGATGATAATTTGAATGATTTACTCTCGCGCGGTGGCATGTCGTCAATGCTCAACACGATTTGGCTAATTATTTGTGCGATGTCTTTTGGGGCCGTGTTAGAACATGTGGGCCTGCTTAACCGTATTGTCGCTGCTTGCTTAAAAGGGGCCACTTCGGCAGGGCAATTAGTGTCTCGTACAATTTTAACTTGTCTGGGCACCAACATTATTACTGCCGACCAATATATTTCAATTGTGATGCCAGGACGTATGTATAAAGATGCATTCACTGAACGAGGATTTCACCAGCTTAATTTATCTAGAAGTTTAGAAGATGGAGGCACGCTAACATCACCACTTATCCCATGGAATACCTGTGGTGCTTACATGCATAGTGTGCTTCTGGTTCATCCTTTTTCGTATATTTTCTTTGCCTTCTTCAACTTAATAAATCCAGTGCTTGCGGTAATATATGCGTATTTAGGGATAAAGATCCTTAAATTAACACCACCGGAATCTGTGATCAAAACTGCTCAATAAGGATGTGGCATGCAGGTAAAAAAACGTTTAGATTATCAAGCTCCCACGTTCACGATCGACAACGTAAACTTAGCCTTTGACTTAGCACCTGACGCCACCCATGTCACGTCACAGTTAACGGTTTCTAGAATCGATCCAAACGCATTAGATGAGCTGATATTAGATGGTCATGATCTGGCGCTGATTTCAATCTTGCTAGATGGTGTTACATTAAATGAGTCACAATATGATTTATCTGACAATAATCTAATTGTAAGGCGTTTACCTGCATGTTTTACGCTAACTATTGTGACTAAAATTGAGCCTCAATCTAACACTGCACTTGAAGGGTTATATTTTGCATCTAATACTTTCTGCACACAGTGTGAAGCCGAAGGGTTTCGACGGATCACCTATTATCTAGATAGACCCGATGTGCTATCTGTATTTACGGTTACAATCACAGCAGATAAAAACGCTTATCCTTTCCTATTAAGCAATGGTAATGCTATTGATTCCGGTGAATTACCTAACGATCGCCATTTTGTCACGTGGCATGACCCTTTTAAAAAACCTGCATATCTTTTTGCGTTAGTCGCCGGTGATTTTGATGTCCTTGAAGATGTTTATGTGACTCGCTCTCAACGCGAAGTTAGCTTACAGGTATTTGTTGAAAAAGGTCGATTAGCCCAAGCTAATCATGCCATGGACTCATTAAAAAAATCGATGAAATGGGATGAGCAAACATTTAATTTAGAGTATGACTTAGATATTTATATGATCGTCGCTGTTGATTTTTTCAATATGGGAGCTATGGAAAATAAAGGGCTCAATGTTTTTAATAGTAAGTTTGTTTTAGCTCAGCCTGAGTCAGCGACCGACGAAGATTTCTTTAATATTGAGTCGATTATCGCGCATGAATATTTTCACAATTGGACAGGCAATCGTGTCTCGTGTCGCGACTGGTTTCAATTGAGTTTAAAAGAAGGCTTAACCGTTTACCGCGATCAATGTTTTAGTGATGACATGACATCTGCGTTAAGTAACCGAATTAAACAAGTTAATGTGATGCGGTCTCATCAGTTTGCTGAAGACGCGTCAGCTATGTCTCATCCTATTCGTCCAGATGAAGTCATTGAAATGAATAACTTTTACACCGTTACTGTTTATGACAAGGGTGCTGAGGTAATTCGAATGATGCATACTTTATTAGGTGATAAAGGATTTAAAGCGGGTATTACATTGTATTTTGATCGTCACGATGGCCAAGCAGTCACCTGTGATGATTTTGTTGCAGCTATGCAAGATGCAAATAATTATGACTTATCATTATTTTCAAGATGGTATAGTCAATCTGGTACTCCTGTGGTCACTGTTGAACAATCATATGATAATGAAAAGCGTTTATTAACGTTACAATTAGTGCAAAACACACCAACTACGTCTGCCCAACCAGAAAAGCACCCACTAGTGTTACCGATAAAATATGAATGTCTGGATGTGGATGGTTCTCTTATATTGGCTAATGAAGACCAAGGAAACGGTGTGGTGGTAATGTCTACAGAGTCTGCCTCAATTACTTTTTCCAATGTAGATGAGGCCAGCATCGTAACGTTATTTAATGGTTTTTCAGCACCCGTTAAAGTAAGCCAGCATTTTACACCCGCGCAGCGTTTACAAATTATCAAATTGAGTCAAGATGATTTTGTAAAGTGGGAAGCGATGCAAGGGTTATTTATACAAGCAGCTCAGCACTTAACGGATCATCATATAACGTTATCGGACCAATCTCTGGTGAATCATACTTTGCATGATTTTTTACAGTTACATACACTTCATGCATGGATGGATGAAAACATGTCAAAGCCAGAATTACTGGCTGAGCTGTTATCATTGCCAAGTACTGAATCGCTACTTCAAGCACTACCACAACGAGATATTTTACAGCTGCATCAAGCTAAAAGAGCAATTACCCTGTACTTATTGCATGAGTTTGAAATATTATTTCTAGATAATTACCTAGCATTAATAGACTCTACACCCGTTTATGCTTATGAACAGCACCAAGTCAATAATAGACGCTTAACGGGGGTTTTATTACAGTTACTGGCGCACCTGCCACAACATCAACATCTTACGCAATCACATTTTACGCATAGTAATAATATGACTGATACGTTATCGAGTCTTAAGTCTGGACAATTAGCGAATAATGATAACTTCAATTTGATGATGGATAAATTTTCGCAAGACTGGGGACATGATACTGTAGTAATGGATAAGTGGTTTTCACTTCACGCAACCGTTGAGAGAGATGATATTTTATCTCAATTAACACTATTACAAGCTCACCCTATGTTTAGCATTGAAAACCCAAATAAGGTAAGGGCATTAATTGGTAGTTTTGCCTTTTTTAATGTGTGCGGTTTTCATGCGACAGATGGTTCAGGATATGAATATCTAACTAATTATTTGATGAAGTTAGATAGTGTGAATGCACAGGTCGCTGCTCGTATTATTACACCGTTAACTCAATGGCAGCTTCATATTCCAGAAAGACAGGCCCTCATGGTTAAGCAGTTGCGACGCTTATTAGATAATCGTGGATTAAGTAAAGATTTATTTGAGAAAGTGTCAAAAAGTATCTTACAGTTTGAAGAATAAATGTAATCTATTTATACAAATAATAAAAAAATAGGGGCTAAACACTCATACTGGTAGGATTAGTCCTTGCACAACGATTAAATTAATGTAATTATTTTGTTAATAACAATAAGTTCCGGTCTTTAATATATTGTTTTTACTGATATAAAGACAATTTAGGAGAATAAAAATATGACACATAGACCCAACCTGTTCAGAAAATCCCCTATAGCACTCGGTGTTGCAGCGCTACTTGCGAGTAGTGCGGTAACGGTTAATGCTGCGGATTTTGAATTTGGCGATGTGACCGTTACGATAGACTCAACATTTACAGTTGGTACTGCATATCGAGTCGAGGATCGTGATTTAAGCTTAATTGGTAATTCTAATTTACCAGACTTTAATTGGTCTGGTTACTCGGCATTAGGCAACAATATATACATTAACGCCGATGTATGGGGCATTGCCGATGGTCGTGGTAGTTATTCTACCAATGGTGACTTAGGTAACTTGATGAACGACCCAGGTGATATGTTCTCTTTTCAAGTTTCCAGCTCTCATGAAATCGATTTCCAGTATGAAAATATGGGCTTATTCATGCGTGGCTTATACTTTAAGGACTTTGTCACTTCTAGTGATAATAATCACTGGGATCGTCCTATTGGTGGAGATTCAATCGACTTATGTGCGACTAAAAAATCCCGTGAACAACTTTGTGAAGATTTACGATTATTAGATTTCTTCTTTTATGCTGATATGGATGTGGGTGAAATGCCTCTAACCGTTCGCGTCGGTGACCAAGTAATTAGCTGGGGTGAATCAACTTTCATACAGCATGGTATTAACACGACTAATCCAGTTGATGTTACTCGTGCTCGTACACCAGGTGCAGAACTTAAAGAAGTATTTATTCCAGTGGGAATGGTATATGCCTCATTAGGTGTGACTGACAACGTCTCTATCGCGGGTTATTACCAATATGATTGGGAAGCTTCTCGTTTACCTGTTGCGGGTTCTTACTTTGCCACAAATGATTTTGCAGGCGAGGGTGGTCAAGCCTCTAACATTCAGTTAGGTTTTTCTGGTAATCCTGACATTCACTTAGATTTCTTATTATCTGAGTTAAATGGTTTAGGTGATGCACTTCGAGCGGGGACACCTGGCTCAGCATTATCTGCTGCTTATTTAGCTTATCCAACTAAGGTTGCTGTCCGTGCTTACTCTGAAGATGCCCATAGGGATGCATCAGATAGCGGGCAATACGGTTTGAAATTGTCTTGGTATGTACCCGAGTTAAATCAAACTGAGTTTGGTTTTTACCACATTAATTACCACAGCACACGACCTTTAGTGTCTGGTATAACATCAGATTTCAGCGCTGCGGGTATCGGTGCAGATTTAGGTTTCTTAGCGGGTAACGAAGTTACTAAAGACAATATTACACAGCTACGTGCTTTCACCAAAGCTGAATTCATTTATCCAGAAGATATCTCGTTATTTGGTGCATCTTTTAATACTAATATTGGCGAAACTGGCTTATCTGGTGAGTTTTCTTACCGTCAAGATGAACCTTTACAAATTGATGATGTTGAACTGTTATACATGGCGATGCCAGAGCAGCTTGCAAATGCTGGTCTTCGTCCTGATTTAGCGGGTATATCTCAGTTAAATAATATTGTTCTTCCTAATGGTCAACCAGGAACTACTGGTTTAGGTGAATATGCCGCAGGGTATTTATTGTCGGATACTTTCCAAGCCCAATTTACTGTATCACATATATTTGGCCCTATGTTAGGAGCTGATAATCTGGTATTACTTGGCGAGTTTGCTTATGTTGATGTGCTAGATTTCCCAGATCCTGAAGTGATTCGTTTAAATGCACCAGGTACTGCTAGAACACCATCTCTAGAACCTAACACATTTACAGGTTCAGTTGGTGAAGGTTTACATACCGGATTATCTAATGGTCCAGAGACAAATCCGTTTGCGACACAAACAGCATGGGGTTATCGTTTATTAGCTGTAGCTGATTACAATAACATTTTTGGTGGAGTGAATTTGCGTACACGTGCTACATATGCACATGATGTCAGTGGCACCACACCTGATCCGTTATTCTTATTTACAGAAGATCGTCAATCAGCTAGTTTTACAGGGACATTTGATTACTTAAGCAAGTATTCAGTTTCAGTATCATATAATGCATTCTGGGGTGGGATTGGCACGACTAATGCGTTAGCGGATCGTGATTTAGTCTCTCTTAACTTCAAGTATTCTTACTAATTGGGTATTAACATGATAAAAAAAATAAGCATAATAGCGACAGCCCTTACCTTTGCTCTTTATGGCGGCGCTGTTTCTGCAAAAGTTACGTCAGCAGAAGCTGCAAAATTAGGTAATGAATTAACACCTGTTGGTGCAATCAAAGCAGGTAATGCTGATGGTTCTATTCCAGCATGGACAGGCGGTATCACGTCTGCACCTGCTGGTTACAAAGTGGGAGACCATCATTTAGATCCGTTTGCTGATGACCAAGTGCTTTATACTATTACAGCAGCTAACTATAAAGAGTATGCTGATTTCTTATCACCAGGTCAGATGGCATTATTTGAAGCCTATCCTGATACATATAAGATGCCGGTTTATCCTACACGCCGTAGTGCTTCTTACCCAGACTTTGTCTATGAAGCAACTAAACAAAACGCTGTTAATGCTGAATTAATTCCTGGTGGCAATGGTGTTAAGAATGCGATCATGGGGATCCCGTTCCCAATTCCTGAGAATGGTTTAGAAGCGGTTTGGAATCATACTTTGCGTTTCCGTGGTGAAAACATCACTCGATTTGGTGGTCAAGCTGCTGTTACAGAAAGTGGTGATTATACTGTTATCGGTTTTGAAGAACAGTTGATGATTAAGTATTCTGATGCAGGTTTTACCGCAGAGCAGCTGATGGAAGATAATATTTTGTTTAAGTTTAAACAAAAGGTTACTAAGCCTTCTCGATTAGCCGGTACAGCATTACTTGTTCACGAAACGGTTGATCAGGTAAAAACCCCTCGCCAAGCGTGGACGTATAATACCGGTCAACGTCGAGTTCGCCGTGCACCAAATGTAGCATATGATACACCAGGATCGTCCACTGATGGATTACGTACTACTGATGATTACGATATGTATAACGGTTCCCCTAATCGATACAATTGGGAACTCAAAGGTAAGCAAGAGATGTATGTTGCTTATAATAGTTATAAAATTCATAGTGACCAGTTATCTTATGATGATGTATTAAAACAGCATCACGTCAATCCTGAACTAACACGTTTTGAAAAACATCGTGTGTGGGTGGTTGAAGCGACATTAAAAGAAGAGTTTCGTCATGTTTATGGCAAACGTGTTTTCTATATTGATGAAGATAGCTGGCAAATTTTAGTAGCAGATTCATATGATGATCGTGGTGGTTTGTATCGTGTAGCATTAGCTTATGGCTTAAACTATTACGAAGTACCATCGCCTTGGTCTACACTTGAGATTTATCATGACTTAAATTCTCGTCGTTACTTAGCCACTGGCTTAGATAACGAAGAAGATATGTATGATTTTAACTCAGAACTTAACGATCGTATGTTTACTCCGCAGGCGCTGCGTAGAGAAGGTAAACGATAAGCAACACTCATAACGGTTGGCTTAGGCCAACCGTTTTACTTTTAGGCCAACTGTTTTTTCTTTTAGGGCTACTATGTTTAAGCATTTATTCGCGTTGTCTTTAATCTTTTCAGCAACCAGTTTTGCTAACGATTCTATTGATGCATCTTTGTCTAGCGACTCTATTTTACTTGATATTACATCTCTCTCATCAAATCAATATATTGCCGTAGGTGAGCGAGGTCATATTTTAATTGGTACATCAGCTGTTGACGCCAAACAAATACTTGTTCCAACCAGAGCTACTTTAACCGCTGTCACTCGTATTGATAATTTGCTATGGGCTGTGGGACATGATTTTACCATTGTTCATTCAAGTGATTCTGGTGCCACGTGGGAAGTTCAATATCAAGATATTGAAAAAGAGCATCCACTGATGGATGTTCATTTTTTTGATGCTCAAAATGGTATTGTAGCTGGCGCTTATGGCAGTTTTATGCGAACAAGTGATGGCGGCAAGACATGGACAACAGAACTTCATTCGACATTATTACACCCAGATGATATTGAATATTTAGAAGAAGTACGTGAATTTGATGGTGAGGAATTCTACAAACAAGAATTAGAATCTATATTACCTCATTTTAATCGTTTATATGTATTTGATAACACTGTGTATATGGCTGGTGAATCAGGTATGTTAGCGAAAAGTATTAATGAAGGTAGATCTTGGGAAAGAATTGATATTGAGTATGATGGCTCCTTTTTTGATATTACGTTATCTAAAGACATATTGTTTGCAGGTGGTCTTCGTGGGAATTTATTCATGAGGCACACTAATGAAGATTGGGTACGTATTGATTTATGCCACACAGGTTCAGTTAATTCGTTATTGGTGGTTGATGAAGAATTATTAGTATTAAGTAATAACGGTTATGTAGCGACTATTGACTATTTATCATTAGATGAATCACCTGATTGTGATGATCCTCAAGTATCAGTAAAGCAAAATAGTAATAAAGTAACATTACTAAATGCATTATCGATTAACAATAATTTGATTGCGGTAACCAGCAATGGTTTAGCTCAACTAACAGAATAAGAATTAGATATCTCTCATGGATAAAATAATCAAATCTTCAGAAGCGGCCGTATTTGGTCATCGTAAACTTGTTGTTTCGATTTTCGCTTTAATAACGGTCGTGTTGTTGTTTATGGCATCTCAATTAAAATTAGATGCTGGTTTTGAAAAAAACATACCTCTTGAACATGAGTACATGCTTAATTATATGAAGCATCGTGCTGATTTTGACGGTGCAAATAGTATATTAGTCTCCGTGTGTGATACGTCGGGTAATATATTTAATACACAATTCTTTGATACTTATAAAAATGTACATGATGATGTGTTCTTTATTAACGGCGTAGAACGTTCACTGGTAGTGTCATTGTTTGCGCCATCAACTCGTTTTACTGAAATCGTTGAAGGTGGCTTTGCTGGCGGTCCAGTTATCCCTGCTAACTTTAACTCTTCAGATACTAGCGCTCTTAAAGTTGTAGAACAAAACATTGAAAAAGCAGGTATTGTTGGTCGTCAAGTATCTAAAGATTTTTCCTGTGCCATGGTTACCGCACAATTACTTTCAACGAATCCAGAGACCGGTGAACCACTGGATATGCTGAAAATCGGTAACCAATTAGAAACAGAATTGAGAGAAAAATATGAGTCAGATGATATAACGATTCATATTATTGGTTTTTCCAAAATGATTGCTGACGTAGCCAATGGAGCTAAAGATGTCGTCATGTTTTTTGCAATTGCTATAGCAATTACTGCCGTGATGGTTTTTCTTTTTTCAAAATCAATCATGCTTACCATATTACCTCTATTGTGCTCTATTGTTGCAGTAGTTTGGCAATTAGGATTATTAACCTTGTTTGGTTTTGGTTTAGATCCTATGTCGATATTAGTGCCATTTCTAGTCTTTGCCATTGGTGTAAGCCATGGTGTGCAAATGATTAATGCGGTAAGTAAGCATGCAGTAGCAGGCATGAGTGTACTTTCAGCTTCTAAACTAGCATTTACTTCTTTACTAGTGCCTGGTGGAATAGCCTTGTTATCAGATACAGTTGGTTTTATGACCTTACTGGTAATTGATATTGGTATTATCAAAGAACTTGCGATTACTGCATCCATGGGTGTTGCTGTGATTATTTTGACTAATTTAATATTATTACCTGTATTAATGTCATTCATTACACTTGATGATTCTTACAAAGCAAAATTTAATCAGCAGGGTAATTCAGAAAAAGTATGGGCGTGGTTTACACAGTGTTGTGAAAAACCAGTCGCGGTAGGCATTGTATTACTGACCTCGTTATTATTTATATTGGGTTTAATGCAGGCACAGAACTTGAAAATAGGCGATTTACATGCAGGTGCACCTGCCTTGCATGAAGATTCTCGTTATAACCAAGATACATTTTTAATCACCGATAAATATGAAATAACTGTCGATTACATCTCAATATTAGTTGAGGCAGGTCCAGCTGCATGTACTTCTCACGATATTATGACTCGCATAGACGAGTTTCAGTGGCGAATGCAAAATGTTGAGGGGATCCAATCAGCAGTTTCCTTACCTTCGGTAGCAAAGCGTATTAATGCGGGGTATAACGAAGGAAACCCTAAGTGGCATGTGTTACCTCGAAATGAACAAACACTAGTACAAGCATTGTCTCGAGTGCCTACGTCTTCAGGCTTATTAAATGCTGATTGTTCAGTCATGCCAGTGATTTTATTCATGGAAGATCATAAAGCTGAAACCATCACTCGAGTCGTTGAAGCGGTGAAATCGTTTCGTGATGAATACCAAGATGAAAACTTAACGTTTGCACTTGCTTCTGGTCCTGTTGGTGTTATGGCAGCAACCAATGAAGCAGTAGCTAGCTCACAAAACCCAATGCTGTTATATGTTTTCGGTGCTGTAATATTACTATGTTTGTTAAGTTTCCGTTCTTTACGAGCAACGTTATCTGTCGTCATCCCTTTGTATGTAGTGTCAGTATTAGCTCAAGCTCTCATGACGTTTTTACAGATTGGTTTAACGGTGTCTACTTTACCGGTTATTGCATTAGGTGTTGGCATTGGGGTTGATTATGGTATTTATATTCTATCGACTATGGTTGTCCGTCTACGTTCTGGCGATAGTGTTCAGTCAGCTTATTTAGAGGCATTAAAAGAACGTGGTAGTGCGGTATTATTTACCGGTATTACATTAGCTATTGGTGTGAGTACATGGGTATTTTCATCGCTTAAATTCCAAATGGATATGGGAATATTATTGACCTTTATGTTTATAGTTAACATGCTGGGGGCTATTATTGTTTTACCTGCCATAGCGAAATTATTATGGTGGAACAAAAAGTAGTCATGTTTGTTATTAAGTAGAAATATATTTCTGCATAATCATTTATTAAAAAAGGGCATCATGCCCTTTTTTTTGTATATATTTGCATACTTATTAAAACTGTTATTATTTTGTAAAAAAAGCCTTTATCTACTAATCTATCTCAGTCAGAATAGTTTTAATTGAACCATTAAGTCGATATATAAATACTTGAAATAGCTTATTTCAATGATTAAGGATATTTTATGAAAACGGCTCGTCACCATTCGGTTTTATTAGATAATGTACACTCACTAATAGGTCGCAAAGCGAAAAAAGATAAAGCACCTCTTATTCAAGAATTTAGTAGGTTACTATTTAAAAATATTGCTCCATCGGATTTGGAAGGTCGAAATGATAGTGATCTGTATGGTGCTACATTAAGTTTATGGCATAACTTTTGCGATTATGACGCAAGTTCACCTTATATTCAGGTGTTTAATCCACAAATCACACATCATGGATGGCAGTCCGAACATACCATCGTTGAAATTATCACAGCCGACATGCCATTTTTAGTTGATTCAGTGCGGATCGCTCTTAATCGACTCGGTATAACTGCTCATCTCTTATTACATAGTCCAATTACACTTGTACGTGCAGATGATCACGAATTATGTCACTTTGTTTCAGAAAATAAATCACAATGTGTCACATGTAACAAAGAAACGGTTTTTCATATTGAAATCGATCGTCAAGTAGAGCAAATACAACTTGATTCATTAACTGACGAACTTAGTTCTGTCTTATCAGAAGTGGCTTTAGTTGTTCAGGACTGGGCTCCGATGCAATCACGTTTGCTTGATATGAAATCAGTCATTACAGATTCTGATTTTTCGTTTGCTGACACCACCCGAGATTCAACGATTCAATTTATTGATTGGTTAGCAGATCATCACTTTACATTGATGGGCTATCGTTATTATGAAGTATCTGCGCTAGATGGTGATCACTTTTGGCATCCAAAAAATGATACTAGTCTTGGCATTATGAAAAATTCAATACGAAATCGTGATCGTCGTATGTCTAATTTACCTAGCTCAGCAAGGAAAGAAACATTATCGTCTAAACCATTAATTTTAACTAAAACGTCATCTTTAGCACGAGTACATCGTCCAGCTCATATCGATTATATTGGTGTAAAAGTATTAAATGAAACAGGCGATGTTATTGGCGAACATCGGTTTTTAGGTCTGTATTCTGCGTCCTTGTATAATTCAAGTGTTACTGACATACCGGTATTATCACAAAAAATTATTGATGTGTGTGAGGCTGCTGATGTAGAAGAGGGCACTCATGCATATAAGGCCATTATAAATATATTGGAAACTTATCCTCGCGAAGAATTATTGCATTCACCTACTCGAGAATTAGCTAATATTGTCAGTGGTATATTTCAGATGCAAGAACGCGGTATTTCCAGAATGTTTATTCGGAAAGATGCGTTTGGTCGCTTTATCTCTTGTATGACTTATGTACCAAGAGAAAAATACAACACCGCTCTGCGTAAACAAACACAAGCGTATCTCCGTCAAGCGTTTGGCAGTGAGCAAGCTGTCGAATTTACGACTTACTTTTCAGAGTCAGTATATGCTCGTACTCATTACATTGTACGAGTAAAAGATAACAATATGGATTATCCAGTGAAAGAGATTGAACAAAATATTATTGAGCTAACCAAAACTTGGCCAGATCGTTTCGCTTCTGTTATTAAGACGGCATTTGGAGAAGGGCAAAGTGTGCCCATGATTGAGCGTTATGCTGATAGTTTTTCTCAGTCATACATGAATGAATATTTGCCTAGCGCAGCGTTAGCAGATTTAAAAAATCTTGAGCGGTTAAGCAATGATAATCCATTAGAAATGTTATTTTATCGCCCACAAGAAGAATCAAGTACAAGCCAAGCCGTGCGATTAAAACTATATCATCGACATGCGCCTATTCATTTATCAGATGTACTACCAATGTTAGAAAACTTTGGTTTAAGAGTCATTGATGAAACACCATATAAAATTGCATCATCAGAGGGTGGTTGTAATTGGATCATGGATTTTAGTATGTTGCATCCTTCGTTCCCCACAGACAATATGTCATCTTCTCAGGCATTATTTCAAGAAGCTTTTGGATTGGTGTGGCAAAATCATTTAGAAGATGATGCATTTAATCGACTTATTCTAAGTGCAAATATCACGGGTAGAAACGTCACGATTCTTCGCGCTTATGCCAAATACATGCGTCAAATTGGTTTATCATTTTCGATTGAATATATTGCAAATACGATGGCTGAATACCCTGATATTTCAGCATCATTAGTAGAGCTATTTGCCTATCGTTTTAATCCTGATCATTCATTTAATCAGCAAGAACAAGACGAATTAGTGACGCACATTACTCAATCTCTTGACCGTGTTAATAATTTAGATGATGACAGAATAATTCGTAAGTATCTTGATATGATCGTGGCAACGGTTCGTACTAATTTTTATCAAGCAAAGTTAAATGGCGAACAGAAATCATATGTCTCATTTAAGCTCTTACCCGACCTGATTGGAGATATGCCATTACCTTTGCCTAAGTTTGAAATATTTGTGTATTCTCCAAAAGTTGAGGGTGTTCATCTTCGTGGTGGAAAAGTTGCCCGAGGTGGTTTACGTTGGTCTGATCGGTTTGAAGATTTTAGAACCGAAGTGCTAGGATTAGTGAAAGCACAACAGGTAAAAAATACCGTTATTGTGCCAGTGGGAGCAAAAGGTGGGTTTGTCTGTAAGCAAATACCTAAAACGGGCGGTCGTGATGCCTTTATTGCAGAAGGACAAGCATGCTATCGAACATTTATTCGTAGTTTATTAGATATTACAGATAACATCATTGATGGTGAGGTTGTCCACCCTCAACATGTTGTGCGCCATGATGATGATGATGCTTATCTTGTCGTTGCCGCAGATAAAGGCACAGCTACGTTCTCAGATATCGCCAATGAAATTGCTCATGAGTTTAATTTTTGGTTAGGTGATGCGTTTGCTTCGGGTGGTAGTGTTGGTTATGACCATAAGAAGATGGGAATAACTGCTCGTGGTGCATGGGAATCGGTTAAACGTCATTTCCGTGAACTCGGGGTAGATTGTCAAACAACTGAATTTACCTGTATTGCTGTTGGCGATATGGCTGGTGATGTATTTGGTAATGGTATGTTGTTATCTCAACAAACTCAGTTGGTTGCAGCCTTTAACCATATGCACATATTTTTTGACCCAACGCCGGATGCAGCTAAAAGTTATATTGAAAGAGAGCGCCTATTTGCTGATCCGTCTTTAAATTGGAGCGATTATGATAGGAGTATTATTTCATCCGGTGGCGGAGTGTTTTCGCGTCAAGATAAATCGATAGCCTTATCTAAGGAAATGAAACGTTGTCTCAATACTCAAGTCGCTAGCATGACTCCTAACGAACTAATCCACCACATTTTACAGATGGAAGTTGATTTGTTATGGAATGGCGGTATTGGCACATATGTCAAATCTTCTCAAGAAAATCATGCCGATGTTGGTGACCGAGCCAATGATGCTGTCCGTGTTAATGGGGCGCAAATAAAAGCTAAAATAATCGGAGAGGGCGGTAACTTAGGTTGTACTCAATTAGGCCGAGTAGAGTTTGCTAAACATGGTGGTAAAGTAAATACTGATTTTATTGATAATGTCGGCGGGGTTGACTGTTCAGATAATGAAGTCAACATCAAGATATTGTTGAATACGTTAGTCAGTAATGGTGATTTGACTGTGAAACAGCGCAACCAATTGCTTTATGACATGACCGATGATGTTGCTTCTATTGTACTGGAAGATTGCTACCGTCAAACGCAATCAATTTCAATTACCGAGCAAGCAGGTGTCAACCAGATAAAAGAACAATTGCGGTTTATACATACTCTTGAAAAGAATGGTGAATTAAATCGAGAGCTTGAATATATACCCAATGATGAAGAGTTTTCTGAACGGATCGCCAATGGTGTTGGCTTGATGCGTCCAGAGTTATCAGTACTCATATCGTATGCAAAAATGGTGTTGAAAGAAGAGTTAAACCAACCTGAAATTACGGAAAGTAAGTATTATCAGCAGTTTTTAGTCGATTCGTTTCCTGCGTTATTACAAAATGCTTATCAGTCTCAAATGCAACAGCATCCATTAAAAGCAGAAATCATCGCCACGAAACTGACTAATTTTATGATCAACGATATGGGTATTAACTTTGCCCATCGCTTAAATGATGAAACGGGGGCGAGTTTTACCGATATCGCCAGGGCTTATTCGACCATCAAAGCCATTTACTCAACGAGTGCACTATGGCGAAAGGTAGAACAATTAGATAATAAAATTGATTCTGCTTTGCAATTAACCATGCTTGAAGCACTGCGTCGTTCGGTTCGTCGAGCAACTCGTTGGATGTTAAGAGAAACCTCTAATTTTGCTACCATTGAAGCTGCAGTCGATTTTTATAAATCGGTTTATACGGATTTGTTAGATAACATAAAGGATTACTTAGTTCCCTCAGAAGTGAAAGCGTTAGAACAGAAAGTGGTATATTACACCGCAAAAGGTGTTCCAGAAGATATCGCTTATGGCGTGGCAATACAAAGTAATGCTTTTAGTGCGCTAGATATTGCACATATCGTGCAAAAATCGCAATGTCATTCTTCGCTGGTCTCGCGTTTATATTTTCAGTTAGGCTCTCAATTACAATTACATTGGTTCTTGGAACAGATAAATCAACAAACAGTGTCCAATCATTGGCAGGCACTAGCTCGTGCTTCTTATCGGGAGGAGTTAGATCACCAGCAACGTTTAATCACCATTTCTTTATTGGGTCGTTCAGAAGGATTATCATCCGCTGCCGATGTTGATGAATTATTAACCACATGGATGGATGCCAACGCGCATTTAATTACGCGTTGGTCAAGTATGATGAATGAGTTCAAAACGAGTAATACACATGAGTTTGCTAAGTTTTCCGTTGCATTACGCGAATTATTATTAATGGGAAATAAAGTGAATACATAATTTTATTCGTGGTCAGTCTTGATATTGATTTCATCAGATAAAAAACACAGCATAAATAGGCGCTATATGGCATAATTTATACCATATAGCGTTTTTTATTTTTGGAGAATTGATAGTATGTTTTCGTTGGCGCATAAAGCCCTTTTACAATGTGATGCTGAATTTGCTCACGACATGACAATTGGCTGGTTAGCTAAAACACAGCGTTCTTTTCTTAAACATACTTATCAACAAACGATTCAGGATAAGCCCGTTTCATTATGGGGACTTGAATTTCCCAATCCTGTTGGTCTAGCTGCAGGGCTAGATAAAGAAGGCCAATGTATTGATGCATTTAATGCGATGGGGTTTGGCTTCGTTGAAATTGGGACGGTTACCCCCGTTGGCCAACCAGGTAATCCTAAACCCCGTTTATTTCGTTTACCCGAGAAAAATGCCATTATTAATCGTATGGGGTTTAATAATCTGGGTGTTGATAACTTACTGAATAATGTCGCTAAAGCAAATAATAAAGGTGTTTTGGGGATCAATATTGGTAAGAATAAACATACTGAAGAGGCTAATGCGCTATCAGATTATCTCATTTGTCTCCGAAAAGTATATGCTGCTGCTGATTACATCACGGTGAATATTTCTTCACCTAATACTCCTGGTTTACGAAACTTACAATATGGTGAAACATTGAACCAGCTCTTATCGGGCTTGAAATCTGCACAGCTTGAACTGAGCGAGCAACACGATAAATATACGCCTATTGCTTTAAAAATTGCACCGGACTTAACTCATGACGAGCTTCTTGGCATTGCTGATGCACTAGTTGATGCTCAACTTGATGGTGTAATCGCGACGAATACGACGTTATCACGCGACGCTGTTGCCGGTTTACCCAATGCGGATGAAATGGGCGGTTTGAGTGGTTCAGTCTTAACCGAACGTAGTTTAGAAGTCACTCAACAACTATCTGAACATTTACAAGGCGCGTTGCCGATTATTAGCGTCGGTGGTATTGACTCTGCCGCAGCAGCACAAGCACGCTTGGATGCTGGCGCAAGCCTGGTTCAAGTCTATTCGGCCTTGATTTATCAAGGACCAAAACTGATTCCTACTATTGTTAACGGGCTTTCTTAATGCACCAAATTTTAGTCACCACTTCACGTGGATTAGACGCACTTCTTCAAGACGAAATTCAACAACTATGTCCTGGTGTCAGTACCAAACTTGCCCCAGGTATGGTCAAAGTCAGTGGTGAGCTGAGCGATGCTTATCGTATTTGTTTACACTCTCGGTTAGCTAACCGAGTACTTTGGGTGCTCGTCCATGCGCCATGTGCCAATGAACAAGCGCTTTACTCGGCAGCCAATAATATTGATTGGCCTAGTCATTTTTCTCATGAAGATGACTTTATGGTTCAGTTTAACGGGACGACAAAATCCATCAATAACACACAATTTGGCGCGTTGCGCATTAAAGATGCGATTGTCGATCGATTTGTTGAAGATGGTTTAATGCGTCCCAATGTGAGTAAGCTCGCTCCTAAATTTGTGGTTCATGCGCGCTTACATCGAGACGAAGTGACGATTTGCATTGATTTATCAGGTAAAAGTTTACATCAACGCCATTATCGTCAGACTACAGGGGATGCGCCATTAAAAGAGCATGTCGCGAGTGCAATGTTATATCGCAGTGGATTTGTTGAACGTGTAAAACAGAATCAAGCGTCTGATGTACCACAATCTTTGGTGCTTGCTGATCCTATGTGTGGTTCAGGTACCATCGCTATTGAAGCCGCGTTAATAGCGCAAAATATCGCACCTGCCATAGCCCGTGAGCAATGGGGATTTAATCATTGGAAACATCATAGTGCACAGCAATGGCAACAAATAAGAGATGCAGCCTTGCAAGCACAAACTCCAGCATCTGATACTCATGTCGCTATTTATGCGAATGATTTGGACCGAAAACTCGTTCGCAGTGCTAAGGCCAATGCCGATGAGGCAGGGGTGTTTGGTGATATTATATTTAGTCAAACTGATGCCCTTAAATGGTCTGTGGATACTCAGCCGCAGCAGGCTATTGAAACAGGAGAGCTCACGCACTTTATTGTCACGAATCCCCCATATGGTGAGCGTTTGGGAGAATTAGCGACATTATTACCCATGTTTGTTAAATGGGGAGAGCAACTCAAGGCGCATTTTGCGAATTGGCATGTGTCCATGTTGACGTCTAATCGAGAGCTATTAAGACAATTACGCCTTCGTTCCAATAAAGAATATGCCATGATGAATGGTAAGCTTGAATGTAAGTGTGTGAATTATCAACTTAATGAAAGTAATTGTACTGCCGTTGAACAACACTCTGGGCAACAGGATTTTGCGAATCGCCTAAAGAAAAACCTAAAACGTTTAAAAGGGTTTATTCAATCCAATGTGACAGATTGCTACCGTATTTATGATGCCGATTTACCGGAATATAATTGTGCCATTGATAGGTATGCCGACTGGTTGGTTGTTCAAGAGTATGCGCCACCAAAAGATATTCCAGCTGAAAAAGCACGTCGTCGTTTACATGATGTGTTGTTGCAATTACCCATGCTCACCGGTGTATCAACTGACAAGATCGTGCTGAAAGTTCGTGAGCAGCAAAAAGGTAAGGCGCAATATGATAAATTTAACTCTCAACATGAACGTATTATTGTACAAGAACATGGTGCGCAGTTTTATGTCAATTTGCATGATTATTTAGATACCGGTCTATTCTTAGATCACCGCATCACTCGACAGCGTTTTGCTCAAGATGTTCAAGGGATGCGCGTATTGAACCTCTTTTCTTATACCGGTAGTGTGTCAGTTCATGCTGCATTAGGGAAAGCCGCAAGTGTTACCACCGTAGATATGTCGAATACTTATCTGGATTGGGCTAAGGATAACTTCCGTTTGAACCAATTACGTGGCGGGTATGATTTTCAACAAGGTGACTGTTTATCTTGGATAAAACATCATTCGAAACAATATGAACGCATATTCATTGATCCACCCAGTTTTTCAAACTCCAAACGTATGTCTAAAACATGGGATGTACAGCGTGATCATGTGAGTTTAATACGTGATGCATTAGGTTGCTTAACTCGTGGTGGCAAAATTTATTTTTCTAATAACTTACGCAGTTTTAAATTAGACACTGAAGCACTACAGGATATGGGATTTGCTGTGGAAGATATCACCGCTGCTACAATACCTGAAGATTATATCCGTAATCCTAAAATTCACCATTGCTGGATTTTAACTTTAGAAAAATAACATGACAAAATTTAAGAAAAAAATTTGGTTAATTGGTGGAGAAGATTGTTCACTATGTGATGTGGCAAGTAATTTATTAGATATTGCAATGGCTAATGAACCTGAATTCCATATTGAAATCAGCTATATCAATGTTAAATCAACCACGTTGTTATACCACAACTACGGCGCCCGTATCCCTGTACTTCTTAATCGAGACACTGATATGGCGTTATATTGGCCTTTCGAATTACCCCAAGTGCAGGAGTTTTTGCGCGCATGAGTGTGTTACAAATAAAAGATGGTTCCGTTATTTTTGGCCATCCCCCCATTTTAGATGGTGTTGATTTCATCTTGGAACCCAATGAACGCGTCTGTATTGTTGGTCGTAATGGTTGTGGTAAATCGACCTTTTTACAAGTGATTGAAGGATTGATCATCCTCGACGATGGTGTACGTGTCGTGGATAATAATTATAGCATTTCTCGTCTTCCCCAAGATCCTCCGGAAAGTGTTGAGTCTACGTTGTTTGATTACGTCGCGCAGGGGTTAGAAGGTGTTGGTGAGCTAATAAAAGCTTATCATGAACAAACCATATTAGTGACAAATGACCCTTCTGAAAAAAACCTTGATACATTAATGACGCTACAAAATGAGCTTGATAGTAAAGAAGCATGGGGCTTTGAACAGTCCATTAATCAAACCCTAACGATGCTTAATTTAGACGCTGACGCGATGTTGTCTTCATTGTCGGGTGGTTGGCGAAGAAAAGCAGCCCTAGCACGTGCGATTGTCTCGCAACCAGATATTTTACTGCTTGATGAGCCGACCAACCATTTAGATATTGATATGATTGCGTGGTTGGAAGCAGCCCTAAAACAGTTTAAAGGCTCGATTGTGTTTATTTCTCACGACCGTGCATTTATTCGTTCTTTGGCTACTCGAATTGTAGATTTAGATAGAGGAACACTAACATCCTACCCTGGTAATTATGAACTGTATCTAGAGAAAAAAGCGCATGACTTAGAAGTACAAGCAAATCAGAATGCGTTATTTGATAAAAAACTTGCCCAAGAAGAAGTGTGGATCCGGCAGGGGATTAAGGCGCGGAGAACGCGTAATGAAGGACGAGTTCGCGCCCTAAAAGCGTTGCGTGAAACACACCAAGCCAGACGTAAAGTTCAAGGTACCGCTAAAATCAGTGGACATGTATCACAAGCATCAGGTAAACGCGTATTTGAAGCGACGGGCTTATCGTATGCGATTGGTGGTCAACAAATTGTTAAAGACTTAGATTTACATATTGTACGCGGTGATAAAATCGCTTTTATCGGTAATAACGGTTGTGGTAAATCTACCTTGATAAAACTACTTCTAGGTGATCTGACACCTGATTCTGGCGAAGTGATTCAAGGCGTCAACTTAGAAGTAGCTTATTTTGATCAGCACCGTGATGCCTTAGATCTAACACAAAAGGTTGTAGATTGTGTGGCTGATGGGAAACAAGAAGTCACGATTAATGGTCGTCCACGACATGTCATTTCATATCTTCAAGATTATCTATTTGAGCCAGATCGTATTCAAGCCCCAGTCAGTTCTTTATCTGGTGGTGAGAAGAATAGATTAATGTTGGCTAAGCTAATGTTAAGACCCAGCAATTTACTCATTCTCGATGAACCAACTAATGACTTAGATGTAGAGACGCTAGAATTATTAGAATCACTGCTTGTTGATTATCAAGGAACGGTTATATTAGTGAGTCACGATAGAGAATTTGTTGATAATGTTGTGTCTTCATGTGTTGTGTTTGAAGGAGAGGGCGTCGTAACAGAGTTTGTTGGAGGATATAGTGATAGTGCCGAATGGTATGCACAAAACCTGAATAAAAATCAATCAACGGGAACTAAAGCGGAAGAACAGACTCCTAACACGGTCAATTCAGCGCCAAATACACAAACAAACACTGTTACAAAGAAAACGAAAAAGTTATCATATAAAGATAATAAAGAGTTGGCTGAGTTACCACAAAAAATAGAGCGACTCGAAAATGAGCTCGAAGCATTACAGACTCAGATGAATGATAATGAGTTTTATGCACAATCGTTTGAGTTTACACAACCGATTATAGATAAATTTGCTGACTGTGAAGCACAACTAGAGCTTGCTTACACACGTTGGGATGAATTAGAAGAATTACAACAATCTTAACAAAGATTTACTACAGGAATTTTATGAAACAAGTTGAAGTTATCGCACAGTCTAAGCAAAAGACTCAGCCACATTTCAAATTATCACGTCTTGCTTTTAGTTCATTACTAATGGCTGGGGTTTACTGTTCAGGTCTAGCCACAGCAGCCACTTATGAAGTCGTTCCTGTATCTACCAATGACTTAGCGATTAATGTATTTGCTCGTGCCCTAGATAATCAAAATAACGCAGTAGTGTTAGCTCAAGATGCTTATAATCCACCACTTGATTACAGTTTGATTGATTTTACCAATACCACTTTACTTAGTAATTTAACGGATGCAACAGCAGCAGAAGCGGGTAACCCAAACGCTGATGATTATAATTATTTGGTTAATCTGGCGCGTTTAACCTCAACTGAGAATGTCTCTTCAAGTCAACAAATAGCGCTATATCAATCATTTGTTAATGATGTTTAAATAATACCCGAGTGACGGCATTTGATATTGAAAACCTTCAAATCAATGGGTTGTCTTTTAGCAATGACATTATTGTGAATGACATCTTAAATGGTAACACCTTGGTAGGCTCTGCTGAGGCACCTTATATCACCCGTCAATATACAAATGAAGCGGGTGATGTACTCAATTATGTAACCAACGAATTTGTCCGTAGAGGATTTATTTCACTCAATGGAAACACTGTTGAATTGCCACCACAGGCCACAAACTTAGGTGGCGTTAGTCAAGCTTACTCAGTGAATCAAAATTTACAAGTGGCGGGTTCCTCTTCAGTTAGAGCGTCTGCTGGTTTTTTAGAAGCAGTTGAAAGTTGTGATGATGATGAAGAGCGCGGCGATCAAGCGCTTGATACTTGTTATCAAATTTTAAAAAATGGTGGGTTAGTTACCGCGGCTATGGATCGTCGTGCCACAATTTGGCAACTTGATGCCCAAGGTCAAATCATCTCAACAACCACTTTCCCATTACCTTTCACACCTGAAGCAGTATCTGAAACTAATCCTGATACTGCATTTTTTAATTCCGCTTATGCGATAAATGATGCAGGGATTGCAGTAGGGGAAACTCATACGTTCTTTTTTGATAGAGAATTAAAAGTTAGCAGCGCTGCCCTTTATCAAAACAACGAGACAATTGAGTTTATCGATAAAGAAGATTATTTCCCAAGTACAGCACTGGATATTAACAATAACAATATAGTTATTGGCACTGGGACAACGCAGGTAAACGGCACTAATCGAACAAAATTTTACACTTATAATGTTGATACTGAAGAGTTAATCTTCCCTGATGATTTTTTCCCAGGCTCTGCAAGTGTGGCGCGTGATATCAATGATAACAATATGGTCGTTGGTGAAGGTGAAGTCGAGTTTGCAAATCAAGGAACTCGTCGTAAAAATGCATTTTTATATGACATGAACACACAAACATTCACCGACCTTAATGACCTAGTTGCATGCGATTCACCATATAGTATTGTAGGTGCAAATAGTATTAATGACGATAATATTATACTTGCCAACGCGTTAGTGAATGAACAAGCACGTAAACCCAACGGAGATTTAGTGGTCGACAGCGATGGCGAGCCGGTTATGATTGATCGTGTGATTGCCGTGCGTTTAAATCCAATTCCCAATGGTGTGATTGAAGATTGCAGTAGCGGAAATAACGATAGTATCAACAAAGAACGTCAAGGTGCTTCAGTCTCTCTATTCAGTGGCGGCTTATTAATAAGTGTACTGTTAAGTAAATTAGTCTTTTGGCGTCGACGTCAGAGTATAACA
>NZ_DS989810.1:128176-205967 GCF_000155775.1 Glaciecola sp. HTCC2999
ATGCAGCTGGTTTTCCTTGAATGGACCAAGGACTAATTCGTCATTTTTATGTAAATAAAAGCCAGCCCAATTAATTTGCTCTAGCTCCATAAAAAGGATACTGCTGATGTTGGCTAAATTCGCTATTACATCAGATTCATCCCCTAGCAATGCAAGAACTTGCTGCTGTAATGTTTGATAATTTGTCATAATGATTTTTAAAAGTAATATCTATAATTTCATTTTACTGTAAATATGACACTAACACGAGCACCGCTCCCATGCTTAATGGATAAATCTTTGTATTAGTATACTTTTTGGCCATGTAAACTGTACACGTGATTAAATTTTATGGTTGTTATTATTGTCACGACTATTTTGTATGAGTGTATTGGAACGGTCATATGATTGTTTGGCAAGTCGATCATACAAAATGACATTGCCAGTAGCACCTAAGTTCATACTATTAAATGTAGGCACATAGACGACTGCATCAGCTGTTTCAACTATTTCAATAGGCACAGAACCATCTTCAGGACCTAAAATATAATATGCATTTTCAGGATGCGTAAACTCAGGCAGTGGAATAGCATTTTCTACCAATTCTACCACCACAATACTAGCACCTTGTGGCTTATAGGCTAATAAATCATCTACTCCCACAGTGGGTATTTTGTCACGCATACGCTGAGTATCAGCATTAAATTCTTTAGCATAACCAAAACGCTGACCGGTGTAATAAACAGCGCTGACGCCATAACAACCAGCTGCGCGAAGAATGCTGGCAACATTACTAGCTGATTTAGGGTTAATTAATCCCATTGTTACTGTTTTATATATCATGTTAAGAGTCTTGTTCCTGTTATCCAAAAAACCAGTAGCTAACGACGATCGCCGTTGAAATACCAGCAACATCTGCAGCTAAACAACACCCCACGGCGTGACGGCTGTATTTAACCCCGACTGCACCTAAATAGACAGCCAATACATAAAACGTTGTTTCAGTAGAACCCTGTAATACTGACGCTAGACGACCTGCAAAAGAGTCAGGACCATGAAATTGCATTGTTTCAACCATTAATGCTCGAGCCCCACTGCCACTAAGCGGTTTCATCAGTGCAGTGGGCAATCCATCGACGAAGCGTGAGTCTACTCCTAACACAGATACACCGTTAGCGATCATAGTGACTATCACATCCAATAATCCACTCGCCCGGAGCATTCCAATAGCAATTAACATCGCCAATAAATAAGGGATAATAGAAATCGCTACGTCAAATCCCTTTTTTGCACCTTCAATAAATAAATCATAGACATTTAAGCCTTTACGCCAGCCCACCACAAGCACCAATACAATGAACGTAAATAATAAAAAATTAGCGATGAATGAAGATTGCTCACCCATTGCTTGGGAAGATAATTGAGCAAAATACAATATGATGGCACCTAAAATGCTAAACAAGCCGGCCATGTAAAAGAGAATAATATGGTTAAACAAATTAATACGCTGAATGAGACAGGTAATAATTAAACCAGCAAATGTAGAAGCACATGTCGCTAGCAAAATTGGAATGAATACATCTGTGGGTTGAAGCGCGCCCTGCTCTGCTCGATATAAAAATACAGCAATAGGGAACAATGTCACAGAAGATGTATTGAGCACCAAAAACATAATTTGTGCGTTGGTCAATGTATCAGTTTTAGTAGATAACGACTGCATGTCTTGCATGGCCTTGATGCCAAAAGGAGTCGCCGCATTATCTAAACCTAATAAGTTGGCAGAAATATTCATTGTGATACTGCCATGCGCTGGATGATGACGTGGGATCTCTGGCATAATTCGACATAAAAATGGTGCCAGGGCCTTGGCTAACTTTCCAACTAACCCCGATGACTCAGCAACTTGAAAAATACCGAGCCAAAATGCTAACACACCAATTAAACCAATTGCGATGTCTACTGATGTTGTTGCCATTGACGATATCGCAGACATCACTTCAGAAAACGTATTTAAGTGTCCCAAAACAAACGCTTGATAAACAGAGGCTAAAAAAGCACCGACAATAAACACAAGCCAAATTAAATGGAGCATTAACTAGTTCCAATGTTTAATAATAGGTAAAGATTACCACCCTCTGATTATTAATTAAATCATCGATAAAAAAGCGCTTTTTAATTAAGCACTTTTTTAAGACTCGCTATGCAAAAATCAATATTTTTATCACTCGCGGCATAACCCATTAAACCAATACGCCATACTTTGCCAGCCAAGGCGCCTAAACCAGCCCCAATCTCAAGATTAAATTCGTTTAATAAGCGCGAGCGAACTGCTGCATCATCAACTCCGTCGGGGATAATCACTGTATTTAATTGTGGCAGGCGATCCGCTTCATTCACTAATAATGATAAACCAATACTTTCTAGGCCCTGTTTTAATTTGTTATGCATCTGGGCATGACGCTCAATGGCATTTTCAAGACCTTCTGCATGCAATAATCGTAATGATTCATGTAACGCATATAATGAATTAACCGGTGCGGTGTGGTGGTATGCGCGTTTACCGCCACCACTACCTGTTCCCCAATAACCCACAATCAAATTCATATCCAAAAACCAACTTTGTACTTGTGTTTTGCGCCCTTGGATTTTTGCGACCGCTGCGTCACTAAATGATACCGGTGATAACCCAGGAACACATGATAAACATTTTTGTGAACCCGAATAAATGGCATCAATGCCCCACTCATCCACTTTCAGCTCAATACCCCCTAGTGAGGTAACTGCATCGACAATAGTCATACAGTCATGTTGTTTTGCTAATGCACAAATCGCTTGCGCATCATTTCGAACGCCCGTCGACGTTTCAGCATGAACAAAACCAATGAATTTAGCTTCTGGATGTTGGGTTAAAGCCGCTTCAATACTGGCTAGTGTATTTGGTTCACCCCAAGGTGCAGTGACATCAACGGCTATCCCGCCGCAACGTTCGACATTTTCTTTCATGCGACCACCAAATACGCCATTCTGACACACAATCACCACATCACCCGGTTCAACTAAATTGACCACGCATGCTTCCATCCCAGCAGAGCCTGGCGCAGATATTGGCATTGTCAGATTATTATTAGTTTGAAATGCATATTGTAATAACTGTTTTGTTTCATCCATTAATTGAATGAATAAAGGGTCTAAGTGACCTAATGTTGGACGCGCTAAAGCATTCAACACCGTTGGTGATACATCAGAAGGACCAGGGCCCATTAGAGTGCGTACTGGTGGAATAAAAGATGTGAAAGTATTGGGATAATGTACTGACATAAAAGACTCTATTAATAACGAATAAAAACATATTACAAAGACATGCAATGTTTTACCATCATACTTTCTGAGCAGAAGTTAATACACAGCATTCACCGGATATATACTCATAAGATTCGAGATACAAATGGATGATGTTCTATATAGATAAATAATCTAACTTTTCACCAAGCGATAGAAGACAAATTGGACCATAGTCGCAGTTTATTTACAAAAAATTTACGTTATATTGTTATAATGGTGCTACTAAAAAGTATCACAGATGAATTGTTGACACTTCTCCCTAGTGATAACAATGTGTTCTTCGTGAACACATGGCTTTCAAAGCCATAACTTATTAACCCGCCAACGTGCGGGTCATTTTTTATCAAATTTTTCGAGAAAACCGCGTTATCAAAGCGAAACGATGTCGTTAGGTAGTTCTCTTTATGCCTAAAAACCTAAATTACCGTTCAAAGTGGTTTAAGACCAGCTTGAAACCGAGCTGCGTTTTGAACATAGTGCTGTGCTGAAGTCCTTAATTGCTCTTGTGCTGCTTCGGGCACCGATTTTACAATTTTACCTGGCGATCCCATCACGACAGAATTATCAGGTATCTCCATATTTTCAGTCACCAATGCATTTGCTCCGATAATGCAATATTTTCCTATCTTAGCACCATTAAGTACTACAGCATTTATTCCAATCAGACTGTAATCCCCTATTTCACAGCCATGTAACATGACCTTGTGGCCGACAGTCACGCCGGTTCCTATTATTAATGGAAAACCATGATCGGTATGTAAAATGCTCCCATCTTGAATATTTGTTTGAGGACCAACTGAAATATTGTCACAATCACCGCGCAACACCGCATTAAACCAAATGCTCGATTGCTCATGACATGTCACATTCCCCATCACCTGTGCGCTAGGTGCAACATACGTAGTTTCATGTATATCGGGACAGTCGTTATCTAATTGGTAAATCATGTTTTATACCTCTTATCTTGTTTAAGACTGAATGTGGCTGTTGTTATTTATGTTGACTCAAACGGATCATGCCTTCCTGCATTGTCGTCGCGACTAAGGTATTGTCTTGTGCAAAAAACTGGCCTTGCACTAATCCGCGTGAATTGCCCGTAAATGGACTGACCGTATTATAAACATGCCATTGATTGAAATCGATAGGTTGATGAAACCACATCGCATGGTCAATGGTCGCCATTCGTATCCCTTTATCATTTGGTTTTATGGGATGGGCTTGTAATGCAGTACTTAAAAAGTGATAGTCCGAAGCATATGCTAAAGCCGCTTGATGCAATGCAACGTCAGCATGTAATTGATGTTGAGATTTCATCCAAATATAACGTTTAGGCGCTGTAACCTCTTCTCCAAACATCGCTTGCGGTTCCACAGTACGAATATCTATTGGTCGGTGATAGCTCAATGTATGGCGTAATTTTTCTGATAACGGCTGATGTTTTAACTCAAACAAATCAATATCATTTGGTAAGGTCTCAGCATGAGGTAGTTCAGGGCATTGGGCATACTGGTGTTCAATATGTGGTTGCACAAGTTGAAACGAAATAGTCATATAGAAGATAGTTTTACCATTTTGCAATGCCTTAACTCTTCGAGTGCTAAAGCTTCTTCCATCTCTGACAATTTCCACATCATATACAACAGGCTTAGCCGCATCACCCGGTAATAAAAAATAACTATGAAAAGAATGCGCAAATTGTGTATCCGGTACCGTTTTATAAGCAGAAACTACTGCTTGCCCCAAGACTTGACCACCAAATACCGCTGGGAATCCTAAATCCCAACTGATCCCTCGATAAAGACCTTGCTCAAGTGTTTCTAACGTAAATAATTCTTCAAGTTTTATATCAATATTCATAAATGCTTCATTCCAATTATCACTTAGGTGCCTTAATCCATTCTAACGAGAAAGCCGCTTGTGTCATTTTACTTTGTTGAATACTTAACATCGCATCACTGATTTCATTATCACAACCCCAGGGTAAATTAATCGCAATGATACCGCTGCCATACATACCCTGAGCGTCGTTTGTCGTATCATAACGCCATTGAATATTAGCCATATTTGACACACTGTGTTCATCAGCTAGTGTATTGAAGCCTTTTAACATTCTAATAGCTGCCTGTGCTTTATTGGTATTCTGTGTGTTAATCATTGGATACCAGATTAGATAACAGCCCGTTGCCCAGCGTTTTAAGCTTTTCTCTATAACATCTAGCACCATGCTATATTCAGAGGCCTGCTCATAAGGCGGATCAACTAATACAATCCCTCGTTTAGCCAAAGGAGGAACGAGTGCGATAAGTTGTTTAAAACCGTCTTCTTGATAACAATGTGCATTTGGTTTGTATACATAATTCAATAATTCAGGATAAACATTGGGATGTAACTCGCAAAAATGAGCTTGATCTTGTTCACGTAAATAACGTTGCATCCATCCTGCTGAACCACAGTATTTATCTGATACTACACCGGTATAAAGTCCTTCACCGTAAGCGTGTAATAAAGCAGAATCTGTCTGCGAAAAAAATGCCTCATCGAGCATTCCAATGCCGGTTAATGATTCATTATTATGTTGAGCTTTTGTGGCAGATAAATCATATTCACCTGCGCCTGCATGTGTATCAATTAACGTACATGGTTTGTTTTTTTGACCTAACTTTAGCAACACACTTAATAGCGTTAAATGTTTTATGAGATCAGCATGATTGCCGGCATGATATATATGTTGGTAACTTAACACGATACACTCTATAAAATATTGACTCTGTAAGTGTATTTTACCGTAGATAAGTCAACTTTGTTACCGATGATTAAAGATATATCCACTCACGATAGTATGTAATATTAACTAATCATGCCATCCTCAAGTATTCTGATATAATCTGGTACTTATCATTTCACTTAAGACATATTTCATCATTTATATGAGGTGTAAATCCAAATAATGCATCAATTTTCACCTTATAGAATGGAATTAAAACATGTATTAACCATTGCATGGCCATTATTAATTGCCCAACTAACCCAAATAGGAATGGGTGTTGCGGATACTATCATGGCCGGTCGTTATAGTGCATTAGATATGGCTGGAGTAGCCGTTGGCTTTAGTGTTATATCCCCTATGATGTTCTTTATACAGGGAATCGCATTAGGTTTGATCCCAGTGGTTTCACGCTTATGGGGTAAGCAAGAACATAGTAATATCGCTATGCAATCCCGTCATATGATGTATATTTTAATCACAATCAGTCTCCTATTTTTAAATGTATATTGGTTGATTAATCCAATACTCTCTTGGTTTGATGTTCCCTCCGATTTACAAAGCATTACCCATGATTACATCGTTTACATGTTATTTTCATTACCTGGTTTTGCTATATATCAAGCGGTACGACAAACGTGTGAAGGTGTGAGTAGTACCCGACCAACAATGCTGATTATGTTTATTGGCTTGTTAGTGAATATCCCTGCAAACGCCATATTTATCTATGGAATGTTTGGACTACCGGCTATGGGTGGTGCGGGTTGTGGTCTTGCAACGATGATCGTTTATTTAGTGATGGCAATGGCTACTATCATCTACAGTAAGGTTAGTCCTTTAATGGGACCTTTAAAATTATATTCTCAACCTTTAACGTTAGATATCGCTATTTTTAAAGATTTATTGAAAATTGGCGTTCCCATTGCGCTCACTTTTTTAACTGAAGTGACATTATTTGCTGCGGTCGCCATTTTGTTAGCACCGTTAGGCTACCTTCAAGTGGCAGCCCATCAAGTCGCGATTAATTTTTCATCCATAGTATTTATGTTACCGTTAAGTATAGCCATGGCTGTTGCTATTCGAGTGAGTTATTTATTAGGTAAGGGAGATGCGCAAACAACCATCATTACCATCCGGGTTTCACGTTGGTTTACTATCCTCTGCGCAACTGTCACCGCCTCTCTTACAATTTATTTCGCCACATGGATTATTTCTATCTATACAAAGGATATCGCAGTCACTGATTATGCCATCCCGATATTATTTTTGGCTGCGTTGTTTCAAATTTCAGATGCCATTCAAGTGATTTCTGCCAATGCATTGCGCGGTTATAAAGACACATCATGGATGCTGGGATTATGTATTATTTCTTACTGGGTTATTGGCCTTCCGTTAGGCGTTGTGTTGGGCTTAACAGATTGGCTTGTGCCAGCGATGGCTGCTCAGGGTTTATGGATAGGTATTATTGTAGGATTGAGTATTGCAGCAGTGCTATTACATATACGGATGAAATATTTTCAGCACCACTATATGCAATAACTCAATAAGCACTAAACAGATTAATTTTTAATTGATGTCGAAACCGCTTGTTGTAATGTGGTGAGTTCTTCATTGGTTAAATTACGCCACTGACCGACGGGTAGTTTTGCAAGTGTCAGGTGCATAATTCGCGTTCTCACTAAACGTTTTACATCATAACCACAATATTCACACATACGACGTATTTGTCGGTTTAAGCCTTGTGTTAAAGTGATATCAAAACTGAATTTACCTATTTGCTTCACTTTACATGGTTTCGTCACTGTATCCAAAATAGGTACGCCGCCACTCATTATCTCAATGAATTTGGACGTTATCGGTTTGTCTACGGTAACTCGATATAACTTATCATGTGCATTTTCAGCTCTTAGAATTTTATTCACAATATCACCATCGCTGGTCAGTATAATCAACCCTTCTGAGGGTTTATCTAAACGTCCCACTGGAAATATACGTGTTTTATGGCCAATAGCATCAATAATATTACCTTTGATATGTCGCTCTGTCGTACACGTTATTCCAACCGGCTTATGATATAACACATATACTCTATCCGATTTATCTGCCGCTACAGCACTAATCACTTTACCCTGAATACTGACCGTATCAGAAGGAGTAATCTTAGTCCCTAGTAGAGGTAATTGTCCGTTAACCAACACTTTTCCAGCGTCAATTAATTTATCCGCTTCTCTTCTAGAGCAGTAGCCAGTATCACTGATGTATTTATTTAGACGTTTACTCGTACTAGTGATAACTCACCCCGACATTAATAATGGTAAATATTTAAATTGATATATATAAAAACAAGGTATATGGTGTAATGTATACATTACAAATTGTAATTATCTAATCGCTAAAAAAATGCATTATATCATTACTTGTTTGTTTTCTAAGGATGGATGATGGATTTTTTACACAATTTTGACCAACTCGAACAAGTCATACGTTATTTTCTTGCGTTTTTTTATACATTTGTCGCAGTATTTTATATTTTTCTTATTAGCAAAAAACAAAGTCAATGTGGTGCCTCGTTGATCCATATGGGGCATCGATTTTCATTACATTGGTGGAATCACCTTACTTTTAGAATGTTCAGAATAGTCATATGGGCAGTCTGTGTATTACGTGTATTTTTCCCTGAGACTGACAACGTCTTAATGATGCTTACGTCTATTAATATTCCAATCATCAATTATGTCGGGGTGCTATTGTTAGTACTTGGATTTAGTTTGACAGTGTATTGTAATTTCATTCTTAACAACACATGGCGGTCAGGTATTGATGAGCAGCAAACGACGCTCATTACCAGTGCGGTGTATGCTAAAAGCCGTAACCCAGCTTATATTGGTGTAGCAGCTTCGCAATTTGGTTTTTTCTTAGCCATGCCAAGTGTGTTTTCTTTAGCATGTTTAGTGATTGGTGTATCCGCGTTACGAATACAAATATCTCTGGAAGAAGATTTCTTAAACAAAGTTCATCAACAAGAATATACTAAGTACAAACAAAAAGTGCCTCGTTATTTTTGAGGCACCTTGAAATTATCAGTATATGGAAAACTAGTTTAAATCTAAGCCTAGTCGACCCGCTACTTCGATATATGTTTCTACTACACTACCTAGTCCCTGTCTAAAACGGTCTTTATCCATCTTATTTCGCGTTTCTTTATCCCATAAGCGGCAACCGTCCGGGGTAAATTCGTCACCTAATACAATATTACCATCAACATCGACACCGAACTCCAGTTTGTAATCAACTAAAATCATATCGCCTTGATCAAACAATGCAGTTAATACTTCATTAACCTTGAATGTGAGCGATTTCATTGTGTTAATCTGGTCTTCAGTTGCCCAGCCAAATGATACAATGTGATAGTCATTAATCATAGGGTCATGCAATGCATCATTTTTCAAAAAGAATTCAAATGTAGGAGGATTAAGAGTTAAACCTTCTTCAACACCTAAGCGACGACATAATGACCCTGCGGCCACATTTCTAACAACACATTCAACAGGGATCATATCCAGTTTTTTCACCACGGATTCAGTATCTGAAATTAACGCATTAACTTGCGTTTTAATACCAGCCTGCTCAAGGTGATTCATAATGAAATGATTAAATTTATTATTCACTTCTCCTTTACGATCTAATTGTTCGATCTTTTCGCCATCAAAGGCAGAAGTATCGTTACGAAACTCTAAAATAAGAAGATTTTCATCATCGGTATGAAATACTGTCTTCGCTTTGCCTCGATATAATTCGTCTTTCTTTTGCATGAAAATTGCCTGTATTAAATATCTAATTCGTTTTGACTAAGTATCTCAGCAAATGCAGGATACAGTTCGGACACCTTGACCGGCGTTAATGGGTTACTTTGTTCATCCATAAAAGTAACCGATGTTTTATTACTGGTTAATGATTTTACTAAGATACGATAGTCTTTCTTTTCAAGTGAAAATTCATCATCATTACCAAATAAACCTTTGATCCAAGATTGCTCAATCCCCTGGTAATTAACAAATAACAAGCCAGTAGATTTATCTAAATCTTTAACATTAAAACCTAATTTACGAAGGACTAACTGAAATTTAGGCCAAGTAATATCATAATTAGCGTCGATTATAAATGCCGAATCACCCTTAGCATCAAACCCTAATTGAGAATTCATACCTGAACGGATCTCTGCAATTCGACGCTCGTCCTCTATCATTTGCTGCGAGGCGAAATGCTGAATGATACCGTTTAACATAGTCGCTTCAAAATCCCGTTTAATAAACGGATTGATGGCGTCACTAATGTTGTCACCATTAGCAATCACTAAATCCAATAAATTAACCGTTAACGTAGCACTACGCCCATGACCCGCCGGTTTAACAATCAGTTCAAAACGTCGACCCACTTCGGTATTATCTTCACTAAAATCATACCAAGCACTATCGGCATCTTCATAAGATACAATCCAATCGGTAACGAGACGAAGCGCACTTGGATCCGGTATTGAATAATCTACATTAATACGGGCTAAGTGACCGGAAATTTGTTGTAAGACAAGGTCATTAATCGATAAATTAGAATCTAATTTATCAAAGATAACAGAAGTGTCGGTTAAATCTTCAGTTAAATAAGTACCTCTAGCTAGCGGTAATACTAATGAAGGTGAGACGACCGGTAAACTTTTACCATACAAAGCTTTCTCAGGTGATGGTACTGCTGGAATAATGTAATCAGGAGCGGTCTCAGGTGTCGATAAATCTGAAGGAACGTTTGTCGTTGCGGGTGAAGGTAAATTCACATAATCAACACCACCGGAGGCAATTCTTCTTTCTTCCTTAGAAGCACACCCAGTTAATACGGAAATAATAACTACGGATAGAGCAGTGAGTGTTAGGTTCTTATTCATTCCTGACCTTTATATAACGTACTAAGAAAATTATATTAATTGATAATCGTGTAATGTTGCTTCGATTAACGCTTTACTCGAAAGTTCCGCCTGAACTAAGGGTAATCTTAACTCAGGTGAACTAATTAACCCCATTTTATAAAGTGCCCACTTAGGGATCACAGGGTTTGATTCGACAAATAACTCAGAATGTAGTTTTTCAATTGTACTATCAATCTCTTGAGCCAGTACAATATTACCTGATAACGCAGCATCACACATCATTTTCATTTGTTTGGGTACAATATTAGCCGTCACCGAGATCACACCGTGACCGCCAAGATTCATAAATTCACATCCTGTAGCATCATCGCCACTGAGCAATAAAAAATCATCAGATACTTTAGATTGCATATCTTTTAAGCGTTGCATATCACCAGTGGCGTCTTTTATCCCCACAATATTCGGATGTGTAGATAATGTTGCAACTGTATCAGGTAACATATCAGCCACTGTTCGACCTGGCACATTATATAGTAATACCGGTACCTTTGCCGCATCAGCTAGTACGCTAAAATGCTCGATCATGCCGCGTTGTTGTGGCTTGTTATAATAAGGTACAACGCTTAAAAATCCATCGATCCCTAGATCTTGGGTTTTATTTTGAAGGAATAATGACTCCGCGGTGGAGTTAGCGCCACTGCCGACTACAACGCCGCAACGGCCATTTACCGCTGCTACCGTCGCCTTAACGACATCAACATGTTGGGTAAAAGAGAGAGTCGCTGATTCACCAGTAGTGCCAACTGATACAATCCCATCAGTGCCCGCTTCGATATGAAAATCAACTAATTTAGCTAGCGACGAATAATCAACATCTCCATTCGCTAACATCGGTGTGACTAACGCCACATAACTACCCTTAAACATATATACTCCTTTCAAAAAACTCACGCAGTCTAGCATCACCATAATTATACACAATAGGACAAACGTGCATATTCATAAAAAACCATTGCTCTACATGCAATACCGCTCTTATACTTATTCAGAAATTAGAACAACAACGAATTTTCTTATATGTTACAACAACTCATTATTAATTTTTTAGGTGTCGATAAACCTGGTCTATTAAGTGCAATTGCATCAACTATCAACACAGCTAATTGTAACATTTTAGATAGTCGACAAGCCATATTCGGTCAAGAACTCTCAATAACAATGATCATTGAAGGAAATCAAAACGCCATCACTAAAGCAGAGGTAGCCATTCCTACGTTATGCCATGAGCTTGATCTATTGGCGATGATGAAACGTACTCATCACCATGCTAAACAACATTTAGCTCACTTACTAAATATCGAGTTCACCGGTCAAGACATTCAAGGATTATTAAGTGAAGTGACGCATTTTTTCCATGAAAAAGCAGCGTCTATTAGCGCATTACGACAAAAGACATACACTTGCCCCGACACACAGCTTGAATCAGTGCGGTGTAAACTGGTCTTGACTGTACCTGAAAATATCGATATCAAAGAGTTTATCAAGGATTGTCAGCTATTTTTAACGTCCTTATCATTACAAGCAACTATCACCGATACTCATCAAACTAATTGGAGTGAATAATTTTATGCAAACATTAACTGCTGGACATCCGGCCCCTCAATTTTCTTTACCTAATGAACATGGTGAGCAGGTTACTTTATCAGAGCTATCAGGAAAAAAAGTATTAATGTATTTTTATCCCAAAGCCATGACGCCAGGCTGTACCGTTCAAGCTCAATGTTTGCGAGACACGCAAAGCGAATTTACTGAACATAACGTGGTGGTATTCGGTGTCAGCCCTGATCCGGTTAAACGCTTACCTAAATTTATTGAAAAAGAAGGACTAAACTTCTCACTATTATCCGACGAAGACCATGCTGTAGCAGAAGCCTTTGGTGTTTGGGGTGAAAAGAAATTCATGGGAAAAATATACGATGGGATCCACCGCATTAGTTTTTTAATTGATGAAAATGGTATGATTGAACACGTATTTGATAAGTTTAAAACAAAAGATCACCATGAAGTTGTTTTAGGCTATTTAAATGCAAACCAATCCTAGTCCTATTTAAATTAAGAGAAACCTTAAGCGTGCATTTTAAGCATAAGGTTTCTTTTATATACACTCGGTAATACCAACTTGTTATTCATTAGATTACCGGTTGTGTGAAAGTTACATCTCGACAGGAATATTAAGAGTAACTGTCGTCCCCTTCTCTACTTTAGAGTCAACTTCAATAGTCCCTTGCATCTTCTTCATAATTTTTTGAACAATCGACATACCTAAACCCATGCCTTGATAAGTTTTTGTCGTAGATGAATCACCTTGCTCAAATAGTTCAAATAATCGGTTTAATACCTCTTCATTCATGCCAACCCCATTGTCAGTAACGGTTATCTTTAAAAGATTGTGCTTAATTCCAGCATGAATGTGAACGTTACCTTGCGGTGTATATTTTATCGCATTACTGATAATTTGGTTTAAGACTTCATTTACTTTCTCAATATCCAAATATAACTTGGTTGGTACATTAGTATTCACTGATACAGCAAACTGAAGGGCACCATGATCAATAATGATATTAAATTTATTCTCTATATTGGTTAGTATAGAACGTATATCATGCCAATCTCTTTTAACCAGATATTGCGCTTCATTGACTTCTTGTATCTTCAGAATATCGTTAATAATTTTATTTAAATAACTAAAGGCATCCTTAGCATGGCTGAGTAACACTTTTTCTTTTTCATCTTTTCCTTCAACCAGCCCTAATACACCATGAATACCATTAAGAGGAGTACGTAACTCATGCGATATATTCGAAAGAAATCGGTTTTTTTGTTGAATTAATTGGTTTTTTTCATCTAAAGCGAGGGTTTGTGCTTCTTTGGCCGCTGCTGTCACCTTAGAAAAATGTTGAAAAGTATAATAAAGAAACAATATCATCGCTATAAAATGCGCGGTTTCCGAAGCTAAAGGTAAGACCGGTTCATTGAATTGTGACAAGTGGCCTAATCGAACGGATATAAAAAGTCCAAACACTAATATCGCGTTAAAAATTAACAGGCTTAAGCCAAGATTTCGGTGTAAGCTAAAGATAATTATCGGGATAACAAAACCCCATATAACTGTAATAGATTGAAATAAACCATTTTTATACAAAATTGCTAAATATGTTAGTTGTAAAATAGTTAATAACAAGCATATGGAAAAAAACAAGGTACGCTTATTTTTGGACAATTGATAAACAACATAAAATATTGGAACATTGATTAGGAATATTAATCTAAAATAGTCATTAAAAAAGATTGCCTGATAAATTGGGACGGTATTTAAAATAATACTCAACATAAAGAAAATGAACATCGTTTTGGTAATATGAGCAGATATAACTTTATCTATATCTTTAGTAGAAAAATTTATCACTGGTTGCATAAAATAGAATCCTTTCTATTACTATTTGTTTGTTTACATTTTATATGTTTTTGATATTAGCATAATATTTCTATTATGTTGACTTTATATCTTCGTCGAGATCATTTGACCAAGCACTGATTAAAGCCTTAACTAAGGTCGCTAAAGGTATTGCAAAGAAAACTCCCCAAAAGCCCCATATGCCACCGAAAAATAACACGGCAATAATGATGTAAAGAGGATGCAATGCTACCGCTTCAGAAAATAAAATGGGAACAATTAAATTACCATCTAATGCTTGTATTATGAAATAGACTAACATTAAGTAGCCAAATTCAGCTGAAAACCCCCATTGAAATAATGCAACAAAGGCCACCGGAATTGTCACGACTGCGGCACCAATATATGGAATAAGCACTGACAAGCCCACCAGTACTCCCAGTAAAATAGCATAACGTAAGTCCATCAGAACAAATGCAATACAAGAAGCCGCTCCAACAATAAGTATCTCTATGACCTTACCACGAATATAATTACCTATTTGTGTATTCATCTCACTTCCAACCTGGTAAATCAAGCGTCTTTCTTTGGGTAACAGATAGGATAAATTGTCCATAAATAGAGGTTTATCCTTTAGCATAAAAAACATCATCAAAGGGACTAAAATTAAATAAATCAATAACGCACCGACACTGACCAAAGATGAGAATGACACGGATATAATATTCTGCGTGATACCCACTAAGCTTTCATTAACTTTGCCCATCATTGATGTGATTTGTTCAGTGTGAAGTAATTCTGGGTACTGCTCAGGCAGCGTTAAAAGCCAGGCTTGAGCGCCTTGCCAAATGAGGGGAAGCTCTTCAACTAAATTGACACTTTGCTTAGAAATAGTTGGTAATAGACTGAGCGTACCAATCAAAGAAATACCGATAAATAACACCATAACAATCGTCGTCGCCAGTGTTCGCGAGAGATTTAACTTTTCTAATTGACCTACAGAACTGTCCAGCAAATATGCTAATACTATGGCTATCAGTACTGGCATGATATAACTGCCCCAAAATAAAATAATGGCACTAATGAAAATAATCAAAAGAAGAAGCATCAATGCATCTGGGTCAGAAAACTTATTACGATACCAATTACCTAGCAAATCGAGCATTTAAAAATTCCTAAAAAAGACCAATAGTCTATTAATGTTGGAGCAGATGATTTAGTATTCTAGCTTGTTAAAAGTCTGAGTACTAGACATTAATCAACACCATAAAGTGTCATCAAGTGTGTTGAACTATTTATTGTATATTCACTCTATACACAGTGTAATTATTCAATAAATGTATCATTTGGAGACCTATTATCTTTTTGCGCAGTATTCTTTTTGCTTTTGTCCTTACATCCTGCTTTGCCAGTGGGCAAGTGTTAAATAATAAAAACACCTTACCTGATATCGGCGTAGTGGGTGCAGATACCTTATCTATCGATGAAGAGTTAGCGATTGGGCAAGTTATATATTCACAACTTCGCGGTCAAGGTGGCGTGCTCTATGACCCCGTAGTGCAAGAATATATTCAAGCGTTAGGCAATAAATTGGTGATTCATGCTGATAATACAAAATACCCGTTTACGTTTTTTGTTATTAATAACCAGGCATTAAATGCGTTTGCTTTTTATGGTGGACATGTCGGCACACATACCGGTCTAATTTATCGCGCGGAAACAGAAAGTGAGCTAGCCTCTGTACTTGCCCATGAAATAGCCCACGTCACACAACGTCATATTGTTCGTCGAAGTCAAGCGGCAGAACGAAGCTCCCCCCTCCAGATAGCCTCTTTAATTGGTGGAGCGATATTAATGATGGCCTCTCCACAGGCTGGTATTGCTGCAATATCAGCAGGTAATGCAGGTGCCATGCAGAATCAAATCAACTACACCCGAACGTTTGAAAAAGAAGCGGATCGAATCGGTTTACGTATCCTTTCTGAAGCTGGGTTTAACCCTTTTTCTGCGGCCGATTTTTTTGGACGTTTATTAGAAAGTAAACGCTGGAGTTCACAAGCCCCTGCATTTTTGCAAACTCACCCACTGTCCTTAAATCGGGTCGCTGAAGCTCGCAATCGTGCTGAAAATATGCCGAAAGTACAAAATATCTCAAGTGAGATGTTTCGCCTAGTTAAAGCGAGGATCCAAGCACGTTATTTTTATACCGCAAAACACAATATTAGTGACTTTACACAGCGTTTAAAAGCACACCATAACATCAACAAAAATGCACCCGACAGTCATCTAGTTTATGGTCTGGCGATTGCGCTAATGCGCGACAACCAATTCAATCAAGCATTATCATTATTACAACAATTGCATCGCGACGATAATGAGAACTTAGCCTATATAGACGCCCTTGCCGACGTTTACATCGCATTAAACAAATTCGAAAATGCTAATGATTTACTCAAACCATTAGCACAAAAGCAGCCTAACAATGCTATCGTGACACTCAATTATGCCAACGTCCTATATAAAGCAGGACAGCATGTTCAAGCCATTGAAGTATTAAAAGATTATTTAATGATTAATCCTGATAGTGTCTTAGGTCATCAGTTAATATCTGATGCCTATGCTGCTTCCCAACAACCCATGCAAATGCACCAAGCAAATGCTGAGTTTTACCAACTCCTCTCCATTCATCAAAAGGCGATTGATGAATTACAATTTGCTTATAATTATGCTGAAAATTATCTGACTAAGCAGCGAATAAGAGCGCGGATCAATCAGCTAAGAGAAAAACAACTACAAATGTCACAAATGTGATTATCGGTATAGCATTACTATTTAGTAAACAATTCTACCGCTTGAATGAGAGAATCCAGTGTCTGTTCACCTAAAAGTGGTTTTGAGGTATCACCTTGGTGCAAGATAAAAGTAGCAGGTAAATACTGGGGTTTTTCAAGTGGAAAACCGACACCTGTATCCCCTACAACAGGAAACTTCATATTATATTGTTGGATAATACGGTCTAATTCTTGCTCAGGTAAATCATCATAACTTACAGCAAAAAATTCAACATTTGGTTGGGTGTTTACCCACTGGTTAAATGCGTTTAGTTCTGGCACTTCTTTTAAACAAGGTGCACACCACTCCGCAAAGTAATTGACAACAACTGTTTTATGATTAAGTGCATGCCATTGATAAGTATCGCCTTGAACACTGCTAAAATCATAACGTTGAGATAAATACACTGAGACTCCTAACACAAGTGAAGAAAGCGCAACAGTCAAAATAATGAGATTTTGTTTATTCATTGTTGATTAAGTCCAAGTAGTTTATATTCTGATAATATGCAATATTTGCTTGAATAACCAAGGAAAATTTACGTGTTAACTATTTATCACAACCCTCGCTGTAGTAAATCAAGACAAACCCTCGCGTTACTTAATGCTGCAAATACGGAACATAACGTACATCTTTATTTGAATGAACCACTTGGCCCTGATGAATTAAATGCCTTAAAGTCAGCACTCCAGGTGAATTCATTTATGGATATGATGCGAACGAAAGAACCTGAATTCAAAACAACCCAATTGAGCCGCACGAGTAGTGAAAATGATCTATTAAATGCGTTAATACAATATCCTAAATTGTTAGAACGCCCCATTGTCTCTAATGGGACTCAAGCTATCATCGGCCGACCACCAGAGAATGTGAATGTCTTACTCTAATATACCCCCTATCCTTATTGTCTTTTATTCAGTTCATGGGAGTACTCGGGCTTTAGCTGAAGCTATCGCCCAAGGCGTCGAGTCTATCGGTGTTGAAGCAATACTACGTCAAGTACCACGAGTTTCAGATAACATCGGGCAACATCAAGATAGCGTACCCGAGACAGGTGCACCTTATGTCACTATGGATGACTTAGCCCATTGCTCTGGATTAGCATTAGGTAGCCCAACACGATTTGGCAATATGGCCGCCCCCATGAAATATTTTTTAGACCAAACTGCAACACAATGGCTTAATGGTAGTTTAATCGATAAACCTGCTTGCGTTTTTACTTCTAGTAGCTCTATGCACGGCGGTCAAGAAGCGACCTTGTTGTCGATGCAAATTCCGCTACTTCATCACGGTATGGTTATTTGTGGACTGCCCTACTCTAATAGCGCATTACATACCACAGTTACCGGCGGTAGCCCTTATGGTGTAACCCACGTATCAATTGATAACACGCAAACATTATCGACAGATGAATTGGTGTTAGCGAGATCTCAAGGTGAACGTTTAGCGACTTTGGCTCGTAAATTATATAAAGATGAAGGAAAAAGCCAATGATGAAAGACGAAGCCATGCAACCAAGAACCTCGTTTTATCGCGCCTTAAGTCTTTTGGGTTATCTAGGGTTATTAAGCTGGATGTGTATTTGGTATTTTATATTAGTTGATACCGAGTACTCAATGGCGTTTATTGCGATGGTATATATACTACCGTTACTGTTTCCTATGATAGGTATCTTGAAGGGAAAACCTTACACCCATGCCTGGTCATGTTTTATTGTGTTGTTATATTTAATGCATGGAATTACAGCGTGGTATTCCATTCCAGAACAGTGGTTGTATGCGTGTATCGAAATTATTTTGAGTGTCATCATGTTTACCGGTTGTAGTATGTATGCCCGTTTACGTGGTCAAGAATTAGGTCATTCATTACCAAAATTAAAACAAGTAATGGATGAAGAAAAACAACGATTTGAGAGTAAATCATAATGAAAAGACTATTTATAGCGACATCTGCTGCTGTATTTATCGCTGGTTGTGGTGGAGGTGGTGGTAATTCTCCAGATACTAATCCCGTTAATCCGTCTACTCCTACATCGCCAACAAGTAATAACATTACTGTCATTGAACAAAGTAATGGTTTTGATTTTTATGGTGATGAAGCGCCGATGGTGGGTCAAAATTCAGGCTTGGGGATCCACCACCCAACAGCGGCAAAGTTAGTCGATATTAAATGGCAACAAACAAGTGGACCTAGCTTAGATTTAATCGCTGATCATACTAATGTGATTGGGTTTACTCCCTCCGTATCAGGTACATATGGCTTTTCAGTAGCTGCTCGACCATGTTCAACTGAACGCAACACCTCATGTGGTTCGCTGACAACCACGAATATCAGCATCAACGTGTCCAATGCTGAAGAAGTGCAAGCGGCAGTACGGATGGACCACACTGCGGTAGAGCGTGGCAGAGTGTCTTTTCGTGTTGACCCGGTTGCTAATAAAACGATTCAATCCGTTGAATGGGTTCAGGCCAATGGCGTAAATGATGTAGTTGCAGCAGAACTAGAGGAACAAGAAAACCGGTTATTTTTTGATGCACCAGAAGTGACACAGGATACGATTCTCAAGTTTACTGCCAATGTTACCTTTACAGATAACACGACATATTCTGATGATGTGTATTTAAGTGTTCGTAATTCAGAAATTGATGAAGAAGACGGTTATTTTCCACGCTATTCTGAGAATATAGTGAGTGAGAATATGTTCGCCTTTAACTCTGACTCTAATTATAAGTCGGCTATTGAACGTTGCGTCTATACTAACCAAATTAATCGCTCTTGTGATTTTTCAGAGTTACCCTTAATTGGTATGGATACGATGGATCCCACCGTGGAAGATATTATGGATCGCGTCTTAGTTTCACACCAATGGATGGGTGAACGTTTTAAAGACTATCTCACTAATTCAGTAGTAGGACCCGATATGCTTCGTCTACTTAGAGGCGTGACGGCTATCGTCATTTCCTATGAAGTGCGACCTTCTTTTTATTGGGCGGTAACGGGGGCGATTTATCTGGATGCAGATAACTTTTGGGTCACCCCTTTAGAACGTGACACCTTGAATGAAATACCTGATTATCGTTCTGGATTTGGGTCAGATTTACAATTTATTATGCCCTGGCGGTATGTTAAAGATGATAACTACTATCCAGCAGGACGTTTTCCAGTAGCCGATCGCTTAACCCGTACTTTTGCTGATGTAGAAGCTGATATATCTTGGTTGATGTATCATGAACTAGGACATGCGAATGATTTTTTCCCACCCGCTTCTTGGGGACAGCTTTCGTTAAATAGAAGTCCACTGGAAACGATTAATTTAAGCTCCATGGCGCCTGACTCAGACGACTTAGATAGTACGTTTCCTTTGCGATCAGATGAGATGCATGCATTAGCTAAAGTCAATTTTGGGGGCGATGACGCTACGCTAGCACAAAAAAATGTGACCCCTGATGATGTAGTCAACCTATTTACACCTGACGTTTCAACAGGTTTTTATAACTATTATACGACCCGTGAAGACTACGCGACGCTATTTGAGAAATTCATGATGAAGTATCGCTTAGATGCTGATTCGGATATAGCGATTGTTGCTCGGAATGATAATCCTGATTATTTAGTCTCTTGGGGACAGCGTAATCGCTTTAATGAACCTGCATTACAACAGCGAGTCCTCTTTACTGTTAATCGAGTATTACCTGAAATAGATGCTAGATCGATTCAAATGACATTACCTGCACCACAATTAATGCGCGAGGATGTCTCGTGGTTTGATAATTTAAGTTTAGGCACTGCCGCCAAGCCGCAAAAGCAACATAATGCCCTTTCTGTATGGCAAGATGATGCGTTAAAAATGCAGCAAATACAGCGTGATATTCGTATCCCCTATTTGCATAAAGACAGTAACTTACAATAACAACATAGATTAATCAGTATGTCCTACACATTGAATAAACAGTTTAAATGTGTAGGACTTTTTTGATCAGGGGGATCGTAATAGCTTGTTGATGGGATAGTGATACTTTATCTAATTCATCTATCACACGCTGAATCGACGAAAAATCTCGTGTTGAAAATTTCAATAAGTAACTAATTGCATTCATTTGCATATTCAGCCCTTTTGTTTGCACATAGGATGTTACTGCCTGAAGTAAACCATCATCTGTCAATGGGTGGATATGGTAAACCTGCCCCCAAGTTAATCGGGAGCGTAAATCAGGCAAACAAAAATCATGATGTGCTGGACCCAATGCGCTGGTTAGCACCATGGCACAAGCTGATTCTATACAGCGATTGATTAAATCGAAAAGTGCAATTTCCAAATCTTTATTGCCAGCCACCACATGCATATTATCCACAACTAATAATGCATGCGCTTCATAACCGGCTAACATATCACTCATTAATGTTTCACTATGTATGTCAGAACTAGCTTGATACGCAGTAAGTATTTCTGGAGCAAATAGTAAACTCAAATCTAAATAATAGGCACTGATACTCTGACTAATCGCATGTTGATAAGCGGCAGTCGCTAAATGAGTTTTACCTGAGTGATGTGCACCATGCACCATTAATAAAGCATTCTTGCTAGACAATGTATTAATTTGTAACAACGCATCTTTTAAGAGTAAATTATCTTCAAAAATAAAACTGTCTAATGTTTGTTTACTTGGTAGCGCTAATGGTAATGGTAATTGCATAAGTTAACGCCACACATATGAGTATTTGATTGAGGTATCAAGATGACTATCATTACCAATACGATTGAAATTATCCATTCCATTATCAAGCGTTGTGTGTGCGACCAGTTTATTACCATTTGACAAAATTTGGTGCAATTGTTCAGGCGTGCCTATCAACTTAATATTAAAGGTACTGGTATCGGTGCTTTGTCCAGTAAGCTCCACTTTTTCAACAATCGATAATGACGTTAAATAGTTCTCAATTTCAGACAACACAATAATATCGTTAACACCACTTATATTAATTTCAAGCTGGATCTGGGTATTATCAACAAAACGAGTCGTATCTAACGCATATTTTTCTGCTTGAAACTGGGCGTATTCATTCACAAACTGTTGGATCAGTTGTGCTTTATCACTACCCGTTAATTGTTGTAATCGAAGGGCTGCATCTGATTTAACGAAATAATCCAACACCCATGAATTAGGCCTTGTCTCAACTAATCGAACTCCTATCGTATAAGGCGTGTTATAGCGGATGGCTCCTTCATGTAAGGTATCAACAAATTGTCCCCAAATATCAATTTCTGATACTAAATTGATATCGATAATATCCATTAATGGTAAATCTAATCTGATACCGCGATTAAATAGATGCTGGTTCAGAATCTCTTTGGTATCAGTCTCGATGGAATCTGTCAGAATAATGCGCTCTTTACTTGCGTATGATTGTTCAATAAACCACAACAATGCTTCTGGACGTTGAGCACCCCAAAGTGGTAGCCCATTTCGTTTAATCCAACGTTCAAGCAGTTCCTGATTAAAAATAACTAAAAGTTGATTAGCCTGATTTTCAACAAATTCAGTAGATGTTACAAATTTAATGGCGTTACCAAGCAACTTCTCATACTCTGGATGCTGTGAAAACGATTGGTCACCTGTTAATTTGATTAATACTTGATGCAATGCAGTTCGGTAAGCGTTTTGCTGAGAACGCGAATCTTGAGAAATTAGAGGAACCACAGCTTTATTTAATTCATCAATAGTGCCCGCACTGAGCTGTGATTGAACAAAAACAAACCAATCATCAGGCAAAATATTTGGGTAAACAAGCGGTGTATGTTTAGCAAAATGAAGGACTATCCTATCTTTTAAAAAATTCTTTATACTTATATAGTGATATTGTGCGCTAAATCAAAGTATAATGCATGAATTATATGGAATTTAAACATTATTTGCTTCAATTTTGGAAGAGCATCCTTTTAAACCACTTTCGAGAATACCCGTGACCAAATCTACCGAATCCCTTAGTTATAAAGATTCCGGCGTCGACATTGATGCAGGAAACGAGCTTGTTGAACGTATTAAATCTGTGACTAAACGTACACATCGACCTGAAGTCAAAGGTGGCTTAGGTGGTTTTGGTGCTTTATGTTCATTACCCTCCAAGTATAAAAATCCTTTATTAGTGTCTGGTACAGACGGTGTCGGCACAAAACTGCGCCTGGCAATGGATTGTAACCAGCATGATGGCATTGGTATTGATTTAGTTGCTATGTGCGTTAATGATCTCATTGTTCAAGGTGCAGAGCCTTTATTCTTCTTAGATTATTATGCGACCGGTAAATTAGATGTCGATGTTGCTGTTGAAGTCGTTAGCGGTATTGGTAAAGGTTGTGAACTATCTGGTTGTGCGCTTATTGGTGGTGAAACCGCTGAAATGCCTGGGATGTATCACGGATCTGATTACGATGTAGCTGGCTTTTGTGTCGGTGTTGTAGAAGCTGAAGATGCTATTGATGGTAGTCAAGTTGCTGCTGGTGATGCATTAATCGCACTTGGCTCATCAGGGCCTCATTCCAATGGTTTTTCTTTGATTCGAAAAATCATCGAAGTTAGCGGTGCAGATATTACTGAACAACTTGGTAGTTCATCGATTCAAGAACAACTTCTTACCCCTACTCGCATCTATGTAAAATCGGTATTGTCGTTACTTGAAACAGTCAAAGTCAATGCAATATCACACATTACCGGTGGTGGTTTTTGGGAAAACATTCCGCGCGTCCTACCAGATACAATGCAAGCGAATATTGATAAATCTTCTTGGCAATGGCCTGATATCTTTAATTGGTTACAGAGCCAAGGTAATGTCACTGAACATGAAATGTATCGCACATTTAACTGTGGTGTTGGTTTAATTATCGCGCTACCACAAGATAGTGTGAACCAAGCACTTAGTATATTAAATGATGCGGGTGAAAACGCTTGGGTTATAGGTGAAGTTGCTGATAAATCTGGCACTGAATCTGTCGTCATTGCTTAGTTAACGTATTAGAGAATAGATATGAAACGCATTGTCGTAATGATTTCAGGCTCTGGCAGTAACCTGCAGACATTGATTGAGCAAATTCATCTAACCGATGTTGATGCTGAAATTGTTGGGGTGATTGCTAATAAACCTGATGCTTACGGATTAACTCGGGCAGAAAATGCAGGTATTGCAAATGTCTGTGTAGACAGTTCGTTATACGCAAATGATCGTGTTGCTTATGACCAATTATTGATTAGTACTATCGAGCAGTACCAACCTGATCTGATCGTTTTAGCCGGTTTTATGCGTATTTTAACCGATGAATTTGTTACGCATTATTTAGGCCAGCTAATCAATATTCATCCCTCGCTATTACCCAAATATAAAGGGTTGAACACGCATCAAAGAGCGATGGATAACGGTGATTCTGAGCATGGTGTTTCGGTTCATTTTGTGACACCTGAGTTGGACGATGGACCTGTTATTTTGCAAGCTAAGGTCCCTATTTTCTCCGATGACGATGCCGATATGCTTGCACAGCGAGTACAAGTTCAAGAACATCACATTTACCCTTTAGTGGTTAAATGGTTTGTAGAAGGTCGCTTATTAATGCGTTCAGGTAAAGCTGTTATGGATGACCAATGTCTTGGTCCAAATGGATTTGCCTCTGATGAGTAGCTTAAGTTCGGGCCTGACTAGATATCTATTCATTTTATTAATGTTCATGGTATGTTTATCGCCCGTTTCTAATGCACAACAACTCATCCATAACCAATATGTACTGACTCCGTTCGAATCTCAATTTGTAGCATTAAGAGAAGGTAAACCTATTGGTCACGCTAGACTTATTTTCAGTCAACTGCCGAATAAGCTTTGGCAATTAGAATATGAGTCCAAAATATCAAAATATTTCTTAACTGATAAACGCAATGAAACAACGCGTTATTTACAAATGAATGCGACTGATTCACAGTCCCTCCCCTTATTACCTATTAGTTATGTGTATCACAGATCGGGTACCGGCCCTGATAAAGTAATGAGCATTACATTTGATCATGACAATAATCAGTATATGACTTCGACACCGATAGATGATGAAGTATTATTCCCGCTTAATTTGCATTTTGATAATCAATTATTTCGTATAGATGTACCCTATCAACTGTCTCAAGGTAAGACAGAATTTAATTATCAATTCATTAATAACAGAGGGCAAACTCGAATATACGACATGCAAGTTATCACCTCTGATACACTTGATTTGCCGATTGGCTCTGTTGAAGCTATTAAAGTCATGATTCGACGCACTTCTTCATCGAGACAAACTTTCGCTTGGTTTGCTCCTTCATTAAATTATCATTTAGTTCGCCTCCAACAGTTCAAAAATGAACAAGAACAAGGTGAAATTCAATTGCGAGTGCATAAGTCACTTTAACCGTCCTCATCGCCACATTTTTTACAGTGGCAAATTTTTCGATTCTATTATTGCTATTTGTTCATTTTTTGTTATCTTCTAATCTGGTCTGACCATCAAGGAGTGGCAATGAGTTTTACGTATTTTATGATCACAATAATCGCTATATTATTCTGCGTATATAAACGTTGGAGTATGATTAAGTCGGTTATTATTTTAACGAGCATTTATTTAATAGGCGCACTCTCAGGTGATGTTTCCCTTGTCGCTGTTCTTGCAGTCTCTCTAGTTGCCGGATTCTTTGGTCAAACACGTTATCGTCAACGGTTTATCACCCCATCATTACTCAAATTTTACAAACAAGTTAGTCCTGAGATGTCCAATACCGAACAAGAAGCTATTGATGCCGGTACTGTTTGGTGGGATGGCGAATTATTTAGTGGGCAACCGGATTGGGAAAAATTGCATGCTATTGGAAAACCAACACTCACCGCTGAAGAACAAGATTTTCTTGATGGTCCAGTAGAAACGGTTTGTTTGATGGTAGATGAGTGGCAAATTAATCATAAAGATGCCGATCTATCACCGGAAATTTGGCAATATCTAAAAGATAATAAGTTTTTTGCTATGATCATCAAACGCCAATTCGGTGGTCTTGAATTTTCTGCTTACGCTCAGTCTCGAGTATTACAAAAACTTTCTGGTGTGTCGGCGGTATTATCAACTACCGTAGGTGTACCCAATTCTCTGGGGCCAGGTGAATTATTACAGCATTATGGCACCCCAGCCCAGCAAGAATATTATTTACCACGTTTAGCTGTAGGTGAAGAGATCCCATGTTTTGCGTTAACAAGTCCTGAAGCAGGCTCTGATGCCGGATCGATCACTGATAAAGGCATTGTCTGTAAAGGTCTATGGGAAGGTCAAGAAGTGACAGGCATTAAACTAACCTTCAATAAACGCTATATAACCCTTGCTCCTGTTGCCACAGTGATTGGTTTAGCTTTCAAATTATATGATCCTGAACAGCTTATCTCAAATGAACCAGATTTAGGTATCACTTGCGCTCTACTCCCCAGAGATACTGAAGGCTTAAATATTGGTAATCGACATTTTCCGTTAAACGTACCGTTCCAAAATGGCCCGCTCAGTGGAGAAGATATTTTTGTGCCTCTTGACTATATTATTGGAGGTGCTGAAATGGCGGGTAAAGGTTGGCGTATGCTAATGGAATGTCTATCTGTAGGCCGTTGCATTACATTGCCTTCTGCAGCCGCTGGTGGAGCAAAATCTGTTGCGCTTTCAACCGGTGCTTATGCACGTATCCGTCGTCAATTCAAAATGCCCATCAGCAAAATGGAAGGTGTGGAGGAAATGCTGGCGCGAATTGGTGGCAGTACTTACATGATGGATGCCGTTACAAGTCTATCCACCACAGCAGTTGATTTAGGTGAAAAACCATCAGTCATTTCTGCAATTTGTAAATATCACCTAACTGAACGTATGCGGACCGTCATTAATGATGCGATGGATGTACATGGCGGTAAAGGCATTATGTTAGGGCCGAATAATTACTTAGGAAGAGGTTATCAAGCCGTTCCGGTATCGATTACTGTAGAAGGCGCTAACATACTGACACGTAATATGATGATCTTTGGTCAAGGTGCGATGCGTTGTCACCCTTTTGTTTTAGCTGAAATAAAAGCGGCAGCGAATAGTGATCCCGACACAGCATTGATTGAATTTGATAAGGCAGTTTTCGGCCATATTGGCTTCGCTTTATCTAGCTTTGTGAAAAGCACATGGTTTACGTTAACGTCTGGTCATTTTTCTCAAACTCCGTTTACTGACTCTACTAAGCGCTATTATCAATTATTAAGTGGATACAGTGCGAATCTTGCATTGATGACGGATATTTCAATGGGTGTTCTGGGCGGCAGTTTAAAGCGTCGAGAACGTTTATCGGCAAGACTCGGGGATGTGTTGAGTCAGTTATACTTGGCTTCAGCTGTACTCAAACGCTTTAACGATGAAGGCAGACTTTCTGAGCATGAACCTCTAATGCACTGGGCGATGCAAGATGCCTTAGCACAAATAGAAATTGCCATTGATGCATTTATTAATAATTTTCCAGTACGTTCTGTAAAGTGGATGCTTCGTTTGATTGTGCAACCTCTGGGTAAAACCAGAAAAGCGCCAAATGACAAATTAGAACACGCTATAGCGCACATATTACAATCACCTTGTGAAGCCCGCACACTGTTAGGAACAGGTCAGTTCACTCGCGAAGTGCCAGGTAATTTATTAGGTGATTTAGAGCGAACATTAAAAAATGTCGTTGCAGCAGAGCCCATTTTTGAACGAATTTGTCGTACCTATAATGAAAAACGTGCTTTTACTCAATTAGATGTGTTAGCACAGCGTGCTCTGACAGATGATATTATCAATGAAACAGAAGCTCAGTTATTAATTAACACTGAAGCAGGTCGGTTACGCACCATTAGCGTTGATGATTTCGCGCCCGAGGAGCTAGTCGCTCATTATCAAATTGAAGAACATCAATCCGTTAATACAATTAGCAACCAAGCTTCTTGAAATATAGTAAATAAAAAAGCTGAACACCCTGTTTAAAGTGAAGTGACCCCTTAAACTTGGACACTTTATTAAGCAGCTTTCAAGGCTTGATTTCGGTACTCTACCGGACTCAGGCCTTTTAGTTTTAGCTTAATGCGTTTGTGGTTATAGTAATGGATGTATTCATCAATTGCTTTAATGAGTTCATCCGCGTTTTTAAATTTCTGTCTATGATACATTTCTGTTTTTAATACACCAAAGAAGCTTTCAGCGACCGCATTATCCAAGCAGTTACCTTTACGGGACATGCTTTGCGTTAAGTTTTTATCTGCGAGCATTTGCTGTATTCCTTTGTGCCGATATTGCCAACCTTGGTCAGAATGGAACATCGGTTTATCATCCGTTTCCAAAGTGTTTAACGCATCTTTTAACATATCACTTACTAGTGGCAAAGTAGCATTTTTAGCTGTGCGATACGCGATAACTTCGCGATTATACAGGTCGATGACCGGAGATAGATACACTTTCTGGCCGTGAACGTTAAACTCAGTAACGTCTGTAACCCACTTTTGATTGAGTTGAGTTGCTTCAAAATCACGGTTCATTAGCTCTTGTTTGGATTGTCCTGCGTCGTGACGATAGGAATTATAACGTTTCGGTCGCACGGTAGACTTCAATCCAAGTTGCTGCATTAAACGCTGCACCGTTTTATGGTTGATATAGTGGCCATGTTGTCTCAACGTATACATTATGCGGCGGTATCCGTATCGCCCTTTGTGCTCATGATAAATCGTTTTTATACATGCTTTGACATCCGCATATTTGTCAGCAGCACTGACTCTAGCAACATGATAGTAGTATACACTGCGTGCCAGACCTAATATCTCTAGCAATAACGGAAGCTTACACCTTGCCTTTAACTCTATCGCGACTAAGACTTTTTCTTGGTTTGAGTGCGCTTTTGTTGAGCTAAGGCTTCTAACTTTTTTAAGACAGCGTTCTCTGTACGTAGGTACTCGAGCTCTTCACGTAGTTCTTTATCCGTCATCGCTTGAATTGATTTCGTTTGTTTGCCTACGGCTTTATGCTTCACTTTTCGACCTTTTGGTTTGGGATGCAGTCCAGATAACCCATAAGCATCAAAGTCTTGTTGCCAACGATATAAAATACCTGGAGAAGATAATTTAAATGTAGCACTGGTATATCCAAGTGACCAAGCATTTTCATGCATGGCATTAAGAATAGACAGTTTGATACTGGCAGAAGCATCAATAAGTGGTGATATTAATCCGCTAGGACCATGTATAGAATAAATCTGTGCCCAGTAACGTATTTGGCTTGAGGAAACATAGTACTCTTTGGCCAGAGAATACGATGAGTCGCCGTTTAGTGCGCATCGAGCCAACATAACTTTAAATGCTGGTTGATATTTTGATTTGTACATAAAAAACCCCCGAAGGTTTTGTCTAGCTTTCGGGGGTCACTTCAAAGTGTTCAGCTTTTATTATTTATCACGGAATATTGACTTTTTATAATGAGAGCAATATTCATTGTCGATGCAGTATTAATTTACCATATCCAATTTCTCGAATAACAAAACGATTTGAGTTCTTGATGTCACGTTGAGTTTTTTAAAAATAGCACTGATATGTGCTTTAATAGTTGCTTCCGTCACACACAGCTCACCCGCGATTTCCTTATTCTTCTTACCCTGTTTTAAGCATTTAATGACTAATAACTGCTTTGGCGTTAATTCTTTTACTAACTCAATTGCCGTTAGCATCTCTGGATGGGTTGAGCTAATAGCATCTATATATCTATCGGGGATAAATGTACCACCATTAAGCACATTCATAATCGCATGAGCCATTTTCCGAGAAGTATAAGATTTGGGAATAAAGCCTTTTGCACCTAAATGCATTGCAATATTCACACTTTCTTCGTTATCCGTTGCCGTAATCACCACGACAGGAATGTTAGCGCATTTATCTAGGACTGCTGTTAAACCATAAAAATGATCAGCCCCAGGCATAGTCAGATCAAGTAATATTACATCGATATCTGGATGTTTTTTGATGGCGGATATTGTATTGTGTAAGCTATCAGCCTCAATGATTTCCATATCATTAAAAAAAGGTAATAAGGCGGCTTGTAATGCCTCTCGAAAAAGAGGATGATCATCCGCAATTAAGAACGTACTCATGATTTAGTTCATCCAAATTGATTCATGTAGTATAAATTTGCACAGTGATAACTATCCATTGAGTTATCCTACTCACTAGAATAGATGAATATGTCAAAAATAGACAGTTTATTTTCCACCCAATTAGATAAGATTGCTGACTTTTCTTTCGATGAAAATGTAGCCTCAGTTTTCCCTGATATGATTTCTCGTTCTATACCAGGTTACCCATTGATGATTGAAAATATTGGACGTATTGCTCGACAATATGCTCAAGCTAATTCTGTTATATACGATTTAGGCTGTGCTACTGGTACAGGTACATTAAGCATGGCCAAACATATCGAACAATCAAATTGTCAGATTGTGGGGATTGATAATTCAGAAGCAATGGTGCATCAGTGTCAACAGTATATCAATCAGTATCATCATCAATGTCCGGTTAAAATCGAACATGCAGATATCACTCAATACCCATATCAGTCTAATACCAGTATTGTATTGATGAACTTTACATTACAGTTTCTAGCACCAGAAGACCGCCAAGCCATGTTGCAATCGATTTATGATGCTTTATTACCCGGTGGCGTGTTAATACTTTCTGAAAAAATTCAACATACTTCGGTTATCGGTGATGAGTTACTGATAAATCTGCACCATCAATTTAAAAGTGACAATGGTTACAGTGATTTAGAGATCAGCCAAAAGCGCACAGCACTTGAAAATGTCATGCTAACTGATACCTACACTACCCATGAATCACGTTTAACTGGGATAGGTTTTAGCGATGTTGTTCAATGGTTTAGCTGTTTTAATTTCATGTCGCTTGTAGCGATTAAGTAGATCCCTATGCACCCTCATTTTCAAGCACTTTTATCAGCACTTCCGACTAATAAGTTAACTTCTTGGGCATACGAATTACCTGCATTACTGCAACGTTGGGAACAAAAAAATCGACATGGTAATACCCAAAAATGGCAAAAACTAATTGATAAATTACCTGATGTAGAAGCAGAATCAGTCCTCTTTAGCGAATCGATTTGCTTAGAGAATGCGCACATAAACGAGTATGAACAACGCGTTTTTCGTGGCTTATTACAACAATTCAAACCTTGGAGAAAAGGCCCCTATAATATTTTTGGGGTCCACATTGATACTGAATGGCGCAGTGATTATAAATGGGAACGCATCGCTCCGCATATTAGTGATTTGCAAGACCGTAAAGTGCTGGATGTTGGCTGCGGCAGTGGCTATCACATGTGGCGAATGTTGAATGAGAAGGCTCGTTTTGTGATGGGCGTTGATCCTACTGATTTGTTTTTTTATCAATTTTTGATCATCAAACGTTTCTTACCATCCTACCCGGTTTATTTTTTACCCTTAGGGGTTGAAGATCTTCCCCAATCTAATGGGTTTGATACCGTTTTTTCAATGGGCGTATTTTACCATCGACGTGATCCGATACTCTTCTTACAACAACTTAAAGATCAATTAGTATCAGGTGGCGAATTAGTGCTTGAAACGTTAATTGTTGAAGGCGATGTCAACACGGTATTAGTGCCAACAGATCGCTATGCACAAATGGGTAATGTCTGGTATCTACCGAGTATTGACGCGTTAACATTATGGCTTAATAAAGTCGGGTTTATTAATGTAAGAATGGTCGATGTCAGTGCAACCACAGTATCAGAACAACGTAAGACAGAGTGGATTGATGGACAATCATTATCCGATTTTCTTGATCCTGATGATCCAAGTTTAACCATAGAAGGTTACCCTGCGCCGCAGCGAGCGACATTCATAGCCAATAAAAAGTAAATTTATCGACTAAAAATCAGGTTTGGCATAGTAATTGTTAGTATTAAGTATGTCTTGTTAACAATTACCGTACCAAACCTATGTATGATACCTTTCTGGCGTCTAATCGCTTAACAACTGAATATCTTGATTCTGCACGAAAATGGTTCACACCATGTGTGGAGATGATTGTTAAGCACACAAACAGTGCATCTCCCTTATTTGTTAGTATCAATGGTTCTCAAGGTTCTGGTAAGTCTACACTAGCGGATTACCTCACGACGACGCTGACACAGGTACATAAGCTTAAAGTGATCAATATCTCTATTGATGATTTTTATTACGACCATGAACATCGTCAAACACTCGCTGAAGATGTTCATCCGTTACTTGCTACTAGAGGTGTTCCGGGTACGCATAATATAGAACAATTACGTCAAGTGATGGATGCTTTATCATTAGGTCATCCGTGTATTATTCCCAGTTTTGATAAAGCAACTGATAACCCAAAGCCGGTTGAGCAATGGCAACACGTCAATCAAAAAGTAGATGTGGTCATCGTCGAGGGGTGGTGCATGCAAATTCCACCGCAACTTTCTGATATGCTGACACCATCAATCAATCAATTGGAACAACAAGAAGATGAAAATGGTGTGTGGCGCCGCTATGTGAATATCGCTTTGCAACACTACCAAGAGCTGTTTCAACGTTTTCATTTATCCTTTATGCTCAAAGCGCCCTCATTTTCTGTGGTACAGCAATGGCGCGAAGAGCAAGAGAGCAAACTACGTGCTATTACCTCCAAACATGAACAGCAACGTTTATTAACACCGGCAGGTGTCTCTCGTTTTATTGCTCATTACGAACGCTTAACTAAACATGCTTTAGCAGTGCTTCCAGCGATCACTGATATGGTTTTTATTCTTGATGAACAGCGCCAAGTTCAACAAATAGACACTCATAAAGTTAATATAAACGTCACACCTAATTCATTAAGTCCATTAATCTTCACTGATTTAGATGGCACTTTATTAGACCATGATTCCTATTCATCAAAGCTAGCATACCCTGCCCTAGCTTATTGTCAGATGCTTGAAATTCCTGTTATACCAACAACCAGTAAGACATTTGCAGAATTATTACCGATACGTTCGGCATTAAACCTTGATGGCCCTTTTATAGTTGAAAATGGCGCTGCGGTATATATACCGAAAAAATTAGGTATGCAATTCACACCAGCGCTTGAAGATAAAGGTGACTATTGGTGTTATTCCATGGCGCCTAAACGTGCAAAATGGATTGAAATTATACAGAGATTATCGACAGATTTTGCTGGTGAATTTACTCATTTTTCAGCAATGAAGACGCCTGAAATTGTTACTGCAACAGGGCTTACATATCCTCAAGCACAATTAGCCAAACAACGCGAATATGGTGAACCCGTTTTATGGTTATCGACAGAACAACGTAAAATTGAATTCATTGAAGCGGCAATATTAATGGGCGCGTCCCCCATCGAAGGCGGTCGTTTTATTCATATCAATGGTTCATCTGATAAAGCAACTGCAATGCAATGGCTACATCAGCAATACGAACAACATTTTAATAATAAGCGATTCGTCACAGTTGCTCTTGGGGATGGACCTAATGATACAACAATGCTGAATAACGCCACCTATGCAGCACAAATACGTTCACCAGCACATGATTTTCCATTATTAACACGCAATGAAAAACAAGCAGCCTATCAAAGCAAACTACCTGGGCCTGCTGGCTGGAATGAATACATCACGACACAACTTCTCTCTATTCAAAAGGATATTTTCTATGGCTGATTTTTACCAAAATGGCATCATCACCACATTACATAATTTAGATGACCGACCTATTAGTGACGTTGAATCAGAACTCGTTACATTCTCTAAACAGCGTCCAATGGGATTGATCCTTCCATCGCTATTCTCAGAGTTAGAAGGTGAAGCTTTACCTAACATCATTAATGAAATCGCTGATGTGCCCTACTTATCACAAATAGTCATTGGTTTAGATCGCGCTGATAAAGAACAATTCGAACATGCTAACGAATTTTTTTCAAAACTCCCCCAACACACTCGTATTTTATGGAATGACGGTCCACGTTTAAAAGCCCTTGATGCTAAACTTCAAGCGTTAGGACTCGCTCCTAAAGAATTGGGTAAAGGACGAAATGTATGGTACTGCATGGGCTACACATTGGCTTCTAACAAAGTTGAATCGGTCGCACTGCATGATTGTGATATTTTAACTTATGATCGATCTTTATTAGCCCGCTTAATTTATCCCGTTGCTAATCCTCAATTTAACTATGAATTTTGTAAGGGATTTTATGCTCGTATAGCGGATGGCAAAATTAATGGACGGGTGTCTCGCCTTTTAGTGACTCCATTGTTACGCGCGCTTAAACGTACTTTAGGTGACAATGAATACATTGAATTTATGGACTCCTTCCGCTATCCGTTAGCGGGTGAGTTTTCTTTTCGTCGAGATGTATTAAATGATATCCGGATCCCCAGTGATTGGGGTCTGGAAATAGGTGTATTATCTGAAATGCATCGCAATTATTCAAATAACCGCCTGTGCCAATCTGATATCGCCAAGGTCTATGATCATAAACATCAAGATCTCTCTTATGATAACGAACATGGTGGTTTATCAAAAATGTCGATAGACATTACTAAAGCCTTGTTTAGAAAATTAGCAACGCAGGGCAATACGTTTAGCACTGAGATGTTCCGGTCAATTAAAGCAACTTATTACCGCATTGCCTTAGATTTTGTCGAAACCTACCGTAATGATGCCATCATGAATGGCTTAACATTAGATATTCATGAAGAAGAAAAAGCAGTTGAATTATTTGCTCAAAATATCATGAAAGCCGGGCAATCATTTTTAGATAACCCTATGGAAACACCGTTCATACCGAGTTGGAACCGAGTCATCAGTGCCATTCCAGATATTTTTGAACAATTAGAAGCCGCCGTAGAAGCGGATTATGAAGATTTGAAGCAAGGTCGCTAATATGACAAATGTGGAACAGCAATCACAGTTACGTGATGATATTTTGTATTACTTACATAGTATTTATGATGATGTGTCACACCCAGCACTTTCGAATCAATTTAAAGGCGATTTAGGATTAGTCGCTAATCAAATGATTGAAGCCATGCAATTAGATGGGCTACAACAACAATTTTCACCCCATACCCATCAAAATCATTGGGATGAAACTCGCGTAATGATGATCACATATGCTGATAGTATCTTTGATGATAAGCATGCACCTTTACAAGTGTTACATCACTTTTTAAATACTTACTTAACCGATACTGTGACAGATGTGCATTTACTACCATTCTTTCCCTATAGTTCGGATGATGGTTTTTCAGTGATTGACTATTCGACAGTGAACCCTGCTCATGGTGACTGGCGTGATATTAATGAACTCAGTCGAGAATATAATTTAATGTTTGATTTGGTGATTAATCACTGTTCATCTCGCAGTCAATGGTTTACTAACTTTATAGATGGCCAAGGCAAAGGCCATGATTTTTTTACAACAGCTTCTCCAGAAGAGGATTTGTCGATGGTAACTCGCCCTCGCGTATCCCCTTTATTAAGGCCTACCCAGACTAATACAGGCTTGCAACATGTGTGGTGTACCTTTTCCCATGACCAAGTTGACTTTGATTTTAAAAACCCGAATGTTTTAATCGAGTTTGCACGGATTATTAATTTATATTTGAATAACGGCGCATCATTATTTCGCTTAGACGCGGTGGCTTTCTTATGGAAAACCTTAGGTACAAATTGTATTAATCTGCAAAAAACACATGAAGTGATTAGACTGTATCGTTTGTTAATTGAGCATAAATCGCCTAAAGCAATCATTATCACCGAAACCAACATTCCCAATCATGAGAATCTCAGCTACTTTGGAAATGCAAATGAAGCCCATGCTATCTATAACTTTAGTTTGCCGCCGTTATTACTTAATACATTAGTATCTCAAGATGCAACAACCTTGACGAAGTGGCTGATGAGTATGCCTCCGGCACAAAATGGCACTGCGTATTTTAATTTTTTAGCGTCCCACGATGGTATCGGTTTACGTCCTGCCGAAGGTTTACTGTCGAGTGATGAGATCAATGAATTGGTTACGACAATGCAAGATTTTGACGGTAAGATCTCGTGGCGAACCAGTGATAACGGCACTCAGTCACCTTATGAGATAAACATTGCGTTAATTGATGCTTGCAAAGGTACCCATGAAGGTGAAGATGACTGGCAAGTATCACGATTTATTTGTGCTCATACAATTATGCTTGGATTAGAAGGGATCCCTGGGATTTATATACACAGTTTACTTGGCACAACCAATGATTTGGAAAGAGTGACTAACACGGGACAAAATCGCTCTATCAATCGCCATCGCTGGATGTATGATAGCTTAGCCGCCGAATTAACGAATGAAAATACCTTACATCATGTCATTTTAAAAAAAATGAAAGAGTTAATCTCTATACGTCAATCACAACGCGCTTTTCACCCTAACGCGACTCAATTTACGTTGCGCTTAGGCCCTAGCTGTTTTGGGTATTGGCGACAAAGTATGGATCGTAGTCAAAGTATTTTCTGCTTATCTAATATTACTAAAACAGAACAAACTTTGAGAGTCAGTGATGTGAATTTGATAAGTACTCAAGATTGGTATGATTTGTTATCTGGAGAGATCCTTCCCGCCGAACAACAAATCATTAAGCTTGCACCTTACCAGACGCTATGGCTAACTAATCATTACGCACATTAAAGTAGATTATCCAAATAACAAGGATGTTATTTTGTGGAAAGCCTGGTCAATAAACTAGAAGTATCTAAACGACCGCCACCTGATTGTTGTACATCTGCATAAAATTGGTCGACTAGAGCCGTCAATGGTAAAGTCGAGCCGTTTTGACGCGCTGCATCTAACGCAATACCTAAATCTTTTCGCATCCAATCCACCGCGAAACCGAAATCATATTCGCCTTTGATCATAGTCGCAGCGCGATTATCCATTTGCCATGACTGGGCTGCACCTTTAGAAATAACATTTATGACACTTTGAGTATCTAACCCAGCATGCTCTCCAAAATGAATAGCTTCAGATAAACCTTGTACAATCCCGGCTATACATATTTGATTCATCATTTTAGCCAATTGACCAGAACCGGCAGATCCTAACAGTTGATGGTGGCGACTGTACGCATTTAATATTGTCTCAACATTGGCGTAAATCGCCTCATTTCCACCACACATAATCGTTAGTTGGCCGTTTTCAGCACCTGCTTGACCACCTGATACCGGCGCATCGATAAATCCAATACCTTTTTGTGCACACGCCATATGTAATTCCAATGCTAATGTTTGTGAGCCTGTTGTATGGTCGATTAATACACTACCCGATGGCATGTTCTCAAGGACACCGTTCTCACCATAAAATACACTTCGGACATCGTTATCATTGCCTAAACACATGCACACGACATTTGCATATTTAACTGCGCTAGCGACTTGAACATGAAGATGGCTGGAGTCAAGATTTTGCTCATTTATCCAATGTTGCGCTTTGTCTATAGTACGGTTATAAACATGAGTACTAAAACCTGTTTGATGGAGATGTCTTGCCATAGGGAAACCCATCACGCCTAGCCCTAAAAATGCAACCTGTTGTGTCATTTAATTATCCTTTACAGTAAACTTCCTCACGCTTTAATGCGTATTAGGATATAGATAATACATTCTGATAGCCAATATTTTTGGTGTTTACATCAATTAAACAAATAACAATAATTAAGGACATTTTCGATGGATAGCATCTACGATTTTTCTATGACGTTAGCGAACGGGCAGGAACAGGCTTTAGCTGAATTTAAAGGTAAAGTCTTACTCATTGTTAACACCGCTAGTAAATGTGGATTCACACCACAGTACGACGGATTACAAAAGCTCCAAGATCAATATGCTGATAAAGGTTTCAGTGTATTAGCTTTTCCGTGTGATCAATTTGGTAAACAAGAACCAGGTTCTGATGAAGAAATCATGTCATTTTGCACGACTAAATTTAATGTTAACTTTCCAGTATTCTCTAAAATTGAAGTTAATGGTGATAACGCTGCACCCATCTATCAGGTAATGAAATCATCCGCAAAAGGTATCTTTGGTAGTGAGGGGATCAAGTGGAATTTTACAAAGTTTTTAGTTAACGCAGAGGGGGAAATAATTAAACGTTATGCACCTACTACCAAACCAGAAGTGATTGCTAAAGATATAGAAAAACAACTTTAGCTTACACTTTACGAAGCACTAGATGAAAATATTTACCCAACCACATATAAGGTGGTTGGGTTGAATAGGTAATTTCAGCATCAAGTAATGCTTCGTAATGAGTAGTTTGGTGTGACAAATCTCGCATATAGTCATGGATGCATCGAATACCCGCTTGATGAATTATTTCAATGTTATTCAGCGAGTTGATAAATGATAAAACAGGTTGAACAGATAACGGTTGCTGAGGGTTTAATCTCACTTTCTTTTTTACTTTGAGTCCTTTTTTCACATAATCAAAATTGCCGTAGATGAGATTACCAAAAGTCAAAGCGTCTTTATTAAAAAAACTCAAGGACAAGTGACCGCCTGGAACTAATTGTTTTAACAAGAGTTCAATCGCTGCAAAAGGCTCTTGCAACCATTCTAGAACGGCATGATTGATAATCAAATCATATTGCTTAGTCACCGATTGCAGTGAGCCAACAGAATAATCAATAGATAAGTGTTTATCCTGAGCTTGCTGTTTTGCATAAGCAATCGACTCAGAAGAAATGTCCATCCCCTCAACATGATGCCCTGCATCGGCAAAAAATTCAGCCATCTGCCCTAACCCACAGCCACTATCCAGTATCTGTTTAGGGGGTGTATTGACTAAGTTGAGTGTCGATAAATGATGACACAACAACGCATGGCGTAATTGCCCTTTCGTTGTTCCATATATATTTTTAGCAAATTTATCACTGATCCCATCAAATCCATGATCCATTTGTGCATTTTTCTTAGCTGTCATATTGGGTTATTTATATCAACAAACTGCACATCTAAATCAAACGTTCTCGCACAATATTCACCCAATGCCTTAATGCCATAACGTTCTGTCGCATGATGACCGGCTGCGAAGAAACTGACACCATACTCATTGGCGATATGAGTAGTTTGCTCCGATGCTTCACCCGTAATAAAAGCATCAATACCTGCTTGAGCTGCAGTTTCTAAATACCCTTGACCTCCTCCAGTACACCAGGCCACAGTATCAATGGTTTGATTAGTATCACCTAAAATTATGGGCGCTTTGTCTAATTGATCATCAATCAGTTGAGCAAATGCGTGAGCTGACATTGGTGCAGTTAAGCGACCATGCATTAGGACACCATGAGGTTTCACCGGTAAGTATCCTGTTATATTAATGTCGAGTAATTGAGCTAATTGTGCATTATTACCTAATTCAGGATGCACATCTAACGGTAAATGATATGCATATAAATTAATATCGTGAGATAACAATGCCTTGATACGGGCTTGTTTCATATGGGTAATATTTGGCGTTTCCCCTTTCCAAAAATAACCATGATGTACAAGTATTGCGTCAGCATGCTGCGCAATCGCAGTATCAATTAATGCTTGGGATGCTGTCACCCCAGTGATTATTTTTTGAACATCTCTGCGACCTTGGATTTGTAAACCATTAGGACAATAATCTTGGATAGAATCTCTGTTTAATAGGGTGTTAAGCGCATTTTCTAATTCAAAATGATGCATGACTGTGGGTCCAAATTTTGGTCAAATAGACATTAATTACAAAAAACGATATAAATGTTAACACACATTAACAATAACGTAAGGTTTCATACAAATTATGAGCAAACTAGACAAAGACCAAGTCATTGAGCAATTTACTCAAGCTTATACTGCTGCTAATGGAAAAGCCCCTGAAATTGTAGCTAAAGGTGGTTGGTATAGTGTTGATGGTGGTAAGAATGTTAGATTAGCCACCTTAGTTGATATGACTGCTGAATTATCAGGTGGTAATAGTGCTGCAACTAAGACAGAGAAATCAACGACTGCGACAAAAAAAGCTCCAGCCAAAAAAGCTGCACCAAAAAAGAAGCCAGCATCAACGGCTGGCTTTTCTGTGAAAGCGTATTGGGAAGAACAGGTTATTGCCAAGCAAAACGCTTCAAGACCTCCGCGTTAAGTCGCAATAAATAGGCAAAAAAAGCAATACAAGTCATATACATTTACTTTCGCCTATACCTATTATGCAATGGGTGTTTGATGTTGATTAAACACCTTATTGTAAGTTCTAAATAGCATTCCTTCAGCGGCAATGCCCAGCTTTTCCATCACATTTTTCTTTTCTGAATACTTAATACCAAAGACGTCGTGTGTCTGGTTAAATGCTAGTAACACATCATCCGATGTCGATAACTCATCGACTAAACCTAGCTCTAACGCTTGCATGCCAAACCAATATTCACCCGTCGCGACCTTAGAGATATCGAGTGTTGGACGGTTACGTGTCACAAAGTCTTTAAACATCACATGCACTTCCTCTAGTTCAGCTTTAAACTTTGCTCGACCTTCATCGTTATTTTCACCAAATACAGTTAAGGTACGTTTGAAATCCCCTGCAGTATGTTGTTCAAACTCGATGTCATTTTTCTTTAATAATTTATTAAAATTCGGCATTTGCGCGATAACACCAATAGAACCAATGATCGCAAAATTTGCGCAGACTAGCTTATCAGCGACACATGCCATCATGTAGCCGCCACTCGCTGCTACTTTATCAACACATATGGTTAATTTAAGTCCTTTGGCTTTAATTCTCTCAAGTTGAGACGCAGCAAGGCCATACCCATGCACAACACCCCCACCCGATTCAACATTCACTAGTACTTCATCGCTCGATTTTGCTGCCAGTAACACTGCCGTAATTTCTTCACGAAAATTGTCTACTTCATGCGCATCCACTGAACCGTTAAAATCGATGACGAATAATCGCGGCTTTTGTGCAGATTCAACAGAACCAGACGATTTAACATCGCTTTTATCCGCACTTGGATTGGTAGACACATCTTTTTTGAGCTGTTTAGCTTGTTGTTTATCTGCTTTTTTCTTTGCTTTATTTTCTGCCTTTTTACGCTTTTCTAATGCTTTAATTTCAGCATCATTCATTAACATCTTTTTAGCGTAATCAGCAACATCATCAAGGGCTTCTGAAATAGAACGGATTTCTAACTGCCCTTTACCGCTTGATTGTCCTTTTTGCTTCATCGCTATAGCCACAAAAGCAATTAAGACAGCAATGATCGCGATAACGACTGTGATGGCTTTAGCAAAAAACAATCCGTATTCAAATAAAAATTCCAACAATATACCCTCAGTTAATTTATAAACATTTATTAAAGTATAATAACAAAAAAGCCATCGAAAATTCGATGGCTTTTAATGTTAATAGCACAAATACTGCAATAAGTCGTTAATCTACCACAATCGCAGTATTAGTGATTGGTAACAAGCGACCACCAGAAACAATAAATGATGCTACTTGAGATTGCATCTCTAGTGTTGTTGCACCACTTGGACCTGGATTTAAGCTAGAACCATGAGCACCTTCATTAAACAACACATAACCACTTACCGGGTCTGCAGACTGTATAGATGCTGATACTTGGTCAATGCCCATAGTATTCACATATGCAGTTTGACCTGCTAGTGGCACTGCAGTCGATACCGGAATGACTTGATCCGGCAAATTATCACCGCCATCACCCACAACCGTCATCACATGTGATGGTGTATTCGATGCTAACAACTGTACATAGTTGATTGGGTCGGTTGCATCTAATACCGTTTGTGCTGCGAATATAAACTGTGAGAATACCGCATTAACACCGGCTAACTGTTCAGCAGATAACGCTCCTAAAAAGTTAGTGACCGCAGCAACTTGTTGGGCTTCAGTATATGGCGCATCACCATAAGTCGCAGCTAAAAAGTTCTGGAAGTCAGGGCTAGATTCACTTAATAACAACGCTTTGATTAATGGAGAAAAAGCATTTGATTCTAGTAAGAAACTTGCAATACCCGCTCCTGGTGATTCTAGAGATGCAGCTTTAATGGCAAACATACCATCAAGAGCGGCTAAATCACCTCCCATTGATTGGTTCGCCACTGCCGCAAAGTTACCACCATTAATCGCGCCAAGTGATACCCCCATGATAGATACATTAGTTTTATCTAAATTCACCATGCCGGCAGAAGTAGTATCAACCACAGCATTTAAACCTAGACGTAAACCAAGTAAATCAGAAATCGCCTGACGAGAGTTATCTCGAGCAGTCGGTAGCGAACCTAAGTTCATATAATGGGTTGCAGAAACGGTCGTCGCATTCAAATCATCCACATTGTCACCGTTTAAGTCGAAACCACGACTACCATGCAATGGTTGGTCAATAGCAACGGTGGCCACACCTGCCAGTGATAACGCACCAGATATGGCAAGCATGTCTTCTTTTTGGCTTGTAATACCGTGGAACAGAATCGCCACAGGCCAACCCGCTTCTGGCTCACTAATATCATAGCCTAATGCGCCGGCAACCATTGGATCAGGAATGGTAATTTGTACATCTAATGTCTCATTACCATTGTCTCTGCCTTTAGCTTGAGGTACTGGGCTAAATTTAGTTAAGTTACGTGCTGGATCAAGTCCTAAATCGGCTAAACCTACAGCAGAACATAAAGCATGGTTTGGACCAGGAGTGGCTCCAGCTAAGGCTTCTGCAGGCGCTGATGCTAGAACAATACCGCTATCACATGCTGCGGTCATAAATTCGTTGACTGGCGCCAGAGGATTATCAGCACGAGGCGTCGCTAAATAGTAAGGTAAAGAAATTGTCGCTTGAGCACGCTTAGCCGCACAGAAAGCACCCACTTGCGGTAAAATACCGTTAGCCAGACCCATAGCGAAATCATTCAATGGACCAAACGCAGTGGCCATTTGACCTGTTGCTGTACCCAATAATCCAGCACACGTTTGTAGTGCAGAAAAATCAGCGGCTTGAATTGCAGGAATAAACGGCGCTTCAGCTTCTGACAAGCTCGCAATACCTAACTGGACAGCACCAGCAAGAGTTGCATCGCTGACCAAGTTTAATGCTTCCATCGCATTAGGGGCAGCCGCTACGTCAGTGGCTACGATTGCAGGTAATGCTTGTCCTGCAGTTGGGTCGCCTGCTGCTGCACGTTGTGCAAACTCACCAACCATTAATTGTTTAATCGTCGCTTGCGTATTTAGAGTCGATTGGGTAGTAAATGCGGCAGCATACGTAATTTCATCACGAGTGACGCCCACTTGAGCTAATGACACAATATAAGAATTAACTAAATTTTGTAAATCTAACTGAGCCTGACTACCTAATGGTTTCACTGCAGGGTCTTGTTTGACTAATTCCCATGTAGATGAACCACGTACTGAGCGGCCGGTTGAATCTTTTAAATCACCGTCCATCACTAACATATAACCTTGACTAGGCTTAAGTGGCTTCAACGGAACAAAAGCTACCGTATTGCTGTCAGATAACGATAATACATAATCAACGCCAAACGTCAGTTTATCGCCGACTTTACAGCCAGCAGATGGGATCGGAATGGCTGCACAATCAGGATCGTTTTGATTTAAACCTAACGTCGCTTCATATAAAGAAATACCGGCTGACAGTGTCGAAGCATCTAAACTGACACCAGGAGGCGTAACAACATCAATAACGAAAGGTTGATTTGTTGACCAACCATCCAAGATATTTAATGCATTTTGCGGATCACCGAAGTTAGTTGGATCTGCAACGGGGATATTCAATGTATAGTCAAAGAAACCATCATCACCCGGTAACATTAACAAATCATTTGGTATGTTAAGGTTGCCTGCACCTGGATCAAATAAAACACGAGAAAATGCAGACTGAGTTGGAGTATTTTCTTCTAGGTCACCGATGGTTTCACCGCCACCACAACCACCAAGAGCAAGTGCTGTTGCAACGCTGGTACTGATTAACAGTTTTTTCATTATATCTCCCTAAGAGTATTAATTGTTGTTATTTTTTACTGTCTGAATGATTCATTGATATCATTCAATGATTAAATAAGTGCTTAGACCAGTTATTAATATCTCAAGTCTATTGCCTTTAAAGTCAATTTGCAAAACTTTGTTAATGTTTTGTAACTACTTTTTTTAATTATTCATCAATAATCATCAAAATAGCTGATTTTTAACCTGTTTTTTCTTTATAGGTTCAAACAATCCTGAACAATTATGTGATTTTCTACTTATTAGGTACAATATGCGTTAGATATAATCACATTACTATAAGGTTGAATTTCATTGGATGTAAATCTTTTCACTTCTTCCCCTTCTGAGCTTGTGGGTAAAATTATTTTAATTACTGGTGCAGGTGATGGCATTGGTAAACAAGCTGCATTGACATTCGCGGAACACGGCGCAGAAGTTATTTTATTAGGCAAAACAGTTAAGAAACTAGAATCGGTCTATGACGAAATTATGGCTAATGGTCACAAAGAGCCAGGTATTATTCCGTTAGATATGGCTGGGGCGACTGAAAAGCATTATATTGATATGGGTGCTATGTTATTGGATCAATACGGACGTTTAGACGGTGTATTACACAATGCCAGCATTTTAGGGCACTTATGTCCGTTTAACCAAATTACTGCACAAGAGTTCAATGACGTGATGCAGGTTAATGTTACCGCTCAGTTTTTGATGACCCAAGGCATTCTGCCAGCATTACAAAAAGCAAAAGCATCCAGTATCGTATTTACAACATCGAGTGTAGGACGTGAAGGTCGTGCGTTTTGGGGAACGTATTCCATATCGAAATTTGCCACTGAAGGAATGATGCAAGTAATGGCCAGTGAATATGCGAATAGTCATATCAGAGTTAATTGCATAAACCCAGGTGCCACACGCACCACCATGAGGGGAAAAGCTTTTCCAGCAGAAGATCCTCAGTTATTAAAAACACCTAAAGATATTATGCCTGCGTATGTATATTTAATGAGTAATGCATCTGCGGACGTCAATGGTCAATCCATCGACGCCCAGCCAAAGTAAGTTACTTTTCAGACCATGTGTCGCGTAAGCCTACTGTTCGATTGAACGTTAGGTTTTGCGCTTCACTGTCACGGCAGAAATAACCAGTACGTTCGAACTGAACCCCCTCACCCACAGCCAAATTTGCTAAACTCGGCTCTACTACACCTTGTTTTATCACTAAACTATCTGGATTTAAGCTAGCTAAATAATCATCTTCAGCTGCCGGGTTTGGCACATTGAATAAACGGTCATATAACCGAATTTCAGCTGGCACACCATGTTGTGCACTGACCCAATGTATGACACCTTTCGCTTTGCGACCATCAGCAGGATCTTTTCCTAAAGTATCAGGATCATAGGTACAATATACAGTGGTCACATTCCCTTGAGCATCTTGCTCAAAACGATTCGCTTTAATGAAATATGCGTTACGTAAACGGACTTCTTTATCTATCACTAAGCGCTTGAATTTCTTATTAGCAGATTCTCTAAAATCTTCGGCTTCAATATATAACTCGCGGGTAAATGGCACTTCACGAGTGCCTTTTGATTCATCATTAGGATGATTCGGGGCGTGTAATATTTCAGTCTGATCTTCAGGGTAATTTTCTATGACGATTTTAATTGGGTCTAATACCGCCATAGCACGAGGTGCATTCACATTCAAATCGTCTCTAATACATGCTTCGAGCATACTCATTTCTACTAGATTATCCATTTTTGTGACACCTATACGGGCACAGAACTCACGAATAGAAGCAGGTGTATAACCCCGGCGACGCAAACCTGCAACAGTTGGCATGCGCGGATCATCCCAACCACTCACATGGTGATCGGTCACCAAATCAATTAACTTTCGTTTAGATAACACGGTGTATTCTAAATTTAAGCGAGAAAACTCATATTGACGTGGTTGCGAAGCAATACTTATATTATCAATTACCCAGTCATATAAACGACGATTGTCTTGAAACTCTAAGGTACATAATGAATGAGAGATATTCTCAATCGCATCAGATATACAATGGGTAAAATCATACATTGGATAAATGCACCACTGATCCCCAGTTTGATGATGATGAGCAAAACGTACGCGATAAATGACAGGATCACGCATACACATAAAGCTTGACGCCATATCAATTTTTGCCCGTAAGCAACATTCACCTTCATTGAACTCACCAGCACGCATTTTTGTAAACAGCTCAATATTTTCTGCTACTGAGGTGTCTCGATAAGGACTATTTATGCCAGGTTGGGTCAGTGTACCACGCATTTCTCTCATCGTATCTTGATCAGAAAAATCCACATATGCTAGACCCTTTTCAATTAACTCAACCGCATAATCATGTAGTTGTTCAAAATAATTAGAGGAATAGCGAACTTCACCATCCCAATTAAATCCTAACCAAGACACATCGTTCATGATTGAGTTGACATAATCTATATCTTCTTTTTCAGGATTAGTATCGTCAAAACGAAGATTACACGTGCCGTTATAATCTTGGGCAATACCAAAATTAAGACAAATCGATTTTGCATGTCCAATATGCAAGTAGCCGTTAGGCTCTGGAGGAAAACGCGTTTGAATAGTTTCATGCACACCCTGCTGCAAATCTTTATCAATGATTTGTCTGATAAAGTTACTTGGGCGGACTGCTATTTCATCGCTCATTATGTTGATTCCTTTGAAAATTATTGGATTTTGCTAAACACGCGCATTATATACCATTGTCGACGCTTTGCTCACCAATTTTATATGTGCTTTGCATAAAATTATCAATTTATGCAATACAATGTTATAAAATGCTTCTTATTAAATCTTTTTTTGTTAGAAAGGATGCTCATGAAGAGTAAAGCTACATCGTTTGATATTGCGTACCTCGCTGGTGTTTCACAATCAACGGTATCACGTGCTTTGTCGAATTCCTCTTTAGTGAATGCTGAAACACGTGAACGGGTTCAACAAATAGCCAAAGAACTTAATTATAAGGTAGATAAAAACGCAAGTAATTTGCGCAAACAACGTTCTTCAACGATTGCATTATTATTATTTGAAGATCCATCGAGTGATGACTCTCAAATTAATCCTTTTTTCATTGCTATGTTAGGCAGTATTACTAAAGCATGCTCTGCAGCGGGCTATGACTTATTAGTGTCGTTTCAAAACCTACAAGATGATTGGCATGCCGAATATGAAGATTCGCACAAAGCTGATGGCTTAATTCTTTTAGGTTACGGTGACTATCTTGATTACCAACAAAAAATCACTCAATTAGAAGAGCAGAATACGCACTTTGTACGTTGGGGAGCGCATGATCCTAATCACCCTGGTGTCTCTGTAGGTAGTAATAACTATCAAGGTGGTTTTATGATAACAGAGCACTTAATTAAACAAGGTCGTCAACGATTCGCATTTATTGGCGAGGCTGGCAATCATTATCCCGAATTCATGGCCCGTTTTAATGGCCATACTGATGCGTTATCGGCGCATCAATTGGATGAATATTTTGTTGGCCAATTTGACGCAATCTTTACCGAAGATGCTGGCTATGAAGCAGCTATGGTATTGTTTGAAGATGATGCAAAACCAGATGCCATTGTGTGCGCAAGTGATTTAATTGCTACGGGTGTATTAAGAGCAATGAATGACAATGGATTACATTGCCCTAACGATATAGCGGTAGTAGGTTACGATAATATCCCCGTCAGTGCCTACACCACGCCAGCACTAACAACTGTTCAACAAAATACAAAACTAGCTGGAGAATTACTTGTCTCCAACTTGATTAAATTAATTAATGGGCAAAGCGTGACTGACCAGCTCATGTCAGGAGAGCTGGTCATTAGAAAAAGTAGTTAGCTACTTGTACAACATTGCATGGGTTGCCGCTTTCAATAATTCAGGTTCAGTGACAGCATCGTTTAATACCCATACTTGAACACCATTAGGTTCAACAGTTGTTCTTAACTCATTAGTTAGTTCACTTTTTGTACCGGATAGCTGTTCTTCCCAATGCCCGGCTTGAAGCATATCTGATACGACAAATGGCTGAGCAATATTACTTTTATTAAGTAAAACTAGGACGATTTGTTGGATATCTTCGGTTTGAATGACACGATAGAAACTCGCTTTATCGCCTTTTAATTGATGATTAATTTGTAAGCCCTGTTGTAATGCTGGTAATGCTTGGCGTACTTTACCAATTTCAATCAATCCCTCACGAATTGGATGTGAGACATGTTCATCAAGCATTGCTTGACCAATGAAATTACGATTGCCAGAATGTTCTGCTTTACCGCGCATAAAGCCGAATTCAGATCCCTGGTAAACCACAGGGATCCCACGTGAAGTGAATAACCAGTTATGAGCATTGATAAACCCATCATCAGTCGCATTCATTCTTGGCATATCATGATTGTCATAGAAAGTAGTGAGATCGTATACATTGTGATATGGCCCATGAGTCAAATGCAAATAATCAGCTAACTCTTCATAGCCTTTATCTGGGTTTGTAAAAACTTGGGTAATTGCTTTTTGTCCGGGAAAATCTAGTACACTAATTTGACCATTTTTGGGTAGTGTATGTTGAGCAATAAAATTAGCGTTATAATCGTAACTTTCTGCAAACATGAAAAAATCCGGATGTTGGGCGCGGATCCGATCAGCCATCAGTTTCCAAAATCGATGAGGGACATGTTTAATGGTATCTATTCTAAATGCACTTGCACCTTGTTCAATCCAATATAAATAACTATCGATCAGATAATCCTGTACCGCTAGATTAGTATCATCTAAATTCGATAACTGCAAGATATCCGGGTATTGATGAAAGAAATCATGTAATGGGTTATTCGGATCGAGTTCTTCAGTAGCCAGATTTTGATGATCTGCTACTAGCTTACCCTCTTTATCATATAACTCTCCAAAACCAGGCTGATCAATAGGCATAGTAAATGAAGGTGAGCCATGATTCGCCACAATGTCTAAAACAGCTTTAACATTCTTTTTCGCCATCGCTTGAGTTAAATCACGATAAGACAAACCAGCGGAAATAAGATGTTCATCTTCTTTAAAAAAGTTGGTGGCCCAATATCCATGATAGCCTGTCTTTCCGCCGTCTTTAAAAGCCCCGCCGAATTCAATATTTTCACCACCGCTGAATGCTTGATCCGGATTGTCTACTACTGGTGTTAACCAGATCGCACTAAAACCCATGTCAGTAATATAATCAAGGTTGTTTAATACGCCTTGAAAATCCCCTCCCATGTAGCCGACATTTGCTGTTTGGCCGTCGGGTCCGCTAAGTTCAAGATTAAACGTCGGATAATCACCGCCTTGTTCAGGGAAGTTATTAAGAGGATCACCGTCAACAAAGCGATCTGTTAGCACAAAATATAAGGCTTCTTTAGCAAACGCTTCTTTAGTACCGTACAACTCTATCAAAGGGGCTGATACTGAATTATTAGGCATGCTTTCTTGAGCTTGCTGTGATGTTGCACTGCAGCCTAAAAGTGTTATTGCCGTCATGGCAGATAAGGCGATACGAATACCGTGGGAGAGTGAACTGTGCTGCATAAAATTTCCTTAATTATTAATAATCCTAATATACCTAACATTGTTTCTTTAAAACAAATTTTTACATACGTATTCACATACAAAAAAGCATTTATGATAATTAAAGATATGGGTGAAACTCACTCAACTCCATGAAAAATCTCAATGGTTTGAAACATTTATTTAAGATAATGTAAATTAGTTCTTAAAGGGCTTAATTAGCGAGTGGGAGTATCACGGTAAAGGTAGTGCCTTCACCAAGAGTGGATTCTACTTTAATGTCACCTTTATGCGATTGCATAATAGAATAGGAAATAGAGAGCCCTAACCCCGTCCCTTGACCAACTGACTTTGTCGTATAAAAAGGATTGAATAACTGAGTTAGAGTATCACTTGACATACCGCAACCGTTATCTTTGACCTTTATGTGACATTCATCATTAATTTTTAGATACGTAATACTAACAACGCCGCCATCCGGCATAGCATGAGCAGCGTTGACAAATAGATTAACAAACACCTGTTGTATTTGACCGAATTTCCCAAATACTAATAAATCGTCTTTATTGACATTATGCTCTACGTGATGTTTGTATTTAAGCTCGTTTTGTACCACATGCAATGCTGTTGATACAGTATCTACAATTGAAAACGATTTAAAATCATTTTCACCTTGATGAGAAAACGTTTTTAAACCTGTGACTATCTCTGAAATTCTATCTACCCCTTCAATATTAGATGTGAGAATATCACTCGTATCATCAAGGATGTATTCAATATCATATTGGGTTAAACATCTAAGAAATTCGGCGCTTTTTTCTTTGCTTAACTCATTAATAAAGGTATTTATCGTCATCATATTATTCGATAACATTTCTAAATTTGAACGTATATAGCCTATTGGGTTATTAATTTCGTGGGCTATACCAGCAGCAAGTTGTCCAAGAGACGCCATTTTTTCAGATTGCACTAATTGATTTTTAGCTTGCGTCAGTTGTTCTTGTATCACATCCAGATTATCTTTAGTTTCTGTAATTAATGTGCCATTTTTTCTTGCTATCAAAAATGTTTTAACCTGTCGTTGTATGATCGTTAAAGCGTCAAAGGTTTCTGTAGAAGCCGGTGCATGTTTTAATAGAAAGGCAGATAGTAAAATCGTATCGTGATCAATTTGTTTACTGACATAAAGCATCTGTAATGGATAAGGGTAAATGCTTTTATGATTAATTTCGACCATATTCCATTGTGCTGTTGCGGGTTGTAAAGCTAACATTTCATTCACTTTTTTGATAAAAGAAATATTACTGCCCCATTGCTTATTACTATCACAAATTCTCGTAGACAAATTAAACTTTGGTTTTGAAGTATACTGTACTTCGCTAAGCCCCCACACAGCATTCAAAAAGGAACAAGTCAGTTCAGTCACATTATTTAGTAAACTCGTATTATTGACACCAAAAGACAAACTGCCACTTGTCGAGAGTAAAAACTGTAATTCATCACGTTTTTGTTCACTTTCAAGTAATGCATTTTTTAATGATTGATTGGCAACATAAATCTCTCGTGATTTTTGTGCGAGCAACTGTTCTGCCATCTCACGAGATTTTTTCTCACGCGCAAGTCTGCGCTCAAGTAACGCAATTTGATCATTCAGATTAGATAATGATGTGTTATTCAAATGAAAGTTCCAATATCAACATAAATGCACCAATTAATATCGGCAGATATAAAATAAATTTAAGTCAATTGTACAAATACCTTAACAGCTTCTCATATTTTATAAAACTAATGCACGAATTAACGTTGTTCCAAGGTATCACGTTATGAGTGATTCATTTTAGATTTATAATGACCAGTCAATTACGACACGTTTGATTCTTACTATTTAGAGATATTCATACTATGAATATCTCTATAAATACTATAATATGAAAGTGCTTTCATGTTTTAAAAAGGATTTTCGATGTCAAATAATAGACGCTATATCAGTAACTTAACTCGTGATACCTATGCATTGGTATTAGCTGGTGGTAGAGGTTCCCGATTACACGAACTGACTCAATGGCGCGCCAAGCCTGCTGTTTACTTCGGTGGTAAGTTTAGAATAATCGACTTCCCATTATCAAATTGTATTAACTCAGGCATCCGTCGTATTGGTATTCTGTCTCAGTACAAATCACATTCTTTAATTCGTCATGTGGTGCGAGGATGGGGTCACTTTAAAAAAGAATTAGGCGAATCAATTGAAATTTTGCCTGCATCTCAACGTTTCTCAGATGATTGGTATCAAGGTACTGCCGATGCAGTTTATCAGAATATTGATATTATCAGAGACGAGTTACCTAAATATGTAATGATTTTATCTGGCGATCATATTTACCGCATGGATTATGGCAATATGCTTGCTAAGCATGTCGAGTCTGGAGCAAAAATGACGGTGTCGTGCATGCGTGTTCCTTGTAAAGAAGCGGCTGGCGCGTTTGGTGTGATGGCAGTCGACGAAAATAATAGTGTAACGAATTTTACCGAAAAACCAGAAGTACCAGCGGCACTGGCTGATGATCCTGATAATTGCCTCGCATCGATGGGTAACTATATTTTTGATACTGAATTCTTATTTGAACAACTTGAGAAGGATTATCAAACCAAAAATTCAGAACGCGATTTTGGCAAAGATATTATTCCTACGATTATTAAAGAACACAAAGTCAACGCATTTGAATTTGGCTTAGGTGAAAAGAATAATTATTGGCGCGATGTGGGTACTATAGATAGCTTCTGGGAAGCAAATATGGAATTAGTGGAACCAGTTCCAGCATTAAACCTGTATGATGAAGAGTGGCCTATTTGGACTTATCAAGAACAATTACCACCGGCTAAATTTGTCTGGGATAAAGAGAATCGTCGCGGTGAAGCGATAAACTCAGTCGTCTCCGGCGGATGTATCATTTCTGGCTCATCACTTAAAAAGAGTTTATGTTTCTCTAATGTGCGGATCCATTCTTATTCCTTCATTGAAGAATCCGTACTCTTACCGAACGTCGAAATTGGTCGACACTGTACAATAAAAAAAGCAGTACTTGATCGAGGTTGTGTTGTACCTGAAGGTATGGAAATCGGAGTCAATCATGATGATGATAGACAACGTGGATTCCGAGTGTCTAGCGCAGGGGTAGTCTTAGTAACCCCAGATATGTTAGAAGCGTTAAAATAATAACGATTCAGATTATATTAAATCAGTGATAAAACGGTGCATTGAATGCACCGTTTTTTTTGGTTTTTCTAAAACGAATAAGTGTCCTCCATCAACATACTCATGTAGCATTGATGGATTACCCTTCAAGAAAGGTTTAACAAACATAGGCATAGTAACGGTTGTATTACGTCCAGTTAATAACAAACTAGGCACTTCACAGCGATTATAGAAGTGATGAATGTTTGTAGGCATATATCGAAAAATATCCACTTCTACATTGACATCATAAGTTAATGTTTTTTTTCCTGACTTGATCACGCTAACACTCTTAACGTAATCGTCAATACACTGTGGATGGAAATCTTTAAATAACGCTTTTTGTGCAAAATAAGTACGCATATCATCATGTAAATCCCACCATTGCCTACGCTGTAATGTACGCTTAGCGGGCGTAATATAATCAATCAACCCTAATCGTTTTAACAGGGCAATGAAACGACCACCTAGCCCAGTCATTATTGGCGGATCACATAAAACAACACCTTTAAATAACTGCGGTGCTTTACATGCAGCCATATATGTCACTACCGCACCAAAGCTATGTCCTATTCCTATCACAGGCTCATTAGCATGCGCTTGAATGTGTTCTATTACTTCTGTCACTTGATTAGACCAATGATCGACTAATGGATACATAGGATCATGTGCATATTGATGCTTAGCAATAATATTCAAGGAATGTGGCGTAAACTGTTCCTGTAATTGCTCAAAGAATACATTATATGTCGGTGCTGGGAAGCCGTTAGCATGTACAAAATTGATCGTTGTCATGGACTGATCACCATTAATTACAATGACGTTATAATGCCATAAGGTATCGGTAATGTTGAATAACTCATTGTTATCAATACTTATCAGTTTGGGTTGTTTGCAAGTCTTATAGTCACGGTTAATAATAACCACATCCGACCAGCGATATTTTTGAGATTTTATGACATTTGATGATGTATTAGACCAAACCCAATCTTTTTTATCTGGCATGCAATCTACCATTACCATTGGTGAGAATTGGTCGCAAGGTCGCACTGTATATGGTGGCATTTCCAGTGCGGTATTATTTGAATGTTTAGCCCACCAAATCACTGACCAAAGGCCGATTAAAACATTAAATGTTAATTTTGTCGGGCCTTTACTGTGCAATGAACCATTTACGGTTAAAGTCGAAACGCTGCGAGTCGGTAAAAATGTCTCTCAATATATCGCATATGCCATTCAACATGATAAAAATTGTGTGGTAATGCAGGCTTGTTTTGCTCGTAATAGACAATCCAAAGCGAGAGTGGAAAATTGTGAAAAGCATGATTTTGAACTTCCAAAAAAAGCAACTTTTATCCCACCTATACCCAAAGTAACACCAAAATTTTTACGTCAATTTGATTTAGCTATTCAATCAGGTGGGATCCCATTTACGGGTCAAAAAAGCGCCCATTATAAAGGCTGGTTTCGGTTCAAGCAGCCTACTAAGGCGTTCACATTTACTCATTTAGTGGGTTTATTAGATGCTTATCCACCGACACTTATCCAAATGTTAAAATGGCCAACCCCTGCTAGTACCATTAACTGGAATGTTGAATTTTTAGAAAGTGATACGCCTTATGATAGTCAAGATTGGTTTGCTTATCATGATGATACAAGACATGCCCATCATGGTTATGGCATTACCGAGGCTAATATATGGGATAAACATGGAAAACTTATTGCGATTAGTCGTCAGCGTGTGGGTGTATTTGATTAAATTATCAATGACCCACTTCTTACCAGCTCATCGCAACATCGCATAAACACAATCTCGATTATTCACCCAGTAACATCTGTGCGCTGACAGCATATCTTTGTGGCGATTGTTCTAAAGCCTTTATATGCGTAAGTACTTTATCGTTCATTGGTGTCGGTATGTTAAACTTCCTAGCTGCGTTTATCGTCGCGCCATTAATATAATCAATTTCAGTGTTTCGATGGAGCTCTAAATCCCACCACATTGAGAGCTTAGCAGCTGGATCAATATCTACCATAGATTTAGCAATGCTAGGAAATAACCAGTCTGGTAGACTTAAGACCCTTGGGATCATTTTTGCTGACACTTTCGTAATTTTAGGTAATTTAATACCCAATGCTTCACAAACCTGAAGATGCTCACGCATCATTTGTGCTATTACTCGTCGATAGCCTTTATTCAGTAGCGTATTCTTTAATGACATATTAGACAACGCATTGACACTATTAGTTAGATTGACTTGGCATTTCGCCCATAACAAGGCATCCATATCATCACACCAATCCAATGGGAAGGTATCGTAGAATTGCTGCTTAAAGCCATTGATAAGTTCACTAAAATAATCATGTTCGGACTTTTCAACCATATTTTCTAACATGACGGTTCCAGAAGAGCCTCGATGAAAATGTCCGACACCTAATTTCACCACATTAAATGGAAACATTGCTCTATATACTTGATGTTTAGGAAAAGCATCTCGCACTATCGCATCACTGCCAATACCATTTTGGCAACAGATAATCACCGTTCTATCATGTAGTAATGGACCTATTTCGTTAACAACCGACGCTATCGCAGTGCATTTTACCGTTAACCATAGTACATCCACTGTGAGAGATTGTTCTGTGGATACACTATGTGTCACAGCTTCGTAAAATGTGACATTACAGGTATTGAGCGTTTTTGTGTGAGTAGCAAAATCAGATATTGACATTTCAGTGCCAAAATCATCACGTGCATACCCTCGCCCAATGACAGTAATTGACGAGTTACTATCGATATTGTGTAAAACCGGGGCTAGATGCGCAGTTAAATAACCACCAATCAAACCTGCCCCGATAATGCCATGCCGATGCATTTGGTCAGTTGTATTTGATGCTAGTCTCGTTTTGTGTAAATTCATTTCCTATCCATTAGAGTGAAGCGTAACTTAAATAATCAGGATTTTGTTGTGCTAAATAACATTAATACGATTGAACGCGTAAGCATAGTGAAACACATACCATTCATGTAATATACATCTCCAAGAAATAGCAAAACAATCATCTATTTTAATAGCAACTAATAAATAACATCACAGAGAACATGCGTTGAGTCAAATAGCCCCCCGTTTACTTGTTATTGGTACCGTTTGGCCTGAACCCAAAAGTTCAGCAGCGGGTACTCATTTATTATCATTAATTAACGTTTTCCAGCGTAATGGTTATGAGTGTCATTTCGCTTGCCCTGCAAATCATTATGAAGCACAACACACGATTGATTTATCGGCTTTGAATATCACCGCTGTGAATATTGAACTCAATGATAGTCGTTTTGATGAAATGGTCGGTGAATTAGCACCTGATGTAGTCTTGTTTGACCGCTTTATGATGGAAGAACAATTTTCTTGGCGCGTTAGAGCTGCCTGTCCTAATGCGTTGTGCATACTGGATACTGAAGATATCCATTCTCTACGCGAGTTGCGACGTCGATTGCACAATCAGTATCCTAATATCGATTTATCTATCGAGGCATTAGCACAATATCATGAAGGCGATAGTGCATACCCTCAACTCCAAGGCTGCTTACACAACGAATTAGCAATACGCGAAATCACCAGTATCATGCGTATGGACCTGAGTTTAATTATTTCAAAACAAGAATATCAATTTATCACGAAGCACTATCCACTCAGTGCAGACACTTTGTTTTATTGTCCATTTTTAACACCTGGTATTACAAATAAACAACAAGCCCAATGGCTCTCATTTGAGCAACGGCAACATTTTGTCTTTATCGGCAACTATCGACATGCACCAAATTGGGATGCCGTACAATATTTAGCTAAAACGGTTTGGCCTCAAATTAAAGCTCAACTACCAGAAGCTCAATGTTATGTGTATGGGGCATATACACCAGCAAAAGCACAACAATTTAATCAACCTAAATCTGGGTTCCATATCGCCGGTTGGGCCCGTGACGCACAAACAGTATTAGAGAATGCTCGAATTAATTTGGCGCCATTACGTTTTGGTGCTGGCTTAAAAGGCAAGGTTTTTGATGCAGCACAAGTCGGCACACCGAGTATGATGACGACCATTGCGAGTGAAGGGATTTATACGGATGAAGTACTTTGTATTGCTGATGATGCTCAAGAGTTTGCCAATAAAGCAGTACAGTTATACCAAGACCGGGAGCTATGGACAAGCACACAACAGAGCAATGCCGCACATCTTAATGCTCAGTTTAATGCTAACCATTACACAGCAATATTAATTGAGCGAATTCACAGTCTACGGGATAATTTATCACAACACCGAGCGGCTAATTTCTGGCAAGCGATGATTAATCAGCAACAATTAAAAGCAACTCAATATATGTCGCAATGGATTGAAGCTAAGCAGACAATTTCGCAATTACGCGATCCAGCCCATTCACTCGAGATTGACTCAAATGATGAGTGATACCGAGTGCTGTTAAATAGCCAGAAAAATCAAATATACGACGTTCTTTAGCGGTTAAGCTATTTGCTTTTTCGAGTAAAATAGCTAACAAACCACGAATAATTTTACTATTGGCAAAGGCTTCAAATGCATTGTTGTGTGGCGTATACATTAACCACACATCAACTTCACAGCCTGCCACATGATACGCATCAATGTGCTTTGAAGCGTCTAATACCGGTAATGCTTTGCTACTAAGCATAATCTGTCGAAAGATATTTTCATAACCTTGTAGTCCATTAAATTGAGACGCTAACGACAAAGAATCATTAATTAATATGTCATGACTACCAATCAGTTGATCGATGGCACTTTTTAAGACATCGATAAACATATCTATATCCGCTACACAATTATATGCCGATATAGAGACTCTTAGTGTGCCATCTACTTCTAGGTGTTGCATAAGTGGCATTGCACAGTGATGACCCACTCTCAATGCAATATTAGCTTCATCTAACCATCTCAATACATCGTAGTGGCTTAACGAATCACCATTATGCACAAAGACCATACTGCACAGACTGATTTTATGAAGATTACCTTGTCCTAGTAAACGGACCTGCTTGATCTGACTTAATTGTGTTAATAAGTACGTAAATAAGTTTTCTTCAGTACGTTGTATATACGCTAAATGTTTGTCAACAAAGTTGATTGCTGCCCCCAATCCAAGCACCCCATGAATATTAGGTGTGCCAGCTTCAAATTTATGTGGATAAGACTGAAATCGCGAGGAGGTAAAACTCACGTGTTCAATCATTTCACCGCCCACTTGGTAAGGAGGTAATGCGTCGAGGAGAACATCGGTACCATAACCAAAGCCGACACCGGTAGGACCAAACATTTTATGACTACTGCCCACATAGGCATCGCACCCAAGGGCCTGCACATCAACGTTTAAATGTGCTAAAGCTTGCGTACCATCAACAATGCATAACGCATTATATTGATGGGCTTTGGCACTGATATTTTCAATCGGATGAATACATCCTAAGGCATTGGAAACATGCGCAATGGCAATGATTGCCGTATCATCAGAGATAGCATTATATAATTCATCATATTGATAATCCCCATTTTTATCAGGCGATACAGGGGTTACGCGTAACATCTTAATGTGTTCATTTTGAGAATAAGCACTACGAATTTGGTTAACTCGCTGAATGAGTTGTTGCCAAGGTAAAATATTGGCATGGTGTTCTGAAGTTAAAATAATAATTTCATTTCCTTGCCACAAGGGGTGATTAGCTAAACATAATTCCCCTAACCCATAGGCGATCAAATTAAGCGCTTCTGTTGCCCCTTTGGCCCAAAATATATTTTGACTATCGGGTGCATTGATAAAATGCGCTAGACGCGAACGTATTGCTTCATATTGCCGAGTGACATCCGCGGCAAGTTGATAAGATGAACGATGCACATTAGCATTACTCTGTGCCTGAGCTTGCGCGATTGTGTCAATGACACATTGAGGCTTATGGGTCGTTGCGGCACTATCTAAATAGATACATTCAGGGTATGACTTGAAAAAAGGAAACTCTTGGCGGAACTCTTGCATAATTGCGCTTAAATCCATGACAGTTTATTGCTACACTGCATCATAACGTACATTTAAAATTATATCCTATATGAAAATTATTTCTTTTAACATCAATGGCATTCGAGCACGTTTACATCAGTTACAAGCTTTAATAGATAGTCATTCACCCGATGTGATTGGTCTACAAGAAATCAAGGTCGATAACGCACAATTTCCCATCTCAGATGTCGAAGCGATGGGCTATCATGTTGTTTATCATGGTCAAAAGGCACACTATGGGGTCGCCATGTTGACCAAAAATCCCCCCATTTCAGTGCAATACGGATTACCTTCAGATACGGATGAGCATCAAAAACGTTTGATTGCTGTCACACTCCCGACTAACAATGGAAAAGATATTACTATCTATAATGGGTATTTCCCACAAGGTGAAAATATTAAGCATGACACTAAGTTTCCCTACAAAGTCGACTTTTATCGCGATTTAACGGCGCATTTAGCCGCTACACACGGGCCCGATGACCAAGTCATTGTAATGGGTGATATCAATATTTCTCCGACTGATTTGGATATTGGTATTGGACCTGATAATGCAAAGCGTTGGTTGCGCAGTGGTAAATGTAGTTTTCAACCGATAGAAAGAGACATGTTAGCTACTTTGCAAGCATTAGGTTATCACGATACTTTTCGTTGCTTAACACCCGAGAAAACTGACCGTTACAGCTGGTTTGACTACCGTTCTAAGGGGTTTGTAGATAATCGAGGTTTACGTATTGATGTGATCCTAGCATCAACGACATTATTACCCTTATGCACTGAGTCAGAAATCGACTATGAGCTGCGTGGCATTGAAAAACCCTCAGACCATGCGCCAATTTTTGCTGTATTTTCTTGCTAGGACTGAAGCACAATGACCTGGTTAGAGATTGTCAGTGTATTAGTATATGTGGGTATTTATAGCTACGTGCTAAAACACATTGATTTTTCGTTGTTATTTAAACACAAACGGATCCAACATTTAGTCTTCGGTGCAGGGGTATCAGTATTTGTATTGTGGCTATTTCGTGCTGGAATTTATGATGGTTTAACCGTGCATTTTTTATGGTTAACCGCACTCACATTAACCTTAGGTTTTCGTTATGCAGTGTTGATTTCAGGATTGGTATTGTTAGGGATCACCGGTGTCGGGAAAGAAAGTTGGCAGATGTTTGGAGCCAATGGATTACTTGGCGTGTTAGTTCCTATCGCACTAACCTATGCTGTTTATACCTTTAGTTTTCATCGGATCCCTAGACATATGTTCATTTATGTTTTTGTATGTGCATTCTTTCCAGGCGCTGCGATGATTGCCATTAAGATGGGGTTAATTGGTGGTTTCTATACTCTAAATGGCTACTACTCGTGGGAGGTTGTTGTAGATAATTACGAAGTATTGATCCCATTATTAATATTTCCAGAGGGATTACTCAATGGCATGACCATGACCTTGTTGATTATTTATAAGCCTGATTGGATTTATACTTTCAGTGATAAGCACTATTTCGATCCAGATAAAGATAAAGACGACAGTAACGACTCTTAAACTGTCGTCATTTATCTGCAACACATGATTATTACGAAATCCAGATCCTACAGAATATCTAAAATACGACTCAAGTCACTTTTACCATTAGCTATTTCATCTTTTGATAAACCATTAATTTCATGTGGAAATACAATCCATTCATGCGTTTCTTTGACATAGTAATCAGGAACAATATCCGTTTTATTATTATTCGGCTTATACCATGGACATGCCACACGAATATCTGTAGGCGTGTTTAGGCGCATTTGTAATTGTAATTGTGCAATTAATTCTTCAACACTGCGTCCAGAATCAAATACATCGTCCACAATTAATAGTTTATCTGAGGCATTACAATGTTCTATGATGTAGTGTAAACCATGAACTTTTATCTCTCGTGACTGCTCACCTATGCCAGAATAAGATGAGGTACGCACGGCAATATGGTCTGTGGATACAGCTTTATATTCAAAGAATTCTTGCACCGCAATACCAATAGGTGCCCCACCTCGCCAAATACCAACAATGAATTCTGGACGAAAGCCATCCTCAAATACTTGATGAGCTAGACGGAAAGAGTCTTCAAGTAGTTCTTGTGCAGATATGTAATACTTATCCATGGAAGTCCTATTATTTATATTCGGTTGATGTGTACTATTTTATAGTTGAATAAGGAAAATTGAAAACGTCTATTCGTATTTTAGACTTTGCGCCGGTAATAATCGCAATGCTGTTAATGCCGGTGGGATGGTCGCTAAAACACATAAACTCAAAGATATACCGACAATTAATGCAACATGCTCTAGTTTTAATAATATAGGGACAGGCGTGCCGTCACCGGATAAAGCAATCGGAACATTCAACATGATTAGGATAGGATTCAAACTGAATACTAAAGCCAGACCTAACAACATACCGATCCCAGTCCCTTTTATCCCATTAAATAAACCATTAAACATAAAAATTTGCATGACTTGCCATGCAGTTAATCCTTGCGTGCGTAATATGGCAATATCCGATGTTTTCTCAATGACCACCATGACTAGTGCTGAAATAATGTTAAACGCTGCGACTGCAATGACTAACAACAACATCAATGCCATCATATTCTTCTCCATTTTGACAGCATCAAACAATGGCCCTTGTTTTTCACGCCATGAAGTATGAGAAATGCCGAGCTGGTCTAATGCTGTGCTTATCTGACCGTAGCTAAATGGGTCGTTGATAAACCAACGTGTACTGTCACTCGAATGAAGCACATCGGATTGATATTTAATCCTGGCTAAGCGGTGTAAATCTTCGATGTGCATAAATAATGTTTGGCTATCTTCAACTGATTGAAGGCTAAATACACCAGAGACAATAACGTTACGTTGAGCGGGAACACGGCCAAAAGGCGTAAAACGTGACGAAGAAGGTAATATGATCCGTAACGTATCCCCTACTTGCACATTCAGTTTACGGGCCAATGCATACCCTATTACCACATGATATTGTCGTGCTTGAAGTCCAGATAAATCGTTAAACACAAAATGATCATTTAGAGTGGAAGCCATTTTCATAATCTTAGGATCAATACCTTGAACACTCACCCCTGAAAGGCCTTGTGAAGATTGGATCAATGCTTGTCGTTCGATGAAAGGCATCGACGCTACAATCGTTTCACGTTGTGCTGCACTCAATGAATCAGTTATTGGGTGAGAGATAGGTTGCGGTAAACTTGCATGTGGAATAACAATATGTGGCACCACACCTAAAATGCGTTGTTTTAACTGATCTTCTAAACCATTCATGACTGACAACACCACAATCAGCGCCGCGACACCTAAGCCCAAACCGAGTACCGAAAAAAAGTTTATTAGGGCTATAAAACTATTGTTCCCCCTACTTTTACTGTAACGAAAGCCAATCCGTGCTGATACCAGATTCATTTTGTTTGCACTATTCTCAACGCCTTTGAATACGTGCATAATACGTTATTATTCGATAAGACAACAAGCTAACAATTAAAAAGGATGTAATGGTTGAGTCTGTATTCTGCTTTCTGTTCGAAAACAGTAAAAAGGACAGTATCCGCTCAACGCCACATGTTGATGATTATTAATACAATCATATCTGTATTTATTGATGGTTAAATTAACAAGTGTGATCCTTTATTGACTGCTGCCGTTTAAGACGCATTAGTTTGATTCTAGTACTGCATAATTTATAGGAAAAATCTTTAATTTTCATGGCTAATATTTTCTCTCCTCCTGTCCCTAAGTCGATCCATGAATCAAACCGTCCTCAACATATTAGCTGGGGATCGTTACCGGGTTCTAGCTCAGCTCTTGCCATTGCCAGCGCTGCACAAAGTGAGCTGCGCCCAATTGTCGTCATTACTCCTGATTCTCCCAGTGCGATGCGTTTAGAACAAGAGATACGTTTTTTCCTAAAAACATCCGATGGCGAACACCAACATGTGCCTGTTGGATTATTTCCTGATTGGGAAACACTGCCTTATGATCAATTTTCGCCGCATCAAGATATTGTTTCGCAACGTTTAGAAACATTGTATGACTTAACCACACAGCGACGCGGGATATATATCATGCCGGTTAACACTGTCATGCAGCGTTTAGCTCCTGTCACTTATCTGGCTCAATATCTATTATTCCTAGAAGTCGGTCAAACTTTAGACATCAGTGAGTTTCGACGTAAATTAGAAAATGCGGGGTACTTACACGTCTCTCAAGTGATGAACCATTCTGAGTTTAGTGTCAGAGGCAGTATCATTGACCTTTACCCTATGGGAAGTGAACAGCCATTTCGCATTGATTTGTTTGATGATGAAATAGATAGTATCAGTTATTTTAATACTAGCGACCAACGTTCAGGTGACAAAGTTCAGCATATACGACTCTTACCTGCACGTGAGTTCCCCACCGATGAAGCCGCTAGAAAGCTTTTTCGTAGTAACTTTTTAAACCAATTTGATGAAAATAACGCAAAAGAATCCGTGTTTTATCAAATTACTAAGGGCACTATGCCTGGTGGCGCTGAATACTATTTGCCATTATTTTTTAATGATACATCGACTATTTTTGATTATTTTCATGACAACACATTAACGATGGTTCATGGCAATGTGTTTGAGCGCTGCGAGCGTTTTTGGGCGGATGTCAATCATCGCTATGATCAGTACCGTTTTAATCAAGCGCGACCATTGCTTAAGCCAGAACAGCTGTATTTAGATAGTACTCAAGTATTTGCTAGATTAAAGGAACGGGCCCGCATAGACATTACGAGTGAGCTGTTAGAGAAAAAAGCGGGCCGCTATAACTTTAACGTATCAAAAGTGGATAATATCGCGCTAAATAGCCAAGCAAAAGTACCTTATCAGGCGCTTGATAGTTTCATCAAAACACAATCAGCATCATCTCGTATTGTCTTTTGTGCCGAAACCCAAGGGCGTCAAGAGAATCTCATGGGTTTGTTAAAGAAAACGCCCTTTTCCCCAACACTTTTAAGCGCTTTTGCTAATTATTCACAGGCCGAAAGTTTATGTAGCATCACGGTTGGAAGAGTTGAAGATAGTTTTAGCATTCAACAAACTAAGTCAGACTCGGTTATATTTGTGACCGAGACACAATTATTAGGTCATCAAATAACACAACGCCGCCGTCGTGATAAACGACAGGCAACGGATGAAAGTGCCATAATTCGTAACCTTGCTGAATTATCTACAGGTCAACCTGTCGTTCATATCGAGCATGGTGTCGGTCGTTATTTAGGTTTAGAAACTCTCGATGCCGGTGGTGTGACGACTGAGTTTGTAGCCATTGAATATGGGAAAGGCGCTAAACTTTACGTCCCAGTATCTTCATTGCATTTTATCTCTCGTTACAGTGGTGGCGATCCTGATACAGCGCCGCTGCATTTATTAGGTAATGACACTTGGAATAAAGCCAAAGAAAAAGCGGCGAAGAAAGTGCGAGATGTTGCCGCTGAATTGCTCAATGTTTATGCTAAACGTGCGGCTAAACCTGGCTTCGCCCATGATATTGTGTGGGATGATTATAAGAAATTCGCTGATAGTTTTCCTTTCCCTGAAACACCAGACCAAGAACAAGCGATAAATGCGGTATTAAATGATATGGGCATGCCTAGTGCAATGGATAGACTGGTATGTGGGGACGTTGGGTTTGGGAAAACTGAAGTCGCTATGCGAGCAGCATTCATTGCCGCCAATGCCGGCAAGCAAGTATCAATACTCGTCCCAACCACTCTTCTAGCACAGCAACATTTTGAAAATTTTGTCGACCGTTTTGCCGATTGGCCTTTTAATATTCAAGTATTATCACGCTTTGTGTCTGCCAAAGACCAACGTGCGGTATTAGAAGGGGTTAAATCTGGTCATGTTGATATTGTGGTTGGTACTCATAAACTGATACAAAATGATGTGAAATTTGCCGATTTAGGTTTGGTCATTATTGATGAAGAGCACCGCTTTGGGGTACGTCAAAAAGATAAATTTAAAGCGTTACGCGCCGACGTTGATATTTTGACTTTAACAGCAACGCCCATACCTCGAACATTAAATATGGCGATGAGCGGAATGCGAGATCTTTCTATCATTGCTACGCCACCTGCTAAACGGCTACCAATAAAAACGTTTGTTCAAAAACGTAATCATGAAACTATACGTGAAGCCGTCATGCGTGAAATATTACGTGGTGGTCAAGTGTACTTTTTACATAACGATGTGGCGACCATTGAGAATACAATGCAAGAGCTGACCGACATCATTCCAGAAGCACGTATTGCTATTGGTCATGGACAAATGCGCGAACGAGAACTAGAACAAGTCATGGATGATTTTTACCATCAACGTTATAACGTTCTGTTATGTACCACGATTATAGAAACGGGTATCGATGTACCAAGCGCCAATACGATTATTATGGATCGTGCTGACCATTTAGGACTCGCTCAGTTGCATCAGTTACGTGGTCGAGTTGGACGTTCACATCACCAGGCGTATGCATATTTACTCACGCCCCACCCGCGTCGCATGACCAAAGACTCGATTAAACGCTTAGAAGCGATTGCTTCGCTAGAAGATTTAGGCGCAGGCTTTGCACTTGCTACTCATGATTTAGAAATACGCGGCGCAGGAGAATTATTGGGCGATGGCCAATCGGGTCAAATTGCTACTGTCGGTTATAGTTTATATATGGATATGTTAGACAAAGCTGTTAAAGCCATTAAAAACGGTAAAGAACCTGACTTTAACATAGAGATAAGTGATAAAACCGATATAGAATTACGCATCCCTGCACTACTGCCTGACACATATATTGGTGATGTTAACTTACGTTTATCAATCTACAAACGCTTAGCATCATGTGGTGATCAACACGAAATTGATGAATTACAAGTTGAGTTGATTGACCGCTTTGGGTTATTACCTGAAGCAGCTAAACATTTGTTTATAGTGACGCAATTAAAGTTACTCGCACAAACAATCGGTATAAAAAAGATTGAAGCCAATGCCAAAGGTGGTTTAGTTGAATTTTATCAAGATGCTAACATCGATCCGAGTTTCTTAATTAAGTTAATTCAACAACATCCACAAGATTATAAATTTGATGGACCCACACGCTTAAAAGTCATGATAGAATCTAAAACTGCACAGGGTCGTGTAGATTGGGTGGAGCAATTAGTGATGAGTTTCTTTGAAATGGGCAAGGCCTTACAATGACTACCGTTAAAGAGTTACGCGTAACAAAAAATCAGTTTGTTTTTATACTCTTAATATGGATGTTGAGTATATCTGTACCTACGTATGCGCAAGACAACACCGATTGGTGGTTTGATGTTGAAGTTTTAATATTTAAACACAATAACGCACCACTTACTGTCACAGAACAATTTGACGATGTTGTAGATACACCTACTTCTGATTATATTAATAATATATTTGAGCCTTTTCATTTCGTTGATATTAGTTGGTTAGAACAAGGGTTACCTGAGTGTGAACCTTTTGCTATGTACATAGGCTGTCGTATGCCACTCACATTAGATGATTTAGTGGCACGGAATCAGCCCATTGATCGCTTTGAAAATATGCCTGCATTACCTATACATTACGATGGCTATGTGATGCAACGAAGTGAGTCAGCGCATATGTTGCCTAAAGCGCAATTACAGTTAACCAGTTTGTATAATGATATTAAATGGGATGAAGCATACACCCCATTGTTACATACAATTTGGCGTCAACCGGTAGCCGTTGGCCAAGAAAACGCATTTTCTGTACCTTTGCTTGCAGGTAAAAATCTGACTTACTTGTCTTCTTCAACACCGGATATAGAGCCCATTCCAACACTCGACGATCTCGATAACATGTCAGCACTTGAGCAATTTCGGCTAGTGCCATCTATTGTTCAAAAACTCGACCAACTTACGCTAATTAATGGTGTACCCTCAGCGGAGACAGAATTACCTTTATATCCAGACCAAATTCTTCAAGTTCAAGACCAAGCTATTATTGATACTGAGTCTGTATTTGAATTAGAAGGTTTGCTGACAATATTCATTAAATACATTAACCGCGTGCCTTACTTGCATATTGATAGCCATGCGTTATTTCACACATCCCATGAAGAAGATGATCAAGTTGTCATAAAACCTCATACTTTTAAACAACGTCGCCGTATTATTTCAAATCAAATTCATTATTTTGATCATCCCTATTTTGGCATCATTGTCACATTAACGCGTCATAAACGTCCCGCTCTCCCAGAGGAAAATAACAATGAAAATCTATACTCGAACCGGTGATAAAGGCCAAACTCAAGTTTATACTCATGAGGTTTTAAAAAAGGACAAAGACGACAGCTTACTACAATGTTATGGCACATTAGATGAACTCAATTCAGTTGTGGGTTTAATAAATGCGTTGTTAATTGAAGAAGCAAAGCATGCATCTGCATTATTAACTGATGTCTCGGATTGGCTATATCAAGTGCAACAAGATATTTTTGCTATTGGCTTTGCTATGTCAAATGCAAGTCAACTTAGAGATGATGCCGTACAAGAATTAGAAACTCATATCGATGCATTAACAGCACTTTTACCCCCTCAAACCAGTTTCATCCTACCCGGCGGTCATGTAATTGCAGCACAAACACATGTCGCTCGAACAGTTGCAAGACGAGCTGAACGTGAGTTAGTGTCATTAAACAAACAACATGAGTTAGCGGATAACGTATTACAATATATCAATCGCTTATCTGATTTTTTATTTGTGTTAGCCAGAGCTATCAATCACGCTTTGAATATAGAAGATATAAACGTGACGGCTTCTTGATAAGCCGATTCTTTTAATATTTCAGAATAATGACGACACTGTTGTTGATGATTGTTCAACGCACCGTTTGCTTCAATGGATATGAGTTTTTGTGGGGTTTGTGAATACGATGCTTGACGTTGTTCACTATGACCTAGATTATCTAAAACCATAATCGCTTCATCTGGCGCATTACAAATTAATGCCATATCTACACCGGCTGCGAGTGCATGCTCTACCCGATCTAACATACTCCCCGCTTCTGAAGCGGCGTGCATGGATAAATCATCTGAAAATATGACACCTTGAAAACCACAATGTTGGCGTAAAATTTGTTGTAACCAAATAGAGGAAAAACCTGCAGGTCTACTGTCTATATCAGGGTAAACAACATGTGCAGGCATGATCCCATCGACTAATTGCTGTTGCATAAAGTGAGTAAATATCGCCATATCAAGCTCAAAAATAGTATCTTTAGATCGCTCGTCACTTGGCATTGCGATATGTGAATCTGCTTTGACATTTCCATGTCCAGGAAAGTGTTTACCAATGGCGGGCATCCCTATTGCTTTTAATCCATGAATAAACTCAGTCGCTAATGATAAAATGGTAGAGGGCGCATTTGAAAAACTTCGCGTACCAATAACATCAGAGATAGCATTAATATCTAAGACAGGCGCAAAACTTATATCAACACCATGTCCTATACACTCTGTCGCAATAACCCTGCCACAAGCATACGCTAATTGCCTGGCTTGGACATGATCATGATGTTCAATATCTCCCATAGCGGGAATAGCAGTAAATCCGTTTTTAAAACGCTGTACCCGCCCCCCTTCTTGATCAACAGCGATGAGGATCGGATGACCTGCGGAGTGTTTAATTTGCGAAGTAAGGTGACGCAATTGCTCAGGATCATGATAATTACGTGCAAACAAGATCACACCACCGGTGAGAGGATGAGCCATCACTTCTTGTTCTTGTTGCGTTAATTCAAATCCTGCAACGTCTAACATTATTGGATGCATGTCTAACTCTTATACTATTTAAACAGTGACAGGAAAATATTAATCATTTGATGAAGATACAAGTGATTCACGCCAAGTTCGCCTCGCACTTTCAAGATCATATTCGGTCATTTTTCTTTGCTCAGCCTCCGCAATCCCTTTAGCAATTTCAAAAATAATCAAATCACGATTGATAATTAACTGGGTTGCTTGTTGATATAAATCACCTCGCGCTTCAGGAAAGCGTTCCAACAACCCATCTAAAGATTGAATATTGATATAGCGATCCTCAACTTCTTGATTAAACCAAGTTCGTTTAGCTCTAAACTTCAAAAAATTGATTGCTTGTGGCGAGTTGATATATTCAATTTGACTCGGATGAAGATTGATCTGTTTTGCAGTATCCAATAAATTAACTTGTAATAGTGTTAATTCATTAGGTTCATCAAACATCACTGCAGATAATGCACGATTAATCACCTCAGGCACCTGCATTAAGTCCATCGCAGTTAACTCTGAATAGTACCTATCTTTATCCTCAATCAACTGTTGTGGATTAGCATGATGGAATTGTGTTTTATTTACCAAGGATTGTGCATTTGGATTATCAACAAAATGATAATAAATAAACCAAACAGCATATACAATTACAAGCAGGCAACATAAAAATGTAAAAAGCACCCGAAGGTGCTTTTTTAAATGATTTACTTTCATGCTAAGAATCATTACCTGGCGCATTTTCAACTCGAGACTTCAATTTCTGACCCGGTTTAAATGTGACAACACGACGTGCTTTGATCGGAATATCCTCACCTGTTTTTGGATTTCGACCAGGACGCTCTTTCTTAGTCCTTAAATCAAAGTTACCAAAACCGGATAGTTTGACTTGTTCACCATTCTCAAGTGAGACCTTTATTTCTTCAAAAAAAGCTTCAACTAAATCTTTAGTGTCTTTTTTGTTTAAGCCCACTTTCTCAAACAAGTGTTCAGCCATTTCCGCTTTGGTCAATGCCATAATTTACTCTCTTAGCGTTGCTGCTAATTGAGATACCAAGCCTGCTACGATTTTTTCGACACAAGATTGGATCTCAACTTCTTCTAAGGTTTTTTCTGGATCAGATAATGTCATGGAAATCGCTAAACTCTTTTCTCCACATGCAATACCATCACCTGTATAAATATCAAACAAGGTTAAATCAACTAATTGATGGATCCCAAGACTCGATATACAGCTCATTATTTGAGCATAACTTACATTTTCGTTAACTACAATTGCAATATCACGTTTATTTGTAGGAAATTTCGAAATTGGTTGAGCTTTTGGTAACACTCGAGAAACTAACGCAGATTGCATTATTTCAAACATATAGACCTTACCACTAACTCCCATGATTTTTGCAAATTGTGGATGAAGTGCACCGATGAAACCAACAACCTCACCGTCTTTAACAATATCGGCACCTTGGCCTGGATGCAGATGTCCTTGAGTCGAAGGAACAAAACTAAACGCTTCAGGTTGCCCTGTTTGTTTAATTAAACGCTCCACATCCCCTTTAATAGTAAAGAAATCAACACTTCGGGCAGCTTCGTATGAATCTTTTAACACATTGCCGCTGCACACACCTGCAATCATTGGGATTTGCTGCACATCATTACCTGACTCATCGCCAGCAATAAATTTCAAACCTGTCTCAAATAAACGAACCCGTGGTTGTTGACGTTTTTGGTTATATCCAACCGCTTGGAGTAGTCCAGTCACTAAACTTACTCGCATCACTGACATATCTGCTGAAATAGGATGAGGCAAAGTTAATGACGGTGTATCACCAAATAAAGCTGATTGCTTTTTAGGATCGACAAAACTATATGTAATTGCTTCATCATACCCCTGTTGGAGTAATACACTTTTTAACTGATTTAAATGCAATGTAGCTTCATCTGAAGGTAACATTGATAATGACGCTCTAGGTGCAACATTAGGAATGTTGTTATAGCCGTATACACGCGCTACTTCTTCAATCAGATCTTCTTCAATACTGATATCAAAACGATATGCAGGAACAGATACCGACCACTCATTATCTTTATATTCAACGGCGAAACCTAATCGCGATAATATTTCAGTCACAGTTTCAGTTGGAATACTAATACCAATCACTTTCGCAAGGCGAGCTTCTCTTAATGTGACTTGCGCTGCTTGTGGGACATGTGATTCAGATACCGCTTCAATAATAGGACCTACTTCGCCCCCCACAATATCAGTTAACAGTTGAGTGGCTCGTTCCATTGCATCTCGTTGTAGCTGCGGGTCAACTCCACGCTCATATCGATGGGATGCATCGGTATGAAGGCCGTATTGACGAGCTTTACCGAGAATGGCATCTGGTGCGAAAAACGCAGCTTCTAATACAATGTTTTTGGTATCTGCAGTCACACCTGAATGTAAACCGCCAAAAATACCAGCTAACGCTAATGCTTTATTCTCATCGGCAATCACTAATGTATTGCTGTTAACTTTAATTTCAGATTCGTCCAGTAAAGTTAAAGCTTCGTCAGGTTGCGCCATACGAACATGTATATCGCCACTAACACTGTCTGCATTAAATGCATGCATTGGATGACCTAATTCAAGTAACACATAGTTCGTCACATCAACTACAGGATCAATCGAACGAATGCCGCTGCGACGTAATTTTTCGACTAACCATAATGGTGATGGTACCGATAAATCCACATTATTAATAACACGTGCAAGATAACGAGGACAGGCTTCAGGTGCATCTAGATGTACTTGTTTGGAGACATCACAAGTGACCTTTGCTGGCACTATCTCTGGATAAGACACTGATAAAGAATTGAGTACACCCACTTCACGGGCAACACCACGTATTCCTAAGCAATCAGCACGGTTAGGTGTTAAATCAACCTCAATCGCCGTATCATCTAAATGTAAATATTCACGAATATCTTGACCAACAGGTGCTGATTCAGCCAATTCCATTATGCCATCATGTGAATCGCCCATACCTAATTCAGAAAAACTACACAACATACCAAATGAGGGTTGGCCACGTAATTTTGCTTTTTTAATTTTAAAGTTACCCGGTAACACAGCACCCACACAGGCAACTGCAACTTTGATACCGGTACGACAGTTAGGCGCGCCACAAACAATATCTAATAATTCTTCACTACCAACGTCAATTTTGGTCACTCTTAACTTGTCGGCATCTGGGTGTTGAGCACACTCAACAACTTGTCCTACGACCACTCCAGAAAACTCGCCAGCAACAGGCTCTAAGCCATCGACTTCAAGGCCAGCCATGGAAATTTGTTCCGCTAAGGCATCTGTATCTAGGGCTGGGTTCACATATTCGCGTAACCACGCTTCAGAAAAAATCATATCACTACCCTATTATTTAAATTGCTTAACAAAACGTAAATCGTTTTCAAAAAATGCACGTAGATCATTGACGCCATAACGCAGCATAGCTAAACGCTCAACGCCCATACCAAATGCAAAACCAGTGTATTCTTCAGGATCTACACCTACCGCTTTTAAGACATTCGGGTGAGTCATACCACAGCCGAGTACTTCTAACCATTTACCATTTTCGTCCATGACGTCCACTTCTGCAGATGGCTCAGTGAATGGAAAATACGAAGGGCGAAAACGTACAGTTAAATCACGTTCAAAGAAATGATTTAAAAAATCATGCAAAATCCCTTTTAACTCTGTAAAAGAAACATCTTTATCCACCATTAAACCTTCAACTTGGTGAAACATTGGCGTATGCGTTTGATCATAATCATTTCGATAAACACGTCCTGGCGAAATAATACGAATAGGAGGTGTTTGCGATTCCATTGTTCTAATTTGCACACCCGAAGTTTGCGTACGTAACATCATATTAGGATTAAAATAGAATGTGTCATGGTCCGCGCGAGCTGGATGATTAGCAGGGATATTTAGCGCATCAAAATTATGAAAGCCATCTTCAATTTCAGGACCGGTTTTTACGGCAAACCCTAACTCTCCAAAAAATTGTTCGATGCGAGCAATAGTGCGTGATACAGGATGCGCATTACCTACATCTTGTGCAATACCAGGTAAGGTTACATCAACCGCCTCATTGGCTAACTTTGCGTTCATCTCTGCCAGTTTGAGTGCATCTGACTTGACGCTAATGAGTTGTTGAATTTCCTGCTTAGCGACATTGATTTTTTGGCCGGCTAAAGGACGTTCTTCATTGGATAATTTGCCTAGGCCCTTTAGTAAGTCAGTTAACTTACCTTTTTTGCCCATAAAATCGACGCGAACGCCGTCAAGAGTCGCTACATCAGATGCAGCTTCAATCAAGCTTTTTGCTTCATTGACAATGGCTTCAAGTTCCATGGAATCCCCAGATGGAAAAGTTAAATATAAATAAGAATATGGCACATTTTACATGAAATATTAGGCACTTGTGTAGTTAATCAGTCGATAAATATGGCATAACTGAAAAAAAAGTAAAAAAAAAACGGTGAGTATCCTACTCACCGTTTTTCCAGAACTTAAACTTTTGCTTAAAATATTATGCTAATGCACCTTTCGCCGTAGCGACTAATGCAGTGAAAGCAACTTTATCGTGAACAGCGATGTCAGCAAGGATCTTACGATCGATCTCAACAGACGCTTTCTTTAAACCGTTAATGAAACGGCTATACGATAAACCATTTTGACGTGATGCCGCATTGATACGTGCAATCCATAATTGACGGAATTGACGCTTACGCTGACGACGGTCACGATATGCATATTGACCAGCTTTAGTTACTGCTTGTACCGCTACGCGATAAACACGTGAACGAGCACCGTAATAACCTTTGGCCTGTTTTAATACTTTTTTATGACGAGCGCGTGCAATAGTACCGCGTTTTACTCTAGCCATGATTTAGTCTCCTGTCTTAAACGTAAGGTAACATGCGTTGGATAAGCTTAGTATCCGAATCATGAACTAATTTTTTGCCACGTAAGTGACGTTTACGTTTAGTACTCTTCTTGGTCAAAATGTGACGCAAGTGAGACTGCTTTGATTTGAAACGACCAGACGCTGTCTTACGAAAACGCTTAGCTGCTCCAGAGTTGGATTTCATTTTAGGCATTGCTAAAACTCCGCATTGTTATATTAAAGTCATAATTTGCAGATTAATGACTGATTAAAATTTAGTAATTAGGTGTTATCTGGTTGCAGACAGATAAACTTGTAAACCACAATTACTTCTTAAGTGGGGCCAAGACCATAATCATTTGACGTCCTTCAACACGATGAGGGAACGCTTCACAATTTGAGATATCTTCTAAATCCGCGCGAACGCGTTTTAATAATTCAATCCCGATCTCTTGGTGAGCCATTTCACGTCCACGGTAGCGGATTGTGACTTTGGCTTTATCACCAGCCTCTAGAAAGCGACGCAGGTTGCGCAGTTTGACCTGGTAATCGCCTTCATCAGTGCCAGGGCGAAATTTAATCTCCTTGACCTGAATTTGCTTTTGTTTTTTCTTTTGCTCTTTAAGAGCCTTACTTTTCTCAAACAGGAATTTGCCATAATCCATGACTTTACAAACCGGTGGTTCAGCATTTGGACTGATTTCAACCAAATCTAAACTATTCGTATCTGCCATTTCTTGGGCTTCCGCCAAAGTCACAACGCCAACTTGTTCACCATCTTTGCCAATTAAGCGTACTTCGCTTACATTAATTTCATCATTGATTCGAGCTTTATCGCTCTGTGCTTTATTATTAGCGCCTTTAATGTGCTATTCCTCCAAGAGATTAACTAATTACTTTATCTGCGATATCTGTTCTAACTTTAATTAGGAAGTCTTCAATCGACATTTTTCCTAAGTCATCACCCTTACGGGTGCGTACCGCTACTTCGCCAGCTTCCATTTCTTTATCGCCGACAACTAACATATACGGAACACGCTTTAAAGTGTGCTCGCGGATTTTAAAGCCTATCTTCTCATTTCTCAAGTCCGGTTTCACTCTAATTGCGTTTCTTGCAGTTTTTTGCAATTTTGTGCAATATTCGCTCTGTTTGTCCGTAATATTCAAAATTACGGCTTGAGTTGGAGCTAACCAGGTCGGAAAATGACCCGCATATTCTTCAGTTAGGATCCCAATGAAACGTTCTAATGAACCCAAAATAGCTCTGTGGATCATAACAGGCACTTTTCGCTCACCATCTTCAGCCACATAAGTTGAGCCTAAACGGCCAGGCATTGAGAAATCTAATTGAACTGTGCCGCACTGCCAGGCACGATCAAGACAATCATGTAAGGTAAATTCAATTTTAGGACCGTAAAATGCGCCCTCGCCTGGTTGATAATCAAATTCTATATCGTTCGCTTTTAATGCGTCAGCCAAAGCACTCTCTGTTTTATCCCAAATGTCATCACTACCTACGCGTTCTTCAGGACGTGTCGATAATTTTACGACGATTTTTTCAAAACCAAACGTTTCATAGGTATCGTATACCATTTTGATACAACCACTGACTTCATCGAGTATTTGCTCTTCAGTGCAGAATATATGTGCGTCATCTTGCGTAAAACCACGAACACGCATCAGTCCATGTAATGCACCTGATGGTTCATTACGATGACAACAACCAAACTCGGCCATACGTAAGGGTAAATCACGATATGATTTGAGGCCTTGATTAAAGATTTGCACGTGTCCAGGACAGTTCATCGGCTTAATCGCATATTCACGTTTTTCCGACTCTGTAGTAAACATATTGCTCGAATACTTACCCCAGTGTCCTGACTTTTCCCATAAAGAACGGTCCATCATTAATGGGCCTTTTACTTCTTGGTAATCATACTGCGTTAATTTTTTACGGATAAAGCTTTCTAGTTCGGTGTAGATCGACCAACCATCATTGTGCCAAAAAACCATACCAGGAGCTTCTTCTTGCCAATGGAATAAATCTAACGTCTTACCGATTTTACGGTGATCACGCTTTTCTGCTTCTTCTAGACGATTCAAGTACGCTTTAAGCTGTTTCTTATCAGCCCATGCTGTACCGTAAATGCGTTGAAGCATTTTATTTTCTGAATTACCACGCCAATATGCACCCGCCACTTTCATGATCTTGAAATGCTGACAGAAACGCATATTAGGGACATGCGGACCGCGACACATATCAATGTATTCTTCATGTACATATAATGCTGGGGTGTCGTCTTGGCTTATGTTCTCGTCCAAAATTTCTAATTTGTAGGATTCGCCGCGCTGTTCAAATGTGTCACGAGCGGTTTGCCATGAACCAACATTCTTCACCACATCATAAGATGTTTTGGCTAACTGTAACATCCGCTTTTCAATGTTATCTAAATCGTCTTGCGTCAATGAATGCTCTAAATCAACGTCATAATAAAATCCATTATCAATCGTCGGTCCAATTGCCATTTTTACATCGGGAAATAATTGTTTAATAGCATGGCCAATTAAATGTGCACACGAGTGACGAATAATTTCTAGACCCGCCTCATCACGAGCAGTAATGATCTGAAGCTGTGCATCACAGGTAATAAGATCACAAGCATCTGCTAATTCACCGTTGATTTTGCCAGCTATCGTTGCTTTAGCTAAACCAGGACCGATGTCATTAGCAACATCCATAATCGAAACAGCTTGGTCAAATTCACGGGTAGAACCGTCAGGTAAGGTAATAATGGGCATGAAAAATCCTTTAACAGTGGTGACGCCTACATTGCGCCACTTGTATTAGTCTTAATAAATGCATTGGTTGAGTTCGTAGTGAATCTAGCGTACCAATGCTACAATGCGCAATATTATACAGATAGAGATTAATTTGATGCAATCTTTTGTTTTTTTTATATTTATTACACTGCCATGGTTATTAATCTCATCATTATATAGTCCAGTTATTTTGGCTCAAATTAGCGTTCAAGACTGGGAGCAAAAACAAGTATCTCAGCATATTTTAGTGTCATCTTCGACAGTGAATAATGTATATAAAGTGAATGCAAAGATGTACGTCCATGCCACACCGGATGAGTTTTTCGCACTTCTTGAACACACTCAAAAAGATTGTAGTTGGATTGCCAATTGTAAACGTGTTGAAGTCCTCAATCAGTCATTATCACAATATCGATTTGTTCATACTGTTTTTAATAGTCCCTGGCCAGTCGCTGACCGTGAAATGTATACCCGTTCTTTTCATCAATTTGATCAATCACACCAACACCTTTCAATATTAATTGAAGATATTTCCAGTGACTATCCTACTCACCCAAAGCGAGTCATGATGAATAATGTGACGGCACAATGGTCAATGAGTTACTCACATGATGGCTGGTATGAATTGAATTATCTAGCCAGTGCCGAGCCAGGTGGTTTGATTCCTACTTGGCTCTCTAAAACCTTACTTAAAAATGCAACAGCTGAAACCTTTGCCCAATTAAGAGAGCGCCTGCATGCAGATAAAACCTTTTAACACTTTACTGATAGCCCCCTTTTTATTAGCTTTAGTCGGTTGTTCCGACGGACAACGATTACCAAATAG
>NZ_DS989810.1:206093-233556 GCF_000155775.1 Glaciecola sp. HTCC2999
CAATCCCATTACGTGACTTCTATGCCATCAATGGCTGTGAATTGGCGCCGTTAATTGCACAACGCAACACCGCATTGGGTAAAGTTGAATACCCTTCTCGACGTATTGTTTATGAAGCGCAGCTTCGCGATACTTTGCAAAATTGTATTGCGCTTATTGAACACGATGTTGACGAAAGTGAACATAATACTGTTAAATCTGGTTTAGAAAATGCGTTAATTCAAAAGCGTCTAAACTTCCCAATGACATGGGCTAACCTTATACAAAATAGTGACAGTATTCGCCTTGGTTTAAGTTTTGATCAACGTTTTGTTCAAGGTGACGAAACCGATGGATTTATTGAAACGACACAGGCATTACAATATTTACATAATATAAAAATAGGCAAATCTATTACTCATTCCGAGATTGAGCGCCACTTAGCACACATAGAACAGTTCAGATTACCAGCTCGGCTTTTTCGTACGACTCGATACTTAATGACTGGATTAACACATGTTAATGCGCTTCTAAAAGACCATAATAGTGATTTTATTTGTGCAACCGCTCATGATAAAAAACAAATAAGTATTTTTAAAAATGTAATGAGCCAATTTTTCATTCAAGAACTGCAACCCATTGCCAGTAGTACTAATCGATACGCACAGGTGTTATTGCCATTATTGACACAGCTAGTGGAAGATAAACATATCAACTCAGCAATGAAAGCATTTATCCAAAATGAAATGGATATTTATGACACTTATAAGCAGAAGTTTGCCGCGCATGTCAGTGAACTTCAAACACTGTTAAATCGATGTGGTTTACAACCCTCTGTGCAATAAATGGAACTGTTTGTCTGTAATGACAAAATGACTGCTGATTTTAATTTAGAATAAAAGGGAGAAATAGATATATAGAAATGGTCGAATCGGGCAGGATCGAACTGCCGACCTCCTCGATGTCAACGAGGCGCTCTCCCGCCTGAGCTACGATTCGACGGGTACTTCTTGGAAGTGGCGTGAATTATACGGATTAAGATCCGTGTGTCAAAGGCTTTTTATGAAAAAACAAAAGGTTTAATCCGCTGACTAATATTAGGATCTGAAGCCATCTCTAAAAATGTATCTCCTAACTTGTCAGTTTGTTTAAGTACCTCTGTCCAATATGCGATTCGGGTACTGGCATCCATCGTTTCAAAATCGGTACGATCAGGTATTTTGCTGTATGGTAGGCTATTCACAAATTGACGGCTAGGTACAAGCATCACGACATTATCATAACTGTTGATATGAGGAGTACGAGATTTAATTGACTTATCAAACCAACCAGGACTTGGCTTGGCATAAAAATGGGGATATAAAATTAACTTATCATTATATTGATGATGCTTGAACTGCATATCAAAATGATAATCCACTACCCCACCATCTCGATACATACCTTTGGGTGCACCGACAATATCTTTAACACCTTCCATTATGGCAGGAATTGAACCGGATGCAGTCAATGCTTGAATCAAGTTAGCTTTAGTTAATGTTTGATAGTCAGAAGGTAAAGCATATGGACAAAGAATTTCAAGCGGTGAGGTAGAAAAAACGACGCGGTCAAATGAACGCTTAAGAAAACGACGAGACCCATAATTCAGACCTGCAGATAATGCTAGACCGGGTATTTGAAGGCATTTAGATTCATATCGATTAAATCCTTTTGCACGAGCAACAATAAAATGTGCTTTCACTCTGGGGTTATTAATAATTTCATCAATTCCATTCTCTCCCATCATACTATCCATTATATCAATCACCGATTGGGTAATATCTTTGGGAGTGGGTTTGCCATCATAAACGGTATGAGAGTAATAGTGCGCTAAACGGTCGATAGCAGCACGAGGATCCGACTGAGCCATACATGCGGCTCTAAACGCACCCGCTGAACTTCCCACAACATTCAATTCATGTGATGTTGATGCAAAGAATTCAGGAATAAGAATACGATCTAAACCGGCTAATACAAACCATTTTGGCCCACCTGATGCACCTAATATCGTATCAAATAGTGCAGGTGATAAACCATGAGCCTTAATTTTGTTTAGCGCTGACGCACCTGCATATATATCTAACATCGGTATACTCTAGAAGTCATTGCTTTAATTATATAAAATTTCAAAAGTTATGTTGTCATTTTACAGTAAAAAAGATCAAACTTTTTATAAAAAAATAATTACTATCCACACAATTCATCCATCGTGAATGTGTGTCTGAATTAATTTTTAATCAATTATGCAATCTTCAATACCGGTAATATATTGGGTGAATGTAACGCCAAATAAAAAGATAAAATATCTACTTGAAAGAAACTAAAAAATTTGAATATCATAAGCCGCAGTGTCCACAAAAAACCAATCAACACCAGTAAAAGTAAGCATCCTAAAAAATCACAAACTATTCTAAAGTATATAATTTAAACATTCATGCTAGTAAAATAGACTAGTTTTGTGAAAATCCTGTGTGTCAACAAAGTTTTGAGCGCAAAAATTATACAAACCAATGACATCATTGATTATTCCCCTGATCGACAGATATAAAATTTTTGTGTCCACAAAGTTATCCACAGATTTAGTGGATAACTAATATGACCTAATTCATTAATACAATGAGTGTCAAATGAGATTATCATTTACATCCACATATCAAATATGATTACTGATGAATTGTTATCAAAAAGGTCCTAATCCCGCGTTATTTTACCCTTTTTTTCTGCTAGTATTATCATCATCTTGTGAAGTCACTTAAGAACTAGAATTATGTTAACGGTATATGGGATAAAAAATTGCGATACAATGAAAAAAGCGATGGCTTGGCTAACAGACCACAATATTGATTTTACGTTTCATGATTACCGAAAAGATGGAATTGATGAAGCTTGGTTATCAGCCCTTGTCCAACAAGTTGATATCAATGTATTAGTCAATAAACGCGGCACTACTTACCGTCAGCTCAGTGATGAACAAAAACAAAACTTGAATAGCGACACCATAGTCCCGTTATTACTCACACAACCAGCCATGATAAAACGGCCATTACTCATCCAAGATACACTGATTGAATTTGGTTTCAAAGCCGATCGGTATCACCAATTATTAATTAAATAAGCATACATATGAAAGATGTCATTACTTTTTGCCAAGCACTTATTCAAGAGCCATCCGTTACACCTGAAGACAAAGCCTGTCAGCCAATGATGGCCAAGCGGCTTGAGCCGCTTGGGTTTAGTATTGAAACGATGGTATTCCACGACACTACGAATATGTGGGCACGTAAAGGGACTGAAAGTCCCGTGTTTTGTTTCGCTGGTCATACTGATGTTGTGCCTACCGGACCTGAAGAAAAGTGGCAACATCCCCCCTTTGGTGCTGAAATTCACGATGGTTATATATGGGGCCGCGGGGCAGCCGATATGAAAGGTAGTTTAGCCGCTATGGTCATTGCCACTGAACAATTTGTCACTGATTACCCTAATCATAAAGGGTCAATTGCATATCTCATTACATCTGATGAAGAAGGACCATTTATCAACGGCACCACCAAAGTCATTGATACATTAGAAGCTCGAAATGAGAAAATTGATTATTGTGTCGTGGGTGAACCTTCTAGCACTTCAGTTGTGGGCGATGTTGTGAAGTATGGACGTCGAGGTTCATTGACAGGTGATTTAGTTGTTAAAGGTAAGCAAGGCCATGTCGCCTATCCTCATTTAGCTAAAAATCCGATTCATGATGTGGCTGCTGCCCTGGATGAATTAAGCAACACTCAGTGGGATGAAGGGAATGATGCTTTTCCAGCAAGCACCTTCCAAGTATCCAATATTCATGCCGGAACTGGCGCAGGAAATGTGATCCCTGGTGAGTGCCATATTTGCTTTAATTTCCGTTTTTGTACCGAGCAAACGTTTGCTAGTCTTCAATCCCGTGTCATTGAAATTTTAGATAAGCATCATTTAGATTATGACATTAATTGGACTTTTAATGGTTTACCATTTCTAACCGATTCAGGCACATTGGTTGATGCGACAGTAACCGCAATCAAGGAAGTGTCAGGCATTGATACTGAACTCTCTACTGCCGGTGGGACATCCGATGGTCGTTTTATTGCGCCAACAGGTGCTCAAGTCATTGAACTAGGCCCTATTAATGCGACTATCCACCAAATTGATGAACGTGTGAAAGCATCTGATTTAGAAACATTGGCTCAAATGTATTACCATATTTTAGTCAACACACTCACGGCAGAATAAACAACATGAATACAGTGATAGTGTGTGGCATAACCCAGGATCATGTGATCAATATTGGCACAATAGATCCTAATAATGGTTCAGATCGCCACTATCTACAATTTGAGGCAGCTCAAGCTTTTTTAACCATGCAACGTGCTGCGGCATTAGACGGTGTGGATTGCCAAATACTCAGTAGTTACCGAAGCTTTGCTCAGCAACAATCAATTTGGGATCGTAAATGGCATGGTCAATTACCGATCCTAGATAATAACGATGCAGTAATTAATCCAGGTACACTGAGTAATGAAGAAAAACTTCATGCTATTTTACGGTGGTCTGCATTACCTGGTACATCTAGACACCACTGGGGTACGGATTTTGATGTGGTTGATCGGCAAAGTATACTGAAAATCAATCATCCCCTTAAGCTCGTTGCCAGTGAATATGAGCCTGATGGGATATGTGGCGAATTAACGACATGGCTGAAAGCCAACGCTAGTCATTTTGGTTTTGAGCAACCCTATGCGCATGATAATGGGGGTATTGGCGTTGAACCATGGCATTATAGTTACACACCATTGGCGCATAAACTACAGCCTTATTTGACACTGGAATTACTCATTACCACGATACAAAATAGCGATATTGCAGGAAAAGAAACTGTGCTGATGCACTTACCCACTATTTTTGAGCGTTATTATCAATAATATCGATAAAGCACTCTCATACATTAGGCGATAATGATGTCCACCACGTTATTAATTATTGTAATCTTTGCGGCACTCGCATTTATTGCATCGAATATTATTACATTACAAAAATCAAAACGCTTTGATTTACCTGATTCCTATAAGGCTAGAAAAGCGGCAGAGGCGGCACATTTAGCAAAAAATAAGGAGAAAAACCCATCTCAAAGTCAGGCTAAAAGTACAGGCTATGAAAATGACTATGACAAAGAAGACGAACAAGAAAAGTGGTAACCGCTTGGTCATACTATTTTAATTATAGCCGTGCAGAGAACGCCATCTTCTTAGACATTGCGCTTCATGGTTACTTTTAACGTCAGGTTTATTTAAAAGATACTGCAGTACCGCTAATGCTGACTAAAAACATACCATTAGATTGCCCTAGTACTTCATAATCAATATCAATACCTACGACAGCATCAGCACCAATAACTCGAGCATCTTCTTCTAATTCTTGAAAAGCAATTTTACGGGCATTATTTAATTCATTTTCGTATGCGCCAGAGCGACCACCGACTAAGTCTCGCACCGATGCAAAAATATCTTTAACAAAATTAGCGCCGGTAATGGCTTCACCCACCACAATTCCGTGGTATTGGCCAATTTCTTTTCCTTCAACTGTCGGTGTCGTCGTTAAAATCATATTATATCCTGTAATAATGAATGATGTTTGATAGTTAAGATCACATCATGAGCTTCGCTCTGATTATAAGCTAATGGCTCACGTTGTCCCCATATGGGCTTTGGCCAAGCAATATCATGTTCAAAACGTGCTACATGATGAATATGTAACTGCCTGACCACATTACCTAACGCAGCTACATTTAGCGTTGTAGGTTGATAGATATCCATCAATAATCTGCTTAACACATTCGACTCAATATTAAATAACGCCTGTTGGCTGTCAGTTAATTCATGCAGTTCTGAGATATCATTTACACGTGGTACCAAAATACACCACGGGTATTGCTTATCGTTCATTAATAATAAATCAGATAACGGCAAATGTGCGATTAAAAATGTATCGGATTGTAAACGTACATCAAGTTTAAACATCGATAGTTAAATCCTTTATAGTCACAGGTACAACGGTTAAAAGAGCTCGCTGTCCGATGGCCACTTTCGCATTAGGAAATACAATAGCCTCATCATCTTGCTGAGCAATAAATTCGTTTATAGTCTGGCCTTGTTCATTACATTCACTTGCTAAAACTTCGCCCTGATTAAACGATGTGAAATTTGGAGTGTCATCTGAAAAATGTAACGAAAAATGTTGTTCGCTACGAATAATTGATTGATTGATGCGAAACAATACAGGGAGATTAGGTTGTTTAGCTCTTTGTTCGCTAACTTCTTCGGCAAAAGGCTGGGCTTGGTCAAGCGGAAGGATTAAACGAAACAATGCTGAGCGAGCTAATGAAAAATCAGCCATATTATTCTCACCAAATGGTTTCACTTTACCTAATTCAACAGTAAAACTATGGACCCCACAATCACGCGATGAAAAATAAGAGTATGTCGTCGTCGGCGATTCAGATAATAATACAGCATCAATGCCAGCTTGCGCTAACCATTCCAGCTGTGAAAATGAATACTTGTTTCCATGTTTAAAAGGATACACTGCAAACCGAGGATAAGCCGAATCGCGAATCGCGGTATGTAAATCGTAGTGAAAACAATGTGACTTGTCGTTAGCGTTAGCAAAAAAAGTTTGGGTGTAAAACTCAAGTTGCTGCGCACGTTTTCGCTCATCATTCGTTTGAGGTTCATGAGCACCTGTGAATAAACGGTTCATGTTCTCTTGCACAAACCGTTCAGCGATATCCATCGCAGGTAAATTAGCAAACTGCACCATCAAACGGGTATTGATAACAACAGTTTTACTCAATATTGCTTCGACGATCTCATCACAGATTTCAATGGGTGCTGTCTCATTACCGTGTACACCACATGAATATAGTACATGCCGACCAGCGCCTTGGCGATAACAAACCGGGATAAACTCAATAATGCCAGGTGCATGGACATGCACCTGAGTACCATTTGTCAGACTAAACACCTGAGGTTGTTGAAACTGTTCAGGTGCTTGTCTGGAGTAAGATAAAAAGTGTTTTCGTTCAACCGAAAAATCACTCATGCATAGACCTTAACGTTTAATTTAATAAATGTTATTTTACGCTACACTTTTCTAGTTGCCAAATACGTTCCACATAATCTTGAATAGAACGGTCAGAAGTGAATTTACCCATATTGGCTGTATTTAAAATGGCCATACGAGCCCAGTCACTTTGATCACGATATGCAGCATCCACACGTTCATGTGCTTTACTGTAACTATCATAATCGGCTAAACAAAGATATGGATCACCACCGTCTAACAAACTGTATTTAATCGAAGATAATGCACCAGGTTTACCCGGAGTAAAGTAATCCGTATCTAACCAATCGATAACCGCTTTTAATTCTGGATTATTATAATAATAATCATAAGGGTTATAACCTTGTGCCTGTAATGCATACACTTCATCTACTGTTAAACCAAAGATAAAGATATTCTCATCACCTACTTCTTCAGCTATTTCAATGTTCGCTCCATCTAGTGTCCCTATGGTCAACGCACCATTAAGCGATAACTTCATATTACCTGTACCTGAAGCTTCTTTACCCGCTGTTGATATTTGCTCAGATACATCAGCTGCAGGGATCATTTTCTCAGCAAGGGATACGCGATAGTTAGGTAAAAATACCACTTTCAACTTATGATTTACACGAGGATCATGATTAATCTTTTCCGCAACAGCATTAATAGCATAAATAATATCTTTCGCTAATTTATAACCCGGAGCTGCTTTGGCACCAAATATGAACACCCGTGGATGCATATCATAACTCGGGTTTTCTAGTAGACGACGATACAGGGCTAAGATATGTAATAAGTTTAAATGTTGACGCTTATATTCATGTAATCGTTTAATTTGAATATCAAAAATTGCCTTAGTATCAACATCAATACCCGTTAATGCTTTGATTTCTTGTGCGAGTAACTTTTTATTCGCTTGTTTAACTTTCATGAATTGTTTTTGAAAGGTTTTATTCTCAGCATGTTTCGCTAAGCCTGTTAGTTTATCGAGTTTTAAAGGCCAGTCAGTCCCTACTTTTTTATCAATCAAGGCTGATAATTCAGGGTTACATGCTTTTAACCAACGTCTTGGTGTAATACCGTTAGTGACATTCGTTAATTTACCTGGCCAAATAGTTTCAAACTCAGGGAATAAGTTTTCTTTAACAAGTTTAGAATGGATTTCTGCAACACCATTAACAGCAAATGAGCCAATAACAGATAAATTACCCATACGAACCATCTTTTCATCAGCTTCTTCAATGATAGATAGTTTAGCTTTCATTGCATTATCACCAGGCCAAACACGTTCCACCTCAGCTAAGAAGCGGTGATTTATTTCATAAATAATTTCAATATGACGCGGTAAAATCTTCTCAATCATACGTACTGGCCACTTTTCTAAAGCTTCAGGTAATAACGTATGATTCGTGTATGCAAATACTTTCGAACTGATATCCCAAGCACTATCCCAATCAAGTTCTGCTCGATCAACTAAAATACGCATCAACTCAGGGATGGCAATGGCTGGGTGAGTATCATTTAATTGAATAACGACTTGTTCAACGAATCGACTCCAATCATGACCATGGGCACGCTTGTAACGACGAATGATATCTTTAAGCGAACAGGCACAGAAAAAATATTGTTGGATTAGACGAAGCTCTTTCCCTGCTTCAGTTTCATCATTCGGGTATAACACTTTTGAAATAGTTTCAGCTTGAACATTTTCGCGTTGAGCATCGACATACCCGCCAGCATTGAATACATCCCAATTAAAATAATCAGACGCTTCAGATTGCCATAGACGTAACACGTTAACGGTTTTACCTTCATACCCTACCACCGGGATATCCCAAGGCACACCTTTAACAATCATGTTTGGATGCCATTCTTTTTGAATCGCACCATTTTCACCATATTTGGTTTCCACATAGCCATAAAGTGGAATTTCTTGTATAGATTCCGGACGACACATTTCCCATGGGTTGCCATAATCACGCCAACTATCTGGACGTTCAATTTGCTCCCCATTTCGGATTTCTTGGCGAAATAAACCATGTTCATAATGTAAACCATAGCCGATTGCAGGCATTTCCAACGTAGCTAATGAATCAATGTAACAGGCAGCTAACCGCCCTAGCCCACCATTACCCAGTGCCATATCAGGTTCTTCTTCTAACACATCGGTCAAATTCACGCCTAATTCTTTTAATGCGTCTTGGGCTTGTTCAAAAACACCGAAATTATGCATATTATTAGATAATAATCGGCCCATTAAAAACTCTGCAGAAAAATAATGTACCGCCCGGGTGTCATTAAGATAATGGGTTTTTTGGGTTTTGCGAAGACCTTCTAATACCAGCTCTTGCATTGCTGCACTGGTAGCTTTCCACCAAGCATGGTTATCGGCTTTATTTTCATCAGTTCCCAAGGTGCTATGAAGATGACGGACAACAGCGTCTTTAAATTGTTGTTTAGATAAAATAGGGTTTGTCGATGACATATAAAATTCTCTAGATAAAAGTAAGGATAAAGATAACTTTACTTAATATAGCAAGCCTGGAGGGAACTTTATGTTAAATAAATGTTAAAAATAGATAAAAGAGACTGAATTCGTATGCATTTACACTATATTTTACATTTATTTAACATTTTAACTGAATTTCAGTTAACTTTAGCTGATAACACCATCAACTAATGCTTGAGCATCATGTAATAATGCATCTAAATGTGCTGTCGAGATGAAACTCTCTGCATAAATTTTATACACATTTTCAGTACCAGATGGCCGTGCAGCAAACCAACCATTTTCAGTGGATACTTTTAAACCGCCTATTGCCGCGCCATTACCTGGGGCATGCGTCTGTTTATTTATAATTAACTCACCAGCAATCCTATCGGCGATTACCGCATCAGCAGTAATTTTTGATAACGCTTGTTTTTGGGGCAAAGTGGTTGCCACATCTATACGCTTGTAATGTGGTGTACCAAATTTCTCGGTGAGTTGAAGATAACGTTGGGCAGGATCAACCCCTGTCACCGCAGTCATTTCGGCGGCTAGTAAACATAAAATAAAACCATCTTTATCCGTCGCCCACGGTGTACCGTTTAAACGTAAAAAGATCCCGCCAGCACTTTCTTCACCAGCAAAGCCAATACATTGGTTCAATAACCCTTGGACAAACCATTTGAAGCCTACAGGCATTTCTGCAAGTTCACGGCCATTATCCTTCACAACACGATCTATCATCGAACTAGATACTAACGTTTTACCTATTTGTAAGCTTGGTAACCACTGAGGACGGTAATTAAGCACATAATCAATCGCGACTGCTAAATAATGATTAGGGTTCATTAAACCTAGAGGTGTCACAATGCCATGTCGATCAAAATCAGCATCATTACCAAAAGCGAGCGCAAACTTGTCCTTATGGGCGAGCAAACCTGCCATCGCATAAGGTGATGAGCAATCCATACGAATTTGACCATCTTTATCCAATGACATGAAACTAAATCGTTGGTCAATTGCATGATTGACAACTTCTATATCTAAATTATATTGCTGTGCAATCATCGACCAATAACGCGTACCTGCACCACCTAAAGGATCAGCACCTATTTTAATCTTACTTTTAGCAATGGCTTGCATATCGATAACGTTGGCTAAATCATTAATGTAAGCTGGAGCAAAATCAACTTCAGTTAAATATTCACTGTCAAAAGCGGCATCGATAGTTAATCGATTAACAGCGGTACTACCTGTCAATAAAATTTCATTGGCACGAGCCTGGATCGCACTTGTCGCATCCGTGTCAGCTGGACCGCCATGAATCGCATTATATTTAAAACCACCGTCTTGTGGTGGGTTATGTGAAGGTGTAATAACAACACCGTCGGCTTGATCAGAATGAGTCGCGTTATAACTCAAGATAGCATGAGAAATGACAGGTGTAGGTGTGTAATCACGATCTGCTTGAATCACAACATGAATGCCGTTAGCACATAATACTTGGATTGTCGTTGTTAAAGCTGCCTCCGATAATGCGTGAGTATCCATCCCTACATAACAAGGACCGGTAATATTCTCAGCATGACGATATTCAGCCAGTGCTTGCGCAATAGCAGCTATATGCGCCTCATTAAATGAACGATTGAATGCACAACCGCGATGACCAGATGTGCCAAACGTGACAGCTTGCTCTGGGATATTTACATCAGGGGTTAAGGTGTAATAGTCCGATATGAGTTTCGCAACATTAATTAAATCAGATTGTTGAGCAATTTGACCTGCACGTTCATGTAGCGCCATTGACACATCCTTTTGGTATTTATTAAATATAAGTTCAATTTATTGTAAGCATTATTCAACGATTTTTCATCTCATATTTAGGACATAAAATCATTAAATCATAGGCAATAAAAAACCCACTCAAGGAGTGGGCTCTTAAAGCAATGCGATAAAACTAACTAATTACTTAGCAGCTTTACGTGCGCGAGCTTCTTCCATTACGCCTTCTGCAACATTTGCAGGACACTGGTTGTAGTGTGAGAACTCCATAGAGAACTGACCACGACCAGACGTCATTGTACGTAATTGACCAATGTAACCAAACATTTCTGATAATGGTACGTCTGCTTTAATGCGTACACCAGTTACGCCAGCTTCTTGGTCTTTAATCATACCACGACGACGGTTAAGATCACCGATAACATCACCAACGTGATCATCAGGTGTAAATACGTCAACTTTCATGATTGGCTCAATCAGTTGTGGAGATGCTTTAGGAATAGACTGACGGAACGCACCTTTCGCTGCGATTTCGAATGCTACTGCTGATGAATCGACTGCGTGGAAACCACCGTCAAATAATTCAACTTCAACGTCAAGCACTGGGTAGCCGGCAAGTACACCTTCATCCATCATTGACTTAAAGCCTTTTTCGATGGCTGGGAAGAATTCTTTAGGTACGTTACCGCCAACAACCGTTGATTTGAACGTGAAACCAGAGTTTGCTTCACCAGGACGGATGCGGTAATCAATTTTACCGAACTGACCAGAACCACCAGATTGTTTCTTGTGCGTGTAAGAATCTTCAACATCCGCAGTGATCGTTTCACGATATGCTACTTGAGGTTGACCTACTTCTAGCTCTACGCCATAAGTACGCTTCAAGATATCTACCTTGATGTCTAAGTGTAATTCACCCATACCTTTAAGGATGGTTTCACCTGAATCTTCATCAGTTTCAACTTGGAAAGAAGGATCTTCTGCAACCATTTTACCAATCGCGATACCCATCTTCTCAGTAGAACCTTTATCTTTAGGAGATACTGCGATAGAGATTACTGGCTCAGGGAAAATCATTGGCTCTAGAGTACATTCGTGCTTAGGATCACATAATGTGTGACCTGTTTGTACGTTCTTCATGCCTACAACAGCGATGATGTCACCGGCACGTGCTGTGGATATTTCAGTACGGTCATCGGCGTGCATTTCAACCATACGGCCGATACGCTCAGTTTTGCCAGTAGCAGAATTAAGGATAGTGTCACCTTTATTTAATGTACCTGAGTAGATACGAATGAAGGTTAATGCACCGAAACGGTCATCCATAATTTTAAATGCTAATGCACGTAATGGCTCATTCACGTCAACTAACGCAACTTCACCGGTCGGTTCACCAGTTTCAGGGTCAGTTAGTGGCTGAGGATCAACTTCTGTTGGGCTTGGTAAATAATCAACAACCGCGTCAAGTACGTTTTGAACACCTTTGTTTTTGAATGCCGAACCACAATAAGTAGGGAAGAAATCAAGTTTACGAGTACCTTCACGGATACAATGTTTGATTTGTTCGATAGTCGGCATTTCACCGTCCATGTAAGCCATCATTAGGTCATCGTCTTGCTCAACAGCAGTTTCGATTAACATCTCATGATACTCTTCTACTTTATCGACCATATCCGCTGGGACATCAGTGATTTCGTAGTTTTCAGGAAGACCAGTGTCATCCCAGATGTATGCTTTCTTCTCAAGTACGTCCACAACACCAACAAAATCATCTTCGATACCGATTGGTAATGTCATGACTAGTGGGTTAGCAGCAAGTACGTTTTTAACTTGGCCAACAACACGGTAAAAATCTGCACCCATACGGTCAAGTTTGTTAACGAAGATAACACGAGCAACTTCAGATTCGTTAGCATAACGCCAGTTAGTTTCAGATTGTGGCTCAACACCGCCTGAACCACAGAATACACCAACACCACCATCAAGTACTTTCAATGAACGATAAACTTCAACAGTGAAGTCAACGTGTCCAGGAGTATCGATGATGTTCATGCGATGGTCTTTCCAGAAACATGTCGTCGCAGCAGACTGGATAGTAATACCGCGCTCAGCTTCTTGTTCCATGAAATCGGTTGTCGCTTCACCATCGTGAACTTCACCAGACTTATGGATTTTACCGGTTAATTTTAAGATACGTTCTGTTGTGGTCGTTTTACCCGCGTCAACGTGGGCGAAAATACCAATATTTCTGTAGTGTGCTAAATCAGACATAGTTCCACTTATTTAATTTGTTCATAAAAAAATCGGGCGGATTATATAGGATCTTGGGGGTCTTTTGATACCTTTTTTTAGTATATTCATAAATAAACTGCAAAAAAGTCTTTAATTAGTAAAAAAATTATCACTTTTTAGTCATTTCTTAAAATACATACGGTAACTTCATCACGGTTATGATAAAGATGCTTTGCTTGCCAAGAAAAATTAATTCCTGCCGCTTTTAATTGTGAAATAATATTAGTTTTGGCTTCATTCATTGCAACAAAGCGTTGTTTCATAGGCAACTTAAGATTAAAGATCGCATGTTGTGCCCACCCCTTAACTAACCATTGTGTCATGAGCTGAGCAACACGATCTGGTTGTTCAATCATGTCACATACTAACCAGTTCACTTTTCCGTATTGGGGTTGGTATTTAAAACCATCCGCAGCGAAGTAGTCTACTAAGCCTGTCGCCATTAGTTTATCGTCCATTGCACCATTATCAATTGCTTCTACCTGAACGCCACGACTAACTAACTGATAAGTCCATCCACCTGGACAAGCTCCTAAATCGACAGCACTTACATCACCATTAAAATAATGCTGCTGTTCAGCTTTAGGAATAAATGTTTGAATCGCTTCTTCAAGTTTTAACGTTGAGCGAGATGGCGCATCACTAGGAAACTTTAATCGATATATACCGTTTTCATGAACACTGCGATTGCCAGGTAAACTCACTCCTAAATGAATACAGCTACCATGCTCAAAAAAAGCATGTAAGGTCATACCAACTAATGCTTGCTTAGTCTTACGTTGCACCAGCCATTGATGTGAACGTAAATGTTGACGAAATGGGACACTAAATTTACGACAAAACTTTGCTAACTCTTTACCATCTTCTGTGTCCGCCGATTCTACTACAGCGGTTTGCGCCATAAATTCTTTCGATAAATGAGTATCGCAAGCTTCATGAATCTGGGTTAAACGGTCATTGCGGTTTAGATTAGGAATATGAGCAAACACCCCAATCATTTGTCGGGCAAACATTAACTCATCAAAACGAACAGCCTCATTAACGCGCTGAATATTTTCTGGGGAATAAAATGCAAAATAAACAAACCCCGTGTGTGGTAAGACTTTGGCAAAACCAAAAATTTGATGGAGCGCGCAAATAGCCTCAATCTCTTGAGCCATATTTGCTTCATAACCGCTGCGGCAATAGCATAATAGACCACAAAGAGATAAATTAAACTCAATCACATGATGTTGAGGGGATGAAATAGTCATATTAATGAGCCTCGCCTTTTATACATTTGATTAATACTAATAAGCTCATTAACACCCATGTGCCAATCAATATTAAACCACCATACATAGTTAAAAATGATAGTGCGCTAAACGAAGCAAGGTACTTCAAAAAAATAGTACCACTGAATAAGCTAATACCAACTATAAACAATGCTTGTATGATAAGAATCCAACGTTCTAATAGACGTTCTCGTGATACGTAGCTCAGTGCACCTAACCCCATAACCACTAACACGTGATATTGCTGTACGGTTAACGCAAAATTTAGGGAACGAAGGGCTTGTTCTGTGAAATGACTCATATGTGCCAAGGCAGCCTGCAATCCAACACCAACACCGGCTATCAACACACATAAAGCTGTTAAACTTAGCGATAAGCGTAAATATGAACTCATATGGGGACTCTAGGAAAAAGTTATGTTGCAACAAATAAGGCGATTGCTTCTGCAACCTCGTTTAGATTATCAATGATATCACGACCTGATGATTTTCGTGGGGTAAAACTATGATCCCCATCCATCATATATTTGAGATGAATATTAGCAGGAATGGTATAAGTATATATTTCCGACTTATTACCAAAAGCATCACGATCTCCTTGGCAAATAAGAACCGGTAATACACTCGCTTGAAGCACCTCTAATCTGAGCTTTTCAGGTTTACCAACTGGATGAAAAGGATAACCTAACGCGATAACGCCATCGATATGATTGATGTGAGCTACATCGTTTGCGACATGACAAGCCACTCTACCTCCCATTGATTTGCCGCCAATCCATAATTGATCTGAACCAATAATCTCACGGACAGAGTTGAGCAACGCAGTATATTCGTTTTCTAATATAGGTAAGCGTGGTGGTGGTCGTCTTTTTTTCTCTGACAATACTTGCACCATATAAGCAAAATCAAACGTCCATACATGGAAGCCTTTTCTGATTAACAGAGGAATAAGTTGTGTGAAAAATGTATGGGAAGTACTTGCCCCAGCACCATGAGTGAATAATAGGTGGACTTTGGAAGGAGTTTCACTACTGTAGTGTTTGAGGTGATGCTGTTCGATTAACTCCGAATTAATATTATACATAATCTTCGTTTTCAACTTGACTGAGAAGCCACTCACGAAACAAGGTAATTTTTTCTTGTTCATGATGTGCTATTTCACTGACAATGTAAAAACCATCTTTTGACTCTACACGCTCAGAAAATGGACAGATTAAACGCCCTGAATCGATGTCTGGTTTTGCTAACATGGTATTTGCTAGAGCAACCCCCTGCCCCAATGCAGCGGCTTGTAATACCAGCATCGAGTGAGAAAACATCGGCCCTTGATTCACATTCACGTTAGTCATATTGAATTGCTTTAACCACTGCTTCCAATTTTCGCGTGAAGAATCATGTAATAGGATATGCTCAGACAAATCTGCCAAACTATTTAGGGGTTTATTAGATGTAAAGAGCATGGGTGAACACACTGGAGTTAAGTATTCTTTATGCAATTGCTCACTGTGTAATCCACTCCAACGACCTCTACCATAATAAATCGCAATATCAATACTTTCATCCAAAAACCCTTCATCAAAATCAACGGCTTTGATGCGCACATCAATATCAGGATAAGCTACCGAGAATTGACTAATACGTGGCACTAACCATTGCGCCGCAAAACTAGGTTGCATAGCAACGGTAATCGACCCTTTTGCGCCGCGCGTTAACAATCGTTCAGTCGCATCATTAATGTGCTGAAAAATATCTTTGATTTCAAAATAGTATGCTTGTCCATCTTCAGTTAACAAAAGATTACGATTTTTACGTAAAAACAATTTAATTGACAAGAATTCTTCTAATAACTTTATTTGATGACTCACTGCAGCTTGAGTAACAAATAGTTCATCTGCGGCTTTAGTAAAGCTCAGATGCCTTGCTGCAACTTCAAACGCTCTCAGCGCATTCAGTGGAGGTGTTCTTTTCATAAGGAAGATCGTCTAATTAATAAAGTCACAACGCTATGTAAAAAATACGCTCACTACCAATGCAGTGAGCAAATAGCATCGTTATAAAGCGCTAGTATCTAACGGCGGGAAGGATTTAACAAGTTCGTCTATCGCTTTCATTTGCGTGAGATAAGGCGCTAACTTATCTAATGCTAAAGCGCATGGGCCATCACATTTGGCTTCGTTCGGGTTAGGATGGGCCTCGATAAACAAACCTGCTATGCCAAGTGCCATTCCGCTCCGGGCAAGTTGTGCAGCTTGCGCACGACGACCATCTGCAGATGATTCTCTACCACCGGGTTTTTGTAACGCATGGGTCGCATCAAAAATCACTGGCGCTTGAGTTTTCATTTCATCCATCGCAAGCATATCGACAACTAAGTTATTATAGCCATAACACGAACCACGTTCACAGAGTAATATTTGTTCGTTACCTGCCTCGGCAAATTTATTGATGATATGACGCATTTCGTGAGCGGCAAGAAACTGAGGCTTTTTGACATTAATGACAGCCCCTGTTTTAGCCATCGCAACAACCAAATCAGTTTGCCGAGCCAAAAAGGCGGGTAGTTGAATAACATCGACTACTTCCGCAACAGGCTGCGCTTGATACGGTTCATGCACATCGGTGATAATGGGTACATTAAAGGTCGCTTTTATTTCTTCAAAAATCTTTAAACCTTCATCCATACCCGGTCCACGATATGAACTTACTGATGAACGGTTTGCTTTATCAAATGACGCTTTGAATACGTAACCTATACCCAGTTTTTCGGTAACCCGTTGATATTCTTCGGCAATTCGCATTGCAAGATCACGTGATTCAAGCACGTTCATCCCACCAAATAAAACAAATGGCGCATCATTTGCCACATTAAGATCACCAATTTGACAAGCTGATATCGTCATGAAAAGTTCCTACATAAAAATTAAAATAAGGGCATTTTGCTAAAGGCAACTTTCGCCGTTAAGCCTAACCAAGCTACCGCACCAAGAAATGCAAACACACGCATGGCATTAGTTCGAGCCCACTTCACGGCTAGTACCGCTAATAAAATATACGCGACTAATCCAATCAGTTTACTGGTCACCCAATCATGAACAAATGGGTATTGTGCTAAAATGACACACAGGCTGATTGCCGTCACAATCAAGACAGTATGAATAATATGTGGTAATACTTTAAGCCATTTCGCGTCTTTCATTTTCGTATCAAAAATATGTGCGATAACTTGTAAGGTTAAAAATAATAAGGACAACGCTACAGCGGTTAGATGGAGATGTTTAAGACCTTCGTACATAATGTATTTCCTATTAATGTTGTTGTTAATTTATATAGGGTTAGATGAAGTACAGTGTTCACCTAAAGTGATCCGATGTTGCCCCGCATAATCACATAAAGTAGTTACGTTGGTAAACCCATTTTGTGTCATTAATTGACGTATTTCAGTGCCTTGGGTGTGTCCATGCTCTAAAATCACTAGCCCATTTTCATTTAGATAGTGTTTTGCTTCCGATACAATCCTGATAATATCAGCTAACCCATTCTCTGCAGCAGTAAGCGCTGAATTAGGTTCAAAACGAATGTCTCCTTTAGCCAAATAAGGACTATCAGGCTCAACATAAGGTGGATTAGATACGATCACATCAAAGCGTCCATCAACATGACTAAACCAGTCACTTTGTTTGAACGAAATATTGCTTTTAGGCGCTAAATTTTGCGCATTTTGTTGAGCTAGCATGACAGCTTCTGGCACAAAATCAACGCCGAGCACTTCCAATTCAGGTCTCTGTAAGATAATCGATAATGCAATGGCACCAGTACCTGTACCTAAATCTAATACACGTTTAATATAAGGTTTGGCGATTACCAGATCGACGCATTGTTCGGTTTCAGGACGCGGAATGAGAGTCACTGGTGAAACAGCAAAATCATATCCATAAAAATTTTGATAGCCTAAAATGTAGGCAATTGGCTTCCCTGTTTGACGCTGTTCAATGAAGTGTAAAAATTCAGTTTGCTGCGTTGAAGATAACACTTTATCAGGCCAGGTATGCAGGTAAGCCCTATTACAATCTAATACTGCACATAATAAACATTGCGCATCAATTTTAGCGTCAGCAAACGGATCATCAGCAATGACGCATTGCTCAGTACCAATTTGTAAGGCTTGAGCAATACTTAACATCATTAGTCTTCAGATAATGCAGCAAGCATATCAGCTTGGTGCTCTTGACGGATCGGTTCGAGTAATGCATCTACATCCCCAGCGACAACATCATCAAGCTTATATAATGTTAAATTAATACGATGATCAGTCACTCGACCTTGCGGGTAGTTATAGGTGCGGATTCGTTCTGAACGATCACCACTTCCCACCAGCGATTTACGGGTTGACGCTTCTTCAGCATCGCGCTTTTCTTTTTCAATATTATTTAATCGTGATTGTAATACCGACATCGCTTTTGCCCGGTTTTTATGCTGAGAACGCTCATCCTGACATTCAACCACGACACCACTTGGAATATGTGTGATACGGATTGCTGAATCCGTTTTGTTGACGTGCTGACCACCTGCGCCCGAAGCGCGAAAGGTATCGACTCGTAAGTCAGCCGGATTAATATCAATAGCTTCAGATTCTGCGACTTCTGCTAATACTGCTACGGTGCAGGCAGAGGTGTGGATCCGCCCCTGACTTTCTGTCTCTGGTACTCGTTGAACACGGTGACCACCTGATTCAAATTTCATTACGCCATAAGCGCCATCGCCAATGATATTTGCGATTACTTCTTTATAACCACCATGCTCACCTTCATTGGCAGAGACTAAATCTACACGCCAACCTTTGGTTTCTGCATAACGTGAATACATGCGATATAAGTCGCCAGCAAAAATTGCTGCCTCATCACCGCCAGCACCCGCACGGATTTCTAAGAAACAGTTACTGTCGTCTTGTGGATCACGAGGTAATAAAAGAATTTGCAAAGCTTGTTCGAGTGTTTCAATGCTTGCTTTAGCTGCTTTTATTTCTTCCTGTGCCATTTCGCGCATTTCAGCATCATCTTCTTGCATCATCTCATTGGCAGATGCTAAGTCTTCTTGTGCGCCTTGGTAATCACGAAAACTTTTAACGACATCTTCAAGCTGCGCATATTCTTTAGACAATGAACGGAAACGGTTTTGATCACCGATTACATCGGGATCGCCTAATAAAGCTTGCACTTCTTCAAAGCGTTCAACAAGTGTTTCGAGTTTTTGTACGACAGACGGTTTCATGAGTTTCCAAACAATAGTAGGTTATGCGCTAGCAGGATTTAATAATCATTATGACTTAGGTGTATTACCTTCGACATCTAGATTAAGCGCATCAGTTAAAATTTCAAGGGTGTGATTATCCTGCAATTGCGCCACTTGTGCTAGTGCTTTTGTTGGACCATGCATCATTTGATTAGATAATTTATGACTAAACGCCGCTAACACCGCTTTAGGATCCTGACCATCTTCTATCTGAGCTATCGCTTTAGTCAGTAATGAATCGCGAATTTGAATCTGAGAGTCGCGGTATGATTTTACAACATCTACATTGTTTTGTGCTTGTTGCCATTGCGTCACCATGTTGATTTGTTCGTCAATCATAACCTGCGCTTGCTCGGCTGCTTGCTCTCGATTCGCTAAATTTTGGGCCACAATATGCTGTAAGTCATCAACGGTATATAAATACACTTCATCCAGTTTTGCCACTTCCCCTTCAATGTCACGTGGGACAGCAATATCTATCATCAACATAGGTTTATGTTTTCTTTGCTCCAATGCATGTTCTACCATGCCTTTACCAATTAATGGTAACTGAGAAGCGGTTGACGAAATAATAATATCAGCTTGTGGTAAATGACTTGGCAGTTGATTTAATGTCATCGCTTGCCCATCAAACAACGCTGCAATTTCTTGAGCTTTACCAATGGTCCGATTGGCTACATCAATGTTGATAGCGCCTTGTTCATGTAAATGTTTAGCCACTAAATCGATGGTTTCACCAGCGCCAATGAGAAGTACTCGGGAATGCGCTAAATTGCCAAAAATTTGTTTCGCCAGTTGTACTGCTGCAAACGCAACAGATACGGCGTTGGCCCCTATATCGGTGTCGGTGCGGACTTTTTTGGCGACTTGAAATGTATGATCAAAGATCCGCTGAAACTGACTGGTCAATGCATCATGACGCTTTGCATCGCTGACGGCTTGCTTAACCTGACCCAGAATTTGTGGTTCACCTAAGATAAGAGAATCTAAACCAGATGCAACCCGCATAATATGATTCAAAGCTGCATTATCTTTATGAATGTAAGTATGCTCGGATAATTCATCAAAATCACATTGATGGAAATCAGCTAACCACCGAACCAGACTGTCATGGTTCGGTAAAGCACAGCCTAATTGCAAGTATAATTCTGTTCTATTACAAGTAGAGAGCACGACTGAAGCGTCGACAGCATCGACCAACTGTAAACTCGCGAAGGCTTCAGTTAACGCATCAGGCGTAAACGCGACTTTTTCACGTAGCGAAACAGGTGCAGGATTGTGATTAATGCCTAAGGCGATGACGGTCATGGATAAGTTCTTTGACTAAATAACTGTGTTATTGTACGAAAAAGCCTGCATGATTAAAAGTAAATCTATCAAGACGTTAGGCCTGTATCGTAATTTCTTAAAAACATGGGTAGTATATGTACCATTATATAATGAAAATATTTCTCCCCCTTTTATGACATATAACATCACAACACTTACCTTCGTTAAACTGATTCTATCTATCTGCTTACTGTGGCTGATCCAAGGGTGTACCAGTATAACTTCCAAAGGCAACTTGATGGCAGCAGCTAATGTCTCACAACTTACACAATGGCAAGCCAGTGGCAAACTTGCATTTATCACCCCAACCGACAAACAATCTGTCAATTTTATATGGTCACAAAATAATGATGACTATAAAGTAAATTTTAATACTTTTTTAGGCATTAATGTATTGAGCATCAAACGCGATCGCAATGGTATTGTTATCAGCGCAGATGGTAAAGATTATCAAAGCGATAACCCTCAACAGCTTGTTTTTGAACTCACCGGTTGGTGGCTACCGATGGATAATTTGAGTCGTTGGTTAAAAGCAGACATCACTGATAATGAAGGTGATATCTCAGTCAACAATATTGGAAATATTCAATCGTTTACACCCCACTGCGACCAAACCAATTGTGCTAACCAAGTAATTATCCACTATGATCAGTTTCAATCTGCAGCACATTTAATACTGCCCCATCGTTTAACAATAAAAACACAAGGAATGACTCCGCAAACCTTAAAAATTAAGGTGCAGCGCTGGTTATAGATACAATGGCTGACGTACTTAGCAATATTGGTCTGTCGATTTCATATAACTTAATGACTTCACCTATGAAAAATACTACTATCTTGTTTGTTTTATCATGGATCAATTATCATATTATATGTCTTCATTATTAGCACAATATCAGCATATCTCATGGCCTTCTCCAGCAAAGCTGAACTTGTTTTTGCATATCACTGGGCAACGACAAGATGGTTATCATGAACTCGAATCTTTATTTCAAATGACTGATTATGGCGACACATTAACTTTTGCCCCCAATAACACTGGCGAAGTGAGGTTAATGACTGCTTTTCCTGATGTAGCCCATGATGATAACTTGATTGTCAAAGCGGCTAAAATCCTAAAAAATTATTGTCACATTAATGCGGGCGTGGATATCAGTATTGAGAAAGTCCTGCCAATGGGCGGTGGTATTGGCGGTGGCTCCACTAATGCAGCAACAGTACTAATGGTATTAAATAGGTTATGGGAATGTCACTTGTCTGATAATACATTAGCTACAATTGGCTTAACCTTAGGTGCTGATGTGCCTGTGTTTATCCACGGACAAACGACGTTTGCTCGTGGTGTAGGTGAAAAATTCACCCCGGCACCTAATACAGATGCTGTTTTTTTGGTCATTCATCCAGGTATTCATATTTCCACTAAGGATATTTTTAATTCACCTGATTTGTGCAGAAATACGCCCAGTATTGATTTTTGTGACTATACTTTTAACAATACCCATAATGATTGCCAACAATTAGTCGTAAACTTGTATCCGAAGGTTGCAAATTTATTACAGCACTTGTTACACTACGCGCCGTCGAGATTGACTGGTACAGGTGCTTGCGTATTTGCCATTTTTGACAAGGAAGAAACAGCTCAACAGGCGTTGTTAACCATACAACACCAACAAATATTGGACAATACAGGACATGCATTCATTTGTCGTGGACTGGCAGAATCACCACTGCAGACAAAAATAAAGACCATATTTGACGTTCGGGACTAAAGGAATACAATTGGGGTATAGCCAAGTTGGTAAGGCAGCGGGTTTTGATCCCGCCATCCGTAGGTTCGAGTCCTGCTACCCCAGCCACCTCTTTATATAAACCTACGCACTGAGGAATAACCTGTGCCAGACATGAAGATTTTTGCCGGTAACGCGGTCCCAGAACTAGCTCTTAAAGTAGCTGAACGCCTATATACTAAATTAGGAGATGCCACTGTCAGTCGTTTTAGCGACGGTGAAATTTCTGTAGAAATTCATGAAAATGTCCGTGGATCAGATGTTTTCATTATCCAATCCACTTGTGCACCAACGAATGATAACTTAATGGAATTAATCGTAATGATTGATGCCTTACGTCGTGCATCTGCTGGTCGAATTACTGCTGTTATACCTTATTTTGGTTATGCGCGTCAGGATCGTCGTGTACGTTCTGCACGTGTTCCAATAACAGCCAAAGTCGTTGCGGATTTCTTGTCTAATGTTGGCGTTGATCGTGTATTAACTATTGACTTACATGCTGAGCAAATTCAAGGATTCTTTGATGTGCCAGTCGATAATGCATTTGGTACCCCTATTTTATTAGATGACATGTTTAAGCGTGATTTCCACGAACCCGTTGTTGTTTCACCGGATATCGGTGGTGTGGTACGTGCACGTGCAACAGCTAAGTTACTCAATGATATTGATTTAGCGATTATTGATAAACGTCGTCCAAAAGCCAATGTGGCAAAAGTGATGAACATCATTGGGGATGTAAAAGGTCGTGACTGTATAATCGTTGATGATATGATTGATACTGGTGGTACCCTAGCAAAAGCGGCAGAAGCATTAAAAGAACATGGTGCACGTAATGTTTATGCTTATGCGACACATGCCATTTTCTCTGGTAAAGCAGCAGAGAACTTAGAAGCTTCCGTCATTGATGAAATAATCGTGACTGACAGTATTCCATTATGCGAGAAAATGCAAAAAGTCAGTAAAGTGAAACAACTCACACTATCAGACATGCTGGCTGAAACTATTCGTCGTATTTCTAACGAAGAATCTATTAGTGCGATGTTTGATTACTAAATAATAATGCTGTGCATTCGCACCTCTAATGGCCCAGTTAATGTATAAAGAATTGACTGGGCTATTAATCACATTCTCCTAACGTCTTTATCTACTTCACACTCAATTACATACAAATTGGTCTAATACTGCCAATAGCCATATGTTATTCATTGCTTTTAATCACTAATAAATGATAGAATTCGTCGCCCTCAAATTTGGGGCTGTAGTTTTTTAACTACTTTCAGGTTGGATTTGGTCGCAAAATCCAACGACTATTATACTATCACTTGGAGACATCAATATGTCTGAAGCAATCTTCAATTTAGAAGCACAAGTCCGTACTGACCTAGGGAAAGGTGCGAGCCGCCGCCTACGTCACGCAGACAAAGTACCAGCAATCCTTTACGGTGCAGATAAAGAGCCAGTATCTTTAACTTTAGCACACAACAAACTAATGCAAGCGCAAGAGTTTGAAGCATTTTACTCTCACGTTCTAACACTTGATGTTGACGGCGAAAAAGTAGAAGCGCTAGTAAAAGATATGCAACGTCACCCGTACAAGCCAAAAATCTTACACGTTGATTTCTTACGTGTAGATGCTTCTAAAGCTGTACACACCAACGTGCCTGTGCACTTCATCAATGAAGAAACTGCACCTGCGATCAAAACTCAAGGCGGTCATGCTGAGCATCACGTGAACGAAATCGAAGTATCTTGTTTACCAAGCCAACTTCCTGAGTTCATTGAAGTAGACCTAACTAACGTTGAACTTGGTCAAACACTACATTTATCTGACATTACACTTCCAGAAGGTGTATCGTCAATTGAACTTGCTAAAGGTGAAAGCCATGATTTAGCTGTAGTGACTATCAAAGCAGCTAAAGGCAAAGCAGCCGATGAAGCTGCAGACGAAGAGTCTGACGCGGAATAATTTGCGTTGACGGATATACGTCTTATCGTGGGTCTGGGTAATCCAGGCCCCGAATATCAAAATACTCGCCACAACGCGGGTGAAATGTTTGTTTCTTCTTTAGCACGCACCTTTTCTTGTACTTTAAAACCTGAAAGCAAATTCTTTGGTCTTACCGGCCGAACAAACATTGCTGGACGTGATGTGCGCCTGCTCTATCCTACTACCTATATGAATAAGAGTGGCCAATCTGTTGCTGCCATTGCACAATTCTATAAAATTGAGGTAGCAAACATTTTAGTCGCTTATGATGAACTCGATCTCCCGCCTGGTATTGCCAAATTCAAAGTTGGCGGTAGTTCTAGTCAAAATGGGATCCGCGATATTGTATCGCGCATGGGCAATCAAAAAGATTTTCTTCGCCTACGCATTGGTATAGGTCATCCAGGGCATAAAAGCCGAGTGACCGGCTATGTTTTAGGTAAAGCACCCGCTACAGAACAAGCTCAAATAGATGCTGCCATTGATGAGTCAATCCGCAGTACCGAAATATTAATCAAAGAAGATTTAGTTGCAGCACAACAACGACTGCACAGTTTTTCAGCACCTTAGAACAGGATCAATTCTCATGGGATTTAAATGTGGTATCGTCGGTCTACCTAATGTAGGCAAATCAACCCTATTCAATGCATTAACTAAAGCAGGCATAGAGGCAGCTAACTTCCCTTTTTGTACTATTGAGCCCAATACCGGTGTCGTACCAGTACCTGATTTGCGCCTTGATGCGATTGCTGAGATTGTTAATCCTCAAAAAATTATTCCTACGACCATGGAATTTGTTGATATTGCAGGGTTAGTTGCAGGTGCATCTAAAGGCGAAGGTCTTGGTAACAAATTTTTAGCAAACATTCGTGAAACAGATGCCATTGGCCATGTAGTACGTTGTTTTGATGATGAAAACATCGTTCACGTATCTGGCGCCGTATCACCTGCTGATGATATTGAAATCATTAATACTGAGTTGGCGTTAGCCGATTTAGAAACCACTGAAAAAGCTCTATTACGTGTCGGTAAACGTGCTAAAGGTGGCGATGCTGATGCTAAATTTGAAATGAAAGTACTAGAAAAAATCAAACCGCATTTAGATGAAGGTGAGATGTTACGTTCTGTGTCTTTGGAAAAAGAAGAACTCGCAGCAATTAGTTACATGAATTATCTCACTATCAAGCCAACTATGTATATTGCCAACGTAGCTGAAGATGGATTTGAAAATAATCCGTTACTTGATAAAGTCAAAGCAATCGCGGCAGCAGAGAATGCAGTTGTCGTAGCAGTATGTGCAGCGATTGAATCAGAAATATCAGAACTGGATGATGAAGATAAAGCAGAATTCTTGGACGAGATGGGTCTTGAAGAGCCGGGTCTAAATCGTGTTATTCGCAGTGGATATGAGCTATTAACATTGCAAACTTATTTTACTGCTGGTGTTAAAGAAGTTCGTGCTTGGACCTTCCCTGAAGGCTCAACTGCGCCACAAGCGGCTGGTAAAATTCATACTGATTTTGAAAAAGGCTTTATTCGCGCTGAAATCGTTGGGTATGACGACTATATCGCAGGTCGCGGTGAAGCGGGTGCAAAAGATGCAGGTAAATGGCGTTTAGAAGGTAAAGAATATATCGTCAAAGATGGTGATGTGATCCACTTTAGATTTAACGTATAAATAAGCGTGTAGCTATTTTACTTAAAGCTTTACTAGAACGGACCTGAAGGTCCGTTTTTTATGCTTGCATTACCGGATTTGTGTGCTAAATGTGCATTTTGTTCAAAGTTAACACAAAATGTGAGTTTTCTCTAAAAAAGTGTTGACGCGTGCAGTCACAATAAGCATAATACGCCCCGCTTCAACGAGCATCTTATGTTCGTTTAGTAAGTGGCTAAGTAGCTCAGTTGGTTAGAGCACATCACTCATAATGATGGGGTCGCAGGTTCGAATCCCGCCTTAGCCACCATTTATTTCTCTTGTAGAAGTAAATAAGAGAAACTCCGTGCGGGAGTGGTGGAATTGGTAGACACGCTGGATTTAGGTTCCAGTGCTTCACGGCGTGAGAGTTCAAGTCTCTCCTCCGCACCATGTG
>NZ_DS989810.1:233656-294545 GCF_000155775.1 Glaciecola sp. HTCC2999
ATGCTGTTATTAGGCGGTATTTTCTTTACGTGGAAATTAGGTTTTATCCAAATCAAATATTTCACACACATGTTTAGCATCATGCGTCATTCTACAACCTCTGATAAAGCTGGCATTTCATCTTTCCAAGCATTATGTACTTCTCTTTCTGCTCGCGTCGGTACAGGTAATTTAGCCGGTGTTGCGGTTGCAATTTCTCTGGGGGGTGCGGGTGCTATATTCTGGATGTGGGTTATTGCATTTTTAGGGATGGCTACAGGCTTTGCTGAGAGTGTGTTAGGGCAATTATACAAAGTCAAAGATGCCAACGGTGAATTCCGTGGCGGTCCAGCATACTATATCCAACAGGGACTTAAAAAACGTTGGTTAGCGGTACTCTTCTCTTTATGCTTATTTTTAGGATATGGATTCATTTTTTCAGCGGTTCAAGCTAACACGATCACTGATGCGCTCAATAATGCATACGGTGTCGATACGCTGTACTCCGGATTAGTTATCATCGCTTTAGCGGCATTAATCGTGGTAGGTGGCCTTCGTGCCATTGCCAATTTTGCTCAGTGGGTTGTGCCATTCATGGGGATAGCGTATGTCTCGGTAGCGGTCATTATTATGATCATTAACATTGATTTATTACCCGGTGTATTAGCCGATATCATACTACAAGCATTTGGCCTACAAGAAGCGGTAGCTGGTACTTTTGGTGCAGCCATTGCGAATGGCGTGCAACGTGGGCTTTACTCTAATGAAGCAGGCTCGGGAAGTGTACCTCATGCAGCAGCGTCTGCTACTCCCAACCCAAATCATCCAGCGTCGCAAGGGTATGTGCAAATGCTTGGCGTATTCGTGGATACTATGATTTTATGTACGGCGACTGCTTTTATTATTTTACTCGCGGGTGGAAGTGCTGGAGAACAAATGGAAGGGATCAGGTTGACCCAATCTGCAATGGAATTTCATTTAGGTGAGTATGGCAGTGATTTTGTTGCCGCCGCCATCGCACTATTTGCTTTTACTTCTGTAGTCGCTAATTATGCGTACGGAGAAAGTAATCTGCATATGTTTAAACTTGACAATAAGTTAGGTCGTGGATGTTACACAATCGGTTATTTATTAATGATTTTATGGGGCTCGATGGCCGCACTCCCTAAAGTGTGGGCTGCAGCTGATATGGCATTGGGTTTAATGACGGTTATAAATATCACAGCCATTGTGTTAATGACACCGACTATTGTCTCTATTACCAGAGACTATATCGGTAAACTAGAACGCAAAGAAACCATTGAATATAAAGATGGCGATTGTGAAATCCAAGGAAATACTGAAAAAGGGATTTGGAATAAATAATCCTTTTATTGTGTTGTTAACAGCTAGTCACGAAACACCATCATGACTAGTTGCACAACTAATAAAACGCCGACTAACGGCATAAACCAGCGACTCAGCTTACTGCTGCTCTCTTCCGATATCCACATTTTTGAATTTTCTAAGATTTTTACCAAGACAAACAGTGATACAAAAAGAATCGCTAAAATATAAATCATCGTCATACTATTATATCCCCATCGCTTTTTTCATCACTGTATGTTTGAGTTTACCGCCTTTATCAGCAGCAAATAGACCAACATTTCGTACCGCTTTGAGTAACGGATTATCATTAGAGAAAGTGACATAAAAAGCATCCATTGCACTCATCATCAGTAAATTAGCACGCTGGCGTGGTTTTTCGTATTCGTTTATCCAATCGCCATCTCGCATAATTACATCAAGTAAACATTTAACATCTTGAAAGCCTAAATTCACGCCCTGCCCAGCCAACGGATTAATTGCATGAGCAGCATCACCAATTAATGTGACTTTATGTTTAATATATCTAACGGCGTGCATTCTAGTAAGCGGAAATGAAGTCGCATTTAATACCGAAAATTCGCCGACTTCTTTTGGAAAATGCTGCACAATTTCATCATGCAATTCACTATGTGATAATGCGGTTAAATGCGCGATTCGTTCTGGCGTGTCATACCATACTAATGATGCATAATCCTCATGCATAGGAAGAAATGCGAGAGGTCCTGAGGGTGTAAACTGTTGCCATGTCATTTGTTGAGCAGTCTTAGCTGCAATGTTGGTTGCATAGTGGGTTTGGATCGTGATGCCGAGGGCTTGCTGGCCATATTGCCAACCTTGTGTCGCTATCTCTGCGGCCTTACGTATACCTGAATGCACACCATCTGCCGCAATAATATATTGGGCTTTTATTTGTACCCCATTATCACATACTACGACACCTGTTCGTGCATCACTCGTGACGGCTTTGGCATGAATAATTGAACAATTTTCATATCCCAATAATGTTTCAGATAACCCTAACTGAGTAATTCGGTTTTCAACGAATACACCTAAACGATCAGCACCAATGTCTTGCGCATGAAACTCGGTGCGAGCTAAAGGATGATCCCACACAGCCAAAGCTGTATATGGTCGTGTACGTTTTGATTCAATAGCGGACCAGGCTCCTAAATCGGTTAAAAACTCTACACTCGCTTGCGCAAGTGCAGACATTCGTGAATCTGGTACTTGAGACGATTCATATGGCGATGCTGGAAATGCTTCTAATAACACAACACGCTTATCCATACGAGCTAAGCCAAGTGCCATAGCGGTTCCAACCATACCGCCACCAACCACTACGTATTGTGTTTGAATGTGAGTCATGAAATTCCTTGGTAGTGCACAAAACTTATTACATGTGCAGATGATTAACCGTATTATGCTAGCAGAACCAATTACGTGCAACACTAGTCATTGGCTCAATATCAGGCTAAAATAGCACATAATAATTAATGACAGAAAGCCCATCCATGAGCCAAAAATTATATATCAAAACTTGGGGCTGCCAAATGAACGAGTATGACTCGGAAAAAATGGCAGATTTGTTAGATGCAACCCACGGTTACACGCTAGCCGAGGAGGCTGAAGATGCCGATGTGATTTTATTAAACACATGCTCTATTCGTGAAAAAGCCCAAGAAAAAGTGTTTCATCAATTAGGTCGCTGGAAGAACCTTAAAAATGATAAGCCGGATTTGATTATTGGCGTGGGTGGTTGTGTTGCATCTCAAGAAGGTGACCACATACGTCAACGTGCGCCTTATGTAGATATTATTTTTGGTCCACAAACATTACATCGTTTACCTGAAATGATTAAAGACATTAAAGGTGGTTCAAAAAGTGTTGTGGATGTTAGCTTCCCTGAGATTGAAAAATTCGACCGTTTACCTGAGCCGCGGGCTGAAGGACCGAGTGCTTTTGTCTCTATTATGGAAGGTTGTTCTAAGTATTGTACGTTCTGTGTTGTTCCATACACACGTGGTGAAGAAGTCTCTCGCCCAGTCGATGATGTATTATTGGAAGTCGCACAGTTAGCTGAACAAGGTGTCCGTGAAGTGAATTTGTTAGGGCAAAATGTGAATGCTTTCCGTGGTCCTCATTTTGACGGCAGTATTTGTCGCTTCGCAGAATTACTTGAATTAATTGCGTCAATTGATGGTATTGACCGAATTCGCTATACCACGTCGCATCCGGTTGAATTTACTGACGATATCATTGAAGCCTATGCGTCAATTCCCGAGTTAGTGGATCATTTACATCTTCCAGTACAAAGTGGTTCAGATCGAATTTTAAATTTGATGAAACGCGGTCATACTGCCATTGAATATAAATCCAAAATCCGAGCGTTGAAAAAAATTCGCCCTAATCTTTCCATGTCTTCAGATTTTATCATTGGATTTCCTGGTGAATCTGAACAGGATTTTGCTGACACAATGAAACTCATCAATGATATTGAATATGATTTAAGCTTTAGTTTTATCTATTCTGCCCGTCCTGGTACTCCTGCAGCAGACTTGCCTGATGATGTCAGCGAAGCAGAAAAGAAACAACGCTTATGGATTTTACAGGAACGGATTAATCAAAGTGCCCAACGTATTGCGCGCAATATGATGGATACGGAACAGCGAATTTTGGTTGAAGGGCCATCAAAGAAAAACCCAATGGAACTAACTGGTCGAACAGAAAACAATCGCGTGGTTAATTTTGAAGGCACTCCTGACATGATTGGTCAGTTTGTTGATGTCAAAGTCACTGATGTATACAGTAATTCCCTTCGTGGTAATGTAATTCGTCGTGAAGCCGATATGGGATTACGTATTGCTGTTTCACCCCAAAGTATTTTACAAAAACAAGCTAAAACATTAGGGGTGAACATTGTCACTCCTGCTTCTCAAGCTTAATTTTTAACAACCAATCGAGGCATTTTTGAGTAATTTAGACGTAAGTGAAATTGTATTAGCTCCTGAGGATAATAAGCGTTTGGCCAGTTTATGTGGGCCTTATGATAATAATATTAAACAACTTGAGCGCCGTTTAGGTGTTGAAATCACTTATCGTAATAATGTGTTTAAACTCATCGGCACTGCACATGTAATAAAAATTGCAAGTGAATTACTCACACAACTTTATGTTGAAACGGCCCCGGTTAAGGGTGAGATGAAAGAACTCGATCCAGAAGATATTCATCTTGCTATCCAATCTCAACGTGTACTCGAACAAAGCACTGAAGATGATAATCCTTATGGAAAGCAAGTTCATATAAAAACGAAGCGTGGTGTAGTTAAGCCACGTAACCCAAACCAAGCTGAATACGTTGCCAATATTATTAATCACGATATTACGTTTGGCATTGGGCCAGCAGGTACGGGGAAAACCTATTTAGCGGTTGCTTGTGCAGTAGATGCCTTGGAACGTCAGGATATTCGTCGAATTCTGCTTACTCGCCCAGCGGTAGAAGCCGGCGAAAAACTCGGCTTCCTACCGGGTGATTTGTCACAAAAAGTAGATCCCTATTTACGTCCATTGTATGACGCATTATTTGAAATGTTAGGGTTTGAAAAAGTTGAAAAACTTATCGAACGCAACGTGATAGAAATTGCCCCCTTAGCATATATGCGTGGTCGGACACTTAATGATGCGTTTATTATCTTAGATGAGAGCCAGAATACGACCGCAGAACAAATGAAAATGTTTCTCACCCGTATTGGTTTTAATTCTAAAGCTGTGATTACCGGCGACATTACCCAAATTGACTTACCCCGTGGTGTACGCTCAGGTTTAAGACACAGTATTGAAGTATTGCCTGAAGTAGATGAGATTTCATTTAATTTCTTTAACGCTCAAGATGTCGTTCGCCATCCTGTGGTTGCTCGTATTGTGCAAGCATACGAAAAACATGATGAGATGCAGTCAAAAATTCGCGCTGAAAAAAAAGCGGCTGAAGCCGCGGCCAAAGCAGAACGAGACGCTAGTGAGTAAATCAGATATCGATATTGATATACAATGGGCGATAAGTGAGCCATCTCAGTTATCTGAAACCCAAGCACAGCTGAGTGATGACATCATAATCAAAACGGTCACTTCCGTCTTAAATAATCATAATGATTCTGTCGGCGAATTAACCATCCGCTTTGTCGATAGTGTTGAATCACAATCGTTAAATCACACCTATCGCGATAAAGATAAGCCGACGAATGTATTGTCTTTTCCGGCTGAAATTCCTGATTTTATTGAATCAACCTTGCTTGGTGATTTAATCATTTGTGACGCTGTTGTAAAAACAGAAGCTAAAGAACAACAGAAATCACTTATACACCATTATCAGCATCTAATAGTGCATGGTACCTTGCATTTGTTAGGATTTGACCATATTGAAAATAATGAAGCTGTAGTCATGGAAAACCATGAGATTGCAGTATTAAACGAATTAGGGATTGACGATCCTTATCAAGTTGATTAATTTATACACTATATTACTTATTTCTTTTACATAACTGAGAACATTAACGCACCATGAGCGATGATAACCCCTACTCTACAAACGGTTCTGCTTCTAAAGGTTGGATCGAAAAACTGAAAGATACCTTTAGCCCAGAACCGACAAATCACGAAGAACTTGTTGACGTTATTACCGAAGCCGAACTCAATGACGTCATCAATCCACAAACACGCGAAATGATCGAAGGCGTCATCGAAGTCAATAAAATGAAAGTACGTGATATTATGATCCCACGTGCACAAATGATTACAATCGATATCAATGCCACTGCCGATACCCTTTTGCCTCAGGTCATTGAATCAGCTCACTCCCGTTTTCCTGTCATTTCAGAAGATAAAGACCACATCGAAGGCATATTATTAGCAAAAGATTTGTTGGCCTATGTGTTTGACCAAGAAAAAGACCTTATACTCAAAGAAATACTACGTGAAGCGGTCATTGTACCTGAATCAAAGCGCGTGGACGTATTGCTCAAAGATTTCCGTCAGCAACGTTACCACATGGCGATTGTTGTTGATGAATATGGTGGTGTATCAGGGCTAGTCACTATCGAGGATATACTTGAACTCATAGTCGGTGAAATAGAAGATGAACATGATGCTGATGAACAAGAAACCGATGGTATTCGTCCGCTGAACAAGCACACATACTCTGTCAAAGCCCTCACTCCTGTAAGTGAATTCAATAGCTTCTTTGAAAGTAACTTCAACGAAGAAGATGCCGATACCATTGCAGGGATTATACTCAAAGGCTTTGGTCATATGCCAGAAACGGGTGATAAAATCACTCTTAATAACATTGAATTTAAAATCACTAACTCTGATAAGCGTCGCATTCAACAGCTTAAAGTTACTTTACCAGAGGTCAATTCTTAAATATGGGTAGGATCAATAATCCTTGGTCTCAAGGTCTATTGTCCCTTAGCTTAGGGTTGTCACTTACCTTAAGCTTTGCCCCCTTTAATTATCCTATTACATTCCTTTCATTATGTGCATTTTTAGTACTACTTCTGCGCACATCTATGCCTTTGCGCATCAGTTTTTTGTTTGGCTTAGGATGGTTTGGCGCAGGAATTAGCTGGGTACATGTCAGTATCGCCCAATTTGGTGGGGTGCCACTAATTGTTTCTATACTGATGATGTTGGTATTGGTCAGTTATTTAGCATTATTTGTGATGGGTTTTGGCAAATTCGTTCATTGGATCCAATATCGCTTTGGTCTACTCGCTTTTATTGCAACCGCCCCAATCGCTTGGAGCGCTATGGAATACTTTCGCAGTGTTATATTGACTGGTTTTCCTTGGTTATCGTTAGGCTATTCTCAACTGCATACCCCTTTTGCATATCTGGCTCCTGTTATTGGTGAAACCGGACTGACCACAGTGATGCTAATGCTCAGTTCCTGTGTAGCTGTAATCATTCATTCACGCATCCAATCGATGCTTCATCAAACAGTGTCACAACCTTCCGTCACACGCTTTGCCTATGGTGGCATAGTCGCTATTCTTGTTTTGGGAAGTAGTGCCGTAATGTATTTTAAACCCATTGATACAGGTGCTCAGCCAAAGACCTTCAGTGTTGGTCTTGTTCAAGGCAATATAGAGCAGTCTATGCGATGGTTACCTGAATTAGACCGCCCTATCATGGATAAATATTTAAACATGTCCCAAGGGTTATGGCAAAACGATTTGGTGATTTGGCCCGAGGCTGCCATTCCAAAACTGGAATCCGAAGCACAATTATTTTTACATCAACTTGATCAACAAGCCTTTTATACAAATACCGGGTTAATCACCGGGATTGTTAATTATGATATGGGTAAAAATGAAATACTTAATCAGCTTATCAGCCTCGGTAAAAAAGATAATAACCTTAAACAACCACAATATTATTACAATCATAATAATCGCTTTGCCAAACATCATTTATTACCAATCGGTGAATTTATTCCATTTGAAAATTGGTTAAGAGGATTAGCACCAATATTTGATTTACCCATGTCCTCGTTTACTAGAGGACAATACGTACAAGATAATTTGGTTGCTAACAGTATTAATTTACTACCCGCAATCTGTTTTGAAATTGTGTTCCCTAGACAAATTCACGCTAACATTACCCCAGATACTCATGCCATTATTACGGTGTCAAATGATGCGTGGTTTGGTGACTCACATGGCCCTCATCAACATATGCAAATAGCTCAGATGCGAGCTTTAGAATTCGGTTTACCCGTTTTACGTGTGACCAATAATGGAATAACAGGTATCATCGATCACCGGGGTCGGATACAATCTCAATTACCTCAATTTGAATCAGGTATGTTAATCGATGAGGTTACAATCAACACCAATAACACCCTATACCGCCGCTTTGGTGATATCATAAATGTAATAATGTGTTTTATCTGGATGGCTTTATTTATAGGCTTTTCAATGGTTACGCGTAACAGTTAAGGCGTAATAAATCTATATTTTAATTGGAGAACACCTACAATGATGAGCAAAAATAATCGTGTCTTTCATTCGCTTGCAATAGCATTAACTATTTCTGCTTCGCTAGGAATTTCATCTCTTTCTCACGCAGCAACGACAGTCATAAAAGCAGATGCTTTGGTGGATGTGAACAACAGTAAAGTCTTAGACAGTCCATTAGTCATTATCGAAAATAATGTGATTCAATATGTGGGTACTCAAGGTTCAAAAGCAGTGCCAAACGATGCTACTGTATTAGATTTATCTGGACACACTTTACTTCCTGGGTTGATGGATATGCATGTGCATTTAACATCCGACTCGAATGTTCATGGCTATCGTAGATTAAAAATTTCAACGCCTCGCAGTGCAATCACTGGCGTTAAAAATGCCCGCTCAACATTAATGGCTGGCTTTACTACAGTGCGAAATGTGGGTGCACCTGGTTATGCTGATGTTGCTTTACGCGACGCCATTAATGATGGCGATGTATTAGGTCCTCGCATGTATGTATCTGGGCCCTCTATAGGCGTAACTGGCGGTCATTGTGATAATAACCTTCTCCCCTTTGAGTATGAGGCAAAATCTGAAGGCGTTGCCGATGGTCCTTGGGCTGTCCGTACTAAGGTCCGTCAGAATATCAAGTATGGTGCTGATGTTATTAAGTTCTGTGCGACTGGTGGTGTCTTATCTAAAGGGACTAAAGTTGGCGCACAGCAATTTTCATTTGAAGAGATGCAAGCGCTTATTACTGAGGCTCATTTGAGAGGTTTAACCGTTGCCGCTCACGCGCATGGTACAGATGGAATTAAGAATGCTATCCGAGCAGGTGTTGATTCTGTTGAGCATGCGAGTTTTTTAGACGAAGAAGCGATTGCATTAGCAAAGGAAATGGGCACGTACTTATCAATGGATATTTATGTCACTGAATATATTCTGGGTGAAGGTGAAAAAGCGGGTATATTAGAGGAATCATTAGCTAAAGAACGCACTGTAGGTAAGCGTCAAAGAACCAGTTTTACTACTGCTTATGAAGCTGGCGTGAAAATGATATTCGGTTCTGATGCAGGTGTTTACCCTCATGGTGACAATGCACGACAACTTACTCGCATGGTTCGCTTTGGGATGTCCCCGATGGAAGCTATCCAAGCAGCTACGATGCATCCAGCTAACTTATTAGGCAAAAGCGCATTACTCGGAAGCATCGATGAGGGTAAAATGGCAGATATCATTGCAGTTAAGGGTGATGTTATGAACGATTTGTCCTTATTAGAAAATATCCAAGTGGTGATTAAAGATGGGGTTGTGGTAAAACACGACAGATAATAGCGCATTATCGCATCACTCAGCTTAAAGTGGTCGGGCTTGATATTCTTAGCCTGACTTGAAACAATAAAAACATTCACCAAAAAGAATAATTTAAACAATATGTTATCTCTCAATAGACTAACTTTCGATAATCTTAAAGGCGACGCTTTAGGTGGTTTAACCGCTGCTATTGTCTCATTACCGCTTGCTTTAACCTTCGGTGTTGCTTCGGGTGCAGGGGCTGAAGCCGGCCTTTATGGTGCGATTATTATCGGTTTATTTGCGTCATTATTTGGTGGCACATCTACACTTATTTCTGAGCCTACCGGCCCTATGACTGTTGTCATGACAGCCGTTGTTATGTCGTTAGTCGCCGCGAACCCAGAAAATGGTATGGCAATGGCATTTACTGTGGTGATGCTTGCTGGTTTATTTCAAATCATATTTGGCTTTTTAAAATTAGGTAAATATATCACTCTTATGCCCTACTCGGTTGTATCAGGGTTTATGTCAGGGATCGGTTTAATCTTGATCATCTTGCAACTCGCCCCTGCATTAGGGCAAAGTGCACCCAGTGGTGGCGTAATAGGGACACTCGTTTCCTTACCGGATTTATTAAGTAATATCGTTACATTAGAGCTTTTACTATTTTGTCTGACGTTATGTATTTTATTTTTTACTCCTGCAAAAATAAAAAAGAATATCCCCCCCCAATTAATAGCACTGGTTGTTATCAGTCTCGTTTCAGTTATTACTATTGGTACTAACCCTATTCAACGTATCGGTGAAATTGATATTACCCTACCGAATATGATTATGCCTTCATTCACTCAAGACCAAGTAAGAATTATGTTACTTGATGCAATTGTGCTTGGCATGTTGGGCTGTATAGATTCGATGTTAACCTCTGTGATCGCAGATAATTTGACCCGTACCGAACACAAGTCAAATAAAGAACTTATTGGGCAAGGCTTAGGTAATATCATGTCAGGATTATTTGGCGGCTTACCTGGTGCGGGTGCGACTATGGGCACCGTTGTTAATATTCAATCAGGGGGACGAACAGCATTATCCGGTGTTATACGTGTATTAGTACTGGTTATTGCAGTATTTGGTGCTGCATCGTTGATTGAAATGATCCCACTAGCAGTATTAGCAGGTATTGCAGTAAAAGTAGGTGTAGACATCCTCGATTGGAGCTTCATAAAGCGCGCTCACAGGGTCTCTCGTCATTCAACTGTCATTATGTATGCAGTTTTACTACTAACTGTATTTGTCGACCTTATAGTAGCTGTGGGTATAGGTGTATTTATTGCTAATGTCATTACGATAGAAAAGCTCTCTGCCAGCCAATCTAAAAATATTAAAGCGATGTCGGATGTAGATGATCGTAACCCACTAGAACCGGAACAACGTCGCTTATTAAATCAAGCTCAAGGTAAGGTGTTATTCTTCTACTTGTCTGGCGCAATGATTTTTGGTGTATCAAAAGCATTAGCACGTGAACGTAAAAATATCGAAAACCACGATGTAATCATTATCGATTTAAGTGATGTTTCAATATTAGATGACACCATCACTTTATCCTTAGAAAACGTCATTGAAGAAGCGTTAGATAAAAATAAAACGGTTTATGTGGTCGTTAATACTGCTAAAGCAAAAGAAAAATTACAGAATCTGGGTTTACATACACGCTTACGAGATGAAGATTTCACCCAATCACGCACAGCAGCACTTGAAATGGCATTGGACCGCGTGTCTAAATAATATATCCGTTGAATATATGTAAATGCTTGTATCACCAAAATCCTTTGTGATTGAGACTCATATAGATAGTTGTTCACTTAAAAGCAAAAAAGGTGTAAACATATAGTATGTTTACACCTTTTCCGTATCAGTAAAGTTAGTCACTAGACATTATTTGCACAAAGCAAATACCTTCACTATTTAAATGTACTGTACTTCGATTACTTCAAATTCAACTACACCTTTAGGTGTTTGAATATTCGCTACATCATCAACCATTTTACCGATTAATCCACGGGCAATGGGAGAATTAACAGAAATCAGATTATTTTTAATATCCGCTTCATCATCGCCAACAATTTTATAGGTAATTTCATCATCAGTTTCACAATTGATCAATGTGACTGTCGTACCAAAAATGATTTTCCCAGTATTTTCCATCTTAGTCACATCAATGATTTGAGCGTTAGATAATTTACCTTCAATGTCTTGGATACGCCCTTCACAAAAACTTTGCTGTTCACGCGCAGCATGATATTCAGCATTTTCTTTTAAATCACCGTGCTCACGTGCCTCAGCAATAGCAGTAATGATTTCTGGACGTTTCACAGATTTTAACTCTTGTAACTCAGCACGTAACATTTCTGCTCCATGAGCAGTCATAGGATATTGAGTCATCGCTCTCGCTCCATTAATATATTTATTTTGATATCCGATAAAAAATGCGCCATTGAGGCGCACTTTTAAACGTTCTAAATTTTTGCATATGATAATCGTTTATATGCTTAAAGTCACCTGATGTTGATGACTTATCGATTACTTAATACGTTGGTGAAGCTCTTGAACTGATGTTACACGAGCTCTATCATCCGCTTCTTTTGCTTGGATTGTGGCAAAAGCTGCATTTAAGGTCGTCGTGTAAGTCGCTTTATTCAATAATGCTTCTTTACGAATATAAACCGAATCTGTAATGGCTTGACGGCCTTCAGTCGTATTGACTATATATACATATTCGCCATTTTTAATCGCATCAACAATATTAGGACGACCTTCAGATACTTTGTTTACTACGTCAACATCCTGGATGCCAGCTTCTAGTAACGCTGAAGCAGTACCGCGAGTCGCTTCCAGTTTAAAGCCTTTTTCTTGCATCAATTTAGCAAGTTCAACCAAGCGAACTTTATCATTATTACGAACAGATAATAATGCTTTACCTGAACTTGGTAATGGCTCAGATGCGCCTAAATTTGCTTTAGCGTAGGCTTCTTCAAATGTATCGCCAACACCCATTACTTCACCAGTGGAGCGCATTTCCGGACCTAATAAAGGATCAACACCTTGGAATTTGGCGAAAGGCAGAACAACTTCTTTAACAGAGTAAAACGGTGGAATAATTTCATCCACAACACCTTGCTCCGCTAAAGATTGACCCGCCATTGCTCGTGCTGCAATTTTCGCACAAGCTCGACCGGTGGCTTTAGATACAAATGGAATAGTTCGGGCTGCACGTGGATTAACTTCAATCAAATACACTTCGCCGTCTTTCACAGCAAATTGCGTATTCATCAAACCCACAACACCTAATTCTAAGGCCATGGCTTTGACTTGGGCACGCATCACATTTTGGATCTCTTCACTGAGTGAATGTGGTGGCAATGAACAGGCTGAATCACCAGAGTGAACCCCTGCTTGTTCGATGTGCTCCATGATCCCACCAATGACAACTTTTTCACCATCACAAATCGCATCAATATCGACTTCAATCGCATCATCCAAGAAACGATCTAGTAATACTGGTGAGTCATTAGAGACTTTTACCGCTTCGTTTAAGTAACGTTTCAAGTCTTTCAGGTCATAAACGATTTCCATCGCTCGACCACCTAATACATAAGAAGGACGCACGACGAGCGGGAATCCGATTTTAACGGCTTCTTCTAATGCTTGTTCCATATTAGAAACAGTTGCATTAGCAGGCTGTTTTAAATCTAGTTTATGGACCATGTGCTGGAAACGTTCTCGATCTTCAGCCCGATCAATTGCATCTGGTGAAGTACCAATAATTGGGACACCGTTAGCTTCTAATGCTCGAGCTAACTTAAGTGGGGTTTGACCACCATATTGGACAATGACACCTTTAGGCTGTTCAACGCGAACGATTTCTAATACGTCTTCGAGTGTTACTGGCTCAAAATATAAGCGATCTGACGTATCATAATCTGTTGAGACAGTTTCAGGGTTACAATTTACCATGATTGTTTCGTAACCGTCATCACGCATAGCTAATGCAGCATGCACACAACAGTAATCAAATTCAATACCTTGACCGATGCGGTTTGGCCCGCCTCCAAGCACCATGATTTTATCTTTATCTGATGGTTGCGCCTCACATTCTTCATCATACGTCGAATACATATATGCAGTCGATGTAGAGAATTCCGCTGCACACGTATCTACACGTTTATAAACAGGTTTTATATTCATTTTTAGACGAGTATCACGCACATCATCTTCTGAAACTTTCGTTAGATCAGCTAAACGAGCATCTGAGAATCCTTTACGTTTCAAATTACGCATTAAGGTTTCATCGATCGCACCTAGACCAATACGTTCAATCAATTGTTCTAATTGTATAATTTCTTCTAACTGTACTAAGTACCAACGATCAATATTCGTCAGGTCAAATATTTCATCAACACTCCAGCCCATTCTAAAGGCATCACCGATATACCATATGCGTTCAGCACCCGGCTCTCGTAATTGATAAATCAAAATATTTTTAGCTTCTGGATCATCTAAATCTAGAATTGGGTCTAAACCATTCACACCGACTTCAAGGCCACGTAACGCTTTTTGGAGTGACTCTTGTTGGTTACGGCCGATTGCCATGACTTCACCAACAGACTTCATTTGAGTCGTTAAGCGGTCGTTAGCACCAGCAAATTTTTCAAAATTGAAACGAGGTATTTTAGTCACAACGTAATCAATGGCAGGTTCAAAAGATGCAGGAGTCAGACCACCAGTGATGTCATTTGCAAGCTCATCCAAGGTATAACCAATTGCTAATTTCGCGGCCACTTTAGCTATCGGGAAACCCGTTGCTTTTGAAGCTAACGCAGAAGAACGCGATACGCGTGGGTTCATTTCAATGATGACCATACGACCTGTATTTGGACAAATACCAAACTGGACGTTAGAACCACCCGTTTCAACACCGATTTCACGTAATACTGCCATTGCTGCATTACGCATTATCTGGAATTCTTTATCTGTTAAGGTTTGTGCAGGAGCAACCGTAATCGAGTCACCGGTATGCACCCCCATTGGATCGAAATTTTCAATCGTACAAACAATAATGCAGTTATCTGCTTTATCACGTACCACTTCCATTTCGTATTCTTTCCAACCAATCAAGGACTCATCAATCAAGAGTTCTGAAGTGGGAGATAAATCTAAACCACGAGTACAAATTTCATTAAACTCATCAATATTATAAGCAATACCACCGCCAGATCCTCCCATCGTGAATGATGGGCGTATAATGCATGGAAAACCGATTCGTTTAGACACTTCATGAGCTTCTTCAAGTGAATGGGCTATTTCCGCTCGAGGACACTCAAGTCCAATTGATTTCATTGCCTTATCAAAACGTTCACGATCTTCCGCTTTATCAATTGCATCAGCTGTCGCGCCAATTAATTCGCAATTATATTTCTCTAAGACACCAAATTTATTTAAATCAAGTGCACAGTTAAGCGCTGTCTGACCACCCATCGTCGGTAGAATGACGTCTGGACGTTCTTTTTCTATAATTTTTTCAACGACTTCCCAGTGAATCGGCTCAATGTAAGTTGCATCGGCCATTTCTGGATCAGTCATAATCGTCGCTGGATTCGAGTTAACTAAAATTACTCGATAGCCTTCTTCACGAAGGGCTTTACAGGCTTGGGCTCCTGAATAGTCAAACTCACACGCTTGACCTATTACAATAGGGCCTGCCCCGATAATGAGAATACTTTTTATGTCAGTACGCTTTGGCATTGTTCTTCCTATTGCTTATGTTGCTTGATTAACTCGATAAAGTGGTCAAATAACCCGGCTGCATCTTGAGGACCTGGACTCGCCTCTGGATGGCCTTGGAAACTAAACGCTGGCTTATCGGTTAAATGAATACCTTGAAGTGACTGGTCAAATAGCGACACATGAGTCACTTCAATATTTTCTGGTAAGCTATCTTGATTTACCGCAAAACCATGATTTTGTGAAGTAATCATAACCACGTTATTTTTCAAATCTTTTACTGGATGGTTCGCACCGTGATGACCAAACTTCATTTTTTCAGTTTGCGCGCCACTGGCTAATGCTAGTAATTGGTGACCAAGGCAAATACCAAACATAGGGATAGATTGTTTAAGCAATGTTTGAATCGCTGAAATCGCATATGTACAAGGTTCAGGATCACCAGGACCATTTGATAAAAATACGCCATCAGGACTTAATGCTAAAACATCTTCAGCTGTTGTTTGCGCTGGCACAACTGTTAAACGACAACCACGCTCTACCAACATACGTAAGATATTGTGTTTAGCGCCGAAATCATAGGCAACGACATGAAATGGTAAGTTTTGTTGATCATTATGATATCCATCACCTAACACCCATGTGCTGTCATTCCACTCATGCACTTCTTTACAAGTCACTTCTTTCGCTAAGTCGAGACCTTTCAATCCACCGAAAGCTTTTGCTTGTTCTAACGCTTGCGCTTCAGTTAGGGCTTCTCCAGCAACGATACAACCGTTCTGAGCACCCTTTTCACGTAATACTCGCGTTAATCGTCGGGTATCAATATCAGCAATACCTAAAATATTATTCGCTTTTAAATAATCAGAAAGTGAAGATTCGTTTCTAAAATTACTCGCAATTAGCGGTAAATCACGAATGACTAGGCCTTTGGCGAAGATTTGATTGGCTTCAACATCTTCAGCATTAGTGCCGGTGTTGCCAATATGAGGATAAGTAAGGGTAATAATTTGTTCAGCGTAAGATGGATCGGTCAGAATTTCTTGATAACCTGTCATCGAAGTATTAAAAACTACTTCACCAACAGCGAAACCTTCAGCACCAAATGCGGTACCTTTAAATACAGAACCATCTTCTAACACCAATAGGGCAGAATGAGCCAAGTCAACCTCCAGGTAGGAAAACTAGATGTAATATTAAATTACATATACAAAAAACGGGATGCCTATACACTGCGTGTACATCCCGTCTACAGTTCTTTGCACTGAAAGCTTTTTCCTGTCCATGAATAAGCATTACTTACATCAGGCAAATTAAAAGAATTATATAGGTAATATGAATATTCGTCCACCAGATTAGTGAAAATTATGGAAAATAGCCTTTATTCACAAATTTACTAACAAAACCTATAAAAACAGCACTTTATACTAACAAAAGTAATCAATATAGATTACTTTATGTGTTCATTTTACTGCTATTAATAATCCAGTGATACCAACAGATATCATTATTGTGCTTTTATAAATCATTCAATGAAAGGACATCCATCATTGAATATAATCCATTAGGCTTATTGGCAAGCCACTTAGCGGCTCGTACTGCACCTTTTGCGAACGTCATGCGACTTGAAGCTTTATGTGTTAATTCAATACGCTCACCTAATTCTGCAAATAAAACGGTATGATCACCCACTACATCACCCCCTCTTACCGTGGCAAAACCGATTTGTTGCTGTGGTCTCTCACCAGTGTGCCCTTCTCTACCATAAACAGCATCGGTACTTAAATCACGCCCTAATGTGTCTGCAATCCCATGGCCTAATGCAAGCGCAGTACCAGAAGGTGCGTCAATTTTGTGACGATGATGTGTTTCAATGATCTCAATATCAGCAGTATCTCCCATGATTTTTGCAGTTTGCTGAGATAATTTAATAAGCAAATTCACACCCACACTATAATTAGCTGCAAATACAATTGGGATCTGTGTTGCGGCGTTATCTAAGAGTGCTAATTGAGCGTCATTTAACCCAGTAGTACCAATCACAATACCCGTCTGACTAGCAATCGCTAATTCCAAATTTGCAGCCAACGCATCCGGTAATGTGAAGTCTATCAGCACATCACATTCAGGATAAACAATAGAAGATTGTGTTTGCAGAGGGATACCAATATTACCAATTCCTGCAAGCTCGCCGGCATCGGCATTTAAAAAATGCGATTCAGCGCGGACAGCTGCGCTATGTAATCGCGTTTGTGTGTCTTGGGTAACAGCATCTATGAGATTACGACCCATTCTGCCACTTGCACCTAATATCCCGATCTGTAACATTTTTTACCTACTAAACATAAATTTACAATTTAATTGAACTTGTGCTGCTCAAACATTTTTGATTTATGTCATAGTAGCATTATCAGTACGTTAGGTCAGTTCAAAAACGCAAAAACCACGTTTATAGTAATTGAACAAATAAAAGATAGGATATTTTATGAGTACCGTTTTCACCAACTCTATTTTAAATGTTGATCATTCTAAGATTGAATCTCCCACCAAAACACACTTGGCTGATTGTTATGCAATGGTCACTACTGCAGTGAGTATTACTTTTTGGGCGGTATTATTGATGTTAGCGCTATGTGCATTGATGCAACCATTTTGGCCTGTGCCACAAAGTGGTCGAGACATCACCATTAATATTATTATGGGAGCCAGTATCATAATAGGATTGCTAATTCTATTTAAATACTTTGAAGAAAAAGCAAAAGGCTATTGTGTCAGAGAGCAAGATATCACCTTATTCAAAGGGCTTATTTTTAAAAACATTATCACTCAGCCTATTTGCCGTATTCAACATATTGAAGTAAAACGTGGACCTATAGATAGAAAAGTAGGATTGGCTAAGCTTCACGTTTATAGCGCAGGTGACATATCACAAACCTTTGAAATTCCAGGTTTAGCATTAGAAACAGCCAACAGTATTCGTAATCAGATCCTTGCCCATAAGGAAATGCAGCACCATGGATAACTCATCCGTTCCTCAACAAACAATAGACACCATCACTGAAAATAACAACAGGTGGCATCGCGTCTCACCACTGGCTATTCTTTATTATATTGAAAAACTATTCGTTATTTTATTAAACAATATCTTTTACATGTTACCTGCCTTGTTTGTTTTGTGGGATAAAATCCAAGCAAACCCTTGGATAGCAGCTTCTATTATTGGTGTGTTACTCAGTATAATCACGTTTTTCTCAATCTGGTCGTTTGTGGTATTTCGTTATCGACTCTCAGAAGGCACAGTGGAAGTTAAAAGTGGTATTTTTTCTAAGAAACACGTCAACCTCCCGTTTAATCGGATCCAGAATGTCAAAATCGAACAACCGTTTTATTATCGAATTTTTAACTTTTCTAGTATGGCATTTGATTCTGGTGGCTCACTTAACCAAGAAGCTCGCCTAATAGCGTTGCCTTTGAGTTTCGCGAAAACCTTACAAATAGAAATAAATGAATATAAATCAAACAGCACGAATACGGTTTCATCATTTGATGTTAACAATGAATACCAATTAGACTCAGACAATTCCACAGCAGCATCAGATGAAGTGGTTGAAAACACCCGTAGTATTGGTGATTTAATCCTACATGGGATCACATCCAATCGTCTTTATATATTGTTAGCTGCTCTTGCCCCATTTGTGGACGATATTTTTTCATTTGCAGGAGAAAAATTAGAGGGAATGGGTATCGATATTCAAGCTCACTTGGATAATGACCCCGCTTGGCAAATTGGTGTATGGGCGATTTCTTTATTATTATTAGTCATTGGCTTAATGACCCTATTATCGATAATCGGTGCCATCATTATGTTTTACGGCTACACATTATCCCGTACCCATGATAAGTACATCCGTAGAAGTGGGTTGATTACAAAGCATGAGGTCAGTGTCCCATTATCTCGCATCCAAATTGCATTAATGAAACAAGACCTGTTAGATATTGTATTTGGTCGTATTAACCTGAGACTAGACCAACTTAATGCGCAAATTTCGAGTGTGAATGCTGGTGGCAATGATACTTCAAAGTTATTAGTTCCTTCGGTTTTTGCCTATGAATGTCGAGATATTATTGAGCATGTATTTCCTAGTCATAATTTACATAACACGGATTTCATGGCGATATCAAAGCGCTTTATTATTCGTTATGTAAGCTTTATTGTGATCCCAATCACTGGTGTACTGAGCTATTCAAGTTATTATAATGAGGGTTTATCACCCATGGTGCCTATTGCCGTATTCTTTGTGTTAGCAGTATTAGTATATGGCCGCTGGCTGCGCTGGGGTTATCAAATTAATGAGACGTACTTGTATATTCAAAAAGGGTTATTAGGACGTGATAAGTATTGTTTACCTATTACTAAAATTCAAAAAATCACCTTTTCCCAAAGTTATTTCATGGAACAAAATAAATTAGCTTCGCTTAAAATTTACTTAGCATCGGGCAGTTATCATATTCCTATGATTGATCAAGATCATGCTAAGACAATCTATGACTATGTATTATATAAAGTAGAGTCTGAAGCAAAAGCATGGATGTAATTTAAGAGGATAAACAATATGCAAACATGGGATCCTTACACTCGAATTTGGCACTGGTTATTGATGCTTGGTATTATATTCCAATACATCTCAGGTGAAATATTAGACGACCAGATACAAAACCATGCTATTGTGGGCTATGGATTGCTTGGAATGATGACATTTAGAGTGTTGTGGGGAGTAATTGGGCCAGAAACGATTCGGTTTGCAACCTTTATCCCTACCCCAACCCACCTTTTGACATACATAACCGGTAAACAATCTACACCTTATGCCACGCATAACCCATTAGGGGCTCTAGCAGTGCTTGGTTTTATCGTGATTATATTTATCCAATCATTATCAGGTTTGTTTATGACGGATGATATATTTTTCACCGGTCCATTGCATTCATGGCTTACTGGAGACATAACCGATATCATTACACGCATGCATGATTGGGCATTTAACTTATTATTACTGTTTGTTGTTATTCATATCGCAGCGGTTTTATACCACCGCTTTACTACTGAACCTTACATCATAAAAGCAATGCTGACTGGTCACAAACCCATTGCCCATAATTATCAAACCTTAACAACATTGCAGCTACACCTTCGTGCCTGGTTATGTATATTGATAAGTACCATTAAAATAGTGGTATTAATCAACTATGTACCCGAATGGCTAGGTATTGAAGACGAACTTTGGTACTGATATTCACCTGATATCCTAATATAAAAAAACGCTGTTGATAAAGTGTCTAAATTGTTAAGACATTTCATCAACAGCGCTGATTTTTAGAGTACCATCTCGATCGAAAGTTTAATCCTTCTTATAGTCATCATGGCATGCTTTACAAGTAGCACCTACCGCACCAATGCCTTTTCGATAATTAGCAGTATCTTTGTTAGCAACAATCACTTGAAGCGCTGTAGAAGCCTTTACAAGATTTGCTGCTTTATTATTAAAGTCAGCTTGATTCTCCCAAATAGCATCAGACGATTTGTTTGATACTTTGTTGTTTCGGGTATCCGCCACAAAATAATCTGAAATCATTAAACCTAGTTGCTCTAGGCGTAATGCATTTTTAGCAATAACAGCTTCGTCTATAGGCGCTTTACCTTTAGCCATCGCTCCTAATGGACCAATATTACTTTTCACCAATTCAAACAACGATTGGCGATATTCCACCGCACTTTTTGCTTGTTTTTCTGTTAACTCTGCTCCAACAACTGGCAATGTTAGTGCCACGCCTGCTGTCATAAGCAATACTTTTCGTACAAAAGACATATAAATTTCTCCATTTTTTATGTAATTCGTTCAGTATTAAGACCTTAATACTTTTTATAATGGTGTTCCACATTTTACAAATTTCAATATAGCAATTAGACAGCTTTTATAAAAGCGGATAATCATTAAAAATTTTATGTCATTTCAACATAATCATGATGTATATAAATAAATTAATAGTGCTCGTCGGTAGGTAATAAGAGCTTCAATTTTTAGAACATTCACATCTTTCGAATGAAATACATAGTATTTAAGTACTAAATAGCATATGCTATTCAGATCGAAAAAAATATATTTCGATATAAAGGGTGATACAAATAATCATCCAACATACTATAAATACACTACTACGAAGGGTACTGATATCGGCATCAAACAATGCTGAACAGTTCAAACATATTACATGAAAAATAATATTAATTCGGTTTCTAAAGCCGTTAAATTAGCGCTTTTTGCAACAGCTGCATCTAGCGTAATGTTATCTTCTAATGTTTCAGCACAAGCTGCTGATGCTAACGTTGAAGATGTTGAAAAAATCGCTGTTGTCGGTAGCCGTGCGGCACCTCGTTCTGTAGCAGAATCCCCAGTACCTATCGATATTATCGGTGGTGAAGAACTAGCAAAAGCGGGTAATACCGATATGTTAGAGATTCTTAAAGGCGCAGTTCCCTCTTTAAATGTACATACAAACCCTATTTCAGATGCAGCTACATTAGTTCGTCCAGCGAACTTACGAGGCTTACCTTCTGATTCAACATTAATTTTATTAAATGGTAAACGCCGTCACCGTTCTTCAGTCATCGCATTCTTAGGTGGTGGTATTAATGACGGTGCTCAAGGCCCTGATATCTCTGTTATTCCAAGTGTTGCAATGAAGCAAGTTGAAGTATTACGTGACGGCGCAGCTGCACAATACGGTTCAGATGCTATTGCTGGAGTAATGAACTTCGTACTTAAAGACGATGCTGATGGTGGTACTATTTACGCAAAAGCTGGTCAATATACTGACGAAGGCGAAAATATGACAGAAGTCGGCGGTAACGTCGGTATGCCATTAACAGATGATGGTTTTGTTAATTTATCATTTCAGTACAAAAACTCTGATGCGACAAGTCGCTCAGTTCAACGCCCTGATGCAGCAGCATTTAATGAAGCGGGTTTAAATGTACCAAACCCAGCACAAATTTGGGGTTCTCCAGAAGTTAAAGATGACATTACATTGTTCATGAATGTCGGTTTAGACTTAGGTAATGATAGTGAAGCTTACATGTTTGGTAACTACTCTGAGCGTGATGTTCGTGGTGGTTTCTATTATCGTAACCCACATACGCGTGGTACAGTATATTCATTAGATGGTGGCTCTACCCTTCTAGTAGGTGATTTGACACCTGGTCCAGTAGGTCAAGTGAACCCTGGTCTTGGTTTAGGTGATGGCATTAGCTGTCCAACCATTCCAATCACATCTGGTAACGTTACGACTCAAGCTGACTACATTTCTGGTGTAGCTAACGATCCAAACTGTTTTGCGTTCAATGAAATAATCCCAGATGGTTTCACGCCTAACTTTGGTGGCAACATCACCGATACATCACTTACTATGGGTACTAAAGGTGAGTTCACTGACGGTGCATTATCAGGCGTGCTATATGACTTCTCTGGTTCAGTAGGTCGCAGTGAATCAGCATTCTTGATTTTCAACACCATCAACGCATCTTTAGGTCCAGATACACCACGTGACTTTGCTCCTGGTAAATATATTCAACTAGAGAAAAACTTCAACGCAGATTTCGTAAAATTTGTGGATATGGGTTTATATGATGACGTTAATTTAGCTGCCGGTCTTGAGTGGCATGAAGAGTCATTTGAAGTGGTTGCAGGTGATGAAGCATCATTTGCAGTGGGTCCTTTAACATCACAAGGCTTTGGTATTGGTTCAAATGGTTTCCCTGGATTCCAACCTGCTGCAGCTGGTGTATTCACTCGCCGTAATGCTGCCGCTTATATCGATGCTGAATTACCGATGACTGAAGACTTATTAGTCGGTGCAGCGTTGCGTTTTGAAAATTATGATTCATTTGGTTCTACCACGAATTATAAAATCTCTGCGCAATACAATGCGACTGATGACCTATCATTCCGTTCATCAATCTCATCTGGTTTCCGTGCTCCAACAGTAGGTCAAGCTAACGTTTCTAACGTACAAACCAACCTTGATGGTGGTGTATTAGTAGATTCAGCATTGTTACCGCCAACGAACCCAATTTCAGTTCAATTAGGTGGTTCTGAACTACAGCCAGAAGAGTCACAAAGTTACACATTAGGTGCAGTTTACTCTGCAGGTGATTTATTCTTAACAGTTGATTACTATAACATTGAAGTTACTGACCGAATTTCACAGTCAGATAAAATCAATCTTACAGCAACTGATAAAGACGTTCTTCGTGCAGCAGGTGTACCAAACGTTGATAGCCTTCAGCAAGTATCTTTCTTCACCAATGACTTTGATACCACTACTCAAGGTTTAGACGTTGTAGCTAATTACAATGCTGAAGTATTAGATGGTGATGCAGTATTTAGTTTAGCGTATAACTGGAACGAAACTACGGTTGATAAATTCTCAGATATCACGGGTGCATTTAAAGTAAAACGTCTTGAAGAAGATCTACCTAACCATCGTGCAACATTAACATGGGCTCAGTCATGGGATAATGTTAATGCATTTACACGTGTTAATTACTACGGTGAATATCAAGGTGTTCACGTAGATTATGATGCAACTGCAATTACTGCTAGCTCATCATTTACAGTAGATGCTGAAGTAAGTTATAACTTCACAGACACCTTAGTTTTAACGGTGGGTGCACAAAACTTACTTAACAAAGAAGCTGAGCGTATTAATATCCCAGCAGCTCAAGGTATTCCAAATAACAACTGGGGTGGTGTATATTACGAAACATCGCCTTATGGGTTTAATGGACGTCTTGCGTATGCGAAGGTTGCTTATAACTTCTAAGACAACAAATTATGTGATTGCATCAATATGATTGCATTTCACAGAATATAGCGTAAGGTCACTTAGCAATAAGTGACCTTTTTTTATGAATATGAATTTACTAGAACGTGGTGCGCATGCACTAGAACATCAAGACTATACATCTGCATATCAGGCTTACCGAACGATATTGAATGAAGCATCTCAGTATTCAGCGACGCAACTAGGAAAAGCACATTATGGACTAGGTTATATTGCTCAGCTTCATCATGATTGGCCTAACGCAATTGACGCATTTCAACATGCCTGTAAATTCTTACCCGAAGAGTCTGCCCCATTACTTGGTTTAGCAAATGCCTTTAATGCTGTGTTAAGTGATATTGATGCCCTAACGACGTTAAGATATGCGCATGAACGCTTTGGTAGCGATGACAATGTGAGTTATGCCTATTTACAACAAACCATTACCATGGGTAAAACGGACACGAGTTGCCGTCTTATCAAGCAGCTCTTATCTTCCAAACAGAATGAGTTATTTGCAATGGTATTACTTGATGCCATAAAACTCGATCAAGGTTTAATAGAAAATCAACACATTCAACGTGCATCAGCATTAATTAAACATTATCAAGCACTCCCACAACCTAACCAACCCCTTACATTGGCGTCTTTATTCTATGCGTTAGGTGAATTATCGTATCAAACTCATGACTTCGTCATCGCACATAAATATTGGCAGCAAGCTAATACATGTCAACGTTCTCTATGTGATTTTAACACACAAAATATGGTACCTTATTTTGAGTCATTGTTAGCGCTGACGCATGTTGAAAACGTTTATCATGAACGAACAGTAATCCCATTTACACCAATATTTATCGTTAGTTTACCGCGAACAGGTTCAAGTTTATTAGCACATCAATTAGTTCAACATGATACTGATCACATTGCTAATGCTGGAGAAGTGACATATCTCAGTGAAATTGTAAATTGGCTTTGCCAACAGACACAACACCCCTATCCGGCCTGTTTAGCTCACTTGACGCCTACCTTAATTAATACTGCAAGAAACATGTACGCACAACGTATCGGCATACATCGTCATAATACTGCGTTTATTATTGATAAGCTGCCTGCCAACTTTCAGTCAATTCCAATGATTGTACGTTTATTTCCAGAAGCGCATATTATTCATTTGACGCGAGCTTACGCCAATACTGCCATGAGTATTATGAGAAATAGTTTTGGTGCAAATGAACCCTATTTTTGTGATGAAGAAGAATTATTTATATACATGAATCATTACCATCAAACGATGATGCATTTTACTCAACTCTACTCAGAACATATTATTCCGGTGCGTTATGAAGCCTTAGTTCAAGACCTAAAGGATGAACTAGAGATGATTTTCACAAGATTAGGGCTTATATTAAACGTAAAAATGGACAAAGATCATCCAGCTATAACAGACACTAGTATCCGCACTCTCAGTGCTTTACAAGCAAGACAACCAATTTATCAAACCTCGATTGAACTAGCCCCTTATTGGCAGTCGCACTTTATGAGATTTGATCATATATCTACAGCACATAAAAAACCCACCTAAAGGTGGGTTTTAATTAACATTTAACAACTTAGTTAGTTAGATCGTCGAAGAACTTTTTCACACCATCAAAAAAACCTTGTTCCTTTGGACGATGCTTTTTAATTGAATCACCCATAGATTTATCAAATTCTTCAAGTAATTCTTTTTGTCTACTCGATAAATTGACCGGTGTCTCGATCACAACTTTACACATTAAATCACCTACAGATGAACTACGAACCGATTTAACACCTTTACCACGTAAGCGGAACATGCGACCAGTTTGTGTTTCTGAGCTTACTTTCAATTTCACTTTACCATCTAAGGTAGGTACTTCGATTTCTCCACCTAAAGCAGCCGTCGTAAAGCTTAAGGGGACTTCGCAATATAAGTTATTACCATCTCGTTGGAAGATCTTATGTTCACGCACATTGACTTGTACATATAAATCGCCAGCCGGAGCCCCCTGTTCACCGGCTTCACCTTCGCCAGATAAACGAATACGATCCCCCGTATCCACACCCGGCGGGATTTTAACCGATAAGGTTTTGGTTTCTTCTACACGGCCTTGACCACGACATGGTGAACACGGATCACCAATGACTTTCCCTTTACCGCCACATGTTGGACATGCTTGTTGAACAGCAAAGAAACCTTGGCGCATCTGTACTTGACCATTACCATGACACGTTGAACATGTTTTCGCAGAGGTGCCTTTCTTCGCGCCAGAACCATTACATGGTTCACATTCGACCATTGTCGGCACGCGAATTTCAACTTCTTTACCTTTTACGGCTTCTTCTAAAGATAATTCTAAGTTGTAACGTAAGTCACTACCAGAACGAGCTCGAGCACGACCACCACCAGAACGACCGCCACCAAAAATATCACCAAATACGTCACCAAAAATGTCACCAAAATCAGCGCCACCGCCGCCACCTTGGTAGCCACCGCGTGATTGATCAAATGCTGCATGACCGTATTGGTCATAGGCACCACGTTTTTGATCATCGGTTAAAATCTCATGCGCTTCTTGGATTTCTTTAAACTTCTCTTCCATGCCTTTATCACCTTGCGTTCTATCAGGGTGATATTTCATCGCTAATTTCTTGTACGCCTTTTTAATTTCGCGTTCGGTAGCAGATTTGCTAACGCCAAGCACTTCATAGTAGTCACGTTTTGACATAATGGATATTTACTCTAATTAGTTACATACAAAAGCGCAACGGGAGACCCAATTGCGCTTTTTTCGTTCTTTCACTCATGACCATTGCTGGTTTAAGCGCTGTTTAAGTCGACTTATTTTATGTCGTCTTTTACTTCTTCAAACTCAGCGTCAACCACATCATCATCTGCTTTTGCAGATGACTCAGCTTGACCTTCAGCAGCAGCTTCTGCTTGTGCCTGAGCTTGTGCCATTTCCATTAACTTAGAAGAAGCTTCGATAAGGGCTTGAGTTTTTGCTTCAATCTCTGCTTTATCTTCACCGCGAGTCGCTGTTTCTAATTCGCTGATAGCCGCTTCAATTTTTTCTTTCTCATCAGCTGGTAAAGCATCACCTGCTTCTTCAATCTGCTTTTTAATACTGCCGGCCATACCATCTGCAGAATTACGCGCCTGAACTAATTCTTCAAATTTCGCATCTGCATCTTTGTTTGCCTCTGCGTCTTGAACCATTTGTTCGATTTCTTCATCAGATAAACCTGAAGAAGCTTGGATCGTAATTTTCTGCTCTTTACCTGTATCTTTATCTTTCGCAGATACGTGTAAGATACCATCAGCATCGATGTCAAAGGTAACTTCAATCTGAGGCTGACCACGGCCTGCTGGACGAATCCCTTCAAGGTTAAATTGACCTAAAGATTTGTTACCTGAAGCTTGCTTACGCTCACCTTGTAATACATGTACTGTTACTGCAGATTGGTTATCTTCAGCAGTAGAGAATGTTTGACTTTTCTTCGTTGGAATAGTCGTATTCTTTTCAATCAGTGCCGTCATTACGCCACCCATTGTTTCGATACCCAAAGATAATGGAGTAACATCTAGTAATAGCACGTCTTTAACATCACCTGATAGTACACCACCTTGAATCGCTGCACCGGTAGCGACTGCTTCATCAGGGTTCACATCTTTACGCGGCTCTTTACCAAAGAAATCTGCCACATACTTCTGCACTAATGGCATACGTGTTTGACCACCTACCAAGATGATATTATTAATATCAGAAACAGATAAATCAGCATCCGCTAATGCTTGCTTAACTGGGTTAAGTGACGCTTTTACCATGTCTTCAACTAATGATTCTAATTTAGCACGTGTTACCTTAATCGCTAAATGCTTAGGACCAGATGCATCTGCAGTGATGTATGGTAAGTTAACTTCTGTTTGCTGAGCAGAAGATAATTCGATCTTCGCTTTTTCGCCAGCTTCCTTAAGACGCTGCATCGCTAATGGATCTTTGCGTAAATCTACGCCCTGATCTTTCTTAAATTCTTCTACTAAGTAGTTGATAACACGGTTATCGAAATCTTCACCACCAAGGTGTGTATCACCATTAGTCGCTAATACTTCAAATGTGTGTTCGCCATCGACTTCATCAATTTCAATGATTGAGATGTCAAACGTACCACCACCTAAGTCATAAACGGCAACAACGTTTTCACCGCCTTTAGTGTCCATCCCGTAAGCTAATGCCGCCGCAGTTGGCTCATTAATAATACGTTTCACTTCAAGACCCGCAATACGGCCAGCATCTTTTGTTGCTTGACGTTGTGAATCGTTAAAGTATGCAGGAACGGTAATTACAGCACCGGTGACTTCTTCACCTAAGAAATCTTCAGCTGTCTTTTTCATCTTCTTTAAGACTTCTGCAGAAATTTGTGGTGGTGCCATCTTATCGTTGTTAGCTTCGACCCATGCATCACCATTATCCGCTTTAATAATGTTAAACGGCATGATATCGATATCTTTTTGCACTTCTTTGTCTTCAAAACGACGACCAATTAAACGCTTAATCGCGAATAATGTATTTTGAGGATTCGTTACCGCTTGGCGTTTCGCCGGTGAACCTACTAAAATTTCGCCTTCATTTGAATATGCAATAATAGAAGGAGTTGTGCGGTCGCCTTCTGCATTTTCAATGACTCTTGCTTTGTCGCCGTCTAAAACTGCAACACATGAATTGGTTGTACCTAAATCAATACCAATGATTTTACCCATTGTCTTACTCCGAATAACTGTTCAATAATGTCTATACTTTTAATGGGGTTATTATGAATACTTTCAATACCCGCTATTAAAAATTCTCTAATTTTTTGCTTCTGTATCTTGTGTTGGTGCTTTTGACACCATCACCATTGCTGGGCGTAACAAACGACCATTAATCACATACCCTTTTTGCATTACTGCAAGGACGGTATTAGGAGCAACATCTGCAGATTCTTGCATTGACATTGCTTGATGTTGGTCTGGATTAAATGCTTCACCTTCTGGGTTAAGTACCTCTAATCCGTTTTTTTCAACCGTACTGATGAATGACTTTTGAGTCATATCAATACCATCTAAAATTGGCTTTAACGTTTCATTTTCACGATCTGCAAAACGAATTGCATTTTCTAAATTATCAATTACTGGCAATAAATCGCCTGCGAAACGCTCTAACGCAAATTTACGTGCCTTTTCAATCTCTGCTTCGGCACGTCGTTTAGCATTTTCACCTTCTGCAACAGCTCGTAATGCCCCATCTTTTTGATCAACAAGGGCTTGTTTAGCCGCCGCTAGCTCATTTTCTAACTCAAAAATTCGCGCTTGTTCTGGAGATAATGTTTCTACATTGTCACTTTCAACATTCGCCGTCTCGTTATCAATCGTCACAGACTCTTGTGTCTGTTCCTGATCTGTTACTTCTGGTGATGCCTCGGGGTTATTTTGGTCATCTGAGTGCTCGTGTTGATCGCTCATGCGTCCTCCGTCAAATCTATTAATGTATCATCATAACTGTTTGTTGGATTATTAATGGGGATAGATCCAATCCCTTCAAGGGTACTAAGAGAATTTTTGTTATATTTTTTAGGTTTTATCTTCTCTGCTCATAAATTTAATTACTATGCATCGTTGTTCTATATATTTATTCAGATATTATTGTTAATATTTTTTGATATCTAAGAACATAAGGATAATTGCGATGGCAATTTTTGGGACTGAGTTTATGCCAGAGATGGCATTAACCTCCTACGACAAAGATGGTTGGACTAAGCCACAGCATGTGAGTGCAAACAGTATTTCAATGCACCCTGGCGCGCATGTTTTGCATTACTCGAGTACCTGTTTTGAAGGCTTGAAAGCTTTTTCACATGCTGACGGTAGTATTAATATTTTTAGAATGGATCAAAACCTCAACCGTTTTGAACAAAGTAGTCGTCTTTTATCATTACCTGATATCGATAAACAACAAGTTTCAGATATGATCATTGAAATTGTTCACAAATATAAAGCTGATGTACCTAAACCTCCAGGCTCTATGTACATTCGACCAACTCACATAGGTACAGAGCCTTCTATAGGCAAAGCTGCGGCAGCTTCATTGACTTCATTATTGTATGTTTTACTTTCTCCCGTCGGTGATTATTTTGCTGGTGGTGCCAAACCATTACGTATTTTATTAGACGAAAAAGGGGTTAGATGCGCACCTCATATGGGAATGATAAAAAGTGGTGGAAACTATGCAAGTGCGTTGGGTCCTATCTTAGCGGCAAAAGAATCAGTTCAGGCAGATCAAATCTTATTTTGTCCAAATGGTGACGTCCAAGAGACGGGGGCAGCAAACTTCATCCTAATTGATGGTAACGAAATTATCACCAAAGCATTAGATTCATCATTTCTACACGGGGTCACCCGTGATTCCATACTTACTATTGCTAGGGATATGGGAATGACTGTGAGTGAACGAGATCTCAGTGTGAGTGAATTACTTGAGCGAGCTAAAAAACCAAATATAGAGGCGGCATTATCTGGTACAGCTGCTGTACTCACACCTGTAGGGACATTCATTCATAATAATGAAGAACATAAAGTAGGCACTGGAGAGGCTGGACCAACAACGCTTAAATTACGACAAACGCTTAATGATATTCAATGGGGTCGACAAAAAGATACACATAACTGGTTAGTTAAAGTGTAGTTTTATTATTAATAGTATTTATGATCGCTATTACAACATTTCTATTAATTCATTATTATTTTTTAGCTATGATTAATACAATGTTGTAGTAGTGTGATGATGTATAAACAATTTGTTTTTAATGTTCTTAAATCCTTTTCACATACCCACTATATTACTTTAATAATCTGCGTTTAATTATTTGATAATGTGATCAAATTACTTGCTCACACCTTTACGGACACACTTACTATGCATATCTATGTCGACGCTGATGCCTGCCCTAACTTAATTAAAGACATTCTTTTTCGGGCAGCGCAGCGCACTAAAATTCATTTAACGTTAGTGGCTAACCAATCAATCAAGAAACCCGCTTCGGCATTTATTCATATGTTACAGGTACCTCAAGGTTTTGACGTGGCAGATGATGAGATAGTTAAACGAGTTGAAGCAAACGACTTAGTCATCACAGCTGATATCCCCTTAGCTGCTGAAGTTATAGAAAAATCAGCGATTGCATTGAACCCTCGTGGTGAGCTTTACACTACACATAATATTCGTAGTATTTTAAATATGCGAGATTTTATGGATACCATGCGCTCAAGTGGCGTGCAAACAGGTGGTCCCCCTCCTATATCTCAAACTGAACGACAACAATTTGCAAATGCTTTGGACCGTATCTTAGCAAAAGCAAGCTAATTCATACATTTAAGGATAAAACATGACTCACACAGTATTTATCACTGGCGGTGCAAGTGGCATTGGATTTGGTATCGCAGAATTTTTAGGACAACAAGGTCATCGCATATTAGTCGCTGACATTAATGAAAAAGCAGCGAACAGCGCATGTGAAAAGTTACATCTTCAAGGCATTTCATGTCGTCCTGTTATTTTAGATGTCACAGATGCGGCAGCAATTAGCCAATTACCGACAACATTGCATGATGAAACTATCGACATTCTAGTAAATAATGCAGGGATCCAACATGTTTCTAAAATTGAAGATTTCCCTCCTGAAAAATGGCAGCTACTAATTAATATTATGCTCGTCGCGCCAGCGATGTTAACACAAGCATTATTACCGGGTATGCGGGCTCGTAATTATGGTCGAATTATTAATGTCGGCTCTATTCACTCAGTTGTTGCATCTCCATACAAGTCAGCTTATGTTGCGGCGAAACATGGCCTGTTAGGTTTTGCCAAAACCATCGCTCTTGAAACCGGTGAGCATAACATTACCATTAATACACTCTGCCCTGCTTACGTAAAAACCCCATTAGTTGAAGCTCAAATCACCAAGCAAGCTATAGAAAATGGCATATCAGAAGAAGATGTTGTAAATAAAATCATGCTTGAACCTATGCCTAAAAAAGCATTTATTGAGATAAGTGAATTAGCACTAACAGCACACTTTTTAATCTCTGATGGTGCGAAAAACATCACGGGGCAAACCTTAATTTTAGATGGTGGCTGGACTGCCCGCTAATTAAAGACTGATCGTGGTGTTGGCATTAATTTAGGTTAATGATACATTCGCCTTTACTGCATTAAATGGAATGAAACAATGAAGTACGCCACTGTCGGCCTTATTGGCAAACCCGAACATGAAGGCACACATGTCAGTCTGACTGCCTTGACACATTATTTACATGCCAAAGGGTGTCGCGTATTAATTGAATCTCGCCTCCATGAAGAAATGGACGATGACCGTTTAACCAGTGCTGAACTCGTCACTATTGGCCAAGAAGCAGATTTAGCCATTGTTGTTGGCGGTGATGGTAATATGCTCGGCGCGGCACGAGTACTTTCCAGATTTGATATACATGTGGTGGGGGTTAACCGAGGTAATTTAGGTTTTTTAACTGATATTAATCCTGACGATATCAACACCGATTTAGACGCTATATTTAGCGGCGAAGGTATCATTGAACAGCGTTTTTTGTTAGAGGTAGATGTATTTAGGCATGAATCACTAAAATCAACTAACGTGGCTGTGAATGAAGTGGTTCTCCACCATGGTAAGGTGGCCCACATGATGGAATTTGAGGTCGATGTGAACGGTAAGTTCATGTTTTCTCAACGTTCCGATGGTTTAATTGTAGCAACGCCAACAGGCTCAACGGCTTATTCTCTTTCCGGTGGCGGCCCTATTTTAATGACGTCATTAGAAGCATTAACCCTGGTTCCTATGTTCCCCCACACACTCACTTCGCGTCCTATTGTTGTTGACGCAGATAGTAAAATTAGCTTGCGCGTATCCAAAGTAAATTCTGATAATTTGCAGGTCTCTTGTGACAGTCATATTGTGTTAAGTATTTTACCTGGAGATGAAGTGGTCATCCGAAAATCTCCCAACCAACTCAATCTTGTCCACCCCCCGTCGTATGATTATTTCAACGTATTACGTACTAAGCTAAATTGGGGCAGTAAACTTTATTGATAACGGATCTTGCATGAAAGACAAATACTGTATATATTTACACATATTGTATATTTACACAGTGGTTTAAACATGCTTTTATCTTTATCAATTGAAAATTTTGCCGTAGTAAAATCAGTCCACGTTGATTTTAAACAAGGATTATCAGTCGTAACAGGTGAAACCGGTGCTGGTAAATCCATTGCAATTGATGGGTTAAGTTTATGTTTAGGTGCCCGTGCAGACGCCAATGCGGTTCGTAAAAACGCAGACAAAGCCTCAGTCATCGCCGAATTTGATATCCAAACGTTACCTAAAGTAAAACAATGGTTATCTGACCTAGAGCTGATTCAAGAAGAAGCGCCCAATGAATGCACTATAAGACGTGTCATTTCAGCTGAAGGCCGCTCAAAAGCATTTATTAACGGTAAAACGGTAACACTAAGTCAATTAAAAGTACTTGGGCAGTGGTTGGTCAGTATCCATGGTCAACATGCACATCATCAATTATTAAAAGCCGATGCTCAATTGCAACTACTTGATCAATTTGCCAATCATCCCGAGCTACTTACCAGTGTAAAATCCAGTTTTGAGCAATACCGTCAAACCAAACAGCAATTTGATCAACTTACCGCTACTCAGCAACAAAGACAAGACCGCTGTCAACTTCTCAGTTATCAAGTTGAAGAATTAGATATTTTTGGATTACAGCAAGGTGAATTTGAACAATTAGAAATTGAATTTAAACGGTTATCCAACTCACAAACCTTGCTTGAAGAAGCACAAATGAGTTTCTATCGTTTATATGAAAACGACGAACACAATGCTCTATCACTTGTACAAAAGTGTGTTAATGAGCTTGAACAATTAGAAACTCATGATGCGACCCTCGCTCCGATAGTGGGTATACTTAAAGACAGTGCGATTAATATCGAAGAAGCAGCGAATGAATTACGTAGCTACTGTGATGAATTAGATATTGACCCTATGCGTATGCAACAAGTCGAACAGCGTTATCAACAAGCGATGGATTTCGCGCGTAAACACAATGTCATGCCTGAAGATTTATACGAAATCCATCAAGCGTTAGCTGCTGAATATGCTGAACTGCAAGCATCATCTGGATCATTAGATGAACTTGCAGCACAAGTTCAATTGGAGCTAGATACATACTTGGCACAAACGGCCCTACTAAGTCAGTCCCGACAATCTGCAGGTGAAACATTGGCTCAACATATTATCGAATCGGTTGCCCAAATGAACATGGAACACACTCAACTTAAATTTGCCGTTAACTATGATACTTCTCAACCTCTCCAAGCAAATGGACTAGATACTATACAAATTCTGGTTACCACCAACCCAGGTCAACCGATGGATGTGATTGAAAATGTGGTATCCGGTGGTGAATTATCACGTATCGGTCTAGCAATCCAAGTAATTACATCGCATTTAAACCAAGTACCTACGTTGATTTTTGACGAAGTTGATACTGGTATTAGTGGTCCTACTGCGGCAATAGTAGGCAGTTTATTGAGAAAGCTAGGCAATAGCACGCAAGTGATGTGCGTAACACATTTGCCTCAAGTCGCTGCCCAAGGGCATCAACAGCTGTTTGTGAATAAGCTTACTGATGGTGAAACGACTGAGACTACTATGCGCGAGTTAAACGACGAACAACGTGTTCGTGAATTAGCCCGTCTATTAGCTGGTGACACTTTAACCGATAGTGCTATCGCAAACGCTCAAGAAATGTTGCAGAAAGTCAGCTAAAGCACATTTAAAGGCAATATGTAGTGAGTTTATACAGATATATTCAGGTTTGAACTAATAAACGGTTGAATGGTCATAAGCACTGATATAGCATTCGTCTGTCAACAAAATACTAACTAGGCTTTAAATGAAACTATCTCCTCTAATTCTGTGTCTTGTCGCTATGATTTCTATATCTGGCTGTTCTAACTGGATATTCAGAATCGATATCCCTCAAGGCAATTACCTCGATGATCGTGATGTCCAAAAACTACGCATTGAGATGACTAAAGAACAAGTTGAATTCGTGTTAGGTAAACCTATCATCACAGACAGCTTTGATCCTAATACTTGGTATTATGTGTACGAAATGAAACGTGGAATGACGACCCGCGGGGAAGATTTCCGAAAAGAACTAGTGATCACATTTACTGATAATAAATTGGTGTCTGTAGAAGGTGATTTTGAATTATCGCCTGATTTTAGTACTCCACTAGGCTAACAAATAAGTGATAGTTACGGTACAAAACAGCTAACCATAACTCACTATCTTTATTTATTAAAAAAGCTTGGCTAAACACCAAGCTTTTTTAATATTTTATCGAGAACCGCCTGTTCCAGCCCGGGTTCTACCTAGATTGCCTTTCTTAGCGTTGTTTCGATTAGCCTGTGGCTTACCGTTATTTGGCTTACGACGTGAAGTGCGTTTGGTATCATCAGATGCTGACTCACCTTCACCTTTGATTGGGGCTTTGGCGTTGCGGTCTTTGTGCTTTTTAACTGACTTACGCATACGTGATAATTTTGTATGGTTTAATTTATTATCATTAACCCCGACAAGCGTTTCTGTTTCAGGTGGCAATTGCACCTGCTTTCTCAGTGCATTCACATCATTAAGTTCCAATTCAATCCATGCACCTTGTGGTAAGCGTTTTTGCAATGATAAAGGACCATAACGTAGACGTATTAAACGTGATACTTGTACCCCTTGAGATTCCCATAATCGACGGACTTCTCGATTACGACCTTCCGATAAGGACACGTTATACCAAGCATTAATACTTTCTTCTTCATTGGGTCGAGCAATAATTTTAGTAAACTTTGCTAAACCGTCTTCAAGTTCAACACCTGATTCCAATAATTTCAGTGTTTTCGGCTCCACTTCACCAAATACCCGAACTGCATACTCACGTTCAACTTCATGCCGAGGGTGCATCAAGCGATTAGCTAACTCACCATCATTGGTAAAAAGTAACAGTCCGGCAGTGTTCAAATCTAAACGGCCTACGGCTATCCAACGACCTGATTGTATATTTGGTAAACGGTCAAAAACCGTTTGTCGCCCAAGCGGATCAGTACGCGAACATAATTCACCTTCGGGTTTGTTATACATCAGCACTCGACAAACAGGTGCTTTTTGATCGCGTTTCAGGAGATGACCATCAACACGAATTTGGTCGCTAGGTTCAACACGATCACCTAAAGTAGCGATGGTACCATTAACCGAAATGCGACCTTGTTCAATCCAAGTTTCCATCTCACGACGGGAACCAACACCTTGGTTGGCTAGGACTTTTTGTAATTTATCTGACATTAATATATGTGCTCTTTTAATGGTAGAGATGCGTTCTTTTCATCTAAAACCAATGGTTGTTTTTCATTATCTAATATTACTTAAATTACACAAAAGGACTGATATCGCCCGACCCTTCGCGTAAAATGACGACTTCACCTTCTGACAAATCAATTACGGTGGTCGGATGTTCTCCTAAATAGCCACCGTGAATAATCAAGCCAACACGACGCTCTAACTGCTCGCGAATCGCTTCAGGATCAGATTCTGCCGTAGTCTCTCCAGGTAAAATTAACGTGGTTGACATCATCGGCTCGCCTAGCTCTTCTAAAATGGCTAAAGCGATTGGATTATCAGGTACGCGGATCCCGATAGTTTTACGTTTAGGATTCTGTAAACGCTTTGGTACTTCTTTTGTGGCTTTAAAAACAAACGTATATGGACCAGGAGTATTATTTTTCAGGATCCTAAACGCGACATTATCGACGCGTGCATAATCCGATAATTCCGATACATCACGACACATCAAAGTAAAATTATGGGTTTTATCAAGCTCACGAATTCTGCATACTTGTTCTAAAGCCGATTTATTATCCATCTGACAGCCAATGGAATAACCAGAATCCGTCGGATAAACAACGACTTCGCCTTGTTTAATCAACTCGACAGCTTGCTTAATTAATCGAGCTTGAGGATTATCTGGATGAATGTAAAAAAATTGACTCATAAATATTCCTTATTAAAAGATGCTAGACACGGCCAATCTTGCCATAACGGCGTAAGCTTGGCGCTAATATCTAAGCGTTTTCCTAATTCAGACCATCGACTAGGAAAATGAAAATCCGAACCAACCACTGCTTTTAAGTCATATTCTAGCGCAAGTTTTGCTAACAACTCTTTCTTCGTGGGTTGCATATTAGGATGGGTGACTTCCATTCCATCACCGCCTAAGGATTTAAATTCAGATAATAATCGTTTTAGCCATTTAGTTTTCATATCATAACTGGCAGGATGAGCAATTGCAGCAACTCCGCCGGCCTCATGAATCCATTGAATAGCAGTCGCTATATCGATCCATTGCGCACTCACAAAAGCACGCTTATCTTTACCTAAATATTTAGTAAAAGCACCTTGAAAACTCGACACTTCACCACGTTCCAATAACACCTGAGCAATATGAGCACGCGTAATTTGCCCTTGACCGACTTTCACCATGGCATCATCAAATACATTTTCTATGCCGCACTTTGCTAATTTAACGCAAATTTGTCGAGCTCGGTCGACTCTAGTGCGGGTTTGTTCTAGTAAACGTTGCTGCAATTGCTCATCATGCTCATCAAAATGTAAGCCTAATATATGGATATCAAAACCATGCCAGCGCGTGGTTAATTCTATACCTGAGATAATTTCTAAATGACGCTTTTCTTGGGCTTGGGCATGACGTGCTTCAGCTAACGCTTGAGTCGTATCATGGTCAGTAATCGCAAGTACATCCAGTTGCATTTGATGCGCACGTAAAACTAGCTCTGCAGGGGATAAATGCCCGTCAGAATAATACGTATGTGAATGTAGATCGATTTTCATGGTCATATTTTAAATAAAGGTTGACATCAACAAGGGTTTTGTTAAATTCATAAAAATATTATACATCAATTGTTGAACGTTAAACGATTGGTATTTAAACAAAATTTAAGACGAGAGCATTAATGAACTCTTCAGTACAAACAACTACAATCATGAATTGGTGGTGGCAGTCCCTCTAGGGCTGTTTGTGCGCGTCTATGTGTCATAAAAAAAGCCCGAGATTTCGGGCTTTTTTTATGCTTATTTTTTATCTACAGTTTTTAAAAGGGTTTAGGTCAGATGAGCCAACCGCAACAGCACTCGTTAGGAACGGTTCATAGTCAAACGTATGTGATTGATTATGTTGCAGATCCTCTTTCAAGTTACTTTGACGTCACCCATGATACTGCGCATACTTTATTGTTGGAGTCGGCTGAAATTGACAGCAAAGACAATTTAAAAAGTATTATGTTATTAGATGCATGTGTGCGTTTTGAATGTTTCGGTTTAACTGTCACTGCACAAGCATTGAATGTTAATGGCACACAAGTATTAAATATGTTGAATGTGGTATTGGCATCCAATCTTGCTCAAAAAACCAACGACACATCAACATATACCTTCACGTTGCCAGATTCACAAGCTGACGAGGATACTCGCCTAAAGTCTCGTGGTGTATTTGATGTGTTACGCACTTGTATTGAACAGTTCAAACATGACGTAAATGAGCCCCTATCGGTATTCTTAGGCGGATGTTTTGCCTATGATTTATTAGGTACAGTAGAAAATTTACCCGCAGTGCCAGATGGCGCAAATACATGTCCTGATTTTGTGTTTTATCTTGGGCAAACCTTATGTGTCATTGATCACAAAGCTAAAAGTACTTCATTAATCAGTAACCTTTTCACTTACACTCCACATACTGAAGACCAAGTTTCTGCAGCAAACGCAATTCAAGATGACATTAACAGTAATAATGCGTCACTTGCATTATTTGAAGCACAACAAACACAACGAATCGCTCAACTGACTGAACAGTTACTCACACCACCAACAAAGCTGACTGAACAAAAGAAATTAGTGAACACGACCGTGTTAGAGGCATCGGTGAATGTTGATAAATCAGATGAAGAATACTGTAACGATGTCGACTTTTTAAAAGAACATATTCTGGCTGGAGACATTTTTCAAGTAGTCCCTTCAAGAACCTTCAGTTTACCGTGTCAGTCTCCTATTCTAGCTTATCAACATTTAAAACAACTCAATCCGTCTCCGTATATGTTTTTTATGCAAGATTTTGATTTTGCTTTATTCGGTGCATCACCAGAATCTGCTTTGAAATATACCGCATTGACTAACCAAGTTGAAATTTACCCTATCGCAGGCACACGCCCTAGAGGGAAACGCAATGATGGGTCAATCGACCATGATTTGGATAGTCGTATTGAACTGAATTTACGTGAAGATTTAAAAGAAAAATCCGAGCATATTATGTTAGTGGATTTAGCCCGAAATGATGTCGCGCGCGTGTCTATTCCGGGTACTCGTCATGTCAAAGAATTGCTTAAAGTGGACCGTTATTCTCACGTCATGCACTTAGTGTCTCGTGTTGTGGGTCAATTAAGGGAAGATTTAGATGCGTTGCATGCTTATCAAGCTTGTTTAAATATGGGGACGCTAGTCGGTGCACCCAAAGTCAGTGCAGCAACATTAATTCGTCAGGTTGAAAAACAACGCCGTGGCAGCTATGGCGGGGCTGTAGGTTATTTAGATGGTCAAGGCAATATGGATTCGTGTATTGTGATCCGATCTGCCTTTGTTAAAAATAACATGGCGCATATCCAAGCCGGTGCCGGTGTCGTGTATGATTCTGTTCCACAAAATGAAGCAGACGAAACTCGAGCCAAAGCTCAGGCGGTAATTAAAGCGGTGTTGTTAAGCCAGCAGGAGCCATGCAAATGAATAATTTATCCGTAGTGATGCTCGATAATGTCGATTCTTTTACCTATAACTTGGTGGATGAATTACGTACGTTAGATGTCGATATGCATATTTATCGCAATACGGTCAATGCCAACACGATTTTTCAAGTCATGGAGCGCTTAAGCCAGACTCGAAATGTGTTGTTACTGCTTTCGCCAGGCCCAGGAGCACCACATGAAGCGGGTTGCATGCTAGAGCTCATAGCAAAAGTTGCTGGTCGCTTTCCAGTATTAGGAATTTGTTTAGGACACCAAGCGATTGTCGAACATTTTGGTGGTATAATTTCCCGCGCCGAAGCAGTTATGCATGGTAAATCTTCAGCAATTACACATTGTGGAGATAAAATGTTTAGCGGTTTTGATCAACCTTTGCCTGTTGCACGTTATCATTCTCTCATGGCATCGACATTACCTGAATCTATTTCACTGTTAGCACAAGTGAATGGCATTCCTATGGCGGTATACCATGAAAATGACAATATGTTAGGGTTTCAATTTCATCCAGAGTCGATTTTAACCCACCAAGGTAGCCATTTATTAGCTAGTAGTATTGAGTTTTTAATTGCTCAACAAGGAGAGCTCACACATGAATGATATAAATTCCGTTTTAGAGACCCTCTTTACGCAAAAAGATTTAGATCAGCACCAAGTCGAAAGCCTATTTGGTGACGTCATGCAGGGACATGTAGATGATATCCACCTCACTGCCCTGCTTACTGCACTTAAAATTAAAGGCGAGACGCCTGATGAAATCGCAGGTGCCGCCCAAGCCATGGTTAACCATGCTACTGTGTTTGACCGTCCAGATTACCCATTTGCAGATATTGTCGGCACAGGTGGTGATGGACATAACACGATTAATATATCCAGTGCTGCCAGTGTGGTCGCAGCAAGTTGTGGGTTAGCTGTTGCTAAACACGGTAACCGTAGTGTTTCAAGTCAATCGGGCTCAGCAGATCTGTTTAATGCATTTGGCGTGAAATTAGATGTGTCACCTAGCACAGCACGTCACAGCCTTGACGAAAGTCAGTTATGTTTCTTATTTGCTCCGGTTTATCATGCTGGTGTTAAACACGCGATGAATGTCCGTACCACACTAAAAACACGTACGTTATTCAATGTCCTTGGACCATTAGCGAATCCGGCTAAACCGACGCATTCAGTCATGGGTGTTTACACTCCTGAGTTGTTGATCCCATACGCACATACATTACAACTGCTTGACCACCAACAAGCTTTAGTTGTGCATGGCTCTGGGTTAGATGAATTTGCTTTACACGGACCAAGCCATGTCGTGCAAGTTAATGGTGATGAGTTAACCGAATATGAAGTTGAACCTAGCGATTTTGGGCTAGAAAGTTACCCACTATCAGCGATTGTAGGCGGCTCGCCAGATGAAAACAAAACCGCTATCGAACGCGTTTTTGCTGGTGAAGGCGCGGCTGCACATACCGCAGCTATTGCAATGAATGCGGGTGCGTTGTTGTTTTTAGCAGGTAAAGCAACCTCCTTTAAAGCAGGATCAGACATGGCGTTAGCGTCGATTGCTGCAGGTAAACCACTGGAAACAATTAAACATGCGGCTCAATTGAGTCAGCAAAATATTTCACAATAACGAATTGGAATCATAAATTAATATGCAAAATGTCCTTGCCAAAATCGTTGATGATAAACGTATAGAAGTAGCAGCAAGAGAAGCTGAGTTGCCACTGGATAGCTTTAAAGCCCAGTTAACACCATCAACCAAAAGTTTTTATGATGCACTAAATAAATCCAACGCGGGTTACATTTTAGAATGTAAAAAAGCATCTCCGTCAAAAGGACTGATTCGTCCCATCTTTGATTTAGATGAAATTCTCGAGTCATATTTAGAAATTGCGGCGTGCCTATCGGTATTGACCGATGAAAAATACTTCCAAGGCACTTATGAATACCTTGAATACGTGACAGGTAAAGTGGATATTCCGGTATTAAACAAAGACTTTTTTGTGAATGAATATCAGATTTATCTTGCTCGTCACTACCACGCTGACGCAGTACTATTAATGTTATCTGTGTTAGATGATACAACCTATACGCAACTCAGTGAATGCGCAGCAAATCTAGGTTTAGATGTGTTGACTGAAGTTAGTAACGAAGAAGAAGCACGCCGTGCTGTGGCACTAGGTGCAAAAATCATCGGTATTAATAACCGTGATTTACGTGACTTATCCACGGATTTAGCCACCACAGAACGTTTAGTTCCGCTGTTAAATGAATTAGGTCATACTGGGTTACTCATTTCAGAATCCGGTATTTATACGCGTGCTGATATCGCCCGTTTAGCCCCTCATGTTAATGGTTTCCTTGTCGGAAGCGCGCTAATGGCACAAAATGATTTAACCAAAGCCGTTCGCCAGTTAGCCTACGGTGCCGTGAAAATTTGTGGGATCACCGATCCGCAACAAGCACTCGCTATTAGTGCTCAACCCGTCTCTTATATGGGGTTGATATTTGCACCGAAATCGAAACGCTGTATTACTATTGAACGCGCACAAGATATTGTTGAGACTGCACCATTTAATTACGTGGGCGTGTTTGTTAATGAGTCTATTGATACCATTGTGTCATATGCGAAACTGTTACACCTTAGCGCCGTGCAATTGCATGGCAGTGAAGATCAAGATTTTGTGACTCGTTTACGGGGCCAGTTACCCGAATATTGTCAAATATGGTTGGCATTAGGTGTGGATGGAAATTTACCTTCACTCACCTATAACGACGTAGATTTGTTACTATTAGACTGTCAGGTCACTACCCAGGATAACATTGAAAAAGGGGGTACCGGACAGCAGTTTGATTGGACTGTATTAAACGAGATTGAAGATAAATCAAAAATTGGCTTGGCGGGTGGATTATCACCGGCCAATATTACCTCTGCATTAGCGACTCAAGTGCAGTTATTAGATGTTAATTCAGGCGTAGAAAGTGCACCTGGTGATAAATCACTTTCACACATCACTCAATTGTTTTCACAATTGCGCACCTATTAATCGAGTGAGACACTATGAATAATTTAGAAAGTAAATTTGGTGATTTTGGCGGTATGTATGTACCTGAGCTCTTGATCCCTGCCCTTGACCAATTGGAACAAGCGTTTATCGACGCACAACAAGATCCTGAATTCCAAGCTGAATTCATGTCGTTGTTAAAAGATTACGCCGGTCGACCTACTGCGATGACCTTGTCACGTAATTTGGTGTCTAACCCACTAGTCAAATTATATCTTAAACGTGAAGATTTACTTCACGGTGGTGCACACAAAACCAACCAAGTACTGGGTCAAGCCTTATTAACTAAGCGTATGGGCAAAACTGAAGTCATCGCTGAGACTGGCGCGGGTCAACACGGTGTTGCAACCGCCCTTGCCTGTGCATTATTAGGTTTAAAAGCGCGTATTTATATGGGTGCCAAAGACGTAGAACGTCAGTCGCCGAATGTCTTTAGAATGCGTTTAATGGGTGCTGAAGTCATTCCTGTCAATGCAGGATCAGGTACATTAAAAGATGCCGTTAATGAAGCCATGCGTGATTGGTCAGCTAACTATGACAAAGCGCATTATTTACTAGGTACGGCTGCGGGCCCTCACCCTTTCCCAACCATTGTACGTGAATTTCATCGTATGATTGGTGAGGAAACACGTGCACAAATTTTAGAGAAAGAAGGCCGATTACCTGATGCAGTAGTGGCTTGCGTCGGTGGTGGTTCAAATGCGATTGGTATGTTTGCTGATTTCATTGATGAGCCTAGCGTTCGCTTAGTGGGAGTTGAGCCTGCGGGTAAAGGACTACACACCCATGAACATGGAGCGACCATTTGTACCGGTACCAAAGGTATTTTACACGGGGCGTTTAGTTATATTATGCAAGATGCTGATGGTCAAATTGAAGAGTCATATTCAGTTTCTGCGGGGCTTGATTACCCTGCAGTGGGTCCTCAGCATGCTTATTTATCAGATATTGGTCGCGCCGAATATGTGGCAGCCACCGATGAAGAAGCACTTAATGCATTTAAATTATTAGCCCGTAAAGAAGGGATCATCCCTGCGTTGGAATCATCACATGCATTGGCACATGCTCTAAATATGGCCGATGAAGCAACCGAAGAAACGATTATCGTATTAAATTTATCTGGACGTGGTGATAAAGATCTTGCTCACGTTACACAAGTGTTGGGGGATGATATCTAATGGCACGCTATGAAACTATGTTTACCCAGTTAGACGCGAAAAACGAAGGCGCGTTTGTGCCATTCGTGATGTTAGGTGATCCTGATAAAGCCACTTCATTACAAATCATTCAAACGTTAATTGATAATGGGGCAGACGCGCTTGAATTAGGTTTCCCCTACTCTGATCCTATCGCCGATGGTCCTACTATCCAAGCGGCGAGCATTCGCGCGTTAGGAAATGGTAATACCCCGTCAGAGTGTTTAGATATAATTGCAGATATTCGCCGTGATAACCCTGACATTCCAATTGGTTTATTACTGTATTCAAATCTTGTGCTTGCGCGTGGTATTGATACGTTCTACGCACAAGCCAAAGCGAGTGGCGTTGACTCAATACTCATTGCTGATGTGCCATTGCGTGAAGCAAAGCGCTTTATCGATGTGGCAAGTAGTAACGAGATTGACCAAATACTCATTGCTCCGCCGAATGCAACTGAAGAAACATTACAAGCAATTGGTCAATTATCTAGTGGTTATACTTATCTGTTAGGTCGTGCAGGTGTTACTGGTGCAGAAACTGCAGCGGAAACGCCGGCCAGTGAATTAATTGAAAAATTAGCTAAACATAAAGTAGCTCCACCCTTACTAGGCTTCGGGATCTCAACGCCAGAACAAGTAGCGCATGCAATTCACTCAGGCGCAGCTGGTGCAATTTCAGGGTCGGCAACCGTCAATATTATCGCTAAGCACCTTGATAACACGCCAGCGATGCTAAGTGAGCTAGGTGAATTTGTTCAGTCAATGAAAGCGGGTACAAGCAAAGCTTAACCTAGCTCCATTTAAACAAAGGAAATATTATGTGGTATAGCATTGTCGCTGAAGATCACCCCGGTACATTAGATGCGCGTTTAGCCGCGCGTCCTGACCATTTGGCACGTTTAGTCGCGCTAAAAGATGCCGGAAAACTATTTGTTGCAGGGCCAAATCCTGCTATCGATGCAAACGACCCTGGCCCTGCTGGGTTTACTGGATCTTTGGTAATTGCTGAATTTGATTCACTCGAGGCTGCACAAGCTTGGGCTGATGCCGATCCTTATATTGCTGCTGGTGTCTACGCCAAGGTCAGTGTTAAACCCTATAAAAAGGTATTACCCTAAGCCCTATTTAGCAGAAGAGCAATTTCTGTTGAAATAGCCCTTTTGCTAAAGCTAGGAAATTTATTCTCATGGATATTTTTATTGATGACGGGGTTTACCTCGATGATAGCAGCATTGATATGCAAGCTATGCGTGCTCAAGGCGCAGGCGGCCAAAACGTCAATAAAGTGTCATCTGCTATCCACTTAAAATTTAATATTCATGCGTCAAATCTACCTTACCGTTACAAGCAAGGTTTGCTTAAACGTAAAGATTCAAGGATCACTGAAGAAGGGATCTTAGTGCTTAAAGCACAGAACCAACGCACTCAAGAAGCGAATAAACGTGATGCAATTGAACGCTTGGTTCGGTTGATTAGAGGAGCTGGTGTGGTTCAATTACCGAGAAAGGCAACCCGACCATCTCGCTCTTCAGTGCGTAAACGTTTAAATAGCAAAACGAAACATGGTTTACAAAAACAATTACGAGGCAAAATATCAGTGGAATGATAATTTACCTTCATTGTTTGCATCTGGAATGTTAGTTGCTTGCCTATTTTTCAGCTATTTTCGTCGGTAGCACTTTTACATCAATCTGATTCTGTGCAATCAAATAACGTTGAGCAAGTTGCGTTAAATCCTCCGGTGTAATGGATGAATAGATATCTGGTGCAGCTTCAAACTTGGCAAACGTATCTGGTTTAGTATGGAGTGCAGATAAGCGCGATAACCAAAACCCATTACGTTCTTTGGCACCTTTCAAGCTGGCTAACATAGGCTCAATAGCTCGTTTTACTTCATCTTCAGTGATATTCCCTGGCACTTTGACACCGGCAATCAATTCATCAAATGTTGTTTCGACTAACGCTAACTGTGCTGGTGTGGTTAAAGTATCAAGAAACAACATACCATCACCTTTGATATCGTTTGATCCTGATGCCCGAGCAGAAGGTGAATAAGACGCCCCTAATTCTTCACGTATCACATCTTGGACTTTCAATTGGAGCACCGCGGCTAATACTCGTAACTGCAAAGCGACTGATAAATCACTATTATCCGTCGTTTTGAAATAACGAGTTAACGATGCGTTTTCAGGATTCCCTTCATGGGTCAAGATAACATTATTGGGTGCTTGTAAACGGATCCCTTCGATCCACTCATGACGAGGCGCAGGCACATTAATGTCTAAACTACCTAAAGTCTTGGCGATCTCATCCACAACGTTGTCTACATTGATATCACCCACGACAGTGATTGTCATAGGACCTCGTTCTAATGCGGCCTTAAGTACAGTTTTGAGCTCATTAAAATCTCTGGCTAACACTGCATCCACGGGCGCAGGTCCCATGCGATGATCATCACCATAAATAGCGTTACTCACTTCATAACTTTTTACCGCTGCTATCGTATTTTTCCGCTGCTTCGCGCCCTGCTCCACATTTTTTCTAAATAATGGCAAAACCGTTTCACTATAACCAGGATCGGTAATGTAAGCTGTAATTAATTGTAACTGCTCTGATAACGTATCATTAGACGTACTGAACGTACCGCCGTAACCATTAAAATCAGCACTAAATGATAATGAAACGTTTTTGTCCGATAATAATTCACGTAGTTCATTGACTGAGTGCTCACCTAGGCCACCCACAATGTAAAAATTATAAAGATCATTTAGACCAGCTAATGACTGTGGTAGTGCTTTTGTTCCGCTACCATAACGCACGCGAATGAGCACTTTTTCTTTCACTAGCTCAGTTGCTTTAACATTCAATCTAACACCATTGGCAAAGGTATACGACGAATAGTCATAAGCGTCATTATAGGACTTCTCGATGACCTTACCTGGCTCACCAAATTGCGTATACGCAAATGCTTTAATTGCTTGTGCTTCATTGGCTGTCACTGACTGTGTCAATGCATTGTCATAAACCCCTTTGATTTCATTAGATGAAGGTAAGGCAGTCTCTTGTTCAGCAAACTGAATAAAAATGGTCGGTGGAATGCGCGTGAATTGGCGTGTAATCACCTCATTGATCTCTTCCACGCTAAATGTTTCCATTAGCTCAACAAACAAATCCAATGAAGCGGATGGTTCATTAAGGATCTCACCGGTCGTGATATTTCCTAAGATGGCATTAGCAAAAGCACCACTAGGAAGCGTATCTTCTGATTGAGCCGTTGTCACAAGGCTGTTACGAATAGCTTTGACTTGTCTGATAAGTTCTTGTTCACTTACACCAAATTCAACCATACGACGGATTTCAAGTACCAATGCGCTTAACGATTCCGCCCATTTATCTGGCTGCATTTGCGCAATGACCTGTGACACATCCGCTTGATTAAACGTTAACCCGTGTGAGCTACCAACCCCTTCAAACGGTGCGTTACCAGCTAACACCAAGCTATTTAACCGATAAGATAATATGCCGTTAGCAATTTGCTCAACATAATTGGCACGTCGATTTTCTATAGTATCAGGCTGTAAACGTGCCGGGGTCACATAGAATAAGCTGACTTGTGTCGGTAAATTAGGCCCGCTAAAGGTAGCCACATTCACATCATCATTCACCACTAACGAACCAGCCTCGAATCCAGTATTGATATTAGGCTTATGCCAATCACCAAAGGCCGCTTCGATTTTATTGAGCGTCGCTTGGGTATCGATATCACCGACAATAATTAACTGAGTATTAGCAGGATAATAATGTGTATCATAAAAAGCCTTTACCGACTCAGCAGTCAATCCACTGATGGTTGCTAATGTCCCAATCGGAAAACGGTCAATATAATGTAACCCTTTTGACCATTGCGCTAATGAAGCTTTATAAGCATCCATGTAAATATTATTACGTGCTTCGTATTCGGATTGCACCACTGGAATTTCTGCGGCAACAGCATCCGGTTCGATAGTGAGGTTGCTCGCTGTTTCACGCATCAAAAATAACGCAGTCTCTAACGTCTCGGCGTCATTCTTTGGCAAATCTAATTTATATATGGTTTCTTCAAAACTCGTACTGGCATTGGTATCTGCCCCGAAACGTAATCCGTAACGCTCTAAGATAGATATCATTTCACCTTCGGGCACATTTTTCGAACCATTAAAGGCCATGTGTTCGAGAAAGTGTGCGATACCGGCATCCTCAGAAGCTTCATACATGCTCCCTACGCCCACTCGCATCCGCACAACGACTTCATTCTTGGGCGTTTGATTTTCAACAATAAAATAGCGCATTCCATTGGCTAATACCCCTTCGTTGATCCGCGCAGAGGTCTTAATGGTAGTATTAGGCTCAAACACCCCCATACGCCATTGAGTTAATGGAGAAAGTTGAACCGTGCTGGTATTAGGAGTTTGAGCGCAGGCGGCTAAAAAAATAACGCTACTAAAAACGCTAACAATGGTGCGAAATTTCATTTAATATCCTAAATAATATTTTATTTAACTGTAGCACAAACGACATGAAAAAATTCAGTGTGTATTCAGATAAACACACTATAATTGTTACAGTATTTTACCAATATGTTGTCTGCTAAAGGAATTCTATTCATGCCCTATTCGGCTTCCCATCAACTAAGTCATTCATTACGTCTGTGTGTATGCACCATGTTTGTTGGCATGATGATATCAACCAATAGCCAGGCTCAAACCAGTAACACCAATAACAATGTTGACCAACAAAAAGCCATCGCTACAGCAAAAAAATCCGTAAAAGGTAAAGTGCTCAAAGTGGACCGTCAACAACAACATTACCGAGTCAAAATGTTAAACCCTCAAGGACGAGTAGTCTCAGTCAAAGTTGATCGTCAATCAGGTCAAGTCATGCCGCATAAAAAATCAGATAAAAAAACTGACAAAGATAAGGAATAAGTTCATGCGTATTTTATTGGTTGAAGATGATAGTCAATTACTCATGCAATTGGATCAACTCCTTCAACAGGCAGGTTTTAGTGTCGATTTAGCCGATGATGGTGAAAAAGCGCAATATCTACTTAAAGAGTACACCTACGATGCTGTCGTATTAGATTTAGGAATACCCAAAGTGGATGGGATCAGCGTGTTAAAATTCGCGCGTGAAAACGACATTAAAACCCCAGTTTGTATATTAACTGCACGTGACACATGGGAACAAAAAGTACTAGGATTAGACGCAGGTGCGGATGATTACCTCACCAAACCATTCCATCACCAAGAGTTATTAGCACGAGTTAATGCGTTGATACGTCGAAGTAGTGGCCATGCCTCGTCAGAATTAACCTGTGGTCCAATTCAGCTTCACCTCACACAACAAAAAGTAAAAATCGACGATCAAGAATTAGAGTTAACCGCATACGAATATAAAGTATTGGAATACTTGATGTTAAATCGAGATAAAGTCATTTCAAAAACAGAACTGACTGAACATATCTACGATCAAGATTTTGATTTAGATAGTAATGTAATTGAGGTGTTTGTCGGACGGTTACGTAAAAAAATCGATCCAACTAACACCCTTAAACCTATTGAGACGTTACGTGGTAGAGGATATCGATTATTTTCACCGGCCTAAAACAACTGTCATTAACGCTACGTACTACCATGACGATATTATTAGTGACGGTAGTGCTTTTGCCCTCTTTGGCGTTAACCGTATCAAACGCATACCAAGATAGTCTGATTAAAGCGAAACAAAGTGAGCTTGAATCGATGACATATGCATTGATTGCGTCCTTTGAAATCGACGGCAGTCAAATTAATATGCCATTCAATGTTTTCGATGATCGTTTAAATATGCCTCAATCGGGCTATCAAGCCTTGATTGTGATGAATCAAACCATCGTATGGCAATCTTCATCCAGCATGTTGAATGCAACACCTTTAGCCTACCCACAAGCACAGATTGGCCAATCAATATTTAGCGATTCGCCCAACGCTATACCTGATACTTTTCTTTACACGTTCACAGCTGAATTTGAAAGTGAAAACCAATACATCCCAATTAAGTTTTATATTATTGAAGATAAATCCGCTTATTACGCTGAACTAGACACTTTTAATCAAAGCTTATTGCAAAACGGATTATGGGTAGGACTATTGATCAGTGGGATGCTTTTACTGAGTTTATTATCTGTTGTTAGCCCCGTAAAACAGTTAGTCGAACAATTATCAAAAGTCGCATCTGGTCAACATTATTCACAAGCGGATAATATAATTCATGGCGATTACCCCAAAGAGCTCAATGCCGTGAAAGACAGTGTGAATCAATTACTGCTATCAGAATCACAGCAGCGCACCCGATTTAAAAATGCGCTCCAAGATTTAGCTCATTCACTGAAAACACCCTTGAGTGTATTGCAAGGTGATGCGGATATCCCTTCACAATCGAAAGCACCGATTGAACAGATTGACCAAATCATTCACCGCCAATTAGCACGCTCAGTATTAGGTAAAGCCGGCTGGCAAGCACAAATTAATATGTTATCAGTAGTAGATAGAATCATTGAGTCTATGGATAAAATCTATCGAGATAAACAACTACGTATCGAATTACTGTGCAGTCACGACACGTTCATGGTTGCCTTTGATACTGCCGATGCGTATGAATTACTGGGTAATATCATTGATAATGCCTGCAAAGCAGCTGTCTCTCATATTGTAATCTCGCTTCAACATTCATCCGCCGGTCATCGTATCAGCGTGACTGATGATGGACCAGGGATCCCATCACACCTGCAACAGGAAATACTCACACGTGGCAAGCGCTTAGATACCTATAAGCAAGGACATGGCATCGGGCTGGCGAGCGTTAATGATTTATTAGATTTATATGGCGCGACGTTAAAGATAACATCACGCCCAGAGATTGAAGGAACTAGGATGGAGATGAATCTCGCTTAGTCCTTATGCAGCGATACATCTGTGTCGGTGATGGTGCTCGCATTTTCAAGGGGCTCATCCCCCGATAAAAGCACGGCTAACCACATCGTTTCCTCTCGAGACTCCATTGCGATTTTCACAATCATCGTTAGCGGCACCGATAACAACATCCCTACAGAACCGAGTAACCAGCCCCAAAAAATCAATGATAAAAAGACGACAAGCGTAGATAAACCTAACCCCCTGCCCATGAAACGCGGTTCGATCATGTTACCCATGACAGTATTGACTATAATAAAACCTAAACCAGCAAGACCAGCAGTGGCTAAGCCTTGATCAACAAAAGCAATAAGTACAGCCGGAACCGCAGCAATAATCGAACCGATATTAGGAATGAAATTGAGTAAAAACGCTAATACTGCCCATAACATAAAATGCGGTACATCGAGTACAAATAACCACACGCCAATGAAAACACCGGTACCTAAACTGACCAAGGATTTGATGGCAAGATAGTCATTCACTGACTTTAGAAAACGATCAATGTGCTGCATTTTCATGCCAGGATCACGTAACGCTACGTGAATACGGCGAGGCATACTTTCAGCTTCGAAAAGCATGAAAATCACCGTTAGAATGATTAAAAATACGTTGGATAGTACCCCGCCCATGCCGCTTAAAAAATTGGTTGCGACCGACATTGCAACGGCTGGATCAAAATAAGATAAGAACAAATTTTTATCAACAATCACATTCACTTTAGCGAGTTGTTCAATGACCCAAGCGAACTCAACAGATAACTGACTCTGATAATTGGGTAAATTTTGGCGAAACTCTCCTAAAGATTGCCCAACTAATCCAGCGAGCATGAAACCAAAAACGATTATTAAGAGTATAACTAGGGTAACAGATATCCATCTCGGTATTTTATATCGAGATGCATGGTTGATTAGCGGACTACAAGCAATCGCAATAAAGATCGATAACAAAAATGGTACCATAATGGCACTTGCCGCTTTGATGCCGGCTAAGACGACTATCACCGCAGCGGTAATAACCATGACTTTAGCTGTAGAAGATTTTAGTTCCATAGTGCTCTCAGCAAGATAATTTTAGGTATGAAAATACATACCTCTATCATAACAGGAATTTGTGATATGACTTTAAATGAAGCAACAATTCGTATAAAAAATTTACGTTTACGCACTTATATCGGTTTTAATGACGATGAAATTAAAAATAAACAAGATGTCGTGATCAATGCTGTTATCAAGTATGACGCTCACCAAGCTGCACAATCAGACGAAGTGGAAAATGCGATTAACTATAAAACGGTGACCAAATCAATCATCCGTTTAGTTGAGAACAACCGCTATTATTTATTAGAAAAACTTACATCCGATATTTTAGCAATTGCCGCAGAACATCCTTGGGTATCTTGGGCAGAAGTGGAAGTTGATAAGCCACATGCACTGCGCTTCTCTGATTCGGTTAGTTTAAGTATTTCTTGCTCAAAAGAGCCTCAATTTTAATGTTTCAATATAGAGAGCAGACACGATGAATATATTATTCACAGGTGCTACAGGCCTGATTGGTCAAGCTTTTATCAAACGCTATGCAAACCACCATCAATTTTATGTGGTTAGCCGTTCTGCCAAAAAAGTGATGGAAGCATTTAATGATCTCGTCCAAGCTGGTCGGGTAACACATGTCGATATAGCGTCATTAACTGATTTGAACAAATTTGATGCAGTGATCAATCTAGCTGGCGAGCCCATTGTTGATAAGCGCTGGAGTGCGAAACAAAAACAGCGTATTTGTCATAGTCGCTGGGATATCACTCAGCAGTTAGTCGATTTGTGTCATGCCAGTACTCAACCACCTGCTCATTTTTTAAGTGGATCAGCCATTGGTGTGTATGGCCGTCAATCCGCAGATACATTAATCAACGAGACCTTTACAAAGTTTCATGAGGAGTTCTCTCGCGATATTTGCCAACAATGGGAAGATATCGCATCACAAGCAGCTTCAGAATCGACTCGGGTCTGCTTGTTACGCACTGGTGTAGTATTATCAGCTAATGGGGGGGCGTTAGGTAAAATGCGCCTACCGTTTAGTCTAGGCTTAGGTGGACCGGTAAGTTCGGGTCAACAAATCATGTCATGGATCCATATTGACGATATGGTGGCGGGGATCGCTCACGTATTAGACACGGATACGATTCAAGGTCCGGTTAATTTTACCGCCCCTAAACCAGTATCGAATAAGACGTTTTCACAATCATACGCAAAGAGTCTTGGACGTCCATGCATATTTACCGTCCCAAAACTCTCTTTAAGAGTATTAATGGGTGAATCTGCGGACTTGCTACTCTATGGACAAAAAGTCCTTCCAGACGTGCTGAGCGCTTCTGGTTATCAATTTCAATTCGAAGATGTGGATGTCGCATTTGCTGCGTTAGCTCAAAAATAATCTAACTATCTAAAAGACCAATCTACTATATGACAGGGATAGTATGTTACATCCTCCCTGTCATTATATATTTATGGTGCTTTAAAACGTCACACGGCAGACGCAGAGCATGGGCACTTATAGCATCTTCCTTAGTAGGACTTGGGTATTCATCGATAAGAGGCGCCAGCAACTTGCTGCCCCTAATAAACCGACCACCACAGCCCCAGTTAATGGTGCAATTACCCAATACTCTATGTGTAAACTGCTTTGCATTTGAAATATTTGCGTTTGTAGCAGATACAAACTGACTTCATTCGCTAATGCTGCCATGAAGCCTGCCACTGAACCAATGATCAAAAACTCATAAATAACGGAAGCTCGGATCATACGCCCTTTGGCACCCAAGGTACGCAATATCGCTAATTCACGTTGACGTTCATCCATACTCGCTTGTACTTGTGCAATTAACACTAAACTTCCTGCGACTAATACTAAAATTAAAATAAACTCAATCGCAGCAGAGACTTGATCAATGATGCTCCGTACTTGGTTGATACGTGCATCTACGTCAAACATAGTCACACTGGCAAATGGCGCCATTAAACGGGTCAGTTCAGGTTTACGCTCAGGCGGTAAGTAGAAGCTTGTGATGTAACTGGCACGAAACGCCTCCATCGCCATGGGATGTAATACAAAAAAGAAGTTTGGCTGCATGGTTTGCCAGTTGACGGTACGGATACTCGTCACTTCTACCGTGACAATCTCTGAACCGATATTAAAGGTTAATTGATCGCCCATGCCGATACGCATTCTCTTACCCACTCGTTCTTCTATTGATACAGGATAAATCCCATCTCCTAGTTCAGATGTCTCAGGCGTCCACTCCCCGTGCCATTGGCCAGCAATCACTTCATTACCCATTTGTAATGTGGTGTCCCATGTCAGGTTCGCTTCTCGACCCATACCGCGACGAGTTTCATTGGTCGTATCTTCTTCCTCTTTAGTGATATCGTTGCGTAATATCTCATCATTAATTTTAACAAAACGACCGCGCGATACAGGATATAAACCATCCGTTTCAATGCCATTATCAGCAAAATGTTGGACTAAGTTCGGGCGCTGTTCTTCAGTGACATTGGCCAAGAAATAATTGGCGGTACCTGTGGGTAATTGGTCGCGCCATTGCTGCACTATATCGTTACGCATAACCAGTACAACCAGCAGTAACATTATCGTTAGCGCAAAACTAATCAACTGCACTGAATTATCCAAACTACGGCGTTTAATCCTTGCCCATGCCAGTTGCCAAGCACCCATTCGCCCCGTACCCAGCACTCTACCCAACGCAATTAAGCCAAAGGTTGCTGCGAGTAATAATCCCACTAAGATGAGACCTGAGACAAATAGAATTAAGCTGATTTTGAGGTTTTGTGAATATACCCACATGAGCAGTAATATTGCTCCACCCGCGGTAAGATATTGCCCGCCACGCGCACTAAATGATGAGGCGATATCGCGTCGTAAGACACGTAAAGGCGGTATCGAAAAGAGTCCTAATAATGGATATAAACAGAATAATAACGCACACACACTGCCAGTAAAAATCGCAATTAATAGCGGTCGCCAATACCATACTTGTAAAGAAACCTCGACTGTGTCGGCTAATGCACTCACGACCAGTTGCTGTAACACAAATCCAACAATGGCACCTATCACGATCCCTAATAGAGCGATAAAAACAATCTGATATAAATACACTTTTCGAATCGTTGCGGTGCTCGCTCCTAAGGTTTTCATGATCGCCACCGGATCAAAATGGCGCTGAGCATAGCGCTGTGCTGCCACACCTATCGCAACTGCAGCAAGCACAATCGCTAAGAGTGAGGCCAGTAAAAAAAACTGTTCAGCACGAGCCACTGATTCACCAATCGGTGATGTGTCATCTTGGACGGATAACCAGCGATGCACCTGCCGATCTAATTGCGGTGATAGCTCATCAAAATAATTATCCAAATCATTATCATCACCCGTGAAATATACTTTGTAATTCACTCTACTACCCGGTCCCGTGACCTTAGTTGCGGCGATATCAGATAAGTTGATTAACACCATAGGATCAGCATTAAACACACTAAAGCCCCCATCGGGGATCTCCGATAATACTTGGGTGATCGTAAACTGTGCTTCACCGAGTTCAATCTTATCGCCTAAAGACACCCCAAGTAACTGAAATAGACGAGAATCCATCCACGCTTCGCCCGAAGCCGGAATGTGATCAGTAGCCACACCTGTAGCAAATAACTCAGGCGCCAGTTTAATCGTTCCTTTTAAGGGGTAATCTTCAGATACCGCACGTAAGTCCACTAATGCCAATTCATCATTTGCAAATGCCATAGAGCGAGTCGAGGTTTGCAACGCCGTTGCTAAATTGTAGGTATGCGCAGCTGAGATCCATTCAGGATCAAGTGGCGCTCGGGCCGATAACTGACGATCTGCAGCAATAAACTCAGCAGAACGATCCGTTAACGCGCCTTGTAATCGCTCAGAAAATAACGACAACGATAGTACTGCCGCAACCGACAAGATTATCGCAAATAATATAATACTTAACTCACCGCGCTTGGCTTCATGTTTGAATAAGCGCCACGCCAATTGTCTCGGCATTGCACTCATTAGGCAGTCACCTCTTCTAACACACCGGCATTCATCGATAATTGACGGTCAAATTTTGATGCTAATTCAGGGTCGTGTGTCACCAGGACCAATGTGGTGTTTGATTGTTTATTAAGTTCAAATAATAAGGACTCGACATTATCTGAGTTTTTCGCATCCAAATTACCGGTGGGCTCGTCCGCAAATAAAATCTTAGGTTGGGTAATAAATGCACGTGCAATCGCTACTCGCTGTTGCTCGCCACCTGACAGTTGATTAGGATAATGACCAGCGCGATGTTCTACCCCAACCTGCTTTAAGACGGCTAATGCGCGCGCTTTAGGATCGGATAATCCAGTGATCTCTGCGGGTAACATAATGTTTTCTAACGCGGTTAATGATGGCACCAACATAAAACTTTGAAAAATAAAGCCCACTTTTTCACCACGTAATTGTGCACGCGCTTCTTCATCCATGCTGTGTAAAGGGGCATCATCAAGCCAAATCTCGCCAGATGAGGCGGTATCCAGTCCCGCTAGTAGGCCTAAAAGTGTCGATTTACCGGAACCAGAGGCGCCAATAATCGCGATGGACTGGCCTGCTTCTACTGAAAAAGTAATCGGCTGGAGGATCTGTAGCTCGCCTTCGCTCGTAGAAACTGTTTTAATAAGGTTTTCGGTTTTTATCATGAAAATATTATCACTTTATGGTTGGTTGCTTTGCGTTGTGTTTAGTACGGCAAGTTATGCAGCAATAGATCAATCCACTTCCACTGCATCAAACACGCAAACCGAGACTCAAACGGTGCTTATCTTAGGTGATAGCTTAAGTGCCGCATATGGTCTGATTCAAGAAGAAGGTTGGGTAAGTTTGTTACAAAATATGTTAAGCCAATCCGCAGATCCAACACTGAGCTCGCTAACGCTTATTAACGCATCTATCAGTGGCGAAACCACCGACGGTGGCTTAGCTCGTTTAGCGCGTTTGTTAACACAACACAATCCCGATCATATTTTAATTGAATTAGGCGGTAATGACGGGTTACAAGGCCACAGTATAAAAAAATTAAAAAATAATCTTCGCGCTATAGTGAAACAAAGTCAAAGCGCTAATGTGCAAGTCGCTATCCAGCAGATGCAAATACCGACTAATTATGGTGCTCGATATAATCGTATGTTTATCAGCGCGTTTAGTGATGTAGCCGATGAATTTGACGTACCCTTGGTACCATTTTTCTTAGCTGATATTGCGCTTAACCCTGAATTAATGCAAAACGATGGGATCCACCCTACAGCAGAAGCGCAACCCATGATTGCTGAATTTATGTTAACTCACTGGATCACACCACTCGTAGCCCTCTATTAGCAACATCTCTTAGTTGCAGCTGATAACTCAAATCTCACGAACAAAAAAGCCAGCTCAAGTCATACTTAGCTGGCTTAGTCTATTTTCCAACAAAGGTAATATGTAACGCTTAAGGGCGTATATATCCCATTGGCTTATCTTGTTGTAATTTGAGGTAACGGTCACGTAATAATGTTTGACGTGATTCCATCTTCGTCGGTTGACCACCAATAAAGACATGTTCTGCGGCTTCAGCCACTTCTAGTGGATCACCAGACCATACAACAACATCAGCACGCATCCCTTTTGCTAAAGAACCTAAAGTATCTTGCATCCCATAAATTTCAGCAACATTTCTCGATAATGCAGCTAGAGCTGCGTCATAACTCATACCATTCGCCACAGCATTACCCGCATGTTGAGTGGCAAGGCGAATATTATGTGTCTCAATACCTATGGCAACCTTTACTCCAGCTTTTTCTAAACGTCCCGCATTGGCTAATGTTGCGCCTAACGTATCAAATGCACCAGGCAAATTATATTCAGGATTAAGGATCACAGGGATTTGCGCTGCAGCTAATTTATCAGCCACACGCCACGCATCTGATGCGGATACGATCACAATATTCAGTTTAGGAAACTCTGACTTTAACCCAATAATATTCAGTATGTCCGCTTTTCGATCCGCTTTGATTAACAACGGCGAGTTGCCTCGAATGACATCATATAGTGCTTGTGCATCAGTACGCGTACTCACACCATGCCAATGCTGAGTCGGGATCAAACTGTTGGAGGTCCTAAAATCAGCAGCAAACTTCGCCTCACTTAAGATCTGCTTGAGCGCCACCCATAACGTCCCGCGCGTACCGCCAGCATCACTCGCGCTAGAGTTGTTAACACTCAGTGCCATAAACGCACGCGGTTTCAACAATGGTTCATCATCGGTTAATTGAATGAAGGCACCTTGGCCTTTAAACAAATATTCGGACGATTCAATCCCTGTCGCCGCAGAAGTGAACCCTTCCATACGCGTAATCGGAATTAAGGTTGAATCAGCATTAATGCCATAAGAGACATCAATGGCTGCTCCAATCGTCGTCACCGGATGTTCTGTGGTGGATGCATCCACTTGGCCTGCAGAAAAACCGACTTCAACTAAGCCTAAGGCTGTGTACGCGCCGATAAACCCGGGCGTCACCACTTTTCCTTGGGCATCAATACGTTCATAGCCAAGCGGTACGTCAGAACCGCTAACAATCGATTCAATCACACCATCTTTAATTAACACCGTGGCTTCATCTAAAGTCCCTTGGCCAGATAACGTGTGGACTTTACCGCCGACAATCGCAAACTGGTTTGCCAATACTGAAGTACTCAAGGTTAATAACGTTAATAAGGTCGTTAATCGTTTCATTTGTGATCTCCTTCGCCAATTTGGCCTAATTCAAAATCACTGACTGGCCAGGTATCTGGTGCCGAGCGATCAAACGCTAACCCACCATCAATATAGACTTTTTCAGCTTGTGCATAAGTAGAGAATGGATCGGCACTCCACAACACCACATCAGCATTTTTGCCCACTTCCAAAGACCCCGTTTGGTCAAAAATACCCAATGACTTAGCAGGATTCGCTGCTAACCATTGCCACGCATCAGCTTGAGAGATATCGATACCAGCACGACGACCATCAGACCATGCTTTAGCTGCTTCTTGGTTTAAACGCTGAATACCAATGTCAGAATCAGAATGCACAACAGCACAGGCACCCGCTGCATGCACCATCGGAATATTTTCGCGAATGGCATCATACGCTTCTAACTTAAAGCCCCACCAATCTGCCCACATGGACGCACAGACATTGTTTTGAGCTAATTTATCGGCGATTTTATAGCCTTCTACAGCATGATGGAACGAGCCAATTTGATAATTAAACTCCTTCATCACATCCATCATCACGACCATTTCATCGGCACGATAACAATGCATATGCACAATAATATCGCCATCTAAAACGCCCTTGAGGGTTTCATTATTTAAATCACGCTTGGGTGCTTTGACGTCTTTACCGGCTTCAACATCCGCTTCGTATTGTTCCCATTTCGCTTTATACTCTGCAGCACCTATCCAGGCTTTACGGTAACCGGCAACATTCGCCATACGCGTAGCAGGACCGCCTTTTTTACCATAGACACGTTTAGGGTTTTCACCACATGCCATCTTGATCCCGTAAGGCGCATCAGGAAATTTCATGTCTTGGACTGTGCGATCAGGTAAATTCTTTAACACAACACTGCGTCCACCAAATAAGTTGGCTGAACCAGGCAATATTTGTAAGGCGGTAACGCCTCCAGCTAAGGCCCGTTGAAAGCCAGGATCTTGGGGCCACACAGAATGCTCTGCCCACACTTGTGCGGTGACCGGCGATGTCATTTCATTACCATCCGCATGCGAACGTGTATCAGGCGATGGATACACGCCCAAATGACTGTGCGTATCGATGATCCCAGGTGTAACATACTTCCCTGCACCATCAATAATCATCACATCATCCGGAGTATCAATCTCCGCACCCAGCCCTACAATTTTGCCATCCGCCATTAAAATTTGTGAGTTCGCTTGCATCCCACCGATGCCATCAATGATAGTCACGTTGGTAATCAATGTTGTTGTGCTTGGAATGGGTGTGTACGTGCTTGGAAATGGGTCTGGATTAATAACCACTTTATCGGTTGTCGTTGTCTGAATTTGGCTATCAGCATCATCACCACAGCCCACGAGTGTTGTCGTGGATAAAATCGTTGCAGTGATCGCAGCTAACATCCAAGTCGGTTTATTTTTATAATTCACCTTGGATATCCTTAGAAAGTATCTGTGTTTAATAGAAACAGAGTTGTGTTTGACACTCATCAACGTAACGAAAGC
>NZ_DS989810.1:296682-348395 GCF_000155775.1 Glaciecola sp. HTCC2999
CGAAGGGGACAGAAACTTTTACATTCCTGTTAGAGATAATCTCTAACCTAGGTACAGTTATTATAACTGCATGTGGCAAATTGGTGGAGCCAGGCGGGATCGAACCGCCGACCTCTTGCATGCCATGCAAGCGCTCTCCCAGCTGAGCTATGGCCCCGTGTAACTAAACTGGAGTACCATGTTTTGTGCTTCAGTTCCGTGACAGCGATGCGCATATTAAGGACATGGACGCAGAGTGTCAACGCTTTTTTTAAGAATTTTCTCTGATTGCAATAAATTCGAGCGCTTTGTCGATTCTTTCGCCGATTTTAGTCTGTTCCATCAGTACTAAAGTCACATCTAACGAAGGTGAATTGCCTGAACCAGTGCACGCCACACGTAATGGCATCCCTACTTTCCCCATACCGACATCCAAAGTTTCAGCCGTTTGGTTTATCGCAGTTTGAATATGTTCACTCGTCCACTCATTCAATGCTAATAAGTTCTCTTTTACTAACAACAATGCCTCTTTGGCTACCGGGCGTAAGTGCTTTTTCGCCGCGTTAGCATCAAACTCTGCAAAGTCTTGATAAAAATACGTACTGATTTGTGCCATTTCTACCAGATTTTTCACACGGTCCGCTTGAATGGCAACAACATCGCTTAATGCGGGTCCTGCATCAGCTGTATTTACACCCATTTGCTCAAAATGCCATGCTAATGCAGCAGCCACTTCTTCACCAGGTAACGTTTTCATGTAATGTTGGTTTAACCAAATCAATTTTTCTGTATTAAAGGCAGATGCAGATTTACTGATGTTGTCTAAAGAAAAGTGCTCTATCATCTCATCAACACTGAAAATCTCTTGGTCACCATGAGACCAACCTAAGCGCACTAAGTAATTTAATACCGCTTGTGGTAAATAACCTTCATCACGGTATTGCATAACACTTACCGCGCCATGACGCTTAGATAGTTTTTTACCATCATCGCCTAAGATCATCGATACGTGTGCATATTCGGGGATCGGTGCATTTAACGCTTCAAGGATATTGATTTGACGCGGGGTATTATTAATATGGTCTTCACCGCGAACCACATGCGTTATGCCCATGTCCCAATCATCCACTACGACACAGAAGTTATATGTCGGAGCACCATCAGTACGCATGATAATCAAATCGTCCAACTCGGTATTACTGATGCGTATTTCACCACGTACGTGATCTTGAATGACTACATCACCGTCTAATGGGTTTTTAAACCGTACAACGTAAGGTGCATCAGCAGGATGATCAGTACGATCGCGCCATGTACCAGGGTAGCGCGGTTTCTCACCCGCTTGTTCTTGGGCTTCACGGATCGCGTCTAATTCTTCGACACTCATAAAACATTTATAGGCTTTACCTTCGTCCAGTAATTGCTGTATTAATGCTTTATATCGATCAAAACGATCGGTTTGATATATAGGACCCGTATCATGGGTTAAGCCTAACCAGGTCATGCCATCTAAAATGGCTTGTTTGGCTGCATCAGTAGAACGTTCAATATCAGTGTCTTCAATACGTAAGACAAATTCCCCGCCTTGGCTTTTGGCATATAACCAAGAATACAGCGCGGTACGTGCGCCACCAACATGAAGATAGCCCGTTGGGCTAGGTGCAAAGCGAGTCACTACAGACATGAAAGTTCCTAATCAAAATTTTTTAAGGCGCATATTTTAGCAAGAACTCTGCGCTAAACCTAACTAAATTTTTACCGAAATAGAGAGAAATCGGCAGCGCCAAACCGATTCAGATTAGGAAAGACATCATTAATTTCACTGGTTCCTAAACCAAACCACTGCGCAATTTGAGCGCCAAATTGGTCGATAGACGTCGTCGGGATCATGCGTCCATCCCCAAAATCATCAACAGTATTAATCACTTGCTCAGGCATATGCCCAAATATTCGACCACCATCAATCGCATCGCCCATGATAATTTGATGCCCTGCCCAACCATGATCAGTGCCATCTCCATTTGATGTCAACGTACGACCAAATTCAGACTGTGTAAAGGTCACTACATTTTGAGCTATGCCGCGTGCTTGTAAATCCGCATCAAAACCGGCTAGCGCATGAGACAATGTTTGTTGTAGACGTGGAAGCAGGTAAGCTTGATCATCGTGTGTATCAAAACCACCAAGTGAAGCGAAAAATATCTGTCGCGGTTGATTTAATGATGCTTGGGCTTCAATCATGCGGGCAATCATTTTGAGTTGGTCACCAAGATCGCCGGCTTCACGGTAATCGATGTCAGTGTTTGCTACCGAAGATAATCCGCTGTTGAGCAGCGTATTATTAGTTCGCACGTTTTTAAGCTTTTGGGCATAGGTCCTTGTGAAAGGATCATCGGCAGCTTCAAGGACCCGCAGATAATGAGCTATCCGCGTGTCATTCCAACTATGCTCAGGATTAAGTGCACCAAACTGCTCTACCCCGTCTTTATTCATAGCATACTGCTGAGCAATACGCCCACGTTGAAACAAATTGGTCCCGCCCAACGAAAAGCTCAGTGGTAAGCTGGTATCTGTATCCATGACTAAATCAGCCATCCGCCCGCCCCAACCGGACACGATATTGGTATCGGCTAATCCCGATTGCCATAGGGTTTGTTGGTCGTTGTGAGAAAACAGTTGAGGGGGTTGTAAACGCGTATTATTGAGCAATTCAGATTTAGTCGCAGGTGCGATCATCGGCCCCATGTTACTCACCACAGATGCTCGTCCACGATTAAATAAATCAGCTAACGCATCCGCCGATTGAGGAACGCCTAGATGCATCACATCGTTTTGTTGTAAATCAATCAGTTCCTCAAGCGGTATCGCTAAACTTTGGCGCGTCTGCGCATAATTGTTATATTCACCACTAGCGGTCGGCACCAACAAATTAAAACTATCATGACCACCATATAAGAAAATACATACGATAGCTTTGTGATCATTAAAACGTGCGGATGATTGTGCACCTAACGCATTAGCCAGTTGTAACTGTGCCGCCAAACCGGTAGACGTCGTTAATGCCCCAATGCTAGCTAATGATGTTTTTAAGAACCGGCGACGTGAAAATGAAGTTTTAGTAATCATAATGTTCTCCTAACGTTGCACGGCAAATTGCGGTGAACCTGTCACCATAAATGTCATTTCTTTGACCCGTTCAACATCACTCAACCACTCTTTAGCGACCTGATCATAATCCAAAATCGCTTCACGCATCGTATCGTTCATCCCGCCAGATAATAAGACTAAGTCTAAATAATCCAGTAGCTCCGCTGGGTCATTTTGCAACATCGATATAAAAGGAGTGAAATCGATAGTCATGGCTCGTTCATGTCCGGCATCTATCTCTTGAGTGGATGGCGTCCACATCGACCACCAGGCAGCATGATTAGAATTACGTACCATGTAAGTATCATTAATTATTTCTAACTCAGGCGCGACTAACCCCATTTCATTGAGCTCACCGGCAGGAGTAAAGCTATCTGAAAAGAAATTAAATACAGAAGGCGATGATAAAGGAGATTGATTAAACACATAGTCATACCATTGTGGTTTATGTGTGTTAGGTTCATAAATCCCAAAAGCACGGATCATTTGGATCCCACGAATTAATGGCTCTTTGATTTTACCAAACTCTGGAGCTTGGTCCGCAAGCGGTTGCCGCGCTTCTTCATCTAATAATATTTGTTTGACGACGGCCCCTAAGTCCCCTCTTTCTCTGCGCATATCATAAAACTTGAGCAGTACGAGCGATATAGTCAGGCGATGGGTTTGAAGTGACTAAGCGCTGAATTAAATGCCGCGCCACAAAGGGCCCAACATTAGGATGTTCAAACAAACTATCTAAAGCCATCTGCATGGCCCTTTCACCATCTGTTCCTGCCTCGACAACCACGCCATTGAGCAATGCTTTACGGACATCTTGAGCATGATATTCAGGGACCAATACCATCTGATTACGAAAATTACGATTTTGCCACCAATTATCCCAGGTATTGTAAGTAGTGCCATAAAAGTGCCATCCGGTAAACACATGCGCATATGCTTTGACAGTATCGATATCATAGGTGGGGATCGGTTGTCCGTCTTGGATTTTGAGGGAACCATCGAGATGGAGTTCATCGAGACCAATCGTAAATAATTGCATGACTTCACGGGCAAAGTTTTCATCCGGGCGAATGTTGTTGTCCTCATCGGGTTTTTCATTGCCGAGCATATTTAAATACACGCCCATCGCCGGAGATAGCGTTACAAACTCAAGTAAGTCGCGATAATTCCCAAAAGCATAATCCGCTAATCCATCATAATACGTGGCGATGTCTAAATGACTATTATCCAACGCACTTTTATCAGATATAACAAATAACTGACTCAGCGCAAACGCCACACGTTGGCGCAATTGATCCTTACCATGCAAGGCAATCTCAGACCAAGCAGCGTAACGATGACCGCTCCAAGGTAATTCTGCACCATTCTCAATTCGTGCATTATCATCAGCGTTGAATATTGCCAACGTCTGCGCCCGATGATGGCTTTTTGGTGCATCAAACTGCTCTTCTATCCACATTTCTATGCCTTGGCTTGCGACAGCATCAATTTCCGCTTTGGTGGGGCCAAAGGTCGCCTGAGTCAATAACCGCGCAGCATCTTGCGGGGTCGTAGAACGATCAATGGGCGTAGTGGGAGTCGTTGTTGGTGTAGTGGTTGGTGTAGTTGATGGTGTGGTATTAGGGCTGGTAATAACGTTACTAAGGCTAGTCGAGTCGCTACTACCTCCCCCTCCGCAGCCCCACAGCATAGATGCAAACAAACAGACCCAAATTGCTTTCATATAAATCACTCAACATTACTTTACCCGTTAAGTTTAGCCTTTATTAACTTAATTACAACATTTGCAGAACACCGCTAGTGATATCGGTATATTTTGTAGTCATTTAAAATAAAATATTGACACCACTCCCGTCATGCCTATAATACGCACCACTTGTTACACAGCTTAACAAGTTTAGTTCCAAAACGGTCGCTTAGCTCAGTTGGGAGAGCATCGCCCTTACAAGGCGAGGGTCACTGGTTCAAGCCCAGTAGCGACCACCACTTTCTTCACACATCATCCATTATTAATACCAAACAACTGGTTCAAGTCTTTCAGACCGAGTCACAGTAGCGACCACCATTTTTCCTCACACATCATCCATTATTAATACCAAACAACTGGTTCAAGTCTTTCAGACCGAGCCACAGTAGCGACCACTATTTTTCCTCTTTTATATCAATCACTTACTTACATAAACTCAATAATGACACCCGCTTTAAGCAGGCTAACGTCCTTATTTATCGTCTAAAATAATCATATCTATACAAATTAATAATTTAAGAATTCATTATGCTCAAAATTCATGCGATTTTTCGAGTGTCGCCTTTACATATTTAACAAAGTGCGTCGAATCGGTGACGAATCGGTGACGAATATGCGCACAAAAAAATCTATAACCCTTTATTTACAAGGTCTACAGAAAGATTTTGATGTTATTGAAAAAACACGCTAAGTGTTTGAGGTGATGTCTTACCACCCTCGAACTCCCCCAGTTCTACAATACTTTTTTACTTTATCCTGATATTTCGTTGGTATTGTAGACTGCCACCAGAATTATAGACACTCTTAAGCTATTATTTTTGCATAGGAGAAACAAAATAAGTAATCAAAGATACAGTCCAGAATTTAAAGATGAAGCGGTTCGTCAACTCGTCGACCGAGGACATCATATTGTGATTTTCAATGTACCAGGTTAAATTTAACTTAAAGCAGCACAAGAATACATTCAATCTAAATCTCCCTCGGATCTATTAGATGACCTATTTGAGATATGCTTTGGATCTACTTTGAGTTTTATTTGACTAGATTTGATTAAAATAAACTTAAATCATAGTAATATAAAAAAATAAATAGATTTAGGAATCGATAAAACATATGTACAGCAAAACAGCCACTTGGAGCCAACTCACATCGCTATTAGTGCTCGTCAGTTTATGCAGTGTGTTTAAAGCGAATTCAACTACAAAAGTCGACTATTTTAGTGACAACGCATTGGGTAATTCGGTAGCAATTATACAGCACCCTGCAGGTGAGTACATAAACGGAGTAACTTATGTTAGTTATCAAGGGCCTGAAGTCGCACCTTATGTAGCAGCTTATCATCACAAAACTCAAGAATGGCGAGGGCCATTTAAAGCGGGTGATAGCGATTTAGGTCAACTAATCATCGACAAAGGAAAAGTTGATAGCCATGGCAAACCCACACTGCTCATTGATGATTTAGGCTATATTCATATTTTTTATGGCGGCCATGGTGCCGGCACAAAATATGGCCCTAACCCATATGGCCGTGGCGGCTTAGGCCGTAATAAGCATTCGGTATCTAAACGTCCTTACGATATTAGTGAATGGCAAAGTTTAGACAATGTTTCAATATTTGGTACTTATAATCAAGCGATTAAAATGGATAACGGTGACATCTATTTAATCTATCGACATGGCGCACATCGCAGTGATTGGGTATATCAAAAATCAACCGATCATGGTCGTTCTTTTGCTCCAGCTGTCCCCTTCTTAAAAAGTAAGGCTAGAGCCGATATTAAAGCTACAGATAGCTGGTATATTTGGGCAACAAAAGGTCAAGGTGACGATATTATTTTGACGTATGATTACCATGTATGCTGGTTTAGAGGTGAAGGCCCAAGAGGTCGAGGACATATCACTCAGCGGCATGATCTTTATTATATGATATTAGACACCAAAACCGGAAAGTTGCGTAATATTAATAATCAACCTATCGCGATGCCCGTCACTAAAGAAATAGCCGATAATCAAACGCTCGTTGCACGTACCGGCAAAGATTGGACATTTAATGGCTCTGCTCATTTAGATGATCAAGGCTTTCCGCATATTGCTATCAATATAGGTAAAGACTTAGGACAAAATACAGGCGGTCCTAAACAAACTCATTATTACTTCTGGGATGGTACAAACTGGCAAGGTGGTGAACCTGTAAATCTTAGCTCAAACTTAGTTAATACAGATACCCGAGGTGACTTTTTTATAGATAGTAGTACTAAACAAACTACCTTTTTATTAGGCTACCAAGATAAACAAGATGGGGTTATTGCTACATTTACGCGTAAAAATAACGCATCGTCATTTGAAAAAAAACAAGAGTTGTTACGTCGACCGGATGCATCGTGGGCTATTACGTCATTAATTAAAAACGCTCACCCAGAAGCAAGACTCATTGTAGCTGAAAAACTAACAGGCCAAAAATGGCATAAGATGTATTTGCTAGGTGATAAGGGACCTATTCAACGACCCATGAGTGGGGCTAAAATATTGAAATCAACTGAATTGGCGCAGTAACTATTTAAAACAACTAGGTGCTAATTAGGCTATTCAGAAGGGATTCGTCCATACCCGCCATCTGATGTTGAGCCATCTTTTTTTAGTCTGGGCGGGTTTACCAACAAGTCGAAATTGGTAGTTAACCCAGATAACAGAATAGCGGACAAGGATGCAGCAGTTGCTATAAATTTTTTATCATAACGTTTTAATTTCAACTAATTTAAGTCATAAGTAATCATTTAAAGTCAAATTAATGTATTATCATATAGTCCAAGTAATTTACGATTTATGCTATTAAAGACTCACAATTTACCTGAATTGATAACAAAGAAGTTAAAACGCCATTTAATAAAATTTATATAAATAGAGATAAGTAAAATGATTAAAAAAAGAATAGTGATGCTTTCTACAATGGCACTGAGCATTTCAGCATGTGGTGGAGGTGGTTCTCCTGAGCAAAAGCCTGTGGTTAATACAACACCTCAACCTATCACAAATGTTGTAGGTTCAGTGACAATTCAAGGTAACGCACAGCAAGGTCAAATATTAAAAGCTAATGTATCGGATGAAAACAATGGTGTAGTCACAAATTCGCCAAGTTATATTTGGTACGCCGATAGTGAGGTGATCGAATCGCAAACACAATCTCAGCTTGAAATAGCAAGATCTGCAGTTGGGAAAAAAATTACAGTTTCGGTGAGTTACACCGATGGTGACGGTTTTAATGAGAACGTAACATCTGCTCCAACAGATACCGTTATTAAAATTCCTAACGCAGAAGGTAGCATTGCCATTTCAAATGAATTAGGTGAAGAGCCCGAACTTATTGTTGCTTCGACCCTAAAAGCTAATATTACAGATGCAAATGGGATATCAGGCGCAATTGAGTATTTTTGGTATGTTAACGATGAATTAATCTCTGAACAAAACCAAGCAACTTATACTTTAGTTGAAAGTGACGTAGGCCAAAGTATTTTCGTCAGAGTCGAATATCAAGACGCCGACGGATACAACGAGTCGATAACGTCAACAAGCACAAAACTGGTGGTATCGAATTTACCAGTTACTAACGGTGAGGATTTTCCTGTAGGCGCAAGTATTCCGGGTAATACACCTATAGATCGTAATGCTCCAGTATCTGAAGAATCATTTGAACTTGGTGGCTGGAATGCAGGTACAATTAATGGCGATTATAATCCTGGACGTGATTCGAGCATTCCGAAACAATTCCGTTTCACCCAATTTCAAAACCCTGACTCGTTCAGTGCGGAAACAACTATTACTCGATTTGGCGATTATTCCGCCAAATTATATTGGCAAAGTGGCGACCCTGCAAAATGGAACGACGATCCCAATACAATAGATAATGTCGACCGCAAAGCCATGTTACATGGCAGAAATGCCAATACCATTACATCAACGGTTTGGCATGGTTTTAGTGTCTATTTTCCAAGTGAAGACATAAATCTGGTCGAAGGTGAAGACCCGTTATTCTTCCAATTACATGGCGCGCCAGATCCTGGCGAACCAGGTCGTCAACCACCACTTGCGCTGACCATACAAACCGACGGGTTTTATGTTGGCTATGGTTGGGATGCTAGAGAATTCAATACATCGACGGGCGGACAAGGTCGCGATAAGTTCCACATTCCACTTAACATGGCGGATTACCAAGATCGTTGGTTGGACTTCGTGATCGAAGTCAAGGCAGACCCTTTTGAAGAAAAAGGTTTTATCAAATTATGGATCAACGGCAAACAAATGGCTGACATTACCAATATTCAAATAGGTTACAACGACGCCAAAGGGTTGTACCCTTCTTGGGGCTGGTACTTCACCGGTACGACTAACGTGACACGTAACAACGACGGTACATTGTACCTTGATGAAATTCGCCACGTGGAAGCTGCTGACGCCAACTACTTTGACGTTGCGCCGGGTTATTTTTCAAAATAAGGCTCAGGCACTAATAAGCTCCTTTAACGAAAAGGAGCTTATTACCCTTAAGTCAACTTACGTACTTTAATACCTAGAATATCAGCCAGTTTTTCGAGTTTATTGGATATATGTCCAACGCCTATTGCGCAATGATGAGATGGACCTCCACGTGACCACTCGTTCATAAATTCACGAGCGCCCATCGGAAATTTATATCGGCTATTAGTATTACCAATCTGAAGCACTGGACCTGGTACGGATTCCCCTTCACATACTTGTAAAAACACACTGCCATCTCGACGAGTAACGACTGATAGAACAGTCACAGGCCCATGTTTTACGGTCATTTGAATTGATAACCCTTGACCTGGTTTTCCGTGGTAAATAGGCAGTGGCACTAAACCGACACTGCCCTCTGCAATAGCAAAGTGCGCTGGTCCATCGTGACCCAAATACACTACATCATCTTTAAAATCGGAAAGGTAAAACTCTGAGAATGAACCACCTACACCAAATAAGTCCATGATCTTCATGGCTTGCACGTTCTTAATTTCACACTCACCAGCAATTGGCGTGTTCGCACCTGTTAACAATGTATTGCCAGCGATGACAGAGGTTACGATATTTTCGTATTCGCCCGATCCTTCATAATAATAAGCCATTGAGCCTAAATTATGTTTTTTGATCAATTTATCTAACGCGACTGATGTCTGCGCCGCTCGTCTTATTTCTGAAATTTCACATTCTTCTGAGACGTCAAACTTTTGCTTAAACTCATCGACTTTTGTTTCGATTTCTTGTTCAGTAACGGCTTGGCGTAAGTCGAATAACTCACACATTTCTAATATTTCAAAATGGTTACCAAACGTAGCGGATTGTTGGGTTAAATCGCTATAAACGTCTAACATGCCATTATAATAATGACCTAAAATACCAACACGATTGTTACGCATGCCTTCTGCAACTCTCGCAGCGTCAACCCAGTTGTTAATTTCCTGCCAAACATAATCCTCCTGCATGTAACCCGAGACCACGTGATAATCAATTCCTGAACGATTAAATACACACGCAAGTTCAGGCAACGAACAAGACTGACAATGCTCTAACCAATACCCTGTCATCTTACCCTTGTCTCCCATTGCATTAAACTTTTCATAGTCGAGTTGAGCCACAGGCTGAATATTTAACATAACTACAGGCACTTTTGCTTTTTGTACCACAGGTAAAACGGTTGATGACAAGGCGTAGGTAGAAATAAACAAAAAGATAATATCGACATCTTCTGTTTTAAATAACTTGGCAGCCTCTTGTGCTTTTTCTGGCGTGTCAACCATGCCCGCATCAACTAAATTCGCGCCCATACCTTGTAACTTATTACTGATGTGATAGTGATAGCCATTTAAATTATCTAATAAACCGTCAAACTGAGGCCAATAGGTATCTAAACCAATTGAAAAAAGACCTGTTTTCATCATTCTTCCTTATTTATTCTTCTTATTAACTTTTATATTCGTGTCGTGTTAATTATCTAGATGGAATGATATTAATGAGCTGCGCCAGAACCAGCGAGTGTATTGCCCCAACCAATAACCACCATGCTTAATATCAAGACGGCTAGGCCAGATAAATTCCATCGTTGTGTAACGACACTAGCGCCCTTCCATTCTTTCAGTCCTAATCCCCAAAGCGTGCTGAAGACGATGATACTCGCCATGTGCAGTGTCCAACTCGAAAACTCATACGCGCCCATCATGGTTGTGCCCATGCCATAAAAGAAAAACTGCAAGTACCATGCACCACCTGCGATAGCACAAAACATAATGTTCTTTAATTGAATAAAATGATCCGATGGGTGTAATGCAGTGTCAATATCTTCAATATCAGTCAATTTAGAACGAGTTAACTCAATCCAACTATTATTTTTAGTCGCCAAAACAGCGCACCAAATAAAGTTAGTCACAAAACCACCCGCCAAAATCACAATCAAAACAGGTAAATTTTGCCATAGTGCAGGTGAGCCTTGAGCCATTGCTATGTCTGCAATTGGTTTCCCCGCTGCAAATGCATACGCCATAAATGAACTCATCACGCCAGAGAATAACGCAAGCGCTAGTCCTTTACTGAAATTAAATTCACTGACGGTTACTTTTTTATCTTCCTCTGATTGTTCATCCTGTTTGCTTGTCCCTGCTTTGCCACTTAGTGCTATTCCACACAAACAAATGAACACACCAAGCAACATGACTTGCCCTGAACTTGATGACGCTATGGTTAATAACTTACCTTCAAATAAAGGCGGCACTAACGTACCTATTACCGCGCTAATACCGAGTGCTAACGAGTAACCAAGCGCGATCCCCAAATAACGCATCGTTAAGCCAAAGGTCAAGCCACCAACGCCCCACAATAAACCAAAAGCGAATGTCCACCCTAAGCTTGAAGTTGATGCGTCTGCTAAAATTTGAGGGGTTTGCGGTAAGATCAAAAGCGCCAACAACCAAGGCGCAACGACCCAGCTGAATAGCCCGCCGATCATCCAGTAAATCTCCCACGACCAAGCTTTTACTTTTTTGTATGGGATATAAAAACTGGCCGCGGCTAAACCACCGATAGCGTGAAATAACACACCTGTGAATGGGTTTTCTTGCACTTGAAATAGATCAAACATCTTAATACCTGTTGTTATTGTTTTTTAATGATTACATCAGTAATTGAATTAGAGCCCTGGGCCGATTTTTCCGTCATACCAAAGATAAAGTCGACGGGCCTTACCTTTTTTATAAGCATCGTAGACCGTTTGAAATTCTGTATATTGCCGCCCTTAATTTATTTATTAAGACTCAGCGCTGCAAGATCCTGACAGGCCCAATCAAGCCCGATGGCACAAGTGCGTCGTCTTTACTCCAATGTTTCCACGTTGAAAACGTATTTCGTTTGCCTGGTTGTTTTGGTGTTGCCCCTGTTAACCAGTTTGGAAAATCAACCAGTTGCGAGCCTTGATAACCGTTGACTTTCCAGTCAGCGGTATCACCATATTGGCGCTCATCCCCAATCAAACGGTTCGGCCATAGATTAGTGACTTCAACTTCTAAAAGGTTTGTGCCTGCTTGCAGATCCGCTGATATATCAAATTGATAAGGACGCCACATTTGCACACCTAAATCTTTACCATTTAGGTACACACGTGCAAATTGATGCACTTCACCTAAATCCAAGACGTATGACTTACTAGCACTAGGCTTAAACTCAAACGAGGTTTGATAACGCGCTGTGCCAGAAAAATATTGAACGTCTGCCACGCTGTGATCTTTAAGATCAATGAGTTTATCCAACGAGATCGAATCTGGCGTATGAACTCCACGAACAAAGTCGATATTCCAAGGTTGTTTTAACGTTTTTGCGGTTTTAAATGTACGTGATTGAACGGTTTGTGATGTTGTCGCCTTCTTAGTAAAAACAATGAATTGCGATTCAATACCTTCTAACGTTAATGGAATAATGGTTTTTCCATCACGCTCGCGGTAGTTAATAATTCGCTTTCGCTCACCCGTCAATGGATTCCAAAGTTCAGGAGTTTTATTGCTAACTCTAAAGTGCGCGTCGAATTGCGATTTTTTCTGTTCGATATTACTGATGAAATAGAAATCTTTATCTTCACTTTCAACATAATGATGACGCCAGATAATTTCAGTGTCGGCATCTACCAATCTCACGTCTGGTTTGATATCAAGTGCGTCTAAAGCATCAACAAGTGTACTAAATACTTGATTTTTATATTTGCCTTGCCAAATCTCTTTTATCAAACGACTTAGTTGTTGTTCTGCGACTTTTCCGCCTTGCAAACTTGGCGAGTGTTTCGGTGCCTGTCCGACTATAATCGCACCTTGGCTGAGTAAGTTTTTCAGTTTTTTCAACACCACTGGACGCATGGATACATCGCCAGCCAACGACAAAATGCTGTATTGACGACCCGACGAATAAGCAAGTTTTTTATCGTTGTTGACGTACAATTTATTCAATAAACCGTGCGTGCTGATAAATTCAAAATCATAACCTGCAAGCATTTTGTCTTTATGAAACGCTTTGTCTGCACGTGTTGCTGAATCGTCCCCCAAGTAATGTAATACATCGAAGACTGGCTGACCTTGGCGCAACATGGCAGAGGTTCGCGTTAAATACTGATTCCAAGTTGCAATTTCGTGCCACCAGGTTTGAGTGCGTTCAAAGTGTAATCCCCAATAACCTAACGTCATACCTGGCTCGACTGTTGTCCAAGGCTGATGAGTAAATAAATGATGGGTTACTTGCGTTACACCTGCGGCAAAATCTGAGTCTGCGTTTGGTTTATAATATTGTGGATGATTTAGCCAACGGTTAGCTTCTGGTAACGCGGTAAAAGACTCTGAGCTAACCATACGATCATAAATAGAACCCGCCGATGCCGTCATTTTTGCGGTCATGTATGAATTTTTTCGATTACGCTCGTTTTTAACAGGATCGACATCTCTGAAATTATTGTTGGCATAAACGATGTCCGCTTGCCCAAGCGCATGCAAATTGTCGATAAATGGTTTCATTGATTGCGCTGAGTACTTAATGCCAAGCGCATTAGCGCGCTCTCTCATGCCACCGTAAAAACGCTCGGAAATTAAATCCGCGATGGTTTTTCGCATATCCCATAAAAAACGTTCGGTTTTATCTTCTTGATCAATGACATAACCTAAGGTTGCTGGTAAAAACTTGATCAGTGAATAGCCACGTTTGTCTTCAAAGGCTTGCGGGAAGTCTTGCGTCCAGTTTTGGCGTCCTACTTCCCAGCTGTCGGTGTGCGTGCTGAAAAGCGCTTTGCCAGTGTGTTCGCCTGCCAGTTGTTTTATCTTTTTGATGTAACCATCAAATTGAGCGTCTAACGCGTTAACGTTCATCTTATCAACTTCTAAGCCTTCACCACCTTCTGATCCTGGGCGATTTATCGCTTCTGTTGAGGAATAGCCAAATCGAACAATCGTCCAATTGTCGCCTGCTTTGTGATCCTTTGGTGGCGTCCAGTTTAATCGACCGTTAACATCCAAATATTCGCTGACATCAATAATTGAATCAAAATCAATGCTGTTGTTTTTGTCGATGGTTTTGTTGAAAGTGGTTCGTTCTGCTTCGTCTCTGAAAAACGGAAATGCATGGGCCGCTTTTTTACACCACAAATCGACGCGCGGACGATTATCTAGCTCAATGTCTCGAACCGACACCGTTACTTTCGGCATTGCGGTATAAAGCAGTTTGTTGTCGGTGTGTTTAAACACAAATTTAACATGGCGTGTTGTCACGGGTTCGAATTGAAAACATCCAATGTCATCGTAAATTTGTCCACGTTTATCAAAAGCGACTTCTCGATAATTAACACCATCGTCAGACACCATAACGTAGTTACGTCCCATCATGCCGTAGGCAGCGAACTTAATGAATGCGTTGCGGAAAGTATAATCTTGTTCAAAGTCGAGCTTGATATAAATCTCACCGGTCTCTGGATCTTTTGTCGGGGAAATCTGCGTATTCCAGTCTTTATCAATCACAGCCTTAGTTTGAGCTGACGCGTGAGCACTTGGTAAAGCATAGCCTGATACTTCGACCTTACTTACTAATTGATTAAAATTTGGTTCGATAAAACCTGTTGGGGTAGGAAAAGCCAGCGTAGCTATGTCATGGTAATAATCTAAAGGCGCATGCGGTTTAGGAAATTGAATAAGTTGATTTCGACTTGTGGTGTTTATTTCACTCCAAGTCATTTCTTTCATACCTAATTCTGGCGTAATCCAAGGTCCACCAGCCACCGACCAACCTTCACCATTGTATAAATTAATTTGTAAATCATACTCAGCAGCCTTTTCAATCGTATATTTCATCAATGCTTTATATTCTTCAGACATAAAGCGAACAGGTCCTTCTGGGATCATGCCGTGTTCATTTATATGCATTAACAACACACCGCCTAGTCCAGCTTCCGACATTGATTTTAAATCGGCGTGAATCCCTTTTTGAGTAATATTGCCATTGATCCAATACCAAAACGCCCAAGGTTTGTATTGATGTTTCGGAGAATCAAACTGCTCAACTATTGACGTACTTGACGCATTAAAACTCGCCAATGAAGCAGAAAATAACAAAGTGAGGCATAACGCCGCTGATAACAATGACTTTGGCATGATGTATTTCTTACATGGTTTAGGAACTCGTTTATCCACTTTGCTTAATCGCAAAACGTTTAATAATAATATGTTCAGCTATAAATTCTCTGCTGTTAATAGCAAACGAGTTATTCATATTAAATATTAAAAAACACCCTGCCCAGGCAGAGTGTTTTTGGTTAGAAAGTGACTAATTTTTTAATACTTTACGCTCTTTAACTGGATACCAATCTTCAAGCTTGGCCATTAATTTTTTAACTAGTTTAGGATGTTTGTCTACTAAATTATTTTTCTCGTGAACGTCTTCTAGTAAATTGTATAAACGAGGGCCACTAAGTACGTCTTTATGGTATTTCTGGTAACTGACATTTTCACCGTCATAACTCAAAATCAGTTTCCATTTTCCAGAAATCACCCAACGATACATCAACGTACTTTCTGGGTTATCTAAATCAGCCATATCGTGAGCAAAGCCTTCTCCAAAGATGGCGTCACGATCGATTGGAGTCTGTTGTTTAAAGTTTTCCATGAGGTTTTTACCAGGTAAGTCTGCTGGAATATCAAGACCAGCCGCCGCTAATATAGTTGGTACAATATCAATACTGCTTACAGCTTCTGGACGCATTTGTGCATCGAACTGATTTGGTAACGAGAACATAATTGGTGTACGAACACCACTTTCACCAGGGCTTTGTTTTGATCGAGGTAAGAAACGATTAGCCTGACTTGGATTAGTCACCCAACCGTTGTCTGACACATAAACGATCATGGTATTGTCTTTAATCCCTTTTTGCTCAAGATAACCCAATAATTCACCGTTAGTTTCATCGAACCATTCAATCATCGCGTAATATTTAGCAATGGATTCAGGTAAACCTAAGTTAGAGTATTTTTTATAAATACGAGCTGGCGGCGTGTGTGGCGTATGTGGCATATAAGGCGCATACCAAACTAAAAATGGGTTACCATCCGCCGTAGATTTATCAATGAAATTAGTGATAATTTCAATGCCTTGACGACCTATTGTTAAACCATCATCACCATGACGTCCGCCTTGTTCAGGAAAACCACGGGTCATGCCTTCATCAAAGCCACCGCGTTTAAAGTTACCTTCCCACCATTTACCGGTTTGAAGAGAGACATAACCTTTTTCTTTTAATAACTGAGGCAACGTATCGACTTGATCTATTTTTGCAATGATTTCTCCACGTTGCTTTTGGTATTCATTACCTTTTTTCCCACCTGGTAATTTTCGTGACGGATTGTTACCTGTAATACCGTGCTGTGACGCATATAACCCAGTTGCTATAGTTGCTAACGAAGGACGACATAATGACGTTGGCACGTAACCACGTGTGAAGGTAACTGACTCGGCCGCTAATTTATCAAGGGAGGGCGTTTTCACAATATCGTGCCCCATGAAACTATAATCATTCCATGCGTGATCATCCGATAAAATAAGTACAATGTTGGGGGGCGTTTGTTTTTCTTTTACTCCGACTGCGTTTACTTCGTCATAATCTACCCCTGTCATACTGCAACCAGAAATGAGTAATATCGACAAAGCACACAACGACTTTGTCTTGTGTTTGAGTTGTTTCAAAGTATCAAGTCCTATTGAACTATTCATATGTGTAAACCTTTATAATTTTTTATTTATTTTTGAAAAAAGACCTATAAAAACAAAGTGAATAAAAGCCTTTTCGTTAAAGTCATTAAAAGAAGTTAAGGTAACTCAAAAGTTAAACTGTATTGACCTGCATAATATTTTTTAGGATCGTTCTGATCTAAGGTTGGTAACGTTACATAAGCGGTTGAATTATTAGGCACAGTAAAGTTCCAAGTCACTTTATTTCCTTCACGCTTCCAACTACTTTGAATTTCGCCATAACCCGTTTTATATGACACTTCAACACTATCTAAACCGGATACAAATAAAGGTGCAAGTTCAAAGTCCTGATAAGCAACGGTGTCGACCATAGGACGAATACCTCCTAGACCTTCATAAAACCAACCGTCATAACCACTGTGGAATGGATGGTTTAACGAACGACCTGGTTCATTTTCATAACCACCTGACATTGAGCCGGGGATAAAACCGCCTTTACGTTCCCATAATGTTGTCGCGTTCAACTCATTGATTAAATAGGAATATCCTGGATAACCTTCGGCTTTAAAAATGTTAAATGCAGTGTCTGCATAACCAAAATCACTCAATGCGCGATACAAATAAGTTTGTCCTAATGCGCCAACTGATGCGTGACCTTTCCACTTATTCACAACGTCATCATTAATTACTTTAGCAATCGCCGCATGTTTCTCTTTCGGTGCGATACCAAACATTATGGCCATTGAATCAGCTGTTTGACTTCCGTAACTGTTACTTTCTTCGTTAAACAACTCTTGGTTGAACCTTGCGCTGATTTGATTGAACAAGTCACTGTAATGCTTTTGCTGTGCAGGTTTATTTAAGACTGCAGAGATTTTCGACATTAAATTAGCTGTATGAGCAAATAATGCCGAACTAGTTAATGTCGGTGTTGTACGTTCTGAAGCACAACGACCATTAATACGATGTGGGCCACGGGTAACCACAGGATCACACCAATCCCCATAACCATTGCGTATCATTGAATTATCTAACTGGGACTCTCCGGCGTTCATATATTCAACCATGCTTTCAAACTGCTCAAAAAGTAATTGCTCATTACCATGATGGCGATAATGTTCCCAAGCAATCATAATTTCTGCTGCAGCCCAATCAAGCTTGCCACCATGACTTCGTTTACCCGGTACAACCGCTGGAGCAATATGAGCAGACGTTTGGAAGTCACCTAGATATTTGTCCCAAAACTTATCCATATTGTAGTTATAGTTACCTGTGATCAAAGCAGCATGTGCATCACCCGTCCAACCGGCTCTTTCACGAATTGGGCAGTCCATTGGCAGTGCCATCAAGTTACTTTCATAACCCCATAGCGCCATATCGTGTACCTTGTTAACAAGTGGATCAGAACTTTTGAATTGACCAACAATTTCAACGTTACTTCTCACCAAATGAGCGGTAATTGAATCAAGAGAAGGCGCGTCATCCAAACCTCTAACTTCGACATATCGAAAACCGTGCCACGTGAAAATTGGCGTCCAAGTTTCTGTCTCATCACCAGAGGCGATATAACCATCAACTTGTTTTAATAATGGCGCACCGCCACCACTTTTTTGGCTAATTTGGTTTTTCGAGTTAACCCACTCCGCATAACGAAAATAAATTGCTTGTCCTTTTTTAAGGCCTAACTTTTTAATATCAACAGTTGGAATACCCGTAAAGTTTTGCCCAAAATCGAATACCCAAACTTTAGGCTCAGGATTAAAGACTTCGACAGGTTTGACTTCTTTAACGGCTTTGATTGGAGGTAACATTTGTGGTTCAAGTTGCTTTGTTGGCCATTGGTTAAGTACAGTTACTTTTTCCCAGTTATTAAGATTAAGGTTAGTACTTTCATTCCACCCTTTTATCTCAAGGTTTGCGTCATATAACTCGCCTGAGAACACCCCTTCTTTTAAAATTGGTGATTTATGACTTAACCAGTTTTCATCACTCACAATAATTTGCTTAGTACCATCCTCAAATGTGATTTCTAATTGCGCGATAAATGTGGGTTGTCCATAGGATAATGAACGTTTTGTTTTTGAACCTTCTTTCGCGTCTGGGTTTGTCCATTTGCTGAAAGCAATATCTTCATCGTACCAACCACTGCCTAGATGTACTGCTATAGTATTTTGACCTTCGGTAAGGAAGGATTGAACATCATCTGTGTTATATAAAATTCGCTTATCAAAATCTGTTTGTCCCGGGTCCATGATACGGTCATCGATATTTTTGCCATTTAAATAGAGTTCATAATATCCAGCAGCAGTGCTATGTAATCTTGCTTTGGCTATTTTCTTGTTGCTTTGGATAGTAAATTGATTCCTGAACAAAACAGCGGTTGGTGACACTTTTAATTGTTCTAACACGCGTTCTTGGGTTTTACGCTTACTTTTCTTTATTCGTTTATCTTCTAAGTTTGCCGCAAATCGCATCCATTGATTAACAGCTGGCGTTATTTTTGCAGTTTCTTGTTTTGCAACTTGCAACCATTTTGCTTGCCAATCAGCCTTAACAATTAGCCCCATTTCCCAGAAGTTAACTTTACTCCATTCATTTGGTTGCTCGGTATCAGAAGCCCAAACTCGAACACGCCAATAAGCCACATCACCAACTGATAAAGGTTTACCCTGATAAGCAACGTTAACTGAACGTCTATCTGCCACTTTTCCAGAGTCCCATAGATCTGGTTTATTCTGTTCTAATAAGACATCGCTACTCGCCACCTGAATTTGATAAGCCGCTTGCGACTTAACATTTGAATACCAAGATAAATTTGGCATTAACCTATGTACATTGAGTGGTTGAACATTGCCTTCAACCAATAAGTTACTTGCAGCTAGGTTTGATGGTGATTCCTGCTTATTACTCTCACAACCACTAACGATACTGACAAACATCAGTACCATTGCGGCAAACAAAGCGTTGGTCATTTTCTGTTAACTCCTTTGAACGGACATACTTTTTTTAATCCACAAAATTTTCAATACTTAGACTTTAAAACGTATAAGCGATTAATTATGAGGATATCGGTTATTACGATATAAAAATAACATTGCAAAACTTGCTGGACTGGGGATAGCACAATAAATAGAGCGCATATTATGGATTTACTTTGCACTTTTTATTCGGAACAAACTAAAAACTTAGTTATATCACTATATTTAACTGCTTTAATAATAGAAGGCTATGTATGTCTTACCCTACTGACCCAGCAACTTTAATTGTTTTTTGATCTATTGTTTTATATTTTATTAATAAGTTTTTTACAAATACATACATTATCAAATATATAAAAACAATAAAAGAAAAAATGAATAATTTTGATTTGTTATGACCTAATATGATTTAAATTGCTTTTATATCGAAACATAATACAAAAGCAAAAATATGCCTCATCTAAGGCTCAATATAGCTACAAACTAAAATATAGAATTGCACAATATTAGTAGCAATTCAGCCCCTTAAAATTCTCAGCCAATAACGTGGTTTTTACAATTGGTACGTTGCTATCTCTTTCACAACATCCGAAGAACCTAATAATACAGGGGTTCTTTGGTGTAACGATTGAGGGGGAATGTCTAAGATTGCTTGTGTCTCATCATAAGCAGTCCCGCCGGCATTTTCTACTAACCACGCCATGGGATTTGCTTCATATAACAGGCGTAATTTACCGTCTTCCATATTATCGCGTTTGTCACCTGGGTAGAAATAGACACCACCACGCGTAATTACACGGTGAACATCACCGACCATCGCAGCATTCCAGCGTAATACAGGTGCTTTATCCGTTTGGTTATTCACAAACAAATGACCAAAAAATGATTGGTATGGGGCGTTCCAAAACGGATAATTAGCCATATTCAATGCGTATTCATTAGTTGCTGTAGGAATAGTAAATTCAGGGGTCGTTAATAGGAATCCACCATGAGTAGAATCAAGTGTAAATCCACGCGTTGGACCGCCTGTGGTCATGACTAATAAAGTCGAAGGACCATACAATACATAACCGGCGACTAATTGTGCACGACCACCTTGTAAAAACTGAACAGGGCTATCCGCAGGCTCATCTGGTAATGTGGGATAGATTGTAAATATCGTCCCTATTTGACCGTTGACATCAATGTTAGATGAACCATCAAGTGGATCAAACGCAACATTATATATCCCTTCTTCATGGCCAATAACGATTTCATCTTCTTCTTCAGATGCGATGGAACGGACACTCGCATCAGATAACAAGATGTCTTTTAACATCTGATTGGTAATAACATCGAGTTTCTTTTGGGTCTCACCTTGAACATTTTCAGTCAAGGTCGAACCTAAAACACCGGATAACTCACCCTGACTAACACGGAAAGTGATCTCCTTGCACGACGCTAAGATGGAACGAATGAGTAAAATCAGATCGATATCGACGTTATCTTGTTTAAGTACAGATATAAGACGCTGCATTATGAACACCTATTCAAACAGTTTAAATCACCAAAGCACTGTTCTAAGCGATTGACCATGGAGACTTCTCCATGACGCAACCAAACGCGAGGGTCATAATATTTTTTATTTGGCTTATCGTCACCATCAGGGTTGCCAATTTGTCCTTGAAGATATCCTTCATGGTCGCCGTAATAAGATAAAACACCTGACCACGTCGCCCATTGTGTATCGGTATCGATGTTCATTTTCACAACACCATACCCGATCGATTCTTCTATTTTTGCTTGTTCAGAACCTGAGCCGCCATGGAAAACAAAATTGACCGAGTTAGCAGGCAAATTACATTTATCACTGATCAGTGTTTGTGAATCTTTTAAAATAGTCGGTGTTAGTACCACATTACCAGGCTTATAAACTCCGTGGACATTACCAAATGAAGCAGCAATGCTGACATTAGGACTAATAGACGTCAGTTCAGTATAGGCAGCTAGCACTTCATCTGGCTGAGTATAAAGCTCAGACTGGTCCATATCGGTATTATCAACACCGTCTTCTTCACCGCCAGTACAACCGAGTTCAATCTCAATCGCCATATCTAACTGAGCAAACTGCGCTAAATATCTACCTGAAATAGCAATGTTATCCGCTAGGCTTTCTTCAGATAAATCCAGCATGTGCGAAGTAAAAAGAGGACGTGCATTGGCAGCATAATACGCTTTACCGGCTTCAATGAGTCCGTCAATCCAGCCAAGTAACTTTTTAGCTGCATGGTCGGTGTGTAATATGACCGGCACTTGATACACTTCAGCAGCCATATGCACGTATTGCGCAGCGGCAATAGCCCCTTTAATTGCAGTCGTTTCTTTGTCTTTGGTTGCCGTTTTCCCCATAAAGAATTCTGCACCACCAAATGATAATTGAATAATGACTGGCGAATTTACCTTTGCAGCTGTCTCTAATACGGCATTGACTGAATTAGTGTTAACGACGTTTACTGCGGGTAATGCAAACCCTTCTTCTCTTGCTTGTGCAAATAGCGACATAGCCTCTGGGCCATTAAGTACACCTAATTTCATGACATTTACTCCTTAAATGATAATCCGGTTTATTGCATAATACCTGCAGCTTTAACGCCTGCAGCAATATCGTCTGATTGAATGATAGGTAGAATACGTTGTGTATCCATGATTTGAGAAAATGAACTCATAAAAATTCCTTCAGGCTAATCATGATTAGCCTGTATTTGTGATTGGTTTCTTAGTTGTGAGCACTCAGTGGGATAATCGCCCCAGGATGCTGTATCACAATACCCGCCATTGCAGCACCGGCTCGAACAGACTCTTCAATCGGTTGACCATTCATGCGTGCCCCTAAATAAGCACCATTAAATGAGTCACCCGCAGAGGTGGTGTCGACGACATGTTTGACAGGAGTGATCGGAATCAAATAGGTTTTCCCTGAATGGATCACTTGCACCGTATTAGCGCCATCTTTGATGATTAACTCTTCAATATCAAACTCGTCAAAGAATGCGACGGTATCATCGGCGTTATCGATACCATAAAGCATTTCCATATCTTCGATACCCGGTAATGCGATGTCTGCATAAGCAAATGCTTTTTTTGTATTCGCTGATGGTATCTTCAACAGAGGACCAAATTTGCGGACGGTAGTTTGGATCAAAAACAATCTTTACACCGGCAGCTTTCATATTCTTTACCATTTGCCAAAATGCATCGCGCAATGACGGCTCTGTGATGGCTAAGGAGATACCAGAAAAGAAAAACATATCGGCATTGGCTAACAGCTCTTCGTAAGCGGGAGTTACATGCGCGACATTACACTTAGCTGCAGAGTCACTTCGCCAATAGGTGAACGAACGTTCACCTGCGGCATCCGTATGGACCCAGTACAGACCAGGTATTTTGACTGTGTCTTTTATTACAAGATCAGTACTGATATTTTCTGCTGAAAATGCATTCAGCATAGCGTCGCTCATTTTGTCTTGTCCAACACAAGTCGATAATGCAGCATCGATATTAGGACAAGTACGTTTGAGATATACCGCGGCGTTGTAAACGTCACCTGCGAATGATTGCGCAAGGCCACCATCCGCAGTTTGACGCATTTCTATCATGCACTCACCAAAAAATATGATTGATTTATTCATGATGCAGCCCAACTATATTTCTTTAACGGTTCAATACAGATGCAATTACCTGATTTTAATAATTTTGTTTGATTGTTATCCATGACTTCAAATTTACTTTGAACTACATAAGATACATGCGAATGAAAGTGGTCATAAGCATAATCAATTGCGCCTTCATCAAATAAAAAGGGTGCACTTCGTTTCATGTTATTGGCCTAAAGAAATGATTTAATATTTGTAGTTCTTGCTAACCTAAAAGTAAGGGTTGCTATTTAGTTATGACAGGCGAGGATAAGTCGATACCCTTAACCATATAGAGATCATCATATCGAAGCCCTCCATTCCCGAAAGGCTCTTCGACTGGTCCACTATTACATGTTGCCTGGAAATAAATAAGAGGCTGTTCTCTTTTTATACGAAAATCGGCTGCAGTATATACTTTCTGCTGTAACGGGAACTCTGTTCCACCACGAATATAAATATCATATCGTTGTCCCCCTTCTGATTTTTTTCTATTGTTGATTACTAACCAAATTTCATACCAGATATCAGTATCAAAAGGTTCGATATTCTTACCCTTTTTGGCATTAAAAGCGATGTCATACCAAGGATTATTTCGTACTTGAATTGCACCATTATTTTGGTAATTCACGTGAGGATCAAAACGGTCTGTTATTCTTATAGATGGTTCAAATGCTTCATAGGCCTTTTCCATTATTCCTGCTGGTTGTAAATTAGTTAAACCAAAAACGTGATTATTTGAATAACTATCAACGTTCAATCGAAGATATAGTGTATATGTATCTCCAACTTCTATTGGTTTAGGTAATTTCCTAAAGCTCAAGGCTTTACGGTTGCCAAATATGCCATCTGGACCAGCCTTTTTGATTAGATATCGATTGGAGCTTATATTGTTTGAGAGTTGCTCAACTCTTATTTCTGTCACTTGTGGATTTTTTATGTATGGGTCGGTTTCGTTTTGTGCATCATATTTTGTCCAATCGCTTAACGGGTTTTTCGATTCAAAATCATCTATCTTAATCCACAATTCTTTTTGACCTATGATATCTTCCGCAAATGCTAATCGCGTACACATGATAAGAACCACTAAAAAAAATATTACATAACGACAAGTATGGGTATTAATCATTGGTTAACCTAATTTATATTATTTAACTGCTTATTAGTGAGCAACACTAAAGATTTAGTTACACTCACGCTCTTTTTCCTAACATGGACTTCAATATAGAGTGTCTGTTCAGTAAGTACTCCACTTTTAATATTGAGCTTAAGATTCCATAAGGTTGCTATCTAAAAAACTTATTAGTAACTTCACTAGCATTTTCTAAAACTTGAGTAACATAAATATAATCAGTTTGTATCGCATTAAAATCAGAAACATTGACTATCACCTCTGTTGAGATTTAGAGGTTTTTCGAGCTCAAAATTATTACCGCCATAACCATCAAGTGAAAATCCTGTGTAGTTTAATAAAATGCCAAGAATTTTGAAGTATTCGCATTTACCGATAAATTAAACATAAAATACAAAGCAAGTGTGCAAATCATATAAAAAGTTTTCACGAACAATCGTTTTTATTTAAAATAAACCTTATCATAAAATCCGCCCACAAAAAACCAAATTCAATCACAATCAATCAAATAATTTCACCTCGAAGAACATCACGGTATGAATAGTTGATAAACTTAAACAAAAAACCCCACTTTTTACCAGCGGGGTTTTTTATTTGTAGCTTAAAATATTCGCTAATTAAAACATATCTTATAAATTAGCTTAATAACGATAGCTTGCGCCTAGTAAGACTCTTCTATCTGTCAAACCTTGGAAACAATTTAGACCACCTTCATTCATACATGACTGAGGTGCGTCAGATTGTGTGATATTAATACCTTCAAGCCCAACACTAAATTGCTCATTAATATCATAGTTGATACTTGCGTTTAATTGCCCACGAGCATCGTTAACACGTGGTAAACCAAATTGGAAAGCATCGTTAGAATTGATATAAGCTGAACGCCAAGTATATCGGGCTCGAGCACTAATTCCATACTTCTCATAAAACACGGTAAAGTTATAAGAATTTTTAGATAAATTTTCAAGTTCTACACGGTCTTTAGCGTCTTCCTTAGGAATACCTAACGCTTCTAATATTGCCTGACCTCGACCATTTAAATTTCTAAAATCGTCACCACTACTTGCTGTCTGGTATGTATAGTTAGCGATAATACCGAAACCAGAAGCCCAACCCAAATCATCTTCAAACTCAGAAAGGTTATATTGGAACGCTAATTCGACACCTTTTTGAGTAGTATCACCGTTACCATTAAAAATAGACTGGAATGGCACACAAATACCTTCACCTGGGATAGGGTTGTTTATATTTCTATCTGCAACAGGGTTAAATATACCACCGTCTTCACATGGAGCCGTGATATCAATATTTAACACACCATCTACCACATTTCCTGGTGGATCTTCAGTAAAAGGTATATGCAAGTCTTTACGTTTCTTATAGAAAACGCCTGCAGTCACCACACTTGATGGCGCGAAATAATATTCAACACCTAAATCTAAAGATGTAATATCTTCTGGTACAAGTGACGGGTTACCTGCCTCAACAGCTGCGTTAGCGTTTGAAGTAAAACGAGTAGACGTTGATAAGTCGTTAAAATTAGGACGTCTAATATCACGGCCTAAACCTGCACGTAAAACCACATCATCAGTTAGATCTGCTACAATATTTACACGAGGTAAGATAAAGTCATAATCGCTTGTTTCAACACGCTTGGTATCATCATCAAGTAAACCAATAGATGATAGCTCTGTATTAATATAGCGAACACCAAAGTTGCCTCGCAACATATCAGTCTCAAAATTAGCTTGTAAATATAATGCTTGTGTTTTTTCTGTAATACTAAAGAAAGCATTATTATCTCTGGTTATTTTACCTAACATTTCACCTGGGTTACTAGGATCATCTGTTGTCGCTAAAATAGCTCCGTTAATTTTATCTACCACTAACTGAGGATTACTGAAAGCAAGAGCTGGATCAGTTATTAAAAAATCACGTACAAACAATCTGCGACCATCTGCAGCATTGAAATTAGGTGAGCCTGCAACAATAATATCGGAGAACATACTTGCTCTTGGTCTATCAAACTCACTTGTAGAACTTGTTAAGTTTACCCGTTCAGTTGCATTATTATCTCTAAGAGTAGACGTATCACTATAACGATAACCAGCATCAACTGACTTGATAAACGGTATGATACCATCAGTAAAATACGTAAAGTCAGTTCGGAAAGCAACTTCAGAGTTTTCAGCTAAATTGCGGCTTTGCTGAGCCTGACTTAAAGCGTAATTAGCAGGGTCAAGCATTTGTGCCCTAGTTGGAGATGAATCCAAACCCTGAGCAATACCAAATTGAACTACACCACCTCGTAAGTCATATTCAACAGGCGTACCATTATCAACACTTCCGCCAGGACCACCAACAGGTTGAGCTGAATTTGGGTTAATGAAATCAAGGCGCGTGTTTAAACTAGGATTGACCGACTCAGATTCAGCGGCTGCAAACTCTGCACTTATCTCAAAATTATCTGCCTCGTAATCACCACCGATGCGAAATACCGAACTTTCAGTTAGACGGGCGCCCGTTAATGATCGAGTACGCACGTTAGGGTTCAGACCGCTTGCTAATGCTGTATCAGGTAGTAAAACACCCGATGTTACCGCTTGGATACTTGGAATATTAATAATGCCATTAGGCGTGTCAATAGCACCTAAATTCACAGTCTCAAAAGTATTGTTTGTTGTTAAATCAACAACATCGATATCAGACACACCCGAAAACTGTACTTCGTTACTTTCTTGAGTCCGACTTTGATCATTATATAGACCGTCTACATAAAATTTAAGGTTATCAGTCGGTGCCCATTCAAATGTAGCTGATAGGTTTGTCGTATCATAAATCAGATTATCATAATCCTGATTAAAAAATTGAATCCGTAAAAAATCGAAGTCTTGTGCACTGCCAATGAGTCGGTCAGATGTTTCGCCATTCCTAGAAGCGGCTGGATAATTTTGATCACTCGTCACTAATCCATCACGGTCAGCTCGTGGTCTAAATGCAGATACATTTTGTTTTGCATAGTTTGCACTGAATACCACACCCATTTCGCCTTTAGGAGCGTCCCAATTAACACCATAGGTACCAGACAGTATGGGTAAATACTCATCATCAACGTCCAAATCGCTATTTTGCATTTTTGCACGTACAGCAAACACGGTCTCATTTAATTCAAGAGGACGCAGTGTACGTAAATTTATAGTGCCACCGACCGAACCTTCAATCATTTTGGCGTCTGGTGACTTCGTGACCTCTACTGAAGATATTAAAGAAGCCGGTAAGTCTTCAAAACTTATCCCTCCTCGACCTGCCCCTGGTCCAACGGTACTAATACCATTTATTTCTACTCTGTTTTGGTCTGTACCGCGTATTTGAACAGCAGTACCAACACCCGCAGTTCGAGTTATTTGTATACCGGTTACATTTTCTAGTACTTCTGCTAAGTTTTGATCTGGTAATTTACCAATATCGCTCGCTTGAATAATTTCTACAAAATTGTTTGCCGTTCTCTTTTCGGCAAGCGCAGCTGTTAGAGACGAACGAATACCTGTCACTTCAATTACTTCTGTATCATCACTTGCGCTAACTTCTTGTGCATAAGCATTACTAGCTACTGACGTTCCGATTATTGTAAGTACAGCAACTGCAACTGCAGATTTTCTGAACTTGAATTTGTTTTCTGTATACTTGTTCAATGTGTATTCCTCAGTTTATGTGTGTGGTCAGTATGTTTGATTCATAGTAAGTAAATAGTAAAATGCTATTTTTATAAAAAGGCATTGCTATCAATTAGCTTTTATTTAACTCACATTATTAAACATTAAACAAACATACTATTAACAAATATACCACCAAATAAATCAAGATCAATCAAATTAAGACATAAAACTACGCAATATGATTAATAAAGTTCATATATGATTGTTTTTTAGGGATTTTGGTAACTATATAACTCAATGCATTAGTTTTTAGTCATGAGTTATTTAAGTGTTCTGTTTTTTAAGAAGATTACAGAAGTATGTGATTAAAAAAATACGAAATATAGTACTAAATTTACAATGGAAACGATGGGTTATTATATGATTATGACTTTTACCGTATATTTTCAATAGAATATAAGTCTCTAGTCTGGTGGCTTCTGGCCTTCAATTCTTTCAGAGCTTGAATTTCACTAGCCTCAAACAAAGAATTGATCATACGTTTAAAATGTTCATGCATTGCGATACGAGATTCTTCAGGTTGATGGTTCTTTAAAGCAATTAATATTTGCTGATGTTCATGTAGGCGCTGAGCATCGTCAAGATAGCAAACGTTTCTATATGCATCACTAATATGCGAACTATTCTCTCTAAGTTCCCAGAACTTATTTACTGCCATAACCATTGCCTTGTTTCGCGTCGAATTAGCGATTACTCGATGGAAATCTGCATCTGCTTTTTCAAAATCCCCCTTTTTCATATCTTCAATACATTGTTCTAACTCTGATAACTCTTCATCGGTAATATTCAGCGCAGCTAGAGCTACTGTCTCACCCTCGACTAATGCCCTAGCTTGAGTCAGTTCAAATGCGCTGATAGCCTGCTCCGATGATTCACAGATAGATTGGTCTAACAAGTAAACACCTTTGTTCGATCTAACTTCAACTTTTCCTAATACTTCAAGTGCAATCATTGCTTGGCGGATTGTAGGACGACTGACTCCAAGTTCTTCTACTAAGATCCGCTCAGACGGTAATCTAGCACCGGCCTCATAAGTGCCATCTTTGATTTTTTCTTCTATTGTCTTAACAACCTTCCAGAAAAGTCTTTTTTTAATCATTCTTTTTCTATTTAAATATTCATAAAACTAAATTAAAAAACAGAAATAATAATTCAATACAAATTCAACTATTGGCATATGTAAAAACATCTACGAAATTAGCATAAACATTGTAGTAATAAATTTACTTTAGTCACAACTTGTTATATCTCCAATGCTCAAACCAGTGTTATACATGGTTATATAAATGCCAGCTGTAGAGTCAAAATTACTGATTTTGTTTAGTATTTAATATAACCCTAATAATTTTGGTAAAAACTCACTAATACTTGGAACATAAGTCACTAGCATCAAAACAATAAACATCGCAATATATAAAGGTAATAACGGTTTAATAATTTTACCTATCGTTGTCTTAGCCACTGCACAACTGACAAATAATACTGAACCTACAGGTGGAGAACATAAGCCAATTGATAAGTTAAGCACAATCATGATCCCAAAATGTAACGGTGACATACCTAACTCAACAGCTACAGGAAGGAAAATAGGTGTAAATATTAATACAGCGGGCGTCATATCCATAAACGCTCCGACAGCTAATAATGTCAGATTTATAATTAGTAAAATCAATAATGGATTTTCACTGAGTAATAATAAAAAATCTGTGATTGCTTTAGGAATATTTTCATATGACAGAATCCACGACATACCTGAAGAAGCACCAATTAATAACATCACTATTGCAGTTGTCTCACCTGCTTTTAATAAAATACTAGGTATTTGTTCTAAATTAACCTCTTTATATACAACAACAGCTAATAATAATGAGTACAAAACAGCTACCGCACCAGCTTCTGTCGGAGTAAATATACCACCAATTATTCCACCAATAATGATGAAAATTAAGAACAGGCTTGGAACAGCCGCAACAATTTTTTCTAAAACAATTTTTAAAGGTAAGCGGGCCTCTGTAGGATAGCCTTTTAATTTAGCGTAACCCGAACATACAATCATTAACGCTACAGCGACGAGTAATCCAGGTAAATAACCAGCAACAAATAAAGCTGCTATGGAAACACCACCACTGGCAATTGCATAGATAATTAAAATATTACTTGGCGGTATAAGCATACCTGTCGTCGCAGCAGCACCAGTTACTGCAGCGCTAAAATTTTTGTCATAACCTTTCTTCTCCATCTCCGGTATCATGAAACTTCCTATAGCACTTGTTGCTGCAACCGCTGATCCTGAGATAGAACCGAACAAAGCACACGACAACACATTAACCAAGGCTAATCCACCTGGTAACATACCAATTAAAGCCATCGCGCACTCAATTAATCGTTTTGCTATACCGCCTTGTCCCATAATCAAACCTGATAATATAAAAAACGGGATAGCCAGTAATGCAAATGTATTGATACCGCTAGCCAAACGCTGCGCAATAGTAACTGCTGACGGTATGGCATCAATGCTAATTAGCATGGTGACCAAGGTCGCAATACCGATACTGAATGAGATAGGTACATTAATGAGTAAAAGTACTATAAACACTACCAGTAAGATTAAACCTGAAAACTCCATTTCTATACCTCTTTAACAACATCGATGCTCGAAGAAAATAACTGAACTATTTTCAACAAACCGAAATAAACTATTAATAAACCAGAAATTGGGATAGCTACATATACATAAGCCATCTTTATTCCCATAGCGGCTGATATCTGAACAGGTTCTAAGGTCAAAGCAACCAACGAACAACCACCAATCACCATAACCCAAATTGCAAACATCAACACAAACAAGTGAGAAATTGCCGCAATTACTTTTTTAAAGTTACCTTGAAGTTTGTTAGTTATAATATCTAAGCCTAAATGTGCATTCATTTGGTAACCATACGCAGCACCGAAAAGACCAATCCAAATAAGTAAAAATCGTGCTAATTCCTCGGTAAATGAACTGGACGACTGTAGTACAAAGCGGGTAAAAACTTGTAAACTCACAATTAATACAATTGCTATCATTTGTAAAATGATGACGTTTTTTAGTCCACTTAATATAAAGTTATGGAATTTATTCATTAGGCACTTCCTGCTCCATTGCTTTAATTTGTTTAATAAATTCACCAATAATGGTCCCTTCATGACTTTTATATAATGATTGTACGGAATCAACAAAAGGCTGTTTATCAGGATAAATCACTTCTACTCCTGCGGCTTTAACCTCATTAAGAGAACGTTCTTCTAATTCACTCCAAAGTCTTTTTTGTAGCTCGATAGAATCGTCAACTGCTAACTGAAGCCACTCCTGTTGTTGTGGAGTTAAGTTCTCAAAGATATGCTTACTCGCAACAATAACGTCAGGTACTGATGTATGTTCATCTAATACGTAATAATTTGAAATTTCATAATGGCGGGATAGGAAAAATGAAGGAGGGTTATTCTCTGCACCATCAACAACACCTTGCTGTAAAGCTGTATATAGCTCACCGAATGAAATGGGTGTAGCTGATCCCCCCATCGTATTAACCATGTTTACAGCACTAGGACTTTGCATAACTCGTATTTTTTGGCCACTTAAATCTGATGGGGTTTCAACACGCTGTTTAGACGTATAAAAACTTCGACTTCCAGCATCGTAATAACCCATACCTGTGAGATGAGCCTTATCAGTAGCGCCAAGTATAGTTTTACCAATGTCACTTTGCAGGACTGCCCAACGGTGTTTATTATCCCTAAATAAATATGGGACACCATAAATTTTCATCTCGGGAACAAAGCCCTCAATCGCTGCTGCAGATACTTTGGTCATTGCCAAACTACCAATTTGTAACAGTTCTAGCATTTCCCGCTCACTCCCAAGTTGGGCATTAGGATAAAGTGAAATTTGCATTTGGTTGTCAGAATAATAAGATAACCGCTCTCCCATATAAACCATTGCTTGATGAACACTATGTTGTTCATCAAGTGCATGACCGATTCTCAGATTAATCACATCATCTTCTGAAGAGCAGCCAGTAATTACCATCAGAATTGATAGTAAGGCGATATATTTTCTAAACATCTGTAGTTCCTATGTTAAAAAACGATTCGAACATATTATTTTTTATGTGTGATAAATCCATTATTTCGGTATAGCTTCATGTAAGAGTAATACACTAGGCATTGAAATCATTTTGTGAGCTCTATCACGATTACTTGGTTGACTGTGTAATGATAAATAAAATTGTCCCGATTTGGCGCTTAAGTCTCCTTTACCTTTAAACACTCTGTGCTCGAAGGGTAAATGGCTACTTTCAAAAAGCATGCGATTAGACTCAGTTGTGATTGTTTCTATTTGTTGTGGATATAAATCAGCATTCTGCACTTCTAGTGTTTCAAGTGAATCACTATCAATCACAAAGCGGAAAATGTCATCTTCTTTTCGAACTAAGACTGATAACGCATTGTTGTTTAATACCTCTACAGTGTGAGGCTTAATAGGGAATCTACCTAAAGAACCCCCTCCTCCGAAATCCCATCTAAAGTTTGTCCACTGACTGATTTGCTTAACCTGCCAATCATTTTGATGACTTCGAGCTACAAACATTTGAGTATTACCATTTTTTCCGTATTTATGATAAGAAATTATTGGATTATTACCCTGATCAAAACCCAATTTAATGTTCCCATTAATCATACCGCCTTTGACACCAACAGGATCCACGATCTCTGCGGTAGAATGTCTAATAGGTAATTGAAGTCGTTTGCCTGTTGAATCTTCCCAATTGACTAAATCTGAACTTCTTGCATATGATAAGCTGTGATTAGTTGACGCGTCGGGTGTATCTCTCCACACCCATATCAAATGAAAATTTCCATCTGGCCCTAGTGTTGGGCCTTCAAAATAACCACTTCTTTTTCCCTCACCATCTAAAAACTGATTGTCATGTAAGCGTCGCCATGTTTTTGTCTGCGTATCATAGATGTTGTATATTTCATTCCCGTTTCCGCTTCCACCATCACGGTATTTCGCTATTAATTCATCATTTTTATTTTTCAAAAAGATGGGGTAAGTCATTTTCCTTTCAACTGCGGGGTCGACCATAACACTAATGCGTTTTAATGAGCGGACTTTAAGCGGTTCTGACATTCGAAAATACTCTATTGCATCCGAATGTAAATTACCTAACACATGCAGATAACCATCTTTATCCAATTCAATAGTCACATAATTATGGCTATCCCAACCAACCCAGCTATCTACCTTATAATAACGCCAAGGTGTACCAATTTTACGATGAGCAATTGTCATTTGACGATTACTATCATAATAGGCTACAAACTGCTCATTTCCTCGAGTTATTAATGCTGGCGATACACGATGTCCAGACCACACATTATCAATTGCTTCACTTTCGACTACTACAGAATGATCAATGTTTGCATGTACTGAAAAGGTCCAAATATATGTTGCTATATTAAATAGCAGTATAAATAGAAGGCGTTCCCGCATTAGCGGTTTAATTGTTCTTGTAAAAAATAGTTCTTTATTAAATATATCCACTAAAAACCCCTTATATCTGATATTCCAAACTTGCAGTTTTAATCATAATAGTGCAATATCGCTCATGATTTATCAACATATAATTAACACTTGTTTGATATAAATATTCATATTTGCTTAATCAAAAGGAAAAAGTTAATGAGATTTAATCGACCATTATTTATTAAAGGCACCTTAAGTACTTTGGCGTGCAGTTTTATGCTGATTGGCTGTCAAAGTGTTACCAATAACAGCGAAATAGATAAACAATCTAAAAATTCGATGTTAAAAAATGAGCAGGTCGTGAAGGCGTATGGTCGTTTTGTACCCGAAAGGCGAGATGATTTCGCATGGGAGAATGACAAAGTCGCATTTCGCGTTTACGGACCAGCAGCCCCATTAAAAGGTCACTCAAGTGGTGTTGATGCATGGTTCAAAAAAGTTGATTATTCAATTATTGATAAATGGTACGCACAGCATATGTTAGGCATCTCGTATCATGTCGATCATGGCGAGGGCTATGATCCCTACCACACAGGTATCAGCCGTGGTGTCGGTGCAACTGCCGTTTGGATTGATGGCCAACCTTATGCAGCACACAGTTATAAGACGTATGAAGTCCATGAAAACAATGGCGATAATGTATCCTTTACTTTGCAATATGAGTGGATGACGCCAATAGGCATCGTTAAAGAAATGAAAACAATATCACTTCCCCTCGGTTCACAATTATTTGAAGTTAACTCGGTTTTTACTCTGGACGGTAAACCTGCTGAGTTACCAATCGCAATTGGCGTTGCAACGCACGATGGTAAAGCGCAAACATTTTATGATCGCGCTAATGGCCATGTTTCAGCGTGGGAAACTATCGACGATTACGGTGTAGGTACAGGTGCGTTAATAGATCCAAGTAAGATCGAAGGTATTGAAGATATTAAGAGTGATGTTAAAGACGAAAGTCATATTTGGATGTTAACTACAACTGATGCAACTGGTTCGCTAAATTATAAAGCAGGCTTTGCATGGGAAGTTGCAGGTGATATCACTAACCAACAAGCATGGGATGCTTATTTGGATAATGTCTCTCTGTAAATAAGTATTACTACCATTTAATTGATGGCGAGGTTTTAACTTAGGAATTTATTTTACTCGCCATTACTTCATAAAAATAATACGGGAATATATAAGTGGAAAAAATTGCTTTTGTCATGAAGCTCATTCCAGGTAATGAAGCAGAATATAAAAAACGCCATGATGAGATTTGGCCTGAACTAGTGTTAGCTCTAAAAGAAGCTGGTGTATCAGATTATTCAATATTTTTAGACACACCTTCCAGTCAGTTATTTGCAGTTCTCAAACGCACTATTCCTAACAGTATGGATGATTTACCTTTAACGCCGGTCGTTCAAAGATGGTGGGCAATGATGGCAGATATCATGGAAACTAACACTGATAATTCGCCTAAGGTAACAGAAATCAATCAAGTATTTCATCTCGATTAAGCTAGGCCATCATGAAAAAGTACTCAACTTTATTTCACTCTGCTCTCATAACGCTCACGTTATGTTTTAGTTATGCAACTCAAGCAGTACAAAAAACCGCTGCGCAAGAAAAACATACACAGCACTATCATTTTAACGCACTCACCGATTTTACCAAATGGGATGTAGGCGATGTTCCTTACTATAAGGATAGACGCAATCAAGCATTAGGTATTGATGCACGAACCCTTGAATATCGAGGTCTATTTGCAACTGCCACAAAAGAATTTACTGGCAAATATGCGACATATGATATTACGATTACAATCATGACAGAAGAGGATGGTGAACCGACCTATCGATTACTAGTAAATAACGAGATCGTTGACACCTATCGAGCACCTTACTTAGGTAAGGGGTCGGCTAGTGATCTGCAGCCGCATAAACATACGTGGCAGAATATTAAACTCGCCCCTGGTGACACAATAGGCATAGCATCCAACGCACATACTAACGGCGAAATACCAGAACATGGAGGAACGGCTTGGGCAAGAGGCAGATGGCAAAGCCTTAATATAAGTCCGGCTGTGAAGCGCAACGCTATTCTCGCTGACTTTAAACCACATAGCGACTTATTTTTAGCGCAATTTGACATCAAACCTGACGTTGATGATATTCACTCTATTGCCGCATTGGGTTCAATGCTAGCCCATCCAGATTTTAATAACATTAATTATGTTGCAGTGACTGGCACTTATGGCAAACAAGAAGGTAGCTATGTCAATGCTAATCCACTGATGACTAACGCCTTTGGCCGCGAAAACTTGCGTTGGTTCGATGCACGTAAGGATATGACAAATGCAGTCCTCAGCATTCGCGACAGAGCGCGTGCAGTCCTTATGCAAGGTGGCAAAGTTTGGGTGCAAGAGGCCGGACAATCTGATTTTACCGCTAAGTGGTTGTATGCGCTTAGTGACAGCGGTGTGCATGATGTACTGATTAAAAACAACATCATCGTTGTGCAACACAGTGCATGGAATGAAAAACACACTACTCCAGAAGCATTGAGCTTTGTCAAAGACAAGGCAACTTACCAAGCTATCACCGATGGCAATAAACCTAAAAAGGTATACAACCAAAAAAATCGCAGAGGCCCGCTAACCCCTATGTATATTGACGCACATTCGCGTTGGTTAAATAGTGCTACTGATAAGCGTAACTCACGGCAGGAAGCGCGCGCTCTATGGCAACAAGCGCAGCTGCTAATTGAGCAACAAAATTTCACTGCAAAATATTCAGTCATCCCTAAAGGGGGAGTCGATTTTTCAGATACCGTTGCTGCATGGTGGATATTTAACCTTGGTCAACCGGTTGTATCAGTACATGCGTTTTGGCAGAAGTATGTTACTGATGTCGTAATAGACTTTATTCAGCCGCCACAAGGTCGTTTAGCTATAGTGATTGACGGCAACTCACCTGACCCTGACGATATTGGGGCTACGCCTGTCATGCTGGCATTACTCAAACAATCAAAGCTTACGGAACGATTAGTACATTTGTCACATTCTTGCGACTTAAATCCATTCAAGAACAAAGGTCGTCAAATCAATGCTACTGATGAAGCACGTCGCCAAGAGGTACTACACACACTTAGCGCAAAAGGTATACAGCTTTTTGGCCCGTTTAATAATTTGCGTGACTATTACAATTGTCGTGTAGACAAAGTGAGGGCTCGCGACGATTTGATCGATGCTATTAATGGATCCACATCACAAGACCCACTGTGGATTATCGAAGCCGGTGAACCAGATTTAATTGGCTATGCCCTTGACCAAGCTGACCCTAAGCGAATTCAGCACGTACATGTGGTATCACATCACCCAGCCAATGATCACAGCGGCGATTTTTTTACCTGGCAACAGATATTAGATTTTGGCGTGACTGAGCATCAAATTGGCGATCAAAATGTGGCTTTACAAACTCCGATGTATCATTGGGACTGGGCTAAAAAACACGAGTTTGCGGGCTATCAACTAATTTGGGACATGCTCGCTTATGCGGAACAAGACGGTGTAGTCCCCTTTCAAACCAATAAATTTGATATCTCTGATGCAGGAATGATTTATTGGTGGATTACCGGTGCAGATGAAGGCGGTAATAACTTTGCGTCACCGGGCGATGTAAAACGGATATTATTAAAGGGTTATGAATAAACTTAACTTAATCATCATTATGGCATTTTCTCACTTGGGATATGCCAGTGAGTTACAGGTGTATCAGGATATTTCTGCCCCACTTAGCCAACCAAGCTATATTGAGCGTAATGGCACAGTTGTGATTGAAGCAGAACATTTTGCGACACAACATCAAACGCAACTTCGTCGCTGGTTTCGCTTTGCCAAAACATCATTGCAACACCCATTTGCTGATAGCGATTCGCTACATTACAGTGATACTAGTAATGGTCAATACATTGAACTACTACCTGATACACGAACAAATCATTATGAGCCATTGATCGTTGGCGAAAACTTTTCTAATACTCCAGGAGAACTCGCGGTATTATCGTATCCTGTCTGGTTTGTAACGCCCGGCACTTATTATGTGTGGGGACGGGCCTACAGCACCGGCTCTGAAGATAACGGATTACATGTTGGTCTAAATGGTACATGGCCTCAATCAGGACGAAGAATGCAGTGGTGTAAAGGGAAACATCACTGGACTTGGTCATCCGCCCAGCGCATTAAAGACAATCATTGTGGAGTACCACAAACCATTTCATTAAACATCGATACTCCAGGTCTACATACGGTAAACATATCAATGCGTGAAGATGGCGTAGAATTAGATAAACTCATTCTCACTTCTAATGCTGAGTTTATACCGTCGGGGAAGTCTTTACCGCCAACCATTTTGACAGAAACGGCATATCCAGTGAAAAACATACTAAAAAATATCGAATCCTACACACGGATTTTTTGGGCCGATATAGATTTTTCGTCTACATCAATAGATAACCAAATAACTGCCAATACTGACATGGTCAAAACTACAATAAGTCGCCGTGATGCAGGGAAACGAGTTATTTCATTAGTCACATTAGGTCAACCTGGACTCAAGGTTAATTATACCATTGCAGTCAATGGCGAGCCCATCGGTACATTTGAGCAAACTAATTCCGTTACAGTCGGACAGGAGTATACGCATCGCACTGCTCCTGTTAATTTAAAAAAAGGCGATGTAATCAGTGTGGGCACCCAAGCTATACCTCACAGCAAGCAAACTCTTGCAGATTCTAATACCAGACAACCACTGTGGCGCGCAGTGGTATTAAGCAGGAACTAAACTTATGAAAATTTCGAGTCATCGACTTAAACACCACATCTTCACAAGCCTGAGCGCAATTGTTTTGCTTGGCCTTACCGGGTGTGGTGTAAATTCTACCGCGTCTACTGCAGCTGAAGTGCGAGCAGATACCGCGCAAACTGCCGCAACCGAGCGTCCAAATATTTTATTTATTTTGGCCGATGATCACCGTTGGGACATGCTTGGCAAATATCACCCAATTGTCAAAACACCCAACCTAGATACCCTTGCCAACAACGGCACGGTATTTAAAAATGCATTTGTTACCACGCCAATATGTGCAACTAGCCGGGTCAGTATTCTCACCGGATTAACCGAACGCACCCATGATTACACCTTTCAACAGCCGACCACTGGCGTGGTCGAATCAGCTAACATGTATCCCAACTTGATGCGTCAAGATGGTTATGAAACAGCCTTTGTTGGCAAATATGAAATGCGTATTGCTGGAGACAATGCCGAACGCTTTGACTATTTTAAACCCTTGCTACAAGCCCGTACCGAAATATATGAGGGCAATGAACTTCCACAAACCTATTACATTGCTGAACTCGCCAACGATTTTATCGAACAATCTTCACAAAACGATAAACCTTGGACCATGTCAGTGAACTTTTGGAATCCTCACGCTCACGACTTTGATACGCAAGACCAGTTTCACTACCCTGAAGAATTTGCAGGTATGTACGATGATGTCGTCATTCCACCTGCTCGCTTATCGGATGATGAGGTTTATGACGCATTACCTGAGTTCTTAAAACGCTCAGTAGCACGTGACCGTTGGAAATTTCGCTTTGCAACCCCTGAAATGTACCAAAAAATGGTTAAACGCTACTATCGAGCTATCAGCAGCGTAGACAAAGCTGTGGGTATGATTTACGACAAGCTAGAAGCAGTAGGACAAGCCGATAATACCGTCATCATCTATATGGGCGATAATGGCTTTACGCTAAACGAGCGACAGCTTGCTGGCAAATGGTTCGGCTGGGATGAGGCCTTGCGTGTACCGTTAATTATTTATGATCCGCGTGTCAAAGCTTCTGCAGGTAATGAGATCAACGAGTTCGCGTTAAACATTGATATCCCTTCTACCATTTTAGCGCTCGCAGGCACCGAAACACCAGAGAGTTATCAAGGTGAAAGTCTGTTACCACTTCTTTATCAGAGCGCTGATTCTCAGTGGCGTAACGAATTCTTTTTTGAGCACATGTATCAACCCTCTCGGGTATACATTCCGCCAACGGTGGGTATACGCACAAACAAATGGAAATATGTCGATTTTTACAAAAACGGCTATGAGCAGCTTTACGATCTCGAAAATGATGCCGGTGAGGAATTTAACCTCATTGACAATCCGCAATATCGTGACACAGTACAACAATTAAGTGCCAAAGTAGACGACTACATAGCGCTATATGAAAGTCAACGCAGCAAAGAAGTCAAAAGCCGCAAGTCCTTTATCAACGTTCGGCACGCCGATAGCACCTCGACACAAGGAACAAATGATGAATAGACGTGATGTTCTAAAAATGGCCACAGCAGTGACCGGTATGGGTCTAATTGCGCCACTCTCCGCTGCACTGTTAGCACAGCAAGAATTAACCTTAGCTAATGGGATGCTTGGTAGTGACAAACCTCAGTATTTTAGCCAAGAACAACTTGGCTTGATCAGCTTAGTCATGGATACAATTTTGCCACGTACAAATTCCCCGTCTGCCTCAGATGTGAATACCCATCTGATTATGGATAACATGTTTGCTCAAGTGTTTAAACCGGCTTACAAGGAAACCTTTCAACAACGCTTTTCAGCATTTCAAAAGCTGTTAATGGCGCAAAATTTTGTATTAGCGAATCCCGCGCACAAGCTCGCATTACTGCAACAGCTAGAAAGCAGTAAACCGGAGCAACGCACAGCGGCATATCAGGCGTATTTTGATATCAAACAGCAAACAATTAGTTACTACCTCAAAACCGAAGAGATTAGCAAAAAGCACCTTAACTACTTACCGATACCAGGCATATACGTACCATGTATCAAAGTATCTGAAGTAAACAACATAGCATGGGCGATTTAAAGATGCAGATTCAATATGATGCAATAGTCATTGGTTCAGGGATTTCTGGCGGCTACAGTGCCATGGAGCTATGCAAAAAAGGCTACAAAACATTAATGCTTGAACGTGGGCGCATGGTCGAACACGGTGATTATCCAACCGCACACCTTGACACTTGGGACATGCCCAATCAAGGGAAAGTCAGTCGCAAAGAAGTTGAAGAACATTACTTTAAACAAAACCGTCTTGGATGGTGGGTCAACGAAGATGTCAAACCCTTCATCAATAAAGATGATGAATACCCGTATGATGAAGATGAACGCTTTGACTGGATCCGTGGGCATCACGTTGGTGGACGCTCCGTTATGTGGGGTAGACACTGTCCACGCTGGAGTGATTATGATTTTGATGCCAATAGACGTGATGGTATAGCTGTAGATTGGCCGATTCGCTACAAGGACATCGAATCATGGTATGATTACGTCGAGACCTTTGTTGGTGTTGCTGGGCAAGCTGAAGGGCTAAAACAAGCGCCAGATGGAAGGTTTATTGCGCCGTTTCCCTTGAACTGTGTCGAGCGCAAAATGCGCGCAGCAGTGCGAGAAAAATACCCAAATCGCGTGGTAACTCCGTGTCGCACCGCTAACCTCAGTGAATATAATCCAGAAGTACATTTGGGCACGCGTGGCCAGTGTTTAGCTCGGAATCGATGTAAACGAGGCTGTCCTTTTGGCGCTTTTTTCAGCACTCAGTCGGCAACCCTTCCGGTGGCGCGTGAGACCGGTAATTTGACCCTTAAATCGGATGCGATTGTCATGGAAATCGTATACGACGAACGCCTCAAAAAAGCGACTGGTGTCATGGTAAAAGATGCCAATACTGGCGAAGTAACCACGTATTATGCGCGTCTCATATTTTGTAACGCCAGTACCGTAGGTACAGCAGCAATTTTGCTTAATAGCCGCTCTGAAACCTTCCCTAATGGTTTAGGGAACTCTAGTGGCGAACTCGGTCATAACTTAATGGATCACCATTACGGTATGGGAGCATCAGGGATCCTAGAGGGCTATGAAGAAGAGTATTACAAAGGCAGACGTCCAAAAGGCTTCTTTATACCGCCGTTCACCAACATTGATGAAAAAACCAAACAAGGCGAATACCTGCGTAATTTCAGCTATCAAGGTGGTGCAAGTCGAATGAATAATGTACCAGAGGGTATGATTGGGTCAGCTCTGAAAGCTGAAATATTTAAACCTGGGAAATGGCGAATCAACATGGAATGTTTTGGTGAGATCTTGCCCTATCACGAAAACAAGATGTATTTGAACTTTGATAAACGTGACAAACACGGGATGCCTATCATTACTTTTGATGCTAAATTACGCGAAAATGAAATTAAAATGCGTGAACATGGCGTCAAGTGTGCCATCGAAATGCTCGAAGCGGCGGGGTGTACAAATATCAGAGGTCGCAATAATGTCACTGCAGTCGGTGCCTGTATCCATGAGATGGGCACTGCCCGCATGGGACACGACCCTAAATCCAGTGTACTTAATCGCTGGAATCAAATGCACGATGTTCCAAATGTATTTGTGACCGACGGTGCTTGTATGACGAGCGCCGGCACGCAAAACCCAAGTTTGACTTACATGGCGTTAGCCGCACGTGCAGTTGATTATGCGGATAAACAAATCAAAGCTAATAAACTATGAAAACTATCCTATAGAACTATCACGGTAATAGATTTACACAACCTTTACACTGCAATAAATATAACCTATTTAAAAAAGTGCTAGAATATTGACTATAATCTGGCACTTTGAGTATATGGAACTAAAATGAAAGCAATGATCAAAATAGTCACTTCTACATTTTTGACGTGGTCAACATATTTCGGACAACCCAGTTAAGCAACTTTTTGTAGTTTTACCATTTCCTGCTCATACTGATTTGGGCTTTGATACCCCAGATATGAATGCAGTCTATAGCTGTTATAGAACATCGTGATGTAATTCAAGATATCCTGTTGTGCTTCGTATCGAGTTTGGTAGTTTCGCCAATGAACCCGTTCGTTTTTCAAGCTGCCGAAGAAACTTTCAGCAACGGCATTATCCCAACAATCGCCTTTTCTGCTCATGCTGCCAACTAGGCCATGAGCGTTAAGTAATTTACGATACTCGTGACTGGCATATTGCGAGCCACGGTCGGTATGCACAATTAATCCTTTCTCTGGTTTTCGCTGCCATATTGCCATTCTCAGCGCGTCAATTACCAGCTTTGCTTTCATCCTTGAGCTCATGCTCCAACCAACGATTTTACGCGAGTACAAATCAATCACGATGGCTAAGTACAACCAACCTTCTCGCGTCCATATGTAAGTAATATCAGAAACATACGCTTTGTTAGGCGCATCCACAGTAAACTCACGATTGAGCACATTATCAAACAACGGCTTGTTATGGTTACTGTCTGTTGTCACCTTATATTTCTTGCGATAACGAACCCACACCTTGGCTTCAAGCATTAGCTTCTTCGCCTTTTGGCGACTCACTGGATAGCCTAAACAATTCAGGGCATGCTTCATTCTGCGGCTGCCATACGTGTTATCACTAGCGACAGCTATCTTTTTCACCCACTCGATCATATCAGCATGAGTAGGGTCTATTTCTTGTTCTATCTTCGCCCAACGGTAAAAGCCGCTGCGCTTCACCCCTAACAATTGACACATTCTGTCAACGGGATAGGTCTTCTTATTTTGGGCAATGAAGCGGTACTTTACTTCATTTCTTTGGCAAAAAAGACCGTTGCTTCCTTTAAAATGTTTTTGTCCATTTCAAGCTGGCGAACCTTTGCTCTCAGTTGCCTAATTTCTTCTTGCTCTGGCGTCAGCTTGCCATTACCACGAAACGCCTGACCATCATTATCTTGTTCGTGTTCTTTCATCCAACGGGTAATCAGATTTGGATTAATCTCCAAGCTTCTTGCCGCTTCAGCTCGACTGAACTTCTGATCAACCACTAGGCTGATAGCGTCTAACTTAAATTCTTTTGAATATTTTTTTCTAGCATTCATAATGCACTCCAGTTTTGAGAATTATCTCTTATCTAGAGTGTCCGAATCAAATCTACCACCTCATTTTGACTATTTACGCTACATCTGCATTAAGCGCTGATATTTTTTATGCCGATAAACAGTTTACGCAGCACAATTATGCAAAAGCACTATCTGCTTACAAAAAAGCGACTGAAGTAGGTAACCCGCATGCATATTACCAACTTGGCAGCATGTATTTACAAGGCTTAGGTACTGAAGCTAACATTTTAGATAGTATAGCGTTCTACTCTTTAGCTGCTGAACAAGACTTTTATAAAGCACAAATGATTTTAGACCAAATTATTAGTGAATTACCTATTGAGTCTCATCCAAAAATCTTATTATTTATTGAAGAAATTAGTCAAAAATATAGTTATAGCAAGATTCGGGCTAAATATTTTCCTGTCATTAAAATCTCCTTGTTAGATGATAAAATCATGTTTGATGGTAAAGATTCATTGCAAACAGTATTTCACCCAGAAGATATTGATTTAGAAAGTCTCGAAACGAGTAATTCAGCGTCTTTTAGTTTGGACGATGAAGATTCAGATTTTGGCGGTGTTGATGACCCCTTTGGCACAATATTAACACAACAAACGACGCCCTTTCTTATCATTGATCATGACATAAAAAAAGATGGTTCGATTCACAATGTAAACGATGTCCAAAAGTTTGGGTTACATATGAATTTACTAAATGAATTCAAACTTTTTCCATTGCCTAAGCCTGAATTTCAGAATCAACCTACTGAATTTCCTAGTCGTTCTTATTTAGGAGCTGCTTCATTTAGTAAGTTCACTATGTTACGTGAAAATGAAAGAATGTACCGTACCATCGTCAAAAAGAAGCAATTCTTTGCTAAACAGAATACGTTAAATGATCAGTTTAATCTCGCTATGCTATTGTTGAATTTTCCATGGTTAGGTCAAGACGAATATGATGTTGAAAGCATTCTATTAAATCTTGCTGAGCAGGGACACTCTCCAGCGATGTATGAGTATGGAATGAAATTATATCGTGAACAAAGAAAACTAGACCAAGCAATTGACTGGATATCAGAAGCAAGTAAATATGGTCTTTCCAGAGCAGAGTATCGATTAGGCACTATCCTAGAATCTAGTCCATGGGTAGAAAATGACGAAAAAAAGGCGCTTTTTTGGTATTCATCGGCTTTTGAAAAAAACAACACCTCAGCAGGTATGAGAGCGACGAGATTATTACTTAACGCTGCAGAACCATCATTGCATAATGTTGACCGGGCAATTGAGTTTCTTGAACGACTAGAAGAAACTGAGTTAAATAACCCTGAATTTTATTTTTTAAAAGCCTTAGTACATAGAAAGGATAAATATAGAGATATAAGTCTAACAGTGAAATATCTAAGAGATGCCATTTTTAAAGCTCAGATAGCAAACTGGGAAACTAATGATTGGGAAGAGTTATTAAATCGAATAACTCAAGGTACTATTTATGTTACAGATGAGAACTAACAAGGTTAAACGTTAGCTCTCATCTAATAATAAAAGTTATAAAGTCACTTCTATTTGATAGCGCCCTGGTCCAATGTTTTGCATTTCACTCATATACGTCTCTTGTCCATTAAGTTTAAGTATATGTGAGTCTAATATTGGTAAGATAATTGTTGCTGTAGTATTTTTTGGTATCGTAACTTTTAAACTCAATGTTGAATTCAATAATGTCCAGTCAACACTTACCTTACCTTGAGGGGTGTTATACGAACCGCTGGCGCTTTTTAGTTGCTCTCCAAATTGAGGTTCGATACTAATACTTTTAAAACCTGGCGTGATAGGCTTTATTCCAAGTATGCCTTCATAGAACCATCTAGATACAGTACCATAAGCGTAGTGATTTAAAGAGTTCATACCCTCAGGATTAAAGCCATCCTTTATTGTATAGCTATTCCACCGTTCCCAAGTAGTCGTTGCACCATTATTTATAGAGTAAAACCATGAAGGATAAGTCTCTTTAAAAAGTAAATCATAAATAATATCGCTTCGACCAGCTTCTTGTAAAACTTGTGTTAGTAGTGGTGTACCTAAGAACCCAGTACGCAGATGATTATCTGCTAGTTCAATTAAGTCAATTAATTTATCTACAGCTAACGCTCTTTTCTCTTTTGGAAACAAGTCGTAAGCAAGTCCTAATAAGTAGGTTGTTTGCGTAGGTTTTGCTGAAAGTAAGTTCAATTCATTATCAAAAAAAGTCGTTAAAAACGCGGTTTTAATATTTTGATGTAATTTCTGCAAACGACTAATGTCAGCTTCTTTACCAAGTACTTTAGCAGTGTTAAGGGTTAATGCTACAGAATGCGCAAAGTAGGCAGTACCAATCAAACTAAAATTAGTATCTCCACGGTTTGCACCCTGTCCATCTTCTGATGCAGGTGCTGAGTAAGGCTGTAACCAATCGCCAAAGGTCGTCATATTAGAAACATACCCTTGGCTTTTCTTTTGGTGATACCCGACCCATCCTAGCATCATCTCATAATTATCTGTCAGGACTGTTTCATCCCCAGTCATCATGTAAAGTTCCCAAGGAATAATTGTGACCGCATCACCCCAACCTGATGATGCAAAATTAATCCACTCAACAAATGGAACATATAAAGGGATTTTACCGTCATCCCCTTGCTCTTCTCTAATACTTTGCAACCACGCTGACCAAAAGCCATATACATCCGCCATATACATTGAAGGAGTGACAAAAACTTGTGCATCACCAGTCCACCCTAACCGTTCATCACGTTGTGGACAATCTAACGGAATATCATAAAAATTACTGCGTAGGCCCCACGTAATATTCTTGCTTAACTTGTTTAACTTTGGATGAGAACTCGAGAAATTAGCATGAATATTCACATCCGAATGCTGTATCTGTGCAGTTGCCCAGTCCTTAGTAGGTTGCTTAGTTTGATCATAGCCAGATATTTCTATGTAACGATATCCATGATAAGTAAATGTCGGTTCATATTCGACAACACCATTTTCACTGGGCATAAAATGGTTAATTGATTTAGCACTACGATAGTTATCAGTATAAAATTCACCTTTATGCAAGGCCTCAGCATAGCGAACCGTAACCTCTTGACCTACTACAACAGGGATCGATAACCTTGGAACACCGACCATATTTTGACCAAAATCAAATATGACCTTACCTTCATTAACCGAGACGATTTCATATACTTGCATTTGTTCTGTAACACGTATTGGTGCGTGTCGTTTTGGTAATATTTGAATATCATCTGTTAACGGTTCAATAATAGATGTCGCCCAGTGAGACGCATCAAAATCACTCGTATTCCAACCTTTAATTTCTTTGCCTTGGTCATATTTCTCACCGTCATAAATACTTGCGAATCGGATTGGACCATCTTGGCTAACTTGCCAACTATCATCAGATACAACGGTTTGTTTTGAGTCATCGGTAAATGTGATTTCTAGCTGTGTCAATAAACGAGCAGGTACTTGATGCTCCGTATCTAAAAATTTATACACACGGGTTGAATACCACCCCCCAGCTAAACTTGCACCAAGTACATTTTCTCCTTGTGTTAACATTGATGTCACGTCATACGTTAATGACTCAATACGGGTATCATATGGAGTCCAACCAGGGAGCATCACATCGTTAGGTGCTACTTCCTGACCGTTGAGATAAGGTTTAAAAATACCTTTAGCACTAATGTATAAGCGAGCATGTTTAATTGGTTTATTAATAATAAAAGGTTTTCGTAAGTATTGAGGTGTAGCTAGATTGGACTGATTAGGCGAAATGTCATTACTATTTTTCGTTGTATCAGGATGTCCTATCCACTGCCCTAACCAATCCGCATTGCTTAATAAACCTAATTCTATTGATGCGGGCTTACTCCAATTTGACACTTGCTCTTGTTCGTCCCAAAAACGTACTCGCCAATAAACTTTTTGTCTAGTATTTAACGGGCTACCTTCATATCGAACCCAACTAGTTTGTTCGCTTTGCACCTTTAGCGTATCCCAATAATCAGGCACAGTATTAAACAATAAAATATCGCTAGCCACTTGAATTTGATAAGCAGTTTGCGATTGAGCTAGAGCTCTGTCATCTATTTTCCATGAAAAACGAGGTTGTGATTCATAATATCCTAAAGGATTTTCAAAACCTTCACCTACAATTAAGTTTACTGGGGCATCAGCTAAAGCTCGGTTTGTTAAATGTTGGCTATCATAAATGTCAGAACAAGCTACCATTGACAGAGACGCTATACTCAGACTGATAACTAGTATTGTGAAATTGGATTTTATTTTTGATAACATATATCACTCTTAACTAGATTACTAAAAACTATCACACCATCCTGCATTAAAATCAAAGCAAAAACAATCATAATAAGTCAATAATTATCATGCCTATTTATCCGATAAAAGTTTTACCTATCAGAAAATAACTTCTTTCACAGAACCTGAAACGAATGAAGGGGTAGAAAAAGATACAGCTAATGTTAAGGGATGTTACAACCTGAATTGTTGCAATAATTAAACTGATTAAGTATCAATCGTAGAACAGAAACTTGATAAAGTCTGATCTAATTGTGGGAATCATCAATAAGTAGATTTTTTCTTATTGATGACTAAATTAATAATGATTCTTTGTATGAGTCAACCTGAGGAAACACAATAGCAAGTTCTTCATCGGTGAATCCCCAATGCTGCTGTAAAATACTGCCAATCCATCCAAACGTATTGGTTGTCGGCATTAAATCTCGATTTTCATATAACTGTTCGTCAGCTAATCCTGGCCATTGACCTTTTACCATCCCTCCTTTCAGGCTTCCTCCAGCTAAAAACATAGCATTACCGGTTCCATGATCGGTTCCTTTTGTACCGTTTTCTCGGGCAGTACGTCCAAATTCAGTGGCAACAATCACCACTGTATTAGACCATTGCTCTCCCAGACCTTTTCTCAGTACGTCAATTCCAGTATCCAATTCAGCTAATTTTTGATTTAATCGACTCGCTTGTTGATTATGCGTATCCCAGCCGCCTAGCTCTAACATAGCACAATCCACATTATCCGAAGATGTCAGTAACTTAGCGCAATCCTTAGCAAGGTCTTCGAACTTACCCAACCTACCTTTTTTATTACCTTTCGAATTAACTATCCCTTTTAAAGCGAGTCCCTTGTTCAGATGCATCGATAGCAATTCATCATCTTGATATAGTTTTTCCAAAGCTAAGTAAATATCGTTATCCGCATCATTAAGACGAGAAGGAAACCACGTATTGACTTTAGAACTGCTTCTTAAGCTGATAGGAACAGCTCTTGAAATAGATAACGCTTTTTTATGTTTCACATCAATGGCTCTTGCTAACCATCCACTATCATGGTCAATTATCCCTTTACCACTTTCTAAAAAGTCTTGACCATCAAAATGTGAACGTCGTTGATATCCCGAAGACACAGCAACCACAGGTATAAGCTGTTTTGTTTTAAATAAACCATGCATATTTGACATTGCAGGATGTAAACTAAATCCCCTATCTAGAGGTAAGACTGGAGACGTAAAGCTTTGAGACAAACTAGGTCGTAATGTCGGATAGTGTTTATCAAAGCTTGGTATCACGGTATGTAATGAATCCAAAGCCCCACGTAATACTATCCATACAATTTTCGGTGATGATGCAGGAGTGTTAATAAGCATACTCGCTGACGCTATGCCAGGAAAAGAGAGAGCTGCTATGCCTGTACTCGCTAACTGAATAAACTGACGACGGGTATAACCGTTATTAGTTGTATTTGACATGGATTATCTCCGCAAAAATTCGGGGCTAAGGAATAATAGTGCAAGCGCCTGATGGCGGCTCTCAGCACGAATAACAGATAAATAAGTTGGATGATTGGGTATTAATCCTAATGTGTTATTCATCAGATTCTCTGCGTTAACATTTTTTAATGTACCAGTAAGCCTGTAGATCCAATCTATTCTAGACACTAATGCATTTGCACCTAACCAATCATCTATTTTATCACTATACCCAGCTGGCGTTCCCGCTTTAAAAGGTTGCTGACCGAGCATGCGGATCCCTGATAACAATATATTATCTTTTACCAATTCAGTGCCTAAGCTTCGGTAAGTAGAAATAATAAATTCACGAGGTGTTTTAAATTTTTGTGGCGATATTAACCAAGCATACTCAGATTCAAACATACTATGCATCACTGCTTTGATACTACCATTTGTCGCCTTCCAAGCATTATGCATCGAGACCAATAGTTTATCATCTGGTGTTTCACTCACGAAATGACATGCAATTTTACGGCAAATATGCGCGATGGTTTGTGGATGATTAGCAAGTGCAGACAACATCATCTGACCTTGCGCAATACCAGTTTGAGAATATCGCTTACCTAATAGTGTTCGTGTACCGGGTTCATGTGCATTTTTTCTAAATCTAAAGCCTGCGGAATCATCATTGGTTGATTTATCAATGCTCCAGCCACTGATCCCTTTAGCCAGCTCAATGACATCGGTTTGTTGATATCCCCCATTTACACCCAACGTATGCAGTTCTAATATTTCCCTGGCGAGGTTTTCGTTTAACCCCTTGGATTGGCGCTTTTTAGATATCTTAGAATTTGGGCCTACCGATTGTTCATTATTAAGATAAATAATCATAGCAGGATGCTGTTCGACAGCTAAAAGCATATCTTCAAATGTACCTAATAAATTACTTGCTATTGCCTCTCTTTCTAAAGTCGGTGCTAAGCCAGTCATTAGACGACCGGTTGCTGAAACACTGAAATGATTAGAAAAGAAATCGAGTAAACGCCAACTGACACTATGAGGGGATTTAATGGCTCGTTTTAATGAGGCTAAAGAAAGTTGGCGAACCGTTTTTCGGGCTTGCTCTTTGTTAAACATCGCTTTACTAGAAGCGTTTGTAGAATCTTCTTGGAGTAGCTTTCTATACTCTCTATAGCGCTCATGCTCGGCTATCATAAATGACGAATGTGGCAAGCCATCATCAAATGTCACAGGCTGAAGTTGTTGTTTTACCCATATAACAGGGTCCAATGTAGCATGCTGAAGATCATTAGCAATAGCACCATAACCGAAACGATTAACTGCAATATTTGCCAATGACCAGCCTGTATTTTTTCCACTTAACATTATTTATTCAACTAAATGATTTACTCTACTCAAATATAGATTACGTCTAAATTTGTAAGAATAACATTTAATTTACATATCTTTACATTTTAAATATCAAAGATTTGTGGAACGAACAAAAGGGCGAGATGATGATTGATCTTCTGTTGGAAAATCATTTGGTACTGGAATGGATACTGTACCAGTAGCAACCCATTGTACACCTCTTAAAAAGGTAGTGATAAACCCAACACTTTCATATGATTCTGATTGATGACCTAGCGTAGTATGAAAAATTCGACCTTGCCCATATGTTAGTACCATTAATGCTGGTTCATGTTTACCAGTACCTCCTTGTGATACTGA
>NZ_DS989810.1:348495-472988 GCF_000155775.1 Glaciecola sp. HTCC2999
GTACCTCCTTGTGATACTGGACATAGTGAAGAAGCTATAACAGTCATATTTATTGCAGGACCACGTAAATTACCATAACATTCATCTTTAGTATGCATCCAAACATTAGGTAAACCAGCTAAAATAGGATGCTCGTTACGAGTCTTAATTTGAAACTCATGTTTATTACCATGAGCTCCCCCTGGGCCTTTCGAAAAATCAGTGACTAAACCACCTTCTTCAGAGAAATAAACGTAAGGTCCACTTTTTTCATCACGACCTCCCCAGCCACCAAGGCCTGTCATTTCATTATATGCTTTCCAATTTGGGAAGCTATTATTCGCAGAATGAATTGAAACAAACCCTCCCCCATTTCGCATATATTCTTCAAATGAGCGCTGAACATTAATCGGCCAATCCGCTGCATTGTAACCAAAATTAGATATCACAACATCGTATTCGTTAAAAATGGGATTAAATGTAAAGTCCGTTTGTGGTTTAGGTAAGTGTTGATAATCATCAGGCGTATAAGGTGCTAAATAAGATTGTTCTTCTTCACCACGCCATAATAGTCTTGTGCGGTAAACATCAACAGAAAATAAATTAGAAGACTCTAAATATTGTTTTAACATCACCGTACTTTTAGGCCAAACAGTATGATGGTTTTGACCATCAACTATCAAAACTTTTATTGGTAAAGGTTGTTGAGAAGAGGAAACTATTTTATTTTTTATAGTATTTGGAGGATTAGAAACTGAGCATGCTGTTAAAAATATTATTAAGATAAAAAATAAATGAAATTTCATAAAAACCTACCAACTAAAACATTAATACAATAAAAAAAAATAGGCACATATAGTGCCTATTTTGATTGACTGAGCTTATTGCCATTTCGACATTTCAGATGCAGCTAGCAATACCGCACCAGTTCCATATAACTGAGAATCGGTCTTTTTAACCGGGTCTGGTGACTTACCAACATGTTGTACCCAATTAACTCGACCATCACCGCTAATGGCTTGTTGAATTGCCCGCCAACCATCCTCGACAATCTTTTTAGATTCAGTATCATCTAAAATTCCATTGTTTACACCCCAAGCTAAACCATAAGTAATAAAGCCAGTACCACTAATTTCAGGTGTTTTAACTTTATTAGGATCCATCAAGGAAGCTGGCCAATAGCCATCTGCTGTTTGTAATTTTAATAAAGCAGCAGCATTTTTCTTATATAATTCAATGTAACGTGGACGTGATGGATGATCATCTGGTAAATCATTAATAATTAAAGGCAGGGCAGCAAAAACCCATCCATTACCACGGCCCCAGAAAACAGGCTCACCATTGTCACTTTTCATATCAAAATAACGGCTATCACGAAAAAATAAGCCATACTTATCAGAGAATAAATAATCAGCTGCGGCCCAAAACTCTTTATCAGCATATTCAAAATATTTAGGATCGCCAGTCGCATTGGATAACTTCAACCAGGTTCTTGGTGCCATAAATAATGCATCTGCCCAACACCAGCGAAGTTGACAATTACCTTCATTATGCAATTTACCAGACCCACTTGCGGTACTATCAAGCATTTCCAACCCAACATTAGGCTGGTTAGCTAAAATCCAGTCAAAATGTTCTTGGGTCGGACCATATGCTGCTTTATTTCCGGTTTGCTCAGTTAACCAGAGATAAGTTTGGCCAATGGTATGGTCATCTGCGTGATAAGGGCGATCTGTTAATAAACCGTACTCTTCTTCTGCAGCCATTTTTTCAAGGTGAGCTAAGAATTCAGGATTTTTAGATATGCCCGTCCACTCAGTTAAACCGATATAAAAAGCCGCTTGGATCCAAAATTTGGCATTTTCAGATTTAGCACGATGTGACTCAGGTATATAATTTAAATTACCTAACTGTTCAATTTGCCAGGCTCCTGCACGCGTTGCAATATCATAAGCAGAATTCCGAATTTCTTCTGCAGATATCGCTTGACTGTAAGATTGCGTAGCTACTTCTTTTACATCAGCCACGGCTGATGTAGATTGTGTATTTACTTCATCGTTACCTGAACAACCAGTTAAGGCGATACTTAATGCCAATGCAGAAAGACTAAAGCCTCTTTTCTTTTTATACATGATACTTCCTCTGATAATTTTTAAATAAGCTATTTGATTTTAGACACGAACACAGAACTATCTTTTTCGAGCGTTGCATCTTGTAATAATCGTCCAAGCGGACCATTGTCACCCACAAGGTAAATTTTTCTATGTGGTGTTAACCTAGAACGTTCTGCTACGATTAAGCGGGCATCTGGATGAGAGTTTTCAATCAACGATGAAACTGCAAAGGTTGAACTAGGTCGTCTTAATAATTCATCTTTTTTAGAGAAGGATTTACCACCATTATCACTTACCCAACGTGTAATTGTAGCGTCCGTACCATCATTATCTGAAAGTATAAATTCAATATTTGAGGAAGAACTCACAGTAAAGTCCCCACGAGACTCCCCTGATATTTTTCCATTAACTGTTGTTGGTTGCGACCAATCACTGCCATTCCATCGTAGGTGGTGAGTTAATTTTGGCCCACCTGTTTTTTTACCAAGATCGACACCATAATTAGTAGCAATATGAGGATGACCCTCAGAATCTAGTTTAACAGACCCGTTAAATGTCCACATATCGCCAGTACTTGCAGCTAACGTTTTCTGCTCTGCCTCTTCTCGATTCAATGGCATATTTAATAAATCACCTTGAACGTTTGTCCACTCACCTGTTTGTGTATTAAATGACATAAAGTGCGCATCATGACGTTCTGTCGTATGACCTCGACCACTAGGTTCCGCTCTTCCATCCCAACATAAATGATAATCAAAACCAACAATTATATTATTACCCTCACCTTTCACAGCCCAGGCATACCAGCTATCAACAGCATCTAAATCCGTACGTCTTTTATGCTTTAAGAAAGAGACAGGGGCATCATAAGTTCTGCCATTATCGGTTGATTTTTGATAAACCCAGTCACTTCTATGCGCACCGTGACGATAGAATAGATAAATATCACCATTATCCATCTTAATAGCTTGATTATATGTACCGAATACTGAAATATTATCTACTTCATCCCATTCAGTAATATCTAATGGACGTTTAGATATTGAATTTTTATTAGCGCCATGATGAATGTTACCTAAAGTATTAGTCCCATGATGCTTATCACCACCATGACCACCGTAATAAACATGAATATAACCTTCGTCATCGATTAATAATGTTGGTTTACCATGATTATCAAATTTTGTTCTACCCTCACGACGACCCAACTCACTCGTGCCAGCACGGAAAGGTCCTAACCACTCACCCGTCTTATGGTTATAAGATGCAATATATGGGTCTTCAAATGGACCTTGATAAGATACATAGGTAATTCCTTTATGGTAAATACCAGCAGGATTTTGAACAATTGCTAATGAATTTCCTGTACCGTTATCAGCAAAATAATCAACGTTTGCAGTTTGAATACCTGTGCAAGCAGAAATAGTGTATAACAAAGTAAGTGAAGTAATTATTGTTATAATTTTTTTATTTGACTGACATAACTTTTTAATACCACTCATATTTAATAGAGTCCTATTGAGAATTAAATTAAGGAGCCCTTGGACATTGATAAGCATGACAAACCTAACAATGCCAAGGGTTAAACACACTCTTATTTTTATTTATATGTTTCAAACATATCTAAAAATTCTTTAGCTATTTTCTTTTCTTTCAATACCAAATTATTTGACTCATTTGGGTCATTAGAAATATTATAAAGCTCTAAATCAGCATCAAATCCATAACGAACAGCTTTCCAATCACCCCTGCGTGCTGCTTGAAAAGTATCACCTATAATACCTGAATTTGGATCACCAACCTGTTTCGAAAACTCCCAATACAATGTACGCTCAGGCATTTCAATAGGGCTATCATTTAAGATTGATTTAATTGATACACCATTAGTGCGAACACGTGGTACCAAATCTAAATTTACACCTGCAATGTCCGCAAGGGTTGGTAAGACATCTGCAAACGTCCAAGGAGTTTGATCGACACGACCTTGTTTAATTTGGTCAGGCCAATGCAGGATCATTGGTACGTGAATACCACCATCATATAAATCACGCTTTTGTCCTTTGTAAGGTGCTGCAGCATCAAAGAACTCAGGATCCGCACCGCCCTCGTCGTGAGGACCATTATCAGATGTGAAAATAATAATAGTATTGTCTAATTGACCCGTTTTTTTAAGAGTATCTATTAATTGACCAACATAATCGTCTAATGCCGTAACCATACCTGCAAGCACCGCATTAGGACGTTCAATTGGCTCTGGGTAATACCATGCGTACTTATCTGTTGGTTTCCCATTTTGCATACCTAAATAAGGGGTTTCAGGGAAATCATACATGTCGCTGTACTGTTTAGGGACCGCTAAATCAGCATGCGGAGATGTATAAGCTAGCATCACAAAGAATGGGTTTTCACGGTCCTGTTTAATGAAATCAATGGTTTCATTAGTAAAGATCTCAGACGCATATGCACCTTGTCGACCACCTTCATTAGCTTTAATACGTTCTTTAACACCATCACGCCATAAGATTTGTGGGTATTGACGATGACCTTCTAAGATAGAGTACATGCCGTACCAAGTGTCAAAACCCATGGCGAGTGGATCAGTCACACCCATTTTGGAACCAATAGAATACTTACCAAATAACGCCGTATCATAATCTGCGTGTTTTAAAACATGAGCCATTGTAATATCAATTTCTTCAAGCTGAACTGTGTTTGAATTATTTGACATATATCGGCCATCACGACCTGTAAATAGTGAAACGCGAGATGGTGAACACACAGTATTACCTGAATATGCTTGCTCAAAACGAACACCGTTCGCAGCCATCTCATCTAAATTAGGGGTTTTAATCTTAGTCGAGCTATAAGCGCCTACCTGATTAAAACCAAGATCATCAGTTAATATAAATAAAACATTAGGCTTATCTGCGGCCACTGATACATAAGACATTAAAGTTAATGCAACAGAACCAAGCATAATCGGTAGTGATCTAATACGTTGAATTTTCATTTGAAGGTTTACCTTATTTAACAGCATTATCATCAGATTAACGTTTAGTTTACAACAAACTTTGATGGACAAAAAGACTTAATTTGAATTAATTTGACTAAAAATGACTGCTTTAGTGAGGTATTAATTATACGTCAGTTCTCATGATGAGAACTGACGGACAAGGTTACCCAGTGTCTCTTTAGCATCACCAAAGATCATTCGGGTATTTTGTTTAAAAAATAATGGATTTTCAATACCAGCAAAGCCCGCAGCCATACCACGCTTAAGAACAAATACATTTTTGGCTAAATCGGCATTAATAACTGGCATACCATATATAGGACTACCTGGTAGTTCTCTTGCTGCTGGATTGACTACATCGTTTGCGCCAATGACGATGGCAACATCAAATGTATCGATGCGTGCATTGATTTCATCCATTTCGAATAATTGCTCATATGAAACATCCGCTTCTGCAAGCAAGACATTCATATGTCCAGGCATTCTGCCAGCTACTGGGTGTATAGCATAGGCCATTTCTGCACCGTTTTTCTCAAGTAACTCTTGCAGCTCTTTCATCACGTGTTGCGCTTGCGCTACTGCCATCCCATAACCAGGAATTACTAGCACAGATTGCGCAGCTTCTAGAACATAAAATGCATCCTCAGGTGTTAATGGTTTGATCTCACCTTCAATTTTGACATCGCTGGTTATTACCGCTTGGAAACCTGATGTTAATACATTAATCAGTGAACGATTCATTGCTTTACACATTATGTTAGTCAAAATGATACCGCTTGCCCCTACTAAAGAGCCCGCCACAATCAATAGATTATTTTCTAGCGCAAAACCTGCAGCACAGGCCGCCAAACCAGAGTAACTATTCAATAATGAAATCACTACTGGCATATCCGCGCCACCAATCGGTAACACAAACATCACGCCCATCAGCAATGCCAATGCAATCAGAACAATATGCCACGTCGCAACGCTTGGCTGTATAACGACAAGTACGCTAAGAGCAACAATAGCAACGATTAATGCGGCGTTAAACACTACTTGTCCTTTAAACACAATCGGACGTCCAATCATACGCTCGCTTAATTTGGCCCATGCGATAACACTGCCTGAGAAGGTAATCGCTCCGATTAATAAGGCCAACACACTGACGGTTAAGATAAACACATTAATTTGTTCAGCAGACACAATCGTTGCATAGGCAACCGCCAAGCTAGCAAGTCCACCGATGCCGTTGAAAAGTGATACTAGTTCCGGCATAGCCGTCATTTCTATCTTTTTAGCAGTAAACACACCAATAGCTGAACCAACGACAATACCTGCTAAAATAAGCTCAAATGATAAAATGTTTTTATCCAATAGAGTCACAATCACTGCAACAAACATACCCAGTGCGGATAATAGGTTTCCTTTTCTAGCAGTCGCTGGATGGCTTAATAACTTCAAACCAAAAATAAATAAAACTGCCGAAACGACATAAACAAAATTAATTAATACATTATAGTCTTGCACAATATGCTCCTATCGCTTCTTAAACATAGCTAACATGCGATCAGTCACCAAATAACCACCGACCACGTTAATTGTTGCCAGAGCAACAGCAGCAAATCCAAGCCAAGTGGCGAATTGTGAGTGTTCACCGCCGGATAGACTTAATGCACCAATCAAAGTGATGCCAGAAATAGCATTAGAACCTGACATCAATGGAGTGTGTAAGGTAGAAGGCACTTTACGAATGAGTTCGAAGCCAACAACAATGGCCAATATCAAAATAAACAGTAAATAAATAGCAATCATTATGCTTCCTTAAGTGAGTTTTGCACCATCTGGTTGGTAACGGACCCGTTATGTGTAATCACAGCAAGAATTTGAATTTCATCTTCCAAATCGATACTGAAAGTCTGTTCGTCCGAATCAGTAAATTCAGAAACCAAATTTTGCAAGTTGTTCGCATACATTTGCGAAGCATTGTAAGCAACCATATTTGGCCAATTACCCGTACCCACAATTGTCACCTTGTGCTTTACAATGACCTCACCAGGAACAGTACCTTCAACATTGCCACCATCTAGTGCTGCCATATCAACGATAACTGCTCCAGGTTTCATCTGGGCTATAGTTTCATCTTTAATTAACACTGGGGGTTTTCTACCAAACAGTTGTGCGGTCGTAATGACAATATCCGAATCACAGATACACTTAGCTTGTTCGGCTTGTTGAATTGCTAATTGTTCGGTGCTGAGTGCTTGAGCATAACCTTGCTCGGTTTGCTTTGTCTCACCCAAATCAATCTCTAAAAACTTTGCACCTAGAGAGCGTACTTGGTCTGCCACAACTGTTCGTGTATCAAAAGCAGTCACAGTCGCACCTAATCTTTTGGCAGTTGCAATTGCTTGGAGACCAGCCACTCCAGCACCAATAACAAACACTTTAGCCGGTTTAATAGTGCCTGCAGCAGTCATCATCATTGGCATTATAGATCTGTAATTATTAAGTGCTTGGATAACCATTGCATACCCTGCCAAACTAGCCTGAGAACTCAGGGCATCCATTTTTTGACAACGTGTAGAACGTGGGATCATTTCCATGCTAAAACTGGTAATACGGTAAGTAGTTAGGGCATCAAGATAGGCATCTTCATTAAATGCGTCTAAAAAACTGATTAGAATTTTGCCTTGAACTTGTGATAATTCAGATTGTGGTATTTTTCGCACGCTCAAAATCAAATCCGCACGTTTAAATAAATCCTCTCTCGAGTCAGCAACAACAGCACCTGCATCATTATAGTCAGAATCCTCAATATTTAGCTGGAATCCCAAACCAGATTCTATTAATACTGAATAACCCATTAATGTGTACGATTTAATATTATTGGGCAATAGTGCACAACGTGCTTCTTGGGAATCCAATTCACACGGAAAAGCAATCACTTTCATAACATATCCTAATAGTTATAAATAAACTCAATACCTTTTTAATTAATGCGCAAAACATCGCACCTTAAAATGTAAGGTACGACATTACGGAAGAACTATACTATTCTAGGTATTATTCGTAGATGTTGGCTTAACGTGCCATCCATCCTCCATCGACTAACATTACATGTCCATTCATGTAGTTAGATGCGGAACTTGCTAGGAAAACAGTAGCACCAGCTAGGTCTTCAGGTTTTCCCCATTCACCACAAGGTATGCGGGCAGTGATACTTTCGTAACGGTCTTTATCGTTACGGATATTGGTAGTATTGTCTGTTTCAAAATATCCAGGTGCAATTGCATTCACTTGAATACCTGAGCTCGCCCACTCGTTAGCTAGTGCTTTGGTTATTTGGGCAACACCACCTTTACTCGCTGCATATGCAGGAACGGTAATCCCACCTGAAAAACTGAGTAAAGAAGCAATATTAATGATCTTTCCAGAACCTTGCTTGAGCATATGATTTCCAGCCTCACGGCAAAACTTAAAAACACCATTTAAATTCACATTAATAACTTCATTCCAGTCATCATCTGAAAATTCATGCGCAGGTGCACGCCTTATTGTGCCTGCATTATTAACAAGAATATCAATACGACCATACTTTGCTACAACAGCGTCAATGACAGCAATAATTTGTTCGCCTTTAGATTGATCACATGCCAACGCTAAAAAATCATTATTTTTAGCTTTCAATAATGAAGACGTTTGTTCTAAATTTTCAATACGAGAACCAACCACAACAACAGTTGCTCCCGCATCGCTCATAGCCAGTGCCATTGCTTGACCTAATCCTCTTGTAGCACCAGTTACTACTGCAATTTTATCTTTTAACCCAAATTGATTTTCTAAATATGAAGGCATAAATATTGTCCTAATTATTACGATAATAATGAGGTTAACAATAAATCAAGTGATTGTAAATGATTAGATTTAATCGATATTGATTGCTATCGCTTGCTTAATATCTATATTTTTATTTACTTATATAAATTTACACCTAATGTAAAGAAAATTATCCATTTACGTCATAACTTTTCTTTTACAATCACCTGTGACTGAAGTACTATATTATATTAGCTTCAATAACTTAAATGTAGTTTATGTATAATAAAAATAATGACAATTCAACTGAACATGGTGGTAACCCTATGTTAGAAAAACATAGACAACAACTAATAAAAGATATTTTAGACCAGCAACAGTTTGCAAGTGTAAGAAGTCTTACTGAAAAGCTAAATTCGTCTGAGGCCACTATTAGACGTGACATTACTAAAATGGCTAAACGCAATGAAATAAAAAAGATTCGAGGTGGTGCTGAATCTATTCATGGTGAACCAATTAAAAAACATATTGCAAGTAGTGTTTTTAGAGTAGATAAAGCGAAACGCTCTGAAACCAAAAAACGCATTGCAAAACGCGCCGTTGAGTTATGTTCAGATGGTGATTCAATCATTATCAATGGTGGAAGTTCAACCTTTATGATGGGCGAATTCCTACCACAGGTTTCTGTGAATGTTTTCACAAATTCATTTGTACTTGCAAATCATATAACTGAAAATAGCGATAACCAGGTAAGCCTTCCAGGTGGTGAGATATATCGAGAACAGGGCATTATTTTAAGCTCTTATGAAAACGATTGCACACCTTACTACCATGGAAAAATGATGTTTATGGGATCACCTGGTGTGAGTAGATTCGGTGTAATGGAATCAGATCCTTTACTTATTCGTTCTGAACAAAAGTTGAAAAAACAAGCTGAGAAACTAGTTATTCTTGCCGATAGCAGTAAGATTGGCAAAAAAAGCAGCCTAGTACTCTGCCCTCTTTCAGAGGTCGATATTATTATTACGGATTCAAAAGTTGATCCAAAAGAAGTGAAGTTTCTTGAAGAAAATGGGATTGAAGTTCTAATTGTTGAAGCTGTAGATGATTAATCTACAGCTTCATTAGATTTAGTAAGTTCTCTCCATTTTTGTTTAAATTCATCTAACCCTTCAAGTTGAATTACTGTTGCAGGACTAACAGTAAGAATGGGTTTCTCTGTATCCCACTGAGTAAGATATGCAGCACCTAATACAGTGCCAGTACTATCTTCAGACAACATGACTTCTTGATTTAATCTGAGTGAGTTAACAATAGAACATAACAAAGGGTTTTTAAGGAAAGCACCCTCGATATAAACATCGCCATGAGCACCTAACATATCAAGCTGGTAATCAATCATAAGTGCACAATACAACGTAGCAATAGCGATTCCACTAACTTCATTTACAGGGCCAATGAGTTTAGATTGGGCACCGCCAAATGGACCCGAGCCATCACTAAAATCAGGCAATGCAAATACTTCATTATTAATTACATTCTGAATATCATTTTGATTAAATTGTTCACCTAACCAAGAACCAGCCTGTTCACAAATAGCTTCAAATTCTCTTCCACCCATAAATCTTGCACATGCTATTGGTGAACCAAATGCATCGATATTAGCAAGCATATCTTTATCACTTTTAAGATTAGAAAGTGAAACCTGAGATGCCATTAATATGGTCCAAGTGCCAGTAGAAATAACTGTAAAAGGCTTATTTTCTTGAGCAATACGGTAACGTAAAAAACTTGCATTACTATCATGTAAACCACTGAAGAACTCACAACCTTTAGGTAAACCCAATTGATGGCATAAATCGTCTTTAATATCACCAACCTTGTGCCACGCTGGTTTGAGTTTAGGAAATAAATCGATACAATCTAATTGTTTGACAAGTTCAGAATATGTGTTGTCTTTAATTGACCACAAATCGGTGTGACAACCTAAAGAAGTAATTTCCGAAACACTCTCTCCGGTAAACCGCCACGCCCAATACTGAGGGTACATGAGAATATCCGTGGTATTAGCAAATGCCTCTGGGAATGACTCTTTCAGCCAATACAGCTGACGTCCTAGATTCAGCCCCCCAGGTAAGCTCGGAGAGAAAGTATCTACGAAATCAGGACGGTCCGTTTCATAACTAATAGAATCATCGAAAGGTTTAGTACATTCATAATCAAGAATCGGTAAAACTAAACCGTCAGGCGAAGCATTGTGTTTATCAATTAACGCAGCTGTCGCCCCATGTGTTGTAATCGTCATCTTAGTGATCGAGTATTTAGGTGTTATAGTTGTAATAGATGAACATAGCCACTTCCAAATGGCAGAAACATCTGCGCATGGGTAGATATCTGAAAGCACTGGCGTATTGCTCATTTGGGTTGAATGGACCGCTTCATAGCAACTATTCAACACCAACAACTTAACGTGTGTTTTACCAATATCAATAATTAATGTATGAGATAACTCTGCAACAGACATCATTAATCCCTAGTTCTTGTCTTGCTGCAACATGGCATAAGTTGCAGTAACAAAGTAAATTAACGTTGGTAATAGGAGCCAAGTTGTTGCAAGGTCAATATTTTCTGTTGCATACGACATAACACCTAAATAAGCGCAACTTATTAGGGCTAGGTAGGAAGCGTATTTTGCAACTAACACTTGCGTAGTGACTTTTTTCTTTGGATTTGCTTGTGTTTCAGCTAAATCATTCGCTAAATACGCACGCTCTGCTTCTTTTCGTTGGAATTCAGCAGCTTCATGTTCTGCGGCTTGTGAATAGGTTTCTTTAGCACCCATTACAGAAGCCAACCCAATGTAAAGCACTGTTGCAAAAATCCACAGTGGAATAAGGATGAAAAATAAGTGCAATAAACCAGTTTGTTCTACTGTAATACCTGCGACGACGGAAATAATCCAGGTAGCAAGCGCAGCTATGTTTGTAGTGTTACCCTTATATTTTGACCAGTAACGCGTCAAGCCTAACTTGGCAAATAACCAGTGCTCGGTAACGATGATTGCACCCACAGGGGCTAGTAACATGCCCATATAGCCAACAAAACCAAGTAACTTAGAAAATACAAACGGCGAACACGCAATAATCGTGGTAATAATACCGACCACAATGGTCACGCGTGTTCTACCCCACGCATGGTTTAGTGAACTAAACGCAAGACCCGCACGATAAATAGTTGGGTTAGATGTAGTCCACCCGGCGATAATAACGGCTAAGATACCAGATGCACCTAAAGCAGAGAACGCAACTGTACCTGGGTCGATAGCAGTAATGCTGGTATTAAGTAAGATAGCAGCTCCTGCGCCCATGATACCTGCACACACCCAAGCAATATAGTGACCAATGAACATACCTAAAGCTGAAAAGTATCCATATTTAGATTTCTTTGCAAAACGCAATAGAGTCATATCGCCTAAGCTACCGTGCATGGCTAAGTTCGCAATCCACGCAAAGGCAGCAACGTGCCAGATACCAATATCACTATCGTTATCTATCCAAATTGAATCATTTGCTACTTTAAGAAAATCACTAAAGCTGCTGATACCATCAACGCCTGCTGTTGCAAGAACTGTAGTTGGCAACATTACTAGTGCACCGACAATAAACATGAGTATCATCCAAGGTGCGCACACTTCAGCAAAAGCTGCTAATTTTTTAAAACCCTTAACCGCCATATAAACTACGACAGCACCAACACCAAGGACAACCAATACAAAGCGCATATCCGTTGGGAAATACCCTATTTGGTCATCTATACCAAATAAAATTCTTACAGCGGACGCAGAAACGGTGATCATGGCGCCTGCTAGCACACAGAACAAAACGCCGTTCACAACACTGTAAAATTTAATGGTACCAGGACCGGCAATTTTCTCTAAATACGCATACAAAGTAAGTCTGGTATCGGTAGCAATCGGTGCAGTAATCAATCCCCAGGTTAATACAGCTAGTAAATTACCAAACAGCAAACCGACTAAAATGTCACCAGCACCAACACCCCAAGACACAAATAATGCACCTATAACAAATTCAGTACCTGCCACATGCTCACCAGAGTAACTGGCGGCAAATGGTTTAGGGCCTTGTAATTTATCGGGCGAGACCGGTTGGGTTTCAAATTCTTCTGCACTTGACATAACTACTCCATGACAGCTTACTTTGCTGCATTTTTTTTATTATTAAGTTGCCATTAACAGGCATACATCATTTTATATTTAAACAATACCTGAGCCGTTGCCGCCACTATTAGGACGTACTTTAGCTACTGCACTTCTATAACCAGATGCACGGTATGTAGCAATCGGATCAATTGCTCCGCCCTTGCGTAAGCGTGCCATCTCTAAGATTGGAGATACGTCGGTTGTGAACGCTTTTTTCAAAGTGTTGCTTGCCATTAGTGCATCATTGTCAGCTTGATATTGAGTTAATGCATTGCGGTCAACCAATAAGGCTGCTATGTAAGAGCGCTGCACGCTAGCCGCTGAATTCATCAAGCTTTCAATTGGATCTGTCACATTGTGAGACTGATCGAGCATATAGTTTGGATTAAATTCTGCTTGGTTGCGATGTTCTGCATCAACTAACTCGTTAAAAATCAAGAACTGCTGATATGGATGTAGACTACCGCTATCCAAGTCGTCATCGCCATATTTAGAATCGTTAAAGTGGAAACCACCTAACTTCTTAAACTGAATCAAGCGTGACACGATCATTTCAATGTTTACGTTAGGTGCATGGTGTCCCAAATCAACTAACGATTTGGCTTGTGGACCTAGTTCCATTGCCGCGAGTATATTACTTCCCCAATCCTGAATAATTGTTGAATAAAAAGCAGGTTCGAACATTTTGTGCTCGATATGCATTTCCCAATCACTTGGTAGTCCAGCATAAATTTCTTTCATACTTTCTAAATAACGTTCGAACGCATGCTGAAAATGTTGTTGACCGGGATGATTAGAACCGTCTCCAACCCATACAGTCAATGTCTTAGAACCCAACATTTGACCCCACTCAATACACTCTAGATTATGAGCGATGGCTAAATCACGACTATCTTTACTTGTGTTACTCAAGCTACCGTATTTAAAGCTGTGTTCTTGTCCTGGCTGATCTTGGAACGTGTTTGAATTGATTGAATCCCATTTTAAATTTAGTGCGTCAGATGCGTCTTTTAACTCACTAAAATCATCTACTTTATCCCAAGGGAAGTGCGGAGAAACACGCTCTGTCGCTTGAGTTAAATCATTGATAACGGCACTATCTTCAAGTTTTTCAAAAATATTACGTGGCTCACCTTCACCCGGGAAGCGCGCGAAACGCGTACCACCAGTACCTGTACCCCAAGAAGGTACAGCAATTTGGAACTTTTCAGCGGCCGATGTAATTTCATCAATATTAATGTTGTCACGCGCTAGTTTGTTACCTAGCGCTTGATAATCTTCTTGCAAATTTGCTTCTAGTTTTGCGTTTTGTTCAGCTATAATTGCTTTATCGATACGTTGTTGCTGCATATATTTTCACCTATAAATTCGTTGTAGTTACATTGTTATACGTTGTTATTTAACGCAAAAATGCTTCATGTAATCCGCCATCAACACTGATGATTTGGCCCGTTGTTTTACTGAGTTGACCAGACACCATTAGGTATGCTGCTTCGGCTTGATCTGCGGGAGTAATTGGCTGTTTGGTTAATGTACGCTGGGCATAAAAAATCGCTAACTTATCACGTAATTCATCATCACTGTCATTTTCAGAATAATCAACATGATATTTACTTAAAGATGCTATAACCCGGTCACGTGGGAACATTGTGCTTCCTTTGACGACTGTAGCAGGAGCTAAACCATTTACGTTTACTAATGGAGAGAGTTCGACAGCTAGCTCACGGACCAAGTGGTTTGCTGCAGCTTTAGATGTGTCGTAAGCCAATGATCCTTTTTTCGATACCACTGCATTTACACTGGTGGTTAATACCATAGCGCCCGGTAAGTTTTGTGCTTGCCAAAGTTTATTGGCTTCAGTACCAACAATGTATCCACCTTTGACGTTTACAGCAAAACTTACATCAAACATTTCATCATTGCCCATACCTGCTTGACCTGGTGCTAAGAAAACACCAGCAGTTACGATAACTTTATCGATTCCGCCGTAAGCTAGTGTCACCTGCTTGAACATCTCTGATACAGACTGACGGTCAGTAATATTTACTGCTAAAGCAATTGCTGGACCGCAACCAGAAATACCAGTTCCTGCAACACCAATACCTTGACCATAAATAGCGGTTAGTTCATCTGCTGTTGCTTGTGCAGCATCTAAGCGCAGGTCAGCACATACCACGTGTGCACCCTCTTTAGCAACGCGGAAAGCTGTTTCTTTACCGATACCGTCGCCAGCTCCTATAACCACTACAATATCACGTGCTAATGTGGCTTCTTTTGGCATACGTTGAAGTTTTGCTTCTTCTAATGCCCAGTATTCTATATCGAATGCTTCTTGTTGCGGTAAAGCAGTATACTCACTTATAGCTTCAGCTCCACGCATGACTTCAATTGCACAATTATAGAATTCAGTTGTAACTCTTGACTCTGATTTATTTTTGCCCCACCCAATAATACCTACACCAGGAATTAATATAACGGTTGGACTTGGATCACGCATCGCTGGTGAATCATCACGCTTACAATTATTATAATATGCTTCGTAATCTTTGCGATATTGAACAATACCAGTGTTTAGTTTAGTTACTAAAGTATCAAAATCATCTACAGCAGGGTCAAAATCAACATATAGCGGCTGTATTTTAGTTCTTAAAAAGTGATCTGGGCATGATGTGCCTAACTTAGCTAAACGTGGCGCATCAACACTGTTAACAAATCTTAATGCTGTTTCATCTGATTGCACCGTGGCGACAAATTTAACTTTATTTGATAAAACACCTCGAGCTACAGGTAAAAATTTAGTAAGCAGCTCGGTCCGTTCATTATCAGACAAACTTTTAACTTTAGCACCACCAAAAGTCATTTCACCTTTATCATGTTTTTCAATATAACGGGCTGCTGTTTCAATAACCCACAATGAAGTTTCATAACAACTTTTACTTTCAGATTCCCAGTTCGTATGACCATGTTGGCCAAGTAATATACCTACACTATCTGGTTTTGCAGCATATGCATCTTCGCAGACTTTGGCAGCTTCCCAACCTGGGCGCATCCAAGGAACATATGCCATTTTCCCACCCCAAACAACTTCTGTGAGGGCTTCTTGGTCTTTACATGAGGCGATAGCAATAACCGCATTTGGGTGTAAATGATCTACATGTTTATCAGCAATCATAGAATGAAGAGGTGTATCTATTGACGATGCGCGAGGATTTAAACAAAAATTACAGTGCTTATACATGCCGATCATGGCATCTTCACCTGCGGATTTATAACCTTTATCGTCTCTAGCTTGATATGTATCATCAAGGCTGGTTAACTTACCTTGATAAAGTGATGAAAAGTTTTCTAATTTGGCAGTACGTAAATCGCCACCAGAACCTTTTACCCATAACACTTCTACGTCTTCACCAGTGAGAGGATCTTTTTCGATTAACTTTGCAGATGTATTTCCACCACCGGTATTAGTTATACGCTGATCTGCACCAAGTATATTAGAACGGTAAACTAAGCTTTCAACTTCACTTAGCCCTGCAGCATGTGCATCGTCCCAGCTATAATTTACATGTTTGAATTCTTCTTTTTTATTCGACATAGATAATGTCTCTCCCAGTGTTCTTTAATGGAAACTAAATTAACGATATCTTTACAATTCTACCCCTGATATAAACATAGTCAAGCAATTTTAATCAAATTCAATCACAATGGTTTTGTTTACGCATAATATGATTAAATTTGATTAGTACAAACGATATCTGTAAAAATAAGAATAGATAAAATATAACTATGAGTATAAATATGTCTGAAATAGTGATTGGGCAACTACTAGGTGGTTTCAGCTTTGCTCTTGCCATACTAGCTTATTATCAAACCAATGATCGCACTTTAAAAATGCTACTCACTCTTTTGTATGTCGTACATGGCTTACACTTTTACTTCTTAGATGCTCACGTTCCAGCTTTGATATGTGGATTAAGCCTTATCAGGACTGTCATATCGATATATAGTTCGTCTTTAATAGTAGCATGCATTTTTATATTGATAACGCTTATTATAGGCACAATAAATTACCAATCCGTAACGGACATTTTCGCAATTGTAGCCAGTATCATCGGAATATATTCGTTGTTTTGTTTATCCGGCACCAAAATGCGCATCGGTATCATTTTGGGCGCCTCGTGTTGGTTAATCAATAACCTTTACATTGGTACTATCGGTGGTGCTTTGATGGAGGTATTTGTGATATCAACTAACCTTATGACGATTTATCGTCTACAAAGCGATGGTAAATAAGCGCTGGATCATTCGTTTCGTTCATTTTTTCAATAATAACCTTGTCAAATGTTACCTTTATTTTTTGGATATCTGCTTCTGTACTATTAATAATATTGAACTTTTCTTCGGGATCATTTTTCAAATCATACATTTCATCACGCTGTGAATTATTAAAATCTTTTATCAATTTAAAACGCCCATCACTATAGCTGCGCATTTGGGTAACTGACTGGTGTAATGACGAGTAAGCAGCATAATAATCGCTGGACAATATTTGCTCAGGATCTAAAAACAACGGCAAATAACTCTGTCCACGTACAATGTTATCCTTACTCACTTTTCCTCGCGCTATAGCAACGAGCGTTGGAAACCAATCGAGATTTGACATAGTTGAATCGTTAATAGATGCCTTGGGTATTACTCCTGGCCAACGTACGATGGTTGGTACTTTTAAACTGTTGTCATACATATTGGGACGCTGGCCGCGCGGTACATTAGGAGTCCCCAGTGGAGGCTCATACAGTAACCAATAACCATTGCCTTTATGCCACATACCGTTATGAGCGATGTTGTATCCGTGATCCGATGTAAATATAACCACGGTATTTTGTGACAGTCCCAACTGCTCAAGTGTTTGCATCAATAAACCCACATTGCGATCGATACCTGTCACACTAGACATATATTCACGCATCAGTTTTCGTGCTCGCTCAGTATTTAATCCAGGATAATCTGGATGAGGCAAAGCAATCTCTACATCTTCATAAGGGGCGGCATCTTCTGGCGCAACAGGCAAAAAGCGATAATGTGGAGCCCGGTAGTGCAACGAGAGCGCAAATTTATCGTCCTTATGTCTGTTTAAAAACGCAATGGCGTGGTTGGTTAAGACTTCGACCGTTAGTCCAAGTTCATTTGTTTCAACACCGTTCACTTCCAAACGTGGATCCTCTGGCGTAGTGCCTCCAGCTAGGAAACCAATAAACTCATCGTATCCGTGCTGCGTTGGATGATGTTCCGGTTGATATCCCAAATGCCACTTACCAATCAGACCTGTTTTGTAGCCAACCTTTTGTAAAATTTCAGGCCACGTTTCATATGACTGCTCAATGCCTAACAAGGGTTGATGCGCGGTGAGAGTTTTGGCTTTTACGTTGATCCAATCATCTATTCCTAGCTCAAAACCGTATTGTGATGTAAGTAGACCAGCTCGAGCAGGACTGCATACCGGTGTGGTTGTATAGGAGTTCGGTAAATAAAGACCTTGTTCAGCTAAGTCATCCAAATTAGGGGTGTAAATCTGAGTATTTCCCGAATATCCAAGTGCCCAAGGCGCTTGGTCATCAGTGTAGATAAATAAAATATTAGGTGTCTGAGCTTCTTGTTTAACAGCGCATCCTAGTAAACTAGAAATAATGATTAAGAGCAGAAGATGTTTCATAATCGTTTAATAAATGAAATTATTTGATTTAATTTGCACCAAATAGACGGGCAATGCAAGTTAATGCTAACATTAATGATACAAATATCTGACTTGGTCTCGTGATGAAATTATTTTCTTTTGTTTTGGTATTGGCAACTATGTTCACAATTACTGCATGTACAAATACAACATCCAGTACTACTCCACTGCTATCAGTCCAACTTCACTCGTTACGCGATGCTGTTGCAGATGACTTTAAGGGCACGCTCACTGCCATCGCAGAGATGGGATTTGACGGTGTAGAGTTTGCTGGACGATACGGTGAGTTTGCCTCGGATCCAGAAGGACTAAAAACATTTTTAGCGGACTTGGGGCTAAAAGTCAGCGGTATGCATGTCAGTTTACCACAACTGACAGGAGAAGAAGGGGAACGTAACATTGCGTTCTTTAAAACACTTGGAGCAAGAATTATCATCATTCCTCATGATAAACGCATCAATAATCCTGCTGAAATAGATGAATTAATACAAGAGTTCAACATCCTAACAAAGCGCTTAGCAGAGCATAACTTGCAGCTTGGATTCCACAATCATGCAAAAGAATTTGAGTCGTACCAAGAGGGTACTTTTTGGGATTACTTAGCACAAAATACCGCACGTAACTTTGTCCTACAATTGGATGTTGGCTGGGCATTATTTGCAGGACAAGATCCTAATCAGCTTGTGAAACAATACGCGAATCGAACGATTACAACTCACATCAAACGTCGTACCTATCAAGGTAAACCAGGTACTGTACCCGCAGATTCGCAAGTGATTTTAGGTGGTGATGATTTTGATTGGGCTAACTATGTCTCTAATACCACTGCGTACGGTGGCACGCAGTGGTTAGTAATAGAGCAAGAAGAATACCCCGAAGGATTAAGCCCGCTGCAAGCGGTTGAGGCATCCTTTAAGGGACTCAAACAAGCGTTGAGTCGTTAATTTGATATTGCATTGTTACTGACGAAATCATACATTTGTGAGCCTGCTAATAAGAAAGCACCAACACCGTATAACTGTGAGTCGTCATAGGCCACCACATCAGGTTTATCGTTAACACCTTGAACCCAACCAAACTTACCATCAGGATGCACAGCATTATTCAGCACTGTCCAAGCGTTTAGAATTTGCGGCAAATATTCTTCTTCAGATAGTAAACCTTGATTAATGCCCCATAACAAACCATAGGTAAAGAAAGCAGTACCGCTTGACTCTGGATATTTATCTTTTTCACCAGCCAATAACGACATAGGCCAAGAACCATCTTTCTTTTGTAGTTTGATGATTGACTGAGTTAAATTCATGTACAGATTCTCATAATATGGACGGTACTGATGTCCTTCAGGTAAATGAGTAAGCGAATTCACTATCCCCGCGTATACCCAACCAACACCTCGTGCCCAAAAAATTTGCTCATCGAATTTGCCCTTGCGGTCAAAATAACGGGAATCACGGAACATCAATCCTGTTTTAGGATCTAGCAAAAAATCTACCGTAGCCTGAAATTCTTTATGCGCATATTCGATGTACTTTTGATCGCCAGTTGCATTTGATAACGCAATCAGCGTTGGAGGCGCCATAAACAAAGCATCAGCCCAACACCAACGCCACTGACAGTTATGCAATCGGTCTGCGTTACGACCGGCAATAAAAGTTAAATCGTTAGTAGGGTTTTGTTCTATCAGCCAATCAAAGACTTCTTTCACAGGTAGTAGTGCCGCTTGGTTATTATGTCGATTGTAATACCACAAGTTCATTTGGCCAATGACATGATCATCTGCAAAGTATTTCACCTTACCCATGCGCCAGTTATGAGCGGCACCAACATAACCTATCCATGTCTCGTAAAACGGGTTTGGCGAGCGTTCGGCTAAATGGGTTAAGCCTACATAAAAAGCTCCTTGAATCCAACGTCCATAAGATTCTGAGCCAAGTTGAGCACGCCCTACATGCGGCATATATTGGGTTCGCGCTACCTGCCAGTTTGCGACTTTTTCGATAGTCTGCATAACAGTCTCAGCATCCGGTAATGTCTGGGTTTTCTGCGTTACTGCTACAGGAGTACCCTGCGTTATCTCACATGCGGTTATAGTCACCAACAGCACACTGCCAAGCAGCAAACGAGATAAATATTTTAAATTCATCTTATAGTCTCCTTTTTTATTACTCTTTTGAGTTTATAATTTGCCAAAAGTATCCGTATTTCCATCATGTTTTACTTTAAGTCAAACACCTGCAAATACAAAGTACGAGTATCACCTGTCCCTGCAGCTTCTTTTAAAAAGTAGTAGACTTTACCGTTTGCAACATACGAAACTCCCTTATCAAAAATAGAACCATGTTGATGTTGATAGACAACCTCAAAATCACTTGTTCCACCTGGAGCTTTTGCAATAGTCACGCGGCCAGCTTTCAAACCAATGAGGTATATATTATTGTCGAAGGTGTAAAGCTGACCATTTAAGTTGTATGGTACCGTTTTAAATTCATCAGTACCCGCTTTGCGATAAGTATGTAAGTTTATTACCTCATTAAACTCCAAATCTTTTACCTGACTGATAAAATGCTCATCTCCTCTGTCAGTTACAATGAAGTCGAAGCCATGACTAATAGAAACTTGATCTTTTTTGATAGTTTTTGCCCAATCTCCAGGCTCAGCAATTTTAATCAATTCAGCATCGGTAAGAGGAAGTTCAAAAGCCTGATTATTGGCGCCTCGCCATTGCGAAATTCCCATCGGATCATTTGAAAAGGCGTAGTAAATACCGTCTTGATACAAAAACTTATCGTTAAGATTTTTTAAACGGCGTTGAAAGGCAATACGAAACTTATTTCCTACATATTTAAAGTCACCATAAAGTCCCCAATCATACTCACTTCCATGTTGTGAGGCCAAAACACGATTGAAGTCATAGTAACCGTGCCATTGCTGACCATCATAGCGTGTAAAAAGCATTTTTCCGTTACGTGAAAAACCATAGCGCATCTTCATAAAAAGTTCGCCATTTTCACCCGTAAAGAAGGCGGGATAAGTTAACAACTTTGTAGTTTCAATATCATCGATGCCATGAAATTGTAAATGTTTATAATGACCCGCTTCGGAATTAACAAACAATGCTAGGGTAAAGTCTTCATCACTCACACTAGCGGCACCTTCTAATGAATATGAATAACGTAAATAGTCGTGGGCGAAGTTCGGGTAGCGGCCATTGCGATGCATATCGTATAAAAGGTGTATCGTGTCGTTTTTTGGGCTTATACCTACAGCAATTGTGTTATGCGTTTCACCAAGCCACCATTTACCTCTAAAGCCGGTATGTCGGTGTGGGAATTGAATGGTTTTGGTTACCCCTGTTTTCGTATTGAACCGAGAAAGCATAACATGACGGTTTTCTTTGCCACCTTGATACCATGTCATAAACACGAAATGTTTGAAGACTTTAATACAATCTCCATGTGGCGACAGCGCATTACCAAAAATATAGTCATAACCGTCCGGGTTATTCCCAGTATGTTTATTATTTACTTTATCACCATTAAAAAACATCGCTTTATTTGTAATTTTCACTTCTGACATTAAAGCAGCGTTAGCTTTAAAAATAAAACCGAAAACTATAGCAATCCACAACAAACTATATTTTTTTAGTACACCTATTTTATGTCTATTCATAATGAACAAAACTAATCCTGTTTTAATATACTTGTTCTTATCGCTTCGCTAGACTTAAACCCGAGTCGATGGGCAATCGCTGAAAGCTGATAGCCTTGTTCAAGTTGAAATGGGCCTTGATATAATTGCCACTCGCTGTGATGTTCGGTCTTATACCCAATAATAGCGCCTTGTGTAGGTGTGCTGATAGATATTGTATCTCCAACAAGTTCAATCTCTGGCGGTTCAGTAACCGGTTGCGTCTCAGCACTATTCCAAAGCTGGTTAATCAAATCCGCTTCAGCCATTGATGGATCATCTCCAGTACGCTCAAGCCATTGGGCTAATTCAGCTCGAAAACGTTTAAGCTCCGGTGCATATTTAGGATTTAATGCTAAATTGTTAAGTTCATGCGGATCATTTAAAGTATCAAATAACTCTTCTTTCGGTTTGTCCTGCCGAAACCACTGAGCTTGATGTTCATTAAGCTTGTTTTGTTCATATAATGTTAGCAATGATTGCATTGTGGGAATTTTTTCACGGTAAGCAACGGGCAAATAATACCCCTGCTCTGGACGATAATTTCGAATATATTTAAAACGTTTATCTTTTACTGCCCTAATAGTATCGGTAAAACCATCAAAGCGATCAGCCGCAGCAAATACATATTCCCTTGCTTGCTTTTTAGTTAAGCCACTCCCGTCAGCAAAAGGTAAGCCATGCATATTATCAGGCACTGATTTTGAAGCCATCGCCAGGGTTGTCGGCGCAAAATCAACAAAACTAATCAAACGGTCATCACGCTTACCGGCATGTTTAGCGTTGGGGAAGCGGATAATTAAGGGTACTTTGAGCCCTGAATCATAAATTAAGCGTTTTTGTCTAGGCAACGGGCCGCCGTGGTCGGCATAAAATACAATGATGGTTTCATCATATAACCCGTCATCTTTTAGCTGTTGTAACACCGCACCAATCTGTTTATCCGTTTCTACTAGATTATTGTACATTTTCCATAAATCTCGTCTTATTTCTGTGGTATTAGGTAAGTATGGTGGGATCGGGAAGTCTATATCTTGGCCAATATGTACCGGAGTTTTATCAGCGGAAGTTTTGATAGAATGATGCTGAGGCAATACTTCAATTTTTTCACGGTCGCCGGCAAAATAATGACGAAATTCTATTTCACGGATACCGTAGGGCTCAAATAATCCCGATTCATGTGTGGTAGTGAAATTAAACACAGAGTAAAAAGGTCTATTAACTGGCCGATTGCGCCAATGAGCACTGACGCTGTTTTCATGCCAAATCGCTTGGGGTGGTTTAAACTGATAATCTGTTTTGTAGTTGTTGGTCGTGTAGTACCCAGCTTCTTGCATGTGATGACTCAGGATTTTGGCATCACTTGGAGGGATTGCTTCGTACTTAGGTAGACCTGTTTCTTTGGTATTGGAGCCAGTTCTCATATGGTTTGCACCAAATGATGTTGGGTACATTCCCATAGCGAGTGCCGCTCGACTCGGCGCACATACGCCTGAAGTAGAGTAAACGTTCGTGAATACGATACCTTCATTTGCCAATGAACTGATATTCGGTGTTGCTACTGTATTATCACCATAAGGTGCAATAATCGGCGACATATCCTCAACCACTAACCATAAAATATTTGGCGATTTTTGCTCGGCTTGTAACGGCATTAAACTAGTTACGAAGTAAAAACAAAATATTGCATAAAATTTCATGAGTAGTGGTTTCATCGAACGCCGCCTTCTTATATACACTTCAAAAAACGCTAGCTACTAAATAAGTGATTTAACGTAATCAGCGATGATTTCATTTTTGCAATGAGTGAAGAATGTTGACTGAAACTGCTGACTGCCAACCGCTTGTTTGACCAGCTCCTGATCAAGACTTTGGAACGATTGTAATAAACTATCTTTGGCAACTGCTGCTTTTACTTGCGTTAATATACCCGCATTACGCTGTTGAGGTTCGGCACGTTCAATAGGATAACCTTGACCACGCTCACCTGTAGTAAATGCTTTTTCAAACATGTAACGTATGTTTAATTCAGCGCCCCAGCCGAACCCTTTTGCAAATGCTAATGCTAGCGCGTTACCATTATTGACTTGGTTGAACAAAAACGCATCCGTTGGGTCAATACAATATCCACAAATTACGCCTGGATGAGCATTTAAAGACATCATCGCACCTTGTCCTGTTCCACAACCGGTAATGACAAAATCCACTGCCCCCGTGTTGAGCAGTAAACTCGCTTGAATACCTAAATGAATATATGTTAAGTGGTGATCGTTTTCGTCCACCATACCGACGTTATGCACTTCGTAACCAAGTGGATTAACAACCCCTTCTAATTCTTTTAACACAACTGCGTTTTTGCCAGCTTGGCTATTTTCTAAAGTGAGTGCTATTTTCATTGGCTTTTCTCCAGTAACGATTAATATTTATGAATAAATATGATTTAAATTGATTTTTTATGATTAAAACTGTAACAATATACAATAATTTAACAACTTCGGATAGTACCTATGTACATAAAGCTCGGTTTCTTTTCTTCTATTTTTATTGGTAATTTGCTATTTATCAGTGGCTGCACAACCCCAACTAATACTCCTCAAGATAAAGATTTGCAAAGTATGCTGAACATCGAAAGAAGTATATTTATTCAAAAATATGCCAAGGAAGATCCTGTATTGACAACGCTTGCAGGACAAGCAACCCCGAAAGATAAACAAAGTATAGATTATTGGAATTGGCGTAGCGACCAGTATCTATACGGACAATATCCAGAATACCAAGCGATTTATGATGCACAAACTACAAATAAAACATTCCACCAAATCTATGACATGCCGATAGAAGCTCTTGGACCAACACCGGCTCCAATCAACTCTCTAAGTGCACTTCCTGAAGGGTATTTCACTGAAAATTTACCTGGAAATCCACATACCGGATGGAGCATAGTATCGGGTGATACTTTATACATTACTTATCAAGGGAATCTAACTGACCCATATATCGCAACTTACAATCTGGCAACGCATCAGTGGAACGGTGCATATAAAGCTGGTGAAAGTACACTGTCAAAAGGGATGCGCAAAATCGATAGTCATGGTCGCCCTATTATTGAAAAAGACAGTAAGGGTCATTTACATCTCGTCTATGGTGGACATGGTGGTGAACGTGAAGATGGATTAAACCCTAATTCGATTGATACACCTCATGCAGGTGGTCGTATGCTACATGTCATGTCTAAACGTCCTAATGACATCAGTGAGTTTGTTTATGTAAATGATATTTCACCTTTTGCTTCATACACTAAAAGCTATACCATGGGGAATGGTGACATTTATCTATTCACACGATTAGGCACACATAAATCTCCTTGGGTGTATTATAAAATGCCTCATGGCAAACAAAACTTTGAAGATCCCGTCACGATTACACTACCCACAGTACAGAAAAACAACCCTTTAAATGTAGATACGTTTTATATTAATCCAATAAAAATTAGCGATACAGAAATTGCCATTAGCTACCTATGGCATGAATGTAATTTTTTGGAATATCATGATAAAACGCATTACAGCCGAATTAACGCTTATTATGTAAGTTTAGATACACGTAGCGATACTTTTTTCAATGTACAAGGTGAGCAGATTGCTTTACCGATTACACTTAACGTTGCAAATGAGAAGATGCTTGCATTTGATTCAACGAATCGAGAAGAAACACCTTTTAGCACTAGACCATTACTACTTGATAGTAATACCCCAGCTCTGGCATATCAGGCGTCAACGCCGAACTATCGAGAATGGCGAATGACTGCATTTAAAGATGGACAATGGACTCATAGCTTACCCATGCCAGGTACTGCAAAACGTACCTTAGTTGATCTAAATAATCAGAACATCGAAAACATTATTGCCCTTGAGGTCATTAAGATGTCTAAAGAAACTAAGCAAAATGCACTTGTGGTATACAAAGATTCTCTAGGCAAAAATGTTCTTGCACAAGCAGTTAGTGATAATGGTAACAACTGGCACGTAACACAAATCGAAATTGCAATGCGCAACACACGTATTCAAATCGAACCAATCAAAAATGAAACGCAAGATACCATCGCTATGGTTGTTGCACTGAAAAAAGGAAAAGCACAACGCCTTTACCTCTGGCATGCAGGACAATTTAGAGGTAACTCAAAGAACATACCAATCATTTCCGAGTCTTTTGAAAATGGCGGTTGGAACGCATCGCATCCACGTGGATTTACACCCGGTATAAATAGCAATTTAGCGGCCAATTTTTTGTTTAACCAACATCAGGGCGATCATGCTTTTGTACTAGAAAACAAGATTGTACGTGACGGTCAGTACTCTGCAAAATTAGTGTGGCACCACACTAATCCAGCTACATACAATGGCAATCCCAACAAAATAGATAATGTCGACCGCAAAGCCATGTTCCACGGACATAAAACTCCGACAGTTAAAGGGGCGCATGCATGGTATGGTTTTAGTGTGTATTTTCCCAAAGAAGGCACACAAGAGGAAGAGAACCCTTGGCTATTCTTCCAAATACATGGCAGTGCTGATAAACACCTCAAAGAGCATTCTCGGAATCCTCCGTTTAGTCTTACTTTAACTGAGAATGGTCTTACAGGAAGCTGGAAATGGGATAGTAATGAGTTAAGTCCTACCCGCACGGGTGAAGGCACTGAGAGATTTAATATTCCGGGAGATAAAGACCAATATTTGGACCGTTGGGTTGATTTTGTTGTACATGCCAAGGTTGACTATTCTGAAACTAAAACCGGCATTCTAGAACTATGGGTTGACGGCAATAAAGTGCTAAACGAACATAATATTCAGTTTGGGTACAATGACAAAAACGGCATTTATCCCTCTTGGGGGATGTATTTTAACGGTGATTTAAGTTTAATGCAGCACGATCACTATTTGTACCTTGATACTATCAAAACGAGTTCGGATAAGCGCGCCGTCTATACTGACGTCACGCCTTAGTCACCAATTAATCTCTACGAACCACGGGGCCGTTATCTCCGACTAAATACATACGGCGATAATCGGTCCCATCAGCTTTCTCAGCAATGATTATCCGCGCATCAGGATGCGCATTACGAATAAACGAACTTGATGCAGAGCCAGGGCTATCTAAGTTACTGAGAGATTTTGGACGCAAACTATCAGCATTAGAAGTTCTGTCATCCCAATCGTCTTTAAACTGTAATAGTTCATGTCCTTGAGTAAACGTTTCACCGGCATCATTACTCTCCCACCAACGCACCGAAGTTCGCTTGGTTTGTGAGTCTATGCCACTTAACAAAAAACTAACGTTATCACCTGAGGATAAAAAATCACCTCGACCGATGGGAAGACCATTATTTAAATTGCCATTCCAACGTGAACCATCCCAACGGAAATAACGTGCATTTTTGGGACCGCCAATTTGCCAACCGATATCCTCTCCTATATAAGCAGAAATATGCGGATTGCCTTTTGCATCGACCTTAGTCGTTCCATTAAACGTCCAATTTTTCCCAGTATCAAACGCTAAGGCTTTGGCATCTGCTTCTTCTTTGGTTAAAGGAATTGAAAGTAACTGTCCATCAACACTATGCCATTCATTAGTATCGGTATTAAACGTCATGTAATACAGATTTTTACGTTCAGTCGAGTGGCCGCCTCGATTATTACGTGGTGCGTTGCGGTTCCAACAAAAATGATAATCAAAACCAACTACGATCTGATTCCCTACTCCTTTTGAGACATAGGGATACCAACTATCAGTACCTAACCCATCTGCACGAGCTTTGTATTTTAGGAACGAGACTGGAGATTCAAAAGTTCGACCATTATCGGTAGATTTTTGATATACCCAATCACTACGGTGAGCCCCGTGGCGGTTGAATAAATATAAATCACCATTCTCCATTTTTATGGCTTGGTTATAAGTACCAAACGGTGAGACGTTATCTAAATCAACCCATTCACTGATATCATAAGGGCGAGCGGAAACTGCGTGTTTATTTTCGCCAGAATGATAGTCACCTAATGCATTCTTACCGTGTAAATCAAGAACCCCACCATGGCTGCCATAAAATATATGGATATACCCAGCATGATCAATAATCAACGTCGGTTTTCCGTGGCTGTCAATTTTACCACGCGGGTTTTTACCCAAAATGCTTACCCCTGCTTTATAGGGGCCTTTCCACTCACCTGTAGCATGATTGTATGCTGCGACATAAGGATCTTCTTTAGGGCCTTGATAGGCCAAATAGGTCACGCCATTTTTATATTCTCCAGCTGGGTGTTGCACTACAGCCACGCCTTCACCAAAACCATTCTCAGCAAAGTAATCTCGTTGAAGATTTGTATTTTTATGGATTTGTGGCAGATTTGCGCACCCAATGACAAGACACAAAGTCATAACAATGACTACGGAACTGAAAGCTTGTTTATTCATTATGACTTCCTTTAAGATTGTTCTGGGATACTGAGAAAACATTTACCGGTCCCAAAAGACCAGAACTTTGTAATTTGCGTCGATTAGAACGTTCAAAAAAGTTAAACCCCGTAAACGTGACTCTCTCGCTCTTCGGTGGCGGTTCGTTATTATTTAACCATGCTACGGTATCTCCCACCATGCTATAACCGCTCGTATCAGGTAAAGCTTCATCGCCAATTAGGCGATTCACCCATGTATTAGTCACTGCAACTGTCAATTGGTTTTCTCCAAGTTCAACTACATCAGTGATATCAAGAACAAAAGGAGGCTTCCACAAAGTTGGCATCGACTTGCCATTAATTTTGACTTCAGCTATTTGTTGCACCTCTCCTAAATCCAGGTATATACGATTTTTTTCTGAACGATTCAGTGTATTTAGCGAGAATGAATTTTCATACTTTGCTGTACCCGAAAAATACTTAACACGGTCGTCATTACTATCAATCCAATTAACTAACTGATCGAATTCCACCTGTTCAGGACCACCTAATGCGGTGTCAAACCTTACAGACCATGGGCCATTAAGGGTGTTGATGATGCGACCTTGGTCTTTATTAAGATAAGTGTCTTCTATCAACCGAGTGTATGTGCCTTCGTACTTTGGTGCGTCTTCATCACGTCTTATAAGTACAAAACGTCCACCATAAGGTTCTAAAGCAAGCTTAGTCTTTAGGCGATTTCCACTACGAGTATAGTTGAGAATGGGTTCTACAGAGCCATCATCGACATTCCAAATTTCGGGTTGACCATCCCCGTCCTTAAAGTCGATATTAATATGTTTAAACACCGGCTCATCATTATGAAAATAATATAAAGTATTCTTGCCAATTCGACGTTTTGCGAAATACTTTACTGGTTGTTCATCAATTATAAGATCGGCAGCTAAGCCCAGTTTACTGATGCTCTCTTCTAAGCTAAAACTCGAAACCGTACCTAATTTGAAGCGATTAAGCCCCTCTTTCGAGTCTCCCCATAACTTATCAACAATACTCGTAAATTCTGCTTGTTTAGGCAACTCACTAAAACCAATAACAGATTCGGGTTTCTTGCCTATCACTGTTGCTCCCTGCGCAACGAGTTCTTGAATTCTCTTAATAGTGTGAAAGTTTAAAAAATCGGTCCTATTAAGTACTATCGCTCGGTAGCGTGTTCCCTCAGGAAGCACAATAAGCCCATTTTCTACTTTTGCTCGGTTAATCAACACATCTGTATTCACATGATCAAATTTAAATCCTTCGGGAACTTGCAGGCGCTTTGTTACACGAAGCGGAGCTACATCACCAATATGCACTAAAAAATCAGCATCCGGGACTCCTTGTTGTAATAAGTAAGAACCACGGGCAAGGTATTCAAACCACTTAGACCCGCCGTTAAGCCACCATGTCTGAGTTCGGTCGATATGAGAACCGATTGAATCCATTGTCATTCCGGGTCGAATGTGGTTATTAGGTTGATGTGCAAAGCGATGAAACATAGTTTCATTGATACCACGTGCCCACATGTGATCACCATGATGTTTGTAATAATAAGGGTGGCCATACCAGTTAGTTTGTGTCGAAGTAAACGACTCTGCAGAGACTATATTACGCCCATAAGTATGTGCTGATGAAATGGCGGCCTCGACCCGGCTATGATAGCGTTGTTCTTCGCCATAAGGGGCTTTGACCCAAAACTCTCCCATCAATCTATCAGCTTTACCGCCGGCCGCGAGTTCATCAAATGGCCCCCAACCATAAGGTTCTATGTAAGATTCCATACCATACTCGTTGGCAATACGAGTAAATTCCCCAAAATAGTTATCGACCATCAAATTCGATAAGTGCTGACGATATTCTTGTAACACTGCGCCAGTGTGCCGAGGAGATTCAATCACGCGTCCGGTCATCGCTGGCAGCCAAGGTATAAAATCATAACCAAATTTAGCACTAAAACTTTTATCTATATTGCTGGTCCAGTTTTGCCCCCCCACTCCATAACTATCAATCTCAGTGGTTTTTAATGAGTTAATATTCTTAGCTTTGAGTTGCTTGGCAAATTTACCCACATACTGGTCAAAGTGAAAACGCAATGCTTGCGCATCGAACTTATCTACTTCTAAACCTTTGCCTTCAGTAGAAGATGGGACATTTTTAGCTCCTGTACTAGTGTAGCCAAATCGCAGCACGCGCCATTGTCCATCAGGTACATTGATACCCTGCTCAGGAATCTCTCCCCGATGTAAAACGACAACGTCATCTAAGGCTGTAATGGCATGACTAGAAATCTGAGGAGCTAAACTTAATCGACCTCGTTCCATGGAATTCATTGAGTACCAATCGTCAATGCGGGGTACCGACCATAAATCAAAACGAGTCAGTGTAATAGGTTTGTCAAATACGATCCGAAAATACTTAGCGGTATAACCATCTTGGTCTTTCGTAACTAATTGGGGGCTAAATGCCCACAAACGAGCCCCAGGGCGTGGACGTCTTAATTTTTTATCAACGGTAATAAATTTTTTGCCATCTTGAGAAATTTGCAAAGACGCATCACCATGACGATTAGGTGTCTCAATATGAAGACTTCGAAGAGTAGCAGGTTTGTCGAGTGTTACTTGTACCCAATAATCATCGTCATCATTTTTATTAAATGTGAATGTTGTATCCCAATCTTTGTCCTGTAACACATTTGTATTCAATGATAGGTCAGACGAGGAAAGCCTTGCATTAGCAAATTGATTGCTTTGATTGTATTTATTTTCTGGCAAGGCGATAATTGCAATATCACGATAAAGGCCTTCATAATAACCAGGCTGTGCGGGAGTCATTTTTTGAGGACCGGAAACATTTGTCTCTGACCACGTAATTCTTTTCATGGATTGTTCTGGAGATACCCATGGCCCTCCGCTAGAAGTCCACCCATCAGCATTGTGGATGCCAAATTCAATATCGTGTTTATCGGCTTGTGCTGCTGCATGAACCAAATGTTCAAAGAACTCATCTGTACCAAAGCGCACGGGACCTCTAGAAGAATATGGCCGATCTTTGCGATGCACATGAAAAAATATAGCTCCGCCAATACCCGCATCACTCAATGCTTGAAAATCGCCGGTAAACCCTGGCTTACTCAAATTGCCATTCATGGCGTGCATCCAAGTTTTTGGTAAATACTCAGCAGTGGGTTTCGCAAAGTACTCGGCATTGAGTTGTCCTGCAAACACATTAGGTGTTAAGAAAAAACTCAACACACCACTACACAATAATTTCTTCCACATTGACACTTCTCTCTTATTTTTATAACTATTAACGTTAAATATAAAATAAAACCCAACTGTGTTTTCACTCAGTTGGGTTTCTAAGGATTATAATCCTGCTAACAACGTCTTGTTAGAATGTATAGCTTACGCCTACGCGATACGTGCGACCTGCAAAGCGGATACGGTTTACTGCATCCTCGTTGCCGCCGATGTATTCATAGCCTTGGTCTTCGGTCAAGTTAAAGGCGCGCAAATCAAATCGTAACTTATCGCTGTAGCGATAAGATGCTGCCATATCAAGGCGACCACGATCTGTTTCGAAACGTGCATCTGTACCTAAGAAAGCTGAGTTGGTGCCATCTAAAATAATGTTTTGAGATAGCTGCTGCGCTTCACGCCAATTATAGGTTAAACGGATACTATATTTTTCGTTTTCCCAGTAACCAACGACATTATATGACTCAGGAGATACGCGTAATAGCGTTGTACCGTCGTCTGATTCGTCAGTATTGATCTTGGTATAGTTAAATACGCCACCAAAACCGTTCCACGGGTAAGGTAAAAAGTCGAGTTTCTGCTGAACGGCAAGCTCATAACCAGAGACTTTAATAGATCCTGGTGTATTAATAGCTTGGTTAACCGTAATGCGACGACCCAAATCATTGGTTGTACCGTCAGAACTAGTAAATGGCTCAAGTTCGCGGCACTCTAAACCACCAGTACCGCCACCCTCTACTAGCCCAGTAGGACCGAATAGTCCGTCACTGACATCTGTTGGAATATCATCTCCACAAGCTGGAGCGCTGCCAAATAGCCCGGTAATCTCTTTTTCAAAGAAACCAACTGAAATAGCACTACCCTCGCGGTTATACCATTCGAGCGAAATGTCAAAGTTATCTGCTGTATATGGTTCTACATCTGACGCTGGTAGGTCCACGCGAACGCTAGTGATATCACCATCGTCATTTTCGTTAGCTGTGACAATTGTTGTAGGGTTTTGACTACGTAAATTTGGTCGCACAATTCCTTCATAACTCGCCAAGCGTAAAATAACATCGTCAGTTAATTCAAATTTAACGTTAAACGAAGGCAGAGTATGCGTATAGCTGTTGCCAGTAGTACGTGTTTGCAAAACACCATCTGCGTCAAGGAATGCACCAGTGAATTCATTATCGGTTTCGATTCTTCTAAAACCTAAATTACCAGCATAAAAGACTGAACCAAGTTCACCACTAAAGTTACCCATAATGTATGCCGCAGTAATATCTTGAACGGTACTGAAATTACGTGCGTAAAATTGGTTGCGGCCACCCGCTAATCTAACTCCCCATCCTGTGGGGTCAGCGAGCGCAGAACCCTCAGGTAAACGGTCTAAAATCCCTTGTTGTAGCAATGGACGAATATTTACAGAATCGATTGTGCTCCAACCTGTTCCCGGACCAAATGCACCTGGGAAGTTTCCTTTGAAAAATGGCCCTTGAGTTTCGACAAACAATCGCGCATCACCAAAAATATTTTCAGTTGTTAGCGCCTCAGCATTCAGCCCGCCAGCACCGACCCGCAAATCATTATTTACTAATTCTTCAGTTTGATAACGATAACCGCCCTTTACTGACTCTAAACGAAAAGTATCACCAAAACCGAGGTCGGTATAACGAGAAACATTGAACTCGCCAGAGTCCAGTTCACGTATTGGATTATCTACACGGCCATTGACATAAAATTGAACTCGGCGACCGTCATTTACTGAGTCGGGCAACGTACTGTTAAATCCAGAAGCATTCGGTGTGCTCCAATCTCCGTCATAGATAAACGAACTCAACACTGAAGGATCTTGCACTTGGACGAAGGCCTGAGCTAAATTGCCGTTGCCTGTGTTAATTTCAACATCTATCCCAGTTGGCGCCCAACGTTGGCGACTGCCATCCACCTGATGACGTAAGTCTATGCCTTCGTTAATAAAGAAATTTTCTGATTCTGAACGTGAAAACTTGGCATCTACTACCCAATCATCTTTTGCATAATCAGCGTATACAAATAAGCCGTCAGCATCTTCAGTAAATTGAAATAATCGGTTGGCTGGCAACCAGTTTAAATTAGTCCAACTCGCATGTCCGACTGTGTAAGTCTGAGGTTCGCCAGGGCCTGCAAAACCCGAAGAAGAGGGTGCGCCAATTAATGTGACTTGTTGCTGTGAGTTATCGGCTTGACGACGTGCTAAAAATTGAGAGTCTTCTAAATTGCTACGGTCAAGAGTACGCTTGGTGTAAATATAATCTAAACCAAGTTTAAAATGTTCAGTCGCTTTAAATTCAAGATTGATCGCACCGGAATGGCGATCACCATTACTAACCTCGGCGGCCTGCCCTGCACGGGAGATAACACGGATTTGTGAATTATCAGGAAGGCCATGCAAAGCACGATATTCATCAATTGCCTCGGCACTTATAATCGGTCTAACACCCGTCTGCTCACCTGTCTCCTGGTTAAAATTGACAAGGTTAGTGTATTGCGTAAAGTTAACTGTGTCGCGACGGTAGTTTTGTTCTGAACCAGCAACTTTAAAAGCAACGCCAAGGCGACCATCCATAAAATGCTTAACACCTTGGAAGCGATATGTTGTATTAAATTCTTCTGATAAATCCTCATAGCGAGAACCTAAATCCACCTTCATCAGACCGTCACGCTTGCTTAATGCACGTTGAAATTTAAGATCAACGATACCAGCAACGCCACCGGCTTGAAGATCGGCCGTCGGACTTTTTACAACAGTAACACCATCAAATATACCAGCTTCGAATGCACCAAATGGATTAGAGGCACCTGCCGCGCCTGCACTTCGGCTTGGCGTAGCAATTGATTGTCCTCCGGCAGTGGTTCTAACAAATCCTCCCGGTAAACCACGCAAGCTGATTTCAGAATCACGTTGACCGCCATCGCGGTTCAACTGAATTCCAGGCAGTGCCTGTAAGGCTTCACCTAAATCAAGTGCTGGTAAATCATCAATGTCGTTTGCTGAGATTGCGTCAACAACAGAACTAGCGTCGCGCTTAACTAACAAAGCTGCCTCTAGCGCGTCGCGTACGCCAGTTACCTTGATAACTTCAACAGATTCCTCTTGTTTAGATAACGCCTCGTTAACTTCTTGTGCAATAACGGTTGGCGTGCTTACAGCAAGCAATAATGCTGCCGTGCCTGTTTTGAATGTGTGCTTAGTTGTTTTCATATGTCTTCCTAATATTAAGAGCAAAATCCATAAAAAAGAGTAAAGACTTAAATATTTATCATAAACTCAACATTAAATTAACATATACAAAAAATCAAATCAAATCATTAACAATCAAAAAAATAATAAAAAAATCATTTATAGTCATTGCATTTCAACTTGAATGTTTTTAAATACCGCCCTGCTTTATACTTCCCACTATATTGTGTATATGGTCCAGCTAAATCCAAAAGCGCCGAAGTATTACTTGGGACCGTAAAACGCCAAATAATAGTATCCACCTGACGTTCCCATTGGCTATCAATCGTGCTGTATCCTATTGAAATATTAAAGGCAGTATCGCCATAACCATAATCACTCAATGCAAGATATAAATAGGTCTGAGCTAGTGCACCAACTGAGGCATGTCCATTCCATGTACTGATAACATCGTTATTGATGGCTTGAGCTACCTTTGCTCGCACTTCTTTGGGTGCAATATCAACTGAATCCTTTTTATTACAAATCTGCTGTATGCAGCCACTTTATTTCATACTTTTGCACGCTAAACGATGGGATTACACGGTTTATCTTGATCTTTGATCCACTCTGTTTATTTGGCAAAGTCTCTGCGTCTACCCATTCACTCCATACGAGCTGGTTTTTACGCTCAAACCCAGAGCGAAACACATTAAATTGTTTTAACCCTTGCGAGTTTAGGCGTTTATTTAATGCCGCAGTAGGATGGGTATTGGGCAACAACCAGCCACCGGCACTAACCGGAATGGTGGCTTTTGGTGACTCCGCAGTGAATACTTGTTCAATATTAGATGCACGATCAAGTTGCGCAACGCGATACTGATAGCTGGTACCTACCGCTTGCTTTACATTGAGAGATAATGACAGTGATTCTGGAGACTGATACGTCAAGTTTTTGTTATTAAAATTGTATGCCAGCACATCAATCGCATGGTTGTCTGGGTGCTGAGTCACGATTGCATCAATATTATTATCCAAGATCAATGGGGAACCTGTCACCGTATTAGTATAAATACGACTGCCCAACATACCATGTAGAGCAAACTGCGTCATTGCTTCTCCATTGTAATACCCCCCATGAGCATTACCCCACTGAAATATCTGTCGAATATTTTTTTGTAACGCCATTTTCGAGAGCATGGCGAAAAATGCAGAATTATGTGATGTTCCGACACTTACAAAACCAGCACGCTCCATCTTGACAATGAATTTAAATTCATGAATCTCAAAACTGGCATTTTGATTATAGTCAGGGTGCTCCACAATTGGAGCTATTTGTTGAGTATAGACATTCTCCATATCCATCTCATGAGGATGCGTAATATGCGGATAATAGGATATAGCTAAAAAATCATAAGGGACATTATGTTTTTTGGCCCAATTTACAAAAGATGGCGCATAAGCATCTTCACTCTGACCAGTATAGTCTATGTATTTGCTTTTATGAGACGCCTCACGAAAATGTGCTCCAACGACGGCATCAGGTAACACGCTTTTAACTGCCTCGACAGTATTCTGATAATGGGCAAAAAACTCTTCACGCGTACCCGCCCAATGCTGTGGCCGCGTATCAATTTCCGAACCGATACGAAAGCGCCATTGCAATACAGTTTCTTTACTATATGTTGATACTAGATGTTGTATAAATGCTGCAATATACTGCGACCACGCTTTCGCATCATTTGGGGGGATTCCATTGCCATATACACCAACCCGATCTTTACTTAAGTAATTGTTACCATCAGGCTTATCCACAAAGTTAATCCCTCGCTGAAATGCCCATGGCGGATTATCAAGGACAATCTGAAAGATATCCCAATCATTTGCCAACCAGCGGTCGATACGCTGAGTTGCTACCTTAAAATTATAGACATATTGCTCGCCATCCCATTGATATGTATCACCGGAAATATCTTGATTATACCAACCACCTAACATACGCACAGTCGTCACTTTGGGTGTACGACCATAAGTTGCAGGTTTTGATTTTGGGTTACCACGCTCGGTTCTGACCGCGACATCGAAAAAATCAAACATTTCGCCTGCATGAGCATCTTGGTCTCGAAGATCGGCATTGATTGTTACCGTATTATTAATGACGTTACGCGGTGCATAAAATGAGGGCCCATCTAAAGGATACTGCTGTTGTAACATGTCCCGAAGACGCGTTTCTACTTCTGCATATTGTGGTTGTTTAGCCACATTTTCAGTTGCGACCTGACTGTCACGATGATCATACAACTCTTTAAATTTGATGGCATGCGAATTTGCGTCACGCCATTCGGTATAACGCCATAATCCATCGGTAACAGATACTCCCATTAGAGGCCCGCGATTAAATATACTAAACGCTGCCTGCTTGAGTTGAATTTGAGGCTGTTCGAGCAGAGGTTTTAAGCTAACGCCATCGAGAACAGGTAGTGGCAGACCTGCCGTTTCCGCAATCGTCGGGAAAATATCGACATATTCTACTAACGCATCGCTCGTAACACCTGATTTTCGCTTCGGCTCTTCAAGTGCCTGACTGATAATCAAAGGTACGCGTGTATCCAGCTCCATATTAGTATGCTTATTCCACGCGCCATACTCACCAAGTTTATATCCATGATCACTCATAAAAATAACCGTGGTATTTTCACGTAGTCCTAGTTCGTCCAGTGTGTTTAAGACTTTTCCTACCTGCGCATCCATATAGCTCACCGTCGCGTAATAGGCATGAATCAAGGTTTTAGTGAGTTCGTCGTCTGTATAACCCTCCTTTGGTATACCACCGTACATGCGTAACTCATTCCATTTAGTCAAAGCGAGCCTAAACATATTGTCTGGTGTCTTTCTACTTGGCACGGTGAATTGATCGCGTTGATACATATCCCAGTATTTTTTAGGTGCATTAAAGGGTAAATGTGGTTTGCTAAATCCAACAAACATTAAAAATGGATCGTTTTGGTGTTCACGTAATGCAATATCTGCATCACGAGCAACCTTCCCATCTTTATAAAAATCGTCCTCTACGTTTCCAGCTTCATAAGCATATCTAACCGCCTGCTTTTCTGGATCGACATAAAAATTAGGTAATTTTTTAATATGTGTCGACCAGTTCTCTTGATCATCTGTAGTGCTGTGGTAGACCTTGCCAATACTAATAGTTTTATAACCGTTCGCCTTAAATAACTGGGGTAGAGATACAACATTGGGTTGGTTTGGGCGCAATCGACCATCTCGACGAATAGTATACAACCCAGTAGTTTCCGGTCTTAGGCCAGTCATAATACTCACTCTTGATGGACCACAAATAGCTTGCTGAGCATAAGCTCGATTAAAACTCACACCTTGATTAGCTAGTTTATCAATATTAGGAGTAATTGCATGAGCATGTCCATAGCTACCCAAATCAGGACGCAAATCATCAATCATGAACACAAGAATATTGGGTTTAGAGTTTTTATCATCAGCATTTTTGTCCTGTTCAAGTGCATGACTTGAAAACATGATAAATATGAGGAAACAATACATAAACATACTGATATTTCTTGGATTATGAAGGCGATGGAATTGAACTTTATTCATTTAAAGGACCTTATTTTCCATTGACCTGGTGCGATTTTGAAGTTGATGAAATCTTTATCTTGACCAATAAATTCAATACCCAGCATTTGCTCTTGCATACGCCCTGCCTGCCAAATAGATTCATCATTAAATACAATAGAGGAAATATTGAAATAACGTTTAGGAATGCCTAAAATTGCAGTTGTATCTGATGGCGATACAAGTGTTATATCAATCTGCGTGTCGCTACGCTCAATCATAAAATCAATATCACCTTTCACGCTTGGAACGAGTTGATTTACACGTTTCATATGTGCCATATTCGGCTTAATTTCATATTCTTCCCATGCTACGGATGTGGGAGCAATACCAGCAATAAACTGACTTAACACAGTACTCGGTGCATTCCATGCGTGGTTTTCAGTTCCACCAGATGGAAGGTATTCTGCCAATGTCGATAAAGCAGGGTTATTAACTTGTTTTGCGTAACGAGTTTTCATCCGCACAAGCGCATCACGATGACGACCCGCTATTGCCATCGCGTTATATACCATCCACTCAAAATGCGGACTTGAATAGTGATTGGGGATGAGAACATTATCAACGATTTGTTGGTATTGTGAAGGCTCAGCAAGACCGAATAGAATTGCGATAGCATTGGCGCGATCATCTTTATATTTATCCGGCTGACTGCTAAAAAATCCATCTTGCCAGTATTGCTGTTGATAGGCGCGCTTGATTGAGGAAATACGAGAATCATAAAAGCTTAAGTGAGTTTCATCACCCAATGCTAATGCCATATTTTTAGCTGCTTTTAACGCACTGTAATACAAAGCATTCTGAATAACGTCATAGTCAATCGTGTCTTGCGGCCCCCAATCCGTCCATTTCCAAGCACCGCTTCTAAAAGTAGCTAGACCGTTTTCACGCAAACCCCATAGTGTTAAATATCGATGCACATAAGGATAAGCAAATTTAAGTGTTTCAATATCACCAGTATTAAAATAATAGTGCCAAATGCCTTGATCAATAAACTGTAAGCTTTGCGCGGGTAATTCTCGAAATCTACCTGGTGCAAGGCCTGCAAAAATACCCGTTTCAGTATCGCTGAAGGCCAAGGTAACTTTAATTGCCTTCTTTAATAAATCTCGACCAGGTTGATCCATTGAATAAAATAAATAACTCGCCTGATCTGCAACGTCACCAATCCACAACCCTCGCTCTCTATCAGGAGTATCCATAAAATTATCACGTGCACAAATATAAAGCGTATTTTCAGCCATTTGCCAGATTCTATTCAGCCATGGGTCATCTGAAGAAAAATGACCTGGTGTTTGACCAACTCCGGTCCATCGATATTTTAGCCCGTGGACGATCACTCCTTTTGGAATCTTAAAATTAATAATTCGACCATTTGACCAAGAGTATGATTCAAACTGCTGACGCCCTTGCCGAGTGGTATATGTAGTCTCAATAGTATTTAAACGCATATTGCTATTGATATGTATGACCTCATTCGCGTTAGCCTCAATATCAAAATAAGGCGTAAAATTTTTATTAAAATCTAGCTTACAACGTATCGTCTTACCATCACTAACGAATGGGAATTGGTCTTGTGTATAATTACTACAATTGCTCAAACCATAATCATGCAATATTGGAATTTCACTGGGAAATAGCTTATAAAAAGGTGCTCTGGGAGGAATAAGATGACCATGAGCAGATTGCCATGTTGAATCATCAAATACTTGTTGAACCCAGCCTTGCTCAGTCCAATCTCCCATTGCCAAACGTGCATCATAGTCGACATTCCATGCAGCAATGCGGTAAGGTGATTTTTTAGTAACCTTTTTGGCGAAGGCTGGATGAGTCTTAACTTTCCAAGTATTATTAGTTAATATTTTGATACCACCAACATCAGCTTGAAAAATAAAACCGCCTTTATTAGATGATATATGCGTTCCTTTTTGTCCATTATCTCCGTAATACCAAACCAGCGCAGCAATCGTATTTTTGCCTTCTTGCAAATAATCACTGATATCAACTTCATCGTAATATTTGTTAGAAGCAATAGGAAAATAGTCCACACGTGGGGAGGCTTTAACAGGGCTTGGTCCTCCCGTATAACTCCCTTCAAAGACGACTAACTCGCCGTTAATCCATAGCCAATATTTTGTATCTGCACTGATGTATGCTTTCGTATTAGCTGGCACGTGGTCTAGAGATACATTCTTTCGGAAGGCAACCCAAGTGTTAGGGTCGGTAAAACGGGTCTTCTCCCAGATCCAATTAGCCTCCCACTCTACAGCTTGAGAAGATAAAGAAGCCAGCATAATCATACAACCGAAAACTGAATTTTTTAAAAAAAGATGCATAGTACGTTCTCCACTTATAACCTAATTAATACTATAAAGCCTGACGTTCATTCATTCGATACTGATCATCTAACTCACGTGCTACACGCACAGCCAACCCATGCGTGACCATCCGACAATATTAGTACAATATAAATACCGACTACATAGCTCTTGCAATGGAGTGATTTCCAATCTCACCAATTGACTTAGCTCCTGTCAGCGTCATCGCTACGCGTATTTCATTTTGATAAAGACTCAACAAATGCTCTACGCCTTGTTGCCCTCTCGCGGCTAATGCATAAATATACGAGCGTCCTAACATAGTACAATCAGCACCAAGTGCCAGCATCCGTACTACATCTAATCCACTGCGAATACCCGAATCCACAAACAGCTTAATATCACCTTTCACCGCATCAGCAATCAGAGGCAATGCTTTTGCTGAGGACATAACCCCATCGAGTTGGCGTCCACCATGATTAGAAACAACAATTCCGTCTGCACCAAAGCGCACTGCATCTTTAGCATCTTCAACATCCAATATACCTTTGATAATTAATGGACCATCCCAAAACTCGCGGATCCATTCCAAATCCTGCCACGAAATCGACGTGTCAAAATTATCACCTAGCCATCCTATATAATCACCTAACTTGGTCGTTTTATTACGATATGCAGAAATATTGCCCAAATCATGAGGTTTGCCTAATAAACCAACATCCATCGCCCAAGAGGGATGAGCAACTGCTTGCATTACCCGACGAAATTCTGCGTATGGCCCACTCATACCTGAGTGCATGTCACGATAACGAGCACCAGGCGTTGGCATATCTACAGTAAAGACTAACGTTGTAACGCCTGCAGCCTTAGCGCGTTCCAGCACGTTTTTCATAAACTCACGGTCTTTTAACACGTACAGTTGAAACCACATTGGGCGTTTAATCGCTGGTGTGACTTCTTCAATAGGACACACAGAGACCGTCGACATAGTAAAAGGGATCCCCATCTTTTCAGCTGCTTTTGCCGCCTGAACCTCACCGCGGCGAGCATACATTCCAGTTAGCCCAACGGGAGAAAGTACCACTGGCATTGATAATTTTTCACCAAATACATCGTGCTCAAGGCTCAATTCTGACATATCATTTAAGACTTTTTGCTTCAAAGCGATGTCTTGTAAATCGCTAACATTATTTTTTAATGTCGTTTCAGTATAAGAACCACCATCAATATAATGAAATAAAAAAGGCGGTAGTTTAGCTTGCGCAGCTGCGCGGTAATCGGTTGTCGCGGATATAACCATGATTAAAATATTTCCCTTATAAAATTAGTATACTTACTGAGTGCTTGATGCATTCTCTGTCAATGCTTTAAAGTACGGGTTACCAGTATAATTTGACACTTGGGACCATGGAGCATTGTCTGTGGGCAAATGCCTAATTAATTCTTGTTGTATCTGATAGTAACGAGGATCACCAGCAACGTTATGCCATTCATTAACATCATATTCGTGATCATATAATTCTTCACTACCATCGGCATATTTTATATAACGATAACGCGACGTTTTTACCGCGTGATTGTTCGGACCATAGGTTGTGACTGCAGCGTGCTGCCATGGCAAATCAGGCTGGCGCATTAACGGACTAATATCTACCCCTTGGTTTTGTGTGTTTTCTGGTAAACCACAGATCTTAATAAGTGTTGGATACAAATCTAATAAGCTAACTGGTTGGTTGACAACATTATTCGCATCACCACTCACTTTATTTTTTGGCGGCGTTATGATTAACGGAGTACGCGTGGCACGCTCCCATAATGACATCTTCGCAAATTTACTTTTTTCACCAAGGGAGTAGCCGTGATCACCCCATAACACAACGGCTGTATTATCAGCGTATGGGCTATTTTCTAACGCATCCAAAACAATGCCCACACACGAATCAACAAATGAAACACTGGCTAAATATCCCTGTACAATATTTTTCCATTCATTGTTCTCAAGTGCCCATTCTGTCGTTGGCATCATTGGATGTGCACTGACGGCTTTGGCGATATCGGGCACGTCATCCAAATCATTAGGTAAGAAAGGGGGCAAAACAATGTCTTCCAAAGGATGTATATCAAACCATTTTTGCGGAACATACCACGGAGCATGAGGTCTCAAAAAACCACCAGCCATAAAAAACGGTTTGTTATGATTACGTCCAAGCTGTTTAGCTAACCATTGCGCAGCATCATAGTCAGGCATTTGCTCATCATCATCAGGAAACGCCCCCCAATCGGTATTGGTGCGCTTATCATGCCATTTAAAACGCTCATCAGGTGATGGTCCAAAACCCTTGTATCGACCACCAAACTCGTCAAAACTGTTGGGAGCAATACCTTGATGAAATACTTTGCCAACTGCGGCGGTATAGTAGCCGTGCTTACGAAAATATTCACTTAAGAATACGGATTCTGCGGCTTTGGGGTTTGCACGCTTAATATCAATATCTTTGACATGTCCGTATATACCGGTTGTGGCTGGAGCTAATCCAGTCATCACACTAGCTCGAGAGGGTCCACACAGCGGCGCCGGTGCATGAGCGTTCGAAAATACCGTTCCTTGCCTAGCCAAACGGTCAATATTGGGAGTTTTGGTATTCGGATGGCCACCAAGTGGACCAATCCAATCATTAAGATCATCGACGATCAGCATCAACACATTGGGGTATTGTTTCTTGAGTTGATTGAACACTTCAAACTGACAACCTGACAGTGCAACTGCACTGCCAATAGTACCCAATAAAAAATTCCGCCTATCCATATCATCCTCCTACTTAGCAATACCAAGATCAATGACTTGTAGATGCAATGGCATTGAATCGCCTGAAGTTTTTTCCATCAAATAATAATATACCTTCCCATCTTTAACATATACGACGCCGTGGTCAAAACGCACACCGCCACTTTGCTCATAAATCCGCTCAAAATTATTGGTACCGCCAACACCTTTTTCGATAAACGGCAGTCCATTGTTTAATCCAATAATAAAAATATCATCGCCTGAGGTATATAGCTTACTCGCACCAGGGAAATCGGTGGTGGTTATAAACTCCTCTGCACCGGCAGGCTTATATGTGTGCAAATGCACTTGTTCAAAATCAGGACGTTTAGTATTAGTTGAGCGCAACGAGCTAATAAAGTGCACGTCACCGCGCTCAGTAACAGTCCAATCAAACCCATGAACAATATGCACCGAGTTTGATTCACTATGCGAAATATAATCACCTGGTTCGACAATTTTGATCTCATCAGAATTCACTAACGGCCATGTCATTTCCTCGCCTTTGTGGTTTTTCCAATCACCAAAACCTTGCGGATGATCAGAGTATGCGTAGTAAATTCCGTTTTGATAGACGTACTTGTCATCTTTTATGTTAGCGCGTTGTTGAAAACCAACGCGTAATTTACCGTTGAGATACTTCATGTTGCCATAAAGTCCCCAATTATAATCATTACCTTTACTACGTTGGTTATTTTCATTAAATTTAGTAAAACGTGACCAATTTTGCGTGTCGGCATCATAGCGATTAAATACATAAGCACCGTTATTGTTTCCGCCCAAACGCATATAGAGCAGAATCGTACCGTCAGTAGTGGTGAAGAACTTTGGATAGGTTAGGCGAGAGAAATTGGATTTATCAGCAAGATCACCTGTCATTGTCAAGTGTTTGTAATCATCAGGCCCTTGAGACACCTCACTGGTGTCCTTAACAAAACGGTCTAAAGTAAACTCTTCATCAGGTACGTTAGCAGTATTAGGAATACTGTATGAATAGCGGAAAAAATCATCTTTAAATTTACCGCCAAAATTATCGTCCGAATAAGCATGTAGATCATAGACCATGTGTATAGTGCCATTAAGCGGACTGACGGCTATACCGATAGAATTGTGGGACTCACCAATATTAGGGTCCCCACGAAAACCGGTATGTCGATGCGGGAACTCAATCGTAGCAACTGTGCCAGTCTTTTTATTATAGCGCGATAACATTACGTGACGATCGGTTTTACCACCGCGATACCACGTCATAAACACATAATCGCCATACACTTTGATGGCATCACCATGCGCAGAAATATTACGACCAAAAAAGAAATCAAACTGGTCAAGCTGGGTGCTTGCAGTATTTAGGGTTTTATGGGAAACCTTTTTACCATTAAAATGCAAACCTTGTTCGGTGATTTTTACTTGGCTTTCTAATACAACATTAGATGATGGACTCGACGTTGCAGAACAACCATTTAAAAAAGCAAATAACAGCAAAGAAGAAGCAATAACGGATGGTGCTTTGCGTGATGGCGCAATCGAACTTAATGTCATGTGTAACCTCGAAGTCAATATAAAACAAACCTGACTGATTATGACACAATATGAATAGATATGACTACTTTATAATCCGTTTTTTTTTTACATTTAATTAACGAGGGAGTCGCTTTACTTTAAGGACATAAAATAACGATATTGCTGTCTATTTTGTTGTTTTTGAGCAAGATACAGTCCCAAATCCACCAGCTGTGGATTATTATTGTAACGTTTAAGACTGGTGCGTAAGTTGAGTAACGCTTGAGCTGTGCTATTTTTCTTATCAAGTGCTAAAAAATAAAGGTAGGCATATTGCGGGTTAGTTGGTGCCTGTTTGATTGCTAGTGATGCTTGTTCTATAGCATTATCTACATCATTTTGACGAATATAAAACAGTGCATAGCTATATAACAATAAATCAGCCTTAGGGTTGTGTTTCAGGCCCTTTGCAAACATTGCTTTTTCTGCAGCAGTGTCTCCTGTCATTTTATAAATATTACTTAGATTAACATAAGAAGGTACAAAATAAGGATCCACCTTAATGCTGTGTTTTAAACTTTCAATGCCTGGTGTTATTTCGTTTTGCTGTATGTGTATCATGCTTTTATTCAAACCACCCTCGCCGCGCCACATACCCTGTTCTCTGGCAGCCATTAGTTCTGCAAACGCTTGATTGAATACTTCGGGTTCAACAAATGACATTCCAACAAGATGCACTGCCGCCTCTACTCGTACTGAGCGCAGTTCGTCAGAGAGCAAGTTAACAAAGCCTTTTCGTTTATCAACGTCACTTAACATAGAGCCTATTTTTGCAGTAGCTAAACGGACCAAGGGATCATCAGAAACTAACCAATCTTTCACTGTGTTGTGTGTAACTGTCTGTGTACTATTAGGTAGTAATGCAATAGCACTGGCACGATATATCTCGTTCATATTTTTATCATTGGCTAATGCAAGTTGTTGACTAAGCGGTAAGCCCCCTTGATCTAATAAACGAATAAACAATTTCTCCGAATCTGTAAGCGGGCGATTATTAGGATAATTCATCTTTATTTGTTGAGCAGCCCAGTCCGACCCTTTATCTACATGACAACTATTACAGGCATTTGGGATATCAAATGCTGAAGTTAATTCAGGACGGGGGATCTTAAAACTATGATCACGACGAGCATCGACCCCCATATATGTTGTAGTTGGCATGTGACAACTCACACATTGTGCAGGTTCAGTTCCAGACTTATGCATTAAATGTTGAGAGTTTTCATATGCCTGTGGTTGATGACACTGTAAGCATAGACCGTTGGTTTGAGTTTTGACTTTCATAGTGTGCGGATTATGACAATCTACACAATTGACTCCAGCGCTATACATTTTACTCTGCAAAAAAGAACCATACACATACACTTCTTCTTTGATTTGCCCATCGGCGTGATACATCGTGTTATCAAGTAAAGCGACCGAGAACTGATCTAAAAACGGGGTATCTGCTGAAAACCCATCAGTGATAGGAGCACGCAATGAGTGACAAGCATAACAGGTTTCCATAAAACGATTATCACGCTTTTCTCCTTGCCAACTAGCAATATTGTTGTCTTCGGTAAAAGCCCATTTACTCACCTTTTTAGCGGTGTCTTTCAAGTATTCTAAACCTGTTTGGTCTAATGTATTCATCAAAGTAGACGCATGTCCAGACATATCAGTATGACATGACTTACAGCCCACATTAATGTTATCCCAATTAGTAGAAAAACTGTCAGTATGAGTATCATAATTACGCTTTAACCCATCAGAGTGACAGTCGGCACACATACCATTCCAGTTTTGTAAAGGCTGCTGCCAATGTAGTCTATCATTTCCCTGAATATCTTCTTCAGGATACATAACATACCAACGTTGCCCGCCTTCAACTTTAGGTCGACTATCCCAAGCAAACGGAAAGACCTGTAAGCGCCCATTATCGGCTTTAATGAGATACTGCTGTAATGGATCATGACCAAAAGTATACTCAACACGATATTCCGTGGTTGTATCACCCTCAGTAAATGACATCCAATAAGCATCATCTTTGCTATAAAAGGTTACTTTTTGGGAAAAGTGTGAAACCACAACCCCAGAAAAATCACCCAACACATATTTCGCAGTCGGCGGGTTCATCGCTTTGAAGTGGTCGGATTGTTGCCACAAGCTTACTTGTTCACTATGACAGTCGATGCAATTTTTATAGCCTGTTGCGGCATCACTAGGACTGGCTAATACAGCACAAGAGATACAGCAAAATAAAGCTATGAAAAATCGCATCATAAGAGTGTGTTATCTATTTAAAGTTATCTAGATCAATCGGATCCATATCATCAAAAGCTTGGTTTTCACCCGCCATTGCCCAAATAAAACCATAGTTACTTGTACCTGCACCACTGTGAATAGACCAGCTAGGCGATAACACGGCTTGATGATTTTTCACCATCAGGTGACGTGTTTCTTCTGGCTCACCCATCAGGTGCATGACTCGTGCATCATCGGCTAAATCAAAGTAAAAGTAAACTTCCATGCGGCGGTCATGTGTATGTGCTGGAAACGTGTTCCACACACTTCCGGTTTCTAGGATCGTCAAGCCCATCACCAATTGTGAGCTGCGTACGCCTTTTTCATGGATGTATTGATAGATAGTGCGCTTGTTACTAGTAGAAAGATCACCAAGGTGAATTGGATTCGCATCAGATTGCATACTTTTTACCGTCGGGTATTCTGCATGCGCAGGCGTAGATACTAAATAAAATAACGCAGGGTTATTAGCATCATCGCTAGAAAACACTGGATCAGGTTGTCCGCGACCGACGTACAAGCACTCCAGTCTACCTAAACTATATTCGGTATCTCCTACTGTTACTACACCGTCACCGCCGACATTAATTATGCCTAGTTCGCGACGTTGTAAGAACGATGTTGCGCGCAATGCATCGCCCGCTGCCAGTGTCAATGATGTGGTAACAGGTACTGCACCGCCTGTAATCACGCGATCAATCTGTGAATACACTAAGTTAAGTTGGTCTTGCTCCATTAACGATTCAATCAAATACTCGTCTCTTAAACGTTGAGTATCATAGTGTTTAGCATCTTTTGGGTTGGTTGAGTGTCTAATTTGCATGGTAAATTTCTCGTTCGCTTACGGTTGAGCGATACTGCAATAAAATGATTGATATTGCAATACGTAACCATTTTGTTAATTGTGTTTTGTTTCTACAAAAAAAAACGCCGCTGTTTAACCGGCGGCGTTTTTAGTCAGTTATGTGACTTATTCTAAATTTTCAATATCAACAGCTGTTGCCGTTGAGTTTCCACTCGTATTTGAACTTTGATAATCTAAACTAACATTAGTATCTTCGGTTTGATTATTAAAATTATCAGACAATATATTTGTCCAGCCATTCACATCAGAATAGACTTTGAAATCATCAATAATAAAGTTATTACCACCTTTAGTTTGGATTTCAAAAAACGCTGGACCAGTCGCTTGTAAACCTGTCGCAGCAGCTGTTGCTAAAGAGTCAAACGTACCGTTTTCATAAAATGTAATATCATCCGCAGAAATAAAGGTACCATTTATCTTAAGTGATAAAATTGCAAGGCGACCTGAAGATGCATCCCAAGTTAATTCAACTGGGACAGGTTGCCCCTTCACTACAGTATCATTAAGCGTGAAATATTTTCCATTGCCAGTACTGTTATTTAACCTTAATTCTCCATTTGCTCTAACGGTTAGTGCAAGTAAAGTTCTATGGAGTTCTGTTGGTTTATATTTACTTCCATGAAAAACAAGTTTCACATCTTTAGCAGAATCATTTGGGAAAAGCATTGTAAATGAAGCCTTACCTACAGTAGATGTAGTGTCTGGCATGTCGATAACCCATTTACCATCTTTACCATTGTTATCACCAACTTTTAAAGCTAAATTCGTTGGGAATACAACACCCGTACTCGTTGAATTACTACTCGTATTTGAACTCTGATAATCAAGCGATATCGAACTACTTTCAAAAATATCATCACCATCAAATTTCTCAATTAATAATTCATTATAGCCATCATTGAATTCATAAACCTTTAAATCGTCAATATCAAAGCTATTACCGCCTTTGGTTTGGATTTCAAAAAAGGCTGGACCAGCCGCTTGTAAACCTGTCGCAGCAGCTGTTGCCAATGAAACAAACGTACCGTCTTCCTCTACAGTGATATCATCTGAAGAAATAAAAGTATCATTTATTTTTAATGATAAATTAGCTAGACGCCCAGAAGAAGCATCCCATGTCAATTCAACAGGAACAGGTTGCCCCTTCACTACAGTATCATTAAGCGTGAAATATTTTCCATTGCCAGTACTGTTATTTAACCTTAATTCTCCATTTGCTCTAACGGTTAGTGCAAGTAAAGTTCTATGGAGTTCTGTTGGTTTATATTTACTTCCATGAAATACAAGTTTTACATCTTTAGCTGAATCTTCTGGGAAACGCATCGTAAATGTAGCCTTACCTACAGTAGATGTAGTGTCTGGCATGTCGATAACCCATTTACCATCTTTACCATTGCTATCACCAGCCCTTAAACCAAAATTTCCAGGTTCTAGCGCGACAATAGAAACACTTACCATCTGTGTTGTACCATCAAATGATGAGACTGAAATTTCTTCATTAAAAGGTAACGTTAAAGAGTTACTTTGAAGCGCAGCAATACTGCTATCGTTAAGCGTATATGTCCAATCCCCACCCTCTATAATCGTTAATGCACCATAAATACCATCTATCGTTTCAGGCATAAAGCTTGATTGTCCAAAATTAGTATCATCTATTAATAGCTTACCAGTTACAGATGCCACATTAGCATTTACCGCTGAAGATGAAACACCTTCATCATCTAATGTTGGGAAACCAGAAATTACTGCTGGCACTAACTCTGCACCCTGTAAGGTTACTGAAACAAAGGCTTGGGTGCCATCAACAGATGTTAGGGCAAATGAATCAGTCGCACTTGGCGGTGCATCATTTGCTCCAGCGTAGTATAAATCATTAATGCCATCTTTTGTGTAATCAATGCTGTAAGTCCAGATACCATTATCGTCAACCGTAACTGAACCATATGTTGTTGAAATAGCATTTTCAGCTTTCATCGCAGCTTCTTGATAATTAGGATCTTGAACTGCAATTGAGCTAGTAAAACTTTCCGCATCAACACTAAATACAGCAGAGAAATTAACATCATCAATAATTGTTAAATTAGAAAATGGTTCAAAAGAAGCAGGTATTGGCTCAGAACCTAAAACAAGCACAGTCACAACTTGCTCGGTTCCATCAAGAGATTTAATTGTAAATACATCTTCTAAAGATTCGTCTGGAGCAAGAGCGATAACGGCTTCATTTTCTTCATCTAAATCATAAGTCCATGCGCCAGTTGTAGAATCAAAGGTAGTTGCTCCATACAAGGTTACGATAGGCGCTTCAAGTTCAGCAAAAAAAGCTTCTTCTGGGTTTGCATCTGAAACAGTTATAGTGCCTTCAACAGACCCTTTACCTGTATCTCTTTGGACGATTCGGTTAGCGATGTCACCTTTAAAAGTTGCGGGTACATCAATACCTCTTACAGTCAAAGTAATAACTTGTTGGGTTGAATCAGCGGTAGTCACTGTAAAACTTTCTTTCAAATCAGGTAAACCTGCTTTAACTAAAGCAGTAATATCTGGATGCTCGGCAGAGCCAGTGTAAAGTGTGTACTCCCATTCACCAGCAGCATTAATTTCAAAACTGCCATAAGTCCCTTCAAATGATTCTGGGTAAACAAGTGATTCACCTGGGTTTAAATCAAAAACTTTCATAGTGCCTGCGGCGTTTGCTGCTTTTGTTGCTACACCCGATAAATCGCCAGAAATAGACGGTGCTTCGGCCGGATTTAAAATATTATCGTCACTACCACAAGCTGTTAAAGCAGTAATTATGGATAGAGTTAAAAGTTGTCTTTTCATTATAAGATTCCTTAATACATAGTTACTCCATAAAAATGACACTCATTTAATATGGAGTAATTTTTATTTTTTATTACAAAGTACGAACAACTTTGATGTTATCAGTAGTGGTATTTTGATAGCGCGGATTACCTGAGGCTTTTATAGGATCACCATCAGAATTATTTTTAAAACCTTCTTCAAAATCAGGTGTATCAAACTTAACATCGGCATTAATATCAGTATAAAACTTTATATCATCAATTAATAAAGCACCTTCACCACCATTATCGACATTTTTTCTTACCCAAAAACGTGCCTCATCTAGGCATTTGTAGAGTCTTGAACCTGCCACAGTTTGTGCAACTATTTTTTGTGTCGGATTTGTAGGAATAGCACCATGCGATGATGAAACAGGAGTATCATCAATAGATAACGTTATATATGTTAGGCTATTACCTGAATTGAATTCCCATGACATAACAAAATCAACCCACTCATCCGTAACAAACATTTGATCAAAAATTACTTTATCTGTTATGTATTGATTGTTTTCGTTTTTGGCAAATCAATTGCACCATTAGAGAAACTGCCTCCTGGTTTCAATTCAGCAGACCACATCTCAATAGTCCCTTCTGGTTGCATATAAAGTTGAGCGACACGGCGATTATCGCCACTCCATCATTATTTCCATTCCATTGATCACAAGTAAAACCAATATTGCCGGCAACTAAATTATCAGCTGACATCTTTGCTTTGAAGGCAATTTTTCCATCACTAACATCAGCTTGAGTAATACCTTCGTGTAAGAAATCTATAGCAAATACACTGGTTAAATCTGTTTCACTTGGAATTTGTGCAGCGAAATTAATCGGTGCACCCGTAATATTGACAGTAAATGTGACTTCACTTCCATCAGCAGAATAAATCGTAAATGATTCTTGAGTTGCATCTTCTGGGTTCACAATATTATCAAGACCAGGATTTCTTTTATCTAAATTATACTGCCACTTTCCGTCAGCTTCGATGGTGAAAACACCATATTGTGCTTGAACTTCATAACCTTCTTCATTCGCCAATTTAAACTCAGATTGATTAAAGTTTTCGTCATACACTTCGGCTCTACCAAAACCCAAAGTTTCGGACTTGGAGACATTTGCGACAAGCGCCCCACGAAACTGTGCTGGGCTGTCAGCTGGAGTGCCGTTAATAACAATACTAAGTACAGTAGTAGTACCATCCAATGAGGTAATTGTTAGAGTTTCAGTTAAAGATGCGCCAGGATTCCCTTGAAGTGTTAACACCTCAGAGTTGGTTTCATCTAAATCGTATGACCATGCACCATTACCGCTAGCATCCATCGTAAAGGTGCCATATTGAGCCTCAGGTATAAGATTGAAATCAGGATCCGCTTCACCATAATTCACATCCGTCACACCTATGAACCCATTTGCTGAACCATGACCAAAGGTCACAACCACTTCCATTCCTTCGCCAGAAGTGCCGTCAAAACCAAGTTCAGTAGTAAACTCATTATTAAAGTTAGCCGGTACTTTCTTTGCTTCGCTGTTATCAATGTCACAACCAGTAAGGCCAGCCATAATAGACAAAACTAATAGTGTTTTTTTCATTTTAATTGTCCTATAAATATTCTTTTCGTCTTTACTTAAAAATTATAAGTAATGCTTGCTGTATAAATACGGCCTGCATAACGTATTCTGCTGATCGCTTTTTCATTGCCACCAATATATTCGTATTCTTGACGATTATTAAGATTAAATGCTCTAAGATTAGCTCTCCATCCTTTCGCGAAACGATAAGATGCGGACATATCTAAACGGCCACCTGCAGTTTGTGTACGTGCATCGCTTCCTAGGAAATTTGTGACTCCACCTGCGCTTAATAACTTCTCATCTTGCCAGTTATAAGCAAAACGAATGTTAAAACCATCATTTTCATAATAGCCGATTAAGTTTCCTGAATACGGAGCTATTCTGGTCATTGGCGCACCTTCACCTTCATCAAGGTCAACCTTTGTAAAGTTGAATACACCACCAAACCCATTCCAAGGATAAGGTAAGAAATCTAGTTTTTGTTGAACCGCTAATTCATATCCTGTAACCGTAATCGGAATATCACTATTAAACGTTTCATTTATAATAACTCTTCGATTGGACACAACATCACCATCTGATGTTTCAAAGTCACCTATTTCTTGACACAAACCTAAAGAAGAACCATCGTCAATTAATTCTAATGGACCTACTTCCCAGCGAGCTTCATCGCCTACAGGGCAGATTCTATTGGTTTGGATCTTACCTTTTATGTCTTTTACAAACATACCAATAGACACTGCAGATCCTTCACGGTTGTACCATGCTAAAGCCAAGTCATAATTTTGCGACGTATAAGGAAGCACTTCCGCTTTTGCATTTTCAAGTCTTACGGTTGCTCGGCCATTATCATTTCTTGGACTGGGTGATTGAGAAAGTAGGTTTGGTCTTACCAGCGCCTTTGAATATGCAGTTCTTAATACAACATCGTCTGTTAATTCAAAAGCAGCATTAAATGATGGTAAAGTATTATCATAATCAGTTTCGACTAGTACTGCGATACCTTTACCTTCATCATCAAAACCTTGTCCGATTACATCATTGGTGGTTTCAACATAACGCACACCCGCATTACCAGTAAATGAGACATCACCAATTTCACCTTCAAATTTACCCATTAGATAAATAGCATTAATAGCTTGATCCGCAGAAAAATTGTTACGGTAAAATTGATTCAAACCAAAAGCAGGTGAAGATGTTGCATTTTCTAATTTCACAGGGAAACCAGTAGGATCAGCCATGTCATACTCTTCTACTGGGAGACCTGTAGCTGGGTCTAATGGATTCAGACCTTCTTGAATTACTGGTGCTAGATTTTTGGAATCTAAAACAGCCCATCCGGTACTAGAACCATAATGGCCTGGGTAATCACCATTAAAATAGACAGTTTGATCATCAGATGACAATCTATCCTTAAATATATTTTCTCGATTGAAGTTTGATAAATTCACACCTCCACCGCCAACACGTAAATCATCAACAGATAAAGTCTCTCGTGAATGACGACCACCGAATTTAACAGTAGTGAACCTTAATTTGTCATTACCTAATTCAATAAACCGTTGAAAGTTTAACTCTGCAGATTCATATTCTCGAATTGGGCGATTAACACGACCATTAACATAGAAATCAAGAGCTTTACCACCAAATCTAGAAAGTGCTTCAGCCCTAGCTGCTGCCTGTTCAGCACGTTCTGCAAGCTGCTCTGGAGATAAGGCTGCTAGTTCTGCTTCGGTAAGCATTTCAGGTGCTTCTGGGAGATAACCTACTGGAAAATCATTAACGTCAAGCGGGTTAATTTTGGGGTCAAGTCTACTACTGAAACTCGTCAAAGGAATACTTGACCAACCACTGTTGAAACGTTTCCAAGAGTTATCGCCTAAATCATAAAGAGGCTCTCCGGTATCAGGGTCCGTTTGACTTAAAACACCATTCACATCACTATAAAAATAATCGTCATAACCATTTATCGTAGCAAATGCCTTACTTAAATCACCATTTCCTGTGTTAATAACTCCGTTTATTCCAGTCGGCGCATAATTCAAACGCTCACCACTATCTAAATCGGTATAGTATTGGTTATTACGTTTAGCAGCATGACGCACATCTAAACCAGTTAAAATACCTTCACTGTCTGCCTTTGATTTACTTAACATACCATCAATTTGCCAGTCATCAGTGACATAATCTGCATATAAAAAGATGCCTTTTGCTTCTTCTTTACTTGATGATAAACGATTTGAAGGAGACCAACTAACGTTGCTGATCTCTGCGTGAGTAATAGCATAAACAGGTATAGTAGCTAAATCAGGGCTATGTATAGCTGAATTATACTCTGGATTAGCATTCGCACTTAATTGAATTGGCGCGCCCAATGGAGTTACTCTTTGAATGTCAAAGTTACTATCATTACTATTCATGAAAAACTGAACATCTTCCATGTTGCTTTCGCCTAAATCGCGTTTTGTAAATAGAAAGTTAGCACCGAGTTTCAATGCATCAGTTGCTTGATATTCAATATTACCAGTTGCAGATACACGATCACCACGAGAGTTTTCTGTGACTTGTCCAGCCTTACCGATTACTTTCATAATCGAGAGAGGCTCTGTTATTCCATATTGCGCTTTATAATCATTCAAATCTTCCGCACTAATAAAAGAAGTGTTTTTAATTGAATTATTATCAATGGTGTTAAGTGATGTATATTGAGTGAAATTAGCTGTATCACGACGGAAATTTTGTTCAGATGCAGCTACTTTAAAAGCGACTGCTAACTTATCTTTGATAAGATGCTTTGAACCAGAAGCACTAATAGAATTATCAATATTATCTGCAAGCTCTTCGTACCGATTCCCAAGGCTGATAGAGTATCTACCATCTTTTTTACCTAATGCACGTTGTAATTTTTTATCTACAATACCACCAATACCGCCTTCCTGAAGATCTGCAGTTGGTGCCTTTATTACTGTTACACCGTCAAACACACCACCTTCAAATGCACCAAATGGATTCGAATTACCTACCACACCACTACTTCGACTTGGCGTTGAAAAGGACTGACCTTCGGCTGTCACTTTCGCATAACCACCAGGTAAACCTCGTAAATTAATCTCAGCATTACGAGAACCATCTTCAGTATTTAGCTGGATACCTGGGATAGCTTGAAGAGCCTCACCAAGATTAAGAGCTGGTAAACTGTCAATATCTTTAGCAGAAATCGCATCAACGATTGAATCAGCATCTCGCTTTACATTCAATGCAGTTTCAAGTGAGCTTCGAATTCCCGTTACTTCTATTTGCTCAATATCATCGGCCTTGTTATCTGATTCAATAGCGGCTTGTACTTGAGCTGCTATTAGTGAAGGCGTGAACAACGTAAGTAAAATACCAGTTGAACATCCAAATATTTTTGATGCTTTCTTATAATTAGTATTACTTTTTCTCATATTTCCCATGAAGATCTCGCTTATGCTTATAAATGTAATGTAAATTATGATTTTGTTAATGATAAGTTAAACTATTAATCATTAGATTGCAACACCGCTCAACATCAATCATTAAAATATTAATAATATTTACAAAAAATATTAAATATATTGGATTATTTACATTTAATTCATAAATATCACACCGCAATGATTATCAATGATTGATATTGAGTGTTTTTTTTGGCAGGATAACTCGAAGTTAAATAATTATAAAACCAATGTTATTTATTCGTTGTATTGCGGATGTATTTACACTAATAAGGTATTGATAAATGAATATTCTAGTAAGCGATAGAAATTACTCCCAAAATTTACTATCTAAAAGGTGCTTTTTCTTTGGCTCAGTTCTATCTTTTGTGAGGCTATGCCCGAAAATAAAATTTATGGCGATGTTGTTTATATTTTCATTCACAAGTTACGTCAGTGCCGATATTTCTGCCCAATCACCACTTAAAATTGCAGACAACGGTCTCTACTTTGATGGTAAAGATTTAGATTATGGTACTGTTTCTCAAGCAGACACTGGTGATAAATATGATTTTTTCTTTGGTCGCAGTATATCTGCCCACGGAGATGCGGTTAAAACTTACAAGCATTTTGTATTTATGACATGGTATCGGGGTGGTAAAAATGACAGACATGTCATGTTAACTCGTCTAAACACCCTAACAGGTAAAACCGTAGACATAGAATTTCCACACCAACATACAGGTTTTAGAGGTAACCCACTGATAGGTGAATCACACAACACGATTGGAATCGCGGTAAGTCCGATTAATGGCACCATACATATGGTTTATGATATGCATGCTTATGATAATAATAATCATGATGGTGTTTTCAAAGATGATTTCTTTCGATATTCATTTAGCATACCCGGAGCAGCTGAAGTATCAGATGAAGAATTTACTCTCCAACAATTTGTGAAAGATACAAGTGAGATTAGCCAAGGTGAAGATGATTATAAGCATCTAGTTATGACAGGCAACTTATCCGATAAAGGTAATTTTGCTCGCTTAACATATCCTAAGTTTTTTTCAACCGATGATGGAACATTATTACTATATATGCGTTTGGGTGGTAATAATAATGGGGCATACTTATTTAATAGCTATGATGCAGCCACTGAGACATGGTCCAAATTTACTAAGTTTAACGAAAATAATCAGAAAAGCTTAGGAAATGAATATAACTGGGGCCTATATGGCAACATGAAATACCTTAATGGCAAGCTACGTATTGGTTTTCAACAGCGCAGCAGTGACAACAATGATAAATACAAATATCAAAATGGTGTTTACTACGCTTATTCTAACCATCCGCGAGGAACTGGTGACTGGTTTAATCATCGCGACGAGTCCATTACTTGGCCGTTAATAAACTCAGATGAAATCAAAGTGTTTGAGCCAGGTGATTATATTACTCACGAGCAGCCAAATTCTGTATATATAGTTAAAGACTTTGATTGGACAGTAACCGCACGTGGTGATATCCACACTATCAGCTTAGTAAAAACGAATGCATCTTCTGCAGAAGCTACAAAGTTTGGATTTGCAGATGTAGAAAAAGAACAAGTCTACATTCACGCTTATAAACCTGCGGGCGCAGATGAATTTATTATAGATACCGAATTTGTAGGTGCCTCAGCCATTTATACATCAGGTGATAACATTTATATTATAGGGTTGGATAATGGTAGACCTTATATTGAGGTTGCTAAAGGTGGTACTAATGAATTTACTCGAGCTTATACATCTAATTCTGGACCAATATTCACACATGGAACCATATATATAAACGATGGAGTGGTTTATTTCTACATGCAGGAGCGTGGCACAGGTAATGCAACACCGCTATATCTTCAAATATTTGACTTGGGTATTTCGCAGGTAAATGTCAGTTTTCCAGAAGCTCAACTTACTATTCCAAAGGGATATTCTGAGCTATCAATTACCGCATTACCAACGGTTGGCAATTCATCTAAAAGTATAACAAGTGTGTCGCTATTCATTAACAATAATCTAGTTTCTACACTCGATACTGCGCCATTTAATTGGTCTCAAGCGGAAGCATTACTAAAAGATTTAGATATCGGAACCTATCAGCTCAAAGCGGTGGCAACTGATAACACTGACGCTACTGTCGAATCCACGATGGATGTAATAGTAGTTGATAGTGCACCGACAATTGCTTTTTCCAACAACAACGTTGAGTTACTAGAAGGGTATGATGAAGTAACGATTTCAGTAACAGCAAGCTCGCCAGATACTAATCGCAGTATTACCGAAACAAGGCTTTACCTTAACGATACACTGGTCAGCAGAAATGATATAGCGCCCTACACTTGGACATTTGCCGATGCTGCGTTACAGGGGCTAGTCGCTGGTAGTTATACTCTGCGAGCAGAGGTTACTGATAGCGAGAATGAAACTGCTGAAGCTTCAGCCACAATCACGGTGATTGATCCTACACCAACAGTCAGTTTTGCTAAAGATACGTTTACATTAACAGAAGGCTACACAGCGTTTTCTCTAAATGTCAATGCAACCACTCCAGTTTCAGGACGTACCGTGGCAGAAGTACAGTTACTCGTAAATGATAACGTCATTCGCAGTGAAACAGTAACTCCTTATCAATGGGGGCATAATGCTGATTTCCAGGCTGAATTACTTAACTTCCCAGTAGGCACACATACGTTAAAAGCGATCGTAACTGATAGTGCGGGTTTAAAAGCAGAAGCGACTGCAACATTAAGTGTGCAAGAGGTCGTTGTGGCACCCGTTGTTACATTCAGCCAAATCCCGACCTCAATACAACAGGGTTATAGTGATTTAATGATTACGGCAAGTGCTACTACTCCAATGCGTACACGCACAATAGCGCATGTTAGCTTATTTGTGAACGATATCAAAATAGCACAGGTAGACACCGCACCATACCAATGGACTGACAGCATGAGTGGTTTAGCATCATTGACAGCAGGTACATATCAACTACGTGCAGTTGCTACTGATAGTGCGGGTGTAGAATCAGCCATAACAGGACAACTAGTTATTGCTGCGCAACCATCTACCACACCAACACCTACGCCGACACCATCACAGCCAAGTTCCGACGGAGGCTCTGGTGGTTCTACCTCATTATTAATGTTGGGATTAATGTTGCTATGCTTATGTAGAAAGGTAATACGTTAGTATTATCGTAACCATATAAAAAAGAGCATGTTTTACATGCTCTTTTTTTGACTGATATCGTTATAATTTCAATGTAACACCTAATATTACATGTCTATCAAAAAAGACTAACTAACATAAAAGCATTCTTTCCTTAAGCAGCATTTATCGCGGTATTGCTAGTTTAATGTTCACCTCCCAAGCCGACAATTATGTTGTTGTCTATGTTCTAAGTTTGACCCATACTTAATTACACACAACTATCCATAACAGGCAGCATATCAAACTCGAAGCCCACTCAAATCAAACCAATACCAACCATAAACCGTAAATTAATGAGTTATATTGACTGAAAATGACTTAAATATTTGTTTTTTTGTGGTAGAGTTAACATATTGTGTTTTTTTTGTTAAGCAATTGGAGTTAGCTATGAAAGCAACCTGCCTCGGCGCTTTATCAATCCTTTTTACATCATTGCCGTTACCCACATTGGCGAATACGTTGCCTGACATTTTATCTAGCGACACTGATTATTTAACGGATTTCTCTTATGCTGGATATAAATTTGGCACGACACCTCTTCCTACTGCTACTGGTACAGTCATTAATGTAACTGATTATGGAGCAGTACCCGACGATGCCATTGATGATACTCACGCGATTATCAAAGCAATTGATGCTGCTAACTCAACGACTGGAAATGTCATTGTGCGTTTTCCTAAAGGCCGTTTTATTATCAGTGATTATATTGAAATTACGCGTAGCAATTTTGTTTTACAAGGAGCTGGCAGCGGCAAGTTAGGCACAGTTTTTTATTTCCCAAGGCCATTGAGCATGGTGGATGATAAAGGGAAATTAGAGGAAATCCGTAAATACCTAAAAAAATACGATAAACGCCAGAGAACCCCAACTGAAAACTTAGATATTTTATATTCTGAATATTCATGGACAGCGGGCTATTTGTGGGTTGGCCCAAAAGGCAACCGTGGTTTTGCATATCTAGATGAATACAACACTCCAGCATCTGCTGATTTGGCGATGGGACAACAAGGTGCTCGTGGCGAACGGATATTATCCGTCTCCGATACGAGCAAATTTAGCGCAGGGCAACGTATCGAAATTCTATGGCATAACCGCCAAGGTAAAGAAGGTGCGCTGATTCAGTCTATCTACGGTGATACCGATTTGGCTATAGGTTCTCGACATTGGACAAACCCTGACAAACCTCTTGTTAAACAGCGTACAGTAGTTGAAGCTATTAATGGCGATAAAATAACGATTGCAGATACATTACTCCATGATATCAACATGAAATTACCAGTTCATATTAAACAATGGGAACCAATAGATAATGTAGGCATTGAAGATATACGTTTTGAATTCCCAAGTGCAGCTTGGTTTGGTCACCATGTAGAAGCGGGCTACAATGGTATTTACCTCTCCGGTGTCGCCGACAGTTGGATCCGTAACACAAGTTTCGAAAACGCAGACAGTGGAGTCATTACCTATGACAGCGCCAATGTAACTATTTCAGATCTAAATTTCACTGGTGATAAAGCCGGTCATTACGCGGTACATTTAGGCAATGTACATAATTTTTTGGTGCAGGGCTTACATATTTTCACGCCAGTTGTGCATACGTTTACTTTTAATACACAGTCTACACGAAGTGTTTACAAGGATTCATTTGCCTACGCTGGTGTTGTGCTCGATCAACATGCTGGTGCTAACCACCAGAACTTGTTTGATAACCTAACTTTGAACATCGATGTTCTACCTAATGCTACACGCCCAACATACCCTTTGTATAACGGCTCTGGCGCAGGGTATTGGCAGCCGGGGCATGGTCGTTTTAACACGTCTTGGAACCTCAAGCTCAATATTCGCAGCGGTGTTTTGAGTGGACAGAAATTACATATAGAAGGTCTTGCTGAAGGTCCTGACGCTCGTGTCATCGGCTTATCTGGTAATCGTGAACTCACCCTAGAATATTTTCCTACACCTTATGTTGAGCGTCTCAACGAACGGGTGTCGGACATACCCTCTCTTTACGATTATCAATTACAACAAAGAGATTAAGGAACACCAGCATGTATATCGGGATTGACTTAGGTACATCGGGCATTAAAGCAGTACTCACCTCGACCACCGGGGAGATTATTGCACAAGCGACTGCTGGACTTGAATGTAGCCATCTGCACCCATTACACAGTGAACAACACCCACAAGATTGGGTGAATGCATTGCATTTGGTTATGGCAGATTTGCAACAACAGCAGTCGTTGGCGCAGGTGCGCTCGATTGGATTGAGCGGACAAATGCATGGAGCGGTTTTACTTGACGTTCAGGGCCAAGTATTGCGTCCTGCCATTTTATGGAATGATGGACGTAGCTTTGCTGAGTGCGAAGAGCTGTCAACTCATACAACGGATGCGCTCAACATCACAGGCAACCTCATCATGCCTGGCTTTACCGCTCCTAAATTATTGTGGGTTAAGACCCATGAGCCGGATATTTTTGCACAAATTAATAAAGTACTCTTACCCAAAGACTTTCTACGTTATATTTTATCTGGTGAATACGTTACCGAAATGTCTGACGCAAGCGGCACTATGTGGCTAGATGTTACCAAACGGCGCTGGAGTAAAGAGATGCTAGCTGCTACTGGGCTATCTGAAAAACATATGCCAACGCTATGTGAAGGTAGCGAAGTCAGTACGCAAGTCACTCCTGAATTATACACCAAATGGGGATTACCAGCTAATGTCAATATTGCTGGTGGTGGTGGTGATAATGCTGCAGGTGCCGTAGGTATCGGCTTAGTCGAACCTGGACAAGCGATGCTATCTTTAGGCACATCAGGCGTGTATTTTGTAGTAACAGATACTTATTCTTCTGCACCACGTAAAGCCGTACATAGCTTTTGTCATGCATTACCCAATACGTGGCATTTAATGTCAGTCATGCTAAGCGCAGCTTCTTGTACTGACTGGCTGTGTAAGTCAATTATAAATACCGATATCAATACGATGTTCGAACAGTTAGACCAACGCACCGATTACACGCCAAGCAAGCTATTATTTTTACCTTATTTAAGTGGCGAGCGCACTCCGCACAACGACCCAGATGCCAAAGGTGTCTTCATTGGTTTAACGCAATCCACCACTTACCTAGATATGTTTCAAGCCGTGTTAGAAGGGGTAACATTTGCGTTTAAGGACGGTTTTGATGCAATTCATGAGGTTGCACCAGAAGTCGATGAAATCAACATTATTGGCGGTGGAGCTAAAAGCCCCTACTGGCGTCAACTGATCGCTAATGTATTACAATCCCCTGTGGTATATCGCGAGGGCAGTGAAGCTGGAGCTGCCCTAGGTGCAGCTAGGCTAGCGATACTAGCTGATACTGATGCTTCAGTAAGCGACGTCTGTGCACCGCCTGCCGAACTCGACAGACATACACCAGACTCAGCGTTAAATACCCAATACCAACAAAAATATGCGCTATATCAACAGCTATATAAGCAACTTTACCCTATTTTTAAGCAACTATAATCTTCAATATGATAGGTAACAACATGCAAAACTATTTTAACGATATTCCTCATATTAAATTTGAGGGACCAAACTCAACTAACCCTCTTGCATTTAAACATTATGACGCCAACGAAATCGTCGCAGGTAAACCAATGCGTGAGCATTTGCGATTTGCTGCATGCTACTGGCACAACTTCTGTTGGGATGGCGCAGATGTATTTGGTCAAGGCACTTTTAACCGCCCGTGGTTAACAGCAGCAGCACAAGCCAATCCAATGCAAGCAGCAAAAGATAAAGCCGATGCTGCATTTGAGTTTTATCAGCGCTTAGGTATTGATTATTATTGTTTCCACGACATTGATGTTGCGCCTGAAGGCAATAGCGTCAAAGAGTACGTTGAGAACCTTGCCGTTATGACCGATGTGCTAGCACAAAAGCAAGCGGAAACTGGTCTCAAACTATTGTGGGGCACGGCTAATGTATTTAGTAATCCACGTTATGCTGCAGGTGCAGCGTCTAACCCAAACCCTGAAGTATTTAGCTATGCGGCAACACAGGTTTTTCATGCAATGAATGCAACCAAAACTCTTGATGGCGCTAATTATGTACTATGGGGTGGACGTGAAGGCTATGAAACACTATTAAACACTGACTTAAAACAAGAACGTGCACAGCTAGGACGTTTCTTTACAATGGTTGCAGAGCACAAACACAAGATTGGATTTACAGGCGATCTCTTGATTGAGCCTAAACCACAAGAGCCAACCAAACACCAATATGACTATGATACTGCTACCGTACATGGCTTTTTACAAGAGTTTGGTTTAGAAAAAGAATTCAAAGTCAATATCGAGGCTAATCATGCCACACTCGCTGGGCACTCATTCCACCACGAAATTGCAACGGCTACCTCACTAGGTATTTTTGGCAGTATTGATGCAAACCGTGGTGACCCACAAAATGGTTGGGATACTGACCAGTTCCCGAATGATGTTGCAGAGCTGACATTAGTGATGTATGAGATCTTAAAAGCGGGCGGATTCACCAACGGTGGTTTGAACTTTGACTGTAAACTACGTCGTCAAAGTAACGATGCTGCAGATTTATTCCTCGGTCACATTGGTGGCATGGATGCGCTTGCAATCGCGTTGAAAAAAGCTGTGCGTTTACTCGACAATGACGTCTTTGCCCAAAGCAAAACAAACCGTTATCAAGGTTGGTCGAGTGATTTTGGTCATCGTGTTATGAACGGTCAACACTCGTTAGAAAGTTTAGCTAATCATGTGATTGATAATAACCTATCACCAACACATGTGTCTGGGCAACAAGAACGCCTAGAAAATGAGTTAACTCAACTACTATATCGCCCAGAATAATTGCGGGCAAACCGCTTAAGGTAAAAGGAAAATTCATGAATAGACGTCAATTTGTTTCAGGCTCTTTGCTATTAGGTTCAACAATCACGTTATCTGCTTGCCACAGCACGCCAGAGACTGAGGTGAAAGCCGGTGTTCTGCAGTCATCTCGTAACGAGATCATGCCATTAGCTGAGAGAAAGAAATGGTTGGCGTCATTTTCATGTAATATCGAACAGTGGTTTCGACCAATGCCGTTTTTGCAGCGTATCGCTGCTGCCAAAGCTCTGGGATTTTCTGCTATAGAAATCTGGAACCCAAACAGCCCTAAGAACGGTAAAACGCCAGAAGCAATTATTGCTGAGGTTCGTAAACAAGGTATGCGGCTCACCAGTTACTCTCCTAACCCACCTAACTTTGCAGATCCTGCTAATGAAGCAGCCTTTTGGGAGTGGCTCGAATTAGCTATTACCTCTGGCAAGACCTTAGGTGTGCCAAATTTTAACGTCACAGGTCATAAGCTCGTTCCCGGATTAGACGAGTCGCAAATGATAAAAAATTATACTGCTTTATTAAAACAAGCTGCACCAAGGCTTGAGGCTGAAAATATGGTTGCCACCATTGAGCCATATAATCCCTATACCCATAAAGGTCACTTCATATACGGCAATGAACCCGCACTCAGTATTTGTCGTGAAATTAACTCTCCGGCGGTAAAACTCAACTGGGACTTTTTTCACATGCAGCGCACTAATGGTAATCTCATTACACATCTTGAAAGTGGTTTTGACCAAGTCGCTTACATCCAGCTCGCCGATTCGCCATATCGCAATCAACCTGGCACTGGCGAAGTCGCCTATGGCAATGTGCTTAAACGGTTACGAGCACTTGGCTACAAAGGCTATATTGGCGCTGAGTTTTTCCCACTAGATAAAGATGTCGAAAAAGCGGCGTCGGATATCGCATATCTTGCCAAAGCTATAAATCTACAAGCACCAATCACATAGGTAATTAAAATGAAAAATAATAAGTCGTGGTTTTTTATATTGATATCTTTAAGCCTATTGGCTGGATGTGCCACAACCGCAATACCTAAAAACCTATTAGACCCAACTTTATCTGAATTTCATAACATTTATGATTATGGCGATGCACAATATGTCGATGGGGAGTTAGTGTTGCAAGCAACCAAAAACTGGTTCTTTATGACCCAAAAAACATATGCTGATTTTATTTTAACAGCTGAAGTACTCCTACCTGATGTAACTGAATACAGTAACTCAGGGATCATGTTTCGCAGTCAAATACTTAATTCAGAAAAAGGTCCTATGGCAATAGGCTATCAAGTCGATATCGACCCGAGTGATAGGAAATGGACGGGAGGCTTATTTGATCAGAGTCGAAGATTATGGCTACACCCAATCCATCCAACGCGTTCTCACCCTGATGAGCATTTTCTGTTGAACTATACACCCACTTGGACAACTACCATGGCGAATGCCTATAAGCATTTAGAATGGAATCACATTCGTATTGAATGTCGTGGTAATGAAATCAAAATTTATGTCAACGACGTGCTAACGACGCATGTTTTAGACAATACTGATGCAGAAGGCTACATTGGCTTTCAGCATCATGGAAGCAAAACACTACGCGAAACTGGACACTCTAATAATGTTGTAAGATTCAGAAATATTAACGTTATTGAGTTTTAAAAAACGCGAAGATAGTTACGTTTACTTAGGAGCACCTATGTCACATCTAACAATCAGTAGAAGAGTATTTATTGGTTCAATCGCCTATTTGGTCACAGCACCGACCTTGGCATTTGTGCCTTTTGCAAAGGTATCAGATAGTGCCTTACCGGTAACCACTGATGGACAATTTTTTACCGCATCAGAACTGACGATACTTGCAGATATTGCAGAGTTCATGATCCCAAAAACCGTCACTCCTGGTGCTACTGATGCTCATGTCATTGCCGTGTTAGATGCTATGATGTTGACATGGGCAAGTACCAAAACGCAAACGCAGTTTAGGCAACTAATCAAACAAATCCAGCTACTATCAAGTGACACTCTAGGTGCAAGCTATGCGAAACAGCCACTGGAACAACGAAGCAAGTTTATCGCAGAATTAGATAAGCAAGCGTTCCAGCATCCAGACACTCAGATTTCTATGCATTACCGCAAGTTTAAAGACATTGTCTTCCACATCTACTACACATCCAAAGAAGCGAACCCCGATTACCAGTTAATCCCTGGCACTTACAAAGGCTGTGTTAGCGCTGATGAATTAAGTAATAAAGGTCAAACCCTATGAAACAAAAATATGATGTCATTGTCGTTGGTTCCGGTATAACCGGAGGCTGGGCAGCCAAAGAGTTTTGTGAAAAAGGCTACAATACACTCGTGATTGAGCGTGGTCGCCACGTAGAACATGGTGGTGAGGAATACACCGATATGCAGGCGCCCTGGGATATAGAAAATCGAAATAAGGTCCCTGAAATATTTGATGAACAAGGCCGATACCAAACGATTAATGATAAAGGGTATTTTAAAAATGCAACCAAGCAGTTTTTTGCTGATGATAAAGAGCACCCTATATCTTACCCCGATGACAAACCTGTACGTTGGGTGCGCAGTTATCAGCTAGGTGGACGTTCTGTAACGTGGGGACGCCAAGTGTTACGTTGGGGGCCAAAAGATTTTATAGCAAACGCCAAAGATGGCCATGGTATTCCTTGGCCAATTGGCTACGACGATTTAGCACCTTGGTATGACTATGTTGAACGTTTCATTGGCGTATCAGCAAACCGAGACGGTCTTGATGTATTACCCGACGGCGTGTTTCAAAAACCATGGGAAATGAGTTGTGCAGAACAGTACATAGCTAAAAACATTGCCAAACATTATGATGATAGACGGCTAATCATTGGCCGTGCGGCGAATATCACTGAGCCGACTCCAGAACAAATGGCATTAGGCAGAGCGCCGTGCCAAGCTCGTTCTTATTGCAAACGTGGATGCACATTCGGTGCCTATTTTAGCTCGTTATCGGCAACACTTCCTGCAGCCAAACGGACAGGTAAGCTCACTATTGTGACCGATGCGGTTGTGGAATCTATTTTGTATGATAACAAACAGCAACGTGTAACTGGCGTAAATATTGTTGATACAAATACCAAGCAAACACGTCAATATCACGCGCGCACAGTATTTTTGTGTGCATCAGCCTTTGCCTCGGTACAGATCTTATTAAACTCGACTTCTGAGCACTTCCCTAATGGACTTGCTAATAGCAGCGGTATGCTGGGTCATTATATCATGGACCATTTTTCTGGTGTAGTTGCCCATGCCGAAGTACCCGGGTATGAAGATAAGTTTGCCTATGGTCGCAGACCAATAGCGACCTACATTCCAAATTATCGCCATGAAAAATTAGCTGATGCAAATTTTGTGCGTGGCTATGGCTATCAAGCTACAGCACAACACCGCCGCAATACCGGGACGCATGCAAAAAAAGCAGGCATTGGCGCCGCAGTAAAAGATGCTAGTATGCAACCGCAACCGTGGCGTTTTTTAGCTATTATGTATGGCGAAATGTTGCCCTACTTCTCCAACCGAATCAGCTTACACCCTAACAAAAAAGACCAGTGGGGAATACCATTATTGCATGTAGATGCGGAGATTCATGAAAACGAACGCAATATGATCAAACGCGCAAGTTTAGACATCGTTGAAATGCTCAATACCGCAGGATGTACTGATATTAAAGTGAATCAAGTGCCTGATGATGAGCACATCCAGATTGGCGATAGGATCCATGAAATGGGCGGTGCATGTATGGGTGCAGATCCCAAGACCTCAGTACTTAATAAGTGGGCACAAAGCCATGATGTACCTAACCTCTTTGTGACAGACGGGGCGTGTATGTCATCTTGCGCCACGCAAAACCCCTCACTTACCTACATGGCAATTACGGCACGTGCGGTGGATTATGCAGATAAATTATTAAAGCAAGGGGTTATTTAAGCCTATGCACGCGTAAAGTCGAGGGCATGGGAATGTTCTCTCTGGCTTGATCTCGATTTGGGTGCATTGCCTCCCAGCTAATATAGTATTGCGTAGAGGGACTGGTTTGTTCGTCTCGCATTGGTAATACACGCTGCGGAATATCATTATCTATATCGTATTGTGTTATAGCGTTGGGTAAATCGCTTTGGGAAACGTTACTAGATAATACTTCTAAAGAATTTGCATCAAGTACCCACTGCCAATCATTGTCATGGTATTTTGCTGATACAACAATCTGCTTACCGCTGTTGATAAATGCTGGTTGGCTCGTGATGATGGGTAATTTGAGCGCACCGCCTTTGTCTAAATCGACACGTGAATTTTTCCAGTCTGATACTCGAACCTCACGCCATTCATGACCTTCTTTGCGACGCAAATACACCTGTGTGTTACCTTGCTCATCATATTTTTGATACGTCACCAAAACGCGCTGTTCACTATCAAAGCCAATCGGAGTTCTGCCATTGAGCAAACCACCGTGCATAGGTACCGGATCTATCACCTCACTATTAGCTAATTGTATTGGCAGCCCTATTGGCTCTCCGTTAGAGGTCTCCCAATTGACCAGATCGCGACTGCGAGCATATGACAGATCGTGATTGCTAGATGCAATCGGTGTCTCCCGCCACACAAAGCTCAAATGCGCATAACCATCTGGACCAAATACTGGGCCGTATGGATATACACTGCGTTGCCCTTGCCCATCAAGCACTGGTTTTTTATAGGTATTGCGCCATTGCTTTGCGCTATTATCCCAACTCAAATAATACCACGATCCACGATTACTGGAACCATCTCGGTATTTAAAAAATAATTGTCTTTGCCGATCTACAAAAAAACCAGGATATGTCATGCGCTCTTCATGCGCAGCAGATACCATCTGTTTGACTGGTATTAAAGAACGAGGATCATATGGCTTTGTCGAACGAAAATAGACCAGAGGATTGGTATGGAGATTCCCGACAATATGAATATGCCCATCTGCATCAAATGCCGCAGTAATACTGTTATGAGCATCCCAGCCGAGATAGCTTGGCAGCTTGTGATAAATCCACGGAGCACCGTTCACATCACCTAACTGCCTCAGCGCCACACTCATTTGACGAGAAGCATCGTAATAAGCAACCAGTTGATAATCACCTTGACTAATAAAATCAAACCAAACGCGTTGGCCAGCCCAAACAAAGTCTATTGCTTCAGCCCGAGCAGCTGAGGTATCTTCAGACCCAGATGTGGCTGCTACTACCACGTGCCACATTCCCAAAAATATACAGATTAATGCAGCACGCAGTGAGTTAAGCATTACAGTGACCTATACAAAATCATCGCGGTGGGGATTAAATGTATCAAGCAACTGACTGTCTTGTTCTAGGGCAACAACACCGTGCGCTGTTCCTTTGGGAGCTAAAAATGAATCACCCGCTTTAATGGTGCGCTTTTCATTACCCAGTTCAACTTCAAATGCCCCAGCTAGACAAATCGCAATTTGATCGTGTACGTCATGACTATGAACCTCACCTACCGCATCTTTATCAAAATTCACACAAACAGCCATTAAACCATCAGTGTATGGCATAATTTTACGTTTAATACCGGGTTCAACACGTTCCCATTCAACATCATCGCTGATAAAAAATTGACCGTCAGCCATTGCTCTATTCCTTATTAATTTATATTAAAAGCTTTTAGCACATTACAACAGTTTCAAGTCACCATCAATCAATATCAATCAAATTATAGTATTTGCGAGTTAATTTAAATCATGCGTTTGTTGGATTTGCTGACGTAAGCGTGAAGGTGAAATCGCAAATAGTGCTTTAAACTGCTTACTAAAGTAACTATGCTCGGCAAAACCACACGCTTCAGCAATATCGCTAATCGGTCGGTGCGACTCAATAATCATACGCCTCGCGTTTTCAAGGCGCACTTGATTGATAAATTGCTTAGGGGTTTTGGATAACTGTTTCTTAAAGCGTCGTTCTAACGCACTTATAGACAAAAAACTGATCTCGGCAAGTTTTGCCACCGTGATTGACCCGAAATAGTGTTGATGAATGTAATCAGTTGCCGTTTTAATATCGTTAACAGCAGCAAGCAATGGCGATGTTTCATTTAAATGCTGCGTAAATCCATAAGAACCAATAATATCTTGCGCGGCATTACGTAAAGGGCGTTTATAAGTAGAAAACCAACCGTATTGACCATTTTTTAGCATATTCATCTCTAAGCGCTGATCAATACTCTCGCCACTAATCACCCTATCATCATCAATCAGATATTGACGAGCCAAAAAGTACGGCGTAAAGCTCAAATCCGTTTTACCTAGCACGTGTTCAATATGCTTGTAGTCGTATTGTTCCAAAAATGCAGTATTGGCATACACAATCCGGCTATCCCTATCTTTTATCCAAAACAGTATATTTGGCATAATATTTAGCATATCTATAATTTGTTGCACCCCAACATCATTCAAGAATGCAGCAGAATCTTCTTTTTTATTGACGTTCATTATTATCAACTCAGTTATAAGAGGAACCCATAACGCCGAATTTATCATACTTTAGACCGATTTAATAATATCCATATATGTTATTAACTTGTTAAATTAGGGTTAATTATTTATTTAACGGTATGGAATATATGGAACATCGAAAACTTCGTATGGGTATGGTCGGCGGCGGAGAAGGCGCGTTTATTGGTAACGTACACCGAATGGCGGCTAATCTGGATGGACAGATAGAGTTGGTGTGTGGCGCCTTTAGTTCAAATGCAGACAAAGCAAAGCGCTCTGGTGAGGCCTTGTTTTTACCCGCTGACCGTTGCTATGCAAGCTATGCAGAGATGTTCAAAGCAGAGCAAGCCCGTGATGCTGATAGCCGCATGGATTTTGTCGCCATAGTCACGCCGAATCATTTGCATTTTGATGTGGCGAAAATGGCAATGGAACACGGATTTCACGTGATTTGTGACAAACCAGCCACATTTACACTCGCTGAGGCGAATGAACTTGCAGCGGTGATTGCGAAACATGAACGTTTGTTTGGCCTAACCCACACTTACACTGGTTATCCCATGGTCAAACAAGCCCGTGACGAGGTTCAAAAAGGCACACTAGGCAAAATTGTTAAGGTCGTCGCACAATATAACCAAGGTTGGCTCGCCGCAAGTGCTGATACCAACAATAAACAAGCTACATGGCGTTTAGATCCTACACAAGCGGGTGTCAGTTGCTGTATGGGAGATATTGGTGTTCATGCAGCGAACCTAATGGAGTACGTTACTGGCCACAACATCACAGAAATATGCGCCGACCTACATTCAGTTGTGTCTGGCAGAACATTAGATGATGATGGCACCGTGCTTGCCAAACTCGATAATGGCGCAACCGGTATTGTTACCGCTAGCCAAATCTGTATCGGAAATGAAAACAATCTGACTATCAGCGTCTACGGTGAAGAAGCAGGCTTGAGTTGGCGCCAAGAAGAGCCAAATACCCTGCTTCTAAAATACAACGACCAACCAACACAAATCATCCGTACCTCTGTGGGTGAGTTAAGCCACGAATCCACATTAGCAACTCGTACTCCAGCAGGACACCCTGAAGGCTACTTAGAAGCATTTGCCAACCTATATGTGCGCTTTACAGAACAAATCCGCGCCTTTCCTGAAGCTCCGAAAGGACTTGAACCTATCCCAGGCGTTGAAGAAGCAATTCGTGGAATGGCGTTTATTGAAAACGCAGTAAGTGCGAGTCAATCAGATGTTAAATGGCATCCCTTTAAAACCAAATAATAATAGTAAACTAAGGTAGAACATTATGAAAGAAATCCGTGGACCTGGAATATTTTTAGCACAGTTTGCCGGTAATGACGCGCCGTTTAACGACTTAAATACCATCTGTCAGTGGGCAGCAGAGCAAGGCTTTAAAGGTATCCAAATGCCATCATGGGATGGACGTTTATTTGATTTAGAAAAAGCGTCCACCAGCCTAACTTATTGTGACGAAGTTAAGGGGACGTTAGCCGACCACGGCTTGACGCTCACTGAGCTATCAACGCATTTGCAAGGGCAGCTTGTAGCAGTTCACCCAGCCTACGATGCAATGTTTGATGGCTTTGCCCCCGAAGCAGTTCATGGGAACCCAGAAGCTCGAACCGAATGGGCTGTTGCACAAATGCATATGGCGGCAAAAGCCAGTCAAAACCTTGGTCTGACCGCGCATGCAAGTTTCTCCGGCGCGCTACTTTGGCAAACCATGTATCCATGGCCACAACGCCCAGCTGGGCTGGTTGAAATGGGCTTTGCTGAACTGGCCAAACGCTGGACCCCTATTCTCAACGCGTTTGATGAAGCTGGCTGTGACGTATGTTATGAGCTTCACCCGGGTGAAGACTTACACGATGGAGTGACTTTTGAACGTTTCTTGGAAGCGACTAACAATCACCCGAGAGCCAATATTTTGTATGATCCAAGCCACTTTGTCCTACAACAGCTAGATTACCTCGCATTTATTGATATTTATCATGAACGTATTCGCGCTTTTCATGTTAAAGATGCTGAGTTTACGCCATCAGGTCGTAGTGGTGTGTATGGCGGCTATCAAGGATGGATTGACCGTCCAGGACGCTTCCGTTCATTAGGTGATGGCCAAATAGATTTTAAAGCGATTTTTAGCAAGCTTACGCAATACAACTTTGATGGCTGGGCCGTGATGGAGTGGGAATGTTGCATGAAACACCCTGAAAATGGCGCTAAAGAAGGAGCTATTTTCATCAACGATCACATCATTCGCCCCACTGATAAAGCCTTTGATGACTTTGCTGATAGTGGTTCAGATAACGCTTTAAATAAATCAATCTTAGGTTTGAAATAAGGAATCATAATATGAAAGTAAATGAAAATAATTATATACATACTAACCGTATTTTTATCCTAAGTTGCTTAGCATTAATTGTGACAGCCATGACGTTTGCTATTCGTGCTGGTATTGTCCCTGAGTTAGGAAAACAATTTGAGTTAACTAATACTCAAATTGGATGGGTGATTGGTATGGCGTTTTGGGGATTTCCTGCAGCAACTGTTTTGGGGGGATTTCTATATAATAGTTTTGGACCTAAGAAACTATTGTGGGTCGCCTTTGTCTGCCACGCTACAGGCCTTATATTAACTATAATTGCTAATGGGTATTACGGTTTATTATTTTCAACGTTTTTGGTAGGTTTTGGTAATGGAGCCGTAGAAGCAGCATGTAACCCACTCATTTCAAATATGTATAAAGAAAATAAAACTACAATGTTAAATAAATTTCATGTCTGGTTTCCAGGCGGCATTGTAATAGGTGCATTGGTATCTTATGCGTTATCTAGTATGGGTTTTACCTGGGAGTATCAAATAGCAATAATGTTATTCCCAGCAACTATTTACGCATTTATGTTAGTTGGTTGTGAGTTCCCAAGTTTGGATGTAGAAATAGATACCACTTCAAGCAATGCTAAAGCATTATTAAGTCCATTGTTTGTCTTTTTCTTTCTTGTAATGACAATTACTGCAACAACAGAATTAGGTACGCAAGGATGGATTAGTGAAATATTAGCGACTTCAGGCGCTACGCCAATGCTAATACTAGCATTGATTACTGGAATTATGGCAATTGGTCGTTATTTTGCAGGGCCTTTAGTTCACAGTTTGAATCCAGTTGGAGTATTGGTAGTATCTGCTTTATTATCAACACTTGGTCTATTTTTACTAAGCCAGTTTAGTGGTGCTATGGTATATGTCGCTGCAGTAGTCTTTGCACTAGGGGTCACTTATTTTTGGCCTACGATGTTAGGGTGTGTTGCCGAATACTTACCTAAAACAGGTGCTTTAGGCCTTTCTCTAGTAGGGGGTGCCGGCATGGCTGGTGTTGCAATTTTTAATCCAATTATTGGAGCTTGGGCTGATGAAGCTAAACAGAATGCAATATCTAATGGAATTAGTGGAACTGAGCTAACAATTGCGTCAAGCCAAGCGATTCTCTCAAATTTATTGGTATTTCCAATCTTACTAATATTCATGTTTTCTGGATTATACTTATATAGACGCAAGTCAGTTAGACAATCGTAACGAAAATTTATATTCACAACATCTCTAATCTTGATCGCGTTATATTAAATAGGTTGTAATCCCCCAAAAAAATGTGGGGGATTACACACGCGTCAGGCTGAGTCATAACTAATTCACTAGACACGATTTAGTTCCATGTGGACTACACCTAATATTGCTGTGATTACCTCCCCCATTCCTTACCACCCATTTCTACCAACCGAGATGAGGCTCTTCGAAAAGAAAAGGCGAGATCGTTGGCGGACGAAAATTGTGCCAGTGACACGCCCACTCTACCCGTCGCTGACCACTCATAATACTCCCCCTCTTTGGTGCGGATCATGGTAGTTGCAAAAGAGCTCGAGTTGCCTCCCTTTTCATTCACAATCAATTCTTCATCGCCGTCAGTGGTTTGGACTTGTGCTTCAAAATCAACAAACAATTCGTCTAGCGGGACTTGCGCCACCAGCACCAAGCGAGTGCGAGATTCATAGCACGCGTCAATGAGAGTCACAAATCGTCGCGCTTCGTTGAGGTAATTACTGTCTAATTGGGGGACACCGTCCATGATCAAAACCGGAAATCTACGGCAGAGTGAAATATAATCGGCCGCCCCGAGCGGTTGATAGCACAACTCTGAAAAGTCAAACCAAGCGCATTGGTCATTCATTCTGGCGACTTGTACCGTGCGACCAAAGAGAACGGGAATACTCTCGGCTTGAGTTTCGGACGTAGTGTCACCAAATATTTCTTCCAACTGCGTATGTATGTTGTTATTGATATTATTATCGCCACGAACATCCTCGTTTGACCAAAAATAGGATTGACCATCCGCTTGAGTTTCAAGTCGATAATCCTTACCGAGATCCTCCATTGAGATAATGTCGGACGTATGTTTCAACAGTTCAATGAACGGCAAAAAGAGGGATCGGTTTATGCCTCCCTCGTACAACGCATCGGGAGAACGATTCGAAGTGGCCACTACTACTACGTTCAAATCCAATAAAAATAAAAACAATCGCTTCAAAATCATAGCATCGGCAATGTCTGTCACTTGAAACTCATCGAAACACAGGAGTTGAGATTCTTGTGCCAATTGTTGCGCAATGATGGGAATCGCATCACCTCGTGGGTGTTTTTCTTTGTAGACAAAGATCCGATGATGAACGTCTAGCATGAATTCATGAAAATGGACGCGGCGTTTGGTAACCTTTGCTTGGATGTGATTGTCGCTGTGGGCGTCATTATTACGGCAAAAATCATCATCTGGAAGCGAAACCGACGCATAAAAGAGATCCATTAGAAAGCTCTTGCCGACCCCGACCGAACCATGAATGTACAAGCCTCGAGGCGGTGGACCAAAAGACCACAAATGAAACTTCTTTCTAAGAAAGGACTGCATGGATGCTAGGGGTTGTGACAGTAAAAGTGATAATGGACTGCTACTTGTAGAGCTACTCTCTATCGGATCGTGGGCGACAGTGGGTACTGGTGGGAGCGAAGCAAGAGACTCATGCAGGGCATCGAATTTTGCTACCAGAGCAACTTGAGCGTCATCTCGTCGCACCTTCCCCGCGTCAACCATGAGTTCATACGCTGCTGTCACGGGGCCTGTCGAGAAGCACTGCGTAGCGACGCGATGTTTTGCTATTAACTTTTTCATCATCGTCTGCACTTGAGACCAATCAACTTATAAACATGGTAGTACGTTACGCTAGATGTCTGTATGGGGATCAAATGGATTATTATTAGAAACTCAAGTTTCAGGGTTAGACATTTATAACGTCAAAAAAGCTTATACTCTTTGTATTTTGCTTCAAAATGTATTTTAATGAACAAATAATATACGTTAGAGATGAATATTGTGAAGAACTCGTTTTTGGACGGAATAGCCAAAGAACTTCAATACATTTTATTAGACCACGAGATCGATTTAGGTGCCGAAGAAGAGGCTGATTACATTGATACTTTAGCGCATCTTATCAGTTTGGATATTCGCGTTGAGGAAATGAAGCAACTTATACTTGAAAACCGAGCTAAGATTGAAAGCGAAAATGATCAGTCATCTTAATGATCTTGTAATAAAACAGACTTAATCAACTCCCATTAATACCTCACCACCTCTAGATTCTTAGCCATATCTAAACGTTTTCATAATTTAAGTATCAATACTATAATAAGACATTAAACCTCTATAGTAAGGGCTGCAGAGACATTTCATACAACCCTTTCAACATAATGTGCATCATGTTTAGAACATCCATCCTGTCGGGTTTGGATGTGCTTCTTTTTGTTCTAGTGATTTCATGCCTTTAACACAGCGAATGATCAGCCAGACCACCCAAAATAAAAATACAAAGTACCCGATAATAATCAATGACAGTATTACACCAATAAACATATAAAGCGCACCAATCCAGAATGTCCGGATTTGGAATTGGTAGTGGCTTCGCAACCACTCAGGAGCATCACTTCGGTTGATGTACGCCATTACTACCCCTATTATTCCTGTCATGCCGAATACAATGCCAGCTAGGTAAAGAATATAGACGATTTTCGCGCTTCCCTGTGTTGTGTGTTGCTCTGTTACTACTGTTTCATTCATGTTTTGTTCCCTAATATTACTTAACTTAACACCAATTGAAGTATAGCCATCAGATGAATATTTGCATAAACTTTATTTAGCATTGATATTAGATAGCGACTGCAAAAAATAAGTAAGGTATTGTGCTGTATCTTATTGGTAGCTGCCCTCACCCATATGCGTAATTATTAAATAAGGAACATAACATTATGCAACTACTCGTCGACATTTCGCTTTACCCACTTGCTGAGCAATTTATAGCCCCCATTCAAGATTTCATTGATAGATTAAATACCTATCCAAATTTATCTATCAAAACCTATGCAACTAATACCTTGGTCAAAGGGGATTACCGAGAAGTCATGCAGACACTGACCAAAGAAATGGAACAGACACATAATGAAGTTGGCCAAGCTATTTTTGTGTGTAAATTTTTGAATGGGGATGAGATCGATATTAATTATCAAAAATAAAGTATTAATATTGAGTCTTGATCCATAGAAAAAACTCAAATTATCATTAAATATCTTCTTTATCTTTTGTGGCCCTGAATTCGAAAGTCAAATTACATGCAATAATGAAAATTAATACTGCTATTGTGATATTGGTATTAATTCCAAAAAACTCACTTTTCCCACCCATAGAATAAGCGAGGAGTGTTGCAGGGACAATAGCAAGCTGAGAAGGTTTTAGTTTCTTCAAGTTGAATTTTTTCATGATATTAGGAACAAAATTGCTTATCAAGCGCAAAACCCATCATCCCTAATGTTCCGCTTATTAAAGCAAAACCTTGAGCACCTGGAATGAATGAAGCACCAAATGATGCTACTGACAAAGAGTCATTAATATTACCAAGATTTGCACAGGTGTGCGCTGACCATCCTGAATTATTTTGAAATTGTGGGCTTCTAAAAGACCGATCTCGACCACCATTAATTTTAGTTAACACAGTACCATGTATTTTTTTCATTTTACTATCCTCTGATTAAATGTAGTGTGTAGGTGATTAATCTACATTCAAAGATTAGCAATAATCAGTATTATTGAAAACTGAACCTAAGCTCAGTTTTTAGCATAATAAAATAGTGTCTAACTACTCAACCGCCCCAAGAATCGTCTCATACATTTCTTGGCGCAAGCGTTTTTCTTTGGCGGGAGCGGCGCTTGCCCAACTACTATTAACCGCAATAACCAACTGCGCCTCTGGGTGAATATAGATCCCCTGACCAAAGATCCCTCGCCCTTGGAAACTGCCATCATCCCATGTCCACCATTGATAGCCATATCCACGTCCTGCTTGCCCAATATCAGCTTGTTTTGTGGTCGCCTTAGCAAACCAGCCTTCAGGCACAATAGACTCACCATCAATCATCGCGCCATCTAAAATAAATTGACCAAATCGTGCATAGTCTTTTGTAGCCGCTTGAATACAACATCCACTGATCTCATGATCAGTAGGCCCCAACACCCAAGTCGCGTCCTGTTCAACACCAATCTTTGACCATACTTTGTCAGATAAATAATCCGATAACGTCTGCCCCGTCGCTTGACTTACCAACAGCCCAATCAAATTTGTTTCACCCGTACTATATAACCAGCGCTCTCCTGCTGGCACCGCACGGGTCAACTCACGCATGTAACTGGCAGTAACATCCACACCTTCTGCTGGAGCGGTAAAATTAAATTTTGACACATCAGACTCAGGATCAGAATAATCCTCATCCCATGCTACGCCAGAAGTCATGGTTAATAACTGCTCTATCGTTACGTCATCATAGGCACTGCCGATCATCGAAGGGATATAATCACTGACCTTGTCTTGCAAGCTCTTAATATAGCCATCTTTAATTGCTGCACCCACCATAGTCGAAGTAAATGACTTAGCCACCGAAAAACTTGTCCACTTACTATCAGGGGTAAAACCTAATCCATACCCTTCATAAATCAGCTTACCTTGATGCAGCACCACTAGACTGCCGATGGATTGTTCCTCAAAAAAGCGCTGTATTTGTGCTTCACTCAATGCCAACGCCGGCCCTTGTGCTAATGGTTGAACGTCATTGCCTTTGGAGATAGTACGCTGAGGTAAAATACTGACTTTATGAATGGACTGAAAACCCGCATCACGTTGTGCTTGGTTCCAAAATAAGACGTTTTGGTCCTTGGGTGGATCGAGTATCAACACCTTTACATGCGGATCAATATTTACCCATACCAATGCCAGGATCACCACGACACTCGATGTCACTATCAACAACCACTTTTTCATACCCGTTCCTTATTTTTATTATTTAGTAAACGCCATTAATATATTGGCATGCTCGTCATCTTCAAACAAACATTGGATTGATTCAAAACCAGTTTCAGTAGCAATCTCTATCAAGGTGTCTTTACACGCAGGAAAGTCGCTACTACGGACATGATCATCTAAAATAGTCTTTTCAGTATCATTTAGCTCAGTCCAATCGGTCATGGGCTTAGCTAAATATCGGTCTAAATATGTGTCGCGTGGTTCGTCTTTGTGTGGATACACATCAATCAAATAAAAACATCCCCCTTTATCTAAGAGCTGGTAGATATTGTGGAATGCATGAATGCGTTGTTCTGGCGCTAAATGATGCAGCGCAAAACCTGAAAATATCACATCAAACTGAACACGTTGTGTCACTAAATCTGCTAATGCATGCTCAAAATCATTGTTGATAAGGTGCGTTTGGATCTGTAAAGGCGTTAAGAAATGCTGAGCATGCGCTAATGCATCGGCTGATAAATCGATGCCCGTATATGCACTGATGGGCGTATGCTTTAAGCGCCCTGTAATCGTTTGTGCGTCACCACAACCAATATCTAAAAATGAAAACGGCGCATGTATATGGGAGATTAAATCATCCTCCAACACACTATAAATTTGGTCATGCCCCATATAGTTGTGTTGCAAAATTTTTTGATAAAGCGACCAGTGATGGTCAAACATCTTGTTATATTCGTTCATCTTTCTACCCCTATGGGAAAAAGCAATGTGATGGTATTATCACCGCCCAAAGTAAAGTGTTAGAGCTCACCAATCACGCCTTCACGACGTTTATCAGCAGCCCCTTCTAATGTGCCGTCAGCATGACGCTTGATCACGCTTAATCCCGAGTTTTCACCTCGAGAGGCATCAACATCAAAACCTAACTCGCGCATGCCATCGATTAATGCTATTGGTGCTAAATCTTTTTCTAATCTTACTGTTGCACCTCGAGCCACCATATTGGGCAGATCAACGGCTGCTTGCGGGCTCATGCCCCACTCAAACACCCCCACCAAGGTTTTAACAGTGTAAGCAATAATATTATTACCACCCGGTGAGCCTGTCGCTAATAAAAATTCACTATCAGAATCTAACACAATAGAGGGTGACATGGATGATCGCGGGCGTTTACCACCGGCGACAGCATTAGCAATAGGATTACCTTGGGCATCCACAGAACGAAACGAGAAATCAGTGAGCTGGTTATTCAAAAACATGCCACCGACCATGCGTGTTGTACCAAAAATACTCTCTACAGAAGCCGTCATGGAAACCACGTCACCTTGCTTATCAACTACCACAAAATGCGTGGTACCATGCACATCATCAGTAGCGTCTATTCCAGCTGTCACCGTTTGCTCAGTGTCATTAAACGGCCAAGGATCGCCGGCAATCATGGTCACTTTTGACGCGCTATTCGGTGCTATTAACCCAGCACGTTGCGTTAAGTACTCAGCATTTAACATACCTTTTAATGGCATATCTATAAAATTAGGATCGGCAATATAGCGGTCACGATCGGCATAGGCGAGTTGCTGGGCTTGAGCAAGAATGCCCCAATTTTTTGGATCAGATGCCCCACCGGCACTAAACTTAGGACCATGCTCTAATAAGCCCATAATCATCCCTACCGCTACCCACGATGAAGGGGGTGGCGCACCGCAGATTTGGTGACTACGATATGTTTGACACAACGCTTGGTGACGCACCGGACGATACGCGGCCATGTCAGCCATTGTTAGCGTCCCTGGACGAGGAGCCTGCCCTACCATAGCGACAATCTCACGCGCAATTTGACCGGTATAAAATGAACGAGGATCTTCAGCAATTTTAGATAAGGCGTCGGCATAATCGGTATTCACTAATACATGACCGACAGGATAAGGATTGCCTTGTTCATCATAAAAGTACTCAAATGCGTCTGTTGGACCTTCACTCACATCTTTAGGTATATATTGCCAAAGCGCTCTAACATGCCATACAAGCGTGGAGAGATTTCAAATCCGTCAGAAGCTAACTGTGAAGCAGAACCAAAAAGTTCAGACCAAGGCAGTATCCCCTGTTCTTGGTGTGCCAGCTCGAGCATCGCCACCACACCCGGTACACCCGTTGCGATACCACTGGTTTTGGCTTGAATAAACCCCATACGCGTATTCGCATCCACCATGAACATGTCACTTTTTGCAGCCATTGGTGCGATTTCACGCCCATCATACACCATCACATCTTTAGACTGATTATCATAATGCACCATAAATGCACCACCGGCTAAACCTGAGCTTTGCGGCTCCACTAGACTTAGCACCGCTTGAATCGCAATAGCAGCATCTACCGCTGAACCACCGGCTTGTAGCACATCTAAACCGGCTTGAGTTGCATGAGGATTGGCAGTGACCACCATTGCAGGTGATGAAGATAGCTGTTGTTCAGTTGATTGTGTCGTTGGTTCTGACAAAGAAGAAATACCACACCCTATTAAAAGCGATGAAGTAACTAAAAACAAAGTAAATACAGAAAACATAGACCGCGAAGTTTTCATAACACATCCAAGTAAACGAAAAAGGTAAGGCTTTTAATACTACACTAACTTTCTATTGAGTATAAAGGAGATTACAGGCTGTACCTTCATTCGTATTCCATTTAAACACACCCCCTAAATGCCTAAAATCGATAACGCCCGGATAAAGCGAAGGTTTCCGAATCAGAGTATTTCATATAGGAGGCGCCAAGACTCCATTGGTCAAAGTCACGGCGCGCCCCTAGTTGATAATACTTTTGATCACTGCCCTCGCGCCATTTTTGTATCCCCGTGCCTGCAAACCCGACCACGGATTCAAAAAAGCGGTACTGTAACTGGGTATTCAAACTAATATAAGTAGTGTCGGTTTCTGCGTATTCCTCACCTCGTTCAAATTCAAACCCGATCGTGCCAAAACCTACTACATAATGGGCTGTTACACGTGCCGTTAACGGGTGAATATAACCGGTTTTGACATGCCATTGACTGACACTAAAATCGATATCAATCGCTTCATCACTGGCAATGAGTAGCTCTAGCTCAACAAAAGTACGTTCGGTGAGTGATTTATTGAGATGTAACTTGATCCCCGTCGCATTAAAAACATCATAATCAGCAAACTCACGCTGGACTAATGCCCCCTCAACAAAATCAGATCCCTGATCATTAGCCCATACCTGAGCAGATGACAAAAACAATGCGCCGCATACCAATAGCGTTTTCATAATATCCTTACATAATTAGTTAATTTATTAATCTAGATAATGTTAAAACGGGGTCAGTTAATGTTCATTAAATTAAATGTACGATTGCGCGAGCTTTTGTAACGAATTATTTCTAATAGACAATTTTCAAACCTTGGTTAAATGTGCAGTATAGGCAAAATTTCTGATATAATCTGACACTGATTAATCAGGTGAATATCCCATGCAAGCAACTATCAAAGCAGACCGCAGTCTCTTCTCTTATCCCAAATATTGGGCACATTGTTACGGGACAGCGCCATTCTTGCCGATGTCACGCGCAGAAATGGATGAACTTGGCTGGGATAGCTGCGATATTATTCTCGTCACTGGCGATGCTTATGTCGACCATCCAAGCTTTGGTATGGCGGTTATCGGACGCTTGTTAGAATCCCATGGCTTTCGTGTGGGGATCATTTCTCAACCAGATTGGCACTCTAAAGACGACTTCATGCAACTGGGCGAGCCTAACCTGTACTTTGGTGTGACTGCTGGTAACATGGATTCAATGATTAACCGCTACACTGCGGATAAAAAACTGCGTCATGATGATGCGTATACCGCCGGCAACATTGGTGGTAAGCGTCCAGATCGCGCTGTGACAGTGTATACCCAGCGCTGCAAAGAAGCGTTCAAACATATCCCGGTGATCATCGGCGGCATTGAAGCGAGTTTACGTCGCATCGGTCATTATGATTATTGGTCTGAAAAAATTCGCCGCTCCGTGTTATTTGACTCAAAAGCCGATTTATTGATGTTTGGTAATGCCGAACGTCCATTGATAGAAGTGACTCATCGCTTAGCCGCTGGTGAAAACATTAAAGACATCACTGATGTGCGCGGAACGGGGATCATTGTCAAAGAAGCCCTACCGGATTGGCAGGGAGTCGATTCCACGTCATTGGATAAAATTGGTAAAATAGAACCGATAATATCGCCCTATGTCATGCTCCCAGATTGTCCGACAGATGCTGACAAAGTCGATCCGGCCAAAGACGTCACCCAAACCGAACAAGTCATCACCATCCAACCCGATGCCAAACGTAAACCATGGGAAAAGGTGTATGTAAAATTACCGGCATATGAAACGGTCCGCGATAACAAAATGCTCTATGCGCATACTAGTCGGATATTTCACCAAGAAACGAATCCAGGTTGTGCGCGTGCATTAATGCAACGACATGGCGATCGACATATTTGGTTAAATCCGCCGGCGATGCCTTTAGAAACAGATGAAATGGATGCCGTCTTTGGTATGCCTTATCAACGCGTGCCTCACCCGGTATATGGCGATAACAAAATCCCTGCCTATGACATGATTAAGTTCAGCGTTAATATCATGCGTGGTTGTTTTGGTGGTTGTACCTTCTGTAGTATTACCGAGCACGAAGGCCGCATTATTCAAAGTCGTTCGGAAAAATCTATCTTACGCGAAATCGAAGAAATTCGTGATACGGTCCCAGGCTTTACCGGTGTTATCTCTGATTTAGGTGGCCCGACGGCCAATATGTATAAACTGCGATGTAAAAGTCCTAAGGCCGAAGCGACATGTCGTCGTCCATCATGTGTCTATCCGTCAATTTGTGCTCATATGGATACTGACCATACGCCGACGATTAATTTGTATCGTAAAGCACGTGACTTAAAAGGCATTAAGAAGATCTTAATTGCCTCAGGTGTGCGTTATGATTTGGCTGTAGAAGATCCAAATTACGTCAAAGAGCTCGCCAAACACCATGTCGGCGGGTACTTAAAAATCGCGCCGGAGCATACTGAAGATGGTCCTCTAACGAAAATGATGAAGCCGGGTATGGGCAGTTATTATCAGTTCAAAGAGCTGTTTGATAAGTTCTCCAAAGAAGCCGGTAAAGAACAGTACTTGATCCCCTACTTCATTGCCTCGCACCCTGGCACCAGTGATGAAGATATGTTGGAGCTGGCGATTTGGCTTAAAGAAAATAAGTTTAAACTCGACCAAGTCCAAAATTTCTATCCATCGCCTATGGCAACGGCAACGACCATGTATCACACCGAAGTGAACTCGTTACGCAAAGTCACCAAGGAATCGGAAGAAGTTATCAGTGCGAAGGGCGAGATCCAAAGACGACTTCACAAAGCGATGCTTAGATACCATGATCCGAAGAATTTTGCCCAAATTCGTAAAGCTCTAGAGAAAATGGGACGAGCCGATTTAATTGGTCGAGGACCTGAACACTTAGTACCACCAGAAACAGCGCAAGAACGTCAACAAAAAGCGAAGAAGCCTCACAAAGGCGAGCGCGCTATGACTAAGCACACCGGTTTTAAATACGGTAATAATAGTGGCGGAAAAACACAGCAACCCAACAAAAGATCGAAAAAGACAAAGACACACTCTGGTAATAAACAAAAACACGCTTCATCGCGACCGCAGTAATTGCTCGTGACCAATGAAATAAGCAAGATAAGTATTAGTTAGGAACATATTAAGCATGACACCACATGAACTCATTAAAAAGATCCAAACTGCACCTGAGAGTATTGCATTTGAAGATGTGATGTCAGTGATTAACGATCATTACGATTATACCCCTACTTCGTTTCGTAATGGTGATGTATCGAATGACGCTGGGACAAATGAAGGTTCATGTAAAATATTCGCTTTTGCGCAGTTGCATAAACTATCAAAAACTGCGACTTTGGCTTTATTCGGCCAGTTCTATCGAGAAGATGTGTTAGGTCATCCTGATGCAACAGATCATGGGAATATTCGTAACTTTATGACGCACGGTTGGCCAGGTATCGAGTTTCACCAACCCGCGTTAAGTGAAAAACAACCTACTGGACGGTTGACGACTCGTACTATCGCCATGCATGCCGATACCAATCCAGCTGGTGATATATTTGGAGGCTGGGTACTATCACAAATGGATATGGCAGCAGGTATTAGCGCAGGTCAACGTGCTCAAGGCCGTGTTGTTACCGTCGCGTTAGATGGTATGAGCTTTATAAAGCCTGTGCATGTTGGAGACATTTTAGGTGTCTATACTAATATTGTGCGCGTGGGTCGCAGCTCGATTGATGTGAAAGTGGAGTGTTGGGTACGCCGGGCGCGAATTGGCCAGCGCGAAAAGGTCACCGAGGCCATCTTTAAATTTGTAGCGCTAGATAGCGAAGGTAAATCAATGGCAGTTCCCGCGCTGGATGAACTGCCACATTATGTTGACAGTCAGTTATAACCTTAACTCACTTACCAATAATTTTATCAGCTAAATTAATGCCTAAGAATTGCGCGGCTTTACTTACGAATTTATTAGTTTGTAACCAACCGGTTTGTAGCTCTTGGGCATGCTCTTCTGCAACAATATTATCCCACTGCGCCAACACATTCTCTGGTGTTTGCTCTTCAGGGGATAAATAAATACCATCGGTTTCTTTGATCACCGCTTTGGCATACCCGCCTGACCCACAGGCTAAAATCGTGCGATTAGGGGCTTGTTCAGCGACTAAGGCTAGTAACCCTGCTGACACCGACTCAACCGTCATTAAATCTAACACGCGCTCATCTTCAATTAACGCTTCGGTCATTGCTGTACGCGCGGTTGGGGATAAACAGTTCACATAGATGTTGTCTTTGAGTCCTTCAATGCATAAGGTATTCATTAAGCCAACAACACCCATTTTAGCGGCTCCATAATTTGCTTGTCCAAAATTACCGTACAGTCCCGAGGAAGATGTTGTCATGACTATACGACCATACTGCTGAGTTCGCATGATTGGCCAAACGGCTTTAGAACAATTCGCAGAACCGAGTAAATGTACATCCAAAATCAAACCAAAATCATCCATCGGCATTTTAGTGAATGATTTGTCACGCAGTATACCGGCATTATTGACCAAGATATCGATCCGCCCCCATGCTGCCATCACATCACTTATCATGAGTTCGACTTCATCAAGCTTGGCGACATTCGCACCATTAGCCATGGCTTCACCACCCTCAGCCTCTATTTCAGCCACAACACTTAAAGCCCCAGCAGATAGCGTTCCATCGGCTTGAGCCAAATCGTTAACGACGACTTTTGCCCCACGTCGGGCTAACGCTAATGCATGTGAACGGCCTAAGCCTGCACCGGCTCCAGTAATGATAGCAACTTGATTATCGTAGCGAATGGTCATGGCGTTTCCTCAAATATTGTTATTATTGTGGCCAAAGCCTATCACTGTTTAAACTTTTTGTATGCTGACACGTATTAATGAATAATTATTACAATAGGTTATTATTATGCGCCAGTTCTTCGCTCCACTTATTCTAGGCTCAACAATACTACAAGGTCTTTTTATGTCAGTTTCTGCCAACGAAGCAAATCCACCAATCTATAAGGGCACTGAAACATTAGCGTATGAAGTCGTTCAGAAATTGGGTGAGGATATTGAGATCCGTGCCTATGCGCCGGCTGTGAAAGTCTCCGCTGTGGCCGATGGTGAAAATAACGCTTTTGGTCAATTATTTCGTTATATCTCAGGGGCTAACTCTGTCAATAAAGATATTGCGATGACATCGCCTGTAGAAACGAGCTCAGCATCAGCCAAAATCGCCATGACCACACCAGTGGAAATGACGATGAATAGCCAAAAGAATATGCAAATGAGTTTCTTTTTACCTTCTATGTATAATTATAACACTGCACCTAAACCCACCGGTCCTGGTGTTACTCTTACCGAAGTTCCTGCTAAGTTAGTTGGCGTCATTCGCTTTTCGGGTTTACGTGGCGAGAGTAAAGTCACTGAAAAAACGACACAATTACGTGAAAGTTTAGAAAACGCTAATTATCAAATCATCTCAGAGCCTGTCATGATGGGGTATGATGCGCCTTGGACGTTATGGTTCAAACGTCGCAATGAAGTGATGTTTGAAGTGGTGAGTCCTGCTTCATAAATGATTAGATATAGAGTGAGCTAACTCAACGCAAATAATGAGCACGCCATCAGAAATGTCCTATTGTTCAGCTAACTATTAAGACTAAAAGCTATCTAGAGTTCATTCTATTGAAGCTGTAGATTACATTCTTGTCTTTTTTTGAGAATCCCCTTAATCATGCCCCAACGCTATCAGTTTCTCATCCCATGGCTATTTCTCGTCGTGTGGAGCTCCGGCTATTCGATGGCAAAATTAGCATTAGAATATACTCTGCCTTTTAATTTACTAGCATATCGCTTTTTAGGCGCAGCGTTAGTAGTGACACCATTAGTGATTTTTATGCGTCTACCGCTACCAAACTGGTCACATGCTAAAAGCCTCATTGGTACAGGTATATTCCTACATCTGGGCCATTTTGGCACGATGTATGTCGGTATGAAACTCGGTGCAAGTGCCAATATCATGGCGTTATTTGCTGCCTCACAACCGGTATTGATCATTCTTACCGGTGCTTTATTAGCCAAACAAATGCCCTCATGGAAAATTTGGCTAGGGCTCATGATGGGATTAACTGGCGCGGCTTGGGTGATTGGTGTGGATATGCAAGGCGATACCGGTTATGTATTAGGTGCTATTCTTGGTTTTGTCGCAGTCGTAGGTATGTCTATTGGCCAAGTTATCGAAAAGCGTCGCAGCCTGCCACTTCATCCTTTGGTAGCCACCTGGGTACAGTATATTTTTGCAGCTATTATTAGTGTACCTTTGGCGTTAGTGACTGAAGGGATAGTGTTTGACCCTACTCCAGCGTTCTTTTTCTCAGTGGGTCATTTAATCGTCATGAATACCGTGGTCGGGATCTTATTGATGTTTGCAATGGTAAGAAGTGGTTCGATGTCTCAAGCAACGGCAATTATGTTTTTAGTCCCAGCAGTTGCAGCAATAATTGCGTGGCCAGTCGCGGGGGAAACAGTGCCATTAATTGCCGTTCCAGGGATGTTGTTAGCCATGGCTGGCGCGATTTGGACGAGAAAAGTCACTCAAAGTAAATAAATTACATCTTTTGGGTTGACACTATTAAGCAAACACCTATAATACCGCTCACTTGCTTAGGAACACATAGCTTTTTTAAACAAGTTAACATGACGAATTAGCCCTTAATTCAGTATGTTTAAGTAATAAAATGGACGCTTAGCTCAGTTGGGAGAGCATCGCCCTTACAAGGCGAGGGTCACTGGTTCAAGCCCAGTAGCGTCCACCACTTTTTCTCATATCAATCCTCTTTATTCATTTATATAAATATTTAAACCATATGGTTATGTATTTGAAGACAACTCACGCTTATCTTTGCTAGATATATCACACATTTTTTTCACCCATGATAAAGCATTAATATCTTCTAAAATTTTTTTCACAAAATTATAAAGTAAATTCCGCCATCGCCGATAAGTAAATGAAGCTAATAATAAGGACAAATAGTGGAATTTTCAAAATCGATAACAGACAACAAACTGACCATACATTTAACCGGTGATTTGGATGCTCAAGGGTGTGAAACTTTACGTGGTGAATTCGTCACTTTGGCAGAGAGCCCTAGTTTCGCTTTAGTTGATATTGACTTAGAACATGTAGATTTTATCGACTCCTCTGGCATTGGTTTAGTTGTCTTTCTATTTAAAAAACTACGTACCCAAGAAGTTGATTTATCCATCGTCAATATTCATTCTCAACCGCTAGAGTTGATTAAGTTGTTAAGAATTGAGTCTGTCATCACAGTAACCCCTTTAGCGTCTTCTCAAATTTAGTAGGGTCTTATGAAACAGTTTAAAATATTAAGTGTTGTCCTTACCGTGTTATTAAGTGGTTGTTCTGCTTTTCCCGATTATGGAAGAGGCGGTATGGCGGAACATCATATTGAACTGCTTGACCCTTTTTATACTGATGAGCCATTAGGTGAAGAGCATGGATTACGTTTTGAATTCGAATTAGTTCGTCAACAACTGGCAGTATTAGTATTGGAAGGTGCTGATTTATGCTTCCCTGCCACTGTGATAGAAGCCAAAAATTTCGAAGCACGGATAGCTCGTGAAATATATGGAGATATGCTGTTTGATGCAACTAACGATGTTATTGTCTTACGTCACCTACTCCATCGCTTAGAAAGACAATTAGATTATGCGCTGCAATATGAAACCTGCCAACTCCCCAAATTAGCACAACATAATGTAGAAATTGAGATCGATACGACAGCACAAGAAGAATCCGCACAAGAAGAAGTTGTCGAGACGATTATCAAAGAAGAAACGGTAATAAGTGAACCGGCTAGAAATCAAGAAGATGACTTCGCACAGATTCTGTTACTCCTTAATGCTGACAACCAATTCGCAACTAACTCAAGTGAAGTGAATTTAAAATACGTTGCACGTTTAGCCCAAGCAGTTCAAATTATTCAATATTATCCTCAGTTACAATTTCATGTGGTTGGCTCGACAGATGAACTGGGTAACACAGAAAACAATATGGCTTTAGGACAAGCACGAGCTGATGGTGTCGCAAGGTATTTGGAAGCATTTGGTATCAGTATGGACCGTATCAGCGTCATGACCAATGGTGAGGCTAATCCACTATTCCCAGGAGATGCACCCCACATACGTTTAACTAATCGACGCGTCAATATTACCCTTTCATTAAAAGATAACGACACTCCTGCTCAAGAGGATTTATGATTAAATCAAGTTTATGGCTGTTATGTTTATGCATGTTCATCAGTATATCAGTGAAGGCTGACACAACTGAGTATATCGTTCAGCCTGGTGATATGATCAAAGTAGAACTACCTGGTGAAGAAATTTTTGATGACGCCTTTTCGGTAGACCGTGATGGCGATATCTTAATTCAAGAAATAGGTAAAGTTAAAGTGGTTGGGATGTATGAATCTGAACTCACGGAAATGCTCAAAGAGAGATTAAAGGAAGTTTATCGAGATCTATCTGGACTACAAATAATTGTATCTAAAAAACAAATGATTATCGCTGTCAATGGCTATGTTTCATCGCCAGGGGAATATGTCCTTCCGGCTACGGCGAATATTCAAATGGCATTACAAAAAGCCGACGGCCTTCGTTCAGGGGCACAAATTAATAAGCTTAGATTAAAACGCAACGACGAAGAAATTGTGTTTGATTATAAGTCTTATTTAGATTCTGGTGATGCCAGTATCTTACCTAAATTGCAATCATTAGATGAACTCTTTGTTCCGGCTTCTCCGATCATCGGTAATGTAGAAATGGATTTTGACCCTGCGAAAATTCCTGATGCAGGTGATGCAGCACGCGATAGTTCGGCGATTAAAGTGTTTGGCGAAGTGATGAGTCCTGGTAGTTTTTCATTCCGAGAAGGTAAAAGTATCATCGACCTGCTCATGCGTGCTGGCGGGGTTACCCGCTATGCGGGTGTCGAACAAATTCGCATTATTGCTGATAGTGAACCACAGCTATTTAATCTCAAGCGTTATTTAGAAACAGGTGACAACACCCTCTTACCAAAAATTCAATCCGGTTCGACCGTCTTTGTACCTATTCGCGTAGAAGAAATTAAGGCCGGTGGTAATGTTGTTTACATTATGGGTGAGGTAAAAAAACCAGGCGCTTTTGAAGGTAAAGAAGAAGCCACTTTTATGGATATCTTAGCGAACGCCGGTGGCCCTACTCGCTATGCTGAATCGAGACAGATTCGTGTCATTAAAGCTAACGGTTCAGTTATTCCTTTCGATCTCACCGCCTTCACTGAAGGCGAGAATGTAATTCCACCCAGTATTGAAAACGGCGATGCCATTTTCATCCCTGAAAAAACAGATATCAATGAAAAATCTTGGTTAAAAGTCACACCCAATCGTGCGGTACGGGTCATTGGTGAAGTCGTCAAACCTGGTCGTTTTGAGTGGTCTGATGAAATGTCACTATTGGACCTGATTGCTCATACTGGGGGTCCTACATCGCGTGCTGATACATCGACTATCGAAGTCCTTTCGCCAACGCCTGAAGGTGATACGAAGATCACCGTATTTAATCTCGATACGTTTATTAAGAGCGGTAAAAGCGAATCTGAACTACCACAAATTTATGCCGGTGCCACCATTCGAGTTCATGATTTACCCGTCGACCCGACTGAAAATAAATCACAATGGGTCAGACAGTCATCAGAAAAATCAATCTACATTTTTGGCCAAGTCGGTGCACCCGGTCGATATAAGTTCGATGATGACATGCATTTTTTAGATATCCTCGCGGCAGCCGACGGCCCAACAGACAAAGCAGATTTGCACAATATTCGTGTTAGTCATCGTGATTTACCTTACGCTAAAGTGTCTAAACTCAATTTAGCCATGTACTTTGAAACCGGTGATGAAAATATCCTACCAGAAGTCAAAACAGGTGATTCAATTTATGTACCTGAAAAAGAGCGCCTATGGTTAGAACAATCAAAAGAGAGCACCATCCGTATCTTAGGTGCTATCAATAAGCCTGGGCGATATCGCTTCAGCGATGATATGACGATACTAGATTTAATCGCACAAGCCGCTGGTACAAAGGGCGATGCTTATATTGAGAAAATTACCATAGTCAATATATCTTGTTGTAAAGACCAAGCAACCACCTTTGATTTGTTAAATTTTAGTCAAACTGCAGATGTCAGCACATTACCTGTGTTAAGAGCTGGTGATACTGTGTATATTCCTTATCAAACCGCATCAGTCTATTACAAAATGCGTACTGGCTTATCAGATTTATTCCAAATCGCTTCTGTCGCTGCGCTGGTCGGGATTTTATAATGTCGTATATTACACAAAGTAATGAAATCGAAAATGTGTATGCTAAAATTACGGCCGATAAACTCCGTAGTATATCGATTACCTCATCAACCTCTGGTGAAGGCACTACATCCATGGTGTTGGCGTTGGCAAACCGTATGTTACTAGCCGGTCACAGTGTATTAATCGTGGATTTTAATACTTACACGCCGTTTTTTCATGATATTTTAGCACTACCTCAATCACAATCTTCCAGTCTTAGCCCTGCGTTAGTATCAGATAATAAAGACCGCTCAATTTTAAACGGAGTATGTTTACCTCAATCTAAGTCTCTCTTACTCAAACTTCGCAGACATGGTGAAATAGAAAATTATATTCAAAAATGGTTAGATGATTATGATTTTGTCATTTTTGATACAACGCCACATGATCGAGTTAATCAACATAATATTTCTGCTTCCAGAGTCGCCAGTGCATGTGATGCAGCGATACTGTTAGTGTTAAGCGGCAGTACCACTCATACCATGGTTAAAGAAACAATTAATGACCTAAAAGAAGCCGGCGCGAATATGCTCGGTTGTGTGATGAATGATAAGTTGAACCCAACGCTTCAAGATGAATTGATTCGAGAAACAGCTCGCTTACCCGCAATGTTCAATCCAATTAAGAGTAAAATCCTAACGTGGTTACATAAAAAATCATTTTTTAAAATGGAAGTGTAATGGAAACTATATTATTAAATATCAACATCTCTGCTGATAAAACATCACCAAAAACACTTCGTAAACAGCTCAATAAAGTCCTAACGTCTTTGGACGTTAACATTCAGACATCTAGAAAAGTGGAACTGGTCACAAGTGAAATTGTGACGAATATTGTCACGCATAATAATGACAATCACACTAACATTACATTGAAATTTGGAAAGTGTAAAAATGGATATTGGTTAGATATCTATGATAATGGTGCCGAATTTGATCCGCTCAGTGGTGACATACCAGAATTAAACGATGAATTTCTCTTATTTGAAAGTAGTCGAGGCTTATATCTCATTAGGTCTCAGTGTGATTTTATCGAATACGAATACCTTAATAAAATCAAAAACAATAGAATACATTGTGTTTGGTATGATGAGAATATTAACGCTGGCCCAACGATATTGATAATAGATGATAGTGAAATTGAACTGGCAATAGTCTCGAATTTATTATCCGATCAATTTTCTGTTTTACAAGCCTCAAATGGACTGGATGCAATCTCAATTCTTGATAGCCACAGTATCGACATCATCATTTCTGATCTACATATGCCGACCATCAATGGTGTGGATTTATATGTTTACTTACAAAAACACCTAGATAAGATCATTCCATTTATCTTTCTTACTTCTGATACTAATGAGATGACTGGCTTACGTGAAGATGCTTATAGAATTGGTGCTGATGACGTTCTGACAAAGCCGATAAGCCAGCAGATGCTAGTGAATGCTATAGAGCGGGCCTTAAAACGTAATAATCAAATTCAACGTCGTTTGAGTGACAGAATAGATAAAAATATCTCTGAGTCTTTACTACCTGATATTCCAGAGCGGATAAAAAAGTGGAATGTTGCAGTAGGTTATCGAAATACTGGCCAAGGCGGTGGTGATTTTCTTTTACATAATGCGGCGTTATATAATGATACCATCGCTTTGGTAGACATTATGGGCCATGATGAAAGTGCTAAGTTTTTCTCTTTCTCTTATGCTGGTTATTTACGTGGTTTGATGTTTAATAATGATTTATGTGAAAATCCCGAAAAGCTATTATCTGCACTGTCAGAAGTTGCATTAACGGACAAACTATTTTCATCCACTAACTTAACTTGCTGTGTATTAAATTTAAATCTAGATTCAGAAATTAAATATGCATCAGCAGGACACCCACCTGCGTTATTAATTAGCTCTACAGCAATCAAGCCCTTGACCGCAAATGGTATTTTACCTGGCATTGTCGCAGATACTGACTATATCAGTGAAACAGTCAAGCTTAAACAAGGCGAGCGATTGGCTATATATACAGATGGTTTATTTGATTCAGCTGATGATGCAGCAGGTCGAGATGCACTAAAAGAATTAATTGAAAATACATTAATGGCGACTGCGTCACTTGATGTTCAAACTGCATTAGATAAAACGCTCCATGCATTTGATCAGTTTACGTTTGAACGCCCCAAAGATGATGTAGTACTGTGTTTGATTGATATTTAATACTTCTTTAATAGGCTATTCATATACCAAAAACAGGGCTATTTGCCCTGTTTTTTATGTTCTGCTAATTCACTTTTTTCCATGGTACTTTACCCTGGTGCACGACATAATCTAACGCACCTAAAAAGCTATTCAAATGTCCCCTAAAAGCATATGACAGGAGTTTAAACACTTTATTATTAGTTTTGATTTCATACCTTAAATCAAAAAACATCACCCCATATAGCAAATTCTGTATGATAAATTCATACACGAACATTTGATGTGTTGCTAATAAGAAAGCGTTGGTTAAATAGATGACGATTAACAAAAATGGAATGGCTATACGTAAGCCTTTACCCGATAAAAATACAAATGCGACATATCGATGTTTCGGCATCATTAAAGCTTTTAAACGCAATACTTGCTGTATATTACCTGCTGATATACGCTTACGTCTTGCTCCATCCATTGAAGAATCAGTGGCTTCAAGCTCTAATGCATTGATTTGTGATAGTTGCTTGACCTGAAACCCTTTGGCGATAATTTGCATCGGAATAATAAAATCATCGTTAATGGTATCGGCATCAAGTGGCGTAAATAACTCGCGCCTAAATATATAAAAAGCGCCATGCGCGCCCAATGTCGAGCCAAGCAAAGATTCTTTTTGTTTAATCTGACTTTGATATTCCCAATATGACGAATCGACCGAGGTGCCTTTGTCATATATTTGATATTTACTATTAATTGCCCCTACTTGCGGCGCTTGTAATGCATGAGCAGCAAGTTTTAAGGCATCTATTGAAATAATCGCAGATACATCTGACATGGCCACAATATCGGTCGTCACTCGTGTCATCGCATCATTTATCACTGCGACTTTACCTCTATTCTCTTCGCAGTTAACCACTTGTATTTTTAAATCTGCACATTCAGGATTTTGTAAGTACTCAAGCGCTGCATCATAGGTATTATCAGTACATCCATCACACATGACCAGTACATGTAATTTATCTTTAGGATAATCGAGCATTGTGATATTGATCAGTTTGGCCCTGATCCACTTTTCCTCATTATAAGCAGGAATGACCATCGTTATTTCGGGTAATTGAGTCTCATCAATGATGGGCATTGAGGCACTATGATCTTCTAATTTCCCGTTAGTCATCACTGTTAATAACATCGGGTATAAAACATGATGATAGATAATTAAAAATATAGCAAAAACATGTATACCAATTAATATACTCATCATAATGTTATTCCTTTTGCATAATGTCCATAATACCTATCCATGGTTGTCATGAAGTTATTATGTTCACATACATGTTTTCGAGGTGACGAATCGACTTTATTCGACAGACTTTGTTGTACACCTTGCGCTAACAAATGACTGTCTTGAGGCAATACACTAATACCAGAAAGTGGACATAAGGTATCTTTACTACCACCCACATCTGTAAGAACTACAGGTATATCACACGCTTGAGCTTCCAATGAACTGAGTGGATACCCTTCTTTGAGAGAAGGTAAACAAAAACAATCTAATGCTTGATAGAATTGAGTGACATTTTCAATGTGCCCTAAGAAATGCACTCTTTGGGTTATATTCAATGCTTGTACTTGTTTTTGTAACTCGCGTAACAGGGAACCATTTCCCGCAATCGCAAGGTGATATTCACTTGGTAATAGTGATAACGCCTCAATTAAATAATGATGACCTTTTACCGTTTCTAGGCGCCCTGCACTGCCAACTAACTTCACCCCTTTAGGTAAACCTAAAGTTTGGCGCGCTTCATCTTGATTTCCTGGGACAAACGTTTGTAAATCAATCCCATTGACAATGACGTCATCAACAGGTCTATGTAGATATTGTTCAAATGCCTTAGAAACAGCGGTAGCATCAGCGATTACTATAGGTTTTAGTAGGGTTAATAATAGTTTTTGTAACCAGCGATGTTTCACAGAAGATAAATGCCACGCATCATGTTCTGTATGAATAATACGGCAATTGGCTTTTTTAGCAGCTAATCCTGCATATAACAAAGGTCCAATATGATGAGTATGCACAACATCAATGTCATTCTGATGAAAATAATCAGCTAAGCGATTAATAAGACTTATATCCACCCCTGCCGATTTTTGCATGCCTTTCCAAGGCACATTGATGGCACTTGCGCGTGACCAATTCGCCAAAATAGTTTCTGAATCACTGGTTAAACTCAACAAATGCATATTTAATTTATCTTCAAGACTGTTCACCATATTAACAGCCATTGTTTCAATACCACCTTGTGATAAGTGTTGTACCACATGCACAACATTAATCTTATCCTGTTCTTGGATAGCGTCATTTACGTCTTGATAATCACTGAGTGGTTGCGCTAACACGTCCATCTTAGATACTTCCTTGTGTGATATGTTTAGCTAAGGTTTTAATTTTATCGGTCCAACGCTGTGCCGGAAAAAATGTGTTGGTATGTTTATGTGAATCTATCGCATCAATAATATTTTGCTTTAGCTGGCTTGCTTGTGGAATTGTAGTCGCTTGTTTATCCAGCCATAGTAACCAGCGGTGATCATCGATCCCTTGAGCAAAAATGAATAACCCTTCATCAACATTATATAAACTTGGGCAAGTTTGAAGCTGAGGATATAAGAATTGAACATCGTCTTCTCTACCATCTATGGGAGACAAAGGGAGTGCCGTCGGCATTCTAGCATGCCATTGTAAGTATCCTTTCACCGGATAATACCAACTGAGATAACCGGCACTGTAACGACTATCGGTAATATTATATAGCCACAGATCCGTAGATTTTTTAGTCCAATCAGCTAAATCCTGATAAGTCTCCATGACCCCTTCATTCACGAGTGCCGCTGTCACATAATCTAACAGAATATGATCATCTGGATGATTAAAATGCCCCGCAGTCGTGAGACTCGCATTTTGTAACAATGAAGATAACGCCTCTGAATCGGCGTTAGAGGGCTCATCTGCAACACTCCATAATACCTCAGGGAGTCCTAGTCGTTTTATTTTTTGTGATAAGTCATTTAATCTAGTGATCGTTGCATTAAATCCCATTTTTGCGACTAAACGTTTAAATGGCGTATAAGCTAAAATAGGACCGTTCATCCCAGCATTTTGTATATCTTTGAGTTCTTGTAAAAATATCGCCTCAGTGCGAGTATCATGTGGTGTGGTAAACCCTGGCGCAATTGAACTTAAACCCAATTCACGAAAAAAAGCTAAATCACACTGTACTGACAAGTCTGCCGCCGCTTTACTTTCCCATAAATGATGGGGGGATTGTTCAGTATATACACCGATATGTTTAGTTATTTCAGGTAAACGTGTATCAAGTACATTAACTAACAAGGCGTGAGTCACTAACTCATTGCCGACTTGATATTGCAATTCCATGGGGTATTGGCCTTGTTTCGATGCTGTTGTTGTCAATCTTAACGACAGTAACGTAGGATATTGCGACGATGGGATGGCGATATAGGGCGGTGTTAAATACTGCGCGCTAGGCTGTAAAACATTACTTTTTAACCTTTCTCTGCGTAGTTGCCATCTGCTCTGTCGCAATTCAGTTTGAATACCTGATCCACGATGTTTATTAACCAATTTTATATTTGAAATCATCTTACCTGGTTTAACATTCAGCTGATAAACCAGAAATTCGTTACTGTCCTGAGCCATATCTATAGATAGTGTTTGTGCTTGTTGACCCAGCACCTGATCGATAGATTGTGGCCTTTTGGGATTCAAATCGATTGGCCAATTACGCTTCCACCATTGTTCACGCGCGTCATTCAACGCCTGTGAAAATGTCGTGTCATTTGCTGGTTCAACAACGATCCCACTGACAAACCCAGCTTCAGGCGTATTCCCGTGGAAAGAAATCACATGCTCAGATGTGCTAGCAGCTAAAACAAATGTAATAGGCTCATAGTGAGGTGTAATCAAAGAATGGAACACAGATGTTTGCGCATTAAACACCTCATCTTTACCTTTTAAATAATGTTGGTTAAGCCATTGTCGATGATTAATTTGCTGTTCATATACCGTCTTGTTATTGGCTTTGATCACCCTTGATAAAATTCTCGGCGTGTATTCCCAATCTCCCATATCATGAATAAAGAGAGTCACTTTTGACGGTGAAGTCGTTGGTGGCAGTGTGATTTTCTCAATGCCTTTAATCCCATCAGTAATTAACCCTTCAGTGATGGAGAAATGTCGGTCACGTTGTAAGGCAGTTAAATAGCGACCACTAAGTGCGGAATGTTGAGGCGTAACACGTGTAAACTGAGGCCAAACGGGAGAGGATTTTGCGCCGAAATCCCATGCTAGCACATCGGTTGTCTGCTCCGGCGGAATATCTACTGACAAACGTTTGATGTCTATATCCACCTTATTATCTAAACTGAATATAATTATTTGCCTAAGCGAGCTTAAATCTAACGGTGTTTTATCACTTTTTAACGTGTTAGCTAAGGTAAGTTGTATATCAAAAGGACCTGGCGCTATCATCCGTTCAATATTGGCCCTCTGAGCATAAGAAGGACGTAAAGAGTCATCAATACGAATGATTAACATCACCGGCGTTTTATTATTGTTCTCACCTTTTATGGTAAGAACTGCGCTGGGTGCTGTGGCTTTAGAAAAAGATAAAACACGCTTGATAGCATGTGCTTGAAACGAGGTGGAGAATAGCAAGAATAATAAAAAGACATAGGATTTATTCAAGTATTTCTCCAATTAGATCTTGAGAAACCACTTGCGGGATCCTCGTTAATACTGGAATACCTAATTGCTCGACTAAATTCTTTTGATAATGAACGGTTTGATCATTGAGTTCGACAATAATAGCGCACCCAATCCCTAGAAATAATCCACCGACCAAACCTGCTAATAAAAATACGAAAGCAGATGGACTTGAGGGTATGCTAGGCGTAAAAGGTAAATCGATGATCTTAATCCGGTTTTCTTTTTCAAAAGTCCCTAAAGAACCGGTAACTCGAGCTAACTCACTACGTTCTAAAAATTCTTCATAAAGTTTATTTTTTACTTTTAAATCACGCTGCAAAATATTTAATTGTTTATCTAGTTCACCTAACTGTGAAGTCTGTTTTGTTTGTTCTACGATCATTTGTCGTAAACTTTTCACTTCCTCAGTTAATGCACTGACCTTATTACGAACTGATTGGAGTCGATCTAATTGTGATATTAATAATCGAGGTTGAGTACCATTAGTATCTGAGTTAGCTGCACCAGCCATGGTGATTAACTGGTCAGCATTCACCTGATTGTCTATGTTTGATAATGCATTGTTACGTTCAGTTTGTAATCGAGTGAGCCTTCTAAGCGTACCTTGTACACTACTGTGACCGTCTGTATAACGCGCTCGCAGTAGTGTTAAGTTACTTTGTAATGTCACAATTTCTTCTTCTAGTTTTGCCATTACTGGATTTGTTTTTGATAATTGCTGATCAATCGTCCCTAAACTATTTAATGCGCCAGCTAATTCAGCTTCACGTTCAAATAATCGATTTTTTAATTGGGCTAACCGACTGACGTTTCCCATATGCAATTCAGGTAATTGTTCTGCATGCTTATTTTTAAATGCTGCTAATGCATTTTCTGAGCGCTCTAATTCAACCTTCCTATCGGCTAATAAATCCATTAGAAATTCTGATGAATCTTCCATTGATGAGCGCTCTGGTGCTAATAATTGTTCAATAAAATACCCAGATAAAGTCTGTAGGATAGGCTCAATTACTTCTGGATCTGAGGCCGTATATTGGATCCTAATCAGGTCTTTACCTGACATTTCCATCCGCAATGAACTAGATAGCAAATAAATGGCTCTGTCTTGTTCTACTTTTGAGGATTTTTCATCAATCAAACCTCGATCTACGGCTACTTTATATAACACATGACGAGAATGTAATAGTGTTTGGAGCGCGGACAGGCGCTCCTTAAGCATTGCAGATACCGCAAAATCCTCTAGGAATGGATTCAGTTTTGAAGTTTCTTGAATTAACATGCTGGTATGGGCCGTATAGGTTTTAGGTGACACAAGACCTACAGCAAAGCCTATAATCGGCATGATAAGGAACGGAATGGCAATGACATAACGTCGACGCCAGGCAACATCAAGCCAGACATATAATTGATACGCAACATTATTCATGACTTAGCAGTAACTCCACTTGATTTGCTCGATAAGACCAATCTTCTTCACTCACTAAAGCTTGTTGTTCATAGTTATGTTCTGAAGACGCTGATGCATAAATAGCATCGACCATCTCTATATCGTTATCGACCACTGTCACAAATCCTTTATATGGAATTAATGCAGGGAAATCAGTACTGATAACAGGCTTGCCTGTTGCTAAATATTCTCTCAGTTTTAATGGATTACATGCTCGTATTTGTTCGTTGTCTACGAAAGGCAGTAACGACACTTGCCAATGTTGCGAAAATTGCGGCAATTCGTCATGCGCCACTTCGGCAAACACAAAAACATTGGGAAACTGTGTTAACTGACTAATATCAACAACTGGCTTACCAACAAACACAAAATTCCAATCGGGCATTTTACTGATCACACTGGCTAATAAGGGTTGGTGTAACCAATGAGAAATACTGCCATAAAAGCCCGCTATGGGTTTACCCTGCGGTAAAAGTTTGGATACCAGGGCGGGATGACTAAATAACTGATAATCCACGCCATGAGGCAATAAGTAGGTGTTAGGAGATGCTAGTTTTTTTTGTAAGGCTTCGCTAGAGACTAAAATGACATCAGCACGTTGAACAAGCAATTGTTCACGTTGCTCGACTACCTCATGATCCACTCCCGCTAATCCACCAAAATCATCTCCACAATAGTACACCACTTGGCTTTCATTTAATCGACCAATCATATCAACAGCTGTAGGTAATGACGTCCATAATATTGGTGCATTCATGCCCATTTTTTGGGCTAATGGATTAATTTGTTTTGCCAATAGATAGCTAGCAAAACGACGCATTAATCGGCTTTTAGGTACGGGGACGGTTTTAGGATTTAATACATTAAATTGTGTTGAGAATGCCTGTTCAGTATTCGAAGGGCTTTTTTGTTTAGCGAATAACTTTTCAAAAACACGTTTAACATCACGCCAGGTCAGTGTTGGCTGTCGTAAACCAATAGAGTTTACCCATAGCACTTTACGTGTTTTCTGAAGATGTTTAATTAAATGTTGTGTACTACTAGGTAACTTCCCCCAATCTTCACCAAAGACGATTAAATCTCGCTGCATGCTACTTTCTCAAAATATGAATACGGGAGCAACGTCACTTGATTACGACCTTGATGTTTAGACTTATATAAAGCTTCATCAGCATGTGCTAGTAGAGAATTAATATCATGTAAAAACGGCTTAAACTCTGTGACACCAAAACTGGCTGTAACGTTAATCGGCTTATTATTATATTCAATCGTTAGTTTCTCGATCATTAAACGATAACGTTCAGATGGGATCAACGCTTCATTTAAACTGGTATCAGGCATACAAATACAAAACTCTTCTCCTCCCAATCGACCAAAACTATCCTCTGCTCGGAGTGTTTCACTTATAGCGCTTGATACTTTGCGTAATACTTCATCCCCTGCATCATGGCCTAAGCCATCATTAATCGCTTTAAAGTGGTCTAAATCAAAATAAGCAATACACATAGCGCGATCGTGTCGTTGCGCTTTGACCATTTCTTTTTTCAATATATCTTTAAAATGGCGACGATTAGAAATACCGGTTAACACATCCGTTAACGATTCTTTTTGAAGTTGGTTGTATTGTTCACTATGAGATTTACGTAAACCAAACAAGCGATTGGTGGCAATTAATTTAGCTTCAACAAGTTCTTTATTAAACGGTGATGCTAAGAAATCATCTGCACCCGCATGTAATCCATCTACAATTAATTTAGATTCAACCCCATCAGTTAACAGTACGATTGGGCGCCAAGTCTCTTTAAGAAGATCTTCCATCATCCGTACCATTTTGACAGTCTCAATAGCATCATTAGCAAATGCAACAATATCAATCATGATCAAATCATAAATATCAGGTGTCGCTCGTAATGATGCGATTCCTTTTTCGCAAGAGATATAATGCGTTAAGCGATGATTCAACGAGGTTAAAATATCACTCATCGAGTCATTAGATGACTGCTTAGCGCTGATAAAAAGGATATTTAATCTTTTTTGAACGTCCATGTCCGATAACTCCATCTTAATAAAAACCCTCAAAACTTAGGGCATTAGTTAAGTCTGATACTTGTGTGGTTAATGTGTTGTAGCCATCAATACTACTATCGTAACTAATCCAATGAACCGTGAATAAGTTATTGCCAGCCGGCGCTGTCAGAGAAAAAGATTTTTGTTGTGCGGGTTCTAACATCATTCTGAAAATGATGTTGTCATTCTCATCAGCAATCGCCACCGTAGCAATGTTATCACTGCGATTAATTGCATCTAGATCAAGCTCACTAAACGTCACAAATGTATGACCCGTTGCAGCAATAGTATCGGCCGTAGTAGCAACAGGAGTGCTTTGTTGTGGAGGTAACAAATTAAGGGATGTATCTGTGCTTTCATCCCCTTCACTTCCACATCCGGTTAACAACATACATGTACTAGCTACTATAACAAGTGAATGATATTTCATGAAAAAGCCCTTATTGTGGTTGTGGAGAATAAATGAATAGAGGAGTTCCATTATCATACCAATCCGAATTCGACTCTGGATTTTCTAACCAATCAATAAATTCCGGATAGGCTTGACTAATATCTTTATTTTCTATTGGATGTTTCCAACTTACGGGTAAGTCGAGCACCCAAGGTAAGTTTTGGTCTTTAACCGTAAATGGGCTCAGTACATCAGCGCTTATCACATATCCTTCAACGGGTTCATCAAATAATGACGGGTCTGTGAAGCTACCGTCTTGTTCAAACCATTCAGTCCCTGTGTAATTTGCTAAGTGAACCTCTAAGCTCCGACCTGGACCATTCACTTGCCCAAATAAACCAAACCCTTTGGTCCATTTTGTGAACCAACTGTCATCTGCGTTATCACGAGAGAATTTATACACTGGAGTATTCTCATCGGTTGGATCGCCTTTTTCTGAAGCAAAGATAAAGTGATCGTAATTCACCTGTGTTAATGTCGTAACAGCATCTACCCAATTAGCTTCCGAATTATTATCTTGCTTAAACACAATATTAAGTGTCAGCTTATTTGCAGTAGTATCAGGAAGACAATTAAAATCTTCATCATCTGTCGTTTGAAACATGCACACTAGTGAATCTGATAGATCTGATGGATCTGACACCGCATCATAATATTCCGATAACTCTTCAAAGAAGTTTTCAGTTAATGTGATGATTAACCTGGCATCATCACTTTCCAACGCCAAAGGATACTGATATGGGGCAAGCCCTAGTCCAGATACTACATTTGCAGAAAAGCCACCATTCGCAGCATCATAGTCATAGCTAGCCACTATATTATCTGAGGCATTAAGCTTAGTTAAGTTCAACGAATCGATATTATCTAAACTGATACCGGGTAGGGATAACGCAAAACCATTTCGAAATATCGCTCCTATCGCATCAATTTCATAAGAGACAGATAGTGATCTAATAATATTGACGGTATCACCTGCACCATTTAATTTTTCCGTTGTGATTTTGGTCAAATCATAACTCACAACCACATCATTAAAATCATAATCCCCTTGCATGGGCCAGTTATCTTCAAACGCTAACTTACCTTGCTTCGAATTTGTGGTGTCGCCTACTTTACTCAGTTTTTTTGCAGAGCCTCTATTGGCAATGGCAGATAAAGGCGTGACTTCGACATGAAAAGATAAATCATTATAGTCTCTATCTCCGGCCCCAGTTCCTGTTAATGGTCTATCTTCAAAGCCATAAATAAATGCGCCACTAGAGCCAGCAGATACGGTGAGATCAGGATCATTTCCATCGAATAGAACATGATATTGACGACCTTCGCTAGAGCTCGGATTCAACGCCGGTAACGTATAAAAAGGTTGGTCATATAATAAATCTGTTTTTTGTTGTCCATTTTCACCTGCGACCCAATTATCAGATGCAATAAAAAATCCGATACTTTGACCCGCGGTTAATTGAATATAAAGATCAACCTGATCGCCTTGAGTTAAGTCACCACCATTATCTTTGGAAGCATTAGGAAAAATAACGACATGAACTATATTACTATCTATATTAGATATGCTACTTGGCGGGTTAGATGTATCATAAATAAAATACCCTAATGCATTACTATATCCAGCATTTTCGTCTAAGAACGCCACTTTGACAGACACAGTACCTACATAGTCTTCTTTTACCGAGATATTATTGAATGTTGAACCCAACAAAGATGTGTCTATAGCAACTCCATCTGGCACTAGCCCATAAAATTGACCCAACATCGTTGTATCAAGGCTACCACTAATATTAGTCAACAAACTATTTTTGGGCTTGCCTGTATTTTTATTGTAATTATTCTTGGTATAACTAATTACTGAAGGTGATGCATTATCGTTAACATACTTCCAGGTTGACGTATCCGTTTGCTCTTGTGCTTGCGCAGCACTCGTCACCAGCATACTGCCAATTAATAGAGACATATGTTTGTTTATCATTTTATATCCTTGATAAGTGATATTTGTTGTTCGGTCCAGTGAGCAAGACTGACAATTAATGCGCCTAATATATATATCGGCCAACTAAATCCAAATGTTAGGAATGTTCCTGCAACTAATGTTCCCATCATTCCTGCTAACAAGGCTTCAGCTACTGTTTTTATCATTGGAGAAAAGTATGTGTCATTCGCTTCTATCGTCGACAACGTTCTTAACGCAGTTTTGACTAACATGACTATCGTAATCACAAATACTATAAATCCTAAAATTCCCGTCTCAGCTAACACCCCAAACCATGTGCTGTGAACCGCATGATTAAGGCCATCCCAATGAGGACTGTAAAAAAAGTAGTTTGAGAAAAAGTTATCAATACCTACTCCTGTCAACGGGTTATCAGTAGCCATACCTATCGCTGCTTCCCATGCATAAATTCTGCCCATGGCAGATGCATCAACGCCCTCTTCTGCGGCGCCACCAGAAGCACGTTCAGATATCCCTGCTACTTGGTATAGTACAAGCGCGCCAATAATGCCAATCAAAAAGAACAATAATTTATTTTTTATTCGTCGATACGCATAAATACCAAAGACAGCCATGATCCCTAATAACCCGCCACGGCTTTGGGTGGCTAAAACCGCAGAAAATAAAATGCAGATACTGACAATACCAAAAAATTTTGTGGGATAATTCATACCTTTATTGACGATAAACCCGACAGCGAAAGCAGCTGGAAACATTAATACCAATGATAAGTCATTAGGGTCACCTAACACTGAACCGAAAACACGCCCTATGGTCACGCGAGTCTCTTCTACTAAGCCAATCCCTAATGCTTTGTTGGATAATGCTTTGATCCCCACAATCCAACCGGCAATGACAATCGCGACTGATGCGATAACAAATTCAGATTCACGTGTAATTAACCAAGCAATGGCAAAGCTCATAATGGCAATTTTGACGTAAATATTTAAATAATAACCCATGGCCACCGGTAAATTACTCGCCATTACCACCCCAATGGATACCAACACATAAAATGTCATGAGTGAGGTAAACTCTGGTCGCCACCATAATGAAAAGCGTTTTTTGAAGAATACATTCCAACTCATACTGGCAATACTCGCGAGCGATAGCAGCAGTGGAATTTTGAAGTTATATAGTTGGGGAATGACTTCATGGATCCTAAAAAAGGAAAAGATGACGAACAAAAGCACCATGAAAAACGGATACTCCAGCACGATTAAAATAGCAAACGGTAACATTCCTACCGCAACAATGACGGCAGGATGTGGAATGAAATACCACACAACGGCTAGCAAGCCACATAATGAAATGATCAAAAAGTGTCGGGGAACGACTAGCAGCTTATCTAACATGAGCCCCCTCTATTTATTATTAGGGACCATTGAGTATCTCGTAACCACCAGCAGCTTCCAGCGATGATGATTAAGCAAATGACGCACAACACAACTTGACTAAAGGGCGTAAATTGCCAAACAATGACTGCGGCCAACGTACTCATCAGCGCTAATGCGCCAACGATCAACTTTAACGGGTAAGCTAATGGTAATTGCTGTTGAGAATAATAATAAAACCCAACACATTTACTCCATTGTGCAATAACTAATGCCCATGCAGCTCCTACGGCGCCGTACATAGGGATCAATAAGCTCATTGCCAGCACACCGATAATTGCGCCCATGATATTGAGATGCATTTGTAAACGGGTACTGTCGTGAATAAAACAGCCGATATTGACAAGTTCTGCCGCTTCTTTTCCTGCCATTGCGACAGCGAGTACCCATAATACGCTAATGGCGGCATGATATTGAGACGGCATTAATATCCCGACTAACCAGGTTGAACAGGTAATCACGACAAACGTCGCCACCGTTAATATCCCTAATCCTAAACAGATTTTTTGGACGACTTGTGTTGTACCATCAGGGGCTTGTAATGCTTGGAAGCGCTGCGGTGACCACCACATCGTGTATGGCTGTAATAATAACACCACACCCAGGGCAAATTTAGCCGCCACACCATAAATGGCAACAGCTTCTAACGTACTTAAACTGGCAATGAACCATCGGTCTAGCCCCATTAAGACAAAGCCAACAAGGCCACTAATTAAGATGGGTAACGAATAACTAAAAACACGCTTGGTGAGTTTAAAATTCAATGTGAAACGACAATCTTGGAGTTGCAACACACATAGAAATACCATTTGGGCCAACGCACTGAGGAGTCCAGCGATAAAGATACTGGTGACATCCGCTGCATATTGCAATAACACAAGTGTTAATCCCGCTTGAAGTATTACCCTGCCCGTTGTTGCAACAAAAAATGCCACCGCTCTATCGTTCATGCGTAACCAGCCAAGTGGCACCGAAATCATGCTTTCTAAGGCGACAATGGATAATGCCAGCAGTATGGCTTGAGTCGGTATATTCCCTGGAATAATAGGTTGTAAGTATGCTCCAAACAGCAAAATCACGACAATACTTATCACAGTAATGACGCTAGCGAGTGTAAAAATAACGGATGCTAAATAACGTCGTTTATGACGATGCGTTGTCATGCCAGCAAATCGATACAAACTATCTTCTAAACCTAAACCGACTAACACACTGCCAATCACCGTCAGGCTGCTGAGGATCTCAACTTTACCAAACTCATCAGGAGATAAATAATGTGCGATAAATGGTAACATCAGTAATGAAATACCTTTCATTAAGGCAATGCTCAATCCATATAACAGAGGGTGTAATAGGGATTTTTTGATCATATCAAGCACCCTTCTATTGTCTTATGCATTTGGCCATAGGCTTTTTTCGCATCAAATCGCTGCGCTGCTTTACGTCCATTTACGCCAATCGCACGGGCCATTTCAGGCTGTGCTAGACAATGTGATAATGCTAAGTAAAGGGAATTAGGTTCATTGGGCTGATATTTGATACAGTGTTGCTGATCCACTAATTCTTGATCCCAAAAAGCGTTATCCGCAGGGATCACAACACACAGACCTGAAGCTAATGCTTCTAATATGGATAATCCGAAAGGCTCTCCGGTACTGGTAGACACAAAGATCTGACAGGTTTCACGAATACTGTCTAAATTATCTGGGGATTCATACCAATGTACTTTCTCAAGGGGAATATTCACAGCGCTGACAGGCATATCAATCTGGGTCGGACGAATATAACAAATATGCGTATCAGGTCTTGCCGAATTATCAAACTGCTGTAATGCCGCTATAAATAAGTCTAAGCCTTTCCAGCGCAGTGCTGAGGCTGCCCAAAGTACTTGTGGGCCAGCTGTCTTAGAAACCTCATTAAGCTGATAGTCGGTTAATGACACGCCGTTTATAAATGAATGACTCACAATTCTTTTTGAAAGATCATCCATCGACCCATTCGTCAAAGCTAATGTTTCATTTAAGGATGACAATGCACTAGGTAAATAAAATAGATAATCAACGTAATTCAATAACCGAGCATTTAAACGGCTCGGATAAACCGGTCCATGAATACACTGTAACCATTCAATACAACTGATCTTTTTGACCATGGCTAACGCAAAATCATTGCTAGGTAGTGAGCATCCCGCCAGTAACACAACCCGACGGACACATAGAATATACCAAAGTACCTGCACTGCTAACCATGCATGTCTTAATACGAAACGCCATCCAGATTGCGCTTGGTGTAAGGCTTCAAATTCATGTAATGCATGTTGTGTGTAAGGAGTGTTACGCCAGCACGATGAGCTGGTAGTCAGTATATGGATATGTTTTGGATCATGATTTAATGTGGCTAATATTCTACTGGTGGCAATTTTAGAGCCTCCAGCAAAAGGGATTGTATCAATACAGACAATGGCTTTTTCTTTTGTTTCAGCACTGCGTAATTTACGTAATTTCGACATGCCATAATGCTTGATAACATTAAGCGTGCTGGTAACTTGCTGCCAAATACTCCCTGAATATGAACGACATTGAGCAAGCGCCATTTGATATACTTGCTGACATTGCTCAACATTACGGGTAATTGTGAAATTTGCTAATACTCTTTCATAACCCGCTTGGCCCATCGATTGACGTAACTGAGGATCATTGGCTAATTGTAAACAGGCATCAGCAATGGCTTGTGGCGACTCACTCGGTGTCAGTAAACCGGTAACTCCATCATCTATCACGCTGGCAATACCACCAACATCTGGGGCAACACAGGGTAATTTAGCTAAACCTGCCTCTGCCAGCACTAAACCGAAAACTTCTTCTCGCGCACCAGAGACAAATATATCCGCATCACTTAACCAGCCAAATGCCTCACTTTGTTCACCAAGGAAAACAACATGAGCGGTCAGATCCAGTTTATCGACCAATGCAGTCAGGTCACCTAAAGCCTCACCCGCACCAATAATACATAAATGAACATCGACGTTGTTAGCTAACATGATAGCGGTAGCTCGGATAAGAATGTCCATACCTTTACGTTCAATTAAAGAGCCTACTGAGACCAACACCACTTTCTCTTGGGATAATTGATAAGTCTCTCTAATCGAGTGGGTGCGTTGCTGTAGCAATCGAGCTGTATCGATACCATTAGCAATTACATGAGTACGGCTGGCTTTGATTCCATCATCATGTAGTTGAGCGATGATAGGTGCACTTACCCCTATCAAATGATCAGCCTGATGTACGCGTAACGTTAATCGTTCAGAAAATACATAACGGGCATGCAGCTGTGTGACTAACGGTATGCAATGTTGATTGGCTAATGATGTGAGCCATTGATTAGGGGCTGCACTGTTTGCATGTACAATTTGTATCGCATGTTGTTTAATAATGTCCTGACCCGATACTATCAATGCTTGAGTCGCTTTAACATCCAAACGAGGCGCATGCCAACCTAATAACAGAGAAAACGGTTCGACATATACAGGGATATCCATATCGTCAAATTGTTGTGCCATGATTTGAGTATCACACCATAAAATCGGCGTGTATTGGTTCAAATCTAAATGATGAATAAGGTCGATCAAGCAACGTTCAGAACCTCGTATCCATTCAGTATGTCCGTAATGAACAAATAAAATAGGCGTGGGTTTAGACATATTCATTTCGCTTAGATGGTGATGACGTGTTGGGGAGTAAGCGCTGATATTGTGTTAACAATTTAGGCGTATATTCGCGCATACTAAAATGGCGTAGGATTTTATCTCTAGCATTTAATCGATATGCGTTAACATCTTGTTGCGATAACTGTAACCAAGCCTCTAATGTGTCACAAAGCAATGACGGGCAATATTCATTGATGACCCAGCCATCAATATCGTGCTCAATTAATTGCTTAATACTGCCTACATCCGTCGCGATGACAGGAATACCTCTGAGCATCGCCTCTAAACAGACCATCGGTAGACCTTCTTTACGAGAAGGCAAAATTAGTACCGAGATTGTCTTCCAGACACTGTGCATGTCGGCTTGATGACCATGTAAGGTCAGGTTTTTAGGCGCTTTGTGAGCCAATGTTTGATATTCAGGACCATCGCCAAACATAGCAAATTGTTGATTTGGGAATTGTTCCGCTAACGCAACAAATCGTTCAGGAGCTTTTTCAGTACTTAATCGACCCACAAACCCTATTTGCGTGCCAAACTCGAGCCCAGTATTTTTAGTGCTGATGGCATTTAACATCACGTCACTTTGACCATTCAGACCAGATTGTATAGGTTCACTCACGCATATATTGTAATGACTAAGAAACGCAGTCCAACGATCAAGCGCATCATATAAATATAATTTACCGGTGCCACGATCGCCGGAATGAAAGGTTGAAACAGATTGTGAACGTGTGAAGCGACATACTAAACGCGAATAGAGGTTAGCCTTGTAACCATGAGAGTGAACAATATCAAATTGCTGAGTTTTAACATAACGGTATAAGCTGCTAAAAGAACCGTTTAACGTATGGGTATGAATATTAGCATCTTGTAATCTCGTGATTAATGGATGGCTACCATAATTGGTTAATCTAACCACGGTCAAATCAACCGCATATCCACTAAGTGCTTTCGCTATTTCAAGAATATGACTTTCTATACCGCCGAAATCACGAGAATCCAGCACCAATGCAATTTTCATCTAACCTACCTGTTGATATCCTATCAACTCTCTATATCGGTCAAATAAAATTAAAATTTACTGTTATTCACATATTATTTGTAAAGGTCATCGATTTGGTTTTGTGCCACTGAATAAAACCAAACCAACGATATGAAACTTCATTGCATTTATGCTGACTTAGGTATTTTCAACAACCCGCTCTGAATAATCAGAAAAATCACTTGTATGTGTTTGAGGCAGGACAAATAGCGGACTTTCAATCACAAAATCAGCGGTGGCAATATTACACGCCACGACACAATTATACATAGTTGATAAGCGTAATAACGCTTTAATATCGACATCGTGAGGTTGTGGGGTCATTGGATCGGTAAAGAAAAATAAGATATCCAATTGGCCTTCACAAATCATTGCGCCAAGTTGTTGGTCGCCGCCAAGAGGACCGGATTTAAGTGCCTTAATGGACAAATTCGGATTGGCAGCTTGAATTAACTTACCCGTGGTACCGGTAGCGAAAATTTGATGAGAATTGAGCTTCGAGGCATGGGTTTTGGTCCACTCAATGGCTTGAGGCTTCATTTTATCATGCGCCACTATGGCAATGCGCTTTGTCACAACAGTGGTCTGTGTCATTTTGAAAAATTCCTTAAAAAATATGAACATACAATTGTATGAGCACGTATAATAAACAAACTATCACAGGTATATTTCAATTATAAGACTTTTTATGCGTTCTTCTCGATTTGATATCAAAGATGACCAACATATCTCTTGGTCAGTATTTTATAAATTACTGCCCTATTTAGGCGAGTTTAAACAGCGGGTGGCGCTGGCACTTCTATGCTTAGTACTTGCCAAGGTCGCCAGTGTTGCCCTGCCCTTTGTGTTGAAATATTCAGTGGATAGCTTAAATGATCCAGCTACTATTACTCCACTACTATTAGCCCCTATTGCGTTGGTCATCGCCTACGGCGGATTTCGCTTTTTAAATGTCATTTTAGGTGAAGTGCGTGATACTTTATTTGGTCGTGTAACCGAACGCGCTATGCGCCGCTTGGGATTAGAAGTATTTGAACATCTCCATCGCTTAGATTTACGCTTTCATTTATCCAGACAAACGGGTGGACTTTCACGAGATATCGATCGTGGTACCAATGGTATTAGTTTTTTAATGCGCTTTATGGTGTTTAATATTGGTCCGACGTTGCTTGAAATTGCATTTGTTGTGGGCATACTATTCACTAATTATGGGGTGACATTTGCTCTAATAATTTTAGTCTCTGTGGTGTTATATGTGTTCTTTTCCATGAAAGCCACTGATTGGCGCACCCGCTATGTACGAGAAGTCAATCAAGCCGATAACCAAACCAATACTCGTGCAGTAGATAGTTTACTTAACTATGAAACGGTGAAATATTTTAATAACGAAGCGTATGAAGCGAATCTGTACGACACTAACCTAGCGCGTTGGGAAACGGCACGCCGGTCTAATCGCCTGTCCTTGTTTGCACTTAATGGAGGTCAAGCACTTATTATTGCTAGTGCCATGACTGCTATGCTCATTTTAGCGGCACTAGAGGTGCAAGCCGGCACCATGACGATTGGTGATTTTGTGTTAATCAATGCATTTACCATGCAGATATTTATGCCACTAAACTTCTTAGGGTTTGTCTATCGAGAAATTCGGGGTGCACTAGCGAATATCGAAAACCTCTTTACGCTACTCAAAACAAAAGTGGGTGTCGAGGATACCTCCGATGCTAAGCCGATCTCTATTACACAAGGCCATATTCGTTTTGAACAGGTCAATTTTCATTATGAAGAAAATCGACACATCCTCAAAGATATCTCATTTGAGGTACCTGCAGGTTCAAAAGTCGCGATCGTCGGTCCCAGTGGCAGTGGTAAATCCACCTTAGCAAAACTCTTATTTCGCTTTTTTGATCCCATTTCTGGCAGCATTAGCATCGATGGACAAGACATTAAACACTACCAGCAATTATCATTGCGTTCGAGTATTGGCATTGTGCCTCAAGATACTGTGCTATTTAATGATACCTTACGAGCCAATATTCAATATGGTGATACTGATGCGGACGAAAATGCCTTACAAAAAGCCATTAAAATGTCACAGCTCAGTGAATTTGTCGCGAAACTACCTGAAGGTTTAGATACCCAAGTCGGCGAACGTGGTTTGAAACTTTCAGGCGGCGAAAAACAGCGTGTGGCGATTGCGCGTACCATTCTGAAAAACCCGCCTATTGTTATTTTTGATGAAGCAACATCCTCATTGGATAGTCATTCTGAGCAAGGAATTTTAAGTGCCCTCGACGCACTTGCTCAGCAACATACTGCTATCGTTATTGCTCATCGACTTTCGACCATTCAAGATGCTGATATTATTATTGTCCTTGAAGATGGCATCATCACCGAACAAGGCAATCATGCAGATTTGATGAGTCAAAACGGTATATATGCAGGCTTATGGCAAGCACAACAAAAAAGGGTCATGGATTAATCCACATGAAACATCACATTATTCAAGGCTATATCCAACACATACATTTGATTGAATATGATCATGGTTGTCTTATGCTTGATGGTGGATGTCGCGCCGACTTAGCGACGATTCAAGATTTTTTTATCACCACTCTCAACCGCCCCGTTACAGATCTCAAAGTCGTCATGGTCACTCACTTACATCCTGACCATGCTGGCTGTGTTGCCGCGTTAAAGCAACTCACTCAATGTACTGTAGTTACGGGCACATACACAGGTCAATGGTATGCTGGCTGGCAGGGGCGTTTAGAACATATGGTCGATATGGGATTAGCGCTATGGGTGGCCGCTAGAATGGGTAAACAACGGCAAAATATCTGGTATTCGCCAATGCTACGAGAAGATCAACAACTACAAGATGGCGATGTCGTACCCGGATTTGAAGATTGGCATATTATTACTACCCCTGGTCATACTGACCGAGATATTAGTCTAGTCAACCCGACTGAAAAGCTCATTTATGTGGCAGATTTAATTGTGAGTGTAAAACAACAACTGTGCGCGCCTATCCTGGTGTGTTTCCCTGACCAGTACAAATCATCATTAGCACGCTTAAAACACTATATTGGTTACACCTTACTAATGGCTCATGTTAAACCACAAACATTACATGAAGCGCAAATTGACACATTAATCAATCACGCTCCCAGTAGCCCTAAGACCAATATGACGACCATGAGCAGACTAATTAAAGGTAAATTAGCTCAATATCTAAAATAAATGACAATAAAAAAGGGAACAGATAATCGGTTCCCTTTACGCATCGCTCAGTGTAAATCGCTGATATTATTTTGCTTTTAAATAGTCTGACACTAAAAATGCCATCTCTAATACTTGATCAGCATTGAGACGTGGATCACATTGTGTTTGGTAAGCTTGCGCTAAATCATCATCACTGATTTTATATGCGCCACCAGTACATTCTGTCACATGTTGGCCAGTCATCTCTAAATGGATCCCACCAGCATGAGTCCCTTCTTGCTTATGCGCAGTAAAGAACTGTTGGATTTCACGTAAAATCGCATCAAAGTTACGCGTTTTGAAACCTGAAGAAGCCGAGAATGTATTACCATGCATCGGATCAGAGCTCCATACCACATGACGACCCTCGGCTTTTACTCGGGCCAGTAATTTAGGTAAGTTATCTGCTAATTTATCAGCTCCCATTCGCGTGATAAGTGTCAAGCGACCAGGAATATTGGTGGGATTTAATGCATCAATTAGTGTCATTAATTCATCTGGTTGCATAGATGGACCAATTTTGACCCCAATTGGGTTATTGATCCCACGGAAAAATTCAACGTGTGCATGATCCAGTTGACGAGTACGCTCACCAATCCATAACATGTGCGCCGAACAGTTATAAGGTAATCCTGTTAATGTATCGATACGTGTTAATGCTTGCTCATAGTTCAATAACAACGCTTCATGCGATGTAAACAATGAGGTTTCATGTAAGGTATTGTGAGACTGACTGTTAATACCAATCACATCCATAAATGCCAACGTATCTTCGATACGATTAGCCATGTCTGAATAACGATCTTTTAATGGATTATTTTCCACAAACGCCATATTCCAGCGATTAACTTGATGTAAATCAGCCAAACCGCCTTGAGCAAATGCGCGCAATAAGTTTAACGTGGCTGCAGAGTTATGGTATGCCTGCAATAAACGCTGAGGATCAGGACGACGAGCCGCTTCTGTAAACTCGAACGAATTGATAATATCGCCACGATAACTGGGTAAAGATACCCCATTAATGGTTTCCATATCTGAGGAACGAGGTTTGGCATATTGACCCGCCATACGTGCCACTTTCGTAACTGGACAACGACCACCAAAAGTGAGCACGATTGCCATTTGTAGCATCACTTTAAATGTATCGCGGATTTTAGGGGCATTAAATTCTGAGAATGATTCTGCGCAATCTCCCCCTTGTAATAAAAATCCATCACCTTGTGAAACATTTGCTAATTGGCCAAGTAAATCACGAGTTTCAGCAGCAAAAACTAATGGCGGATAACTGGCTAATTTAGCTTCAACATCCGCGACTTCAGCAGCATCATCATATGTAGGTTGTTGTAAAATTGGCTTATTACGCCAGCTGTCGATACTCCAGTCACTCATTGTTCAAAATTCCTAAATTTTTTCTTTCAAATATTACGTCGATTGTATCACATTCAGCATCAATATGGACTCAAACGACTTGATTAATTAGCACTAGAAGATGGATCAAGATGAATATTGATACATGATAGTATTTATTCAACGTCATCAGTTTTAGCGTAAATATGTGGGAATTTGCGCAGAACTGATCCCAAAGTAATCTACTAAGCATTGAGGTGACCATTTTTCGGCGATAGTACCGAACATTTCAATTTGTCCAGCTTGTAAAATAAGCACATCGTCTAGGGCACATTCTGTGAGCATCATTAACTGATGATGTGCAATGACAATAATATTTCCAACGGCTTTTAGTTGATGTAACAACGCCAACCATTTGATCTGATAAGCCAAATCTAACGCATCAAAGGGTTCATCAAAGAGTAATATTCCCATACCTGATTCAGCACTCTCCCAAACTTGCATCATACACCTTGCTAATTGGACTCGCTGTTGCTGACCACTTGATAAAGTATCGATTTGTCTAGCCATAAATTGATTGACTTCCAGGACGGTTTCTAACCTTTCTGGTGCTTGACTATAGGGAGTATAAAAAGAAAATATTTCACCCACCGTTAAACCAAATGCATTATGGTTATCTTGGGTGAGTAAACAGCGATGCTGATGGATATTACTTGGAGATAGCCCCTTAAATACAGCACATTGATGATTTTTAGGTTGTATTAGACCTGCAATCGCATGCAGTAACGTCGATTTTCCTGCACCATTTTGTCCCACCAAATGGGTTAACGAGCTTTTGCTAAATGATAGGTGCGAAATATGTAATCTTTCTGGCACAAATACATCATTAAGTTTGATTTCAATCGCGTCATGCTGCTTTAATTCATTAGACATGACGCTGACTACCTGATGCTCTCGTCAGTATTTGTCCCTGATACAATACATAAATAAAAATTGGACCACCGATTGTCGCAGTGAGTAATGACACCGGTAAAATGACACCTGATAAGAGATGATTGATATTAACGATGACGAGCATGAGCGCCGCTCCGACCATACCACTTAGTGGAATAATTAAACGGTTATCTCGGCCTAATAAACGCCGTAAAATATGGGGTACTAATAACCCCACAAATGCTATGGAACCAGCAATTGACACACTTACGCCAACTAATAATGCGCAAACAATTAATAACTTTCGAGTTAAGTGTTTAGGTTCAACTCCTAACAACTGTGCATTATGGTGACCTAAATACAATGTATTAAGATGACTTCGTTCACGTATTAACACCGTCATACCGAGTATTAATGCCGTACCTGCTACCCCTAAGATCGGATAATGAGTATGAGCAAAGCTGCCCATTAACCAAAACGTTAAATTCCGTGTTGCTTGTGCATCGCCTAATATATACAACCACGCCAAAACGGCTGCACAGACTGTGGATATGGCAATGCCTGCTAAAATAACGCCAGCATGAGTCAGTTTAAGGCGTTGTGCTAAACGAAAGATCAATGCGCTACTCAGTAGTGCACCAATGAAACAAGCGATGGGCAGTCCCCACACCAAAGCACTTGAAGGTAATATTCCACCGATAATCACAATGCCAGCACACAGACTCGCACCACTACTGATCCCAATAATCCCAGGGTCTGCTAAAGGGTTATTTAATACTACTTGTAACGTCGCTGAACTCATAGATAACGCACTCCCCACGAGGATAGCGGTGATCATAATAGGTAATGAGAGCTGCATAAAAATATGCTGTTCAACTGAATCGCTCAATAATGATGGGTGGGCAAAAAGGTTCAGTCCGATTAACAACAGTACTGCCAGAAAAGCACACAGAAGGATAACAAAGCGGGTCTTCAAATTGTGCTTACCTCAACCGAAAATAAATAATGTTTGTATTATGACTCAAGCATACTGCAATGTTCAACTGCTCCAGTATTTACAAGCACAATTAAGGCAGTCCGACTAACAAATCAGTGTACTTACTTTCACAATACTTACCAAAACGCATTCTTATTGTATACTATTAGCAAGACAAACTACCGTGTACCATTTTATGCATATTTTAATGTTGAGTTCTTCTCGAGTAAATAATTGTGATTATTTAGCTGCCGCCAAAAACGATATACTGACCCACCTTGGCGCCGTTTCTGAATGTTTATTTGTTCCCTATGCCGGTATTTCGATGAACTATGATACATACACAGAAATGGTTCAACATGCTTTGCCTGAATTATCGGTTATCGGTTTACATACGTTTGATAATGAAGTGCAAGCCATCACACGCGCATCACAAAACAACCAAGCAATATTAGTGGGAGGTGGAAATACCTTCCATTTACTCTACACATTGCAAAAATTAGGATTAATGCCGATAATTCAAGAACAGGTCATCAATCAAGATGTCCCTTATATTGGATGGAGCGCAGGTTCAAATATCTGTGGTGCCACTATTCGAACAACCAATGATATGCCTATCATTGAGCCGCCTTCTTTTACTGCGTTAAATTTTGTTTCATGCCAATTAAACCCGCATTATACCGACGAACATCCAAAAGATTTTCATGGAGAAACGCGCGATCAACGTCTTACTGAATTTGTTACATTACACCCGGATATCCCCGTAATTGGGATCCGAGAAGGAAGTGCTTTGCGTTTAACCGGCACAATAAAGGAACCAAACTTGGAGTTAAGTCACGATTACGATGGCGTCTTATTCACCCAAAAAAATGGTAAATCCAGCCTGCCAGCCGGTACTAACCTGACTTATTTAATCTAAGGTGCATCACTGATTTAACAGGCTAATATCTAAATGCGATGCAGCACTTGTTGCATCTTGAACATGAGGTATCACACCAAGTAGAGGGGCAGTGATCCGTGCTGTTAACGTTGCCAGATTCTCGTCAAAAAAGGGTTGTGTTTCAGGCGCATTAGCAATCCAACCTGCAATGTTAAGCCCTGATAATAAAATGGCTTGCTGCGTTAACAAGGCATGATTTAAACAGCCAAGACGCATCCCCACGACCATTATAATGTCAATATCGAGTTGTTTAATGACATCTGGTAATGTGTGACGACCATTGATAGGTAGCATCCACCCCCCCGCGCCTTCACTGATTAACACATCTAAATCATAATTAGCCAAATCGGCATAATTTTCTAATAAGACTGACATCTGTATTTCATGCTGAGTGCGAAGTGCGGCAATATGAGGGGCAATCGGTTCTTTAAATGCATAAGGGTTGACGACGTCATAAGGTAACTCAACATTTGCTTGTGCCATTAATAACTGAGCATCTTCGTTACGAAGCCCGACGGCTTGATCACCTATCGACACCAACTCACATCCAGCAGAAATCGGTTTATGCCCCGCCACTTTTGAGCCAGACGCTGCAAATGCATTAACTAAGGCAGTCGATGCGACAGTCTTACCCACATCAGTATCCGTTCCAGTAATAAAATATTGACGCATCAAAAATTCCTCACTTAAGTACGATGACGCAGGTGCAATTGAACCACATGATAATCTAAACTAAAGTGACCTTTATTTAAGGCTAAAAAGGCCGCTCTTGCTTGTTTTAATTGACGTTTTGATAATCTGACTTGCTGCTCTTGTAATGACTGATGTCCACCGGTGACAGTATCGGGCGTGTGTGCCCCGACGCCTTTAATTGAGTGCAGCATACTCGCAAAATCAGGATAAAAGTCAATGAACGTCTCTTGCGCATATTCCACTGACAAACCAGCCTGTTTTATCGCTGCTAACCAATTAGGTAATGATGCAAAATCATGAACTGCATGTCCTCGACCAATGCTCTTCCATGCCAATTTCAAACGACTAAATGAAGGTGCTATCAATATAGTTAAATGCGCCGATCCTGATTTCGATAACACCCCTGCAATAGATTGAATGAGCGTCTGAGGTGATTCTGACCATTGCAAAGACATAGATGAAAACAGGCATTGGATACTATGAGGCTGAAAATGTAGACTTAATTGATCAAAATCAGCACATTGATATTGTATATTATTTATATATGAGTATTGCTCTGCGGCAACATCTAACATCGGCTGGGCGATATCAAGTGCAATCACCTTTTCAGCCATCTTTGATAACTCTGGTATTGCTCGCCCCGTTCCACAACCAAGATCAACAATACAAGTTGGGTCTGACGCTGATAGTGACGAGTCGTTAGCACGAGCAAGGGGTGGCACATGACTTAATGACCACTCTAAAATACGTTGTTGTACTTGAGCGAAGTGATTATATCGAGAGGCGGCATGCCCAAAGGCTGACGCGACTTTTAATTTATCCAATTTTTGTTCTCATCATAGTTAATCCATCTACTAATGCATCAATGTCTTTCTCTTGATGTAAGGCACTGAGGGTGATGCGTAATCGATCCGAGCCCTTAGGTACAGTAGGCGAACGTATGGCATTAACCCATAACCCTAACTGCTTTAAACACTCAGATGCTGCTAATGCTTTGGCCGGGTCACCGATTAAATAAGGTTGAATTGCACTATCAGATTCTAATATCGGTAAATCTCGCGCCTTCGCCAAGGTTTTAAAATATTGAATATTGTCGTGAAGTTTGTGCCGTGCTCCACCGTTTTTTACTAGCTCAATACTCGTTAAGGTCGCTTTAGCTTGTGCCGCACTAAATGCGGTGGAGTAGATGTAATGCTTCGCTTTGTTAATGAGATAATCAATCAATACTTGCGACCCAGCAACAAACGCCCCCCCTGTGCCGATAGCCTTACCAAAGGTACCCATAACAATCTGACATTGATCTTGACTTAAATTCGCGGCTTCAACACTGCCCATACCGGTTTCGCCTAAAACGCCAAATCCATGAGCGTCATCCAGCATGAACCAAGCATTGTGTTGGGCTGATGAAGTCTGTAACGCTGCCAACTCGCCTTTATCACCATCCATGCTAAATACACCTTCAGACACACATAATGTATTTCCTGAGGCTTTTGTTAATTGTTGGTTAGCATGTTCAATATCATTATGTTTAAAGCGTAATAATTGGGCCGGACTATGAATGGCTGCATCAATAAAAGAAGCATGCATCAACTTATCACTGACGATAGTATCTCCATCGTACATTAATGCTTGGCAAATCGCTTGGTTGGCAGCAAACCCTGATGAAAACAATAAAACGGCTTCACGATTAAGAGAATCTGCCACATGATCTTCAAGTGCCTGATGGCATTGTGAGTGCCCCGTGACTAGTGGAGAGGCGCCAGCACCGGCACCATAACGGGATAGGCCTTCAACATAGGATTGTAAAATATCTTGGTGTTGACGATGGCCTAAATAATCATTACTTGAAAAATTCAAATAATGCTGACAATCTACTTTAATGACCCCATCATAATCATCTTGAAGTATGGTGCGACGGCGTCTCAAATTATCATTAGATAGTATGGTTAACGCATCCTGTAGGTGATCAAATGCCATATAGTTAATTACTTCACCATGTCAGGTGCGCTGACCTGAGGAGACGCGGCATCATAAAATAAATCATCACTATCAGCTTGTGCCTGCTGGGTTAAGATTTCATCATGTAACGCGGCTTCATGCGCTTCATCTGAATATGCTTTAGTTTGATGCGAGTTAATTCCTAACTTTTTAAATAACATTACATCTTCATGCGTTTCAGGATTAGAGGTTGTTAATAACTTGCAGCCATAAAAAATAGAGTTAGCACCAGCCATAAAACACATTGCTTGCATTTGTTCATTCATCGCCTCACGTCCAGCAGATAAGCGTACAAATGACTGTGGCATCATAATACGGGCAATGGCAATAGTACGAATAAACTCAAATGGGTCTAGATCGTCTACTTTGTCCAAAGGCGTGCCTTTGACTTTCACTAACATATTAATCGGAACACTTTCAGGATGACGTTCTAGATTTGACAAGGCGATCAGTAGCCCAGCACGATCATCGCCTTTCTCACCCATCCCGACAATACCACCAGAACAAACATGCATACCTGCATCACGCACGTTTTGTAGCGTATCTAAACGGTCTTGGTAAGTCCGTGTCGTGATAATATCACCGTAATATTCAGGTGAAGTATCCAGGTTATGATTATAATAATCTAAGCCGGCTTGTTTTAAAGCAATCGCTTGTTCACGCGTCAACATACCCAATGTCATACAAGTTTCTAACCCTAATGATTTAACCTGTTTGACCATATCCACTACATACGGCATATCACGCTCGCGTGGATTACGCCAAGCTGCTCCCATACAAAAACGGGTCGAGCCAGTCGCTCGAGCTTCTTTAGCACGTTGGATAACTTTTTCTATCTCCATCAAACGTTCTTTTTCTAAACCCGTATCATAGCGCGCCGATTGTGGACAATATTTACAATCTTCTGGGCAAGCACCTGTTTTGATGGAAAGTAACGTGCTCACTTGAACATAATTAGGATCAAAATGCGTGCGATGGACCGTCTGTGCTTTAAACATTAAGTCGTTAAACGGCATGTTATATAAGGCTTTAACTTCTTCGAGTGTCCAATCATGACGAATATCGTGCTGCATTGAATCGGTTAATGGTTTGGGTTGGGAAATGTCATTATGTTGGATTTGCATTGTCCGGAGAACTCTTTACTTAATAGGCTATGAGCGTTAGTCTATGCGGTATTAAGGCTTTGTCAACCAAAAGCCTTTTATTGAGTTTACAAGTGAGTGAAAATTGAACAATATTGAATATGACAAACGCCACTTATGGCATCCTTATACCTCGGCCACCCACCCCTTACCCTGTTATGAAGTCAAAGGTGCGAGTGGTGTTGAACTCACTTTGGCCGATAACAGTGTATTAATCGATGGTATGTCATCCTGGTGGGCTGCGATTCATGGTTATAACCACCCACATATTAATGCCGCAGCAAAAAACCAGATTGATGCATTTTCGCACGTTATGTTTGGGGGTATTACACATGAACCCGCCATCAAACTCACCAAGCAATTACTTGCTATGGTACCAGAAGGCTTAAATCGGGTGTTTTTAGCTGATTCAGGCTCCGTTTCTGTCGAAGTAGCCATCAAAATGGCCTTGCAATATTATGCTTGCCAAGGCCAACCTAATAAACACAAGATTATTACCCCGCGCAATGGTTATCATGGAGATACTTTTGCTGCAATGTCGGTATGCGATCCCATCAATGGAATGCATTCATTGTTTAAAAATGTATTGGCAGAACAAATTTTTGCCCCAGCGCCACAAACGCGTTTTGAGCAAACATGGAATGAAGATGATATTGCACCATTAGAAGAACTGATTGCCACACATCATAATGAGTTAGCCGCACTGATATTAGAACCGATTGTGCAAGGTGCTGGTGGCATGCGTATGTATCATCCCATGTATTTAAAACGTGCGCGCCAATTATGCGATGAATACAATATTTTATTAATCGCTGATGAAATTGCTACTGGCTTTGGCCGCACAGGAAAATTATTCGCGTGTGAACATGCCGGTATTTCCCCTGATATCATTTGCTTAGGCAAAGCGCTTACCGGTGGTTACATGACCATGGCCGCGACTATCTGTACTGAAGATGTCGCGATGGGTATCTGTCAAAGCGCTCCTGGGGTATTTATGCACGGCCCTACTTATATGGCGAATCCACTGGCATGCGCCGTTGCTTCAGCCAGTCTTGATTTGATCGCTTCTGGGGAATGGCAGTCGCAAGTGGCTAATATTGAGCAATGGCTGCATCAATATATGACGCCATGCAAGAATAGATGC
>NZ_DS989810.1:476610-560309 GCF_000155775.1 Glaciecola sp. HTCC2999
TGAGTGATTCATGAACGTGGATAATAATGAATTCAACGACGACGTGGTAGATGTAAACAAAACAGAAACGGGCCTGATTGCCTGGTTTGCAAATAATCCTGTCGCATCAAATTTGTTGATGGGATTTATCATCATTATGGGTTTGGTGAGCTACAATTCTATCCAACGCCAGATGTTTCCTAATGTGGAAATTAATTTCATTAATGTACAAGCCTCCTACCCTGGGGCTGCCCCGCGTGAAATTGAAGAAAGTATTCTGATCAAAATCGAAGAAAGCCTTAAAGATATTACCGAGATAAAAGAAAGCGTTTCGCGCTCATTCCGTAATGGTGGACGTATTAGTTTGCGCATACATCAAGGGGAAGATCTTGCTAGTGTATTAGATAAAGTTAAACAACGAGTTGACAGTATCGGTACCTTCCCTGCCGATATGGAACCGATACAAGTCACACAAGCAGAGTTCCAACAAGATGTCATTGAAATGTCATTGGTCGGTGATATACCACTTGAACAACTCAAACCCATAGCCAAACAAATCGAAACAGAGTTACTCCAACTCAATAATGTATCATTAGCGAATGCATCTGATCCTAGCGATGAAATCGCCATTGAAGTTCAACCGGAAACTTTAAAACAATACAATTTAACCATTAATGATATTACCAGCGCTATTCGTCGATATTCGGCTAACTTTTCAGCCGGTCAGCTCAGAACCGATGCCGGTATCATTGCTGTGCGTGTCGAGAACCAATTATATAATGGCGAAGAATTTCGTAATATTCCTGTCGTCATTGGTGCAAATGGTGGACGAGTGCTACTCCATGAAGTAGCCGATATAAAAGATGGATTTACCGAAGGTGAACGTTACTTTAAATATTCAGGGAAAAACGCAATTTTCATGGATGTTAAAGCGACTAAATCACAAGACACCATTCCTGTCGCTGAATCTGTGAAAGCATACATTACGGAAAAAAATAAGCAGCTACCACAAGGATTAGAGTTAAAAATCTTAGTGGATATGACCTATTACCTTAACGCTCGTTTAGACATGATGTTAGGTAATCTATTCCAAGGCGCCATCTTAGTGGCCCTAATGTTGACCCTGTTTTTACGTTTTAAACTCGCTTTATGGGTGATGGTTGGCTTGCCTGTATGTTTCTTAGGCGCGATGATGCTAATGCCAGTCTTCGGTGTCACTATTAATATTCTCTCTTTATTCGCCTTTATTATGGTGCTAGGGATTGTGGTTGATGATGCTATTGTTATCGGTGAATCCTCCTATAGTGAAGTGGAAAAATATGGCGGCGGCGTGAACAATGTCGTTCGCGGGGCAAAGCGTGTCGCAACGCCCGCTACATTTGGTGTACTCACCACAATCGCGGTATTTGCTCCCTTTACTCAGTCTAGTGGATTTGAAGGCTCATTTTTCTTTAATATCTCAATGGTAGTCATCTTATGCTTAGTATTTTCTTTAATAGAATCTAAGTTAATACTTCCATCTCACATTGCGAGTATTAATTTTAAACCACTCAAAGAAGGCTCATTTCGGGATCGCTTTAACAAAGCCTTCTTCGGTTTTGTGAACGGTAAATACCGTCGCTTTGTTGCTCGCTGTGTGGAATATCGCTGGGCGGTTTTCATGTTCTTTGTTGCGATGCTTTTAGTCAGTATCGGTTTAATTCAAGCTAATTACGTCCGTATGGTCCCTAATCCAAAAGTACCGCATGATTTTCCTTCTATCAGTATTGAAATGAGTGAAACTGTATCGGATATGGCCACGATTGAAGCATTAAAAACAGTTGAAAAAGTCATTTTAAATGTGGAACAAGAAACCATTGATGCACATGGTTCAGGCATGATCCGAGATATTTTGGCATTTAACCGTGGCCGGACAGAAGCACGTATTGTGATACCGCTAGTCGATGAAGAATTACGGCATTATGATACGTTTGAACTAGCGCGTCGTTGGCGCGAGCGTATTCCTGAAATAGCAGGCATGAAATCTTTCTCGATCCAAGATGATGTGAATGGCGGAAATGAAGGGGGTGAATTTGGTTATATGATCTTCGGTTCTGACATTGATACGCTTAATGCTGCTGGTCGTTATTTGATTTCACTGCTACAACAGGAAAATGGGTTATTTGATATCAGCTCAACCATTGACCCTGACAGTAAAGAAATTCGTATGGCGCTCTTACCTGTCGCTGACGATTTAGGCTTAGATATTTCTAATATCGCCCGTCAAGTTGGCTTAAGTTTTTATGGTGGTGAAGCTCAACGGGTAATTCGTGATGGGGAAGAAGTCAAAGTCATGGTACGCTACCCACAGCTCACTCGTGAACGCTTTGCCGACTTAAAGTACACCATGATCAAAACCCCTAAGGGTCAAGAAGTCATGCTCGGTGATGTCGTTGAGTTATATGAAGAACCCGGTATTTCTTATATACGTCGTGAAGAAGGTTATCGCACGGTTTATGTCTGGGGCGCGATTGATGAAGAGGTCGTTGAACCTGATACAGTCGTTGAACAAATTAAAGAGAACCTGTTACCACAAATGAAAGCCGCGTTTCCGGATGTAAAAACACAACTGGGCGGTACGATTGAAGAACAACAAGCGCAACAAGACGAACAAATTATGTTTTTCTATGCGGGTATGATCATGGTCTTTATTTTATTAGCTGTGCCTCTTAAGAGTTATGGACAGCCTTTGATCATCATGTCAGTGATTCCATTTAGTTTAACCGGCGCGATTTGGGGACACTTCTTTATGGGGATTGATTTATCAATGATGTCTACCTTTGGGTTAATCGCGGCAGCTGGAGTGGTAATAAATGACTCTCTGGTGATGACGGACTTTATTAACCAACGGGTCAAACAAGGTTATGCTGTGAAAACAGCTGTTCTCGAAGCAGGTTGTGCACGCTTTAGAGCGATCACCCTCACCTCTATCACTACTTTTGCTGGCGTGTTACCCATTATGTTTGAAACGAGTTTACAAGCATCATTTGTGATACCAATGGCTGTAGCATTAGGTTTTGCGGTATTGTATGCGACCCTTGTCACATTAGTCTTAGTCCCTTGTTTATATATCATTTTGTTAGATCTAGCCTCCCCGTATCATTGGCTTAAGCAAAAAATATCAGGACGCGTGTTGAACGAGACGAGCTAAGCAAACCGTCTGACATGATTTATTTTTCTAGAAAAATCTCAAGTTGTGTATAATAGAACACACTTAAATACTTACATCACTTTGAGATTTTTCGATGAAATTGACTCCTCCATATGCTTTATTTTTAGGTGACGCAACCGATACCTTAGGCTTAAAAATGGCCAACAGTATTGCTACCTGGCGTAAACATCAATGCATTGGCGAAATATCATTACCAGAATGTACCGTCACAACTGGTTTACCTCAATTATCGGTAAATAAAGCAGCTGAACTTGGCGCTAAGACTTTTGTACTGGGGTTTAACAATGCTGGAGGCCATATTGATGCTAAGTACATTCCTGAAATTAAAATAGCGATTCAACAAGGCTTAAATATTGTTAATGGCTTACATGATAAGTTAACTGACATTCCTGAATTAGTGACACTTGCCAACCAACACAATGTTGATTTAATCGATATTAGACACCCCACCACACGCTTTAAAACAGCCAATGGAGAAAAACGAACGGGGAAACGCTTATTAACGGTTGGCACTGATTGCTCTGTTGGAAAAATGTATACCACACTCGCCATTCATACTGCATTACAGGCGCGCCAAATTAATTCAACCTTTAGAGCGACAGGCCAATGCGGTATATTAATTGCTGGAGAAGGTGTCGCAGTTGATTGTGTTGTTGCTGATTTCATCTCAGGTGCAGTGGAGGCTCTGACTCCTAACAATGATGACGCACATTGGGATATTATTGAAGGACAAGGTTCATTATTTCAACCAGCATACGCTGGCGTCACATTAGGGCTTATCCATGGTGCTCAACCCGACGCATTAGTGTTATGTCATATTCTACAACGTGACAAAATGCGTGGGATGCCTAGTTATGCATTACCCGATATCCATGACGCGATTGAATTAAACTTACGCCATGCTCGTTTAACGAATCCAGGTTGCCAAATCGTTGGGATAAGTATCAATACTAGCGCAGTCGATGATATAACAGCTAAAGAGACGTGTTTGCAAATAGCCAAACAAACAGGACTTCCATGCCAAGATCCTATTCGACATGGTGTCACACAAATTGTTGATCAACTTGTGACATTATATTCGGATTAATGACGCTTAGTCACTACAACTGTGAGGGATCAATTAACCCATATTTGATTGCAAATCGAGTTAACTCAAATACTGAAGTTACGCCAAATTTATTTAAAATATTACGGCGATGGACATGCGCCGTTTTTACTGCAATATCAAGTGATGTCGCCACACCTTTCACTTCACCACCTAATGCTAATAATATAAATATTTCTTTTTCACGATCGGTTAGGCCCTGATATAAGCTTAGCTCTTCAGTTTGTGTACCTAAAGTATCACTAATTTGCGGACTATAAAACGTATTACCTTTGGCCACTTCAGAAATTGCCGTGAGCAATAGCTCGCCAGCATCACGTTTTGATAAATAGGCTTTCACACCCTGTTCCTTAGCCATTTCAACGTAATGTGGGCTTTCATACATGCTTAGCACGATCGACTTAACGGATAAACCCAACGCATGCAAAGAAGATAAGAAATCGAGACCATTTTGACCTGGTAATGAGATATCAGTAATGACTAACACTTCATCGTTTATTATACCACTGGAAAGTGCCGACTCTGCGTCATTAAAAGCACCAATGACATTTAATTGCGGTTCTGATGCAATTAATAACTCTATGGCTTGTAATACTAAATCATGATCATCGACTAATACAATATTGATAGTGTTCATTTGAGTTGCAACACATTTTTTATTAATATTCTTAACACTTACGTCTCTATCTAATCAATGTCTGTTGTGGAATAATAACTAACTACAGGCCATAATGCCAATTATTATAGGACCAAAAAATGAAACCGTTCAAACTGCATACTCAACCTTTATTATTTATATTTAGTACATCCGTGTTTTTGTTGTTATCTGGCTGTACAATACAGGATGCAGGTCATCTGTTATATCAATCAGCAGTATCTAATCAAAAGTTTCAATGTGAAGAAGATAAGTTAGGTAACAGCATTGAAGCGTGTAAACAAAATATTGATAATGCGGTTAACACCAAATCACAGGTATCCAATGACAAGCATGTTCATGCTCCAGGTTATGAACCTAAAGACTATATCAACAAACAACTGCAAAAAAACAAATAACCGAATAACAATCTCGAACGGGGTGAAGATAGTATTAGCCTAGCAATACACTTAACGTAATAGCTGTCGTAATGCCATTCACACATAAAGCCAGTGAAGCAAAAGCGCCAGCTTGTTCGCTTAGCTGTACCGCTTTGGCTGTACCGATACCATGGGCGATAGTGCCGAGGACCAAACCATTAACTTTGCCTTCGTTGATCCTCAGTACACGATTTAATATCGGTAACGCCATGACACCTACTATTCCAGTAATGATCACAAATACCGCAGCCAGTCCGGCAATGCCCCCTAACATAGTGGCAGTATCCATCGCAAAAGGAGTCGTGATGGATTTAGTGAGCATCGTCATTTGCCAACTATATTCTGCTCCAAGCACATACAACACACTATATGAAGATAGTGGTGCAAGAATACCGCCAAGGAGAATAGGAATTAATACTTTAAATCCTAACTGTCTTAGTACCGCTAGCTGATTATAAACAGGTAACGCTAATCCGACGGTTAACGGGCCTAGTAAATATGCTACGGGGTCCAAATAGTCCATTACCACATTTACATCGGTATTGATAAACTGCGATAAGAAGAGCATTAAGCTTGTGGTAATGACGATTGGATGGGCGATAATATGCTGTTTTAATAATCTGGCAAGCCGCAAAGATACCCCATAACATAACAGTAAAAGCACAATCCACATTGCACTTATACGGATAACATCCAAGCTTTCATTTAATAGCATCATGATGATTTCAATAAGCGATGACTGAGCCACATCACTACAACCATACTTAAAATGGTTGTTCCGACTAATGCTAGTAACAATGACAACCAATGCGTTATCACATCATCTTGAAATAGCCATACTGCCATAATCGCAGGGACAAAAAATAAAGACATATGCGATAAATATTGTGGAATGGTTCGTCGAATAAAGCCTGGGACCTGCCCTAATACAACAAACAAACCTAATAAAATAAATACCCCGTTAATGGTGGCTGGTAACGGGATCCATTGACTTAACAGTGCGCCACATTCAAACACACCGAGTAATACAGCGATTGAAGCGCAGTGCTCTAAAAAGATTACTCCACGTGAAGGATGAGAATGTGTCGGCTGCACGAATGGTTATTTTACAAGAAATTGAGGAAGCTGTGAGCTATGTGCACATTTGAGCTGACTCATTACTTGTATATACTGACGTAATAACATGTTAATAGCATGTGTTCCGCCGTTTTTACCTAACGCTGCAGCTGCATACACAAATGTTCGGCCTAAAAACGTAAAATCAGCGCCACTCGCCATAGCTGCGGCAACATCAGTACCACTTCGAACCCCACTATCAAACAGTAATTTTATTTGATCTTTATATTGATTATTTAATGCTTGGAGTCCTGCAATCGACGATTCACCACAATCCAACTGCCTTGCGCCATGATTAGATAACACCACACCATCTGCGCCCATATCAACAGCTTTTTGCACATCGGACGGATTGACTATCCCTTTGATAATAAAGTTACCATCCCATTTATCACGCAATACTTTTAATGCATCAAAATCCACCGGCCCCATGACCGTATTATTCATAAACGATGCTAACTGATCGGCAGGCATGTTGGGTGGCATATAAGGTTTTAACGTCTCCATCTCTGGTTTACCGGCAAGTGCAGTGGCTAACAGCCAACTTGGTTTTGTTAGCATCTGAATAATATTCGTCAATGACATTTTAGGTGGCATGGATAAGCCATTTTTTATGTCATTGACGCGATAACCGAAGGTGGGTACATCCACAGTCACCATAATATTTTGATAACCAGACGCTTTGAGACGGTCTAATAAATCTTCACGAGTATTCGCATCAGTCGGGTTATATAGTTGATACCATGCTTGCCCTTCGCTCACTTCAGCAATACGCTCTAGAGATGAAGAAGACACCGTACTTAATACATACGGAATATTCATCTTGGCAGCTGCTTTGGCTAAAATTTCTGGCGCATTAGGCCACATTAGCCCTTGTAATCCAACCGGCGCAATACCAAATGGTGCAGCATAACGATGGCCAAATAAATCAACAGAAGTATCCACATCTACCGACGGAGACAACAATTCGCTGCGTAAACGTACTTGTTGCAATTCATTGGTATTGCGATGTAAACCAATTTCATCGATACACCCCCCTTCTAAATACTCGAATGCAAATTTTGGCATGCTTTTTTGGGCTTGAGCACGCAAACTAGCTGAGTCAGGGAAACGAGGATCAAAAAAATCAGTCATTAAAATATTCCAAATTAGATATGTGTAAAAATCTGCGTTTTAGGTAAACGCGATTTCGGTAAATTAGCATTGAAGTCTTCAGTACTTCGATACCCTAACGCAACTACAGCAATCGGGGCTAAATTTTGTTCGCGTAGCGAAAATTCACGATCGAGCGCGGGAAAATCAAACCCTTCCATTGGTAACGCATCAATGTTCATCGCCGCAGCACTGGTTAATAACGCACCTAAATTTAAATACACTTGCTTTTCCATCCAATGTTGAGTGTCTTTCAGCTCAAACCGATGTAAGTCCACAAATGTACTACGTACTTTGTGATAAGTATCTTTAAAATCAGGGTTGCTGGTAAAGCGACCATCTTGCTCTTCTTGCTCGAGTAATTCAGCTAAATACTGATTATCCATGTGAATTTTACTGCACATGACAATCACATGAGAGCAAGCAGTCACCTTAGGCGCATTATACGCATATGTACCTGTTGCACCTTGGTTTACTCGTGCCTTACCCGCTTCAGTACTCGCGACAATAAAATGCCAAGGTTGCGTATTGACACTAGACGGCGCTAAGTGCAAAACATTCAGTAATTGTACTAAATCTTCATCACATATAGTTTTGTTTTGATCGAATACTTTGGTCGCATAACGGGTTTGCATTGCGTTAGATATGTTCATAAATACCTTTTATATCTGGCTTGAATAAGACTGATGATAATCGGATGAAACATTTATATCTAGGGATTTATCGAATATGAATGACGCAAACGTTTTGTTTGGTAAATACTCATTACAAGGGGAACAGGTTAAATCGTTATGATTATTTAGTCACAATGGGTTTGTGACCAGCAATGTCATAAAACTGTTCTCCTAACGATGATGATACGGTTTGAGATAATATCGGGACGCGGGTGGCATCCACCGCTTGGTTATTCGCCTTTATCGCGACTGAAAAATCAGCATTACTCGACCAGCTTTTATTGCGCGTAGCAATCGATATTTCACCAATCGCAAAGACATCAGTGTGTTGGCTGAAGCGGCGATAGCCACGGTAAGTAAATTGTTCAGCCACATACTGATGACCTAATTGAATTAACTGTGTCATCATTTGATTTAATATGACATTAGGATCATTAGATTCAATTAAAATAGTAAAGCAACGCCCGTGCAATTCAGGACAAAGTGCTGTTTGCGAACTGTGTATATTGGAAGTGCAATATAACTGAATATCAGCCACATAACGTTGTTCATCAACACGAATAGATTGTTTTAGGCGTAACGCCTGACTATCAAATCGACATAAACTTAATAATAATGGTAGCTCGTCTTGTTCCACTGTTGTAAGACCCGACGAGTTTTGCTGTGAGACAGCATCAAGGGTATTGACCAGTAACGGCGTATCATGATGACCATTAAAAGGCGTGCTATATTTACCCGATACTCGATCAAATAAACCAAACAACTCGCGCATTTCATGCTCTTTGGCTTTTTGTAATGCTAACAATGCGGTTTGAATGACTTCAGCACTAGGTAAATTTTTCTCTACTCGCCATTTCCTACCATAAACAATGTGTAACGGATTCAATTGATTATTCGTTTTATAATTATCATGCCCAATAATCCCGACCTGAATAAGCAAGGCATCGTTTTCTTGACTCACAAATATAGGAAAACGCTCATCAAACCTAATATCGTTAATAATGTCACACACACTTTTATAGGTATGTTCGTAACTCAGGTAATGCTGCGGTATACACTCTTGTGAATCATTAACAGGAATAGATGGAGCGCCTTGAATCGGTATTTCTGCATCAGCATATGCTAACGGCAATATCACAGGTGAACGTTCAAACAATGAAGACATAATATGCGACTTTCAACACAATAAATTAGAACACGATAACGATTTAACGACGCATGTAGTATTTGAGATCAGTTTAATTTGCTACAATTGTTTATTAGTTTCATTCTGAGTGATTATCATTACTAAATCTTTGTCTATCACGCCGACCATGGCAGCTCTTATCGCTGTCTGTAGTGGCTATCTCATTGCTCCGTTAGGTATGGCAGCTGTCAATGTAGCTATACCTGCTATGGCTGATGATTTAGGCGCAGATGCGATTAAAATAGGCTGGCTCCCTACACTTTATTTATTAAGTAATGTGGCTTTCATGCTCCCTGTTGGGAAAATTGCTGATAATTATGGTCGAAAAAAAATGTATATGGCCGGATTACTACTCAACGCATTATCCGCATTCATGTGTGCTATCGCGACGCATATTGATTGGGTGTTATTTTGGCGATTCGTTCAAGGTGCCTCTGCCGCCATGATTTTTGGCACCGGTATTGCGATAGTCACATCGGTGGTGCCTTCTACCCGCCGTGGAAGTGCATTAGGCATTGTAGCATCATGTGTTTATATAGGATTAACACTCGCACCTGCCGTGGGTGGTTATTTAACTCAGTACATTGACTGGCGAGCTGTTTTTTATTTTCAAGTCCCTATTGTCATAGTCTTAGTCATATTTATTCACTTCACCCTAAAAGGTGAATGGGTTAGCCCAGACAAAACTGGGTTTGATTACACCGGAGCAGTATTATTTGGTACATTTTCCACATGCTTTGTGATTGGATTATCTATGCTGCCTGATGTATTAGGCATAGTTTTATCACTATTATCGCTGCTATCACTGCTGACGTTTATCTGGCATCAAAGTCAGTCTGCATCTCCCCTCATCCGTGTTCAATTATTTAAAGAAAATCGTGTATTTAGCGTCTCCTTAGCAACCTCCTTTTTTATGTACGGAAGTAATTTTGCCCTACTATTTCTATTGAGTTTGTACCTGCAATACATTAAAGGTTACACCCCATCTTTTTCTGGAAAAATATTACTATTACAGGCGTTTATGATGGCCATTGTCGCGCCGTTTGCTGGCAAATTATCCGATCGTTTCCAGGCTAGAGTCGTTGCCTCAATAGGGTGTGTGATTGCGTTATCGGGCTATATCATCATGCAGCAACTCGACCCCAACACGGATGCCATCGTGGTCAGTATTGCGCTGGCATTAATTGGATTAGGTTTTGGGCTATTTTCAACACCCAATAACAACGCCATTATGAGTGCTATTCCAACATCTCAAGTAGGAGTCGCTTCTGCGTCAATGAACTTAGGCAGAACCGTGGGTAATCTAGTTGGTATGAGTATTATCAACTTAATCATTCACTTTTATTTAGGTAATCAAATCATGTCCACACAAACCCGTCCTGAATTGATGTCATCTATATCAGTGGCGCTTACCATGTCATTAGTCTTTGTCGTATGTGCTTGTATTTTATCGATCATGCGCGGGCGACAGGTTTAAACATAGCTGTAGCGCCTATTCATTTAAGTGAATATTACTGTCGAAATTCGCGAGTTAAGTAAGAAATAATCTTAGATACAATATTGAAATTTATGGCATTATATAACCATCTAAGCCATGAAATTTGAGATAGAATTTGAACCAGGCAGTAAAACTTCCTCAAAATCCAATGTTATTGCATTTGATACTCATTATATGTATCACTATTTTGGAGTTTTCTTTTTTTACCGCATCATTTGGCTATTCTGTTGTTACTGATTTTGCCATTTGGTATTTCCCCTTAGGTTTCCATTTTATTTTATTTTTAGTCTTGCCGTTTAAATTTTGGCCGACTGCACTTATCGCTCTAGGGATTGGTGCTGGACTCACCATGTATAATCAAGGATCTATTTATTATGACTGGCTCAAACATTTTTTATTAACCTTAACTATCAGTATTCATACGCTACCGGTTGTATTCATTGCGCAGAAAATGATTCAAAAGCTCGACATTTTTTCTTTGAAAGCCATTGTGACGCTTGTGCTGTTTGGCATGTTATCTCGTCTAACAAATATCGGTTTTCACTTTTTATCAAATACATCGGTATACGATAAAATCCCCGTTAATGAAAAATTTGGGATGTTTTTACAACATAATATTGCAGCATATCCGGGCATACTCATGGCCATCAGCGTATACTTTCTATATCAGTGGTATCGCCATTCCACACTTAAGTTTACAAGGAATATGTTAGCGTCAACAATCCGTTTAGCTGTTGCCCTAACTACTCTCATTGTATTGTTATTTTCTATCTCTGTTACCTCTCAAAATATATTGCAATTAGTATTGATTTTACCGATTATTTGGTTTGGTTACCGATATAGATGGGTAGCAAGTATTGTTAGTGCACTTTGGATAAATCTAGTGTTATTGGTGTTGCTATATAACACTTCACCTGAACAATTAGTCGCTTTTCAACCTTTTATTGTATGTTATTTTTTGATTGGATTAGTCACTGCTGGTCTACAGATAGACCATAACACTATCTATGAATCACTACAGAAACACCAAACACAACTCAAATTTAAATATCATGAATTAAGTCAAACCAAACAGCAGTTACAAAGCATGGCAAAAGAAATCATTGCCGTTCAAGAAATAGAAAAAAAGAACGTATCACAAGAGTTACATGATGATGTAGGACAAAACATTACTGCTCTGCGACTCGCCATAACGATGCTTGAAAAAAATGAAAAATTAACTGTTCAAGACAAACATTCAGTGCATGAGCTAAAAATAATGACCGATGAAATTTATTCAAACGCTTATGATTTAATGTATTGGTTAAGGCCTCGGATGGTAGATGATTTAGGGTTAAGTGCGACATTAACCGGTCACTTTTTCTCACTTAAGCTGACCCAAAATAATATTGAATACTCTCATCAGGTCAGTACTTCAGTCGATCAGCTAAACGACACGATCAAAATCGCGATTTTTCGTATTGTGCAAGAATGTGTCAACAATGTTATTGAGCATAGTCAAGCCACTCAATGCCATATCAACTTACACCTCTATGCCAGTATTATTAAGTTAGAGTTTTTTGATAATGGTATTGGTTTTAACCAGAATATACTCGACCAACCTTTACGTGGTGGACTGTTTAATATTCATAATAATATGCTAGCTTTAAACGGTAAGTTATCTTTATCAAATGAAGAAGGAGCCAGAGTGTATGTTGAACTCCCTATTGAGCGCTAAGTATTCTTCGTCATTACTTAACCGCAATATAGAATCTAGCGGCGCGTATCCTGTATACATCATATTGCTTGTCCAAATAATCATTTTATCGTTAGCGATGCTGATAGATACACTATTAATTACACCAACGCACATCCCATTATTATCCTGTGTAGTATCCGTTGGTTATTTTTGTTTTATTCTTTATCCCAAGACTCATTGGCGCTTAATAGCCTTCCCTTTTTTGTTGTTCCATTTCATTGCCAATCAACCTGTGATCAATAATTTTTTGCATTCACTCTACCTATCTATTTTCACTCTGATCATAATCATTTTTTTAGCGCATTTAACACATAAATTATTGCGAGGAAAAGAATCATTTTCCCTCCCATTTATTCATGTCGTAGTGGGATTCGGCGTGTTGTTATCATTGAGTTACCAACTTGTTTATATTGCCACTGTGATGAATCCCCCAATATTTGCTGCTATATCAAACCAATGGGCATTTTTCTCTATGGGCCAACTAGTTGGTTTCATCATTAGCTTTAGTATTTTGATGATGATTTTGATGTCACAAAATCAATATGCATACGGCATGAAATTGCTCACAATAGAGAGCTATATCTCGCTAATAATGATCACAATATTAACTATTCTCACATTGTTTTATGGTGGTGAACTAGTACATTACTTAAGTATTTATTTAGTCATCCCTGTCGTTTGGTTCTGTTATCGATATCGCTGGTGGGGAATGTCATCATTCACAATAGTCATTAACTTTTTTACTATTATGTTTGCCATCAGCAATTCGCATTTTTTTAATATCGACACTAATATCTCTTACGATGACTTAATTTGGTTTTTGTTAGCTCTCAATTTATTTAGTTTATATATTAATGCGATGGTATTTGAATTAGATGAAATCAAACGAGTCAATCGTAAAAATCAAGTGTTAATGACGGCTCGCAATGCAGATTTGATTGAAGTAAACACACAAATCAAAGAGTTAAATCGCCATCTTATCTCCGCACAAGAAAAACAAAGGCAACAACTATCCAGGCAGCTAGAAAAATTAATGGGTGAAAATATCAATGCACTTCAACAGTCAATTACAGTGCTTGAAATGCGAGCTAGCTTTTCACAAAAAGAAAACAATCCTTACTATGCTATTAAAAAATTTACTAATATTATCTATCTATCTGTTTATGAACTTGTTAACTGGCTTAGACCTGAAACGCTTGAGCGTTTAGGTTTAATTAACACCCTTAACAGTAAATTATTCAAAGACGCATTAGCATTAAATAATATACGATATGAATTTGAACTAATTGGTGAACATGCTGAGATCGCAGACGAAATAGCCTTACCCTTGTTTAGAGTCATTCAAGAGTCTGTAAGCAATGCGATTAAACACTCTAAAGCGAATACTTTTACAGTCAAATGTCAATTTAACGATTCACATTTGCAACTTTGGATTGAAGATGATGGTAATGGCTTTGACAGTGATAATGTGAAACGCGGATTTGGCTTAAGTAGTATGAAAAGTAGAATAGAAGCCATAAATGGGGAGTTTTCTATGACATCGACTAACGGAGTATCAATTTATATTAACACTCCGTTATAGTTTAAAGCTTAATTTTCTGGTTGATATAAATTTGCATTTTTAATGCTAGCAAAGTCATTAAAACGCACCCCTTGCTCTTTCATTATTTTGTTTATTTTGTTGCTAATAAACTGTCGAATATAGAAGGGTTGATTAGGCACATAATGATGAATAGTGTGGGTTTTACCAAAGTTGAAACAGAATAAATGAAATATGCTGAACCATTTACTGGTTAACACTTGTGTTTGCTCATATAAATTATTTACCCCACCATAGTAATGCATTGATGATGTAACTAGATTCAATGACGTAGAACGAAGTATATTAGGCAGTACTACCACCACCATTAGGAACTCCAATACGCTCATTATTGATAAAACATAAGTTGGTACCACGCTGGCTAATGGGTAAAACAAATTAACTAAATGGTAGCCAAGCGTCGTATACAACACAATAAAATACGCAGTTGTGATTGGGAAACCTGCATTAAATACTTTAGAGAAACTAAATCCTTTAATTTCTTTATTAAATGTTGAACGGTTAAGAACCAGCCCCATTAAACCATCAACGATAACGACAGCGCGTAAAAACGGATTTTTAATGCCATTACCCACTAAACGCTCTTCGAGGTCTTGTTGTGTTCCTGACGTAATATGGTGATGCAAATGTATCTTACGGCGGAACCATGGATTTATCGTATTTGGTCGCATTATCCATACGGTTAACATCATTGCATTTTGGATGAACGGTGTTTTAGCAAAATATTGGTTATGAATTAAATCATGTTCAAGTTCATGTGAAATGGAAGCCACCATCGCAGCGAGAATAATACAAAGCCAAGCGGGAATTATCTCGAGGAAATATAAATACCCCAAGCCAACCATCATCACAAAAGACATGACAGTTAGTAGTAATCCAATTGTATTTTGATGAGCTAAAACAGGAAACCTCGCACGGATTTTAGCATCTTCTGAGCGAATAGCGCCGACAATCGCTCTAATTTTTTGCTTAGCGTGTGAATCAGTCATAGTGAAGCGTTTCCTGTATGTTTAGTTAGCAATATATACGGATAATTCAAATCCGAGATTCATTATATCTAATTTTTTTTTCATCACAACAACCACCCTCCATGACAATTCCAGCGTAATGGCAAGCATACGCTACGAATATGTGTGTCAGTCATTACCTTCTCAAAGATAAATAGGCTTATTGCAGTGAACTGTGATGTATGACAGGATATCGACCAAAATATATTACACATAAATGTTAGTATGGAATAACTTATTTAATTTCGATTAACAAAAGGAAAATTATGAAAGTCATTGTGCTAAATAGCCTTTCTCATTCAGGATCGACTGTCCTTTCAATGGTCTTGAGTGCATCTCAAAATGCTATTTCATTAGGCGAAGTTTATCAAATTTTACGAGATGAACCGTCAAAATGGCTGGATAACAACGAATCTTGTAGTTGTAGTCAATCAACAGAACATTGTGATTTTTGGGGCCCTGTTTTACGTCACATACAAACACATCAAATACATGATATCAATGAACGATACCAATATGCCCTACAATACTTTACAACCCATTATGGTGATGACAGTATCTTAATAGATACTTCAAAAGGCGATAAACATATAGACATTTATCGTCGCATTAAAGTCGATTACAAACTGATATATCTCTTGCGTGATGTACGTTCCTTCGCTTTTTCTCAAAGTAAAGTCGCTGCCCGACAAAAAAGAAAAGGACTCAAGAAAATTAAAGGCCAGGTATGGTTTCAGTTTTTAAAATGGTATTTTGGAAATAAGAAAAGACTAAAAAAATTGGAAAACACAACTATCAAATATTTCCAGATGGGATATGAAGATTTTTGTTTTAATCAAAATAACCGACTCAATGATTTATGTGACTATTTAGACATACCATTCGACCCTGAATATCTTTCGATGTCGAATGCTAAACATCATGTCTTAATGGGTAATCCTATGCGTCATCAAAAAGATAAACAATCCGCTATAAAATATGATTCATCTTGGCTATCTGATACAAGAAATGCTGTACCTTGTGCTATCTTCCCTTTTATTATTGCTTACAATAAAAAACATGTTTATCAAAAGTAACTATGCATTGCTAATGTTCAGTAAAGATAAGCTCAATGGGATATTATGTCATACCTAGACGTCTGTGAAACGTTGTTCTAGGTAAGTTATGATGGCTGATGATTCATACAGCCATTCGACTTGCCCCTCATTCTCGATGCGTAAACAAGGTGTTTGTATTTTACCGCCCCCTTTAAGCAATTCATCACGATGAGGTGAACCTTTTGCCACTCCTAATGTGCTGATGGGTAAATTTAACTGATGCATTCTGCGGCGAGTTTTAATACAAAACGGACAAGCAAAAAATTGATATAAGCATAGATTTTCGAGATCAGCTTCTATTTTTTGTTGAACCTCAGGACTCCGTTTTAATTTTTTACCCCGCGTAATCAAGTCAAAAAATACTAAAATGCTGCCGATACCATTACGAATTAAGGAAATGATTAAACCCATGATTACTTCTTTTGTAGTGCTTGTGACAATTTATACTAGTATACCGATTATTCGACAATAATTTAATATCGCAGTACTAAACTCTAACCATTTTCACATGCATTGTGATACTCACGCTTAATTTACGCCATATGACACTTAAAAAATTGCGCAAATAAGCACGTAGGATATACTGATTTTCTTATTTCCTAAAACAGTCACTCATATGTTCTTAAATGATATCTTGCGTCGATTACGCTTCGCCCTTGGCCTTAATAATTCTGCCACGATTAGCTTATGTAAACTGATGGAGTATGAGCTAGATGAAAGTTATCTAACTAACATGATGAAACGCGATGACGAAGATGGGTTTATGCCTTGTCGGGACAAAATTTTATGTATATTTCTAGACGCTCTCATTATCAAACATCGTGGTAAGCAAGACGGGCCCTTACCTCCTTATTTAACTTCTGGACAGCGTTTAACGAATAATGACATTTTACGAAAAATAAAAATTGCGATGAATTATCAACAAGACGATATGCTGACCATTTTAGAAAGCATTGGTTTTCCAGTAAGTAAGGGAGAGCTTACCGCTCTATTTAGAAAACCAGATCACCGTAGCTATCGAGAATGTGGTGACCAATTATTACGTAATTTTCTAAAAGGGATGGTCAAACGCCACCGCCCAGATGCCGCTAAGAAAAGTCACCAAACGTTTAATTAATAGCTTAATGTATTTGCGCTGTAAGGATTGTGGATTATTCAGTATAAAAACACGTATAAATTATTCATTGCTAAAACTAGCGACCTATTAATTTGGTGCTAATATAATAGAAATAATATCTATTAAATATTACACAAGCTTAAAAGGTGCTTGATCTTAAAAAATGCCTACCTTATATAAGGAAAAGAAGTGATGGCAATTAGCATATTCAGTTATTCACCTATATGTGTCCCTCTAAATTGGCAAACAGAATGCTTAATTAATTCAGAAGAAAGATTCCCATTAATCAAAGAATTGTTAAGTGAAGATACCTCGCTAAGTGTAGTTGAAAACTCTTGGGCCATGGGATATGGCAATTTAACCTGTGACAATTTACCCCTACTTTATCAACCTGCAGCAGTCATTAAACCTGCTAATTTACTGGCAGAACCTGACGTTATTGATGGTGCCGTTTATTGTTATGATAATTGTTTAGCAATATTATTTATTGAGCTCAAGATAGAAGAAAACCTGGATTCTTTAGACGATAGTAACATTACGCAGCGTATTGAAACGTTATCACAGACCTTCATCAGCCCCATCCTCGAGCGGCTATATTATTACCCAGGCGGGGGTAAGTTAATTGCACCACAAAAATATCAATTCTTTGACGATACAAAAGACACACTATGTAACGCAAAACCATTATGGGTAGCCAGAACACTAGTTAAACATCCAGATATAGCAGAAACGGCTTATTTTTCATGGCTGAAAAATATTGATGAACGTTCAGATTCGCTTCTTTTAGGTTCAGGGAATTCGCTTATTCTAGACAGTGAAGCAATCCAAGATGTTCATAGAGTAATGATTTTGTCGCAATTCCAATCAGCCTTAATGGCACGTACAGAGGATTTATTAAAGCGAACTTTAAGAGAATTTAACTCTGCCTACTTTAACAAATCAATGGTGAATCAGTTAAATGAAGGAATAACAATTCATCAACAGCGCAATGATCATATAGAGTTTATTAATATTCAATTTTCGGCATCAGTTGCAGGAGTGCAAGGTATACGGCGTAGTTTACTCAGCCAATTTCAAGCGGCTTGGTTATTTGACGAACAGCAAGAGCGAATAAATAAATTATCCTCATTAATCCAAGAACGCTTAAATCGCTCTATTAGCCAACAACTGAGCAAGCAAAATCGTGGCATTCAAACTTTACTGACTTTTTTGGGCTCATTAGGGCTGGTAGGTTTAGTGATTGATTTAATTTCACTCAATGCGTCTACTGATCATGTAAAAACACACGGTTTACTCGATATCGTTTCCTATTTTTCCACAGAAAACTTACTCAGTATTTCACTGCTTATGATAGTTGTATTCACTTGGTATTTTTATAGAAACTACAAATAACATACAAGGTTTAATGATGTCTTTAAATACGTACAATAGTAAGCATGAAGCGGATAGTTCTGAAAGCAGAGTACGTTATACCGTGCTTATATCGTCTTCAATATTTAACTACAAAGAAGTACTTGCTTATATTGGGCCTAAATTAGGCGCATATTTTGCTGGTGCGTGTTGCGAGCCTGTTGATGGTGTATGGTCAGCAGACGGGGCTGAAATAAAAACACGTTATGCCGATGGGAATGTTGAAAACGGCATGCGCATTACTGTGTCGGTTGTGTCAAATGAAGCCCAAACAAGCTACTTCAACATACAATCTCTCATTCAAAAGATGAATGTTGATTTGCATCTAGGGTTAAATTGGGTGCATGTTGAGGAAGAAACGGTAAAAGCAAAGCATTTTTCATTAATAGATTAAATTACTTAGATGCAATCATCAACCCCGCAAATGTATCTGTTCTTGCAGGAAGCGGTCTATGTGGCGTGATACATAAATGCGCCGGCCTTAAACTTGAAGAGAAATGCAAAAGTATTGGGAAGCAGGAAATCGGCAATGCTATTGTTACCCCTGCGTTTGAATTGTCTAATTTAAAAGGAATAATACATGCTTGTGGTCCTTGATGGCTAGACGGTTCTAAAGATGAACCGTAGTTATTAGCATTAACCCATCAAAACATTATTACCGCAGCGCTAGCACACGGCTTCAGTTCAATTGCGATACCCGCCGTTTCTACTGGTGTATATAGATTTCCTGTAGATGTTGCGGCCGATGTGTATCAGTATCTCCTACCAGGGAAACAGCTAAACGAATTGCATCTTCAAATGACGTAGTCTCTAATGCTGCCACTATTGCTTGAGGCACTGAATGAAGGGCTCTTTCTGTTCGTTGATATTTCTGTCTAATGGAGGCAATAGTAAAATCTAGCTCGTAGTTTTTGCTTATAGCCTGCCTGATATCTTTCACTGGCAATCCTTGCCTAGCCAAATAAATAGACTCCACAACTGGCATAGCAGCACTCATTCCTTCAGGATGATTGTAAGTGATTTCTGTATAGTTATCAGATAGCTTTAACGCTTCATCCGAACTGGTAGCAATAAAAGCAACAGAACAGGCCCAAGGGTGCATACTGATTTGTCAGTCTGTCGCTCACCCCAAGGATAAAGATGCGATTAACAGATGGTTAAGTGAGCGTTATCAGAGATAAATATAGGTTTGTTGTCACATTAAATATAGATTCATAACGATAAGCTAAACTCGATTGTAATCTCATCACTAGTATCGTGAGACGTAATACAATAGCCTAACTAAACCAAAACCTGCCTAGCATCGTTTAAATAATATATATTTCGCTAGAGCTTATAATCCATGAAAACTAAATCGGCAATCACACGCTCTCTAATAGTTAGTACAATGATTACTCTTATTGCGTTTTCACAACACGCAAAAGCCAATCTCATTGACACAGCCATGGAGACGACCCTTGAATATCAACTGAATTCTGCCTATCACATCAAATCGCGCCTACAGGAATACGCCAGAGAAACTTCAAACCAAGCTCTATACGATGTTGTTGCAGCAACGACCTTAGTGTTTTCAAACGAGTTAAGCCTAGATAGTGTAGCTTTTGCCAGTGCTGATGAGCGGAGAGAAGTACATATTTCTATGGCATTTATACGACATTTGACAGCCTTTGTTAAACTTACACTTAAAGAACCTCTCACCACTTACAATAGTAATAACACAACTCTTTATGCTTACCAGCAAGACCTGATAAATCACGCTATTACTGATATTATCTTGCACGAATTAGGGCATCACGCCTTGGATTTATTTTATGGACAATACACACCACCACGCTATGTACCCCAAATGGAACAACAGGTAAGTCAATGGACGACTCGCATGAAAAACAATTTAGAATTAGATCAAAACGAAATGGGTCGATTACTCACGTTATTTTCGGTACTTGATCACAAGCTTGCCGAAAGTAAAGCTAATAACGCAATGACGCGCACTGTCAAAAACCTGCAAAATAAAATTGATTACGAATGCTTAGATGCTTTTAGTGAACAAGCTGAAATGTTATGTGAAAATTTAGCGGATACACTTTATGCAGAGTACGCTTTTACGAATGGCAATGATTAACTTCAGGGCAGCTTAGTTGAGGGCCCATATAAGTAATATTCTCTAACCGATCTTTTCCGAAAATTTAATTAAACGTGGATTTATTTGTGGGTAAAATAAAAAACCCGTCAACAAAATCAACGGGTTAGTTTTAAATTTGGCGGAGAGAGAGTGACTTAATAGCCTATATATGCCTATCCTCTGCGTCAAAGACATTGATATACAACGATTTCTCTAGTGTTGCAGATGTTCGGTTCACTGTCAAAGGCACATAAATGTCTACTGTTTTGTCTACTCAGATAAGCCATGCGCACATTTAAACTCAACAGACTTCACAGCCTAATTAGCCACACCGCTTCCAACTGATAACAATCAAATGTATGTGTAGACTAAATAGGCTGCCAAAGCCTCTGTAGGGGGCGGGAGGGGTATTCATTGGCTGTTTTTCAATGGGGCTTTATAGATTTGTAATAGGATTTGTAAGAAAAAGTCTTAGAGACAAGGTTTATGTTTGTTGTTACTTTTAAAAAAATGTCTATAAATGGCTTAACCGTGTTACAAAATTTTATTTAAGGATTAAAGATATGTTCGTTAGCATAAATGAATACGCAAAGAAAAATGACTTAACAGTCACAGATGTATTAAAAGAAATAAAAAATGGTGAACATCAAACAAAAGAATCTGAGCATGAAACACTGATATTTGTTAGTGATGATTTAGCGGATTTGTATCATGATAAACCTGTTAGTAGCGCTCCCAATAAAACTGAAAACTATACACAGGCATATGGTATTGTTTGGATAAATGTTATTTTTGGATGGTTAATTTTCATTGGTGGCTTTATAGCTATTTTTGTTGAATCATTTCAGACGGGGGTAGTCTTCTGCTTAATTGGCTTGTTCACGGTTGGTTTTGGTCAAATATTAAAAGCGGGTCTTGATTCTGCAATTAACATAAGAAAAATAAAAGAACATCTTTGTACTAAATGAGAATTGATTGGTATCCAGCTTATCCACATCCTAAAGTTATCTCGATAGCTAGACAGCTCTTTAGCTATGTTCCAGTGAGAACAAAAGGTGTTAATAAACAAGAAAGAGATAGCAAGCTAAACTTGATATGCATGCAATTTATCTCCGCCTTGTATTTAAACCATCATCAGGCTGATAAGAATAATCCAGTCACTACATATCTATCACCAAAACACTTTAAGTATAAGAACCCAGTAGCGGAAAAGCTGCCTTATCCTCATGGAACTTACCTTGATGTATATAACACGCTCCTAAATCTCAAGTAGGTCACTCAACAGCTCGGAGAAAAAGGAAAATCACTCACCCTTATAAAGCCTACTGAGATATTGAGAGATAAGTTTGATGAGATTGGCTTCTTGTGGGCTGAACAGGCTCTTAAAGATGATGACCAGTTACTGATAATGAGGGATGTTAAGCTTGGCAAGAATAACAAAAAAGTAAAGTATTCAGTCCCAGTGCCGGATTACCCCCTTAAAGAACTACATCTAAGCAATCTAAGAAAGATTAATAAGGCGCTCCTTAGTCATTGCTTTACGCTTGCAGTTAGCGATGATGATTTATTAAAGGTTAATACTAAAAAGCCTGATGAAGTCGACTTTAGTGGTTTCGGTATAAGAATCCTTTATTCAATGGCGGGTGCTAAATATGAAGGTAAAGACCCTTATGATCTAAAATTAAAAGCCTGGAAAGGTAAAGGCGACCCAAGACGGAAAAAAATTAAGAAGGCATTTAATGCGTTAATTAATGACATTGATGGGACGTTCAAGCTCTCACCTAAGCAAATTACTTTGCTTGGAATGAACACGAAAGCGCTTGAAGAAAGAATCAAAGTAATACACAAGCCAATAGCTGATTTACTAAGAACCAGGGATGGACTAAGAGCTACTTATATTGATTCCACAATAGCTGAACACATTATGTTAACAATGATTAATGACGATGCTATCACACTGACGTGGTCAACATATTTCGGACAACCCAGTTAAGCAACTTTTTGTAGTTTTACCATTTCCTGCTCATACTGATTTGGGCTTTGATACCCCAGATATGAATGCAGTCTATAGCTGTTATAGAACATCGTGATGTAATTCAAGATATCCTGTTGTGCTTCGTATCGAGTTTGGTAGTTTCGCCAATGAACCCGTTCGTTTTTCAAGCTGCCGAAGAAACTTTCAGCAACGGCATTATCCCAACAATCGCCTTTTCTGCTCATGCTGCCAACTAGGCCATGAGCGTTAAGTAATTTACGATACTCGTGACTGGCATATTGCGAGCCACGGTCGGTATGCACAATTAATCCTTTCTCTGGTTTTCGCTGCCATATTGCCATTCTCAGCGCGTCAATTACCAGCTTTGCTTTCATCCTTGAGCTCATGCTCCAACCAACGATTTTACGCGAGTACAAATCAATCACGATGGCTAAGTACAACCAACCTTCTCGCGTCCATATGTAAGTAATATCAGAAACATACGCTTTGTTAGGCGCATCCACAGTAAACTCACGATTGAGCACATTATCAAACAACGGCTTGTTATGGTTACTGTCTGTTGTCACCTTATATTTCTTGCGATAACGAACCCACACCTTGGCTTCAAGCATTAGCTTCTTCGCCTTTTGGCGACTCACTGGATAGCCTAAACAATTCAGGGCATGCTTCATTCTGCGGCTGCCATACGTGTTATCACTAGCGACAGCTATCTTTTTCACCCACTCGATCATATCAGCATGAGTAGGGTCTATTTCTTGTTCTATCTTCGCCCAACGGTAAAAGCCGCTGCGCTTCACCCCTAACAATTGACACATTCTGTCAACGGGATAGGTCTTCTTATTTTGGGCAATGAAGCGGTACTTTACTTCATTTCTTTGGCAAAAAAGACCGTTGCTTCCTTTAAAATGTTTTTGTCCATTTCAAGCTGGCGAACCTTTGCTCTCAGTTGCCTAATTTCTTCTTGCTCTGGCGTCAGCTTGCCATTACCACGAAACGCCTGACCATCATTATCTTGTTCGTGTTCTTTCATCCAACGGGTAATCAGATTTGGATTAATCTCCAAGCTTCTTGCCGCTTCAGCTCGACTGAACTTCTGATCAACCACTAGGCTGATAGCGTCTAACTTAAATTCTTTTGAATATTTTTTTCTAGCATTCATAATGCACTCCAGTTTTGAGAATTATCTCTTATCTAGAGTGTCCGAATCAAATCTACCACCTCACACTTCCAATTCATGATAGTTTTATAGTGAGGCTAAAAGATAAGTCATTATTACAATAGGCAATGACTAAGGCATGTAATGAAGTACTGGGTTTTAGCATTGATACCACAGAGGAATATATAAAGAATGCTGAACATTTCAATATGTCAGAAGAAGAAATGATAACGTTAACGAGTTACCCTGAAAACATGGTTGTTAACGCTAATGAATTAAAAGATAGTATTTTAAATAAACCACAAACAATAATGGAAAAATATCTAGCATCCTTTGAAGGCTATAAAGCAGGGGTTTACAATTGTAATTAACCCCTGTTATTAAATTGTTTTGTCGGCTTTACAGTCTTCTCATTAAGGGAAGTAACCTCTGAGCCTTGTTTTTTAAATCGGCTGGCTTAAGATGTTAAGTTAGCTGTCATTATTAACAGATTCGTCAGTTCTCAAGCATTTCAACTCAAACTTGTAATTGTCGTCCATAAATATCACTTTAGAATCAATTCTACTTTCGCAATTAACTCTACTCTCAAATGATTCAACACCTATAAAGGTTTGCTCTGCTGTTCCTGCTACACTAACTAAAATGTAAAGAGTCCAAAACATAATTACAACCAATATTAGCTACCTGTATAAGAGTCACTTATCAAAGCAAGCGAGTAAATGCCTTCAATAATTTGTAAACTCAAATCAATTTTTAAACATTTGTGAGAAAAGTCGGCATTTCTTAAATCCTACACTGCCAGCAGTTTCTCTCCAGGAAGAACAAAATAAATCTATGCTATCGCCTTTATTAATTGTTTCCGCCTCATCAAATGAGGTTATGTCCGCAAAACAACCATTAAAAAAATCTACATCGCTCTTTAAGTGTACCACTGCATCTCCAAAAGTCACATTTATATCTGTTGCAATGCCTGCAACTCTGTACTCTTTATTGAGAGGATATAGACGAATAGCTCGAACTTCATTTTCGTTTAAAGCTGTAACCATTTCGTCACATATAACTGGCTGCATTTTAAGAATTTTTTCGCGACGCTCTTCTTCTGCACGTTTCTGATTAGCAAGTCTAATTTGACGTTGGCGTTCTTGCTCAGCAAGTCTAATTTGGCGTTGGCGTTCTTGCTCAGCAGCTTTTTTCTTTTTCTGTTGAATTTGTTGCTGCTTTCTCTGTTCCTCTAGTTTTTGTTCTTGTAATATTCTTGCTTGGGCTAACTCTCTTCTTTGTTTCATCAACAAATTAAATGATTCCTCATTAAGAATTTGTTTAATTAATCTTCTATCTTTATAAGTACCTTCTGAAGGTGTGACTAGTAATGCTTTATGATTAATCATAGTTTCCCTGCCATCTCTGACTTTAAAAATATCAGAGTCTGTTTTTTCATCATATCCTACATAAACGTAGGCATCATCGGCTTTTCTTGCCCATATATCAGTAAAAAAAGTTTCTCCAACTTGTTCATTAATTGACAAGCAGCCAGTTAAAAGTAATAAGGGAATTATGGTTAAAAACAATTTATTCATTTTGTAGTCCTTAAATATTTTAAACTAATTTATTTGTTAACTTATATATACCAATCCAAATTAAATATATAAAGTGTATCCATATCTGCCCAAATTCGTCGATTACTGTATTTGGAGATGCAAAGGTTACAGAAAACGTAAAAATTAAAATGGGCAAAGTTGGGTAAATCATTTTTCTATCTGCAAATGTATTGCTAGACTTTAAGTATGCGAAAATAGACAAGAGATATATTAATAACACTACTAGTGAAAGTGTTAAAGTGAATGCACCTCTAGAAGTTGTAATTAGGAATAATCTAAGGTCATGAAAAAATCCAGGGTCAATACTAATTGTAGAATCAAAGAGTGATTTTAAAATAGGGGAGTAGATAAAATTTTGGGTGAAATTAGATATTGAGATAACTGCAAGTTGTGTTTGTTCTATGAATAAAAATTTACTGGCAATGCCAACAATCAAAGCCCACATAATTATAACTAAAGCTAAATTTGAATTTAAAAAAAACGAATCCCAATCAAATGTATTTGCAGTTGTATAATCAATTTCATCAGGTATATTATTATCATATGTATTTTGTTCTTTTTTACGATTTTCCCTATAAATTTTTGCTTTTAGTTTTTTAATTCTTAAATTTTCTTCAATAATAAACTTATCTGCTTCTTTTTGGCTTTTTTCAGAATAATAATATTTACCAACATCAAAGCCGCACTCGCAACATACGTGCGCAGAGGCTTCCTGTTTCTTAACAGTATTTGTGAACATACATTCAGGGCATCTGAGATAAGCCATAAAATTTAAACTTATATTTAATAACATAATGTTTACGATATGAATTTTCTTAAAGATCATTTTTAATTAGTCAAGTATTTTTCATTCATAATTTAGACTTCTGATTAAATACTTTTTGGAAACCCATTATCTGTATTCCACCTATTGCAAGTCTAACAAGCTACACAGCCTAAACAGCCAATAAATACCCCTCCCGCCCCCTACAGAGGTTTTTCAGCCCCAAGAAAATCACCAACTAATTACGTTTATTAATGGAGTTTCAAGGCTACACAGACCTGTACAGAGGCTCTGGCAGCCTACTTAGTCTACACATACATTTGATTGTTATCAGTTGGAAGTGGTGTGGCTAATTAGGCTGCGAAGTCTGTTTAGTTTGAGTGTGCGCATGGCTTATCTGAGTAGACAAAACAGTAGGCATTTATGTACCTTTGACAGTGAACCGAACATCTGCAACACTAGATAATACGTTGTATATCAAGGTCTGTAGAGCTTGTTCAGACTAAATTTGGCGGAGAGAGAGGGATTCGAACCCTCGTTAGGTTTAACCCTAAACACACTTTCCAGGCGTGCGCCTTCAGCCTTTATAATAACTAGGCTCATGCTCTCCGCACGTATCGTCATAAGACACTGTGCTTGAATGTACAATACCACATTATACTCATAAATCTACTCATCCCAGACAGAATAGTTACAAAATCCAATGCCAACTAACCACCCTCTCCCGCTAGTATTGGCCGTCCTAGTTAGGTACCGTTACTCATATGTAGCAGGAAATATGTAAACCAATTTACAGTGCCTACCTACCCCACTAGCTCAAAAAACATCTATTACCAACAGACTTGGCTTTCATGTAGATGCCGCTGAGTATAATTTGTAATTATACGATCTAGGTATCCAGCAAGCGTAGCGCGGTAGCTGTAACGATCTGTACGTTGTTGTATGACGTTTTAACGAGTTATTGGTGTACTTGCCGCCTAGTTTAAACATAAGCCAAACGTGATCCATACAGGGGGGTGTATGAACTAGTGATGTACGCATTAGTAAGTATTTGCTTTAAACAAAATTCAATGTGTTTTTTGTAAGGCGGATATGGTGTGTGTTGTAGTGAGCTAGGATGGTCGCTGCTACCTTTACCAATGAAGTAAAAGTAACAGCTCATGTTGTTTTGTGGTGGTTTAAGTGTGGAATCAGTTCAGGTATTGCTCCTTCAACGCTTGCGTTTGTAATTGCTGGTCTGCAAATATCACCAAGTCATTGGTCGCTACATTGCCACCACTAGCTACCGTCACCTGCTCTGTCACATTCTCATCATTCACAATCACGTTTCGAGTGAGGGTAATATTACCTGAGTTATCCAGTGTCAGACTGTAATCCGCCAGTCCACCCTCTAGATAGATTTCATCTTGACCTGATTTCAAGTTCGATGCATCCACTACTGAGACTGCGGGCACATAGATTTGGTCTATCCCGCTACTGCCTGATATCAACGTGCTGATATTTGACCCTAATACCCTCACATTCTAAAACCAGGCTCCCTGCTTATTCATTATTATATCGGTAGGTAGGTGGTATTTTAGTTATTTTTTGTTCAGCTTTTTCCGCTAGAAGTAAGGTCTTATTTCACATGGAGAACTAGAGGTTCCCGTAACATTTCGCTAATACATTTTAGGAAAAGTGATCACTTTCATTACTTATTTTGAAAAAATTCACCTAGAATAAAACGTGTGTTGTAGCTCACTTCTATTGTAGGTCTTACCTAAAGACGCAAAGCTGAAACTACACAACCGGCAAATTATCTCGCACAACCAATGGCAATTGACTGACCAAACGTCGCCTCCACGGCTGCCAAAAAGCAGATAATATCAATAACGACGCCCCCATGAGCACACCTGTTATAGCAAAGCTATAGCCTACACCACCGAAATTTTCGATCATAGATGAAATTGCAAATATCACATAAACCAATGACGATACCATAAACGCACGTCGGTCAATGGCTATCGATATGCCACTCATCATTAAGTAAAGGCACATTACCAGTGTTAGCCCCAACAGGCTCTCCGTTCCCTTAAGAATACCTAAACTTGAAAATACAGGATGAATAATTAATGGTGCAGATAATAAATGTAACCAGAATGCCACATCTGAATGATGTGATATTCTTTTCGTATCCTTTGAATCCCAATACATTGCAAAGGTAAAAGTAATTAATCCGCACATAAATAAAATCAGCATTAACCACGTTTGTGCAGGTGGAAACACACTAAGCAGTAAAGATACAAACAATCCAATCAATGCAATAGCAGCCACAGCAATTGTAATAGGTACTTTAAAGCGCCACCAATGGATACCTGCGGCAAAGAACGATGCGCCCGCAGCAATTGCCGTCATTAATTCATAAGATAAAGTAACTAGTTCATGCACAAACCAAAAAACACCGCCAATAAATGCGATTAATAAAACGATAGCGGGTAATGCCATTTTTCGTTGCTTAACAAAAATCTCCGACAAGCCCCATGCAAGAAAACTAAACACTAGAAAACCAATACTTGTACTTTTAGTTATAAATTCCACCACCCAATGCGATGAAAATAATAGTAACAAACAAGCAATAACGACGAAAATGTCGTTGAAACCACCGATAAGTTTAAAATTTTCTTCGTCTACGATGGGTGAATTACGTTCTGTGGTTAACAAATGACGAAACTGTTCTACTGATAAATCAGTAAAAATACCATTTTTAACTGCTAAGTTGAGATCTTCATCAGAATACATATGTAACCTTACTACTATTAGCAAAAATAATTAAAAAAATTTTAGTACTTGGCCTAGATATAAAAAATAGTAAAATAAATACCAAAAACATTACTACAATATAACAATTATGGTGATTACACTATAAAAGAAATATTCTTAGACTTACATATCAAATGGTACAATTTTTAAACTGAGATATTTGATGTAAACGATTACATTCATACAATGAACTATTGCCACAACAACATATCTAGCGGCTTATCACCAAGTAAAAATAAGCAATCAACCCATCATATTTTACGCAAATAAGCCGCTTCTCTTTGATGTAAGTAATAGGCAAAGTTACCTACCCATCAATTTTAACGTCAAAACCTGTTGTGTCTAAAACCGTTTTCTCGAAGGTTTTATAATCAACCACCTGCTTGCTGTAGATGGCATCATGTACGGGTATACCATCATCTACAACAGATAGCATTGCATCCCGAATTTGCTTTTCAAAGTACGTCCATATAAAGAAGAATACACTAGCTTTGTCCCTAGATTCTTGCCCTGTGGCTTCTTTTTCGATACTTTGCCAATCCATATCTTCTGGAAAGCTGTGCTTGGACTGTTCAATGGCTGACTCTAGCAGTTCAGGTTGATGTGCTCCAATGGTAGCCACCACTTCACGCCTTAGTTGGTCGGATTCTTTAAAGAACGCTTTGAGCTGTTCACTTTGACCAACCTTCTTCTGACTACCATTAGAATAGGCTGTTAGCAACGCTTTAACCTCATCTATACTTTTACCTAGAACTTCAGCAATTTGCTCTCGAAGGGTCTTTTTAGCCTTAGGGTTAACACCATATGAAAATATTAAGGGGTATGCTGCATGTAAATCATCAAAACTTTGGTAGTGATACAATGGGAAATGCGTCAGGATGTTGAAACAAATTATTTGTAGACCACCACTGATATCGTAGTTGTTATAACCTAGCGCTTTACGTTCATCGCTCTTTAACCTAGAAAAGATGTTGTAGGTACGCCCTTTCTCTGGGTCAACACGCGATAGATTAGCTAGTGGTACGGTAATACAGTCAGGGGGTGATGGATGTGCGATACTCATGACTTGTATAAATGAACGCACGGACAATGCTTTTAGGTCAGACACCTTAATACTGAAGTAGTCTTGTGCGTGTTGGTAATTGACCTGACCTAGGTTGACACTTTTCCCACTACACAATGAATCTCCTATATGTAGCGGGGAATATGACAACCCATCTTTAGCCTTATTATATTTATCCACCACCTTAATGGTTGCTTCCACTATTTCGTTATTAAGTTGCTCTGCAGCAGGTGTTAATTTCCAATATTTCGAATAAGCATCTGTTCTATAGCTATTCGACCGGGTAAATAAAGTCGATACCAATGTACTGTTGTTTATCTCCGTCAAAAGGTATTTAGCTGCACCACTTTGACTATGTACCGGCGTACCATTACTGCCTTTTCTAGATGCCACTTGTGTGATTAGCTTAATATATTCCCGCCCAACCCTGACAATACTCTTAGGTGTTTTTAGGTGATTTATCAAGTCACTGTGATATCGCAACACATACCCTGCCACCGCACCCATCACCTGCAAGAAATGCTGTGAGCTGGCTCCTGATGTCAAAGCAATATTTACATATACATCAACCGTTCTATTACGTACATAAGCTATATCCGCCTCATTTGGTGCTGCAGCTGTTAACAAATATTGTGCAATAGCCTGCTTATTTTTGGTGATAGTTTGACGTGATAGCCCAGTTAATTTTGCTAATTCAGTATCCGACGTATCTTGTGCTATGCCTTGATGTTTTAGTACTCGCAATACTTTTTCGATGGTAGTGTTCATAACAAATAGGACCTAGGTTCAGTATTGTTGTATGCCATAATGACTAAAGCTACGACAAATGTGCAAGTTCAGCAAGATATTTAGACCACTTATCCATCAGCTCCCTGCGCTCCTCCAGCCTTTGTGAACGGTCATATGCAGCCTTAACCTGATTACCTTCAATATGCCCAAGCTGAAGTTCAATCAGATCGCCTGGAAGCCTACAATGCTCCCTAGCTAACGTGGAGAAACTTGACCTGAACCCATGAAATACATGAGTCTGCTTATCCACACCAAGTGACCGTAACGCATGGTTTAGGGTGTTTTCACTCAGTGGACTATTCGGTTTGATACCGTTGAACAAGTACTCACCGTTAGTCTGAGCTATGGCAGTTTGTAGCATTTCAATAACAGGCTCTGTTAACGGTATCCAATGTTCCCTACCCATCTTATCTTTGGGTATGACCCATAGTTTACGGTCAAAGTCGATGTGCTCAGGTTTAGCCATCCTGATAGACTGACTTCGCAGAAATACATGTGGTGCTAGTTGCAAGCACAGCTTCACTGATGGCATGAGATTCGATGCACTGTCTATGGTAGCCAACAATCTAGCAAATTCACTTTGTTCAACGATAGCAGGCATATGACGAACGCTAGGTTGTTTGGTACAGCCCTGTAGTGGCTGTGCTGGATTGGTTTCACAGTAAAGATTTTGTACACCGTATTTAAATATCTGACTCAGGATGTTTTGTACGCGTCTAGCTAGCTCTAAATGTCCCTTAGCTTCAATTTGTTTTAGTATTGGCAAGATATCTTTGGGTTTGATATTAGCAATGGTCATATTTCCTAGTTTTGGTAACAGGTAATTTTCAATCCTGCGATGAACTAGATGCTTATTCTTATAACTTGTGTAACCTTTGTATACAAGCCACTCAGAGGCTGTTTCCTTAAAGGATATGCACTTGTACTCTGCAACCACTTCTAGATCATCAAGAAGCGCTCTGGCCTTCTCAAGGGATATCTTGGGATAAGAGCCTAGTGCCTTCATTGTCCAAGAACCTGTGTGATTTTTATAGCGGTATCGCCAGTTTTTAGAGCCTGATTTAGTTACTTCTAAATACAAGCCATCGGAATCTAGATGACGTTCTAATTTGGTGGGTGTTTTAAGACGATGGATTTTAGTATTCGTTAACATGTGTTCTTCTCTGTAAGTGACAGATTATCTACTCAAATTCTACTCATACTAAACAGTAGAATTTACAAGAACTGATTTTGCAGGGGGTATTAGTAAAATCCCTGAAAGCCAGTAAACACAGTGCTTTAAAACGAAAAAAGCCAGACTATTATAGTCTAGCTTTTCATGTAATGGCGGAGAGTAGAGGATTCGAACCTCTGGTACGTATGACCGTACGTCTGATTTCAAGTCAGGTGCATTAAACCGGGCTCTGCCAACTACTTTGTTATGTTTCTAATAACTCTGTGCTTAGGTTAAATATAACACAATCTACTCATAGAGATGATATTTGTTACAAAGTAGAAGAGCTATGCTTGCCCAAGTTACTCCTTCTTGCTGATAACTTGTAGGCACTCCCCTACATATGTAGAGGCAAATGTGTAAACTGTTATTATGCACAGCACTCACCTACTAGTTCTTATCACAGCAACCAATACTAAGATGGCGGGTGAGCATAATTTGTAATTATGTGAAATCGGTATCAAGCAAACGAAGTGCGGTAAGACTGTATGCAACTATATGTAAATCTAAGACGTTAATAGTTGTTGCCACTAATAGGCTAATAATACCTGCTTTAGCCCACTTCAATAGTTTGTTCACGAGAGCTCCTTTATTTATGCTTGTAACTGTTTGTTTGAAAGACAAATGTTAGTGAGGTTTCGCTTTTAAAAGTTGCTTGCGAATAAGTTGTTGATTCACCTTGGCATCATATTCAGGGTTAAGCTTAGTTGGAATATCTGCGCCAATTTGTTGTTGCCATGCTTGCAGTTTCGTTTTTAATTCTTTGACCCTGCTTGGATGCACACTGGCAAGGTTATTCTTTTCAGCTAAGTCATTGGCTAGGTTATATAATTCAAACTCATTGTTTTCAAAGTATTGGAGCAATTTCCAGTCGCCACTTCTAATGGCACTACCTGGGCGAGTTCTAAATAATGGGTCTTGCCCTTGGTCGGTTGGTGCATGGTGTGCCTGTAAATATACTGGAAAATGCCAGAATAAATCACGCTCGGCAATGTCTTGCTGACCTAATAAGTGCGCAGTTAAATCAACACCATCGAGCACTTGGTTTGGTTGTTTTGATTTCGTTAAATTAACTAAGGTTGGGTAGAAATCAGCATTTATAACAGGGGTATGGTCAAGGCCTGGTTTAACTTTTTCTGGCCAACGAACAATTAATGGCACACGTAAACCACCGTCATAATAAGAGCCTTTACCGCCACGAAGTGGTGTTGGGAATGACGACATGCGGTAACCACCGTTGTCAGAGGTGAAAATAACCACAGTATTCTCGGCTAAACCTTCTGAATCTAACATGTCAAAAATTCGACCGACATTGTCATCCATATGTTCAACCATGGCCGCATAGGTGGCTTCTCGCTTACTTTTAATGCCTTTTTCATGGTACTTATTTACTTTATCAACCACCGCTTGATAAGGGGTATGTACAGTGTAGTAAGGTACATACGCAAAAAACGGTTGGTCTTTGCTTGATTTCACCCAGTCGATCACCTCTGTGGTTAAACGCTCGGTTAAATATTCACCTTTCGGGCCGTCTTCAATGTTCGGTAATTGGTAAGGGCTAAAGTAATGAAAGGTCATGCCTTGGTGACTACCGGCAACATTAACATCAAAACCTTGCTTATCTGGATCTGCGCCTAAATGCCATTTGCCAAACGTTCCTGTCGTATAACCTGCGGTCTTCAGGGATTCCCCTATGGTGATAATGTCCGTAGTAAGGCCGCGCTTATTTTTTATCGGGATCAGTTTACGTGTTTTTGCATGACCTCGGTCTGACGGCGATACAGTATAAACGCCATGTCGAGGCCCATATTGACCCGACATTAGTACCGCACGGCTTGGTGCACAGTTAGCTGCGCCTGCGTAGGCTTGATCAAAAACTAAACCTTGTTGTGCGAGTGCATCAATATTAGGCGTTTCAAAATAGTCGGTTGTTTGGTTGTAACCGACATCAGACCAACCTAAATCGTCGATAACAATCATAATGATATTGGGTTTGGTAGTATCTGCTATCACGGCTGTATTCACTGGCGTTGGCTTACCGCCACAAGCAGCCGTCAAAGCTGCCGTTAAAGTTAAAGTGCAGGTTACTAATAAAGTGTTTAATTTCATTAAGGTTACTCTTTTGTTGTTGGTTTTACCTGTCAAATTTTAGACGTTTAAAATTATTGGGTAGCTGTGTTTTATTTCTGGGTTTTATCGCTAAGTGACCAGTTAAGTTAATAACTTAGTTAATAGCTAAGCAGTCACTAATTAAAAAGTCGTAAGAAATTTTTTGAACCATTGCTAATGTAATCAGTACGTTTTAACCCGTCAGTGCCACGTTTTTTAACGCGTATTCGCGCGCATTAGCGTTAATCCTCGGTGATAACAAAACTATATTGTCCAGCGTGATGTAAACTTGGTGTTTTGTTTGGCAATGTTACCAAGGCTTGGGTATTTTGCGGAATACTTATATCCCACTTTATTTGATTTCCTACGCGCTGCCATGAACTTTTTATCTCGCCATAGCCTGTGGTGAAGCTAACATCAGCATGATCTAAATCACGAGGAAATACAGGTTTTAAGATAAACTCTTGAAAACCGACACTGTTTTCCATCGGGCGAATACCGCCTAATCCTTGATAAAACCAGCCGTCATAACCGCCATGAAATGGGTGATTTAAAGAACGAACTGGGCCGCGGCCTTTGCTGGGATCAAATGCGCCTTTACGCTCCCATAAGGTTGTGCCATTAAGTTCATCAAATAAATAAGAAAAGCCCGGATAACCTTTTGCTTTAAAAATATTAAATGCGGTGTCGGTATAGCCATAATCACTTAATGATAAATACAAATAGCTTTGGCCAAGGGCACCTACAGAAGAGTGACCTCGCCATTTTTCGACAACATCTTTATTTAATGCATCAGCAACACTTTGGCGTAATTCAACCGGTGTAATACCAAATTGCAATGCCATACTATCGGCTGTTTGACTGCCGTAATGGCCGGTTTCTGGGTTATAAAATGCTTGGTGAAAGCCATGGCTTAAATTTTGATATAAGGTTTGATATTGCGCTTGTGCAGCTGTATTACCGAGTACTTCTGAAATTTTACTCATATAGTTTGCCGCTTGCGTAAATAAAGCGGTACTGGTGATCGCAGGTATTGTCCATTGTGGTACACCACGGCCGCCCACTCGTGGAGTTCCAGGTGAAGGGACAGGATCACACCAATCACCAAAGCCGTTCTTGATTAAAAAGTCCGACATTTGGCTTTGACCAAAATCCATGTATTTCACTAAACTTTGATATTGGTTTGCTAGCAGTTGTATGTCGCCGTGATGACGATAATGCTCCCAAGCAATAAATACTTCGGCTACAGCCCAATCAACTTTACCACCACCGGTACGTTTACCCGGTACTACAGTTGGTGCAATGTTTTCAGCTGTTTGAAAATCGCCTAAATATTTTGGCCAAAAATTGTTCATATTGAAATTGTAATTACCAGTGATCAGCGCAGCATGGGCATCACCAGTCCAGCCGGCTTTTTCGCGGATCGGGCAATCTAATGGCACACTCATTAAGTTACTTTCATAGCTCCATAATGCAGTGTGATGAATACGATTAACTAAAGCATCTGAACTTTTGAATTGTCCGATACGTTTAACATCGCTGCGAACTAATTGTGCACTTAACGCTGATAACGGCGGTTGCTCTGTTAAACCCGTAATTTCGACATACCTAAAGCCATGCCAAGTAAAACTTGGTGTCCAAGATGCTTGTTGGTTGTTTGAAGCAATATAGCCGTCAACGGCATTTAACTGTGTTGCCCAGCCGCCGCCACTTAACTGGCTAATGTTACCTTTTTCATCTTGCCACTCAGCAAACTTTAAAAATACCCCTTGGCCCGGTGCTAGGTTTAATTCGTTTAAATGTAAGGTTGGAATACCGGTAAAATTTTGGCCAAAATCAAATACCCAAACATTTTCTTTTGGTTGCATAATTTTTACCGGTTTCATCGCTTTTATTGGGCGAATTGGTGGCAACAATTGTGGCACTAATTGCTTGGTAGGCCAATTTGCTAATAATTTAGCCGCTTGCCAATCATCAAAGCTTTTCTGGTTATCAGTGTTATGCCCGTTAGTAACGCTATGCCAGTTAGGAATGTGTTTTGATGCATCATAAAGCTCACCAGAAAATATACCTTCTTTCACGGTTGGTGATGGCGCGCTTAACCAATTTTCATCAGATGCAATAATTTGCTTACTGCCATCGCTATAACTAATTTCTAGCTGAGCAATAAAGGTTGGTTGGCCAAAAGAATACGACCGTTTTGGTTTGCTTGATTTTTTCGCATCAGGATTTTCCCAACGACTAAAGGCAATATTCTCATCATACCAACCGCTCCCTAAGTGAACCCCAATGGCATTTTTACCACTTTTTAATAACGCTGAAACTTCATCGGTGTTGTATAAAATGCGTTTATCAAAATCAGTTTGCCCAGGGTCCATGATACGGTCTTTCACTTTTTTACCATTGATAAACAGCTCATAATAACCACCGGCTGTGCTGTGTAATCTTGCTGAAGTGATTTGTTTATCAATAGCAAACTCATGGCGAAATAAGCTGGCTGTCGGCATCATTTTTAAGGGGGCAATTGCTGGTGTTTTAAAACCGCCTTCTTCCTTTTCAACCGTGCCCACTAAGCTTATCCATTGATTAACTTCAGGGGTTATTTCCGTAATTGTTGGAGTGGCAACTTGAAGCCACTTGGCTTGCCAATCGGTTTTGTTTAGTAAGCCCATTTGCCAATAAGCGGCGGCACTCCATGCACTAGGTTTAGTGTTATCAACTTGCCAAACACGTACACGCCAAAAAGCACTATCGTTACTTGTTAAAGGTTTACCTTGGTAAGCAATATTGAGTGATTGTTTACCTTGAACTTTACCGCTATCCCATAAATCAGGATTGTTTTGGCTTAAAGCTTCTGCGCTACTAGCAACCTGAATTTGATAAAAAGCTTGTTGCTTAGTATTCGCATGCCATGACAGTCGTGCTGTTTGGTTATGGACATTTAGTGGTTTGTTTTTACCTTCAGTTAATAAGTTCGTTGGTGAATTTATTATGCTATTTGGCTCATTTTTTTGAACACAGCCCATTAATGAGCTAGTAACTAACAATAGCCCAATAGGGATTGTTTTTAATTTTTTTAAACAGTTTACTGTTTGGAAAGAGAACATATTTAAACCTATAGTTTTTAATGATTTTTGGAATCAGCATTTACAAAGTCGGTTTTTTTATTACCATCAAAAGCACGTTGTTTAACCGTATTATTACGCTCAGCTTCATATTGATCTATGTAAGCATCTGTTTTTTGTCTTAGCTGGTTTAAAATATTTTCATGTTGGGCAGAATTCGCTAAGTTGGTTGCTTCATTGGGATCATTTTTTAAATCATAAAGTTGTTCATGTTTATCTCGGTAGTAACGAACATATTTCCAATCCTCGGTTCTTACCCCAACCGTTGGGGGTATTTTGAAGACTTTAGGCGAAAATAAATGCTCAAAAAAGAATTCGCTGCGCCATTCGGGTGTTTCACCTGCCATAATTGGTTTGAGAGATTTACCCTGATAACGCATAGATAATTCGATACCTGCTAAATCTAAAATAGTAGGTGCAATGTCGATATTTAACGCAATTTCTTCCCGCACTTGTGCTTTGCGATTACGCGGATCAAAAATGATAAGTGGCACACGTAAATCTTCATCCCAACCAAACCATTTCCCGGCCAATTGACGGTTGTTTAATGAGTAACCATTATCACCGGTATAAATAATAATGGTGTTTTCAGCCATACCGGCTTCAACTAACTTGTCGTAAAGCATACCAACACCGCGGTCAACGGCACTGACGGCACGGTAATGACGCTTAACCATTTTTTGATACAAGGCTTCGGTTTTATAACGATACTGCCAGCGCTCTCGGCCAAGGGATGTTTTTAAAAAGTCAGGCAATGCTTCAAAATCTGCTGCCGACGATAATGGCGCAGGTGGTATAGTTATGTCGTTGTAATACTCGTCAAATTCAGCAGGGTAGTGGTATTGATCTACTTTATCTGGGTCAAGGGCGTGGGGATTCCAAAAACTAACCGATAATGACCAAGGCTGACCGCTCCCTTTATTTTGCTCGATAAAGTCTTTAGCAAGCTCAACAAAGTGGTAGGTCTGTGGACGCTCAACACCCTTGTGGATGTCGTTTTTTTTCATTTTTGAACGTTTAAAATAGTCAAAACGCTGCTCGATATTGCCCGAGGTTTCAACACCAAATTTACCAACAAAACCGGTTGTATAACCGTGTTGTTTTAATACCACTGGGTAGGTAATCGCCATATCTTCTTCAGATACAGGTGGACGGTGAAACGAATAATCGCTAGTGCGTTCGGTTAATCCAGTTAAAATACTAGCGCGACTGGCGCCACAAATAGGTGTAGTAACAAACGCCTTTTTGAAGAACACGCCTTGATCGGCCAATTTATCTAGTGTTGGCGTTTTTACTATTGGGTGGTATTTACCAATTAAGTCCCACCTGTGATCATCAGCTAAAATAAATAAAATGTTTGGCCGTTGTTGTTCTTGCTGGTTCGATACTAGATTTTTAGTGTCTTTATCCGTTAACTGGCAGGCAGATGTTAGTAAGCTGGCGGACAATAATAAACCTAGTTTTATCCTGTAGGATTTATGACTTTTTTTAAACTGAGTCGTTATTTTTGTAAAAACATTATCCATTTTAACCCCTTATAATCTTGCCGTGAATCTGATAAACACCCGGCGCTAGTTTAGTCAACGCCAGTTGTTTCAATGCTTTATTTGTTGATACTTTTTCACCATTTATAGCTAACGAAGTGACTTGTGGTAATACAAAATTTGCTCGGCTATTTTTGGGAATAGTCACCTGCATATCGAGCTTACCTTGAACAACCTTCCAGCTCACTTTAACTTCACCTTGAAGTGTTTTATAACTGCCCGAGGCATTTGTTAAACGCTGATTAAATTGCGGGGCGATATTAATTTCTTTAAAACCCGCACTGGCGGCATTGATGCCTAAAATACCTTCATAAAACCACTGTGCGACTGCACCATAGGCGTAATGATTCAGCGAGTTCATTTTTTCTTTATTAAAACCATCTTTAAGTGAATAGGAATCCCAACGTTCCCATGTGGTAGTCGCGCCATTGTTAATTGAATAAAACCATGACGGGTAACTTTCTTTAAACAAAATGTCATACATAAGATCACTTCTGCCCATATCTTGAAGAACAGGTGCTAATAATGGCGTACCTAAAAAACCGGTGCGCAGATGATTATCCGCATTTTGTATTTCAGTAATTAGGTGATTTTGAGCATTGGTAATATCAACGTCGTCAAATAAGTTAAACGCTAACGGCAGTAAATAACTGGCTTGCGTTGCCGGTGTTTTGACTTTGGTATATTGGTCATAAAACTCAGTTCTAAATGCTTTGCGCACTTGTTGGAATCGCTTTGCATACTGTTTAGCATCAGCTTCAAGGCCTAACACTGCGGCTGCTTTACTGGCATAATCTAACGATCTTGCCAAATAAGCGGTTGAGATCAAGTGAATTGGCGTATCACCGCGATTCGCTTTTTTCTTGCGTTGTGGATAAGGTTGCAACCAATCACCAAAGCCGCCCAATGTAGAGACGTTATTCTTAGCTTTCGCTTCGATAAATTTAAGCCACGACTGAATCATGTTGTAGTTTTCACGTAACACTTGGCTGTCACCTGTTTGCAGGTATAGTTCCCAAGGAATAATCACTGCAGCATCGCCCCAACCTGAGGAGGTACCTTTATCGTGACGACCAGGCACAATTGGCACGAAGTTAGGAATACGACCATCGGTAGCTTGATCTTCTCTTAAGGTTTGCAACCAAGCACTCCAAAACCCATAAACATCTGCCATGTGCATTGACGGTTTAGCAAATACTTGTGCATCACCAGTCCAACCTAAACGTTCATCTCGTTGTGGGCAATCTGTTGGAATATCTAAGAAATTACCACGTAAACCCCACACCACATTCTCTGCCAATTTATTTAGTTTCGCGTGAGAAGATGTGAAGTTAGCATGAACATCGAAGTTTGAGTGTTGAACTAGACCTTTAACCCAATTTAGCTGAGGCTGCTGGTTTTGGTCATAACCAGAAAGCTCAACGTAACGATATCCGTGAAAGGTAAACGTTGGGGTATAAGAAATAGTGCCTGTTGTCGCGGGTGTATAGTAGTCGGTTGCTTTGGCTGAACGCATATTTTTAGTGTAAAACTTATTGTGTTCGAGCGCTTCAGCGAAACGTATAGTTATTTGTTGGTTAGCTAAAACAGGAATATTTAACTCGGGAACACCTACCATGTTTTGTCCCATATCAAATACCACAACGCCTGATTTCGGGTTGGCAACTTGCACAATTTTTTGCGCGTTTAGCGTTAACTTGGTTTTAGTCGCCGTATGGCGTTTAGGAGATAGCACAACGTTTTGTTCTCGAGCCTCAACTAATACTTGCTGCCATTGTTGAGGCGATTTTTTAATTGCAAATTCAGGCGTGTTCCAACCGGGCATTTCGAAGTTAGCATCGTAGGTTTCACCGTCGTAGTTTCCGGCTGCGCGAATAGGGCCATTGACTGTAGCGTGCCAACTACTATCGGTTACAATTGTTTGTTTTGTACCGTCTTGGTAGCTAATCTCTAATTGTGCAAGTAGGGCGTGGGGTTTTACATCACGCTTATGAGGGCTAATGATACGTCCGCCGTACCAGCCTTCAGCGGTAGTCGCTGCGAGAGTATTGTCTCCCTGTTGGAGAAATTCAGTAACATCATAGGTTAAGGTTTCAATGCGTTTGCGATATGGCGTCCAGCCGGGCGTCATTACATCGTCTGAAATCACTTGACCATTAAGATAGGCTTTAAAAATACCTTTGGCAGTAACATAAAGTCTTGCCTGTTTGACACTTCTAGACGCTGAAAAGTCCTTACGTAAATACTGTGGTCGATACAATTTATTGGTAAATTGTTGTTTGTTTCTAGGAACTGTATCTTGATAAGTTTCCCCTGTTTCAGAGTGGCGTATCCATTGGCCTTGCCATTCATCATTGGTTAATAAGCCTAATTCTATTGAGGCTAACTTGCTCCACGATGACGCTTGATCATTTTCATCCCAGATACGCACCCGCCAATATACTTTTTGACGAGACGCAAGCGGCTTGCCTTGATACTTTATCCAAGCGTTGTTTGCCGATAATTGTTTTTGACTATCCCATAAATCTGCAGCCTCAATAGTTACGGCAGAGGACGCCACCTGTATTTGAAAGGCTTGTTGAAACTGCGATTGAGCAGTTGGCGCAATTTGCCAAGTAAAACGCGGGTTTTTTTCATAATAACCAATAGGATCAACAAAACCTTCACCTACTTTTAATGCAATGGGGGCAGTAGCATTGACAATTTTATTTGAATTAACCATATCATTAGGTTCGAACGAACAGGCTGTTAACAACAGCATAAAGCCGATCAAACCTAAACAGCGGACTTTAATCATTGCACTAAACATGTGAAACTCCATATTTTTTAGAATAAACATATTAATTAGCAACTTAATAGGAAAACCAGTTAAGTTTGGCGGTAGTTGATGTTATTTCGTTGCTAAACTGATTGATTTCGTCGAGCTTAACGTAACAGGTCCTAATAAACCTGAATCAATCAAAGCATCGTCTTTTTTGACAAATTTATGCGTGGTAAAGGTACGACGATGGCCTTTTTTACCTGAGTTAGGTAAAGGTTCGTTGTTTATGTACCAAGCTGGCATGTTAGCGACACGTTTACCGTTTTCTTGCCAGAACCCTGAATTATCAGGCAGTGCTTCGTCGGTGATCATGCGGTTTGTCCAAGCGTTTGCTACCTTCACGGTAAGTTGGTTTTGTCCTGGTTGCAAATAAGACGATACATCTAAAGCAAATGGTGCAATCCACGTGGTGCCTACTTCTTTGCCATTAATAAACACTTGCGCGGTGTTACCAACCTTACCTAAATCTAAGGTTACTTGCTGATCAGCGCTCAGTAATTCAGGGTTAATGGTAAAGGTTTGCTCGTATGTTGCGATACCAGAATATGCGTGGATCTCAGGATTGCTTGAATCTTTCCAATTGCTGAGCTGGTCAAAGGTAAAGCTTTGATCTAAACCATAGTCTTTTTCAAATGATACTTGCCAACTACCGGTTAACGTTTGCTTGCCGGCAACATCTGCTATTGAAACATCAGTAGTTCCTTCACCAAGGTCAACAGCAAGGCGCTGATTGCTTTGTGATACAAGCTGAATATTAAATTGTTGGTCATACACGGCTTCAATATCATGCTGGCGAATAACATTAGGCGTTAGTTTTGGCTTGCCGGTAGCGTCTTCATTAAATACTACAAAAGTAGACTCTTCGGGTGCTAAACGGAACACAACATTGGTGATGTCATTGTCGATATCAAATGCTGCAACACGTTTGGTTTTTCCGGTATTAGCATCCCATAGTTCAGGCACTTTGCCGGTAACTTCAAAGCTTGCATCAAACAATTGCTCTTTATCACTGTCGTTATAAACAAAGTAAATATCTTGGTTGGCTGTTTTTCTGTGCGCGTAGAATAAGTTTTTGACGCCTTTAATGCGTAAGTCGTAGTTAAGGTTATGCTGTTGGTATATTTTCTGCCAATCGCTTAGTGATTTAATGGCCAAATGTGTGGTTTTTTGCGACCAAATAAAGTCGACCATTTGTTCAAATTCGGCTTGTTGCGCAGCACTAATATCACGGCCAGCAAGTTGTTTAATTGGTGAGCCTATGATCACGCCACCTTGTTTAGCAAATTGATGAATTTTCTTAACTGACTCGAAAGATAGCGTTTTGTGATTTTTTAACGCTAATATTTTATATTTCACGCCATGATTAAGATGGTAACGACCGTCTTGGTAAAATAGCTCATTGAGCTTTTCAGTATTTAAACAATCATAATTGATATAGGTTGGTACATGTTTGGTTTCAACTTTACGTCTTTCTGGGCAACCTGTTGGCGCAGCTTCGCCTAGGTACCATAGTACGTCAACCACCGGTTGGCCTTGGCGTAGCAGGTATTGACCGCGCGCTATATAGTTAAACCACGCTTTACCTGCGGTTGCAAACCAAGGTTGGGTGCCGTCTATATGTGCGCCCCAACGCTCCATCGTCATACCCGGTACAACATGGGTATTTGATTGATGCACAAAGCGGTGAAATACAAATTGATTGACGCCTAATGCCCACGTTTTGTCGCCATCAAACTTGGCGTTAGCGGGGTTAAATTTCCAGTTATATTCTGGCAATGCTGTAAAAGCTTCTGCTGCGATAATATTACGATTATAAATATGACCAACAGAGATGGCAGAAGACAACATATAAATATTACGTTTTAGCCAAAACTCTCCCATCGTCATATCAACTTTACTGCCAGCGTCTAACTCATTAAAAGGCCCATGGCCATATGGCTCTGTGTAAGTTTTTAAGCCATCTTGGTGTGCTAACTCAGTAAAGTATTGGTAATAATTTTCGGTAATTAATTTATTACTTAAGCCGCGAATATCCCAAGTAACCGCTTTTGATGTTTCAACTGAATCAACAAACTTACCGGTGAATAATGGTAGAAAAGGAATAAGATCATAGCCGTGCAGCTCTTTAAATTGCTTATCGTAACCTTGGGTCCAGTTTTGTCCGCCAACTTCGTAACTATCAATTTCAACATATTGCAACGCGCCTGGCGCAACTTGCTTGGCTTTATTAATCACATTGGTGACATAAGCATCGTAGTGATTTTTAAAGGCAGCGCGGCTGAATTTATCAACTTCTAAGCCTCTGCCTTCATCTGTTGGCGGAATATTAGTGGTGCCTTTGGCGGTGTAACCAAAACGCATAATGGTCCAGTCACCTGTTGGTAACACGGCATTAAGCTCGCCATCAGCAGAGAGCTTATCGGTTACGTTAATAATTTTACTGGCATCAATAATGTGCGCTTGATCTGGCGTACCAATATCAGGAAATTTGTGATAATTAGTATGGGTGGCTAACGTTCTACCTAAGTAGTTCCCCATTCTTGGAGTTGAAGTTAAACTTGCTTCAAATACGTTTAAAGTTTTATCGGCAACAATTCTAAAATATTTTGCGGTAACGCCTTCGAATGCTGCGTCAAGAGCCCAACGTACTCGACCCGGGCGATTAACTTTCATATCGACATGTTTTTTAAAATTTTTGCCGTCATTAGAATACTGTAACTGGTATTTTATATGCTTGCCCCAATTGATATCGACACTAACAAAACGAATGGTAACGGGCTTGTCATATGCAAACTGTAACCATACGGGTTGTTCATTTTTCGATTTTATCGAGGAGACGGTATCAACTTCAATATTATTAACCACACTAACATCAAAATCAGGATCTGAAGCGGTAATGGTAGGTGTTAACTGAGCGTCAATAATATCGGTAGGTAGCGATGGATAAGCAATAACCGCAATGTCGTGATAATAATCTAACATGGTCATCGGCTGAGCTAATTTAACGTTTATATTGCCCTTGTTGCTGGCATTGCTATTTACAATTTTTTCACTCCAAGTCACTTGTTTCATTCCGTGCTCAGGTTTGTTCCACGGGCCACCACTTGATGACCAACCATCGGCGTTATGAATACCAAAAGTCATGCCCAAGCGTTTCGCTTCAGCCGCCATATGGCCGATTAATTCAATATGCTTTTCACTGTTAAAAAGCACATCACCTTTAGGCATACCAAGGCCAATGCTAAAATATAATACGCCGCCAATACCTGCTTGTGCCATGGTTTCGAAATCTTTGGTGATACCTTCGGCAGACATATTACTATTCATGGCGTGATACCATGTCAGTGGCTTAGTTTCTTTCGGTGGATTTTGGAAGTTTTCAAGCAAGCTCGGGTAGCTTGGATATCTTTGCTGGTGGCTATTATCTTGAACTTGGCTTTGGCTGCTTATTGTTTCGGTGTTGCTGTCATCGCTGGAGCCTTTAGATACAGTCGAAGCATTGTTTTGGTCGATACATCCCATCAAGGTAGTTGCGACAAGTATTGAGGCCGATAATATGATTCTACGGGATAATGAATTCATAACCATATTTATATTTAGGCTTGTTCTAATGTTCATAAATATATGCTCCAAGATAAAATTTTTAATAGCCCCAATTTATTCATTGGTGACTTTAGAAAGATAAGTCAGTAACCCTGACAATTGATACCCATTCGATTAAATAATTTTTGCTATTCGTGTGTCTATGCTATGTCTATAGATAACTACCTTACTTTTATAATAAAACTACCTGCATCTACTTTTATTATTTTAACGTTATTATTTTGGTTTTGAATGCGGACATCATTTTCAGCTAATACTTTGCCAATGGTCACTTACGCCAATGATCAATAATAAAGTAGTCTTCAGGCTTTAAGGTGTTTTGCAGCGCTTTCGGCACATCAGTTCTTCTTGGTGGTTTGTTCTGATCGAGCTTAAACGTAGGCGCTGTGATGATTGGCACATTGCCAAAGCCTTCGCTGAGGAAATCCCCTTGCGTTTTCATCCAAGCAAACAGTTGTGTTTGTAAACGTGTTTTTACCGTTTTTAGGCTTGGCTCGGCAATCAGGTTATTTTGCTCGAACGGGTCATTGGTTAAATCATATAACTCTTCAAACGGTTCGTTCTTGTGGTGTTGAGCGCCGAGCTCAAGAAAGGCGTTAACATTGGCTTTGTCGGTTAAGTTTTTATCCAGCACTTCAAGTGCGTTGAAGTTACGAATGTATTTGTACCGAATATCGCGGATCATCCGTGACGGAAAAACGCGGGCATTAATAATGTTTTGATTGGTACGGACACCATAAACATATTGATGGATCGCTTTATCTTCACCTTTTAAAATATTCAAAAAGCTTTTGCCGTCGATACTTGGCTCAGGCTGCCCGCCTGCGGCATCAATAAAGGTAGGTAATACGTCGGTATAATGCACAAGTTGCTCAGAGCGCGAGCCTGCTTTGATAACACTTGGCCAGCGCACCACAAAAGGCACATTTAAACCAATATCTTTTACTGAAAATTTACCCGATACACCATGGTCGGCGCTGTAAATAAATAAGGTGTTATCGGTTAAATGTGTATCAACCATACGTAATACATGCTCTAGTTGGGTATTATCTTCTTCAATACTGCGATAGTAACCGGCTCTTTTTTCAATGTACTTTTTATTGTTTTTTAGGTGCTGATCAAAGGGGTGAAATTTAAGTTTATCGGCATCAGGGTTTTTAACGTCAAAATACTTACCATGAGGGTATTTTGAGGCGATAAACATCACAAAAGGTTTGGTGGTTGTCTGAAAATATTTTTCAATATCAGCTAACGGAATGTAGTCTCGCGGAACACCTTTCTTTGGCACGGGTTGCCATTCCTGATCCCAGTCATAAACACTGGCCGGTTTTACATGGCTTTTACCAGCAAGTACCACCTCGTAACCTAAGGCGCGCATTTGTTTGGTTACTGATTTAATGTTTGGACGCGTTGGTGTGTGATTGGCAAAAGCGCCATTTTTTAACGGATATTTACCGGTAAAAAGTTGTGTTCGGCTTGGTGCGCAAATCGCTTGCGCAGTAAAAGCGTGCTTAAAGATAATACCTTCACGGGCAAGTCGATCAACTGATGGCGTATGTACTTTTTCATTACCGTATACACCGTAATCGGTAATGTCTTGATCATCAGCTAGGTAAAAAATAATGTTAGGGCGACTAGCACTGATATCTATAGGTTTTTCGAGCTTTTTGCTACTTACTGCTGGTGTTGTCAGTGGCTCATTTGAGCAACCTGCAAACTGCAAAGCCAGCAAGCTAAACAACAGGGTGACAATAGACTGGTTTTTCATGTTAAGTCCTTATTTTGTTAACAACAGGATTAATGCGTTTGGCATTGTTGCTGTGTGATACAAGCGGTTAACTGAGCGCGCATTTTAGTGGCAACCGCTTGGTAACGCGGCTCATTAACCACGTTATTGGTTTCATGCGGGTCAACTTTATGATCATATAACATCTCTTCAATGGTGTTCTCGGCAGTGGCATACGAGGTAAAGATAAAGTCATCGTTCACTACCGAGTCACCTTTTTTAAAGCGGCTATAAATTTGTTTTTTATGGTTAACCGATGCGTTTTGTAACGATTTAACAAAACTTTGCCCTTGAACCGTTGCAGGCGGGTTAACCTTGGTGATTTCAGTGATCGTTGGGAACACGTCAACTAATTCGACTAAAGCATCGGTTTTTTCATCTTTAGCAATATTAGGTCCTGCGACGATCATAGGAATGCGCAGTGAGGTTTCTAACATGGTGTGTTTAGTCCAGAAATTATGCTCACCTAAATTAAAACCATGATCACTGGTTAACATAATAGTGGTGTTGTCACGTAAGCCAAGGCTATCTATTTGCGCGATGACATCACCTACCAAGGCATCAATATAACTGACGGATGCATAATAACCTTGTAATGACGACATATGGAAAGCATCACTGTTGTAGGTGTAGTCTTTAAAATGGTAAGTGTGAATTTCGCCAGAGCCATTTAGTGATTTGGGTGCGTTACGTGGCTTGTTACGGTCAAAAAATGGGCTGAATTTTTCTCTTGGATGCAAGTCGTAGTACTTTTTCGGTGCATAAAACGGTAAATGCGGACGAATAAAGCCAACACTTAAGAAGAAAGGTTGCTCTTGCTTGGCAAGCCGAGTTAACGCTTTCAGTGCTTTTTCTTTTACTTTGCCGTCAGGGTAGGCTTCATCAGCGACATCCATGGTTTCGTACCAAGGACCATTACCACGTTTATTAAATTTAGTCGTTTTAAGGTAATTTTCTGAATCAGGGTTTAAGCGAGTGGCATGGCCCATACCGGCATTTTGCAGTTTTTCACTCCAACTGACCTTGGCTAAATCTTTGCTGTTGTGAAAGATTTTGCCAATTCCCATGGTGTGATAGCCTGACTCGCGAAGCACTTGCGGTAATGATTTGGCGCCAGGCGCGTCTTTTTGTGCTTTGGCTTTATAGTCAATAAACCGAGTTTTGTTCGGGCGAATGCCGGTTAACATACTGGCGCGTGAGGCACCACAAACAGGGACATTGGCGTACGCTTGAGTAAAGGTGATCCCTTGTGCCGCTAAAGCATCAATATTAGGGCTATAAGCATTTTTGTCGCCGTACACGCCTAATACTGGTCGTAAATCATCAACAATGATCATGACAATGTTCTGTTGTGGGGATTGTTCTAGCGTTTGTTTTGCTTTTTGTTTTAGCTGTGTTTTGGTCGTATTTTCTTGTTGGTCGCTATTTACCGCGGAAGTACAGGCGCTAATAGCTGTTGCTACCAATAGGCTAGCAACGCCCGCTTTAGCGCATTTTAATAATTTGCCCACAAGAGCTCCTTTATTTATGCTTGTAACTGTTTGTTTGAAAGACAAATGTTGGCCTTTTTCAATCTAGCTTTTGGTCATTACTTTTGCTTTTTTCTCACTAAGGCTTGTATAGAACAGTCATAAGTTGGCGGTGTTACCCCCCTTATATATCGTTTTTTTCGTATTTTTTCGATGGGAACAAAAAAGCCCGAAAACGGGCCTTTTTGGAATGGTTTCTAATTTTAAGGAGCCATTATTTTTTTGGGCAAACCTGTTATTGGCGCTAATGCTAATGTTGTTTGCGCAGGTAAAAGCAGAGTTAACTGAACTGGCAATGGTTCGGCGTTGGCAGGTAAGCCAAAATAATTTTTTCCTTGTTGTGTATGTTGCCAATGTTGTTGTACCACAAACTTGGGTAAGGCAAAGTCGTAAAATGCCACTTCATCAATAACGCCAGCATAAGATTTTTCTTGCCAACGTTTATGGCCTTGAGTGTTGCCAATAGTGGCATTGCCGGGGCCGCCAGTAAGCATTTTAGAGCCTGGAGGATACTGATAACTGGCAAGCAACTGACCGTCAATATAAAGTGCTTTTAAGCCTGTGCTCACATCATAACTGGCGACCACATGATGCATCTTGCCGTCTTTCAATTGCGCTAGTGTTGGTCGCCCTTGTTGGCCGTCAAGTGGCAGTTTTAGTCGGTGATAACCTTGCCCTAATATATATAAACCAAACTCTAAACTTTCGTTTACGTCTATATCTGGCATCAAATCTTGTTTGCGGCTGTTGTGCTGAAAACCTAGCACCATACGTAGTTTCTCATCACCGGTATCTTTACTGAATATTTGGTCAATATCTCCTAATTCGCCAGAATATTCTGGCGCTAGCAATACTTCAAGGGTGACGCCGTCAGATACCGCAAAAGAACCACTTGCTGGTACGGTGCCACCACCACTGCCTAAATCAATGCGATCAGTCGAATGGTTATTAAAGTAATAACTACCTTGGCCTACTAAACCTTTGGTTCGGCGAGTACTTTTACCCGCGATACCAACAGCATTATTGGCAAGGTCTATAACGCGATCGCTGTGGCTTTCAAATGGCCAAAAATGTTTAGGTCTCCAGCGTGAGGGCAGTAGTAGTGTATTAGCGCCCGTGGTCAGTATGGGTTCGGGCTGCGTTAAATCAATGGTTAAATCGTCACCATTGGCGTTTACACTGAAGCTAGGTGTATGCACGATTATTTTCTGCTTAGAAACGGCAACGAGCTTTAATAGACCACGTTTTAGTTGCAGTTCATTGCCGTTGAAAAGCTTAATAACAGTATGGGCGGTAAGGTGGAGGCGAACATCGTTTGGTAAAGCGATCACCGCGTCTTGCTCCACCCGGTATTCACCGGCAAACAAGTTGTTATCTGCAATATTTCCTTGGCTAACAATAGACAGGTGACCTTGCAAAATTTGCGCATTAAAGGGCGCGGTGCTTTGGTTGAATAACTGCCAAGTTAATAGCGCAGTTAATATCGCAATAAGCAGGCACAGCACGATGAATACATGGCTGCGCATCTGCCTTAATTTATTGCTTTTGCTTACGCTGTTCGTTGTTGTATTTGGCAGCTGTTCGGTTGGCGTTATGGTTGCTATTGTTTGTTCATCGCCTTTTGGGCGCACTACAAATTCTTCCGTCATCCGTCGATAGACAAATTCCATATTTTGTTCAACGGCAGCTTCTAGTTGCATATGCATGCTGATGTAATCGTAATAAAATTGCTGCGCGTCTATATTATTATCTAGCAGTTGTTCAAGCCGTTGTTTTTGCTCAGTGGTTGCGCTGTAATTACAAATCGCATCGGCTATTTCCCTGATTTCGGCAAACTGTTCGCTACGCTTCACGAGGCACCTTCGGTAATTTTTTGATCAATACAGTCAAATAAGCTTTTTCGTAATTTATGCACGGCTTTGCGAATCGCACGAATGGATCGTCCGTTTATTTCAGCTATTTCAGCTGCGGTTTGGTTATTGACATAAAACGACTGGTAAATATTTTGTAATGGCGGTGCCAGCAGTTGGCAGCATTGCTCTAAATAACACCATTTTTGCTCTTGCGACAAAGCCTTGCTTTCAATGGTGGTAAGGTTTTGTGCAAACTGTTGCATAAAGTAATCAGACAGCCCTAATTGGTATTTTTGCTGAGTACGCCTGAATACTTGAATACGGTTAAAGGCAATGCTATTTGCCCATTTCGAAAAGTTAGTGCCTGGCTCAAACTTTTCAAACTCTTTCCATAAGGTTAAACAGCATTCTTGAAAAACGTCATCAGTTGCTGGTTTGTCTTGCAGGTAAGCAAAAATATAGGCATATAAGCGTTTTTTATCGGCATTAAAAAGCTGCCCAAATGAACTTGAGTGAAGTAAGGTCGCGGCATTTTGGGGTTCAGCGCATGATGTTGAACCTTGCGTTGAAGAGGTTACTTTGGCGTGAGACACGACATACCTTTTATAAACCTTAACTCGTTTATCTGAACACTAACGAATAGCGTTTGGTTTAGCGCTCAGGTTAAATACAATATTCGAAAGATCGTACTGACTGAGCAGACTTACTACTCAATTCATATCCAAGTGCAAAAGCTTGAATTTCGTCAGTGAAGATAACAATACTTTAGGAGGATGACTACGTCAATATTAACATTGCTCTACCGTTTGCTATTGTACCGGAAACTTAATTCAAACAACGAGCTTTTGTTCTTTGATTTGAGCTAACAGGTACTATCGGTTAGATAATACCTGAGCTGCATTGTTATTAATAAGGTTTAATTATTTATGAGGTTTTAAAAGTTGCTCGCGAATAAGTTGTTGATTCACCTTGGCATCATATTCAGGGTTCAGTTTGGTTGGAATATCTGCGCCAATTTGTTGTTGCCATGCTTGCAGTTTCGCTTTTAACTGAGCGACCTTTTGTGGCTGTTGGACAGCTAGGTTGTTTTGCTCAGCCAGATCGTTAGCTAAGTTATACAATTCATATTCGTCATTTTCAAAGTATTGGATCAGCTTCCAGTCGCCACTTCTAATAGCACTACCAGGGCGGGTTCTAAATAGTGGATCTTGCCCTTGGTCGGTTTTGGCATGGTGTGCCTGTAAATATATCGGGAAATGCCAGAATAAATCGCGCTCGGCAATGTCTTGCTGACCTAATAAGTGCGCAGTTAAATCAACACCATCGAGCACTTGGTTTGGTTGTTTTGATTTCGTTAAATTAACTAAGGTTGGGTAGAAATCAGCATTAATCACCGGGGTATGGTCAAGGCCTGGTTTAATTTTTTCTGGCCAACGAACAATTAATGGCACGCGTAAACCACCGTCATAATAAGAGCCTTTACCACCGCGAAGTGGTGTTGGGAATGACGACATCCGGTAACCGCCATTGTCAGAGGTAAAAATAACCACGGTATTATTTGCTAAACCTTCTGAGTCTAACATATCAAAAATTCGGCCAACATTGTCATCCATATGCTCAACCATTGCCGCGTAAGTGGCTTCTCGCTTACTTTTAATTCCTTTTTCATGATACTTGTTTACTTTATCAACAACCGCTTGATAAGGGGTGTGCACCGTGTAGTAAGGCACATACGCAAAAAACGGTTGGTCTTTGCTTGATTTCACCCAGTCGATCACCTCTGTGGTTAAACGCTCGGTTAAATATTCTCCCTTCGGGCCGTCTTCAATGTTCGGTAATTGGTAAGGGCTAAAGTAATGGAAAGTCATACCTTGGTGGCTACCACCAACATTAACATCAAAACCTTGTTCGTCAGGATCTACGCCTATATGCCATTTACCGAAGCTTCCGGTGGCATAACCTGCTGTTTTCAGGGATTCCCCTATGGTGATAACGTCCGTAGTAAGGCCGCGCTTATTTTTTATCGGGATCAGTTTACGTGTTTTTGTATTCCCTCGGTCCGATGGCGATACCGTATAAACGCCATGTCGAGGCCCATATTGACCTGACATAAGTACCGAGCGGCTTGGTGCACAGTTAGCTGCGCCTGCGTAGGCTTGATCAAAACGTAAACCTTGTTGTGCCAGTGCATCAATATTGGGCGTTTCAAAATAGTCAGTCGTTTGGTTGTAACCCACATCAGACCAACCTAAATCGTCGATAACAATCATGATGATATTGGGTTTGGCATTATCTGCTATCACGGCTGTGTTTACTGGCGTTGGCTTACCGCCACAAGCTGCCGTTAAAGTTAAAGTGCAGGTTACTAATAAAGTGTTTAATTTCATAAAGGTTACTCTATTGTTTTTGTTTAAATTTAATACGTTTCAAACGAGCGGTGCTGCCAGCTTTGGTTACGGTGGCGAGTGTGTTATTTCTTTTATAAGCTTTTCATAAAAATCTAGTGCTAACTGTGGGGTAACGATCGAAAGCGTGTTGGCCACTACAATGCTAAAAATATTTATTTATAACGGTAGAGTCAAAAAAAGAAAAATACTACCCATAAGATCGAGAAAAAAATAAATGTTTGTTTTTTGCCGCCACTAGTGTCACTCAATGTACATAAAAGAGCAAAATGGATACCTGCATCAGTACAATTTAATATTATGCGGGTGCAGGATATCAAGCAAGCGCAGCGCAGTAGTTGTAGGTTGATGTATACCAACCAGAGCCACTACGGGCAACAATAAGCGTACTTAGCATAGTCAGAAGGCTGTCTTCGAGCATTAGAGGCTTACAGGTCAATCTCAAAGCTCACTGAGACATCGCTAGGCTGAACGATAACTAGTGGATAAGCCTAGGCTATAAAATTTACCATTACCTTGCGTACAAATGCTTCTGAAACCCAATAATACTGAATAAACTTATTTTTTACCCGATGTGGAACTTAAATAGATCATGTTATTCCTTTATTAAATACCGTCATCGAGTGTTTGCTTTGGCATTCAATTGACAGGGTTTAGGCTGACGTTGCCGTGTACCTATATTTATTTCTTCATATTACGATAAAACGATCGCCTAGTGAAACAAATAATGCCAAGCGAGAGCAAAACTAACAAGCCAACACCGCCGCCACTACTCGATGATTCATCAGCTACAGTTAATGGTGGAGCTGGCTGTACAGGAGTAGGAGTTGGCGCGGGAGCATTTACCGTAATCGTAATACTTTCAGATTGTTTAATACTACCATCGCTTTTAGCGGCTACTGCATCTAGGGTATACTCTCCTGCAGTTGCAGGTTGCCAAGCAAAGGTATAAGGAGGTGTTGTGCTGCTAAAAACAAAGTTGCCATTGACATGAAAATCAACTTTACTAACTTTACCATAATTGGAGCTTACACTGGCGTCCAGCGTGAGGCTTTCACCCGCAGTCATTTCACTTGTACTTGGTTGTGCTAAGCTTACATCAAACACTAAGGGCTCACCGTTTAGACTAACCAATGTAGTGGCGGATGTTTTTTCTGTGCCATCTTCTTTGAACGCTTTAACCGTTATTTCATGTGTGCCGGGTGTAGAAGGTCGCCAAGTAAAAATATATGGCGCGTTACTATCGCTAGCTAATAAATCGCCATTTTCAAAAAATTGAACCGAATCAATCGCCCCTTCGTTAACGCTAACACTAGCTTGCAGGTTAATGCTTTGCCCAACGTCATACCTATACTTATTGGATTCAGTAGTCACTTTTACGTCAAACACATCAGCGATAATGTTCGTATCGTTTAGCACAATCTTATTAAATGAAAACGGGGCTAAGCTAATATTTTTATTACCATCAGATACTAAATTAAGAGGGTTCTCATCTATTGGTAAAATACGTTCTTCGTCTAATGAACTAAAGGCCATAGCGTAGTGCGTTACATTACCGTTATATGCCGCATTGTCTAAGGTCAACGTAAAAGGGGAAGCTTTATCAGTAAGATTTAACGCCAAGATAACGATTTTATTGTCTTTTATTACCGCCCTAGCACTTATGCTTTTTACACCACTTTCTAATTCAACGGCGCTTATATCGCTGTCTAACAAGGTGCTGTCTTGTAAAACTGAACGAATAATTTCATGGGCAGAACCAAATAAGGTTTTTTCTAAAGGCTCTTTAACACTAGGCCTAAATACTCCTGGTTGTACTTCTTTTTGATGCCACACTAAAAAAGAATTCAATTTACCATTAACACTAAACCAATTGGCTCTTTGGTAAATATCTTGGTTTTCACTCATAAATATATAAGTATCTGCCATTCCTAAAATTGACGCTGCATTTGGTCCACCTGACTTAACCCCCCATTCTGTTAACCAAATAGGTTTATTAGGCGCAACTTGTCGCGAATAATTATTCACAGAATTGGCAATGTGAACACGCGCTAGTAGCGCAGTTTTATAAGCTTCATTGCTATCATTATTGTCATCGGGATCGTAGCCAACATAGGTGTGTACTGTCACCGCATCAAAATAATCTTTACTTTCTGTGAGTAGTTCATTGTAATTAGGGTTGGCATAATTTTCTTTTCTTAATAGAGGTATAGAAAGTTGAATATTTGGATTTATCGCTTTTAAAGCCTTAGACATTGATTGTGCACGGGCAATATAATCACTCACGTTGGGTATAATTGTACTGCGTTGGCCAGGATAAAAGTTTTCATTACCCATTTCTATATTGGTGACAGTAAAACCTCGATCAATTAAGTCCATGTATCGGTCTACTGACTCAGAACTACCATCATCTAAAGGGCTACTGCCGTCTTCACCATCAGCACTCATATTAAATGTCCATACCATATCAAAGGGCTGTCCCTGATCATTTAAACGCTCGTTATTTAATTCTTGTAATCCATCAATGCCTACTTTTGAGCCACTTGATTCAAATACTTGAATTGTCGATAAATGGTCTAGCAGTCTGGATTTCGTTTCTCCGAGTGAGTTAGTAAATGTCACTCTATCGTCACCGAATTGTCTCGTGCTATCAGTACGCCAATCATACCAATTTGCCCATAAGCCATGAGGGAAGCGTATAGTTAAGGGGGCGAATGTTCTTATTAATTCTTTTTCGTTTGAATAAGTAAAGTTAAAAATATTGGTGCCGAGCAAGTTATTGTTATATTTTTGTTGTTGATGTGTATTTATGTTTATTTCTGCTGATATTGTTTCTGGCAACTCAAATGGATAATCGCTGGCATTAGATGAAGGTATTATTAAAAGTTGCAATGCAACAAGATTAGAAATTTTCATTTATTCTCCACTCACGGTATTAATCAACAACATCATTAAGTCAACGTTACTTAAGATTGCTCATGAAACTTACTTAAACTTTATTCACTTTTGCTGCTGTAGGTGCTAAAGCTTCATACGCCAAGACTTTTTACATATAAGTTTTAGATGGTTATTGTGTTTTGAGATCTACCAAGTTTGACCATAGCCAATCACTCTATCAAAAATGACTTACAATGACCCTAATAAAACACAGATGACAACTTATGACTCATTGTGATTTTTTTAGATCGTAAACGATAAGTTTCGAATTGTAAATTAATTGTTTTATGCCAAAGAAGCGAAAAAACATTAGGCTTAAACGAATAAATGAATCGACTCATAAGCTAACAACAGATTGAGTTTAGTATGCTAACCTCGTTTATTGCTCTTCCACGTCCCATCATATTGATACCCTATGTTTGCTTTGGCATTCAATTGACAAGGTTTACGCGGACGTTGTCTAGCTCACCTGTTACGCCATATCCGTTATACGATACTGTGTACTTCTAGCCCCTAGCCCAATTGACAATTCATCACCTGTTTCTTTGCCTAGTAATTGCTTACCTAACGGTGAGTGTGTACTGATGACCATGATCTTTCGCTGTTTAAATTCAAACTTGATCCCACCTGACACGGGCGCTAAAAAGACCCAAAGAGACGTCTCATTCTGGTCGATAATCTCAACCAAAGCGCCAATAGTGATAATATCAATGTCATTAACAGTCATGGGTTAGTATTCCTCTTACTTAATATACCCATACCATGAGGATTACGTTTTTTGTAATGGTCTAACTTTCCTAGACACCTAGTTAGAGGTAATATAACCAAAACTAACGAGGTTTTTAAAATGGGTAGACGACAATTCACATTGGAATTTAAACGCGAATGCCCAGAGAACGCAAAGCATGGTTCAACGTATTCTCGCTCAATGGCTTACCCTGCCTGATACCATTAAACAATAACGTACCCCATCAGACAACTTTAACGCTAGTTTCAGGAGTGCTATAACAGGCTCAGTTAGCGGTATTACGTGCTCCCTGCCCATCTTATCTTTCGGTATTGTCCATAACTTGCGATCTAGGTCAACATCGTCACAGTGTGCCAGCCTGATCGACTCACTACGGAGAAAGACATGCGGTGCTATTTGCAGGCAAAGCTTCACAGAAGGCATCAAATTGCTAGCCTGATCAATGGTAGATAACATGCGTGCAAATGCTCCCTGCTCTATTATCCCAGGCATATGACGCACTCTTGGCTGCTTGGTACAACCTTGCAACGGTTGGGCTGGGTTAGCTTCACAATACAAGTTTTGCACACTGTATTTAAAGATTTGGCTTGTAATGTTCTGTACTCGTTTAGCTAGCTCCAAGTACCCATCAGACTCCAGTTGCTTGAGTATGGGCAAAGTGTCTCTTGGCTTGATATGAGAGACTGTTATGTGACCTAGAGTGGGTAAAAGGTATCGTTCTATTCGTCTTTCAATGAGTTGTTTGTTTTTGCTGCTTGTATACCCTTTATAGTCGAGCCACTGTGAGGCTGCTAGCTCAAAGGTAACGCTCTTATACTGCACGACTGAGGATAGTTCATCACGCAACGTTCTAGCTTGATCAAGGGTTGTATTGGGGTATGTTCCAAGGGCTTTCATGGTCCATGAACCAGCATAGTTTTTATGACGATAACGCCATATCTTAGAGCCTGTTTTAGTCACTTCGAGGTAAAGACTATCTGAATCTAAATGACGTTCTAGTTTGGTGGGAGTTTTGAGACGTTGTATCTTGGTTTTAGTTAACATGTGTTTTTCTCTGTCAGTTACAGATTATCTACTCAAATTCTACTCATGGTAAACAGTAGAATTTACAAGAACTGGTAATGAGATGTTTTTTAGTAACAACTCACAAAGCCAGTAAACACGGGGCTTTAAAACGAAAAAAGCCAGACTATTATAGTCTAGCTTTTCATGTAATGGCGGAGAGAGAGGGATTCGAACCCTCGTTAGGTTTAACCCTAAACACACTTTCCAGGCGTGCGCCTTCAGCCACTCAGCCACCTCTCCGAAACGTTTCAACAAGATAACTCGTTGATTGCGGCGCGTATATTAGAAAAACACAGGTTAAATAACAAGTGTTTTCGCGATATTTCTACAATTAACAGTACCTAGACTGAAGTATTCGCGTTCGCTTTTAACTGAGCTGAAAAATCCAACATACGATTTAATGAAATTAAAGCCCCTTCACGCACACTCTCATCAACTTCAATATTATGTAGTGAATTATCACCAGCATCACAAGTTAACGCTTTATAAATTGATTCAAGGCCATTCATCGCCATCCAAGGACAATGCGCACAACTTTTGCACGTAGCACCATTTCCACCTGTGGGTGCTTCTAATAACTCTTTATCTGGGACTTGTTGTTGCATCTTATAAAAGATACCGCGATCGGTCGCGACAATGAGCTGTTTATTAGGCAAGGATTTAGCTGCATTAATAAGCTGTGATGTACTACCTACCGCATCAGCCATTTCCACTACACTGGCAGGTGATTCAGGATGCACTAAAATAGCAGCATCTGGATATACATGCTGCAAATCTTTCAAGGCTTTACTAGAAAACTCATCATGGACGATACATTCACCTTGCCACATCAGCATATCAGCACCGGTCTCTTTTGCTATATAACTGCCCAAGTGACGATCAGGTCCCCATATAATCTTGTGCCCTTCACTGTCCAAATGCTCCACGATCTCTAACGCAATAGATGAAGTCACAATCCAGTCGGCTCTGGCTTTGACTGCCGCAGAAGTGTTTGCATATACGACAACCGTATGGTCTGGGTGAGTATCGCAAAAATCCGAAAATTCCTTCTCAGGGCAACCTAAATCTAAAGAGCAAGTCGCCTCTAAAGTGGGCATTAATACCGTTTTTTCTGGTGATAATATTTTAGATGTTTCACCCATAAACTTAACACCCGCCACAATCAAGGTTTCTGCAGCACAATCTCTTCCAAAACGGGCCATTTCAAGTGAATCTGATACACAACCGCCTGTTGCTTCAGCTAATGCTTGAATTTCAGGATCAGTATAGTAATGAGCAACTAACGTTGCATTCTTCTCTACTAATAAACGTTTTATTTCTTGTGTCAAAAATGCTGAGCGTTCGGCTGATAAGCTAGCCGGTTTTTCAGGAAAAGGATAATCGATCGGAGCAATTCGTAATGCGTCAGTCATAATGGTCATGATGAGATTAATAATTCGAATATTATACGCATAGCGATAATGAATTCATAGTAGGGTGAATATTGACGATGAATAAAATAACAATTCAAGTTAAAACTAATAAGGATTATAAAGCTTATAAGATGAATGAGTATTGATAAAGATTAGATGGTGGGTCGTGCTGGATTCGAACCAGCGACCAATTGATTAAAAGTCAACTGCTCTACCAACTGAGCTAACGACCCATCTAATGGAAGCGATTGGAAAGAATGGTGGGTCGTGCTGGATTCGAACCAGCGACCAATTGATTAAAAGTCAACTGCTCTACCAGCTGAGCTAACGACCCTTTCTTTCAATCTGTTGCCTTGCTAGGCAACGGGCGCATATAATACTCAATTATGAGTCTTAATCAACCCTAAATTAGCAAAAACATTAAAAAAAACGTTTTTATTGTGAAAAGCTCAGTTTATGTCTATTTTACAAACAATCTTATACTTTATTAACACACCAACATGCTGAAAATTAAAGCAGGTTTATTTGCTCCTGAGCGAGCTTAGCTGATGTAGTATCAGCATGATTTGCTATGACTTTTTCGAAATATTCACGGGCATTTTTATTATCACTCAAACTTTTGGCGATGATACCTAACTTTAGTGTTGCATCTGCTACTTTATTTGAAGTTGGGTATTGAGTGTAAAGCGTCCCAAAATGCTTTTTTGCATCCTGCCAATTCTTTCCATTATAAAAAATTTGACCTAACCAATAATGTGCATTGGGTTTAAATCGTGATTGAGGATAGTCATCTACAAACTTTTCAAGTGCTGGAATGGCAGCTGCCGTATCACGTTGTTTTAAAATTAAATCAACTGCAGCTTTATAATCAACTGCATCATTATCACTTTGGGTTGCGACACTTGCATCCAATGACGCTGATGGTTGAATAACCGCAGCATTCTCAGAAGTAGTGTTTGTTGTTTTTATGGAGTTAGATTGAGACGGGCTCTTGGTAGTAAGTGAAGAATTTGTTGAATTAGCCGCTGACAGCTCAGAAACATCTTGAAGCTGCTGAGATTGAATATCAAATGCTAATAATAATTCTCTTTGACGTTGTAAGATCTTTTCAATCTGAAAATTTTGCTCTTCAATACGTCCACGAATCTCGCTTATCTCGGATTCCATGCTATTAATCTGTTCTTGAACACGCTGTTGATTCCGTGTGCGTGAATTAACTACACGCTCAAGACTCTCAAGCTTTTCAACTAAATTACCATCAGCCAAATTGTACACAGGCGCTTGCGCTGCCTGTGTACTCGATATCAACAATAAAGAAGCACCCACCATGGTGCAACTTAATGATCTCGTGGTCATTTTCATAATTATTTATATACAACTACAGCACGTCTGCTTTGTGCAAATGCGTATTCAGAAGTACCTGTCACTGCCGGCTTTTCTTCACCAAAAGACACAACTGAAATTTGTGATGCAGATACACCAGCATTTAAGAAGTAAGTTTCAACAGCTTGAGCTCTACGCTCGCCTAATGCGATATTATATTCTGGCGTACCTCGGCTATCAGTATGACCTTCAATCACGATGGTTTGATCCATATTTTTTACTAAGAATGCAGCATGCTTATCTAATACATTATAAAAGTCAGCTTTAATGGTCGCGCGGTCAAAATCAAAATAAACCGTCTGCATTGACATTAATTCATCACGCTCTTGCTCCGCTATTTCTTGCGCTTGTTGTAAACGTTGCGCTGCTTCCAAACGAACTTGTTCTTGATTAGCCTGCTCTGCAGCTTGTTGAGCAGCGGCTTGTTCTGCTGCTACACGATTTCGTTCAGCGGCTAATTCTGCTTCTGAAGGACCAGAAGAACATGCCATTAATGTCATTACTGGCACAGCAATTAATAAAGAACGAAGTGAAGTAGAAGTTTTCATGAATTTTCCTTGTTATTAAAATTGATATATTAGCGTAAAAATGGTGACCAGCTAGGGGCTTTAATTTGTCCAGCCACACCAGGTAATCTTGCTTTAAAACGACCATCTAAAGAAACCAATGATAACACTTGCGTTCCCTCATGTAGTGTACTGTAAATGATCATACTACCGTTTGGTGCAATACTAGGCGATTCATCTAAAAACGTCGTAGTTAATACTTGCATTGCACCATCGTTTAAATTTTGTCTAGCAATGTGATAGTTACCATTGGTTCGGTTAACAACGACCAATTCGGTACCGTCAGGTGTTATAGTTCCACCTAAGTTCATATCGCCTTCAAAGGTCAAACGTTTAATTCGATTAGTCTCTAAATTTACTCTATATATTTGAGGTTTACCACCCCTCTCTGAGCTAAATACTAATTCTTTTCCATTTGGGGCCCATGACGGTTCTGTGTCAATCGCTCGATGCCTTGTCACTCGAGTTAATTGACGTGTCGCAATTTCCATAACATAAATATCTGGGTTGCCATCTTTTGATAACACCATCGCAATTTTTTTACCATCAGGTGAAAAACGTGGTGCGCCATTTATACCCGGAAAATCAGTCAATTTCACACGACTCATCGTATAAATATCTTGAATAAAAATTTGTGGCTTACCATTTTCAAAAGACACATAAGCAAGCTTATTACCATCTGGAGACCAAGAAGGAGACATCAATGGCTCTTTGGAAGAAAGCAACGCTAATTCATTTTCACCATCATAATCAGCAATGACGAGTTGATATGGGCGAGCTACTGTTTCTCTATCTCGCACAGCAACATAAGCAATGCGTGTTAAAAATGCACCACGCTGTCCCGTCAATTTTTCATAAACAATATCTGAGATACGATGACCAAATTGGCGAAAATCTCGTCCCGTTACCGTTAATGTTCGACCTGCAATCAGTTGTGATTGTCCTGCTACTAATTGCCCATCTAATAACATTTGTCCTGATTTTTCTAATTGACTTCCTGCTTGCGTATCAATCAGTTGAAAATCGATTTGAAAACGATCACCACCTAATTCTTTTACTTTTCCTACCACAATGGTGTTAATTCCTTTATCAACCCAAGATTGGTAATTAACGCTACTGATGTCACGCGGAAACTGTGGCATCTGCGACATATTCATAGGATTAAAACGACCGCTTCTTCGTAAGTCATGATTAATGACATCTGATAATTCGCCCGGTAATATGCCCTCGCCTTCCCAACCAAATGGAACCACAGCAATGGGTGTGGCATTGTCGACCCCTTCGGTAATAACAATATTTAACTGTGCATGTGCTTTGATTGCTACACACAATAAAATTGAGGTAATGAGTATCGTAGTCTGTGATATATATTTTTTCATTGTTCAACCGTTAAATTAATGTCTCGTAATTGGGCAAATACAGCAGGATCGTTGGATACAGGTAAGTTAGAAGGCTTATATACCGCATTAATAGCAGCACGACACAAAGCATCATCTCCAGCAACTATATCCACTTTTAATACCACGCCACCAATACCTAAACGTATATTGAGCTGACATTTTTTTCCTTTAAACGCAGCATTCGTAATAAGATTACGTTGTATAGTTGATTTGATCAACACACTATAGCGCTGTTTTTCCGTCATGACACGCTGCGTTTCTTGCGCTTGAATTTGAGCTTGCTCAGCAGCAATTTGCTCTTCTAATTCGCGCTGTTGTTGTGCTTTGCGTGCCTTTTCTTTGGCCTCTTGCTCCGCTTTTGCAATCCGCTGAGCTTCTACACGCTTAGCTTGTGCTTCTTTTTCGGCTAGCGCTTCTTGAGCTTTACGTTCAAGTTCACGTTGCTTACGTATTTTTTCTGCTTTTGCTTTTGCCTTAGCTTGTTTCTCAGCAGCAAGACGTTGAGCTTTTACCTCAGCCGCTTTTTTCTCAGCCGCTTCGCGACGTTTTCGCTCACGGATTTGCCGTGCTTTTTCTTGTTGTGCGGCCTTTGCTGCTTGTGCTTGTTTTTTGGCCTCATCAAACTTTGCTTGCGTCACTGCCGGATCGATAAAAGTTGCATTTAACACAGGCATCTTATCTGTTAATGGTGTCATATCCATATTTAGCTGTTGTGGTGGGACAATACTAACATTCACTATTAATACCAATAACAACAGCAGATGGGCACTGATTGACAATGCAAAACTTGATTGTAGATAACGTTGCCACCATTGTTGCAACCGAACGATCATCGTCATAAGTTATTCTTTGGGCTCTGTCATTAAACCAACTGAGGGCACACCTGCAGTTTGTAAGATCACCATTAACTGAATAATTTGGTCATATGACACCGCGCCGTCTGCTTTAATAACAACAGGCTTACTCGGATTATTTTCTAATTCAGCTTTCACTAATGCTTGTAGATCAGGTCGCGTCAATGATTGCTTCGGATTTTGGCCAATATTAAGATAATACAAACCGCTTTTGTCCATCGATGCAATTAACGGTGGTGCGTCTTCTTGCTCAATCGGCTGTGCATCCGCACGAGGTAAATCGACTTTCACACCTTGGGATATTAATGGCGCGGTTACCATAAAAATAATTAATAACACTAACATCACATCAATGTATGGCACTACATTGATTTCAGAAACAGGTTTACGCCGTTTTCGCTGATACATAGCCATAATAATTAGTGAATCGCCTGACGCTGAAGAATTGCAGCGAACTCTTCCATAAAATTAATATAACCATTTTCGATTTTTTCTACTTGGTTACTAAAGCGGTTATAAGCAATCACTGCTGGAATAGCGGCAAACAAACCAATTGCTGTTGCAATTAACGCTTCTGCAATGCCTGGAGCAACCATTGCTAGGGTTGCTTGTTGTACCTGACCTAATGCAATAAACGCATTCATAATGCCCCAGACCGTACCAAATAATCCAATATACGGGCTAATCGAGCCAACTGTCGCTAAAAACGGTAATTTTGATTCTAATTCATCCACTTCTCGTGATAGTGCTACACGCATTGCACGACTACTGCCTTCTACGACAACATCGCCTTGAGCTTCTGATTTACGCAACCGTACAAACTCTCGAAAACCTGCAACGAAAATACTATGCACGCCAGTAATTTGACTACGTGAACTGAGATCTTGAAAGAGTTTGTTTAAATCTGTACCAGACCAAAACTGCTCTTCAAATTGAAATAATTCATTTTTAGCTGAATTCAGTGCGCGACTGCGCTGTACAATAAAAGCCCAAGAGACTATCGAAGCACCCATGAGTAATATCATGACCAGTTTAACGACGAGACTCGCTTGTAAAAACAAGCCTATAAACGACATATCATGCGACACGTAAACATTCCTTATAAATGGCTGATGGGATAGCGCAAGGTTTCATGCGATCTAGTTTGACGCATGCTACCTGAATAGTAGCTGAAACCAATACTATATCTTCTTTTTTTATAGTTTGAGTAAAGACCATTGAAACTTTTTTAAGTTCACTTAGTTGCGTATGCACTTTGATGATCTCATCAAACTTAGCTGGTGCATGATTATGCATATCTACATGTCGTACGACAAATGCAATATCCTCAGATAATAATACATGTTGCTCGAATCCCAACTCTCGCAACCATTCTGTTCTAGCGCGTTCAAAGAATTTAAGATAGTTAGCATAGTATACAATCCCGCCAGCATCGGTATCTTCATAATAAACACGAATTGGGAAGGTACTTAATTTTTGCGCTTCCATTAGAAAAACTAATCCTTAATGTATAATTATTTTCAATTGAACACTCAGCGGACCACTGTATAATTCGCCCCATAAGTTGAGTGTTTGTTCAATTTGTATCCTTTATAGTAGTTATTATTTTTTAGCCCACTTCACTGTGGGCTTTTTTTTGGCTGAAAACCAAGATGTTCATAAGCTCGGTTAGATGCTATGCGGCCCCTAGGGGTTCGTTGTAAAAAGCCTTGCTGGATCAAAAATGGTTCAATCACATCTTCAATCGTTTCTTTTTCTTCACCTATGGCAGCAGCAAGATTATCTAAGCCGACAGGACCACCATCAAATTTATCAATAATCGCTTCTAAGAGTTTACGGTCCATATAATCAAAACCTACCTTATCCACATCTAACATATCTAATGCCAACGCTGCGATATGTTCATCTACAGTACCGTTTGATTTTATTTCTGCATAATCGCGTACGCGACGTAGTAATCTATTAGCAATTCTAGGCGTACCGCGAGCGCGTTTTGCTATTTCTAATGCACCCTCTGTTACCATCTCAACATTTAAATACTTTGCTGAGCGCATAATAATATCAGTGAGATCCTCAATATTATAAAATTCTAAACGTTGTACAATGCCAAAGCGATCACGCAGTGGAGAGGTCAATGAGCCGGCTCGAGTGGTAGCACCAACCAAAGTAAATGGGGCTAAATCAAGTTTAATCGAACGCGCAGCAGGCCCTTCACCAATCATAATATCTAATTGATAATCTTCCATTGCAGGATACAGCACTTCTTCAACCACAGGGCTCAAGCGATGGATCTCATCGATAAACAACACATCATTTTCTTCTAAATTGGTCAGCAGAGCGGCCAAATCACCCGCTTTTTCCAACACAGGGCCAGACGTTGTCTTGATATTCACATCCATTTCATTAGCAATGATATTGGCTAATGTTGTCTTACCTAAGCCTGGCGGACCAAAAATCAGTACATGATCTAAGGCATCAGTTCGCTTACGAGCAGCTTCAATAAATATCGACATTTGCTCACACACATGATCCTGACCTGTATAATCAGCTAATGTTTTAGGTCGAATAGCACGGTCTACAGCTTCGTCATCATTTTTCGCACTGGCTTGGATCAATCGATCTTCTTCAATCATACACCTGACTCACATATCGTTAATAGATTCACTATACCATAGCCTTGAGTGCAGCACGGATTAGCTGTTCACTGGACATAGTATCGTCATACACCGATTGAATTATTTTTGACGCCACCGGCGCTTTATATCCTAACGCCACTAATGCACTGAGGGCTTCTTCACGGGTATCATTAATCGGAATAATCGTACTGCCATCGGTCGCCGATACAACAGGAAGCGTGAGGGCCTCATTAGGCTGAGTTAACGTCAGCTTAGCTAGCCGGTCTTTTAGCTCAACGACTAGACGTTCAGCCGTCTTCTTACCTACTCCAGGGATTTTCACTAAAGATGACACATCCTCATAACCTACGGCGCGAATTAAATCTTGAACACTCATACCTGATAAAATAGTAATCGCTAATTTTGGACCCACGCCATTCGCTTTGATTAACTCTCTAAAAACAGTGCGTTCTTCTTTTTCGATGAAACCGAATAATAGTTGTGCATCTTCACGAACCACAAAATGTGTAAATACAGTGACGGGCTGACCTTCTGTAGGTAATGCATAAATGCTATGCATCGACATTGAGACTTCGTAGCCTATGCCGCCGGCTTGGATCATTATTTCAGGAGGTTGCTTGGCTAATAGCGTACCGGTGATGAGTCCAATCATAATTCTTTAGAATGCCCTGTTAGTGTTCTGATTCAGTAGTGTACTAAAATACTGTACATATATACAAGTTACATCTTTTCATCGTGACCATTATCAACGATTAGCGCAGTCGGCCTCTTGCCGTTCGAGTGACTTTACCGGCCATCGCCACCAAGCTTTGTCGAGTATGTCCATGACATAGTGCTACAGCTAACGCATCCGCAGCATCTGCCTGCGGAGTACCGGGTAATTTTAATAAGTAACTCACCATGTGCTGAACTTGCGTTTTATCGGCACTCCCCTTACCCACAACGGACTGCTTTATTTGTCGTGCAGCATATTCGCTTACAGGTAAATCAAATTGAGTCGCAGCAACAATCGCCGCCCCCCGTGCTTGACCTAATTTCAAAGCAGAATCCGGGTTTTTAGCCATAAATACTTGCTCAATAGCAAATTCCTTAGGCTGGTATTGGGAAATTATTTCACTGACACCTTGAAAGACTTGTTGCAGTCGTCCTGCTAATTCATCGCCCGTTAAACGAATACAACCACTTGCGATATAGGTCAGCTTATTACCTTTTTGTTCAATTACGCCATAACCGGTTATCCGCGAGCCCGGGTCAATTCCTAAGATAATCATGACGCATCACACTCTGGCACAAACTTCTCAATAGCTAACGCATTCGTTTCTGACCATACTTTGTTAATTGCAGCAGTTTTACTGAGCCATAAACATGCGGTGTGTTCGGTTAGTACCACCGGCTGAGTAGAGTCCACTTGAACACAAAATACATGTTCAAAATTAAACTGAGTGTTGGGTGGATAACGATGTAACCATTGCTTACGTATCGCAAATTGATTAATTTGATGGCAATTTTGAATGGGCATTTGCAACGGATCTAAGATAAAACCGGTTTCTTCAGCAACCTCTCGATAGGCTGTTTGAATTGGTTGCTCTTCGATTTCAATGGTACCGGTGACTGATTGCCAAAACGACGCATCATCATCTCGTTGCATGACCAGCACACGATGATGCTGATCATATATAATAACGAGTACAGACTCAGGCCGTTTGAGGGACATATCCGCTATTTATTCACTGTCTGTATCAGTTTTTGCAATCGAAGCAATCGCCAATTCAGTCAACTGCTCGGCATTAGCTACACCAGGTGCCGACGTTAACGGACATGCAGCTGTGGTGGTTTTAGGGAATGCCATGACATCACGAATTGATGTTGCATTGGTCATTAACATCACTAAACGATCCAGTCCAAATGCTAAGCCAGCATGCGGAGGCGTGCCGTACTGTAAAGCTTCAAGCAAGAAGCCAAATTTGCTTTGTGCTTCTTCTTTCGATATCCCAAGAATATCAAATACGGTCGCTTGCATATCCTGTTGGTGAATACGCACCGAACCACCACCAAGCTCAACACCATTTAACACCATATCGTAGGCATTCGATAACGCATTTGCTGGATCGGCAGCCAATTGTTCAGGCGTCATGTCACGCGGTGCTGTAAACGGATGATGCAATGCATGATACTGACCATCAAATTCCTCAAACATAGGGAAATCGACAACCCATAATGGTCTCCAATCGCCTTCGTTTAGTTCAAAATCATTGCCTACTTTTAAGCGTAGTGCACCTAATGCTTCCGTCACTACATGGTAAGTGTCAGAGCCAAATAATAAGATATCACCATCATTTGCCCCGCTTGCCGCTAATAATTGTTCAATCACTTCAGGCGTTAAGAATTTAGCAATAGGTGATTGCACGCCTTCTGCGCCTTTAGCAATATCGTTGATCTTCATCCAAGCTAAACCTTTAGCACCATAGATACCAACAAAGTTTGCATATTCATCGAGCTGTTTACGCGATAAGCTCGCCCCACCAGGGACACATAACATCGCCACACGACCTTTTGGATCATTAGCTGGACCTGAGAATACTTTAAATTCAACTGAAGACATAATCTGAGCTACATCAATAATCTGTAGCGGATTACGTAAATCAGGCTTATCAGAGCCATATAAACGCATGGCATCAGCATAAGTCATTTGTGGAAAATCACCTAAATCGACATTCAGCATAGTTTGGAATAATTCACGGATCATTTTCTCCGTAATCGCCATGACCCCATCAGCATCTAAAAAGGTCGTTTCAATATCGATTTGAGTAAATTCTGGTTGGCGATCAGCACGTAAATCTTCATCACGGAAACATTTTACGATTTGATAATATTTATCCATCCCCGACATCATCAGTAATTGTTTAAATAACTGCGGCGACTGAGGTAATGCAAAGAACTGACCTTTGTGTGTACGCGATGGGACTAAATAATCACGCGCACCTTCTGGCGTTGCCTTAGTCAAAATTGGTGTTTCAATATCTAAAAAGTCTTGATCTTCTAGGAAGCGACGAACCGCAGCTGTCACTTTGGAACGGAACACTAAACGCTCAGTCATTACAGGACGACGTAAATCTAAATAACGATATTTAAGACGTTGTTCTTCAGAGTTCTCTTGGTTCCAATCCAGCGGTAAAGCGGCTGATTTATTGAAAATTTCTAACCCTTTACCTAAGATTTCAATTGCACCGGTGCGCATGTCAGCATTCACTTGTGAGTCGGGACGAGCTCGAACACGTCCAGTGATTGACACACAAAACTCATTTCGCACGCTATTGGCGGTTGCAAATACATCTTCAACATCAGGATCGAATACGACTTGAACAATCCCCTCACGGTCACGAATATCTAAAAAGATAACACCACCCAAATCACGGCGTTTATTTACCCAACCGTTAATAGTGACTGTTTGGTCGATGAAAGATGCATCAATGTTGCCGCAATAATCTGTGCGCATAGATTGGAAAACCTCAAAACAAAGCGTATAAAACGCGCTAAAAATTTATGCGCTATATTATAAACAATTGACAACAGATGCCTAGTGATTAATTTATCTCGTTATGCCAGTAGAGTAAATTATCTGAGTCATTGAGGACTAAGCAAAAGAAAACCGATCTTTTAATCTAATTGAGATTGATTCTCATTTAGATTCATGTTTTAATTACCACACTTAATTAATATTTATTGTTTATTTTTGTCAAAGGAACACTATGAAGCACTCCCCTGTTGCGCTGGCTATGGCTACCATTTTTTCTATTTCATACGTCCATGCGAACACCGCAGTATCAGATGATACTATCGAACAAGTCACGATCATTGGCTCTAAGGCTGCCGTAAATACTACTCCTGGATCAAGCGCGTTTATCGACCAGGATACGCTAGATAATTATGCGGTAACTGACATTAATCGTGTATTAGCAAAAGCGCCTGGTGTGTATTTTGTTGAAGAAGATGGTTATGGGTTACGTCCAAATATTGGTATGCGTGGCAATTCAGCTGATCGTTCAGAGAAGATCACGGTAATGGAAGATGGTGTGCTTGCAGCTCCTGCACCTTACTCCTCTCCTGCTGCCTATTATTTCCCTACCATTGGCCGTATGAGTGCAATTGAAATTTTGAAAGGTTCATCGAGCGTCAAATATGGCCCAAGAACATCCGGTGGTGTCATCAACCTTCGTTCAGCATTAACGCCTGACGAAGCATTTGCAGGTAAAGTGGATATTGCTTTAGGTTCTGATGCTTATCGAAAAGTGCATGCGTTAGCGGGTGGCCGTAATGATAACACAGGCGTGTTAGGTGAAGTCTTTCACTACGGTGCTGATGGTTTTAAAACATTAAACTCAGGTCAAGATACGGGTTTTGAAAAAACCGACGGGATGCTTAAGATTGACCGTTACTTTGGTGAAAATAATGAGCACCACCTAGAATTTAAAGGTAAATATTCCAAAGAAACGTCGAATGAAACCTATTTAGGCTTACTCGATAACGATTACAATGCGGATGCATATCAACGCTACAGTGCTTCTCAGTTAGACCAAATGGATACTGAACACACTCACTTATCCTTGCATTATGATTATATTATTTCACCTCAAAGTGATATCAGTATCATTGCATATCAAAATGATTTTGCCCGCAATTGGTATAAAGTCAGTAAAGTAGGTGGATTAAGTTTAGGCAGTGGTGCTGAAGAAGTTGCCGCGCAAATAGACAATGGAAGCTATACCTATAGCGCATTCCCCATAGTACAAATCAAAGCCAATAACCGAGAATATTTATCACAAGGTATTCAAGCTGAGCTTGCTTATCGAACCGATGAACATGATATTCGTTTTGGTGTACGTATCCATCAAGATGAGATGGACCGCTACCAATGGGTCGATGATTATACATTAACGACTGCAGGAACAATGAGCCTTTTACTCGCACGAGAAGCGGGAACAGATTCCAATCGTATAGATAGTGCAGATGCAATCAGTCTATTTATCCATGACACTTGGGAAATCAACGATCTTACTATCAAAGGTGGATTACGTTACGAAAATGTCAATCTGGCCCGTGATGATTGGGGCAAAACCGATCCTCAACGTGTCAATGAACCCGCCATGCGTCGTAACTCTGTTGAAGCCTTGTTACCAGCATTAGGTTTAACCTATCAAGTCAATGATGAACTGGTTATATTAGCAAGTGTACAGCGCTCATTTGCACCACCAGCACCGGGTAACCAAAATGCTGAGGAAGAAGATGGGTGGAATGCAGAAGCGGGTGTACGTTTTATTGATAATGATTTACGCGTCGAAGCTATCGCATTTGCTACACGCTTAGATAACCTTCATGGTAATTGTACTGCTAGTCAAGGGTGTAACGATTCATTGATTGGTAATCAATATAACGCCGGTAAAGTGTCTGTGGATGGGATTGAATTAAGTCTTGGGAATGCTTGGCAAATTGGTGCTGTACAAATCCCTATCAATGTCAATTATACTTATACAAACGCCAGTTTTGATGAAAGCTTCGCCTCAGAACTTGATTCATGGGGTGATGTAGAAGCGGGTGATGATTTACCTTACCTCCCACAAACTGTTATGCAGATAGAAACAGGGGTAAAGTCTAGTCGCTGGCAAGTGTTAGCTTCATTACAAAGATTAGATGATATGCGGACTCAAGCGGGCAATGGAGCCATGCTAAGTGACACAGACATCAAAGGTCGCACAGTAGTCAACCTATCAGCTAAATATGATATTGATAACGCTCAACAGGTTTATGCGGTCATCGATAACGTTTTGGATAAAAATTACATTGCAACGCGTCAACATGGAGCCATCCAAGTGGGTAAACCTCGCACCTTGCAAATCGGCTACCGTGTGTCGTTTTAATTAAAAATAAATAACATGCTCTAATTCAAGTCGGATGCCTACACGGGCACCGACTTGATAATCATAATGACTCGGTAATAAACACAGTAGCTCTTCATGACTATTCACACTTTCGAATGTATATAAAGTATGTGCACCTCTAAATGCGCGACTAACCACATTCACCGCAAAACCACCCTGCTCATCGACGACAAAATCATCTGGACGTACAAGTAATTTCACCTGTTTTTCTAGTGGACTTAATACCGCCTCTTCATGCGCAGGAAACTCTCCCATTGCCGTATATAAATAAGCTGGTGCATTGGGTGTCATGCTGACAGTACCTTCAATAAAGCGACCTTCGCCCACAAAGTTAGCTACAAAAAATGTATCAGGTTCGTGATATAAGTCGTATGCAGAAGCATATTGTTCAATGTGCCCTTGATTCATAACCGCAATCTTATCGGCAATCGTAAACGCTTCTGTTTGATCATGTGTCACCAGTAACGCAGTCACATTTTCATATTTTAGTAATGCCTTTATGTCTAAGGCTAATGATTCTCGTAAACTCGGATCAAGCGCTGAGAATGGTTCATCAAGTAATAATAGATCCGGTTTAGGAGCAAGTGCTCGTGCAATGGCGACACGCTGTTGCTGGCCGCCTGAAAGCTGGTGAGGATATTGCTGCGCAAAATCAGTTAACTGAGTTAATCTGAGTAACTCCTCTAAGCGCTGATGCTGCTCTGGTTGAGAAAGTTGATGCAATCCAAAGGTAATATTTTGGCTAACCGTTAAATGAGGAAACAGTGCAAAATCTTGGAATACGACCCCCACTTGGCGACGAGTAACATCAACATGAGTAGTCGGACTACTCACAATATCATCACGAATGACAATCTCTCCGCCACTGGTTTTCATAAACCCTGCGATAGCACGTAAGAGAGTTGTTTTTCCACACCCAGACGGTCCTAATAAACACCCTATCTCTCCGTTTTTTAAGGTCAAAGAGATATCATTGATGATTGGCTTTTCAGCGATGTTGATGTGGATATTTTGCAACGTTAACATATATCAATGCGCCCTACTTCATAGCTCGGGTTAATAAAATGACAGGGATAATCCCTACTAATACAATCGTTACTGATGGTAATGCGGCCGCCAACAAACGCTCATCAGTTGCATATTCAAATGCTTTTACAGCTAAGGTGTTAAAATTAAATGGTCGTAAAATTAATGTGGCAGGTAATTCTTTAAGCACATCGACAAATACCAGGATCCCAGCTGCCAAAATACTTTTTTTCAATAATGGTAGATGTATACGACTAAATATTCGATAACGCCCTAAGCCTAAACTCAAAACAGCATCATCAACATTCGGTTTAATTCGCTCTAAACCATTTTGTGTATTATGTAATGCAACACTCAAAAAACGAACGCAATACGCAAATATCAAGGCCACAAATGTGCCTGAAAATACCAAGCCAATATATTCGTCAAATAAGAATACCCAAACCACATTAATTTGCTCATCTAGCCAACCTAATGGCTGTAATACGCCTATCGCCAAGACTGTACCTGGGATTGCATATCCCAATGCAGCAAACTGAGTAAGGCCACTGACATGAGGATGAGTAGAAAATCGCTGAGCATAACTTAATAGCAATGCCAATACGATAATCAACAGGCTCGTACTAAATGCTAATAGAAAACTATTGGATACCAGCGTTAGATATTCATCCATCATCGATATATCAATATAATCCCAAGCCCAAACACAGAGCTGCAACACAGGAATAATAAACGCAATGGCCAACACACTGAAACACCCGACACTCATTAATAAAGGGGATATAAATGGCGTTGCTTCAGTATTGGTATAGGTGTTGATGGTATTATCTTTGGCAGGCGTTTGGGTTTGATAAAAACGCATATTTTTTCGGCTATACTTTTCTAAACTTAAAACGAGCAACACAAATAAGGCTAATGCACCGGCTAATTGACTCGCTAACTGCATTTCCCCCATACCAAACCACGTTCTAAAAATCCCTGTAGTAAACGTAGAGATACCAAAATATGCCACAGTGCCATAATCAGCTAAGGCTTCCATCATTGCCAGTGCCATGCCTGTAAATACAGCCGGACGAGCTATTGGTAAGGCGATTTTGAAAAAATATTGCGCATGCGTCACACCCAGCGAGGCGGCTGCATCTTGGTATGTTCGTTGTTGTGAAGAAAAGGCAGTTTTTGCGAGAATATATACATAGGGATATAACACTAAGGACATAAATGTTATGGCCCCTATAAGTGAGCGACTGTCAAACCAACCAAATTGGTCAAACATCCCCGTGTAGGTATATGCCATGATATAAGCTGGCATTGCGAGAGGCAGCAATAATGCCCATTCGAAAACACCTCGTCCCCAAAATGAATATTGAGTCACACACCATGCTAGCGTTACACCAAGAAGCATACTGCCAAACCCTACACCTAATGTAAGTAATACACTGTTTGTTAAGTATTCAGCTAATGTGGTGTCGACAAGATGTCCCCATAAATCTGCAGACAAACTTGAGTAAGATAATAAGATCGCCAATACCGGCAGGGCTAAAAGAACACTTATTAGGGCCCCGATAAAAAACCAGCGATCGAGTTCACGCCATTTACTAATAATTATCGCCAACCCGCTTTATCCATAATGCGTAGCGCTTGTCCATTGAGCTCACCGACTTGATTTAATTCGATAGTTTCATGTTTAAAAGTTCCCATCGCTTTTAAAGTGTCAGACCATTCTATACTGGGGTCGACTGGATATTCGTGGTTGGTGTTGGCATACCAGGACTGTGCGTCTTTTTGCAGCATATATTCAATCAATAAGTTAGCTGCAAGCGTGTTTTTCGCATGTTTTGCCACAGAGATACCTGAGATATTAAGGTGAACACCACGGTTGGATTGGTTCGGCCAGATAACTTTTACCTTATTCGCAATCGCTTGTGTTGTTTCATCTGCATTGCGCATCGCAGCTAAATAATACGTGTTTGCTACCGCAATATCACATACGCCGGATACGACAGCTTTAATTTGATCTCGGTCCCCACCTTTAGGACGACGGGCAAAGTTTTCAACCATACCTTTAGACCAAGCAAGAGTTTGTGCCTCACCCTTTTGGATTAACATAGCAGCGACTAAAGATTGATTATAAATATTTGAAGACGAGCGTATGCAGACACGACCTTTAAACTCAGGTTTAATCAGATCTTCATACGAAGTAATGCTATCAGCATCAACAGTCAATGGATTAATAATGATAGGTCTGTTACGAGTGGTGAGTGCAACCCAATGACTTTCTTGATCTTTTAACGTGACATAATCAGGTAATGTCGCGGTGATAGGTTGAGTAAGTGATTGAGATTTTGCTCTGGCAAGTCGCCCCACATCGGTAGTAATAATGATATCGACTGGAGAAAACTTACCTTCACTCTTTGCACGTGCCAGTAATGCATCAGCTTTACCCGTAACAAGATTAATTTTAACATCATACTGCGCTGAGAATTTATCCAGAAGCGGTTTGATTAATGCTTCTTTACGGGCTGAATAGATATTTAATTCACTCTCAACAATGCGGTTATCCGCAGAAAGATTTGCAGCCCAAAGAGGCGTGCATAACAGGCTGAGAATATAAAGGGAGGCGATCTTTTTCACACAAGTATCCTGAATAATTGATTCGCTTAGATAATAACGGTATTGAGAATAATTCTCAATAGCATATAAGACTATTTATCTATTTATATAGCTATCTTAAATGCCATATGTAGTGCAGATAGAAATTTATGTATAATAGGTTCGGATATTTTCAATCTCCCATACATATAATAAACAGTGATTTACCTATCTGTAAGTCTTACCAAGGTTTTATAATAAATGAGTGATAAACTAGTCTACAGCACCGGTATCGGTAGAATAGATACAACTGAACCCACTGAACCAACATTCTCTGGTGATGGCATTATCAGGATTCGCCGTGAGACCAAAGGTCGAAAAGGTAAAGGCATGTCAGTTATTGATGGGATAAATCCCCAAGAACACGATTTAGCCGCACTCTGTAAATTGTTGAAAAAACAGTGTGGATGTGGAGGTTCAGTCAAAGGAAATAACATCGAGATCCAAGGTGATGTGCGAGAAAAATTACAGACATTACTCACCGCCAAAGGGTTTACCGTAAAATTAGCAGGTGGATAAACCGCTAGCGATGTCATTTTGCGATTTCAGCCCCAAGGAAATGTATACACTTTCGCTACTGAGTAACAGATAGGACCATGTTACCATTGACTTTTAGATGGGTCGGTTTACAATCAAATTATCTTTAAATAACCTCCAAAGTGGAGGTTTTTTTATGTTTTAGGAAACCGCATGACCAGCGCCCCTCTCTCTTCTGTTCGCACCGCTATTAGCGAATTAGATGCTAAATTACTTGAGTTACTTGCACAACGTCAACAACTCACTAATGAAGTTGCACGTACTAAAATCAAAAATCAAATTGATGTTCGTGATCCTCAACGTGAAGAGCAACTATTAGTTAAGCTAATTCAGGAAGGTCAAAAACTAGGATTAAATGCACACTATGTGACAAAACTATTTCATGTGATTATTGAAGATTCTGTATTAAATCAACAAGCCATGTTATCAGCCCAAGCTAATCCGAATAATGTCACACCGCTCAATCGTGTTGCTTTTTTAGGTGATAAAGGTTCATACAGTTATTTGGCCACCCAGAAATACTTCTCTCGACGTGATGGCGAATTGCATGAAATAGGCTGTGATAGTTTTGGCGAAATCATACAAAAAGTAGAATCAAATCAAGCAGATTATGCAGTGCTACCTATTGAGAATACGTCTTCAGGCAGTATTAATGAAGTGTACGACCAATTACAACATACACGTTTAAGTATCATTGGTGAGCTAACACACCCGGTTAAGCATGCCTTACTCGTTGCATCAGATACGGAATTAAGTCAAATAAAAGTACTTTATGCTCACCCTCAAGTATTTTCTCAATGTTCTCATTTCTTAGCTAATTTAACCGATATTGAAGTCAAACCTGCTGATAGTACTTCTGCGGCCATGCTCATTGTTAATGAGCTACAACGCAAAGATGTCGCAGCGATAGGAAGTGAAGCTGGTGGTAAGTTATACGGTCTTAACGCAATAGAGTCTAACCTTGCCAACCAAAAAGAAAATCATAGCCGATTTATTGTCGTTGCTCAAAACCCTGTGGAAGTACCATTACAAATACCGGCAAAAACCACACTTGTTATGGCGACAACACAGACACCAGGCGCCTTAGTCAACGCATTAATGGTACTAAAAGACAATGACGTGAATATGACGAAACTCGAGTCACGCCCAATCAATGGAAATCCATGGGAAGAAATGTTTTATTTGGATATCGAAGGAAATCTTCAAGATGGCAAAATGCAACAAGCGATTAAACAACTCAAAGGCGCTACGCGATTCTGTAAAGTCCTTGGTTGCTATCCATCAGAAGAAATTAAACCTACTGCAGTATCTGCTGTGCAGGCACTTAATGAATTAACATAAAAACCCTCAACAAGTGAAATAGTCAGTGAGTTTTTATATCCATTGTTAGCTGCTGTATTAAACAAAAAAGCCCTTCATTGAAGGGCTTTTTTTGCGATGAATCTTAGATTTAAATAGTCAATAGCATCTGAGTATTATCAACTTACTTTTTACGTAACATCCTATCGTCATCCGCTTTCAATAGAAGCTGTTTGCTATCCACTAAGCAGGTTTTGGCGTAATCACCAAACCATTTACTTATATGGGCAAATTGTTCCACAAATTGTGCTTTATCATTCGCTTCAAATAACGCAATAGCTTCATCAAATCGAGTTCTAAAACGCTTCAACAATGCTAAATTTTGTGGATTATCAAAAATGATATCTGCGTATAAATTTGGATCTTGAGCAAATAATCGCCCTACCATAGCCAATTCTAAACGATAAATCGGTGAACTATGAGCAATCAAAGACGCAAGATCTGGATCTTCTGCGTGTAAATGTGCACCGTACACAAAACTAGTGAAATGTCGCATCACTTGAATGTAGGCCATATCAGCATCATGAACACTGGCATCACTTTCATGGAGCTGCGCTCCCCATGTGGTCATTTGTTGTAATAACCAATCGTATTGCGCTGCACCTCGTCCATGACAAACAATCACAACTTGTTTGACCATACCCGGTGAATCTGGACCAAACATTGGATGTAACCCAACGACAGGACCAGCATGAGCATCCATCATAGCGTTTAAAGGTCCATGTTTAACACTCGTAATATCCGCAAGGACACAATCATCATCTAAATAAGTAAGTGTTTTTATAACATTGATAGTTTGTTTAATGGGTACCGCCACTAAACAAAGCTTCACCCCCGCTAGTAAACGCTGAGCATCTGGCCATTCATCCTTATCAATCACTAAGACATCATAATGGCTGCGTTCAAATAAACTAACAATAAGTTTGCCTAATGCACCTTTACCACCAATCACCGCAATTTTGGTGCCTTTTACCGTTGCACAGCGATATTCAGAATTCTGAGTTAAATAAGATTCACGCATGATGCGACGAAGTAAATCTTCAACCAGATCAGGTGGTACTCCGGCTTTTTCTGCTTGTTGGCGACGGGACTGGATAAGTTGAGCTTCACGCTCAGGCACATAAGTTGGCATGCCTGTGTGTGATTTAATTTGCCCCACCTTGGTAGTCACTAAAGCGCGTTTGGCAAGTAAATCGACCAGCTGCTGATCTAGCTCATCGATTTGGTCACGTAATCCAGCTAACTGCTCATTCGGATCATTGCCGTTTAATTCATTACTCATATGTAATTAAACTTGCTCACGCTTTTGCATACGCATTGGTAATACAGTAATCAACTTTTCTCTGGTTTGATTAATTAACTGCGCTGTCGTATCCCAATTAATACAACCATCCGTAATCGATACACCATACTCTAGTTCAGCTGGTGTTTTACCAGTACTAGATTGATTACCTGCATTTAAATGACTTTCTAACATAATACCAATGATAGATTGATTACCCTCTAAAATCTGATTGACCACGTTTTGAGCTACTAGAGGTTGACGACGGTAGTCTTTTGACGAATTAGCATGAGAACAATCAACGACTAAGCTTGCTGGTAATTTAGCCGCTTCTAATTCAGCTTCACAATCCGCAACACAAACAGAATCGTAATTAGGTGTTTTTCCACCACGTAAGATGACATGACCATCAGGATTACCTTGAGTTTTAATAATACTGACTTGACCTTGTTTATTAATGCCCATGAAACTATGACCCGATGCGGCCGATTGCAGTGCATTGATCGCGATGCCTAATGAACCGTCAGTACCGTTTTTAAAACCGACAGGCATAGATAAGCCACTGGCCATCTCACGGTGAGTTTGCGACTCAGAAGTACGTGCACCAATTGCAGACCAAGCAAATAACTCAGCTAAATACTGTGGAGAAATAGGATCAAGCGCTTCAGTAGCAACAGGTATCTCAAGTTCAGCTAACCAAATTAATAGTTCACGAGCTTTCGCTAAGCCGTTCTCAATATCAAATGTGTCATTAATATTCGGATCATTAATCAAACCTTTCCAACCCGTAGTCGTTCTTGGTTTTTCAAAGTAGACGCGCATAACGATATATAAAGTATCTTTACATGATTCGTGTAATTCTTTTAATTTCAGCGCATATTCTTTTGCTGCTTCTACATCATGAATTGAGCATGGACCACATACCACCAGTAAGCGATGATCTTTTCCGTGCACAATATCAGAGATAATTTGACGAGATTGGCGAATAACTTGTAGAGAAGCGTCACTGACAGGTAATTTTTCAGCTAAAGCTTGTGGTGTAATAAGCACTTCTTCAGAAGATACATGAAGATTATCGGTAACTTGATTTGACATGAATTGTAATTCTCAATAAAAACTAATAAACACAGTTAATACAACTGTAATGAATACGAGGGTGGTCATTTATATTTATGGGTGTTTGCGACAGGAGAGTGTATACTTTACGTTACACCAAAATAGCTGCACACTGCATGACTATTGACTTTTTAACAATTTTTAAACCTAGTTGCAAGTCTTAATCTAGAATAGTTTTGATAAGTGTTAAAAAGCACAAAAAAACCCGCTAGGTAAGCGGGCTTTTACGAATAAGTTAAGGAGTAACGCTGAATTAAAATTAATTAAGCTTTTCTCTGATACGTGCAGATTTACCTGAACGCTCACGTAGATAATACAATTTCGCACGACGAACTGCACCACGACGCTTCACTTCAATAGAAGAGATTTGTGGTGAGTGAGTCTGGAAAACACGTTCCACACCTTCGCCAGAAGAAATTTTACGTACGGTAAAAGCTGAGTGTAGGCCACGGTTACGCTTGGCGATTACAACACCTTCGTAAGCCTGAAGACGCTCTTTTTCGCCTTCTTTAACACGGACTTTAACCACTACTGTGTCACCAGGACCAAATGCTGGGACGTCAGTTTTGAGCTGTTCTTGCTCAATTTTTTTGATGATGTCTTGATTTACTTTCTTCATCATATCCTCATTATCTAGTTAACTGTCATCTTGCTGCAGATCAGTATGCTTATGTTGATAAGCCTTTAATAACTGATGCTGCTCCTCAGTCAGAGCTAGCAAATTTAATAAATCAGGGCGTCGTTGCCAGGTTCTCCCTAGCGACTGTTCTAACCGCCACTGCCTAATTTTTTCGTGATTACCACTTAACAACACTTCAGGAACTTGCTGACCATTTAACACTTCAGGTCGGGTATAGTGTGGACAATCTAACAATCCTTCAGCAAATGAATCTTGCTGTGCAGACTGTGTATGTCCCAACACACCTGGAACTAACCGTGTAATGGCATCCATCATCAGCATTGCTGGGATTTCTCCCCCGCTTAACACAAAATCTCCGACCGACCATTCTTCATCAACTAATGCGTCTATGACGCGCTCATCAATGCCTTCATAGCGACCTGCCACTAATATTAAGTGACCCCGTTGGGTTAAGTCTGCAACACCTTGATGGTTCAACTTGCGCCCTTGTGGGGATAAGTAGACCACTGTATGTGTTTCATCAGCGCATGCTTTCGCCGCGTTGATTGCATCTGTAAGAGGTTGCACCATCATTAACATGCCAGGACCACCGCCGTAAGGCCGATCGTCCACAGTACGATGTTTATCATGGGTATAATCACGCGGATTGTAAAAATCTACTTCTACTAACCCTGATTTAACCGCACGCCCCATCACACCTTGTGACAAACAACCTGAAAACATTTCAGGAAATAAAGTCACTATGCTAAATCGCTGTGTCATTAGAATGCTGGATCCCAATCCACAGTGATGGTAGCTGAGGGTTTATCTATCTGTTTCACCACTTGGTCAAACAAAATAGGTAACATCCTCTCCTTTTGCCCAAAAGCATCGTTGGTATTAGCTTTGATTAACATGACATCATTTGCACCAGTGGCAAAAATCTCTTTAATCGTACCTAGCGAGTAGCCCTTTTCAGTCACCACTTGCATACCCATCAAATCACGCCAATAAAATTCATCATCGCTTAGCTCTGGTAATTGAGAAGACTCAATTGCAATGTCCAAGTTTTTAATGCGTTCTGCACTGTCTCGGTCATCGATTCCCTCAAGCTTAGCAACCAACGAATTACTATGGGTGCGCCATTGAGCAACCTGAAAATGTTGACCTGCCCCGATAATCCACGGTACATAATCAAAAATTCCAGCTTTTTCATCAGTATAGCTGTTGATCTTGACCCAACCTTTGACACCATAAGGTGCGCCAATCTTGCCAATAATCACTGTCTCAGATGCTCGACTCATCTATACCTCGTTAATTCAGTTGCGAAATCGTGTGATTAAGCCGCTGTTTTATTAGCTTCTTTTACCAAGCTTGCAACACGGTCAGATAGTGATGCACCTACGCTTGTCCAATATGCAACACGCTCTAGGTCTAAGCGTAAACGCTCTGCTTGACCTTGTGCAGTTGGATTGAAGAAACCTAAGTTCTCAATAAACTTACCGTTGCGTGCACGACGACTGTCTGCAACAACTACTTGATAAAATGGACGCTTTTTCGCGCCACCACGCTGTAAACGAATAGTAACCATATATGCCTCTAAACTCGTTGTAGCGTTACCTGTTAACTTATTTATCCTATCCATTGCGCACTATGAAAAACATAACACGCAATTTTCAAGGACGCCAAATTATACGCTTAATAAGGCTAAAAGCAAGGTTTAATGAGGGTTATTTACGTTTTTGAAGAGATTACTCAATGGGTTCGCGCCACCGCCAGGCATACCGCCTTGACCGCCCATACCCGGAGGAAGGCCGCCTGGACCACCCATCCCTGGTGGCATACCGCCGCCAGGAGGCATCATGCCTTTCATTTTGTTCATCATTTTACCCATGCCACCACCAGACATCTTTTTCATCATCTTCTGCATTTGGGTAAATTGTTTAAGTAAGCGATTCACGTCTTGGATTTGCATCCCAGAACCTGCAGCAATGCGTTTTTTACGTGAACCTTTAATTATCTCAGGACGCTCACGCTCTTTTAGCGTCATCGAATTAATGATCGCCTCAAACTGATTAAACTGTTTATCATTCGCTTTATCTTTCATTTGCGCAGACATATTCCCCATGCCTGGCATTTTATCCATCAGCGACATCATGCCGCCCATATTTCGCATCTGTTCAAGCTGTTCTTTAAAGTCTTGTAAATCAAAACCTTTACCTTTTTGAACTTTCTTTGCCAGCTTTTCCGCTTTGGTTTTATCAACCTTACGTTCGACTTCTTCAATTAAACTCAGGACGTCGCCCATACCTAATATACGAGAAGCCATACGTTCTGGATGGAACGGTTCTAAGGCATCTAGTTTCTCACCCATACCAATAAATTTAATTGGTTTGCCGGTAATGTGACGTACTGACAATGCCGCACCACCACGCGCATCACCATCAGCTTTGGTTAAAATTACACCCGTTAGTGGTAATGTTTCATCAAACGCTTTAGCTGTATTAGCGGCATCTTGACCCGTCATGGCGTCAACCACAAATAATGTTTCTACCGGTTTAACCGCAGCATGCAATGCTTTAATCTCATTCATCATCTCGCCATCAATAGCAAGACGACCGGCAGTATCAACTAAAAGTACATCGACAAATTGTTTCTTAGCATGCGCAATCGCGTCATTAACGATATCAATTGGTTTTTGCATGATGTTAGAAGGAAAGAATTCTACACCTACATCATTAGCAAGTGTCTTAAGCTGCTCAATCGCTGCTGGACGGTATACATCGGCACTGACCACGAGTACTTTTTTCTTCTCTCGTTCACTGAGTAATTTGGCAAGTTTACCGACCGAGGTTGTTTTACCCGCACCTTGTAGCCCGGCCATCATGACGACAGCAGGAGGTTGAGCGGCAAGATTTAACGATTCATTGCGGGTC
>NZ_DS989810.1:560409-587000 GCF_000155775.1 Glaciecola sp. HTCC2999
TCGTCGTGATTGATCGTTTGCGTTAGTCATGTACGCACTCGCGTCACTGTTATTAGCTAGACGCTTTATTTCAGTTTCGAATGCATCAATGCAGTTCGTTGACAAACTAGCTCATTCAGCTGTCCCCCTTATATTTGCAGTCACGGCAATAACACTGCATGGTTTTTTATTAATCAGTTTATTTACACAAGGACATGCACCTAATTTAAGTATGGTCAATGTCGCTTCATTACTGTCTTGGTTAATGGTCATTACTCTTCTCGTTAGCACCATTTTCATGCGCACGTTAGCATTGGTTTCGGTTAGTTTTGCTTTTGCCGCGGTGGGTGTGTTGCTCATGTTAATCAATCCCAATTCATACACGTTGACAGATTATCAAGCGTCACCAATGATTTTACATATCATATTATCTTTATCTGCTTATGGTTGTGTTGTGGTTGCACTGTTATATGCCATTCAAATGCGCTACATACATAAACAACTCAAAGAAAATCCATTACTCCTCACCCAACAATCTTTACCACCTTTATTAGGTGTGGAAGCTTGGGTGTTAAAGTTAGTATTACTTGGTTCTATTCTGCTGGGATTAGCATTGGTAAGTGGGTTTTTAACCATAGATACTATGCTTGCGTCACAGCATGCTCACAAAACAGTACTGAGTATTATTGCCCTTGGGGTCTTTCTTAGTATGTTAATCATCCATGCTAAATGGGGATTATCTTCCACCATGATACTCACGCTTACCAGTACAGGCGTGGGCATACTTTCTTTGGGGTATTTTGGTACCCGAATCGTACGTGAAATTATTTTAATATAGGAATATCTTTTTGGACGCCATCTCTACAAGCACCTTATTTATAATCTTAGGTGTATTGATTCTTTGCTCTGCCTACTTTTCAAGTTCTGAAACTGGCATGATGTCACTTAACCGATATCGTTTAAAACACCTCAATAACGAAGGTAATCGTACAGCTAAGCGAGTGCAAAAAATGCTAGATAGACCCGATCGACTGATTGGTCTTATTTTAATTGGCAATAATTTAGTGAACATCGCCGCCTCTGCGGTAGCAACTGTAATTGGCTTAAGAATGTTTGGGGATGTCGGGATTGCTATCGCGACCTTCGCCTTAACGTTTGTTATTCTGGTTTTTGCTGAAGTGACTCCCAAAACGATCGCGGCGCTTTACCCTGAAAAAATTGCGTTTCCAAGTTCATATTTATTAAAACCATTAGGTGTGATCCTCTCTCCTTTTGTTATCTTTGTGAATAGCATTACTAATGCTCTGCTGGCCATTTTCAAAATCAATCCGACGAATAATCAAGGTGATGAGCTTAGTCCTGAAGAGCTAAGAACAGTTGTGTATGAAGCGGGTTCTCTCATTCCTAAAGAACACCAAGATATGTTGGTAAGTATTTTGGAATTAGAAAAAATGACGGCAGAGGATATCATGATCCCCCGTAGTGAAATTGTTGCTATCGACATTAATGAAGAATGGAAAGATATACAAAGGCAACTGGTTAATTCACAACATACACGTGTGCTTTTGTATCGTGATTCTATCGACGATGCAGTAGGTTTTGTTCATGTACGCGATGCACTTAGGTTGCTTTCGAAAGATACGTTTTCTAAAGCCTCATTGTTACGTGCGGTACGTGAGATCTTCTACACACCTGACTCGACGTCTTTGCATGTATTAATGTACCAATTTCAAAAAGCACGAGAGCGCATCGGTTTAGTGGTGGATGAATATGGTGATATTCAAGGATTAGTGACGCTTGAAGACATATTAGAAGAGATCATAGGTGATTTCACCACCAATATGGTGCCTGACCATCATAAGCAAACGAACACTCAACAAGACGGCAGTATCTTAGTTGATGGCAGTACTAATATTCGTGATTTAAATAAAGAAATGAATTGGTCATTTCCAATTGAAGGTCCTAAAACATTAAATGGACTGATATTAGAAGAACTTCAAGAAATACCAGAAAACAATATCTCGCTCAGATTAGCCGGTTATCCTATTGAGATCATCGAATGGAATGACAATATGATTAAAACGGTTCGAGTCATGCCTCAGTATTATAGAAATGAAAATACTGAAGAAGATTAAGAGTCTTTGCCTTTAGGCTGATATGAGAAATTTAATGAATTTTTGAATCTTTTTGCTTGTTCCAAGGCTTCTTTTCGGATGATGCGATTTTTGACTATTTCCTGCTTCACTTTTGAGACAGTCATATCCAACTTTTCCAGGTCAGACATAATACTTTTAAAATCAGAATCATAGGGTATTTCATTTCGAAATACATGATAATTCAATGCGTGCACTAACTGACTTGGAAGAGAATTGTATTTTGCCATTACTTTTGAATTAATTGGATGCTGTTTTTCTTTATCGGAAGCATACCGATTTTCTTGATGCTAATTTCCCTGAAAATGGATAAATAACTCTCCTACTGAACGGCAAGGGTCATAATCTACGACTGCTACAGAAGCAGTAGCAAATAACGGGGAAATCATTTTTTGACATAAGTCATCAATGAAATAGCTCACGAATGGCATGTGAGAAACTATCATGAGACATTGAGGATCATCTAACATACTAATTTTTGTGTCTATATAGTCATGAGCAAGAGTGACTATGCTACTGGGTAAAATATCTTGGGAGTACTCTACTTCTTTAAATTGAATATGTTGGTCTAATTGGTTAAACGTCTGACGTGTACGTAGATAAGGACTAACCAACGCAAGGTCAACGCCACTTTCAGCGATGATATTATTATTTAAGAGCCACTTTGCAGTGTGCTCAGTTTGAATATTACCAAAAGGTGTCAATGGCCTTAACATATCTGATTGAGCTGCCAGTTCGGCTTCTCCATGGCGCATTATGAGCAATTTCATTATCTGTATTTCTTAATATCAATCTTTTAGCTAATGGTAAGTATAATTGTAATCCATCACAAATGTTGTTTTACTTTCTACCTCTAGACTAAGGTATAAAGTCATATATGGATAATTATTTATTTGAAATGCTTAAAGTTAAGCAGAAAAGAAAGTGTTATCAAATCCTGTCGCTTTTCGAATTGCAACATGTTTTGAAATAGAAAAAATTGGAAATGCGATTGGTCCCAGACAAACACCAATAAATGCCCAACGTTTTGCAGGCATAGCATTTAGGGTAGCTTCTATAAAATAAAAACCGCTAAATAAGACTGATAATATAAGTACCGTTAACATTATGACCCTTTCAAATTTGGCATTACTGTTTATCTAAGGTACAAAATTATACCCTGAAATCGTCAATAAACAGTCATTTATCAGCGTGATAATGAAAAAAACCGAGCTATGCTCGGTTTTTAACAATTTACTTACTCAATGCTAATAAAAGTCACGATTTTCCTCAGCCATTTTTACTAAAATAGGCGCAGGCGTAAATTTATTGCCGTATTTTTGAGCAAAATAATCTAACCTTTCCACCAGATTTGAAATGCCTATTGTATCCATATAACTAAACGGCCCACCTAAAAATGGAGGGAAACCAATCCCAAATATCGCTCCAATATCCCCGTCTCGAGCACTTCGAACAACACCTTCATCTAAACAACGTGCCGCTTCATTGAGCATCATATACACTGACCGTTGAATAATTTCATCATTACTTAAATGACTATTAGGCTTAATATTTAATAGACTATAGATACTCTCATCAACCACTTTACCTTTATGTTTTGATGAATAATCGTAGAACCCTTTGCCATTCTTCTTACCTTTACGATCATCTTGCAACACTTTATCAAATGCATCAGGCGCAGCGAAACGGTCACCAAAATCAGCTTGTAAAATAGGGATGATCTTAGTACCGACATCAATTCCCACTTCATCTAATAATTTAACGGGGCCTACTGGAAATCCAAATTTCACTAATGTCTTATCAATGTTATCGATGGGCTCACCTGCTAAGATCATCTCAGCTGATTCACTCATGTAAGGAGCTAAAATACGGTTCACATAAAAACCAGCGCCATCTTTAACTACAATGGGGGTTTTACCTTGTTTTTTAGCAAATGCCACTGTATTTGAAATAGTTCGATCAGAAGTCCCTTCATGCGCAATAACTTCTGCTAATGGCATTTTATCTACTGGCGAGAAATAATGTAAACCAATTACGTTTTCCGGTCGCGCAGCTTTTGCTGCAATTTGTCTAATCGGAATCGATGAGGTATTAGATGCAAAAATCGTATTCTCACGACAATTCGCTTCAACATCCGCTACCATTGCTTGTTTTAAGCCAACATCTTCAAATACAGCTTCAATGACCATGTCTGTATCTTTAAAACCACTATAATCCGTCGTACCAGTAATTAATGCTAGCTGTTGTTGCATTTGAGAATGGCGTAGTATGCGACGTTTTACACGCTTATGTAATATGCCATAAGCGGTATTCATCGCATTTTTAATACCTTGTGCATTTATATCTTTAATTCGTACTGGTACTTTGGCTTTGGTTGCACTGACAAAGGCAATTCCGCCGCCCATTAGGCCGCCACCAAGAACACCGACTTTGTTCACTGCCTCAGCTGGCACATCTGCTACACCAGACTCTTTTTTCATTTCAGTTGTAGCAAAGAAAATACTGCGAAGCGCTCGTGATTCCGGAGTCATCACAAGTTCCCCAAAACGTTGTGCTTCAATGTTCAAACCGGTTTCCAAGCCTTTATCAAGGCCAGTTTGGATACATTCTAAAATCGCTTCAGGAGCAGGATAATTACCTTGCGTCTTTTTCAGTAGCTGCTTTTTGGCTTGAGAAAATAAGATCCCACGACCAACAGTAGTATTTTCTAAAAAACGATTCACTAATGATTTTTTTATTGCTTTACGCTTTGGTTGACCCGCTAACGCCATTTTTTCTGCTTCAGCCATCAATATACTACGTGGCACAACCGCATCAACAATACCGTATTTTTTCGCTTGTTTCGCACGTACCGAACCACCCGTCAGCATCATTTTTAACGCTTGTTGCAAAGCGATCAAACGCGGTAAACGTTGCGTACCTGTACTCCCAGGTAATAAACCCAGCTGAACTTCTGGTAAGCCCACTACCGTACTACTATCATCAGAACAAATACGTCCATGACATGCTAATGCGAGCTCAAGACCACCACCTAACGCTGGGCCATGAATGGCAGCTATTACAGGAATAGGTAAATCAGTGATGCGGCGGAAGATTGCTTGTCCACCGCGAGCAATATCGGTTGCTTGTTGTGCCGAAGTACAGGCTGCTAACATACTCACGTCTGCGCCAGCCATGAACGAGTTATCTTTCCCCGAAGTTAACACGATCCCTTTAATACTGGTGTCTTGCTGGATCTCATTCAACAATGTGTCTATCTCACCTGCAAATTCTGCCTTGAGCACATTCATTGATTCATTTGGTACATCCATAGATAAAATGGCAATACCTGAGTCTTGTTTAGTAAGCGAAAACGCTTGCTGTGTATCTGTCATTATTCTGTCTCCACAATCATCGCAGCGCCAAGGCCACCTGCTGCACATGCCGTTAATAATCCAGTGCCACCGCCGCGGCGATTTAATTCATTGAGCATCTGCGTAATCATGCGTGTACCGGTAGCCGCAAACGGATGGCCATAAGCAATCGATGAGCCTTGTACATTAAACTTATCCATATCAATTTCACCAATCGCTTTAGCTTGACCTAGTTTTTCTTGAGCAAATTTATCGCTAGCGAACATTTTTACATTCGATAAGGTTTGTGCGGCGAATGCTTCGTGCATTTCAATTAATGTCAAATCATTCAGTGACATTCCTGCTCGCGCTAATGCTAGTGGCGTTGCATAACTTGGTCCCATCAACATATCTTCCCACACATCTATTGCGGTAAAGGCATAAGATTTAATGTACCCCAATGGCTGGTAGCCTAGCGCTTTGGCCTTGGCTTCATTCATTAAAATAACAGCGGACGCACCATCGGTGAGTGGGGTCGCATTAGCTGCAGTCACAGTACCAAACTGACGATCAAATGCTGGTCGTAACTTTGCATAGCCTTCCAGTTTAGAATCAAAACGAACATTATTATCTTGTTCTACCGCTTTTTTATAGGGTTCAGGATAAGCAGTCATCACTTCTTGAGCCATATGACCCGCTTGCCAATTTTGTGCTGCAAGTGTGTGTGAGCGATGAGCAAGCGCATCTTGTTCGGCACGAGTGATACCGTGAGATTTAGCCATTTGTTCAGCTGTATCTCCCATCGATAAGCCCGTAGAATATTCTGCTACGGCAGGAGGCACAGGGATTAAATCTTTGAGACCTAATTTTTTTAGTACCTGCCATTTTTGTCCTAAGGTTTTTGTTTTTTGTAAATCCGTCAACGCACGTGCAAGATTTTTAGACACTTGAATAGGTGAGACTGACGTTGAATCCGCCCCCCCAGCAATCCCCACATCCGCATTACCCAACAAAATCGACTCCATCACATTGACAGTCGATTGAAAACTCGTCGCACATGCTCGCGATACACTGTAAGCGTCTGTGTGCACATGCATACCTGTCCCTAAGACAATTTCTCTTGCAATATTTGGTGCTGCAGGCATTTGAACCACTTGACCATACACAAGCTGATCGATTTCTAACGGTGAAAGATCATGACGAGCAAGCAGCTCATTGACCACCATTTTTCCTAAATCTACCGCAGGTACGCCGTGAAAATCTGTCGCCATCTTAGCAAACGGTGTTCGTAAGCCCGCAACTACAGCGACGCGATCGCCTTGAGCCGTTTTGACTGTTTGTAACTTCGCCATAATCGATTATGTTCCTATGAATAGTAATTAATGTGTTGATGTCTACACGTCAATCAAGCATGCCATTATTAAATGCACAACACCAGTGGTCCGACCTCTAAATCAATTGTTTGATTGTGACAAAACTTCGTCAGTATTTCCAGTATTACTCTGAAAAAAAACAAAAATTCGTGAAAGAACCTTGTATTATGAAAACTGAACCTTACTTTTATAGTACTGTCTTTACAGCAAGTTTGTTTTTTATTTAACAACTTGCAAATGTTTCATCACCAAATAACAATTTTAATCAAGGAACATGGTTTATGGCGTCGACAGATTTTGCCCCTTTGCGCGAATACTTGAATTCACAAATTATCGGTCAACATGCATTGACAGATAACATGCTCATTGCATTACTCGCAGATGGACATCTATTAGTTGAAGGGCCTCCAGGTTTAGCTAAAACCCGTGCCATCAACGCCTTGGCAAATGGACTTGAAGGTGACTTTCATCGTGTTCAATTTACCCCTGATTTGTTGCCAGCGGACCTAACCGGTACCGATATATATCGACCCGAGACCGGTGAATTTATATTTCAATCGGGGCCATTATTCCATAACCTTGTGCTTGCCGATGAAATCAACCGAGCCCCGGCTAAAGTACAATCAGCGTTGCTAGAAGCGATGGCCGAACGTCAAATAACAGTGGGTAATACGACATATGACTTACCTGAGTTATTCTTAGTAATGGCGACTCAAAACCCGCTTGAGCAGGAAGGTACTTACCCGTTACCAGAAGCACAGCTTGATCGTTTTTTGATGCATGTTGAGATTGATTACCCTAATGCTAAATCTGAGTTGATGATTTTACATTTAACCCGAAATGAAGGCCTATCAAAACCGCTTTCCCCGCCGGTACCATTGTCGCAAAAAGCAATCTTTGATGCGCGAGAAGCGATCTTATCCATGCATATGAGTGATGCATTGCAAGAATACATGGTGCAATTAGTCATGGCGACACGACAACCACAACAATATGACGATAAATTAGCGCAATACATTGCATTAGGTGTATCTCCGCGTGCCACTATTGCATTAGACAAATGTGCCAGAGCACATGCTTGGCTGATGGGTCGAGATTTCGTCGGTCCCGATAATATTCATGCTGTATTTCATAATGTCATGCGCCATCGTTTGCCATTAACTTATGAAGCTGAAGCCGATGGAATCAATGTCAATGATGTGCTCAACACCATCCTTAAAACTGTGGCTGTGCCATAAATGACAGTGTGCGGTGGTGCAGGATAACGAGCCATGTCAATTTTACAGACACTAAGCCAATTTTCTGAACAAGACGCAGTCGCATTATCGGTCAAACGATTAATGCAGTATAAACTTGCGCATAAACTCATTCCATTGTCACCTAAACGGACTCCTCAAGCTAAACTAGCCGGTAGTTACATTAGTAAAATGAAAGGTCGAGGGATGGAGTTTGATGAGGCACGACATTATCAACCCGGTGATGATATTCGTGCCATTGACTGGCGCGTGACTGCACGCACCGGAAAAACTCATACAAAAATTTTTCGCGAAGAACGCGAAAGGCCGGTTTTTATTGCCACAGATATCAGCGCCACCATGCAATTTGGTACTCAATTACAATTAAAATCCGTGTTAGCAGGACATCTAGCTTCAGTGTTAGCCTGGTCGGCAAAAGCACGTGGCGATCGCGTCGGCGGATTGGCTTTTAATTCCCTCGCACATCGTGAGATTAAACCGAAAAACCAAGATCGTGCGATCTTGCATTTACTTACCGCCATTAGCGAATTGCAACAGTCCCAACCACTGCACATTGATTCTGCTGAGAATCCCTTACTCAATGCCACTAAACGCCTACGTCGATTAGCTAAACCGGGTAGTTTAGTCTGTATCATTAGCGATTTTCAACACCTTAATGATGAAGTCAAACAGCATCTACGTCAGCTGACTCAGCATTGTGAAGTGCGTATCTTTGGGGTGACTGATCCATTAGAAACCGCGCAACAAGACAGCAGTATTCCAATATTAGTGACTGATGGCAACGAACAAGCGTTGCGCACGATGAAACCTGCTTCACAGGGAGCACGCTATATCGATATCCAAATGAGTTTAGCTAAAATGGGAATGAATCAGCAATGGTTATGCGCCTCTATTCCTTTAGTGACCCAGTTGACCAAAGGATTAAAGCCACTCACGATGAGCCAAATTCAAACCAATTTACAAGCAGCACAATCTGTGGGGAAAAAATAGTATGGAACCACAAATATTTGTGCCGCCAAATGACGTGATTACACCAGCATCGATTAGCTGGTTTCCACCTTCATGGTTGTTAAGCGTAATATTACTTACTGTATTTGCGCTTATTATTTGGTGCATCATCACCCTTGTCAAATATCGTCATGCATACGCAGTAAAACGTGCCGCGATAATAGAGCTGTCAGAAATCCAAGCTCAAGCTAACTTATCTGATTTTCAAAAACTGGTGTTATTCAACCAGTTACTCAAACGTTTAGCATTGCATTATTACCCTCAAGAACAAAACAGCATCACCCTACTTCACTCCCAAGCTTGGAGTGATTGGTTACAAGGTAAATGTCAGTCAGCGCCGAATGACCAAACTCTTGAAGCATTGAATACACTCAGCCATGCCCTATATTTACCAGCGTCACAATTTGATAATCTCAATACCCACCCCAGCGCCAAAGCAGTATTGTTTTGGACAGGTAAAGGTTTACCTAAATTTAATTGGTTAACATTACGCTTATCGAATAAAGGGATTGGCTAATGGAGACATTATTAACGGTATGGGATAATTTATCATTTATGTGGTGGTGGGCAGGCCTTCTATTTCCACTACCATGGATTATTCAATGGTTGTTTGGCGAGGCACAAAATAATCAAACCAAACCGATTTTTATGCCGTTTTACCAGCAGCTCACCCAAGCTGCAAGTCACACTAAACGCAAAGCACCAGCGCGAAGTACATTATTATTTATCGCTTGGAGTACACTCATAATTAGCGTGTGTCGTCCTGTCTATTATGGGGAACCTATTTCTATTCCTAATGAAGGACGAGATTTAATGGTGGCGGTCGATTTATCCGGATCAATGCAAACCCAAGATATGGTAGTCAATGGTAATGAAGTCGACCGTTTAGTGATGGTAAAAACCGTCTTAGGTGATTTTATTCAGCGTCGTGTTGGTGACAGGATCGGTTTAATTTTATTTGCTGACACTGCGTATTTACAAGCACCGTTGACATTTGATCGTACGACAGTTGAGCAGCTACTTTCAGAAACCGTTATTGGTTTGGTGGGTGATTCTACTGCAATTGGTGACGCTATTGGATTAGCCGCAAAGCGCTTCAGTGATAAGCCAAATGTGAATAAAGTCTTGGTCCTGCTGACCGATGGACAAAACACAGCAGGTAATATAACGCCCGATCAAGCATTGAGTTTAGCCGTAGACCAAAATATTAAAATTTATCCGATTGGTGTAGGAGCCGATGCGATGACGGTAAATAGTCTATTTGGCCAACGTCAGGTTAATCCCTCTGCTGATTTAGATGAAGGACTGTTAACTCGGTTAGCAAAAGATACCGGTGGACAATATTTTCGAGCTCGAGATACTCAAGAACTTGAACAAATTTATCGACTACTCGACCGCATAGAACCAGTGGAAGATAACCAACAAACTCTGCGCCCACAACATGCACTATTTTATTGGTCACTAACTGTCACTTTAGCTGCATTAGCTTTACTTGCATTACTAACGTGGGCTACCCGGCAATTCAACTGGAAAGTGGAGGTATAAATGGATTGGATCAACGAGTTGATTAACCAAGCGCAACTACTTCATTTTTTGCGCCCGATGTGGTTTGTTGCACTTATTCCAACATTCATTATATACATGATGATGCGTGCTCTGCGTAAACAAAAAAATCAATCGGCCAGTTTGATCAATGATGTCCTATATAGCTATCTCACTCAAGGTGGTTCTCAATCTACCGATAAACGCTTATTATGGCCAATGTTATCTGCTGTATGTTTATGCATTGTCGCTATGGCAGGTCCGACGACACAAAAAATCCCCAAACCCGTTTATGATGTAGCTCAAGCAAAAGTCATTGTGTTAGATTTAAGTTTATCAATGCGTTCAACCGACATCGCCCCTGACCGCCTTACGCGCATGAGTTTCAAAGCCATTGATTTAATCAATGCCAATAATGGTGGTGAAATCGGTTTAATCGCCTATGCTGGTGATGCGTTTGTGATCAGTCCAATTACTTCTGATGGTACGAATTTAAATGCCTTAATTCCTGGGTTAAGTCCGGAAATCATGCCTGAATTTGGTAGTTCACCCGATTTGGCGTTAATGAAAGCCGATGAAATGCTCACCCAAGCAGGTTATCTCAATGGGGATATTATTTGGTTCACTGATGGTGTGGATTATGACCAAATACCCATGCTTACCTCGTTATTACAACGCCTCCCCCACCGCGTTTCCATCATGTCAGTGGGTACCCCTGCCGGTGCCCCTATCAAATTACAAAACGGACAACTCCTTAAAGATCGCAGTGGCGCCATTGTCATTCCAAAACTTGATAATACCGCTTTACAAACATTGGCCAGTATTACAGGCGGTGTATTTACTCCAATTACAGCAAATGAACAAGACATTACCCGCATCATGGACGTGGCCGATACCATGCTTGGTGACGCGACGAAAATGAATAGTATGCAAGGTGATGATTGGTATGAATTGGGGCCTTATTTATTAATTCCAGTAATATTAATCACGTTATTTTATGCCCGTCATTATTGGATCATGATGCTATGTATGGTGTTAATTCCTTTTTCATTTTTACGTTCCCCAACCGTGATGGCACAGAGCATAGTACCAGATACCCCCCAGAACGAATCAAATGTTCCAGCCAGTAACGTGAGATTACCTAATACCCCTTTAGATTTTTTACCCGCGCCCTTACAAAACGATAATCAAAAAGGACTGCACGCTTTTAAAAATGGAGATTTTGATACTGCGGCAACGTTATTTAATGATCCTGAGTGGCAAGCGCATGCTCAATATGCCGCTGGTGATTATGAAGCAGCCTTATCACAATTTACTCAAGATAACTCTGCAGTTGGCCAGTTTAATAAGGCTAATACCTTAGCTAGAATAGGCGATTATAAGAGCGCTCTTGACGCTTACTCTGCGGCACTTGAACAACATCCAGATTTTACCGAAGCACAAGAAAATAAAGACGCATTGGAGCGCTTTCTAGAAGAACAGCCACCACAGCAGTCTTCGCCGGACGATTCCCCCTCGGAACAAGACAACACTGATGAACAGAATCAGGAGCAACAGCAAGAAAATCAAGATCCTAGTGATCAGCAACAAAATCAAGAACAACAGCAGCAAGATGACCAACAATCGTCACAGGATCAGCAATCATCAGAGTCGGAAGAGCAAAACGATGCTGCTGAGAATAATCAATCCAATAGTGAACAATCCCAAGATCCTAGTGATGAACAGCAAGCCAATGAACCAGAATCGTCGGATACCGAAGAACAACCAGAAGACCCATCGGATCCTAAAAAAGATGATCAAAACGAGTCAGAAACGATGCAAGCACAAGTTAATGATGAGCCGCTCACTCCAGAAGAACAAGAAAAAATGCAACGGATGCAAGCATTAATGAATAAAGTGCCTAACGATCCTGGCTACTTATTGAAGCGTAAAATGGAATTAGAATATCAACAACGTAAACGTCAACAAGCCCCTCGCTCTAGGACAAAACAATGGTAAGAATGTGGTTTTATCTGTGTCTCGTTATCAGTCTATTGGTCAGCTTTAATGCGTGGTCATTTGATAAACTCAGTGCAAAAGTAGATAAAAATCCAGCGATGCTGGATGAATCTATTACGTTAACGGTAGAAGCAAATGCGTCGTTACCGCGAGACGCATTTGATACCTCTGTGCTCGAAAAAGATTTTAAAGTCGTGCGCACTTCAGTGAGTAATCAAATGCGTAAAATCAATTTACGTGAATCTGTCAGTACAACATGGACGACTATTTTATTTCCTCGCACTACAGGTCGTTTGACCATACCTGCAATTAAGATATACAGTATTCAATCTGATCCGATAGACGTGTTGGTCGTGCCTGTATCACAAGCCCGTTCTCAGACTCGTGATATTTTCATGACTGCATCGGTCATACCTGAAACGGGCTATGTCCAACAACAACTCACCTATCAAGTCCGTTTATATTTAGCAGTTGAATTAGAACGTGGGTCATTGCAAGTCCCCGATGTTGAAAATGTGATGATGGAACAAATGGGCGAAGATATCGAAAGCACTGCCATTCAAAATGGGAAGCGCTATCGAGTCATTGAGCGTAATTTCTCTATCATCCCCCAAGAATCTGGGCCTTTGACTCTACCAAGTCCAATCTTTGAAGGCAGCATTCGAACACGGAACCGCGGTAGTTTCGGTGGTTTATTTAACCCGAGTAAACCGGTGAATCAAATTGGACCTGAAGTAACTGTAGAAATCTTACCGATTCCATCCGGTTACACTGATAACTGGCTCCCCAGTGAATTTGTCCAAATAAACGAATCTTGGTCTGATGATATTAATAACTTTACAGTGGGTGAGCCAATTACACGCACGATTACTTTAAGTGCCATTGGTGTAGATGATTCAGTATTACCTCGCATTGATAAACGCCTTCCTCCTAGTATTACGGCATATCCTGAACAACCTCAACTCACTACTGTCAACAAAGATAATACGTTAATCGCTCAAAAAGTACTTAATATTGCCTTGGTACCCTCTCGAGAGGGCACGTTTGTCTTACCTGAAATTCGTATTCCTTGGTTTAATACATTAACGAAAGAGACCGAATTTGCAGTCATTGCTGCACAAAGTATTAATGTGCAACCAGCGGCATTTAACTCTTCTGTTCCTGATGTAATGTTACCTACAGTCGATCCTCAGCCTTCGCCGGTTGCAGTAGTAACTACAGCAGTATTACCTTGGTATCAACAAGCCCTACCTTGGCAAATTAGCACTTTCATCGTTTTGATACTTTGGGCATTAAGCAGCTGGATAGCACCGCGCACCCCACGTAAAAATAAGTCTAAGACGCAACAGGATATTCCAACAACATCATTTCGTCGCTTACAAAAAACCATCGACAAAAATGCATTCAAATATGTCGAACAGGAGTGTGTAGAGTGGCTAAGTCATCACTTTGATTATCAGCCAACGTTACAAGGTTATACTCAAGCGCTTAACAATGATGAGTTTACCCATGCAGTAAATGCCATGTATGCATTCATGTATAACAAGCAAGGGGATGAATTACAGATCCGTACACAATTAAAAACGGCAATTATTCAGTTACAAAAAGTATATTTACAAACTGGTAGCTTAGATGCTAAAACAACGTTAACACCACTCTACCCCAATACATAAAAAATAATAATACGACAGGACATCATATGGCACATTCAAAACGAACATTACTTGCAGTAAGTATTGCTGCAGTACTCACTTCAATAACAATGATGGGCTGCACAGAGGCACCTTCAGGCGTGCAACCTACAACGTCGCCCTCTACCACTGAAACAACGGCAGTAGCAGTACAAACTGAAAGCCAACGTTTAGCGACATTCTTTCAAGAAAGTTTTGATGAAGATGTGTCAAGCTCCCCTATTTGGCAGTCTTATCTAGGAATTAAAGATGATTATGATAAATGGGATGATGTATCGGATGCGGCAACACAAGCAGAGATTTATAAGATAACCGCACGCTTAGCTCAATCTAAAACATTCGATACCAGTCAACTAAGTGCTCAAGAGCAACTCAGCTTACAAATTTTCCAACAAGACATTGAGCGCCAACTTGCTAACGATGAATTCCGTCATCATGTCTATATCATGCACCAGTTTCGAGCTGCCCATACTTTTATTCCTAGTTTCTTAATTAACATTCATCGGATTAATGATATCAGTGATGCTGATGCTTACATCCAACGACTGCATGGTGTGTCAACGATGTTTGACCAAGTGATTGATCAGCTGCGTATTCGAGAAAAATTAGGCGTATTTCCACCTAAATGGGCATATGACCAAATGATCCAAGCATCAAACAACGTCATATCTGGTAATCCATTCACGCAAAGCGAAAATGACTCGACCATTTTAGCTGATTTCACGCAAAAACTCGGCGCACTCGGTTTATCCCAAGCAGAACAAGCTAGTTATTTAAGTAAAGCCAACACGGCGTTAAATCAAAGTGTCAAACCCGCGTATGAAAAACTTATAGCAGAGCTAATGAAACAGCGTTTACTAAGCCCCGAGGGTGATGGTGTATGGCGCTTACCCGATGGTGATAAATGGTATCAAAATCGTCTAGAATGGTTTACCACTACAGACTTAAATGCCGAACAAGTGCATCAAATTGGCGTCGAAAACGTTGAGCGTATCCATGCGCAAATGCGTGAAATTATGGCTCAAGTGAACTTTGAAGGAACCCTGAGTGAGTTTTTCACCTTCATGCGCACTGATCCACAATTCTACTATCCTGATAGTGATCAAGGTCGGGCGGATTATATGGCCGATGCTAAGGCTTATATTGATAAAATGGAGGCAAAGATCCCCGAGTATTTTGGATTAACTCCTAAATCGCCGATGGTAGTTAAACGTGTTGAAGCTTTTCGAGAGCAGTCTGCCGGTAAAGCGTTTTATCAATCTCCAGCAGTTGATGGCTCACGACCCGGTATTTATTATGCCAACTTATTCGACATGATGGCAATGCCTACCTATCAAATGGAAGCGTTGGCTTATCATGAAGGGATCCCTGGACATCACATGCAACGCGCAATTACACAAGAGCTAGAAGGCATTCCCGATTTTCAAAAATACGCCAGTTTTACAGCTTACACCGAGGGTTGGGGCTTATATACCGAAGAACTCGGGAAGGATATGGGCTTTTATGCTGACCCATACTCTGACTTTGGCCGTTTAGCCATGGAATTATGGCGTGCCTGCCGTTTAGTCGTAGACACCGGGCTTCACGCGAAGCAATGGAGTCGTGAAAAAGCGATTGATTACTTAGTCGAAAATACTCCTAACGCAAAATATGACGCCGTTAAAGCGATCGAGCGTTACATTGCCATGCCAGGCCAAGCAACAGCATATATGATTGGGAAACTGAAAATTATGGAATTACGTGATAAAGCTCGCAACGCATTAGGCGAAGACTTTGATATCCGCAGTTTCCATGATGAAGTACTTAAAGATGGCCCAGTACCTTTATCATTGTTGGAAGCTAAAATAGACACATGGATCCAACAGCAAGACTAGTGATTAAGGTGTGATTGCACCTGCTACTAATGATGAAAGTTCTAACTTGTGATATTCCATTATTACGAGTTAGGACTTTTTTTTATTGGTCGGTATACCGTGCTAAAAGATATCTATACTATGTCTTTACTTTAAAGTACTACTGACGTTTGTTACACTAAAAAATTATGCCTTTTAAACAATAATAATAGGAATACCATGGAAATCGGCGTCATCATTTCATTAGGACTCTACTTTGCTCTCATGCTGGCCATCGGCCTATTTGCTTATCGAAATAGCGAGGCGAATGTAGAAGGTTATTTACTCGGTGGCAGACAACTCTCTCCAGCAGTGACGGCACTTTCAGCTGGGGCTTCAGATATGAGTGGCTGGATGTTGATGGGATTGCCTGGTGCTATGTATATATCTGGTATGTCAGCGGCTTGGATTGGTATAGGTCTAGTTATAGGCGCTTGGTGTAATTATAAATTTGTCGCCCCGCGACTACGCTCTTACACTGAAGTGGCAAATAATGCGATTACGATTCCTGATTATTTCGCTGAACGTTTTGTTGATAAATCTAATCTCTTACGCATTATATCCGCCATCGTGATCATTTTGTTTTTCACTTTATATACCTCATCAGGGGTAGTCGCTGGTGGTAAGTTATTTGAATCCTCCTTCGGTTTTGATTATACCATTGGTGTTTTCGTAACAGCGGGGGTAGTAGTCGCCTATACACTCTTTGGAGGCTTTATGGCGGTCAGTCTGACTGATTTCGTGCAAGGCTGTATTATGTTTATTGCACTTATTCTTGTACCGACAGTGGTGATTTTTGATTTAGGTGGGATCACTGCTACTATTAATACCGTCAACGCCATAGATACTAATTTTTTCTCGTTATTTACTGCTGTGGGTAGTACAGAAAGTATTTCGCTCATTGCGATCATCTCACTTATGGCCTGGGGCTTAGGCTATTTTGGTCAACCTCATATTATTGTTCGTTTTATGGCCTTAAGAAGTGTCAAAGATATGCCAACTGCTCGTCGAATTGGAATGAGTTGGATGATTATAGCTTTAATCGGTGCACTCACTACCGGATTATTTGGGATGGCTTATGCCAATGCTAACAACATTAACGTCGACGATCCCGAAACTATATTCATTGTATTATCCCAGTTACTATTTCATCCATTAATCGCTGGCTTTTTACTCGCCGCAATCCTTGCCGCTATAATGAGTACAATTTCCTCACAACTCCTTGTGACATCAAGTTCATTAGTCAATGATATCTATGAAGTATTATTTCGTAAAAATGCACCGCAACAAGAACTTGTGCTTGCCAGTCGCTTAGCTGTCTTGATAGTCGCAATAGTCGCTATACTATTGGCATTAGGGGAAAATAAATCTATTTTAAGCCTAGTGAGTAATGCATGGGCTGGCTTTGGTGCTGCTTTTGGACCGCTTATTTTACTTAGTTTATATCGTCAAGATATTTCAAAAATTGCGGCATTAGCAGGTATTCTATCTGGGACAGTGACAATACTCATTTGGATGAACATTCCTTATGGTGATGGGCAAACTTTATCAGCATGGATGTTTGAGTTAGTGCCTGGTTTTATTATTAGTACCGTGTTTATTTTGCTATTTACTCGACTTTATCCTAATCAAGCACCTGAAGTTGCCAAACATTTTAGTGCTATGCACCAACAACTTGATGAAACAAGATCTTAAGGAAACAACATCTTAACGAATTAATAGCACATTAATTCAGCTATGCCTTTTTTATACATTCTTTACATGGAAGTAAAGAAGTGTAAATGAAGTCAGAAGATATATCACTTTTAAACTATGTACCTATAATAATTATCATTTCACGTAAGATTACTTCGAGATGCCACTATATTAATGGTCACATTAGCCATTGATTTACATGGATATTTCCAATTCGCTTGGTGAATCATAAAAATCCTCTCTTAGGTATAGCAAAATCGCATAATTGCTTTATATATATTGTGGTATTGTAAGCATAGAACTAATTAGCATAACATTAATTGGAAATTGTAATGACTGATACTGTCACCCATTTGAAACAACTTGAAGCTGAAAGTATTCACATCTTTCGTGAAGTCGCCGCTGAATTTGATAACCCTGTCATGCTCTATTCAGTCGGAAAAGATTCTTCTGTACTGCTTCATTTAGCGCGTAAAGCCTTTGCCCCAGGTAAAATCCCCTTCCCATTATTACACGTCGATACCACCTGGAAATTCCGTGAAATGATTGAGTTTCGTGACCGGATGGCGCAAAAACATAATTTAGATTTATTAGTCCATATTAACCAAGAAGGTGTGGATGCGGGCGTCGGTCCATTCAGCCATGGCAGTGCCAAACACACAGACATCATGAAAACTAATGCATTAAAACAAGCCTTAAATGAGCATAAATTTGATGCGGCATTTGGTGGTGCGCGTCGTGATGAGGAAAAATCTCGCGCTAAAGAGCGTGTGTATTCGTTCCGTGACCAACACCACCGCTGGGATCCAAAAAACCAACGTCCCGAGCTGTGGAATATTTATAACTCACAAGTTAACCCAGGTGAAAGTATCCGTGTATTCCCCATGTCTAACTGGACTGAGCTAGATATCTGGCAATACATCTACCTTGAAAATATTGAAATCCCATCATTATATCTTGCCAAACCACGTCCCGTTGTAGAGCGCGACGGGGTATTATTTATGGTTGATGATGAGCGTATGCCTCTTGAGCCAGGTGAAACGCCGATGATGAAATCGGTGCGTTTTAGAACCCTCGGCTGCTACCCACTTACCGGCGCGGTGGAATCTGAAGCGGACACATTGCCAGAAGTCATTCAAGAAATGCTCTTAACTACCACCTCTGAGCGTCAGGGACGTGTTATCGACCATGATTCTTCAGGCTCCATGGAAAAGAAAAAAATGGAAGGATACTTTTAAGCATGAGTACCGATATCGTATGGCATCAACATGCCACTAATAAAGCGTCTCGCGGCGCGCAAAAAAATCAAACGCCACGGGTATTATGGCTCACCGGTTTAAGCGGCTCGGGTAAATCGACCATTGCGAACTTACTGGAACAAAAACTCGTTGCCCAAGGGAAACATACCTATCTGTTAGATGGCGATAATGTCCGTCATGGATTATGTGGCGATTTGGGTTTTAGCGATAAAGACCGCGTCGAAAACATTCGCCGTATTTCAGAAGTCGCCAAACTCTTTGTCGATAGTGGCACGCTGGTCATTACCGCGTTTATCTCACCTTTTAAAGCCGACCGTGATTATTGTCGTGAAATTTTAGATGAGAGTGAGTTTGTTGAAATCTTCATTGATACGCCTCTAGAGGTGTGTGAAGCACGCGACCCTAAAGGCTTATACAAAAAAGCACGCAGCGGCGACATCCCCCATTTCACCGGCATAGATTCTGAATACCAAGCGCCGGTTAACCCTGAAATCACAGTCAATTTCCAGGATGAAGACGCGGTAGCCACCGCTGAGCGTTTATATGCATTACTTGTTGAGAAGGGCTTAGTGTAATGCCAAGCATCAATGAAATTACGTTGCTACAACCTCAAGTGGAAAAAATAGCGATTGCTGCAGGTAATGCCATTTTATCTATCTATGAGCGCGATTTTGAGATTGTCACCAAGACCGATGAAAGTCCGTTAACTGAAGCCGATTTAGCTGCGCATAACGTGATTATTGCAGGGCTAGAAGCGATAAGTGATTTACCGATATTATCTGAAGAATCCGCCGATATCCCATGGTCCACCCGTCAAACATGGGACAGCTATTGGTTAGTAGACCCTTTAGATGGTACTAAAGAGTTCATCAAGAAAAACGGTGAATTCACGGTTAATATCGCCCTTATTAGTGGCGGTACACCGGTATTTGGTGTGGTGTATGCGCCAGTGTTAGACACATTGTATTCAGGAGTGGTCGGTGCAGGCGCAACGAAAACCGTCAAAGGTGAAGCCACTGCCATGTCACCAGCTTTACGCAGTGACGCTAGCGTCTATCACGTAGTTGGCAGTCGTTCTCATCAAAGCCCTGAAATACAGCAGTTCATCGCCGCGTTAGATAAAGAAGCAGAGCTAGTATCAATGGGTAGCTCGTTAAAGCTGTGCCTGGTTGCTGAAGGGGCGGCGCATTTTTATCCACGTCTTGGGCCCACGAGCGAATGGGATACCGGTGCAGCCCATGCCGTGGCACTTGCCGCAGGTGCTACTGTCACTGAATTATCTCTTGAAACTATCGCAGACTCTGCGACGAACCCCAATTCCCAAACGCCGCTTCGCTATAACCAACGTGAATCGGTATTGAACCCCTATTTCTTAGTGAGTTGTTAAGCCATGGAACATAAAAATACATTACTTGAAAACGATATTTTAGGCTACCTTGCCCAACATGAAAACAAAGACATGTTGCGCTTTTTGACCTGTGGCAGCGTGGATGACGGTAAAAGTACCTTAATTGGTCGCCTACTTCATGACTCTAAAATGATTTATGAAGACCAACTGGCTGCCATTACCCAAGACAGTAAAAAAAGCGGTACTACCGGCGAAAAAGTCGATTTAGCCTTACTTGTTGATGGTTTACAATCTGAACGTGAACAAGGGATCACCATTGATGTGGCGTATCGTTATTTCTCAACGGATAAGCGAAAATTCATCATTGCCGATACCCCAGGACACGAACAATACACACGTAACATGGTGACCGGTGCCTCTACTTGTGACTTGGCCATTATCTTAGTGGATGCGCGTGAAGGCGTGAAAACCCAAACCAAACGCCATTCATTCTTAGCTTCATTATTGGGCATTAAACACGTCATTGTGGCGGTTAATAAAATGGATTTGAAAGATTACAGTGAATCTGTGTATGCCGATATCAAAGCCCAATACCTTGATTTTGCTCAGCAGCTGAGCATCGATGATATTCAATTTATTCCGTTATCCGCGCTTGAAGGCGATAACGTGGTTAACCATTCACAAAATACACCGTGGTATACCGGCCCGACCATGATGTCTTTGCTCGAGAATATCGAAGTCACACGCACGGTTAATCGCAGTGATTTTCGCTTCCCAGTACAATATGTGAATCGTCCAAATTTGGATTTTCGCGGTTTTGCCGGTACGGTAGTCTCTGGAGAAGTCAGTGTGGGTGATGCAGTCACTACCTTGCCATCAGGTAAAACCTCGACCGTTAAATCGATTGTGACGTTCGAAGGTGAGCAAGAGCGTGCTGCACCACAATCAGCCGTGACCCTGACTTTAACAGATGAGATTGATATTTCTCGTGGGGATATGATTGTTAAATCAGATAACCTACCGCTCCATGGCTCACAATTTAATACGCATTTAGTGTGGATGGATGAAGCTGCGCTCATTCCTAACAAACAGTACAACTTTAAGTTTGCGACCAAAACCGTATCAGGTGGAGTGAGTAATATTGATTATTTAATCGATGTGAACACGATGGAGCAAACGGAAGCGGTTCACATGCAGCTTAATGAAATCGGCAAAGTGGGCATTAAACTGACCCAAGACGTAGCGTGTGATGCCTATACACGTAATCGTCAAACCGGTGCGTTTATCGTCATTGACCGCTTAACCAATGCAACTGTCGGTGCAGGCATGATAATCGACCAACTCGCCGCGAGTGATGCACCTCAGCATGCTTACTCTGCATTTGAAGTGGAATTTAACACACTTGTTCGTAAGCATTTCCCACATTGGGGTGCTGCGGATATTACGCAGTTAAAATAGTACATAGTGCCAAGTACGTAAGTACTTTAGATTAGGGTGGTCATACCGTGACGATTGATTTACTGCAAGTCAGTGTAATAGGTATCTTTTTACTGACTATTGGTGCGCTAATAGTCAGTAAACAGCGCCCGTCATTTATCTTTAGTCTGGCCACATTAGCCTTATTGCTATGCGGTGCTGTGTCAATTGATACGGTATTAGATAATGCGACTAACCAAGGCTTAATCACCCTATTGCTGTTATTAATTGTCTCTCATGCGATTGATAAAACAGCACTACTCAAGCGCATTGCACGAAAACTCATTATCCAAAATTATACGACGTCATTTTTACGCTTGTTTGGCATTTCCTTTTTTGCCTCGGCATTGTTGAATAACACCGCTATCGTGGCCAGCTTAATTGGCTCAGTGAAACAAAACCAATATCACGCCGCATCAAAATTACTTATCCCTCTCTCCTACGCAGCTATTTTAGGCGGAACGGTCACCTTGATTGGCACATCCACTAACCTCATCGTGGATAGCTTTTTGATTGAACAAGGTCATCCGGGCTTTGCATTTTTTGACTTCACGCTGTTTGGTTTAACCGCAGGACTTATCTGTGGGGGACTGTTATTTGTGCTAAAAGGTTGGCTACCCAATATTAATCCTCGCACTGAACACAACAGTGGATATCTACTTGAAGCGGAAGTGGCGTTTGATTCAGAGCTCATTGGTCAATCAGTAGAAGAGAACCATTTACGAAATTTACCCGAGTTATTCTTAGTAGAGATTGTCCGCAATAACCAAATCATCTCCCCAGTGACGCCTGATGAGGTCATCTATGCTAATGACAAACTCATTTTCAGTGGTAACGTCCAAAAAGTCGAGGCGTTATCACATATCAAAGGTCTGCACTTATTTGCTGAGTATGATGGTTTATTACGCGAAGCATTAACCGAAGTCGTTATCTCCAACCGGTCTTCTATTATCGGTAAAACGCTGAAAAAAGTGGGATTTAGAGCGTTATTTGATGCTGCAGTGGTCGCTATCAAACGAGATGGTGAGACGTTATCCGGTAAGCTGGGGGAAATCACCCTCCAATCAGGCGATTTTCTGTTACTCGCCACCGGCCAAGATTTTCAGCAACGTAATAACCTGGCCAAACACTTCTTTATCGTTTCTGAACAAACAATCTCGCGTAAACTCTCTTCCACTCAAGACTGGTTGACGATTGGCGGATTTTTAGGCGTCGTGACATTAGCAGCGCTTGAATTAGTCCCATTAATTATTGGGTTATTATTCTTTCTGGCGTTGCTTGTCTTTTTAGATGTGACCTCTTACAGCGAGGTAAAGCGCAACCTGCCATTAAATTTATTATTGGTGATTGTTGGGGCATTGACATTATCATCTGGGCTGGTTAATAGCGGCGTGATTACGTTATTAACCGATAATTTAAATGATGTATTACTCGCAACATCCCCCCTCGTCGCGCTAATTGCATTGTATATTACCACCCTACTACTAACCGAGTTTGTGACTAATAATGCCGCTGCGGCATTAATGTTTCCATTTGCCTGGGCGTTAGTAGAGACGATGGGCTTACCTGTCATGCCATATGCATTAGCGGTCGCATTTGCGGCGAGTGCGAGTTTTATTACCCCGTATGGTTATCAAACTAACCTCCTAGTACATAATGCGGGTAACTATCGTTATATGGATTTTGTGAAAATTGGGCTGCCTATTTCAGTGTTATATTCTATAATTGTGCTCAGTTTATTGAATTGGGTGTATTTGTAACAATATGAAGATCCTCTATATTTGCACACATAATCGTTGCCGAAGTATTTTATCTGAAGCCCTCACCAATCATCTTGCGGGACCTAATATTATCGCTAAAAGTGCTGGTAGTCAGCCATCAGGTGAGGTACATCCTCTATCACTTCGCTATCTTATTGAGTCTGAAATTCCTACAGATGGCCTACAAAGTCAATCATGGGATGAATTTGAAAACTTTAAACCTGACTTAGTGATTACGGTATGTGACTCAGCTGCAGGTGAAAGTTGCCCAATATGGTTTGATAGCACAGTAAAAGTACATTGGGGCTTAGCTGATCCCTCCAAGATTGAAGGCAGTGAGGAAGAAAAGGCAAAAGGTTTCAAAATCTGTATGAATGAAATCACCAAGCGGATCAATCAACTCCTTCCTTTGTCGAGTATGAACTTAACTCAAAATGAACTTAGAGCAGAATTAGCTAAGCTAGGTGCCTTATAACCGGCGTCATTGATTAAATAATTATAGCTTATTAAACAAAAAACTCGCTTCACCACCACAGTAAAACGAGTTTTCATTCACTAACTAGCTATATAAAAAGCTAATTATTTAACTACCTATCTAAATAATACTTTCTCACGGTTAAACCAATAGATACAAAAAGCGATTAATAGTCCCGCGATAGCTGTCGTTGATAAGAAAATCGGGATGAGTGCCATATAATCCATAGTACCTTTGATCAATTCTTTAATCGCTAATGCCACGTTCATTAAAGGTACCCAGGCATAAATCCCTTCTAGTTTAATACCCGGTAGCATTGCTAGAATAATCGGAATGATGACGATAAATACGAGCGGTGTCATATAGCCTTGGGCTTCCTTGAAACTTTTGGCGTAAATAGACATACTCAATAATACCGCAGCGAATATCGCTACAATGGGCACTAACATGGCAAACATCAATAAGAAATCTACCGCACTGATCGCGCCCATGAACTCGGTAATCAATTCAATCGCCATACCTTGTGAGAGCACCACTCCCCAAACAAAGAGGCTACCAACGGTCACCATCGCAGACGTCACTCCTGCAAACGCGATCGTGAAGAACTTGCCCATCACTAACTGATTCCGCGGAATAGGTGAAATTAATAAGGTTTCTAACGTACCTCGCTCTTTTTCACCTGCGCCGATATCTGTCGCTGGTAACATCGCGCCTTGTAGACATAAGATAAAGATTATATAGGGAATTAAGCCACCTATTTTTTCACCAATATTTTCACGCTTATCAGCGGTAGACACTTTATCCACTAAAATTGGCTCTAATAAGCCTTTTTGAATTTCTTCACTGATCCCTAACGTAATAAAAGCCTGATCACGGTTTGATTCAGCGATATTATCGATAATCTTATTCAAACGACGCTGTACCATATTTAAACCCGCATCATTTAGATATAGGGTTAATGTGTTTTGACCTACGGATAAAATATCATCACTAAAGGTTGCTGGTATCACTAAAACAAAGTCCACCGTCTCAGAGGTGATCAGTGCTTTTATTCCAGTTTCATTACCCGATTGCAAATCAGTGTTAACCTGAGATAAATCATCGACTTCAGCTATTTTGGCGCTGAGTATCGGCGCATTTTCTGCACCAATAATGGCGTAATTAAGCGTCTTAGTTTGCGCTTTTTCGATGGCTTTACCTGAAAAATAAGCCACTCCACCAAAAATTAATGGAAATAATAATAATGGCAGTGCAATCATAAAAAATAAGGTTTTACGATCACGTAATAGTTCTTTAATTTCTTTTCTAAATACTAACCACATATGTTTATACCTTACCGATGGTCGTTAAAAATGATTGATGCAATGAACCATCGGCCAATGCTGAAAATGAATCTAAATCACCATTGAATTTCGTCGTGCCTTCATCAATGACCGTAACGGTGTCACATAATTCTTTCACTTCATCAAGGTGATGGGTCGAAAAAATCACAGGGGTTTGCTGCACTTTAAGGGTTTGAATGAAATCAATCACCGTTTGAGTTGCCATTATATCTAGGCCTGTTGTTGGTTCATCTAGCACAACGACTTTAGGAGAATGCACCACAGCACGAGCGATAGATACCTTTTGTTTCATGCCCGTTGAATAGTTTTCACTACGACGGTCTAAGAATGTGCTGAGATCTAATAACTGCGCCAACTCTTCAATCTTATCGTTAATCGCTTGCGCATTCATGCCATGTAATTTACCGAAGTATTCGATATTTTCACGACCTGATAAGCGACCATATAACCCAGTTGAACCCGATAAAAATCCAATTTTTTGACGGGCAAGAATGGGATTTTGCACCACATCTTCACCATCAATCAGGATCTGGCCAGAATCTGGTTTTAATGCACTGGATAACATACGCAACGTAGTTGTTTTTCCTGCACCATTAGGTCCAAGTAAACCTAAGACCTGGCCTGTATTACATGAAAAATTGACGTTTTGTACCGAATGAAAAAAACGCCCTTTTAAGCGAGGATCTTTCTTTTCTTGTTCGGAAAGCTTTTTGGGGTTTTCAACTGTGAACCTTTTGGCTAATTGCTTTATTTCAATCATGCATAATGTCCTAACTCTCTATATTCCATAAAGCAAATCTCTAACAGATTTACTGACTCTTTCATGAACTACATAATAACCAATTGTAGATAATGTGCATCTGATTTAAGGACTTAGACACATTTGTTCACAATTTGTTTGTGAAAGTCATATTTTTATCAAATACTATTAACGTTGAAAATATTACATAAAGGATAACACCATGAGTCACATTACTAACCCAATACAAGCCTGTAACGATATCTTCTTTA
>NZ_DS989810.1:587820-590238 GCF_000155775.1 Glaciecola sp. HTCC2999
TCATGCCAATTGCGCCTGGTGGGAATAGATTGAGTTTCTGCGATAAAGCCTTCATACCCAAGTTCGCCCAAACGAATCCCTGCAAGTGATTGCGACTCGGGATCATCGATAAATGTATAAGGCCCATGAGCAATAGTATTTAATGTGTCAACGCACGGCCAGTGCGTTAATTTAGCTAAAGGAATGACCTGATTTAGCATGACAAATACAGGATGGTCTTGGACAAAAGTAAATTGAGATAAAGATTCTAAAGGCATAGTAACAGGAGCGTTGCATCTCACTTTGGTTTGCTTATACTAGGTTTGTATTTTATAACAATAAGAGTCAAAACATGAATAAAAAATATTGGACCGGTAGTCTAGTAGCGTTAACAGCAGTGACGTTAGTGGGTTGTTCTCAACCAGCAAAAGACACTGCTACCACGACAGAACCCACTTCAACAGCGGCGGTTAAAGTGGCTGATAATTTTGATGAGATCTATGCCAGTATCTCAGGTGATGTCCTCAAAGCCCACGCAAAAACACTCGCGTCTGATGAGTTCGAAGGTCGCTTACCCACCACAGTTGGTGAGAAAAAAACCTTAGATTATCTCATCAATCATTTTAAACAATTCGGTGTCGAACCAGGTAATGGTGATAGCTACTTACAAGAAGTCGCACTCATGCAGATTACTGCCGCTCCCGATGCAGTATTATCTATAGGCGAACATAACTTTGTTTATAAAGAAGACATGGTCGTCAGCTCTAAACGCGAACAAGCGCAAATAGACCTAAAAGACTCGGAGCTTGTCTTTGTTGGCTATGGCGTGAATGCCCCTGAATACGACTGGAATGACTATGAAGGGATTGATGTGACCGGCAAAACAGTAGTGATCTTAGTCAACGACCCTGGTTTTGAAAATCCTGATAGTGGTAAATTCCAAGGTGAAACCATGACCTATTACGGGCGTTGGAGTTACAAGTATGAAGAGGCAAGCCGCCAAGGAGCTGCTGGTGCATTGATTGTTCATGAAACAGCACCCGCATCTTATGGTTGGTCGGTCGTAGCGAATAGTTGGTCGGGCCCACAATACGGTTTAGTATCAGATGATCAAGGCGCATCACGTGTTGCAATTGAAGGCTGGTTAACGCTTGATGCTGCCCAAAAGGTCTTTGCATCAGCTAACAAAGATTTTGCTGCTGAAAAAGCACAAGCACTTAAAGGCCCATATCACTCAGCGCTGGGTATCAAAGCAAGTACAACGGTCAAAAATGATTTTGAAAAATCTAAAAGCTATAATGTCTTTGCCACTGTCCGTGGCGCTGAATTACCCGATGAACACATTATCTACACCGCACATTGGGATCATTTAGGCAAAGATGAATCATTAGAAGGCGATCAGATTTATAACGGTTTTCATGATAATGCAACGGGTACAGCCGCAGCAATTGAAATGTCCAGAGCATTCGCTGAGTCTTCAATACCACCTAAACGTTCTGTCAGTTTCCTAATCGTAACAGCAGAAGAACAAGGATTACTAGGCTCTAAATACTATGCTGATAATCCGATTATTCCCTTGAATAAAACCGTAGCCAACATCAACATGGATGCGCTAAATGTCTTAGGTAAAACCAAAGATATCTCGGTTGTGGGGATGGGCAAATCTGATTTAGAAACGAACTTAAAAGTAGCAGCGGACAAGCAAGGTCGCAACCTTACTCAAGAAGATCGTCCAGAAGCAGGCTATTACTATCGTTCCGATCACTTTAGCTTTGCTAAACAAGGCGTACCTGCATTATACGCGGGTGGTGGTAATGAACCATACGATGAGGCTACCGCTGCCTATCGTAAACGCATTAATGTTATTGTCCGCGGATGCTATCATCAAGTATGCGACCAATACCGTGATAGCTTCGACTTTTCAGGGATCGAACAAGACGCTCGTTTATTGTTCGATGTCGGTTACCAAGTGGCTAATGCTGAAAACTGGCCTAAGTGGTCCTCTACCAGTGAATTTCAACGTAAATAAGCCTAACATTTCATTATAAAATTAAAAAAGCATCGGTATTTGTCGAATTCCGATGCTTTTTAATTTATTTTTGTCTGCTTAGACGGATTTATACTTGCAATTCTCACATAAAATGGCACGATTAGGGGGGTGACGAAGACAACAATAAAATTAAATATTTCGCACAGTTAAATGCACCTCCCTCTCTCTTCATTTTATATAGAATTCAGAGAAACGACAGACAGTGTAGCCAATTAAAACTAGTCAACAGAGAGAACCAATTATATGTGTGGTATTTTCGGGATCCTGGACATCAAATCAGATGTTGCAGAATTACGTACGCAAGCCCTTGAGCTATCCAAATTACTTCGCCATCGTGGCCCGGACTGGTCTGGGATTTGGGAATAATGATAACGCGATTTTATGCCACG
>NZ_DS989810.1:590490-598046 GCF_000155775.1 Glaciecola sp. HTCC2999
AACCGTTACCGAATTCCCTCCTGGTCATTATTTAGATAGTGCGACAGGACAACTCGTCAAATACTACCAACGCGATTGGATGGATTATGATGCAGTCAAAGACAACGAAACCAATTTAGATGATTTAAAAGCGGCGTTTGAAAAATCAGTCAAGTCACACTTAATGTCTGATGTTCCTTACGCGGTATTATTATCAGGTGGTTTAGATTCATCGTTAGTATCCGCCGTTGCAGCTCAATACGTCGCTAAGCGCGTTGAAGATGGCGATCAAAGTGATGCATGGTGGCCACGTCTGCATTCATTTGCGGTGGGTCTAGAAGGTGCACCTGATTTAAAAGCAGCACAAAAAGTCGCAGATATGATTGGTACCGTCCATCATGAAATTCATTTCACCATTCAAGAAGGCTTAGATGCTATTCGCGATGTTATCTATTTCTTAGAAACCTATGACACGACAACTATTCGTGCCGCTACCCCCATGTACTTGATGACACGTAAGATCAAAGCGATGGGCATCAAAATGGTTCTATCTGGCGAAGGTGCTGATGAAATATTTGGTGGATATTTATACTTCCACAAAGCCCCTAATGCTAAAGAATTCCACGAAGAAACAGTCCGTAAACTAGAACGTTTACATATGTTTGATTGTGCTCGTGCGAACAAATCGACATCTGCTTGGGGTGTTGAAGCGCGTGTACCTTTCTTAGATAAAGAATTCATCGATGTTGCAATGCGTTTAAACCCTCAAGACAAAATGTGCCTTGATGGTAAAATGGAAAAATGGATCTTACGTAAAGCGTTTGATGATAACTCTTACTTACCTGATGAAGTCTTATGGCGTCAAAAAGAACAGTTTGGTGATGGTGTAGGTTATTCTTGGATTGATTCAATCCGTGACTTTGTTGAAGCTGAAGTGTCGGATCAACAATTGGCGAATGCGGCATTCCGTTTCCCAATTAACACTCCTGATACCAAAGAAGGTTATTTCTACCGAACTATTTTTGAGGGTTACTTCCCACAAGAATCAGCGGCGCAATGTGTACCAGGCGGTAAGTCAATTGCCTGCTCCACTGTTGAAGCGCTAGAATGGGATGAAAGCTTCAAAAATAATGCCGATCCTTCTGGCCGTTCAATGAAAGATGTCCACAAGAATCAAGAAGACTAATCAGTCTTCTTGCTGAAACACGTTTAGTTGATTGAATACCACAAGTGTTCGTCATCTAAGGGTGTTTCAAGTGGTAGTAATGGGTTAGACAATTGCACTACTTGTCGTTGGCTAACCTTTAATTCTTTCAGTAAAGGCAAATAAACCTCATTAAACAACGCATCAAATGTACCGTCAGCTACCGCTGCAGCAAATCCCTGTTCTAATAATTTTGCTAAAATTTTATTTCGTTTATTCACAAAGAAATATATTGCTGAAGGATATTGCAACACAAAATTCGGCTCTAAGATTAACTCTCTGCGTAAATTATCATCAGCCATTTCCGCTAATACTTCAATGACTGAGCGAGGAAATATATCTGCTTGATTACGATGCATAATCGTAAACGCTTCATCATAGCTAGTCGCATTGACGACATTAAACCCATTAGATTGTAATACTTTTGTATCCGGCCAGTCCATGCCTTGAACAGCTGCATGATCTCGTAAATTTGAACTTTCTAGTTTAGGTAGCATACTGGGGTTTATAAGTAATACACGCCACCCTATTAACCCTTTAAAAATCGGTACGCGGATAGGTAAGAAATCAGCTTCACGCTGCTGATTTGTCATAGACCACAGAATATTAATTGAACGATTATTGCTTAATAGATTAAATGCTTTACCCTGCAAAATAACATCATCAGTCGGTTGAACTTCAAATCTCACTCCTGTTTTTGCCAATGCCAACTCAAGTAATTCAATCGGATATTTGACATGAATACTCTCTTCAAGTGGCTGTTTGGGGTAAGTAATCGACCAGACGGCTGCGTTGAGCGAAGGTAAATAAAGACTAATCAATAAACAACTGAGCTTAGATAGAAATGATAGTTGAGAGATAAGATAACTCATAATTTATGCTCGAGTAGAAACAAGATTTCTAATTACTTTAGCACTATCGAAGATTTATTCAATGCCAATAAATTTATGGGTTTGTAAGGACAAACGCCAATTTTCTTTTATACACGTTTCTACTGCTAATTGTGTCGCTCTCGCTTGTTGCGAAATAGGCTGTAAATATATCAATGTGTTAGTTTGGATCGGCGCACGCTCCAATAGCAACTTAAGCTCATCGACATGTTTTTGCATAGCTACAGCATGTTTGATTTCATTGGCTCTTGCCATCACCTCAGGCAAGATTGGATATTTGCCCGGCATATCGATCTTAGGTGAAACCGTCACATAAACATCATCCGCACAGCGTAAAGCAAATGTCCCACTGGTCTCTATTTGTACACTAAATCCTTTAGATAACAATACCTCTGTGAGTGGAACTAAATCATGCATCGCCGGTTCACCACCCGTGATTACAACGTGTTTAGCTAGGTAACCTCGTATCTCATATTCATGTAATAATGCAGTCACGTTCATTAACGCGTGAGTCGGTGCATCGGCAGATTTTTCACGTAATTGCACAACAGGAATTTGATCATCAGTATCCACTTTCCAAGTATGCTGTGTGTCACACCATGGACAACCTACTGGACATCCTTGTAAGCGAATAAAAATAGATGGTACTCCGGTATAACTGCCCTCTCCTTGGATAGATTCAAATATTTCATTGATTGGATATTGGATATTGGCGGTCATTAACCTTCCTTTTGTAACAAATGTATAAAACGAACATTGGAGATGTGCGCATAATACATTAAAATAGCATTATTATTAAATCAAAAGCAGTATTCATCGATTATGACGCAATCTCAGACTCCACATAAGAAGAAGGCTATTCTTATCTATTCAGGTGGCATGGATTCATTTACTTTACTCCACCATATATTAGATCAAGGCTTGGCTGTAAACGAGATTGCCGCACTGACCTTTAATTATGGTCAAAAACATGTCAAAGAAGTTGAGTTTGCACGCCGTGTTTGTGAAGCACTAGGTATTCAACACAAAGTAGTCGATATCAGTGCCATTAATAGTCTTATGGGCGGTTCATCTTTGACTGATGATATTGAAATACCTGAAGGACACTATGAAGCAGATAACATGCAATCTACTGTCGTACCTAATCGAAATATGATTTTACTCTCGATGGCAGTAGCCTACGCAGTCTCGCTAGAAGCTGATAAAGTTTATTATGGTGCACACAGTGGTGATCATGCGATTTATCCGGATTGTCGACCTGAATTCGTCCAAAAGATGGATGAGGTTTGTCGCATTGCTAACTATCAGTCAGTATCTATTGATACTCCATTTATTCATATGAGTAAAATTGAAATATTGACGCGTGGAGTAAACCTTGGACTAGATTACTCGCAAACATGGACCTGTTACAACGGCCGAGAACATGCTTGTGGAAAATGTGGAGCGTGCGTGGAGCGACTGGAAGCATTTACAGAAAATGGACAAACGGATCCACTCACCTATGAATCTTAAGTAAATTAAGCCACCTTTAATGGTGAATAATGGCTACGCTTATGGATAATAGCGCTCAGCCATCATTCACTAATTAGGATATCTTTACGATTTCACTTCGAAGTTTCTCTATATCATCACGCAATGATGCTGCTTTTTCAAACTCCAACTCACGTGCCGCTTCAAACATGGTTTTTTCAAGTTCAGCAACTTTATCCATCATTTGTGTCGCCGTCATTTTTTGATACGTCTTTTCTTTTTCAGCAATTTTACGTAGCTTAACTTTACCTGAGGCTGGATGAGCAGAATCATCACCCACATCCATTATATCGGTAATAGGTTTATTCAATGCTTGAGGCACGATACCGTGCAACTCATTGTGTTCAATCTGCTTTTTACGACGACGGTCAGTTTCATCAATGGCACGTTGCATTGAACCAGTAATCTTGTCTCCATACAATATCGCGCGACCATTTAAATGACGAGCCGCACGTCCAATCGTCTGAATAAGCGATTTATCCGCACGTAGAAAACCTTCTTTATCGGCATCCAAAATAGCCACTAAGGATACCTCGGGCATATCTAGACCTTCTCGAAGTAAATTAATCCCAACGATGACATCAAACTTACCAATACGTAAATCGCGAATAATTTCAATCCGCTCGACTGTATCAATATCCGAATGTAAGTAACGCACTTTCACCCCGTTTTCATTCAGGTATTCTGATAAATCTTCAGCCATACGTTTGGTTAATGTCGTAATCAACACACGTTCGTTTACCGCTACCCGTTTATGAATTTCAGATAGCACATCATCTACCTGAGTCGCAACTGGCCGGATTTCAATAATCGGATCAAGTAAGCCGGTAGGCCGTACCACTTGTTCTACCACATCTCCTGCACAACGCTCTAATTCATGTTTACCTGGTGTTGCTGAAACATAAATAGTTTGGGGCGCAATATGCTCAAATTCTTCAAATTTTAGAGGTCGATTATCCAAGGCCGACGGTAGGCGAAAGCCATATTCAACCAAGGTTTCTTTGCGCGAACGATCACCTTTGTACATCGCGCCAATTTGAGACACGGTGACGTGAGATTCATCAATCATTAATAAGCCATCTTTGGGAAAGTAATCGATTAATGTTGGGGGTGGTTCTCCAGGAGCCCGTCCGGATAAGTAGCGTGAGTAGTTTTCAATGCCAGAGCAATAGCCTAATTCCAACATCATTTCGATATCAAACTGAGTACGTTGCGAAATCCGTTGTTCTTCAATCAGCTTATTTGATTCTTTTAGCTGATCTTTGCGAGACACTAGTTCTGTTTTTATCCGCTCAATTGCATCAAGTATTTTTTCTCTAGGAGTGACATAGTGTGTTTTAGGAAACACTGTTGCCCTTGTCACTTTTTTATCTACGGCACCGGTAAGTGGATCAAATAAACTAATCTGCTCTATTTCTTCATCAAATAACTCGACGCGCACCGCTTGTTTTTCACTATCTGCAGGGAATATATCAATCACATCGCCGCGCACTCTGAAATTACCCCGTTCAAAAGCAACGTCATTGCGTTTATATTGCAGTTCTGCAAGACGCCGAAGAATATCACGTTGATCCATGGTGTCGCCTTGGCGCAAATGAAGTAACATTTTCATGTACGATTTTGGGTCACCTAAACCATATATCGCTGAAACTGATGCAATGATTACTACGTCCCGACGTTCCATCAAGGCTTTAGTGGCAGATAAACGCATTTGTTCAATATGATCATTAATGGATGAATCTTTTTCAATAAAAGTATCAGTACTCGGTACATATGCTTCGGGCTGGTAATAATCATAATATGAAACAAAATATTCCACCGCATTGTTAGGGAAGAACTCTTTCATTTCACCATATAACTGAGCTGCTAGCGTTTTGTTGTGTGCCAGAATTAAGGTTGGACGCTGGACGCTTTCGATCACATTAGCCATGGTAAATGTTTTACCAGAACCGGTTACGCCAAGTAGCGTTTGGCAAGCCAATCCATCTTCAATCCCTTCGACTAAACTAGCGATAGCGGTCGGTTGATCTCCTGCTGGAGAATACTTCGATTGAAGCTCAAAAACTTTTGACATATTGGTTCTTTCTCTCATCAATGATAATGTTAATTCGTGGTGACATACTTTTATTTTTAAGATTTATGATGTCATGGTTCAGTTCTTTGATACCTGAGTTTGTAATAACATCTTAATTTGATATCGAAACCACATAAATGACAAAGCAGCCATGACAGTATTGGCTAACACCGCACCAACAAATAATCCCATCAAGCCATACCATATACTGCCCAAATAGCAAAAAGGCACAAAAAATATAAATAATCTTAGGGTATTTAGGATCAATGCTGCCATCGGTTTGTGAATGGCATTAAATGCAGAATTAGTTAACACCACAACGCCTTGAGCACCATAACCTAGAGGGACAATTGTCATAAATAGTATGATTAATGAAGCTACAGATACGTCATTGGTAAACACATTAGCAATATAATCAGACACCAGATACAACAACGAAAAGATAACGAGTTGAATACAGAGTATAAAAACGATAGCTGTTTTGTAGGCGATATAAACACGGTCAATTTTATTCGCCCCAAAATTCTGAGATATCAACGGGGGCAATGTCATAGAGAGCGCCAACATAATAATACAAGCGATTGACTCTAAGCGACCTCCAACCCCCCAGGCAGCAACCGCAGCATCACCGAAATCAGCAACAATAGCTGTCACTACACCGACTGCAATAGGGGTAAGCATATTGGCCCCAGCAGCAGGGATACCGATAGTAAATATCCCTTTTACATTCATTAAAAATTCTCTTGGTAATAGCAGTCTTGGTATCATTAAATTGCGTTTCACCAATAAAATCAGCACCCAAATAAGCCCTACTCCCCAAGCAATAGCCGTGGCAATTGCTGCTCCTTTGATACCCATTCCTTCAATTGGACCGTAGCCAAATATTAATAAAGGATCTAACAACGCATTAATAGCACCACCTGCAGCCATAATCATACTAGGAGTTTTAGTATCACCCGACGCTCTTAGTACACTATTTCCAGACATAGGTAGTGCCAGAAATATCGCGCCTATATACCAGATACTCATATAATCATGGATATGTATTAACAGTTCAGGACTCGCGCCTAGTAATATAAAGATAGGATCGATAGTTATAAAGCCAATAACGGAAAGCAAACCGACCAAACATAACACCGTCATCAATGCGGCGGTTGCCACTAATCTTGCATTAGCATGGTCATTTGATCCTAATAACCGTCCTATGACAGCTGAGATCCCAATACCTAAACCAATATTCAAACTAATGACGGTAAATGTCACAGGAAAAGTAAAACTGATCGCAGCTAATTCTTGAGTACCTAATAAACTGACAAAGAAAGTGTCCACTAAACCAAACGTCATCAACATTAGCATACCCATTACCATAGGAAGCGTCATACTCATTAATGTCTGTTTGATATTACCTTCCAACATGGAATTAGTGGTTATGGATGCTGTACTCATTGAATGATGTCTAGATAAAAAAGCATTCGCAATTTTAACATGAATCAATTTAAGCTGCTGTAAATATCATAAATGAAGGCAAATCGTATTTATACTCACGCCACTTTTTATCTATGCTGACATTGAAAAAAATATGTGAGAAAAAAATCAATTAGCTGGGAACATTTTATGTCATTGTTTTGATTGAAATTCAACCCAACCTCCTAGTTAACATTTTTGCAACAACGTTATGCACACTCCTAATAAACCACTCAACTCGCTGATAAACTTTCAACCACATCGATTACAGCATTAACAAAAAAAACATAAACCATTGATTTAACGTTAATTATTATAGTCAATACTTATTTTTCAGGATTTTCTCTTGATCTTAACGAATATGTTTAAAATAGAGATTTTCAAAGTAATACACACACTTATCCACAGTCCGGTG
>NZ_DS989810.1:598967-634699 GCF_000155775.1 Glaciecola sp. HTCC2999
TAGACACTCAGTTTTATTTTAGTCATTGCAGTAGTAGTTCAATTTACAGAAATGGTCGTACAAAAAACCAGTCCTACACTTTACCGTTTACTGGGTATCTTTTTACCACTTATCACGACAAACTGTGCGGTGTTAGGTGTCGCATTGTTAAACATCAAAGAACAACACACGCTTATGGAGTCTATTGTTTATGGCTTTGGAGCTGCATTAGGGTTTTCATTGGTCTTAATCCTATTCTCTGCTATGCGCGAACGTTTAGCTGCGGCAGACGTCCCTACCCCATTTAAAGGTGCATCCATTGCGATGATCACTGCCGGCCTGATGTCTTTAGCATTCATGGGATTTAGTGGTTTGGTGAAACTCTAATGACGTTATTTACTGCATTAATCATTTTAGGTGTACTCGCATTAATCTTTGGTGCAATACTTGGTTATTCAGCTATTAAATTTAAAGTTGAAGCTGATCCATTGGTGGAACAAATCGACGCGATTTTGCCCCAAACACAATGCGGCCAATGTGGCTATCCAGGTTGTAAACCTTATGCAGAAGCCATTGCTAATGGAGATGAAATTAATAAATGCCCGCCGGGCGGTGAAGCAACCATCAAGCAACTTGCTGATTTAATGGGCGTTGAACCCAAACCATTAGATGGCGATCACGGTGTCGAAGAAGTTAAAAAAGTCGCATATATTCGAGAAGCTGAATGTATCGGCTGCACAAAGTGTATTCAAGCATGCCCCGTTGATGCCATCATTGGTGCTTCAAAACAAATGCATACTGTCATTGTCGATGAATGTACCGGCTGTGATCTATGCGTTGCCCCCTGCCCGGTTGATTGTATTGATATGTTGCCGGTTAAAGAAACACCACAAACATGGCAATGGGATCTTGCGCGTAGTGCAGATGGTCAGCTCGGTGATATTCCAATCAAACAGGTGAACTCATGATTGATGCGGATAATGTAGTCCAACAAATTAAGCAAGGTCAGTTATTCGATTTTCCAGGCGGGGTACACCCTCCGCAACAAAAATCACTTTCAAATACGACGCCTATAAATACTATAGATGAACCAGAACGTTTATATATTCCCATTAAGCAACATATTGGCACCCAAGGCAGTATCTGTGTATCCATCGGTCAAGACGTCGCTAAAGGTGAGCCGTTAACCACATCTGCCAACCCATTTGCAGTGCCAGTGCATGCGTCAACTTCAGGTAAAGTCATAGATATTACACAACACCCTAGCGCACATCCTTCAGGCTTACCCGAAACTACGATTATTATTGAACCTGATGGTCTTGCTCAATGGCAATTAATGCCAGTAATGAGCGACTATTTATCAGCAGATAAAGTATCCATACTGGAACGTATTTGCCAAGCAGGGATATCAGGTCTTGGCGGCGCAGGTTTTCCTACACATATCAAAACCAATCCACAAAAATCGGTTGAATGTTTGATTATCAATGGCATTGAATGTGAACCTTACATAAGCAGTGATGATCGCATCATGCGTGAGCATGCGTGGCAAATCAAACAAGGGATCGACATTCTGCGGCACGTGATCCAGCCCAAACAAGTCATCATCGCTGTTGAGGATAACAAACCCGAAGCCATGGATGCGATTAAAACGGCATGTATCGAAGATGCTGGTATTACTATTGCAAGTGTCCCAACTAAATACCCTGCAGGTGGAGAACGACAGTTAATCCAAGTACTCACCGGAGAGGAAGTCCCTCAAGAGGGGCTACCCATCGATGTCGGATGTTTAATGTATAACGTTGGCACCTGTTATGCTATTGCCGATGCAGTATTACATGGCAAAGCCTTAGTTCAACGTGTTGTCACGTTGACCGGTCAAGCTTTAGGTTCACCGCAAAACGTCTGGGCACTTTTAGGCACACCTATCCATCATTTATTAGATATCGCCGGGTATGATCCAAAACGTCAGCGTAGCCAAAAAGTGATCATGGGTGGACCTATGATGGGCTTCACCGTCCATAATGATGTCGTTCCTGTCGTCAAGATTACTAATTGTTTATTGGTGCCTGATAAGCGCGAGTTACCAAATATTGAGGATGAACGGCCTTGTATTCGTTGTGGTTTATGCGCTGATGCCTGTCCTGCAGGTTTGTTGCCACAACAATTGTTTTGGCACAGTAAAGCAAAAGAATATGACAAAGCTCAAGCATATCACTTAGATGCCTGCATCGAATGCGGAGCATGTGCGTATGTCTGTCCCTCAGAAATCCCACTGGTACATTATTACCGCAAAGCGAAAACAGATATCAAATATCAAGCGGCTGAAAAAGAAAAATCAGAAAAGGCGCGTGAACGTTTTGAAACACGCCAAGCACGCTTACTAGCAGACAAACAAGCGCGAGAAGAAAAACATCGTTTAGCTGCAGAAGCGCGGAAAAAAGCAATGGAAAATAAAGGTGGCAGTGACGCCAAAGATAAAATCGCGGCAGCACTTGCTCGCGCCAAAGCTAAACGTGCTGCAGCAGCACAAGCAAATAAAGATGTGGAAGAATAATCATGCAATTTTCATTATCAAGTTCACCGCATAACCGTGTTCGTCGTGATACAAGTCAAGTCATGCGCATGGTTTGCTATGCCTGTATTCCTGGCATATTAGCCCAAACCTGGTTTTTTGGTTGGGGGACTATCATTCAAATTTCACTCGCTATTATCACTGCGGTGGTGACCGAATCAACGATTTTAGAGTTGCGTAAAAAAGATGTATCTCGAGGAATAGGTGACTACTCAGCTATACTGACAGCCATATTATTAGGGATTTGTTTACCGCCTTTAGCCCCATGGTGGTTAGTTGTGATTGGTACGTTCTTTTCTATTGCTATCGTTAAACAACTTTATGGTGGATTAGGGTTTAACATGTTTAACCCTGCGATGGTAGGATATGTGGTATTACTCATCTCCTTTCCTATTTCGATGTCTGCCTGGTTGCCAGTGCAGTCCATGGCACAAACACCATATGACTTTTTGGATGCACTCAATGTCATTGCCACCGGCTATTCACAAACCGGTTATAGTCTTGCTCAGCTGCAATTAGGTGTTGATAGTGTTACCCAAGCAACTCCTTTAGATGCGGTCCGCACTGGACTATTAGGCGGCATGACTTACTCAGAAACCTTATCAGCCCCCATTTTTATTTCTGACTGGGGCTGGTCATATGGCTGGAGCGCCGTCAGTATCGCCTATCTAATTGGTGGTGTATTCTTATTACAACAACGTATTATCAACTGGCACATGCCTATCAGTATGCTCTTTGGTGTCATCGTCACTGCCGGCTTACTTAACATGCTCGCGCCTGATCAAACCGGCTCAATACCTTTTCACTTATTTTCAGGTGCGGTGATATTTGGTGCATTTTTTATTGTTACCGACCCCGTTTCTGGTTCAACCACAGATAAGGGTCGCTTAATTTTTGGTGCGTTAATTGGATTTTTGACGGTTATTATTCGCACCTACGGTGGTTATCCCGATGCGATTGCATTTGCTGTCATCATTATGAATATTGCCGTGCCGTTAATTGATTATTATACTCAACCTCGTGCCTATGGACATCAACCATGAGTGAAACATCTAACCATAATAGCGAGCCCGATATACCTGACTCGTTAACCAATACTCGTCGCAACGCGCTTATCCTAGGGGCGTTTGCCTTAGTGACGACATTACTGATCGCACTGACTTTTTTGGGCACCCAAGATACTATCGCAGCACAACAACAACGTATGTTATTACGTGTGATCAACGATGTTGTGCCAGCACAATATTTTACCAATGATATTCAACACGACTGCGCAGCACTAGACCCAGATCCGCAATTAGGAAATACAGCAGACTTAAAAGCTTATCGTGGTTTTATCGTTGATACAAATAGTGCACCACAACTCAATGCGGTCGCTATCGAAACGGTTGCACCGGATGGATATAGTGGTGATATTCGTATGATTGTAGGGATAGCGGGTAATGATCTTCGCACAGTCACCGGTGTTCGTGTTTTATCTCATAAAGAGACGCCAGGACTAGGTGATAAAATAGATTTACGCATCGATGATTGGATCTTGAGCTTTGATGGGCAAGTGTTTAATCGTGACCAAATTACCAATTGGGCAGTTAAAAAAGACGGTGGCCAATTCGACGCATTCACCGGGGCAACGATTACGCCTAGAGCAGTCATTAATGCGGTCACACAAGCATTATTGTATGTACAAACCCATCAACAAGAAATTATCAAAGCCACCAATCAATGTGCTTTAGGAGCAAGTGATGAGTGAGTTTAAAGAATTAACGTGGCAAGGATTGTGGAACAATAACCCTGCCCTTGTCCAGCTACTGGGTTTATGTCCGTTACTTGCAGTAACAACTACCGCAATCAACGGTTTAGGCCTAGGCATTGCGACTTTATTAGTACTGGTTGGCTCCAATATTACCGTGTCCTTGGTACGTAATTTCGTGCCCAATGAAATCCGTATTCCGATTTTTGTTATGGTCATCGCAGCGTTTGTGACCATCGTCCAATTATTAATGAACGCGTTTACCTATGAATTATATTTGGCGTTAGGCATTTTTATCCCCTTGATTGTGACAAATTGCGCCATCATAGGTCGAGCTGAAGCTTATGCCTCAAAAAACCCAGTCAAAGAATCTGCTTATGATGGATTTATCATGGGCGCTGGATTTGCCCTAGTGTTGGTATTTTTAGGAGGAATGCGAGAATTAATCGGAAATGGTACCTTATTTACCGGTGCTGAATTACTACTTGGTGCTTGGGCCAGTGGGTTAAAGTTACAACTCTTTCAACCTGAGCAACCATTCTTATTAGCGATTCTCCCACCGGGCGCATTTTTAGGTATGGGTTTGATTATTGCTCTGAAAAATATCATGGATACGCGAATGGCCCGCTGGTTTGCTCCGAAAAAAGAGAAAGTTGTGGAACGTGCACGCGTCACTACCGAAGCTAATTAATTATAATAAAAAGTTGCTAAAAAGATGAACAAAGAAAAACGTCGTGAAATCTTAACCCGCTTGTGTGCAAATAATCCAAAGCCTGAAACCGAGCTAAATTATTCTTCTCCTTTTGAATTGCTCATTGCGGTCATTCTCTCAGCACAAGCAACTGATGTTGGCGTCAACAAAGCCACTGACAAACTTTTCCCCGTCGCTAATACACCCCAAGCTATTGCTGACCTAGGTGTAGATGGTCTCAAAGAATACATTAAGACAATTGGCCTATTTAATGCCAAAGCTGAAAATGTGATCAAAACGTGCCATATGCTGGTCGAGCTACATGGCGGTGAAGTCCCTGAAAATCGTGAAGCACTCGAAGCTTTACCCGGTGTAGGTCGCAAAACCGCGAATGTGGTACTCAATACCGCGTTTGGCTGGCCAACAATTGCTGTCGATACGCATATCTACCGCGTGTCCAATCGCACTAAACTTGCGATGGGTAAAACCGTTGATCATGTTGAGCAAAAACTCTTAAAAGTGATCCCTGCTGAATTTAAAGTGGACGTGCATCATTGGTTAATCCTTCACGGGCGCTATACCTGTATCGCCCGTAAACCACGTTGTGGCTCATGCATAATAGAAGATTTATGTGAGTTTAAAGACAAGACCGAATAGCGTTTCATTATTTAATAACGTTTATTTATCAGTCGTCTCAATACTATTAATAAATTGTGCCATCTTGACTAAGCGCTCACCAACAATAAATCGAATAGTATGTTTAACCCATGGTGTTGATATATTGCGGTAATGCAATTTAACTGATAAAGCTGAGGTTATGGTTAGCAGTATTACTGATGATAGAGTATAAAACCACACCATGGACTGTTCTAATTGTTGAACCAAATCAACGCCTAACAATATATCAAATCCAATAACGACATAAGCCATATAAAAAGGCACTGACATAAATAATAACTTTGTGACCTGTAATTTATGTGAACAGATCCTATAGATATCTCTCTGTAATTCACCCACAGGCTTTGAAAAATCTATTTTTGCAATTAAAACGATTTGCCCAATATTTCCCGCCAGCCCAATCAAGGCAAACAGACTAAGAATACATGCCGATACAGTAGGTGCAGAAAGACTAAAATCCTTCATAATGTACTGACACAGGACAACAATGATGAAGAAAAACGCGATACTTTCAATCATACGTGCCCACTTCATATGACTAATCTCTTTCACTCGAGCGTTCACTTTCATTTCAGTCAATAATGTGTCGTTGATTGTTATTGTCGCCGACGTTTCACTATGGTGTTGTTGCCAAGTGTCTCTAAAATCATCTAAATTCATATCAAGCTCTCTGTGCATTAAATTGATGTCTTAATGTTTGTTTAATTCGTCCAATGCGTGTTGCTACATTGGTTTTAGTAATACCTAAATTTGTCGCTATGACATCATGGGGTTCATTTTCTAAATAGAGCAACATAATGGCTTTGTTTAACTGATCAAGTTGTCCAATAAATTGATACAATTGACCTATATCTTCACTCATTTCTCTGTCTTGAGATAAGTCTGCAATGTGCACCATAGATATATCTTTTGCAGTCGCTCGATCTTGTCGCTGATTGTCTTTACGGTAATAAGAAATAGCCACGTTGAGTGAGATCCTGTACATCCAAGTAGAGAATTTATATTCATTATTATAGTTATCAAAAGCAAGCCACATCGTTGTGAGTATTTCTTGAGCAAGGTCTTGTCTATCATCTTGATTATGACAATATGCGTTCACAATTTTATAAATAATGCCTTTGTTCTGCTGCATCATTTGAGTAAAGAGTTTCTTTTTTGTTGTGGCCATTAGCTATCACTCAATATTTCACCATCAGTGTGGTTATTTTCGTTTTCACTAGCAGTATTCTAGCGTTAAGTCTTAATTACATCATCTTTTACCTAATGATTCGCAGTACAACTGAAATAATCACAAATATTTATAAAAATTTTAAACAATACTCATTCACTGTCATCCCCGCCTTGTATATTCAATGCAAATACTGGTAGTTAATACAATTAATTGCGATAATATCAACATTATTATTGCCAAAAGGATTGAATGTTGTCGACACCTGAATTACGCGACCGCTTTCGTCATTATTTTCCTGTTATCATCGATGTAGAAACTGCTGGGTTTAACGCTCAGACGGATGCATTACTTGAAATAGCTGCTGTAACAGTCCGCATGGACGAAGCTGGCATGCTCCATCCTGATCAGGAAATCCACTACCATATTAACCCATTTGAAGGGGCTAACATTGAACCTGCAGCGATAGAGTTTAATGGCATAAAAGTAGACTGTGCTTTGCGTGGAGCAGTAGATGAAACAGAAGCTATGAAAGGGTTATCTAAAGCCATTAGTAAACTTCAAAAAGCGGCTAATTGCCAACGCTCAGTGATTGTTGCGCATAATGCCAGTTTTGATATGAGTTTTGTGAATGCCGCGTTAGCTAGAACTAATGTAAAACGCAGTCCATTCCATCCGTTTGTTTCGTTTGATACTACCTCGCTAGCAGCATTAACGTTAGGACAAACCGTCTTAGTCAAAGCCTGCGAAGCCGCCAACATCGCCTTTGACCAAAAGCAAGCTCATGGTGCATTGTATGATGCCCAGCGTACTGCCGAGTTGTTTTGTTTTATGATGAATCGCTATCAATCACTAGGTGGTTGGCCGTTAGAACCACTTGAGAGTGATTGAAGAGTGTTTTGAGTTAAGTCTCATATTGGTAAATTTACTACGCCCATAAACATCACCCACACTGCAAAAAATACTTTAACCTGATAGGGGTTGAGCCACAAAACAAGGTATTTGGCGACACTACCGCCGATAATAGCCCCTACACCAGCAAAACATGCAATCGGTATGAGCACCATAGGATTGACGAATATATAATAGAATATCCCACCCCATACCGACATAGCACTGAGCATTACCGCAACGGCAATACTCATAGTCACACTAAAACGACGTAAGATCAGGTAAACGGCAACTAACTCACCCACCCCAACCGATAACCACGCTGTGACCATACCACCCAAAAATGCCACTATTGCTAAATTCAGTTTATCCTTAGAGCTAACTAACTGTACTTGTTCTTCAGCTTTTAAATGCTTTAATGAACCCAAAATGGCAAGTGCTAACACAATAGAAAATAGCCCAAAAATCCAATGTAAGGTATTTTCTGCTTCACTAACCCAAGTGATAAGTGGGGTATATTGGACCGTCCAAATACCTATAATCGAGAAAGGTACTGTCACCATTAATAGTTGGGGTAACACTGACCAAATTGAAGTGGATGTATCTTGTGCTTGTATCGCTTTGAGGTATTGATCACGCCAAGCAATCGAGCCGGCGACCATACCAAAACATTGAATAGCAAAGCTTGTGGCGACGATTTGATCAGATGAAAGTTGCAGCTGATTAAAAATCGGCACAAAAATAACGCCTCCACCGGCACCCGTAGAGTTAGCAAAGATCGCTCCTGCTAGACCTAACAATACAAATGCCCCATATTCTTGAAGTATTAAGGCAGGAGAGTTTTGCCACAAAAGCAAACCAAGTAACGTTATTAGAAGTATAAATAATATAACTAAGCGTTTTGAGACGCGCATGAGTTGTTATTCTTTTTTTAGTGTATAACGGGTATTATCCCTAAGTTAGTTCAATTCATAAATAAAAATATGGTTAAAATTAAACAAACACCGCCAGCCACCATTATCACTCTCTCGCCAAATCAATCTGCGAGTTGGAAAGAAACCAAAACCATAATCATTATCATGGTGGTTTTAGTGATGGTAATTGCTGTTGGTTGGACGCTATCGGGTGCTTGGGTTATTTTACCATTTGCTGGATTAGAAGTCGGATTATTTGCGTATTTTATGTACCGAGTCTGCAAACAAGGGTTCGCACAACAGATCATCACCATTAGCGAAAACTTCGTTTTAATCGAATCGGGTATCCAACGCCGTGAAGTTGCTCGTACTTATAATCGTGACTTACTCAGCTTTGAAGTGACTGAAACCGAACGAGACTGGCACTTACCTGATATTATCGTGTGCTTAGAAAACTACCGCCTTAGTATTGGTGAGTTCCTGAACCAAGAGGATAGAATGTTACTCAAAGATGCATTGAAAAATGCTGGACTCCCACTTTCTCGCACCCAGTGGTGGAAGGAGTAATTTAAAACTCTCCAAACAATAGCTCATTAGGCGATACATTACGTTGTAACAAACGCTGATATTGTTCAATTAATCCAGCAGCTCCACTAAACTTAGTCACATTAAAATGCGGTTCAATACCTTTGGCAACTAGCTGCCAAGCTTGTGCATATTCAGCCATAAATCGTTCATGCCCCCACGTTTTTATCAGCATTTTGATGTGTTGTGGTGCAAAAAAAACCTCACCTTTGAGTTTGCCAAATGGCTTATTTTGCTGAGCTTCAATATCCGTTACACCAATAAATAAGCTCGTATGATGTAGATGGTCCAAGAGCTCTTGTAACTGTTGCAATAACCCCTTGTTTCCAGCGAAATCCAACACCCATACAGGTGTGGTATAGCGCATATCAGCCACTTCATTATAGGTAAGCACTTCGTCGTAGCATTCCAGAGCTTCTACAAAATTCACATTCTCCAACGACGTTAATCCCACCACATGAATATGGGTCAAAGTGTTCAACAACAGCGCTGCCCCAATGGCCGTTTTACTTGAAGCGCTGGTGATGACAATGGTCGTTGCTGTATCGGCAGTTTCGCTAGCAACGAATTGCTTCAGCGCAAATGAAGTCAAAAATAAGGGGCGAAAATTAGCTTGCCATATTTCTCGGCTCGCGTTGTATTGTGGATCTGCATCACAAAATACATAATTATCATACACCGGTGAATTACTGGCACGCTGTGCATGTATATCAGTAAAACCATGTGCGGAGACTTTATCGGCTTGGAAGACCCAATGCGATGCCATGGGTAAATAACCAAAAAAGCGTTTGCCTATCGGAATATCAGGATGAGCAGACTCTATCACTTCGGCAAAACCCCATAGCGGAACAATACCATATTCAGTATGGTGCCCTTGGGCATCGACTGCGGGAAAAAATCCCCAATACCCAAAACTTTCACCCGTCACTGCATAGGTCACATTATTGGCTGATAAACCAAAACGCTGGATATTAATGCGGATCTGACCTTTCGTTAACTCAGTATGAATTAACTCATGCTGGGTGATATCGGTGATTTTTGTTTTGTTCACCCATAGTGCAAAGTCAGTTCTGCTCTGTGTCATTAGTCAAACTCCAATATATATATATTCAAAATAATGATGACCCACCAAGCGCTAATGCGTTTTATCTGCTTGTGAGTATTGTACAATTAGGGAAAGAAAACCAATTAATTTTATCTATTTAAGGACAGACATATGACAGAAACAACAAAACAATTCGATATTATTGTCTATGGGGCAACTTCATTTGTCGGTCAAATCATGTTGGAGTATCTGGCTAGTTATCAAGATGAAACGATTTCATGGGCAATGGCTGGACGTAATGAACAAAAATTACTCGATGCCAAACAGGCCAATAATCTAGAGCATATACCGCATATCATTGCAGATGCAGATGATGAAGCAGCTCTAACAGCAATGTGCAACCAGGCCAACGTCGTCATATCCACGGTAGGTCCTTACGCATTATATGGTGAAACGTTAGTGAAAGTATGTGCTCAAACAGGGACTGATTATTGTGACTTAACCGGTGAACCACAATGGATTAGGGCTATGCTCGATAAATATGAGAACACGGCTAAAGCATCCGGCGCGAGAATTATTAATAGTGCAGGTTTTGACTCGATTCCATCAGACTTAGGTGTGTATGCGTTACAGCAACATGCATTAGCAACCACAGATAAACCAGCTTTTCATATTAAAATGCGTGTTCGTCGTATCAAAGGGGGCGCGTCAGGCGGGACTATTGCTAGTATGCTCAATGTGGTAGAAGAAGCGGGTAAGAATCCAGCTTTGCGCAAATTGTTAGTCAATCCATATGTACTTTGTCCTGAAGGCCACCCATTTAAGCAATATCAAACTAACCATAAAAAAGCGCAGTTTGAAGAAGATACCCAAATGTGGATTATGCCATTTATTATGGCTGCCATTAATGAGCGAATCGTTCATCGTACTAATGCACTATTAGATAACCGCTATGGGGAGCATTTTTTATATGATGAAGCGATGTCAGCTAAAAAAGGACTTCAAGCGTGGGGGATGACGCTTGGACTGGGTGCTTTTATGGTCGGTGCAAGCATCAAACCTATTCGTAATCTACTCGCCAAACATATACTACCAAAGCCAGGTGAAGGGCCAAGTAAACACGAACAGCTCAATGGAATGTTTGATATGCGTTTTTATACCACACTGGATAATGGTGACAAGGCAACCGTTAAAGTATGTGGTGATCGAGATCCAGGATACGGGTCAACCGCTAAAATGCTGACTCAAGCCGCATTATGTTTAGCCAAAGACGCCCCTGAAGTGGCAGGTGGTTTTTGGACACCAGCAGCAGCACTAAATGATAAATTAATCGCTCGTTTAGCAAAGCATGCTGGGGTCACTATCGAGCTTATTTAGCCTTCTTTTTTTGAATGAGTATATCCGCCTGAGTTCTCAATGATTGCTTAGTGCGGATATTGGCAAATGCATCTAAACTCGCATCTGGTTTAATATTTTTGACATTAGCCTTACTTTCCTTATCTTCTGTTGGAATAGGCGATATTGAACTCGAAGTTTTTGCTTTTGCTGATGCCAATATTTTTTTCAATACAGAGTTATCATCACCCTTTACTGCTTTTTCAAGTGCTTTTTTGTTATTGACCCATTTGTTAGCATAGAAACACATACAAATGGCCAACAGATAAACTAGGTATTTAATGATAAATGACCATCCCACTGATAAGGGGATCGACCCGTTGTCTTGGGATAACTGGTATTGAGCCCACTGCACATAATCATCATGAATTAAGCCAATCACAAATACACTGACGATTAACGTCAACACACTGAGGATCATAAATTTATAGTTGCGCCACAAAGCTGCAGTGAGAACGAGATTAATGAGTTTGTTCATATTAGCCGAAAACCCCTATACCAAGCACCGCTAGCACAGCTAAAATTCCCTTCTCTTTTATCGCAGAATGAATTTTACGCTCTTCTTCTGCCACAATAATTTCAAGTTCATCTTCAGAGAAATCTTCTAACGCACGTTCACATAATAAAATTCGAACTTGAGCATTTTCAATCGCCTTATCTCGAATAGCTTGGCGCGTTTTATCTTTTAACGTTACAAATGGATTCACAATATCTTCCTACATTAGCTCATTACAGTTTACACAAAACAATCCTCTGTATCAGTATCTAGATAATCATCATCGAACTCTGGGTACATTAATTGTTTCAAATTGACCATTTTAACTTAGATCATTTTATCATCCGGCAAGACATTTTTGATGTCACATCCAAAGTGTACTTAATAGGTTCGAAAGTCAGTATAAATAAATGACATATCTACGACTCAAATATTATACCCGCAAATAAGGTTTACCCTTTAATTTATCTCGTTGAGCGTTGCAACAGACAACAATTTTAGATATTATTCACACACTAAATATTTATAAAGAACATAATGAATTTTATCTACGCAAATCATCACCATCATATTAGTGCATAACCTTTCAGGTTTCGTGCTGGAAGGGTTGTGTTTCCTTCCAGAGGCGTAGATTTTAAAGAATTGATACCCCCGGAAGGCACCTTTCGGGGGTTTTTCGTTTTTATTAGTTTGTTATTTCACCATTCACAAAGTTAACGCGAGAGGAACTATCGCATGAGTGATACACGTAGGCTGCGCATTGCCATTCAAAAATCAGGTCGTTTATCAGATGACAGCATTGCTTTATTAAAAGCCATTGGAGTGAAGTTACAAATTCGTGATCGCTTATTGATTGCCCATTCCACCAATGAACCCATTGATTTATTACGCGTACGCGATGATGACATCCCAGGTCTAGTAATGGACGGTGTAGCTGATTTAGGTTTTATCGGTGAAAACGAGCTTGAAGAGAAAATGCTAGAACGCCAAGCAGCGAATAAACCGAGTGATTTTATCACATTACGCCGCTTAGATTACGGTGGTTGTCGTTTATCCTTAGCCGTGCCAAATGAACTAGATTATAGCGATGTAAACTCGTTACAAGGTAAAAAAGTGGCAACGACTTACCCGTATTTATTAGAACGCTTTTTCAAAGAAAAGAATGTCGATGCACAAGCAGTCATGTTAACTGGCTCAGTTGAAGTCGCGCCTCGCGCAGGTATAGCTGATGCAATTTGCGACTTAGTCTCCACTGGTGCCACCTTAGAAGCTAACGGGTTACATGAAGAAGATGTGATTTTTGATTCAAAAGCGGTACTTATTCAAAAATCAGATGCGTTATCTGATGAAAAGCAGGCCATGATCAATCGCTTCTTACCGCGTATTGATGGCGTAATGCAAGCAAAAGAAAGTAAATACATCATGTTACACGCACCTAAGGCTTATTTAGAGCAAGTGAAAAGCTTACTACCTGGCGCAGAGAACCCAACAGTATTGCCGCTAGCGCAAAATGATGAAACCGTCGCCATTCACGTGGTCAGCACAGAGACCTTATTCTGGACCACCATGGAAAAACTTAAAGCGCTTGGCTGTAGCTCTATCTTGGTGATGCCAATTGAAAAAATGATGGGCTAACTTTTTTAGCTCGTCGATACGATTAATCAAGGTTTAGTAAAGGCACAATAACATGCTTATACAATGGAATTCATTAGCTCCAACGGCCCAAATGGATGCGCTTGCGCGTCCTGCGATGGCTGATAGTGCAGCACTCACCGCCACGGTCAAAGACATCATTGATGATGTTGCTACCCGAGGTGATGAAGCCGTGCTATCTATGACGGCTAAGTTTGATGGCGTCGAGCTCGCATCATTGGCACTCAGTAAAACGCTAATTGAAGCAGGTATTGCGACATTAGATGACACGATAAAAACGTCTATCAATGTTGCGTTTGCGAATATCACTGCATTTCATGAAGCACAGCGGCCACAAGATGTGCAGTTAACCACCCAACCTGGCGTGGATTGCGAACTTAAACATGTGCCCATTGAAGCGGTCGGTTTATATATCCCAGGTGGTACCGCACCACTACCCTCAACGGTATTAATGCTCGGTGCAACCGCTCAAGTGGCTGGCTGTCCACGTAAAGTACTTTGTAGTCCACCCAATGCGCATGGCTCACTGGCGCCTGAAATTTTATATGCCGCGTCTTTATGTGGGATCAATGAGATTTATTTGTGTGGTGGTGCTCAAGCTATTGCGGCACTCGCTTTAGGGACCGATACAATTGGCAAAGTGAATAAAATCTTTGGTCCGGGAAACAGCTTTGTAACAGAGGCGAAACAGCAAGTATCATTATTACCAGCAGGACCTGCAATTGATATGCCTGCAGGACCATCAGAGGTACTCGTGCTAGCCGACCAGTTTGCGGATGCAGACTTTGTCGCGTCCGATCTATTATCTCAAGCTGAACATGGCAAAGATTCCCAAGCTATTTTGGTTACTGAGTCCCTTGCCTTCGCTCAAGCGGTACAAGTGGCCGTAACGGAACAACTAGCAACATTATCTCGTTGTGACATTGCTACTCATGCAATGCAACACGCACGTTATATTGTTACCGAGTCGATCGAACAAGCTATCGAAGTCTCAAATGAATATGCACCTGAGCACTTGATCGTTCAAGTCCGTGATACCGATGCAGCCTTAGCATCATTAACTAACGCAGGTTCGATTTTTGTTGGTGCTTGGTCACCTGAATCGGCCGGTGATTATGCTTCTGGAACGAATCACGTATTACCGACTTACGGTTATTCTCGACATTATTCTAGTCTCGGATTATTGGATTTCATGCGTCGTTATACGGTGCAAACCTTGTCTAAAGAAGGCCTGGCGGAATTAGGCCCGCATATTATGAACTTAGCCAATGCTGAAGGGCTAGATGCACACCGCCAAGCAGTTGCTATTCGCCTAGCTAAACTTAACCAACATGAGACACTATAATGTCCAAGAGTGACTTTTTATGAGTAGATTAACGTCGTTATTACGTCAATTAGTCGCCAAGCATGTGCAAGACTTGGTGCCTTACGCATCTGCGCGACGGTTATTTTCCAGTGCCAGCCAAAGCACGGATAAATCAGCACCGGTATGGTTAAATGCTAATGAAGCCCCTGTCGCAGGTGATTATCAGATTGACTCCGGTTTATATAATCGCTATCCAGATTGCCAGCCAGATGCGTTAATTGCAGGGTATGCTGACTATGCAGGTATACAAGCATCGCAAGTCCTTGCCACTCGTGGCGCAGATGAAGGGATTGAACTGCTGATCCGTACGTTTTGTAACGCGCCAGATGATCATATTCTTATCTGTCCGCCAACCTACGGAATGTATGCAATCAGCGCGGCAACTGCGAATATCGGCGTGCATCATGCACCGCTCAATGACGATTTTTCATTAGATCTCGATGCAATTAAAGCATTCAAAGGTCGGACTAATTTGGTTTTTTTATGTTCACCGAATAACCCAACAGGTAATCAACTCGCATTAGAAGATGTCGTGAACATCGTCGAGCATTTCGCCGATAGTGCACTTGTGGTTATCGATGAGGCGTATGTCGAGTTTGCTTCGTATAATACGACAACGTTGTTAGCTGATTATCCACATGTGGTGATCCTGCGTACACTATCTAAAGCATTTGGCTTAGCCGGACTGCGTTGCGGCTTTACACTCGCCCAGCCTGAAGTGATCGAGCAATTACTAAAAGTGATTGCCCCTTACCCTATCAGTGCGCCGGTGGCAGATATCGCTATCCAAGCATTATCAGCATCAGGATTAGCGTCAATGCAGACTCAGGTAAGCACACTGCAAGCAGAACAAGCACAACTGGTCAACGTATTACCCACCATTGGTGATATTGAATTAGTCGGTCGGCAAGATGCTAATTTTGTGTTATTCCGTACTGCACAAAAAGATGCGTTGATGCAATATTTAGTGCATCAACAGGTGTTCATACGCGACCAATCTAAACAGCTAAAATTAGGCCAATGTTTACGCATTAGTGTCGGTACCGCGCAGCAGAACGCACGCTTAATTACTCTTATTCAACAGTTTTACGCAATACAGGAGGCAACTGCCTTATGAGTGCAGCTCAACCTATTTTATTTATTGACCGTGACGGTACCTTGGTTGAAGAGCCACCGGTAGATAAGCAACTTGATACCTTAGCTAAGTTAAAGTTTGAACCACAAGTTATTCCAGTGTTGTTACAGTTGCAACAAGCGGGTTTTCGCTTAGTAATGGTGTCAAACCAAGACGGATTAGGAACCGATAGTTTTCCACAAGCCGATTTTGATTTACCCCATAACGCAATGATGGATATTTTTAGTTCTCAAGGCATTACGTTTGATGATGTATTAATTTGTCCCCATTTCCCTGAAGATAACTGTACTTGCCGTAAACCTCATTTAGGTTTGGTCAAAGATTACTTACAACAAGGGCGCATTGATTTTACTCAGTCTTATGTCATTGGCGACCGTATCACTGATGTCCAATTAGCAGAGAATATGGGCATAAAGAGTTTCCAATATCATCCAGAAACACTTAACTGGCCAATGATTGCCACACAATTATTACACAATGAACGCACGGCTACAGTGGAGAGAAATACATCTGAAACTAAAATTAAGGTCGACGTAAACCTAGATCACTTCCGCCCGGCAAAGATTGCTACGGGTATTGGCTTCTTTGATCACATGCTTGACCAAATCGCGACACACGGCGGGTTTGTCTTAGATGTGAATGTCGATGGTGATTTACATATTGATGATCATCACTCTGTAGAAGATACTGCATTAGCGATTGGCCAAGCATTAAAGCAAGCTTTAGGAAATAAACGTGGGATCCACCGTTTTGGATTCGCGCTACCGATGGATGAGTGCCGAGCAGAATGTCTCATGGATATTTCTAATCGTCCGGTATTACAGTTCTCAGCCAACTTTAGTGATAGTCATGTCGGTGAAATGTCGACGCAAATGGTAGAGCATTTCTTCCACTCTATCTCGCAATCTATGGGCTTATCGTTACATTTAAGTACCACTGATGGCAATGCGCATCATCAGGTCGAAAGCTTATTTAAAGTGTTCGGACGCGCTTTGCGACAAGCGATCCGTAAAGAAGGCGATGCCATGCCTAGCTCAAAAGGAGCATTGTAAGATGGCACAAAATATTGTCATTATTGATACAGGCTGTGCCAATATCTCATCGGTAAAATTTGCACTTGAACGATTAGGTGTAGCAGTCACTGTTTCGGATGATCCCGCAACAATCAAGGCCTCCGACAAAGCTTTTTTACCCGGTGTGGGTTCAGCGCAAAATGCAATGGCTTCAATAGCTCAAAAAGGGTTAATTGAAACTATACAACAGTTAACTCAGCCTACGCTTGGCGTTTGCTTGGGGATGCAGCTCATGACCCAACTCTCGCATGAAAGCGGTTTGCATAATGCTGAGCATGTAGATTGCTTAGGCTTGATCCCTGGCACAGTAGAAAAAATGTCAGTCGGCAAGCTTCGCCTTCCTCACATGGGTTGGAATACTGTCAATCCAAGTAACAATGAGTTATTTAAAGGCATTAGCCACGGTACGTATTTTTACTTTGTACATGGTTATGCCGTGCCTGTTTATGAGCATACCTTAGCCAGTTGTGAATATGGCATGGCATTTAGCGCCGCGATCCACAAAGATAACTTTTATGGGGTGCAGTTCCACCCTGAGCGCTCTGGTGATGCCGGTGCCCAACTTCTTGAAAATTTTGTGAGTTTATAATGATTATCCCAGCAATCGATTTAATTGATGGCGCAGTAGTGCGTCTTTACCAAGGGGATTACGCCCAAAAAACCCAGTATCAACTCGACCCGGTTGATGTCGTCAACACCTATGCTGATGCTGGTGCTAAATGGTTGCATATCGTTGATTTAACCGGTGCTAAAGATGTCGAAAAACGTCAATTAACCTTAATCAAAAAAATGGTCGATACCGGTCGGATGTCTTTCCAAGCAGGCGGTGGTATTCGTACTGAAGCCGATGTAGCAGGCTTATTAGACATTGGCGTTAAACGCGTTGTGATTGGCTCTTTAGCTGTCAAAGAGCCAGAGTTAGTCAAATCGTGGATCGTCAAATACGGTCCTGAAGCGATTGTGTTAGCCTTAGATGTAAATATTAACGCTGAAGGTGATAAGTGTATTGCTACACACGGATGGCAAGAAGATTCAGGTGTACCAATAGAAGGGCTATTAACCGATATGTTATCGGTTGGCGCAAAACATGTGTTATGTACCGATATCAGTCGTGATGGCACATTACAAGGAGCCAATGCTGAGCTTTATGATGAAATGAAAAAGGCCTTTCCAAGTGTGGTGTGGCAAGCATCAGGCGGGATTGGCTCACTTGATGATATTGCACGTCTAGGACCCACAAATGTCGATGGTGTCATTTTAGGTCGTGCGCTATTAGAAGGTAAATTCACTCTTGAGGAGGCGATTGCATGTTGGCAAGACGCATAATTCCTTGTTTGGATGTCCGCGATGGTAAAGTGGTCAAGGGTGTTCAATTTCGCAATCATGAGATCATCGGTGATATCGTCCCACTGGCTCAGCAGTATGCAAAAGCAGGTGCCGATGAATTGGTGTTCTATGATATCACCGCCTCAAGTGATGCACGTGTCGTCGATAAAAGCTGGGTAGAACGTATAGCACAAGTCATCGACATTCCTTTTTGTGTTGCCGGCGGCATTAAATCAGTCGAAGATGCGGGTAAAATTTTGGCAATGGGCGCAGATAAAATTTCTATCAACTCCCCTGCTCTGGCAAATCCAGAACTCATCACTGAGTTACATGACGCATACGGACAACAATGCATTGTAATTGGCATTGACAGTCATTTTAACGACCAAACGGGTAAATATGAGGTGTATCAATTTACCGGTGATGAAACACGTACTCAGCAAACCTCTTGGGAAACCGCTGACTGGGTCGAAGAAGTCCAGCGCCGCGGAGCTGGTGAAATTGTCTTAAACTGTATGAACCAAGATGGCGTGCGTCAAGGTTATGATTTAAAACAACTCAGTGCGATTCGCAGTATCTGTGATGTTCCACTAATTGCCTCAGGTGGCGCCGGTAAAATCCATCACTTTGCTGATGTCTTTAAAGAGGCCGATGTCGATGGCGCACTGGCGGCGTCCGTCTTCCATAAAGGGATCATTGAGATTGCTGAATTGAAGACCTATTTGCACAAAGAAACTATTCCTATGAGAACCGTATGATCATTACAACAGAAAATATCGCTCAAGTTGCTTGGGCTAAAATGGATAATCTTGTCCCTGCCATTGTCCAAGATGCTGTGACAGGTAAAGTCCTCATGCAAGGCTTTATGGATGAAGCGGCCCTGTCACATACATTGGCCACTGGCCACGTCACGTTCTTCTCTCGTTCCAAACAACGTTTATGGACCAAAGGGGAAACATCGGGTAATACACTTAATCTAGTCCAAGTTGAAAGTGACTGTGATAGTGATAGTTTACTGGTGTTAGCCCATCCAAATGGCCCAACATGTCATACTGGGGCTGAAGCGTGTTGGTTTGACAATTCTCAAAGCGACTATACTTTTATTGCCGATCTTGAAAAGCTCATAGCAGCGCGTAAAGGTGCTGATCCAGAATCTAGCTACACCGCACATTTATATAGCCGCGGTATCAAGCGCATCGCCCAAAAAGTAGGTGAAGAAGGCGTAGAAACCGCTTTAGCAGCAACGGTAGCAGATTTAGATGAGCTAAAAAACGAATCAGCCGATTTGTTATATCATTTATTAGTGTTGTTGCAAGCCTCTGATTTATCTATGAAAGATGTTGTATCAGTACTTCGTGAGCGACATAAATAACATTTTTTAAAAATAAACCCTTGAAAACGCATAGGCAGTCCTTACATATTAATTATCGGTGCTCAAGAGAGGCCGATAACACCGTCGCCGAATAATCGGGACATTTTAATTTAACATATTGCTTTATATTTTAAGGATATGACTATGCGTACTATCGATCTATCTCCACTTTATCGTTCTTTCATTGGTTCTGACCACTTAGCATCTATGATTGATGCAGCGGCCCGCAATGAGAAACAAACTTCTTATCCCCCTTACAACATTGAGTTAGTGAGCGAAGATAAATACCGAATTACCATGGCTGTTGCTGGTTTTGCTCAAGACGATGTCGAAATTGTTGTGCAAGAAAACACGCTTGTCGTGACGGGTAATAAACCCAATACAACGAAAGAAGCCGATACCAAACAGTTTTTGCATAAAGGCATTTCTGAACGCAATTTTGAGCGTAAGTTCCAACTCGGTGATCATGTAAAAGTGCTCGCGGCAGATATGGAAAATGGCTTACTCAATATTGAATTAGAGCGCGTGATCCCAGAGGCTAAAAAACCTCGAAAAATAGAAATTGGTTCACGTCTCATTGATAACAAATAAACAACATATGTCCCTAATGTGTGTATTTAAAGGCAGCTGGTGAGCTGCCTTTTTTGTATTGATGAAAAGAGTTTTTAATCCAACAACATCATTACTAATAGCCTTCATCCATAAAAAATAAAAGTATGTTAAACTCAATTTTTATTCTTTTCTTTACTTTACTATGTCGCTAATAACATTTTCTAAACCGACCAATGTATTTACGTCACTCAAAAACAAAGTCAATCAATTACGTATTTACGTCACACACAAATTAGATGCACTCAAAACCTTCGAATTAGATAAATTAGTCATATGGAGCCGTAAATTCAATCGCTCGCAATGGTGTTATTTTATTGCTATGAGTTTTCTATTGTTCCACGGCGTTTTTTCTGAAGTCACAGATTTTGTACTATACGTCACCGGTGCGATCGCATTTGTTGGACTATTTCGTGAAATGTGGGCCATGTTTCAGCGTATATGGTCACACAATATCGGTAAAGCCTTTGTGCTCATTTTATATGCCGGTACCGCAAATCTCGCCTTAGCGTTCGCGGCGCTAAAAATCAATATCATCACCGGTGTAGAGCCAATGGCTTTTACATTTACACTAGGTTTTACGACCTTTGTCATGTTGCCATTTTGGATCATGATATCTAATATCTTATTTTTATTAATAGGCTTGATACTTGCTAATCTATTACTGTTTATTAGTATCCCTATTAAATTATTTGGAATACGTTTATCAGTTCATTGGGAGGACACGCATCGTGCTGGGACGACCATGGTCATGCGTATTATTTTGATACCATTAGTCATCAATATGCTCATGACAGTGGGCACTCCTTATTTAGCTCAACTTCATTTTCTGTCAGAGGGAAATACATTTACCCTTAATCAAGAATTTGGTGAGCCTCTATCCTCTGAAAATGACAAATTCGCCTTAAACCTCAATCCCCAAAATGAGGATGAAATAGCTATCAATTTGGCCACCAAAAATGATGCCTTTGAACCAAATACAGAGCAAGGGATGTTTATTAATCATTTAATTGCCGACTTTATCTACCATTTTGAAGCCTACCAATACTCAATGTGTCACAAAAAAAACAACGAGCGTTCAATGATTTTGGATGATTTTTCCACCTTATTGATAACACAAAATCCAAAAAGTGAGTTTGGTTATGATTATCGAGTAGCTGCCTGTATCCCTTTATATAAAGCAATGCCCTCTCAGTAAACTGAACGAGCGATGAACAAAACCGCTTATCGCTTCGTATCAACAATGGAACTGCAACTTTTTGCAGTCTTTCTAGGTCTGTTTATATAGTTGAATTAATCGAGAATATGTTATGAAAAATGGTTTGTTGATACTAAGTGTTTTTATTGCAGGATTCATGATCTACAGCATAACTCAATACCCTGCCCATGCGGTGAACCCTAAATCTCCATCTCCTGCAAAAGCGCTTGCTGAGGAAACTGGTGTTCCTAGCAACACTACTGAGAAAACGATGCACAGCGAATCGATTGTGTTTGGTTTAGGTTGTTTTTGGGGCGCTGAAATGCGCTTTGAGAAAATGCCTGGAGTAATTGATGTAGTATCAGGTTATGCAGACGGTAGTGGATTTGAAGCAACATATCGTAACATCACCCAATCTCGCCATCGCTTCAATCCAAATAACTATGCAGAAGTGATACAAGTGACCTATCACCCTGATACCGTGAGTATCGATACACTCATAAAAGCATTTTTTGAAATGCATAATCCGACCCAAAAAGATGGTCAAGGTAACGACATAGGCACGCAATACCGTTCAACGATTTTAACTTCAGTTCCTGAGCATATGGATATCGCAAATACACTGAAAATGCAGTACCAAAAACAGCTAAACCGAGCAGGTTATGGCACTATATCCACCAGTATCAAGCCCCTAGATACCTTCTATGTCGCTGAAGAGTATCACCAAGATTACATCGCTAAAAACCCGAATGGATATTGCCCAGACCATTCGACGGGTGTGACGTTCGCGCCAAAAACAACCGCACAATTAGCGAAAGCTGATGAGGATGCTCGTTTTGATAACAGTGCACTAATGAGCGGTCAACATATTGTGGTGATTGATGCTGAGTTTTGTCCATACTGTGAGAAATTTAAAGAGACCGTCGCTAATGATTACCGAGGTGATGTCCCCATGCATTTTCGCATGGCAACACAACTCAATGGCTTGAGTATTGAATCCCCTACTTGGGCAACACCAACGTTGTTATTTATGGAAGATGGGAAAGAAGTATATGGTATTCAAGGTTATGTAGAACCTAAAACCTTCTATAAGGCTCTTGGTGCATTTAAATTGGGAGAATCGGAAGCATTTGATGTGGCATTTAATAAAAGTACTGATTCACGGTTTTGTAAACAATATGAGCAGTTCAAGAATGTCGGTGAAGGTGTATTCATTGATACGTTAAGTGGCGCTCCATTATTTGATACTGCATATCAATTTAACTCGGGCACTGGATGGCTGTCATTTACGCAAGCTGTTGAAGGCAGTGTCACATACCATGAAGACAATCGATACGGCATGCAACGAGTCGAAATCAAAGCGAAAAAAAGTGGGATCCACTTAGGCCATGTATTTAACGATGGTCCCAATGGTTCTCCTCGCTATTGTATTAACGCGACGGTATTAGGCTTTGAGCCACGCGTCGAAAGTTAAGCGCATATCTACGTGCATTATCCCATCCTCATCATATGGTGAGGATATGGCGATAAATCCTAACCCTTCATAAAATTCCTGAAGATACGTTTGCGCCCCAATTTCAATCGGTATTTCAGGCCATGAATCAAAACAGGTTTGAATGGCGCTAGACATTAGTTTACGCGCATGGCCTTTACCCCTAGCACTCGATGCAATGAGCACACGCCCAATGCTACTAGCATCGGCGAAAGATATAGCAGGCGCTAAACACCGTGCATATCCTACTAACGCGTCATCTTCATACATCATAATATGCAATGAGCCAACATCTATATCCTTGTTATCTAAATCAGGGTAAACACAGGTTTGTTCTACCACAAACACATCACTTCTCAATTTTAATACCCCATATAACTCATAAGGGCTAAGTTGATGAAATGGTTTTACGACGATATTCAATGGGTATTCTCAGTTGCATTCTTTGGAGCGATTAAGATATCACACCCAACAACAAATTTTGAAGTGAAAACAAATACATCCAATAAAAAACGCTACAATGAAACCTCATTGTAGCGCTCTAATTTACATTACTAAATTTTCAGATTAATAAATTAACCCAATAACTCGGCAAGTTGTGCACTGACGTTATCAACTGGTAAAGTACCGTCTAATTTATAATATGCACAGTTACCGTTATCAGCTTCAGCTCGATAATAATCAACTAAAGGCTTAGTTTGTGTATGATAAATACCTAAACGATCGCGAACAGTTGCTTCTTTGTCATCATCACGAATGCTTAAGTCATCGCCTGTTTCATCATCTTTACCTTCCACTTTCGGTGGATTATAAACCACGTGATATACACGCCCTGATGCAGAGTGAACACGACGGCCTCCCATACGCTCAACAATTACATCATCAGGTACATCAAACTCTAAGCAGAAATCTACGTTTACACCTGCGTCTTTCATCGCATCAGCTTGTGGAATAGTGCGCGGAAAACCGTCTAATAAAAAACCTTTAGCACAGTCATCTTGAGCAATACGCTCTTTAACTAAACCAATAATGATATCGTCAGAAACAAGTTGGCCTGCATCCATGACTTTCTTTGCCGCTAGCCCCATCTCTGTACCCGCTTTAATGGCGCTACGTAACATATCCCCAGTTGAGATTTGAGGAATGCCAAACTTCCCCATCAAAAACTGAGCTTGTGTTCCTTTTCCGGCACCTGGTGCACCTAGTAAAATGATGCGCATGTGCATCCTCCGTTAATAATAATAAAATTTAATGCGGTTAACTTACCCATTAATGTCCTTCGTTTCAACTAGAAATCACAGATCAATAAAGGGTTTACGACTAAAAGCGCAAGATTACCAAGACATAACAAACCGCAACAAAAAAGGCAGTCTCAAAGACTGCCTTGATATGAAGCGTTATCTATCTATTTAGATAAGCTCATTAATAGACCATTCAAATTTTGCACAAATGATGCTGGATCTTTAAGACTACCTTGCTCTGATAACGCTGCTTGGTCGAATAACACACCACTCCAACGCTTAAATAGCTCTTCGTCTTGTACGTCAGATAAGTGCTTCACCAAATCATGTTCAGGATTCAGCTCTAAATGATAAGTCACTTCTGGTACAGGCTGACCGGCAGCTTGCATTAGTTTAACCATTTGCGTCGTCATACCATTTTCATCAGCTACAATACATGCAGGAGATTCAGTAAGACGGTGCGTAAATTTAACTTCATTTACTTTATCACCTAGTGCAGTCTTAACTCGCTCTAGAACACCCTCTACTGCTTTTTCCGCTTCTTCTTTTGCTGCCTTATCATCTTCAGAATCTAGTTCGTCTAGATTACCCTGAGCAATTGACTGGAATGATTTTTCATCAAATTCCGTCAGGTGTGACATTAGCCATTCATCAATGCGCTCAGACATTAATAACACTTCGATACCTTTTTTGCGGAAGATCTCTAAGTGTGGGCTTGTCTTAGCAGCTTGATAAGAATCAGCAGTCACATAATAAATCTTGTCTTGGCCTTCTTGCATACGAGAGATGTAGTCAGCTAGAGATACATTCTCAATATCCGAATCATTATGAGTTGATGCAAAGCGTAAAAGACCAGCAATTTTTTCTTTGTTACCGAAATCTTCTGCTGGACCTTCTTTCAACACATTACCAAACTCAGACCAGAAACCTTGGTATTTCTCGGCATCTTTCTTTGCCATTTTCTCAAGCATCTGTAACACTTTTTTCGTGCAACCATTGCGCATGGCTTGAGTAATTTTGTTGTCTTGTAGGATTTCACGCGATACGTTTAGCGGTAAATCATTTGAGTCTAATAGGCCTTTCACAAAACGTAAATACGTTGGCATGAACTGCTCTGCGTCATCCATAATAAAGACACGCTGGACAAATAATTTTAGCCCATGCTTTTGATCGCGGTTATACATGTCAAACGGGGCTTTTGAAGGGATATATAATAAGCTTGTATATTCCGTCTTACCTTCAACACGATTATGCGACCATGTTAATGGATCGGCATAATCATGTGAAACATGTTTATAAAATTCATTATATTCATCATCTGTAATGTCGGCTTTTTCACGCGTCCATAACGCAGTCGCTTTGTTGATTGGCTCCCACTTAGCCGGTTCACCTGGAATTTTTTCACCATCAGGACCATCTGATTCAGGGACTTCAGCTTTGAACATTTGCACCGGAATGCTAATATGATCAGAATATTTAGTGATAATTGAACGTAACTTCCAATCATCTAAGAACTCTTTATCTTCATCACGGATATGTAAGGTAATTTCAGTACCACGCGTTTCTTTTTCTATATCAGCAGTAGTAAATTCACCTTCCCCTTGTGATTCCCATTGCACACCTTCAGACACTGGTGCGCCTGCTGCACGGGTTTTGACCGTCACATTATCAGCAACAATAAACGCTGAATAGAAACCCACACCAAATTGACCAATAAGCTGCGAGTCTTTGGCTTGATCACCAGAAAGATTAGAGAAAAAATCAGATGTGCCTGATTTAGCAATAGTACCTAAGTTCGCGATGACTTCTTCTTTGGTCATACCAATACCATTATCACTAATGGTTATGGTACCAGCATCTTTATTGCATGAAACTTTAACGTGCAAATCACCATCATTTTCATACAATGCATCGTTTGATAATGCTTTAAAACGTAATTTATCTGCTGCATCAGCTGCATTTGAAACAAGTTCACGTAAAAATATTTCTTTGTTTGAATACAAAGAATGAATCATTAATTGGAGTAATTGTTTTACTTCGGTTTGAAAACCGTGGGTTTCTTGTTGGACAGTATCAGTCATGCTTGCATATCTCCTGAAACAAAATGTTATGTTTGATGTTTAGATATGTAAGGCTAACTGGATCTTTTTCAAGTATAAAAGACTGAAAAATTTTTAAATCGAACGACGCCCAGAAAATGCATGAGTTAAGGTATTACCATCAATATATTCAAGCTCTCCACCTACTGGTACACCATGTGCAATTCGAGTCGCTTTTACATCATGTTTTGTACACATTTGACCAATGTAATGCGCTGTCGCTTCACCCTCTACAGTGGGGTTGGTAGCGAGTATGACTTCTTGAATATTTTCATTCGCCAAACGTTGAGCCAAAATATCTAACCCAATTTCAGCTGGCCCAATACCATCAATTGGTGATAAGTGCCCCATCAGCACAAAGTATTGCCCACCAAACTCAGAAGTTTGTTCAATAGCGAGAATATCTTGCGGGGATTCAACAATGCACAGCGTTTGTGCTTGCTTTCTAGCGGGGCTTGAACATATCCCACACAATTTGCTTTCCGTAAAAGTTCGGCAAGACTCACAATGCGTCACATGTTCCATGGCATCATGCAATGAATGACTTAAACGCATAGCCCCCTCACGATTGCGCTCTAGTAAATGAAATGCCATGCGCTGAGCTGATTTTGCTCCTACACCAGGTAAACATTTAAAGCTCTCAATCAACTCAGTAATAAGCGGGCTATATTTCATATGACATGATGACCTATATGAAAAAATACCTTAGAAAGGCATTTTAAAACCCGGAGGAAGAGGCATACCACCTGTCACATCTGCCATTTTTTCTTTGGTCGTTTCAGCAACACGACGAACAGCATCATTACATGCAGCAGCAACTAAATCTTCGATCATGTCTTTATCATCATCCATTAACGCATCATCTATATGAACGCGTTTAACGTTATGATTACAGGTCATAGTGACCTTGACCATACCCGCACCAGCTTCTCCTGATACTTCGATATTCGCCAACTCAGCTTGTGACTTTTCCATGCGCTCCTGCATCTGCTGAGCTTGTTTCATGATATTTCCCATACCACCTTTAAACATAATAACTTCCTACGGTTTTGGTTTTAATGTGCCTGATACCACTGATGTACCAAAGGTACTTTGTAGTTTTTGTAGTTCAGGATTTGAATTTAAAATAGATTGTGCATATTCATTGCGGATTTGATTAATATGCATTTGTAAGGCATAAGGCGTATTAATGGGCTCACCAAAACTCACCTGCAATGTGATCGACGTATCGAAAAATACCGACAAAGCCTCTGCCAATGCGTTAACGGACGTTTCATTGTGTAAGTGAGCTTTATCTTGACCTAACAATAAAGTAACTACATCGCCTTCTCGACTAAATGATGCATGAATCGCTAACTGTTTATTTAAACCTGTCAAATTCAATTGACCAATGACATTCGTCCACTCATCAATCTGAGCTGCGCTCGTCAACTTATCACCATTAGGTAAAATCGCTTGTAAACCCTGCACATCAACTTTTTGTACAGTCACTTTGACTAATTCTGAGTTATCGACCAACCCCATTTTTGATGGGTCACGTTCTGGCTGAGAAAGTGATTCGGCCTGAACCTCTGGTTCGGTTTGTATAGTAGGAGCTGACATTATAGGAGTCGTATTTAACTCTGGTACTGTTTGCGAATCTGCAACTGCATCCAACTGCATCTCAAACAACTCTGGTTTAAGCTCCATTTCTGGCTTTGATTCACCTTTGTGCTCAGCAACAATTGGGGTTTCACTGTCTAGCTTATTTATCGATGCTTTTTCAACAAGACTTTCGTTGCTTTCGTTACTCGGAGAATCCGTGTTGAGATCGTCACTTAATGCTAATAGGTCATCAATAGCATTACTCGCAACTGTATTTATTTGTGGTTGACTTTCCTGTTCAACTTGCACATCAATAGGCACGTCTGAATAGTCATCATTCATATAGGCTTCTGGAGGTAGCGATTGCTCATCGAATTGCGATGGATGCATCTCATGGGCTTCATGCATGATCTCAGCTTGTTCTTGAAACATCGCAGATTCATCCGGACCTTGAAGTGTTGATACCGAAACTTGAGGCTGCTCTGGCTCTGGCTCTGGCTCTGGCTCTGAAAACATATCGTTCATGACCGCTGAGAAATCAACTTTTTCTGCACTATTTTCTTCATCTTCGACAATGACAGAAACTGGCTCTTTAACAGGTTCAGGAGCAGTTGTAGGTTCTGGATCAATTTCTTCCCTTACCTCTGACTGATAAGGAACAATTGTCTCTGGCTGAGCCTTTGGATCAACTGCAGATTCAGACTCAATCATCGGGTTTGTAGTACTTTTAGGCTCTTGCTCTATAACTGGCGCTTCTAGTATGGTGGGCTCAGGCGAAACGACTTCAGGTTCTGCGGCGAATGTCACCATCTCACCTACCTCAGCAATATGATTTTGCATATCTGTTTTAATGATATCAACAAAACCATCAATAGGAGTCACTGGTGTGAACGCTAACATGCGTAATAACACCATTTCAAAACCACTGCGACCATCCATGCTGTGAGGCAAATCTTGTTTACCGTTCAATGCCATTTGATATAGTAACTGTACATGTTCTTTAGAGATTGACCCGGCAAGTTTATAGATAGCACGTGCAGAGATCGTCTCTAACTTGCACACTTCTGGTACCACTTGGGTCATTGCAATTTGGTGTAATAGGCTCATTAGCTCATCGAGCACATGTGCATAATTCGGTGATGTTTGCGCTAACGATTCTACTTGTTCAAAAACAGCAATTTTATCTCCTTCTATCATACTGTGAAGTATTTTGAGAATTTGATTTTTATCCATCAACCCCAACATATCAGAGACAACGACGGTACTGATTTGGTTATTACCTTGAGCAATAGCTTGGTCAGTCAAACTTAATGCATCTCGCATACTACCATTAGCAGCACGGGCTAATTGAGCCAATGCGGCAGGTTCATGATTAATATGCTCTTGAGTTAACACATGAGATAGTTGCTGTTGTATTTGTTCGCGCGATAACGCTTTTAAGTTGAACTGTAAACAACGAGATAAAATCGTTACAGGTAATTTTTGTGGATCTGTAGTGGCCAGTAAAAATTTCACATGTGGAGGCGGCTCTTCAAGCGTTTTTAATAACGCGTTGAAACTATGCTTAGATAGCATATGCACTTCATCAATCAGATAAACTTTATAATCGCCCTGCGTCGGGCGGTATTGGACATTGTCTAATAGCTCTCTAGTATCATCCACTTTAGTGCGGGAGGCTGCATCGATTTCAAGTAAGTCGACAAAACGACCTTGCTCAATATCTCTGCAAGTACCGCATTCACCGCATGGGTTAGCACTTAATCCGGTATCACAGTTGAGGCTTTTAGCAAAAATTCGAGCTATCGTTGTCTTACCGACACCTCGAGTGCCAGTGAATAAATAGGCATGATGGAGGCGATTATTATCCAATGCATTAGATATTGCAGTCACCACATGCTCTTGTCCTACAAGTTCGGAAAACTTATTCGGACGCCATTTCCGTGCTAGGACTTGATAGCTCATAGTAAATTAATCGCCTTCAAATTCGCAAATCGCGTAAGGAGTAATCCCAGCCTCTTTGAGTTTTTGTTCACCGCCAATATCGGGCAATGAAATCACAAAGCCAGCATGTTCAACCACACCACCTAAGCGTTTAATCAGATTGGCAGTAGCGATCATAGTGCCACCTGTTGCGAGTAAATCATCTATCATTAACACACGTTCACCAGGGTTTATGGCATCTTGGTGGATCTCAAGATTATCAGTACCATATTCAAGTTCATATGCTTCAGTGATTGTTGCGCGGGGAAGCTTTCCAGGTTTACGTACAGGGATAAAACCAATCCCCATAGACAATGCTAAAGGCGCACCAAATAGAAAACCACGAGCTTCAGTGCCTGCAATTTTGTCAAATTTAAATGACTTATAATGTTCAGCCATCAATTCAATACATTGATTAAAAGCTTCATGGTCCTCTAAGACACTTGTGACGTCACGAAACATAATCCCTGGCTTTGGGTAATCCGGAATAGTTTTAATAACCGATTTAATATATTTGCCCGACAAAATTCACCCTTATTATTTTTATTTTGAGAAATAGAATACGAACCAACCGCAAATTACGTTTAATAACGGTAATGCTACTAACATGCCAATAGCAGCTAAAAAATACCAAACGTTGAATGGGTCTTTGAAATTTGAATCAGATGACATTGTACTACTCCATGGATGTACGTAAATATAAAGTTTTAATGCGACTAATTATAAAGGGAACAAGGTTAAAAATATAGCCTTTATCCCTAATAGTCTAATAGGTAAATATCTGCAAAGTAGCCATTTAAATAGTGATTAATCAATAACCGATAATGTTGCTTGATATCCCGTATATTTTCGTATGTTTATTACACGATTATTATCTAACATCCAATATTGGCCTTTGATACCTAAAAGTGTACCGGTAAATGAAGGTTCTTTATCTAAGTTAAGTGATGTGATTTTTTCTGGATATTGAGTAACAGGATAATGAATGTCGATTGTCTCATGCTCTACATCTTGAACTGCGAGTAAGCCATAATCATTTCTAATTGTTTGAATTTGCGGAGCGATTGCAGTTTTCATTTCTTCTTTTAAAGCCTTGAGATCTAGTTTTTCAGGTTCACCTTTAAGCATCAAACGCCAGTTTGTTTTATCCGAAATAAATGACTTACAGGCCGTCTCGACCAAACCACTCATTAACCGGTTACTTACACGATACAAGACAATCGCTTGAGAAGCGCCTTGATCCATCCAACGAGAGGATACGTTGCCATGAATTTGACGAGTTATCCCCACTTTACTTTGACCCGTGTTAGCAAGATAAACAAAGTGAGTGTTAAAGCAATGTGCCTCACCCCATTGTGGTTCTCGACAAGTTCCTTGGGAATAATGACATTGTTCAGGCTTCATAATACAGTCATCACATTGCGCCAATGCCCGCATACAATTGAAACAAAATCCTTGAGAGTAACTTTTATTAGTTTGTGTGCCACAATGAATACAGTTAATTTGCGCTAAATTCGTTAAGGTCAATTTTCGTCCAATCAGCGAATTCATTTCCACTAGATGCTCACCAATAGGTAAGGTGTATTGGACATGGTGTTCAGTGTCTGCATGAACATGCATTTTGGCTAACGCGCCTGTATATTGAGTCATTATTTACCTTTTTTGTGCTTAGCCTAAACGGTACTGGCATTCAGGATCGACGATAAATCGACCTTTCATAGCCTCTCTTCCTAATAACATACGATATGTCATGGTCGAACGATCCGTCAATGTTAGCCTTATTTTCCAACTTTTATTAGCCATGCTAATTTTTGTGTGGATAACGTATCGACGTTGCTTAGTCGCAGTTGAACTTTTAACCCGTTTAATATCAACTACTTTAGCTTCTTTGCGTACTATTTCGTCAATATCATAAACATCTGGATGGATATCAAACGAAATCCACATAACATTGTCTTTCGTAAACTCTTTAATATTATCCACATGTAAAGATGACGTTTTAGCCCCTGTATCAACACGAACATGTAAGCCTTCGATCCCTAATTGGGGTAAATCACATTTTTCTAATGAGCCGATTACTATTTTTTTCATAGTCTTTAATCAGTTATTGGATTAGGATTTTCTTCCAGATCCAGTTTATCTTGGAGCAATTCAACATGCTCAGCCACGAAATTCGGTTTTGAAAAATAAGCAATATGGTACATTGCTTCTCCCTCTTGTGTTAGAGGGATATTTTGCTTACCAATTACAACACCTTCATTATAAGAAACAATGGTATCAAGTAGAGTGCCAAACGGGTCAGAAATCGTAGCGAGCACATCACCTTTACCAACATGATCACCTAATTGCGCGACATGATTAACAAAGCCGCTTTCACTAGCTCGCACCCAGCCACTTTGCCGCGCAATAAATAATCGTACTTGTTTACCTGAACCTTTGCGCTTATTTAACATACCTATTTCGCGCATCACGTTAATGATACCTTTGACCCCTGCGCGAATAGAGAACTCATCATAGCGAAGTGCTTCACCCGCTTCATATAAAATAACTTTAACACCACGCTCTGATGCAGCTTGCCTGAGTGAGTTATCACGCTCTTCAGCATTAAGTAACACAGGCATACCAAAAGCTTTAGCCGCTGCTAAGGTTTCTGGATCATCTAAATTGGCCCGTATTTGGGGTAAATTACTGCGATGTATCGCACCAGTATGGAGATCAATACCATAATCACAGTGAGTCACAATTTCATTTAAAAACAAATGTGCAATACGACCTGCAAGTGAACCTTTTCTACTCCCAGGGAAACTTCGATTCAAATCTCGCCGATCCGGTAAATAACGAGATTGGTTCAAAACACCATATACATTCACCATCGGAACGACAATTAACGTACCGCGCAAAGTTTTAATAGATTTACTTTTAAGTAAACGGCTAACAATTTCAATTCCATTGAGTTCATCTCCATGAATAGCAGCGCTTACAAATAATGTCGGTCCAGGTCGTTTACCGCGCTGGACATGCACTGGTATAGACATTTGTGTATTGGTATATAAAAGTGGCATAGGTAACTCAATACGCTTAGTTTCACCCGCATTTATTGTGACACCACCAATGGTAATTGGAGCAATAGAGGCTCTTGTCATCTGTCGTTATATCCTAACCTTTACCTATTGTTTTGGTTTTATGTGGTTTTGCGTGTTTCACAATATGCTCAATAACCATAGTAGCTACATCTTTTCCGGTCGCTTTTTCGATACCTTCCAAACCAGGTGATGAATTCACTTCCATTACTACTGGTCCATTATTTGAGCGTAATATATCAACACCCGCCATACCCAGCCCCATAGTTTTAGCAGCGTCAACAGCCGTTTTTCTTTCTTGAGGCGACAAACGAACAATACTTGCTGATCCACCTCGATGTAAATTAGAACGAAACTCACCTGGCGCGGCTTGACGCTTCATTGCTGCAATAACTTTACCGCCTACCACTAAACAGCGAATATCGGCCCCGCCAGCTTCTTTAATATATTCTTGAACTAAGATGCTCGCATTGAGCCCCATAAATGCTTCGATAATAGCTTCGGCAGTTTTGGACGTTTCCGCTAAAACCACTCCAATACCTTGAGTACCCTCTAATAGTTTAATAACCACTGGTGCACCACCAACGTTCTTAATTAAATCATCAATTTTGTCCGGATGATTAGCAAAGCCTGTGCGAGGCATACCTATACCTTTTCTCGATAACAGTTGTAGCGAACGTAATTTGTCTCGCGATCGGCTGATCGCAACAGATTCGTTAATACTATAAGTACCCATCATTTCAAACTGTCTTACCACAGAGGTACCATAAAAGGTGACTGAAGCACCTATGCGTGGAATAACCGCATCATAGTAAGGTAATGGCTTCCCTTTGTATCTAACCGATGGTCGATTACTGGTAATATCCATATAACAATGCATAGTATCGATAACATCTATTTGATGACCAAGTGCTTCACCTGCTTCTTTTAATCGGCGAGTCGAATATAAATTACCATTTCTTGATAATATCGCAATACGCATTTCATAGTCCTGTTCTGTCAAAATTAACAACGATTTTAAGTACGCCTTTATACGCCTATTTTAAAATAACTCAAAATATTATTTATAATAATCAGTGCATAGTATGTGATTTTTACTCGACTGTGTAGGTGGAATAAGACTATTGTGTAAATGGTTAATAAAACGATATTTTTTTACAGGGAATGGCCAGTGATATACTTTGTTATTAGATAAAACATAAGCAATATTATTTTTATTATAGATGTGATGCTTATGCTTGATTGATTGATGCTTAAAGTGATCTTGCTGATAAAAGTTTGTCATTATATGTCCTTATTATGATTTACATTAAAAATGGTTTATTTTTATAAAGGTTAGACGCTTATATAAAAATGTTAAGATGGACTAAAGGACAGAAATACTTCTCTATAATGAGGGAGGATAAAGGGCTTTTACCTTATTACTTTCTTTCACGCATAAAAAAAGGCCTACCCTAAGGTAAGCCTTTCTTCGTAATGGGAGCTTGGCGATGTGCTACTCTCACATGGGGAAGCCCCACACTACCATCGCCGCTAATACGTTTCACTTCTGAGTTCGGAATGGAGTCAGGTGGTACCGTATCGCTATTGTCGCCAAGCAAAAACTGGTTTGATGTGATATCTGTCATCAACATCATGTTCTTAACTAATTTGGAAAAAGCTATATAAAAGTATATTTAATGTCTGAGCGCTACTCTCATCTACATCTTGATTATCTTATTGTCACTATCAAACGCAACCTAACTACTTTAAAGCAGCTTAGGCGTTGTATGATTAAGCCGCACGGGCAATTAGTACAGGTTAGCTTAACGCCTTGCAACGCTTCCACACCCTGCCTATCAACGTCGTCGTCTACAACAACCCTACAGAGAGATTAAATCTCTTGGGAAGACTCATCTTTGGGCCGGCTTCCCGCTTAGATGCTTTCAGCGGTTATCCGTTCCGAACGTAGCTACCGGGCAATGCCTTTGGCAAAACAACCCGAACACCAGCGGTTCGTCCACTCCGGTCCTCTCGTACTAGGAGCAGCTCCCATCAATCTTCCAACGCCCACACCAGATAGGGACCGAACTGTCTCACGACGTTCTAAACCCAGCTCGCGTACCACTTTAAATGGCGAACAGCCATACCCTTGGGACCGACTTCAGCCCCAGGATGTGATGAGCCGACATCGAGGTGCCAAACACCGCCGTCGATATGAACTCTTGGGCGGTATCAGCCTGTTATCCCCGGAGTACCTTTTATCCGTTGAGCGATGGCCCTTCCATACAGAACCACCGGATCACTATGACCTACTTTCGTACCTGCTCGACGTGTCTGTCTCGCAGTTAAGCTGGCTTATGCCATTGCACTAACCTCCT
>NZ_DS989810.1:640171-929753 GCF_000155775.1 Glaciecola sp. HTCC2999
CCATACACAGATGTTAATGCATGTTCTAAATTTTCAGGTTTAGTTCCACCAGCTTGAGCCATATCAGGTCTACCACCACCTTTACCGCCTACTTGAGAAGCAACAAAGTTCACCAGCTCGCCTGCTTTTATTTTATTAATTAAATCACCGGTTACCCCTGCGATCAAATTAACTTTACCATCACCAGGTACACCTAAAACGATAATACCCGAAGAAATCTTTTGTTTTAACTCATCCAGCATGCCTTTTAATGCTTTAACTTCAACATCTGGTAAGTTAGCTACTAACACATTATGTTCTTTTATAACTTGCACTTGATTCATCAAATCAGAGCCTTGTTGGCTCGCTAATTGTTGTTTTGCTTGATTTAATGACTTTTCTGTTGCTTTTAGTAGGTCTTGATTGTTATTGATACGTTCAATCAGATTAATTGGTTCAACCTTTAATATATTCGCTGCATTTTGCAATAAGTATGCTTGTTCTTGCACATAATTAATTGCAGCTTCTCCTGTGATGGCTTCAATACGACGTACACCAGAGGCAATACCACTTTCAGAAGTTATCTTGCATAACCCTATGTCACCCGTCCGAGATACATGAGTACCACCACATAATTCAGTAGAGAAATTCCCCATTGATACCACTCGAACTTTCTCATCATATTTTTCACCAAATAAAGCCATGGCTCCTGATGCTTTTGCTTCATCAAGTTCCATCAATTTAGTTGTTAGCTCATGATTTTGACGAATTTGAGCGTTTACTAATCGTTCAATTGAAATTAATTGTTCTGTAGTTACAGCCTCATAATGGGCAAAGTCAAAACGTAACTTTTCATCATCTACTAATGACCCTTTTTGCGCAACATGTTCACCTAGTAATTCACGTAACGCTGCATGCAATAAATGAGTTGCACTATGATTGAGTTTTATGGCTTCTCGACGTGAATCGTCGACTTGAGTTACTACATTAGCACCAACAGATAACTTGGCTTTGGCAATACCTTGATGACCAAACGCATTCGCAAGTTTTTGCGTATCCGTGACGGTGAACACTGCCGCATCATTTAATTTAAGGACACCGCTATCACCAGTTTGTCCACCTGACTCAGCATAGAAAGCTGTATTATCTAAAATCACAATGCCTTTTTGACCAGCGTCGATACTTGTTACCGATGTATTTTCAACGATGATCTCTAAAACTGTCCCAACATCAGTTGTCTTATCATACCCAGTAAAATCGGTAGCGTGTGTAATCTTCAAAGCTTCATTATAATCTGTACCAAAATTACTCGCCTGTTGCGCTCTAGCACGTTGGGCTTGCATCGCGGTTTCAAATCCTGTTTCATCAATCCTAACATTATGTTCACGAGCAACATCAGCCGTTAAATCAGCAGGAAAACCATAGGTATCATATAACTTAAACACCACTTCTCCAGGGACAACATCCCCTTCCAGCTCGGTCAATTGTTGAGTCAGAATGTTCATACCACGTTCTAGTGTGCGTGAAAATTGCTCTTCCTCAACACGTAATACTTTTTCAATAACAGGTAACTGCTCTACTAACTCAGGATATGCATCGCCCATCTGTTGGGTAAGTGCAGATACTAATTTATAAAAAAAGATGTCTTGTGCACCGAGTTTATACCCATGGCGAACTGCCCGGCGAATAATACGACGAAGTACGTAACCGCGTCCTTCATTGGAAGGCATTACACCATCACAAATTAAAAAACTACATGAACGAATATGGTCAGCAATGACTCGCAACGATTTGTCATCTAAATCTACTGTACCAACGATTTCAGCCGCGGCTTTTATGAGTGCTTGGAAAATGTCAATTTCGTAATTACTGTGGACGTTTTGTAGGATAGCTGAAATACGCTCAAGTCCCATACCAGTGTCAATAGACGGTTTAGGTAACGGTTCCATAGTGCCATCTGCAGATTTGTTGTACTGCATGAAAACTAAATTCCAGATTTCAATAAAGCGATCGCCATCTTCTTCAGGGCTGCCTGGTACTCCACCCCATATGTGTTCACCATGATCATAGAAAATTTCAGAACACGGGCCACAAGGTCCAGTATCACCCATTGACCAAAAGTTATCAGATGTTGCGATACGAATTATTTTTTCAGGAGGGAGACCTATTTCATTTTCCCAAATAGCGAATGCTTCATCATCTTCAGCATAGACAGTGACTAATAATTTTTCAGCCGGTAAACCAAGTTCTTTTGTTAAAAAAGTCCATGCGAACTTAATGGCATCTTGTTTGAAGTAATCACCAAAACTGAAGTTACCTAACATTTCAAAGAAAGTATGATGACGAGCAGTGTAGCCTACATTATCAAGATCATTATGTTTACCACCAGCACGTACGCAACGTTGCGAAGACACCGCGCGAGAATAGTTGCGCTGCTCAGCGCCTAAAAACACATCCTTAAACTGGTTCATTCCTGCATTGGTAAATAACAACGTCGGATCATCGTGTGGAACTAATGAAGATGAAGAAACAGATTGATGACCATGTTGGCCAAAATAATCTAAAAATGCCTGTCTAATTTGGGCGGTTGAACGCGTCATGAATAATCCTTTAAGGAAGCTATGCCGAAGAAATAAAATGGATTGCTACAAATAAGAGCGGTAATTTATCACAAAAAACCGCTATATTTAATAGCAATTTAGGAGAATTTCATAGGATGTGACTGTTTTATAAATATAAATGAACTTATTAAGACTAATGACTAAGTGCAAAGTTAATTTCATCTTGAGAAAACCCACGATATTGTAGAAATCGCATCTGTTTTTGTTTTAATGTCCAGTCAGTTTCACGCGCAGTAGAATACTTTTTGCATTTAACCTCATACGCTAGCTCATACCAATCTGGCTGTAACTCAGATAATGCCTCGGATAACATAGTTTCATCAATATCATGAGGATATAGTGCCTGTTTAATACGGGCTAATCCCTGACCTTTCGCCATACAATTACGCACAAAATGAAAAGTGAAGCGGTAGTCAGATTGAATATCTTTAGCGATAAACTTAGCTAGCACATCATCCACATGGTCACTGTTTAAACCTTGTTGCCCTAATTTTTGCTGAATTTCAGCTACGCTATGTTCACGTTTAGCCAGTAGGCGGGTAATTTTGTGTCGGATGACACGTAACGGATCATCCACCACTGGATCATCGCTATCAAGAGGAATATTATCTAAATCCATTGACCTTACCTAAACTTATGAACTATTGAGTTTAACTAAAGGTAAGAATAACTAAATCTTAATAAAAAAGGAACAACCGTGACTTTTAGTGTGGTGGCATTTACTGATATTTCACACATTGACTCGCAAGTATGGGATAAAGCATTTCATCAAACCGGAGGGCCTTGTTTAAAACATTATTTTCTATTGTGTTTAGAACAAAGTAACAGCGTCGGCAAGAACACTGGATGGTTGCCTTATCATTTAGGTATCAAATGCGAAAATGAGCTAATCGCATTGCTACCCGGTTATATCAAAACTCATAGTTACGGTGAATATATCTTTGACCATGCATGGGCGAATGCTTATGCACAACATGGAATCAATTATTATCCTAAATGGATTAATGCGATTCCATTCACTCCTGTCACCGCTCAGCGCATTGGCTGGATAGAGGATGTCGCACAATGGCAGGTATTACCTCAAATAATAGAATGTATAAAAGCCTTTCTCTATGACCAACATTTTTCATCGGTGCACTTCTTATTTGCAAACCATCAAGAACATCAGCAGTTAGCACAAACACCACTATTACATCGGCTTTCCTTACAATTTGAATGGCGCAATCAAACATACACTGATTTCGATGATTTTTTAGGACATTGTACGTCTCGAAAACGTCGCTCAATCAGAAAAGAGCGTAAAAAAATCAAGCAACAACAAATTACCATTGAGCGTTTACATGGCAGTAAAATTACTCCTGAACATATGCGTTTTTTTTATGATTGCTATCGCGCCACCTACTTAAAACGAAGTGGCCACGAAGGCTATTTAACCCATTCTTTTTTCGAACAACTCTTTGCACATTTTGCAAAACATATGTTGCTCGTGTTAGCTAAAGAAAATGACCAATATATTGCTGGCTCGCTGTTTTTATTTGATGCTCAACAACTTTACGGTCGCTATTGGGGAGCATTAAGCGAAGTCGATGGTTTACATTTTGAATGCTGTTATTATCAAGGTATAGAGTTTGCAATTGAGCATAATATCCAACGCTTTAATCCAGGCACTCAAGGGGAACACAAAATATTAAGGGGATTTGCACCAACTTACTGTCACTCATTTCATGCCCTTGCCCATTCTGATTTTGAAACTGCTGTGGATGATTTTTTACAGCGAGAAAAAATTGGCATGAAACAATACAAAACGAAGTGTGACGAGTTGCTTCCTTTTAAACAAAACAGTGACTCGTAGAGGCTATTTATAATTATGTAAACAGATATGTCGGTTTGGTAGGCAAGCCTTCGTAGTATTGATATGATAATTTTGTAAGAATTTTACTCAATGGAAAAACAATAACATGATGAAAAGAACAACAATAGCAACATTAGTTGCAGCTAGCTTTATACTAGGCGGATGCACTGGCAATACGCCTACGACAGACACTGCAGCTTCAGTTGAAGCAACAAGCACCGTTGCTAAAGCAGAATTAGGCACATTTGGTGTTGATTTAAGTGCACGTGATTTAAGTATCAAACCTGGCGATGATTTCTTTATGTATGCCAGTGGTAATTGGTATCAAAACTATGAATTGCCCGCAGACAAAACACGTTTTGGTGCATTTTCAAAATTAGCTGAACGCTCAAATGATGAGGTTAAAGCCATCATTGAAGATTTATCAGCTAAAGATAACCTAGCTGGTACTGAGAAATTAGTTGCTGATTTTTATAATGCCTACATGGATACTGATACATTAAATAAATTAGGTATTACACCACTACAAACGACCCTTGATGAAATTGCGAATATTGATTCAGTCGCGGATCTAACCCGTACTTTTGGAGAGGCCTGGTTAACCGGTACCACGTCTCCAATATGGGGTGGGATGTGGACTAATCCTAAAGATCCTAATGAATATCAATTACATGTTGGGGTGGGTGGTTTAGGGCTACCTGATCGCGATTATTATTTACTCGATTCAGAACGTTTTGTAAATATTCGAAACGAATACCAAGCACATATTGCGAAGATGCTAGCCTTTGCCGGTGTATCTGAAGCAGATGCAACTAAACAAGCAGCTGCTATTTTAGCGTTAGAAACAAAAATTGCTGAAATCCAATGGCCACGTGAAAAGCGTCGTGACCGTGATCTAGCGTTAAACCAGTTTGAGCGAGACGCATTTGAAGTAGAATACGCTAATTTTGATTGGGATAGTTTTTTTGCCTCTTCTGGCTTTGCCATTCCACATTTAAATGTGCGTCAACCTGAACCCGTTAAAGATGCTATTGAGTTAGTCAACAACCAAGCCTTAGCTGATTGGAAAGCATATCTCACCTATCATACAATCTCTAACAACGCATCGATGTTATCTGAAGATATCTACAACACTAACTTTGCTTTTTTTGGTACTATTCTAAATGGTCAACAAGAGCCTCGTCCACGTTGGAAGCGTGCTATCAGTGCGATGTCAGGTACCGAAAGTCTAGGTTTTGCAATTGGTGAAATTTATACCGAGCGATATTTCCCTGAGAGTTCTAAAGCTCAAATGGCCGAACTGGTTGAAAACCTGCGAACCGCTCTAGGCCAACGCATTGACAATCTTGATTGGATGGGGGAAGAAACAAAAGTTAACGCAAAAGCGAAATTAGCTGCTTTCCGCCCTAAAATAGGTTACCCAGATCAAGCCATTAATTTTGCAGGACTAGACATCAGCAGTACAGACTTAATGGGCAATGTGAAAACACTACGTCAATTTTTCCAAGCTAAAGATGTCGCTAATGAAATGAAACCCACTGATCGTGAACGTTGGGGTATGACACCGCAACAAGTCAATGCTTATTACAATTCTTCATTTAATGAAATTGTCTTCCCAGCCGCCATTTTACAACCACCATTCTTTGACCCCAACGCAGATCCTGCAGTCAATTATGGTGGCATTGGTGCAGTTATTGGGCATGAAATGGGCCATGGTTTTGATGATCAAGGTTCAAAATCAGATGCAATGGGTGTTCAACGTAACTGGTGGACCGATGAAGATCGTGCAGCATTTGAAGCCAAAGCTGCTAATCTTGCCGAGCAATACTCAGCATATGAGCCTATTGAAGGTAACTTTGTCAATGGTAAAAACTCATTAGGTGAGAACATCGGTGATGTCGGTGGACTAGCGATGGCATATCACGCTTATCAACTGAGTTTAAATGGTGAAGAAGCGCCTATCATTGATGGCACCACAGGCGACCAACGTTTCTTCTTAGCTTGGGCACAAGTGTGGAAAGAAAAACGCACCGAAGAAAGTATGCTTAACCAGCTTCGAGGCGGAACTCACGCACCTGGTCGTTATCGTGCATTAGCACCACGTAACCATGATGCCTGGTACGAAGCGTTTGACGTCAAACCAGGAGATGCATTGTATCTTGCACCAGAAGAACGTGTTCGTATTTGGTAATATACAAAATAAACACTAGTTAAGCCCCTTTTATAGGGGCTTTTTTGTGGTTAAACTCATTTTTCACAAGTAAGGCGATAAAGCCAGTTTTTTTCGCCTTGCCATATCATAGATTCTACTCTAACAAAATTGAGCTTTTCTAATAGTCCAATAGACGGAATATTATGCAACGATACAATGGCCAAAATTTCATTGGTAATTAAAGTATCAAACCCTTGAGCAATCGCTATTTGACAAGCCTGATAAGCATAACCTAAACCTACGAATTGAGATGATATTGCATAGCCTAAGTCAGGCGCTGATAACTCAGCTCGTTGTAATAAACCACACACACCGACCGGTAACTGTTTTTCAGCATCAATAATCACATCCAAACCATGCCCAAATTGTTGATGAGATGCCTTCGGACCATGAATAATATAAGCTTTAGCATCATCGATGTTTTTAATTTGTTTATCTGCAATATATTGAATAAATGCAGGTTGATTGTATAAGTCTAAAACAAATTCAGCATCCATCAGCTCCATTGGACGAATTAAGATATTGGACATTCAACCACCCACCATTAAGCAGCAAATTCCGCTAACGATTTAGGTCTTGCTACACCAGAGTGTAACTCCCAAAAATACTGATGAGAATCGTATTGGGCAGCATCTAAATCAATACTCGCTAATCTATTAGGATCAGTGAACTGCATTGTCGCCGCTTCAAACGTGGCTAATGGTGCTCGAGCCTGCGATGCTTGTTTAAAATAAGCAACAAAATCATGCTTCATATCGACATACAGAGGATAATCCATGGCATCATCAGGCATTGCAGCTTGATTTACTGAGATAACAGTGTCTAAGGCCGAATCATTAGATACATCATATCGAGTTATTAAATAATCACGAACTTCTTGATAAAATAATGTCCAGCCAGATGGCATGGATTTATCACCGTTAAAATATCGAGTGGCCCAAGTCAGTAATGGGTATGCATCAGGCGCTCGATTTATGTCATCAAGTAAATTCGCCATAAATTCTCCTGCAGCAATATCATATTCCCACTGCATATAACGCATGATATAACGCAACAAACTATAACCATCAGCCATGACATATATTTGATAAATCGCGTTCATGCGTTTCATATCTTGCGGCGTGTAACTATACGTTGACGTTAAAAAGCTATGTTCATCCGTTTTAATTTCATACTTTGCCATATACCCAGGCTCAGCCATTGGACTATTGGGTAGTAACTGAGTTGGATAAGCTTTCACAGACACATCCATATCAATGTAACGCTGTAAATCAGCAGTGAAAGAAGCAACGGTCATTCCTGGCAGCCCGATCATCAAATCTGTTGATAGAGGTAAATTTAAGTCAGTGAAGGCTTGAGCGAGTTCATCATAGCGTTGGGTACGAATGTTTTTACGATTAATAACATCTAGGGTTTGTTCATCTGTCGTCTGAATAGATATGATCCCTTGCCCAATAATCCCACCGGCAGTAAAGATTTTGATAATTTCCACTAATCGCCATGTGGAATTTTTCGTGTAGTTCACCACAATTTCTTGTGGGTAGCCATATTTAGCTTTGGTATCGACAATAAATTGCGAAATCTCAATATCACGATCATATAAGCCATAATTAGCATCCGCAATCCACATCACACGAATATTATTTTTACCTATCCAGGTGATTTCATCTTTAACCCGTTGTAAATCAAATTTTCTAATTTTTTGATTGGTTGCACTGCCCCAGTCACAAAATGTACACCCATAAGGGCAACCGCGATTAGTTTCAATAATCGCCGCTTCGACTCGGCCTTGGTATTCATCAAATAGACCAGATAAATAGGGAGATGGCACACTATCAGGTGTTTTCATGCGCTCTCTAGCGCCCGTGCGAATCAGTCGATTCGTCATGCTCTCACGATAGGTGATCCCCTTCACCTCTGCAAGGCGACGATAATCGGCTTGAATGCTCCGTTTATGCATACTAGATGGGGCTTTTATCGCACGTAGTGATTCAACCAACTCAGTTATTGTTATCTCACCTTCCCCATGAACAGCGATATCGACAGACGTATGTTCGGTTAAAAAATCTTCACAGGCGTTTTGATAATCAGGCGTACTTGGTCCGCCATGAATAGTAAAATTACCAACGTGGTGTTGCTTCACGGCTTGACTGATTTGCATATTAACGTCAATCGACCACATGTAATTTGAGAACAACCACACGCCTGCACCAAACTTTCGATAAGGGCCGTTAAATAACTCATTCGGTTCGAGGTAGTTTAAAGGAATAAACTGAAAATCATTGAGCAATTCACCCTCTTTATAGGCCAACAATGCACTATATAATACCCCTAGTGCTAGTGGAAAATGGTTTTCCATGTGTGGGACAAAATACACTGGAACTTTATCTTCAGCGACGGATTCTTCCCATTTAGCGGGTAAGGCCAACGCGGTCTCAGTTTTGGTCGAAAAAGGAGTTAATACCGGAGCACTTTTTGATACATTTAACTTTTCTTCTGCCAGCAAACCTGCGGCTCGCCATTGACCAATACGCAGCAAGTATTCATCATATCCGGCCCCCAGAGGCGCTTTACTCGTTAATACATGAGATATCGTTTGCCCTTCACCAAAACTCATCAAGATCATGGCATCAAGCGAACTTAGGCCCACAAATTCACTGACCACAGACGACCAAGCACAATAGCCTTTTTCGCAAAGTGATATAGCGAAGTGAGTACCGAGTCGCAATCTAGCCATCGGCTCAGGCAATGTTTGAGTATCTGCTTTTAATACATCCACTGACAATTCAGTGACTTGAATTGCATTTATGTTCGGCGGATTATCCATTGGAGAGTTAAGTAAAGCACTGACAGATTGGTATTGAGATAAACGTTGGCTAATTTGTGATATCGACAAATTACGAAAAGGCTTCATTGATTCGCTTGCATGAATACGCTCGGCTAAAACATCGACCGTCATGCTTGATTCACTCATTTGGGTGATACGATTCACTAAATCCAGTAAAACAAAATCAGGGTCACCAAGGGGAATAGATTGAGCTGAGCCTGAGACATTGGCTAACAGTGACATGCCATTTCGAAAGAAAATGACTTTGTGATGATTGATATACAAAAGAGTGCCCACCTAGCGTTTTTATTGTTGAGTAATGGTGTTAAATTATCTCAAAGCATAAACGCATCAGTGGGGCTTGTAAAGTTAGCCGTTAATGTTCGGTGCTAACCACATTTGTACCGTCTCATTATCCCACGACTTGCGCTTGGCATAGTCATCAACCTGATCTGATTGAATTTGTGCAACAGCGAAATAACGTGCATCTGGGTGAGCAAAATACCAGCCTGATACTGCTGCTCCTGGCCACATCGCATAGCTTTCAGTCAGCTTCATACCAATCTGTTTTTCAACATCAAGTAAATCCCAAATCAATTGCTTTTCGGTATGCTCTGGACAAGCTGCATAGCCAGGTGCAGGACGAATACCTTGATACAATTCACGAATAAGGGACTCATTGTCGAGACGTTCATCCTCAGCATATCCCCAATGCGTGATCCGCACTTGTTGATGAAGGTACTCTGCAAATGCTTCGGCAAGTCGATCTGCTAATGCCTTGACCATAATACTGTTGTAATCATCACCATCAGCTAGAAAGGTTGCCGACAATTCATCTTCACCGATACCCGCAGTCACCGCGAAGGCACCAATGTAATCTTGACGACCCGAATCTTGAGGCGCAATATAATCACTCAAACAGTAATTAGCCCCTTTCGGTTTATGGGTTTGTTGACGCAAGTGATGACTTATGACTGCATTTCCTTGTGTATCTGTGATCTGAATATCATCACCGACACTGTTGGCAGGAAACAAGCCGTAGATCCCTTTTGCCTCTAACAATGCTTTATCACATAGATTATCGAGCATCGCTTGAGCATCATTAAACAAATCCGTCGCTTCTTTACCGACCACTTCATCTTCTAGAATTCGAGGATACTTCCCAGCCAGCGACCACGTTAAAAAGAACGGCGTCCAATCAATATATTCACGCAATGTACTTAAAGACACAGACACAGCTTCAACGCCTAGCTTTTTAGGCGTAACAATCGACTGGTTCGCCCAGTCACACGTAAATTTATTATCCCGAGCTTGAGATAAGGTAATCGCTTTAGAACGCGGAGTTTTACGTGCATGCTGATCCCTTACCACAGCATATTCTTTTTTCAATTTATCGTGAAAAATGGGACGTTTAATATCTGAAATCAATTGCTGACAAACACCCACAGCACGGCTTGCATTAGACACATACACTACAGGGTGGTCATAATGTTGTTCAATTTTGACTGCAGTGTGCGCTTTTGACGTTGTCGCTCCACCAATTAATAGTGGTAAATCCAAACCATTACGCTGCATTTCTTTAGCAACATATACCATTTCATCCAATGATGGGGTAATTAGGCCTGACAAACCTATCATATCTACGTTTTCATCTTTTGCGACTTGTAAGATCTTGGCACATGGCACCATCACACCTAAATCAATCACTTCAAAATTATTACACTGTAATACCACCCCCACGATATTTTTGCCAATATCATGCACATCTCCTTTGACTGTCGCCATCAGAATTTTGCCATTGGATGAGGCTTTACCGTCTTTTTCAGCTTCTATAAAGGGCTGTAAATGTCCTACTGCTTTTTTCATGACTCGCGCAGACTTCACAACTTGGGGAAGAAACATCTTTCCTTCCCCAAATAAATCACCCACGACATTCATGCCATCCATTAGTGGTCCCTCAATCACATGCAAGGGTTTATCCGCTTCTAGACGAGCAGCTTCAGTATCTTCGATAATGTAATCGGTTATCCCTTTAACTAGGCCATGCTCTAAACGTTTATTGACCGGCCACTCTCGCCAAGCAAGATCCTCAACTTTAGCCGCTTTTCCGTCACCTTGGTACTCGGGAGCTATCGCCAATAAATTATCCGTTGCTTGGTCGTGGCGATTTAAAATCACATCTTCGACGGCATCGCGCAGTTTAGGTGGAATTTCATCATATACTTCTAACTGACCAGCATTCACAATGGCCATATCCATACCCGCTTTAATGGCATGATATAAAAACACGGAATGCATAGCTTCTCGCACCGGATTATTGCCGCGGAATGAAAATGAAATATTAGACAACCCACCCGAGACATGAGCATGGGGTAGGTTTTGACGGATTTTACGCGTCGCTTCTATAAAATCGACGGCATAGTTATTGTGCTCTTCAATTCCGGTTGCGACAGCAAAAATATTCGGATCAAAAATAATATCTTCAGGTGGAAAACCTACTTCATCCACTAAAATACGATAACTACGCTCGCAAATATCATATTTACGCTCGATGGTATCAGCTTGACCTTGCTCATCAAACGCCATCACTACTGTCGCAGCACCATAGCGCTTAATCAGTTTAGCTTGCTCAACAAAAGGTGCTTTACCTTCTTTAAGACTAATGGAGTTGACGACCGATTTGCCTTGAACACATTTTAAACCGGCTTCAATAACTGACCATTTTGATGAATCAATCATGATAGGTACACGTGAAATATCAGGTTCAGATGCAATCAAATTTAAAAAACGTACCATGGCCGCTTCAGAGTCCAACATGGCTTCGTCCATGTTGATATCAATGATCTGTGCACCGTTTTCAACCTGCTGTTTTGCCACGTCGAGTGCCGTTTCATAATCTTCTTCTAAGATCAGGCGTTTAAACATCGCAGAACCGGTGACATTCGTACGTTCACCTATATTAATAAATGAGGAAGCTGCTTGAGTCATTTTGGGTGCCTCCTTAATGAATGAATGGTTCAAGACCCGATAAGCGCATCTTAGTCGCTAATTCAGGTATCGCTCGAGGATTGGATGAGGCAACAACATCAGCAATTGCTTTAATGTGTTCAGGAGTACTCCCACAACAGCCACCCACAATATTGACTAACCCGGATGAAGCCCACTCTTTGATATGAGCAGACATTTCATCAGCATCCATGTCATATTCACCAAACTCATTAGGTAACCCAGCATTAGGGTGAGCAGACACTAAGCAATCGGCCACATTGGATAATTCATCGACGTATTGACGTAATAAGTCTGGGCCTAATGCACAGTTTAACCCCATCGATAAGGGACTCAAATGACGCATGGAATGATAAAATGCTTCAGTGGTTTGTCCTGATAAAGTTCTGCCAGATGCATCAGTAATAGTGCCAGATACCATCACAGGGAAATGCTCGCCACGTTGCTCAAACACATTTTCAACAGCAAAAGCCGCTGCTTTTGCATTTAACGTGTCAAAAATCGTTTCTAGCATAATAATATCGGCCCCACCATCAAGTAAGGCATGGGTAGATTCTTCGTAGGCCTCGACTAATTCATCAAAGGACACATTACGTTTACCCGGATCATTGACATCAGGTGAAATTGAAGCCGTGCGATTAGTCGGGCCCAAGACACCTGCCACAAAACGCGGCTTATCCGGGCTTGAATACTTATCAGCAGCTTGACGTGCTAATTTAGCTGCCGCAAGATTTATCTCTTTTGAGATATCTTGCATGTCATAATCCGCCATCGCAATAGTGGTCGCATTAAACGTATTAGTTTCGATAATATCACTGCCCGCTGCCAAATATTGTTCATGGATAAAACGAATAATATCAGGCTGAGTGATGGCTAATAAATCATTATTACCTTTCACATCACAATGCCAATCGGCATATTGTGAACCTCGATAATCGCTTTCGGTAAATTGATAAGTTTGGATCATGGTACCCATAGCACCATCAAGGATCAGGATCCGTTGTTTTGCTAGTTGCGCAATTTGAGCGCTTAACTGATTTGACACGTGGTTCGTCCTAGTGTTCACATAGATTAGGTCAATGTGGTTAAATCATATGGAGTGGTCTGATATACATAGTAATTCAGCCAGTTAGTGTATAGTAATGTCCCGTGAGAGCGCCATGAAACGCGCGGCGCTTGTGTAGGATCATTATTAAAAAAATAATTTTCAGGTAATGCTGTGTCCTGACCGTTTGCTAGATCCCGCGCATACTCTTCAGCTAAGGTATTCGCATCATACTCAGGGTGACCGGTAATAAACACATGACGTTTATCTTTAGTCGCAGCTATGTAGGTACCCGTTTGTTCAGAAGCGGCTAGCACATCAATTTCAGAAACTTTCTCATAAGCAGCAATTGGTACATTACCATAGCGAGAATGTGGCGCATTAAATATAGGATCAAACCCTCTCATCAATTCATTCTCTGGAGCCAGGACCTGATGTTCATACACGCCAAATAGTTTGTCAGAACGTAATTCGCGCATTTGTCCATAAAAATGGTACATTGCAGCGTGGGCTGCCCAGCATAAATATAATGTAGATTGAACATTCACTTTGGCCCAATCTAAAATCTCTTGCATATCACGCCAATACTTCACGTCTTCATATGCCATAAAGCCTAATGGTGCACCCGTAATAATCATGCCATCATATTTTTTATTCTTGATATCACTGAAAGCTTTATAAAATGCGTCCATATGAGATTGTGGCGTATTCTTTGAAAGCTGATTATCAATCCGAATTAAATCTATATTGATTTGTAACGGTGTGTTGGATAACAACCGTAATATCTGTACTTCTGTTTCGATTTTATTGGGCATCAGATTTAAGATCCCGACTTCCATCGGACGAATATCTTGATTAGCTGCACGATCCATATCCATCGCAAAGATGTTTTCACCGTTCAAAATATCTAGGGCAGGTAAATCTGTAGGGATCCGAATAGGCATAAGCACCTCACAATAAAATCAATGGGTTTATTGTGCCTATTTTTAATAGAATGTCAAATTATATACGTCTAGACGTCTAAACGTCTTAACTTCTATATCGAAATCTCACTAACCGTTAGTGTTTGTCATTTTATTTATACTGATCAGTTTCTGAAGGTCTAAGAGTGTTAGTAATTCATCGCCATTACTGACAGTTCCTTCAGTATTAATGTGTCTCATTTGTCCTGTTTTATTACTGGTAACATCGATTTGATGGTTATGTAGATATACAACTCCAGAAATACTATCTACAAGAAAGCCAACATCATTCTGGGCATGCCCAATTATGAGAATACGAGTTTCATCGGTAAATTCAGAACGACTGAATCCGAAACATAAACGAGTATCGAAAATGTGAATGTGATTACCACGCAGAGCTATAGACCCTACGCTATATTTCGGCGCATGTTGTATGGGATGTATATGAGAAAGTGTTACTACTTCTTTCAAGTATTTGACATTAATAGCATAGGCGCTATTACTTAAACGGAAAGTGAGCCATTGCGACACACCTCCATTAAACGGAGAGTCATTTAAATTTAGTGTTTGTTGTTCGTTCATTATCACTGATAAAGTGTTACTTAACTAGCTTAGTCTCTACTATGACTCATTTGAACGTTATACACTAATACTTTATGCTAATTCCTGTTGCCAAGAAGACAATTTTATCTTTAATTTGCTCTTTGCTTGGCTATGGATCTGACTCACTCTAGATTCACTCACATTTAAAGCTTGGCCTATTTCACGGAGACTTAAGTCTTCATCATAGTATAATGATAGAACTATCGCTTCTCGCTCTGGGAGAGAAACAATAGCTTTAGCTAATGCCTTCTGGAAACAACCATGCACTAATTCATCGTAAGGGGTGTTGGTAGACTTGAAATCCGGTGTCGCTATCACATCCTCGGATATTCCGAGATCTTCAATTCCAACTAATTTCCCTATATTCACTTCATTTAACATTTTGTGGTATTGAGGCAATTCGATGCCTAATCTTTTCGCTATATCGGAGTCTTTGGCATCACTATTCATTTCGTTTTCTACTGAAGATATCGCCTGAGTAATTGCACGTGAATTTTTATGCACAGATCGCGGCGTCCAGTCACCTTTGCGTATATCATCCAACATTGAACCTCGAATACGAATACCCGCAAACGTTTCAAAAGAAGCCCCTTTAGTGCTATTGAAATTTTTAGCTGCTTCAAGCAAACCTAGCATTCCTGCTTGAATTAAGTCATCAACTAATATGTTGGGTGGTAAACGCGCCAATAAATGATGGGCGATACGCTTGACTAAAATAGTATGTTTCTCAACTAATTCTTCGCTGCTTAAAGATTGATTACAATCATTTAACACTTTATCCACGATGATACTCCTAGTTGACCTATACTGAGCCAACGTATTATCTTTTTGGGGATAGAAATAAAAAACTGCTTACACAAATTAGTGTCAATTACAGTATATTTAGTTTCTATAATCTTTTAAAATGAAGTATTGAAGTGAACAAATACAACATGTGTTGGATGGTAGCAGAAGAGTGGAGAATTCCCTCAACGTCAAATAGGACAAGTTATGTAAGAGATGTGTGATTTATTCATAATCATTACTCATACATATCCTTATTAACTGTATCTGTGAATCAGCTTTAATCATATTTAAACTAAAATCATATGATGTACGTATTTACTTGTATAACACCCGTTCAGTCAAAATTGCGGTGGAAACATGACACAATCAAATAGCTTTCAACCTGATGACTTAGCCGCTTTCTTTGCTGAAATGTCTGACGTTGCTCCTCTACCAGAGCCAGATAAGGTTGCAATCAAACAACACGATCCTTTTGCACAAGCCAAGCAATTAAAGCGCGACGCATTAGAAAAAGAATCTAGCCCACTAAAATATGGATTATCGCTAGAAATCTCACAGCCCATTGATCCTTATGACGTCATTAGTTACAAGCAAGATGGTATTCAAGAGGGAGTATTTAAAAACTTGAGACTAGGCAAATATCCGATTGAGACACGCTTAAACTTAACACAAATGTCGATTGAACAGGCGCGTGATGCGCTTATTGAGAGTATTGAAACGAGTTTTAATCATGGCGTGAGAGTCATGTTAATTCAGCATGGTATAGGGCTTAAAAGCAAACCTATACCCGCTAAATTAAAAAGTTATATCAATTTATGGTTACCTACATTACCACAAGTTATTGCATTTCATTCCGCACATAAGAGCCATGGTGGTTTGGCGTCCACTTATGTCATGATGAAAAAGAATCCGCAACAGAAACTGATTAATCGTGAAAAACACGCAAAGCGATTTTCAAGTTAATGTCGTAAATATGCTTAGTAGATAGGTGTTAAAAGAACACCGACGCATTAGCAGAAGCGTTTATTGCTGCTGTCACTGTCATTACAATGACAGCTAAAAAGACACTGGTAAATCCAATTTTTTTATTACGTTTAAACATGATCATACTTATTTGATTGTTATTTTTATTATTCAAGTGCCCCAAATACCTCGAGTAATCTCTTACATTCTTAAGTATTCGGAGCACGTAATCTAGCAGTGTAAAACACCGCTAAATTATTTTAAAGTATTAATTGACGAAACGACGTGCATTCCTAAATAAACGCATCCATGGGCTATCTTCTTGCCATTCACTTGGCTTCCAAGAGTTAGCTACAGCTCTAAACACACGTTCTGGATGAGGCATCATAATTGTTACTCGTCCATCTTGGGATGTCAGCCCAGTGATCCCATTGACTGAACCATTTGGATTCGCAGGATATTGCTGCGTTACATGACCATGATTATCTACATAACGTAAACTCACTTGGCCTTGTTGTTCTGCTTGTGCTAAATCATTCTGAGAAGCAAATTCAGCATGCCCTTCACCATGCGAAACCGCAATAGGCATACGTGAACCCGCCATACCGGCGAATAATACAGAAGGTGACTCTTGAACTTCAACCATAGCCACACGTGCTTCAAAACGCGCAGAGTGATTTTGCACAAAGTGAGGCCAATGTTCTGTACCAGGTATGATGCTATGTAAATTAGATAGCATCTGACAACCATTACACACACCTAGCGCAAAGGTCGAGTGTCGTTCAAAGAAGGCGGCAAATTGCGCTTTAGCTTGTTCATTATACAAAATAGATTTTGCCCAACCTTCACCAGCACCCAGCACATCGCCATAAGAGAATCCACCACACGCCGCTAATCCTGCAAATTCATCCAAGGTGACGTTACCCGATAATACATCAGACATATGCACATCAATTGCCTTGAAACCGGCACGGTCGAACGCTGCGGCCATCTCATAATGAGAATTCACTCCTTGCTCTCGTAAGATGGCAACTTTCGGCAAAACACCTTTAGCAATATAAGGGGCACTGATATCTTCGTTAAGATCAAAACTTAACTGAGCATGTAAACCAGGATCATCCGCAACTTGTTTTTGTGCATGTTCTTGCGCTGCAGTCGCTGGATTATCACGTAAAGATTGCATGTGATAGGTTGTCTCAGCCCACTTTGTTCTCAATGCTAAACGTGACGCATTCAGTACCGTTTCATTATTAATGTTAACAACGATATTATCACCTGATTGGGCTTGACCAATTTGATGAACACACGTCGATAAACCATGTTCGCTTAGCACGCCCATCACGGTTTCAAGATCAGATTGCTTCACTTGGATGACACCACCGAGCTCTTCACTGAATAAGATAGGCAATGCACTATCAGCATTTCCTAATGCAGACAAATCAACATCTATACCACAATGCCCTGCGAATGCCATTTCAGCCAAAGTCGTAAACAAACCACCGTCAGATACATCATGATAAGCTAAACAAAGCTGTTGACTGACAAGTGTTTGTATTGCGTTAAAATACCCCTTTAATAACTGAGGATCATCCACGTCAGGTACACTATCACCAAGTTGACCATAAACTTGTGCCAAACATGAACCGCCAAGACGCTGCTGCCCTTGACCTAAATCAATATAGATTAATTGTGTTTCACCTTGTTCTAGCTGTAATTGAGGGGTCAATGTTTTGCGAATATCATTAACCGCGCCAAATGCTGTAATCACTAATGATAAAGGAGATGTTACTGATTTAGTCTGGCCATCTTCTTCCCATTGAGTCTTCATCGACATTGAATCTTTACCAACAGGTATCGCTAAATCCAAAGCTGGACATAGCTCTTCTCCAATCGCTTTTACAGCTTCATATAAACCGGCATCTTCACCTGGGTGACCTGCTGGTGACATCCAGTTAGCAGAAAGCTTTATTCTTTTGAGCGAACCGATATCAGAAGCTGCTATATTCGTCAGTGATTCGGCTACCGCTAAACGTGCAGAAGCACCAAAGTTCAAAAGTGCAACCGGTGTTCTTTCACCCATTGCCATGGCTTCCCCATGATAAGTATCAAATGATGCTGCGGTTACAGCAACATCAGCCACAGGGATCTGCCAAGGGCCTACCATTTGATCACGAGCTACTAAACCTGTAACAGAACGATCACCAATAGTAATCAAAAAGGTTTTTTCAGCTACTGTGGGTAAACGTAAAATACGGTCAACTGCATCTTCTACTGTCACTCCTTCTAACACAAGAGGATCCGGAGTAAATGATACGCTGTTTACATCACGATGCATTTTAGGTGGTTTGCCCAATAACACATCAAGCGGCATATCGATTGGATTATTATTGTGTACTTCATCCGTTAATAATAAATGTGGCGCTTCAGTCGCCTCACCAACAACCGCAAATGGTGCACGTTCACGTTTACATAACGCAGCAAACGTCGCTAAATTTTCAGGAGCAACAGATAATACATAGCGCTCTTGAGATTCATTACACCAGATCTCATGAGGCGACATACCTGGTTCATCATTTGGTACATTACGTAATTCGAAATTACCACCACGACCGCCGTCATTTACCAATTCAGGGAATGCATTCGATAAGCCTCCGGCACCCACATCATGAATAAACTGGATAGGGTTATCATCACCCATCTGCCAACAACGATCGATAACTTCTTGGCAACGACGTTCCATTTCTGGGTTATCACGCTGTACTGATGCAAAATCAAGATCTTCATTTGATTGACCAGACGCCATTGAAGAGGCAGCTCCCCCACCTAATCCGATATTCATTGCGGGGCCTCCTAATACGATTAGCTTGGCACCAACCGTAATTTCCCCTTTTTGAGTATGCGATTTTCTGATATTCCCTAAACCACCGGCAAGCATTATGGGTTTATGATAACCACGTACTTCAGTACCATTAAAACTCGTTACTTCTTGCTCATAAGTACGGAAGTAACCAAGCAAATTAGGACGACCAAATTCATTATTAAATGCTGCCCCCCCTAATGGGCCATCAAGCATTATGTCTAAAGCAGAAACGATTCGAGAAGGTTTACCATATGGGACTTCCCAAGGTTGGGTAAATTCAGGAATATGTAAATTAGAGACACTAAAACCAACTAAGCCTGCTTTTGGTTTAGAACCACGTCCTGTCGCACCTTCATCACGAATTTCACCACCAGAACCTGTTGCAGCACCTGCAAAAGGAGCTATTGCAGTCGGGTGATTATGGGTTTCTACTTTCATTAAAATATCAATGGCCTCGGCATGATATTCATACTCGTGCCCCGTTGGTGATGGGAAAAAGCGGCCCGCGGTATTCCCTTCCATGACGGCTGCATTATCAGCATACGCAGAATGAACAAACTCAGGCGTATGCGCAAAAGTATTCTTAATCATTTTAAATAATGATTTTGGCTGTTCAACACCATCAATCGTCCAATCAGCATTAAAAATTTTATGACGGCAATGCTCAGAGTTTGCTTGAGCAAACATATATAACTCAATATCGTTTGGATTACGTTGAAGGCGAGTGAAGCTGGTAAATAAATAATCAATTTCATCGTCTGCTAAGGCTAATCCGTAACTGATATTGGCATCAATTAAAGCTTGTTTACCTGCACCTAAAATATCAACTGATGCAAAGTGTCCTGGGGTATCTGTAATAAATAAGTTTTGCGCATCATCCATATCGTCTAGCACTATTTGTGTCATACGATCATGAATAAGCGTTTTCACTTGGTCACGCTGACTTTGAGTCAAATATTCATCGGTAACAAAATAATAGGCTTCACCACGTTCAATTTTAGTCACGTTGGTTAACCCACAATTATGGGCAATATCAGTGGCTTTAGAAGACCAAGGAGAAATAGTTCCAAAACGGGGTGTCACTAATAATAACTCGCCATCATGAGTAACCTCTTCGCGCGCCGGACCATATGTTAATAACTTATTCAACACATCCTGTTGAGCTTGAGAAAGCGGTTCATCTACTTTGACAAAATGCACATACTGAGCATTAATGGATGTCACTGGAAGCGCTAACTCTTGACATGCATCGAGTAATTTTTGATTCGCAAAATGTGATAATGAGGTACTGCCTGGGAGGATTAACATAACTTTGATTCCAGTCGTTTGATGAACGTTTTTCGAGTTGCAATTATAGATTAAATAGGACAATTTGATAAGAAACATTTACCATAGGGAGTATATCGGTTAACTTTTAACCTAAGCATATTATCAGAATCTAACTTTGGAGTTTTAGATGCATAAATTAGCTCTATTTATCCTCTCAGCATTATTGCTTCAAGGCTGCTATGAATTCACCAAGCCGAGTAATGAATTAAAGCGTATTTTACAAGAAGGTAAAATAGTCATTGCTACTGAGTATGGAGCGAATTCATATTTTTTACAAAATGATATACCCAGTGGTTTTGAATATGAATTAGCCTCCGGGTTTGCTCAATTTATCGGCGTTGAATTAGAAATAAAACCATTTTATAACAACAGCTTAATGCTCAAGCAATTACAAAATGAAAATATCGACATCATTGCTTCACAGTTTTCTTTCGCGCCTGAAACGTTAAATCAATACAAACTCGGACCTGCTTATCAGTATTATTCTCAACAGGTTGTTATTCATAGAAGCCAGCGAAAATTATCCGATATTAACGATATCTCCGGAAAAGTTTATGTACAACGATATAGCCAACAAGCTGCCATCATGCAAAAACATCATAAAAGTGTGGATGTTAACCGTCTGAATTGGCAACAAGTTGAACAGTACGATGATGAAGAACTCTTGTTATTAGTCGCAGAAAGAAAAATTGATGCGACCATCGCAAACTCGGCTTTAGTGAACGTGATGAGACGACGTTACCCGGAAATAAAAATGGGCTTGGATTTGGAAACGTCTTCTGCACAACATTGGCTGATGCATATAAATCAAGACGACTCTCTGTTAGGCGCATTACTAGAATACTTTGGCGAATTACAAAGCAGTGGAGAATTTAGTCGCTTACAAGAAAAATACTTTGGTCACATTCGCGAATTTGATTATGTAGATACTCGTGCATTTATAGCGGCCATTGAAACGGATTTACCTCAATATCAACCTTGGTTTGAACAGTACTCTGGTAACTTTGATTGGCAATTATTAGCTGCAACGAGTTATCAAGAAAGTCATTGGGAGAAACATGCTCGTTCTCCTACTGGGGTGCGTGGCTTGATGATGCTAACTCTCCCCACTGCTAAGGAAGTTGGGATAACTTCTCGTTTAGATCCTGAGCAGAGTATCCGTGGCGGGGCAACGTATCTGAGAAATTTATATGACAGAATACCTGCTCGCATCAGCGATCCTGATAAGATATATTTCGCTTTAGCAGCATACAACTTAGGGCTAGGTCATGTAGAAGATGCACGTGTATTAACTCAACGTAAAGGATTTGATCCCGATTTATGGGTTGATGTAAAACAACACCTGCCTTTACTTAAACAAAAGAAATATTATCAAAATGCACGCTATGGCTTTGCCAGAGGTGATGTCGCAGTTAAATATGTAGAAAACATTCGTCGCTACTACGACAGTTTAATGTATATAACAAATGCTACCGCTTCAGCCGAAGAAAGTGAAATTGACATAAATTAGCCATAACATTGTCATAAACATTCGGTATCCTTTGATAATAATGATACATTCAATCAATTGAATCGTTCTACAGGGTCTATATATGAAAAAATCGAATTTTTATCGCACACATCGCCGTTTATCCGCCAGTAATTCTCGACGTCGAATTACGTTAAAGAGAAATCATCAAAGCATGTTACAACGAAGAAAAATGTTTAATTTATTTAACTTTGAAGCACTGAAGACTGAAATCTAATCAGACTTTAACTTCGCTAAAGCTGCTTTTTTCGCTAATTTAACCGCTTTTATTTCGGCCCTTCTATCTTTAAAAAACTGAGAAATTTTAGCTGAGCATAATTCAGATAACACCCCTCGTTGCAACTCTACTTGATGATTTAATTTATCATGTTGTAGTAAGTTTAAGATACTCCCGGCACAGCCAGTCTTAAGATCGGATGCTCCAAAAACCACTCGTTTCATTCTCGCATGCACTATTGCTCCAGCACACATTGCACAAGGCTCTAAAGTCACATACATTGTAGCATCTAAAATTCGATAATTATTAATGTGTTGCGCAGCTGATTGGATCGCCATAATTTCAGCATGTCCACATGGATCATGATTAATAATCGAACGGTTATAACCTTCTCCTATAATTTGATTATCTAAGACAATGACCGCACCCACTGGAACCTCACCCGTTTGTTGGGCTTTATCAGCTAAGGATAGTGCGTGTGTCATCCATAATTCGTCTTGTTCCATCTGTGCATCTTCAGACATGGGTATGCTGTACTCAATATGTAATAGATTTTAAAGATTCATTATAATGCATCTGCATTGGATTATTGTTTGATTTAACGATCAATGACCATCAAGAATAAATCGCTCTGCACGTTCAACTCGTCCAGGTTTACCACTGATCACTAAAATATCATCATCTAACAAAATTTCCTGCATTGTGGGTTCAAGTATGACATTGTTAGCGCGTTTAATTTTTTTTATGTGGACGCCATATTTCAACAAATCACATTGACCAACCGTTTTACCTACGGCCCAAGCAGAACGATTAATATTGATTGCATGCATGAAACGCAATTTATCTGCGCTCTCATAACTAACTTCAGTTGTTTCACCTGGATAAAAACCATGTAAATGATCATAGTGCCCTTTACGTTCATTACGAATACGTTTTAGGATTTTAGCCATCGGTACGCCACTGTAATGATATACCTGTGAAACTAACATCAATACCCCCTCTTGAAGCTCAGGTACCACTTGAGTCGCACCGCTATTATATAATGTATCCATGGCATAATCTTTACGTGTACGCACAATAATAGGGATATCACGATTAAACCCTCGGATACAATCAATGCATTGAGTTGCTTTAGGTATATGGTCAAATGTGACAATGACCGACACCGCTTTATCTATGTTGACACTGCGTAATATAGCTTTATCCGACACATCACCATAAATCACGGGTTCATCTGCCGTTTGTGATTCTTGCACCCTAATCGGATCAATATCAACCGCAATATAGTTGATATTTTCCATATCTAACATACGTGCAGTAGACTGGCCTACACGCCCATAGCCCAAAATAATGACATGACCCGTTCGTTCCTGCTCAAGTATTTGAGCATTGTTAATTAAACTCGCTGTAGAATCAGGTGCGAAGAAATTGGCAAAACGAACACTATTAGCAACAAGGTAAGGCGTGCACATCATGCTTAAAATGCCAATACTGACTAGAATTGAAGCCGTTTGAGAATCTAATACATTATGAGTGACAGCGAGTGACGCTAATATAAAACTAAACTCCCCCATCTGACAGACCTTAAATGCAGCCGCCCAAGCATCGTTATGATTCGTGTTAAAAATTAAAGCGGAAAAACGGACAATTACTATTTTCAATATCAGCATAGCAACTAAACCGCCGACAATAATAGACGCATAGTTCCATACAATGAGTAAATCCAAACGCATCCCTACGGTAACAAAAAATAATCCCATCAAAATATCTTGAAAAGGCCTAATATCTGACTCTAATTGATATTTGTATTGGCTCTCACCTAGCATCATACCAGCGATGAATGCGCCAAGCGCAAGTGATAATCCCATTGCATAAGTCAATCCAGAGGCCATTAACACCACAGTGATAGTCGTTAATACAAATAACTCATCCGTACGCGTATTCGCAATTTCTCGAAACACCTTAGGTAAGACCCACTTACCAATCAATAACAGCGTAGTAATAACAGCCATTCCTTTTAAGAACGCGAACAACATCAACATGCTAAAAGATGAATCTGAAGGACTATTGATCAAAGGAATAAATATGAGAAATGGTACAACCGCTAAATCTTGGAATAGCAAAATTGACACAGCAAGTTGTGATCGTGGTGTATTTAATGTCCCCATTTCTGCCGTTTGTTTAATGACAATTGCGGTTGAAGATAAGCCTATTATCCCACCAATCACCATCGATCCGGATAAAGAGAAACCAAATAAATAGGCGATACCTGCCGTCGATAATGTCGTCAGTAGCATCTGACTCATACCCAGCCCAAAGACTAAATGCCGCATTGCTTGCAACTTAGGTAAAGAAAATTCTAATCCTAGCGTAAAAAGCAAAAAAACAATGCCTATTTCAGCGAGTACATGCATTTGCTCAGGATGATCAAATAAACTTAAAGCACTAGGACCAACAATGATGCCTGCAAACAAATACGCGAGAATGGGCGGTAAATTAACCCGTTTAAAACACCATGTAGAAATAACAGCAACTACAAGTAAACTTAATACAGAGATAAATTCAGTAGGCATCACTCTTCCTTAGTTAATGCATAGGTGCGTCCATTACACCAAAGGCTAATATCGATATCATCACGTGTTTTTATTAACGTAAAAGACCGTTCCCAAGGTGCAATGCCCCACTGTTTATACCACTGCTTTATCGGTTTTGAGTGCGCCGCACCAACCGGTTTTATTGGATAACTTTGAGAGACGACTTTTACGGAAAAATCGCCTTCATCAATGCTGGAACCTGGCACGTCTTGAATATTATTTTGTAACTGAGCCATAGAAGCTTTTGCAGCAGTAATCTGATCGTCTTCAATCACATATAATTGACCTTGAAAACGTTCAAAATGAACCTGTGCGTTGGTGTTATTTTTAACACTCAAACGCCCTCTCGCATCCTCCTTAGCATGTATGATTTGGAACAATTGCTGGAGTTGAGCTTGAGATAAAGCAACATTCGCGATTTCAAGTGCAAAATGACGCACTATTTGTTTTTGCCATGAACTTGAGTACGTGGTAAATTTATTGACTATCAATTTATCGGTATTGAGACATGCTAATAAACGCTCTTGAGTAACTTCATTTAATAACGTATGTTCTTCATTTAGTACCGACATACTTTGCACGACTTTTTTCGTCCATTGTTTCCAACGTGAGGACAATAAAGGAATAACATCGTTGCGCAGAAAATTTCTATCAAACTTAGTGTCTGTATTACTAGGATCATCGACCCAATCGTTAGGAGATAAATGGACTGAAGCATATTCATTGATCTGAGCTTGAGTGACACCAAGTAAAGGACGATAAATATGCATTGAGGGATGGGCACCAAATTGTTGGAAACCCGATTGCCATGGCACCATACCGGATAAGCCGGTTAGCCCGGCACCGCGTTTCAACTGTAAAAACAAAGTCTCAACCTGGTCGTCAGCATGTTGTGCAACTAATAACACCCCATTATGCGACATTGCATTAAATAAGGCAGTATAGCGGGCGTGTCGTGCTTGGGATTCAATATTTTTGTTAGGAGAATCTAACTGAACATCTAAAACGTGACATGGAATGTTATAGCGGTTTGCTAAACTTTGGCAATGCTTGGCCCAAAGCGCCGCATCAGCTTGAAGATGATGATTAACATGGAGTAATGTAAGTGGGTATGGTGCATCAACAGGCCACTGCTGCATGACTGCATTAAGTAGCACTACAGAATCCATGCCACCACTGAGTGCTAAATAAACTGGGCGCTTCTGAATGAAGGCCCAGCTTGAAGAAGTAAGATTAATTAGCGACTTAACAATAGCCAAACGACATCAGTCTTTCATAACGCTGAGCTTTGAGTTCGTCCAAACTAAGCGCTTTTAATTGAGCAAGTTGTTGCTTGATGGTCGCTTTATAATTCGCAGCCATCCCCATATGATTACGATGGGCACCGCCTAAAGGCTCTTGAATAATTTCATTAATTAATCCAAGTGTTTTAATTTGCTCAGCACCTACTCCCATAGCTTCTGCAGCTAATGGGGCTTTTTCGGCACTTTTCCATAAAATTGACGCACAACCTTCTGGCGAAATAACCGAATAAGTAGAATATTGCAGCATATTGACACGATCACCGACACCAATCGCTAACGCACCGCCTGAACCACCTTCACCAATAACCGTACAAATAACTGGCACATTTAATTCTGCCATTTCTTTTAGGTTACGCGCGATAGCTTCTGATTGACCACGCTCCTCAGCCCCTACTCCAGGGTAGGCTCCCGGAGTATCAATTAGAGTAATCACAGGTAAGTTAAATCGCTCTGCCATTTTCATTAAACGCAATGCTTTACGATAACCTTCTGGTTTTGGCATACCAAAATTACGTTTAATCTTTTCATGAGTGTCTCGGCCTTTTTGATGACCAATGATCATTACCGGCTCATCATCGAGCATGGCTAAACCGCCGACAATGGCTTTATCATCGGCATAGGCTCGATCACCTGCTAGCTCATTGAATTCACCAAACGCATGTTTAATGTAATCATGGGTGTAAGGACGTAAAGGGTGGCGTGCCAATTGAGAAACTTGCCAAGCCCCTAAGTCTTTAAATATCTTACGCGTAAGATCTTCACTTTTGTCCTGTAGACGGTTTATCTCATCCTCGATACCCACATCCAGTTTACCGGTTTGATTAACTAGACGAAGTTCCTCTATTTTGGCTTCTAATTCAGCAATTGGTTGCTCAAAATCCAAAAAGTGTACGCTCATGTACTTTCCTAATAAAATGTGAATGATGGGAGTTATGAAAACATAAGTTGAATGTTTTGCTCACCCATACATTGTCTTAATTCGTGTAATAGTTGATCACTGGGTGTCACATACCACTGTGCATCTGACACCAATGCCACTTCTAAATCTTCATGTTTAACATTAAATTCAAGTGGGCAAGTCCCCCCTCGATAATGTTCTAAAATACGTGATGCTTCATCAATTTTACGATTTAATTGTTCATTATATTCAAGTGAAATCGATAGTGCGCGAACAAATTGCTCGCGAGCATCAGTAATATCCATTAAAGCTCTGACGGTCATTGTATTCCCCGCAGCGAATTCATCAAAGCTGACCTGTCCTTTTACATACAATATTTTATCTGATTGTAGTAAAGGTTCATAGGTTTCATACATATCAGGGAATAAACGAACATCAATTCGACCCGACTTATCATCTAAGGTGACAATTGCCCAGCGGCGACCTTTTTTGTTAGTCATCACCCTTACACCTAAGACTAAACCAGCAATCGCTACTTGGTTTTCTTTACCCGTAGGCTTCAAATCATTAATACGACTATCGGTATAATGTGTTAGCTCACTTAAATAACGATTAATTGGGTGTCCGGTTAAATATAAGCCTAATGTTTCTTTTTCGCCGTCTAGCCACACTTTTTCTGACCAAACCGGCACGTTTGCAAAAGCCTGCTCAGCGTCGTCAGCATCAGTCAACAGTCCAAACATATCGCCTTGACCAAAACTTTCCGCTTTTGCGTGTTGTGAAGCTGCTTCTAAAGCATCTTGTAATGATGCCATGATAGCGGCTCGATGGGGGCCTAAATTGTCCATTGCACCAGCAAGCACTAGTTTTTCTAGCACGCGTTTATTGACTTTTTTGATGTCAATTTTCGCACAAAAATCAAACAAATCCGAAAATACACCATGCTCGTTACGAGCCTGAATAATGGCTTCGATAGGACCTTCACCTACCCCCTTAATCGCACCAATACCATATACTATTTCTTGATTTTCATTGACGGTAAACTTGTATTTACCGCTATTGAGATCTGGTGGACAAATCGTGATCCCCATACGCTGACACTCGTCAGCTAAGGTCACGATCTTATCCGTGTTATCCATATCCGCAGACATGACCGCAGCCATAAAATAAGCTGGATAATGGGTTTTTAACCATAACGTTTGATAAGATACAAGCGCATAGGCAGCAGAGTGGGATTTGTTAAACCCGTAACCAGCAAATTTTTCTACTAAGTCAAAAATTTTCATGGCTAAATCAGGGTCGATATTGTTATTTTTAGATCCTTCAGCAAACACAGAACGCTGCTTTTCCATCTCTTCAGGCTTTTTCTTACCCATTGCACGGCGTAATAAATCAGCACCACCAAGCGAATAACCAGCCATTTCTTGAGCTATTTGCATGACCTGTTCTTGGTATAAGATAATGCCGTAAGTCGGTTCTAATATTACCTGCAAACATTCATGTTGATAATTAGCGTCGGGATATGAAATCGCCTCTCGCCCATGCTTACGGTCGATAAAATTATCGACCATACCAGACTGTAATGGACCTGGTCTAAATAATGCCACCAAAGCAATGATGTCTTCAAAACAATCCGGACGTAGACGGTTGATCAAATCTTTCATTCCACGCGATTCTAATTGAAATACCGCGGTAGACTCAGCACGTTGTAGTAATTTAAAACTTGCTGGATCTTCTAACGGGATTTGTGTGATATCCACTTCTTCGCCCGTCATTTCTTTAATCATATCAATCGCCCATTGAATGATCGTCAAGGTCCGTAAACCTAAGAAATCGAACTTAACGAGTCCGGCTGTTTCAACATCGTTTTTATCAAATTGCGTGACGGGGTTTCTACCTTCATCATCACAATATAATGGCGAAAAATCGGTAATCTGAGTCGGAGCAATTACCACTCCACCCGCGTGCTTACCTGCATTTCGCGTGACCCCTTCTAGAATCCTAGCCATGGTCAATAATTCTTTAACATCATCATCCGCATTTTCTAGTTCACCTAAACGTGGCTCAACATCAAATGCTTTGGCTAGTGTCATACCAGGATCAGAAGGAATGAGTTTTGAGATGCGATCAACAAATCCGTACGGGTGACCTAGTACACGCCCAACATCTCGGACGACTGCTTTTGCCGCCATCGTACCAAAAGTAATGATTTGAGATACCGCTTCGCGTCCATACATTTGCGCAACATGGTCAATTACCTCGTCACGACGGTCCATACAAAAATCAATATCAAAATCCGGCATTGATACCCGTTCAGGATTAAGGAAGCGTTCGAATAGTAAATCAAATTCTAATGGGTCCAAGTCGGTGATGTCTAATGCATACGCCACTAATGAGCCGGCACCGGAACCACGACCGGGTCCAACAGGGATCCCATTATCTTTTGACCATTGAATAAATTCCATGACGATCAAGAAGTAACCAGGAAAGCCCATTTGGTTAATTACTTTTAACTCGATATCCAGACGTTCGTCATATTCACCCCGCTTTTCGACACGGTCAGTTTCATCAGGAAACAACTTTAATAAACGTCGCTCCAGACCTTCTTTAGACACTTTGACAAGGAAATCTTCAGTGGATAAATCACCCGTTGGAAAATTAGGTAAGAAATACGTACCTAACTGAACGGTGACATTACAACGTTTGGCTATCTCAACAGTATTCGTTATCGCTTCAGGGATATCGTCAAATAACTCAACCATTTCTTCTGCCGAGCGCATATATTGCTGCGGAGAATAATGTTTAGGTCGGCGAGAATCTTCTAAGGTGTACCCATCGTGAATACTGACGCGAATTTCATGTGCTGCAAAATTTTCTGATGCTATAAAACATACTTCGTTAGTCGCAACAACGGGCAAAGCATATTGCTCGGCAAATGCAACTGCAGCTCGTATATATTCGTTTTCATTGACACGACCAGTGCGAATTAACTCTACATAATAACGGTCAGGAAAGTGAGTTTGATAAAACTCAACTATCTGATGAGCAGCTTTTTGATTATTTTTCAGTAATGCCTCACCGAGATCGCCTCGAGTTGCCCCTGATAAGATAATAATACCGGCTTTATGCTCAGCTAACCAAGCTTTGTCAATGACTGGACGGTTATTAACATGACCACGTTGATATGCCTTAGAAATCAGCACAGTGATATTATTATAACCAATGTTATTGGTAGCGAGTAATGTCAGACGAAAGATATTCGGTGATTGAGTAAGATCTTGGACCCAAAAGTCCGTACCAATAATGGGTTTTATCCCACGATTATGCGCCTCAGAATAGAACTTAACCAAACCACACATATTCATTTGATCCGTCAGTGCTAAAGCTGGCATGCTTAGGTTTACGCATTCATCTAACAGTGGTTTGACTTTATTCAAGCCATCCATCATAGAAAAATCACTATGCACACGTAAATGGATAAATTCTGAAGACATTTAAGCAGTGGTTCCCAAATTAAAAAGTAGGCTAAATGTTAATGCCATTAGTGTATCAAAAAATGACATAAAACAATGAGATAATCGATGGTCCTTTTTAAAAAAATAATAATTTACTTTACTAAATTAACTCTAAGTGCAACCGGTTTAAAACTCTTTCGATAACAAGATAAGATAGGCAGGTGTTCCAAACACGCTAAGTGTGCTTTAGTGGGATATCCTTTATGTTGTGCAAATCCGTATTCAGGATGAAGTTTATCTAACACAACCATTTCTTGATCGCGAACAACCTTTGCTAATATAGAAGCGGCACTAATGCATGCAATACTGCCGTCACCTTTGACGATGGCCTCACTGGCATAATCCCAATCGGGTAAGCGATTACCATCAACCTGAACAAAATCAGGCCTTATGCCTAAACCTGCGACAGCTCGTGTCATGGCGAGAATGGTTGCGCGTAATATATTCAGTTCATCAATTTCAGCCGGTGTCGCTCGACCAATAGCCCACGCTAAGGCCTGTTCCTTAATTATCGGATATAAAGCTTCTCGTTTTTTTTCGGAAAGTTTTTTTGAATCATTGAGAGCGGCAATGGGACGCGCAGGATCCAATATCACCGCAGCCGTCACAACATCTCCAACTAATGGCCCGCGCCCTACTTCGTCTACACCAGCGATTAACATGTTTTCTAATTCTCCGTTAATAACCGATCACGGTTAAGTATTACTTTACTATCTTGCTCTGAGCTTGGGATAAGTATTGCGCTACCACATTCGCTGCTTGATTATCTGCATCATGCGCTAAATTATAATGAAGTTGGGTGAATCGGGATAAAATATAGGTTAAACGGTTACTATCTATTGTAAATAAACACGAACCCTTACTTTTGACAGGTATTAATTCAACATCCCCATTGGCATCGTTCGCCTCATCCATCGTTAAGTTATCAGATAAGGTGAGTAAATTAACCATATAATGACTAATTACAATTGGGTCGACATCATCTTGGAGTAACTCTGGAACCAATGGCTCATTTGCTAAGATATTGGGTAGTGAAAAGTACTTAGGTTTATATAATCGCTGCATCATACGATAAGTTAACCCTGACATTTTATACACTGATAGCATAGGTCGTTTACATAACATAGCTTCTAATGTAGCAGTACCTGATGATAATAATACAGCATCACTAGCAATCATGGCCGTTCTTGCTACTTCACGGGTTACTAACACATTATCAATAACCGTGTTTGGGTACTGAGCCAATATCTTGAGAATTTGTGATTCTCGCGCTGCATTAACTGCCGGTATAATCGCTTTAATATTAGGCTGATTCACTTGCATTTGTTCCAGTGAATCGAGAAATATAGGCAATAACTGTTGTACTTCACTGCCTCGTGATCCAGGTAATAAGGCTACTACGGATTCGTTATCACCTAAGTTAAATCGCTTTCTAGCAGATGATTTATCAGGAGATAAATCAATTGCGTCAGCCATAGGATGACCCACAAACTCATAATTCACATGATATTTAGCAAATACTGGCGCTTCAAAAGGGAACAACCCCATCACACAATCAGCTGCGCGTTTAATTTTATGGACTCGAGATTCACGCCATGCCCAAATGGTTGGCGAAACATAATGAACGGTTTTGATACCTTTGTTTTTTAAAAAAGCTTCAATAGGTAAATTAAAATCAGGTGCATCGACACCCACATAGATATCGGGTTGAAAGTCGAGTAATTGCTGTTTTAGCGATTTTCGAATCGCGAGTAACCGTGGTAAATGTTTGATGACTTCAAACAAGCCCATGACCGATAATTCATTCATATCAAACCAGGAATGCAATCCTTGAGCTTGACATAGCTCGCCTCCAATCCCTTTGATTTGGGCATTAGGATAACGGCGCAACAGTTGTTTAACTAAGCCACTGCCTAACATATCCCCAGAAGGTTCAGCGCAAACCAGAGCAATCTTATAAGGTGTATTGTCCACTGAAAAAGCGGACATAATTAACGAATGATACCGCGGTTAGGTTGGCTTAAAAAATCAACCATAATATCTAATTCGGGAGTGTGTTGTGCGAGACCTTGTATGGCGACAAGCGCTTCTGAAATTGTGTTATTTTGACGATACAATGCTTTATAGGCACGTTTGATGTTCATAATAGCGTCACTACTGAAACCGCGGCGTTTTAAGCCTTCAGAGTTGATCGTCTGTGGTATGTGCTTTAAGCCGTTCACCATTACATAGGGCGGAACATCACGCAATATAACTGCACCGCCACCAGTAAACGCATGAGAACCTATATGACAGAACTGATGTACTGCCGTCATACCACCTAAAATAACAAAGTCACCAATATGAACGTGCCCAGCAACTGTCGCGTTATTGGCGAAAATATTGTTATCACCCACCATACAATCGTGAGCAAGGTGAGTGTTCACCATGAGTAAATTATTCGACCCAATTTTAGTGATGCACTGATCTTGGGTCGTACCTCGATGAATGGAGCATGACTCACGAAACACATTATTATCGCCAATGATAAGTGTCGTTTTTTCGCCGGCGTACTTTTTGTCTTGGCAATCTTCACCAATCGAACAGAACTGAAAAAAATGATTCCCTTTGCCAATCGTCGTATCACGTTTGATAACAATGTGTGACTCGAGGATACAGTCATCGCCAATGCTTACGTTTTCGCCAACATAACAAAACGGGCCAATGGACACATTATGTCCAATGCTCGCGGAAGGATCAATTATTGCAGTTGAATGGATCAAATTACATATCTCTCATTGCACACATGAAATCTGAGCTACACACTTCGTCTCCATCGACACGTGCAACACCCTTGAATTTCCATATACCACGACGTTCCTTAACTAATTCAACTTCCATTTCTAACTTATCGCCTGGAACAACCGGCTTTTTAAAGCGCGCATTATCAACACCTGCGAACAAGTAAAGCTTATCCGTCTTCTCCATGCTTTTAAAGCCTAAAACTCCTGCTACTTGAGCTAATGCTTCAAGGATTAAGACACCCGGGAAAATTGGTTGCCCTGGGAAGTGTCCCGTAAAACAGGGTTCATTAAACGTAATATTTTTATACGCTTTAATGGATTGACCTAACTCATAATCAGTAACACGGTCAACTAATAAAAAAGGATAACGATGTGGAAGTAATTCCATAATTTCACGAATTTCAATCGTGTTTAACTCATTTGACAAGGTCAAATACTCCATAATTTGATAATGGGCGTCACCATACCTGTAAACCCCCTAAAAACAAATCAGACCAACCAAATACTCATATTTCGTTGGTCTGCACTTCCCATATATTTATTGAGCGGTGGTAGTTGTATTAACCTGCTGTAAGACTTTCTGTGAGATATCAAATTCAGGCTTCACAAATGTGACCGCATTCGCATTTAATACCATATCGAAAGATTCGGCTTGAGCTACTGCATCAATTGCTTGCTTAACTAAACCCAACAATTTCGTTTGTTCTTCGTTTTGACGACGTTGAACTGCTTGTTGAAGTGGCTGTGCTTTTTCTTGCAATTCAGCACGGATAGCCATAATTTTTTCTTGAGAGGCTTGTTTTTGTGCTTCAGACATAGTCGCACCATCACGTTGCAGTTTTTCTACTTCAAACTCACCGTCTTTTTGTAATTTTTGAATTTCACCATACTGCTCTTTAAACTCTTCGTTAATGCTTTGAGCAATTTGAGCTGTCTGTGGTAATACTTGCAATATTCCTTGCACATCAACAATTGCTACTTTCTGAGCTGCCATTACAGCCGTGCTAAATAATGTTGAAGCTATTAAGGCTGTTGTTGCTAATGTTTTTGTAATTGTTTTCATTGTGTACTCCTGTAATGGCATCTGACGATGCAATAAAATTAAAATGTTTGACCAATGTTAAAAGTAAAGAATTTCGCATCGTCACCTGCGCGTTGCTTCACTGCTTTAGAAAAGCTAAATACCATAGGTCCCATAGGTGAAATCCATTGGACTGATAAACCAGCAGAGCTTCTAAATAGTTTCCAATCACTGTAATCAAGTAACTCATCACTCGTCGCAGATAAACTTAAATCTTTAAACTCATCATAATCAAATTCTGTGTCCCACACATTTCCTACGTCAAAGAAAAGACTGGTACGTACAGATTTATCAAACTCGGTTTCTATAAATGGGGTAGGAACAATTAATTCCAACCCTGCTAATGCGAGCGCATTACCACCTAAGCTACGACGTGATGAAAATAAGGTATCGTTTATCGGTAAACCTGGTATGACAGTACCATCTGGTGTCGTAATCGTGCCCTGAGAAATACGCTGGATACCACGTGGACCGACCGTGTTATTCTCAAAGCCGCGTAACGTATCTGAACCACCAGCAGTAAAGTTTTCCGTAAATGGTAACATCTGCTCTACGCCGTCTACATCACCATAACCATTACCATATCCTAAACGAGCACGGGCAAGTACGGTCCAGCGTTGATTCCGAGTTAATGGAAAATAGAACTTAGTATCAATCGTAGACTTAAAATACTGCACATCAGAATTAGGTGTGGTGACACTAACAGAAGCTCGTTGTGAAGAACCATCCGAAGGGAAAACACCTCGATTAAGTGTGTTTCTAAACCAACCAACCGATGCTTGTACACTATCATACTTGATGGCTGCATCAGGGTTTGCAGGGTCTATAAATTGATTATAAAAACGGTCCGTTTGTTCGTAACTTGAGCGGTTAAATAATTCCACATTTGTGTAAGTCAGACCAAAGTTTATGCGATTAACTGCATCAATGGGATAACCGAGATTTGCACCTACCGCAAACTGTTTTGAATTGTAGTTAATAACGTTAAAACTACCACCATCAAATTCAGAATAACTCAGCGTACCGCCTAAACTAATGCCATCAATAGTAAAGTAAGGGTCAGTATAACTAACTGAAACAGATTGTTGATAAGATACTGTATTAAGGCTAATCCCAACACGCTTACCTGTACCTAGGAAGTTATCTTGCTGGATACCAGCTTGTAAACTTAACTTAGTGCGATCGCCATAACCAATCCCCGCATTAAATGACCCAGCAGGTTGTTCTTTCACAGAGAAATTCACATCTACTTGGTCTTCTTTACCAGGTAATCGAATCGTATCAAACTCAACCTCTTCCATATAAGTTAAACGTGATAATTGAATTTTAGACGTTTCCAGCGATTGGTTAGATAACCAAGCACCTTCCATTTGTGTGACATTCTGTCTTAACACATCATCGGCAGTGACATTGTTACCTGCAAAATTAATTCGACGCACGTAAATACGTTTTCCCGGTTCTACAGATAATGTGAGTTTTACAGTATTATCTTCATCATTAATTTCTGGAATTGTCGTCACTGTAGGATAAGCATAACCAAACCGACCTAAATACTTGCTAACGAACTCTTCGGCATAAGTTACTTGGGCTTGGTTGTATAAAATATCTGTTCTTAATGGCACCAACTGTTTGATGATTTCATCTTGTCCTATCAGGTCGCCAATGACTTCCACTTCAGAAACGTTATATTGTTCACCCTCTGATACATTTAACGTAATGTAGATAGCATCTTTATCTGGTGTCATGGATACTTGGGTTGAGTCAATCGCGAATCGCAAGTAACCTCGGTCCATGTAGTAACTCGTAATCGTTTCCATATCGCCGGATAACGTTTGTTGCTGATAACGCGTTTCAGACATGAAATCCCACCAAGGGCGGTTAAATTTCAACTCCATCTGATCAAATAATTCTTGGTCACTAAATATCTCATTACCGACAATATTGATTTGAGTAATACTCGCAGCATCACCTTCTTCAAATAGCACTTTCAAATCAACGCGATTACGCGGCAATGGTGTCACAATAGCTGTAACATCTGCATTATACTTACCAATAGAATAATAAAAGTCTTTCAGCCCGTTTTCGATAGAATTGAGAACGGTTTTATCTAATGGCTCTCCAACAATAATGTTTGAACCATTAAGACTATCCTGCAATTGATCATCTTTAATATCATCGTTACCTTCAAAGATAATATTTGAAATGGTGGGTCGCTCTGTCACTTTAATCACTAACGTGTTGCCATCTCGGGCGACACTGATACTTTCAAAGTGAGTAGAGGAATACAGCGATCGAATGACTTGCTTGACTCGGAAGTCACTTAATTTATCTCCCACTTGAACAGGGACATAGGTCAAAGCCGCGCCAAGAGCAACACGCTGTAAGCCTTGGATACGGATATCATCAATGACAAAATCACTGTTCGCATGTGAAATAAACGCACAAAGCGATAAAACGCTAATGCAAAAAAACTGTCTTAACTTCATTAACTATTATTCTTCCTAGACTAATTATGATTATTGTAAGGAATTGCACGACATTGAGCAAAATTAAGTGATGCGCATGATGTCATTATATATCGCAATGCTCATTAAACTAAATAAAATGACCGCACCAAAACGAAAGCCAATTTCTTGAACCTCTTCTGATACTGGCTTTCCTGTGACCATTTCTACTAAGTAGTACATTAAATGACCACCATCTAACATGGGTAATGGGAACAAATTAATGATACCCAAGTTAACACTGATCAGTGCCAAAAAGCTTAAAAAGTAAACAAGCCCATAACTTGCACTAGCACCAGCGCCTTGTGCTATTGAAACCGGACCGCTTAAACTCTTAACCGACACATCGCCAGTGAAGAGTTTTCCAATCATATCTACGCTCAGTGTCATTAAACGCCATGTCTTATCCATCCCGAGGAACATAGCATCTAAAATATTAAAACGCTGTTCATAAACCATACCTTCAGGCCATGGTTTAAATGTTGGACTGACTCCTAAAATACCTATCCGTCCGTTTTCTGTTTGTTGAGCACCTAAAGTAGCATACAAACGCTCAACCTTACCCTCTCGTCCGATAGTTATTTCAATATCTTGGCTTGGGCGCGCTTTTATATACGCAACTGTTTGTTCCCAATTTGCTAAAAGAGTTCCATCAATTTGTAATATTTTATCACCTACCAGAACACCCGCTCTAGCCGCCGGACTATCAGCCGACACAAAACCAATGTCCATGGTCGGTTCTGGACGGTAGGGTTCAAATCCAAGGCTGTCCATTGCTGACTGCTTATCGGGAGCAAACTCCCAATTGTTTAAGAACAACGTTAGTGTTCTTGGTGGTAAGTTATTATCTGCATCATCGTGCTGATAAAAACGCCCGGATATTCCGTCATTTTGCTCTAAGCCTGTGTCAACCACTAGTATGTCGATGCTTTCATGACCAATAGCAGCGACAAGCTCTAAACTAATGGCTTCCCAATCTTTCACACTTCGGTCGCCTACATGGGTAATCTGCATCCCAGTTTCTAAACCGGCTCGCTCAGCAATAGTGCCGTCAGAAACAGAGCCAACCACTGGTTGCAAACTGGTTACCCCAACTAAATACATCAAAGTTAATACTAAGATAGCAAAGATAAAATTAACGACTGGACCGGCTGCAACAATCGCAAAGCGTTGTCGTACTGTTTTTTGATTAAAGCTTTGTTGTTGTAACTCAGGTGGTACTTGATCAACACGTTCGTCTAACATTTTAACATAACCACCAAGCGGAATGGCTGCAATAGCAAACTCCGTACCGTGACGATCATGACGACGCCATATCACTTTACCAAAACCGATAGAAAAACGAAGTACCTTCACCCCACACTTCCTAGCGATATAAAAATGACCCCACTCATGCACAGCCACTAAAATACCTAAGGCAATGATGAATGACAGTATATTCCAGAGAATCGCGATCATGATAATTCCAAAATAGCAGATTGGGCGACTTCTCGTGCATTTTGGTCACATTGAATCACTTGTTCAATCGTCGTTAGCGAGGATATCTCATGGGCATCTAATACTTGCGCGTTACACCTAGCAATATCAGTGAATGAAATATGCCCAGCTAGAAAAGCAGCCACATTTATTTCATTCGCGGCGTTTAATGTCGTACATGCCGACTGTCCCATACGAGCAGCGCGCAATGCTAAATATAAATTAGGATAACGTTCAGGACAGGGTGTAGAAAACGTAAAATCACGTAATTGATTAAAGTCTAAAGGGTTAACACCACTTTTAATCCTGACAGGATAAGCGAGCGCATGGGCAATTGGGGTGCGCATATCAGGCGCTCCCATCTGTGCAATCACTGAGCCATCGACATACTGCACCATAGAATGAATTGTCGATTGAGGATGCAAGACGATGTCAATATCATCATTATCTAAGCCAAACAACCAACGCGCCTCAATAAACTCTAACCCTTTATTCATCATCGTCGCAGAATCTATTGAAATTTTTTGGCCCATATCCCAATTAGGATGAGCACATGCTTGTGCTGGAGTAATGGCATCAAATAGCGCTAAGTCCGTCTCTAAAAATGGACCGCCTGATCCTGTTAATAGCACTTTACTTATACCACTTGCAGCTAAATCACCATATTTAAAAGAATGAGGAAGACACTGAAAAATGGCATTATGCTCACTATCGATAGGTAAAATTGTTGCACCACATTCATTGGCTTTGGCAATAAACAGTTCACCAGACATCACGAGTGCTTCTTTATTTGCTAATAACACACGCTTTCCTGCTGCAACAGCGGCAAATGTAGGTATGAGTCCAGCAGCACCGACGATTGCAGCCATCACGGTGTCTACTTTATTGTCATTAGATACTTTCACTAATGCATCAACACCAAAATGACATTGTACGTCCAATTCCATTGAAGCGGCTAATGCTAACGCTTCATTTTGTACAGAAACATCCGCCAAAACAACATGCTGAGCATTAACATCTCTGGCTTGCAACAACAGTGTTTCATAATCTGAATTAGCAGTTAACGCGTAAACTCGGTATTTATCATTATGACGCTTCACTACATCAAGCGTATTTTTTCCGATTGAGCCTGTTGCACCTAAAATAGTCAGGGTTTGCATTATGCCATCCATACCACATAACAAAATGTAAAGACTGGAAAGGCCGCAGTTAAACTATCTATACGGTCTAATATGCCGCCATGACCTGGTAAAATACGACCACTATCTTTAATTCCGGCACAGCGTTTAAACATACTTTCATTTAAATCACCTAATGCTGATACACCCACCGTGATCACACCAATTAAGATATGCAATGTAATTGACTTAGTTTCAACTTGATAATGTAACGCCGCAAACGCAATAATTGCCATCGATGCGGCGACGCCACCGGCAAGCCCCTCAAACGTTTTACCCGGTGATACATTTGGACGTAACTTAGTACGACCAAATTTAACACCTACGAAGAATGCGCCTATATCAGCGGCCCATACAATACCTAACACATAAAAAATTAATGATGCACCGTAAAATGGATCCACATCAAATAGACTAGAACGTAAGGTAACGATGGCGACATAGGTTGGAACGAGAGTAAACACACCGAATAAATTACGAATCAGGTGTGAATGTTGCCAAAAAGCACTCGCTTTTGGGTATAACAATATCATCACCAACGAATAGGCCCACCATGCGCTAGCAAGCGCTAAAACCCAATAAAATACAAGATGCAACTCACCCTGCACCCAAATTTCACTGGCTGGCACCCATATACTCAATCCAATACATAAAGCAGTGATGATTATGGTAAATATCAGTTTCATTCTTCGTTGAATGAGACCCGACATATTTCCCCACTCATAGGCACCCAGTCCCATTACCACTGCTACCACGAACTGAAATGTGTCAACAGATAGAAACAGAATCGCGAGTAAAGCTGCAGGCGCTAAGATTAGCGCAGTGATGATACGTTGTTTTAACATAGCGAATTAAATGACCTGTTCTGAGATTTTACCGAAACGACGTTGTCGTTCATTAAAGCTGATGACCGCATCAAGGAAACTATTTTCATTAAAATCTGGCCATAACGTATCAGTAAAATAAAATTCGGAGTATGCACACTGCCATAGTAGAAAATTAGAAATTCGTTTTTCACCACCGGTGCGGATTAGTAAATCTAATGCTGGTAAATCAGCAAAAGCAGTGTTGGCATTAAATGATGTCTCATTTATGTCTTCAGGATTCAATTTACCTGAAGCAACTTGCTGAGCGAGAGATTGTGCTGCATTCACTATATCCCAACGCCCTCCATAGTTTGCAGCTATATTGAGATGTAACTCAGTATTATGTTGAGTCAATGCTTCAGCATCTTTGATTTTTTGAACTAGTTTTGGATCAAAAGGAGATAAGTCTCCCACCACTTTCAGGCGTACACCATTTGCGTGGAGTTTCTTAACTTCACTGGTTAACACCAGTTTAAATAGTTTCATTAACACTGACACTTCATCCTGAGGGCGTTTCCAGTTCTCAGAGCTAAATGCAAATAATGTTAATGCTGTGATTTTATGAGTACGAGCAAAACGCACTGAAGCGCGAACAGACTCAACGCCTGCTTTATGCCCAAATGTGCGTAATTTTCCCTTTTGCTTAGCCCAGCGACCGTTGCCATCCATAATGATGGCAACATGCTCTGGCATCTTAGGCGTCTGATCTGAGCCGCTATCATCCTTGTTTAAGGTATCCATAATCCTTAAATTTCCATCAACTCTTTTTCTTTGACACTTAACAGCTCATCTACTTGCTTAATAAAGTCATTAGTTAAAGATTGAATATTTTCTTCACCCGCGCGAGCTTGATCCTCTGAGATGTCTTTGTCTTTAAGTAAATCTTTAATGTCAGAATTAGCATCTCGACGAATGTTACGTACTGCTACACGACCATTTTCAGCTTCACCACGTGCCACTTTTATCAGATCTTTACGACGTTCTTCTGTGAGTGGCGGTAACGGGATGCGAATAGCGCCACCAGCACTCATTGGGTTTAAACCTAGATCAGAAGACATAATCGCTTTCTCGACGGCTTGGATAGCAGATTTATCAAATACAGATAAAGCTAATGTACGACTATCTTCAGCAATAATATTAGCTAATTGCTTAAGTGGAGTATCAGCACCATAATAGTTAACAACAATACTATCTAACAAGCTGGGATGAGCTCTACCGGTACGGATTTTTGCCAATTGAGATTTTAATGCACTAACGCTTTTTTCCATTCGATCTTGTGCGTCTAATTCAATTTCATCAATCATTTATTTATTCCTAATTTTCTAAATTGTCTGCGTGGGTAATTAATGTGCCTTCAGCTTCACCTAATACCACACGTCTTAATGTTCCTGGTGTATTCATGTTAAATACACGGATCGGTAATGAATGGTCGCGTGCTAAGGTGAACGCAGATAAATCCATCACCTTTAATTCTTTTTCTAATACTTCTTGGTATGTGATTTGTTTTATCAATTGAGCATCAGGATCTTTGGCCGGATCAGAAGTGAATACGCCATCCACTTTAGTCGCTTTTAATACTGCATCCGCTTCAATTTCGATGCCACGTAAACATGCCGCAGAGTCAGTCGTGAAAAAGGGATTACCTGTACCAGCAGAGAATATAACAACACGGCCGGATTTAAGCGAACTAATCGCTTCCGCCCAGTTGTATGCATCACATACGCCATTGAGTGGAATAGCAGACATCAGACGTGCATTCACAAATGCTCGATGTAAAGCATCTCGCATTGCTAATCCATTCATCACCGTGGCAAGCATTCCCATATGATCACCGACAACTCGGTTCATACCTGATTTCGCTAGGCCTTCACCACGAAATAAATTACCACCGCCGATGACCAAGCCAACTTGGACACCCATCTCAACTAACTCTTTGATTTCTTGAGCCATTCGATTAAGCACTAGAGGATCTATACCAAACTCACCTTCACCTTGTAAGGCTTCACCACTGAGTTTGAGTAAGATACGACGATAAGCAGGTTTTGGAGCGATACTCATGAGTGTTTTCCTGTAGTACGAATAATTTATTGTAGTAACTCTGAAAGCTGTGCAGACAGATATGAAAAAGCACCTCCAGAGGAAGTGCTCTTAGTGTATCCGATGTTTCACGGATGAAAAAGATCCAAGTGCAATTATTTCTTTGCAGCTTCCATTTGAGCAGCAACTTCTGCAGCAAAATCTTCAGTCTTCTTCTCAATTCCTTCACCCACTTCAAAGCGGATAAAGTTAACTACATCAGCGCCGTTACTCTTCAATAAATCACCCACAGATTGTGAAGGATCTTTAATGAATGGCTGACCTGTTAAGCTGATTTCGCCAGTGAATTTCTTCATACGACCAGCTACCATTTTTTCAGCGATATCTGCAGGCTTGCCTGATTGTACGGCGATATCGATTTGAATTTCTTTTTCTTTCTCAACGACTTCTGCAGGTACATCAGTTGGCTTAACAAACTGTGGAGAAGCAGCTGCAACGTGCATTGCAACGTCTTTCGCTAATGCCTCATCACCACCAGTTAGGATAGCAACAACACCAATACGACCACCGTGTACATATGCACCAAGGTTGTCACCTTCTACATTAATTACGCGACGTGGAGAGATATTTTCACCGATTTTAGCAACCAATGTATCACGGACAGATTGTACTGTACCGCCGTCCAATTCAGCTGCATTCAATGCTTCTATATCATTGATTTTATTTGCCGCAGCAACACCGATAATTTTATTACCGAATGCTAAGAAACCTTCATCACGTGCAACAAAGTCAGTTTCACAGTTAACTTCCATCATAGTCGCAACGCCATTTTCAATGTGAGTTAAAATCACACCTTCAGCAGCAATACGGCCTGCTTTTTTAGCGGCTTTTGCTTGACCAGATTTACGCATATTTTCAATCGCTAGTTCGATGTCACCATCAGTTTCAACTAACGCTTTCTTACAATCTAACATACCGGCGCCAGTGCGCTCACGTAGTTCTTTAACCAGGGCTGCAGTCACTGCCATGATATTTTCCTCGAATAATTAATCTTAAAATAATAAATTGCGTTAGGTTGAAACCAACCTAACGCAAGGCACTTATTCTGCCGCTTCTACAAACTCTTCTTCAGCTTGCGCTTCGATGTTTGTGTTACGTCCAGAGATAACAGCATCAGCCGCTGCATTTAAGTACAACTGGATCGCACGGATCGCATCGTCATTACCAGGGATGATGTAATCAACACCATCTGGGTTTGAGTTAGTATCAACTACACCCACAACTGGAATACCTAAGTTACGTGCTTCTGTAACTGCAATGTGCTCGTGATCTGCATCGATAACGAAGATAACGTCCGGTAAACCGCCCATATCTTTGATACCACCTAAGCTTGATTCAAGCTTAGTCATTTCACGTTGTAACATTAATACTTCTTTTTTGGTAAGTTTATCAAACGTACCATCTTGGCTTTGTGCTTCAAGCTCTTTAAGACGCTTGATTGATTGACGTACTGTTTTCCAGTTAGTCAACATACCACCTAACCAACGTTTATTAACGTAGAATTGGTCGCACTTGATTGCTGCTTCTTTAACAGCTTCACCTGCAGCACGCTTGGTGCCAACAAATAATACTTTACCTTTTTTAGACGCAACGCTAGAAACATAGTTTAATGCGTTGTTGAATAAAGGAACGGTTTTTTCAAGATTGATGATATGAACTTTGTTACGAGCGCCGAAAATGAAAGGCTTCATTTTTGGGTTCCAGTAACGAGTTTGGTGACCGAAGTGTACGCCAGCTTGTAGCATGTCACGCATAGAAACGTTTGCCATGATATTTTTCCTCAAATTTGGGGTTAGGCCTCCATACATCCCTTTGCTCGATCCGCATTAATAGTGTGAACTATTAAATTAGACACCCCGAGGTCAGTGTCGATGTATGTGTGATTTAATAAGATTATGAAGGCCATTACTAAACAATGGATATCAACATAACCGATGAATTATACAATTTTAAAAAAGATGTTTTAACAATCCTTTTAAATTGCGGCGCGTTTTATATCATTTTAAAGGCTTTATATCAAGGAAAAACTGGTTATTAAGCTTGTTTTATGTAAAATATCTCCTTATCTTAAGTATCAAGTCATTCGGGCTTTTTCAAATAATAAATTAAGGATGTGCAGTGGGCGCTATTATAAAAACTCAAGACGAAATCCTAAAAATGCGCGTAGCCGGTAAATTAGCAGCTGAAGTGCTTAATATGATTGGTGAATATGTCGTCAAAGGTACGACAACTGATGAACTTAATACACTGTGCCATAACTATATCGTTGATGTTCAAGGTGGTATCCCTGCTCCATTGAATTATGGTCATCCACCATTTCCAAAATCAATTTGTACATCCGTCAACCACGTGATTTGCCATGGGATCCCTAGTGACAAAAAACTAAAAGATGGTGATATTGTCAATATCGATGTAACGGTTATTAAAGATGGTTATCATGGTGATTCATCCAAAATGTTTGTGGTAGGCAAGCCATCAATTCTAGCCGAGCGCTTAATTAAAGTGACACAAGAGTGTTTGTATAAAGGCATTGAGATTGTTAAACCCGGTACAACATTGGGCGATATTGGTCATGTTATCCAACAACACGCTGAAGCACACAACTATTCTATTGTTCGAGAATTCTGTGGCCATGGGATTGGGGCTACCTTTCATGAGGAGCCACAAGTAGTACATTATGGTCGCCCTGGAACAGGTGAAGTATTAGAAGCGGGTATGTGCTTCACTATTGAACCAATGATAAATGCAGGTAAACGTAACAGCAAAATCTTACCAGACCATTGGACAGTAGTGACTAAAGATAGAAGTTTATCGGCTCAATGGGAACATACACTATTAGTGACCGAAAACGGTGTTGAGATCCTCACACACCGTGATGATGAGACGATTGCTAAAATCATCGAGCACTGATTTTAGCAACTTAGTTCTGCATTATCTGTGCAAATAAATGTAATGCTATGACATACGTAGCATTGCACTTTTTTATCAAGCGTTTATGCTAGTCGTATAATTTACACTTTTACTGGTTCCCATGTCTTTTTCTTCACTTATTCAACAAGTCCGTGACATTCCATCACTTAACGATGTGGTATCATTTAAAACTGCAGTTAATGATTGTTATACCTTTTTAGAAAAGGAATTTACAACATCTCCAGTTGATGACTTAGTCACGGGCCGTGCCACATTTGTAGATGCCTTAGTTTGTCACGCTTGGCAATTAGCAGGCCTGCATGAATTTAAAAAACTCAGTCTTGTCGCGGTGGGTGGTTATGGCAGGGGTCAATTACAACCTCATTCAGATGTCGATCTATTAATTCTCAGCTCACGTGGTTTACCAAGGGGCGCATCAGATAAAATTTCACAATTCTTAACCTTGCTATGGGATGCAAAATTAGATGTTGGCTCAGCAGTTCGCAGCATTAAAGAATGTGTTGAACAAGCAAAATTAGATATCACAATTGCCACAAATATCGTCGAAGCTAGAAATTTAATTGGTTGTAAAGCCACATTTGATAAAATGCTAAGTAAAGTAAATCATGATAAAACGTGGACAAGTAAAGCATTTTTTAGTGCCAAATATGAAGAACAACAACAACGTCATAATAAGTTTAATGGTACTTCATATAACCTAGAACCAAATGTGAAAGAAAATCCAGGCTGTTTGCGAGACATACAATCTATTGGGTGGGTTGCTAAAAAACACTTCCAAGAATACGACGGCTATGAACTCGTCGGTCATGGCTACTTCACTGAGATGGAGCACCAAGAATTATTAGACTGTCGTCATCAGTTATGGCGAATCCGTTTTGCATTACATTTAGTCGCGGGTCGCAGTGAAAATCGACTCTTATTTGATTACCAAGCCGATGTTGCGCATTTACTGGGTTTCAATGATGACGATAAAAAAGCAGTTGAAAGAATGATGAAACTATTCTTTCGCGTGGTTCGTCGTGTTACTGAACTCAATACCATGTTATTACAACGCTTTAAATTCGATGTATTAAATTTAACCTTAGCATCTGGGCGAATATTAAATGACGAGTTCAGTGTCAGTGACAACACAATATCACCACGCACTGAAACAGTGTTTGCGACGCCTTTAGCCGTTTTTCAATTTTTACATTTATTAGCAGATAATCATGACATCGATTCTCTCGATTATGAATGTATCCGTCAACTTAGAAATGCACGTCGTCAGTTCTCAGATAAATACTGGGTCGAATACCCTGAATGCCGAACCGCTTTCATGCAGTTAATGCGCCACCCTGAGTTTTTTGGCTTTGGTTGGAACGTAATGCACTTACACGGAATTTTGCAAGCATATCTACCCCAATGGGACAATATTGTCGGTATGATGCAATTTGACTTATTCCATGCATATACCGTCGATGAACATACTCACCGTTTAATTAAAAATTTATTCCAATATTTTAACAAAGACAATAAAGATTTCCCACGTTGTAGCAACATTGTTCGCAACTTAGATAAACCTGAGTTGATCTTTATTGCCGGTATTTTTCACGACATCGCCAAAGGTCGTGGGGGTGATCACTCAAAACTCGGCGCGGCGGATGTATTTAGCTTTGGCGAATCACACGGTTTGACGGCGGACGATATTAAGGTCATTAGCTGGTTAGTAGAGTCGCATTTATTAATGTCAGTGGTCGCCCAGCGTCGAGATATTTATGATCCTGAAGTAGTCGCAGATTTCGCCAGTGCTGTAAAAAGCCACAATCATCTTAATATGCTTTATGCATTAACGCTTGCTGATATTCGAGCAACCAACGACAGCTTGTGGAATGATTGGAAATCATCGTTACTTAAAGAACTCTATTTGTTAACTCAAAAAGCGTTAGATAATGGTTTACAATGCCAAGTGACGTTTAATGAACGAGCATTGCAACATCAAAAAGAAGCTATTGATATCCTGCAACCACAGTGGCAGAGAAATGAAATTGATAGTGTATGGAATCGTTTAGAACAGCCCTACTTCACCCGCTTCAAACCCATACAAATAGCATGGCATACCCAGCAGATACTCGTGCATGAAGACGCAGATGGATGGCTCATCAAAATGGCAAATCACACGACTAAGGCGGGTACTGAATTACTCATTTATGGAAAAGATCGCCCGGCAGTTTTTGCGCAAATAGCGTCTGTTTTAGACAATGCTAACTTATCTATTTTAGATGCTAATATTGCGATTACACCCGACGGTTATGTATTTGATAGTATTATCGTCGTCGATGAAGATAATGAAAAAATTGCATCTACTGAGCGTTGCTATAAAATAGAACAAGCAATTTTGGCGCAATTAAATAAAGCAACGCGTGAACACCATAATTCTCGCAAATTATCTCGTCGATTAAAGCAACTAAATGTACCAACCAAAGTAAGGTTTTTCTCCGCGAGTGATGACGCCACCTTAATTGAACTTGAAGCCCTTGATACACCAGGGTTGTTAGCATCAATTGGTCATGTATTTGTGGATTTCAATTTGACCTTACGCTTGGCAAAAATCTCGACCATCGGCGAGCGAGCTGAAGATGTTTTTATCGTAAGTGACGAACATAATCATGCGCTCAGCCCTGAATTACAACTTGCTTTGAAAAAGCAAATTTCTTTAACTCTCGATCAACTGGAAACTGAAACAGCATTATGAGTGATTTACAAACCATTATAGAAAGTGCCTTTGATGCACGTGACACTATTTCTCCTAGCACCGCTTCGGCTGAATTAAAAGCAGCGGTTAATCAAGCGATTGACTTACTCAACAGCGGTGAAGCCCGTGTTGCTGAAAAAATTGATGGTGAGTGGGTCGTTCATCAGTGGCTGAAAAAAGCAGTCTTATTATTCTTCCGTTGTTATAACAATGACGTTATTGAAGGCGCTGAAAGTAAATTCTACGATAAGGTTCCGTTGAAATTTACTGACTACACAACAGAGCGTTTTGCTAAAGAAGGTATGCGTGTAGTCCCTCCTGCAGCGGTTCGCACCGGTACATTCATTGGTAAGAACGTCGTATTAATGCCATCTTATGTCAACATTGGCGCTTTCGTCGATGAGGGCACAATGGTAGATACATGGGCAACCGTAGGTTCATGCGCGCAAATTGGTAAAAATGTACATTTATCTGGCGGTGTAGGTATTGGTGGAGTGTTAGAACCGTTACAAGCTAACCCTACCATCATTGAAGATAACTGTTTTATCGGTGCACGTTCTGAAATCGTTGAAGGCGTCGTTGTCGAAGAAGGTGCTGTCATTTCGATGGGCGTTTATATTGGTCAAAGCACACGTATCTATGATCGTGAAACTGGCGAGATTCATTACGGCCGTGTACCAGCAGGCTCTGTTGTAGTATCAGGTTCATTACCAAGCAAATGTGGCACTTACAGTTTATATGCGGCTGTTATCGTCAAGAAAGTCGATGCTAAAACACGTGCAAAAGTAGGTATTAACGCTCTACTTCGTGAAGCGGAATAATATCTAACACTGCATCGTTTATTTTAAGATGCACATAAAAAATCCGAGTATTGCTCATTAAGCAAACTCGGATTTTTTGTCTCTATTTTTAAATGAGTATATTAAATTAAAACTCAGACTGATGCGTTTCCAGCCATGCTAGTACATCTGCTTCTGGCTCAAATGTTTCCATAGCATCAATACCTACCATATCACTAATAGGTGTGCCTTGGAGTTCAGTCAATAATTCAAACATCAGCGTACCTGCACCGCAATATGAATCACCATACGAGCTATCCCCCAATGCGATCACAGCAAATTTCTTGTTATTTATCAAAGGACAGGTATCTTTTGCATCTACATAAAACAGTTCTAAATTTGGCGGTATGTCACCTACACCTGTCGTCGAAGTCACCACTAAAAAGCTATCATGTTCATCGAATAAGCTCACATCAGGATCAACATGTAATTCAACATCATGCCCTTGATTAGTTAAGAACGCTTGTGCTTCTTCCGCGGCATTTTGTGCATTACCATACACTGAGCCTACAATAATTCCGATGTTTGACATACTTTACTACTCGCTTTGATAAGGTGCTAGTGTCGCTAAGACATGCTCTAGTTCAGGCCACAAGGGGGCAGATAGCGCTAAAGGATGTTGCGTCACTGGGTGACAAAATTTCATACTACTATTATGTAGGGCTAAATGATGAAAATTAAAGGTATCACGCATAAATTTATTTTGCTTACCGTCACCATGGGTAGTATCCCCCATAATAGGATGACGCACATGCGCAAGATGTCTTCTAAGTTGATGTTTACGGCCTGTCTGAGGATTAAGTTCAACCCAAGATAAACGTGCTTGAGGATAGCGTCCAACAGCTTTGGGATAAGTAAAGCGTTGTAAACACGCGATGTGAGTCTGTGCTTCTTGAGGCGCTTTATCTTGTTGCGCATCTTTATCGGCGATCTTATCGAGCTTTTCTTTTAAAGCATAATCGACAAATTGACTCTTCGTCCAACCACGAGTTAACGCGTGGTATGTTTTATGAATTGTCTTTTCCGTAAATTGCTCCGTCATTAATCGAGCGACATCACTGGATAAAGCAAACACTAAAACACCCGATGTTGGTTTATCTAGACGATGTACGGTGTAAACATGTTGATCAATCATATTTCGCACCATCTGCATCGCGAATCGAGTTTCATGACGATCAATCATACTGCGGTGCACTAATAAACCACTAGGTTTATTGATGGCAATGATATGCTCATCTTGGTAGATTATAGGTAATTGAGATGAAACTTCGGTCATATCGCACTATGTCTTAAAAGGGCTTTGCGGTATTATACGGACAAATACTTAACAACTCACTTGTTTATGCAATCTACATCTATCAATTCCATTATCGAATTTCTTGACGCGTCAAAATCACAATATAAGTTCATCGACATGGGTCGTGGATTTCGAGAGCTGACACCTGAACATATGAATCAAATTGAGTATCAACGGGTTCCTGCGCCTTACCCAAGACAACAGCATATATGGCTAGGGTGTATTTTTTGGTCACCTGAACGTTCTGCTCAGCATTATATTTGGTTTATTAAATTACCTTTAGACGAACGTGGGTTACTGAATCAAGCAGCACGAAATCTATTTTTAGAAAAGGTAATAGAAGCATTAGGTAGACAATTAGAAAACACAGAAAAAATGCAGGGGCAACTAGGAGACAATCCTTATACATTTGTTCCAAACCAACAACAACTCGCTGATTTCAATGCCAAAGCTAAAACATTATTGAAAAATCCACCATCACATGGATTTCAAGCGGTTTCCGACTATATTCATGCACCTAACACTCAAGATTGGCAGTTATTAAGTGTACAGGGCTTAGCTGATTATGTAGCACGTTTATCAGACCCGATGATATTTGCTACATTGCAAAAACAATGGACTCTGTTAGCTCCACTTTTTCAAGTTAACCTACTCAATAGTCTTGAACATTATGCGATAAATAAACCCTTGGCTGTATTAGTTAAACAACACTTTGATACAGCAGTAAGTCAAGATAATGAAACGCACATTATTGCTAGTCTTCGTGCGTTAACACAAGCTCCAGAAGAGATAGTAAAGAAAGTCATTGACCCTTTATTACAACGTGCATACCTACCTTCAGACTGGTTAATTCTGATCGCAGCTAGACATATGGCGCTGTTTAATGACATCAATCGTGCTATCTTATTTTTAGAAAAATGTGCATTACATGATGACGCTATTTTTCAAGGGTTATTTGCCGATATGGTACAGTTACCTCAATGTAGAATTGCATTTTTGCAAGCATTATCAGCATCCAATCTCACTGAACTATGCCAACAAAAAATCACATCATTACAACAAGGTCATTAACGAGTTATGGAATTAATTGATATAGTGGTATGGGTAAGCATTATTGCACTAGCCGGTTTATTTTGGCGAGTTCGTGATTATGCTGAAATAGCCCGTATGTTCGCTCAGCAGTACTGTACAAAGCATCAACTCGTATTTGTTAGTATTGCTCGTAAACAAATGCATTGGCGGGAAACAAGTCAATCCAGACGATTTCAATTTGATTATATTATGGAGTTTTCTACTGCAAATGATGTTTTATATGAAGGCATTGTGAGTATTTATAAAGGAAAATTAAAAGCTATCGACGTACCCGTCTATAGAGAGCCTGAAGTCTTTTAAGTTGAACAATAATCGATGCTATAAAAACAAAAAAGGTAGTACATCATGTACTACCTTTTTAAGTATTTTGAGCTTCCTTCTCAACAATCCTTTGCCAATTCATCATCCCTAGCAACGTCCATATTTGTATCAATCCGTCTGATCCAATTAATCCTTAATTGGCCGCAAGTCCCTGCGCTGATCCTTTTCCATTTTATATGTAGTTGTAAATTCTATTACAACCAGCTTCCTATCCTAGAAGCAATATTTTGAATTTCCTTATCAATATTTTTTGCACTATAACCGACTTTCCGTTGCCAGTTATCAGTCCGAAGACTAAATCCTTACATTGCATACTTATCATCCTGACAAGTCACGTTTCCTTTCGACAGGACAAAGAATAATCTTTTTTAACGTTAGAAAAACGATTAAATCATCAAATTTGAGTAGAATTCTAATAACACTTCTGCTTTTTCAAAAATAATATTCAATAAATACAGTACGTTATATTAAGATGTCAGTGATAGAGAGGGAATAAACAGGCAATTAACTACAGATATGTAAGAGATCTCCTACACCATCTGTAGTTAAATATGCATAATTACTTTTTAGACTTGTATAGTATTTGACCATGTATATGTTGCGTGGCAACTTTTTCAATAAATTTAAATCCACCATCGTCAAAAAATGATAAACATTTATCTAATGTAGCAAATACAGCAACGCCATTGGATTGTTCATCAGCATCAATTACTTCGTTAATCGCAGCTAAAAGAATATGGCCAATACCTTGATCTTGTAATGCCGGTTGAACGCCAATAAACGAGATCATGTGACAATTATTATCAGGCAGTTTGTTGCGTACAATTTTTTCTTTTTCTAGGAACTGTTGCGTGCCCAGAAATCCTGCTGTTAATAGCATTTTCATACGCCAGTGCCAATAACGACTGTGACCGAACTCTGGTTCTGGGTTAATGAGGCAAGTCGTTGCAACGAGTGAATCATCTTTGAATACACCAATTATAGGTTGTTTAGCTTCCCAAAACGTATTGAGCTCTTCGCGGATTGCACCTCGTAATCTAACGTCATACCCCTCTTCACCTTTAGCGAAGATTTTACAAAATAGAGGATCATCAAAGTACGCGTTGAATAGAATGGAAGCTGCAACTTTAAGATCAGACGCTGATAAGTACCTCACCTCAAAACCGAGTTCCTCTTTAATATTATCTTCGATCGTTGCTTGCATTATATGCCTCGCTTATTGTTAACAAACCATTTACAAATAGTGTAAACGATTAACTATTAATAGTAAGCAAAAAAATCATGCTTTTTATAACAAATTACGCATTGTCACTATAAAGATATTAAATAATTGTCACCCCACCCCACTAATTCATTATTTAAAAATACCAGCGGTGTGCATTCATCTTTTGTCGTAACACCGTCACCATTTTGACGGTGAGTACGATAGTACAGTACTTGGTAAGTATTATTTTGTCGGGTTAATAATTCATTAAAGTCAGCCACTCCCATCTTATTAGTAATATCTAAATAGTGTTCACCTAATTGCAGCCCTTGAACATGAGCTCGGTTATTTTTTTCTCTGACTTCCCAGCTGCTATGATGAGTATCACGCTTATATTCATCATCGCCAATTGCGATAACACAACCACTTAAAGAGACCATTAATAAAGAAGCGATTGAAATAACTTGGACTTTTTGGATAATTTGCATGTTGAAGGCGCCTTTTTTGGATTTTATTGTCATTAGTCACGGTCTATCCGTTATAATGTAGTTCTTTGAGTTTTATAATAATCAAATCTCATGCCAATTTTAAATCATTGATATTATTATGATTTTAAAAATAACATATCCGGGCTCTGGTCAATAATACGAAGAAATAACAAATTTAACTAAGAATTAGGCATTATGGACAACACGACAAAACAACGTTTGCTTACTATATGCAGTGAATTAGAAGCTAAAAGTCTTCCCATTTCTGTCGGTTTACTCAAAGCAAAAATCAAACAACCGGTGCCATTACCCAAGATCATTGGTGTTATTAATGCATTTAAAGCAGGAGAACGAGCGCAGGCTATTGACGACATTCAAGCTAAAGCAGATTCTCAGCCTATCGAAGAAACACCTGAGATTTTATCCATCGATGACTTAGCCCAACAAATAGCAGCACAACAAAACGCTATAGAGACCTTACAAGCGCAGGTATTAAGATTGACACAGACTCTGGAAAAAATGGGCCAATGATGGAGCAAGGATGGTTGTTGGTTCTTTTCCTACTGGCTCAAGAACCACTTCACCGGTATTCATTAATACAGAAATCAAATAATCATCATTTTCAGGTAGACCAATAAATAATGTCGGTGATTGTTTTAATCGCCTTTTCATTAATGCATGTCCAATCAAATTTTCCTGCAGTCGCTCAAAATCTTCTTCATTCCAAGCTTGCAGTAAGGTAATGCGTCCTTGTTGGATTGTTAATTCAAGGTGTTCAGCAAAAAAAGCAGAATAAAACTCAATCAGTAACTCGGGCAATGTGAGTCCTAAAGCTTGACTAAATTCTTCCATGTCATTGGCTGGACGAGCTATCGGTTGCCATGAAATTTCTTGGCCATCAAGCAACGAGTCAGTTGCTTCATTAATGCATAGAGAAGGCCATTGCTGATCAAACTGTGTGGTTAACTTGACAGTTTTCGCATACCTTGCCATTAAATTTTGCCATTCAGATTGCATAAAAACAGACACCTTTTTGAAGATTTGGGTAAAATAGCTATATTATTCATAACTGTGATTCATGTATGTCTCAAGATTACCATAATAACCCCCAATTAGCCGAACTCGCATTAGGAAAATCAGTGACCTATTCTGATCAATACGATGTGAGTTTTTTACAGCCAGTACCAAGGGCACTAAACCGCAATATGATTGGCTTGAGTAATGACTTACCTTTTTCTGGGAATGATATTTGGAATGGATATGAACTCTCATGGTTAAATGTCAATGGTATGCCTCAAGTGGGTATTTTACGTTGTGCTGTTGCCTTCGACAGTATCAATATAATTGAATCCAAATCATTTAAACTGTACCTCAATAGTTTTAATAACACTCGTTTTGAATCACTAGCTAACGTTAAGTCTGTGTTAGAAAACGATTTAAGTCATTGCGCTCAAGGTAATGTTAGCATCGACATCATTCCAAATAATGAGTTTAATCAACAACAATTACACATACCTTCAGCCACTCTTCTAGACACCATGGATTTAACCTTTGATGAATACGTGGTCTCACCGAATTTACTTAAATCTAACCGTGACATGGTAACGCATGAGTTTTTATATTCGAATCTACTCAAATCAAACTGCTTAATTACTAATCAACCGGACTGGGCCACCATTTTCATTAAATATTCAGGTCCGCAAATTGAACATGAATCGTTATTGCGTTATTTGATCTCATTCCGTCAACATAATGAATTTCATGAACAATGCGTAGAACGTATATTTTGCGATCTCATTGAACATTGTCATTGTGAACAGCTAACAGTATTAGCTCGATACACTCGTCGCGGAGGATTAGATATCAATCCATTTAGAAGTAATTTTGAAGCACCCTATCCAGACTGGCGTTTAATCCGACAATAAATACTGAATAATGGATATTCATCTGCTGAATTAGTTCTACCAATAATTGCCTAGTGCATCACTCTATCTTCAGGTAAAATTAGACTGTTAATTTACTGTTTTGGCATGTGTCAATGCGGTAAACATTTATTTTATACAAAGGATTTTTCATGACTCAACAACGTATTACTGTCATTCGTGGTGATGGTATCGGTCCAGACATTATCGATTCAGCCATTCAAATACTAGATAAAGTAGGTTGTAACTTTGCTTACGATTATGCTGATGCGGGTCTAATGGCGCTTGAAAACCATGGTGAGCTATTACCAGAAGAAACATTAGCACTGATTAAAAAGAATGGTGTCGCTTTAAAAGGCCCTTTAACGACTCCTGTCGGGGAAGGCTTTACGTCCATCAATGTGAGTTTGCGTAAACAATTTCAACTATACGCCAATGTAAGGCCCGTCTTATCATTTAACGGTACAAAAGCTCGATATGAAGATATCGATATCATTACAGTACGTGAAAACACGCAAGGTATGTATTCAGGCCTTGGACAAATAGTCTCTGACGATGGTGAAGAAGCTGAAGCGAAAAGTAAGATTACCCGCGAAGGCGCTGAAAAGATTGTCGTTTTTGCTTATGAGTTAGCACGTCGCGAAGGTCGTAAAAAAGTGACGGCTGTACATAAAGCAAATATTCTTAAATCTACCTCCGGTTTATTTTTGAAAGTGGCTCGAGAAGTAGGTGAGCGTTATCCAGATATCGAGTCGGCTGAAATGATCGTTGACAACGCTTGTATGCAGTTAGTGATGAACCCTCATCAGTTTGATGTAATGGTCACTACTAACTTATTCGGTGATATCTTATCAGATTTATGCGCTGGTTTAGTGGGTGGTTTAGGCATGGCTCCTGGTGCGAACATCGGTGGAGATTGTGCAATATTTGAAGCCGTACACGGCTCTGCACCTGATATTGCTGGAATGAATTTAGCGAATCCTACCTCAGTGATACTTGCCTCTATTCAAATGCTTGAATACCTTGAGATGAGCGATAAAGCCGAAAAAATCCGAGCAGCGCTTAAAGATGTGATTGAGTCTGGTGACCGTACGACCAAAGATCTTGGTGGAGAACACGGTACTACTGACTTTACTCAGGCTATGTTAGAGCGCTTATAAGCCTGACAAATATTTGCCTATTAAGCCAATGTTGATATTTTAAACATTGGCTTTTTTATTGCCGATTAATACCTTCCCTGATCATAGGGCCTGTTTTACATGACAAGTTTAAAACCTATACCACGACGTTAAATAACGAAATTATACTCTTAGCATGTACAGCAATAAGGCTGCACATAATATATTCACTAGGAGTTACATCATGAATTTAAAACCTATTTTATCTTATTTCGTTTCTGCTACGTCATTAATTACTTGTTTGGTATTAGCGACGTCAATTTCAACTACGGCTTTTGCCGATGAAACCATGCAAAATGGTCAATCACTTGAAATACCAGTATCCTCAAAGTCAGCAATCACCCAGTATGACTTGAACTTGGCAAGCACTAAAGAGCTCGCTTCAATCAAGGGTATCGGTATCAAAAAAGCACAAGCTATAGTGGCATATCGTGAACTGCATGGCGAGTTTGAAAGTGTAGAACAAGTGACTAAGGTGAAAGGTCTTGGTAATAAGCTATTACAAAAATTAACACCTTACATCATCGTCAATCCAAAGCAGAACAAATAGCCACAAAAAAACCCTCAAAAGTAATCTTACTATTGAGGGTTATCATGAACATCTAGTGAAGTGAAATTATCCCTTCATCTGTGCGAGATACTCTTGAAATGCTTCTCCTAATTCGGGATGTCTTAACGCATACTCAACATTCGCTTTCATGTATCCCAATTTAGATCCACAATCATGACTTTTGCCCTTCATGTAATAAGCATCCACCTGTTCAATATTCATTAATGTCGCAATCGCATCCGTTAATTGAATTTCACCACCAGCACCTGGTGGAGTGAATGCAAGTAAATCCCAAATCTTCTCAGATAATACATAACGACCAACAACCGCTAAATTTGAAGGGGCTTCATCCTGTTCGGGCTTCTCTACCATAGCATGGATCTTAGCTGATTCGCCTAAACCAATTGTGGCACCATCTAAATCAACGACACCAAACTTACTCACATCTTCCTCTGGCACTTCTTCTACTAATACTTGAGATACACGAGAGGTGTTAAAACGCGAAACCATATCCGCTAGGTTATCTTTTTTGAGGTTACTTGCCGCGTCATCCATAATCACGTCAGGAAGAACAACGGCAAAAGGGGCATCACCCACAACCGGATGTGCACACATGATTGCATGTCCAAGACCGTTAGCCACCCCTTGACGCACTTGAATAATCGTCACGCCCTTGGGTACGATGGATTGTACTTCTTCTAACAATGAACGTTTAACCCGTTTTTCAAGGGTTGATTCAAGTTCATAAGACGTGTCAAAGTGGTTTTCAATGCTATTTTTAGATGCATGCGTCACAAGTACAATCTCTTTGATCCCTGCAGCAACACATTCATTAACAACATATTGAATGAGAGGTTTGTCTACCACTGGTAGCATTTCTTTTGGAATGGCTTTTGTCGCAGGCAACATTCTAGTACCTAGACCCGCTACCGGTATAACAGCCTTAGTAACTTGGCTCATAAATCTTTATCCTTAATTAATAATTCACAACCTTATCTGTATAGTGAAATAAAAACGACACTTTACTATAAATAGGTTTATATAAATTACGTCCATCAAATAGTACTTTAATTAAAAAGTAGTGACTAACGCATTAAAAAATAAGTGACACCATATGTTTCATATCGAAAGGATGAGACCACTATTTAATAATAGATGCTAAATGCATTTTCTATGCCTATTAAGCATATTCGTCAATACAACTCACTAATATACATAATTTCATATTTTTAACTTTATCACTTTTCAATAAATACCACCATCTCATTGATATCCCACACCTACAAAAAATGTCCCTATTCTAAGAATCATTACAAAACACTCAAGTACGCTCAAGGAACATGTTCTATTTATGCACTAAAAATAGGCAGTTGCACATCAGTATGAGCAACAACAGGCTTGCAATAACCGCTATATGAAATGTCAGTACCAACCTACTTTGACATCATTCACATATCTTAAACTAGTCGAATCTATGATATTTGTACAATACAGTGTCATGGGGTAACATGTTTTGCTCTAAAAAGACCTTATATTCATAAAAATAACATCCAGTCTTAGGAACAATAATGACAACAAATACAAACGACACGGGCTTTTTTGGCCATCCTCGCGGTTTACAAACCCTCTTCATGACAGAAATGTGGGAACGTATGAGTTATTACGGTATGCGAGCTCTATTAGTACTTTACATGACCCTCTCACTACAAGAAGGTGGCTTAGGCATAACCGTTGCTTCAGCTGGCGCTATTTATGGCCTTTATACTGGTGCGGTTTATTTCATGGGATTACCCGGTGGTTGGCTAGCAGACCGACTGATCGGCGGGCAAAAAGCCGTTTGGTATGGTGGGATCATTATTATGATTGGGCATATCATTCTTGCCATTCCTGCTGCATCTACATTTTACATTGGATTAATTTTTGTGGTGTTAGGCACCGGGTTATTAAAGCCTAATATTGGGGCTATTGTCGGTCAGTTATATGCACCAGAAGATCAACGTCGTGATAGTGGTTATACCCTCTATTATATGGGTATTAATATCGGTGCTGTGATTGGTTATACCGTCTGCGGTTATTTACAAGTTAATATGGGATACCACTGGGCCTTTGGTGCTGCGGCTGTTGGCATGGCGATTGGTCTTGTTCAATACAAAATGACGTTGAGCAATTTAGGTGAAGTCGCTGCCACCCCTACTCAACCTTTGACGCTTAAAGGTCAAAAGATGTCTTGGAATATCATTGTCGCATTTTTGATCATCGTCGCAGGCATGACATATGCTATTTACAATGGCATTATCACTTTTGACCCAGTGCCTGTTGCACAAGCTGTCGCAGTCATTTTTTGTTTAATCTTTTTGGGCTATTTTGCTGCCATATATTTCAAAGGTAACTTAAACCAAAATGAGAAAAAAGGCATGTGGGCCTTGTTTCTGATATGTGTTGCATCGGCATGTTTTTGGGCAGGTTTTGAACAGGCAGGTTCTTCATTGAATTTATTCGGTCGAGATTATACCGATAGGATGTTAGGTGCGTTTGAAATCCCAACAGCTTGGTTCCAATCAGCAAACTCCTTCTTTATTGTGATTTTATCACCGTTTTTTGCTGCCTTATGGATCAACCTTGCGAAAAAAATGATCACGCCAAGTTATTCAGTGAAATGTGCTTTAGGTTTAATCATCATGGCAACTGGCTTTATCGTGATGTTCTTCGCTGCACAGTACGCTGCCTCAGGTTTAAAAGTCGCGCCTTACTGGTTAATCGCTACCTACTTCCTACATACGGTCGGGGAATTATGTTTAAGCCCTGTCGCATTAAGTGCGGTCTCAAAATTATCACCACGCCGTTTTGCAGGTCAAATGATGGGTGTATTTGTCCTTACCTACTCTATTGGTAATGTTATCGCAGGCTTACTAGCGGGTAACTTTGATCCAGAAAACGTAGGTCAAATGCCAAACCTTTATCTACAAATTAGTTTGTTTGGTATTTCAGTAGGGATCATCCTAGTGTTACTAAGCTTCAAAACAAAATACTGGGAACAAGCAGCAGAATCAGCTGCTCAAGATGCTGAGAAAACAGCACAGGCTTAATCCTACTCAGTGAATAAAAACCGACATGCTTTGATTATAAAGATGTCGGTTTTTTTATTTGTCTTTTAGGTATCAAAGTTAGTCTTAGTAAAAATAATTTACAAATAAATGTGTTACTTATTCAATTAAAAAATCATCAATATAACTAATAAATACAGCAATCCAAACAGATGCACATATCAATATTGCAATGAATACAGCAGCAGACCCTAAATCCTTTGCTAATCCAGACAATGGATGTATATCTAAGCTAATTCTATCAATCGTTGCCTCTATTGCTGTATTCACAACTTCAGCAAATAATACAAATAACACAGAAATCAACAGCATCAGTTTTGCATAAATTTCGATCTGCCAGGTGACAATAATGATTAATGATACCACGAGTAAAATGAGCTCTTGTTTAAAAGCCGCTTCGTTTTCTGAAAGCCATTTAAATGCTCTCATTGAATTTGTAAAAGCTAAATAAATTCGATGAATGCCGGATGGCTTATTTGTTGAATCAAATTGCATTATAAAACCTCTTTATTAACTTGGAGCCTTACAGGCGTTAAATATATCGAATTCGGGTTGATATTCAGTACTCATTACTTGAGTTAATCCAAGTAGACTGTCAAAAATATTGTCATGTGAAAATGTGTTTGAGCGTACTAACTCAATACATTGATTATAGTTAGAATCAGCAAGCTTATTACTCCAAAATATGATTGGAATATGAGTCTGTTCTTCTGGAGCTAATGCATAAGGAAATCCATGCAAATATAATCCTTTTTCGCCAAGTGACTCTCCGTGATCAGACACATACAAAAATGCTTTATCCGTTACATCACTCGCTTGTAATACTTCTATCAACTTACTTAAAACAAGGTCAGTGTAAGCGATAGAATTATCGTATGTATTAACTAGTTCTGTTGTACTACAGTTTTGAATATCACTTTTTAAGCAATCAGGTTTAAACACACTGTTATTTTCCGGATAGCGACGATAATAAGTGGGTCCATGTGAGCCTATCATATGTAAAATCACTAATTTATGTTTAGCTTGGCTATCTGCTATCTTGTTTACTAATTTTGAGACCAATATTTCATCATAACAATAGTCACCATCACATAACGGGTTGACTTTAATCGGTTCAATATTTTCTGATTTGATACGACGACAGACACCTTTACATCCACTATTATTATCAATCCATGAAACTTCAACACCACTTCTCTGAATAATATCTAATACATTATCTTGGCTTTGTGCATAGCGTGAATCATATTCTTTTCGATTTAAGCGAGAAAACATACACGGTACTGAAATTGCAGTGGCAGTTCCACATGATGAAACATGATTAAAATACTTCACTCCTAATTTAGGAGTATTAGGATTAGTAACCCTTTTGTAGCCTTGTAGCGAAAAATTGGATGCGCGTGCGGTTTCACCTACCACCATAACCGTTAACGAAGAACTCGCTTTATTTTCTAATACAGGCGAATCATCAAGTACTCTAAAAGGTAATGGAGGAAACAAAAAATTATCTCTAAAATATTTATAACCGGCAGTATAAAATGCAAACGGCGTAATATAACTTGTAAGTTGTCTGTTATTCCGTCCAACTGAAGCATAATCTTCATAAAACGGTACTGCAATCAATGTACAAGTTACTAGTGCGAAGAAGTTTAGTTTAATAAAGCTTGTTAAATGCGCTCTAAAATTTCCTTTTATTTTCAAATGATGAAATAAATAACTAGGTAGAATACCGGTTAAAAAAATAAAAATGACAAGTTGAATATTTAAATATGAAAATGCTTCACTGGAATCAGTTTCAACTATATTTTGCAGCATACTTTTGTCAAAAATAACACCATAATTAAATGTTGAATAAAACAAGAATGAACAAATTACTATATTTAATAAAAGTATAGGTTTAACGAAAATAATAAGCGAAAACCAACTTAACACTAATACTATTAGTGAAAAAAGTAGGATTGGAATACTTAGCATGAACATCCAATGCAAATCGGCTGTTTGTGAAATTGCAATAAGCGTTTTATATAAAAACTGACTATTAAAAGCGATAAGAATATAAATTGAAACTAAGCAAACAAACTGACAATAACTTATTTGCTTAGAGAAAATACCTAGCCTTCTGTTAGTAATATACATAATTATTGTTCATCTTTAGGTTTATCTGCTGAACGATAAAGCTTCTCAGTGTAGGCTAAGTTACTAAATAATACATGTGCAAGAGCTTTATTTATCAAAGCGTTATCAAAGTGTTCGAGTTCTCTTTTTTCCTGTGTTTTGCTTTGTTTGTTATATTGCCAATAACTGATCTTTCGATTGGGCATCAGAATAACCATTTCATCGTTTTCAAGGTATGCAAAATTATCGTAGTACTGCATCATCGCCCGTTCAACCGGATAAGTTTTAGTCAGATCAAAACCAAGCATAGGCGTTGCTTTTTCAATACCAAGAAGTGATAACAATGTGACTGGTAAATCTATTTGACTTACTAGTCTTTTATCCCTGTGAGCTTCTATACCACTATTTAAAATTACAGCAGGTATATGAAACGATTTTACAGGCACAGGTTCAGAACCAAATACTCGTACATCATGATCAGCTACAACTAAAAATATGGTATTTTCCCAGTACGCTTGTGTTTGTGCTTTATCGATAAATTTTCCAAGTGCATAATCCGCGTATTTAATTGCAAGATCGCGTTTGTAATTGTCAGATTCAAGTTCGTTAGGTAAAGATACTTTTCCTTCAGGAATATCAAACGGATCATGATTGCTTGATGTGAATATCAAACTAAAAAAAGGCGCTGACGTTTGATTTAAAGTCGATAGTTCATGATCGGCTTTAATAAATAAGTCCTCATCACTTACCCCCCAAGATGAAATAAACTCAGGGTGTTCAAAATCATTAATATCCACAATATTGTTAAATCCATTTCCTAAGAAAAAACTTTTCATGTTATCAAAATGGCTTTCACCACCGTAGATGAATTGTGTTTCATATCCTTCTTGAGCTAATGTATCAGCTAACGAATAAAAACCATGCTGCGATTTAGAGAGTTTAACCACTGAACGAGATGGTGACGGTATAAATCCTGTCGTAACGGCTTCAATACCTCTTACTGAACGGATACCGGTAGCATAAAGATGATCAAACCCCCAACCTTGCTGGTAGAGCCTATCAAATTCAGGAGTAATTCCTAATCCTCCAAGCTCTCCTACAAAACGGGCGCCTAAACTTTCTTGAAGTATTATCACTAAGTTTTTTTTATCGCCAGACATGGATGGTTTGTTATGAGATAAGGTTGGAATATCATCGCTAACAAACCGTTTCCTATAAGAGGACTGTCTAACCGTATCTAAAATTTGTGGACGAGGCATGGAACCATAGAGATGACTGGCACTTTTTTCGTTGCTCATACTTTTAATTGCAAATGCAACACTATAAGTGGAATTGAGAATGAGGGAATTTACTAATGAATCCTGAGAAAAATAAACCAGTGCAGGGTTAAGCGGTCTATGACTCAATGTACCTCTAGCAGCCAATAAGCACAGGAATAAAGCACCTATTAATAAAGGTAAACTGGTTGTTTTTTTTAATGTATAGGTCTGTGTTTTATGTAATGAATTAAACAAAAATCGATAGCTGTAGACACCTGTTATTATAGCTATAAACAATGTACTCAGCATGGCTAATAAATGCCCTTGGACCAACATTGAAAATACTTCTTGAGGATAATCTAGGTACTCTACATAAAGTCGGTTAGGCCTTACATCATATTGAGTAATAAATGCGGGTGTTGAGGCCTCGATAATCACTACTAAGGTTGTGACTAAGCTCCCGTAAAGCAAAAATATACGCTGAAATAATGCAGTTTTATTTCTGAAAATCACATCTAATATCAATATAAGTACACCAACTGATACTAAATATCCAAGACTACTTAAGTCTATTTTGATAGCTCCAGATATAATGAAGCCGATATCTCCATCATTTAATCTTGGATACTGCCATATCAATAAGGCAATTCGAGACGTAACAAATATCGCTAACAACAACGTTGTTAAACGCACTAGGGGTTTTAGTATGAACATCATAAATCGCTTAATTGACTTATCTCTTATATATGATGACCAGATTAAGCTTCTAAACTTAATTAAGAATTAAATATACGATAAAAAAATAGATGAATAATCGGTTGAAAACAGACTGATGTTCCATATACAAATTAACAGTGTGACTAGGCAAGAATAAGCTTATTCTGTATCATCTCAGAATAATTATTTAAACTGCGTTTAATGGCGAGCTGTCTCTATGAAATTTTATTTTTCTACTAAGCATATTCCTGAATTACAAGATGTTCCGCTCACTGAACGAATTCAGCTGCTAGAAACCGCTACGACAAAATTAACCATTCCAGAAAAAACGCTGCTGAATATTTTAAAACTATGCGTCATTGCCCCTTTTTTCATCTTATTATTAAGAGTCGTCAATGACTGGACTTCATTGTTATGGGCGGGTTTAATTTTATTACTATACCCAATAGTGGTTCGGCCGATACAGTTTTCAATGAGTGCAAAGTATTTACCCACCCACGAAAAATCTAACGATTAAGGAAAATCATTATGTCTACTATTTTAGTGACTGGCGGAGCTGGCTATATCGGCTCTCATACTGTGTTGCAACTCCTAGAAAAAGGCGATGAAGTCGTTGTCTTAGATAACTTGTGTAATGCTTCACCTGAATCATTAGTGCGTGTTGAAAAGCTTGTGGGAAAAAATGTCACACTGATTGAAGGCGATATTCGCGATAAAACCGTGTTAAGAGATGTTTTCACACAATATCAGATAGATGCAGTGATTCATTTTGCTGGACTAAAGGCAGTCGGTGAATCAGTCGAACACCCGCTCAAATACTATGAAAATAATGTTTATGGCTCAGTACAATTATGTGCAGTAATGAGTGAATTTGGTGTGAAGAACATCGTCTTTTCCTCATCTGCGACTGTGTATGGTGATCCTGTTGAACTTCCATTGAAAGAGTCTATGCCGACCGGTATGCCAACTAACCCTTATGGACAGTCTAAACTCATGGTCGAACATGTACTACGTGATTTATTCACTTCAGATAATGAATGGAATATCGCCATATTACGTTACTTTAACCCAGTCGGTGCTCATGAATCGGGTCAAATTGGGGAAGATCCGAATGGGATCCCCAATAATTTAATGCCATTTATCAGCCAAACGGCAACGGGTAAACGAGAGTCGCTTGCGGTATTTGGTGATGACTATGACACGCATGATGGCACCGGAGTCCGTGATTATATCCACGTTGTTGATTTAGCCGAAGGTCACTTAAAAGCACTCGACGCACTGAAAAAGAAACCAGGTGTTTTGACCGTCAATCTTGGTACAGGGGTTGGATACAGTGTGTTAGATATGGTCCAAGCATTTAAGAATGCTAGCAACGTTGATGTTCCTTATCATATTGCACCGCGCAGAGCCGGTGATGTTGCTGCATGTTATGCTGACCCTAGCCATGCTAAGGCAATTCTAGGCTGGGAAGCCAAACTAGATTTACAAGCCATGTGTGACGATACTTGGCGTTGGCAATCAAATAATCCTGATGGCTATCCAACGTAACCATCTAATTGACAAACTAGCTGTGAATAATACTTGTTATCACAGCTAGGTCCTGACACTTACAAGTCGTCTAATAGTCCTTCAAATTCTTCAAAATCTTCCATCTCTTCCGCTTGTGCTTCAGGTGATTTTTGAATTTGACCATCATTGACTTTAAATTCTAAACGTTGAAAGTACGCTGTTTTAACAAATGAATATGGATCGAGTGAATTATTCAATGTACTTTCTTGAGATAGTAACTGGGCTCGCTTTTCTAATACGTCTACTACCCCAGTAAAAATCGTAAAATTACTCGCTAATACATTCATAGGAAACATCATATTATCGACCACGTCCCCTGTCGTAGAGCGAATATCTGTAGGCCCTCTAGCCGGCAGCATAAGATAAGGACCAGTATTTATGCCCCATACGCCAAGGACTTCACCAAACGATTCGTCTTTTTCATGTAAATCCATGGTGGATGCAACATCAAATACACCTAAAACACCTACCGTGGTATTGACTAAAAAACGGGCTAAACTGACCATTGAACCATCGACCTTTCCCTGTAGCATATTATTCAGAAAGTTAGCTGGCTCTGCTAAGTTATTGGAAAAGTTAACTAACCCACTTCTAACCGGTTGTGGAGTAACCGCGACATACCCTTGTGTCACTGGTTTTAACAGATATTTATCCAGAATATCATAGTTTAGATCCCACATAGTGCGGTTAAGACCTTCGATTGGATCCTTAGGGTCATTATATTGAGTTACTTGGTAGTTCGTCGTCTTGGATTGTTCTATCTGAGTTGATTTATTGCTGGCACAGCCAGTCATAAATAAAACAATACAACACAATATTAATAGGTGTTTCACTTAATTTCCTTATTGACCATGACATCAACGGGAATGATGGCATTGTTAATTTTAGTAAGTTTCGTCGCCCCCTCTAATTCCCCAGGGCTAGCTTGCACATTTTCATCAAATGATAACCGAGCAGTGACGATGACTTCACTGATATCATTGATTGAGTACGATGCCATCATGGCATCATCCGGAGTCAATGTAACTGTCATCGGAAGATTTCTTAAATCTAATTTACGAACGGCCGCTGGTAATGGATTATTCGACGCAGCATCTTTGATAAAGACAAAGAGAAATGAAGGTTGTAAACGATTATGTTGAGCTAACCGTTTATTAATTTCCTCGGTGGCGTTTATCGTAATACTAAAACCCGTCTTTTGTTGAGGTTGACCTTTTAGCTCGTTAATCTTAGCTTGAATTTGTACAATTGCAGGATTATTAGGTGGCAATAGTGGTTTTATCTGTGCAAAGTAACGCTCTGATGTCGCTAAATCTCCTAACTGCCCCGCCGTCATTGCTAACATTAATGCTGCTTGATTATTACCCGGCTCTAACGTTAACAAACGCTCTAATACGGTTTTCGCCTGACGTAAATATTCAACTTGGTTAGGGGTCATCAACGCTTGGGCGTAACTTGCTAATGTTTCGGTATCATTCGGTTTAATTAGCAACGACTTATCAAATGCTTGAAAGGATTGTTCGAATTGTCCTAGCGAATTATATAATCGCCCTAATAACATCCACCCCGTCGCATCTTCTTCATTATTTTGAATTCGTGAACGGATCGCTAACGTAAACGCTTGGACATCTTCCAAAGTAACGTCTTGAGAAGGGTCAACAATAATTTTTTGTGTAAGTGCTTGCATATTTGCTTGAGAATCAAATAAATGCGCCACATTACTGATGTGATTTACCTGCCAATACATCAATAATACACTCACTAATAACGCAGCAAAAATACCATAACCAATGAATTTTATTTGGCTCGAATGATGCGAGACTGCTTGACCATCAGAAGGTACAGTTTCATCAATTAATGCTAATTTAAGCTCTTTTTGCGCTTGTTGACGATGTTTATCAGATATCACGCCTTGGGAAAATTCTTCATCTAACTCAATTAAGCGCTGTTTTATGAGTCGAGTGTTAGACAGAATATAGGCTTGTTCATGAGTCTGTTTCTTATTTTTAAGAATAGGATAAACGATAAACAAAGCGCTAAGGAGCACTAGAACGATGGCAATAATATAAAACGTAATCACTTATCTTTCTCCAACATTGCTTCTGCCTTAGCGATGAGTGCATCCTGGTCAATAGCATGAACTTTATCTGTATCGCTGACACTATTATTTATATCAATAGGCTTACGTCTTACCAAAATCCATCCACCAAGCAATAATACAGAAAAAGGTAATATCCATAACCAAATAGTGGTGTTAGTCACGGGTGGTTGATAATGGACAAAGTCACCATAGCGCTGTTTCATAAAATCGATGACTTGATCATGGTTATTGCCTTGAGTGATTAACTGATACACTTTACGACGCATATCATGAGCAATCATGGCATCAGAATCAGCAATATTTTGGTTTTGACACATAGGACAACGTAATTCGGCCGTTAGACGCTTAAAATCGACACGCTGTTGATCAGTTTCAAAAGCATAATTTTCTTGCGTCGCCATCACACTAGTACTTATAATTAACGCTAACATTGTGGCAATAATTATCTTCATTGAGTCACTCCCTGAGCAATCAGCTCGTCATACAATGGCGCGAACTTCGTCTCCCATACACGTGGGTTGATATCACCAATATGATGGACGCGAATCACACCTTGTTGATCAATCAATAACGTTTCTGGTGCACCCGTGACACCTAAATCTAACGAGGTATCGCGGTAAACATCGAAAATATTAAACTCAAATGGGTTACCTAGTTGATTGGTAGTCTCGGTCACTTCTTGTTGAACGCGTGCTAGTGTCTTGGTACCGAAATCAGGGTCTAAGTCTTGATCATAATATAATCCTACAAATCTCACACCTTGCTGGCTCAACTCAGTTAAATAGGGCAGTTCAATGGCACAGGTAACGCACCATACGCCCCAGATATTGAGCAGTGTCACCTGTCCGATAAACACCTTATTAGTATGTATGACACTGGGATCCATCAAATCAGGTAAACTGAAAGTGGGCATGGGTTGCGCTAACACTTGAGAATCGCGTTCACGAGGATCAGAAAATAATCCTTGATACAAGAAAAATACCAGTGTCACAAATACCACTAATGGCACGATAAAACGTGTATTTATCATGCCGTTTGCACTCCAAAACGCGCAAGTTTTTTCATGCGATAGCGCTTATCCAGCATTGAGCAGATACCACCAATAGACATGATCCCTGCGCCTAGCCAAATCCAGATAACAAACGGTTTATAATATACACGTACTGCCCAAGCGCCATTCTCTAATGGTTCACCTAGCGCGATAAATAAATCTCGGACAAGTGTGGTGTGGATACCCGCTTCTGTCATCGTCATTCTAGTGACAGGATAAAAGCGCTTTTCAGGTTCTAAATGCACCACAAACTCATTATTTAAGAACACATCGAAAATACCACGGTCCGCACTATAGTTAGGTCCTTGTACCGTTTCTACATCACTAAATTTAATCTGATAACCGGCAATCATCACTTCATCGCCATAATTCATGCGCACATCACGTTCAAGCTCAAAATTGCTTACTAATGTAATACCAATTAAAGAGACTGCAAAACCAACATGTCCCAAAATCATACCCCAATGACTCGGTGTTAATTTTGTTATTTTCGTTTTTACACCATATTCAGTCGGCATCGCATTTACCCGCTGCGCAACTTCTTGAACTGTTGATACTAGTATCCAAAATGCACAAAGCATTCCCAGTGTTGCCACATAATCGGCTTTGGTCTCATAACTATTCACTACCAGTAATGCCGCACTAAAACCAATACCAAACGCAAGTAATACCTGGTTACGTAACGCACCGATAGGCTGTTGTTTCCAGCGACTCAAAGGTCCTATTGTCATAAACATAACAAATGGGACAATTAACCAAGTGAACATTTGATTAAAGAATGGGGCACCGATAGAGATGCTACCCATGCCTAGTTCTTTATGTACCAAAGGAAACAACGTCCCCAGTAACACCACCACAGTTGCAGCACACAATAAAATATTATTCCCCATTAGCATGACTTCACGAGAAGCAAGTGAATAAAATGATCGTGTTTTTAACTGCGGCGCACGAAATGCATATAATAGCAGCGAGCCGCCAATAACGATAACGAGCAAACCAAGAATAAATAACCCTCGAGATGGATCTGAAGCAAATGAATGTACAGACACCAGGATCCCAGAACGGACTAAGAATGTTCCCAACAGACTGAGAGAGAATGCTGCAATAGCCAATAATACAGTCCACGATTTAAAGACTTTGCGTTTTTCTGTTACTGCTAAGCTATGCATTAAGGCAGTACCGACAAGCCATGGCATAAAGGACGCATTTTCAACAGGATCCCAGAACCACCAACCGCCCCAGCCAAGTTCATAGTATGCCCACCAACTGCCTAAGGCGATCCCTACGGTTAAGAAACCCCACGCAGCAATGGTCCAAGGACGCGACCAGCGCGCCCAAGTCGAATCTAATTGCCCAGAAATTAGCGCAGCTATCGCAAAAGCAAACGCCACAGAAAATCCAACATATCCCATATATAACATAGGCGGGTGAATAATCATGCCAAAATCTTGTAACAATGGATTTAAATCAGCGCCATCTACGGGATAAAAAGGCAATAAACTATCGAAAGGATTCGATGTCATTAGCATAAATAAGTAAAAACCAATCGACACCATTCCTAATACAGATAACACTCGTGCCACCATGACTTCAGGAATGCCTTTACTAAACACTGCAACCGCAACTGTCCAAATCGAAAATATTAATACCCATAGTAAAAAGGAGCCTTCATGACCGCCCCATACTGCGGTGACTTTGTAATACCAAGGTAATAAGCTATTTGAGTGATTCGCTACATATGCTACGGAAAAATCGTCCGCTAAGAAGCGATTAGTCAAACACGCATAAGCTATCGCGGTAAATACAAATAAACCGACCGCAAGTGGTTTAGCAGATGAAATCATCAAACGATGATTCGTTTGCGCCCCCCACATAGGATAAATAGCTAATAAGCTGGCTAATAGTAATGCCAGTACAATCGCAATGTTTCCAATTTCTGCTATCATGTTTTTTTATGTACTCTAAATAATTAGTAACTAGGTGCAGGGTTTAGACCCGCTTCAGAAGGCTTCACATGCTGAATACCTTTAAGTTGCTCAGCTAATTCAGGAGGCATATATTCTTCATCATGTTTAGCTAAGACCTCCTCGGCCACGATCATATTATTTGCTTGTAACACACCGGTAGCAACAATACCCTGACCTTCGCGAAACAAATCAGGCAAAATACCGGTATAGGACACGGTTACTGTAGGTCCTATATCCATTAGGTCAAACTCCACCGCGAGTGTATCTTGGTTTCGTTTAACAGATCCTTCCACAACTAAACCACCAATACGAAGACGTTGACCGACCAATGGTTTTACACCGGTCTCGTCTTTGCCCTGTACAATTTCTGTCGGCGTATAAAATAAATCAATATTATCATTTAAAGCGAATAACATTAGCGATACGGCGCTGATGACCATCCCACCAATCACGCCAACTGTAATTAATCGTTGCTTACGTCGTGGATTCATCTAGTTACTGCTCCTGGATTTTTTTGGCTTCAGCAATACGTTGCTTTCGTGCTACTTGTGCTTTAACAGCTTGAATTAATGAACGTCTTTCATGGCGCATATATAAGACCATCAGCATGATTGATAAAGCTGAAATACCATAAGACAACCACACAAAGAAGCCATATCCGCCCATATCTAAAAACGCTGCTAATGAATTAAATTGCATTATTTAGCTCCTTTTTTCGAAACCGGTTTAGATGAGGTTAATAACTCAGTTACCCAAGGTCTGTGAAGCTCTCGACGTAGTATCTGATTTTTTAAATTCATTAGTGATAATGTACCAATAAGACCAATAAAGCCGGCAATAGAAATCAAAAGAGGCCACAACATTGAGGTTGCGATAGAAGGCTGGCCAAATTTGGTAATCGTCGCACCTTGATGGAGTGTATTCCACCACTCAACCGAAAAATGAATAATAGGGATATTAATTACCCCTACCAGTGCCATGATTGCAGCAGATTTACCGGCTTGAGTTTTGTCACTAAACGCTGCATATAAAGCCATTACGCCTAAATATAAGAAGAAAAGTATTAATTGTGAAGTTAAACGCGCATCCCAAATCCACCAAGTTCCCCACATTGGTTTACCCCAAGCAGCACCTGTGAACAATGAGATAAACGTAAGTACGGCGCCCACCGGAGCAATCGCAATCATGCTCATATAAGCAGTTTTCCATTGCCATACTAACCCCACAAATCCTGCAACCGCCATCGCAACATAAGTACTCATCGATAAAATCGCAGAAGGTACATGGACATAGATAATTCTGAACGAATCACCTTGCTGATAATCACTTGGGGCAAATAGCAATCCCCAAACAAATCCTACCAATAGCCCTGCCACAGCGGTGATAAAGAAATAAGGTAGTAAAGTATTACACAGCGCATAAGCACGTTCTGTTTTTGCGTAAGGATGTAACCAAGTAAACATTAATGATGACTCACTCTAATAGCATAACTAATTGCAAACGGGGTAATAGCTATGGCAAAACATAACATGGCACCGATAATAGCAATTTGAGGTAAATAATTTAATCCCAAAGCTGCGCTCTCTACAGCGGATGTTGCAAAAATCAGTAAAGGAATAAATACAGGAAGTAGAAGCAAGGATAATAAGACCCCTCCGCGTTGTAAACCAACCGTTAGTGCAACAGCGATCGCTCCGACCAACGATAGTAATGGCGTACCTAACACTAATGTAAATACCAATGACCAATACATAGGTGTGGTTAGATTCAAAAATAATGCTAATAATGGTGAAATAAATAACAAAGGTAGAAATGAGACACACCAGTGCACTAATACTTTGACGAACATACCCCAAGATAAAGAAATATTAGATAATTGAAGTTGCTCTAAACTTCCATCGTTAAAATCATCTCTGAATAGTTTATCCATTCCTAAAAGAGAAGATAAAATGGCTGCGACCCAAATTACACCGGGTCCAATTTTTTGTAGGGTGTCAGGTCCAGGTCCGATACCTAAAGGAAAAAGTGTAATCACCATGACAAAAAATAACAACGGTTGCAATAATTCAGCTTTTTGACGAAACGCCAATAATAAATCACGTTTCATTACACTCATAATAGGACTGACAGTATTCATAAGCGGTACTCTAAGGTGATATCAGTCACTGGTAATCGACTTTGCAACGGTTGATGAGAAGTCATTAAGACGGCTCCGCCGCTCTCTACAAAATCATCAATCAACTCTTGAATAAAAGTAACCCCTTGAATATCGAGAGAAGTGTAAGGTTCATCCAATACCCAAATATTAGCGGGTAACAACTGTGTCCGAGCTAAAGAAACTCGTCGTTGTTGTCCTGCAGATAATTCTCCACTAGGCACATCTTCTAAACCAACCAAATTGAAACGCGCTAATAGTAGATACAACTCATCGGTTGTGGTGACAACGCCATGCATGTTCGCCCAAAATTGAAGATTTTCGACACTAGATAGGTGTTTATTTAGACCTAATTTATGACCTAAATAGATCAGCGGATAGGGCTCAGAGGTACTGTTTGATAAAGTTACTGTGCCCGAATCCGGCGAAGATAAACCGACTAGAATTCGAATTAAACTAGTTTTACCCGCTCCATTAGGACCAAGTAGATGAATAAGCTGACCACTGGACACAGTCAATGAGATATCTTCAAACAAAACACGGTCTTGTTTGTGACATGATATCCCTTGAGCAGATAGCAACACCTTATTATCTTGTGTAATGGTACTGTTATCTAACATTGCCTGATTAGCTGTTGATTTAGCAGCTAAATGAGTCTTGCTATTCACGTGAAATTTCCATCTTTTTTAACGATGATAGGATATCATAATCAAGGACTTATACAGTATTATTTAATCCATAATTGGTAGTAGATTGAGTCATTTACCATAGATTTTTTTGGGAAATATCTAAAAAAACTTCATTTTGGTCATTCAAGTTAATGTCACAGCATAAATTTGAAAATGCACCACCGTTTGATACACATGCATAAATTATATGACGCTTTAGCAATCTGGTAATAGTTAAGCAGATATAAAAAAGGTCATCTTTAAGATGACCTTTTTAAGTAACTATTTATGTAGCAGTAGCTTATGCTTCTTCAGCTTCGTTTTCGCTTTCTGAAGTAGGTTTAGCTTTACATAATAACTCAGCACGGATACGGGCTTCAATGTCATTAGCCATTTCTGGGTGTTCTTTCAAATATTTAACGACATTCGCTTTACCTTGGCCAATACGTTCACCATTATAGCTATACCAAGCACCTGCTTTTTCCACTAATTTTTGTTTAACACCTAAATCAATTAATTCAGCTTCTTTGGAAATTCCTTGGCCATACATGATTTGGAATTCAGCTTGTTTGAAAGGTGGTGCAACTTTATTTTTCACCACTTTGACTCGCGTCTCATTCCCAACAATCTCATCACCGTCTTTAATTGCACCTATACGGCGAATATCTAAACGAACTGATGAATAGAATTTGAGTGCATTACCACCAGTAGTCGTTTCCGGATTACCGAACATCACGCCAATTTTCAAACGAATTTGGTTGATGAAAATAACTAACGTATTTGAACGTTTAATATTACCCGTTAATTTACGTAAGGCTTGAGACATCAAGCGCGCTTGAAGACCTACATGAGAATCACCCATATCACCTTCGATTTCGGCTTTTGGTGTTAAGGCAGCAACAGAATCGACGATCACAACATCTACTGCGCCTGAACGTACTAACATGTCACAAATCTCTAGCGCCTGCTCACCTGTGTCTGGTTGAGACACTAGCAACTCATCTATGTTAACCCCTAATGCTTCTGCATATACTGGATCTAGGGCATGCTCAGCATCAACGAAGGCACAGGTTTTACCCACTTTCTGAGCTTCAGCAATAACTTGTAATGTCAGTGTTGTTTTACCTGAAGATTCAGGACCATAAATCTCAACGACTCGACCACATGGCAAACCACCTATACCAAGAGCGATATCAATTGATAGTGAACCTGTTGATACAGATTCGATATCCATAGCTTGGTTATCGCCAAGACGCATAATTGCACCTTTACCAAATTGCTTTTCAATCTGACCAAGTGCTGCGGACAATGCGCGTGTTTTGTTATCTTCTGCCATGTGTGCCTCAATATAAAATGTGAGTTAAGATGTAATTCTATGAAGTCGATTATAATACTGTATAATTATACAGTGCAACAAAAATATTGTTATTTTTTCACTTCACTAGAATTGAGTATGATAAATATAGTGCTTTTTATTACGAGTGTCTGCTGAGCTTTTGATCAGTTTTATTTGTGAATGCTTAATAAATGCACAACCTGCTCAATTGCATATTCTATTGACTGTAATCGCACAGCATCACGGTCACCGGCAAAACATAGCTGTTTAGTATTCACCACATCATTTACGACAAAACCAAACCAAACTGTACCGACAGGTTTATCAGTACTTCCCCCATCGGGCCCTGCTATCCCACTAATGCTGATACCAATATCAGCACCCACTTGAGACACCACACCCAGCGCCATTTCCGCAACCGTTTGTGCTGACACCGCGCCATATTGCGCTAATGTTTCTTCTGAGACACCTACCATCGCCTGTTTTGCCTCATTAGAATACGTCACTACGCTATGTTTGAACCACGCTGATGATCCTGGCAAAGAGGTGAACGCATAAGCTAGGCCCCCACCCGTGCAGGACTCTGCACACGATATCGTCAAATGATTCGTCGTTAAATACGTCGCTAACTGTACTAGCGCATTTTGTGTATTTTCTTTTAGATAGCGCATGAATTTATTGTTATGCTATATGTATGGATTCATGAATGAAGTATAAAAATAAATTGAGCTCAGCACAAACGCAACATACTCCAATGATGCAACAATATTTACGCATCAAAGCCCAACATCCAAATGAATTACTTTTCTATCGGATGGGGGATTTTTATGAATTATTTTTTGATGATGCTAAACGTGCTGCACAACTTATTGATATTACATTAACTGCTCGTGGTAAAGCGGGTGGCGAACCTATCCCAATGGCGGGTGTCCCCTACCATGCCGTGGAAGGTTATTTGGCTAAACTTGTACAAATGGGCGAGTCTGTCGCTATTTGTGAGCAAGTAGGTGATCCTGTTACAAGTAAAGGTCCTGTTGCGCGTGAAGTCAAACAAGTCCTCACTCCCGGCACAGTCACTGATGAAGCTTTACTCCAAGACGCTCAAGACACATTAATTGTCGCAATTACAAGCCAATCATCGTCTAAATCTGCTGGTCAAATCCACTACGGCTTAGCTGCACTTGCATTGAGTACTGGACAGTTTCTCATTACTCAACCACTTAGCGAAGAAGCATTATTAGCTGATTTACAACGTTTCAACCCTGCTGAGTTATTGTATGATGAAACCTTAATCGCACCGCAAGTACTCGCCACTTATCCTAAGTCTGTTAGACGCCCACAATGGGAATTCGATACTGATACTGCGGTGAATCATTTGAATATGCAATTTGGTACCAAGGAACTCACTGGCTTTGGTGTGGCAGATGCAACTCTCGCGCTCGGCGCAGCGGGTTGTTTATTGCAGTATGTCAAAGATACTCAAAAACGTTCACTGCCCCATATCAAACGCATTAGTTTACAAGCACAAAGCGACACTGTGCAGATGGATTTTGCCACTCGTAAAAACTTAGAGCTGACGCATAATTTATCCGGCGGGATTGAGAACACTGTTTTCGATGTACTCAATAATACGCAAACACCGATGGGGGCACGCTTATTACAACAATGGATCCATCGCCCCATTACCCAACAAAATTTACTCGAACAACGTTATAATGTTATCGATAGTTTAGTTGAGCACGATGTCGCTGCTCCGGCTCAAATATTGAAAAAAATGGGTGATGTCCAACGTATATTGGCGCGATTAGCATTACGCTCCGCTCGTCCGCGTGATTTTGCACGTTTACGTGATACGCTAAACTTACTACCTGAGCTGCAAAACATATTAGCTGAGCATGATGAACCAAAACTCCAAGCACTCGCCAATACCATCTCAACATTTCCTGAATCAGCAGATTTACTCACCCGTGCAATCATAGATAATCCTCCAGTCGTCATCAGAGATGGGGGCGTTATTGCGCCTGGATACAATGTGCAACTTGATGAACTCAGAGCCTTATCACAAGGTGCGACAGACTTTTTAACCGTATTAGAAGAGCGAGAAAAAGACGCGACGGGGATTAATACATTAAAAGTCGGTTATAACCGTGTTCACGGATTTTTCATTGAAGTCTCAAAGGGTCAAGCTCATCTTGTACCGGGACATTATATTCGCCGTCAAACACTGAAAAATAACGAACGCTATATTATTGAAGAGCTCAAAGCCCATGAAGAAAAAGTCTTAAACTCGCAAAGCCAAGCTCTTGCCTTAGAAAAACAATGCTATGAAGCATTATTTGATGAACTACTACCTCATTTAGATGCGTTAACGCTAAGCGCAAATGCTTTAGCAGAACTCGATGTATTAATCTGTTTTGCGAGTCAATCTGTGGCACTGAACTTATATCGTCCTGAGTTAACTTCTACACCGGGTATTGAGTACCAAGACGGTCGTCATATTGTAGTAGAACATGTGACAAAACAACCGTTTATTGCTAATCCTCTGCAGCTTGATGCACATCAAAAAATGCTCATGATCACCGGCCCAAATATGGGAGGTAAATCCACCTATATGCGTCAAACCGCATTAATTGTCCTATTAGCATATATTGGTTGCTATGTCCCTGCTCAACGCTGCCAAATTGGCCCAATTGATCGGATATTTACCCGTATTGGTGCTTCTGATGATCTGGCGTCTGGGCGCTCTACTTTTATGGTTGAGATGACAGAAACCGCTAATATTTTGCACAATGCCAGTGAACACAGCCTTGTGTTAATGGATGAAATTGGACGCGGCACGAGTACTTATGATGGGTTATCCTTAGCATGGGCATGTGCTGAATATATCAATAATACGATTAATGCCTTTACCTTATTTGCTACCCATTATTTTGAGTTGACCCAACTTGCTGAAAATACAGAAGGTATGTGTAATGTTCATCTTAATGCTATTGAACACAACGATACCATTAAATTTATGCACAATGTCCAACAAGGCGCTGCGAGTAAAAGTTATGGATTACAAGTTGCACAGCTTGCTGGCGTCCCCGAACATGTTATTCAAGTAGCGAAACAAAAACTGACTACACTTGAGACTCAGTCAATAGCAGTGGACTCCAACAAGACAGATTCAGCAACGGAAACTAACGCGGCAAGCCTGGTTGAACCGGTACAATTGGCCTTGGATAATTCACATCAAGCATTAATTGATACCTTAGACCAAATAAGTGCAGATGAGCTATCTCCAAAACAAGCCTTAGATTTCATTTATGTACTTAAATCCATGCGTTAAAAGCACAACTTCAGATTGTTATTGAATGGATATTTGCGTATAATCACACTCCAACCAAGAAGAGTGTTTCAACTCTTTACACTCGTTCATAATTAGACGCCTTTAGGTAAAACATGACTCAATATATCTTCGTCACCGGTGGGGTGATTTCGTCATTAGGCAAAGGAATTGCTGCAGCATCATTAGCAGCGATCTTAGAAGCCCGTGGGTTAAAAGTTACGATGTTAAAACTTGACCCTTATATCAACGTTGACCCAGGTACTATGAGCCCGATCCAGCATGGTGAAGTATTTGTCACCAATGATGGCGCAGAAACTGATCTTGATTTAGGTCACTACGAACGCTTTATTCGTACACGTATGACCAAGCGTAATAATTTTACTACCGGTCGAGTTTATGCATCTGTTTTAGAGCGTGAACGTCGTGGTGATTATCTCGGTGCGACTATTCAAGTCATCCCTCACATTACCAATGAAATTAAACAACGTGTGATTGATGGTGCGGAAGGCAATGATATTGCTATCGTTGAAATTGGCGGCACAGTGGGTGACATTGAATCGCAACCGTTCTTAGAAGCGATTCGCCAACTCGGTACAGAACTAGGTCGTGACCGTGCTATGTATATGCACTTAACCTTAGTACCATATATGGCGGCTGCCGGTGAAGTGAAAACAAAACCCACTCAGCACTCAGTGAAAGAACTACGTTCAATCGGTATTCAACCTGATATATTAGTCTGTCGCTCTGAATCAGCCTTACCAGCAAATGAACGTGCAAAGATTGCATTATTCACTAACGTCATCGATAAAGCGGTTATTTCATTAAAAGATGTCGATAGTATTTATAAAATACCTGCAGCTTTGAAATCACAAGGAATGGATGAACTGGTAGTTGAACGCTTCAAGTTAGATTGCCCAGAAGCAGATTTGTCCGAGTGGGAACAAGTGTTATACGCCGAATCAAATCCGACTAAAGAAGTCGTTGTTGGCATGGTCGGTAAATATATTGAATTACCTGATGCTTATAAATCTGTCAATGAAGCACTCAAACACGCAGGACTAAAAAACCGTTTAAGTGTTAAAATCAAATACATTGATTCATCTGACATCATTTCTAAAGGACCACATATCCTTGAAGAGTTGGATGCTATCTTAGTGCCTGGTGGATTTGGTGAACGTGGTGTAGAAGGTAAAATCGAAGCTGCACGTTATGCCCGTGAGAATAAGGTCCCTTATTTAGGTATTTGTTTAGGTATGCAAGTAGCGTTAATTGAATTTGCTCGAAACGTAGCTAATATGCCTAACGCAAACTCGACTGAGTTTGATCCAGAAACGCCTTTCCCTGTTGTCGGTCTTATCAATGAATGGTTAGACTCTGATGGTAGTGTCGAGCAGCGTGACGAAAGTTCTGACTTAGGCGGCACGATGCGCCTTGGTAGTCAGTTATGCCACTTAGTTGAAGGCAGTAAAGTACATCAGTGCTATGGCGAAAAAGAAATTTATGAACGTCATCGTCACCGTTATGAAGTAAATAACACCCTACGTGATAAAATTGAAGAAGCAGGCCTAAGAGTCAGCGGTTTATCTACAGATAAACAATTGGTTGAAGTTATAGAGATCCCAGAACATCCGTTCTTTATAGCAGGCCAGTTCCACCCAGAATTTAATTCTACACCGCGTGATGGACATCCTTTATTTGAAGGGTTTATTGCAGCCGCGGGTGAATTTCAAAAATTGAATCATTAAAAGGAAAATATCAAACATGGCAACAATTAGCCGAATTATTGGTCGTGAAGTACTTGACTCACGTGGTAACCCAACTGTAGAAGCTGACGTTTATTTAGAATCAGGTGTGATGGGACGAGCAGTAGCTCCTTCTGGTGCATCTACAGGTTCACGTGAAGCACTAGAACTACGTGATGGCGATAAAAGCCGTTACTTAGGTAAGGGTGTATTAAAAGCCGTTGCTGCAATTAATGATAAAATCACTCCAGCATTGATTGGTTTAGATGCAGCTGACCAAGCTAACATTGACCAAGTGATGATTGATTTAGATGGTACTGAAAATAAAGAAGTATTAGGGGCTAATGCAATTTTAGCTGTATCTTTGGCCGTTGCTAAAGCAGAAGCAATCGCAACCGGTATTCCTTTATACGAGCACATTGCTAATCTTAATGGCACGCCAGGCCAATACTCAATGCCTGTTCCGATGATGAATATCATCAATGGTGGTGAGCACGCTGACAATAACATTGATATCCAAGAGTTTATGGTACAGCCTGTTGGCGCAGCGAACTTCAAAGAAGCCCTACGCATGGGTGCTGAGATTTTCCATAGTTTGAAGAAAGTTTTAAATGCAAAAGGTTTGAATACTGCTGTTGGTGATGAAGGTGGTTTCGCGCCAAATTTAGGTTCAAATGAAGAAGCGTTATCTACCATCATTACAGCGGTTGAAAACGCTGGTTATAAAATGAATGACGACATCACTTTAGCGCTTGATTGTGCGGCATCTGAGTTCTACAAAGATAATCAATATGTATTATCTGGCGAAGATAAGTCGTTTGACTCTGAAGGTTTTGGTGACTATCTTGCTGAATTATCACAACGTTACCCTATCGTATCCATTGAAGATGGCTTAGACGAAAGTGATTGGGATGGTTGGGCAAGCTTAACGAAGAAAATTGGTGACAAAGTACAGCTTGTCGGTGATGACTTATTTGTAACCAACACAAAAATCCTTAAGCGCGGTATTGATAACGGTATTGGTAACTCTATCCTAATCAAATTTAACCAAATCGGCTCATTAACTGAAACGCTAAACGCAATCAAGATGGCAAAAGCAGCTGGCTTTACCGTTGTAATTTCTCACCGTTCTGGTGAAACTGAAGATGCAACGATTGCAGATTTAGCTGTTGGTACTGCTGCGGGACAAATCAAAACAGGTTCATTATGCCGTTCTGATCGTGTTGCTAAGTACAACCAGTTATTACGTATTGAAGAAGCATTAGGTGCAGAAGCTAAATACCTAGGTCGCAGTGAAATTAAAGGCCAGTAAGCTTTACCATACGCTGTCGATTTAATGACTAAGCCAGTCTTAGAGACCCTGTTCTTTTGACTGGCTTTTTTATGGCATTTCATGCAAAAATCAGTAGTATTACACCCCTTAATTCATTAAAGCAGATACTATGGTCGAACAAAGCGATATCTTTTTTCAAGATCCCGATTCAGCAGCTTTTGCTGAGTTGTGTAATGCTTTGTATCAAAGAGAATGTTTATTTTTAGCGGAATATGGACCAAATCATACGGCATTACTCAAACGTAAACTCAAACATTTACATATCCACGTCACACAATCTGCCGAACAGTTACTTAATAACACCTCCCCTCTTGTGGTAGATCGTCATAACGCCAGTTATCAAGCTAAACAAAGTTCGAAATGCCCTAGCACTAAGCAAACAAGTGAAACGATAAAAGAATACTTCGCTCAACATCAAACGATTGGTGCTATTTGCGCAGTGAGTATTAATGAGATGGGGATGACGCATTTAGAAATAGATTCTCTAGATCGCGTCGATGCAGAAAAAGCACTCATTCATGTGAATAAATTTGGCTGGTTTAATATTTCTGGGCAACCGACAAATCGCGAGGGTGACATTCTAAATCAACATGGAATACAACAAATCACGCTGCTAAAACCGACTAAAGCGATCATGAGTGCAGCATGCTGTGGACATCGTTGGTCACATTCAGGAAAAATCTCGCCACGTGTATTAACCATGCGCGAACTGAGGTTATCTTTCAACATTAAATGGAAAGGCCTACGTTAATCATATTTTTAGGATAAAAATCCTATCGATATTCCTAATTTAAATAATAATCAGCCATTAGATATATCATTTATCAAATTCTTAGTATAAAAATCCTATTAAACGCTATTTGCATGCAAGTTTCCCTTGACCCACTGCCGACTTAAACGTACAGTTAACCTATGAAAAATACATTTCACACATATTTATTATCTGACCTTCTGTTACTGGTAGCATGACTACACGGGTGAGTAATAATTTAGAATAAATTAACCCGTGTAACCCACGGGTTTTTTTATACGTAGCGTACATTCAGAGGAGTACCACATGACGAACCATGTGAAAATTTTCGATACGACTTTAAGAGACGGTGAGCAAGCATTACCTGCAAGCTTGACGGTGAAAGAAAAACTACAAATCGCATTAGCGTTAGAAAAGCTCGGTGTTGATATCATAGAAGCTGGATTTCCAGTTTCATCTCCTGGTGATTTTGAATCGGTTCAAACTATTGCGCGAGAAGTAAAAAATGCAACCGTATGCGGATTATCTCGTGCGTTAGCAAAAGATATAGATGCTTGCGGTCAAGCACTCGGTGTAGCTGAACAATTTCGTATTCATACTTTTATTGCTACCTCTGATATTCACGTCTCTACTAAGTTACGTAAATCTCAAGATGAGATTGTTGAGATGGCAGTGGCTGCGGTCAAACATGCCCGCAAATATACTGATGATGTCGAGTTTTCGTGTGAAGATGCTGGTCGTACCCACATAGATTATTTATGTCGAATGGTAGAAGCCGCGATCAACGCAGGTGCCAAAACCGTCAACATCCCAGATACTGTCGGTTATACTACGCCCACTGAGTTTGGTGGTATTATCGGTCAATTATTTAATCGTGTACCAAATATCGACCAAGCCATTATTTCGGTTCATTGCCATAATGATTTAGGATTAGCCGTTGCCAATTCATTAGCCGCGGTAGAACAAGGTGCTCGCCAAGTAGAATGTACTATTAACGGCATTGGTGAGCGAGCTGGTAATTGCTCTTTAGAAGAAATAGCCATGATTTTGCAAACACGTAATGAACGTTATGGATTGCAAACCGGTATTCGTAGCCAAGAGATCTCACGTACCTCAAAATTAGTCAGTCAATTATGTAGTATGCCAGTCCAAGCAAACAAAGCTATTGTTGGTGCTAACGCATTTGCTCATTCTTCTGGTATTCACCAAGATGGTGTACTCAAAGGACAGAATACTTACGAGATCATGACCCCAGAATCTGTGGGTCTCAATAAGAATCAATTAAACCTAACCTCACGCTCTGGTCGTCATGTCATTAAACATCGATTGCATGAATTAGGTTATAATGAAACTGATTACGATTTAGACGAAGTTTATGCTTCATTTTTACGCCTTGCCGATAAAAAAGGTCAGGTCTTTGATTATGATTTAGAAGCATTACTATTTTTTAATCAACAAAAACATGAACATGCTTTTTATTCATTAGAATATTTACAAGCAAGTTCAGGTAAAGAAATTATCCCTAGTGCCACAGTCTCATTGAATATTGGTGAAGAAACCGTTACACATAGCGCCACAGGTAATGGTCCTGTCGATGCCGCGTATAACGCTATCATGCAGATCATTAATGAAGATGAAATTAACATTGTTGATTTCAAACTCGGCTCTAAAGGTGAGGGAGCAAACGCACTTGCCCAAGTCAGTATTGTCGCTAAATATAAAGATCGCCGTTTCCACGGCATTGGCCTAGCAACAGATATTGTAGAATCCGGTGTAAAAGCACTAATTTTCGTTTTAAATAATATGCATCTTGCTGATCAAATTGATGAGCAAAAACAACACATTTCCACAGGAGTATAAATGTCTTCTTATCAACTAGCCGTATTAGCCGGTGATGGAATCGGCCCAGAAGTCATGGCCGAGGCTGATAAAGTATTAAACGCGGTTGAGCAAAAATTTGGCTTTACATTAAATAGAACAGCTTATCCGGTTGGTGGCTATGCCATTGACCACCATGGTCATGCTCTACCCGATGAGACATTAGCGGGATGTGAAGCTGCTGATGCCATTTTATTTGGTTCAATTGGTGGGCCTAAGTGGGATGAACTACCGCTGGATCAACGTCCAGAGCGTGCCGCTTTACTTAAGTTACGAAGCCATTTTGATTTATTTTCAAACTTCCGCCCAGCTAAAATTTATAAAGGTTTAGAAGATTTATCTCCACTGAGAAAAGATATTGCCCAAAGTGGGGTGGATGTCTTAGTGGTGCGTGAACTCACCAGCGGGATTTACTTTGGGTTTCCAAAGGGATTAGAGGGTGACGGTGAAGATGAATTTGCTTTTGATACTATGCGCTACACACGCGGTGAAATCCGACGTATTGCTATTTCAGCTTTCCAAGCAGCGCAAAAACGCGACAAGAAAGTTACCTCTGTCGATAAAGCCAATGTATTAGTATGCAGTCGTTTATGGCGTGAAGTCACCGAAGAAGTCGCTAAAGACTACCCTGATGTTGAACTTGAGCATATCTACATTGATAACGCGACGATGCAGTTATTGTGTAATCCGTCACAGTTTGATGTCATGTTATGTTCGAACCTTTTTGGTGACATTATCTCTGATGAATGCGCTATGTTAACCGGTTCGATGGGCTTATTACCTTCAGCTAGTATTAATGCTGATGGGTTTGGTTTATATGAACCTGCAGGCGGTAGTGCGCCAGATATCGCCGGCAAAGGCATTGCTAATCCTATCGCACAAATTCTTTCAGCCGCCATGTTATTACGTTATTCATTAAATTTAACAGACGCTGCAGATGCCATTGAACAAGCGGTCATCAAAACGCTTGAAGACGGTATTTTGACGGGCGAATTACTCAGCAGTGAGGAACGCCACAAAGCGAGTAACACGTCACAAGTCGGCGATTATATTACTCAACAAATTTTACAGGCATAAGGACACTCCTCATGGCTAAGACCCTTTATGATAAAATCTGGGATGCGCATATCGTATCTCAAGTAGGCGCAGATATCCTACTGTATATAGACCGTCACTTGATCCACGAAGTGACCACTCCACAAGCGTTTGCTGGTTTGAATGACAAAGGCAGAAAAGTTCGTTGTCCAGAAAAAACTGTGGCAACCATGGATCATTCAATCTCAACACGATCATTAGCATTAGATGCATGTGGTCCGGCAAACCAGTTACAATTACAAACGTTATTACAAAACTGCGAAGATCATGGCATTACCCTCTATCCTGTAGGTCACCAAAAACAAGGTATTATCCATGTTATGGCACCTGAGCTAGGAGCCATTTTACCAGGGCACACCGTGGTTTGTGGTGATTCACATACAGCGACCCATGGTGCTTTTGGTGCGTTGGCGTTTGGAATTGGTACATCTGAAGTAGAACACGTCTTTGCTACGCAGACGTTACGCCAATCTAAAGCGAAAAACCTAAAAGTAGAAGTCAAAGGTAAACTGCCTATTGGCGTGACTGCAAAGGACATCATCTTAGCGATTATTGGTGAACTAGGTCATGCCGGTGCGACGGGTTATGTGATTGAATATTGTGGTGAAGCAATCAGCGCACTTTCGATGGAAGAGCGCATGACAATTTGTAATATGTCGATTGAGGGGGGTGCCAAAGCAGGTTTAGTTGCCCCTGACAATACCACATTTGAATACATCAAAGGTCGTGAAAAAGCCCCTCAAGGTGCTGACTGGGACGCTGCTGTGGCCTATTGGGAAACATTATATTCTGATGCAGATGCGCAGTTTGACCGAGTCGTCACATTACAAGCAGCTGACATTAAACCGCAAGTGACTTGGGGGACCAATCCTGGTCAAGTCATTGGTGTAGATGATGCCATTCCTGCACCAACTGATTTTACTGATGCAGTGACTCAAGAGTCAGCATCAAAAGCTTTAAAATACATGGCCTTAGAGCCAGGTCAAAAGCTAAGTGATATTGCTATTTCACATGTGTTCATCGGTTCATGTACTAATTCTCGTATCGAAGACTTACGTGCTGCCGCGAGTGTAGCTCAGCGTGGCAACGTGGTTGAAAATGTTACAGCTATCGTCGTGCCCGGCTCGGCGGCAGTCAAAAAACAGGCTGAAGCAGAAGGTTTAGATAAAATCTTTGAGGCAGCTGGATTTGAGTGGCGCTTACCAGGTTGCTCAATGTGTTTAGGCATGAATGATGATTTACTTAAAGAAGGCGATCGATGTGCATCTACATCAAATCGTAACTTTGAAGGTCGTCAAGGCCGTGGTGCACGTACTCACCTAGTCTCACCAGCAATGGCTGCTGCTGCAGCGATTAACGGCAAATTTACCGATGTCCGTCAATATGAGGAACAAGTATGACCCCTATTACCGTGCATACCGGCACTATGGTGCCTCTGGATATCGCTAATATCGATACCGACCAAATCATCCCTAAACAGTTTTTAACGGGTGTTACCCGCCAAGGTTACGGCAAGCATTTGTTTCATGATTGGCGGTATTTAGACGAGCATGAGCAAGTCTTAAACCCTGAGTTCAACCTCAACAAACCTGAGTATCAAGGGGCAAGCGTGTTGATCACTCGTGAAAACTTTGGCTGTGGTTCTTCTCGTGAACATGCACCTTGGGCACTGATGGATTTTGGCTTACAAGTGATTATTGCGCCAAGTTTCGCTGATATATTTTATGGCAATGCCATCAATAACAGTATGCTTCCGATCCGTTTAACTGACGCACAAATGGATATTTTATTTGCAGAACTAGCTAAAAATGACAAATTGATGCTGACTGTTGATTTAAATCTTCAATTAGTTAAATGTGCGGATCACGAATTTGATTTTACGATTGCTGAACATCATAAGCATAATTTAATCAAAGGTTTAGATGCTATTGGTCAAACGCTTGAACATGCAGATGCCATTACTGAGCATGAAAAGGGGCTTGCGGATTGGTTTTAATTAACTAAAAGCGCCTTCATCTTTATCATGTTGACTTGATATGACTTGCAGTACGTCGAGTTAACATGATGAAGCTATCAGTAACCCCTTATTCTAAGCAATAAGCTGCTCTAATAAGGTATTAAGATATCGTCTACCTAACGCGGTCACTTGCCAGTCTTTTGCAGTGATAATCATTGTTCCTTTATCCTGAGCTTGTGCCATTAATGATATTGTACTTGCAGGCAACTTCATCCCCGTCAGCATTTCATATTCATCAACCCCGCAAGCTTCAACCAACCTAAGACGGTTCATAAAAAATTCAAATGGATAGTCATCCTTATCTACAAGCCATTGTTTAAATACATAACTTTGACCGATGTTCATATAACCTTTAGGGTGTTTGATTTTTTCAGTACGTTGAATGCCATGCGATGTCGTAATCTTACTGTGAGCGCCACAACCAATACCTAAATAATCACCAAAGCGCCAGTAATTCAAATTATGCTGACATTGGAAACCAGATTGTGCGTAACCCGATATCTCGTATTGTTCAAAACCCGCTTCAGCAAGCAGTACTTCGCCCTGCTCTTGAATATCCCATAACGTATCATCATCAGGCAGTTGCGGTGGTTTAGAATGAAATGAAGTATTCGGCTCAATGGTGAGTTGATACCAGGAAATATGTTTGGATTGATGGTGAATAGCCTGACGTAAATCATCTAAACCATGCACAACAGTCTGCTCCGGTAATCCATGCATAATATCGATATTGAAGCTATGAAGCCCGGCATCATGCGCTTGTGCAATGGCATGATGAGCTTGTTGATCGTCGTGTATACGCCCTAATGCCTTTAGTTGCCGAGGATGGAAGCTTTGCACCCCAATCGATAGTCGATTCACGCCACCGGCGACAAACCCTGCAAACTTACCCGCTTCAACCGTTCCCGGATTAGCTTCTAATGTGATTTCAGCGTCGAGTGTTACCGGTATTATTTGTTTAACACCATTAAGTAAGATCGTTAATGCTTCAGGGGATAATAAACTAGGCGTTCCACCACCTATAAATATAGTGCGTATTGAGCGGCCTTGGGCAAGATGCGCATCGGCTCGTAAATCATCTAATAAATGGGCAACATATTCTTTTTCTGGAATGCCGCCTTTTAAGGTATGTGAATTAAAGTCACAATATGGGCACTTTTGCACACACCACGGCACATGGATGTACAAAGATAACGGTATGGCAGATACATCATCAACCAAGTAACGACTCCATTTCTGCAACAAGTAGCGCTAGCGCTTTAGCACGATGACTCACCGTCGATTTTTCTGATTTGTCACATTGGGCAGCATGTTTTTTCAATGTTGGACAATAAAACACAGGATCATAGCCAAACCCTTGCTCACCAGCGCGCTGTGTCGCAATTTGACCATGCCAACGCCCTTGGCAAATGATCGGTGTTGGATCATCAGCATGACGCATAAACACCAATACACAGATAAAATAAGCATGACGAGCATCTGCAGGCGTATCTGTTAAAGCGTGGAGTAATTTATCAATATTGGTCGCGTCAGTAGCATCTCCAGCATCAGGTGTCGACTCACTATAGCGAGATGAATAAATACCCGGTGCGCCAGCTAATGCTTCTACCACTAAACCAGAGTCATCTGATAATGCTGGCAACCCTGTTATTTTGGCGGCATGTCGCGCTTTGATTATAGCGTTTTCAACAAAGGTGGTACCTGTTTCAGGTACATCTTCCACCCCTAAAGACCCCTGAGCAACAATGCTGATATCATAACGCTCAAACAAATGGGCAAACTCATTAAGTTTCCCTTGATTACCGCTGGCTAGGACAATCTTATCCATTGTCTTGCTTCCGTGAAGTGATGTTCTTGCCACGGCCTTTTTTCTTAGGTCCAGAAGATTTTTTACCGCCTTTTTTAGTATTTTTCTTTAACGTGCTTTTCTTTGGCTTTTTGATTGTGGGGGCTTTATGTTTAGGACGCAATTCATCGATAACCCGTGGCTTAATCACTTCTTTGATGTACCGCGCAATTCTTCCCAGCATCGCAAAGTCATGAGCTTCTACAATGGATATCGCAGTGCCTTTGGCGCCAGCACGTCCAGTACGACCAATACGATGTAAATACACATCACTGGTACGTGGCATATCAAAGTTAATAACATGACTGATATCGTCTACGTCGATGCCTCGTGCAGCGACATCCGTTGCTAATAAGATTTTGACTTCCCCGTTTTTGAAGCGGCTCATGGCTTGGTTACGTTTATCTTGTGGCATTTCACCTTGCAACCAACAGACATCAATATCATCACTGGCTAAGCGATCTTTTAGTTGCTGCAACCGCTCCCGTGTTTTGACAAACACGATCGCAGATTCAGCTTGTTCACTGAGGATATGTTTGAGTAATTGATATTTGTGTGAAGCATCATCGGCTAAATGGTACCACTGATGGATTTTCGCTTTTTCTTTACGAGAAGGGTCGACAGTTATGGATTCAGGATTCACAAGTAAATCTTTTGAGAATTGAGCTATCCCTGGGCCTTCTAATGTCGCGGAAAATAGCATGGACTGTTTACGCCAGCGAGCTTCACTGGCTATTTGATTAACAATACTGCGAAAGCCCATATCGAGCATCCGATCAGCTTCATCTAAAATCATGACTTCAATATCACGACAATCAAAGGATTCTTTCTCGATATGTTCAAACAGACGACCCGGCGTCGCAACCAATATATCCAAATTTTTTGCCAAAGTATCACGGTCTGTACCATAGTTAATACCGCCGGTAATAACACCACATACTATATTGGTATGTTGGGTAATTTCTAGGGCATGTTCGTAGGTCTGGATCGCCAACTCTCGGGTCGGGGATAAAATCAAAATACGTGTGGCACCGTGGTACTCGCGAGGAAAATCGAGCAAAAATTGTGCAGCGGGTAATAAAAACGCGGCGGTTTTACCGGTTCCAGTAGGCGCGGAAGCTAAAATATCGCGCCCTTCCATCGCCTTAGGGATCACTGAGGATTGGATGCTGGTGGGTGCTGTAAAGCCCATATCACCTAGCGCATTACATAAATCGGCATGTAGTTCTAACTGTTCAAACATAACATCTTCAACTGAATAATATACTTTGATAGTTTACCACATCAGCGGTTAAGTAGAGTGCTAATTTGTGCAAGCTGAGCGTGTTGTAATTGTGTTTTAATGTCAGCGCCCTGATAGCCTTGAGCAATAATGTCTTGGACGTTCACAGACTTTGCCGCTTGCACCACATTTTCTAAAAATAAATAGTTAAGCGTAAAGTCACTCACCTGCTCATAACAACTCAGCACTTTTATCATCAGAGCCAGCCGTTGAGGTCGACGATGTATGTCACATTGATTTAAGCATTCGAGTAATTGCTGAGCCTCCAACGTATCGAGCTGCTCCATGGTATTCATGTGGCGATGCGTTAATAAAATACAATCTTGCACAAATGTGGGTAAGGGCAATAATTGAGTCCAAGCCGATACATCTTGTGGCTTATTACCTAACGTTAGTAAGGTCGTTGTGATGGCTAAATGCTCATCTTGCGTTACCTCACCGCTTTCAAGTAACCCCTTGGCATGTTGAAACGCTAACGCAAGGCTTTCAATGTTCCTGATACTCGCTGATAACTGATCAAACCAAGGGGATAAACATAAAGTATCTATTAACACTGAAAAATAGATTTCTGGCGCAAACTCGCCCAATGCCAAGGCAGTTTCTTGCCATACACGTGGGGCAGATAATGCAGCAAGCTCACCTGAATGACCGATTTTCTTCATTAATTCAACAGTTTCAGGGGCTATTGTAAACCCATATTGGTGGTAACGTGCCATAAAACGGGCGATGCGTAAGACACGTAACGGATCCTCGACAAACGCAGGTGATACATGCTTAAAAATCCGGTGTGCTAAGTCGGCTTGACCATTAAAAGGGTCAATAATATTGCCTTGGTCATCCATCGCCATTGCATTGATAGTTAAATCTCGACGCGATAAATCTTCTTCTAGTGTGACCGTAGCATCCGTCACAAAACTGAATCCACCATATCCTAAACCCACTTTACGTTCTACTCTAGCAAGCGCATATTCTTCTTGGGTTTCAGGGTGTAAAAATACTGGGAAGTCTTTACCTACCGGTTTATACCCCAGCGCAACTAGCTGCTCAGGACTTGCCCCGACCACCACGTAGTCTCTATCTTTGATACGCCGTTTTAACAGAGTATCTCTAACGGCGCCACCGACTAAATACGTTTGCATACTGGGTTCTTAACATCCTTTATATTGAAACGCTATTATGCCCTTGCTTAATGTCAATATTCAATAATTCACTGATTTTATTTACCTAAACTTTGACTTATGGGGCAAAGCGCTTTAGCTTATAGGCAACAATAATAACAGGTAAAAAGTGAACAAGTATTTATGTACTTATCTTATTTTGGTTTATCTGATAATCCTTTTTCGATTGCCCCTAATCCGGCCTATTTATATATGAGTGCTCGTCACAAAGAAGCACTGGCACATTTAAATTTTGGTCTACGTGAAAGTGGTGGATTTGTAATGCTTACTGGTGAAGTGGGTACAGGTAAAACCACCGTTTCTCGCAAACTGCTGCAACAATTACCAGAAAACACCCAAGTCGCCATGATCCTCAATCCAACTTTATCCGCATTAGAGTTATTAGCGACGGTATGTGATGAGTTATCGATTAAATATGAGCATCAGCGCAGTAGTTTAAAATATTTCACAGATTTAATATTAGGGCATTTAGCGCAAAATCATGAAAAACAAATCAATACAGTATTGATTATCGATGAAGCCCAACACTTACTACCTGAGGTGCTTGAACAACTCCGATTACTCACTAATCTAGAAACTAACCGTGAGAAATTATTAAAAGTTGTTTTGATAGGACAGCCTGAATTACAAGCATTGCTCAAGCGCAACGAACTGCGTCAATTAGCTCAGCGCATCACCGCCCGATACCATTTATTGCCACTTAATGAAGATGAAGTACGCCATTATATTGCGCATCGACTCTCAGTAGCAGATGGTGATATTAGTATGTTTGCACCGGCCACCATTAAGGCGGTGTTCCAGATCACTGCAGGTATACCAAGGGTCATTAATCTATTGTGTGATAGAGCATTAACACTGAGTTTTACTAAACAATCCGCAGTCGTGCCTAAATATCTATTTGTAGCGGCAGCGAATCAAATTTTAGGTGAAGATGTGGTCGCACAACGGATCCAATTGCCGCATAAATGGCTGCTTATCGCAACCCTCATCGTGACAACAGCCATTGGCTTTTTGATTGGTAGTGGAATGAATGGAGGGAGTTATGGTGGCTAAAAATCCATTATCAATTGATGAGCTTAAGCCTGGCATGATGATTGTTCAAATTGAACAACAAAATGGCCCTGTTAAACTGCGTAAATCAGGGTTAGTCAAAAGTTACGACATGGTCAAAGGTTTGAAAGAAATGGGGGTGTTGTCGCTGACCATTGATTGGGAAAACTCATTAGAGATTGATACCTCATCAACGTCAGTCACACCGACTAATACAGTAGTCCAAACTAACACTCGACAATTATTTAATAATGAAGAGCAGTCAGTTAACAATGCTATGTCAGATCAATTTAACCGCAGCTTATTTTTACCTAGTCTCCAAGCCCTACCCTCACAATTTTCAGTCTGGAGCCGTTATGCTATTCAATATATCGGAGTCAGTGTGATTGGGCTGGGGATCGGAATTGGGAGCGCGCACTTATTATCTCCTCCCATAGAAAGTTCAAATACCGATATGAGTAGTGTTACTACACGCTCGTCTGAACAAATTCAGATTACCCCTACGCCAGACATTGCCTTAGCTGAGGCGGTAACTAACGTGATAGCGGATGAAGAAGCGGCGGTTGAGCCGGTTGAGCCGGTTGTTTTGCAAGAAACGAATGAACCTGAAAATACGTTTGACATTGATGATATAGATAACGGTACTTTAGTCACACAACGTACTGACGATAACATAAGCACCTCCCCGTTTATCGCGGCAAAAGTCAATGAAGCATTAGCACAACTTGGTGGGCTTGAAGAGCTGACTCAAGCCATGTCAGATGAACCCAATATACAGCCAATGAAAAATGATCCATCTGAACGCGAAACTACGGTCGAAGTAGTGGATAAAACCCCTCGTGTATCAGAGCTACCTGAGCATATTTTGGTGCAACTACCCGCGATGGTATTTTCTGCTCATATGTTCAGCTCAAATGATGAGGATCGTTGGGTCAGAGTCAACAATCGTCGATTACAAGAAGGCGATAGCGTTGATAATAATGTTACGATTATCAAAATTGAACCGCAATTTGTTGTGCTTTCATTTCGCGGCACCCAATTTAGGATGAATGCGTTAACTGATTGGTAATATGGAATGGATTAGATTAGCTTAGTTTTATCAGTTCTGTTACTGATGGATACAGGCCATGAGTAAATGACACGCTATTTTGCTGAGTTTTTAAGCATATCTTTAAAATTTTTTACTGTATAGCAAAGTAAGGATGACATTTGCAAAAAAACTGCTTATACTTCGCTCCGCATTATTTCAATGCATCTACAAAAATACGGCCCGATAGCTCAGTTGGTTAGAGCATCCGACTCATAATCGGCAGGTCCCCTGTTCAAGTCAGGGTCGGGCCACCATTTTTTTCTTCCTTTTTTAGCGATTCCAAACAAAAGAACTTTGAGTTTGAACGATTTTAAATAACTAGAGTTATTGTAAATATTATTTTTTAAAATGGAATGTCAATATCGGAGTCGCATTGGGCCCACCTTGTCAACTCTGAATCAGTTGGTAATGGCATACCAGTTAAACTGAAATTTTCGCTATCCTTTCCACTCTCGTCTATCACTGCTATTTCGATAAGCGAACTTGGGAAATTAACGCATTGATTAAGGCTTACTGCAACTAAAAGTTCCTTATGGCTCTTACACCTATGCACTTCTCTTTCACAGTATTGGCAAAACCTAATATTTTTATTTGCTGTAAAAGCAAGCTCGCCCCAAATAGCAAGGCATTTATACCCCCAAATACAGTTCATTGTAATGCCCTTCATATTTTCAACCTCAAAATTCCTTAAAAATTTAAGTCTCAACAGTCACATAGATATTTCTTAGGTTTATCTAAATATAAATTCATCCATATTGGCTTTGAGAGCTATTGAAACTACTTTTTCATTTTCATTAATTGTAATAAGAAAAACCGTTGAGCTTTCTTTATGCACCCAGAACTCCAGACTATTCTGTTTATCTATATAATTAGTCTTTAATGGTAAATCTAACTTTTCAATCTCTTTACTTTGAAGTGATAATAAAGCTGCTTCTATCCCTTTGCAGTCATCAACAGTATTAATCTGTTCTTTGAAATAGTAGACAACATATTTTGAGATGTTTATTTTACCTATATTAGGCGTTGCAATATTTGTAAGCATAATTATCCTACTATAAATAAAAAGGTATATTGTCGTTAGCTACAAAAAGTCGCTGAGTGCGGTTCGCTATGCCTTCTTTTAAAAGTTCATCATAGGTAGGGAAAAACCCACCGTATGAATCTCTAATCTTGGTTTTGTGTATGAAACTTTTGCTTACCTTTAATCTTTCTAGTGCAGTGTAAAGGTTTTCATTAAAAAAACGCAGGTGTGGGCTATCATAACTTACTAATTGAGTAGTTTTTTTGATGTAAGTGGCATGAAAACCTATCCATGCTTTTGAGTGTATATATCTTGAGTCACTTGCCAAAAGTAATCTAGTACAAGCACTAATGCATTGACCTAATACCTCTATTTGAATGTTATATTGCTTAATAAATGAAGCCATTATTATAGCCTCTTGGGGACTACCTCCACCTGAGTGTATTTCTAATGCTATAGGTTTATCCCAATCCACATTATCTGCATTCATTATTTTTCGGATTAGAGTGTTAGCAGAATTTATTTCAATCGCACCTTTGTATAAAAACTGGTTTGGTTTATCGTTGTCTTGAATTATTACAAAGTCGGGTTGATAGTAATTTGAAAACGAAGCGTGCTTATGCGACGTATTACTGGCTCCCCAGCCAAACATTGCTATGCAGCCTACCAAAGCCAACCAAACTAATGAACTAAAAACTTTAAAGTTATATGTTTCGAATGCTAAGCGGTTTGCTTTGAAAAAAGAGACTAATCCTGCAATCGAGAATAAAGCATATGCTGCTAATGCTTCGAAAAGACTAAATGTTTCTTCCTCAATATACACAGTAAGAAGATATCCAACAACAGGCAGTATGAATACATAAAGTATTAATACTGTAGTTCGTGTTGATTTAATTATAAGAAGTTTTCTTTGGGACTGAGAAATGAGTGTTAGGTCAGTATTAATCAATGAGAACCACCTACTATAATGAAGTTTTAGCTATTTTTCTTAGACTGGTGCTTGCTAGTCGGCTCTTCCAACGTTCATTAACTTCAGATGTGCCCATCCATAAGTCCGTACCATCTATAACACTATTCATTTCTTCACTTGTTAAAAACCCATGGTAAAACGATTTAAATGCTTCGTTTAAATGTAAATCAGTAAAGCGTTGTCTAGCTTTCATTTCGTGACCTTTACCTGCCATGCCGCCTGAATAGTTATGGATCATAAACGATAAATGCTCAGATACTTCGAGGTCATGGCAGGCCATGGCAATTATTGTTCCTGCGGATGCTACGGTGCCTGACAATTTCCCGATGACCTTCGCTTTAGAATGATGGATAGCATCTACAATCATAAATGCAGAATCAATAATCCCTCCCGGTGTATTTATATGTAAGATAATAGTAGTGTCAATTTCAGCAGTATGCAGTATGAAGCAAAGCTCGTTGTAGAGCTTCGGTTCATCTATGCTGCCCGTAATAAATGCATGGGTATTATTATTTTTGTCTATAATTATAGGTACATCCCAATCCCAAAGTCGATTTGATGAGATTTTTGGTAATTCAAAAGTAGGCAAATCTGCCATGGCATTCTCCGAAGAATAAAAAGAAGGTGTTAAACAATATTTCAATATAAATTCTCTCTAAAATAATGAATATTGAATATTTTTTGATTTTTCTGTAATTAGTTTATCTAACAGGTTACCCGCAAGACACATAGTATCCTCAGGCTTAATCACATGGATGTTTGTATCTTTTAAAATTAGTTGTCGGTTTAGGTCATATTTTGGATTCCGAGAATCTATTGATATGTTATACATGACAGCTCTTTTAATATCGTATTGGAGAGCATACTCCATAGCTAATCGTGCCCCACTATCATTTCCCTGATTATTTTTGGCATAGCTTGCCACTAAAATAACTGCGTCACTAAAAAGAGCTTGTAGTCGATCTCGTTCTTGATAACGAGCTGTGAATTCGAGTTTTGAAGAGGCATCATGCATATATTCAGTGACCAATAAACCTCCGCTTTCAACTATCTCCTTTGCGAGCGATTGATTTCCTCTAGGTAAAATATTATGTAATGAGCTCGGTAATACAGCTACTGTTTTCCCTTGTTTTATAACAGCTTGTTTGTGTGCAATAGCATCACATCCATTGGCTAAGCCACTTACAATAATAATATTTTTTGATACCAGTTCATCAACTAAAGAAATTTCTGATTTTTCTGTACTAAAATCTGGATCTAAAAGACCAATTACAGCTACGCTTGGTTTACATGGATCAAGTAATCTAATATCTCCTTGATAAAATAAAGCAACTGGTTTTTGGCTATTTTTAACCGTACCTCTGTGAATTGGGAAATCTTCGTCGACAATAGTTGTAAGTCCATCGATAACGTCTTTTCTTTTTATTAACTCAGATAATATTGCAGCCTGTTTATCATTAAAACGGCATAACGAAACTAATTTGTCTTTAGTTGATAAATTAAGGCAATCAATTAGGGACGCTTTACAACTCAATACATCTTGATGCTTGATTATCCAGGCTTTTCCAATGCCTTTAAAGCTAAGGGCTGTAAGAACATTTAGTGCTTGTTGAGAATATTTCATATCTATTACCTTAATGACAGCGACTAGTTTTAGACACTACGTAAGACACGACTTTGTTTGCACCAGCATCTAGAAGAGTTTGAAGCATATCTTCAATTACATTCACATCAATGGTGTAAACATCATCCACTAGAATAATATCTCTACCTTTAATTTTTGGAGAAATAATACATGTATCTTTTGTTATACCTTCATATGGAAGAATACCTTTATCTCGAAAGGAATAAGAGTATCTCAGGTGTGTAGTTTGTGTTGGCTTCATTCTAGTTATCCACTGTGTACCGTTTTTCATGCCAGACATGATTTCCACTGCATTAGAAACAGCATCTAAAAATAGTAATTGAGCATCAGTATATTTACTGTTTTGTTTAGCCCTTGGCATCACGCACACTACAGGCCTATTTAAACATTCTTGTATAACGACATTAGGTAAATCCTTGCATAATACATCGCAGACCATCTCTGCATCTTGCATCAATTCGTTAATACCTCTGCTGTGATTATCATTTTTTAAACGATTGATAAAATCAGGGTTACCCGGTCGATTCATACCAAGATATTTATAATGGAAAAAACCGGGAACGGAATGTTTAAGATATGAATTTGGTTTTATCGTAAATGTATTCAAATTTTATACCTTTTGTATGGAGTTAGCTGGAATGCCGATATCTTGGGCAAGTTTAATTTGTGCTGATTCGTTTTCAAATACCATCATGTTATTTACATCAACACTCAAAAACTCAATAGCATGTTGATATTTATTGATATTGAGAGGTCTGTCATTTTTGGATAATACCCCATTAAAATAGGGCATTAAGTTATGTGCACTAAGTGTCATTTCTGCTCTAACTCTACTTGCATTTGTAATCAGAAAGATATCGCAGTTAAATCTGAGGTTTTTCAGTTTAGCTACAACAGGCTGGTTGATGTGGGTTGAAGAGATAAACTCAGCATCAAACTTCACTTTTAATTGAGTAATTCTTTTAAGTTCAAAAATAGAAATGCTAGGCAGCTGTTTACGGAGCTCATTTCTGTTAAATCGAGCATATACTGGCTTTCTTAAAACCGTTTTATATGGTAACACTACATTAACTGCTTTTTGATAAGCTAAAAAATTAGCTTCATCGGTATGCACAAGTGTACCGTCTAAATCAAAAAAAACTGTCTTTCGAGGATTATGTACAAGGCTATTAATATTTTGCATTTTCAGCTCCTATCTATACGCACAAGTTATTAATACATTATCGTGAGTCAACACTAAATAAAGGCGCCTTAATTTGTTGATATCAACAGAATTACCAAAACAGCGCTTAATTTTCTTAATACCGTGTTTTTTGAGCGAGACACTGATAGTGTTCTTAGTATGTTGAAATTTTTCATCTCCATACTCTAATACCAACTGTATCCATTCATTTTTGATACCGCGTTGTTGAATTCGTGTATCAGCATGCTTGGTGTTAATTAATCCAGTATTTACATCATATTCAGTTTCATCTCTAAGGCGCTCAATGGCCTCATGGTGATAATATGTTGCTGACTGACGACTTATGGTTTGTTCATCACTCGTGCTTTTCCCTTTATTTGATTGGGGAATGTTAATTAGACTATTTGACCGATTTATCATAATTGATATTCCTTTTATGGTTTCAATTACATAAACGTTCTATCATCCGAGAAATTAACAATTTATATATGTAATTTTTTTACCTTGGATGAAATTGCCTCAAATAGTAAGTAAATGTACATCTCACAAAATCGATTTAATTAAGAACAATCATTCTTCAAGCCCATCATTAATGAGAAATATGACTATAGCTAATATAGAAACTAGTTTTAATGGTTGGAAATTTAAGAGTTTTTCGTAAAATTGATCTCTTCTAGTAGTAAATTTGAAATCTTTAGAGTTGGCTAATTGTAATCAACCAACATAACTAAATTAGAAGAACAGCAGTATGTTATAACCAATTTAATAAATTGGTTTCGTGTATCATTTGGTATTGTTTTTAGTCTTTTGTTTCGAAAAATTATACTTACCAAGCTTGAACCATATAATTATTGTGATAATTGACGAGAAACCAATTATTCCGTAAAATTCAGCAACATGAACATTGCCTACCAATGATAATAGCCCTAAGAAGATAATTAAAAAACTTGATATTGTTATGATTGTTCTTATGCTCATTTTTTTCCTACGATTAAAATATTCACGTTGTTCCATATCTATTTCACCTAATTGAATAACAGCTAAGCAATAGCATAAGGTGAACGGTTAAACTCCTCAGCGATTTGGTTTACAAGTTGAGCTTTAGAGTAGATTGTAACTACTTATAATCTCTGATTATGATTCCAATTTTGACAGTGTCTGCTTATTTTTACTTGGAACTTTTTTTCATAGTTACTATCTCCCTTTTCACACCAAGAGTCATGCATTAACCCGCCATGCTCTTCTGTGTAACCCAAATTTTACATATCATCGGCCCATTCCCCTTTGACATTAAGTTGTTGTTGATTTAATAAATGTTTACCAAGTAGTTTTATATTAATCTAGTTTTAGTGGCCTAATTACTTTTCCTCGTTGCCAGATAACTTCGCCGTTAGGTTTGAACCCTATTACTTTATAACCAATAGATTTGTTGTTACCTTCTAACCATACAACTTGGTTAAGCTTAGGATTTGGGCAAGCTAGTTTCATTCGACTAACCCAACTATTTAAATCGCCTTTTAGGTTAAGTGGCTTTGCAATCCATCGATTCGTCTCGATGATGCTTTGTTGATAATTCATATAATGACCTCTATGTGCGTTTATGTAATAGCTAACTAATAGCCTCAATGATACAAACGAAACGAGAGCGATAAAGTTAACAAATATTTCTACAATATGATTAGATTACTTCTCATTGTTAGATAAACTGGTTTGTGTTGGGATTAATAATTTGTGGATCAAGAAGATTATGTAAAACAGTTTTATAAAAATAATATAAATGTTTTAATATCAACTATGTGATGATGAAAATTCAATATGGGGGGTGTTGTGAACGATGAAAAAAAACTAGCTCAGTTTCTATCACTTATTATAAAACAAGTTGGATACGTATTGAGACACCCAGATCATGAACAATATAGAGAAGATATTGTAAATGAAACGTTTATTAAGCTATTCAAATCAGGTGCATTTGAAAAATATTCATTAGATACTTCTGAAAATGGAAGAATAGCGGCTGCTTACATAAAAAAAACAATTCATAGTTGCAGTATGGATTACTTCAGTAAGTCAGGTATATATCGACGTTTAACTAAGCGAGAACAAGAAAGCACGGGTCTAAAGACTCAATCAATAACGAATGAAAATTTTGATGATTTATCAGCAAATGCGACTTTTTTCCAAGAAGATACAAAAACTTACACATCTGAACAATATCTTATAGCTAAAGAAGCTTATGGAAATATTCAAAAATGCTTTTCATTGATTACTGCTTCAATAACAAATGATACTCGAGCAAAATTTTTAAAGGAGGCTTTCTGGAATTCTGATTATTATGATGTGCCTATCAAACAACTTGCTCAAATATTAGGTTACCTAAAAAGTAATCCGACCCAGGATTTTAATCGTTTTGTTGATAAAATAAGTAACTGTACACAAAAATATAATATAAAAATTGTTAATTCTGGGGAACAAATTGAGTTTCTAAGGCAAATAATATCATTCGGTGGAGAACAAACGTAATGGCTGACGAAAACTTAACAAAACTCATAAAAATGGTGCATGAAGATGAGATAAATAAATCTCTAGTACAAGAAGTTTTGAATGAAACCGAATTAAGTATCGATAACAATTTAATAGAGTTAGTCCATACTTTAGTTAAAAGGGCAAATAGTAATATTTTATCTTTCCCAAAAAAATCAATTAGTATCGCTCAAAGTCAACTTATGGCTGCTGCTGGACAAAATCTAGGGAACTGGTTTGACTATCCTTTAATTTTCGCTTCTTCTGGGATCATGGTCGATATTCGAAAGGTTTTAAGTAGTAAGGACGAAGTTGATGTGTATATTCAAGCATATGGTGAAGACAAAAAACAAATTCATGATATTTTACTACCATTTAAAAATAAAAATTTACAAGTTCGATTGACCGTTGAGGGACAAGAAGTTCTCAAAGCAGACATTTATGTGGATGAATCAGCAACTGCCGCTGAAGGTACTGGGTTACTTCTTTCTTTTGAAGATAAAGAATTACATGGAGTTATAGACTTTCAAATCATAGAAAGTAATTAAAGGCGTTGAATATGATTCATGTACTTACCAGTACTGGCGATAATCTAAAAATAGACGTTCGTCTTCAAGAAGTGCGTAAGGGTGATCCTGCTGTGACTGCAACTTTGTCTTTAGCTCTAAAGCCCATTCTCTCAAGTACTGTATTTACTGAACAACAAGAATATCTCTCAACATCGGCTAAAGCTGCTTATGTTGCTCTTAATAAAATTGATCAACGCAACCGTTTTAAAGCTTCTGTAACGTTTCACTCAACTTCTTTAAGCAATGTTAATTTAATAGCCGGCAGTACAAGTGCTACTTTAGGGTATACGCTAGCATTATTTAATGCATTTTGGACAAAACAGCTAGGGAAAGGCGAAGGTATAACAACTCCTATTTTCGCAACTGGAGAAGTACATGGTAGTGGGAATATCATCTCAATTAGTTATTTACAGGAAAAACTTCAAAATACCATAAAAGTTGTTAGAGACCAGCAGATATCAAAGTTTACTATTTGCATACCACAATCCAATATATCGGATATTTCTGAGGTACAAAAAAAAGAAATCGAAGAAATTGGTGGAACTGTTATATCAGCAAATACAATTCCTGAGTTATTAGAACAACTTTTGCACAATGAATATGATGGAGAAGCACTTGGTCGGTGGACACCTTTTAAAGGATTGAAAAGTTTCGAATATGAAGATTCAATTAGGTTTTTTGGGCGTGATAGGGAAATTGAGAGACTGTATGAAGATTTAGAGCATAATCGTGGAATTCTTATTGTTTCAGGGCCTACTGGTTCGGGTAAATCATCATTGGTTAAAGCAGGATTGATACCGAAGTTAGCAAATCAAAAAAACAATTTTAATTGGATTTCTGTGACTCCTACTTCACTTGATAAACCGTTGATTACCTTTTTATTAAATGAAAGCCTTAACATGAATTCAGAATGTATTTCAGATAAAACTAACATAAAAGCCTTACTCGCCCAGCCTGAAATTTACTTAGATGAGTTAGTTTTGCAGATAAATAATCATAGGAGCCTATTTTTACTTCATATCGATCAATTTGAAGATTTTTTCAATCAAGAGAATAAACATACAAGTATTGAAGATTTGCAGCTGATCCATAAGATCACAAAAGCGACAGAAAATATAAAAGTCGTTTTATCCATAAGGAACGAATACCTATCCACATTATTAGAATCAGGATTTATTGCTTCACCAGTAATCACCAATGTATCAGAGAATTTATCTATTGATGCTTGGCGAGATATCGTCATTAAACAGGCTGCTTTTTCGGGTCTAACCTTTGAGAACACACCTGAAAACTTGGCACAAAGAATTATCAATGACGCCATTCAAACCCCTAATGCGCTTCCAATGGTTGAGTTTGTTTTAGAACAACTTTATGAAAGTGTCAAGCAAGAAAATAGTAATATTAACTATCTGCGAAATAATGATTATGATTTCTTAGGAGGAATTTCAGGTGCTATAGCGCAAAGAGCAGAGGATGCAGTGTCGCTAGCACATTCAAAAGATAATACAGTTCACCATTTATTTAGTGTTATTGTAGGGGTCACTACTGATGGAATACCTTATTCAAAGCAAGTCGCTATCAATGAATCAATTATTGATAACAACATAGAATTATCTAATTTAATTCAATCCCTTCTAGACAGTAATATTCTAATGAAGTTTGACTCAAATGACAAAATTGTGATGAAACTTACTCATGATAGTTTATTTGAAAACTGGGCAAGACTTAAAAGTTGGCTGGAAAGTTCAAAATTATTTTTAGACTGGAAGAATACAATTGAATTAGGCTACCGAAGATGGCAAAAAAATGAGTTCAATACAAAACATCTAATCAATGACACCTCATTACTTAATGAAGGGGTGGAATTTAAAAATGAGGGATTCCTCTTAAACCATGAACTAAGTCACTTTATAAAGAAATCAATAAAGAATAAGCGAAATAAAGTCATTTCTAATTTCAGCTTGTTTTTAATATTTCCCATCATAGTTGCAATGGTTTTTTGGTGGGATAAAAACATTAAAAGAAGCGAGTATTATGCTGCTGTAGGATATAAATGGGAGGTGCCTTTTGGTGTTGGCGAGCTAAGCGCTGAACAAATGAAGAAAAAACAATTTAGGTATCATTTCATCTACCAAGGTGGGTTGTTGGCTAAATATCTTGGATACGGTAATAAAGTAATCGAATTGCGACATGAAAATTCTTTAGGTTACATGTCTGAACTTAATTCCTTAGCTGAGCAGAAAGACGCTAGAATTCAATATTATTATAAAGAAAATGGAGAGATAGACACAGCCTCAACATATAGTTTGACAGATATGTTGCTTAATAAAAAAAGTTACGAATTCTCAAAAAATCGTGTAACAGTAACTTTTTTAAATAAAAATAACAATTCAGCAAGTTTCAATGGTCCACCTCAAAATCATGAATCAGTTTTTTTCAAACGCAGTAATGTTACTCGAATAAAAAAATACTTTAATACCCAAGGATATGTAGAAAAAGAAATTTATCAAAAAGATAGCTTCGGCGGTATTGGGAATGATGAATTTGGTCGAAGTGGTTACAGTTACTCATATAATAAATATGGCTTAGTTAATGAACTTACTGACATATCTACAGATAAATTACATCTTGAAAAGAACAAAAAAAGAATCATAACGAAATATAATTACAACTCGATGGGACTGATAGACACTATTGAGTTTAATAACAATAGTTCTATAAGTTCTAAAAATAATAATGAGGTAGCTAAAAAATCATACATTTATGACTCTTATGGAAACATACTAAAAACTCTCCACTTTAATGAGAATAACACCCTGTCAAATAATAAAAATGGTGTAGCAGTTACAAAATCACACATTAATAAACAAGGCTGGATAGTAGAATTACAATTTTTTGATAAAGATTACAAGCAAGTAAAAAATGAAGAGGATGTTTACCGCTACGTCATAGATTACACTACAGAGGGTTATTTAAGATCCATAAAATCTATTTATTCTGAATCAATACCTAATGAAAATAATGTTATATTTTCGTTGAAGGAATACTCATATGATAAAAATTTTAGGATTATTAAAACACTCTTTTCAAATGAAAAGGCAGAATATAATAACAGTTTTGAAACTAAGTATAATGAAAATGGAAATATTGTAGAGCAAATATATATTGACGAGCATGGTCAACCCATAACAAAAGAAAATAAAGTTGCAAAAATAATTTACGAATATAACGAAAACAACCATATTGTTAGCTCTACTTATTACGACATTTCAAATGCTCTCATAATAAACCCAACTAATGGTTGTGCTATACACATAACAGATCGTAATCATTTGGGTTATTTGCTTTCAGAAAAGTGCTTAGACACTCAAAAAGCACCTACAATTATGTCTGATGGTAGCGCTGGCTTGAATATATCCTATGACGATAATGGCAATTTGATAAAAACAATGTTTTTAGGCATAGATGAAAAACCGATGATTCACCCTGAATATGGCATCGCTGGATATGAGAACGCCTATGACGATAGTGGCAATGTAGTAAGATTTTTGAACTTAGGCACAGATGAAAAACCAATGATTGATCCTAAGTATGGCTATGCTGGCTTGAATAAATCCTATGATGATAATGGCAATGTGATAAAAACAATATATTTAGGCATAGATAGAAAACCGATGATTCACCCTGAATATGGCATCGTTGGATATGAGAACGCCTATGACGATAGTGGCAATGTAGTAAGATTTTTGAACTTAGGCACAGATGAAAAACCAATGATTCATCCTAAGTATGGCTATGCTGGATATGAGAAAGCCTATGACGATAATGGTAATGTGGTAAAAGATTTCAACTTAGGCACAGATGAAAAACTAATGATTCATCCTAAGTATGGCTATGCTGGATATGAGAAAGCCTATGACGATAATGGCAATGTGATAAAAACAATGTTTTTAGGCATAGATAGAAAACCGATGATTTACCCTGAATATGGCATCGCTGGATATGAGAAAGCCTATGACGATAATGGTAATGTGGTAAAAGATTTCAACTTAGGCACAGATGAAAAACCAATGATTCATCCTAAGTATGGCTATGCTGGCTTGAATAAATCCTATGATGATAATGGCAATGTGATAAAAGAAATATATTTAGGCATAGATAGAAAACCGATGATTCACCCTGAATATGGCATCGCTGGATATGAGAACGCCTATGACGATAATGGTAATGTGGTAAAAGAAATATATTTAGGTACAGATGAAAAACCAATGATTCATCCTAAGTATGGCTATGCTGGCTTGAATAAATCCTATGATGATAATGGCAATGTGATAAAAGAAATATATTTAGACACAAATGAAAAACCGATGATTCACCCTGAATATGGCATCGCTGGATATGAGAACGCCTATGACGATAGTGGCAATGTAGTAAGATTTTTGAACTTAGGCACAGATGAAAAACCAATGATTCATCCTAAGTATGGCTATGCTTGCTTGAATAAATCCTATGATGATAATGGCAATGTGATAAAAGAAATATATTTAGGCATAGATAGAAAACCGATGATTCACCCTGAATATGGCATCGCTGGATATGAGAACGCCTATGACGATAATGGCAATGTGATAAAAGAAATATATTTAGACACAAATGAAAAACCGATGATTCATCCTAAGTATGGCATCGCTGGTTTTGTGCAATCCTATGACGATAATGGCAATGTGATAAAAGAAATATATTTAGGCATAGATAGAAAACCGATGATTCACCCTGAATATGGCATCGCTGGATATGAGAAAGCCTATGACGATAATGGTAATGTGGTAAAAGATTTCAACTTAGGCACAGATGAAAAACCAATGATTCATCCTAAGTATGGCTATGCTGGATATGAGAAAGCCTATGACGATAATGGCAATGTAGTAAAATTTTTGAACTTAGGCATAGATGAAAAACCGATGATTCACCCTGAATATGGCATCGCTGGATATGAGAACGCCTATGACGATAGTGGCAATGTAGTAAGATTTTTGAACTTAGGCACAGATGAAAAACCAATGATTCATCCTAAGTATGGCTATGCTTGCTTGAATAAATCCTATGATGATAATGGCAATGTGATAAAAGAAATATATTTAGGCATAGATAGAAAACCGATGATTCACCCTGAATATGGCATCGCTGGATATGAGAACGCCTATGACGATAGTGGCAATGTAGTAAGATTTTTGAACTTAGGCACAGATGAAAAACCAATGATTCATCCTGAGTATGGCTATGCTGGATATGAGAAAGCCTATGACGATAATGGCAATGTAGTAAAATTTTTGAACTTAGGCATAGATGAAAAACCAATGATTCATCCTAAGTATGGTTATGCTGGATATGAGAAAGCCTATGACGATAATGGCAATGTGATAAAAGAAATATATTTAGACACAAATGAAAAACCGATGATTCATCCTAAGTATGGCATCGCTGGTTTTGTGCAATCCTATGACGATAATGGCAATGTGGTAAAAGATCTCAACTTAGGCATAGATAAAAAAACAATGATTCATCCTAAGTATGGCTATGCTGGCTTGAATAAATCCTATGATGATAATGGCAATGTGATAAAAGAAATATATTTAGGCACAGATGAAAAACCAATGACTCATCCTAAGTATGGCTATGCTGGCTTGAATAAATCCTATGATGATAATGGTAATGTGATAAAAACAATATATTTAGGCACAGATGGAATACCGGTGATTCATCCTAAGTATGGCGATGCTGGATATGAAAAAGCCTATGACGATAATGGCAATTTGATAAAAATAATATATTTAGGCACAGATGGAAAACCGATGATTCATCCTAAGTATGGCGATGCTGGATATGAAAAAGCCTATGACGATAATGGCAATGTGATAAAAATAATATATTTAGGCACAGATGGAAAACCGATGATTCATCCTAAGGGGTTATAATCCCCAGGAAAAAAGAGCCTTTATAGCTCAATCAGAAGATAGTTTTGCTAATTTAGAATATTAAATTTTAGAAAAATTTAATATTAATATCTTTGAATCTCAGATTAACTCAAGAGAATCATAATATTTTGTCAAATAAAATTTTTGTTTTTCTCGTTGAAAATCAAAATATGAATGTAGAGTAGTTATTAGTGGCCTTCTACTTAGCAACCTTTAACATGCGGTGAAGTAATTTAGTTATTATAAAAAGGTGTTTTTCTAAATACCTAATTTAAAAACTCATAGATATCTCTAAGTCATGAATAAGAATTTTGTTAGATACAATTTCATGTCTAATGATACGTTTTTGTTTTATTGCTGATTTTTCACCAAATTCTGCAAATCTATCATTACTAATTATATACGATGTACTATCACTTCCTGCTAAATCCAAAACTGTTTCATCAGCTTTAATACTAGTGGCAACAACGTGGAGGTCAATTTCACCCTTTATTTCGTTACTGATTTCATTATCACTCATGCTGAGAAGGCGTCGAATTGAAGCGTCAAAAACTAATACAACTTTATACTGCTCTACAAGGCTAACAATGAGTGGTTTTAAAGCTACAAAACCAATAAAGGAGCCTCCCTGATAACATAAGTTATTACCATCGATGATTAATTTTTGAACCACTCTTGCGGCTTTAGTTGCAATAGATTTTGCTCTTTTGTTAAGTTTGGATAGATCACGATTTAATTTTGTAATTTCTCTTGAAGTTTTTGCGATGACTCTCTTAGGGCTACTTGTATGAAATTTATGCTCACAATCTTGATGAATCATGGCGCGCTCATAAGAATTGCTAGCACTAGATAAATCCTCGTCCAGATTCTTTGCCTCGATTAAGCGTCTCTCCAACTTAATTATCTTGCCTTCTAGTGAAGTAATTTGTGTTATCACTGGCTGTAATTTATGATCAATTTTTTCTTTCTGTTCCTTTATTGCTTCAAGATCCTTTAATTGTTTGGACAGTAAATTAGCTAGCTCTGCAACTTCTGAACTTTTCGTATAAATATCAAAGCATTTGTAATCCGCTATTTCTATTAAACTTTCTTCCTTTCTTTTTTTTAACCTTTTGAAGATTCCTTCTTGCTTTGTCTTTTTTATTGAAATTTCATTAAGAAGCTGTTTTTTCTCTGCTAGCTCAGTGCGCATGCGACGCTGTTGAATATCAAACCAATTTTTTGGGTTCCATAAGCTTTTAATTGATTTATTTAATAACTCGGATGATGATTCAATTTCATTTGCGTTTGTCTTTAGCCGTTTGATTAATTTTGCTTGCGTTTCAAGTTTGCCTTCCAGCTCCAAGTAATGGAGATTGAGGGAGTTAAGATCGGTTCTTTGATACCAATGAATTTTTTGCTTTTTATCTTCAAGCGTGATGCTGAGAGCTTTGAGCTTGTCATTAGCAATCTCATAATCTTGCTCATATGGATTTAATCTCATGGTTTACCTTTCAAATATTATATTAAGCTTATTTTTAATTTACCTGCAAACTCCCTAACCATAACAGACCACCCATCGGCATCCGTTATTGCTAGGTTATTTAAGCTTTCAAGTGTTTTATCAGAAAGTGTACCAGTTACTCTTAGTTCTTGAGGTAAAGTTTTAGTGATGCTAACAACCCTCGCAATATATTTACGTAGTTCAACCTCATCCATATCTTGAGTAAGTTGTTCTGACATCAAGGTTTCTATACTTTTAGAAACAATATAATCGTGGGTATGATTACGGCCAGTAAACGCATCAGTTATACTATTTGTCACTCCAGCGGCAATTTCACCGATTGATTTTGACATAGTGCTCAACCAACTTTCTTCCACTTCTACCATTTCAACTGGTACTAATGCGGTTTCAGAGGATATCTCATAATGACTGATTTGCTCTTCGGTAATAGCGTCAAAATCACCTCTGGATTTTTTCATTGATTTAATGTAATCCAACACCTCATCAAATAAGTCTGCGGGCTCATTGAAAGGCTTCAAGCCTGCAGATACCCTTTCATGGTTTATGTCTTCTAACTGCTCCGTGATGGCCTCAATAATTTGACCTCGTTTGTAATATGCAAACCCACCGGAAGCGACCAGTGCAATCCCAGAAGCAATGCTAACAGGCATGACCCAAGCAGGTGTTGTTGAAATTAGACCAAGACTAGCAGCCACCCCTGTGGCTGATGATTTGGCACCAGACAGGAACCCTCCAATAGAAGTAGCCGTAAGAGCTGAAGCACCAGCAAGTAATCCAGAATTCCCTAATACAAATGCACCTAGCCAACTAGAGCTAAGGGTACCAGCTAAATAACCAGTGCCGCTGTAAGCAATGAATGCGCCAGAAGAATGTAAAACAGGTACCGCCAATAAAGGTAACATAGGATATCTTTTTGTTTATTTAACATTACCTTTGAATATAGCTTAGTGCCAGCATCACTTCTATAAGAAATATGCTTATATTAAAAATCATGTATAAGATATGTCATTAAATTTTTTTAATACCCTATGATTATAAATAGAAAGTTGGGGCCACTTATGAGGGATACCTAGAGAGTCCCTTGATGCTTTCCCTTAGGGATATCTTAGGGACCATTAAAGGCCTATTGTTATTATCTCTTCTTATTCTTATTAAGTCTTATAAGAAGTACATCTATTAGTATCATTAAAGGTATCTTTATAGCTCTTAAAGTAGTTCTGCATTAAGTTCCCTTGCTGACGGTATTCGTATTCGTTGAGTAAGTCTTCATTAGAAAGAATATCTGAGTCTATAGGACGACTGGCCATATCTTTATTCTTCGTCGTTAAGGTGCGATGGGATTTGATGACTTCATCTTTTATCGCTATTGATGCCCCCATGACCTTTTGGTAGCTTTCAAACATTTGCTGTTCGAGTATTGAGTAGTGAGAGACAGTCACAATGAAACTATCATGGATAGGCAAGCAGGTTATCCCTAACTTTAGTAGGCTTAGCATCACATCCTCTGCCACACAGCTATCAAGATATTGAGCTTGAAGTCCGATATCAGTTCCAAATACATCGCTCATCACTGGGTGAGTTTGAATGATTTTATCTTTTAGCGCTTGAGTATTACATCCTAGTACTTTGATAGCAGCACCTGATAAATGGTAATTGCCTTTTTCATCATTAATAAAGGCATTAAATGCCTTTTTAATCATGGGACGGCGTTTGTCATTCTTACCTTGCCAGTTTAGTAATCCGATATCATAGACATCTTTATTAGGGTCCAGTGTCATGTTTTTAAGGGCGTAAATGATATTAATCGCTATCCCTGAGTAATCTACTTCAATTGTTTTTTTGTTGTTGATGCGGATAACCGGACGATGCTCCCCTGATACCCCCTGCCACCATCCACCATAAAAGCGACCACCTCTATCTAAGCGCCCTTTTGCAAATATACGCCGCAATTGCACCATACTCATATCAATAAAATGCTCATAAGGAGCTTGAGTCTCCTCATTGATACTCTTGCGTGTTAATACTTGAGCCAGTTGCTCATCGGTGACATCAAGGTGTATGCATTGCTGGACAAGATGGGCATTAATGGTATGTAGGTTTTGTTGATAATCATGTAGTAAGGTCTGCTCAGGTAAGCTATCTAAGGGTATTAAGCTGGCTTGCTTGGTTTCTATATCTTTGTCTCTGACTTCCACTAATTTAGCTAATGGTAAAGGGACTTGCTCCAGCCAGTGAATATTTAACGCAGCAAATTTAGTCGCCAATACGTCCTGGACTGTCATCACTGTCACGCTCATTTTGTATGAAGAGCTGTATCTCCCTTTTACTACTTCTATCCAATTTAATGCCTCCAGAGCTTTAAATACCACTTCAACCTTGTTGGGGTATACATAGGAAATTTTGTTTATATCGCCGAGACTATAATGACGTTTATGCAGCGGGATACTGACTGACAAGGGGTGTTTGTGCATGCCTGTTTGCTGATGAGTAATGAATAAGGCGCACAATATATGTCGAGCAATCTGTGTTAATGCGTGTTCTCGCTTTTCCCTTGAGCCTCCTTGGTCACTTCGATTCAGCATCACAATGCTACTGTCAACCAACTCATCAACTAACGGGGTGAAGCTGTCATTATTAAACACAGGAAACCAATCGAATCTTTTATCCATTTATCTGCCTTTGCAATATCAATCACTCTAATGAGGAGCGGAAAAAGGTATTTTGAGCATCTGTAACTGATTAATTAAACCGAGAAAAAATCAGTATCTATATTGGAAGATGTCCTTCCGCATTAGCCAGGGTCACTCACAGTGGCCCTATCTCAATATATTTACTTATCGGAAATACCATTATGTATATCACATCATTATGGCCAGAGCGTGTTGCTCTTGGTCTATCTAAACACGTCTATAAAGCGTTAATCAACAATCTTACCACACCCTTTGAGTCTCTCGAACAAGCACAATCCTTTTGGGATGAAGGCGCCTGTCAATTGATTCATATCAACCCTAGTGAACTATCGATGTTAGATGAGCAGCAATGGCTTTGTATGACTGAGCCTGATTTCATTGATGTATTAGCTGGCTATTCACTGCATTGTCGTATCACCAACGATATCGGTGGTGGTTTGTTTATTTTGATAAAGAACAATTAGGAGTACCACCATGACAACTATCATCAAATCTGGGCAATGCTCAATGCTCAATCGTCAATCAAAAGGCAAAATACACTATGACATTACCCTGAATCAATCCGGTGAACGTTTCATTCGCTTAACTAAAAGCACCGGAGGTGGCTTTCTTAGTCAAGACGATATCGCTGAGAGTGACATATCAGCTTGTTTACTGGCCATTAAAGGTAACAGTCACTTCAGCTCCACAATCTTTAATCCGTTATTCATAGGTAAAAGTGCCAATAATGCTGCTTTTTTAGCGGCAGTATTACGGGCTGAGCATGTCATTTCAAAATCCAAAACGCATCTATATAAACACACCGTGTTAAACCTCGATGCGCTCGCTTTACTCAAACCAGCTAAATAACTGATTCTAAACCCACATTGTGCATATCACTAAATGTCCCTTTAGCGACAATGCACTTTTATCATATTCAAAGGAGACCCTCGATGCTCTTGATAATATTGTCATTCATCATCTATCTAACTATTCAACACCCTCACATAATACTTACATTGTTACGCCTTAGCATAGGGATCATTACTGCCCTTATTGCCATAGTGACAAAGCTGTATTCATTGTATCAATCTGTAGCTAAGGAACGACGATGAAACACACTAACTATGTAGCCTATTACCGCGTGTCTACTTCAAAACAAGGTCAGACGGGATTAGGTATGCAAGCGCAACAACAAGCCATCACTGATTTTTTACATCATCATGGAGGCAAGCTGGTTGCCGAGTTTACTGAAGTAGGCTCTGGTAAAAAAGCAGACCGCCCTGAGTTTGAAAAAGCCGTCGATTATGCACACCTTGCCAATGCAGTGTTATTGGTGGCTAAACTCGATAGGCTCAGTAGAGACTTACACTTTATTACTGAGCTACAGAAAAAAGGCATACGTTTTAAACTCGCCGATTTTCCTGACATCGACCAGCTCACCATTCATATCTTAGCCGCAATGGCTCAACATGAAGCTCAGATGATTTCACAACGCACTAAAGCGGCACTTCGTGCTGCCAAGGCTCGAGGTGTCACACTCGGTAACCCTCAGCTTGATACCTATCGCAATCACAACCCTCAGCTCGCCACACTCGTTCGCACGACTGCACAACGTCAATGGCGGCAAAAAATCATCAAAGTCATTCATCACATCCAACAGTTACAGCCTCAAGTAACGAGTGTAGAGATAGCTAAAACACTCAACCAACGTGGGTTATCTAGCTATCGCAATAAGCCTTTTACAGGTGCCATTGTTTCTCGCTTACTGCGCCAACAATAATCATACATGGCAGGTTTATCCTGCCTGTATATCTATGTAATCGTTAATCATTTCATACTGGAGATACACATGAAATATACCCATATCGACCAAACCTTTATTGATAACCTTCCTACCCCTACAGATAAAATTAAAGCTGAATATAGAGCCGATAATTTACCTAAAGGGTTTCGGATTGAAATACGTAAGACATCCAAAGGCATTGGTACTTATCGGTTTCGAACCAAAGTAAAAGACCACAATCTTGGCCGTACTAATGCATTGTCATTGGAGCAAGCCTTACAACAAGCCGCACAACTTATCCCTTCCCCAACGCCCCCCCATATCCCCCTTTCACCACCCATCGCCCAAGCATCCCCCACTTGCACATTCACCCTCAATGAGTTTTGGGAGCAGTACTATTGGCCCCACATTAAAACCCGATTACGCACCTGTCGTAATATTGAATCCATGTGGCGTATACGCATTCAGCCCACCTTTGGTCATCAACGGCTCGATGACATCAAAGTACTAGAATTAGAACGCTTCCAGACGAGCTTAATCGAAATGCAGTTATCCGGCAGTCATGTCACAGGCCATATTAAGCTGCTCAGTCGTATGTTTACCCTTGCTATTCAATGGGAGCTTATTACCAAAAACCCTTGTGATAAAGTGGAATACATGAAGTTTGATAATCAAAAGGAACGCTTTTTAAGTAGCGATGAACAGACGCGTTTTATTAGTGTCCTGATGGAACACCCTGAGCGCCCTGTGAATCTATTGATGATTTTCTTACTCGTCACCGGTGTAAGAAGCGGTGTGGCTAAATCGTTGCGATGGTCATGGATCAATATGGAGAAACAGATAATTACTGTACCACCTAGTATTGCTAAGAATAAGAAACAAAATACTATTTTTCTCAATACAACTGCGATGGACATTCTCAAACGCCTAGCTGGAATCAATCCAACATATGTGTTTATCAATCCAATGACACAACTGCCCTACAATGATTTTAAGAAATCGTTTAAAACCGCACTCAAAGCAGCACAGATTTCAGATTCTGTGAGGATCCATGATTTGCGTCACACCTTTTGTAGTAACTTAGTGTCTAACAATGTGTCTCTCGCCAGTGTGCAGCAATTAGCAAATCATGCCTGCTATTCAACGACACTTCGCTACGCCAAAGTATCACAAGATACACTCAGAGAAGCTTGTCAAATTGCAGCGATTCAAATCTGAAAACTAACAGCCCCTCTGCTTACTCATATCATATGGGTAGGTGGAGGGGCTTTTTTATTATTTTTTTTTCGTTTTTCCGCTGAGTACTTCTACATATGCGGCATGGAATTGCTGTATTTCCGTTAACTTTCCGACGTTAACAAAGCGGAGAAAACAAGAAAAAGATAATAAACGATTGATTATACTAGTCATATAGCTTCATTCAGCTTAGCTCAACTTTAATGTTTCTCTTCCTTGACGATAGAGCCATCTACTGGGTTAAAGTAAATTTCAATTTTATCGCCCTGCGCATTTTGCCCATATATTTCATAACAATTTCCATCTGTTACTTTAAACTCTTTTATCTGATACCCATCGGATAATAGTCCAGCTTGAAACTGCTCTTGATTCAGCCAGTCACTCTGCGGTGCGCTAGTGCAAACGGTTGTTTCGTTAGCAACTCCACAACCTCCTAATAAAGCAGCGACAAAAATGCCTCCGACATACATTTTAAATTTCATATCTACTCTCTTTAATTGGATAATTGTTTAAATTGATAATTTACAAAAATAAAAGACATACTGTATTTATTCAATATTGTTTGATTTTGTAGGGGTTGCACAAGTCTGTATTCCTAATAAAGAATAAGCAGGGCAAGACTTAAATAGCGCAGTAGCTAATGATACAATTCCGACCCACGCCCAAACAGGTCCTCCTAGCACTGCCCAAGCAATTAATGCAATACCTGCAAGAGCACGAAGTGCCCTATCTATATTACCTACATTTGTTTTCATACGACATCCTTAATGTTGGAGTGAGCTACGCTTACTTCACTTTCATAGCGTATTAAAAGTATATAGCACAATAACTTTCGATATAGAATTTTTGGTTTCTAAATTGACGCAAATCAAATTGTTGCTTTGGTGCAGAAACATCAAGCTAGGCCATAACTATGTGCTGTATCTAATTCTTTAGTTTATGTGGCGCAAACAGCTTTTAGCACTAGATTTATAATTCTAAGCTAAAAAAGCCAAATGTCGGATTTTCATTTAGGTGTTTTAACCTAGAAAAAACGAACAGCAGCCAAAGGATCGCAGCTGCACATCGAATAGTTCCAACTTTTGCCGCAGAATTAGCTAAAATACTCTGTCACTGAACGACTCCTTTTGGATGTCTAGTGACGAATGGCTATTAATTTTTATTGCACTTTAAGTTCAGTATTTACGGCAAGAGCGAGGCAGAAGCGGACGAATCTATAATAGTTATTTTTCGAAGCTACACCGATTTTTCATTTGAAATTAACCATTACTTTTTGTAAGTGGCCTGCATCTCAACGATATTATCCAATTTGTGCAATACTCCGCATTCTTTGATTTTGGTATCAATAGTACAGCTTGATCTCATGGAGATAAGCGTGCTTTGTAACGCTTTCAATTCGTCTACACGATGTTCAATATCGGCTATATGCTTGTCGATAGTCGCGTTTACTTCTGCGCAGCTATTATCAGGGTTGGCGCGAGCTTGTAAAACTAAGCTTATCTCTTCAATTGTCATATCCAATGCGCGGCATTGCTTGATGAACATAAACTGTTTAAGTGCAACATCTGAGTAGCTTCGATAATTTGATTGCGTTCTCTCTGGTGCGCTCAGCAATGCTTTGCGCTCATAAAAACGAATTGCCTGAATACTTAAGCCTGTTTTTGTGGATAACGCGCCAATTTTCATAATCACAAACCAAATGCTTGACCCTATACTTGGTATAGAGTTTACACTTCTGATGTAAGTTGGTAAAGCCAATGAAAAATAAAGCAAAAAGGATAGTTATGAATTTTACGCAATCAGCAGCACCCTATGTAAACCAAAAGCTGAGTCAAGCCAGCATCGCCTTTTCCCAAAATAATAACGAAGCTGGCTTCAAAGCATTAGAAGATGCGCACGTTATTGGGCAGCACTCAACATTCCATCATACAGTTGTGCACTATCAGATGCTTAAATTTGGCGTAAAACAGCGTGACGTCAAAGAAGTTTTTGGTCAAATTTTCAGGATAATTGGCGCACTGACGAAAACCGCAATCGGTTTATTGCCGGAGGGTAATACGGGCGGTGCAAATGTTAGTCCGTTCGCGCCTATGCGTGTTTCGGCTGCGAATAAATCAATCTTAGATAAGATCAAACATGCACAGTCATAATCATTCACATAGCCATGCACACTCCGATGGCAATTCAGACGATGCATCTAGGCGCATTGGCTGGGCGTTCTTTTTAAATGTGGTGTTCACCATCATCGAGTTTATCGGTGGATGGCTAACCAACAGCACCGCTATCATGGCAGACGCGGTTCATGACCTCGGCGATAGTTTGTCAATTGGCACAGCTTGGGGATTGAACAAGCTTAGCGATAAAGATGCCAATCAAACATTTTCAAATGGATATAAGCGCTTTTCTTTATTGGGCGCATTGATTAACGGTTTAGTGCTCACGGTTGGCTCTATTTGGATCTTGTTTGAAGCGATACCGCGCTTAGCAGCACCAGAAATGCCGCAAGTTGAAGGCATGTTAGCCTTATCTATTTTTGGTATGGCAGTAAACGGTTTCGCCGCTTATAAACTTAGCGAAGGAACGTCATTAAACGAACGAGTGCTTAATTGGCATTTGCTAGAAGATGTTCTCGGTTGGGTGGCAGTATTTATTGTATCCATCGTCTTAATGTTTAAGCCTTGGGCGATTTTAGATCCCATCTTATCCATTAGCTTCACTTTGTTCATTCTCTTCAATGTGTTTCGTAACCTAAAAGAAACCCTGATGCTATTTTTACAGGCAACGCCAGATGAAGAGCAAATGTCAAAAATCCGAAACGACTTGCTTGCAAACGAAAAGGTAAGCGACCTCCATCATTTTCACATTTGGTCTTTAGACGGAGAGCGCAATGTTATGACTGTCCACCTTGTCTTAAAAGGAGAAGTCAGTGTTGAACACATTCAGTCATTAAAGGAGAGCATACAAAGCTCATTAGCTAAATATCACTTTGAACATACTACAGTAGAGCTAGAATTTGCCGATGAACAATGTCGTGACGAAGTGAAATAGGCTTGGTAAACTCGCGCTCATGAAAAATTTAAAACGTATAAGTTACATAATGATATCACTGATACTGTTTCAGTCGTTTTCTGCTGTGGCCAATTCATTAGATTTTCATTCAATAGATACCCAACATCTGCAACATGAACACCAGCATTCAGAGCACAATCAAGCTTCAAACGATATGCCAACTAAGGCGCTTGGTGAGTCAGCAAAAGCAGATCACCATAATCCTGCCGATTGCCATCATTGTGGCCACTGCCACGGTACGCATGCACAGTGGTTAAGTCAGCACAACATCAACAATCTACAATCTGTGGTATCTATCCACAACTTTAATTATTTGGATGCGATCATCGACGCACCCATCAACCGATTACTACGCCCACCCAAAACACTATCCTAATATCGCTTTCGATAGTGTCTCGCTGAAAAAAAGCGCGTCACTGAATATTGATAAATTATTAGGATATTCTAATGAAAATGTTTCATATTTTTGTGCATGCACGCGCCATTGCGTTTGCTTGCATGCTGGGCTTGACATTGAGTCCAATTGCCGCACAAGCGGTGCAAACTAGTCGCTATTTAGAAGAAGGTGTTCAAGCGCCTGTACGACAAACGCTAAGCCTTGAAGATACAATCAGACTTACACTTTCCAATAATCCAAGTTTGTATGAGTTTGAATTTAGACAGCGAGTAATTGACGGTGATTCAAAAACCGCCGCGCTTAAACCCGCACTGAATGCTGGGATTGAACTAGAGAACTTTATGGGAACCGGCGAGGTTTCGGGCATTAAGGAGCTCGAAGTCAGTTTGACCTTGTCATCTGTGTTACAGCTCAACGACAAGCCTAGCGCAAGATTGGACGTACTCTCTGAGCGTAAAATTCAACATGAGGTGGAAAAGAAAATACGCACATTAGATGTCCTTGGCGAGCTGAATCGTCGTTACATCGAAGCACTCGTATTACAGGCCACCTTAGACGTGCAAAACGACGCAGAGACACTTGCACTCTATACCTATAACGCAGTTTCTAAGCGCGTTGATGCAGGCGCGTCTCCATTGCTAGAGCAAAAACGCGCCCAAGCAGCGCTAGCCCAAGCAAAACTCGATGTTAAATTAGCCCAAGAAGCTCTTCAATTTGCATTGCGAAGTCTTGCCATCATGTGGGGCGAACATACGCCCACTTTTAAGCGTGTGGAAGGTCAACTTTTTGCGTTTCAAGATATTGGGTCATTCGAGATGCTTTCTGCCGCTATCCAAAGTAGTCCGCATATAGAGTTGTTCGCAAAACAAAGTCGTGTTCAAGCAGCGCAGCTTAGATTAGTGCAAGCCAACAATCGAGCTGACATTGAATGGTCAGCGGGTGTTCGGCGACTACAAGGTATTGATGAAACTGCTTTTATAGCCGGGATAAGCGTGCCACTGTTTCAACAAAAACGAAACCTAGGTAAATACGAGGCGCAAAAAGCTCGCCTTGATGCAATAGAGGTGCAAAAACAGAGTAATGTGCGCAGTCTTTTACATTCAGTTAATCAAGCATTAGGTGAGCACACCCGCGCATTATTAGAGGTTGACGCTATTCAACAAACTGTCATACCGCCTCTTACAGAAGCCTTGGATTTAGTCGAAAGCGCCTATTTAGATGGCCGGTTTAGCTATTTGGAGTGGGTATCTACTCGACAAGAGTTCTTAAATACGCGCCTGACATTAATTGAGGCGGCGTCTCAGGTGCACCTAAGCAAAACAGAAATTGAAACGCTTACCGGTCTTGCACTTAAGGCTTCACAAAGCACCACTGTAAAAACGGATACTGCAAAGAGAAGCGCTTCCAAAAAGTTAGCGCACAACATCACTATGCAGCAACCATCAAACATTTCGATAAGAAGTAACGATCATGAATAAATTTACTCAATTAAAAACATTCACAATATTAAAAGTACTCGTTTTAAGCGTCACGCTAATGATGATACATGGGACGGTGAGCGGCGGAGACAAACATGCAGACGGTGATTCTCATGAGGATGATAAACACGCAGGTGAAGTCATTACGATGAGCGACGAGACTGCTGTGCAAAATGGGATCACTACCACAAATGTCATTGCTGGCGACATTGCACTTTCGACCACACTTTATGGCCGAATAAGTGCAGATCCTGCTTCTTTGAGTCATATCAGAGCACGTTTTGACGGTGTGATCAAAGATGTCAAAGTCAACATTGGCGACACAGTTAAAAAAGGAGATATTTTAGCGGTCGTAGAGTCAAATGAGAGTTTAAAAAGCTACTCAATTACATCTCCCTTTGATGGCAACGTTATCGCGCGGCATGCCAACAATGGTGAGTTATCAAACGGGCAAGTACTATTTTCTTTAGCCAACTATAAGAATGTGTGGGCACAGTTAACCGTGTTCTCGCAGCACCTCTCCAAAATAAAGGTAGGACAAGCTGTTGAATTAAGGCATGCAAACTTTGAGCAGCTATCTGAAATTGCTTACCTCACACCATCTGCCGATAGTAGTCCGCATTCGCTTGCCAATGTCACTGTTGACAATAGTAGTGGCTATTGGCCATTAGGCACCTTGGTAAAAGCGCAGGTAACCACTGCCACTAAGGCCGTAAGTCATATGGTGCCTGTTACTGCCGTGCAAGAGTATGAAGACAAGCAAGTGGTATTTGTTAATCATGATAATGAATATAAACCACGCCCTGTGCAGCTTGGTGTGACCGATGGTCGCTTTATTGAAGTCATAAGCGGCATTGAAATAGGTGAGCGTGTGGTGGCTACCAACAGTTACCTGATCAAAGCAGATTTGGAAAAATCGGAGGCCGGTCATGACCATTAATGCCTCAATACAACCCGAATATACATGTTTGCCACTGCAAGGCTTTAAAGGAGGCTTAACATGCTAGCTTCCATTATTCGCATCGCAATAGACAGGCGCGGTATATTTTTGATGCTGAGTTTTTTAGTCATTGGTTTTGGCTTATTTAGTTATAAAAAGCTGCCTATTGACGCCGTACCCGACATCACCAATGTCCAAGTACAAATTAATACACAAGCAACTGGTTATTCGCCGCTCGAAACTGAACAACGCATCACCTTTTTGGTAGAAAACGCTCTAGCGGGTTTACCAAACTTGGATTATACCCGTTCACTATCTCGTTATGGCTTGTCTCAAGTGACCGCCGTATTTGAAGAAGGCACCGACCTGTATTTTGCCAGAAACCTCATTAATGAGCGCATAGGCATTATTAAAAGTCAGCTACCAGAGGGTATTGAGCCAGAGATGGGACCGATTGCCACCGGTTTGGGTGAAATCTACATGTACACGCTCAGCGCTGAGCCGGGCACATTAACATCCGATGGCAGAGACTTTGATGCGATGGCTTTAAGAGAGTTGCATGACTGGGTGGTAAAGCCACAACTCGCGTTAGTAAAAGGTATTACCGAAGTTAACGCCATTGGCGGCTTTACCAAGCAATATCATGTGAATCCTGATCCTCAACGTATGCTTAATTATGGTGTGAGCACTGACGATCTGCTGCGAGCATTGAGGCGCAATAATGCCAATCAAGGTGCGGGATATGTTGAACGCAACGGTCAACAAATACTGGTGCGCTCTCAAGCGCAGCTGGCCACAATTGAAGATATTGGTAATGTCGTGGTGACACTCGCTAACCAGTCTCCAGTGACCGTGAACGATATTGCCGACGTCGCTATTGGCAAGGAGCTTCGAACGGGGGCTGCGACACGAGAGGGTAAGGAAACCGTCTTAGGCACTGCCATGATGCTCATTGGTGAGAATAGTCGTGCCGTGGCCTTGGCAGTGGCTGATAAAGTGGATGAAATCCAAGCTAGCTTGCCCGAAGGTGTGGTAATAGAAACTGTTTACGATAGGACCGCACTGGTTGATAAAGCCATCAACACCGTTCGCAAAAACCTTGTTGAAGGCGCATTGCTAGTGATTGTGGTGTTGTTTCTGCTGCTTGGCAATATAAGAGCAGCCATTATTACCGCAGCTGTGATACCGCTGGCGATGCTCGCCACAATAACAGGGATGGTGCAAACAGGCGTTAGCGCAAACTTAATGAGCTTAGGGGCACTAGACTTCGGGTTAATTGTGGATGGTGCAGTCATTATTGTTGAAAACTGTATCAGGCGATTAAGTGAAGCGCAGAGGCGAACCGGCTCAGTGCTGCCCATCAAGGAAAGGCTCGAAGTCGTGTATGAGGCAACCAATGAGGTTATACGGCCGAGTCTGTTTGGCGTGATGATTATTACAATCGTGTATATCCCCATTTTCAGTTTAACAGGGGTAGAAGGGAAGATGTTTCACCCGATGGCAGCCACCGTCATCTTGGCATTACTTGCTGCGATGGTGTTCTCAATCACCATTGTGCCAGCAGCCGTTGCGATGTTTATGTCGGGTAAAGTCAGTGAAAAAGAGAGCCCAATCATAGTGGGGGCGAAATCGGTCTATCGTCCTGTTCTGTTATGGGCGCTGAAGCTACGTTGGTTGGTAATAGGCTCAGCGACATTACTGGTTATTGTGAGCGTTTGGCTAAGCATGCGTCTTGGCTCTGAATTTATTCCTCAACTGGATGAGGGGGATATTGCCTTGCACGCAATGCGAGTGCCCGGCACTGGCATTGAGCAAGCCGTGGATATGCAAAAAAGACTTGAAGACGTCATTATGCAGTACCCACAAGTGAGCACTGTATTTGCTAAAACGGGCACGGCAGAAGTTGCCACCGATGCGATGCCGCCCAATGTTACCGATACCTTTGTAATGTTGAAACCTATCGACCAATGGCCAGATCCTACTTTATCCAAAGTCGAATTTGTTGAGCAAATGGAGCGTGAGCTGCAAAGCGTACCCGGCAATAATTACGAGTTTACTCAACCTATACAAATGCGGTTTAACGAATTAATTAGTGGCGTTAGAGCTGATTTGGGGATAAAAATTTATGGTGATGATTTAAATAAACTGCGCGATTCGGCTGGTGATATCTTAGCCGTTTTGCAAGAGATTCCGGGTGCGGCTGATGCCCGTGTTGAGCAAGTTGATGAAATTCCCATCTTTACCGTGAACCCCAAACCTTATGCTTTAGCGCGTTATAATTTGGATGTTACTGACCTGCAAACATGGCTAAGCGCATCGGTTGGAGGTAAAGAAGCGGGCTTGATATTCGAGGGCGACAGGCGATTTGAGATAGTGGTGCGCTACTCAGAGAATATTCGCAATAATCTTGATACGCTAGGCAGCATAGCTATTATGACAGGGACTGGTGATTATGTGCCTATAGCAGAGGTTGCAACACTTGAACATGCCAGTATACCCAGTCAAATCAGCCGAGAAAACGCCAAGCGCCGTATTGTGGTGACAGCCAATGTAAGAGAGCGCGACCTAGGCTCGTTTGTTACTGAAGCAAAAATGCAAATAGCAGAAAATGTTGTATTACCAAGTGGTTATTGGGTCGATTATGGAGGCACGTTCGAGCAGCTTGAAAGTGCGAGTCAGCGATTGAGCCTTGTTGTCCCAGCGACGCTTTTCTTAATTCTTGCATTGCTAGTCATTGCCTTTGGCTCGGTGAAAGATGCACTGATAATTTTCACTGGCGTGCCTTTAGCATTAACAGGTGGCGTTTTTGCGCTATGGGTGAGAGACATGCCCTTGTCTATATCAGCAGGCGTTGGTTTCATAGCGCTGTCTGGCATTGCTGTGCTTAACGGTTTGGTTATGTTGTCGTTTATTCGCCAAAGGCTGGAAGAGACAGGAGAGTTAATTAACGCTATTGTTGACGGTGCATTAACGCGTTTGCGGCCGGTATTGATGACGGCATTGGTTGCTAGCCTTGGTTTTGTGCCAATGGCGCTGAATGTAGGAACGGGAGCAGAGGTGCAGCGTCCGCTAGCGACGGTTGTTATCGGTGGAATAATATCGTCAACACTTTTAACGCTGATAGTGTTGCCTGTGTTATACCGATTAGTTCATAGCAAAGCGAATTCATAGTACTCACGGGCACTAATGTTGTTTCATTAGTGCCCAGTTCTATATAAGGAAACGTCTTAGAGAGCTATCATCGTGATAAACTGAAAGATTAGAGTTGGGGCCATTTGTGAGGGATACAAAGAGAGTCCCTTGATGCTATCCCTAAGGGATACCTTAGAGTCCATTAAAGACCTATTGTTATTACCTCTTCTTATTCTTATTAAGTCCTAAACAGAGGAACATCTATTCTTATCCTCAAGGATATATTGATAGCTTTTAAAGTAGCTCTGCATTAAGTTTCCCTGCTGACGGTACTCGTATTCTTTGAGTAAGTCTTTATTAGAAATAAATATCTGAGTCTATAGGCCGGCTAACGATATTTTTATTCTTCGTCTTTAAGGTTCGATGGGAACGACACTTCGCTACGCCAAAGTATCACAAGAGATACTCTGTGAAGCTTGTCAAATTGCAGCGATTCAAATCTGAAAACTAACAGCCCCTCTGCTTACTCATATCATATGGGTAGGTGGAGGGGCTTTTTATTATTTTTTTCGCTTTTCCGCTGAGTACTTTTGGATATGCAGCATGGACTGGATGTATTTCCGTTAACTTTCCGATGGTTACAAGGCGGAAAAAACAACATCAAAGTAATAAGCCATTGATTATACTAGTAATATAGTACCATTCAGTTTAGCTCATAATCGGCAGGTCCCCCGTTCAAGTCGGGGTCGGGCCACCATTTTTTCTTTCTTTATTTTATTGAGCATTTTAAGTTCATATACGAACCATTCTAGTGGTGTTAGTTGGCGCACTCATTTAAACCTTTGTGCATGCAACATTATAGTCTAGTTATTTTTGCATTTTAGAATGAGAAGGTTATAAATTGTAATCCTCCCAAAAAAGATAGCAGTTTTGAATAGCAAATTCCCTCAACTATCAGCAAAGATAGTTATCAATGAGAAAATCAAAATATAGTATTGGCTAAAACATGGCTTTTGTGAAGCAAAATTAGCGCTGCCGCCAGTAAACTTCGAGAACCTATATCAGGAGCAACTGAGAAATTGTCTGAGATATCAGAGACTATTGATTAACATATAATTCAAGTTGATTTATCATTCATATTTAAAATAAACCTATAAAAGCTTTTAATTTTAGACATTTTATTTGTTCGTCTTTTTTCAATTAATTCATCTATTTTCAAAATCGTTTTGCTTGTTTGAGATAAAAAAGTATCTCTTCTAGCTTGATCTTTTTGATAATCTTTATCGTTCATATTGCATTCTGCTCAAAAATTTATAAAAGTGAGTTTCAATACCTAACATGAACATTTTAAATGCATTCTTAGATTCAGCGTGGTCATAGACCCTCACAAAATGACGACATTCTTTGACAACAGATTCTTTAAATAATGACTCGCTCTGCTCCCATAAATCTGTATTACGTTCATATCTGCCAACAACACGAAGAATATTAATGTTGTTTTCAGCTTCAATCCTTCTTGCTTCCGGCCATCCAGAAAATACCTCTAAGTTAGACTCATTTATGACTATATTGAACACATACTGAATATCACCTGTTATTTCGTCTGCCCAACATGGGGGATGATCTAAACCATTACCAAGTTTCTCTAATTTGCGTCTCAGGTTTATATTCTGCCCTTTAAAGTCAGATACTTCTCTCAATACATCATTGATATTATCTACAAAGTCCTCTTTATCAAAACCTTTCTCACTAACCTGCTTCTTAGCTTCTTCTAATTCCTTTATTGATTTAGCGACTTCTTCAATAGACTCTTTACCTAAATTTTCTGTCAACTCAGACACGGTCGTTTCTAATGCGTCAAGCTCTTGATTCTTCTTTTGCAGTTCAGAAACCGCTTCTCTGCCAAGGACTAATTCATTAAATATTTCTTCGGGGGCGGAATCTTTTACTAATTTAAAGAATTCTGATGAAGAATTTAAAGCTTCACGCAATTGGACAATTGTTTCATTCTGCTCAGTTGATTGAACCTCAGATTCCTCCAATTTAGCTGAAACATCCGAGATTTTCCAGGCAGAAAAAATTAGCAATATAAAGAAAAAAACAAACGCCAATTCCGTCAAAGACGTTTCTATTATTGAATTCCCGCGCTCTTGCATTAAACCTGACATTTAAGGAACTTCCCTTATTCTTTCTATTTGTTTTGATAGTTCTTTGTAGACGGTAGCGATATCTTTAGCTAGTTGTAATGATCCCTGCTCAGTGGCATTTGTAGCAGCGACGACCTTATCATTAGCCTGCTTGTTTAAACTAACACCTAATTCAATTTCTTTATTCAAAGACTTAACATTTTCAGCAAGCTCTGAAATATTTGTGTTTGTTCCTTGCAGATTAACGATACTACTTGAGGTTTTTTCAATGTTAGTTTCTAACTCAGTAAGACCTTTGCTTATTGTTTCTACCCCTCTCAAAACTTGTTCAGAAACACTTTTTACAGGCGTTCCAAACTCATTCAATTGTTGTACGGTATCAGAAACTGACTTTGCAAGTGATGTCAGCTGAATTTCTACTTCATTATTTGTTCTAGACTTCAGCGATTCAATTGTGTCTAAACTTTGAAGCATCTTACGAGAGCTTGATTCTATTTCTAATGATATTTCCTTATTACTGGAAGCAATTGATGAGGATATCTTCTCACTAAGTCCATTAACAAATACGTCAATTTGATTTGCTGTATTATCCATTTGAATAGTCAACTTATTCGCATTCTTATCGAATTGAGAAAGGTGAGATGTGTATTTTTGATCAATCTCACTTAATACCGATAAAATTTCATTTAACGACTCTTGGATAGGTCGAGATATTATATCTGGGCTGACTGATACAGCGTTAATTTTTTCGGCAAGCTCACCCATAGCTTTTTCAACTTTAGAATGACCTTCTATTGAAGTCCTAATCTGGTTTTCTACTATTTTTTCATTCATTTTATCGTACTGTGAAATAGTCTTTTGAAGAGATTCCTGGGTATTCGCATGTACGTTGTTGATGGAAGAAACTACTTGAGTAGTTAATACTTCTAATTGTCCACTAAAGGTCGTTAATGCTCTTTCAATCTCTACTTCTAACTTTTCTCTGCGTTGTTGAGAGTTTATTGAAAATGAATTTATAAATAGTCTCGCTGTTAATCCAATAATAGTAGTGATAAGTGCTGCACCAAAACTAGCGACCATTGCATTCATATCTACTTTTTCATTAATACCAAGCGAGAATAACGACCCCATTAATGCAGTTAAGGTAAAAATAAAACCTTGATAGTAATAACTGTCACCAATGATAGTCATTGGCAGATCACTCTTGGAAAAGTATGTAATAACAATGTAGACAGCCATTACAACGATAGGGATGACTAAAGATATCAATGTGTTTGCAATGGCAATTCCAACAAGAATACCTATAACACCGATAGACAATGTAATCAGGAATGTATTTCTTACGGAGATATCTTCAACTACTTTTGTATATCTACCACTGATAACCTTACTTTCTTCCACAGCATAATCCTTGATTCTAATTAATAGTTTTAACGCGCACTAAACTTCCATTACCATCTGAAAAATACTTTTCCCAAAATTCTATATGCTTTCTATTTTGTAACGCTGCATATTGCGGTCTATAAACATATAACACGTTGACTTCGATATCTTCTAAATATGGCCTAACTTCCAGCGAATAAGAAGAATTAAAGAAATTGGTGGTCGGTGTATAGTGTGAAAAAGAAGACGTATGATGAAGCATATCCGAAACAATAATAAGTCTTTTATCATTTGCATTAGAGGAGTAAAATGTTTCGACAGAAACAAATTTTATAAACTCCATGATTGGTGACTCATCGGCTTCATGTTCACCCACTAATTCATCAATCTGACCGACAATTTTATTGAAGAATTGTTGTTCCCAAGCTAGTTTTAAACGACGTAAATTTGATGTATATTCGTTTTTGTCGCTCCCGTCACCGGCGTTACATGCGACTACAAGCGGTTTTTTATCTGAAATATTCTCATTTATAACATACACAGAAAATCTCTCATCAATTAAAGATTTGCCAATGACTTTCTCAAATTCTTTTTTTACTATTAAAGCCTGAGATTCGTTAAAATCATCAGTAGCATCAATTATTATTGCAGTTTCTCGTGCAACAAAACCGTCGTCCCTGCATAAATCAACTTTATTTCTTGAAACAATCTCACTTTGAATTTTGAAATAATAAAATCCACCACAAAGTATTGATAGTACAACTACTCCCAATAAAACAATGCCTTGCAAATCTGCTTTTTTTTTCCGATTTTTAGTTCTACTCATTTTTCACAAATCTCGGTAATTAAATCTATATATTTTTTCCTAGAAACAGAGAGACCATCTAAAATTTGAGGCTTATAAGTTGTAAAGTCATCAAGTGAAGATTGGATCTCTTTAGTTTTATCCTCTTTAATAAAATGAAAAGGGGTAAATGGAATTTTGCTATCTATAACATCATCAAAGAAAATAGGATCTGGCTCACTTCTTTCAGCATGATTCGTTTCCCTATATAACTTTAGTATGTATTCTAAGGCACCTTCTAAATGAGTTACATAATTATCAAAAATACTCTTTTGCTGCTCAAAAGAGCTGATCGAACTTGATAAATTGCGTTTTAAATTTTTTATTTGCGCATACTTATCATCTAACCACTCTTCATACTCTTCAAACTTGATGTTTACGGTCTCTGCTAATTCTTTACGCTCTTCTTGCAATATTTCACGACAAACATTTCTTTGCCTAGACATCTTTCCATATCCGGGGTAAGAATCATCAAACCTATACCCCTCATATGCAGCTATAGCAAAACATACTAAACCAACAGCAAAAAGACCCAATGAACTTACATCCCAAATAGACGAAACACCCGAATTCAAAAATATCCAAAACTGCTCTTCCGCCTCATCAGGTAAAACTTCTAAGGCTTTTCTCCAAACTGCAACAATATAATTAAAAAAGAAGGCAAAAATAATGATAATTAAATAACCGATTCTTGAGTAAATACGAATTAATTTTTTAATTGAATTTGCTTGTATAAATAACCATGAGCCAACTATAAACCCTAAACTTACGTTGACAATCGAAATTGTTGAAGCAATAAAAACCCCTCCCATCAATCCTGCATCACTGCCCATAGCAAAAAAATTGCCATTGATTAGAACTTCGACTAACAACACTATTGCTACGATTCCTATAGCTTTGATCTTACTTAACGGATAATTGGGTTCTCTATTAATTTTATTAGTCCGTTTAAACTGCTGGAGATCTTCCTCTGCGAGTTCCAACTGTTTCTTCGCATCAATTAGTTCACTTTTCTTTTCAGCAAATATTGAGGCCAACTCTTCTTCATATTTCTTGTCCAATCGCTTTGATTCGTTGATTTCATTTTCAATACTGAAATCATTTATCGAATTTCCAATATCATTTAATGCTTGTTGAACACTATGCGAAGCTTGCATGACTTTAGTCTGCATTTTTTTACGGTAATCTACTTCATTAAAATCAGGACTTTTTGCTGTTTCTTTTGGAAGGTTCTTTTTTGCTTGCTCCCTCGCTGCAACAACAACGTTAAATTCATTACTAATCTCTTCGTTGTCAACTATGGGAAATTCAATCGGCTTATAAACAGATATCATTTTTTTATTTTTTATTAAACTGCTAAGCATGAAACGCTTCCTTAATAATGTAATTACTGTTTAACTTTATGGCTTGCCTGTAGTAGATGTTTTTGAAACAGGAGTTCCTATCGATATTCAAGGCTATAATAACTATATCATCTGACTTTTCCTTAGTCGATAAAAACCCAAGCCAATTAAGCTAAACTATTGTTCTCAAAGCATTATGAATTCAAAAATCTATTCAACTAGCTTAGCTCTAAAACAATGAGTCGCCAATATTTTTCATATAAAAAATTATTAGTAATATCTTATAAATTACAAACCTAGCATGAGAAAATAAAAATTCATCTAAAAATTTTTTCTTGAATGAATACAAAAATAAAACATTGAAGTTAAATCTATGACTTAGCTAAATGATATATAATTTTGTTAAGGAAATTTACTTATCAAGTAAATGAACTATACTTCAAAATATAAAGAAGGTCCGTAAATGAATAAATTAACTTTTATATCGATATTATTTTTAATTTGTTTCGAAAGCTCAGCTGATGTATTTCTAGGAAAACTATCAAGTAACCCGATCTTGGAACGTACTGCTTACGTAACAGAGTATGACTATCAAAAAAGGATTCCTCGTTGGGTTTTCTATACAGTAGCACCTGATTATTTGAAAACTCCACCTAGAAAGGGAAAGTTTAAAAAATTTAGAGCAGACCCAGATATTGAAAATCCGGTAGTATACAAGGACTATACACATTCAGGTTATTCACGAGGTCACTTAACACCATTTTTTACTTCTGGAGGTGATCGTGATGGTGATGAAATTTACGCGGGTGGAAGCCTATCAGATCCAGAAGATGAAAAAACAGTCTTTGAAATAAACTATATGTCAAACATTACTCCACAAGACCAAAAATGTTTCAATGGAGCTGGTGGGGTTTGGTATAATCTAGAAACACATGTTCGAAGGGAACTTGTTCAAAAACAAAGGAAAACTGTTCACATATTTGCAGGACCTGTTTTTTATGATGGGAATCATGTTGAATATATAGGACCCAGCTCTGATATAGCAGTTCCTCACGCTTATTTTAAGATTCTAGTATTTACAAACCTCGATGGTTCATTAAAAGAAGTATACTCATTTCTATTTCCACATAATAAGAAATCTGTGGTTGATAACTCATGCATTTTAGAAAGAAAATCGTTTAATGACCCAAATTTTGCTGTATCAATTGATAAGTTAGAAACTTTGACTGGGCTTGACTTTTTTTCTCTGTTAATTGACCAAAAAGAAGAAAAACTGGAGAAAGCGGTTAATCTTTATAAATAAAAATCTTCTTCTCAGATAAATAATTACTGAAAATATACCGAATTGGCGATTAACTTAACCGTTTAAACAAATAGCTTTTGTAATCTATAAAATAAAGGATACCCAGAGAGTCCCATTATGCTTTCCCTAAGGGATATCTTAGGGACCATTAAATGCCTACTATTATTACTTCGTCTTAATCTTATTAAATACGGATGAGAAGAACATCTATCATTATCATTATCATTAAAGATATCTTTACACCCCTTAATGTAGTTTAGAAGATAAGATTGAATAACCAATATTAACTAAGAATTTTTCTTATATAATATATCTAAGATTATATGTATATTATACTTAATATTAAATTAACTGTGGAAATTAATAATGAAAATATTATCTATATTTTTTACAGCTATCTTTTTGTTAAGTGGCTGCTCTGGTCTTTCTGCACAGAGAATTAAAATAGACGAAATACCTAGCGGCATTTGGGAACAGGAATTGCAAGTTAGTCAAATGAATTCAATTTCTATTTCCCCAAAACCTAAAACATATCGAAGTGGCGACTGCCCAGGGGCAAAAACTCGTCCATCACGTTCTGACAATTCAGTTTGTAAAGAAGCAAGAGTTTGGAATCCTGACCGCAGCTGTAATGAAGTTTTCAGTACATACGGAAATGGTTATTGTCCTACAGTTTATGAAGCAGGAGAATATGGTTCAAAGATGGCTAAAATGGACAATATTGTTGCTTCTGGAAATGCCGCTCAGCAGGCTGTTTTAGACCTTGGTAATAAAATGGCTGCGGATGCTCAAAGAAAGAGCATTAATTTTTTAAATAATCACAAATTTAGTAATTTGGTTCTAAATCCAAATGCTATAATTAATAAAACAATTACAGAATTAGTCCCTACAAGTAAAACTGAATATCGTAGTGGTGATCTTGTTGCGTTAAGTAGAACTGGTTTCTATACAAATTGCATCCTTCCTAAATTTGATGCTGCATACGTTTATACTATGGGAAGCTGGTACATACGCTTGCTCAAAGACAAACTTTTATGTAAAGCCCCAACTTATGATAAAGACGATTATGTTTCTGACTATGTTAACTACAAGTCAAGTTCAAGTAATGTCTCATACCTATTAACTTATGATTTAAGTGAGGAAAAGAATAAGAGTTACTCACTCACTATCAGAGAGCCAATTTTTGGAATGTCAGCGTCAACAATTAAAGACTTAATTAAGCCAGATGATTTTGAATCTAGTATAGGATTTGTAGAATTAGTTAATTCTAATAAAAATTTCTTTACAATCCATTCAATAAATGAAAATTCTGTATACATAAAATCTTCAGATAATAAAGATGAGTTTGAGTTAAAACAAAATAATCCATTAAAGTTCAAAGAACTTTCACTCGAGCTAAAAGAGGTCACCGGAGATACAGCAATTATTGAAATTCGGAGATAAAACCATTTCTCATTTAAGGGCATTAAATAATGCCCTATTTTATTAAAATCCCTGTATTACAAGTTGTATCTTCCATAGGTGAAATTTTACAGGCTTATGAATACGGATTTATGGAACAAAAATTATTTCCTACAACACTAGCGGGTGCCCTCATTTTTATTAGCATTATTTCAAATGTTACATTTTGTCCGACTTGGGTGGGGAGGTAAATGTTAAGAATAAAAACGATCTCCTATCATTACTAAATATATTTGCTGGAGGTGATACATGGATGGTGCCAAAAGAACTGTTAGCACCTAAAGACTAGGATGGTATTACTAAATTATGTAGTTTGGCTCAACTTTAAAATGGATTTTTATGAATATTAAAGTTGGGGCCACTTATGAGGGATACCTAGAGAGTCCCTTGATGCTTTCCCTTAGGGATATCTAAGGGGTCATTAAAGACCTATTGTTATTACCTCTTCTTATTCTTATTAAGTCTTATAAGAAGTACATCTATTAGTATCATTAAAGGTATCTTTATAGCTCTTAAAGTAGTTCTGCATTAAGTTCCCTTGCTGACGGTATTCGTATTCGTTGAGTAAGTCTTCATTAGAAAGAATATCTGAGTCTATAGGACGACTAGCCATATCTTTATTCTTCGTTGTTAAAGTGCGATGGGATTTAATGACTTCATCTTTTAGCACTATTGGCGCCCCCATGACCTTTTGGTAGCTTTCAAACATTTGCTTTTCGAGTATAGAGTAGTGAGAGACAGTCACAATGAAACTATCATGGATAGGCAAGCAGGTTATCCCTAGCTTCAGTAGGCTTAGCATCACATCCTCTGCTACACAGCTATCAAGATATTGAGCTTGAAGTCCAATATCAGTCGCAAACACATCTGCCATCACTGGGTGAGTTTGAATGATTTTATCTTTTAGCGCTTGAGTATTACATCCTAGTACTTTTATAGCAGCGCCTGATAAATGGTAATTGCATTTTTCATCATTGATAAACGCATTAAATACCTTTTTAATCATGGGGCGTCGTTTGTCATTCTTACCTTGCCAGTTTGGTAATCCGATATCATACACATCTTTATTGGGGTCAAGTCGTGTCTTTTTGAGGGCATAAATGATATTAATCGCTATCCCAGAGTAATCTACCTCTATTGTTTTTTTGTTGTTGATGCGTATCACCGGTCGATGCTCCCCAGATATACCTTGCCACCATCCACCATAAAAGCGCCCGCCTCTATCTAAGCGTCCTTTTGCAAATATACGCCGCAATTGCACCATACTCATATCAATAAAGTGTTCATAAGGTGCTTGAGTCTGCTCATTGATACCCTTGCGTTTTAAGACTTGAGCCAGTTGTTCATCGGTGACATCAAGATGAATGCATTGCTGGACAAGATGGGCATTAATGGTATGTAGGTTTTGTTGATAATCATGTAGCAAGTTTTGCTCAGATAAGCTATCTAAGGGTATTAAGCTGGCTTGCTTGGTTTCTATATCTTTGTCTCTGACTTCTACTAATTTAGCTAATGGTAAAGGGACTTGCTCCAGCCAGTGAATATTTAACGCAGCAAATTTAATCGCCAATACGTCCTGGACTGTCATCACTGTCACGCTCATTTTATATGAAGAGCTGTATCTCCCTTTTACTACTTCTATCCAATTTAATGCCTCCAGAGCTTTAAATACCACTTCAACCTTGTTGGGGTATACATAGGGAATTTTATTTATATCGCCGAGACTATAATGACGTTTATGTAATGGGATACTGACTGACAAGGGGTGTTTGTGCATGCCTGTTTGCTGATGAGTAATGAATAAAGCGCACAATATATGTCGAGCAATCTGTGTTAATGCGTGTTCTCGCTTTTCCTTTGAGCCCCCTTGGTCACTTCGATTCAGCATCACAATGCTTCTGTCAACCAACTCATCAACTAACGGGGTGAAGCTGTCATTATTAAACACAGGAAACCAATCGAATCTTTTATCCATTTATCTGCCTTTGCAATATCAATCACTCTAATGAGGAGCGGAAAAAGGTAATTTAAGCGTCTGTAACTGATTAATTAAACCGAGAAAAAATCAGTATCTATATTGGAAGATGTCCTTCCACATTAGCCAGAGTCACGCACAGTGGCCCTATCTCAATATATTTACTTATCGGAAATACCATTATGTATATCACATCATTATGGCCAGAGCGTGCTGCTCTTGGTCTATCTAAACACGTCTATAAAGCGTTAATCAACAATCTTACCACACCCTTTGAGTCTCTCGAACAAGCACAATCCTTTTGGGATGAAGGCGCCTGTCAATTGATTCATATCAACCCTAGTGAACTATCGATGTTAGATGAGCTGCAATGGCTTTGTATGACTGAGCCCGATTTCATTGATGTATTAGCTGGCTATTCACTGCATTGTCGTATTACCAACGATATTGGTGGTGGTTTGTTTATTTTGATAAAGAACAATTAGGAGTGCCCCATGACAACTATCATTAAATCTGGGCAATGCTCAATGATTAATCGTCAATCAAAAGGCAAAATACACTATGACATTACGCTGAATCAATCCGGTGAACGCTTCATTCGCTTAACTAAAAGCACCGGAGGCGGCTTTCTTAGTCAAGACGATATCGCTGAAAGTGACATATCAGCTTGTTTAATGGCCATTAAAGGTAACAGTCACTTCAGCTCCACCGTATTTAATCCGTTGTTTAGAGGAAAAAGTGCCAATAATGCTGCTTTTTTAGCGGCAGTATTACGGGCTGAACATGTCATTTCAAAATCCAAAACGCATCTATACAAACACACCGTGTTAAACCTCGATGCGCTCGCTTTACTCAAACCAGTTAAATAACTGATTCTAAACCCACATTGTGCATATCACTAAATGTCCCTTTAGCGACAATGCACTTTTATCATATTCAAAGGAGACCCACGATGCTCTTGATAATATTGTCATTTATCATCTATCTAACTATTCAACACCCTCATGTGATGCTTACATTGTTACGCCTAAGCATAGGGATCATTACTGCCCTTATTGCCATAGTGACAAAGCTGTATTCACTGTATCAATCTGTAGCTAAGGAACGACGATGAAACACACTAATTATGTGGCCTATTACCGCGTGTCTACTTCAAAACAAGGTCAGACGGGATTAGGTATGCAAGCGCAACAACAAGCCATCACTGATTTTTTACATCATCATGGAGGTAAGCTGGTTGCTGAGTTTACTGAAGTAGGCTCTGGTAAAAAAGCAGACCGCCCTGAGTTTGAAAAAGCCGTCGATTATGCACACCTTGCCAATGCGGTGTTATTGGTAGCTAAACTCGATAGGCTCAGTAGAGACTTACACTTTATTACTGAGCTACAGAAAAAAGGTATACGTTTTAAACTCGCCGATTTTCCTGACATCGACCAGCTCACCATTCATATCTTAGCCGCAATGGCTCAACATGAAGCACAGATGATATCACAGCGAACCAAGGCGGCGCTTCGTGCAGCCAGAACTCGTGGTGTCACGCTAGGCAATCCACAACTTGATACCTATCGCAATCACAACCCTCAACTCGCGACCTTAGCTCGCACGACGGCACAACGTGAATGGCGACAAAAAATCATCAAAGTCATACACCACATCCAACAATTACAACCACAAATAACGTCTGTGGGCATAGCTAAAACACTAAACCAACGCGGTTTATCCAGCTATCGCAATAAGCCTTTCACCGGCTCCATTGTCTCTCGCTTGCTGCGTCAACAATAACTCAACCCGGCAGGTTTATCCTGCCTATATCGTTTTAATTCCCCTCTATTGGAGATACCTATGAAATATGAATATATAGACCAAGCCTTTATTGACAACCTACCTACCCCTACAGATAAAATCAAAGCAGAATACCGAGCGGATAACTTACCGAAAGGGTTTCGTATTGAAATACGCAACACCTCCAAAGGCATCGGTACTTATCGGTTTCGCACCAAAGATAAGGACCATCACCTTGGACGGACTAACACAATCTCACTTGAACAAGCCCTGCAACAAACAACACAACTTATCCCCTCAGCAGCTCCCCCCCATAACTCCCTTTTACCACCCATAGTTCAAACACCCCCTACCTGCGCGTTGACACTCAATGAATTTTGGGAGCAGTACTATTGGCCTCATATCAAAACCCGTTTGCGCACCTTTCGGAATATTGAATCCATGTGGCGATTACGCATCAAGCCCATATTCGGTAAGCAGCGTCTTGATGACATCAAAGTACTTGAATTGGAACGCTTTCAAACTAGCTTGATTGAAAAGCGCTTATCCGGCAGTCATGTCACTGGTCATATCAAACTGATTAGTCGTATGTTTACCCTTGCTATCCAGTGGGAGCTCATCACTAAAAACCCTTGTGACAAAGTAGAATACATGAAGTTTGATAATCAAAAAGAACGCTTTTTAAGTACCGAGGAGCAAAAGCGATTCATTGAAGTGTTGATGCTACACCCTCAGCGCCCTGTGAATTTACTCATGATATTTTTATTGGTCACAGGTGTGCGAAGTGGTGTTGCTAAGGCTTTGAAATGGTCTTGGATTAATATGGATAAACAAATCATTACTGTGCCACCTAGTATTGCTAAAAATAAGAAACAAAATACTATTTTTCTCAATACAACCGCAATGGATATTCTCAAACGGTTAGCTGGAACAGACCCAACATATGTGTTTATCAATCCAATGACACATTTGCCCTACAATGATTTTAAGAAATCGTTTAAAACTGCACTCAAAGCAGCACAGATTTCAGATTCTGTGAGGATCCATGATTTACGTCACACCTTTTGTAGTAACCTTGTGTCGAGTAATGTCTCACTCGCCAGTGTGCAGCAATTAGCAAATCACGCATGTTATTCAACGACATTACGATACGCCAAAGTGTCACAAGATACACTCAGACAAGCTTGTCAGATAGCAGCAATTGAAATTTGAAAGCTAACAGCCCCTCTATTTACTCATATCATATGGGTAGGTAGAGGGGCTTTTTTATTCTTTTTTTTTCGCTTTTCCGCTTCACACTTCTAGATATGTGGCATGGACTGGATGTATTTCCGTTAACGTTCCGATGGTTACAAGGCGGAAAAAACAACATGAAAGCCATAAGCCATTGATTATACTAGCAATATAGTACCATTCAGCTTAGCTCATAATCGGCAGGTCCCCTGTTCAAGTCAGGGTCGGGCCACCATTTTTTCTTCAAATTTTACCCTTCTTCTTCAGTAACACTCTGTCCTAAAAATCAAAATAGTCACCTAAACTCATCCATTGGACAGTTATATTCTATAATCAATAAACGATAAACTGATGTTGTTTTCATACAAACAAAGAGGAAATCATTTATGCAACAATTATCACAAAATGAGTATGCTTATATTAATGGCGGTTTTGGTTTACCTGGTGCTGGCTTTGGGGGCGCACTGGGAGGTTTGTCTTATCTGGGTAGTGCCGCTACATCGGGTAGTTTTTCATGGTCAGGTTTTGGTACAGCAGTAGTTGTCGGCGCAGCTTCTGGTGCTGTTGGGGGGCCGGTTGGGAGCGCAGTAATCAAATATAGTTTGAGTAAAGTCAGTTTCTATGGCGGGGCTGTCCAAGGACTTACTAATGAATAACCTTAATAGTCGCTTCCCCGCCGGAGGCCTATTTCTATTGCTGATTGCTTTAGGAATGCTACTTTATGAGTTAAATACTGAGTCATATGTACGCTCATTATGTCTAGCATTAGTGGCAGTTAACGGTATAAATTTACTCGTCTATCCTTTTACTCAGACTCTCCACATGTTGAGAAAACGATCTGAGTTAAATCAATGGCAAAAACGATGGTTATCATGGCAACTCGTCAGTCTATTGCTATTCGCGTTAATTATTGATTTTATTACATAATTTATTGGACTAAAGTTAGCCAACATAGCATTAGCCAATGCATAAAGGATAGTTGGCTAACATGATACAAAAACCTTTATTTATCCAGGAAAAATGCCTGTTGATAAATAACGGTCACCACGATCACATATAATTGTCACGACGACAGAGCCAGGGTTTGCCTCAGCGACTTTCAGTGCACCAACAACGGCACCACCTGCACTTGCACCACAAAAGATCCCCTCTTCTGCAGCCAGTCTGCGTGTCATATCTTCAGCTTCTGCTTGAGTAATATCGAGAATTTCATCAACCCTTTCCGGCTCATAAATCGAAGGTAAATAAGCTTCTGGCCAACGACGGATCCCCGCTATCTGACTTCCTTCTGATGGTTGTAAGCCGACAATTTGTACGTCTGGGTTTTGTGCTTTTAAATATTTTGATGTCCCCATGATCGTACCCGTAGTCCCCATGGCACTGACAAAATGCGTGACTTCACCATGCGTATCTCGCCATATTTCAGGTCCGGTACCAGAAAAGTGAGCTAAAGGGTTATTACTATTAGCAAATTGATTGAGTATTTTGCCCTCACCTCGTGCTTCCATATCGTGAGCCAAATCTCTGGCACCTTCCATACCATTATCTACGAGGATTAATTCTGCACCATAGGCTTTCATTGCTGCACGACGCTCAACAGAAAGGTTATCCGGCATAATCAAGCGCATCCGATACCCACGAATAGCTGCTACCATAGCCAGAGCGATACCTGTGTTTCCACTCGTCGCCTCAATCAGCGTGTCTCCAGGCATGATATGTCCAGCGCTTTCTGCTTCATTGATCATATATAACGCTGCTCGGTCTTTAACACTCGATGCAGGATTATGTCCTTCAAGTTTCACGAGAACTTGAGCTGACTCTGGCGCCAACCGCTGTAAGCGTACTAAGGGGGTATTACCGATGATTTGGTCAATAGTTGGATATGTCATAAGCCGTCAAATTATGTTAAAACTAGGCTTTCTATATTAAATGTGCAAATGTAAACTAACAACTGAAAATAATGATTTAATTCATCTATGTTATTTGCTTAAGTTATTACTTCATCATAGAATTTATTAAATCTTAAAAAAGTGTCACATGCCCACAGGAAATGAGAATGAAAATATATTTTAAAAACTTAACTAAGAAGAATTCTGTTTTTTGTTGGTTAGGTATTGGTACGATATTCTTACTTTTAATACCCGCTTTAGGGATGCTCATAAGCAGTGAAATTCAATGGCAAGTTATGGATTTCGTTGTCATGGGCGCTATGATTTTTGGCTTTAGCGCTATTTTTGTCTTGTTATCCAGGAGGGTCTCCTCCAACAATAGAGTTTATCTAGCCGTTTTAGTCTTATTTCTTTTCATAGCCTTATGGACTGAATTAGCTGTTGGTATATTTACCTAAAGATCGTATCGTTTTTCATGCTATTAATCATCTTATTAATATCATTAATTTGAATGCACCAGTAGCACACTAGTCTCTATAAACATCTTAAACATGTATGTGCCACTGGTGAGTATTGCTAAAAATAACCATTATTAAGCGAATGGTTAATTGCCATTTTCCATGGGTGAATTAATAATATCTGTAAACTCTTCTTCAGATATATACTGCGGAGTGTAAGTTCCACCTCGACTGATTAATTGACTATAAAAAGAGCGAAGGTGATTTCTTGAGCCTTTCGTTAGATTCTCATACACCATTTTGATATCTTCATTTTCGCTAAGTCTTTCTATTGCAGCATGTAAATCGGAAATATCCAGTTCTTCTATCATTACACCAACCACTAAAGCTTCATTTAAACTAGGTGTACCGGCTGAAACCAAGTCGTTATATAAATCTTGTAATGTAGGGTTGATAAAAACACCCATCGATGTAGAAATAGCGGGATCAGCAATGTCATAACGATTCAACAACACTCTAACAGCAGAAGTATGAGTCGCTTCACTTTCTGCCACATTAGTAAAAGCTTGAAGCCCGTGTAGATTTGCTAGCGCTTGATACACATCTCCAGCAAGTTTTTCTTCCTCTCTTATCCATACTAAATCGTCTACTTCATCTTGACTAATTGAGTCCATACTATAATTTAATAATTTCTGTTCAAGTGCATCAACATCAAAACCACTATTTCCTTTTTGATTACCCTTTGTGTTTGCAGCACTCATTGGGACAGTTGATTGGTTAGTATTGAGAGAGGCTCTGCCATTATTGTCATTATTGCATGCGGTTAAACTGCCAAATATGACAACAGCGGCGAATAAGTATCTTGGTAATTGCTTCATAAATATTTCACTCCAATTAGATATGCTTAACATATCTAATAAAACAGTACCTACAGTATCTTGGTACCTATTATATAATCATGTATAAGACATTAACTTGAGGCTTACTACGAAAATGAGCAGTCTCATTAAATACTTAGCAATTAATAAGCCATTTATTTACTAAAGGATAAGATAAGAGCTGTAATGAATATTTAGCAAAAGAATAATCAACTTTGAGCACTATTTTTTAAAGCGTATCGCATTAAGAAGGTCGACTTTATCCCACACAAGATGTTTGATATAACCGAGAACGTGTAATCCAGTGAAAAGAAATAACATTTTCACACCAAACTCGTGGATGTCTTCCAGGATTTCAAATTGTTCATGGTTACTGACAACACTTGGGATCACTGGCCAATCGATCATGCCTAAAAAAGAAATCGGTTGTAACCTAAGCTCAAAATTTGTCATTAACCATCCTGTGAAAGGAATTAAGAACATGACGGAATACAAGCCAAGTTTGGTAAATTTCGCTATGCGTTCGTCAAATTTCGAGAACAAGCTTGTATTGTGAGTCCTATGAGTGATTAAGGATGTTGATAGTCTGACAAAAAACAATAATAAAAGCGTAAAGCCAACTTGAGTATGCAACACAAAAATAGGAGAGCTGAGAGAGTCTTCCATAAACTCTCCAGTTAACAGCATAAGTAATAGAGTAATCGCCATCGACCAATGCAGAAAAATGATTAAAGTATGATGTTTTGTCACACGAGTAAGTTTCATTAGCATAATCCTAAAGATAAAAACTTAGTGTAGTTACTTACTCGAAAACGGCTATAGGGATAACCGCCTATTTGAACTAAATAATTGTTTTAATTACCAATTAATTCTTCAAAAAATAAGGCCGCAAGCTCATGCCTTCCTGTAACATTTGCTTTTTTATAAACAGATGATGCTTGATGACTAATCGTTTTTTCAGATTTTCCACGGACTTCCGCAATTTCAAAGTTACTTAAACCTTTGACTAACAATAATGCAACTTCTTTTTCTGTTTTCGTCAGTTCCCACTGCTCAAATTGTTCTGCAATGCTCTCGAAAAATTGTGTTTTTGTCTCTACGACTTTTTTAGATAAATTGTCATAATGGGTTTTACTTACTCTTAATTGTTGTGCAAGTAACTGCGCTTGTTTACTTCGTTTTTTAATGTCAAAAGCTAAAAAAACAAAAATAGCAGAAGACAAAATAATCAATATGATTTCTTGGATTAAGTGGTGGCTTTCTACTTGATTTGCAAAATCAACGTAAAGATCTCCTAACTTGAAGATAATAATAAGAATTAAAAGGAGCGCTATAATTTTGTCTCTATTCATATAAAAAAAGCCATATCGAAATATGGCTTATTTATAACATATTATTGTAAATCAATCATTATCTTCGGATTCAATTTCGGCTTCATAGGCATAGATATAATCACCATTAACCCAAGCTCCTTCAATTTCCAACCTAACACCAACTTGAAGTGCCGACATGAACTGTGTCACAGAAACGCGCCTATCGTTGATTTCTAATTCACTGTTGCTATCAATTTTGACAGCTTGGTTATTTAAAGTGAAACTGCTGTCATCAACAATACTTGTTACTTTACCCTCAAATTCGACATATCCATTATCATGTGAATTATCTGAGGTATGATTGTCATTGTCATTGTCAGAATCATTGTCAGAATCATTGTCATTGTTACTGCCATTAAGGCTTTGTTGTTCCAATTCAACTTTTTGCACGACAAATTCGCCGGTACTATCAAACGCCCCTTCTATTTCAATTTCATCATTACCTACAGAATCTGTAGCTGTTGTCAAAAAGGTCGTCAAATCAGTCACAACATCATTAATAATAAACCTCATTGATTCTGTTAAAGTCACATTCATACCGTTAAGGGTAATAGTCTGAGTCGCAGCGTCTACAGTAAAAACACGACTTTCCAGGTCCCATTCTTCGTTGTACTCATTTTCATCTTCACGTTCAATTCTCTGAATAAGATTATCTGATTGCGAATTTTTGACATAGGCCACTTCTACTAGATCGTTTACGCTTAATGATGCAAAGTTAAAATACTTATCATCATCGTCTTCTAAACGTGTAGTACTTACAAATGTATATACTTGACCATTTACCGTGATCGTTTGGTTGATTGAATCAATTGCTTCAATCGCCCCTTTAATTTTACCATCTGTATTTAAATGTCTATCTTTGGTTTCAATATAAATGACCAAATTTGTCGCTGGATCTAAATATATTTCAACAAAGTCTTGTACCTGAATATTGGTATTTCCTTCAATAACAACATCTGCTGCTAACTGATAAATCAGTCCATCAATTGTGATAGTGTTATTCACGCTATCAAATGCAGTAACAAGCCCCTCTTTTTCGACTCGAGCAATATCATCATTACTTAATTCTAGATAATAGCTTTCATCAATGATCTCCACTTCATTGGCTGTAAGCACACCATCGATTAAGACACCCTTTACTCTCACTTTTTGGCCATTTTCAATAATAGCGGTATTCGAAGATGCATAATTGACTGTGATATCAGACAACATAAATGTCTGTTGAGCGTCATCAAGATTACCTACAACTCCTGATGTATACTCAGAATTATCATTAACTAGGTCATCATCTAATTCTATGTATGTGGCAATGAATGTGCCATCGATATCAAAATACCCACTGACTTCAACACGGTCATCAACAGATAAAGACATTTCTGTTAATCCAATAAAATGGGTTAAATCATTATACTTAACGATAGTGCCTACTATGACTAACTGTTGGTTGTTCCGGTCAATTGCAGTAACTGCACCTTCAATATCATTATCATAAAGCACACTAGAAACACTATGCGTGTCATTTTCATCTGACTCTTGAACATTCATCGAAATTTTCATCCCAACTTTTAATTGCTCAATAGATTGTCCTGCTTGTCCGTTGATGGTGAATGACGTATTGTCTGTGGTAAACCGCTGACCATCGACATAAACACTTCCAAAACCAGTAACCACTCCAGTTTTAATCACTGTGCTTACAGTGGGACTTGTTGGTGCAGTACTAGGTGGTATAGGTGTAATGTTAGAGGAAGTATCACCACCTCCCCCACAAGCATAAAGTAACTGTGAACTTATAATTGCTAGAGTGATTTTATGAAATCGCATTATGTATCTCCTGTTTGATATGGGTCTAACTATATTCCTTATCACCAATAATCAACATAGGGTATAACACCTAAAAATAGAGAGTCCCTATTAAATAAAGGCTCTCAGTATATTTACCTAAATCTGATTACATCTATCACCTTACTCAAAAATAAATAAATCGATACACCCAATGGTAGTATCTAAAATGCATGCAACATTTCAAAGCGGATAAACTTTGTTACAAAGTTGTAAAAGTGATTTTATGGTAAACACTAGGTTTCCTATCGTCTTCAAATTACACTAGATCCAAATTATAATATGGAGCGATACTATGAAACCCTCATTTACCTTTTCCGCATTAACCCTTGCATTAAGTATGCACGTGGGTGTGGCTAACGCCAACGATGCGACTGAAATTTTCAATAGTGACATACTTTCCCAACCCGCTACAGCCCCCGTAATTAAAGACGAATCTAAAAAAGTAGCGACCACAGAAGACGTTACAGCAGATAAAGAGTCAAAAAATGACTCTGACAGTGATGAAAATAAAAAAGAAGAAAAAGAAAAAACGTTCGCTGATATTGTAGAAGGCATGGCTCACATGCCAGGTTATATGGATATTTATCAAGACGAAGATACTGGCGCGGCTAAGTTAGTGATTGAACCGTCCATGTTAAATACGCCTGTGCTGTATTTTGCACAAACCGTGAACGGAGTTGTAGATGCAGGTCATTTTGAAGGGGCTTATCGCAGTGAAAATCTGATTGAGTTTCGCCAATATTTTGATCGCCTAGATATCGTTAGAATAAATGATAATTTTTATTTTGATCCAGAAAACCCATTGAGCAAAGTGGCAAATGCAAATACCTCTGAAGCATTATTAATTTCTACCAAAATTGAGTTCGATGAGGAAGGTAAAATCGTTGTCGATTTAAGTGACGTCGTCATGAGTGAAGATTTACATAAAATCTCCCCTTACCCTTCGCGTGATCCTAAAGCAGATAAAAATCGCTTTAAACCCGGTAAATTATCTAAAACTAAAACGCGCTTGAATCGTGTCGATAATTTCCCTGAAAATACCCATATCGTCGTGGATTATGTCTATGAAAATCCAACCCCTCGTAACTTTGGTACCGGCGGCAGCGCTGACGCACGCTTCACCACAATTAGTTTGCAACACGCATTTGTAAAGTTACCAGAAAATAATTTTGAACCGCGTGTTGATGATGCGCGCGTGGGCTATTTTGGTACCTACAAAGATGATCAAACAGATCCTGGCACAACTCCTTATGTTGACTATATTAATCGCTGGCATTTAGAGAAAAAAGACCCCGATGCTGACGTGTCTGATCCTGTTGAACCGATTGTCTGGTGGATTGAAAACACCACCCCACTAGAGTGGCGTGAAACGATTAAAGAGGGTGTGTTAGCGTGGAATTCATCATTTGAAAAAGCCGGGATCAGTAATGCATTAGAAGTACGCATTCAACCAGATGATGCGGACTGGACAGCTGATGATGTACGCTATAACGTGTTACGTTGGACTAGCTCACCACGCCCTCGTTTTGGTGGATATGGGCCAAGTTTAGCGAATCCTATTGATGGGCAAATTATAGCTGCGGATATTATGCTTGAGTTCGTCTTTATGTCCAACCGTTGGTTATACGAAGGTATGTTCACTCAAGGTTCAATGCTAAACACAGAGGCAACATCAGAACATGATAGCCATGACATGCACTCTCATGAACTTTTAGGCAAAACCCTACGCTGCTCAAAGGGCTTTGACATACAAAGCGGTATGGTACTAGGTAATATGATTGGCGGCACCAATGTTGATATCTATGATTTAGATAAAAACGAAATACTTCGCCAAGGTTTATTGCATTTAACCTTGCATGAAGTCGGTCATACATTGGGTCTTAATCATAATATGAAAGCGTCACAACGTTTTTCTGCTACCGATGTCCATAACTCAACGTTAACTCAAGGTGCAATCACCGGTTCAGTCATGGATTATGCCCCGATTAACCTAGCACCGATAGGTGAGGCTCAAGGTGACTATTATGATTATGCGCCAGGTCCTTATGATGATTGGGCGATTAATTATGGATACTCTCAAGCACTCGATGATGCTGCAGCAGAGGCACAACGTTTAGAAGCAATTCTGCTGCGTTCGACCGAAGCTGGACTTGCTTTTGGTAATGATGCAGATGATATGCGTGCGGCAGGTCGTCATATTGACCCGCGTATCATGACAGGTGATATGTCATCAGATGCTGTGACTTATGCGAAGAACTATATCGAGCGCTTACATCATGAAGCGACTAAATTACAAGATAAAGTACTCCAACCGGGTGAAAGTCATCAAGATCTAGTCGTCGCTGCGAATGTTATTGCTGGTAGCATGGCGGTACAAACTCGAGTAATGTCTCGTTATATTGGTGGGATCCACATTAATCGCGCGGTTGTCGGTCAAGCAGGCTATGACCAACCATTTACGCCAGTGCCGCGTGAAACACAAGAGCAAGCCATGCAAGCACTGAGTAAGCATTTATTTGCGCCCAATGCGATTGATGATATCGAACCATTATTACCGTTTTTACAAAATCAACGTCGTGGTTTCTCACATTATGGCCGCAATGAAGACCCTAAACCGCATAACTTATTGTTAAATATGCAAAAACAGGTGCTTGATCATATATTACATAAAAATGTCTTGCAGCGTATTACTGATAGCACACGCTATGGTAATACGTATCCACTGAGCGAAGTAATGACTGATTTGACGGATGCTATTTTTGCTGATGATATGCGTAAAAATGTGAATTCATATCGCCAAAACTTACAGGTGGAATACATAGAGCGTCTTATCCGTATTGCTGGTTTAGAAAAAGCTAGCAGCTACGACAAAATTGCACAGGCCACCGCTCTATACAATTTAAAAGAACTGGAAGATAAACTTTCTACTAAGCGCGGAAACACAGCGACGAAAATTCATCGAACGTTCCTAAAAGATCGTCTGGCGCGGGCTTTTCATAAAAGTAAAAGTTAGTGTATCGACATGAACAATGAGCGACTCAAATGGGTCGCTTTTTATTTCACTGCAAGGAAATGCTATGTCATCTGTACATGCATTTCCTTTTTTGTGTAAAAGGTTTGTCTCACATCAATATTTTCAGTAGCATGACTTCATGAAAATACTTCCCCACCAACGCTATCAACCTCTTAAAAAGGCCAGTGTACTAGTCACTGCGGACACCCATTTAATTATGATCGTGTCTGAACAGTCGTTAACCTATGCCTTATCAGCATTTGAGACTAGCACTCAAGTCCATATTCAAAAGGTGTTGGACACCTTTACAGCCCCTTTTAAAACAGGCATGAATATTTCAATCGCCTGTCCAGTCGATACTGCACTGTTGTCATTAACACTTGTGTGTTTACCCGAAGATTTAGCCCAAGAACGGCTCTTTAATTTAATCAAAAATGTCACAAAAGATCTCAATATTCAGGCATCGAACACGGCCAGACTGGCTGATACGGTCAAACATGATGATGCTATCACGTTGAATTTTTTGACACATTTTATCCAATCATTTTATCAATTTGATGTATTTAAAACGACCAAACCTGACTTCAGCATGCCTCAAATCGAGTTTTATTCAGGTAGTGATATCATATGCTTGCAAGAAATTAACGCGTTAAATCATGGCATGTGGCTCACCAAAGACCTAGCTAATTTACCCGCAAATATTTGTACACCCGCTTATCTTGCTGACCATGCTCGCTTACTTGCTGAAAGATTTAATACCATCACAACAGACATATTTGATGCCGACGCTATATCACAACTGGGTATGGGAGCCTATACAGCAGTGGGTCGCGGCAGCGATAATCCGGCGCATATGTCTGTGATTCATTACCACGGCGGTGAAGGTGAGCCGATTGTGCTCATTGGTAAAGGAGTCACCTTTGACGCTGGTGGGATCACCTTGAAAAAAGCACCTGGGATGGGTCACATGACCTATGATATGTGCGGAGCCGCGACCATTGTCGGGATCATGCATATCATTGCTCAGTTACAGCTAAATATTAATGTCATTGGCATTGTCGCAGCCGTTGAAAACCTTCCCGATGGCGATGCTTATCGACCAGGTGATATTCTGACAACCCTATCAGGGCAAACGGTTGAAATCATGAGTACCGATGCCGAAGGACGGCTTATTATTGCCGATGTGATGACGTTTGCTCAGCGTTTTACACCAAGCGCGATGATTGATATTGCGACGTTAACCGGTGCGGCTATTCAAAGTTTAGGGCATGTAAGTAGTTTCATGGTCAGTAACCATGATGATTTAGTACAGCAGTTATTAGACGCCAGTGAAATAGCGTTTGATCGCACTTGGCAAATGCCCTTATGGGATGAATACCAAGAAGCGATTGATAGTCCCTTTGCCGATATGATGAATGCGGGGGTCAACTCCCCAGGCGCAATCACTGCAGGCTGTTTTTTATCCCGCTACACTGAGGATGTCCCTTGGGTACATTTAGATGTCGCCGGCACTGCATTTATGCATGGTACGGGAAATTCAGCAACAGGCAGGCCCTTGCCTTTATTATTGCAATATCTAAAAATGAATAGTAAACAGGGAACTTAGGACGAGATGATCCCCTCCTAAAGGAGGATGTTTTTTTAGATTCAAATCTGTACTATACTAATTGTTAATACAACGTAAATAACGGAGAAATACTATGTGGACTAAACCTCAGTACAACGAAATGCGTCTTGGCTTTGAAGTAACTTTATACATCAGCAATCGCTAAGCACCCATTTATTTTTTGTCAAAAGGTTGCCAACTGGCAGCCTTTTTTGTTCCTAGGTAAACACCATGTATATATTAATTTTGGGTTCAGGTGCAGGCGGTGGTGTACCACAGTGGAATTGTCATTGTGATAATTGTGCAGGCTGCCGAAATAAGACTTTACCCGTACGCGAACGCACACAATCGAGTATTGCTGTTTCAAGTAACCGTAAAGATTGGGTCTTAATTAATGCCTCTCCCGATATTCGCCAACAAATTAACCAGTCTCCCTTATTGTGGCCGGCCGATGGGCAACAACGGGGCACTGCGATTAAATCGATTATTTTAACCGATAGTCAAATCGACCATACCACTGGACTACTAACGTTACGTGAGGGATTACCATTACCTGTTTATTGCACGGATGTAGTCTATGAAGATTTAAGTACCGCTTTTCCTGTTTTTCCAATGCTTAAACATTGGCATGGAGGGCTACAACGCCGCGCGATTGGTACGACTCATGAACCAGGTTTTCAAGTGGAAGGCGTCGCTGGACTCACCTTTCATCCGGTTGTATTAGAATCGAATGCCCCGCCTTATTCGAAATATCGCGATAATATTGTGGATGGGAACAACATTGGTTTGCAGATTGTAGATAATGCCACCGGCAAAAGTGTGTTTTATGCCCCAGGTTGTGTACAAGCGAGTGACTTAGTCAAAAATATGCTCGAACAATCAAGTTGTGCCCTATTTGACGGTACCTTATGGCTCGATGATGAAATGATCCAAAAAGGCTTTAGTAACCGACTCGGTTCACAAATGGGTCACATGCCTGTGAATGGTCCTGATGGCACTGTCGCATTGTTACAAGAATACGATATCGAACGGAAAATTTTGATTCACATTAATAATACCAACCCTGTACTAGATGAGTCTTCTACTGCCAATGCCTATCTTCGCGATAATGGTATTGAATTGGCCTATGATGGCATGCAAATTACGATTTAAGGATATTCTATGACAAAGCAAGCACCTTGGTCTCGCGATGAATTTGAAGCAAAGCTCCGTGCTAAAGGCGAGTACTACCACATCTATCATCCGTTTCATGTAGCGATGAATAAAGGTGAATGTAGCCAAGAACAAATTCAAGGATGGGTCGCCAATCGCTTATTTTATCAGTTAGCGATCCCAGTAAAAGATGCAGGGATCATGGCAAATTGCTGGGATCTGCAAACCCGTCGCAAATGGATCCAGCGTATATTGGATCATGATGGAGACCCTGAAGATACTACTCTAGGCGGTATTGAAGCTTGGTTACGTCTAGGTGAAGCGGTGGGTTTACATCGTGAAGATATGCTCAATGAACGCTTTTTATTACCTGGTGTGAAGTTTGCCGTCGGGGCATATATTAACTTTACGCGTAAAGCTAGCTGGGAAGAAGCAGCCTGTTCGTCACTCACTGAGATGTTCGCACCTGAAATCCATCAAAGTCGCCTCGATACTTGGCCAACCCATTATAAATGGATTGATCCAGAAGGATTTTCCTATTTTCAAATGCGTTTAAATCAGGCACGTCGTGATGTACAGCACGGTTTAGAGATCACTTTAGATCATTTTGAAACGCGTAAACAACAAGAGCGTGCATTGAATATTCTGCAATTCAAACTTGATGTCTTATGGAGTATGGCTGATAGTATCAGCTTAGCATATGAGTTTAACCGCAAGCCTTTTGGTGCGGTAACTGACGAAAATATTTCTCACAAAGGCTTCATGTAATGGCAACTCCTAAACTTAATCCCTTATATAAATTTCAATTTGAAAAAGCGCAAGATGCGTTTGTGTTGTTATACCCTGAAGGAATGATCACCCTCAATGGCAGTGCCGGTGAAATCATGCAAATGGTAAATGGAGAGCGTGATGTTGATACCATTATCAGTGATTTAATCGCTAAATTTCCAGGAGCCGAGGGCATTGATAAAGATATTCACGAATTTTTAGATCATGCTCATGAAAAAAAATGGATAAAGTATGTCGACTAAACCTGTTTTAAAAGCGTATGTTAACAATCCATTATGGCTCCTTGCCGAGCTTACATATGATTGCCCATTACATTGTCCGTATTGTTCCAATCCTGTGCAAATGACTGAGCGCAAAGATGAGTGTGATACCGAAACGTGGAAAAAGGTACTTAGCGAAGCGCGTGAAATGGGCGCCGTACAACTCGGCTTTTCCGGTGGTGAACCATTACTGCGCAAAGATTTAGAAGTATTAGTGGCACATGCCAGTGAACTGGGTTTTTACACGAACTTAATCACCTCTGGCATTGGCTTAACTGAAAAGCGTATCAAGGGTTTAAAAGAGGCAGGACTTGACCATATTCAGCTCAGTTTCCAAGCTGCCAATGCCGATGAGAATGACTTGATTGGTAACAAACGCCACTCTTTTGAACAAAAGTTAGCTGTCGCTAAATTAGTTAAGCAATACGATTATCCGATGGTATTGAATTTTTGTTTAACCCGCCAAAACATAGATAAAATCGACGATGTACTCGCCCTAAGTTGTGAATTGGGAGGCGATTTCGTTGAGTTAGCCACAGTACAATATTATGGGTGGGCCTATTTAAATCGTGACCATCTACTGCCGACGAAAGCACAACTTGAGACCGCTGAAGCAACCGTGAATGCATTTAGAAACACTCAAGGTGATGATGAACCGAAGTTTATATTTGTCACACCTGATTATTATGAAACACGCCCAAAGGCTTGCATGAATGGTTGGGCGACCACTTTTTTAACCGTGACGCCCGATGGTTCTGCCCTGCCTTGTCATAGCGCTAAAATATTACCTCTGACGTTCCCGAATGTGAAAGAATCATCATTAGAGAAAATCTGGCATGAAGATTTTTCATTTAATAAATTTCGTGGACTGGATTGGCTTCCTTCGCCATGTCGCGATTGTGATGAAAAGGAAAAGGATTTTGGCGGCTGTCGCTGTCAGGCGTTTATGCTCACTGGTGATATGCATAAAACCGATCCGGTATGTGATAAATCCCCCGATCATCATTTGATCCAAGCGGCCATCGCCCAGTCCCAGCAGCCGACAGAAAACTTATTTTACCGCGATCCCAAAACTGAAATCCCTGTCCATTTAATTCAGGAATAAGCGCTTATGCTGCAACTCACTAAAGGGTCTCGATGAATATCCATATTGTTGAACAACCTGAGGTTGTAGTTGGGTGTGCAGCTGTCTTTACTTTGCCTTCCCCTGCTCTGGATCATTCTGGTATTGGTCACTTGGTCGAGCATTTAGTGTTTCGCACATCCGCTGTATTTCCAGAGCGTCATAATTTATTTGCGTTGACGAGTTTGACTCGATGTAAGATGAATGCCAGCACGACCGGAAATAAAAGCTATTACTTTGCTCAAGCAGATACTGCAGAAGACTTACTATTACTCATCGAATACTTGTATGCAGGCTTAATGACCCGCACTTATGCAGCGCGCGACATAGAACAAGAAAAGTCTGTGATCCAGCATGAACTGGCATTTTATGCTAAACATCCCGCTTATCAAAAACAGTCACAAATATGGCGAGGAGATCAGCATCCGGATGCCTATCAACACTGGGGTGGATTGCCAGATATACTAGCGCAGCTCACTGCAGATGATGTGTATGCCTATAAATCTCAATATTACCAAGATAGCGCCATTTCACTCATTGCTAGTGGCGTGACCGTTGAAGACATCCGTGCGGTGTTAAGTAAGGTGCAAACTAATATTAGCGTGGAGCATCAGCAAGCGCTTACGCATCCCAAGCAACCTGTTATTTATCAGCCTTACACCCGTAGCGATGATAAGCAGGGTTTGAATCAGCCGCGCATTTATTCATGGTGGCTACCGGCACAATATCAACGCTCAGTCCTCGCACAACTCCCGATTTGGCAAACTCAATGGCCCGAATTATATGTAGAAGAAGAACTGAATCATCGAGGTAAGTTTGCCATTCGCTATTTGTGTCAGGAGAAAGAGTCTCCGGAGAACGCATGTCAGGAGAGTGCTTGTCAGGAAAGTATATGTCACGAGGATGAGTGCGAGGCGCGTGCTCAAAAATTTGCAGGGTGGTTTGCAGGGCAAGTGGTTACGGATGAACCACAAATACCCACGATGACTCAATTTCCTGAGTGTATCCAAGCCTTATTAGCCAGTGGACTACCTGTGAACGATAAGTCTGTGACTGGCTCTTTACAATCAACCGCACCAAAACTCCATCATATTGATCAACAAGAACCAGCTAATATTAGCACCATACTCATTAGCCAATTAATCGGTGAGCCTCATATAAGCCATATAGCTCAATTACCCGAGCATCAGATGTTAAAAACATCGGCCATTGATACATCCAAGTCGTCAATGCTGAGTCATCAGGGCTCCCCCAGTATCATCCAACGTTTTACCGACACTGTGGATTGCGAATGTGGGTCATATCAACCTCGCACCATTACCCAATTATTAGATGATATGGGAGATAAGGAATTTCTCATCAGAGAAGATATGTGGGTGATAAAAATTAAAGATATCCCAAGTGAAACCATCACATCCTTGTGCCAATCATCTACTTTTTGGGCGCCGCGTGTCCAAGGACAGTTATATACGATGGGTGTCTTTGAGCAAGACGGACTTTATTACGTCTGGGGGGCTGGCGATCGTCATCCAGCAGATAACATGATGTATATACAAGCGTTAATCGATAATGCCAAAACCCGCTATCAGTAGATGCCAATAACCCTTGCCAATAACCCTTGCTAATAACTCTTGTTAACAATTATTGCTAAGAAATTAATGCTGATTATCATTCACCGAAATATACCGCCACTGCCCTACTTCTACATCTAAATTTATCTCCCCAATGGCCTCACGGTGCAAAGCCTTAACGCGATTCCCCACAGCGGCAAACATACGTTTAACTTGGTGAAATTTACCTTGGGTGATGGTGAGTAATACTTCATTGGCTCCAACAACGTCGATAGCAGCAGGTAATGTCGGCGCAGATTCACCTTGTAATAAGACGCCTTTTTCCAAGCGCATGATCATGTCATCGGAAATAGGCTTTGCTAAGCAAACCCGATAAACCTTAGGACAATGATTGTCAGGATGAGTTAAACGATAGGACCAACTACCATCATCCGTTATCAATACTAATCCTGTCGTATCAGCATCTAGACGACCGGCAATGTGCAATTCATGCTGATGAGGTATATCGACTAAGTTGAAGACACTCGGATAATGCTCATCAATATTGGAACAGATCATATTAGGAGGTTTATTCAGCATAATGTAACGAAAGGGGCGACACTCTAAACGTGTATCGAGCCAGTGTACCGTATTGTTTTTATGTACTTGATAACTAGGGTCATCAGTCACGGAATCATTGACGGAGATTTCCCCTCGCGCAATCACCTCCAGCACTTGGGCCGCAGTTAATACGGTACTTTTACTCACATATTTATCGAGTCGCATCCAAATACTTACCATATCTTTTTTCGAGCATTAGGCAGGCTAATGCGAGGTTTTTTTGTATGTTGAACTCATCAACATCACCATCCCAATACATTAACACTGTCGAGCTACAATTTTCCATGTAAAATAATACGCAATTAAGTATCTTTAGCTGTGAGTATAATGATGACAATTACCCTTCTCGATGGTGGCATGGGCCAAGAGCTTTTAGCACGCAGTCAACGCGAAGTCACCACCATGTGGTCTGCCGATATTATGTTACATGAGCCTGAATTAGTCAGGGATCTGCATCTGGATTTCATCAATGCCGGCGCACAAGTGATCACCTTAAATACTTATACCGCTACACCGCAACGATTAGCCAAAAATAATGCATTAGCGCAATTATCATCTTTACATCAAAGCGCCATCGACGCGGCAAAAGCCGCTATCGCATTATCAAACAAACCCGAGACTAAAATAGCAGGTTGTTTACCGCCACTAGTGGCCAGTTATCATCCCAGTGAATCACCGGATTTTGAGACATCATTAGCCACCTATCGCGAGCTAGTAGCACTTCAAGCCTCCGGCTGCGATCTGTTTATTTGTGAAACAATGTCATCCATAGCAGAGGCAAAAGCAGCCTGTACTGCAGCCGCAGAATCAGGCTTACCTGTGTGGCTGGCGTTTTCTGTCTGTGATGATACGCCTGAGAAATTACGCGGAGGAGAGTCCATTGTCGATGCCCTTGATGCACTAGTGCCTGAATTTACCAATACTGTGTTGTTGAACTGTAGTCGCCCTGAATCCATTGCCCAAGCCTTACCTTCAGTACTCGCTAAAACCGAACAAGTAGGCGTCTATGCCAATGGATTTACATCGGTGGATTCGCTCTATCCAGGCACCACCGTCAAAAATCTACAAGCAAGGCATGACTTGTCACCTGAAAATTATGCACAACATGCTCTGTATTGGGCACAGCAAGGAGTGAGTATAATTGGTGGGTGTTGTGAAATTAGTCCTGCACATATTCAAGTATTAGCTCAAACACTCTCTTCTTCTCAAGGATGAAATGAAGCCTTACAGATACGATTAAAAACGCCAAGCGATAAAACGACTCAACTTAGCACCTTGAGTCATTTCGACGACACGGCAGTCTTTAATATTGAGTGTGTTAGCATGTTTCACTAAACTATCAACATGCTGTTTTTTAGAAATCAATGAAGTAAACCAGCCAACTTGCTGCGCAAACTCAACGCTCTCATTAAGCATCTTTTTGACAAACCGCCACTCCCCACCATCACACCATAACTCATTATGTTGACCGCCAAAGTTGAGTGATTGACGGTTATTCGCAGTGGATTCTTTACCACGTCGTTTGTGTTTGTGCCTCGCTAGATTTTTATTTTTCTTCACACTACCCGACATTGCTGCCTCAGCAGATTCATGAAACGGCGGGTTACACATAGTAAACGCAAAGGTTTCTTGGGGATGGATAATGCCACTGAATATTTGTTCAGGAGACGTTTGATGACGTACAGTCACGTTGTTTTTTAAGTTTGGATTAGACTGGGCAATGAGGGTCGCGTTCTTAAAAGACGGCGCATGAATATCGCTCCCCACCATCTGCCAGTCATAGCTTCGATTTGCCACTATCGGGTAAATTAAGTTCGCACCAGTACCAATATCTAAGCCTTTTATCGATTGACCAGTGGGGATCTCACCAGCATTATCTTCGGCTAATAAATCAGCAATAAAATGCACATAATCAGCACGTCCAGGCACGGCAGGACATAAGTACCCTTCAGGGATATCCCACTGCCGCACCCCATAATGATGCGCTAAAAGAGACGCATTTAACGCTTTAACCGCTTTTGGCTGAGCAAAATCAATGGTCAACTTACCCACTGGATTAGGCGCCATAAATGCCTTAAGCGGGGGGTAAACTGCCGCTAACTGAACAAAGTCATAACCATTAAGGTGAAGATTACGTAAGTGCATCTATTCAGCTAGCTTTTATGGCTCATGTACTCATCAAACGACCCTTGGAAATAATGCAATTTCTGATCGGCAATTTCAATGATACTATCTGCAATAGAGGAAACAAATTCACGGTCATGACTGACAAAAATTAAGGTGCCATCAAAGGCCGAAAGTGCTTTATTCAATGATTCAATGGCTTCCATATCCATGTGGTTAGTCGGCTCATCCATGATCAAGACGTTGATTTCTTGCATCATTAACTTACCAAACATCAAGCGGTTCTTCTCTCCACCGGAACACACAGAGACTTTCTTATTCACCTCATCCGAGGTAAACAATAAACGCCCTAAAATACTACGGACAAATAAATCATCTTGACCTTTGGTGCGCCACTGGGATAACCATTCAAATAAGGTCATATCATTGGCAAAATCAGCCGAGTTATCTTGAGGACAGTAGCCAATAGACGCATTTTCTGACCATTTAATCACACCGCTATTGGCTTTCAACTCATTCACTAAACAGCGTAAAAACGTCGTTTTGCCCGCACCGTTCTCACCAATGACCGCAAGTTTCGCGCCAGCCTCTAATAAGATTTCTCCACCCGTAAATAACGTGCCTTCCTCAAAGCCATGGGAAACATGGGCTAACTCTAATGCTTGGCGATGCAATTTTTTATGCTGCTTGTATTGGATAAATGGGAAACGACGTGATGATGGTACCACTTCTTCTAGCTCAATCTTTTCCATGCGTCGGGCACGTGAAGTTGCTTGTTTTGCTTTTGACGCATTGGCAGAAAATCGGGCAACGAAGGCTTTAAGCTCATCAATCTCGGCCGATTTTTTCGCATTTTCAGTCAATAGTTGTTCTTGGACCAATGCCGCAGCCGCCATATATTCTTCATAATTGCCTGGGTAGATACGCAACTCACCGTAATCAATGTCCGCCATATGCGTGCAGACTTTATTCAAGAAATGACGATCGTGCGAGATAATGATCATGGTACATTTACGCTGATTCAACACATCCGCTAACCAATTGATAGTATAAATATCCAAGTTATTGGTTGGCTCGTCGAGTAGTAAAATATCAGGGTTAGCAAACAAGGCCTGCACTAATAACACGCGCAGTTTCACGCCAGGAGGCAGTTGTGACATCAAGCCCCAATGACTGGCTTCATCGATGCCAGCCTCGATTAATAACTCACCGGCTCGACTCTCTGCGGTATAACCATCTAATTCAGCAAATTCTGTTTCTAAATCAGCGACTTTCATGCCGTCTTCTTCACTCATTTCAGGTAACGAGTAAATACGGTCACGCTCTTGTTTGATTTCCCATAACTGAGTATCACCCATAATGACCGCGTCAATAACCGAATATTCTTCAAATGCGTATTGGTTTTGACTCAGCACACCAATCCGTTCACCTTGGTCAATCGACACATTACCCGCTGATGGCGCAAGATCACCACTTAAGATCTTCATAAATGTCGACTTACCGCAACCATTGGCGCCGATAAGTCCGTAGCGGTTGCCATTACCAAATTTGGCGGAGATATTTTCAAATAATGGCTTAGCGCCAAATTGCATGGTGATATTTGCTGTTGTAATCAAAACGAAGGACCTCTAAATTTAAGGCGCGTATTATACACGAAAACAAATGTAATTACCTGACTTTAGCTAAAGTGTGCATTGTCCTGACCGCGGCATATGCTAAATTATTGTTCCCTTTATATTATTGTTTTGTGACGCTGTGCTAACATACTGATATTCATCTGTTTATCGAGTGCACTATCTTGTCAGATCCCTTATCAGCTGCCGTTTCACCATCCAATGCTTCTTCCGCTACGATCATTAAATGGCTAGGTACGTTCTTACGTCCTTATTTAACCAAGGTGGGCATAGCGATGGTCGCATTATTCGTCAGTGCCGCCAGTTGGCTTATTTTGGGACAAGGGATCAAAATCGTCATTGACCAAGGGTTTGTTGCCAATGATATATCGATGCTAAATACCGCATTAGCTGCCGTATTAGGAATTGCTGCTGTAGGTTGTGTGGCTACTTACTTTCGGTTTTATTATATGATCTGGTTAGGTGAACGCGTCAGCGCCGATATTCGTAAAACCCTCTATGACCATATGCTCAAACTGGGATTAGATTTTTATGCTGAAAATCGAACCGGTGAAGTAATATCGCGTTTTACCAGTGACACGAGCGTACTGCAAAGTGTCATCGGGACAGGCTTATCAATGGCGATCCGTTCGACGGTTACCTTTATTGGCGCATTAGTCCTAATGCTATTTACCTCAATACAGCTAACGCTATTAGTCTTGCTTGCGGTACCTGTAGTACTGTTGCCCATCAAATTATTAGGCAAAAAAGTACGCCACTACGCCCAAGACTCCCAAGATAAAGTCGCGCAAATGAGTGCGCACATTGACCAATCTGTGCATGAAATTCATACCGTACAATCTTATAACCGTGAAGCAGCAGACCGTGATCATCTCTTTGCAAAAGTCGAAGAAGTCATGGTTGCGGCAGAATCTCGCATCCATTTTCGCGCACTGCTGGTAATTTGTATTATGGCAATCAGCATTGGTGCAATTGTGTTTGTGGCTTGGATTGGCGCAAATGATGTGATCAGGGGCGATTTATCGGTGGGCAGTTTTACTGCATTTATCTTTTATGCGGTCATGGCGGGAGGTGCGGTGGCCACAATCAGCGAAGTGATTGGTGAGATCCAAAAAGCCATTGGCGCTTCGGCACGTATCCGTGAGCTACTTAACACCCTCCCGAACCAGACAAAAACGCGATTATCTACATCTACAGTATTATCAACGGCCCAAAGCGGGACACCCATCACCTTCGACCAGGTGAGTTTCGCCTACCCCAGTGCCTTAAACCATCCCGTATTACAAGAGATTGAACTGACGATACATTCAGGTCAAAAGGTCGCAGTAGTGGGTCCTAGTGGGGCCGGTAAATCGACATTATTTCAACTACTATTAGATTTTTATCAGCCTCAGCAAGGCACAATTCAATTATGGGAACAGCCCATGCAAAATGTCTCTAGTGAATGGATCCGTGAACAGTTTGCCCTTGTACCTCAAGACGCAGTGATATTCGCCTCAAGCGTCGTGGATAATATTGCTTTTGGGCGCACTGACGCCAGTTTAAGCGATGTTATTGAAGCCGCTCAGCTGGCACAAGCACATGAATTTATTAGTCAGTTACCACAAGGGTATGACACCCAGCTTGGTGAGCGCGGTGTGAAATTATCAGGGGGACAAAAACAGCGAATTGCGATTGCTCGAGCGATATTAGCTAACCGCCCTATTTTATTACTTGATGAAGCAACAAGTGCGCTTGATGCTGCCAGTGAATTGGCCGTCAAACAAGCATTAGAGGCGTTAATGGAAAACAAAACGACCCTCATCATTGCCCATCGTTTATCCACCGTAGTCAATGCAGATATGATTGTTGTATTAGATGAAGGCAAAATCATTTCTCAAGGCACCCACACTGAGTTATTAGATAGCTGTGAAGTATATCAAGAGCTAGCAACAATTCAGTTATTAGACTGAGCCGATATTAGTCTAGGCTATTATGAGGCTAAGCTGTTATTAGCCTAGCGCTGGGCGCGGTTAATCACCATGTAAATCCCGCCCAAAATAGCGCCAGAAGCGATGACCATTGGCACTGATAGCGCTTCGCCTAATAAACTCACTCCGAATAAAGTCGTGATCACAGGTACACTCAACTGCACCGAAGCGCTTGTGGTAGTGGGGTGATATGGTAATACGGCATACCAGATGGCATACCCTACACCTGAGGCAATGACACCTGATAGGATGGCTAGAATCATCCCGCTGAGATCCCATACTAAATATGACATACTCAACATCAGCAACATGACACTCATCATCCCCGCTCGTATAAAATTACCACTGGTAACTAAGCTAGGATCACCTGCCGTTTTGCCCATTATAGAATAAGCTCCCCACGCAACACCGGCTAACATCATTAATCCCCCGCCTAACAGATCAGGCGCAGTCGCACTTGGCAAAAATAATATTCCTAGTCCAATGAGTGCCATCGTAAACCCGATTACCTGCCACACATTCAAACGCTGACCTTTAAATATACTGTATAAGATCATCGTAAATTGCACACTGCCAAAGAGAATCAGTGCGCCCGTTGCCGCACTTAATGAGATATAGGCAAATGAGAAACAAGCTGCATACATAAATAACGCCAACGCACCTAACCAACTGCCAGACAATCTGGAAAACCCTTGAGCGGTGGGTGATGTGCTGTCAGGATATTGAATGAATTTAGGCTTAATCACCAGTGTTAACAGCGCTAAAAATAATGCCCCACTCACTAAACGTATCGTCGTAAAACTCGCCGGGTCGATGTCCGTATCGACAAGTGCCCAGCGGCACAACACCGAATTCCCAGCAAATGCACACATGGCGATGAGTGTGTAGATCCATTTTTGTAATGATGACATGATATGACCTAATTAATGAAGGTTAATACTCCAACGGTACCCAAAATACTTAATATTACAATGTAAAAGTATGTTTATTCATTTAAGATCGTTAATAAATACTATTGCGTATCCACAATTTGCTTAATAATCGCTGTTGTCGACACCCCTTCTTCAAAGTGCATGACTTTCACTTCCCCGCCATTAGCTAAGACTTCTTTACCCCCAGCGATTTCGTCAATCGTGTAATCGCCACCTTTCACTAACACATCCGGCAATACTTCTGCGATCAACGATTGCGGAGTATCCTCGCCAAATGGCACGACAAAATCAACAGCACCTAATCCCGCTAAGACTGCCATACGGCGCGCCACATTATTCACAGGACGACCAGGACCTTTTAAACGGGTCACAGAATCATCATCGTTGACGGCCACAATCAAGCGGTCGCCTAATTGAGCGGCAGCCTGCAAATACGACACATGGCCAGCATGTAAAATGTCAAAACACCCATTAGTCATGACCACTTTTTGGCCTTGGGATTGCAGTAAACGCACAGTATATGTCAACTGCTCGGCATTCATCACACCCACATCATCATGTGCTTTAGCATGTAAAGATAAGGCTAACTCAGTTGTTGTCACCGAAGAAGTACCTAATTTACCCACAACAATACTCGCGGCGTGATTAGCCATGACACAGGCTTCAGGTAATGCCACATTGGCGCCTAGCGCACTTGCCAAAACCGCCACAACAGTATCGCCAGCCCCTGTCACGTCATAAACTTCTTTGGCTTTTGCCGGTAAATGATAATCAGGTGCATCACTGAACAAACTCATCCCTTCTTCGGAACGAGTTAACAATAATGCACTTAAATCCAATTCAGCTCGCATCGTTTGGGCTTGAGCAGATAATGCTGCTTCAGAGTCAGCCTCACCGGCTATCAATGTAAATTCGGCCATGTTTGGTGTGATGATGGTTGCGCCTGAATACGGCGTAAAATCTGTCCCTTTAGGATCGATCACAACGGGTACATTATGGGCTTTAGCTAATGCAATCAAAGCTTGAGGATTAGATAAGGTGCCTTTTGCATAGTCGGACAACACCACCACATCCGCTTTAGCGATATGCATATTGACCATCTCGATTAACGGTTGCTTATCCACCGATGCAAAGGATTCCTCAAAATCTAAACGCAATAACTGTTGATTACGGCTCATAACGCGCAGCTTAGTGATAGTTTCCATCTGCGCCACCGGCACCAAATGACTCACGACATCATGGGCATGTAAAGCAGTCGTCAAAATATGAGAAGCTTCATCCGCTTGAATTAAATCTGTATCTGACTTGTATTGCCCACCGCATAAACCAATCAGCTGAACCTGAGCACCTAATGCTGCGGCATTAATTGCGACATTGGCAGCGCCACCCGGACGGTCTTCACTGTTATTAACTTTCACTACCGGTACCGGCGCTTCAGGAGAAATGCGTTGTGTTGCACCGCTAAAATAACGGTCAAGCATGACATCGCCCACAACTAAAATACGGGCATTAGAGAAATCAGGTAAAGTCATATTAGATTGTTTTAATGATAAAATTTGCTAAATCATAGCATTGACCCACCGAATACTGAATACTATTATGCTTACTTTCCCGTCAGTTACGGGAACTTATCCCTGAATCGTCCATCAGTAAACAGAGAAAATAATGCCATCTATTTGGTCAGTGTATATTATTGAAAATAAACTAGGTCACTGGTATACGGGTGTGACTGTGGATGTTGCAAGGCGCTTTGCAGAACATTCAGCCGGCGGAGTAAAAGGGGCTAAAGCATTGAAAGGTAAAGGCCCCCTAACCCTTATCAGCGCATATGATTGCCCAGATAAACAGACCGCCTATCAGCTCGAGTACTGGATCAAGCAACAATCCAAACCTAATAAACGCCGCTTTACCGAAGGTCTATACCCTGCACCATTTGCTTATACTTTACATCAAACCAAGTGCAATTAAGGCAATACCGACACTAAGTACCCACTCGATACAGGCTAATCCTACATTACCTTGTAAATCCACTTCTTCTTTCCAATTGATACCATATAAGACAATACGCTTAGCCAAACTAACTATAACAGTATAAGTCACGGATGCAGCAACACCACAAAATAACCACCCGGTTAAATTACTCACATAAGTGTTTGCTTGGTATTGGAGGATACTCCCAGCAATCGAAACAACAATTGCTGTAGCAATTAAATTCCCAGAGTGTTGGATGGCTAACGCAAAATTGTCTTTGCGTAACATGCCTTGAAAAGAATCATTTTGATTGTTTCTAGCAAAGCGGATTTCATATAAACGCGTGGTGAGCAACATAATTGCCATGACCACCACAAAACCGGATAGGATCCCAACAATCGCATTACTATCGGTCCCCTCCACCCAATTAATCATACTGTAAATAATAATCGCAAATGCGATAGCACTCGATGCATCCACTAAAGCCACAGACGTATTTCTCGCTTGAATAGCATCCTCTTTATTCACTAAATGTAGGACCAACTTATCATGCCCGAACCGACCGACTTTGATCAAAATAATGCCAATAATACCAAAAATGGTCGTGCTCAACGCTGCATATTCAAACCCTAAACCAATATGACGACCCACGACTGCAGACAATACTAAGCACAACGCAAGCATTCGACCTGATAAAGAGATACCAAACGCAAAATTATCCTTTTCGCCTAATTCCTGTGACACACTGATATCTTTAGGTAACCCAGACAACAATCGAATAACCAACAGTAATAATAATGCGATCACGATATCAATCACTAAATACACTTGTATATTTGCTGGTAAATCAATTAATCGGACTAACGATTCCATAAGGATCCTAATAAATAAAAATAAGCATATTTAGTATGAAATATTTTATAAAAAAAAGCACGATAGATTTCAACATCATATCGTGCTTTAGGTACTATATTATAATCAATTGCATGACGAGATTTATAGCTGTTTAAACCTCACAGCGACACCACCAGCAGCGGCTAAACGTATTGTCATAGTATCGTCTTGGGTCACTGTCTTTTTCTCAATTACCATATCGTAAGGGTTGGTACGCCAGTCGGCCTTATCCCCATCACGATAAATTTGAGCCTCATAACGCTGACCTTTATCTAAGAAATTTAATGGCACATTAATCACACGCTCATCTTCATTCGTTAACGCACCGAGATACCAATCATTGCCAGAATAGTGACGATGTGCTTTTTCTTTTCTAGCAAAAACAACATAATCAGCCACACTACCTTGCAGCGCAATCGAGGTTTCCCAATCGGTCGGTACATCCTTAATGAATTGGAACGGCTCTGGTTTGGCTAAATAATTTTCAGGCAAATCAGCAGCCATCTGAATTGGGCTGTATATCACGACATATTGAGCTAATTGACGAGCTAACGTACTCAATGGTCTAGTGTAAGGTTTATCTCCCCACTCAGGACCGCCTCCATGTTCACGCTCATAGTCAAAATCGAAAATCCCAGGAGTAAAGTCCATTGGACCCGATAGCATTCTGGTGAAAGCCATGATCGGTAAGTGCTCAGGAGGATTCGGTGGTGCCCATCCTGAATTATATTCTTGTCCTCGTGCAGATTCACGTGAGATCCAATTTGGATGTGTACGACGTAAACCAGTATCTTTTACTGACTCATGCGTATTAATCGATAGTTGATATTGGGCAGCCGTCTTCACATTATGGATAAAATGATTGACCACATCCTGGCTATCGGTGAACTCGTAGCGCATCACTCCTTGCTCATCACGATTCTTTAAATTTTGACCAAAGGCAACATAACCTGTTTTAATCTGCTCTACCCCCATTTTTTGATAAAGGGCGAAGCCATCTTCCATTTGCGCTTCATAGTTACTAATACCACCTGAGGTTTCATGGTGACCAATTAATTTAACACCCGTACTCAAGCTATGTTCATGAACTCGCTTAAGATCAAAGTCAGGATATGATTCAGTAAAAGAGAATAGCTCTGAATTCGCTATCCAATTACCATCCCAACCAACATTCCAGCCCTCAACCAACACACCATCAAACCCATGCTCAGCAGCAAAATCCATATAGGCCATTGTCCGTTCAGTCGTCGCTCCGTGCTTAGGACCTGATCCCCATGTGAATTTATCAATATGCATTCCCCACCAGATACCAATGTATTTACCTGGATTAATCCACGAGGTATCTTCAATTTTGCTTGGTTCATTTAGATTAAGCGCCATAAACGAATTCACTAGATCAACGGCTTCATCACCTATCGTAATGGTTCGCCAAGGTGTCACAAAAGAACCGGTTTTTTTGACAAGTACGCCATCAGCACGAGGGGCTAAATTCGCACTAAACATACCCAACGCCTGACGCTGAATACTCATTCCGGCATAATCAACTAAGGCCGCTTCATGCACAGCAATATGAGTACCATCGGTATATTCAACTGTGAATGGGGTATGTGCTTTATCTACTTCTTGTAAAGGCGTCGTTCGGTATAAGTACTCATAACGTTCGCGTCCTTGTCCAGGGATCCAATAAGCGGTTGCTTGGTGTGAATTCAAAAAGTTAAATTCGGTCAATTCACGTGTAATATCTCGAGAACTATCGGCAGGTACTTCATAACGAAAACCTATGCCCTCATCAAAAGCACGTGCACGCACATAGAAGATATTCTGTGCATTATTGATATCCGTGTATTTCACCACTAATTCATTATGATGATCACGAATTATTCGCTGTTCACCCCAAGGTTGCTCCCACGAACTATCGACACGATTACGACTGACTTCACTCAAGCGAAAATCTCGATACATCGGCAACGCTTTAGCAAAAGTAAAACCAAGTTTACTCAACCCTATGACTTCTTTACCGTTAAAGGAGAGCTGGTAACGAGCTAAGTCATCTTCATCAGTAAAGTGCAACACGATTTCATTGTTGGGTGAAGCAAGACTTAAGACCTTATGCTGATTAGGCGCATTCTCAGCCAAAACACCGCAAGGTATGATCGACACCACCAGCAACGCAATCAGTGTGAAGCTCGAAAAAAATAAACGCAAAATAACTCTCCTAGTAAATTTTGTTAATTGTAATAGTTTTGTAAATATAAAAGAAAAATAGTGATAAATAAAGCTAAAAACTTAAACGATTAAGATTTTTGCAATAGTTGCCGTTTTTCCATGGATCAGTTATTTTGAATAAAAAAGTACGAGCCTTATCATGGAACTAGCCGAACCCATTACGCAATGGATGAATGAATTCTCAACATTAACAGAATATCGGCAATCTAGTGTGCAACTCACACACATATGCTCATATAGCCAATATGCTCACGCAACGATGGCGCAATACCCGTGGATGATCTCCCACATTATGGATGCGCTTAACCAGTCTCAAGCGATCTCCCAAATGTCTCTTTTTGAGATAGTGATCCATCATCATCAATGGGATCTGAAGACACTCAACGACACTCAGCAACTAGCGTTATTACGCCAAGTGCGGCATCTAGGCATGGTGACGATATTATGGCGAGATATGCTTAATTTACAGTCTATAGATACGTCATTAGTAGAAGTTTCATGGTTGGCTGACACCCTTATTTTACAAGCTTACGAATTTGCTTACGCTGGATTTGAAGCACGTTATGGCACCCCTAAAGATGAGCATGGTAATCAAGAATTATATATTTTAGGGATGGGTAAGCTAGGAGGCAAAGAGCTTAATTTTTCATCGGATATTGACCTGATATTTGTCTACCCTGAAGTGGGAGAATTTACCGAACGTCGCAAACCGTTTGAGTATCAACAATTTTTCATTAAAGTCGCGCAGAAACTCATTCACTTACTCAACACTCAAACTATTGATGGCCAAGTCTATCGTGTCGACATGCGCTTACGCCCATTTGGAGAAAGTGGTCCTTTAGTGCTGCCATTTGCTGGCTTGGAAAATTATTATGAAAGCCAAGGACGCAGTTGGGAACGCTTTGCCCTGCTCAAAGCACGTATTCTCAATAAACGAAAAGCAAGTGAAGATCCCAATAAGCTAGCACTGGCCAATATCATCCGGCCGTTTATTTATCGACGGTATGTAGATTTTAGTATCATTGAATCGTTACGCGATTTAAAACAAAAAATTGTTCAAGAAGTGCGCCGACGTCAGCTTACAAATAACATTAAATTAGGGGCTGGTGGGATCCGCGAAGTCGAGTTTTTAGTGCAAAGTTTTCAACTTATTTATGCTGGCCGCATACCTGCATTAAAAACAGCTTCTATCTTTGAAGCTTTGCGCGTGATTGAAAGCGAAACACTGCTTCCTTCTGATGTCGTCAATGAAATACGCACTTGTTATTTAGTTTTGAGAAAGACTGAACATACTTTACAACAATTCGCCAACGCCCAAACACAAACGCTACCTGATAACCCTGTCCAACAAACATTTTTGTTAACGATACTCCAAGAATATTTAAACCGTTACCCTGAATTATCCGAGCACTTAGCTCATTCATCAGATATAACAATAGTGTTCATTGAAGCAATCCAACAATGTATCCATCAGCATTTTCAAGCGTTTATAGAAGTCGATGACCCACATGACGAGGCACATACCATATGTGCTTCACATCAAGATATTTGGCATTCGCTTGAAATACCGGAAAAACCAGATGACTTTGTACTCGGCGGTCATGATGCAAGTAAAATATGGCATCAACTTGTCGCATTAAAAACGATGGTAAATAAAGGTTATATTGGCGAACGCGGAGAGACAGTACTGTCTAAACTCGTTCCCTTATTTTTAGCAGATATCAATGCCTTAAATAAAAACCACTTAAGCGCGATTGAATCGATGTGCAGCATTATAACCGCCATCGCATCACGTACGGCTTATTTAGAACTGATCATGGAAAATATTGCGGTACGTGAACAGCTCATTATGTTTGGTAGTCAAAGTAGTTGGTTGATTGAGCATATTAGTGCCTATCCTGTCTTATTAGACGAATTAATCCACCCGCAATACTTACAACGAACCCCTCATGATTTGCACCAATGGCGAGATGAATTCACCAGTGAATTACAACAGATCTTATTACGTATCGAACCCGATGATGAAGAAGCGCTAATACATGCCATGCGACAATTTAAACTCGCCCAGCGGTTTAGGATTGCAGCTGCTGACATCTTAGATTATCTCCCGATTGCTCAAGTCAGTGATAAACTCACGATACTCGCAGAAGTCCTTACCGAAGCTCTATTAAGACAAGCCTGGCAACAAACCGCCGTGCGACTTGGCGAACCTGAGGGCTTTGATCTGACTAATATGGGTATTGGTGTGATTGCTTATGGCAAATTAGGCGGATTAGAACTCAGTTATACCTCTGATTTGGATTTAGTCATCGTGCATGAATGTCCACCTGGTGTGAATACCGCGGGGGGTAAACGCCAAGTATCAGCCCAACAGTTTTATATTAAATTAGTGCAACGTTTTATCAGTTTAGCCAGTACGAATACGCTTCTGGGTGATGTCTATGAAATTGATTTACGCTTACGCCCCTCTGGTAACTCTGGATTACTGATTTGCCATATCGATACGTTTGCTAATTATCAAGCAACCGAAGCGTGGGTTTGGGAGCACCAATCCTTATGCCGCGCCCGTATGATTATAGGCTCCACGTTACTGCATGAGACATTTGAAACTATCCGACGCACCATTATCACCCAGCCTAGAGCGCAAAATGAGTTACAAGATAAAGTAAGCAGTATGCGTCAAAAAATGCGCGAGCACTTAGGCGAAAAGGACAAAGGCGCCCTCGCTGATATTGAGTTTTTAACTCAATACTGGTGTTTACAACACGCGGCTAATCATCCTAACATTATTCAATATAGTGATAATTTACGCCAATTAGCGGCATTGAGCGATGCGAATATCATACCCAATGCAGTCGCTAATACCTTAATTGAAGCTTACCTTGCACTACGTCATCATAAACATCATGAAGCATTGAAGCGCAGTCATTTAGAAAAAGCACCTTACTATGCAAAGCTTGAATCAGCAGTTCAGGCAGTATGGCAAGATACGTTTTTGGATTAACCGACGCTATTGGTACAAACTGGCTTCCCCAGGAGGGCGTGTTTTAAATCGTTTATGCATCCATAAATAACTCTCAGGTTGTTCCAATATCATGTTTTCAATGCGATGGTTCAAGTCTGTTAATGCTTCAACATCGTCTTTATCTGCAAAGTCATCCATAGGTGGATAGAACTTGACTTTGTATCCGCGAGCAGTTGTTTGCGTGGAAAGCATTAAAGGAATACAGTTTGATCGACGTGCAAACATTAACGTAGCCGAGATAGTCGCTGCTTTTTTTACGCCAAAAAATGGCACAAAAACAGCACCGCGTTTCCCATAATCTTGATCCGGTAAATACGCACACAACTTACCGGCATCCAATGCATCCAGTAATGCTCGAGAACTGCGTTTATCAATTAAATATTCATTAGAGCGCGCACGACCTTTAAATTGAATATAATCCATAAGCGGATTGTTATGGGGTCGATAAAACGCAATACTTTTATGAAATAAGCCTAATATACGACACCCTGTTTCTATATTTACATTATGAATACCTAATGCTAAAACGCCTTTGCCTTGCGCCTGAATGGCTTTGATATGTTCAAAACCTTCTATTTCAATGATCCGGCGTAAGCGCCAATCAGGCCACCACCAACCTATAGCGGTTTCGAACAAAGCCATCCCCGCAGTAACATAATGTTTGTTTAATAATTCAGTTTGTTCCCTGGCAGGCATATTAGGAAAGCACAAAGCAATATTTTGCTCGGCAATCCTAATGCGTTTTTTGGCTAGTTTTTTTAATAACCAAGCATTGACATAGGCTAATTTTCGTAAGATCCCTAACGGCAATAATGTCAGCAAAAACAAGCACGTTAATCCAAACCAAATAAGCCAATATTTTGGATGAAAAAAAGTAAGAGTAAAGCGTGGCTGATGGATTGAATGCGCCATATAAAAAATTTAAGTTCCTTGTAAGACATTTGCCATATTGTAACGCATGTCAAAAATAATATGCTATAAATTAACGCATACAAACTTTTATCTTTTTGCGCTTTGAAAAATATAACACAACAATCATACGAACAAATTCTTGACGCATGTGGGAATGGCATCACGATTATTAATAATATCGGTGACATTGTTTATGCCAATGCCATCACTCACGATATATTTGAATATGAAAACACCTCTCTTGTCGGCATGTCTCTATCTCAGCTAAGATTCAAACATTTTGATATCCAGTCGTCATTTGAAACGCCTATTCCAAAGAAAATGAATGCTGACTCGACTGATGCTTTTTCTGCGCTTAATAAAAATAGTGTATATGAATCGATGACTGCCGAAGGCAATATTCTATATCTCAAGGTGACATTTCAAAGTATTGAGTATAATGAGCAGCCATGTACTCTCTTGACCATTGAAAAAGTCAATCCGTTAGCGAGTAACAAATCCACTGAACTCTTGTCGCAAGTTATTGAGCTTAGCGAAAACACTTTTTTTCTGACCGATGAAAATAACAAAATCATCTGGACAAATACTTCGGCAACCAAGCAAACTGGATATACTAAAGAAATACTTAAAGGTATGAATCCATTATTCAGAGTCACTGACAATACTAGTATAGCGGTACTGAAACGATTAAAAACGGCATTCCGGGATAAAATAGATTTTAATGGTGAAATTCAATTATATAAAGCGAATAAAGAGGCTTATTGGGTTAAGTTAACAGTTAAACCTGTTTCGTTGGATTCTGGGAAAACGGGCTTTTTGTTGAGTGAATATGACATTACGCCACGCAAGTTAATGGAACACGAATTAAGAGCGAAAACGAATTTACAGCGTGCCATTTTAGATAGTGCACAACAAATTATTATTTCGACAAATGCAAATGGTGCAATTGAGTCGCTGAATGAATTCGCTATCGAGTTGCTCGGATGGCAACCCTATGAACTCGTGCATAAAAGTTCAATGGATGTCTTTATCAGGCGAGCAGAATATCGCCGCTTTGCCCAGCATATTGCCTCACAGCACGAATATCACATCATGGAAAATTTCGAAGCGTTCCATGAATTAACCAATAAACTCGACAAGGTTGAGTTCGCCTTTACATTTGAAACGAAAGATAGATCGTTGCTAACTATAGAATTGATTGTTACCCCACTATTTGATCGAGGAGGAAAATTAGAAGGTTACCTTTACATCGGTAAGGATATCACCCATGTAGAGATACTGAAGGCTCAGACACAACGCTCTCAAGCGTTATTAGAAGAGACCTCAAGGATTGCTCAGCTCGGAAGCTGGGAATTGGATCTCAGGACTAACGAACTGTATTGGTCAGATGAAACATATCGCATCCATGAATTACCGTTGTCGGCTGACATCAATGTTACAGATGGAATAAATTTTTATGCACCTGAAGCACGCCCCATTATTCAAGATGCCGTTAACAACGCGATTGAATTTGGCACCCCTTGGGACTTACAACTACCATTTATTACGGCTAAAAATAATCATATTTGGGTAAGAGCAATCGGAGCTGCTGAATTTAAAGATAGTAAAGTCATTAGCATAAAAGGTACCTTTCAAAATATTACCTCCATCAAAGAGACAGAACAACGCGCTAATGAAGCTAATCAGTCTAAAAGTGATTTTTTAGCTAACATGAGTCATGAAATTCGTACGCCTATTAACGGTATTATCGGTATGAATGAATTGTTGCAAAAAACATCGTTAACGACACAACAAACCGAATATACTCAAGCGATACAAAGAAGCAGTCAAGCGCTACTAGGTTTAATTAATGACATACTCGATTTTTCAAAAATTGAAGCAGGAAAACTTAATCTCAATGTGAAAAAAGTCGCTATGGATGAGTTCATGGAAAACATTTATAAGGAAATACAGCCTTTAAGCGATGCTAAAAATCTACAATTAGACATTCAAGTTTGTCCGTTAGTCACTATCATGTCAGACCCTATGCGTTTACGTCAGATTTTAATCAATCTATGCTCCAATGCTATCAAATTTACAGAGTATGGCTCTATCCGCATATCGTTTTCAGTCATTGACGAGCAGTATTTACGCTTTACTATTTCTGATACTGGTATTGGTATACCGAGTGAAAAATCGTCACAACTATTTGAAAAATTCAACCAATTAGATACTTCAAGTAAACGTTCAATTGGTGGGACCGGACTTGGATTAACAATCAGCCAACAGCTATCACAGTTATTAGGCGGTGCAATAGGATTTAATCCAGAGTATCAAGAAGGCGCTGAATTTTGGTTTACTGTTGATACGCAATTAAATGAATTCTACTCTCAGTCTTCTGTGTTCAAAACACATCAAACAGTATGCATCGTTGATAATGATAACGAACTATTAAGATTCACATCTCATCCAATCAATAGTCAATATGATGTACGACTATTCAACAGTGCCCAAGCTTTCTTAGCGTTTTTCAATGAGCATCACTCATCACTCAGTATCAATTCTGTATTTATATCGCATCATCTACACGGTACAACCGGGATAGAGCTGCTAAAATTACTCCGCTCCCAACCCGTCTTTAAAGACCTATTTGTATTTCTGTTTAATGGTGAGCTCAACACAACTGAACTGGATAATCTTAGTTTTGTCGGATTAAACGGATATTTAAACGATATTCATGGACCAAATATATTAGAAAACATCCTCAAAAAATGCGCTTCAACGCATACCTCGCCCGATAATCTTCCTTTTTATACGTTACAAAATTTAGAAAATACACATGCTAGAGTATTGTTAGTAGAAGATAATGATATTAACCAAGTGGTTGCAAAGAGCATATTAGAGAACTTAGATTTGGTGGTGGACATTGCGAATAATGGACAGGAGGCACTGTCGTTATTAATGGAAAAAGAAGACCGTTATCATGCAATTTTAATGGATTGTCAAATGCCAGTATTAGATGGGTACAGTGCCACTAAACTGATCCGCTCAATGCCTGAATATGACCTTCATAAATATACGCCTATTATTGCGTTAACTGCAAACGCGATGGAAGGTGATGAAGAAAAATGTTTAACCGCTGGCATGAACAGCTTTGTCACGAAACCTATAAATACAGAACGATTAAAAGAAGAATTAGAGAAGTGGATCTAAACCATGATAATTAATGCGACGTTTAACTTATTATTAGTTAATACGTCGCATCAATATACTTTAATTTTTTTTCAAACGCGGCTTTATGATCTTCTTTAGCATAATCGAAAATATATTGGTTATGGAAACCAAAACGCAGCTTCACTAAACTATCTTCTATAAATAAAGTGTAACCATCATGGTCAGTGTAAGCAGTAATACCTTCCAATAAATACTGTCGATTAACAGTCTCCCCATGTTGACGAATTTTCTCAAACACACCTAATAAAAATTTACTTTCCACATCATTTTTCATTATTTTTTTCCATTGATTAACCGCATATCGCGATAGTTTTACTGCATTATATGTACCTAGTTAAGTACCTTTATAATCCATAATAAGTTTATATAATGGATTATTTACACCCAAAAACTTGCACTGGTCCGATTTCTTTTGTATATTTTAATAACTGGTCAGATGAGCTGATCAATATTGAATTATATCGTATTGAAAGAGAGAGATTGCTATGAGCTTACGTACTAGCCTTAAAAAAGTATTACCCCCTATTTCTGTAACCGAACAGGAAGCGTTGGACGCAGGTGATGTATGGATAGAGTCCTCTATATATCAAGGTAAACCGGATATGGCTGCAGTTCGCAACTTACCGACCGGTAAATTGACAGACGAAGAACAAGCATTCTTGGATGGACCTGTGGTGGAACTTATTAATATGGTCGAAGACTTCGAGCTATGTAATGAAAAGCATATCCCACAGCCAGTCATTGATTTTTTATGTAAAAATAAATTTTTCTCCATGATCATTCCTAAAAAATTTGGTGGTCTTGAATTTTCTCCTTATGCCAACTCAACAATTGTTGCAACGATTGCTGCCGCATCTGGCGCGATTGCGGTGACCGTGATGGTCCCTAATTCCTTAGGACCAGGTGAGTTACTCATGCATTATGGTACCGAAGCTCAACAAAACTACTGGTTACCACGCTTATCTATCGGAACTGACATTCCTTGCTTCGCACTGACTGGCCCAGAAGCCGGCTCTGATGCGGGCTCAATTCCAGACGCAGGTATCGTCACTAAAGGCATGTATAACGGTGAAGAAGTATTAGGTTTACGTGTCTCTTGGGATAAGCGCTATATTACCTTAGCCCCGATTGCGACGGTACTCGGTTTAGCATTCAAAGTATTTGATCCAGACCAGTTATTAGGTGACAAGTTAGAGCTAGGGATCACCTGTGCGCTTTTACCAAAATCACATGAAGGTGTCGAGTTAGGCAATCGTCATGATCCTATGGGCGTGCGTTTTTATAACGGAACAACACGTGGTAAAGATGTCTTTATTCCGATGGATTTCATTATCGGTGGCCAAGCAAACATCGGTCGTGGTTGGCAAATGCTGGTAAGTTGCTTAGGTGCAGGCCGCGGCATTTCACTTCCAGCAATGGGGGTAGCCTCAGCACAAAGCGCATTTAAATCTACAGCAGAATATTCATTTGTCCGTGAACAGTTTGGTGTACCGATTGGTCGTTTTGAAGGTATCCAAGAGAAAATGGCCGACATTGCAGGTAAAACTTTCTTACTCGAAGCGATGCGCATCCTAACGACCGAGGGGTTGGGTGAAGGCATAAAGCCTTCCGTTGTAACAGCGATAGCGAAATACCATATGACTGAACTGGGCCGTGATGTGGTCAACTCAGCAATGGATGTCCAAGCAGGTAAAGCTATCCAACGAGGTCCGCAAAACACGTTAGCTAATGGCTACGCCTCATTACCAATTGCGATCACAGTTGAAGGTGCCAACATATTAACGCGTAATCTGATGATCTTTGGTCAAGGGGCAATGCGTTGTCATCCATACCTGAAAGAAATGGTCGATTTGATTCACTCCGATGACAAAGCCGCTGATGCACCATTTAATCAGGTCATGGCTAAAACCGTCTGGTTTAGTGTTAAAAATTCGCTACGTAGCATGAAAAATAGTTATTTTCCATTTTTACGTCATTCAGAGTCTCAATATGCAGAAGTGAAAGGCTATGAACAACGTTTAAACACATTATCAGCAAAACTCGCGCCTTTAGCCGATTTATCCTTATTAGTGCTTGGCGGTGATTTGAAAAAAGCAGAGTTACTCTCAGCGCGTTTAGGTGATGTCATGAGCTACACCTATGCCGCCATGGCGACGATTCGTTTCTATGAGCAACGCGTGTCTGATAAAGCTGAAGCTAAGCCATATTTTGATTACGCCATGCAGTGGTCTTTGGGCCAAGCGGAAAAAGCGATTGTGGAGTTTGTCAATAACTTCCCGAATACGCCGACTCGCAGCTTAATGCGTGTATTAACGAATACCTACAGCAACAGTGTATCGAGTATTAGTGATGACTTGGTCCGTGAACTATCAACCGCTGCAATGGCCGATAGTTCAATTAAAGCCGAGTTAACGCACCTTATCAAAACATCACCAGGTGATGGTAATGATATTAACGAGCAAGCATTTAAAGCGAAACACGCAGTCATGCCTATTTTGAGCAAAGTACAAAAAGCGCTACGTGCTTACCCAGTCGTCCCATTCATTTCATTTGAATATGCGATTGGCGAAATGCTCAAAGCAGATCATATCAATGCTGAGGAACACGCAGCATTATTAGATTATAATAACAAACGAAAATTATCAGTGCGTGTAGATGAGTTCACGTTTGATCTAGAGTTAGTTGATGTCGATGGTAAGCCGATTGTGGTCTCTCAATCCGACGCAGCTTAAGCTACGTATCAAATTTTAAGGCTACCAATAGGTAGCCTTTTTTTATCCATCACCTACATGTTAATGATACCTGCCTGTCGTAAAAACAACAGAAAACCTATCAGGGAGTTGCTAAATACGCTTAATCCTTTATCCTTATGGCGTTTTTATTATCAACGGAACAATGTCTAATGGCGCAACTTTATTTTTATTATTCAGCGATGAATGCCGGTAAGTCTACAGCACTTCTCCAGTCTGCTTATAACTATGAAGAACGCGGAATGCGCAGTGAAATTTTTACGGCTCAATTAGATAACCGCTTTGGCGAAGGTAAAGTCACATCTCGTATTGGATTAGCCAAACCGGCTCATTTGTTCGACTCCGATACTCAATTATTCCAGCATATTGAAGCACTTCACCAAGACCAACCACTTAATGCTGTATTTATTGATGAAGCCCAATTTTTATCTAAAGCGCAAGTCATGCAACTGATCCATGTGGTTGATGATTTAGATATACCAGTATTGGCTTATGGGTTACGTACTGATTTCTTAGGCGAAACTTTTACTGGCAGCCATTATTTATTGGCATGGGCCGATAAACTCACTGAGTTAAAAACAGTGTGTCACTGCGGTCGTAAAGCTAACTTTGTAGTTCGACTGGATGATCAAGGCTATGCTATCCGTCACGGCGAACAGGTCGAGATTGGTGGTAATGATCGCTACGAATCGATGTGTCGCAAACACTTCAAATCATTGGTTTGGGGACATTTACCCATTTAAACCAACGCATTGATCAATGCTAACGATCTATATTGGTTTGAGTGATAGATATTTGTCACTAAATGATATTAGCTAGTAAAGGTGTCGTAGGTTAATCTTTTGTTATTATCGATAATGACAGGCTTATGATATGGATTTTTCTCACTCACCCAAGACCTTAGATTACCTCGCTCGCGTTAAAGCATTTATTGCACAACACATAGCGCCGATTGAAGATGAGGTTTATCAATTTTTACATGAGCATAATGCCCACGGAGATTGGACCAAGTGGCAACTACATCCAAAAGTGGAAGCGTTAAAGGTCAAAGCTCGCGAAGCGGGTTTAGCAAATTTATTTCTGCCTGATGACCATCTTGGTCAGGGTCTAACGACGTTAGAATATGCTCCGTTAGCTGAAGAAATGGGACGTTATGCATTTGCACCAGAGATATTTAATTGTAATGCCCCTGACACGGGTAATATGGAAGTACTTTATCATTTTGGTACACAAGCACAAAAAGACCAATGGTTAACCCCCTTACTAGCGGGTGAAATCCGTTCGGTATTTGGTATGACTGAGCCACAGGTCGCTTCAAGTGATGCTACCAACATGGAAGCTAAAATTGAGTTTACAGGCGATGATATTGTTATCAATGGTACGAAATGGTGGTCGACGGGTTTAGGTCATCCGAATGCTAAAGTTATCATCTTTATGGGGCTATCTAATCCTGAAAATGACCGTCACGCTCAACATTCTATGGTGCTTGTACCAGTGGATAGCGAAGGTTTGACCATTAAACGTATGCTCACTGCATATGGTGACTATGATGCGCCTTATGGTCATGGTGAAATGGTATTTGATAACGTGCGTGTTCCACGTGAGAATCTCATCATGGGTGAAGGCAAAGGTTTTGCTATTGCCCAAGGACGTTTAGGGCCAGGTCGCATCCATCATTGTATGCGAGCAATTGGTATGGCGGAGCATGCGTTGGAATTAGCAATTAAACGCGGACTATCTCGCCATGCGTTCGGCAAGCCCATCATCGAGTTAGGTGGTAACAAAGAACGTATTGCTGAAGCTAGAATGGCAATTGAACAATCTCGCCTATTAACGCTACAAGCAGCATGGAAGATAGATAATTTAGGCGTTAAACATGCGATGGTGGATATTAGTGCCATCAAAGTCGTGGTACCTAATATGCTTGAAAAAGTTGTCGATATGTCTTTACAAATGCATGGTGGTGGCGGTATGAGTAATGACTTCCCGCTGGCTCGATTTGCAGCTGGTGCGCGCACTTTACGACTCGCTGATGGTCCTGATGAAGTCCATATGGCAATGGTGTCGCGTCTTGAATTACGCAAATACAAATAACGATGACCCAATCAACATTCAATGATAAAGCCAAAGCCGTGCGTCAAGGTGAGGAACTTAACCTTGACACATTGCAACCGTGGCTCAATGAACATCTTGGTTTTGCCGGCATCACGCCTGCTGTCACCCAATATTCAGGCGGCGCTTCTAATTGGACGTATTGTTTAAGTACGCCAGATAAAGAGGTGATTTTACGCCGCGCACCTGCTGGCACAAAAGCGAAAGGTGCGCATGATATGGGTCGAGAATATCGTCTCCAACACGCACTTAAACCTGTGTATCCATTGTTGCCCGATATGCTCGGGCATTGTGACAATGAAAGTATCATTGGCACTGAATTTTATGTCATGCAAAAGCTTAATGGCATCATTCCCCGTAGTAATTTACCTCGAGGCCTACAGTTATCACCTGAGCAAGTTCGCCTCCTATGCACTAATGCGATTGATAGTATGATTAGCCTGCATCAGGTGGATTACCACAAAGCCGGTCTAGCGGGTATTGCCAAAGGTGAAGGCTATGTGAAACGCCAAATCGACGGCTGGTGTCAGCGTTATACCAAAGCGAAAACGTGGAATGTACCCGCCGCAAATAATGTCATGAATTGGCTCAAAGCTAACCTGCCTGTACATGAAACTATTTGTTTAACCCATAACGATTTTCGTTTTGATAATTTAGTGTTAGACAGTGATGATCCGACTCGCATTATCGGTGTGTTAGATTGGGAATTAGCTACATTGGGTGATCCACTGATGGATTTAGGCAATACCTTGGCTTACTGGGTACAGGCAGATGATGATATTGTTGCGCGTAAAACACGTCGCCAGCCGACTCACTTAGATGGCATGCTAACCCGTAGTGAGGTCGTGCAGTACTATGCCGATAAAACGGGGACTGATGTATCCAACATGGCATTTTACGAGGTGTATGGATTGTTTCGCTTAGCGGCGATTGTATTGCAAATTTATTACCGTTATCACCACAAACAAACGACTAATCCAGCATTTAAACATTTATGGTTTTTCACCCATTACTTATTGCACCGTTGTCGAAAAATAATCAAGCAACAACGCTAAAAACGTGAACAACATAAAATTATAAGTAGAGAATTATGAGCAGAGAAAACATATTAATCACCGGCGCCAGTTCAGGCTTAGGTAAAGGCATGGCCATCGAATTTGCCAAATTAGGGCGTAACCTAGCGCTATGTGCTCGTCGTGTCGAGCGCTTAACTGATTTGCAAGCGGAGCTTTTAACTATTAACCCCGATATCAAAGTGTTAATTAAAAGCCTGGATGTGAATGATCATGATGCCGTATTTACGGTATTTAAAGAGTTTGACGCTGAAATGGGTGGACTAGATCGTATCATCGTAAATGCAGGGATGGGTAAAGGGGCATCTATCGGTACAGGATATTTTTATGCCAACAAACAAACCGCTGAAACCAATTTTGTCGCCGCTCTAGCGCAATGTGAAGCTGCACTAGAGATCTTCCGAGCTAAAAACGACGGGCATCTCGTCACCATTTCCTCTATCTCAGCGGTAAGTAGTTATCGTCGAGCGATGACGGTCTATGCTGCAACAAAAGCGGCACTGAGCTCCATGTCAGAAGGCATGCGTATCGACCTATTAGGTACGAATATCAAAGTATCTACCGTACACCCTGGTTTTATCCGTAGCGAAATCAATGAAAAAGTTAAAAAGGTGCCGTTCATTGTCGATACTGAAACAGGCTGCAAAGCGATGGTAAAAGCTATCGAAAAAGAAGGCGAAAATTCCTATGTACCAGGTTGGCCCTGGGCATTGTTACAGTGGTGCTTGCGCATTGCGCCAAAATCCATCTTGAAGAAAATGAGTTAACGAGGCACTATCAAGATGCAATAGTGTTCTACCTCAAATAATAACAATAGGATAGTACAATGGAAGCCTCATTCTTTACCCAAGTTTTACTACCGGCTAGTTTAGCGTTAATCATGTTCGGCATGGGTCTCACCCTGACTGTAAATGACTTTAAACAGCTACTAAAAACACCAAAAGCAGTGTCTTTAGGATTATTCGGACAGATGATCTGTTTACCGCTGATGGCTTTTTTATTGTGTCTGGCGTTTAATGTCGAAGCTCATATCGCGATTGGCCTGATGGTGTTAGCCGCCTGTCCTGGGGGCACCTCGTCAAACTTACTAAGTCATATTGCCCGCGCAAACCTTGCTCTATCAGTTTCCTTAACCGCTATTACCACGGTTATTTGTGTCGTTTCGACCCCTTGGTTGATTAAGTTCAGTGTGGATTATTTTACTATCCTACCAGATGAGCCTTTCTCATTACTTAAGACTTCACTGAGTCTATTGGTAATAACCTTAATTCCCATCATCATGGGTATGAGTGTGCGTCATTTTGCTCTCAAATTTGCTATGCGTACCGAAGGGATGTTTCGTCACTTATCGACATTTTTCTTGTTTACCATGATCATTTTAATCGCTATTGATGAGCAAGACATGCTTGTCGATGCCTTCCCTGACGTATTTATTTTGACCTTTACATTAAATATTTTAGCGACGGTAATCGGTGTCATTATCGCAAGATTAGGTAGACTCAATGATAATGACGCGGTCACCCTTGGCATTGAAGTCGGTACCCAAAACGCCACCATGTCTATTTTAATTTCGGTGAGTTTTTTGAATCATTCAGAATACGCTATTGCATCGGCTGTGTATGGCGTCACTATGTATTTAGGTGCTTTTATATTAATTATGTCGCGTAAATTAGAATGGTTTGGCTTTAGTTCAAAGACAGAATAATTGTTGTACTGAATCTAAATTACGCTACAATTACGCTTCAATAATAAGTAAAGGATTACTTCATTGAATCATCCCATTGATACTAAGAAAAATTCATTGCATCGTACATTTAAAGAGACTACCACATCACGAATTGTGTCACTCAAAAGGTGTATATTTTGTACGCTAAGTGGCATTATATTGTGGTTAGTCATGATCATAGAAAGCAATGCGCAAAGCCTTGATCCACAGACATACCCTAACACTAATCCAAGTCTAATTACTGCACCATCACTAGATAAAGTCGTTGCAACTGCCCTCGAGACTTTTTATACCCCAGGGGCATCTGTTGCCATCGTTCACCAGGGTCAAATCGTTCATGCCAAAGGCTATGGATTTCGGGATTTAAAAAAAAAGACACCTGTCACTAAAGATACTTATTTTCGACTAGCATCTACCTCCAAAGCCTTCACTGCAGCTACCATGGCGATATTAGTGGATGAAGGAAAGGTGCAATGGGATGATAAGGTCATTGATTTTCTACCTAACTTTGCGCTCTCTGATCCTGCAACAACCTCTGCATTTACTATCTTAGATTTGTTTACCCATCGCAGTGGGTTGGTAGGTGGCGCAGGTGATAGTATGTTGTGGCCTGAACCAACTGGTTTTACTCGTGCAGAAATCATTCATAACCTACGTTATCTCACGCCAGAATATCGTTTTCGTTCTACCTATGCCTATTCCAATGTCATGTATATTACTGCCGCTGAGGTGGTCGCTAAAATAGCTAACCAGTCTTGGGAGCAATTTTTACATGAACGTATTTTTGCTCCTTTACAAATGGAGTGTTATGCAAGCTCTCCCCCTGACACAGCATTAAATAATGCCGCAATGGGTTATGGACATAATGATGAGCGTGGTATCTACCCTATACCTCGTAATGCCATTAATAATCAATCAATAGTCTCTGCCCCAGCTGGTGGTATTATATGTAATGCCAGTAGTATGGCGATTTGGCTACAGACACTATTAAATGAAGCACATACACCAAGTGGGGCAGCATTAATTTCTCGTGAACAACTCAATCAAATATTTACGCCACAGATGCCATTATTCATCTCTGAACATGATAAACAGACGCACCTCACTCACTCTAAAAGTTATGCCATTGGTTGGCGTGTACAAAATATCTATGGTTATGAGATGATATCCCATACTGGTACATTATCGGGTTACCAAGCGTATGCTGCAATAATTCCAGAGTTGGAGTTAGGTGTGATTATCTTAAACAATGGGTCCAATTATGGTGTGCGAGATTCTGTCAAGCAAACCATCATCAAATCGGTTATGCCTGAGGCCAAGCCGGTAGATTGGATCGATCATTACATTGATTATCAAGCCAAACAAGAACAACGCTATTTACGTCGTCTACTACCTTTACCCAAAGGGAGTGGCACGGTACTTTTGCCTTTATCATCATACCTTGGTACCTTCTGCGATGAATGGTTCGGCGAAGTGAGTTTGTACAAAGACCAAAGCGATGTATACCGATTTAGCAGTGCTAAAATGCCAACTTTACGAGGTCGCTTAGAGGCATTTGACCAACATTCATGGATAGTTCGTTGGGATAATCAAAATGCAGCAAGTGATGCGTTTGTGCATTTTGAAGTCAATCCAGATAATACGATAAAAGGCTTTTCTATGTATCCTTATACGGCAAAAGAAATAATAAATCATGAATATCGTGATATGTTTTTTATGCCACAACCGGCATTACATGACAATTAATTTGAGGACACTCATGCCTTCAACTACTGACGTTACTCAGTATTTCACAGCGATGTTGATAACATTGTGTGGGTTAAGTATGGCGAGTATTTTTAGTCCCAACGTCATGGCGCAAAGCCAGCCTAAACCAATAAGTATTACTTATACGACAGATATACCCGGTGCGTTAGAAACCAATATTGAGATCGCTAGTGCCGCGGTTAATGGATTACAACAATGTGATGACATCAGCGAGTTAGCCTTCAACCAAGTACAACAAGCCATTGGTAATCATATTATTCAATCAGCTCATAGCTTTGGGTATTTTGCGGCAAAAGTGGCTGATTTATCACTTCCCGACCTGAGTCAGTGCCATCAATGGCAAGCTGATCTCCACCTGGGCGGATCAGCCCAAATAGCCAGTATAGAGCTCAACATTGAGGGTGATTTAGAGGCATCACCCGTATTAATGATACTGACCAATGAGTTTGAAACGTCTATTAATACACCTTTTGTTCAAGGCAATTACCAACGCTTCAAAGACGCGTTTTATTCACAAGCCATCGCTCAAGGTTATTTTGATATTCAATTTAACCAGCAACAAGTCACCGTATTAGCCAACAACACACAAGTCAATATTCACCTTGATATTTACTTAGGTCAGCGCTATCAAATTCGTCAGTTTAATATTGACCAAAATGTATTAAGTGCGAATGTGGTACAGACAATATCGAGTATTAATATTGGGGATCCTTACTCACTTAACGCACTAGATAAGTTAACCAAAGACTTAAGCCAAACCGGCTATTTCAATGCAGTCCAAGTGCGTCCTGATTTGAAAAATCGCTCTGAACAGCAGATTGATATCGACATCTCCGGCGTGGAAAAAGCGAAACATTTTGTGAATTTTGGTGTGGGAGTGAGTTCGGATGAGGGACCTCGAGTGAGCATTGATTGGCGTCGACCCAGAATCAATCAAGCCGGCCACAGCTTACGAGCATCGCTCAAAGCCTCGATGATCGAACAGTCTTTGATCAGCTCCTATAAAATCCCCTATGGTAACCCCAACACGGAGTATTTAGCGTTAAATGCAGGCTTAAAACATGTCGATCGTAACGACAGCCAGAGTGATACTGTCAGTCTGGCTGCGCAGCGTTTCTTTGATCCTAACAGCCATGCTAGTTTGCATATGATTAATGAATGGCAACCCAGTGTTTTTGCTCGCTTTGAATATAATGCCTTTGTGCAAGGGAATGCAGATCAAGTTGAAAATCAGCTGATTTTTGTAGGGGCTAGCATGACGCGTTTGCGCACCAATCATCCGTTATTTCCGACCAATGGTGATCGTCAAAGTCTCACCCTCGAAACGGCTCAAGAAGCCTTAGCCAGCGATATATCGTTAAGCCGTTTAATGCTCGATAGTGCTTGGTTGCGACCGCTTGGTGATTGGGGCTGGAGTTTAAGTAAAGGCCAACTTCATTATCTAAGCACGTCGGATTTTGCTCTGACACCCAATACGTTGCGCTTTTATGCCGGAGGCGATCAAAGCGTCCGAGGTTTTGGCTATGAAAGTATTTCCCCCTTAGATATGAACGGCGAAGATAGTGGTGCAAGCAGTATGGTAACGCTTTCCCAAGAGTTCATTTATCCGATCAATGACAGTTTTCGTGTAGCGGGTTTTGTGGATAATGCATGGCTTAAGAGCCCTACTGACAATATCAGGGCGATAGGTGCTGGGATAGGTCTACACTGGCAATCTCCCATTGGTGCAGTGCGTGTATATCTCGCCCGTGGTAAACAAGAAAATGACATGACGTGGCGTCTACATTTAGTGATGGGGCCATTATTATGAGTCAAGATCTTCGACCATCACACTCAGATAATCAACCTGAAACGCCTGACTCAGCAGTTTCACAACCTGTTGTCAAAAAGCGACGTTGGCTACGTATCACACTATTCACTATTTTCGCTATCGTGCTGATTCTATTAGCGTTACCTATCGCTCTGCTCAACTCAACTTGGGCACTCACTTATGCCACCAACCAAATCAATCAATTAGATACGCTTTCTGTAAAGTATGAACAGGGCACATTATTCGATACCATGGTATTTACGAATATATCATTGGCGCTTCCTGGATGGTCAATTGCACTAGATAGGATTGAGACCGGAATCACATTAGCGTGTCTATGGGAGCAGTCGTTATGTGTCAGTACATTAATGACAAAGGGCATATCCGTTGAGCAATTATCCCTGACTCAAACTGCTGACGAGACACCACCGGCGAGTGAACCTCTGGGCTTACCTTTCCCTGTCGTGGTGGAACGTATCGGATTCAATGATATCAAGATCAGTTTACTCGATGGCACCGAGATCCGTACCTCCATTGCGATCTCGGATATCACCTTATCGCCCAATGCCAACAGTGATATTGTGTTGGATGTCGCGGATGTCAATATCGACATCAACGAGCTCAATGTATTATTACCTGCAATCACTGCCTCAGCGCTACCAGCAACGCCAATAGCTGCGACATCAAAGCAGGCTGCAAACACATCAACACAGCCTAGCAATAATACGACAACGGCAAGCCCGTCATTGAGCTTATCCGAGCAACTAAGAAAAATCCATGATGCTACGATAGAAGTGCCTACTCAATACGCTCAAGTCATCGCTCAATGGCAATCATTATCAGCAGCCCCGCAAGCCTGGCTGGCTAGCCAAGCCCCTTTAGCTATCCCTATTTATGCACCTGACATGGTAATTTCAGCCCCAAACATCAACATTAGCGATGTCTCAAAGCAAATCAACATACAAGCAATAAGTGCTCATATCAGTGCAAGCATTGCACCTAGCGCAATCACACAATCGGTCAATATTGAGCATACTGCATTCACATTAACCCAATCGCTACGCTTAGCATCTAACTGGGAGCATGAAGTCGAGATTTGGTTACAATGGCAAGCAATGAATATAGAGCAAGCAGATATCGCCCTCGAGACTCAAGGAGGTGAATTAGCATTATCGGGAAATATTGCGCAATGGCAACTGGCTAGTCAAGGCAACATGGATACCTTGCATGTGGGCGATATGCAATTATCAGCATTACAATGGCAATTAGCGTTAAATGGAAATAGCCAAGCTGATGAACAACGCTCTGATCCAACCAAGCTGGCTGGGATCACTATCGCCCCATCTGTGATAGCACTTGCACCCCATCAAGTCAGTCTAAGTGGCACTATCCCTAATATCCCAGACAAACCTGTCGCAATTAATATTCGTCATACTGCGCCACATATGACCAATCAGCTTAAGATCGTTGATGTATTATCCAGCCCTCACATCACGCTAACGTCTCGCTTATCCGAATTACGCCAAGGGATGGTAGTGATTGAAGAAGCTCAGCTTGATTTGACGGGAAGTTTCAGCGGTCTAGACGCACAACTCAGCGCAACCATTATCACCCCTGATACGTTAATTAAAACCAGTGAACAAGCTCTACCAGAGGTATTCACAGGACAAATAACACAGCAAAGCCAACTGCGTGTAACCGATACAGGGTTTGAGACAACCATTAAAAATATGGCGTTTACCTCTTCTTTGGGAAAGATAACATTAGCCCCCTACCGTCTAGCTGTATCGCCAGAAAAGATTATGTTATCGCAATGGCAGCTCAATGCGACGAATACCCAAGCTGAGTCATTGGGTGATCTGATTATTGCACCAATACAAACAGCGGTAGTAGATTCATTAGCAGCGGCTATCACTCAAGACACCAGCCTTGAGTTTGATGTCAGCCTAGCGTCATTAAACGTTCAAGGGATCATCGATATGGTAAACCCCATGCTCAGTGAGCCTGTAGCGGTGCAAAGTGATGCGTTACTAAATGGCAGTGTTCGATTAGCACTGGCAGGTAGTGCTGAAAAGCCACACTTAGCGCTTACCAGTCAACTAAGTATGTCTCCAAGTTTATGGCAACTCACGCCAAAGCTTGATGCTCAGGTCAATGAAGCCAACCTCAACGCTACTGGGCAATATGCGCTTTTCCCTACGCCAACCCCGTTAATATTAACTAGTGACGGCGTTATTCAAGGAGAACGGTTAGGGGCAATTAACTATCAATTAGATATGGCACAAGATATCACCTTATATACCCAAATCAATGATATCAACTTAGGCTTAGTCGCACCGTTTTTGCCGCAGTTTGAAACGTTCACCGGACGCACTAGCGCCAATATTGCGTTAAAGAAGACCGACGAAAAATTATCGCTCAATGGGATTTTAATCATCCCAGAGCTGGAGATCGAAATTGACCAAATCGATAAAAACGCGCAGACATTACATAATGATATTGTCATTACCGTACCGGTTGAACAAGGCTTTAATCAATCCACAGATGTCTTTGCTGAAGCTCCGCTTGCATTAGATGCCAATATTCGTGTTTTGGTCGATCCTTTGGAAAACGATGCCGTCAGTGTCGCTGGTTTTGACTTTTCAACTCATCTTCAAGGCAGTGTTGAATTCAGTTTAAATCAACAACAGCCGAGTGTGATTGGGTCGATTGCGCTTAATAACGGTCACTACCAAGCATATGGCCAAGACCTTCTGATCCGCAACGGTCAGCTTATTTTTAATGGACCGGTGAGTTTGCCTTATATCCAACTTGAAGCGATCCGTAATCCCAAAAATATGAATGATGATGTTATCGCCGGACTTCAGGTGTCAGGATTAGCTAATCAACTCAACGCGCGTTTGTTTTCTGAGCCGATGTTAGAAAACCCCAATATCTTGTCATATATTATCAGAGGAAAAGACCTTAACGAAGACACCCAAGAAGACAATTCAGTGGTACTAACCAATGCCCTACTCGGTTTTGGTTTAGGAAAAACGCAAGATGGGATCAGATCCTTTGGCGATACCATTGGCGTCGATAATCTGCAGCTATCTACCCAAGGACAAGGCACTAACACACAACTGGGGATCACCGGGCAACTCAATGACAGACTCTCTGTCGAATACCGTGTAGGTGTATTTAATGCAATAGCAGAATTTGGGCTGCGCTATCAATGGATGCCAGATTTATATGTTGAAGCAACCAGCGGTGCTGAGAATGCATTAGATGTGTTCTATCAACTTTCTTGGGGTGAGCGAGACATAGAAACTTCACTGCCATTGACAGAACAATCAATGATCAAAGATTAATCAAACAGATTATCGTGACCGGTTCACACGACCAGTTTTAAACGTCACCACCTGACCTTGTTCATCAAATCTAACCCAAAAAATATCCCCATAATCATCTTCTGATAATATGATATTTTGTCCAGCTAATGTGTTGACTAAATACGGTGTGGTATTGCTGTGCCCGACCACTAATGCGTCTTCAGATAACTGAGATAACTGCTGTGCAAATTCATCTAGCTGTCGAGGATCATACTGTTGTACTTTCAATCCTAACGCCAAAGCTGTAGGTAAAGCACTTTGCATGGTGCGTTTATAATCAGTAGAAAAAACATGTTTGATGGGTTGGCGTGCTAATAATCCAGCTAAATTAAGTGCTCGACCTTGACCTACTTCAGTAAGGCGCGGATCTCGTTCTTTGCGTCCATCCTTCAAATAGGTCGTCTCTTTTTCAAAATGACGGACAAAATAGACCGAATGGGCCGACACGGTATTGCTAAATAGTACACCGAGTAAACCCAGTATTATTAAAGGTTTTATCAATAACCGGTTACAAAGTGACATTGATTGCATTGACAACACCTAGTCCTTTATTAATCGCACTATCCACATCACTACTGCGTGTTAATGCAACGCCCATACGGCGCTGCCCTGATACTGCTGGTTTACCGAATAATCGTATATCCGTCTGCGGCACCGCTAACGCTTGAGTTAAACCGGAAAAGCTGACTTTCTGACTATCACCTTCAACTAATAGCGCCACAGATGCACTGGGCCCATAAAATTCGATGTGAGAAATGGGGAGACCTAAAAACGCACGTACATGTAAGGCAAATTCCGATAAATCTTGTGAAATAAGGGTCACCATTCCAGTGTCATGCGGACGAGGTGAAACCTCACTGAAATATACCTCATCGCCTTTAATAAATAGCTCTACGCCAAATAGTCCTCGACCGCCGAGCGCTTGGGTCACTTGGGTCGCAATAGCTTTGGCCGTATTTAACGCCTCAGATGACATCATTTGCGGTTGCCAAGATTCGCGATAATCGCCGTCTTCTTGGCGATGTCCAATGGGTTCACAAAAATATGTACCGTCAATGGCTTGAATCGTTAATAAGGTAATTTCATAATCAAAATCTACCACCCCTTCGACAATCACTTTACCCTTACCAGCGCGGCCCCCGGCTTGGGCATATTCCCACGCCGTATCAATATCATCGGCAGTTTTAAGCATGCTTTGTCCTTTGCCAGATGAGCTCATGATAGGTTTGACGATGCAAGGTAACCCAATGGACTCCACCGCAGCAACAAACGCAGCTTTATCATCCGCAAAGGCATAACGTGAAGTCGGTAAACCCAACGTTTCAGCCACTAAGCTACGAATACCCTCACGGTTCATAGTCAGGTGCGCTGCATTTGCACTGGGCACGACATTAAATCCATTACGTTCTAATTCCAATAACATATCTGTGGCAATCGCTTCGATTTCAGGCACGATATAGTCCGGCTTCTCTGCTTCAATAATCGCCTTGAGCGCCGGTCCATCGAGCATGGAGACAGTATAACTGCGATCAGCAACTTGCATGGCAGGCGCGTTATCATAACGATCCAGCGCAATGACTTCACAGCCTAATCGCTGCGCTTCAATGGCCACTTCTTTACCCAGTTCACCACTCCCACATAGCAGTACTTTGGTAGCGGTCGTTGAAAAGGGGGTACCGAGGATAACTGACATATTCACTCCTGAGATTTAAATTGAGATATTAAGCGACTTTAGGTAAACAGCATTGTTTATATTTTTTATTTGATCCACACACACACTTATCGTTGCGCTTTATTAGTACTTCACCGTTAGCATCGCCCATAGTGCCATCAAGGTAGCGCCAATAACCCGATTCTTGGATAAATAAAGAACGTTCATGTAAGCAATAGAGGCGTTTATTTTCTGCATAAAACACCTTAAATTCTACTTCACCTTGAAGGCATTGTGAGTTATTTTGGGAGGGTGTGATCGGCGCTGTTGTAATAGGCGAAGCTGCAAGCACAGTTAGACCTAGCCAGCGAGTATCAGCAGCACTTTCGGCTAATGCTTGAACAGTTAATTGTTGGCGTGGTGCAGTTGCATATGTCGCTAAAATGTACGGATAATCACCTAAGACATATGCAGAATATCGCGAACGCATGAGTGCCTCGGGTGAACTTGGCACCGCATTTTCATGATGTAAAGGCCCACAACACTGCTCATAAGGCTGTGCACACGCAGGACAAATTGTCGGGTGGGTTAACTCAGAATGAGTCGCCATTTGTGTCGTCATTAGGGCGCGCCTTTTTTTCTGTACCTGACATCTAATCTATTTACGCTATCATATCTCAGTCAGCAAAAATATCATTAAAATGGGAATCACATTTGAATATTATCCACACCTCAGATTGGCACCTTGGACAAAGTTTTATTAATCAATCTCGTCAAGCTGAACATCAGCAGTTTTTGGATTGGTTGTTAACACAAGTGCAAGCGCATGCTATTGATGCAGTGATCGTCGCAGGTGATATTTTTGATACGACAAGTCCACCTAGTTATGCCCGAGAAATGTACCATGAGTTTATTGGCCAAATATTCAAAACCGATTGTACGCTCGTTATTTTAGGCGGTAATCATGATTCTGTGGCTGTCCTGAATGAAAGTTTGCCATTATTTAAATCCTTGAACACGCATATGATCCCCAATTCTTTGAGTGATCCTGCTGACCAAGTTGTGACTATCCCTGACCGAAAGACTGGTGCAGTCGGCGCAATTGTCTGTGCCATACCATTTTTACGACAACGCGATCTGGTCGTTACCCATACTGGCGAAGGTGATGAGGATAAACAAGCGCGCTTAAAACACGCGATTACTGACCATTATGAAGCGGTATACGCCGCCGCTGTGGCCAAACGAGATGCTTTAGGGCTGAGTGTGCCGATTATTGCCACTGGGCATTTGACAGCAGTAGGCGCAAAGGTAAGTGAATCAGAACGCGATATCTATGTAGGCAATTTAGAAAATTATCCCAAAGAGGCGTTTCCACCTGCGGATTATATTGCGCTAGGACATATCCACCGGCCACAAGCGGTCAGTGCTTCTCGACATATTTATTACAGCGGTTCACCCATTTATTTAAGTTTTGATGAACTGAGTTATACCAAACGCGTCATCAAACTAAGCTTTAATGAGCACGCTGATTCGACTCACCCTAACGACCAGCCCGCGTTTACTCCGCAGCTGACCTCCTTAGAGATCCCGTGCTTTCAAGCGATGCAAGTATTAAGTGGTTCTGTGTCCGAAATCATAGCCGATATCCAATCTTTCCCGTTGTGCCCGCCTGAAGATAAGTCACCGATGACATGGGTCATGGTTAAAATCAATGATCCTGCCTTTCAAGGGAATGTCGCCAACACCATTAATGAGGCAGCAAAAGGACGAGCGGTCGTGATCACTAAAATCATGCGCGAACGCGATCATTCTCGCCAATCATTAAGTTCGCAGGACCAAGAAAACCTCGATGACTTAACGCCAATGGATGTCTTTGCCAAACGTATTGAACGCGCACCGGTTGCCGATCATATTGATGCAAATGCGTTACAACAGCTTTACCGCACCGTGGTTGATAATGTCAATCAAGGCATTAGTTTACACGAGGATTTACTGAACAAACTCCCCGATGATTTAGCGGTGCTCGTCGAGCCAGTAGACGTTTCAGTTAAGCCGTCCCGAGAGAAAAAGACCACTGCATCAAGCAAATCATCACCACAGCCTGCAGCAGGAAAGGCGCATAATCCATGAAAATATTAAGTGTCTTATTAGAAAACCTAAATTCCATTGAACAAAAATGGAAAATTGATTTTACCGCAGATGAATTTGCAGATAATGGCTTATTTGCTATCACCGGTCCCACAGGTGCGGGTAAAACCACGATTTTAGATGCGATTTGCTTGGCGCTTTATCATACGACACCACGAACCGGCAGTGGCACACAAAACGGTGAAATGGTCATGAATCGCAACGCAGGGTTTTGTAGTGCCGAAGTCGAGTTTTCGGTGAATGATAAAGTCTACTTAGCGACTTGGTCGGTGAGTCGTGCGCGTAAAAAAACCGATGGCAAAATACAGCCAGCCAAAGCGTCATTGACGAACCTCACTGATAATATTGAAATGGCCACCCAAATCGGTGATAAGCTCAAACAGGTCATTCACCTGACCAAATTAGAGTTTAGCCAATTCACTAAATCTATGCTGCTATCGCAAGGCGCATTTGCCGCGTTTTTAGATGCTAAAGATAATGAACGCTCGGACTTATTACAACAAATCACCGGCACTGAAATCTATACAGAAATATCTAAACGGGCGTTTGAAGAGGCTAAACAGCTGGAATCATTGCTCAAGCAACTCCACATGAAACATTCAGCGCAACCGGTGCTTAGTGACGATGAAGAAGCATCTATTGCAGAATCGGCTAATGAGTTACTCATACAAACGACCCAGCTACAAACGCAAATTAATAACCTGGTTGAACACCGAGATTGGTTAACCCAACTTGACGTTTTAACCCAACATGTCACTGGCGCTAAGGCTGCACATGAACACGCAGTATCAGCACTTGAGCAAGAAAAGACAAATTTAGCGATGCTCGAACTCGGCCTTTTAGCTCAGTCGTTTGCACCGTTATACGCCAAAATGCAAGATCTTGAGATTCGGGTTAGCACGTTACAAGACGAGTTATCTCAACTTAAAACCCAACTCCCTGATTTAGCACAAACACTTGATGACGCCAACACAGCACTAAAAACAGCCCAAGATGCTTTGAACACTCAAACTAAAGCCCACAACGCATTACAGCAACTCATCAACGAACAGATTACCCCGTTAGATAGTGAAATAAATCAGACTACAAAGCAGCTTAACATCACTCAACAAGATATCGATAAGCACACAAAGCTTCGCGATGAGGCACAAGGCAAGATCACCTTAACAACGCCCTTAATTGACCAAGCTCAAACACAACTCACACAAGCCCAAGAGTATCTCGAGCAGCATCAAGCCGATGCCCACTTAGTCCAATATTTGTCGGGTTGGCACAGTGATGTGAAGCAAATCCAGCAAGCGTATGCTACGGTACACAGTGTTCAAGCACGAATGCTGGCGCAGCAGTCCAACACAGATACCTTAGATGATGTGACCGCTCAAATCGCTATTATAACGACTGAGCTCAACACGCATGCTAATGCTCAGCTGACCGAGGTCAAACAATACATGGCTGCTGGAGATGACCGCCTTCGCGATGCCGCCACCCAGCAATTACAAGCACGGCAGATTATCGAGGCAACGCTCCTAGGATTTGCTCAACAATATAACGAGACCCAAGGCCAAATCAGTACATTAACACAAAGCACTGACACATTAACTGCTGACTTAGCAGCGCAGAACGCCGCGTTAATCACCCTCACCCAAGAGCGGGATAGGGATCAAGCCTTATATGAAAATACAAAACTGGCACAAGGGCTTCAAGCGCAACTCGCTGAGCTGAGTCAACAGCTTCACCATAAAGAAACCTGCCCTTTGTGTGCAGGCTCTGAGTTTGGCGACTATGAGTCTTATCATGCACATCAAACCCAACTCAATGATGATGGGGCGTTTAGTCAAAAAATAGCTGAATATTTGCACCAATTTGAGCAAAGTGAACAGGCCGTAACTAAAAAGCAACAAGCTATCGCGAAAATTGAAGCACATCTTGCTAGCGCACTTGCTCAGATCGACCAGTTACAACTCACCTTAACAACAAACCAAGAGCGTTGGGATACTGCGACAAAGCAATTATCGGTAACACTTTCTATCACTGACCATGAAGCAATAATGAGGTATCTTCAAGAATGTGAAGATTTTCGTGACGGCATCACCCAGCTAAGTACACTTAATAGCCGTGCCGCACTATTCAATGAATTGACTACCGCGCAATCGACTTGGAACGATGCAAAAGCACAACTGAGTCAAGCCATTGTGATCGCCGGATATGCTGCAGCGCCAGAAATTGATATTGAGTACGAGGATAGCTTATTTTTATCCTGGTTAGCGCAAAAACAAGCTGACGCAACCGCATGGCAGGACCAAAAGTCGGCGTTTACGACTCAAGAAAAAGCATTAACGCGATTACATGCAGATATACAGATCCAAACCAATCAGAAAGTCACATCTGATGAAGCGCTTGAAAGTTTATATGACCAACAAACGCAATTGAACATCACCTTGCAAAGCGCCAAACAGAAACGCTTTGCGCTATTTGCAGATAAGATCCCTCATACTGAATTAGCGACTGCACAAGCCGCATTAACTGCCGCTCAGACTCAAGTGGGTACATTATCGACGCAACAACAGCTCGCCCATACTCAACATGAAACCACGCTATCCAAGATAGAACAATTAACGACTACATTAGCCAAAGAACGAGTAAATCATACCAATGCAATCAATGCCTTTAATGATGCTTTAAACGCCTCTACCTTTGCAGATGTTGATGCATTTACCGCGGCGCTACTGACCGATGAACAAGTGCAATCGCTCAATATACTTAAGCAAGAACTTAACGATGCAATCGTATCCACCAGATCGTTATTTGTCAGTCAGCAAGCTACTTTAGAGACCCATATTAGCTACCCACTGGCCAATATGTATCAACAGACGACTAAAGAAGAGGTTATCGAGCAGATTGTCCCGTTAGAGTCTCAGCTAAAAACACTCAACGATGATCGCGCTAAACTCGCAGGCAAACTCGAAGAAAATGAGCGTTTTAAACAACAACAAGCACAAGTACAAGGGCAAATTGACTGGTTAAATGAAAAGCTGACCTTGGCTAATTATCTCAGTGGGTTAATTGGTTCAGCCGATGGTAAACGCTTTAGAAACTTTGCCCAAGGCTTAACGCTAGACCATTTGATTACTCTCGCGAACCATCATATGACAGCATTTGATAATCGCTATGCTCTGCAACGTAAAGACGATGAATCACTAGAACTACTTGTCGTCGACCAATGGCAAGCAGATAACTTGCGCGATACTAAAACCCTCTCTGGTGGAGAAACGTTCTTAGTCAGTTTAGCACTGGCCTTGGGATTATCAGATTTGGTGAGTAAACGGATATCAATTGACTCATTGTTTTTGGACGAAGGATTTGGGACATTAGATGAGAACACACTTGATCTGGCCATGAATGCCTTGGAGCAATTACAATCGCAAGGCAAGATGATTGGGGTGATTTCCCACGTCAAAGAAATGCAAGAACGCATCCACTTACAAGTGAAGGTTTCTAAATCAGCAGGCACTGGAACGAGTTCATTGGATCCCAAATATCGATATACCGGATGATGGTATGATATTTATATGGTATTGGAGATAAATAATCGATAATCTTTGGACTATTATCATTATAAACTTTTACTAGGATTGTCCATTTTATGGATTTTACGCTCATGTTAACTCAAATCACCACTACCTTAGAATCGTTATCATTTAATTTAGGGTCTATTTCAATATCGGTATATGACATCATTCGCGTGTGCGTAGTCGGGCTCATTATCGTGATTGTAGCAAAGGCTCTCAATAGCTACGGCAAAGGAGTGATTAAACGCCAACAGCGCCTTGATAAACGTACCAAAGAAGTCTTATCCAAAGTCTATGAAGTCTTAATTTTCTTTATCGTCGCACTGATGCTGCTCAACGTCATGGGGATCAACCTGACGACCTTAGCAGTATTTGGTGGTGCTGTTGGTGTGGGGTTAGGGCTGGGTTTACAATCCATCGCGTCAAACTTCATTTCAGGGATCATTATCTTATTGGATAATTCGATTACGGTTGATGATTATGTCGAACTCAGTGATGGTCAAAAAGGATTCGTGCGTGAATTTAGAATGCGCTACACAGTGCTAGAAACCTATGATGGTAAAGATATTGTCGTGCCCAATGAGACGTTCATCTCCTCTACATTTGTGAACTGGTCACATAAAGATCCTAAACAGCGTTACCGCGTCGATTTTTCCGTCGCCTATGATACCGATGTGCGAGCGATGGTGGAATTAATCAAAGAAGCCGTAGGCGCACATGAACAAGTCCTTAGCGGCGATAAAGTGCCCATTGAAGAGCGCCCTGATTGTGAGATTGATAGCTTTGGTGATTCTGGTATTAATATGTTTGTGGAGTTTTGGATCTTAGGGATTGATGATGGCAAAAACCGCGTAGGTGGAGACTTAAATTTGATCATCCTAGAAACCTTGAAAAATAACGGTATCCAAATCCCCTTTCCACAACGTGAGATTAAGATTTTATCAAATACAGGAACAGATGATCCAAAAACTGGAAGATAAAACTTCGTTTATATCTCATAGTATATTGAGTGTCAGTGGTATCAGCGGCTTGACACTCTACTTAGTTAAATAATACTTGTATTAGTAACGACGCTGGCCATTCACCCATGTTTGTAACACTTGCGTGTCTCGAATGAGTGCTGGTTTAATGGCAAAAATATCACGATCGATTAAAATAAAATCGGCTTTTTTACCTACTTCCAACGTGCCAAGATATTCATCTTGGAAACCCGAATACGCTGCATCTAACGTAAACCCTCGCAACGCTTGGGTAAGTGTTACACTTTCAGAGACGATCCAGCCTTCAGCAGGCTCAGCTGCGGCATTTTGACGCGTTACCGCGGCATGTAAACCATGGAACGGGTTAGCTAATTCAACTGGAAAATCAGAGCCAAACGCGATTCTAGAACCTTGCTTTAAAAATGTCTGCCATGCATAGGCGCCTTTTAAACGCTGTGCACCAATGCGATCTTCAGCCATATTCATATCACTGGTCGCATGGGTGGGCTGCATAGAAGGAATAATGCCGTACTCTTTAAATAAAGGAATGTCTTCAACCGCCACCACTTGTGCATGTTCCACACGGTGACGCTCAGTGTTTTCAGGGAATTCCCCAAAGGTTTTAGCAAATTGCTGTAATGCTAGACGATTAGCACGATCACCAATCGCATGAAAATTAAGTTGGAAATTCGCGCCTAAGACTTGACGAAATAAGCTAGGAAGCTGCTCTTGTGGCGTCACTAATAAACCATGATTATCATGATCATCCGAATAAGGCGCCAGTAATGCTGCGCCTCGGCTGCCTAATGCACCATCACCATACGCTTTAACGCTTCGGATACTTAACATACGCTGCGGATCGAGTATATGACCGGCATTTAGCATCTCAGGTAACTGTGGATCAGTGGCGGCAATCATGGCATAAACGCGCACGCCTAGGCTATCTTTGCGTGCTTGAGCTTGGTAAAAGTCATAGGTATTTTTAGGGATCCCTGCATCATGCATCGCGGTGATCCCAACAGATAATAAATGCTGCGTCGCTGCATCGAGTTGTGCTTTGAGCTGCGCATCATCAGGCACCGGTAATAGCGCCTCAACCATCAACATCGCATTATCAATCAACACACCTGTCGGTTGTCCCTTAGCATTCTTAACAATTTCACCACCTGCAGGTGCTGTGGTAGACGCGGTGATCCCTGCCATTTCCAGCGCTTTACTATTAACCCACAGGGCGTGTCCATCAATGCGGGATAACACTACCGGGTTATTCGGTAAAATGTTATCTAACGTGTCTTTCACTGGGAACTCTGGTACATCCCATAAAACTTGATTCCAACCGCGCCCCACGACCCATTGACCTTGCTTAGCTGCAGGACCGACAAAGCTTGCGACACGTTGTACCGCTTCAGCTTCCGAACGCGTTCCACGTAAATCGACCTCTAATAAATTCTGACCTAAACCTAACAAATGCCCATGCGCATCGATCAACCCTGGTAGCAAGGTATTGCCCAATCCATCAATGACATCTGCCTCTTTTAGCTGTGCCGCTGTTATCCCCTCATCCATAGCGATAATAATGTCATCTTCAACTAACAATTGTGAAAAACGCACCAGCTCACCTTCGGTATTTAAGGTATAACCATTGACGTTGGTTAGTAAGGTAGTCGCAGCCTGAGCAGCACTCAAGGATAAGCCGACAGTAAAGAAAAAGCATAAAGACAATAGTCGTTTCATGGAAATTTCACTTTTAGAAATAGAAAGATTAATTAATTTTGAGGATACCTGAACATATTCAAAGGTCAACTTAATGCAAAACGCACAGCCATTTGAGCATGTAAATGAGTAGTATCAAACAAAGGCACAGGCGTATCTGACTGTTGCAATAATAAGCCAATTTCAGTGCAACCAAGGATAACAGCTTGTGCACCTTGGTCAGCAAGCTTAGCCACGACGTGTTGGTATATTGATCTTGATTGAGTATGGATGTGACCTAAACACAGCTCTTCATAAATAATTTGATGCACCGCGTCACGTCCAGTTTGGTCCGGTGTAATGACTTCAATTCCATATTTGTTTAAAAGGCGAGACGCATAAAAATCTTGCTCCATAGTAAAGCGCGTGCCCAGTAACCCAACCTGTTTGATCCCCTGCTCGACTAATGCTTGCCCTGTCGCATCAGCAATATGTAATAAAGGAATATTCACTTGAGCTGCTATGTCTGGTGCCAATTTATGCATGGTATTGGTACAAATAACTATGCTGTCGGCTCCGGCTTGCGCCAAGCTTTGCGCTGCATTGACTAGAATCTCACCCATTTGGCTCCAATCACCGGCACTTTGTAGCGCCGCAATCTCAGCAAAATCGACACTATGCAAGCGGATTTGAGCAGAATGTAATCCTCCAAGATGCATCTTTACCCCTTCATTAATCAATTGATAATAAGTGGCTGTCGACTCCCAACTCATCCCTCCAATTAAGCCTATTACCCGCATGAAAGTTTCCTTATAAGATGATCTTTTATCCGATTTATTCATAGTATATGTATAATGCTAAATATACTATCAACAACCCATGTAAATGACTGCAGGATAACGCTTTTCATGATCAATGAGATCCACTTTCAATTTGCTTCCGCTCCAGAAGCCTATCGCTTTCTAAATGAATTAACCCATTGGTCAAAAGCACAGGTCACCGCAAAATTATTTAAATCTTCAAGTAGTGTCTCTGTCAGTTATGAAGTCGACGGTTCCGGCTTTGATTACACTATTTCTGATTTAGATGACTTAGCCCAACAATACGGCGGAGAAGAAATCTAATGGCAGTTGCAGCAGCCCTTCATATTTTGGTCAAAACCGAAAAACAAGCACTCGATATCTTAGCGCAAATCAAACAAGGCAAAGATTTTGGTAAACTTGCTAAACAACATTCCACTTGTCCTTCTCGAAAACGAGGCGGTGATTTAGGTGAATTTAAACGTGGTCAAATGGTAAAACAATTTGACGATGTCGTGTTTAAAAAGCCAATACTTACCGTTCATGGCCCTGTCAAAACAAAGTTCGGGTACCACCTAATTAAAACCTTATACCGTCATTAATATTATTTTTTTAGTCCATCCCTAAAACTCGGCTTTACCCCGCCGATATATGATTTAAGTGTGGAGACATCCAGTCATCCATAAAGAAATGAATAAAGTGGTCTACTCCGAGCACTTTAACAAGGAAAATCATATGCACATCATTCGGACAATGACTTTTTTACTTTCTTCAGCTTTCACTATGAACGTGGCAGCGAGTACAGATCCCAATTCTTGGGTCTGGGTAGACTCCTCTGAGGATCTTGAAGTAAGTACAACTGATACTCACCAAGATCATTACACGCGTATGGGTGCGCCTCTGAGAATGACGAACATTAATGAACAGTTAAATGAATTTTTACTCGATGGATTTTATGCTTTAGTGCCTGAAGGCCAAAGAGTTTCTTCGGCATTACTTGAAAATACCTTTAACAATATTAGCGTAAAACCTGACTTTGTAGGGACAGTTGATGTTAAAGTCGCTTTTTTAAATGAAGGTGCTGGATATAAAAATAGCCTTGGTTATTTTATTTACGAAACCGATAATCCTCCGACTCAAGCGACGATTGAAGATGTTCAACACGTTATCATATTTCCAAATAGTTCCCGGAACAGATCGGGTGGAGAATTACGTCAAGGTGATCAAGTAGACTTAAAAATCAATCTGCCTGCCGGCCATAGTATTGGCTTTTTCATTGCATCGAATAACTGGGACGGTTGGTATGGTGGACAAAAAACAAATCTGCTATTTGGACAACCGTTTTACACACTCACTGACCTTAATCCAACCGTCGGTTTAGGTAACAAATATCACGTGCTATTCAGTGATACCTTATCAACCAGTTCAGATGTAGAAGATGTTGGTTTTTTTGCGTACGGATTTGAAGATATTCGCACCAATGGCGGCGATAAAGATTTTAACGACTTAATTTTTAATGTTGAAGTCAGCCCGTTAGCCGCAATTGCCCAATTAGAAGATGTTATTCAAATAAAATCGGTGAATGATATTGAATATACAAAAGCAGGAAAAGTGGCTTTTGAAGATAATTGGCCAATGCAGGGCGATTATGACTTCAATGATGCAGTCATTGCTTATGACGCAAAAAAAGTGGTGACGACTAAGGAAGTAACAATCAATGATGAAACTACCTATGTTGATATAATGAAATCATTAGATATTAATTATGAGATTGAAGCCATTGGCGCGACTTTCCGTAACGGTATCGCATTGTCTCTTCCACAGATAGGATTAGGGCAGATAGATAGCATATTACTAAAGAAAACCAATCATGATGGTCGAACGGTGGCTCAATATCGATATCAAGATGGTGACTTTAGCTCAAATGACGTCGAAATGAATGGCTTTAGTAATTACACCTTTCCGTTAGCATTAGAAACGGAATCTGATCGTATGATCATCACACTTTCTGAAAATTTATTTGAAGAACTCTCTCACTATCGTGCAGATAGCCTTGCGGACTCAACCCGCTGTATGTATCGAACCAGCCAAGATGGCGGTGTTTCTTGTCCAGCAGGCACAACCACTAATCGTTGGTCACTCTCAATTAATTTCAAACAAGACGATTCTCAACAAGATACCTGGCTTCGTGCTACCAATATCTTAGAAGAAACGAATTATGATCACTTTATGTTTGCAAGTGAAAAAGGTAATCCTGAACAAGAGGTGTCACACTTTCGCTTTGAACGAATACTTGGAAGCTATCCCTGGTTTACTAAATGGTTAGCTGGTAATCCTGCATACAATAACTTGACAGGGCCTGGAAGAAATCTTGAGATACATCTTTCAGAATATAGCGGTACTGATTATTTTGAGGCTAAAGGCTCTTATCGAGATGGTCAAGCATTTGCTGGGTCTGTAGATTATGTCGTTGATGCAAGCCTACTAAGACCGTTTAATGTCACTGAGAAGTCACTGCCTTGGGTGCTCGATTTACCTGCAAATTGGCAACATCCAATAGAATCACAGGACATCGCCAAAGCCTATCCAGATTTTATCAATTGGTTAAACACACCTGCTGAATATGCCAACTGGTATAAGCAAAATATTAAATCTCAATTTATCTTTGATGATGAATAAGGACTTTCACATGAATAAATTACTGATAGTATCTTTAACGCTCTTATTAACTGCATGTGGTGGGTCTGGTGATTCAGGTAGTCCACAACCTGCACAAAATGTCCCAACTAATACGACGCCGACTCAACCAGCAACGTCTCCCACTACAGCAAGCACCAAGGCTGCAGCGGATCATAGTTTTGCCATGTTTAGTGAACAAGACTTATCTGTGATGAATACGAGTCAAAATTTAGTGACGCTGTTACTTACTGATGAAAACGAAAATCAGTTATTGCAAACGGCATTACGTCCATCACAAACTAAATCATTTAGTATTCAAATCCCAGCTGGAAATGACACAATCTCCATCCTATGGAGTGGAAAAAATAGCGAAGATGATACTTATGCCAGTGAACAACGTGTGGTCGATATTACACAACCTATCGTATTTAACGGTTTTAACCAATAAATCCAGTCTGAGATAACTCAACTAAATAATGCACTTGCTTTGCGAGTGCTTTATTTTTTCATGCCTATAACCATCGTAACAAAATAATGCTAGTGCAATCCCAACACACAGTTTTTTGTTCTTAACCGCTTCGCTCTCTGCCAGTATATGTTTACCACTCAGCACGACACCAAATAAAAAAAGCGAGCCAAAGCTCGCTTTTAAATCATGTTAATTCACATCAGACTTTATCAGTCCTCAGCAAAATCCCGATAACTATCCAAATCAGGACAGCTACACACTAAGTTACGATCGCCATACACATCATCAATACGATTGACCGATGGCCAGAACTTATTGCGCTTTACAGCTTCCACTGGATACGCGGCTAACTCACGTGAGTAGCTACGTCCCCATTGAGCATCTACGATGTCCGCTAACGTGTGCGGAGCATTATGTAATGGGTTATCAATACTATCCCACTCGCCTGATTCGACTTTAGCAATCTCGTTACGAATACCAATCATCGCTTCAATGAATCGGTCTAGCTCGACTTTCGCTTCTGATTCGGTAGGCTCTATCATGAGTGTACCCGCGACTGGGAATGACATCGTCGGTGCGTGGAAACCGTAATCGTTCAAACGCTTCGCCACATCCATCTCAGTCACACCAGACGCTTCTTTAATCGGACGTAAATCAATAATACATTCGTGCGCCACACGGCCATTTTGACCTTTATATAAGATTGGATAATGACCTTCCAACTGTTTTGCAATGTAGTTCGCATTCAAAATCGCGACTTCTGAAGCACGTTTAAGCCCTTCTGAACCCATCATTTTGATATACATGTAACTGATCGGTAAAATCGATGCACTACCCCAAGGCGCAGCAGACACCGCACCATTACGGTTATCACTATCACCTAACTGATCATGCGTTCCACCGGCAGTAATTTCAACTTGGGTGTGGTTCGGTAAGAACGGCGCTAAATGCGCTTTCACACCGATAGGTCCCATTCCTGGGCCACCACCGCCGTGCGGGATACAGAACGTTTTGTGCAGGTTCAAATGCGATACATCAGAGCCAATCAAGCCCGGTGACGTCACGCCAACCTGTGCATTCATGTTCGCGCCATCCATATATACCTGACCACCAAACTCATGCACGATGTCACAAATCTCTTTCACAGTTTCTTCATATACGCCGTGCGTCGATGGATACGTGATCATCGCACAAGCTAAGTTATCTGCGACTTCTTCGGCCTTGTTCCGTAAATCGACTAAATCGACATTGCCTTCGTTATCACAGTTCACCACGACCACTTTATAACTGACCATTTGGGCAGAAGCGGGGTTAGTGCCGTGGGCTGACTGAGGGATCAGTACTACATCACGATGGTCATCACCGCGACTAGCGTGATAGCGTTTAATCGCTAATAAGCCAGCGTACTCACCTTGCGCACCTGAGTTAGGTTGCATCGACATCGCATCATAACCAGTAATATCAATCAACCACTCCGTCAACTCATCAATCATCTGCTTATAACCACCTGCTTGCTCGACCGGGGCAAATGGGTGTAACTGACCAAACTCAGGCCATGTGACGGGGATCATCTCTGCGGTCGCATTAAGCTTCATCGTACATGAGCCTAGCGCAATCATAGAGTGGTTTAGCGCTAAATCTTTGTCTTCTAAAGACTTAATATAACGCAGCATTTCAGTTTCTGAATGATATGAATTAAATACATCATGAGTCAAAAACTCACTTTCGCGCACTAAGCTATCAGGAATACCGTTGGTACCCGACGCAGTCAATTGCGCATCAATCTCTTCAATCAACGTAGCATAATCCACACCAGCACCTAAAAACACTGAGAATAAATCTGCTAAATCTTCACGCGTCGTGGTTTCATCAAAAGCCACCGATAACGCGCCATCAATATTCGTACGTAGGTTCATATCTAACGCCGCAGCGCGTGCAATAATATCGGCTTTCACAGCTTCGTCAGCCACGTTCACCGTGACCGTGTCAAAGAATGTTTCGTTTCGCACAGACACGTTATTGACTTTCAAGCCTTGCACGAAAATGTTCGCTAAGCGGTGTATGCGTGAAGCCATTTGGGTCAAACCAATCGGCCCATGATAAACAGCAAAGAATGACGCCATATTCGCTAACAACACCTGTGCTGTACAAATGTTGGAGTTCGCTTTTTCACGACGGATATGCTGTTCACGCGTTTGTAACGCCATACGCAATGCTGGACGACCACGGGTATCCTTTGATACACCAATGATACGACCTGGTAATGAACGCTTGTAGCTATCACGTGTAGCAAAGAATGCCGCATGTGGACCACCATAACCCATTGGCACACCAAAACGCTGCGCCGAGCCAAAGACCACATCCGCGCCTAGTTCACCTGGCGGCTTAATTAACGTTAAGCCAAGTAAATCAGTTGCCACTGTGACAATCGCTTTGTTCGACTGCAAACCGGCAATGATTTCAGAGATATCATGCAGCTCACCTTCTGTACCTGGGTATTGTAATAACGCACCAAATACATCGTGCTCAGCGGCATGTACCGCATCACCATAAATAACATCAAAACCAAACATATCGGCGCGGGTTTGAATGACATCTTTAGTTTGTGGGTGCACATTATTCGCCACGAAGAAGCTGTTACATTTCTTATTTTTAGAGACGCGCTTGGCTAAAGCCATCGCCTCTGCCGCAGCCGTCGCTTCATCCAATAACGAGGCCGATGCTAACTCCATGCCGGTCAAATCAATCGTGGTTTGTTGGAAATTCAAAATCGCTTGTAAGCGACCTTGCGCAATCTCAGGTTGATACGGCGTATACGCAGTATACCAACCTGGATTCTCTAAGACGTTGCGTAAAATAACATTCGGTGTATGTGTATTGTAATAACCCATACCAATAAACGAGCGCTTCACTTGGTTTTGTGAGGCAATGTCTTTGAGTGCAGCTAATGCTTCGACTTCGGTAAAGGCCTCGCCCACATTCAGCCCTTCTGAGCGAATACTCGCAGGGACCGTTTGTGTCATTAAATCGTCGATTGAGCTTGCACCGACAGTGTCGAGCATGGCAGCGATCTCAGGACGACCTGGACCTATATGACGACGGATAAAATCATTTTTTTGCTCAAGACTGTTGAGCGATACATTTGAAAATGGCATATGTTAAGCACTTCTTTGATAACAAGGTAAAACAAGCTCATCGCCCTATCCACGGCAGACAGATAAGGCAATGAATTCATACATTAAATCGATTTACTCGTCTTCAATGCTCTCTGCATATCCGTCTGCAGTTAGTAGGCTTTCCACTTCGCCCGCATCGTCAGCTTTGACTTTAAACATCCAGCCATCACCGTACGGGTCAGTGTTCACTAGCTCTGGTGAATCTTCTAAATCTTCATTGATCGCAATGACTTCACCGCTGATCGGTGCATACACATCAGAAGCCGCTTTTACTGATTCTGCAACAGCGACATCATCACCCGTTGCTATCGCATCGCCTTCATCAGGTAAATCCAAAAAGACCATATCGCCTAATAATTCTTGGGCGTGCTCGGTGATCCCCACGGTAAAGACACCATTGCCTTCTGGACGAACCCATTCGTGGGTAGATGCATAACGTAACTCTGCTGGAATATTGCTCATAATCGTTCCTAAATAATAAATATGTAAAAAATAACTTATAAAACGCTTTTGCCGTTGCGTACAAAACTGGGCTTAACCACTTCTACTGTAACCCACTTTTTGCGCATTTCAACTTCGGCAGTATCAGTCACCGTATTACTGACCCGTGCAAGTGCCACAGAATGGCCTAATGTTGGCGAAAATGTACCAGATGTGATCACGCCTTCTCCACCGGCAACGGTGACTTTTTGACCAGCGCGCAACACACCTTTTTCTTTCATGACTAAACCAACTAACTTATCTGTACCGGCAGCACGTTGCTGTGTTAACACATCACGACCCACAAAATTGCGATTCTCAGGCTCCCATGAAATCGTCCAGCCCATGTTTGCGGCAAGTGGTGAAATCGTTTCGTCCATGTCTTGGCCATATAAATTCATGCCCGCTTCTAAACGCAAGGTATCACGCGCACCGAGTCCGCAAGGGGCCACGCCTAAATCAAGTAGTTGTTGCCAAAAATCTGCTGCTTGCGCATTAGGGACCATAATTTCATAGCCAGTTTCACCGGTATAACCCGTGGTCGCGATGAATAAGTCTTCCGCTTGTACGCCATAAAACGGCTTCATACCCGCAACTGCTTCTTGTTGGGCAGCAGAAAATAACTTACCCGCTTGCGCTTTGGCATTAGGCCCTTGTACAGCAATCATCGCAAATTCATCACGTTCAGTGACCGTCACATCAAACCCTTGGGCTTGTTTATTTAACCAGTTTAAATCTTTTTCTTTAGTGGCAGAGTTCACCACCAAGCGGTAGTTAGTTTCATCAAAAAAGTAGACAATCAAATCATCGACCACACCACCGGCTTCATTGATCATGCCAGAGTAAAGGGCTTTGCCTTTGTCTTGTAACTTAGCGACATCGTTGGCTAACAAATAACGTAAATACGCTTGGGCTTGAACGCCTTTCACATCGACAATCGTCATATGTGACACATCAAACATGCCTGCATCACGACGTACAGCATGGTGCTCTTCGATTTGTGAACCATAGTTAATGGGCATATCCCAGCCAAAGAAATCCACCATCTTAGCGCCCGCTTCGATGTGTTTTGCATGTAAAACCGTTTTATTTGTCATGAATTATCGTGCCTAATGTCCAAAATTATGTGTCAATGTTACCTAGCACCTGAGTCAAAATCTAATTAGAAAGTTTTATTTATATATAAGATTTTTAAATGTATTATATAATAATTCATTGATTAACTTATCGATATAAGCAGGCGTTATGCAGCAACTATCTCTTGATGCGATTAGGATGTTTGTCACCGTGCATGACATGGGCGGGTATGCAAAAGCAGGTGAAGTGATTGGCCGCTCACAGCCTGCGATTTCATTACAAATTAAAAAGCTCGAATCCCAGTTAGGGAAAAAACTATTTACTAAAGTCGGACAGCGCCATGTGTTATCTCTTGATGGTGAATGGTTACTCCCTCATGCACGGGCCTTACTGGCATTGAATGATGAGGTGTTACAAACTGCACAAACCGAATCATTAAAAGGTCGGCTACGTTTGGGCATTCCATCTGAATTTGCTTCCACGTTATTACCCAGCTTAATTGGTGAATTTTCTCAACGCTACCCAGATGTATCACTAGATGTGACTTCGGCGTTATCGCGTAATTTACTCTCTACTGCGCGTAAAGATGATTTCGATCTAGTACTGGCACTCGTCCCCCCAGAGCAAAAAACTGATGGTGAAGTTATTCGTAAAGATGAACTGGTATGGGTAGGGGATAATTCATTTCCTATCAGGTCTGATTTAATTGCACTCGTGCTTGCACCCGATGGATGTGTCTATCGCAGCAGAGCTATTGAACGATTAAAACAACAAACCCAAATGTGGAAAATTCGCTATACCAACCCCGATTTATATGGACTCATCGCTGCTATGCAACAAGGACTAGGGATCACGCCCCTAGCCAAATCATCAGTCCCCGATAATTTGGATATAATACGCAACCCATTACTACCTCAGCTGGGCAAAATTAACATTTGCCTATTTAACTTTGATACCCAACATCCTGAAGTCAGCCGCACATTATCGACGTTTATTCGCCAACGTTTGGGTCAAAATATATAGTCAATATCTACGCTTTTGGGTACACTCGATTTTACAAAATACTGACATTCGTTCAGCGGTATCCTCAATTTATTCAGGGAGACTCTTATGCCTACAGCAGCGGGTATTGCGAAGTTAGTAAATGCCGTGCTGGCTATGACGAAATAATGTAGATTCGATAACACAGATGCAATCACATCAATAAAAATAAGAGAATAACATGCCAATATCACTCATTACTCATGCTTATAAAGCATCCTATAAAATATCTTATAATGCACCATATCAAGCATCTTACAAAGGGTTGTTATGTGCGCTAGTCGTAACAGCACTATTAATAGTATCGAGTCACGTATCTGCCAAAGCGGGAGCCCCAGCTCCCACTCGTCAAGCCGATGAAGGGCAAGGTCCTTATAAACGCTTAATTTTGCGTGGCGTAAACCTTGTCAGCGGCGAAGGGGCACCGACTCGAGGCCCTGTCGATATTGTGATTGAAAACGACATCATCACCAATATCGTATCAGTAGGTCATCCTGGTGTTCCGATTAAACCAATCGGTCGCCCTAAAACCGATGCCGTGACAAAGGAAATGGATTTACAGGGGTATTATGTCTTACCTGGGTTTATCGACATGCATGGACATATTGGCGGTTCGGCGGATGATATACCGGCTGAATACGTCTTTAAGTTATGGCTTGCCCACGGGATCACTACAGTGCGTGAACCGGGCAGTTTTAATGGGTTAGATTGGGTGATGGACCATGTGCAACGTTCGGAACAAAACACTATCGTTGCCCCACGTATTATTCCTTATCTAGGTTTTGGTATAGGCAGTGATGGCCCTATTTATTCAGAAACTCAAGCGCGTAACTGGGTTAAACAAACTAAAGCTAAAGGTGCCAAAGGGATTAAGTTTTTTGGTGCAACTCGCAAAGTCATGGAAGCTGCCTTAGATGAAGCCAATAAACAGGGTTTAGGCACTATGATGCATCATGCTCAGCTGAATGTGAAAAGTATGAATGCACTTGATTCTGCTCGCTTAGGGTTAACCACTATGGAGCATTGGTATGGGTTACCAGAGGCATTATTTACCCACCGTACTATTCAAGTTTACCCATCGACTTATAATTATAACGATGAACAACATCGCTTTGCTGAAGCGGGTAAACTGTGGGACCAAGCGGCCAAACCTGGCACAGCCCACTATAATGCGGTCAGAGATGAATTAATTGCCTTAGATTTTACGATTAATCCTACAATGACCATTTACCAAGCCAGTCGCGATCTGATGCGAGAGCGAAACGCTCCTTGGCATGCCGAATATACTTTGCCTACTTTATGGGACTTTTTCACGCCATCGCGTTATGCACATGGTTCGTATTGGTTTGACTGGGGGACTGAAGAAGAAGTGCAGTGGCGTCAAAACTATCATCAATGGATGACTTTTTTGAATGATTTCAAAAATCACGGCGGAAGAGTCACTACAGGTTCTGATTCAGGTTACATCTATAAAATTTATGGCTTTGGTTATATTGCTGAGCTTGAATTACTTCAAGAAGCAGGGTTTAATGCTTGGGAAGTGATACAATCAGCCACACTTAACGGCGCAGAAGCATTAGGATTGGCAGATGATATTGGTTCCGTCACCATAGGTAAGAAAGCTGACCTTGTCATCATTAAAGAAAATCCGATCCGTAACCTGAAAGTACTTTATGGGACGGGGCATTATCGATTAAATGAGCACAATGAACCGATCCAAGCCGGTGGTATAGATTATACCGTTAAGGATGGGATTGTGTATGATGCTAAGGCATTGCTTAAAGATGTCAGAGATATAGTCAAAGAAGCTAAACAATAATAGCTTCTTTGCTTATTGGAATTTATGAATCTTGATTAAGATGCTACAGGCTCGGTGACTGGATTTATTAACTCACGTGCAAGTAATTTATGCGTGAGATAATGAAGTAACTCAGTTTCTCGTTCAGAGCGCTCACCGTCAATGCCTGTGATTGCCATTGCTACTTCCACTACTGTAGCAGCATCAAATTTTAAATCATCGGCTTGTTGTTTTAAAAATTCCATGGACTGTTCGGTTTCTTTCGCTAGTCGAGCTTCATGTATAGCTTGAGTTAAAAAAGCCTCCTTACAGATGGGGCTTTGCCAGTGTAAACCTTCAATCATTTCTTCCAGATAATCTTGCTCAGTAAGACTGACCATGCCATCTACCTGATAAAGTAATACAGCAGTTTTGATCAGGGCTTCATTAAAACGTTGGTTGGGACATAACTGCATAATTCACATCTTTCATCCTTAAATTGAGTAATTCATTTACGAGATTTCGACCTCTTAAGTTCAAATAAGTTTCATCATATTGCCAATTATTGTTTTGCGCCTGGGGCAATATTGACATTTTCTATTTGATTAAGTACATCCAGATTCGCTAAAGCTAACTGACAACCTTGACCACTGATACGAGATTTTGCGGAACAATCAACTTGCCATTGTCTTAATACATAAGCGGCTACACATGCGCGCACGTGAATATCCACACGACCATCCACCATGCCATAATCTAATTCTATCGCTAAAGTTGAGTCTAAACTTGGGTGAGGTATTAATGCTAAAGTGACAAATTCATTAAATTGATGATCTGCTTGCACAGTTTCATGCGGGTGTATCGGTTCCTCGGTATCTTCAATATAAGTAAAACGAGTACAGACAAAATCTCGAAACGCTTGATGTTGGCGATCATAAGCACGCACATGCCAGCGATGGCCATTATTGATTAACGCATGGGGGACTAAATCACGCTCTCCTTCACCTGAACTAACAGATACATATTTACAACGCATCATACTCCCTTGATGAATGGAGCGCATGAGCGCCGCGATAATCTCGGGATCAGGATGAATTAACCTTACGGCATCAAAGCATTGTTCTGAGGCTAATGTACCACTCGCGATCCCATTGCCAAACCCTTGAGCTAAGGCTGTTAATACTTGTTGCGGTTCATGCACAAATACTGAAACAAAATCATAAGTGCGATAATAGGATTTGGTTTGATGGATCAGAACTAAATTTTCAGGCGCAATCGACCGGTATTGGGCAAAATCTCGGGTCGCTGCAGCCAGTCCAGTTCGAAATCGTGCAATCAATTCTGTGCGTGAAATATGTCCAAAATATTGTAAGCTAAAATCAATAAACGCCAAACGTTCTTTTTGGGCATGAGGTAAAGCATCAATTTGTTGTTGAAGGGTCTGTGAAAAACATGGATTAATATTCATAAAACATACTCATTAAATAGTTTATGTCTCCAGTGTAGACGATGCTCAACCAACATGCAATCATTTTGATTTCATGTTGAGTATTCATATTAGCGTCACCGACATGCCACGCCTGCTGCCAAAAATAACTGTAAATGCACATCAACTAACGCATCAATATCACGTTGATATCCACCACCAATTACCGCAGCAACCGGGATTCCTGCATCATCGCATTTAGCAAACACCATCTCATCCCTTGCCCGTACTGCTTTTGTCGTAATATCCAAATGTCCTAAGTCATCATTAATATGAATATCGACACCTGCATCATAAATCACCGCATCCGGCTGGGCTTGTACAAATGCTAAATGCAAGGCACTATCGACCGTCTCTAAATATTCATCATCGCCAGTCCCTTTTGCTAAACCAATATCTATATTGGATACTTGCTTACGATGAGGAAAGTTTTTCTCTCCATGGATAGATACGGTAAAAATGTCATTATCTTTAGAAGCGAGTAATGCAGTACCATCACCTTGATGCACATCACAATCAAAAATCAATACCGAATCAATATCGGGATTAATAAGCATCGTTTTAGCCGCTAAATACAAATCATTCACCATACAAAACCCCGAACCAAAGTCAGCAAAAGCATGATGATAACCACCGGTAAGATTAAGTGCTTTACCATGTTCCATTGCAAGCTCTGCTGTTAATACCGTTCCGGCGGCCGCAGTGAGGGTTCGTTGAATCAATTGTTCAGACCAAGGAAAACCAATCCGGCGCATCGCTTTAGGATCTAATTGACCGGAACATAGCTGATGGATGTAGTCGTGATCGTAGATTTGTGTAAGATAAGATGGATCTAACGCCTGTGGTGTGTGAAAATTTGCACAGTCTACGCCCAATTTGATTAAAGCATCATATATACCTTGGTATTTCTCAATGGGGAAACGATGACGATGCGGTAAATCTAATTGCGAATAGATTGGATGAAAAACCAATGGGATCATGATTTCACTCTTATTTTAAATGACTAAAAGGCGCTAACATTGTCTACTCATAACGCGACGAGCATTAATATTTTCTCTTATGGTACTTTGCGTGATCCTAACGTTCAAAAACAAGTCCTCAATCGACAAGTTACCGCTTGGCCAGACAGCCTTTCTAGATACGAATTAAGTTATATCACGATCACTGATGAAAGTGTGTTAGCCATATCTAACCAGAATAAACACCCCATCATCAATTACTCTGGTTGTGCCAATGATATTGTTGAAGGCGTACTACTAGAAATTACTCCACCAGAATTAGCGAATTTTGATAAGTATGAAACAGATGATTATCATCGCATCGAAGTATTGCTTAATTCTGGAAAAACGGCATTTGCCTATGTGGCTATTAATCCTTCTGACCACCTAAACTACACTTTTGAAATTATTGAAAAAAGCTGGAGTAAACGTCGCCGTTTAGACGAAATACCAAAACCCAGAGCCGTCAACATTCCTGACTTTACGCTTAGAGAAAATGCCTATTGCAATATGATTGTTGAATATGAGGATGGTTCTGTTAAAACACTTTTCTCCCGTGTTATTCGAAACCACATTACGAAACAGTGGACCGTAGATGGCATGCTTGTGTCAGTAAAAGTAATTTGCTCAGACATTTAAGCTATCTTCAGCTTGACACAAAACGCAGATAAGTGGGTGTACACCTATCCACGTGTATATTGAATGGTTATTTGCGTAATTTTATCAATGTCTTAAGCAAGTTATTCGCTAGTTTTCCATACGGAGGTGCTAAAAACTTAAGCGTTGAAAATGACGCTTGTTTGAAGACTGGACGTAACTTTGAAAACGTTAAGAAGCCTTCATAACCATGATAATGACCCATTCCACTTGGTCCAATACCACCAAATGGCAAATCATGTTGGGCCACATGGAATAGCGCATCATTAACTGACACCCCACCGGACATCACATTTTCAATATAATAATCTGCGAGACTTGAATCATTAGTAAAAGGATAGAATGCAAGTGGACGGTCTTTAGACTGAACATAATCCACTACTTGTTTCTTATCTGAATACGACATTACCAACATTAAAGGCCCAAACGTTTCACGGTTTGCAATCGTCATATCCTCAGTAATATCTAAAATTAAGGTGAGCGGATATTTACGCATGACAGGATCTGGTGATTGTCCCGTTAGATTAATCACCCTAGCGCCTTTTACTTTTGCATCTTCAACTGTCGTAGCGATTCGATTAAACGAGACGTCATCGATGATAGACGTAAAATCTTTCGAGCCAATGTCCGGTACATGCTTTTTTGTCCACTCGGTTGCTGCGACAATAAACTGCTCCAGCTGTGATTCATGCACAAATAAATAATCGATATTGGTGCAAATTTGACCTGCGTTATATTGTTTAGCAAACATCATCCGCTCAACGGCTTTTTGCATATCATAATCAGGACATAGGACAGCCGGAGATTTACCGCCTAATTCTAGCGTGACTGGAGTAAGATTTTTGGCAGCATTAGCCATTACTTTTCGACCCGTCGCACCAGACCCTGTGAACATAAGATGATCAAAAGGAACACTCGAGAACTGCTGACCGACCATGCCGGTTTCATCAAAAAATTGAAGTTTTTCAGCGCTAAAGTATTTGGGTGATAATTCAATTAAAAGTTGACACAAATGGCGAGAATTTTCCGACATCTTCACCATCGCACGATTACCAGCGGCAAATGCTGCAGATAACCCCATAAACGACAAATTAATCGGGAAGTTCCACGGTATAATCAAACCAACCACACCAATAGGTTGAGGTATCACCTTATTTTTTGCACCAAAAAACATCGTCATATCAACATGTCTTTTTTGAACCTTCATCCATTTTTTTACTTTTTTACGTGAAGAAATAATGTCATCTACCGCCACTAAAATTTCTGCAAACATAGATTCGTGCATTGACCGATTACCATAATCAGCATTAATAGCAGCGACAATCTCCTCTTGATTGTCCATCAACAAGGCTTTGAGTTGAGCAAGATGTTCGCGACGCTCTTCAAGAGACTCAAACGGATGTTGGTCAAATGCGGCTCGTTGCATCGTAAAATGAGCATTAAGGTGGTCAAAGATACTTTGCGGATCATCTGATTGATAATCTGAGATTAATGACGCGTCACCGGCGTCGATAGGGGCATTTGTTAGTTCTGTTTTAGTCATTTCTTGGTCTAACATGACAGTATCCTAATATAATAAGTATATTAGTTTATACCTTATATAGGCGCTCATGTTCAATTGAAACAACATTTTTTTAACAAATACAGCAATATAAAAAATGTTATGTCGGTAGGATCCATACATAACAAAAAAGTGGAAGTTGGCCGATAAGCCGGGTTCTGTCGTGGACAATCATTCGTCTAGGCCTGCAATCACTCACAGGCTCAAGCAACCTACCCGTCTCCGATGCGGGTCACACCAAGGAGACCTATTTGGTCTTGCTCCGGGTGGAGTTTACCTTGCTATGCACTGTTACCAGGCACACGGTGCGCTCTTACCGCACCCTTTCACCCTTACCAGCCGAAACTGGCGGTCTTCTCTCTGCTGCACTTGTCGTCGGTTTTACCCGCCCAGGCGTTACCTGGCACCCTACCCTATGGAGCCCGGACTTTCCTCCCCCTCGTAACGAATACGAGGCAGCGATTGTCTGGCCAACTCCCAAGAGCATTGTACTCGGTAACGTTAACTGGCGCTATGCTTTATTCATCTTTTACTACTGTCGCTTTCGTCATATCTCCTGCTTTGATAATGGTAAAATCATCTAACCGGATATACCGTTTTACTACCGCGTGGACTTTTTCAGGCGTTAACGCTGCCATATTCGCCTCGTACGCCTTGTACCATTGCATGGTGCGCTCACGTCCAATATTGCGACGTAACGTACCTACTAATTCATTGTCTTTGGCGCGGCTGACTTGGTTATCTTGTAAAATACCTGACAACGCACTGGTAATTTCATCAGCAGTGAATCCATCTTTGATGACGCGCGCTATTTCTTCTTTAAAGCCAGTTTCCACTTTGGTTAGGTTTTGCGGTGCAGTAATAGCATATGCGCCTAACGTTGCTTTATCATCTAATGGGTTGAGGGTAATAAATGAACCCGCGCCATAACTCAAACCGTCTTCTTGGCGTAAGCGTGTCGCTAGACGGCTATTTAGAAACCCACCTCCAATAATATAATTAGCCAGCTCTAATGCAGGCGCATCTGGATGTGATGCACCGATGGGGATCATAAGCGCTGCCACAAAGGTCGCATTTTCTTTATCAGGGGTATCAAACTCAATGGTTGAAGCATTGACCTCACTAAAGGCATCAGTGACACGCCCATATTCAACGCGGCTATCCCATTGACCTAATAACTGCTCAAACGTTTGTGTTAATTGTGCTTGTTCAAAATCACCCACCACACCCACATGCAGATTATTGGCACCAAAATACTCAGCGTGGAATGCTTTTATGTCCGCTAACGTCAACGCTTCTATTTCAGCTAAGGCTTCGGTGAATGTCGGCACATAATTAGGATGCCCTTTTTTATACGGGTTTTGAACGCGCGAGTACTCATTAAAAGCTAATCGCTGTGGATCTTGTAAATTTTGTTCAATATCTACTTTGAGTGTATTTTTATACTGCTCAAACTCTTTCTCATCAAAACTTGGGCTTTGTAATAATGTCGCCAATAACGTCAATGTCGAATTCAGATTCGCTTTGGTCGTTGTGATCCCAGCATAAGCGTAGTCAGCACCACCACTTACGCGCACGGAAGCTTTAAGCTTATCAAATTCATCTTGGATCGCTTGACGACTCAACCCTGCGCCACCACGTAAAATCAAATCACCGGTGGTTTGTGCCACCAAGGCTTTGCCATGGAGGTTCTGCGCGTTACCAAAATTCATAAGCATATTTACCGTCACTGTCTCTCCACGGGTCTTTTTGTTTAATAAGGATAGTGTTAATCCATTATCAAATTCGACGATAGCAGTACGATTATCAATGTTATCAAACGATGGCTCAAATACTTCACCTTGAGCGATGGCTGCTCGGCCTTTATAACCCTTTACCATATCTGCCACAGAGTCGACTTGCGGTATCGCAACACGCTGTGGTGTTTCGGTTGGAATAAAACGGCCTAAAGTACGGTTATTGCGCACTAAATATGCTTTAGCAACACGTTGAACATCTTCCAATGTTACCTTCTCGATGCGATCACGATGCAAGAAATATAAACGCCAATCGCCCATACCTAACCATTCACTTAACTCCAATGCAATACGCTCAGATGAGTTAAATGATAGATCAATATTTTTAAGCAGCATGCGCTTAATACGATCGACCTCTTCTTGGGTGACGCCATTAGTCGCGATCATTTCTACTTGCTCAATGAGTGCTTGTTGCGCCTGGTCCAAATCAGCTTTTTTATCTACCTCTGCAAAATAAAACGCAAGACCTGGATCTTGCCATTGAAAATTAAATCCATAGACGCGACTGGCTAATTCCTTTTCTACTAAGGTTTTATGTAAGCGTCCACTTGGCGTATCGCCTAATATATTAGTTAAGACTTCGACCGCTGCATAATCAGGGTGAGAGCCTGCTGGGATGTGATAAGCCGTCGCCACGAGTTGTGCGTCACCCACACGACGAACGGTGACACTCCGCTCACCCGCCTTGGCAGGATCCATAGTGTATAAGGTGGGTAATATGCGGCTTGGCTTAGGGATTGCAGAGAAGAACTCATCGACCCATTGTAACATTTGCGGCGTATCAAATTTACCTGCCACTATTAACGTGGCATTGTCAGGCTGATAGTATTTTTTATAGAAAGCCTGTAGGCGATCAATCGGTACATTCTCTAAATCACTGCGCGCACCAATGGTAGACTTCCCATAGTTATGCCAATCATAGGCGACGCTCGCCATTTTTTGTAAGGTCACGCGAAACGGACTATTTTCACCACTTTCAAATTCATTGCGCACCACCGTCATTTCACTATCTAAATCTTCTTTTGCAATAAATGAATCCACCATACGGCTAGATTCAAGCGATAGCGCCCAGAGGATATTCTCGTCTGTCGCAGCAAAGGTTTCATAATAGTTGGTACGATCCGTCCACGTCGTACCATTTGGGCGCGCACCTCGTGCACTTAATTCAGCAGGAATATCTGGATGTTTAGGAGTGCCTTTAAATACCAAATGTTCAAGCAAATGTGCCATGCCCGTCTCACCGTAGTTTTCATGTTTTGAACCTACACGATAAGTAATGTTAACGGTCACGGTTTCTTTGGTTTGATCAGGAAATAACAATACCTGTAAACCATTATCTAAACGATATTCAGTGATACCTTCAACGGCAGTAATTGGTTGCATTTGAGTATCTGCGTTTACTGATACACTGATACACGCTATCAATAAAGCAATATAAGATTGAAACAGTTTTGGCATCATGGGTAATTTCCCTAAATAATAAAATGGCGTCTTCTTATTGCATAGTACCTTAAGACAATTCGAATTCGGTGAATTTTGGGCAAAAAAAGACCTACATGAAGTAGGTCTTTTGTAACAAGATTTATCAAATAACGAGAGTGGCCAAGATTAACTCGGTAATATCGCATTATGATAGACATTTTGAACGTCATCACAATCTTCTAACATATCCATAAATTTTTGGAACATTGGCATGTCATCTTCGGTCAGAGGCGCGTCTACTTGTGGTAAGAAGGTGATTTCTTCTACTTCTATATCCAATGTTGGAAATGCGTCTTGAAGCGCGGTTTTGACTTTGAAAAACTCTGTATTCGGCGCAATCACAGTGATTTTACCATCTGCACTTTCCACATCGGTGACATCCACATCTGCTTCCATTAAAGCTTCTAATATACTGTCTTCATCATCACCTGCAAAACCAAATACTGCTGCATGGTCAAACATGTGAGCGACCGCACCGGGTGCACCAATTTTCGAACTCGTTTTTGTAAAACAGTTTCGCACATCTGTAATGGTTCGATTATTGTTATCGGTTAAACAATCGACTATCACCATGCAATTTCCAGGACCAAAACCTTCATAACGAGCAGGTGCATAATCTTCACCAGCTCCACCTGTCGCCTTTTCTATTGCTTTATCAATAACATGTCCAGGAACTTGGTCTTTTTTGGCTTTTTCAATCAAACGCTTTAATGACAAGTTCGAATCAGGATCCGGACCACCGTTTTTCGCAACAACATAAATTTCTTTACCGTATTTTGAATAGACTTTGGTTTTTTGTCCTGCCGTTTTCGCCATCGCGTTTTTACGGACTTCAAATGCTCTTCCCATTAGAATTCTCTTATTTAAATTTTTGTTGAAAGGTTTGCTTATTTATATTGTAACCGAAACTGTGTTCAATAGGCTAAGGAATATGTTGTAAAGCTAAATATTCATGCGATTGCATTTCTTGTAAACGTGATAAGCAGCGTTTAAATTCGAAGTTTAATCGACCCTCAGTATAAAGCGCTTCTAAAGGGACTTCTGCTGACATAATTAACTTCACATTACGCTCGTAAAACTCATCGACCATCGCAATAAAACGTCTTGCAATATCGTCTGTCGCTTGACTCATCTGCTCTACATCTGCCACTAAAACACTGTGATAACAACGGCTCAACTCCATATAATCAGTTTGTGACCGTGGGCCATCGCATAATGCTCTGAAAGTCAGCATTAACACGCCATCAGCATCTCGCAAACAAGGAATTTGACGATTTTCAATTTCAATCGTCGTGTTTATTCGACCTTCATCTGCTGCTAACTGAGCAAAGTAAGAATATAAATTTTCAGTGGCAGCGGTATCTAATGGATGATGATAAATTTCGGCCTGTTCGAGTGTGCGTAATCGATAATCGATACCTGAATCAACATTCACAATACGGGTATTTTGGTTAATTAATTCAATCGCGGGTAAAAAACGGGCTCGCTGAAGGCCATTACGATACAGCTCATTCGGGATAATATTTGAGGTGGCAACTAAGACAATACCATATCCGAATAAAGCCTCCATCAGCGTTCCTAAAATCATTGCATCGGTAATATCTGACACAAAAAATTCATCAAAACAAATCACTTTTGTTTCTGCAGCAAGCCGTTTCGCGACTATTTGCAAAGGATCGGACTGACCACTTAAGGTTTTGAGTTCAGTATGCACTCGATGCATAAATCGATGGAAGTGAATACGCATTTTTTGTTCAAAAGGTAAACAATCATAAAAAGTATCGACTAAATATGTTTTACCACGACCCACTCCTCCCCAAAAGTAAATGCCCTGAATTGAGGGTTGCGACATACCTTTGCCAAATTTTGCGCGAATTTTTACTCGCCATGTGACTTTTTGGGTAGGTTGGGTGAGTTCATCAAATAGTCGTTGAAGCTCTTTTACCGCATTTTCTTGAGCTGGATCGTATTCAAATCCAGATTGTTCAAGATCATATTGATACTTGTCCCAAGGAGTCATATTTGAAGTTTTTGGCACCGCAATTCCTATTGCTTGAATAAATCTAAAACACCTCTATATATTACAATGTTTTTGCTTTATTATAAAATCATACTCATGTAGAAAGCCTCCAAATAGGAAGCTGACGCATATTAATTTGTAAAAACATTTGGTTGTATATCATGCAAGAAATCATTATTTATATCGCGTTATTGTTAGTTGGTCTGGTGGCAGGATTTTTCTTGGCAAAGGTTGCTTCTTCGGCAAAAACACCATCCGAAGAACAAGCTCTTAAAGCTGAAAAAGAGCAAGTCATGCTTGCACAACTTCGTCAGCAGATGCTTGCAGCGCAAGAATCAATACAAGGTATAGAAGCGCAAAGTGCCCAACTCCAAAACCAAATGACTGAGCTTGATTACATCCTAACGTCATATGAAAATAAAGATGATCAATCAAAAATCACATTTTTTGGTGAACACGCATCTCCTTATTTACGTATTAAAAATAAAACAAAACGTCAAAAGACGAATACAGAGTCTCAACCACGTGATTTTTCGAGTTCTAGCTCGGGTCTGTTTGATGGGAATCAAAAATAAATCACGAACTAAAGGGAACTAAAATTTAACGCGCTGACTCTGTTAAGTTAAATAACATCATTTATCTTTATCAATTAGGAGCGTTTCCATTCATGAAACTACTTTTTAAACGAGTTGCCCTTTTTTGCACTATCTTCAGTGCTACTTTACTAATCAACATCCCAGCTCAAGCAACAACCACTGCTGGCTTTCCCTTCTTTTCATCGAGTAAGAGTGATGAAGGAATGCCTTCGTTAGCGCCTATGCTAGAAACAGCAATGCCTGCAGTCGTCAGTATTAATGTTGAAGGCACCCAAGTGTCGCGTCAACGTGTCCCAGAAATGTTTCGTAACTTTTTTGGTGGCCAAGGCGAGCAAGTCCAAGAACGCCCTTTCCGTAGTTTAGGTTCCGGTGTCATCATTGATGCTGAGAAAGGCTATATTGTCACTAACGCTCACGTAGTGAAAAATGCAGATGAGATTTTAGTCACACTCACTGATGGCCGTGAATTCATAGGTAAAAAGTTGGGTGAAGACGAACAGTCTGATATTGCTCTGTTGAAAATTGAACCCAAAGATCTAGTCGCTATGCCACTGGCTAACTCAGACACATTGCGTGTTGGTGACTTTGTGATAGCAATAGGTAACCCATTTGGTTTATCTCAAACCGTAACCTCTGGGATTGTTAGCGCATTAGGTCGAACTGGCATTAATATGGGTGGTTATGAAAACTTTATTCAAACAGATGCCGCCATTAATCGCGGTAATTCAGGCGGTGCTTTAGTAAACTTAAAAGGTGAGTTAGTCGGTATCAATGCGGCAATCTTCTCACCTGGACGTGATGCAGGTAATGTCGGTATCGGTTTCGCCATTCCAAGTAATATGATGAAAAACTTAGTAGACCAAATTAGTGAATTCGGTGAAGTACGTCGTGGTCTTTTAGGGATTATCGGAAACGATGTTGATGCAGGACTAGCAGAAGCATTCAATTCTGATGTGAATAAAGGAGCTTTCGTTGCTGAAGTCACACCTAATTCCGCAGCATCAAAAGCCGGTATTGAAGCAGGCGATATTATTACAGGGATTAACGGAAAGCCTTTGGGTAGTTTTGCAGAGCTTCGAGCCAAAGTGGCTAGTATGGGGGCCGGTGCAGAACTCGCATTAAATATTATTCGTCAAGGTGAATCCATCGAGGTTGATGTAGTATTAGGTGATGCGGGTGCAACGGTTAAAACGGCTGCCGAAATCCATCCAGCATTCGCCGGTGCAACGTTTGAAAATGGCACTGATATCGCAGGTAATCGAGGTGTCATCGTAAGTGAAATTGAAGCAGGAAGCCCAGCTTTACGCTTCGGCCTACGTAAAGACGATGTAATTATTGGCGTCAATCGTCAACGTGTAAATACTATTATAGAGCTGACAGAACGCATGGAAAATGCTGATGGCCAAGTCACGGCGATTAATGTAAGACGTGGCGAATCGACACTTTATCTTGTTATACGTTAACCTCTTAGCTTAAATTATAAAAGGCCAGTTTAGGAGATCCCTTTGCTGGCCTTTTTTAATTATCAATGTAAATATTTTGTGAATAATATTTTTTTATATATACTGCTCCTAAATTCTTTATGTAGATAAATGATGTACTACACAAAAAACAATGTATCAAAATACTCTAATTTATTAATAAAACTCGCATGGACTGTTGAGATTATTGCCGTTTTGATTGGCTTAACTATATCAATAGTAATGGGGATTTCAGCTTACGATGCATTTAGCAGTAGCGATAGCAGTGGATTTTTAGCTGGAATATCAGCTATCTTGGTAACCAGCCTTCCGTTTGTATTAATCGCCGTTGTCGAAATCTGCAAAATACCCTTGGTTTTTGCATTCATGTCAGTTAAGAATTATTTTTGGCGAAGCTTATTCATAGGCTTTGTTTTATTTTTATGCCTCATAACATTTGAAACTATGTTTAATGGCTTTGAAAGAAACTTCTCTAATCTTAATCGCTCTATAGATGAACGTACTAATATAATTGCAAATAATGATGCAGCAAAATTATTACTTGAAGAACGTAGAGATTATATTATTAAGTTTACTGAAGAGGAGCTCGAAGCTGAGTTAGACATTTTACGAAATGAAATTGAAAATACATTTAATACCGCCACTAATTCGATCAATAAAGCAACAACAGCAGCTTTGAATAAAATTAGTTATGAATTTGAACAAGAGCTGACTGATAAAATTGATGAGTTAATGATTATCCGTGATAATTACTATTCTGATTGGGCTACTGAAACACAAGCTGTTGAGGAACGCTTCAATGCCCTTTTAATAGGTAATATATCGGGAAGCTCTGAAGAAAGAGAGCGCTTATTGGAAGAGTTGCAAGTACTCAAAGATGAATTTAGTAATGCTCTTGATGCAGCAGGCTTTTTAACAAGAGCTGGAGTTGAACGTAAATATCGCGCCCTTATCGCCACAAAAGAAAAACAACTTGAAACTATTACTACTGGTTTCTTAGGCGGTGATGCAATAACGAAGCAATCAACCATGCAAGCCCAACTTAAGAATCAAATTGACTTTGTAAATAGCAAATACGAAAGACGAATCCAGGAAATAAATAATCGTATTGATGATGCCAAACAATCAATTATTGATAAAACTGCTGAAAACGAAGATTTTAAAAACGCTATCTACACTAAAGATAGTCGTGAAAAACAAATCTACTTTAAAGTACGATCTGAAGCTCTTATTCAAATTCAACAATATGAAGATGAACAGCGTCTTAAATTGGAAGAAATGGCCCAAAAATCATTTGGTATCGATGAAGAAATATTTGACTTGAATAATGATAATCGGATTAAAAATAGTGAAATTAATCAATTAATGAACCAAAACCAAGTATATCGGCTTGCAATGTACGCTTACGACATATCTGAAGGTAGTAATATTACCAAACAGATGCTAGGTACCGTCGCTTTATTATGGTTTGGTTCACTTTCAATAATTGCTGCAGTATGTGGTGTAATGCTAGCTCTAGCAGGGTTTTATTTACGGCGTTTTGATGGTTCAATGGAACGTGAGTTAAAAGAACAAGTGCGCAATGACATTATAGAAGAAGCTCAACATGAAGCCTGGTTAGAGCAATACAATTCTAATAAAAATTAAATCATATGGCGTTTATTTTTGAGGAATAGACGCCATGTTATTTATGCCTAGGCATGTGATATACTTCAAAAATCATTAGTTTTTTCAGATTAAGTCGCATGCCTGGACAACGCATTTTATGGTTTTTCTTTCGTTCCATCGTCATCGGAGCGATTGTTGCTTCCCTAATTTTATTGCTCGTACCTGAATTACGTCATGGGAGTGGAATCGACTTCAAGCGCCTATTTCAGAGTGAACCTGTATCCAACCGTTTATCATATCATGATGCTATTTCGCGCTCTGCTCCTTCTGTTGTTAATATTTATAGCGTGAGTATTGAAGCTTCGAATCAACTTTTCTCTAATAGCTCTAGAGAGCGTACTAACTTAGGCTCAGGTGTAATTATGACCCAAGACGGTTATATATTAACCTGTCATCATGTGATTAATAACGCTTCTAGTATTTATGTTGCCATGCAAGATAGTCGATTATTTGAAGCACAAATCGTAGGATATGATCTATTTACTGATTTAGCGGTGTTGAAAGTCAACGCTGACAACCTTCATGCCATCCCCCAATTACGCGAACCCGATACACGTGTAGGCGATTTAGTCATGGCTATTGGTAACCCTTACAACCTAGGTCAAACTATTACTCAAGGTATTGTTTCACGTACTGGTAGAAATGGTCTTGCTAACTATGTCGATTTTATTCAAACCGATGCAGTACTTAACCAAGGTAATTCAGGTGGTGCCTTAGTTGATTCGGAAGGATATTTGGTGGGCATCACCAACGCTAATTTCAAAACCTATGATGCTCAGCGCCGCATTAGAGATGTTAATGGCGTTAACTTTGCAGTGCCATACACGCTAGCAAATCGGGTGATGAACGATATTATTACTAACGGTAAAGTGACGCGAGGACAACTTGGTTTTTCTGGGAATGAATTTCAAGGCCAAGACGGTATTATCATAGCGAATATCGTCAGTGGTAGTCCCGCAGATTTAGCCGGTTTAGAAGTGAATGATGTACTACTTGCGATTGATAATAATATGATAACAGGTGCTTCTAACGCATTAGACATGATTGCTGAAACACCGCCTGGCACGGTTTTATTGTTACAGGTTAGACGCCAAGATAAAATACTATCTATCCAAGCGACCGTTGGCGAACTCAAAGTCAATGATCAAGGTCGATGATGAGTGACTCAAACTCATTCAAGGAACATAGAAGCACAGATTACAATGAAGTTCTATTATGTGATATCAATGGCAATTACAAAAGTACCAAGGATAAACTTCAAGCACACTTAGATGGTGATTTACATATTGCTTTTTCGGTACAGTTAGTTCGCCCTTCCAAGGGTAAACAAAATGGGATTGAGTTATTATTACAAAGACGTGCCGAAGGTAAATACCATTCGGAAGGATTATGGACTAACACATGTTGTTCACATCCACTCATCAATGAGTCACTTGAAGTAGCATGCAAACGTCGCGTGCGAGAAGAGCTCAATATTGAATTAACTTCACCTATCAAAAAAATTACTGAATTCACTTATCGGGCAGAACTCGATAACGGATTAGTTGAACATGAATACGACCATCTTTTTATTGTTTACCAAGACGTATCCGAGTGCGTTGCTAATCCATTTGAAGTATCAGAAACACAGTGGTTACACCTAGATGATATCGTTCACGCGATATCGAATAATCCTGAACACTTTAGTGCATGGTTTCCAGCTGTGTTTGAGCACGTCAAAACCTATGACCTATTAAATAGGTAAAGACGCTTGTTAAAGACGCTTGATAAAGTCGTCATTGACATGGTCCATTTATTATTCGGCAAAATTTTGTGTTTTGATCCAATCATCAAATCCATCAACGTCATGAGCAATAGCAGCATCTAACTCATCTACCCATTCATGCACATTTTTCCACCAGGTAGGGTGATCGCCTTGTTGGATTTGATTAGCGATTTTCTGAATTCTGCTTAAACCAATGGAACTTGCCGCCCCTTTAATTTTATGCGCTTGAGAGCAGACATCATCTTTGTCTTTAGCGGTTAAGCTTAAATGCAACGTTTCCATATACTCTGGGATCTTTTCTTTAAACACACCTAAGCTCGCAATGACCATTTCATGTCCGATGGTATCGACTAATGTAACGATAAAGTCCAAGTCCATTGTTTTGGTTAAAGGATTCACTGATGAGGGTTCTTTCTTAGCGATTTCAATCGTTGGTAATAGCTCTTGATCACCAAAAAGCTCATTAAGCACTGTGATCATTCGGGACTTTTTAACCGGTTTAGCGATAATATCGTCCATTCCATTTTGTAGATACTCTTCTCGCTTTTTAATAACATTGGCAGTTAATGCGACAATCGGTGTTTGCATCACTAAATCTTCTTGAATGACGGTATCAGCCACATCAAATCCAGTCATATCAGGTAACTGAATGTCTAATAAAATTAAATCATAGGTAGTGGTCCTAATTTTTTCGATAGCGTCTCCACCCGTCATTGCTACATCGACATTTTGACCTAATTTCTCAAGTAAAGCTTTAGCGACCATCACGTTTAATTCAATATCTTCGACTAATAGTATATTTAAGCCAGTGACCATTAATTCTTCACGCACTCTCGGCTTTTCAGAAATTTGTAAAGGGATATTAATTAAGAAACGTGTGCCCTTCCCTACTTCAGATTGAACTTCAATATGGCCATTCATTCGATCGACCATTTCTTTACAAATAGCTAAACCGATACCTGTACCTGTAGCTGATTGGTGGTCAGGATGATCAACCTGGTAATACATTGCAAAGATTTTATCAATATCAGCTTGCGGGATCCCCACACCAGTATCTTGTATATCAAAACAAACATTAGCCGTCTTATTATCATCTTGTACTGTTGCTGAAACAGATAAACTCACTTGCCCTTTAGGGGTAAATTTCACTGCATTAAATAGCATATTCCATAAAATTTGACGTAAGCGTGTGCCATCAACTTGCACAAAATCAGGTAATGGCTTGATGATATTAGACACGAATTGCAAGCCTTTATCCGCTGCAAGCAACTCGATAACACTGCTAAGTTCAGCTGTGAACGTTTCCAAAGATAACGTTTTGTATGATAGTGCGATCTTATCTCGCTCAAGTTTATCCAAGTCAATAATATCGTTAAAAATATTACCTAAAGTAATCGCACTAGCATAGATAGTACTTATCCATGTGAATTGTTCTTCAGTTAACTCAGTATCTCTTAACATCCTGGATAGTCCCACAATGCCATTGAGCGGCGTACGCAGTTCGTGACTAATGGTGGCGATAAATTTAGTTTTATCTTTACTGGCTTTTTCTACTGCTTTTTCCGCTTTCATTCGTTCAGTCATGTCACGTCCAAAAGCAAGTAAACCTAAGCGTTCACCCTCATGATCAAAGAATGGGACTTTGCGCATTTCAAAATAACGTCGTTTCCCATCGGGGAAAAGTAACCACAATTCTTCCGTCACACTGATATTTTTTTCTAGTACTTCATTATCTGAGCGGGCCACCTGATTCGCTAATTCCTCGTCATACACTTCATGAGGGGTTAATCCAAGTAATTCATCTTGAGTGCGGCCAGTCAATTCTTCCGCAACTCGGTTACAACCGGCAAATTTGCCTTCTTCATTACGAAAGTAAATCAAGTCAGGGGAAGCATCAATAATAGAGCGTAATAAGGTCGATAAACGACGCGCTTGAATCTCTTGTTCTGATTTGTCACGAATTTCAATTTCAAGTTCTTTGAACACTTTCTCTCGTTCAAGCTGTGCATCTTTACGCTGTTCAATTTCAAAATTCAATTGCTTTATATTATTTTGCAATTCACGATTCAGTAAGACATCTTCTTCACGTAAACTTTCTAACTCTTCTATCACTTCTTTTAAGTGAACTCGGGATAACTCCAATTGCTTCACTAATTCACTGAAAAAATACAATATCCATGGAGCAGATAACATCGTAAGAATAACGGCACTAAGAAAATCTTCTAGAGATGGCACACTGCCAAAACTCACTCTAATGACGTAAGAACCACCTATGGTAAAAATAAGGGTAATGAGTACGAAAAGTAGACTTAACTTGACAGTACCATGGTGTTCTACAAACCTGGAAAAACGGAAAGCCCATGAATTAGTTGTTTGTTCTGGGTGCATAATTGGAATTTTCCTGAAACAATGAGTAAGTGCATCATACCAACGATTAATTATTCACGCACATGAAAATTATAAATGTGCAGTTCGTTTAATACACATACAAAAACACAAAATATGAATAATTATTCAAATTAAAGGCATTAAAATCCATATTGTTAAGGAAATGTTATTTTTTAATTGATGATATTTTTACTAGCTAATCTTAAAAAACTTGCTGATTAACTGTTCAATAATCCTTCCATAAAAACCATAAACCATTAATAAATATTAAGTTTTACTATTAATCTAAAAATTCTTACAATAGGATAATCAAACTAAAGTTTGACCTAAGACTGCTGAAATAGTATTTTAACGCCACTGCTTAAATAGATTGCATAAAAATTCTAATATCTGCTGGTTGCCGAACACGACAATTATGTCAATTGTTAACACCACATAGCAATTATAAGTTCATGGTTTATTATAGAATATAGCCATTGCTAAATGTCTCTTTAAAAGAGTGCTCAGCGCAAGAATGCACGCTTCTAAAATTATTAAGAAGCTTAAAGAAAAATACACGCCAAGATGACAGTTTTAGTAACGTCGTGTTGGTTTTTGTCGTTTTAAATTTTTTATTAGCTAATGCCTGCATTGCTAATGCAAGGCCTGATTTAGTGCCAATAAAAATGGAGAGATTCATATGAGTTTATATCACCCATCAGATTCCAAAGACAACTGTGGTTTTGGACTGATTGCACATACATTAGGCGAAGCGAGTCACCGACTTGTCACGACGGCCATTGAAGGGCTTGATCGTATGCAACACCGTGGTGGTATTGCCGCAGATGGAAAAACTGGGGATGGTTGTGGTCTTTTGATTGCTAAACCTGATTCATTTTTTCAGGAAATTGCGGCTGAAGCTGGCTGGCGCTTAAAAGCTAATTATGCCGTGGGTATGGTATTTTTATCACAAGACCCAGTGTTGGCTCAGCAATCAAGAACTGTCCTGAGTGAAGAACTTGAAAAAGAAACGTTAAATGTCGTTGGCTGGCGTGAAGTACCAGTCAATAAAAATGTACTCGGTGAGCTGGCGCTAACCGGTGTCCCGCAAATAGAACAAGTATTTGTCAATCCACCAAACGGTTGGTCTCAAGCTGATATTGAACGACGTCTATACATGGTACGTCGCCGCGCTGAAAAACGTTTGATGGAAGATCCTGATTTTTATGTTGCCTGCTTATCTGGACTTGTGACCATTTATAAAGGTTTGATCATGCCAAAAGATTTGCAAGCTTTCTATGCAGATCTAGCTGATGAACGTCTTGAATCCAGTATTTGTGTATTCCACCAACGTTTTTCTACTAACACATTACCTCGTTGGCCTCTTGCCCAACCGTTCCGCTATTTAGCACATAATGGTGAAATTAATACCATCAAAGGTAACCGTGACTGGGCTATGGCGCGTATGGGTAAATTTGCCACACCATTGATCCCTGACCTCAAGGATGCTGCGCCGTTTGTAAATACACATGGTTCTGATTCTTCTTCATTAGATAACATGCTCGAGCTATTCTTAGCCGGTGGTATGGATTTATTCCGGGCTATGCGTTTATTGGTGCCACCCGCGTATCAAAACAATGCAACGATGGATGATGAATTACGTGCATTTTATGAGTTTAATTCCATGCATATGGAACCATGGGATGGCCCTGCAGGTATCGTATTAACCAATGGTCGTCACGTTGCCTGTAACTTAGATAGAAACGGCCTTCGTCCAGCTCGTTATGTCATTACTAAAGATGGATTGATTACATTAGCATCAGAAATTGGTATCTGGGATTACGAGCAAAGTGACGTAGTCGAAAAAGGTCGTGTTGGTCCAGGTGAAATGTTAGCTGTGGATACCAAAGAAGGTAAGATATGGCGTTCAACTGAAATCGATGATGTTTTAAAAACACAACACCCTTATCAAGAATGGTTAAGTGAGCATATCCGTCACCTTAAACCGATTGAAGAGTGTAATGCTGAGTTAATTGGTAAACGCGCTATCACTGATGATGAGCTCGCAGTTTTCCATAAATTATTTAATTACTCTTATGAAGAAATTCAGCAGGTTGTTAAAGTATTAGCAAAAGACGGTCAAGAAGCAGTTGGCTCTATGGGTGATGATACGCCAATGGCCGTCATGTCATCACGTGTTCGCACCATGTATGATTACTTCCGTCAACAATTTGCGCAAGTCACTAACCCACCAATCGATCCATTGCGTGAAAATCACGTCATGTCATTGGCAACATGTATTGGTCGTGAACAAAACGTCTTTAATGAGACCGGTGGTTATGCTGACCGTGTGGTCTTTAAGTCACCGATTCTCATGTATACCGATTTAAAACAGCTACGTGAACTTGATCAAGAGCATTATTACTCTGAGAAAGTGGCATTAAACTACAATGCTGAAGAAGGCTTAAAAGCAGCGATTGAGCGAGTTTGTGACGAAGTAGTTGCGTTAGTTCGCGAAAAACGTGCCGCATTTGTCATTTTATCCGACCGTAATATTGATCCAGCTCTAATCCCAATACCTGCTGCGATGGCAGTAGGAGCGGTACAAAAACGCCTTGTTGAAGAACAATTACGTTGTGATGCAAACATTGTGGTTGAGACAGCCTCTGCACGTGACCCACATCATTTCGCAGTATTGATTGGTTTAGGTGCTACCGCGATTTATCCGTTCCTTGCTTATGAAACAATTGAGCAACTTGTCGCAAACAAAGAACTCGATATCGATGCTATGCAAGCCATGTTGAATTACCGTAAAGGGATCAACAAAGGTCTATTTAAAATCATGTCAAAAATGGGCATCAGTACGGTCGCTTCTTATCGTTCATCGAAATTATTCGAAGGTATTGGCATCAACCAAGAAGTCATGGAGCTTTGTTTTGCTGGCGTCACTAGTCGTCTTCAAGGTGCTGGCTTTGAGGAATTCCAGCAAGATGTACTGAACAACCAACGCATCGCTTGGCTTAAACGTAAGCCAATCAGTCATGGTGGCTTATTAAAATACGTCCATGACGGTGAATACCATGCGTATAACCCTGATGTAGTGCGTAACTTACAAAAAGCGGTTACGAGTGGTAGTTATGAAGACTATAAATCATTCTCTTCATTAGTTAACGACCGCGCTCCTTCACATTTACGTGATTTGTTAGGGTTGAAATACGCCACTGAAAGTATCGATATTAGCGAAGTCGAACCAGCAGAAAATTTATACTGGCGTTTTGATACAGCAGCCATGTCAATTGGGGCATTATCTCCAGAAGCACATGAAGCGTTAGCGATTGCGATGAATCGTCTAGGCGGTCAGTCTAACTCAGGTGAAGGCGGTGAAGATCCAGCTCGCTTTGGTACGAATAAAAATTCGAAAATCAAACAAGTGGCTTCAGGTCGTTTTGGTGTCACGCCACATTATCTGATGAATGCTACTGTCATTCAGATTAAAGTTGCACAAGGTGCAAAACCAGGTGAAGGTGGTCAGTTACCAGGTGATAAAGTTAACCAGTACATTGCAGAATTACGTTTCTCAGTACCAGGTGTCACCTTGATTTCTCCACCACCGCATCATGATATTTATTCAATTGAAGATTTAGCTCAGCTTATTTTCGATTTAAAACAAGTCAATCCGAAAGCATTGATTTCAGTGAAACTCGTTTCTGAACCAGGCGTGGGTACGATTGCTTGTGGTGTAGCAAAAGCCTATGCTGATTTAATTACCATCTCTGGTTATGACGGTGGTACCGCAGCGAGTCCATTAACCTCAGTCAAATATGCAGGTAGCCCGTTTGAACTGGGTTTAGCTGAAGCACAACAAGCGCTCATCGAAAATGGCTTACGTCATAAAGTCCGTGTGCAGACCGATGGTGGTTTGAAAACGGGTTTAGACGTGGTTAAAGCCGGTATTTTAGGGGCTGAAAGTTTTGGTTTTGGTACAGGCCCAATGGTCGCACTAGGTTGTAAATTCTTGAGAATATGTCACCTAAATAACTGTGCAACAGGTGTTGCGACTCAGGACGAAAAACTACGTGAAAACTACTTCATCGGTTTACCTGACATGGTGGAGAACTACTTTAAATTCATCGCTCAAGAAATCCGTGAATTAATGGCCTTAATGGGTGTACGTAAATTTGAAGATTTAGTCGGTCGCACTGAGTTATTAAATATGCTCGATGGTCAAACGGCGAAACAAGCACGTTTAGATTTATCACCGTTATTACATAAGCCCGAGGCGGCAGAGCATACTAAATTGTTCTGTTCAGAAACAGCGAATAACCCAATCGATAATGGTGACTTGAACAAACAAATGGCAGCGGATGCGGCACAAGCGATTGCTGCTTCAAAAGAGATAAAACTAAGCTATAAAGTGAAAAACACAGACCGCTCTGTCGGTGCAACTGTCTCAGGTATGATTGCAGAAGTACATGGCAACCATGGCGGCGAAGACTTCCCTATCTCTGTTGCTTTAAAAGGTACAGTAGGTCAAAGCTTTGGTGTTTGGAACGCAGGTGGTTTACACATGACCTTGGAAGGTGATGCCAACGATTATGTTGGTAAAGGGATGACTGGCGGTGAGCTTGTCATCTACCCTGAACATAAAGTCACGTTTAACCCGCATGAATCAGCGATTATGGGTAATACCTGTCTGTATGGCGCAACTGGCGGTAAATTATTAGCAGCAGGTCGTGCTGGTGAACGTTTTGCCGTACGTAACTCAGGTGCTATTGCTGTTATAGAAGGCTGTGGTGATAATGGTTGTGAGTACATGACCGGTGGTATTGTTGCGATTTTAGGCAGTGTAGGAGTTAACTTTGGTGCCGGTATGACGGGTGGTTTTGCTTACATCTTAGATGAACATAATGACCTAGAGCACCGTATTAATGCTGAACTTGTTGATGTATTAAGTATTGAAGATAAAGGTATTTTATCTGAGCACTTACGTGGCTTAATAAACGAACATTACGAGAAAACAGGGTCTGAGCATTCCTTAAATATTCTCTCTAATTTCAGTGATATGCTTAGCTCGTTCCGTTTAATTAAACCAAAAACTAGCGATGTGAAGAATTTATTGGGGCACATTAGCCGCTCCAGTGCTGAACTTCGTGTTCAAGCACAATAAGTAGGAGTGAAGAATGGCTAAGAATGTTTACCAGTTTGTGGATGTAGCGCGTATTGATCCACCTAAAAAACCCATTATCGTTCGTAAAGAAGAGTTTGGGGAAATTTACCAACCTTTGTCACAGTCTCAAACAGAAGGTCAAGCCGACCGCTGTTTAGATTGTGGTAACCCATATTGTGAGTGGAAATGCCCAGTTCACAACTTCATTCCACAGTGGTTATCACTCGCGAATGAAGGTCGTATTATTGAAGCTGCTGAGTTGTCTCACCAGACTAACTCACTGCCTGAAGTCTGTGGTCGAGTTTGTCCACAAGACCGTTTATGTGAAGGTGCATGTACCTTAAATGATGACTTTGGGGCTGTGACTATTGGTAGCATCGAGACATATATCACTGATACCGCCTTTAAAATGGGTTGGCGTCCGGATATGTCAGGCGTTATTAAGACTGACAAGAAAGTCGCAATTGTAGGTGCTGGTCCTGCCGGCCTAGCGTGTGCTGATGTATTGGTACGTAATGGTGTGACGCCGGTTGTATTTGATAAATATGAAGAAATCGGTGGGCTATTAACCTTTGGGATCCCTTCATTTAAATTAGAAAAGAACGTTATCTCTCGTCGCCGTGAAATTTTTACTGACATGGGCATTGAGTTTCGTTTGAATACTGAAATCGGCAAAGATGTCATGTTTGACGATTTACTGAGTGAATATGATGCAGTATTCCTGGGTATGGGTACCTATACTTCTATGCAAGGTGGCTTTAAGAATGAAAGCGCACCAGGCGTTTATGAAGCACTTCCCTTCCTAGTCGCTAACACAAATCGTGTAATGGGCTTAGAAAAATCACCTGAAGACTTTATTGATATGCAAGGCAAAAAAGTCGTCGTACTCGGTGGGGGGGATACCACAATGGATTGCGTGAGAACCTCTATTCGCCAAAATGCGGCAAGTGTCACATGTGCATATCGTCGTGATGAAGAAAGCATGCCTGGCTCGCGTCGTGAAGTTGTTAACGCTAAAGAAGAAGGCGTAGAGTTCCAGTTTAATCTCATGCCATTAGATATTGCCGTTGATGAAAATGGTAACACTATCGGTGTACGTATGGTTCGAACTGAAATGGGTGCTCCCGATGCAGCAGGTCGTCGTAGTGCGGTCAAAGTCGAAGGTTCTGAGCATATTTTAGAAGCCGATGCCGTTATCATTGCATTTGGATTCTCACCGTCTCCAGCGCCTTGGTTCGGTGATGTTGGTATTATCTTAGATGAAAAAGGACGTGTCCGTGCGCCTGAGCATGGTCAATTCCCATATCAAACTTCTAACCCTAAAATCTTCTCGGGCGGTGATATGGTCCGAGGTTCTGATTTAGTGGTCACCGCTATTGCAGAAGGTCGTAAAGCGGCAGACGGTATCATGGATTACATCGGCGTATAAGCGTTTAATTTACCGCATGTTATTGATAAAAAGCGTCGCTCGTCGGCGCTTTTTTTATGCTAATATTCTCCACTTATTATTTTAAAGGGCACCTGCCAAAATGAGCCAAGCACAGACTATTTTAATTTTGGGCGCGATGGACGAAGAAATCGCATTACTCACTCAATCACTCAACTCTCCTCTAGAAGAAACCGTTCAACACCTTACATGTCACCGTGGTGAGTATGCTGGACAACAGCTGATTATTGCACGTTGTGGTATTGGTAAAGTCGCCTCAGCACTCGCAGTGGGCGTCTTAGTTAATGCTTATCGGCCTGATATCGTCATCAATACCGGATCTTCTGGTGGTTATGATAAGCGTCTAAACGTGGGTGATATTGTCGTAGCAGATGAATTAGTACAGTTTGATGTGGATTTAACGAATTTTGGCTATGTTCATGGTCAGCCTGCGGGCATGCCAGCGCGCTTTACCTGTGACTCAGATATAGTCAAAAGTACTATACAATGCGCCTCACATCTCACCGATATTAACGCTTTTTCAGGACTAATAGGTACCAGCGATAAGTTTATTTGTGAAGCGGCAGATACTCAACGTATCAGTGAGCTATTCCCAGATATCACCGCCGTTGAAATGGAAGGAGCCGCTATAGCTCAGGCATGTCATATGCTCAATACTCGCTGTCTCGTGATCCGTTGTGTCTCAGATTTAGCGAATGAGGAGTCGACGCATACCTTTGAAGAATATTTAGATAAAGCCGCCAAAAATTCGGCCAGTCTAGTCATGAAATTAGTGACATCGCTTTAATCAATGATGTTTATATTTCTCGTCACAAATAGTAATCAAAGATGTTTAATGTAGTCTGTATATGAAGCATTGCACCGTTATCTTCAAAGTCATATTTATATTATGGTGTATGAGTGTGTCATGTAATACATTCGCACAAAGTACCGTGCAGATCAGTGATAATGAGAAACGCATCATCACCCTAGCACCACATTTAACTGAGTTGGTGTTTTTACTCAACGAAGATAGCCACTTAGTCGCAGTCAGTGATTACTCCGATTATCCTGTTGCAGCAAGTCAACTTCCATCCGTGGCAAGCTATACTGGTCTAGATTTTAACGCCATTATTAAAGCTCGCCCCACGCATATTTTAGCGTGGGAGGGTGGCAACAAACCTCAAGATATTGCAAAACTTCTGTCGCTTGGCTTTAACGTATTATCACAACGTACTACCACACTTAATGATATTAGTCGGAACATCATCAAATTAGGTAATTTTTTAGACGCTTCGACAGCATCGGTTGTCAGTAGACAATTTGATAGACGTCTTAAGCAATTAAAAAGCACCTATCTCTCTCGTAAACCTCAAAGTGTATTTTATTATTCTTGGGCAATGCCATTGATGTCTATTGGAGCTGGAGCGTGGGGCAACGAAGTTTTAGAGATATGCCAATTAACGCATATTTTTGCTGATGTCCCAATTGCATATCCACAAGTGGCATTAGCAAGAGTCATACGCGCTCAACCTGACTATATTATTAATGTATCAAAAGAACCTATTGATACGGTTCAAGCATTTTGGACACCCCATCAATCTGTTTTAAATGCACCACTTATTCAACTCAACCCAGATCTAATACATCGTTACACTCCGCGTATATTGCCTGAAATAGCTCGTTTATGTGCTGCGACTGTACCATGACTTTTGCCCGGTTAAATGCTATATTATTTTATCATTTCATTTAGCTTATCATTCGGTAAGCGCATTGACGGTAAATATTCATGGAATTAAGTATCACAACACCTGCGATGTTGTTTCCTGCAATTAGTCTATTATTGCTAGCGTTTACTCAGCGTTTTTTAGCGCTTTCAAGCTTAACTCGTCAATTTTCCGAAAATCACGAGCATGAAGCGGTAATGTTACAAATCCAAAACTTCCGCAAACGGATCCGTTTGATCCGTTGGATGCAAGAAGCCGGCGTGTTAAGTTTCTTTTGTTGTGTATTGACCATGCTCTTTATTTACATGGATTATGCCATCATTGCTCAATGGGTATTCGGCCTTAGCTTAGTTTTACTGTTACTCGCTTTGGTGCTGTCAGTACGTGAAATTCACATTTCAATGGAAGCACTTAATGTTCACTTAAACCAAGTGCTCACTGAACGTAAAAACCAACACGGTTCTTAACTAGCATTCATGAAACATGAGAGTGCTTTTTAGCGCGGCTTCCCAGCGTTGTAAACATGCGCTACGAATATCAGTATCAATTGTTGGCGTGAAAACCGATCCTATCGCTTTGAGCTGGGCCACTTCTTCAACATCAGCATATATACCCAATTGCAAACCAGCTAAAAACGCAGCACCTAATGCCGTAGACTCCATATTCGTTGGGCGCTGAATATCGACTTGAACCATGTCCGCTAAAAACTGACACAACCAATTATTTGCCACCATGCCACCATCGACCAAAACAGAAGAAACCGCTACCCCATCTTGTTGCATAGCGACTAATAAATCATGAGTTTGATAACATACCGCTTCAAGAGCCGCTCTTGCAAAGTGGGCATTGGACGTATCTCTTGTCATGCCATAAATTGCCGCTCGCGCATTGGGTTTCCAATGGGGCGCCCCTAATCCTGCGAACGCTGGAACCAACACTACACCATGGTCATAATCTAAAGATTCAGCTAAAGGTTGTGAAGCTCTAGCAGTATCAATCACTTGTATACCATCACGTAGCCATTGCACGTTTGCACCAGCGGTGAAAATTGATCCCTCAAGGGCATAATGGGTCTGTCCGTTGAGCGTAAAACCCACCGTTGTTAATAAACGTGAGCGCGATGCCAACGGCTTAGTACCAGTATTAAGTAATGCGAAACACCCGGTACCATAAGTACTCTTCAAGGCACCTTTATCAAAGCCACATTGCCCGACGAGAGCGGCTTGTTGATCGCCTGCCACACCTGCTATGGGCAGTTCTAACGGCAGCACTCCCGCTGCAGTGACACCAAAGTCAGCAGCGCAATCTAACACCTCAGGCAAAACGGAGCGAGGTACATTAAACCACTCACATAACTCATCATCCCACTGCATATCATAAATATTAAATACATTCGTTCTCGAGGCATTCGTGGTATCCGTGACGTGGGATTGCCCCTTCGTCAATCTCCAAATTAAAAAGGTATCAATAGTGCCAAATGCCACTTCACCTTTTTCAGCTTTAGCTCTCGCGCCTTCGACATGATCTAAAATCCAAGCAATTTTAGTTGCTGAAAAATACGGGTCGAGTAATAAGCCGGTTTTGGCAGTGATCTCTTCACTCTTCTCGTGCATTTGCGCACAAATTGAAGCTGTCCGACGATCTTGCCACACAATAGCATTATACAAAGGTTTGCCTGTGACTTTATCCCACACCAAAGTGGTTTCTCGTTGATTGGTGATCCCAATACCTACGACTTTCACGCCCGCGCTTTGCGCTTTGTCTAATACTTCATGACATACAGATAATGTGGTTGACCAAATTTCTTCAGGATCATGTTCGACCCAACCATTATTAGGATAGATTTGAGTGAATTCTTGCTGTGCACTGAACAAGGGCTGTCCTTGCTTATTAAACACAATAGCACGCGTCGAAGTAGTGCCTTGATCAATTGATAAAATCCCGGTGGTCATGTCATCCTCTATTCTATTATTATTGGTGCTAAAGTCGGCGAAATCCAAGTATTCATAAATATGAGGACGTGTTCTCATATTTATAAAGAATACTACATTTATTACAAACCCTTAACACAAGACTCCGTTTTTTTGTTTGATATGATGCAAAAATCATCAAATTAATATATATTGTATGATAAATATGAAAAATAAAACAACCTTAAACTTTTATCTAAGCTCGGTGTATTAAATAAGATGAATTTACGCGAAACGAATTTAAACCAACTCCATCAACACACCTATGATGTGCTCATCGTGGGTGCCGGTATTAATGGTGCAGTCAGTGCGGCTGCCTTATCTAAAAAAGGCTTGAGTGTTGCGGTAATTGATAAAGGTGACTTTGCAGGCGAAACCAGTTCGCACTCTTCGAATCTAGCATGGGGAGGGATCAAATACTTAGAATCCCATGAGTATTTACTGGTCAATAAACTATGTAAAAGCCGCAACCATTTAATGGAAAGCTACCCATCGACTGTCCAAGAAATTCGATTCTTAACGACGTTACAAAAAGGGTTTCGTTTCCCTGCGCTATTTGTTTACATGGGTACCTTATTGTATTGGATCATGGGACGTTTCTTCACGCGCTTCCCTGAGTTATTGTCAGCTAAATCGATTGCTGCGCGAGAACCGGTGATTGATACCAGTAATGCCCAAGGTGGCTTTGAATATTCGGATGCCTTTTTACACGATAATGATGCCCGCTTTGTGTTTAACTTTATTCGTGGGGCCATGGATAATGGGGCGATTGTCACCAATTATGTATCCGCCCAAGATGCTGAATTTACTGATAATATCTGGCATATCAACGCGAAAGACGAACTCACCCAAACGCCTATACAGATAAAAGCGAAAAGCGTAATCAATGCTTGTGGTCCTTTTGCTGATAAATTCAATGATACATTAGACAATACTACTGAACACCATCATGTGTTCTCCAAGGGTGTACATTTAATTGTTAATAAACTTACCAAAGTAGATAAAGTACTCGCCTTTTTTGCCTCCGATGGTCGTTTATTCTTTGTAATACCGATGGGGCAAAAAACCTGTATTGGTACGACAGATGATAAAGTCGATACGCCAAATCCTCAGGTCACAGACGCTGATCGCCAATTCATTTTGGACAACGTCAATACACTACTCAACCTTGAAAAGCCCCTTACAATGGACGATATCATTTCTGAACGTTGTGGCGTGCGTCCATTAGCGGTTAAAGGTAATTCAGGAGAGTCTGATTGGGTACAATTATCGCGTAAACATGCAGTAGATGTTAATCCGGAAAAACGCCTTGTGAGTATTTTCGGCGGTAAACTTACCGATTGCATTAACGTCGGTAACGAGATAGCCGATACGATAGCGGACTTCGGTATGCCACTGCCTTATCCCAAGGCAAAATGGTACGGCGAATCTAGTGAAGCGCACAAACACACATTTTTAGAGCGTGCCGCATTAATTAAGTTAGATGATTTAACGCCAAGTTATTCTTCTGAGCCATTGTCAGAAAGATTATGGCGTCGTTATGACATCAATGCATTGCAAATTATTGATGAGATACAGCGCGACCCAAAACAAGCAGAACAACTGATGCATAACGCTGAATATCTGCGCGCAGAACTGCACTATGCCGCTAGACGAGAAATGATCACAAAACTAGATGATTTCTTACGCCGTCGTTCAAAAATAGCCATGGTACTTAACAGTGATGATATTTTATCAAGTCCTGGTCTGATTGAAGCGTGTGAAATACTATTTGGCAAGCAAGCGGAAACTAAGTTAGCAGAGTATCAAGCCTACGTGAACCAAACACAGACTGAGTAAAAAAGGCTCCCTCAAAAAAAACGTCAAGATAATCGAAGTGTCACACTTCACCTTGACGTTTTTATTATGACTGTATTATTTATTGAAGAATACTAAGCCAACGTAATACGCGCAAATTTCCGTTTACCGACTTGATAAACCGCTTCACCTTTTTCGCTTAATTGCAGTTTTGTATCTTCTACTTTATCACCATTGATTTTCACAGCGCCTTGTTTGATCATGCGCATCGCATCGGAAGTCGAGTTGACTAAATTAGCAGCTTTTAATAAATTTGCGATCCCCATCGCTTCACCTTCTAAATGCACAGTAACTTCTGGCATGTCATCAGGAATCGCATTCTTTTGAAAACGTTGAATGAAATCTTGATGCGCACCTTCTGCCGCAGCATCATCATGAAAACGTGCAATGATTTCTTTGGCTAACTCAATTTTAGTATCACGTGGATTAGCACCACCTTCTACCGCCGCCTTTAATGCATCAATTTCAGCAATAGGACGGAAGCTCAATAAATCAAAATAGCGCCACATCAAGTCATCCGAGATAGACATGATTTTACCAAACATATCATTTGGTGCATCTGTTATCCCAATATAATTATTCAACGATTTTGACATCTTTTGAACACCATCAAGGCCTTCTAACAATGGCATCATTAGCACTGTTTGCTGACGTTGACCTTGAGATTTTTGGAGTTCGCGTCCCATCAATAAGTTAAAACGCTGATCGGTACCACCCAACTCAACATCTGATTCTAACGCTACGCTGTCCCAACCTTGCACCAATGGATATAAAAACTCATGGATGGCAATCGGTTGATTATTACCATAGCGTTTTTTAAAGTCATCGCGCTCTAACATCCGAGCCACTGTTTGACTCGCTGCTAATTTAATCATCCCCGCCGCACCTAACGCATCCATCCACTCAGAATTAAAGCGCACTGTAGTTTTAGCGGGATCAAGAATTTTGAATACCTGTTCTTTGTAGGTCTCTGCATTCGCTAACACATCTTCTTTGGACAGTGGCTTTCGCGTTACGTTTTTACCGGTTGGGTCACCAATTAAACCAGTGAAATCGCCAATTAAGAAAATAACTTCATGTCCTAGCTGTTGGAAAGTCCGTAATTTATTAATTAACACCGTATGTCCTAAATGCAGATCAGGGGCAGTAGGATCAAAACCAGCCTTAATTTTCAAAGGCTTACCTTCTTTTAGACGAGCAATTAACTCATCTTCAATTAAAATTTCATCTGCGCCACGTTTTATTTCATTAAAGGCGTTTTGCCAATCAGACATACTTTTTCCACGGTCTATTGAATTTATATGAACATTTTACTTGTACGACGGTCAGATGAAAAGACTTTACGTATGCTATTTTAAGTCTAAATAAAATTCCTTATACCTTTAAAAATCAGTCAGTTTGTCTAAGTTACACTAGAATTTAACCGGTAATAGCGATATTCTACTTAAACTTTCCAAAATAAGAGGTTTACCGTGGTTGCTCAAACGATAAAAACACTGCCTCGGCCACATAAAATTTCTTTGGTCGCTTTGTCTGTGGTTGTCTTTATTTTAACCGCCAGTATGCTCTTCAGTGCAGATGCATCTCGCCATGCTACTTCCACGGTACTTGAGCCTGGAGTGAAGTACCCTGTCGCACTTAATTTAGAACAACTCAGTGCTAGTAACAGTAGTGTTATTGACTCTGGGATTGAATCGATAGAAAGTCAAACTTACCGAGTTAAACCCGGCGATAATCTTGCCAAAATATTTAAACAAGTAGGGTTAACTCCCACTGATACCTACCATGTTTCTCGCGCTGGTAAACACGCTAAAAAACTGCTTAAAATGATGCCTGGAGAATTTCTCAATTTCACTTTTGACCGTCGCGGTAAACTCAATACTCTCATATATGAATTTTCTGATACAGAAACGTTAACTATCACACGAAAAACTGATGATGAATATATATCCCAAATTGATATAGCCGAAGTTTATACTAAATTCCGTTTCGCTCAGGGTGAAATTACCTCGTCGTTCTGGAATGCTGCCATTAAAGCAGGTATGAGTGACAATAAGATTATGGAACTTGCTGATATTTTTGGTTGGGATATCGATTTTGCAATGGAAATCCGTGCAGGCGATACCTTTAATGTGATGTATGAAGAACGCTTTGTGAATGGCGACTTTATCGGATATGGTGATATTTTAGCAGCGGAATTTGTGAACCAAGGCGAAGTTTTCCAAGCCATTCGTCATACCGATGGTAGTTACTACGCGCCTAACGGTCGCAGTATGAAGAAAAGCTTTTTACGCGCTCCCGTTAACTTTCGTTACATCAGTTCTAATTTTACTAAAAAACGCTTTCACCCAGTGACAAAACGCTGGAAAGCTCACCGAGGAACAGATTATGCAGCCCCCACTGGCACACCAGTAGTGGCGTCAGGTAAAGGTCGCGTAATTAAATCAACTTACGATCGTTTTAATGGCCACCATGTCTTTATCCAGCATGGCGATCGTTATGTAACTAAATACCTGCATTTTTCCAAGCGCAAAGTGAAAAAAGGTGAGATTGTCAAACAAGGGCAAGTCATTGGATTATTAGGCTCAACAGGTATGTCTTCAGGACCCCATTTGCATTATGAATTTTTAGTGGATGGTGTGCATCGTAATCCACGTACAGTGACGCTACCCAAAGCGGAGCCGATTGCAAAATCAGAGAAAGCTGCATTCACACAGTTAAGTCTACCGCGTCTGACTATGCTAGCAAATAACAAACGCATTATGCTGGCGAGTATCGACTAGTGCTATTTATTGGGATCATGTCGGGTACCAGTTTAGACGGTATTGATGTGGCATTGGTGAAGTTTAATTCTCAAAGCGATATTCAGCTAGTTGCGTCCCAAACATATGCTATTGAAGATGCTCTTCGTAACGAATTAACCTTGCTTCTCTCGGACGGCGCACACTCGTTTAGCTTTATCGGTGACAGCACTCAACGCTTAACTCTTGCATATTCAAATGCGGTCAATGACTTTCTGAAGCAACAGTCATTATCACCTAAAGCTATCACCGCTATTGGTTGTCACGGACAAACAGTTTGGCATGCTCCAGATGCTACCACACCATTTTCGATTCAGCTTCATAACCCTGCTTTACTTGCCGTAAACACAGGGATAAATGTTATTGATAATTTCCGCGCAAAAGATCTCGCACTCGGTGGTCAAGGTGCACCGTTAGTTCCACCTTTTCATGCAGCATTATTAATGCCCTACCCTAATAACGTTGCCCAACGTATTATTATCAATATTGGAGGGATAGCGAATGTCACTGTCTTGCCAGCTTCATTCGCAAGTAATGACTTACTTGATAGTGATTTAATAGGCTTTGATACTGGGCCTGGTAATACACTACTAGATACTTGGTGTTTAACCCATACAGGAAAACCATATGATGCAAATGGGCAATGGGCAAATACAGGCCGTGTTCTACCTGATTTATTATCAAACATGTTAAATGACCCCTATTTTTCATTGCCTTACCCTAAAAGCACTGGCCGAGAATATTTTAACCCTGCGTGGTTGGCGCAATTTCATGTCCAGCAATACCCGCCTACAGATGTTCAAGCCACACTGATTGCGTTGACCGCTCATTCAATTACCGCAGGGATCCAGCAAGTTACTTCTGCCCAAACGAATCCAAACGCTTCAGCTTCAAAAGAATGGCTCATCTGCGGCGGAGGTGTCCACAATGATGTGCTAATGCATGCACTGCAGGTGTCTGCCCCAGATAATGTTAAAGTCATGCCCCTAGAAACGGTGGGTATTAATAGTGACGCATTAGAAGCCATGGCTTTTGCATGGCTCGCCTTTTGTTTTGAAACTGGCCTCACAAGCAACGCGCCTTCCGTAACAGGGGCAACGCAACCGACTATCTTAGGGAGTAAAACCTTTGCATAATCCCAGCCCTGCACTGATTATTCTCTCCCGAGATGTCAACCAATACCAAGCTCTGTGGGAAGCCTCTGACCTTTCTAATACCTCATTAGTATTGGCAACTGATAAGGTAGCAGAAGTATTAGAATCAACATTCAAAGATCAATCGACTATTTTATTATCTGAGCCTGATTTGGCCGTTCAAGTAGTGGCACATTTACCTAATTTAAAATGGTGTCAGTCTACTTGGGCCGGTAATGCTCCTTTATTAAATCACTCCAAACAAGATTATATCCTGACGGGCGTCAAAGGCATTTTTTCTCAACTCATGAGTGAGTATGTCCTGAGTTATATCTTGTCATATGTACGTCAGCACCAAACATTTATTGAACTACAATCCAAACAGCAGTGGGCACCGCCAAGGATCCGTAGTATCAGCGAATTAACCATAGGGATCTTGGGAATAGGCAACATTGCAACCGGAATGTTAAGTATGTTTGCAGCGCTGAATGTCAACATCATTGGTTTATCTCGCAGTGCAAAGCCACCTCTATCTCATCCACAAATGCCTATGTTTACTCCTAATCAACTCGTCGATTTTATCGGTGCATGTGATGTGGTTATTAACTTATTACCCGATACCCCAGCAACGCAGGCATTCATTGACAGAACCACCATTGAAGCGTTGATAGCATCACAGCAAACTGTTACTGCAACCACCTCTGATACATCAGATTTGCCAAAATCTCGACAATTTATCAATGCTGGACGCGGCAGTGTGGTGACTGATGAGGTCTTATTGATGGCGCTGGATAATGGTGTATTCACGCAAGCGGTATTGGATGTTTTTACCACTGAGCCATTGCCAGCACAGCATGTCTTTTGGCACAGAGATGATATTGTGATCACGCAGCATACCGCTGCAATTTCAAAGCCTAGTGATGTCATGCAGGTATTTATGGAAAATATGACACGTTATACTCAAGGTCTATCCCCCTTGTATGTCATGGATTGGCATCAAGGTTACTAATAAAAAATACTCCACCAAAAGGAATACTTATGTTTTCTATTCAGTCTCGCTTTTCACTAACAGCACTACTCACATTATTCGTCTCGTTCAGTGGTTGTGCTATGGTACCGCCACCATCGATAGCTACGGCACAAAAAGCCCATACGCCACCGGCGAAATCTATTAGCGCTATTACGGCGACGGAGCAACTGGCATTTTTTAATCAACTCCAAGCACTATGTGGGAAAGCATTTCAAGGTAAATTAGTCGTGGATACGTCCGGTAGTGAACGCTTTGCTGATGCGGCCTTGCTGATGCATGTCCGCGAATGTTCAGAAAACCAAATTAAAATTCCTTTTTATGTGGGCAATGATGCATCTCGGACATGGGTGATCACTAAAACAGGCGGTGGATTACTTCTCAAACATGATCATCGTCATCAAGATGGATCACATGATGATTTAACTATGTACGGTGGACATACTCAAACTTTAGGTTCGGCACATAATCAAGCTTTTCCGGTTGATGTCTATACCCAAGCACTCTTCACAGAACTAGGCTACCCACAAAGCCTCACTAACATTTGGGAAATCTTTGTGTACCCAGATACGTTTACCTACAGATTAACGCGAGCAGGTTTTGAATTTCGGGTGGCGTTTGATTTGACTCAACCGGTTGTGAGCAATATGCATCCATGGGGTCATAAATAATATGACACCAATATGGAGCAATGCTGATATTTGTTTAATTATGTATGATGATGTAATTGAGTCAGTATTAGCTCAAAGTACTTATACCACCGAAAGTTTAGCCACTGAAGGGTTTATTCATGCATGTAATGGACGACAAGTTCAAGAGGTGATTGACAAACACTACGACCGAAGTCAGCCGATGAGTATAATGATCATTAATGAGCAGAAATTATTAGCCCCCGTGAAATACGAGGGCCCAAGTCTTTCTATGCTATCAACCGAACCATTTCCACATATTTATGGCCCGTTGAATCTTGATGCTGTGGAACACATTATTCCACTCACTGAATTTATATAGAGAAACTTGAACCACAGCCACAAGTCGTGGTGGCATTTGGGTTGTTGACTAAAAAGCGCGAGCCTTCAAGCCCTTCGATATAATCGACAACTCCGCCGACTAAATATTGTAGACTCATCGGGTCGACCACAAGTGTGACCTCATTTTTCTCAATCGTCATATCGCCTTCATTCACTTTCTCATCAAATGTAAAGCCATATTGAAAGCCAGAGCAACCGCCGCCAGTTACGTATACACGCAACTTTAGTTCAGGGTTATTTTCTTCTTCAATCAACGATTTCACTTTAGTTGCTGCCGATTCTGAAAACTCGATAGGGAGAGCCATTTCAACTGTCATAGTAAAGGGTGATCCTTAAATAATAATGCAGTAATTATCTAATACTTGAGTAAATTCATCAAGTATTCGGTGCAATTAAATCTTCCCACACGAAAGTTTGTGTAAAACTGTTTAATTTGCGCTTCCATTGAAATACTTCAGTAGAGACGACCATGGTTTCTGGCGTAAAACCTTTGGGTAAAGCAAACACATATTGTCGTTCCAAAAAGTATTGATAGCGATAACCCATGGATGTATCACTATTTGGAATGATGTCTGAATCAATAAGTAGCTGAGATAAACTCAATGAAGTGGCTTTATCATTTTGCATACCCATTAATTTGATAGTTAAGTCACCGTTAATTAAGGCTTTTAAAGCTCGACCTTGTAACAATAAAATGTCTAGCACATATTGATTAGGTATAGGTAACGCCATGATATGTGCATGGTGAATGGCAAAAGGTCCAGTATTATTACTTTCCCCGAGTACGGCTTGGTATAAATCAATTTTTTGTTGAAGCGTTTTATTTTCACTCCGTGCATCAGTGATATCTTGTTGGATAAGTTGTTGCACAGATTTACTCATCTCTAACTGAACTTGAAGCTGACTTAATTCTTGGACAAGTCGAATATTTTCTGCCTGGGCATGCGCAATTGTGCCAGTCTTAATTTGATACGCTTTGAGCGACTGCTCGGTATTCATTAATGCCAGTCGATATCCAATAAACATCATCAACAACATGACGGTGATAATCACTGCATAAAACCGAAATGCACTGCCATTTTGTTTCAATCTGAACAAATCCACACCTAGTCCTATTTGCTTATCTAGATTATTCTCACATTATGATATTATGCCATTTATTCATCTGCTCTATGAACTTTTATTCATCACATAGTGAAAAACTAACATGTTAGATGCATTGCGAATTACATTATCCTATCCTAGAACTTCTTGGCAACTATGCTTACTAGGAGTTATAGCAGGTGTTTGCGCTGCCACCGTTATCATCATTTTCAGACTCTCTTTTCAATACATTCAGCTACAGTTATTACCAGAGCTTGGGGCTTATGAGCAACTTTCATGGTATGAACGATTTATGTTACCTTTCTTAGGCGTCATTGCCATATATATGGTCGCCTGGATAACAGGCTTTGAGCATTTTCGTCTGGGCATTCCATTTGTCATCCATCGCGTTAAAAAGCACTTTGGATTAATGCCACTACGGACTAGTATCAATCAATTTTTGGGCGGGATTTTTGCGCTAGCCAGTGGTTTTTTTGTTGGTCGAGAAGGTCCATCGGTGCACCTTGGCGCCGCGGGTACAAGCTTTCTTGGAGACGGGTTAAAACTCCCCTATAACTGTATTCGGATTTTGACTGGTTGTGGTATCGCTGCAGGTATAGCCGCTTCATTTAATACTCCCTTTGCTGCCGTCATTTTTGTGATGGAGGTAGTCATGCGTAATTATCGGATCCATATATTTATCCCTATTATGCTTTCCGCAGCCATAGGCTCGGTGATGTCACGACTAGTATTCGGTGAAGGCACAGGGTTGTTGTTTTTATCGTTCGAACATCTTGATAGTATTATTTATTTATATCTGGTCTTGTTTGGGATGTCTTTAGGGGCAGTTTCTGCGCTATTCAATCAACAACTGATCAACTTAATGAAATATGCACAGCAATTCTCAATGGCAACGCGTTTTACAGTGGCAGCATTTATTACTGGCGCTATTGGAGTATTCATCCCTGACGCAATGGGCGCTGAATTTGATGCCGTGCATTCGTTATTAAATACAGATATCGCCATTGGAATGGTGTTAGGTATTTTAGTCGCTAAATTTATTCTCGCGCTAGTCTCGATTGGTCTAGGGATCCCCGGAGGGATAATCGGTCCCGTCATGGTCATTGGAATGTTTTCAGGGGCACTTTTAGCCTACCCACTTGAGACATTAATGAATTCGACTGAGTACCATGACGGTTATGTCTTATTAGGCGTCGCAGGCATGCTTACCGCCGTTCTGCATGCACCTCTTGCCGCGCTAAGCGCCGTTATGGAACTATCCTATGCACCAGAAATACTATTGCCTGCAATTTTGGTTGTCGTACCCGCATATGTAGTCTCTAGCCAGATATTCAAAAATCGCTCAATTTTCATTCGCCAAATGGAAATGCAAGACCTGCCCTATAAGCAAACAGCCATTACCCAAAGTTTAGAAAAAACCGGTGTACTCGCGCTTTGCAAACAAAACGTATATCAGTTTGATCATCACCAAATCCTTGAAATGATGGAATATATTAAACATCACCCTACCGACAATGTGATTTATCGTGAAGATAAGAATGCGCCATGGCATTTGGTTGAGACAAATACTCAACTAGAAGAAGATTCTTTACCTTATATCACCTCAACTTTACCTATATATAGCTATCAAAATACCTTAGCTGAAGTATATGATGAACTTAAAGCGAAACGCTCCGGGGCGGTGATTATAAAATGTCATCTTGAAGAAAAAGTGTATGGCATTATTACTTGGGATGCCTTACACCGTTATTTATTTAAACTCGAGCACTAACACAGAGGACATTGCATGTCATTATTATGGATAAAAGCGTTACACGTCTTTTTTATGGTTGCATGGATGGCTGGCATTTTTTATTTGCCTCGTTTGTTTGTCTACTTTGCTGAAAATGAAGATGTGAACACACGTGCTGTGTTTAAAATCATGCAAAGACGATTATGGTTTTTTGTCGCCCCCTTTGCTTTATTAACCCTGATATTTGGCGTCTGGTTAATTACTATTTATGGTATGGATTGGTTCCGGGCCTCAACTTGGCTTCATATCAAACTCGCCTTACTTATAGGGCTATACGGTTACTATGCATATCTCTATTTCATCATGCGTGATTTGGCCCAGGAAAAGAATATTCGTAGTCCCAAATTTTATCGTTTTTTGAATGAAGCACCGGTGCTCGTATTATTAGCAATTGTTATTTTAGCGGTGGTGAAACCGATTTAGACTGTGAATCAAACATTAATGGCATAATATGTGGAAACATTCGTCCGTCATTGTTAATCCGTGCCATTTTATGTCATAGTGAAGCATAGACATTAATAACAACAATAATAAAAACAATATGTCATCATCACGTTCTCGCTATTCTGGATTATTAGTTACTGCTGCATTTATTGGTCCGGGAACCGTTACCACGGCAACGCTTGCAGGTGCTCAATTTGGATACGGCCTGTTATGGGCTCTGGTATTTTCAATTGTGGCGACGATCATCATTCAAGATATGGCAAGTCGCGTTGGAATAGTGGCCCAAATGGGACTGTCCGAAGCGCTTCACAAAACAATTTCCCAACCTCTATTAAAACTATTCATGATATTGCTGGTAGTCAGTGCTATTGGCATAGGTAATGCTGCTTATGAAGCGGGTAATATTACCGGTGCTGCGCTTGGCTTAGCATCAGTGACTACCGTCGAGTTACCCATATGGATTAGTCTGATTGCTATTATTGCCGGCATCGCTATCTTGTCTGGAAATTTATGGTTTATTGAGCGCTTATTAATGACGTTAGTGTTGTTGATGAGTATCGTGTTTATTATCGCATTTAGCTTTAGTCAGCCTCAACTAGGCCTACTTGTTAAGGGAATGACAAATATTCGTATCAATGCGGATAATATTACTATGGTTATCGCACTGATAGGCACCACAATTGTCCCTTATAATATCTTTATGCAATCAAGTTTGCTGGCTAAAGGGGGGTCACAACATCATTTATTACCCCAGATAAAAGAGCAACGCCTCAAAAATGTATTTAGCTTCTCACTTGGAGGTCTCATCACTATTGCTATTATTGGTACTGCAGCGAGTACTTTTTTTGTGCAAGGATTATCAGTAGACACGTCTAATTTAGCGTTACAATTACAGCCACTATTAGGGGACTATGCAACACTGTTTTTTGCTGCTGGACTATTTGCTGCTGGGTTGACCAGTGCTATTACAGCACCGATTGCCGGCGCTTACGCAGTATGTGGCGCCTTACAATCACATACGACACCACAGGACAATAGCTTTAAAGTCGTAGCGAGTATTATTTTAATCTCAGGTATTGTGGTTGCATTGAGTGGCATCAAACCAATTGCTGCCATTATTTTTGCCCAAGCAACGAATGCGCTATTACTTCCCATCATTGCTATATTTCTTTTAATAGTGGTCAATAACAAACGCATTATGCGCCAACACACGAACAGTATGATCAGTAATATGCTCAGTATGTTGATCGTGACACTTGTGTTAGGTTTAGGTAGTTATAAGCTGTGGATGTTGTGATTTGTCAACGATAAGAGCCGGTGATGCTGTAATCTGTCATTAAGATAGCCGAATATTAAACGCAGCTATCTCAATGAGATAACACTTACAGACTTAATCGGTCCACAACTTCTTCGAGCATACTGCGAGATACACCAAAGTTTAAGCGGAAGAAATGCTCATCGCCAAAATCAGCGCCTGGAGATGGTCCTACTCCGCGAGATTCACACCAATCTTGTACATTTTTTGCACCTTGCAAATCTAGTGCACTGGCATCTACCCACATTAAAAACGTCGCAGGTGCAGGAATTGCTTTAAGACCAGGAATTGCATTAATTGCTTTGGCCAGATAGTCACGGTTACCAATCAAATAATTACGTTGAGCTTCATGCCAATCATTCGCAAGCGTGAATGCCGCTTGGGTCGCAATCAATCCCATAATATTGACCCACGGTACAATACCACGCGCAGCTAAATTAAATTGCTGACGTACTTGAGCATCAGGAATGATTGCAAAAGAAGCGCCTAAACCGGCAATATTGAAGGTCTTATTCGCTGCCATTAACGTAATCGAACGAGATTGTAATGTCGGATGATTCCCAGCTGGCAAATGCTGAATATCATCTAAAATCAAATCACAATGAATTTCATCGGAACATAAAATCACATTATTATCAGTACAGATTTGAGCGATTTTGTCTAATTGAGCTTGATTCAATGTGCTGCCAACAGGATTCATTGGGTTACACATGATAAAGACTTTGGCTTTGGGATCTTTGGCTTGCGTTTCCAATGCATCAAAATCAATCATCCAACCATCTGTTTGTTCAACCGTTGGAATATGCACGCCTTCACAATGATTAATTTCTGGAGAAGCAATGATCGGTGGGTAATTCGGTGTTTGGATCAGGACTTTATCTCCCGGCTCACAAAACGCTCTAATCGCGACATTAAACCCTGGACACACTCCAGGCGTCCAAACTATCCAACTTGGTTGGATATCCCAACCATATTGAGATTTACACCAGTGCACAACAGCTTCGTTCGCAGGTTGATGTTGAGATGGAAGATGATAGCCTAGCACACCGTGGTCTAATTGTTGACGACATGCGTTAATGATAGAAGGAGCGACTTTAAACTCAGTATCGGCAATCCACATCGGTAGAATATCTTTACCTTTGTATTTTTCCCATTTACAAGAGAAAGTACCGGAACGATCTACACGTTCATCAAAATTAAACATAGAAAATGAATACCCTAAAATTATTTACTCAATAAATTATATCTTAATAATCGCTACAGGCTAAAGAATTGAAAGCTATTTCTCATAACCTGATTTATCATGAGCATATTATGGTATCAAAATGAGAAAAAACGATGGCAAAACGCGGCCCAAATAAACCTAAATTCCGTGAAGATTTTGGGGTCTTTGTCTGCGAGCATGTGCTCAATGATAATAAAAAAATTCTACAGGTCACTCGAGATATGGAAGGTGATTGGCAGTTTACTTGCGGTGATGATATCGCAGATGAAGCGTCTGATTTGCATCTGTTCGCGGTCGGCGGATTAATACAACGCGATAAAACGCTCGCCGATGCCGTAATCCTAGAGCCAGGTCAAGGCATTGAGCGTGCTGCGACTTATAAAGACTGGGATACGTTTACCTTAGAGGAATAACCTACATAGGCGTCTATACTAGCTATAGATGGTTTAAAGCTTAGATACTATCTGACACAAAGCATATTTTCAGAAATACACCACTGTTAAGGACACATCATGACGACCTTCACTAAAACTATCATGCTGATAAGCATAATTTTGCTTGCATGTGTCTGTTATTTCATTGGCACCGTCAAAGGGGCTATTGCATTTATTGCTTTAGGCATATTACTGGAAATATGCTTTTGGGTAGGTATTTTTAAAACAACAAAAAAAGCCGCTTCATAAAAAGCGGCTTTCCAAATCTTACATCACCAAAAGATTAATCTTTTGGTGCGCGACCTGCGCGTTTACGTTCGTTTTCAGTTAATAACTTCTTACGAATACGAATACTTTCTGGTGTGACTTCGACTAATTCATCATCATCAATAAATTCTAACGCTTGCTCAAGTGTGTATACAATTGGCGGTACAAGCGTTTGTGCTTCATCAGTACCTGATGCGCGAACGTTGGTTAATTGCTTACCTTTAAGCGCGTTAACGGTTAAGTCATTTTCACGACTATGGATACCAATGATCATGCCTTCGTATACTTCAACACCATGACCGATAAACATACGACCACGTTCTTGTAAGTTAAATAATGCGTTAGTTAATGCTTTACCTGTGGCATTAGCAATCAATACACCATTTTTACGCATACCGATGTTGCCACCTTTGTGCGGACCATAATGATCAAATGTATGATATAACAAACCAGAACCAGAAGTCAGAGTCATAAAGTCAGTTTGGAAACCGATCAAACCACGACTTGGTACGACGAAATCGACACGTACTCGGCCTTTACCATCCGGGGTCATGTTGGTCATTTCCGCTTTACGCAGACCAAGTTGTTCGATGATAGAACCTTGGTGCTCTTCTTGTAAATCGACCGTCATTGTTTCAAACGGTTCCATTAACACGCCATCTTCTTCTTTTAAGATAACTTCTGGACGTGATACTGCTAACTCGTAGCCTTCACGACGCATGTTTTCAATTAAGATACCTAAGTGTAATTCACCACGACCCGATACGCGGAATTTATCCGGATCATCCATTTCTTCTACACGTAATGCAACGTTATGAACAAGTTCAGCTTGAAGGCGCTCAAGTATATTACGCGAGGTAACAAACTTACCTTCTTTACCCGCAAATGGCGAGGTATTAACTTGGAAAGTCATCGTCACTGTTGGTTCATCAACGGATAATGCCGGTAGTGCTTCCACTTCGTTCACATCACAAATCGTATCTGAGATTTTCAACTCGCCTAAACCAGTAATTGCGATGATGTCACCTGCAGCTGCAGAATCGACATCATGACGGTCAAGACCTAAGTAACCTAATACTTTACCGACTTTACCGTTACGCTTTTCACCTTCAGCGTTCACGATAGTCACTTGCTGATTAACTTTCACGGTACCTCGTGTAATACGACCTACACCGATAACACCCACGTATGAGTTATAATCTAGCTGCGAAATCTGCATTTGAAATGCACCTTCAGGATCAGCGGCTGGCGGTGCAACTTGCTCTACAATCGTTTCAAATAATGGTGTCATGTCTTCGCTTGGCACGTCAACATCGTTGGTTGCCCAACCATTGATAGCAGAGGCATATACAACTTGGAAATCTAACTGATCATCAGTCGCACCTAGGTTATCAAACAAATCAAACACTTGATCGATAACCCAATCAGGACGTGCACCAGGCTTATCAATTTTGTTGATAACGACGATAGGCTTAAGACCTTGAGCAAATGCTTTCTGCGTCACAAATCGCGTTTGTGGCATTGGGCCTTCTTGAGCATCAACTAGTAATAATACAGAATCGGCCATCGACATTACACGCTCTACTTCTCCACCGAAATCGGCGTGTCCAGGAGTATCGACGATGTTGATACGGTAATCGTTCCAGTTAATTGCCGTGTTTTTCGCTAAGATCGTGATGCCACGTTCTTTTTCAATGTCGTTGGAATCCATTACACGTTCTTCAGCTTCACCACGAGACTCTAAAGTACCTGATTGCTGTAATAATTTATCAACTAAGGTGGTTTTACCATGGTCGACGTGAGCGATAATCGCGATGTTACGTAATTTCTCAATTGAGGTCTGGTTAGCAGACATGTAATGTACTCTCTATAAATAAAAATCAAGGCTATTGTAAACTGCGAATTACAGTACAACAGTATCATGGGCGCGCATTCTACAGACTTATGCACAAACTAAGCGACTAAATTTGCTGTTTTACAACTAAAAAAGCAGGCCACTATATAATAAATAGAGGTCTGCTTTTGGGTTTGGGCATGAATGCCCATTCATTTATAAGCGTTAATTAAAACGTGTAGCTTGCATTGAACTGACCACGGTCATGTGTATACACAGGGAAACCTAAAGTTGAGTTACGTGATGCTCCACCAGCAGTATCATCAGTACGGAACGCTTCACACCATGTGTAACGCATACGTGCAGAGATACCAAATTTCTCGTAGTATGCTGTTAAGTTATACGCATTTTGATCATTTTGGTTTGCAAAGTAAGACGACTATAATTTTTAATGGTGTTGTGACACAAAATATTCTACATTAGTAGTCGTTCTGTTATTTTAGGTCGAAATACGACTATTGCACCACTTTAACTCAACATTGCACCTATTTGGTGCTTAAATGGTGTGAGTTATGATTTTGACACCTTACATATCAATTTGTGTCCCATGTTTATCACGCTTTAGTCGTTTTAAATTAAATGGCATATAATTTGCTTTTAGCAGTAACACCCTAGTTCGTTTATTTAACAACGGGCCACAGATCACAGTTTTTTATAGTTAAATTGGAGACAAAGAATGTCAATTGAAAAGGCGTTAGAACTCATTAAAGAAAGCGAAGCAAAATTTATCGATCTTCGTTTTACAGATACCAAAGGTAAAGAGCAACACGTCTCTATACCTACTCATCAAATTGATGATGATTTTTTCGAAGAAGGCAAAATGTTTGATGGGTCTTCTATTGCTGGATGGAAAGGTATTAACGAATCAGATATGGTGTTAATGCCAGATCCAACTACCGTTGTCATTGACCCATTTGCAGAAGAAACTCAAATTAATATTCGTTGTGATATCGTTGAGCCATTAACAATGGAAGGTTACGAGCGTGATCCACGTTCTGTTGCGAAACGCGCAGAAGAATATTTAAAATCTACAGGTATCGGTGATACTGTATTAATCGGCCCAGAGCCAGAGTTCTTCTTATTTGACGATGTTCGTTTCCATACTGATATGGCAGGTTCATTCTTCAAAATCAATGCTGAAGAAGCAAAATGGAACTCAGGTACTGAATACGAAGACGGTAACATGGGTCACCGCCCAGGCGTTAAAGGTGGCTACTTCCCAGTACCTCCTGTCGATTCAGCGCATGACATCCGTGCAGCTATGTGTTTAGTGATGGAAGATATGGGTTTAACTGTTGAAGCGCATCACCACGAAGTAGCGACTGCAGGTCAAAACGAAATCGCCACTAAGTTTAATACCATGGTAGCGAAAGCGGATGAAATCCAAATTTATAAGTATGTTGTTCATAACGTTGCTCATGCTTACGGTCAAACAGCAACATTCATGCCGAAGCCTCTAGTTGGTGATAATGGTTCTGGTATGCACGTTCACCAATCAATCTCTAAAGATGGTAAAAACATCTTTGCCGGTGACAAGTATGCTGGTCTTTCAGAAGAAGCATTATATTACATCGGTGGTGTTATCAAGCACGCTCGTGCATTGAATGCATTCACAAATGCATCAACTAACTCTTATAAGCGTCTTGTACCAGGATTCGAAGCGCCAGTTATGCTTGCATACTCTGCACGTAACCGTTCTGCATCTATTCGTATCCCATTTGTAACCAGTGATCGTGCTCGTCGTATCGAAGTACGTTTCCCTGACCCAACGGCTAACCCATACCTTGCGTTCACTGCATTGTTAATGGCTGGCCTTGACGGGATCAAAAACAAAATCCATCCTGGTGATGCAGCAGATAAAGATCTATATGACTTACCACCAGAAGAAGCAGCAGCGATTCCTACCGTTGCAAGCTCTTTAGAACAAGCACTTGAAGCACTTGATGCTGACCGTGAGTTCTTAACCCAAGGTGGTGTTATGACAGATGACATGATTGATGCTTACATTGCACTTAAGCAAGAAGAAGTCACATTAATCAATTCTTCTACTCATCCACTAGAATTTGATATGTACTATAGCTGCTAAGCAATAGATATATTGATTCTTAAAAAGTCTGCTTCGGCAGGCTTTTTTTATGCCCGTAAATTATTTTATGAAAACTGATCAAAACGGCAAAGTAATTGCAGTAATTGATTTAGATTTGAGCTTTATGCACTAAAGTGGCTAGCGACTTCGTTAAAGTGCTATTTTATTTTGATTGCTCAGTAAAAATTAAATTAATTAATGGCGAACCGCACCTTTTTGGTGCATAGTTGGGATTATGCATATTTCATTCGACAAGATTTTCGATAACTTGATTACAGCAGTATTAGTCATCAATACTCGTTTTGAAGTTCAATACGCGAATCAAGCAACCCTTGGCTTCCTAAAAACAGGTCGTAAACAGTTATATCAATATCCTTTAAATGATTTTATCCTGTTTTCATCGTTAGATAAGAGCCGTTTCTTGAATGCACTCAGTGATCATGAAAATTTTAGTGAGAATGAAGTCGAACTCTGTTTAATTGATGAATCAGTGTTTTTGTTTGATATAGGCGTCACTTATCTTACTCAAGATAAAGAAGAGTTGTTGTTAATCGAAGCAAAACACATCGATCAGCAACGCCGAATTAGTAAGGAAAACCAACAAGCCGCCCAGCAAAATGCTGCAAAACAGTTAGTACGTGGTTTAGCGCATGAAATCAAGAACCCTTTAGGTGGAATAAGAGGCGCAGCACAGTTACTTGCTATGGAGCTAGACACTCCAGATCAGACTGAATATACGCAAATGATCATCAAACAATCCGATCGCTTACGCGCATTAGTAGATCGATTACTAGGGCCTAACTCGCTGCCACACTTTTCTTTTCAAAATATACATATGCCCATCGAGGCAGTATTGCAACTAGTCAAAGCCGATAATAAATACAATATTAATATCGTTCGAGACTATGACCCGAGTATTCCAGATGTCAATATTGATGCCAATATGATCCAGCAAACACTGCTCAATGTCATCAAAAACGCCATGCAAGCATTAGAAGAATCTGACGCTAAATTACCTCTAATTAGAATCAAAACACGCGTGGCACGTCAACAGGTTGTACTGGGTGAAAAACACCCTCTATGTGCAGTCATCCATATTTTTGACAATGGACCAGGCATTCCAAAATCTTTGCGAGATACGCTGTTCTATCCCATGGTTACCTCTAAAAAAAGTGGGTCTGGACTTGGCTTATCTATCGCACAAACACTAATACAACACCATCAAGGTAAAATAGAACTCGAGACGCGCCGTGGACAAACTGAATTTTCTATTTTTTTACCTATTACCAAAGTGGGAGATGAGTTATGAATAACGAAGCTGTCTGGATTTTAGATGACGATAGTTCCATTCGTTGGGTATTACAAAAAGCATTAAAAACAGCAGATATTGAATCTTGCTGTTTTGAAAACCCACACGACTTACTATTACAGTTGCGCTCAGGTCAAGTACCTGAGGTCATTATTTCAGACGTTAAAATGCCACAGATGGACGGAATAACGTTATTAAATGAAGTTCACTCACATTATCCTGAGTTACCTGTGATTATTATGACAGCACATTCAGACTTAGATTCAGCTGTGAACGCTTATCAATCCGGTGCCTTTGAATACCTTCCTAAACCTTTTGATATTACCGAAGCGGTCGGATTGACTGAACGTGCTTTGGCCCACGTGAAAGAACAAACAAAAGCACAACAGCCTTCGCCAACCTCGTTGAGTTCAGAAATCATTGGGGCTGCTCCAGCCATGCAAGAAGTATTCAGAGCGATTGGTCGACTAGCACGTTCAAGTATTTCGGTATTGATCAATGGTCAATCAGGTACGGGTAAAGAGTTAGTGGCCCATGCATTACATAAACACTCACCTCGTGCAAAAAAACCATTTATTGCATTGAATATGGCAGCTATCCCTGCTGATTTAATTGAATCAGAATTGTTTGGCCATGAAAAAGGCGCTTTCACTGGTGCTCAGTCCACTCGTAAAGGACGTTTTGAACAAGCCAATGGCGGTACATTATTTTTAGATGAAATTGGGGATATGCCATTGGATATCCAGACCAGGTTACTGCGCGTATTAGCAGATGGACAATTTTATCGTGTGGGTGGCCATGAAGCCGTATCGGTTGATGTTCGCATTATTGCAGCGACTCATCAAGATTTAGAAAAACTAGTCGCCATGAATAAATTTCGTGAAGATTTATACCACCGTTTAAATGTGATTCGTATCCATATTCCATCACTCAATGATCGCAAAGAAGATATTCCCTTACTAGCCAGCCATTTCTTGCAACGAGCGGCCAAAGAACTAGAAGTAGAAATTAAAGTACTTACTAAGGAAACTCAACAGCTGTTATCTGGATTGGATTGGCCTGGTAATGTTAGACAACTCGAAAATGTTTGTCGCTGGGTCACAGTGATGGCATCATCACAAGAAGTTTTACCCAGTGATTTACCTCCAGAATTACTACAATCAAAACAACCAGTACTACAAAATTCTAATCTAAACAGCAAAGAAGATCACAGTGGATCAGATACTTCATGGCAACACCTATTAGCGAAATGGACCGATGAACAGCTAGCGACTCATCAAGATGGGATCTTAAATAATGCCGCTTTTGAGTTTGAAAAAATTATGCTAGAACGTGCATTGATGCACACCCATGGTCATAAACAAGAAGCTGCTAAGCGTTTAGGATGGGGACGAAATACATTAACTCGTAAACTAAAGGAATTAGATATTCAATAAGTAAACTTCACATTGAGTTTTAAATGATCAATTTCGTTAAAATCTAAAGAGAAACTCTCCATCAACGATTATTTTCGGGTATAATCCACCCCAAATTTGTTATTGAGCGTACACGTGTTAGCTATAGTTAGATTCTTAATCCTCTTAATTTACTTTATTTTAATGAATAGCGTTTTATTCCTGATATTCATTTCTCGTCCCTTCCATCGAAATAGCGTCGCATTGGGTGGCCAGTGGTACGGTTCAATGGCAAAAATTATGGGATTAAAGGTAATTGTTCAAGATCGACATCACGTTGATCCTAAACAAACCTATGTCTGCATTGCTAATCATCAGAACAGTTTTGATTTGATAACCATATGTAAAGCCGCATTTAATGGTGTGGTCACAGTGGGCAAGAAAAGTTTAATTTGGATACCGTTTTTTGGTTTAATATATTATTTTTCTGGCAATATCATGATTGATCGTAAAAACTCTGGAAAAGCTCGTGACACACTAAAATTCACGGCTAAAAAGATCCTTGATGGGAATTTTTCAGTCTGGTTTTTTCCCGAAGGAACTCGTAGTTATGGAAAAGGGTTACTTCCATTTAAAACAGGCGCGTTCAGGATTGCAGAACAAACTGGGAAACCCGTATTAATGATTTGTGCGAGTGATACACACCACCAAATCAAATGGAATCGTTGGAATAACGGCACTGTATTAGTGAAATTTTATGAACCAGAACCGTTGAACTTAAGTACGGATATAAAAGGAAATACTGAGTACTTCCATCAAAAAATGGAAACACGTTTAGCAAAATTAACCGATGAAGCAGAGCAATTAAACCGACACATTCAAGCTTAATAGCAAAGGAAAGTATTATGAATATTGATGAGCGCGATGAATGGCTAGACTTTACAAACGAAATTGTTGATGCATTAATTAACGACGGAAGTGATCCTACTGGGACTTATACAATCGAACACCACCTTGCCGGGCAAAATTTTGATATGCTCGAAAAAGCTGCAGTAGATGCATTTAAAGCTGGATTTGAAGTAGGTGATGCAGAAGAAATGCCGTTAGATGATGGTGGCATCATTTTTAGTTTCGACGCGGTAGTTACCCGTCCGCTAAAACGCGATACGTTAATAGAAGACTTAGATGTCTTGCTTAAAATAGCTGACAAACATAAAGTACATTATGATGGGTGGGGCACACAATACATCGAACCTACACAATAACTCAAAAGCATAAAAAAAGTCTCTTAACAGAGACTTTTTTGTTTGTAGCTATGCTGATTTATCTAATATTCTCAAGTGAATATAAGCCACGTGTCTGATCGACCTTTGACCTTACTTCTTCTAATGCGCGTTTTTCAATTACTTCAAAACATTAGAGAAGTAATTCACCATACCTTTGTAATCCAGTAGCCTGTGTTGACTACTGGAAGTGTAAAGTGTCCCGCTAAGAGTTTTTGTCATTCTCTTTGCGGGATTTTTTTATGTAATCGATTGTGACTTATAAATAACTGATTTAAATATTAAAAATGCCGCAACTCTCTCAAGCGCGGCATCGATATACTTACTTAATTTGTCTAATTATGCTCAGCTATCAGGACGACAACCTCACTTAACTTAATCTACTTCAACAAACCTTCTTTTAACTAGCCCAAATCACAGCGCATCAATCGTTGCTTTCTGCTCGGCTAATTTCGCTAACTGCATATCCATATCAGCCAATTTAGCTTGTTCTTTTTCAATCACCGCTGGCGGTGCTTTACTAACAAAGTTTTCATTACCTAATTTACCTGCGGTGCGCGCACGGTCTTTTTCGATCTTTTCTGCAGCTTTAGCGATACGTGCTAGTTCTGCGGCTTTATCGATTAACCCAGCCATCGGGATCAACAGCTCCATCTCCCCTACCAGTGCAGTAGCAGATGCCGGCGCTTCTTCACCACCGGCAAGGACAGTAAAGCTCTCTATGCGCGCTAGACGCGTCAAAACAGTCTCAACATCATTGAAACGGCGTTGGTCTTCAGCGCTCACGTTTTTGGCTAATACGGTGAGTAGTTTGTTCGGCGAGATATCCATTTCGCCACGGATATTACGAATGCCGACAATACACTGTTTCACCCACTCAATATCTCCAGCCGCTTTCGCGTTTCGCTTGGTTTCATCGTATTGTACAAATGGCTGTACCATAATGCTCGTATCAGTACACTCAACCGAAGTTAACGGCGCAACACGTTGCCAAATCTGCTCCGTAATATACGGCATGAATGGGTGTGCTAGACGCATTAACTGCTCTAGGGTATTGATTAACGTATGACGGGTACCTCGCTTTTGCGCTTCAGTAGACTCGTCAGAGTTTAAAATAGGCTTAGATAGCTCTAAGTACCAATCGCAGAATTGATTCCAAGTGAATTCATATAGCGACTGTGCGGCGAGATCAAAACGATAATCGTTCATCGCCTTTTCAACATCATGGATAGTCTGTTGGAAGGTATCAATGATCCACTCATCCGCTAAGGATAATGTCAGCTCACCACCGTCTTTACCCGTATCAAACTCTTCGGTATTCATCAGGACAAAGCGTGACGCATTCCAGATTTTGTTACAGAAGTTACGGTAGCCTTCCACGCGTCCCATATCAAAGTTGATATCACGCGAGGTTGATGCCATTGCTGCAAACGTAAATCTGAGCGCATCGGTACCATAAGCATTGATTCCTTCAGGGAATTCTTTGCGGGTACTTTTTTCGATCTTTTTGGCATCTTGGGGGTTCATCATGCCGGAGGTGCGTTTTGCAACTAACGGCTCAAGCTCGATCCCATCTATCAAATCAATTGGATCCAACACGTTACCCTTAGATTTGGACATTTTATCGCCCTTTTCATCACGAATAAGGCCGGTGATATAAATATCTTTAAACGGAATTTTACCCGTGAATTTTTTGGTCATCATAATCATCCGGGCTACCCAGAAGAAAATGATATCAAAACCAGTTACCAGCACAGAACTTGGTAAGAAAGTCTCTAGCTCCGGCGTTTCTTCCGGCCAGCCCATGGTAGCAAATGGCCATAATGCTGATGAGAACCAAGTATCTAGCACATCTTCATCTTGGCGCAGAGCCACATCATCCGCTAAACCATGTTTAGCTCGCACTTCCGCTTCATCACGTCCAACATAGACGTTGTTCGCCTCATCATACCAAGCTGGAATACGATGTCCCCACCACAGCTGACGTGAAATACACCAATCCTGAATATTGTGCATCCATTGGTAATAGGTTTTATTGTAATTTTCAGGTACAAATCGGATCTCACCGCTTTCTACCGCCTCAATAGCAGGCTTGGCTAATGACTCAACGGCCACGTACCATTGGTCAGTCAAATACGGTTCAATCACCGCACCGGAGCGATCACCGCGAGGTACTTTTAATTTATGCTCATCGATTTTGACTAAAATACCATTGGCATCTAAATCCGCCACAATCTGTTTACGCGCATCAAAACGGTCTAACCCTTGATATTGTTTTGGCGCCACATCATTGATTTTGGCATCATCAGTCAAAATATTAATCATCGGTAAAGCATGACGTTTACCCATATCATAATCGTTAAAGTCATGGGCTGGCGTGATTTTCACGCACCCAGTACCAAACTCTGGGTCAACATAATCATCGGCAATGATCGGAATTAAGCGTCCAGTAATAGGTAACTTGATTTCTTTACCGATAAACCCTTGGTAACGCTCATCATCAGGATGTACGGCAACGGCCGTATCGCCTAACATGGTCTCAGGACGTGTGGTAGCTACCACTAACTCACCAGAACCATCCGCCAGTGGATAGCGCATGTGCCACATGTGACCGTTTTCTTCTTCATTTAATACTTCTAAATCAGATACAGCAGTCAACAAAACTGGATCCCAGTTAACGAGACGCTTACCACGGTAAATTAAACCTTCTTCGTGCAATTTAACAAACACTTCTTGGACAGCATTGGACAAGTCATCATCCATCGTGAAAGCTTCACGAGACCAATCTGGTGATGTGCCTAAACGGCGCATTTGCTGGCTGATGTTACCGCCTGATTCTTCTTTCCATTCCCAAATTTTATCCACAAATGCCTCACGACCTAAATCATGACGCGTTTGCCCTTTAGCATTTAACTGACGCTCTACTACCATTTGCGTCGCAATCCCGGCATGATCGGTACCGCATTGCCACAATGTATTATCACCTTTCATACGATGATAACGAGTTAACGCGTCCATAATGGTGTGCTGAAACGCATGGCCCATGTGCAAATTACCCGTCACATTAGGTGGCGGTAATAAAATACAATAAGGGTCGCCATGACCAGATGCTTTGAAATATCCCTTGTCTTCCCACGCTTTATAGCAGGCTTGTTCAATATCGCTGGGATTAAATGTCTTATCCATGGGTGCTCTCAGTTAAAAAATTGGGGATGTAAAAATGTTATGCGTTCGTAATGTCGGAGGCATTAAAAAAAGCCATCTGACAACCTGCGCGTTTAAAAAAGGCGTAACGCTGACGGGCCCGTATTTTATCAGCCTCAGCAACAGGAACAAAGTCGTAAATTGTATGATAACGTTCGGGATTTGGTATTTGAAGAGCAGCAACATTGACTACGATACTGCGTATGGGGCTTTGATTGCCCCATGTCACCTCGACTGCGGCTCCTCCATGTGGGCCTTCACCAGCAATATTATGGGCGATAAATCGCTCGGGTGGGTGTTGCCATAACAAATCACTGAACGCTTCTGCTTGAGCTTGATCTGTGCACAAAACAGTCAAACGTTTCTTTTCGCCATAACAGCGCGCCACTAAATCGCATGCTAAAACAGCAATGGAACTAGCATCAAAGCCAGTCCCATCTTGTTCGGTAAGTTGGTAAAAGTTCGCTTGGGTCATATCGGTTAATCAGACCTAGTCTTCGGTCACAATACCAGCACGATTCATTAAGAATTGTGCCAACATGCTCACCGGTCGACCTGTTGCGCCTTTATTCGCGCCACTATTCCACGCCGTACCAGCAATATCCATGTGTGCCCAGTTATACTTCTTCGTGAAGCGCGATAAGAAACACCCAGCAGTAATCGTCCCTGCGCCTTTGACACCTATATTCGCCATATCTGCAAACGGCGAGTCAATTTGTGGCTGATACTCGTCCCATAACGGCAGACGCCAAGCACGGTCAGAACTTTGCTCTGATGCATTTAATAGCTCGTGCGCTAATGGATTGTGAGTCGACATCACACCCGTGGCATGATGCCCTAAAGCGACGATACAGGCTCCGGTAAGCGTCGCAATATCAACAACACAGTCAGGCTCATAACGTTCTACATAGGTCAGTGCGTCACATAAAACTAAGCGACCTTCTGCATCAGTATTGAGGACTTCGACAGTTTGACCTGACATCGTGGTCAAAATATCACCTGGTCGATAAGCGTTAGCATCGGGCATGTTTTCACATCCCGCTAAAATACCAATGATATTTAATGGTAGGTTCAGTTCAGCTACTGTATGCATTACACCAAGTACTGAGGCTGCCCCCCCCATATCGTATTTCATTTCATCCATTCCGGAGCCTGGCTTGATTGAGATACCACCCGAATCAAATGTCAGGCCTTTACCGACGAGTACTATCGGTGCATCGCCTTCTTTGCCGCCGTTGTGCGTTATAATACTCATCATCGATTCGTTATGTGAACCGCGACCTACGGCTAAATAGGAATTCATTTGCAGCTCTGCCATTTGCGCTTCATCAACGACTTGGGTCTGAATCGATTCGTATTGTTCGCCTAATGCTTGGGCTTGTTCCCATAAATACTTAGGATTACAAATATTCGGTGGCATATTCGCGACATCGCGCGTGACTTTGACACCGTTAGCAATGGCCATACCATGCTCAATCGCACGTTCGCCAGCCGGTAATTCTTTGCGTGTAGGGACATTAAATACCATTTTACGTAATGGACGGCGTGGCTCGCCTTTTTTAGTTTTAAGTTGTAAAAATGTATATAAACTATGCTGCGTGGCCTCGACAGCTTGACGGACTTTCCAGTACGTGTCACGCCCTTTGACATGTAATTCAGGCAGGAAACATACCGCTTCCATAGAACCAGTTTCATTTAGCGTTTTAATGGTTTTTGCAAGGATATCTTTGTATTGGCGCTCATTCAGCTCACGCTCTTTACCACATCCCACTAACAATACGCGTTCGCTCAGAACATTCGGTACGTGATGTAGTAACAGCATCTGACCGGCTTTACCTTCTAAATCGCCACGGCGAATTAGATTACTGATATAGCCCTCACTGATTTCATCTAATTGCTCAGCAACTGCGGTTAAACGGCGAGGTTCAAACACCCCGACGACGATACAGGCACTGCGTTGCTTCTCTGGACTACCACTTTTTACACTAAATTCCACGCTGAATTCCTCGAAATAACTTGCAAAAAAACCTAGTTTACTTAAAAATTTAGCTTTCGCCACCAAAAACAGACGTTTTCTATCTCAAATATGATTATTTTTCGCTATCTCTTAAAGGAAACGTTCAAATCGCAATTTGCGATCTTCTTTATCCTCATGGCTATCTTTATAACCTTGCGCTTTGTCAGGGTGTTAGGCGATGCCACTGACGGAGAAATTCCAGCTAGTTTAGTGATGGGATTTTTAGCGCTTTACTCACCCGTATTAGCCTCATTAATCCTGCCTATTAGCTTTTTCCTAGGCATTATGATGGCTCACGGGCGTTTTTATGTGGATTCGGAAATGACCGTTCTGCAAGCGTGTGGAGTATCCGAATGGTATGTTACTCGGGTCATGTTGTTGCTAGCTGTTATATTAGGGTTACTCACCGCATCTATAACGATGTATGTCGCGCCTCTAGCAGTTGAAAGTGAATATCAATTACGGGAAAAAGCGGGCTCAGAAGCGGGTATTGCCGCTATTATACCCGGACGATTTCAACAAACAGGTAATGATGCTGCGGTGATATTTGTTCATGAAGTGGAATCCGCTAATAATCAATTGACCAAAATATTTCTTTCTCAAATTAACGCCGACCAGCCTAAAAAAGTCCGAGTTATTTATTCTCAAACTGGCACGATTGAAGTACAAAGTGATGGTACGCAACAACTTATTTTACGTAACGGACAGCAATACGATGGTAGCATTGGCCAACAAAACTATCAGCGTGTGAATTTTGATGAGTATCGTATACAAATAGGCGAACAAAAAGTGGAATCTATGCGCCGAAAAGTCGCAGCACTACCGACACTTGAGTTAATTGGTGATAATAGTGATGAAGCTATTGCCGAACTGCAGTGGCGCATCGCAATCCCACTCGCCCTGCCCTTTTTAGTGCTCATTGCGGTGCCATTATCAAAGGTGAATCCTCGACAAGGACGCTTTGGGAAACTCTTTCCTGCAATATTAATGTATTTAGGCTATTTCCTATTACTCATGGCGGCGCGACGCGCACTAGAAGATGGTAAAATTCCAGCAGGATTAGGGTTATGGTGGGTACATGGCATTATTCTATTTATTGGCACAGTATTGCTTTCTAGACAGCGTAAAACCTCTAGTAAAGTCAGACATATGTTTAAATCAGATTCGGCCTCTGCTTCAATTAAAGCCTCGGTAAATGCAGGCTCAAAACACCCGCATAATTCGCCGGAGGAAAAATAATGTTTTCCATCATAGATATCTACATTGCTCGGACGTTATTGAGTACTATATTTGTCACCCTTTCTACGCTAGTCGGACTCAGCGCCCTGATCAAATTTGTAGAGCAATTACGTAAAGTCGGTGAAGGTGATTATGATTTGATTGTGGCCGGATTATTCGTCTTTTTCAGTTTGCCACGTGATATAGAGCAGTTCTTCCCTATGGCAACCTTACTCGGCGGGCTCATCGGCATGGGGGTATTAGCATCTAATTCGGAGCTTATTGTCATGCAAGCTTCAGGGATGAGTAAATGGAACATCATTCAATCCGCGATGAAATGTGCCGTGGTGATGGTCTGTATTATTTTATTAGTGGGGGAATTTCTTACACCAGTGAGCGAAGCTAAAGCTAAGCAAATTCGTACCGAAGCGCTCTCCGGAGGACAAGTATTTACTTCCAATAAAATTGTATGGACCAAAGATGGCAGTGATTTTGTCAGTATTGGCAACGTATTCAACCAAGAGAACCTAGGCGATGTTACCATCTATAAATTCAATGATGACTTAGATTTGACCCAAATTATTGCCGCTAAACGTGCCACTTTTGTGGAAGAATCATGGGCCTTACAAGACGTTCACATTACCTATATCAATGACCAAAGGATATCGACTAATCGTATTTCACTGACTGAATGGCGTGCAGCCCTGACGCCCGATAAGCTCTCTGTAGCGACAGTGAAACCCGAAGCACTTTCGATACAAGGGCTGTATGAGTATGTTGGCTATTTGCAAAATAACCAACAAGATTCCACCCGTTATGAACTGGCCATGTGGCGCAAGATCCTGCAACCAGTATCAGTGTGCGTCATGCTACTCATGGCATTTTCATTCGTATTTGGGTCATTACGTTCGACTACCATGGGCTCTCGTATTATTGTCGGAACCTTAACCGGATTTAGTTTCTTCATTGCCAATGAGGTCTTTGGTCCTTTTGCGATGGTCTATAACCTTCCGCCTATGCTAGGCGCTATAGTGCCAAGCGCCTTGTTTGCAGGAGTCGCGGTGCTGTTATTACGCCGACAATAATAAATGGACGTAGATACTCAGGCCATAGCCTAAAGCTATCGCCCAACTCCATCGCAGATGACCCATAAATGAATAAACGCCTTTGGTTTGTCCCATTAGCGCTACACCTGCAGCAGAACCTACTGCGAGTAAACTTCCCCCCACTCCGGCCGTCATCGTAACAAGTAGCCACTGGGTTAGATCCATCTCTGGCGACATACTCAATACTGCAAATACGACAGGAATATTATCCACAATCGCCGAAAGTACCCCGACAAGAATATTGGCATACAAGGGCTCCCAATTGGTATACATCGCTTCTGACACATAGGCTAAATAACCCATAAAACCAAGACCACCTACACACATCACTACGCCATAGAAGAACAATAATGTATCCCACTCTGCACGGGATATTTTCTCAAATACATCGAATGGAACAATATTCCCCAGTTGTTTCAGCGCCGCTTCATCATTATTTTGTAAAGCAATATCGCGTTTTTTATCGAGAGATTTAGGTAGTGAATGGCGTAAATAAAATCCCAATAATTGTAAATAGCCTAAGCCAAGCATCATGCCTAATACCGGTGGCATGTTCATCCAACTATGACACATCACAGCTGTTGCTATCGTAAAGAAAAATAAGACAATGATCCGCTTAGCTCCGCGTTTTTGGTGCACCGGTTTAATCTCATCAACATGTGATTTTTCATTCGAAATGAAGAAGCTCATGATCATCGCAGGCACTAAAAAGTTCACTAATGCAGGGAACAGTAGCACGATAAATTGCTCAAATTGTACTATACCTGCCTGCCAAATCATCAACGTCGTTATATCTCCAAACGGGCTAAATACCCCACCGGCATTGGCTGCTACAACGATATTGATACAAGCAATATTAATAAAACGATGATTATCTTTAGCTACTTTCAAAACAATCGCGCACATTAACATGGCGGTGGTCAGGTTATTGGCAAATGAAGAAATACTAAATGCAAGTAATCCGGTGAGCCAAAACAAACTTCTTAAGCTCAGGCCTTTCATGAGCATCCATACGCGAATACGGTCAAACACATTGCGTTCTTCTAGCGCATTGATATATGTCATCGCCACAAGTAAAAACAACAATAGCTGGGCATATTCTAATAAATTATGATTAAAGGCTTCTTCTGCCGCCTCAGGAAAACCATGTTGAGTATAAATCCAACCAATAATAATCCAGATAACACCAGCGGCAAGTAACATAGGTTTGGATTTACGAATATGAAGAAACTCTTCTCCGATAACAAATACGTATGCAACAGCAAAAATAGTTAATACAATCACACCGGATAAGGTGTAGGTAAGATTCAGCTCACCCATTTGTGTTGCATTAGCAGGCCCAGCCATGCACAACAGCAACACACAAAATAACAACTTAGACATAGATGTCCCTTAACAAATAACGTTTGATTTTTGATTTTTATCAATGATGGTTTTGGTTAATTAAAGGACATTGGTGGAGCACGAATACCACTTGAGAAAAGGCTTCGAGACATTATCAGTGGATAAGTATATAACGCGGTCGTTCCTTGTTTAGAAAAAGCATGCAGGCCTATTTGCCAATATACAACGTGAGCCGATAAATCGACGTCTGCTATCTCATTATCCGTTTGAGATATTGCTTCAACGAACGAAACAGCTGCTAACCAGCTTTGCGGGGCTTCTGGTTGCGGACCATGATAAGCACTCTGTGTAATGATAAACACACAGGTCAATAAAGATATCAGTAAAGAAAACAGGCGCATGAGTAAAATCCTTTTAGGACTTAAAGCATAGTCCCATAAGAGCACTATCGGTATCGTACAATAGTATCAAAAAACGAAAATCGTACGTTTAACGCCAAGATTTATGGTCATTGGCTGCTTGGGTCAACACCAAAATTTCGGTTTTTGCAACAATGTCTTGTAAGGATTGTTTTTGTTTCGGCATGAAAATTACCAGTAACGTGCCTAAACCACCTAACGCACAGATTAAGCGTAACCATAACCGCCCCATTGTCATCGGCTCGTCAGTGGTACTAAAGATCCGCATCCGCCATGCTCGCATCCCAATCGTTTGGCCGCCTTTGGCCCAAAACCACATGAAAAAGCCCACTATCCAGGCCAACACCCATAATTGAACGATTGAAGTGAACAGTATAGATTGGGTCAAAAAATCACTAAAATGCTCAATCTCAGCTCCAATAACTTTATTTGCATGCAGTATCGTCAAGGCCACCAATATAATCAGACCGGCACACATGCCTACTGCCACAGCCACCAAACCATCATAAATCATTGCAGCAATGCGACGAAAAAAACCGGCTCGCGGATAAAGAGTTTCACTATTTTCAACACTATTTGGTGACTCTTTTAAGGTTGATTTAGATGGAGATGAGCGTCTTTTATGAGACTTAGGGTTTGCCATGGTATGTATTCGATTCTAGATACTGATAATTTATATATTAACCGATTGTTCGAAGAATTACATAGCCGTTCATCAATACCTTCATCAATTTGTTATAGTAGAATGACAAGACTTACAGTAATAATGAAAAAATATGTCATAAGTAAGTATAAAATAATAAATTCATATAAAACACTTGCGCATAACGTCTAGCTCGTTATAATCGCATTCCAATTTTTGATATCTGACGTTTTCACGTAGCGCCAGACACACTCTTAAAATGCCGGTGTGGTGGAATTGGTAGACACGACGGATTCAAAATCCGTTGCAGCAATGCGTGGCGGTTCAAGTCCGCCCACCGGTACCATTTTTAAAGTCCAGTAAGTCTCTCTAAAATACGCTTCACTGCAACACTTGTGTGTTACATTCGTTGTTATTGTGAGACGGATTTTGGTGCAATATCTTTGAAACCACCAGCATTGATTACATTGGTATAACCTGCAGCTTGTAAATCAAGCGTAGATTGTTTCGCACGCTTTCCTGAACGGCAGTACAATACAATGGTCTGATCTTTACTAATCCCAGCCTCGTTTATTTTTTCCAGTAGTTGAGTATTTTGCATGTGCAATGCATCGGGGTGATGACCAGCAGACCATTCCCAGTCAGTTCTTACATCAATAATCACAGCGCCTGTTTCTATTGCTTTTTTCGCCGAAGCAGTATCAATTTCTTGTGCATGAATCGATAAGCTCAGCAAAGAGCCGAGCATAGTAGCAACCAATAACAATGATGATAATTTATGAGGAAGCATGACTATTCCTTTTTAACTGGATTTATCTTATTACAACAAAAGACGTCAGCCTTAGCAAGTCTCAGGCGCTGGCACTCTAACAACACCTTCCATCAACACCCGAGCAGAACGGCTCATGACGACTTGTTCAACTTGCCATTGCCCAGCATCTGTACATATAGCCGTCGCACCGACTTTTAACGTCCCCGAAGGATGACCAAAGGTAATGGCATCTTTCATACCGCCACCGGCAGATAGATTGACCAATGTGCCAGGGATCGCTGCAGCTGTACCAATCGCCACTGCTGCCGTACCCATCATCGCATGATGCAATTTGCCCATTGACAACGCTCGCACATGACAATCAATCGACTCAGCGTTAATTAGCGCGCCACTCGATGTCGTGTACTCCTGAGGACCTGACACAAAAGCGATCTTGGGTATGTGTTGAGATAGCTTAGCGGCTTCAATATTAGGACTCAAACCCATGTGCACAGCGCCATGCAAGCGCAGGTTTTCAAAGCGCGCCAACGCGATAGAGTCGCCATTAATAGCATCTTGTAGTTCAGTGCCGGTATACCCTAAATCCGCTGCATTAAAAAATAACGTGGGGATCCCTGAGTTGATCATCGTCACCGAGAACACACCTTCGCCTGGAACATCTAGTGTATCCACAATATTTCCTGTGGGGAATACCGCCTCATCAGGCTCCACCGGCGCAACAAATGCAATCGGCACTTCCGCAGCAGGAAAAGTCACGCCATCAAGCATAAAATCACCGGTCTCTTGGACTTCTCCATTGGTGATAGGAACTGATGCTAAAATCGTTTTGCCAATATTTTGCTGCCAAATGCGTACCTCGCATATACCGTTTTCAGGGATACGCGCAGCATCCACTAACCCATTATTAATCGCAAACGAGCCGACCGCTGCGGTTAGATTCCCGCAGTTACCACTCCAATCGATAAAAGGCTGATCAATAGATACTTGCCCAAATAGATAATTCACATCATGCGAATCATCATCTGAGCGACTCAAAATGACGGTTTTACTGGTACTTGACGTCGCACCACCCATGCCATCGGTATGTTTACCATACGGATCAGGACTGCCAATGACACGCAGCAATAACGCATCTCGATACGCGCCAGCGACTTGCGCTGCTGCCGGTAAATCATCGAGATTAAAAAACACGCCTTTGCTGGTCCCCCCACGCATATACGTGGCAGGCACTTTAAGTTGTGGCGCAAAAACTACCGAAGGGCTCACACTACTCATGCAACTTGACCTTCTAAAAAGTCTTGGGCAAAACGTTGTAATACACCACCAGCTTCATACACGCTTTGTTCTTCAGCGGTATCCAGACGACATAACGTCTCAATGGTAAACTGCTCGCCATTAGCTCGAGTTACTTCCACGGTCATGTTCGATCCTGCGACGACATCACCTAAGACGCTAAAGGTCTCGGTACCATCAATATTAAACGTATGACGGGTTTGGCCAGTCAAAAACTCTAATGGTAAGACGCCCATACCGACTAAGTTAGTGCGGTGAATACGCTCAAACCCTTCAGCGATGATGACTTCTACCCCAGCAAGACGCACGCCTTTAGCCGCCCAATCGCGCGATGAGCCTTGGCCATAATCTGCCCCCGCGACAATAATCAATGGCTGCTTACGTTCCATATATGCCTCAATCGCTTCCCACATTCGCACGGTGTTACCTTCTGGTTCCATTCGTGCTAGAGAGCCTTGTTGAATATTGCCATCAGCGTCTCGGACCATTTCATTGAGTAACTTAGGATTAGCAAACGTCGCCCGCTGTGCTGTTAAATGATCGCCGCGATGCGTGGCATACGAGTTAAAGTCTTCTTCAGGTAAGCCCATTTTCGCTAGATATTCACCGGCGGCACTAGATGCAAGGATCGCGTTAGATGGCGATAAATGATCAGTCGTGATGTTATCGCCTAAGACGGCTAATGGACGCATATCGGTCATTAATCGAGGTGCTGCTAATGCGCCTTCCCAATAAGGGGGGCGACGAATATAAGTACTTTGCCCACGCCAGTCATACAGCGGGTTATTCTTCTCACCATAATCGACACTTAAATCAAACATCGGCGTGTAGACTTGGTTAAACATTTCTGGTTTAACACTGGCTTTGATCACCGCTTCGACTTCTGCATCATCCGGCCATATATCTTTAAGATAAACAGGGTTGCCCTCTTTATCTGTGCCTAATGCATCTTTTTCAATATCAAAACGCATAGACCCTGCAATCGCATAGGCCACGACTAGTGGGGGAGAGGCCAGAAATGCTTGTGAAGCATAAGGATGAATCCGGCCATCAAAGTTACGATTACCTGATAATACAGCAGTAGCATACAAATCACGGTCGATAATTTCTTGTTGGATTTTAGGATCTAGCGCCCCTGACATACCGTTACAAGAAGTACAGGCGTACGCCACTATCCCAAAACCAAGCTGCTCAAGTTCGGATAAAAGCCCTGCTTCTTCAAGATACATCTTCACTACTTTGGAACCTGGTGCAAGTGAAGATTTAACCCAAGGTTGACGCACTAAGCCCAGCTCATTAGCTTTCTTAGCAAGCATACCTGCCATGATGACATTGCGTGGGTTAGAGGTATTAGTACAGCTAGTGATAGCAGCAATGATCACCGCACCATCAGGCATTAAGCCGTCTTCTTTATCATAGGCTTTGGCGATACCGCGCGCAGCTAACTCACTGACCGGTAATTTAGCATGTGGATTAGACGGTCCAGCCATGTTGCGCTCAACCGCTGATAAATCAAATTGCAAGACACGTTCATACTCAGCCTCTACCATACTATCAGCCCATAAACCGGTCGTTTTGGCATAGTGTTCGACAAGTTTAACTTGTTCAGGATCGCGCCCCGTTAAAGTTAAATAATCAATCGTTTGTTCATCGATATAGAACATCGTCGCTGTTGCACCATATTCAGGTGTCATATTAGAAATGGTCGCACGATCCCCGAGCGATAAGTGTGCAGTCCCTTCACCAAAACATTCTAAATAAGCACCGACTACACGCTCTTGGCGTAAAAATTGAGTCAGTGCCAACACGATATCGGTAGACGTAATACCCGGTTGTGGTTTACCTGTAAATTCCACCCCGACAATATCTGGTAAACGCATATAAGATGCGCGTCCTAACATGACATTTTCAGCTTCTAAGCCGCCCACACCAATTGAAATGACGCCTAGTGCATCGGTGTGTGGGGTATGAGAATCAGTGCCGACACACGTATCAGGGAAGGCCACATTATCACGCACTTGGACAACCGGAGACATTTTTTCTAGGTTGATTTGGTGCATAATCCCATTACCTGGTGGGATCACATCGACGTTCTTAAACGCCGTTTTGGTCCAATTAATAAAGTGAAAGCGGTCTTCGTTACGACGATCTTCAATCGCGCGATTTTTATCAAACGCATCCTCTTCAAATCCACCATGCTCTACCGCTAAGGAGTGATCGACGATCAGCTGAGTCGGTACAACCGGATTCACTTTCGCAGGATCGCCGCCTTTATCCGCAATGGCATCGCGTAAACCAGCTAAATCCACTAATGCCGTCTGCCCTAAAATATCATGGCATACCACTCGAGCTGGAAACCAAGGAAAATCTTGTTCACGCTTACGATAAATTAACTGCTCCAAAGAAATGGTTAATGCCTCTGGAGTACATTTACGTACTAAGTTTTCTGCCAATACTTTTGAGGTATAAGGGAGCTTAACATACGCACCAGGTTCAATCGCTTCCACTGCTGCTTGGGTATCGAAGTATTCTAACCCTGAGTCGTCCAAACGAATTTTATAATCGCTATTCATCATCACATCCTTTTATTTTAACGCTGCGCAATTGGCGTAACAGTGCGAGGCTCGCTACCAGTATAATCAGCACTTGGACGAATAATACGGTTGTTATCACGTTGTTCCATAACATGAGCTGCCCAACCGGTGACGCGTGAACAAACGAAAATCGGAGTAAATAATGGCGTCGGGATCCCCATAAAGAAGTACGCAGAAGCATGAAAGAAATCAGCATTACAGAAGAGTTTTTTGGTATCCCACATGTATTCTTCACATGCGACAGAGATATCATAAAGTGAACTATCACCGTATTCTTCAGAAAGTAGTTTTGACCACTTTTTGATAATAACATTGCGCGGATCAGACTCACGATAAATCGCATGCCCAAAGCCCATAATCTTTTCTTTACGCTCAAGCATACCGGCCATTTGTACTTTGGCATCTTCTGGGGAGCTGAACTTTTGGATCATTTCCATCGCGGCTTCATTAGCACCACCATGCAGTGGACCGCGAAGCGAGCCAATCGCCCCAGTGATACAAGAGAACATATCAGATAACGTCGATGCGCATACTCGAGCGGTAAAAGTGGAAGCATTAAATTCATGCTCTGCATATAAAATTAATGATACATCCATGACTTTACGGTGCAATTCTGAAGGAGTTTTACCTGTCAATAACGCAAGGAAATGCCCACCAATAGACGCTTCATCCGTCACACAATCAATTTCCACACCTTCATGGGTATAACGATACCAGTAGGTCATGATCGCAGGGAATGCAGCTAATAAACGGTTCGCTGCGCGGTTTTGATCGGCAAAATCCACTTCCGGCTCTAAGTTACCGAGAAATGACGCACCTGTTCTCATGACATCCATCGGGTGAGCGTCTTTTGGTACTAAACGTAATACCGCTTTGAGACCTTCTGGTAAATCACGCATGCTGTTGAGCATAGTGACATATTCATCTAGCTGGTTTTGAGTAGGTAATTCGCCGTTAAATAATAAATACGCCACCTCTTCAAACGTGGCATTATCCGCTAAATCAGATACATCATAGCCACAATAAGTTAAGCCAGAACCTGATTTACCGACGGTACATAATTTGGTTTCACCTGCACTTTGACCACGTAAACCTGCGCCACTTAATTTTTTATCTGTCATGAGAAAAATCCTCTTAATCTTTTTTGTTGTAGGGTCTTAGGCGCACTAAATCGAATACTCGCGCCTATTCTTTTTAAAATTTGGTTTCTTATTTACTGTGTTAATTACTTGTTTTTGCCTTCAGCAAATAATGAATCGAGCTTTTGCTCATAATCGTGATAACCAAGGTAATCGTATAGATCCATACGCGTTTGCATCGTATCGACAACGGCTTTTTGATCGCCATCCTCAAGAATGTGACGATAGACATTTTCTGCAGCTTTATTCATTGCTCTAAACGCCGATAATGGATATAGCACCATCGCAGCGCCCCACTCACCTAACTGCTCTTTGTTCCATAACTCAGTCTGACCAAACTCAGTAATATTAGCCAAAATAGGCACATCCAATGCTTCAGAAAATGCACGATAATGCTCTTCCGTTTTAACAGCTTCAGCAAAAATACCATCAGCACCCGCTGCGACGTAGGCTTTGGCACGTGCTATCGCATTTTCTAAACCTTCTTGGGCAAATGAATCAGTGCGCGCCATGATGAAAAAATCGGGATCAGTACGTGCATCTACGGCGGCTTTGATACGATCAACCATCTCTTCGGTAGATACGATTTCTTTATTTGGACGATGACCACAACGTTTTTGTGCCACTTGATCTTCCATATGCACGGCTGCTGCACCCGCTTTTTCCATATCTCGAACGGTCTTAGCGATGTTAAATGCTCCGCCCCATCCAGTGTCGATATCGACTAATAATGGCAAGTCACAAGCAGACGTAATACGTTGTACATCAACAATCACATCATTAAGTGACGTCATTCCCAAATCGGGTAAACCATAAGAAGCATTCGCAACGCCTCCCCCAGAAAGATATATCGCTTGATGACCGATTTGCTTGGCCATCATGGCCGAATATGCATTGATAGTGCCTACAATTTGTAATGGGGTGTTGTGCTCAAGAGCTTGACGAAATTTTTTACCTGCGCTCATAGTAATTCCTTATTAGTGTTCCGATTATGGCTTTAATTTATGTTCGATATTCTGACGCGAATATGTAATGTGACGACGCATTAGTATTTCAGCTAACTCTGCGTCGCGGTTAGCAATTGCTTGAGCAATATGTTGATGTTCAGCAAATGCAGTAGTGACTCGAGGACCTGCCATACCAAGTTGCACACGATACATGCGTACTAAATGATAAATACCTTCTGTGAGTAGTGTAATGAGTTGAGAGTTGTGTGAACCGATAATAATACGATAGTGAAAATCCACATCACCCGCTTCTTGATAATAGGATTGCGAGTCTTTCACGCCTTGGGCATGCACATCGAGTAAGGATTGAAGATCCGTGATTTGCTCGGATGTCATATTTTGAGCTGCCAATCGAGCCGCCATGCCCTCAAGCGATTCACGAACTTGATAAAGCTCAATTAACCCTTCTGGCGAGAGTGTTACCACTCGAGCACCGACATTTGCCTTACGCTCTACTAAATGACATGCCATTAACCGGCTAATCGCCTCACGAATAACAGCGCGGCTTACCCCATATTTTGTCGACAACTCTGCTTCACTCAGTTTTGCACCCGCTAATATACGACCTTCAACAATATCCGTACGCAGTGTAATAAATGTCTTATCTGCGGAGGTAACAGCCTCTACTACTGGTGTTCCCTTAGATTTTTTAGCTAATTGAGTCATCGTTATCGCCTTCACATCACTAATTCCATTGTCGACAATATAGACCTTCCTGTTCATAAACTCAAGCATTAACCTAAGAATTGTCGACAACTTATGACTTAAGTCGTATGCTCAATGAAATAATTGATATAATGATCGGTGCTCAGTACTCCACGTATTAAAGTTAAATAAACGAATAAGGAATTCAACATGACCGAGTCAACTTACACCCCTCCTTCCATTTGGACTTGGGATAGTGCTAACGGCGGAAAATTCGCAAATATTAACCGTCCTATTTCCGGCAGCACGCATAAAAAAGAACTTCCCGTCGGTGAGCACCCTTTTCAGCTTTATTCCCTTGCCACCCCAAATGGAGTAAAAGTAACGATTATGTTTGAGGAATTATTAGCATTAGGAATTAAAGAGGCAGAATATGATGGATGGTTAGTCAATATCCAAGAAGGTGAGCAATTCAGCACGGGCTTTGTCGCAGCGAACCCCAACTCAAAAATACCAGCATTGTTTGACCATACTGACAAAGCACACCCTATCCGCATTTTTGAGTCTGGGGCCATACTAATGCATCTAGCCGAAAAATTTGGTCACTTTTTACCATCAAGTGGACCGCAACGCACCGAAGTCATGAATTGGTTGTTTTGGCAAATGGGCTCAGCACCATTTTTAGGAGGCGGCTTTGGGCATTTTTATGCCTATGCACCAGAGAAATTTGAATACCCCATTAATCGCTATGCAATGGAAGTAAAGCGCCAACTAGACGTATTGGATAAGCAACTGGCTCACAATGAATTCATTGCTGGGAGTGAATATAGTATTGCCGATATGGCTATTTTTCCATGGTATGGGGTCTTATGTTTGGGTAAGCTTTATGAAGCTGCTGAATTTTTACAAGTCCATGAATATACCCATATTGTTCGTTGGGCAAAGCAACTCGCCGGGCGACCAGCAGTCATCAAAGGGCGAGTCGTGAACAAGGTGTGGGGTGATGATGAATATCAACTTAAAGAGCGTCATAGCGATGCTGATTTCGCAAAATTGATTAAATAAATGGTGAAAATATAACCAATGTACCACTAATGTCTGTATGTTTACTCTTTTAACTTAACGCAAGCCAGTATACTTTAGTTATTGAAAACATAAAAATATGCAGCAACACTATTCACACAATAACCTCTAAGCAATATGGAAGATTAATATGAGTGTCAAAAATGTAGTGGTATTAAGCGCAGTTCGTTCTGCAATTGGTACTTTTAATGGTAGTTTGAAAGCACTTGAACCAGCTGAATTAGCAGCTCAAGTGTTAAAGCAAGGGATCGAAAAGTCAGGCGTTGCGGCTGATAAATACGAATCTATTGTTGTTGGTAATACAATTCCTACTGAGTCGCGTTTCCCATACGTCGCTCGTGTGGCTTCTATCCAAGCAGGCATGTCTCTTGATTCCACAGCGATGGCACTTAACCGTCTATGTAGCTCTGGTCTACAAGCTGTCGTTAACTCAGCTCAAGGGATCATGTTAGGCGATCATGAATTAGCCATTGGTGGTGGTGTTGAGAATATGACACGAGGAGGTTACTTATCCAGCGCGATGCGCAATGGTGCTCGTATGGGTGATACTAGCATGACAGATATGATGGTCGCGGCATTAACTGACCCATTTGGTGTAGGTCACATGGGTATTACTGCTGAAAACCTTGCTGATAAGTGGGAAATCTCACGTGAAGAACAAGATGCCTTCGCAGCAGAATCACATCGTCGTGCTGCAGCGGCAATCGAAGCGGGTTATTTTGATGACCAAATCGTACCGATTGAACTAAAAAGTCGTAAAGGCACCGTCGTATTTGATAAAGACGAACACGTCAAACCAGATACATCTGCTGAAAGCCTAAGTGGCATGCGTCCGGCATTCAAAAAAGACGGCTCGGTAACCGCAGGTAATGCATCCGGTATTAATGATGGTGCATCTTTCTTAACATTAGCATCTGAAGATTATGCCACAGCTAACGATTTAGCACCGATTGCGCGCATTGTGTCTTACGCAGTAGCTGGTGTACCAAATGATGTCATGGGTGAAGGCCCAATCCCAGCGTCTAAAGCAGCATTAAAGAAAGCGGGTTTAACCATTGCCGATATGGATGTGGTTGAATCGAATGAAGCATTTGCATCTCAAGCTCTCACAGTATGTAAAGGTCTGGATTTAGATCCAGCCAAAACCAATCCCAACGGGGGAGCCATTGCATTAGGTCATCCTATTGGTGCTTCTGGTGCCGTTATCGCGACCAAAGCTATCCACGAATTACAACGCATTCAAGGTAAATACGCCTTAGCAACCATGTGTATTGGTGGTGGTCAGGGCATTGCGATGATCTTTGAACGGATGTAATAAGAAAGAAACTACTTTTAACTATAAGAGTACTTTTTAGGTATAAAAAAACCCCCGAAGGTTTTGTCTAGCTTTCGGGGGTCACTTCAGAAGTCGCTTTTTTTATATTTCATTAATGGATATATTAAAAGTGTTTAATCAAATAATCAAAAGCAGATAGACTCGCTTTGGCTCCTTCTCCCATTGAAATCACGATTTGCTTATAGGGTACGGTCGTGACATCACCGGCAGCAAAAATACCAGGTTCAGAAGTTTCACCTCGCTCATTGATAATGATTTCGTTATAAGGTGATAACTCCACGACACCATCAACCACTTGTGAATTTGGTAACAAACCAATTTGGACAAAAATACCATCTAAAGCTTGAATTTTGACTTCACCAGTTTCTCGCTCTTCGTACTCTAATCCAGTCACTTGACCATTTTCTGCTAATACTTGTTTAGAGGCCGCGTTTTTAATCACAGTGACGTTATCACGCTTATATAACTGGTCAATCAACACTTGGTCCGCTTTTAACTCTGGTAAAAACTCAAATACTGTGACTGATTTTACAATACCAGCAAGATCTAAGGCAGCTTCAACACCAGAATTCCCCCCACCAATAACAGCCACATCTTTTCCTTTGAAAAAAGGACCATCGCAATGTGGACAGTAAGCCACACCATTACCAATATTCTCTTTTTCACCTGGTACACCTAACTCGCGCCATTTGGCTCCGGTAGTCACGATGACAGTTTTGGATTCAAACTGCTCACCACTGGATAAAGTGATCGTTTTCAGATCGCCTTTTTCAATCTTATCAACACGTAAATGTTCTTTTAACGTGACATCATAGTCTTGTAAGTGCGCCATCATCGCACCGGTTAATTCAGGCCCTGTTGTACTGGACACAGAAATCAAGTTTTCAATCCCCATTGTATCCTTGACTTGACCACCAAAACGCTCTGCGACCATAGTCACTTTAAGCCCTTTACGAGCTGCATAAATGGCGGCTGATACCCCTGCTGGCCCACCACCAAGAACAGTCACATCTTGGACTGGTAATTGTGGAGCATTAGCAGATTGTTGTGCGATTTCAGGGTGTTGTTCCAATAACTTTTCAATCAATGCACCTGTATCGATTTTACCATTTGCGAAAATCTCACCATTAAGGTAAACACTTGGGACCCCTTGGATATTATTTTTTTCGATTAAATCTGGATACAGACCACCATCAATCATCTCTGATTCAATCAACGGATTAAGCAATGCAAATTGATTTAACGCCTGCACTACATCCGGGCAATTGTGGCAGCTTAAACTGACATAAGCTTCGAATTTTAGCGGTGCCGACACATTTTTAATGATTTGTTGTAAACCACTATCAAGTTTAATATCTGTGCCTGTAGCATGTAATACTGCTAATACCAGCGAGTTAAATTCATGTCCCGAAGGGATCCCTGAAAATATAACGCCAGTAGGTTCATTGTTGACGAATAAAGTGAAACTAATCGGGCTACGAAGTGTGTCTGGTAAATCTTTCTCAACCACACTGAGCTGTTCATTCGCCGATGCGAATTCTGTTAAAAATTGGAGTAATTCTGCACGTTTACTGTGCTCGCCTGTTTGCAACACAAATGATAAAGGCGCATTCATGTTTTGCGTATATTGTTGCAAGGCGGTAATAATATCTTGAGTAATCATTTGTTTGTTCCTTAATGGTGTCGTTATAAATGAACGGCACCGTGGTGTTTGTATATGTCGAATTAAGACGTAGATGGGGAGTTACCCCCATCTGATATCTAAGTATGCGTACTTAGATTTTGCCAACTAAGTCTAAGCTAGGTGCTAAGGTTTTTTGACCTTCTTCCCACGCAGCAGGACATACTTCACCGTCATGGTTAGCAACATATTGAGCAGCTTTCACTTTACGAAGCATATCTTTAGCTGAACGACCGATCCCTAAATCATGAATTTCAGCTACTTTGATAACACCTTCAGGGTTAGCTAAGAATGTTCCGCGTAATGCTTGTCCAGCTTCTTCAATCATCACATCAAAGCCACGTGTGATAGCACCTGTTGGGTCGCCAATCATTGGATAAGTTACCTTGTTAATGGCTTCAGAATGATCGTGCCATGCTTTGTGAACAAAGTGACTGTCTGTTGATACTGAGTACACTTCCACACCTAGTTGCTGTAACTCTGCGTAGATATTTTGCATATCTTCTAATTCAGTTGGACATACAAATGTAAAATCTGCTGGATAGAATAAAAAGATGGACCACTGACCTTTCACATCATCAGAAGTGACGGTTTTAAATTCGCCATTGTGAAAAACGTCTGCGCTGAACTCTGGGATTGTGCTATTAATTTTAGCCATGGTTTAATTCCTCAATAATAGTTAGTTGGTTAAGTCATTAAAGACAACACTGCGTTGTCTTTAAACTTGAATCTATTATTATGGAAATTAGTGATTAGTTAAAACGAATGATTTCGATTATATCAATCGATTAATCCGATATTGAAAAACATCATTTTCGTCTAATTGCTTTTCTAACTGCTCGTTATAGACCAAATAATTTAAATGAGCGATACATTCTGCGACTGCAAAGAAAAGTTCATGCTGACCTAGTTCACGATGAAAAAGGACTGGTAATAATGACACTACTGTTTGCGGCTGTTCACACGCAGCAAGTAAATTTTGTAAATGTATATGGTGATGAGTGTGAATCTCCTCAACACGTGCAGGGATATCATATATTGGGGTTTTATGCGAGGGGAGTAAAAGTGTGGTTTGTGGTAAATTAGCAAAAGTTTGTAATGTTTCAAAATAATAAAACAATGGATTAGAGTTTGGCTGAGTACTATAGGCACCAATATTAGGGGTAATCTGAGGTAATACTTGGTCGCCACCAATACATATATCAAGTGCTTTACAATAAAAACTAATATGCTCAGGGGAATGACCACACCCAAGTAATAATGCCCATTCATAATCACCTATTAATAGCGATGTACCAGGTATTAATCGGTTAAAACTAATCGGCATAGGTGAAACAACTTTCTTAAATCCGCCATTACCTTGGGTGAATAATTGTACCTGTTCTTCATTGAAACCCGCTCGACGATAATACTGTTTATCCTGCCAATTATCGGTACCCTGATTGCCTGCAAACAAAGCTCTAGCGGCATAATATTCGGTTTGAGACATGTAAAGGTCAACCTGATAAAGCTCGGTTAAATACCCTGCACACCCAATATGGTCTGGATGCATATGTGTGACAAGCACACGAGTAATTGGACCATCAAGCTGAGCAATCACATCCGCCCAAGCAGCTTTTGTAGCTTTAGTCGCCATACCACAATCAATGATTGCCCAACCACCATTGTCTCTAACTAAATAAACATTAATATGATCTAGCGCTAATGGCAGTGGCATACGACACCACAACACAGCATCATTAATTGAACAAATTTCCCCAGGTATGGGTGGAGATAACGTTGTTATATTATCCATTCAAAGACGTGCCAAAATTGAGCAAACAACGTCTAAAAAAGGACTCTAAATCATTATCTATATATAAATCTCCAGTACCCGGTTGATTCAAGGCTAATGGTGGATAAGCACCATATCCGGATAGTAAGCAATGCCAAGAAGTAGCATTAAAATGTGATTCACTACCATGCTCACGAAGGTGTTGAGTCAGATCGCCCCGCCTAAACCATACATCAAGGAGCTCTAGCAAAGGACGAGATATATGCTCATTATTACGGTTAGCAATCCAATATTCAGAATCATCGCGCGTGTTGAGTTTGTAATGCGCTACAATATAGTCACGTACACGCTCAAACGTATCAGTCATGATCTTATTATAATTATCTTGGCGTTTATTAGAAAAATGACCGGCTTCATATTCATCAATAAAGCGCTCTACCGAAGTTTGCACAAGATGAAGTGCTGTTGCTTCTAATGGTTCAATAAAACCCTGTGACAAGCCTAAACCAATACAGTTTTTATACCAATGCTGACTGACCTGACCGACATTCATCTGTAAATGCCGTGCTTCTATATCGCTGTCTAACAGCCCTAGGTGTTGACGAAATTCATGTTCTGCTTGATCAGGAGTAATGAAATCACGACTAAATACATATCCATTTCCTGTTCGATGCGTTAAGGGGATCCGCCAGGCCCAACCATTTGATAAAGCAGTCGCTTTTGTTTCTACGGGTTGATTATCATCGGTATGCGTCGGAAATACGACGGCAGCATCATTAAACAAATTATCTTTGAAAGAATTAAATGGCACATTCAGTGTTTTCTGTAAGAGCAGTGATTGAAATCCAGTACAGTCAACAAACATGTCACCATCAATCATTTCACCATTATCACATTGTAAACTCGCAATACTACCGTCAGGATGTTGATTAATATGCTCAATCTTACGTTGCAGATGTTTTACACCTAATGTTTGAGAATGTTCACATAAAAATTGGCCGAGGAGTCCAGAATCAAAATGATATCCGTATTCAATATTAAACGGAAAGTGTTCAGGAGTATTGGGTTGAAGATTATGTTTTGCTAACCAGCCGTTGAATAAAAATTTAGCCGGGTCTGTTTGCACATCTAGCCCAAGACGACGTGTGTAACAATTTACTTGAAAAGGGCGTTCACTGAATGTGTCTAACTGAGAAATAAACGGATGACTATAACTATGAACACCCGAGTTTGGACTCCACCCAGAAAACTGTATATTGACTTTATAGGTCGCCTTACAACGGCTCATCCATTGTGATTCACTAATACCTAAGTCTTCAAAAAACCGCTTTAAACTTGGCGTAGATCCCTCTCCCACACCAATAATACCGATATCTGGAGATTCTACGAGTGTAATATCTATTGGCTGCTCGCGCCAATGATGGGCTAATAGATTCGCAGCCATCCATCCGGCGGTGCCACCACCGACAATGGTAATTCGTTGCGGCATCATATTTTTTCACCTTATTATTTTTATTCTTAGTATTACCCTACCTTCAAATAATGTGTTAAAAACTCATCATGAGGTAGCATTTTCGCTAATGGTTGACGTTTTGCTGCATGAACTTTAGCTAACATATCAGACAACTGTGCATCACTCATTTGATTCACTGATGGGTGATAGTCCTTTGGTAATATTCCTTGACCTAACATAACCTGCAACCATGACGCATCACGGAAAATGTCATGCTGATCATTGAAAATCTCACCAACATCACTAAATACCTGAATTTTATGTGCGAGTCTATCAGGTAAAGGTAAAGTGCGCATATCACGCCAGAAATCAGAGTCGTTACGTTCGTTCACATAATAGTGCAGTATGATGAAATCACGAATAGTTTCATATTCAGTTTTTGATTCCTCATTATACAAATCAACAGCAGATTGCTGAATACCTTGATGTGGGAATAACTTTAATAAGCGTACAATCGCTGATTGAATTAAATGGATACTGGTAGACTCAAGTGGCTCTAGAAATCCACTCGCCAACCCTACAGAGATAACGTTTTTATGCCATTGCTCTTTGGTACGCCCCGTTTTAAATGATATCTTACGGACATCATTAACAGGTTCAGAGTCTAAATTATTGATCAAACGGTCATGCGCCTGCTCATCGCTCATGTATTGAGACGAAAATACAATCCCATTCCCATTTCGATGCGTTAAAGGAATACGCCATTGCCAACCAATATCATGAGCAATACTGCGAGTATAAGGTAACGTTTTGTCGAAACGATTTGTTTGGACCGCCAATGCACTATCTGCGGCTAACCAATGAGACCAGTCTTCGTATTCAACACCTAAAGTCTTTTGCGATAAGAGCGCCCGAGTGCCAGTACAATCAATAAATAAATCACCATTAATTTGTTGACCTGATCTAAGTTGTAGCCCGGTAATATGGCCTGACGTTGGATCTTGCTGAATATGTTCAATAATTCCTTCGGTACGAATAACTCCACCTTTTTCAGCAATTTTCCGTAGATATTTGCCGTATAAAGATGAATCAAAATGATATGCATAAGGCATTTCAAATAAGGGATTTTGGGTGTTAATTTTGTTAAAACTTTCATCAATACAGCATAAGTAATTGAGATCATACTCCCAGATGGACTTCTCTAATCCCGACTTATATGCTTTTAACCAATAATGCTGAAAATTACAAAACCCTACATTTGCACCAGGGGCGCCGAACGTATGGAGATAAGACTCACCATCTACACGCCAATTTTCAAACTGAATAGCTAACTTTATCGTACCATTAGTTTCTCTTAGAAATTCTTTTTCATCTAAACCGAGAAATTGATTAAATACTTGTATGGGAGGGATGGTTGCTTCACCAACACCCACGATACCAATATCTTCAGATTCAATTAACTCAATTTCAATTTGTCCTTGTAATACTTTTTGCATCAAGGCCGCTGTCATCCATCCGGCTGTACCACCGCCAGCAATGACCACTTTTTTAATGGGTGTTTGCATGTTATTGCCTTATTCTGCATATAATAAATGCATTGAGCACTATTTATTTTTGACTTTACCTAATTTAAAACCAAAAATAAATAATGCAAAAAAAAGACCTCACTGCTAAAGCAATGAGGTCTTTACAATTTAATCTATCTTAGTAAAAAGAATAGTTAACGTTAAGTAAGTAAGACGGACCAAACTGACGGATAGTCGTTGCTAGACCGTTACCATCACGAGAAATCTCATCTTCATCACCTAAGTTAGTACCTTGAAGTGATAATTTAAGACCTTGTAATGCTTCCATATCAGACTCTGAGAAATCATAGCTGATTTGCGCATCTAACAGGCTTACATCATCACGAGACGCTTCAGCAATCTTATTAGAACCACCACGCTCATATGTTGTATAACCTTCACGATCTGTATACGCAACACGTACTTCAAAACCGGCATTAGTGTAATAAGCAGTTAAAGACGTAACGCTATCAGATTGACCAGGAATAGACGCACCATTCTCTAGCTCTGCATCAATTAACGTAACAGACGCTGCAAGACCGAAACCGTCTAACTCTTGCATTACCATATTTAATGGTAAGTTAGCTGTAACTTCTAAGCCTTTTACTTCGCCAGTTAAACCATCTTCGAAGAAGCTGTATGCACCAAAATCAGGAGGAGTAACTAAATCACCTTGTGAATAAAAAGTACTTTCCGGTCCATATTGACCATCTTGGTCGATAATACGGTCATGGAATCCAGGAATGAAGTAATTAGCACCACCATTCGTTGGATCATTTGTGAAATCAATAACTTGATTTCCATCACGCGTCCAGTTAACTAGGTCTTTATAGAATACTGCTACAGAAACATAACCTTCATCGTCAAAATAATTCTCATAAGATACGTCGAAGTTATTTGATTCAAGTGGACGTAAAGTTGGGTTACCTGTCACTTTAGACCATGGGCTACCATAAGCATTTACTGCTTCTAAAGTATTAGGCGTAGCAATTAACGAAATGTTCTGATCAAATTTAACGAAACCAGATGCACGCATTTGGTCAATACGAGCTCTAGAAATAGTCTTAGACGCAGCAACACGGACAAACTGATTATCTGCAACTTCAGCTGTTAAGTTAAAGCTTGGTAATAAATGAGTATACTTATCGCCAGCAGTGATACGGCAGCTATCATCTACTTCACCATTGTTGTCATCATCACACACTGCGAAATTATCACCAACAACACCGATGAAACCAGAAGATGATTGGTCACTACGGATATATTGTAAACCAACGTTACCAAATACAGGCATATCACCTAATTCAGTTTCATAATCAACTTTTGCGAAGAACGTTGTAATACGCTCATCAACAGTAAACGTGTCACCTAAACGATCTGGTTCTAAAAGACCTGCATCATTAAGTGAATAAGTACCATCGAAATAAGGTGCAAAACCATCATAAGCGACAACCTGACCTAAACCAGCCCAGCTTAAATTAGCTAAACCGTAAACATATTCACTAGGAATACTGTCAGATAAAGGATATGAATCAGCTGTTGCAAATAAACCTTTATTAATTTTTTCTTTAAAACGGTCGCTAATGTTCAAACCAACAACTACATTAGTGAATAAGTCACCATCTAATACACCTTCAACTTGGAACTTAGCAGTCGTTAATTCTTCAGCGAAATCTGCATAGTTCATAAAGCCATCTTGCGCATTTAAGTAGCTAAACGGTTCGCCATTTGCTTGCAATACAGATGAAGTAAATTGGCTAGCGATATTTGCCATACCACCACCCCAAACTTGAGGACCCGTTAACTGTAATGCATTAGGATCTGAGAATGCACCTAGACCTGTTTGACCAGTAAAGAAGACACCATCAGGGCTCATTTGGAAAGTACGAGAACCTAATTGATCTGGAGTTAACGTACCTGAACGTGCTAGACCAGCATATGATTCTGCACGCAAATCACGCTTTGAAGATTCACTTTGCGCAATATCAACTTCTACAGACCAAGTATCGTCTATAGCATAGTTTAGGTTGAAACCATACGCTTCAAGAGTACCGTCTTTTTGTAATGGATCCGTACGAAGTACAGGATTAACGCCAACTTGAGTACCACTAACAGTAGAGCCAGAACCTTCCGAAGCGCCTAAAGCAAATGGTTCAATAAAACCACGTAATACACCTGAGTCTGAATATTCAATATCCAATACATCAACAACAATGTCTAACTTATCGTTAGGTTGCCATTGAACTACTGTTGATAAAGTTTCGCGGTCTAATAACGTAGACTGGTTGTTTAAATCCAAGCCAGCAGGAACAAAACCTGTATCTGTAGCATTGTAACCCCAAACACCATACTTACGTTGGTTATTCGGAGACTCTGCATTAGCATAAGCAACTGCTATACCTACAGTGTCATCCGCGAATTTTTCAATGAAAGATAGAGCAAAACGCTTACCTGTGTTATCAAATTCTGGATTATCTGCAGAGTTACCCGCTTGCTCATAACTACCGTTGATTGTTAATGTACGCTCTGCGTTTAGTGGACGTACTGTTTGTAAATCAACTGTACCACCAATACCTTGAGTCGTTAATGCACCATCAGCAGTTTTATAAATAGTCGCACCAGTCATGATCTCTGAAGGATATAGATCATATTCAACACCACGGTTATCACCGATACCGATTAATTCACGACCATTAAGAGTTGTACCGGTGAAATCTTCTTTAAAACCACGTACAGAAATACCTGAAGTACGGCCACCAACTCGTTCACCGGCAAGGCCAGGTAGACGTGCTAAAGATTCAGCAATAGATGAATCAGGTAATTTACCAATATCTTCAGCAGAAATTGCTTCAACGATTGATTTGTTGTCTTGTTTAACAGCTTGAGCACGGATTAATGAACCGCGAATACCACTTACCGCAATGACTTCAACGTCATCTGCAGCATTAGCAGTAGAAGCTTCTTGTGCAATTGTTGAACCAGAGAACATCGCAGCAGAAACTGCTAACGATAATACTGCAGGTTTAAATATTTTATTTGTTTTCATGTGTGTGTCCTTTGTTTTCTCTTAATGAGCTTGTAACAAATGTTACTAAGATGTAACGATAATGAAAAACGAACGAAAGATCAACACTTTTTCTTAATTGATTAAGTAAACAATTAAAATACACAATAAAAGCGACAATAATTATAATATTAAGACTTATTCAATATACAAATTGGACATATTTATGCTCATACTGAATGTGTTTACTTAGTGTAAATTACAATGATTATTTACAAAA
>NZ_ABST01000055.1 GCF_000155775.1 Glaciecola sp. HTCC2999
ACGTTTTTGATGCACGCTTAGCAGAGATGAACCTAGATCCAGAGGACTATGGTTGGTATCGAGACTTGCGCCGTTATGGCACCGTCCCTCACTCAGGCTTTGGTCTTGGCTTTGAACGTTTAGTTGCGTACGTCACAGGCATGCAAAACGTTCGTGATGTTATTCCATTCCCACGTACACCAGGCAGTGCACCTTACTAAATTTAATCGACTCAGCATCGCTAAAATCACACCCCCTACTTATTAAAAAATAACTTAAGGGGTGTGATTTTTTTATATCAACTAATTTTAAGTTAACATAACAACAATTTAGTCAATTTCTTAATTTTTCCAATCAACTAAAATATAAAACATTGTTTTTATTAGGTTATTTAATTGGAATAGTGTTTGCATATTGCTATGTGATGAGCTGTGTTACTTTAAGCTGTTCGAATAATATATGGCTTCATATATCATGCTTACAACTCGTTACATTTAGCTACAGAACTGTACAAATAGCTCAGTTATTATTTATACATAAACATGGATCTCTCTAGGTAAATACATGAACAGTAATTTCAAAAAAACCGCCTTCGCTATTATTATTCTCGCTGCAGGAATTGGCGGTATGATCGCAATTAACGCCTCCGCTGATGACAAAGCAGAAAAAGACGAAGTTGATACACGTCCAACAGTCAGTGTTCAACCTGCAACAAAGATTAATTACGAAGTTATCATTAAGTCTAATGGTGAGGTGCGTCCAGCTGAAACAACAGCCATATCAGCACAGGTTTCAGGCGAAGTATTATCTTGGCATGCTAATTTTGTTGAAGGTGGATTAGTGAAGCGTGGTGATGTGTTATTTACCATTGAAGCGGACCAATATGAAGCAGCTGTACTGCAAGCTGAATCAGAAGTATCTCGTGCTCAAGCCACTTTAATCGAAGAACAGGCACGCGCAGATGTGGCCAAACGTGAAGCCAAAAATTTGCCTAGTGCGACAGTGACTGATTTATATTTACGCAAACCACAGTTATTAAGTGCGCAAGCGGGATTAAAGTCAGCACAATCACGTTTAAAAATCGCGCTACGTGATTTAGATAACACGCAAGTGACAGCACCGTATGATGCACTGATTGTCAGTCGTGATATTGGTGTTGGCCAGTTTGTGAATAAAGGCGTACAAGTCGCACGATTAAATAATGTTGAACGCGCCGAAATCATCTTTCCCATTGCGGGATTTGATGCACCTTTCTTACCAAATACGCTGGTTAATACACCTGCCACCGTTGTATCAAGGGGAATGGATAAAACAGTACGTCAGGGCATCATTGCACGTGATACAGGACGAGTAGATCAAGCGACTCGAATGACCCATTTAGTTGTTGAAATTGAAGACCCGTATAGTCTGATGACCAACGCACCTAAAATGAAATTTGGTACGTATGTGGAGGTGAACTTAATGGGCAAATCAT
>NZ_ABST01000052.1 GCF_000155775.1 Glaciecola sp. HTCC2999
TGCTGCATGGCTTTGATCGTTATGGAGAGCAAGAAGCTTGGAGTTTCGCATTTGGGAGATTCACATGGCTGGGTAGCTTTTGAGATGGAGCATTATGGGAAGGAATGGGAGGAGGATTAGACAACAAATTCTAGAGGTATATGAATAGAATAGGCCAATTAATATTCAATCGAGATTGACGTGCCACAAGAAGCTGAGATGTGAGGGTGCGGTGAGCCTACTTCGGCGATGTTGGTGGCGGTTTGAGTATTTCGGTTTCTATGAACAAAGTATATCAATTCGAAAATTAAAAAGTGCAATGGATAATTCTTATACTTATGAACAAAGAACCCTCCAATTTCTTTTGAGGGTTTTAATGTCGTCGTCGTCTGGCCAGCACGTCGACTTGGCTCGTTTTAGTCTAGGTGCTACCCTGGGGGCCGTTGCTGTGCCAACCTGCTTTGTTGACGAGACCCCATAAAGTCTCGCCCACACCTCTGCTCTCACACTTTTCTCACCACTTCACTTGTACACTCTATATCCGCTTACCTCCTCATCCTCTACCGCTCTACCAAACATCCTCAAAGCTTCATCAGAATACTTTTTAAGTCCACTAGATCAGTATTGCTTAGCAGCCTACTGATCGCCTCCGACTTGGCTATTCTTCACGAAGCCATTTTCGATTATCGAGCACAAAAACGAATATACTAACCCACAAACTACCAGGAACCATTAGGTTGAGTCTCTTGGAGCTCGCTCGATTATTGAATCTCCATCATCGATCGATACATTAACTTGTCTTTCGACCGAGATCAATCACCGACTGCACATCATGGCAACCGCCGTGTGCACGCCCATCAAGTCCCACGCCGGCATGTTCTCCTCGAGAACCGCCGGCGGCCGGATGCCACTTACCCCCTCTCCCCGCATGCGCGCGATGGCCCAGCCAACCAACAACTCGTCTCCATTCACCCCCGAGCGTCCCGCTTCCAAGGACGAGAGCATCCGCGCATCCAAGTCAACCTACGGTGGAAACCTCTCCTCACACTTCACCAAGTCCTCGTCTAGGACCCACAGAGATTCGCCCAAGTCGAACATTGCTCGCGTCGTGGCCACCCCTCGTCGTGCGCTCGAGCTCGGCGTCTCGGATTTCACACTCGTTGGCACTGGTGCCAAGACCCCTTCCAGCTCCAAGTCCAGGAAGGCCCCGCTTCGCACAAAGTCGAACAAGACTACCATTTCATACGGCGGTGACAGGTTCATCCCGAACAGAACTGCTAGCTCCGGCATTGCCACCGCTGGCTCTGGAAAGCTCGACGCTGCGGACAAGCAGCGCCCAAAGACCAGCAACGGTGATGGATCTGCTGTCCTCGCTTCCGGTGCTCACGCCTTCGATGTCGGAGGACGTGGCGCTGATGACGATGTTGCCGCTGCTTTTGACGGCCTGAACCTTGCCGATGAGGAGCCAGCAACCACCTACTCTCGCCCATCGCCTAACTCCGTTGCCTACCAAGACTCGCTGGCATCTGCATGCGGCATCTCTCAAAACACCCGCATCCTTGCATTCAAGCCCGCCCCACCTGAGTCGTCCAAGCCAATCGACCTTCGCTCCCAGTACAACCGTCCTCTCAAGGCTGCCGCCTCCACTACCTCCCAGTTCAGACGCCGTGTCGCCACTGCTCCAGAGCGCGTTCTCGATGCCCCTGGACTTGTGACGACTACTA
>NZ_ABST01000050.1 GCF_000155775.1 Glaciecola sp. HTCC2999
GAGGTGATCCAACCCCAGGTTCCCCTAGGGTTACCTTGTTACGACTTCACCCCAGTCATGAAACACAAAGTGGTAAGCGCCATCCCGAAGGTTAAGCTACCTACTTCTTTTGCATCCCACTCCCATGGTGTGACGGGCGGTGTGTACAAGGCCCGGGAACGTATTCACCGTAGTATGCTGACCTACGATTACTAGCGATTCCGACTTCATGGAGTCGAGTTGCAGACTCCAATCCGGACTACGACGAGCTTTAAGGGGTCCGCTTACCTTCGCAGGTTCGCATCCCTTTGTACTCGCCATTGTAGCACGTGTGTAGCCCTACTCGTAAGGGCCATGATGACTTGACGTCGTCCCCACCTTCCTCCGGTTTGTCACCGGCAGTCTCCTTAGAGTGCCCAACTTAAGGCTGGCAACTAAGGACAAGGGTTGCGCTCGTTGCGGGACTTAACCCAACATCTCACGACACGAGCTGACGACAGCCATGCAGCACCTGTATCTAGATTCCCGAAGGCACCAATTCATCTCTGAAAAGTTTCTAGTATGTCAAGAGTAGGTAAGGTTCTTCGCGTTGCATCGAATTAAACCACATGCTCCACCGCTTGTGCGGGCCCCCGTCAATTCATTTGAGTTTTAACCTTGCGGCCGTACTCCCCAGGCGGTCTACTTATCGCGTTAGCTTCGCTACTCACGAATTAAATTCACAAACAGCTAGTAGACAGCGTTTACGGTGTGGACTACCAGGGTATCTAATCCTGTTCGCTACCCACACTTTCGCACATGAGCGTCAGTCTTTGGCCAGGGAGTTGCCTTCGCCATTGATGTTCCTCCAGATCTCTACGCATTTCACCGCTACACCTGGAATTCCACTCCCCTCTCCAAGACTCTAGTCTGCCAGTTCTAAATGACCCTCCCACGTTGAGCGCGGGGCTTTCACATCTAGCTTAACAGACCGCCTGCGTGCGCTTTACGCCCAGTAATTCCGATTAACGCTCGCACCCTCCGTATTACCGCGGCTGCTGGCACGGAGTTAGCCGGTGCTTCTTCTGTTGCTAACGTCACATCTAGCAGGTATTAACTACTAAACTTTCCTCACAACTGAAAGTGCTTTACAACCCGAAGGCCTTCTTCACACACGCGGCATGGCTGCATCAGGGTTTCCCCCATTGTGCAATATTCCCCACTGCTGCCTCCCGTAGGAGTCTGGACCGTGTCTCAGTTCCAGTGTGGCTGATCTTCCTCTCAGAACAGCTAGAGATCGTCGCCTTGGTGAGCCTTTACCTCACCAACTAGCTAATCTCGCTTAGGTTCCTCTCTGCGCACGAGCCGAAGCCCGCTTTGGTCCGTAGACATTATGCGGTATTAGCTATCGTTTCCAATAGTTATCCCCCACACAGAGGCAGATCCCTAAGTATTACTCACCCGTCCGCCACTCGTCAGCGATAGCAAGCTATCCTGTTACCGTTCGACTTGCATGTGTTAGGCCTGCCGCCAGCGTTCAATCTGAGCCATGATCAAACTCTTCAATTAAATTTTGCTTTCCAGCACACTGGACTGGCCGTCGTTTTACAAGGTCTAGTCCGACCTAGACTCAGGGGTACCGAGCTCGAATTCTGGCGTAATAGCGAAGAGGCCCGCACCGATCGCCCTTCCCAACAGTTGCGCAGCCTGAATGGCGAATGGCGCCTGATGCGGTATTTTCTCCTTACGCATCTGTGCGGTATTTCACACCGCATATGGTGCACTCTCAGTACAATCTGCTCTGATGCCGCATAGTTAAGCCAGCCCCGACACCCGCCAACACCCGCTGACGCGCCCTGACGGGCTTGTCTGCTCCCGGCATCCGCTTACAGACAAGCTGTGACCGTCTCCGGGAGCTGCATGTGTCAGAGGTTTTCACCGTCATCACCGAAACGCGCGAGACGAAAGGGCCTCGTGATACGCCTATTTTTATAGGTTAATGTCATGATAATAATGGTTTCTTAGACGTCAGGTGGCACTTTTCGGGGAAATGTGCGCGGAACCCCTATTTGTTTATTTTTCTAAATACATTCAAATATGTATCCGCTCATGAGACAATAACCCTGATAAATGCTTCAATAATATTGAAAAAGGAAGAGTATGAGTATTCAACATTTCCGTGTCGCCCTTATTCCCTTTTTTGCGGCATTTTGCCTTCCTGTT